>NZ_CP047953.1:0-2284343 GCF_014279855.1 Synechococcus sp. Minos11 | reverse complement strand
ACCGGGTGCCACGGCTGGGGATTGATCGTTAGCTGATTGGGAAAAAGCCTCGCTTTTCCCCTTGATCCCCAGGCTGTGGAGAAGCGGCCGCTCTGGGGGGCTCACTTTTTCCCCGGGTTTTACACAGCTGGTGAACCGCCTTTCAGCAGACAGTTTTTCGGTTGGATTGCCTGAATTAGAACCCCATCGTCTTGGCCACGGTGGCCACATCGGGCGTGAGATCGCCGTAGAAGGTGGCCTCGCTGTGGTCGATGGCGCTGGTGGGGTCCTTGAGGCCATTGCCGGTGAGCACGCACACGACCGTGGCGCCGCTGGGTACTTCATCGGCCCGTTGCAGCAGACCTGCCACCGAGGCGGCAGATGCGGGCTCACAGAAGACCCCTTCTTCCCGGCCCAGCAGGCGGTAGGCGTCGAGGATGGCGGCGTCGGTGACGGCAGCAAAGCCGCCATTGCTCTCTTGGCGCACCTTCAGGGCTTTTTCGCGGTTGGCGGGATTGCCGATGCGGATGGCGGTGGCAATCGTGTCGGGTTGTTCCACCGTGGTGTCGTTCACCAGAGGGGCAGAGCCGGCCGCTTGGAAGCCCATCATTCGCGGCAATTTGCGGCTCATGCCGGCGTTTCGGTATTCCTTGAAGCCCATCCAGTAGGCGCTGATGTTGCCCGCATTGCCCATGGGGATGCAGAGCCAGTCGGGGGCATCACCCAATTCATCCACCACTTCAAAGGCCGCCGTTTTCTGGCCTTCTAGGCGGAATGGGTTGAGGGAATTGACCAGGGTGACCGGGTATTGATCGGCCATCTCGCGCACGATGCTCAAGGCCCGGTCAAAGTTGCCGCGCACAGCCAGCACTTCTGCGCCGTAGAGCAGGGCCTGCGCCAGTTTCCCTTGGGCCACATAGCCATCGGGGATCAGCACAAAGGCCCGCATTCCGCCGCGACGGGCATAGGCGGCAGCTGCAGCTGAGGTGTTGCCAGTGCTGGCGCAGATCACCGCTTCAGCCCCAGCTTCTTTGGCTTTGCTGACCGCCATGGTCATGCCGCGGTCTTTGAAGCTGCCGGTGGGGTTGTGACCATCCACCTTGAGGAACACGCGGATGCCGCGGCCGAGCCGTTCGGAGATGGCTGGAGCTGGAACCAGTGGGGTGGCGCCTTCACACAGGCTGATCACCGGGGTGGCATCACTGACTGGAAGCCATCGGCGGTAGGCGGGAATCAGGCCCTGCCAGTTCTGTGTGGTGGGCCGCTTAAACAGGCCACGAACGGAACGGAGCAAGGGCACAGCTGCGGCCAAAAGGTCAATTTACCCGCGCTAGGGCGCCAACCTCAGCGCAACCCATCGAGAGGGGCATCGGAGAAGAAGCGAACTAGATCGCTAATCGAGGCAGCTTTTTGGATGATGGCGAGCAATTGCGGGATGTTGACGGCCATCTCGTCGGCGGGGTAGGCCTTCAAAAAGCTGATGGGAGTGAGCTTGCCGCCGTTGTCGTAAACCCCCAGCACCAGGGCTGAACGCATGGCCACCACGCCGGCATCGGGGGCGCGAAGCGGATACACAATTGCCGAGGCTCGCTCGAGGATCGCCTCACCAATGCGGGTGTTCAGAAGCCGGCTGGTGAGTGTCACCGGTAGAGGAATTTCCGTTTTCAACAGACCCTGAATCGGCTTGGGCTGTGAGCCGGTGAAGCGCAGTAGGTCGGCGAGGAGTCCTTTTGGGACCCCTGTTTCAACGAACTTGTCGAGTGAGCTGACCGTCAGGGTGCGGCGGTAGGCACCGGTGACGAAGACCACATTTTCTGTCGCCAGCACCGGTGGCAAATCCAGCATGAAACCCGGGGGCTGTGGCAACGCCTGGAATTTAGGCCGCTTGAGGAATTTGAGCCTCCTGACGAATGTCGGGTTCCACCAACAGGTCGCGGACCAGACGCACCATCCCCCTCTCTGCCAGGCCGCGGGCCAGATCCAGGCCCATGCCGCGCAGGTCAGGTTCTGCTAACAGCCGCGGCAGACGGCTGGTGATCAGGCGCGGTTCAAAGCCGGGGAGTTGCTGCAGGATTCGCACCAGCTCTCGAATGGGTTCGAGGTTCAGTAGGGCTGCATTGGTGCGCCGCATCGGTGGAGTCTTCAGGCCCGGTGGCCGCAACCGCAAGGGCAGGCGCTTGCCGAGGTTTTGCACCAGGTTCCAGCCAGCTGCATCGAGTTGATCCACAGCGGCAGTAACCAATTGTTGTCTCAGCACTCCGCCGAGTGGGGAGAACAGAAAATCCAGGGTTTGATCCAACAGCCCTTCGATGTCCAGCTGTTGCTGGCGGGCTGCATTCATGACCAGATCTTCCAGCCGGTTCCAGCGGAAATCCTCACCGTCAAACAACATGTCCCGCAGTGAGCGACGCAGATCGGGATCGGAATCTTCCAGCAGGCGGCGAGCGAAATAGGGATAGGCAGCGCCCAGGATTTTGAAATCGCGGTCGACGCTGAGGGCAATTCCCTCGAGTGTCACCAGCGAGCGAATGATCAACGCGTAATAAGGCGGCACTCGGAACGGGAAGCGATACATCACTCCGGAGAGGTCATCGGTGACCGCCTTGAAATCCATTCGGCTCACCCCAGCCTGGAGTGCCTGCCCGAACACTTGCTCAAAGGCCGGCACGATCGGTTCGAGGTTCACCTCTTCCGCCAGGAATCCAAGGGTGACGAAGTCTTTGGAGAGGGCATCAAAGTTGCGATTGACCAGGTGCACCACCGCCTGGATCAAGCCGGTTCTCGATTCGCGGGTGACTTCGCTCATCATCCCGAAATCCAGATAGGCCAAGCGCCCATCAGCCAGGGCCAGCAGGTTGCCCGGGTGGGGATCGGCGTGGAAAAAGCCGTGTTCGAGCAATTGCTGCAGGCTGCAGTTCACGCCGACATCGACGAGTTCATCGGGGTCAATCCCCATGGCCTTGACCGCTTCGAGCCGGGTGAGCTTCACCCCCTCGATCCATTCCATGGTCAACACCCGACGACTGGTGAGCTCTCGGTGGATTGCTGGAACAGCGATGCGCGGATTGTGGGCGTGGAGCTCAGCGAAGCGCTCGGCATTGGAGGCTTCGTTGAAGTAGTCCATTTCTTCAAATACCCGCCGGCCCAGTTCGTCGATTAGGGCCACAAGGTCGCTGCGGATGAGGCCGATGTTGGAGTTCAGCCACGCTGCGATGTTGCGCACGATGTAGAGGTCCAGCGTGATTTGTTCCCGCAAACCGGGGCGCTGGACTTTCACGGCCACACTGCGGCCGTCTTTCAAGGTGCCCCGATACACCTGGCCAAGGGAAGCGGCCGAAATCGGTTCGGCATCCAACTCTCCATAGAGCTCATCCACTGGAGCGCCAAGGTCTTCGGTGATGCAGGCTCGGGCCTGGTCGCTGGGGAATGCCGGCAGTTGATCCTGCAGCCGTGAGAGCTCTTCCAGCAGCACTGGCGGAACGATGTCGGGCCGGGTGGAGAGGGCTTGGCCGGCCTTGATGAACGCAGGACCGAGATCAGCCAGCAGGTTGGCCGCTTCCCTGGCGCGATCTCTTGAAATATTCGGGTCTTTGAGGCGTCCGCTGAGGCGATCAAACAGAACCCCCAGAAGCAACAGCCCGATGGGAATCAGGGTTTCCCGCAGCCGTTTCAACAGCCGCAGGGGGTGGCCTGCATAAATCCTGGTGATCTCTGCCGGGTCGTAGCTGTTCAGACCGGCCGCTTCGAGAAAATCGCTGGTCGCGGTCATGGCGGCGTTTCGGTGGGGAACCCGGCTGGGAACCCCCTTTTAATTGATATTGGAGCCGTTACGCTGCGCCGGCTGGCTTGGGGACGCCGTGCTCACCGGGCTTCACATCAGCAATATCGCCCTGATCGACAGCCAAGAGCTGGTGTTCGGTCCGGGTTTCACGGTGCTCACTGGTGAAACCGGTGCCGGTAAATCCATCCTTTTGGATTCCCTCGATGCGGTGACCGGTGGCGGTCAGCCGCAACGCTTGTTGCGTGATGGCTGCGTTAGGGGATCGATCGAAGCCAGTTTTGGTTGGACCAAGCCCTTGCGGCAGTGGTGCCAAGCCCAAGAGCTTGATTTGGACGACGAGGAGGAGCTGCTGCTCAGCCGCGAGCTACGGCTGTTGGATGGCCGCTTCAGCAGCCGCAGTCGTCTCAATGGCGTCAGCCTCAACCGCGCAGCCTTAGCCGAGTTGCGGCCGTTGCTGTTGGATCTCACCGGTCAAGGCCAGACCCAACAACTCGCCCGCGCCGGGCAACAGCGGCGTTGGTTGGATCGTTTTGGTGGCAGCGAACTCTCGGCTGTGTTGCAGCCGGTGCGCCAATGCCAGCAGCTGTGGACCCAGGCGGCCGCAGCGTTGGAGCAGGCCAGGGCCCAACAGGAAGCCGTGTTGCAAGATCGCGCCAATCAAGAGGAGCAACTGCAAGCCCTCGAAGCGGCCCAACTCGACAATCCACAGGAGCGGCTGCTGCTGGAGCAAGAGCAAGACCGGCTGTGCCATGGGGTGCGCTTGCAGCAGGGTTGTCAGGAGGTGCAGGGGCGTTTGATCGAAGGGGCTGAAGGGGCGCCGTCAGTGCTGGAGCATCTCGGCGCCTGCGATCAGGAGCTCAGTGCCATGGCTGCGCTGGATCCGGCGTTGCAGCCGATTCGTCAGAGCTGGATTGATGCCCAAAGCGCTCTGGAGGACCTCGGCCGCGACTTGGACCGTTACGCCGCTGCTTTAGAGGCTGACCCTGAGCATTTAGCGGCCTTGCAGGAGCGCATTGCTGCGCTGAAGGCCCTGGAGCGGCGCTTTGGTGCTGATCTTGAGGCCTTGATTGAGCGCCGCGATCAGCTGCGCGACACCTTGCAGGCCGGTGGGGCTGCAGCGGCTTTGGTGGCGCTTGAGCAGGAAGAGGTGCTGTGCCGTCAGCAGCGTGATACCGCTTGCCAGAAGCTCACCGATCAACGCCGGAAAGCAGCGGAACGCCTGGAGCACGACTTGATGCAAGCGCTGCGGCCCATGGCCCTGCCCCATGTGCGCTTTGCCGTTGAGCTGGTGCCGGCCCAGCCCAGTGAGCATGGGGCGGAGAACGTGCAGTTTTTGTTTTCCGCTAACCCGGGTCAGCCTCTGGCTCCGTTGCGAGAGGTGGCCTCTGGCGGTGAGATGAGCCGCTTTTTGCTGGCTTTGAAAACCTGTCTATCTGAGGCCGATGGGGAGATCACCCTGCTGTTTGACGAGATCGATACTGGCGTCAGCGGCAAGGTCAGCGCGGCGATGGCGGCGTTGCTGCAGCGCTTGGCCCAACACCGTCAGGTGTTTTGTGTCACCCATCAGCCGGTGGTGGCGGCTGCGGCTGATCAGCATCTGTTGGTGCGCAAGCAGGTGGAGCAGGGCAACACCCGTTCGTTGATTGAGCCCCTGAGCACGCTCCAAGAGCGGCAGCGAGAACTGGCGGAATTGGCCGGTGGCGACTCTGGTGAGGCCCGCGAGTTTGCCGCCAGCTTGTTGCAGCGCCAAGCCGCATAAAAGGGTTTCTCGCCGTTAAAGTGGCAAGCCCAGAAACCGCCCGATGGCACGAGCCAAAGCCGCGTCCGGCAAGGCCCTTCAGGCGTTGAACGGCGGAAATATCAGTGATGTGATCCGGGTGCGCGGCGCCCGGCAGCACAACCTCAAAGACGTTGATCTGGCGCTGCCCCGCAACAAGCTGGTGGTGTTCACCGGCGTTAGCGGCAGCGGTAAGAGCTCCCTGGCGTTCGACACGATTTTTGCCGAGGGTCAACGGCGCTATGTGGAGAGTCTCTCCACCTATGCACGCCAATTCCTTGGTCAGGTTGATAAGCCCGATGTCGATGCCATCGAGGGCTTATCTCCGGCCATTTCGATCGATCAAAAATCCACCAGCCACAACCCTCGCTCCACCGTTGGCACGGTCACGGAGATCCAGGACTACCTGAGGTTGTTGTTTGGCCGTGCGGGTGAGCCCCACTGCCCCCAATGCGATCGGCCGATCAGCCCCCAGTCGATCGATGAGATGGTCGACCAGATCCTGCTCTTGCCCGAGGGCACCCGTTATCAACTGTTGGCTCCCTTGGTGCGGGGCAAGAAGGGCACCCACACCAAGTTGATCAGCGGCTTGGTGGCCGAAGGATTTGCGCGGGTGCGCATCAATGGTGAGGTGCGCGAGCTCTCCGACAACATCGAGCTCGACAAAAACCATTCCCACAACATTGAAGTGGTGGTGGATCGCCTGGTGGCCCGTGAGGGGATCCAGGAGCGTTTGACCGATTCGCTGCGCACGGCCCTCAAGCGGGGCGATGGTTTGGCTTTGGTGGAGGTGGTGCCCAAGAGCGGCGAAGAGCTTCCCGAGGGTGTGCAGCGTGAGCGCCTGTATTCCGAAAACTTCGCTTGCCCCGAACACGGTGCGGTGATGGAGGAGCTTTCGCCACGCCTGTTTTCCTTCAACAGTCCCTATGGCGCCTGCCCCGATTGCCATGGCATCGGCTACCTGCGCAAATTCACCGAAGAGCGGGTGGTGCCTGACCCTTCGCTGCCGGTCTACGCGGCGATTGCACCCTGGAGCGACAAAGAGAGCAGCTACTACTTCTCCCTGCTGTTCAGTGTTGGTCAGGCCTACGGCTTTGAACTCAAGACCCCTTGGCAGGAGCTCAGCCGCACGCAGCAAGAAGCCGTGCTGTTCGGCACGGTTGAGCCGATCTTGATCGAGGCCGATAGCCGCTACCGCAAAACCAAGGGCTATGAGCGCCGTTTTGAAGGAGTTCTGGCCATCCTTGAGCGCCAGGTCCGTGATGCCGGGGGTGAATCGGCCCGCCAGAAGCTGGAGAAATATCAGGAGCTGGTGCCCTGCGCCACCTGCGCCGGCCAGCGCCTGCGGCCTGAAGCCTTGGCCGTCCGCATTGGCCCCTACAACATCACCGATCTGACCGCCATCAGCGTGGGCGAGTGTCTCGAGCGCATCGATGCCTTGATGGGTGGCGGCTCCGATGGCGAGCCACTGATGTCAGCGCGCCAGATCCAGATCGCTGATCTGGTGTTGCGGGAGATCCGTTTGCGCCTGCGTTTCTTGATCGATGTGGGCCTCGATTACCTCAGCCTCGATCGACCGGCGATGACCCTCTCCGGCGGTGAAGCTCAACGGATTCGCTTGGCGACGCAAATCGGTGCGGGCCTCACCGGTGTGCTCTACGTGTTGGATGAACCCAGCATTGGCTTGCATCAACGCGACAACGACCGGTTGCTCTCAACCCTCGTCAAGCTGCGGGACCTCGGCAACACCTTGATCGTCGTCGAACACGACGAGGACACCATCCGGGCTGCTGACCACATTGTCGATATCGGACCTGGGGCCGGGGTTCATGGCGGCCACATCGTCAGTGAGGGCAGCCTGGCTGATCTGATGGCTGCTGAAGACTCCCTCACCGGGGCCTACTTGAGTGGTCGCCGCTCGATTCCCACTCCGGCGGAGCGCCGCAACACCGGCAGCCGCAAGCTCACCTTGGTGGATTGCCATCGCAACAACCTCCAGCATCTGAATGTGGAGATCCCCTTGGGCCGGCTTGTGGCGGTGACTGGGGTCAGCGGTAGCGGCAAGAGCACCTTGGTCAATGAGTTGTTGCATCCAGCTCTGGAGCACAACTTGGGCCACAAGGTGCCGTTCCCCTCAGGTTTGGAAGAACTGCGAGGCATCAGCGCGATCGACAAGGTGATCGTGATTGACCAAAGCCCGATTGGCCGCACCCCCCGTTCCAACCCAGCCACCTACACCGGTGCCTTTGATCCCATCCGTCAGGTGTTTGCGGCCACGGTGGAGGCCAAGGCCCGCGGATATCAAGTCGGTCAGTTCAGCTTCAACGTCAAAGGTGGCCGTTGCGAAGCCTGCAGTGGTCAGGGCGTCAACGTCATTGAGATGAACTTTCTGCCCGACGTCTACGTGCAGTGCGACGTTTGCAAGGGTGCTCGCTACAACCGAGAGACGTTGCAGGTCAAATACCGCGGTCACACCATTGCCGATGTGTTGCAAATGACGGTGGAGCAGGCTGCTGAGGTGTTCTCGGCAATCCCTCAAGCCGCTGATCGCCTGCGCACCTTGGTGGATGTGGGTCTGGGCTACGTGAAGTTGGGTCAACCAGCTCCAACCCTCTCTGGTGGTGAAGCGCAGCGCGTCAAGTTGGCCACCGAGCTGTCCAAGCGAGCCACCGGCAAGACGTTGTATCTGATTGATGAGCCCACCACGGGTCTGAGCTTCTACGACGTCCACAAGTTGATGGATGTGATGCAGCGCCTGGTGGACAAGGGCAATTCGATCATTTGCATCGAGCACAACCTCGATGTGATCCGTTGCGCCGATTGGTTGATCGATTTGGGCCCTGAAGGTGGCCATCGCGGTGGTCAAATCGTGGCTGCTGGCACACCGGAAGACCTTGCGGCCCATCCCACCAGCCACACCGGCCGTTACTTGCGCCAGGTGCTTGAGCAGCATCCAGCGCAGCCCTTGGCCGCTTGAAGCGGCTTGCCCTGGGGTTGTCTCTGTTGGCTGCGGCGACGCCCGCTGCTGCCGTTGAAACCCTCTATCTGCAGGGGCCTCTTGGACTGCAGCGCCTGAGCGTGAACTTGCAGGAGCTGAGCAGCCCTGAAGCGTTGTGGTCTGGCAGCAGTGATCTGGCCGAATTGAATCGGGCCACCGATGGCCGTTTGGGTCGGTCCCTGCAAACGCTGCTGACCACGCCCCTACCGCTGCCGGTGCAGCTGGGTTTGGACAACCCGATGGCGCGTCAAGTGGAGATGCTGGTCCAATCCCTGGTTGAACCATCGGAGCGCCAATGGCAGCTGCCAGTGGTGCAAGCCGGAGCGTCATTGCCGTGGTTGCGCCAAGCCGCTGCAAGCGGTGAGCCGCTCACCTTGCTGACGCTGCTGCGGGTCTTGCCGGGAGACGAGCTCACGATTCGCTTGGACCGCGCGCTGCCGGCGCTCAGGAAGATGACGAGCCAGAACGCCGCCCTCGATCAGCAACTCCTCGCTCAAACCCCCTTGCCGGCGGCACCGGCTGCTGAGCTCGCAAGGGGGCCTCGGGCGGTTGTGCGCCGGGTTGTTGTCTTGGCCAATGGGCTGGAGTTGACCGTGGTTCGTCCGGTGGGCGCTCCTGAGTTGCCAACGGTGTTGATCTCCCATGGGTTGTGGGATGCCCCGTTGAGTTTTTTGGGATGGGCCGAGCATCTGGCCTCCCATGGGGCTGTGGTGGTGTTGCCGCGCCACAGCGGCAGCGACACCCGGCAGCAAACCTCGATGTTGGCGGGCCGCTCCGAGCCCCCCAAGCCAGAGGAGTTTTTGCGGCGACCGGCTGAACTCAAAGCCGTGCTCGATGCCCTTGAGGCGGGCCAAATTCCTGGAGCTGCCGGGGCCCCTGCCCGTGATGTGGTGTTGATTGGCCATTCCTGGGGGGCCACGTCAACGCTGCAATTGGCCGGCGCCCGCAGCGTGGAGGATCCGCTTTGGCAGGCCTGTCAGCAGGCCAATCACCCGTCCCGCAACCCCAGTTGGGTGTTGCAATGCGGGGTGCTGCCCGCTGCTCAGCCTGAGTCGTTGCGCGATGCTCGCTTGGCTCGGGTGGTGGCGGTGAGTCCCCCCCAGGGATTGGTCTTTGCCGGTGGTTTGAGCGATTTGGCGATTCCCGTGTTGTTGGTCAGCGGCAGCAGAGATCTGGTGGTGCCCGCCCAGCCAGAGGCAATCGAGCCGTTTGCCCGTTATTCCCAGGGGGCGCATCGACTGGTGGTGGCCCGCGATGGCACCCACTTCAATCTGCCCTCAGCCTCGGGCGGCAATGGCGGCTCCCTGCGGGCTCTGCTGTTGGCTTGGGTGAAGGGTGAGCCGATTGGCCCCGATGCCCCTGTTGCAGACCCTGCTGGCTTGGCTTTGTTTCAGCTTCGCTGAGTATTTACTGGCTGATTTCTGAATAAAAACGGAAGAAACACGTCTGTTTAGTTACGAAATCAGTTTTTGTCAGAAATCAAACAGAACATTTGCCGTCATTATCAAAAATGTGTGTATGGTTAAAAAAAGAGGGGGAAAATGCCTATGGGTTTGTATATCCTTCACCTACATCTTCACGGCTTGTTTCGTGGTCATGACCTTGAATTAGGGCGTGATGCTGATACTGGCGGACAAACCAATTATGTACTCGAATTAGCCAAGGCTCTCGGCCAGCACAGCGAAGTCGATCGCTTGGAAGTGATCACCCGCTGCATTGAGGACCGTCGCGTTAGCCCGGAATATGCGGTCCACCGCGAATCATTGACCTCCAAAGCCAGCGTTTTGCGGTTGCCCTTCGGACCGCGCCGCTACCTGCGTAAGGAATTGCTCTGGCCCAACCTGGACCAGTTGGTGGATGCCTTGGTGCTCCACATCACCCGCCAGCAGCGCCGTCCTGACTGGATCCATGCCCATTACGCCGATGCCGGTTGGGTGGGTGCTCAGATCCAACAGCGCCTCGGCATTCCCCTGGTGTTTACGGGTCATTCCCTTGGCCGTGAGAAGCAGCGTCGTCTGCTTGAGATCGGGCAGAACCCGGAGCAGGTCAACCAGCGCTACGCGATGGAGCGCCGGATTGGTGCTGAGGAAGAAGCGTTAGCGGCTGCCAGCTTGGTGGTCACCAGCACACGGCAAGAAATCCGGGTTCAGTACGAGCGTTACAGCCATTTCCACCCCGAAATGGCCGAGGTGATTCCACCGGGGGTCGACACCACCAGTTTCCAGCCCCAGGCCAGCCACAGCGGTGAAGATGGCGAGATTGCTGAGCTCTTCAGCCCCTTCTTGCGCGAGCCTGATCGCCCCTGCTTCTTGGCGGTGTGCCGGCCTGATCGGCGCAAGAACATCCCCGCCTTGATTGATGCCTTTGGCAGCAGCCCGCTGCTGCGCGAGAAGGCCAACCTGCTGCTGGTGCTCGGTAACCGCGAAGGCTTCCACTCGCTGGAACGCAGTCAACGGGAGGAATGGCATCACGTGCTCGAAGCCATCGATCGTCAGGATCTCTACGGCCAGGTCGCCTATCCCAAACATCACAGCCGTTCGCAGGTTCCAGCGATCTATCGCTGGGCAGCCGCTCGCCGTGGTGTGTTTGTGAACCCTGCGCTCACCGAACCCTTTGGTTTGACCCTGATCGAAGCCGCGGCCTGTGGTTTGCCGGTGGTGGCCACCAACGATGGGGGTCCCATCGACATCCTGGGTCGATGCCGCAACGGTTTGTTGGTGGATGTCTCCAGCCGCGAGGCGTTGCGCACCACTTTGGAGAAAGCCTTGGCTGCTGATGCCTCCTGGGATCAGTGGCGGCAGCAGGGCCTTGAGGCTGTGCAGCAGGCTTACAGCTGGGAAGCCCATGCCAGCCGTTACCTGCAGGTGGCGCGGCCCCTTTGTGCTGCTGCTCAGTTGGAATCAACCGCCAATCTCAAGAGCAACGGCCTGCGCGGCCGTGTCAGCGCGCCCACGCGCCTCCGCCAAGCTCGACCCGCTGGCCAACGCCACGCCCATGCGCCGCATGGGCCGCGCTTCTGGCTTACCAAACAGCAGTAGTTCGCTTTCAGGCACAGCCAGGGCCTCGGCGACCCCTCGGTAGTGAACGGGTCCCCCCTGTTGGTCGGCGCCGGCTAAGACCACGCGGCTGGCGGCAGCTCCTGTGCTGGTGATGCTGGGGATGGGCAGTCCCAGGACGGCCCGCAGGTGCAGTTCGAACTCGCTGAGGTTTTGCCCGCGCAGGGTCACCAGGCCTGTGTCATGGGGCCGTGGCGACAACTCCGAGAAGATCACTTCGCCTGAGGCGATAAAGAACTCCACGCCAAAAATGCCGGCTCCGCCCAGGGCATCGGTCACCTGACGGGCCATGCGTTGGGCTTCCAGCAGTTGACTCTGCTGCAATTCGGCGGGCTGCCAGCTGCATTGGTAGTCGCCCCGTTCCTGGATGTGGCCAATGGGCGGGCAGAACAGGGTGGGGCCGTCCTTTTGGCGCACCGTGAGCAGGGTGATTTCCTGCTCAAACCGCAGAAATTCCTCCACGATCACCAGGCTGGAGCTGCCGCGGGCGCCTTGGGTGGCAGCGGTCCAGGCCTGTTGCAGTTCCTCGGGGTTGGTGGCCACGCTTTGCCCTTTGCCGGAGGAGCTCATCACGGGCTTGACCACCACCGGCCAGCCCAGTGGCTCAGCGGCGCTGCTGAGTTCTTCAGCCGAGCTCGCATAGCCAAAGCGGGCTGTGCGTAAGCCCAGCTCACCGGCGGCCAGATCGCGGATGCGATCGCGGTTCATCGTGATCGCTGTGGCCCTGGCGGTGGGGATCACGGTGATGCCCTCGGCTTCGAGTTCGGCTAGGGCATCAACGGCGAGGGCCTCAATTTCAGGGATCACCAGGGCGGGTTGGTGTTCGCGGATCACCTGTTTGAGCGCTTCGGCGTCGGTCATCGGAATCACCACGGCGGTGTCGGCCACCTGCATCGCCGGAGCGTTGGCGTAGCGGTCGACCGCCACCACGCGGCAGCCCAGTCGCTGGGCGGCGATGGCCACCTCTTTGCCGAGTTCGCCGCTGCCAAGCAACAGCAGGGTGGCGGGCAGATGGGTGCTGGTCATGAAGCGATGGGCTGGTGAAAGGGTGTGGGGCTGCTAGACCGTCGTGCGGATCGAGGCCCCCATGCCGCTTTTTGCTTACGCCACTGTCGGTGATCCCGGCCCCATGCCGTTTGATCTCAATCTGGCTGGGTTACAGAACGGCGTGCTGCTTTACCTGGGCCTTTCGGGCCTGGTGTTCATGGTGATTTGGATCGTTGGCTACGTGCGCCGTTAGGGCGTTGGGTTGCTGTCCTCCAAGACCAGGTCAAGTTGTTGTTCTGGTGATTCTTCGCTGATGAAGCCATAGGCATCAAACAGGGCTTCATCGTCGTGGGTGATGCGTTGCATGCCTTCAATGCGCTCAACGCGGAAGCCCTCGCTGGCCATGCGCCGCATCAATTGCGCTGCTTCCTCAAAGCGGGAGGCCATGGCATCGAGGCTGGCGCATTCCGCTGTGAGCCCTTGTTCCTTCCAGGTGAAGTAGGGCACGGCAGCAGGGGGCAGTTGTCTTAATTCTGCCCGCGTTTTCAGGGAACGAGGACGAGCCCGAGTGCGACCAGCAGCAAGCTGATGCCCCAGAAGCTCACCACAACGCGCCGTTCACTCCAGCCGCCCAATTCGAAGTGGTGGTGCAACGGCGCCATGCGCAGCAGGCGTTTGCCCTGGCCGTCCGCCCCTTTGGTGGCTTTAAACACCCACACCTGCAGGATTACCGACAGTGATTCGGCCAGCAGCAGGCCGCCCATCAGCAGCAGGGGCCAAAGGCTGTTGCTCAACAGGGCAATGGCCGTGAGGGCGGCCCCCATGGCTAACGATCCGGTATCTCCCATGAACACGCGGGCGGGATGGCGGTTGTGGAGCAGAAAGCCCAGCCAGGCCCCAGCCAGGGCAGCGCCATAGCCAGCCAGGGCGGGATCACCACCATTGCCCCGCAGCATCAGCTGCAGTGAGAGCCCCACCAGCACGATCGCGCCCACACCGGCAGCCAAGCCATCGAGGCCATCGGTGAGGTTGGTGGCGTTGCTTTCCGCCAGAAATACAAAGAGGCCCAGGGGCCAGATCAGCAGTCCGATGGGCAACAGCCAGCCCCAGGGCAGTGCAATGGCCGTTGGGATCGCTCCATGCAGGCCGGCCCACAGCAAAAACAATCCCGCCGCCAGGGCCTGCAGCAGCAGCTTGCCTTTGGGCGTCAGGCCGGTGTTGTGGCGTTTGGTCAGGCTGCGCCAGTCATCGATGCCTCCGATCACCATGAAGGCCAGGGTCACCAGTCCGATGGGCAGCAGCCTTGGGTCGCCTGGGCTGACCAGGCTGCCCACCACAACGCCACACGGCACCAGCAGCAGGCCGCCCATGGTGGGCGTGCCGGACTTGCTCTGGTGCGATTGGGGACCCTCTTGGCGGATCACCTGCCCCATTTTCAAGGCGCGCAGGCGCGGAACGCCGATCCAGCACACCAGCCAGCTGAGGGCGCCAGCCAGCAGCAGGGGCAAGCTCAGTTGCGGTCCTCCACTGAGGCCATCACTGATCAAGCAGGCCGCCAGGATCAGGGCAATCAGGCCCAGGCTCCATTGCAAGCCAGTACCTGGAAAGCGTTGGGCCTGCTGAGCTGTCAAAGGGTTGGAACCGGGCGCCGGGAACCTAGATCAGCCGCGCCGCGGCTGCCCAAATCAGTCTTCCCAGTTCTCTTCCTGGCTCTCGTCGTCCTTGGAGTAGTCCTCCTTGTCGCCCATCAGCGCGGAGAGCTCCTCCTCTTCCACAGTGGCCTGGT
Organism: Synechococcus sp. Minos11; assembly: GCF_014279855.1. Taxonomy (NCBI): domain Bacteria; kingdom Bacillati; phylum Cyanobacteriota; class Cyanophyceae; order Synechococcales; family Synechococcaceae; genus Synechococcus; species Synechococcus sp. Minos11. The sequence goes on along the minus strand of NZ_CP047953.1, from coordinate 2,269,979 downwards.
CATTGGCGGCGTCCTCCTCATCGGCCACCAGGCGACCGCTGGTTTCCAGCCAGCTGAGCAGATCGGGCTCTTCCCGCAGCGGCAGCACCGGTGCAGGGTCGTTGCGGTCGTAACGGGTGAGCGAAGGGTTGAAACTATCGAGGGTGCTCATCGTGCTCATCAGCTGACGTCTCGCCCCGTGATTGACAATCCATCAACTTAACCGATGAACACCAAAGCCATGCAACTGCTAGTGGCGTGGGGCGGTGCCCTGGCCGGTGCAGCCCTGCTGCGTTGGGGTGGTGCCCATCTCGAGCTGCCTTCTCCGGGGCTGCCATTGCTGCTGAGTTTGGTGTTTCTGCCGCCGCTGGCGATGGGCGTTTGGATTGCCTGGCGCTCGGCATCGGACAATCCTGTGGATTAAGTGACGACCGGATTCATGGCGCGGGCAAACAAGGTGGTGCTGGCTTACTCCGGCGGAGTGGACACCAGCGTCTGTATTCCTTACCTCAAACACGAGTGGGGCGTGGAGGAGGTGATCACCTTTGCTGCCGACCTGGGTCAAGGTGATGAGCTCGAACCGATTCGCCAGAAGGCACTGGATGCCGGAGCCAGCCAGTCGTTGGTGGGTGATCTGATTGAACCGTTTATCACCGAATTTGCGTTTCCAGCCATCCGGGCCAACGCCCTCTACGAAGGCCGTTATCCCCTCAGCACCGCCTTGGCGCGGCCGCTGATTGCGCGCCGTTTGGTGGAGATTGCCCGTGAGGTGGGGGCCGATGCCGTGGCCCATGGCTGCACCGGCAAAGGCAACGATCAGGTGCGCTTTGATGTGGCCATTGGTGCCCTAGCGCCTGATCTCAAGGTGCTGACCCCGGCCCGTGAGTGGGGCATGAGCCGCGAGGAGACCATCGCCTACGGCGAGCGTTATGGCCTGCCCTCGCCTGTGAGCAAGCGCTCCCCCTATTCGATCGACCTGAACCTGCTGGGTCGCTCGATTGAGGCGGGTCCCCTGGAGGATCCCGATGTGGAGCCCCCAGAAGAGGTGTTCGCGATGACCTGCTCCACCGAGGCGGCCCCGGCGCAGCCTGAGCTGGTCAGCATTGGTTTTGAAGCCGGCCTACCGGTGAGCATCAATGGCCAGCGCTTGGACCCGGTCAGCTTGATCCGCGAAGCCAATCGCCTGGCCGGGAGCCATGGCTTTGGCCGCCTCGACATGATCGAAAACCGGGTGGTGGGCATCAAGAGCCGCGAGATCTACGAAACCCCCGGCCTGTTGTTGCTCATTCAGGCCCACCAGGAATTGGAGAGTTTGACCCTCGCTGCCGATGTGCTGCGCACCAAGCGACAGCTCGAGATGCAGTGGGCTGATCTCGTCTATCAGGGCCTCTGGTTCGGGCCGTTGAAAGATGCGCTGGATGGCTTCATTGAGCGCACCCAACTCACCGTGAATGGCAGCGTGCGGATCAAGCTCCACCGTGGTTCCTCCACCGTGGTGGGTCGCTCCAGCAGCGACAGCCTCTATGAGCCGGATATGGCGACCTACGGCGCCGAAGATCAATTCGACCATCGCGCCGCTTCAGGGTTCATTTACGTCTGGGGTCTTCCCACGCGGCTGTGGGCCGCGGCCAAGCGTCGGCGCGGCCACCACGGATGAGCTGCAGCAGCGGCGGCAGGCTCTCCTCATTGGCTTGGGGAGGCGTGTCGTTGCTGTTGGCTTGCGGAAATTTGAGGCGCACTTCGCCCGGCTGGGGCATCAAGCGCTCCACTTGAGAGCGCAGGTGCTCGTTTTCCTCAATCAGCAACTTCTGGCGCTCCAGCACTGGGGCGAGGCGCTGCGAGAACTTGCGTTCAAAAATGTCGGGGAGGTTTTCCAGCAGGCTTTCCAGCTCCTCGAGCTTGGAAGCGGCCTGATCCCTCTCCAGTTCCAGGCGCGCGGCGCTGGCTTGATCCTCTAGCTCTTCAAGCCAGTGGGGCAGGGGTTCCCGATCTGCTGTCCACTCCGCCTGCATGGGGCCCAAGCCTTCTGGCCGGACCCTATCGGTCACAAACGAGCCCAGCAAGCCGTGACGGTCTGCTGGGCGTCAGCGCTCCAGATCAGGCTGGGGCGGTTTGAGGCTCGGTTTTGGCTTGCTCCTGGCCTTCGGTGCGAGGGGTGTTGCTGGCCATCGGGTTGGCTGGGGCGGTGCTGCGGCCCAGGGAGCTGTGCTGACCCTCGTACTTGACGGTCAGATAACGGATCACGTCTTCGCTGAGGCGCATCGCCTTCTCCAGCGGGCCCACCTGCTTGCCATCACCGCTGTAGTTCAGCTGGATATAGATGCCTTCGCGGTGCTTGCCGATGTTGTAAGCCAGGCGGCGCTTGCCACGCATTTGGCTGTCGATCACCTCACCACCGGCTTCGACCACCAGGTCGCGGTACTTGTTGGCGTGGGACTCAACTTCCTCCTCGGCGATATCCGGCCGGAGGATGTACATGGTTTCGTAATTGGGCTTCGCGCTCATGCTGCCTGTGGGGTGAACCCGGACCAACGGTCCGGAGGCGGACTTCGACGGTGCGTCGAACTGATCACCCTACCCCTTGGCCTTAGAGCTGCATTCGCACCGCGTCCGAGAGGGTGGGCAGATCAGCTTCTTTGCCGCGGATGCACTGGATGGAGGCATAGAGCACCAACACCAGGGCACCAATGAAGACGGTGTTGTTGAGGGTGCGGATCATCAGGCTGTTGCCCAAGGGGCTGAGCAAGACGTTGAAGGCCAAGGCCAGCACCACCAAGAGGATGTCCAGCAAGATCGCTTGCAGCACGTTGAAGCGCAGGTAGTAGGGCACGTTTGGGTTGCGCACCACCACCAGGAACAGCACCAGGAAGAGCAGAAAACCTCCAAAGGGGATTGAGCGCTCCAGCAGCAACACCGGTGTGGCAGGTAGGGCCAGGTAGGAGATCCAGGGAAAGAGGTTGTAGAGCTCACGCCCAAAGCTGAGGGCGTCTGACCAGGGCAACAGGTAGGCGAGCAAGCCCAGGAGCCGTTGCCAAAGGGGAATCTCAGCCATGGTCTGCCGCGCCAGGTTCCAAGGCTAGGGCGGCTGCTCGGCGCATCGCATCCACGGGGACCTGCTCCAGCCCAGTCCAGAGCTTGAGGGCGGCAGCACCTTGTTGCACCAGCATCTCGAGCCCATCGAAGACGCTGAGGCCTCGCTGGGCGGCCAGCTTCAACAGCAGCGTTGGCCGGGGTGTGTAGACCACGTCGTAGACGACGGCGGAGGCCGGCAGCAGGGCGAGTTGCTGAGCGCTGAGGGGCGTTTGATCGCGCATCTCGGCCATGCCCAGCGGTGTTCCATTCACCACCAAGTTGCTGCGTTCCAGGAGGGGTTCGAGGGGTTCATCGCCGCTGCTGAGCAGCAAAGGCGGTGCCCAGTTCCTGACGTCTTCCGCCAGGGCTTCCAACTTGCTGCGGTTGCGCCCGCGCAACACCACCTGCTCAATACCCAGCTCGCAGCAGCTGCGCAGCACGGCCCGCACCACGCCGCCGCTGCCCAGAATCAGGGCCTGGCCGCCCTGCTGCAAGCGCCCGCTCAAGGGGGTGAGGAAGCCACTCCAGTCGGTGTTGGTGCCCCGCCAGCCGCCATGGCCATCGGGGATCAGGCAGTTCACAGCTCCGAGCTCGCGTGCCACCGCATCCACGCTGCTCAGCAGCGGCTGCACCGTCTCTTTGTGCGGGATGGTGACGCTGAGGCCGCGGCAGCCCATGGCGGCCAGGCCCTCGATGGCTTGCTGCAGCCGATCGGGGGCCACAGCAAAGGCGAGATAACGCCAGTTCAGCCCGAGCTCAGCGATGGCTGCGTTGTGCATCACCGGTGAGAGGGAGTGGTGGATGGGTTGGCCAATCACCCCCAGCAGCTCAGTGGAGGCATTGATTGGGGCTGCAGCTGTGGAGTTCATGGGCGGCCGTTGTTCGGGAACCACACCTCGTCGGGAGGGGGAACTGCTGACGAAGATGCAACAAGTTTGAGAGGTCTAACGAGGAGTTCGTATGGGCAAGGTCGTCGGCATTGATCTGGGTACCACCAACAGCTGCGTATCGGTGATGGAGGGCGGCAAGCCCACCGTGATCGCCAATGCGGAAGGGTTCCGCACCACCCCCTCGGTGGTGGCTTACACCAAGAACCAGGACCAGCTGGTGGGGCAGATCGCCAAGCGCCAGGCGGTCATGAATCCCGACAACACCTTTTATTCGGTCAAGCGCTTCATTGGTCGCCGGGTTGATGAGGTCAACGAGGAATCCAAAGAGGTGAGCTACGGCGTTGAAAAGGCCGGCTCCAATGTGAAGGTCAAGTGCCCGGTTCTCGATAAGCAGTTCGCACCGGAAGAAGTATCAGCTCAGGTGTTGCGCAAGCTGGCGGAAGACGCCGGCAAATACCTCGGCGAAACCGTGACCCAGGCGGTGATCACCGTTCCCGCCTACTTCAACGACTCCCAGCGTCAGGCCACCAAGGACGCCGGCAAGATCGCTGGTCTTGAGGTGCTGCGCATCATCAATGAGCCCACGGCAGCGGCTCTGGCCTACGGCCTCGATAAAAAGAGCAACGAGCGCATCTTGGTGTTCGACCTCGGAGGCGGCACTTTCGACGTCTCGGTGCTGGAGGTTGGTGATGGTGTGTTTGAGGTGCTCTCCACATCCGGTGACACCCACCTCGGCGGGGATGACTTCGACAAGGTGATCGTTGATCACCTGGCGGACACCTTCAAGTCCAATGAAGGCATCGACCTGCGCCAGGACAAGCAAGCCCTGCAGCGCCTGACCGAGGCGGCTGAAAAAGCCAAGATTGAGCTCTCCAGCGCCACCCAAAGCGAGATCAACCTGCCGTTCATCACGGCCACTCCTGAGGGTCCCAAGCACCTGGATCTGAACTTGACCCGGGCCAAGTTCGAGGAGCTTGCCGCCAAGCTCATCGACCGCTGCAAGGTGCCTGTTGAGCAGGCTCTCAAAGACGCCAAGCTCGCCTCCAGCGAGCTCGACGAGATCGTGATGGTGGGTGGTTCGACTCGGATCCCCTCCGTTCAGGAGCTGGTCAAGCGCGTCACAGGCAAAGACCCCAACCAAACCGTGAACCCCGATGAGGTGGTGGCCGTTGGCGCCGCCATCCAGGGCGGTGTGTTGGCTGGTGAGGTCAAAGACATCCTGCTGTTGGATGTCACCCCGCTGTCATTGGGTGTGGAAACCCTCGGCGGTGTGATGACCAAGATGATCAACCGCAACACCACGGTTCCCACTAAGAAGACCGAGACCTACTCCACCGCTGTGGATGGTCAGACCAACGTGGAAATTCACGTGCTCCAGGGTGAGCGCGAGATGGCCTCTGACAACAAGAGCCTCGGCACCTTCCGCCTGGATGGCATTCCCCCGGCTCCCCGTGGCGTGCCCCAGATCGAGGTGACTTTCGACATCGACGCCAATGGCATCCTCAGCGTGACCGCCAAGGACAAGGGCAGCGGCAAGGAGCAGACCATCTCCATCACCGGTGCCTCCACCCTCAGCGACAACGAGGTGGAGAAGATGGTCAAGGACGCTGAAGTCAATGCCTCGGTCGACAAGGAGAAGCGCGAGCGCATCGACCTCAAGAACCAGTCCGAGACCCTCGTCTACCAAGCTGAAAAACAGCTCAGCGACCTTGGCGACAAGGTGTCGGCTGATGACAAGAGCAAGGTGGAAGGTTTCGCCACCCAGCTCAAGGAGGCGATCGAAAAAGACGACTTCGAGACCATGAAGAGCGTCCAGGAAGAACTGCAGCAGGCGCTGTATGCCGCTGGTGCTGCTGTGTATCAACAGGGTGCTGATGGTGCTGCGGCCGCCGCCGGTGGCAGCAATGGCGCGAGTGCCGATAGCAGCGCAGCAGGTGATGACGTCATCGACGCTGAATTCACCGAGACCAAATAGATCTCACCGTTCCATTAAGAAAGCCCCCCAGACAGGGGGGCTTTTTTTGTGTTGTGCCGAATCGGCCTATTGGATGGTCTGAAGGGCCTCTTTGGCCTTGGTCACCACTTCATCTGGCAAGGTCACGTAGCCAATCTCTGGTGCCTGTTGCTGAGCGTCAGGGGAGAGCGTGTATTCAAACGCTGTCTGCAGAGGTTTGAGCTTGTCGCCGTTCCCTTCTTTGTAGAGAAGGATCCAGGTGAAGGTGACGATTGGATAGCCCTTGGCAGGGTTGGGATTGCTGCCTGTGAGGTCAGGGCCCAGATCAATGGAGGCAAGTGCCTCACTTTCACTTTCTGCCGTGGGCTTCACGACCTCGCCGGAGGCATTGGTGAGGGCGGCTGCTTGGAGTGCTCCTTTGACGTAAGCCACTTCCACGTAGCCAATGCCGCCTTCCAGTTGGCCTAACTGTGCGGCGACACCTTCATTGCCTTTGGCGCCAACACCGGTTGGCCAGTTGATCGTTTTGCCTTTGCTTGGACCATTGGCCCAGGCAGGACTGATCGCGGCCAAGTGGGCTGTGAAGTTGGCGGTGGTGCCTGAGCCATCGGAGCGATGAACAACGGTCAACTTCTGGTCGCCGCAACCCAGATCTTTCCAATTGGTGATTTTGCCGAGGAAGACATCGGCCAGCTGTTGTTGATCGAGTTTCAAATCACAGCCTGGCTTGTTGTAAGCCACGGCAATGGCGCCAGCCGTCATGGGCAGTTGCACCACGCCCCGCTTCACTTGCGCAATTTGTCCGGGCTTCATCGGCACGTCACTGGCACCGAAGTCCACCGTTTCGCCGATGAACTGACGCACTCCGGCGCCTGATCCCACGGACTGGTAGGCCACCTTGACGCCTTCTGGCTTCTGAGCCAATTGTTGGAACCAGCGGTTGTAGATCGCAGCGGGGAAGGAGGCGCCGGCTCCGGTGAGCTTGCCGCCACTACTACTTCCGGTGAATAAGGAGCACCCCGTGAGGCTGAGAGCGGTGAGGCCGCCGGCTGCTGCCAGCGCAAGAAATCTGCGGGCCATGAAGCGATGAATGATGACCAATGCAAGGTTTAGAAAGCGCGCTTTAAGCGCTCGCAACCATTGAATTAACCCTCGGCAATTTGTTCTGCTGCCCATTCAGCGCTGGCCGGAGCCAACAGGATGCCGTTGCGGTAATGACCGCTCACCACCAGCAGACGGGGTTGTGGTTGCTCCAGCACCGGTGCCGGTTGGCCGCTGGGGCGTGCCCGCAGGCCCTGCCATTGGCGCAGCACTTGGGCATGTTGCAGCCAGGTTGGCGCTGTGCCCTTCAGGCTCTGCAATTCAGCCAGTGCTGGAGCCGACGCCTCGGCCCCAGGCTCCACGGTGGCCCCCAGCCAGAGCCGCCGGTTGGGCCGCGGCACCAGGTTGATGCCTTTCCAAATCAGGCAACCGTTCCATGCCGGTGGTTCGCTGCCTAATTGCAGCTCCAAGGCCTGCCCCAACACCGGCTCCATGGGTAGGGAGCGGCCTAGTGATTCCAGTAACTCGCTGCTGCCGAGGCCTGCAGCGATCACGAGCCAGTCACAGCTGAGTTCTGAGCCATTGCTGAGCCTGAGATGCCAGGGCCCACGGCCCTTGCCATCGATGCCTGTGACGCTGGCCTGCGACCACTCAAGGCCTTGCTCAGCAGCTGAGAGCTGCAGCTGCTGGATCCATTGCATTGGATCGAGCTGGCCGTCACCGCCCGACCAAACCCCACCGAGCACCCCATCCGGTAGTTCGGGGAGGGCTGCTTGGTTGACCCGCTTGTTGAGATCGGCAGGGCTCAGCAGTTCCAAGCATTGGCTCTGCTGAACCATCCGTTGCTGGTGCTCCCATTCCTGGGGCTCGGATGCCAGCAGCAGCAAGCCACGCTGGATTGGTAGCTGGAGTTGCTCCTGCCAGTGCAGCAGCAGCTGCATTGATCGGCGCCGCAAGCGCCAGCCGCGGCCGCTGCGGCGTTGATACACCTCTGCCATCAACAGCCCGAGGGCTGCGGCACTGCCTTGGGGAGCCGTGGCTGGAGCAATCAGCTGGACCTGGTGGCCCTGCTGTTGCAGCAACCAAGCGCAGCAGTGGCCAACGAAGCCACCGCCAATGACGGCAATTCGGGCTTGGGCGCTCAGCTCAGGGCTTCAGCGGGGATCATCTCGGCGTAGGCACCAAAGCCGCTCGCCACCCGGCTGTATTCCTTGGTTAGGCGTGAGCCGTCCTGCAGGCGGGCCGCTTCATCGAGCTCAGCCAGAGCGGTTTTGAGCTCAGCTGCGCGCTTGTCAGCTTCCTTGCGGTCCTGGGGCAGCAGGCGCTGGTTGATGTAAAGCATTTCGCGGCCGAGGGGCTGCATGGGGCCGCGAATCAGGTTGCGGGTGAAGACCCAATCCCTCTCGTTCACCAAGGTGGCCAGTTCGGGCAGGCGATCCTTGGCTTCCATGAACTCTTCAGCCTGACGGCGGATCACCGCCATGTCTTCAGGGCTGATGGTCTTGGCCGCTTTGCCCTTGGCCTCAGCTGGAGAGATGAAGCCAACACAAAGCAGAAGAACCAGTGCCACGGCGGCGAGTCGACGCAGCAGAGAAGCCAAGGCGGAGGCCATTGCAGGGGATCTGAATCAGGCGGAGTGTAGGAGCCGCCTCTGCCGATCTGGCTTGCGGCAGCATCAGGTGTAACAGCGACCGAGGCGTGGCACGCCGCTTTGATCCAACCCTCACCTACGACGCCGTGGTGGTGGGTAGCGGTGCCACAGGTGCTGTGGCCGCTCAGACCTTGGCGGAGCAGGGTCTGCAGGTGTTGGTGCTTGAGGCCGGGCCGGAGTTATCGGCGCAGCAGGCGCTCGGCTCAGAACCACGCAACATCGCGCGCCGCTTCCAGCATTTGCTAGCTGGGCGCCATCGCCTGCAAAGCCAGCATCCGGGCTACTGGAAAAACAACCCGGATCTCTACATCGATGAGCAGCTGAATCCCTACACAACCCCTGCTGAGCAGCCTTTCCTGTGGACCCGGGGCCGCCAAGTGGGCGGCAAGAGCTTGAGCTGGGGCGGCATCACCCTGCGCCTCTCCGAGCGGGAGTTTGCCCAGGGTTGGCCTGTGGCCCATCACGATCTGGCCCCTCACTACAGCGCCCTGGAACAGCAGCTCGGTGTTTGGGGCCACCGCGATGGGCTGGAGCTGCTGCCCGATGGCGATTACCAGCCAGCGGCTGCGTTCACGCCGGGTGAGGTTCACCTCGGCAAGACCTGCGCTGCTCTGGATCTTCCCTTCATCGCTTCCCGCGGCTTTGCCCGGCATCGGCCCAGTCGTGATGGTCCGTGGCCCCGTTTTTCAGCGCAAGGGGGGGCGCTGCAAGCAGCCCTTGCCAGCGGCCGGGTGACATTGCGCAGTGGTGCCTTGGTGTCGCAACTGCTGCTCAATCCCGCGCAAGATCAAGCCGAAGGGGTGCTGTTTATTGATGCTGCCACTGGAGCCATCGAGCGGGCTTCAGCTCGCTTGGTGGTGCTCTGCGCTTCGACGATTGAAACCATTCGGTTGCTGTTGCTCTCCCGCGACGACCATCAATCCGGCGGTTTGATCGATCCCCAAGGGCTGTTGGGGCTGGGTTTGATGGATCACGTCTCGGTGGCGCGATTCTTTGCGCTGCCGGCTCAACCCCCTGCTCCAGCGGGCACGGGTTTATCGGGGGCAGAAAGTTGCTTTATTCCCAACACTGGTGAGGGCTATGGACTCTGGTGCGCCGTGCAACGGTTCGATCCACCAGCTGTGTTGCAGCGTCAGCCTGACACCGCCTTGGGCTTTTTGATCGGCCACGGCGAGGTGCAGGCCGATGGGCGTAATCGCGTTGTTCTCGACCCCCAGGCCCGTGATGCTTGGGGCTTGCCGGTGCCGCACATCGCCATGGGTTGGCGTCAGCCCGAACAGCAGTTGCTCGAGCAAATGCTGGAGCGCATCCACACGGTGGTGGCCGCAGCCGATGGCATGGTGCGGCCGATTGAAGAGCTGTTGCATCTGCCCTTGGTGGAGCCATGGGTGCGCACCAGTGCGGCAGGTTCCCAGCGGCCAGGGCCACCCGGCTACTACATCCATGAGCTGGGCGGCGTGCCGATGGGCTCAGATCCCGCCACATCCCTATTGGATGAGTGGAACCGCTGGCGTGGTTGTTCCAATTTGCTGGTCACCGATGGCGCCAGCTGGCCGTCGTCGGGGTGGCAGAGCCCAACGCTCACTTCGATGGCACTGACGCGGCGGGCTTGCTTGCAGGCAGGGCAAGCAGGTCTCTGAGGCTGGCGTTAAAACGGGGTCCCGTGCCATTCCTTCGCCATGGTTGCCCCAACGGCAATCCTGCAGTTGATCTGCCCTGATCGCCCTGGTTTGGTCAGTGAGTTGTCGGGTTGGGTGTCCGCCAATGGCGGCAACATTCGCCATGCCGATCACCACACTGACGGCGGTGCGGGTTTGTTTCTCAGCCGTTTGGAGTGGGACCTCGAAGGCTTTGGCTTGCCGCGCTCCAGCCTGCCTGAGGCGGTGCAAGCCCTCTCAGCCCGGTTGGGCGGGGAGGGGCAACTGCACTTTTCCGATCAGCAGCGCCGGGTGGCGCTGTTTGTCAGCAAGCAGGACCACTGCCTGCTGGATCTGCTCTGGCGCACCCGCGCTGGGGAGTTACCGATGCAGGTGCCGCTGGTGATTAGCAATCACCCCGATCTGCGTGCCATCGCCGAAGACTTTGGGGCCCGCTTTGAGTTGGTGCCGGTGAGTGCAGCCAGCAAGCAACAGGCTGAGCAGCGGCAGCTCGAGCTTTTGGACGAGGAGGGGATTGATCTGGCGGTTTTGGCCAAATACATGCAGGTGCTCAGTGGCGATTTCCTGCGTCGCTTTGGCCCGGTGATCAACATCCACCATTCCTTTTTGCCGGCCTTCACCGGGGCTCAGCCCTACCACTGCGCTTGGGAGCGAGGGGTCAAGTTGATTGGCGCCACAGCGCATTACGTCACCGAGGAGCTCGATGCCGGCCCGATCATCGAACAGGCCACGGTGCATGTGAGTCACCGCGATGAGGTCCATGATCTGATTCGTAAAGGGCGCGATATGGAACGCCTCGCCTTGGCGCGGGCCCTGCGTCAGCATCTGCACCATCAGGTGATGGTCTATCGCGGCCGCACCGCTGTTTTTGATTGAGTAACTCAAACCTTTGCCGTTGATCGAGCGCCTACAGCAGCACCGCCCGTCGGTGGCCACTCGCTCGGGTTGGCTGGCGTTTCAGCTCGGCCTCTTCTTGCTGGCCAGCAGTTTGTTGCTGGCCGTGATCCCCTTGTTTTGGGCCCTGCTGGAGGGCACCCGCCATCACCGCCCGCGCTGGTGGCGTGATCGGGTCAACCTCTGGTTGGTGGCGGTGGCGGTCCTGATGACCTGCGCAGCTCCTTTTGCCCGCAGCGGCTGGCTGGCCTGGCCGGGTTTGGTGAATTGGCTGCCTTTTTTCTGGGGTTTCTGGGGTTTTCAGCCCTATCTGATGACCCCGGCAGCCCGGCGCCGCATCACCCAAGTGCTGGTGGCTGGCACCGTGCCGGTGGTGGTCACCGGTCTGGGTCAGTTGTTGCTCGGTTGGAGCGGTCCCTGGGAGGTGCTCAATCGTTTGGTGATTTGGCATATGGACCCCGGTGGTCTGCCGCCAGGTCGGCTCTCGGGCCTGTTTGATTACGCCAATGTGGCCGCGGCCTGGTTGGCTTTTAGCTGGCCATTGCTCTTGGCGGTGGCCGTCAGCATCGGGCGGCAGTGGTGGGGCCGCTGGAGCTGGAAGCAGCCCACGGTGCTGCTGCTGGTGGTCTCGCAGCTGGCGGCCCTCTATCTCACCGATTCACGCAATGCCTGGGGTGCTGCTGTTGTGGCGGTGCCGTTGGTGTTGGGTCCAGCCCGCTGGATTTGGTTGTTGCCGGGGCTGTCGCTGTTGCTGCTGCCGGTGTTGTTGGCGGTGTTGCCTGGGATCCCTGAGCTGCTGCAGTTGCCGGCGCGGGCCATCGTGCCGGAGGCGATTTGGGGCCGGCTCAGTGATCTGGCCTTCAGCGAACGCCCCTTGGCCTCCACCCGCCTTGGCCAATGGTCGGTGGCCGTCAGCCTGGTGGCCGATCGCCCTTGGCTGGGTTGGGGTGCAGCGGCGTTCAGCCTGGTGTACCCAGAGCGGGCCGGCGTCTGGCATGGCCATCCCCACAACCTGCCGTTGGAGTTGGCCATCAGCTTTGGTTTGCCGGCAGCTTTGATGATTGTTGGCTTGGTGGTGTGGTTGCTTGTGCGCTCACTGCAGCGCGGCATGTTTGGCGCTGATCCGTTTGAGCGGGGCTGGTGGACAGCGTTTGTGATCTTGGCGTTGCTACACGCCACGGATCTGCCCCTGTATTCCGGTCAGATCAATGTGGTGGGTTGGATTCTGTTGGCAGGGCTGCGGACAGCGGCTTGGCCCCGTCCGTCAGGGCTTCGGCCTGATGTTTAGCCAAGGTTGATTTCGGCAGTGGGCCCTCCAGGTGCTCCCAGGGCAGCACCCGATCGCTGCTCCAGCAGCTGTGAACCACGTCGTCCCATGGCGGTAGATCGCCTTTGAGCTCTTTGTAGGCCCGCTTCCAGCTGCCTTGGCTGTCGCTCTTGCCGCGCACGGCTGCAATCACAGGCGCCAGGCGCCGGTCGCTGCGGGAGAGCAACGCTTGGATCACGCTCCAGCCATAGCTCTCCGGACGCAGATCGATGCCCTTGGGTTTGAGCCGTTTGGCCAGCAGCTTGAGGCGCTTTTCGGCTTCAGGCCGCACCCCCTGCCATTGGAACGGGGTGTGGGCTTTGGGCACAAAGCTGCTCACCCCCAGGCTGAGCCGCAGTCCCGGGGTGGCTTTTTTCAGCGCCAGCAGCAGCGATGCCGTGGCTTCGATGTCGTCGTCGTTTTCGCTCGGTAAGCCAGCCATGCCATAGAGCTTCAGGGCACTGAGCCCCCCTTCTTTGGCGTAGCGGGCCGCGGCGTAAATCTCGCTTTCGCTGAGCTTTTTGTTCACCACCTGGCGCAGCCGTTCGCTGCCGCTCTCGATGGCGATGGTGATTGATTTGCTGCCGCGGCTCGCCAAGCTGGCGGCCAAGTGCGCCGTCACCGTGGCGGCGCGCACTGAGCTCACGCTGATGCGTGTGTCGTCGAATTGCGGCTGACTCAGCCACTGCAGCAGCTCATTGAACTGCGGGTGCTGGGTCACCGATGCCCCGAGCAACCCCAGACGCTTGGTGGCGCCAAGCCCCTTCTCCACCGCAGGAATCAGGCCGTCATCGAGGGAGGGGGTGCGAAACGGGAGGGTCAGGTAGCTGGCCAGGCAGAAGCGGCAGAGCTCCGGGCAGCTGCGCACCACTTCCACCATGTGAATCGAAGGCCAGGCGGACTCTGGGGTGATCACCGTGGAGTGGCTGAGGGTGTTGCCGCGCCAGGTCTGCTTGCTGATCCGCGCCGGCACAGCGCTATCGATTGGTTCAATGGCCTGGAGCTGGCCGTTGGCGTCGTAGCGCGGGGCATAGAGCCCGGGCACATAGATCCCCTCCACCTGGGCGAGTCGCTTGAGCTGTTGTTGCCGCGGTGCCCCGCGCACCTCTTGCAGGGCGTCGATGAAGGCTGGCAGCAGCAATTCGCCGTCACCAAGCAGCACCACATCAAAGAAGGGGGCCAAGGGTTCAGGGTTGGCGGTCAGCACCGGCCCACCGCCAAACACGATCGGATCGTCATCCCCGCGTTCTGTGCTCCACAGCGGGATGCGCTGCTGCTCCAGCAGATCGAGCAGCACCGGGCCATCCAGCTCCCAGCTCAGGGACAGGCCAAATAGATCGCAGTGGCGATGGGGTGGGTCGCCTTGATCGGTGAACAGGCGCCGCACATCGAGATCACTGCGGCCGGCCAGGCTGGCCCAAACCACCTGATACCCCAGGCTGGTGATGCCCACCGAGTAGGTGCTGGGGAAGGCCAGCACAGCGCGTAGGGCACCAGCCGCCGGTTGGGCTGGTTCAAACAGCAGCGTTTCCTGGTTCAGGCGCGGAAGGCTGTGGTGTTCCCATCATCCCTGCGATCGGTAGGCTGCTGCGCCGATGGTCTGGCTGCGGATGTTCATCGCCGATCGCCTGATCTATGTGGAGCTGCCCAAGACGGCCTGCACCCACATCGGCAAGCTTTTGGCCTTGGTCGTTCCCGGGGAGCAGCGGGGTAAGCACAACAAACCCAGCCAGGCGGAGTTCGATCGCAGGCCGGTGTTTCTCGGTTCCGTCCGCAATCCCTGGGCCTGGTACGTCTCGCTGTGGGCTTACGGCTGCCAGCAGGAGGGAATGCTCTGGGAAGCCCTCACCCACGGGCGCGGCAGTGTGCGGGGTTTGGGTTGGCGCGCTGCGCCGATCTATGCCGGCAGGCGTTGGCTGCACAGCCTGCGCCAGCGCCCAGCCGAGTGGCAGCGGCTCTACAGCGATGTTCAAGACGTGCAGGCTTTTCGCATTTGGTTGCGTTGGCTGCATGAGCCCGCCCGCCGTTGGGACAGCGGCGAGCGCTTGGCCTTGCATGCCTGCGCTGATCGGGTGGGTCTGCTGACCTACCGCTACCTCGATCTCTTCTGCCGCGGCAGTTTTCGCTCCATCGCTGATCTGGAAAGCCTGCGCGCCTTTGATGCCACTGCCAATTACCTCGATCACGTGATCCGCACCGAGCACTTGGAGCAGGACCTGTTGATGGTGCTGGAGCGCTTGCAGATCGCTGTGAGCGATGAGCAGCGCAGCCAGATCCTGGGGGGCGGGCGCAGCAATCCGTCCCGCGGCAAACGCAGCCGCTGGCAGGACTACTACGACCAGGCCAGCATCGAGCTGGTGGCCCAGCGGGACCGCTTCATCACCGAACGCTTCGGCTACAAGTCGCCGACGCTTTAGGCCTCTGCCAGCAGCTTCTCCTCTTCGGCTTGGCTCAACACCCGGCCTTCATCGGCGAATCCCTGCACCTGATCGAAGTTCAAGTAGCGGTAGAGCTCAGCGCTGTTGGGATCAATCCGCTCAGCGGCGACCGCCAGGTATTCCTCGCGGCTGGGGATGCGTCCCAGTTGGGCGCAGACCGCTGCCAACTCGGCGCTGCCCAGATAGACCTGGGCGCCATTGCCGAGGCGGTTGTTGAAGTTGCGGGTGCTGGTGGAGAACACGGTGGTGTTGTCTTCCACGCGCGCTTGGTTGCCCATACAGAGCGAGCAACCCGGCATCTCCATGCGTGATCCGGCGGCTTCGAAGGTGGCGTAGTAGCCCTCGGCTTTTAACGTCTCCTCATCCATGCGGGTGGGGGGGCAGACCCACAGGCGCGCAGTGTTTTGCCCCTGACCTTTCAGTACGGTGGCTGCGGCCCGGTAATGGCCGATGTTGGTCATGCAGGAGCCGATGAACACCTCATCGACTTTGTCGCCAGCGACGTCGGAGAGGGTTTTGACGTTGTCGGGGTCGTTGGGGCAGGCCACGATCGGCTCGGTGATCGTGTTGAGGTCGATGTCGATCACAGCGGCGTAGTCGGCATTGGCATCGGCTTCCAGCAATTCAGGGTTGGCCAGCCAGTCCTCCATGGCTTTGATGCGGCGCGCCAGGGTGCGGGCATCGCTGTAGCCGCGGGCAATCATGTTTTTGAGCAGGGCCACATTGCTGCGCAAGTACTCGCTGACGGTGTCGACACTGAGCTTGATCGTGCTGCCGGCGCAAGAGCGCTCTGCCGTGGCGTCGGTGAGTTCGAAGGCCTGCTCCAGCTTGAGATCGGGCAAACCTTCGATCTCCATGATGCGGCCGTTGAAGACGTTCTTCTTGCCGGCTTTCTCCACCGTCAAGAGCCCCTTCTCGATCGCCACATAGGGAATCGCATTCACCACATCACGCAGGGTGACGCCGGGCTGAAGTTCTCCGCTGAAGCGCACCAACACCGATTCCGGCATGTCGAGTGGCATGGCGCCGATGGCCGCGGCAAAGGCCACTAAACCGGAGCCTGCGGGGAAGGAGATGCCGAGGGGGAATCGGGTGTGGCTATCGCCGCCGGTGCCGACGGTGTCGGGCAGCAGCATGCGGTTGAGCCAGCTGTGGATGATGCCGTCGCCAGTGCGCAAGGACACCCCGCCGCGGTTGCTCATGAAGTCGGGCAACTCGGCGTGGGTTTTGAGGTCCACCGGCTTGGGATAGGCCGCGGTGTGGCAGAAGCTCTGCATCACCAGATCAGCGGAGAAGCCAAGGCAGGCCAGCTCCTTCATCTCATCGCGGGTCATCGGCCCGGTGGTGTCCTGGCTGCCAACGCTGGTCATCAACGGCTCGCAGCTGGTGCCAGGGTGCACACCCGGCAGTCCGCAGGCGCGGCCCACCATTTTTTGCGCCAGCGTGAAGCCCTTGCCGCTGTCGGCGGGAGGCGTTGGGCGGATAAACAGCTCGGAGGCCGGTAGACCCAGTTGGCTGCGCACCTTGTCGGTCAAGGCGCGACCAATCATCAAAGGAATGCGGCCGCCTGCGCGCACCTCATCGCTGATGGTGCTGGGCTTGAGATCGAAGCGGGCCACCACCTCGCCGTCGCGCTCGATCGTGCCGGCATGGGGACGGATCGTGATCACATCACCGCTGTTGAGCCCGGTGACGTCGCATTCGATCGGCAGAGCGCCGGAATCTTCTGCTGTGGTGAAAAAGATGGGAGCGATTTTGCCGCCCAAGATCACGCCACCACTGCGCTTGTTGGGCACATGGGGGATGTCGCTGCCGGTGTGCCACAGCACCGAGTTAATGGCTGATTTGCGGGAGCTGCCGGTGCCCACCACATCACCCACGTAGGCCACTGAATGGCCTTTGGCTTTGAGGGCTTCCAGCTGCTCCAAGCCGCCGGGCATGCGGGTCTCGAGCATCGCTGTGGCATGCAGCGGGATGTCAGGACGCGTGGTGGCGTGGGTGGCAGGGGAGAGATCGTCGGTGTTGGTTTCCCCCTCCACCTTGAACACCGTGACGGTGATGGACTCGGGCAGTTCGGGCTTGGCCGTGAACCACTCCGCTTCAGCCCAGCTATCGATGACCTGTTTGGCGTAGCTGTTGCCAGCGGCCAGCTCGAGAACGTCGTTGTAGGCGTCGTAAACGAGCAGGGTGCGGCTCAGGCCTTCGGCGGCGGCAGCCGCCAGGCTGTTGTCGGTGTTGCTGAGCAGCCTGATCAGGGCCGCCACGTTGTAGCCGCCAATCATCGTGGCCAGAAGCCGTGTGGCTTCCAGCGGGGTGACCAAGGGGCTGCTGCGCCGGCCTTCGGCCACGGCACTGAGCCAGTCGGCTTTGACGTAGGCCGCCTCATCCACACCCGGTGGAATGCGTTCACTGAGCAGATGCAGCAGCGTCTGCTCCTCCCCAGTGGGAGGTGTTTCCAGCAGTTCTGTGAGGGCTTTGGTCTGCTCAGCGTCGAGAGCTAGGGGGGGCACACCAAGGCCTTCTCGCTCAGCGGCGGCGGCGCGGTAAGCCGGCAGGAACGCGTCAGGGATAAGGCTCATCGGTACGGCGTCAGCGACAAACTCAGCAAACCATTGTCTGATTTGCCGGGATGGCGGCGGATCTTAGGCTGAGCGATGCCTAGGTCTTGCCCGATGCTCCCCACCTCCGATCTGCATGTGGTGGAGACCCGCCCGTTGGTGGCCCCGGCCATCCTGCACAGCGATCTGCCGTTGTCGGATCGGGCCAGTGAAACGGTGCGCCAGACCCGTCAGCGGATCCAACGCATTCTCCGCGGCGAGGATCCGCGGTTGCTGGTGATCGTCGGCCCTTGCTCGGTTCACGATGTGGCCGCCGCAGAGGAATACGCCGGCGCGCTGGCCCTGATCCGTGAACGTCTCAAGGACAGCCTTGAGATCGTGATGCGGGTGTACTTCGAGAAGCCCCGCACCACAGTGGGCTGGAAGGGTCTGATTAATGACCCCCATCTCGATGGCAGCTACGACATCAACAGCGGCTTGCGCCGGGCCCGTTCGCTGCTGCTGCAACTGGCTGAGCGGGGCCTGCCGGCGGCCACGGAATTGCTGGATCCAATCGTTCCCCAATACATCGCTGATTTGGTGAGCTGGACGGCCATTGGTGCCCGCACCACCGAAAGCCAAACCCACCGCGAGATGGCCTCGGGGTTGTCCATGCCCATTGGATTCAAGAACGGCACTGATGGCGGGGTGACCGTGGCCATCAACGCCATGCAGGCCGCCGCTCGGCCGCATCATTTCTTGGGGATCAACCGTCAGGGGCACGCTTCGATCGTGTCCACCACGGGCAATCCCGATGGTCATCTGGTGTTGCGCGGTGGTGGCGGCCAGACCAACTTCCACGCTGAAGCGATTGCCTCTTTCGCCGCTGAACTCAAGGCAGCGGCGTTGCCTGATCGGGTGATGGTCGATTGCAGCCATGGCAACTCCAACAAGGACTACCGGCGCCAAAGCGAGGTGCTCACAGCCGTGGCGGATCAGGTGCGCCAGGGCTCCAAGTCGGTTCTGGGCGTGATGCTCGAAAGCAATTTGGTCGAGGGCAATCAAAAACTTCCCGCTGACCTCAGTCAGCTGGCCTATGGCCAGAGCATCACCGATGCCTGCATCGATCTCACCACCACCGAGCAATTGCTCGAGCAGTTGGCTGCGGCGGTTCCGGTTCCGGTGGCCTAGGTCTTTGATGGCTTGTAGCGACAGTCACGGTCTCTTGTTTTTCTCTGCTTAATCTCAAACAGCTCTCCAGGAGGCCTTCCGTTATGGCCCTGTTGTTGCAGTTTTTTGGCATCAGCGATTCGCTGAATTTGTTTCGTTTGGAGCAGGGTCAGCCGGCGGGCCCTGTGTTTGCAGGTTTTCGGCCCTGTCAGCTCGATCGCTTGCTGGGGTGGGGCCAACAAGCTGCCGAGCAGCGCTGTTGGGATCCGCAGCTCGTGCATCAAGCCTTGCTCAAGGGTTGGTTGGAAAAAGAGGAGCTCATTGCCCAGTGGCAGCGGATCTTGGGTCAAGCACCCGCCGACAGGCTGTTGGTGGCTGGTTTGGGAACGCCCCAGGATTGGCAGTTGCGCTGCGAAAAGATGTTTGAGGCCTAAGCACCAAGCCAGTAGGCCATCGCGGCAACGCCCATTGGCACGCTGAAGTTGTCGAGGCCTCCCCAGCTGATTTGCTCCAGCAAGGTGGCTGCCGCGCTGAGGGCGATCAGGGTTGGCCAGCTGAGATCGCGCAGCAGCAAGCTCAGCACCAGCAAGCTGACGATGGCCATCACGCTGGTTCCGATCAGTGATTTGGTTTGTCCCATCACCTGCCAACGCGGTGATGAGAGTGAGGAGCCCAACAAGCCAGCGGCTCCATCGCCGAGGACCATCACCAGCACACAAGCGCTGACCAGATCAGCCCGTTGCGGCCACCAAAACCACACCAGCAAGGTGATGGAGAGCCCGTAGGCGATGGTGCCGATGCTGCGCCGACCAACATCTTCCACTTCCGGCACGAGCCGGAAGCGGTGATTGATCAGGGCGATCAGCGTCGCCAGTCCAGCCGCGGGTAGGGCCCACGCATGCGGAATCTGCAGAGCCCAGGCCAGCGGCACAGCCAGGCCAGCACCGATGTGCACCAGCTTGCGGCTGAGTTCCTTTTGCAGTGGCCAAATCAGCCGTGCGGTTTTGGCAGCAACCAGGACCAACGCCAGCCAGAGGGCGACCCAAAGCAGGTTGGCGGCAGCGCTCAACTCAGGCGGCCTGTTGCTGATTGGTGATCAGTCTGAGCTTGAGGATGGCTTTGGCTTCCAGCTGCCGCACCCGCTCGCGGGACACGTTGATCTGACGACCAATTTCGGCCAGCGTTTGTGGCTCGGCACCTTCGAGGCCAAAGCGCAATTTCAGGATTTTTTGTTCCCGCTCGTTGAGCTGGGTAATCCAGGTGCCTAGATGTTCTTTTTGAATGCGCCGGTCCATGCTTTCCATGGAGTCGTTGCAGGACGGGTCAGGGATCAGTTCACCCAAGGTGCTGCGGTCTTCCTCGCCGCGGGCGTGTGCATCGAGCGATGCACAAGGGGCGCTCTGACTTAGAAGTTCTTCCAGTTCATCGGGCTCCATGCCCATGGCGTGGGCGAGTTCCAAGCGGTTGGGTTGACGCCCAAAGCGGTGGGTGAGCTCCCGTGTGATGCGGCGCATCTTGGAGAGTTTTTCGCTGATGTGAATCGGCAGGCGAATGGTGCGGGCGCTGTTATCAATGGCGCGCGTCATGCCCTGGCGGATCCACCAGTAGGCATACGTTGAAAACTTGTAGCCCATGGCCGGGTCGAATTTGTCGACCGCACGCTCGAGACCAATGGCCCCTTCTTGCACTAAGTCCAGAAGCTCCAGGCCTTGGTTCTGATATTTCTTGGCGACGCTGACCACCAGGCGCAGGTTGGCGGCCATCATGCGGTCGCGGGCGCGGCAGCCCATGCGCACCTGCTGGCGCTGCTTGGGAGTGCGCTCCTCAGCGGGAATTTCGCTGAGTTGCTTCATTTGCTGGACCTGGTGGGCCAGCTCGATTTCTTCTGCGGCGGTCAGCAGCGGCACTCGGCCGATATTGCTGAGATACCAGCCAATTGAATCAGTACTAAGGCGGCCTGAGCCGCGATTAGATGAACGCGAGGCACTGCGATTCCGAGGCTTAGGCGCCTCAGATCGGTGCTCCAGTGGTGTCCCCATCACCCTGGTCTCCGAATTTAATTTGGCCAGAACATAGCACTGCTTCGGCCGCTTAATTGGTGCTATTAGGAAGACAATCTGGATTTCCAGAAAGCAACTGGATCAGCGTTTCTGATCGTTAAGTAATTGATGCATTGATGTGGTGTTGATGCTTTGTCTCTAAAGCTTCAAAACTCTTTGGTTTTAGTGGCAAATCGTTTGCAATGTGTGTGGATGGCCACAGTTTTAGTGGTCTTGGCCCTGTACGGAGCGCCATGTGTCCATGAGCTCGAGTTGTGAGTTGCGTTCTTCCTCTTGTGGCTGCCGCTGTGTGAACTGACCGTCGCTGCCCATATCCCAGGCGCCGCGGTTGTCATTGAGATAGGTCTGCATCAAAACTTCGAGTTGTCGGCGTAGAACTGGGTCCTCGACAGGCGTCACCGCTTCAACGCGCCGGTCGAGGTTGCGTCCCATCCAGTCGGCACTGCCGATAAACACCTCGGACGCTCCGGCATTACCGAACCAGAAGACTCGCGAGTGTTCGAGGAAGCGACCAATGATGCTCACCACGCGCACGCTCTCGCTTTGGCCGGGAATCCCTGGTCTGAGGCTGCAGATGCCTCGAATGATCAGTTCAATCTGCACTCCGGCTTGGGAGGCCTCATAGAGCAGGGCAATGATGCTCGGATCCACCAAGGAGTTCATCTTGGCGATGATGTGACCGCCGCGGCCTGCCTTGGCATGGTCGATTTCACGGCGGATCAGGGCCTCCATTCCCGCGCGCAGGCTGACGGGAGCGACGAGCAGTTTGCTGAATGTCTGTTGCTTGGAGAAACCGGTGAGGTAGTTGAACAACTCCACCAGGTCTCCCCCCAATTCAGGCCTGGCACTCAGCAAACCGAGATCGGTGTACAAACGTGACGTTTTGGAGTTGTAGTTGCCGGTACCGATGTGCACGTAGGAGCGCAACTCCTCTTTTTCGCGTCGCAACACCAGGGTGATTTTGGTGTGGGTTTTGAGCCCGATGACCCCGTAGACCACATGCACACCAGCATTTTCAAGCTGGCGGGCCCATTGAATGTTGTTTTCTTCGTCGAAACGGGCCTTGAGCTCCACCAGGGCCATGACCTGTTTGCCATTCTCAGCGGCGCGGATCAATGAACTGATCACGGCCGAGTCTTTTGAGACTCGGTAGAGGGTCATTTTGATGCCGAGCACATCAGGATCATCGGCCGATTGATTGATTAATTCCTCAACCGATGAGGAGAACAGGTCATAGGGGTGATGCAGCAGAACATCGCCGCGTTTGAGCACAGCAAAGATGCTTTCAAATTCCTCTTCTGGGATCGACCCATCGGCCAGCAGAGCTTTCTGCGCCCGCGCCAATGGCGCTGCAATGCGGGCCTTTTGGGGCTGGTCTTTGAACTTCGGCAGCGGCACGCCGGTGAGGGCGAACAGGTCATCAAGGCCCAGCGGCCCACTGATTTGGTAGACGTCCTCTTGCTCGACCGCCATGCCTTCCATCAGCAGGCCGATCACATCGCTTGGCATGTCATCGGCGACCTCGAGGCGCACCACCTCGCCGCCCATGCGGCGCCGGCGCAGACCCTCCTGCAGCGCATTCATCAGGTCGTCAGCTTCCAATTCCCGCAGCTCCAGGTCCGCGTCGCGGGTGACCCGGAAGGTGTAGTGGGCCTCCACGCTCATGCCGGGGAACAGCAAGCCCAGGTTGTTGGCCACCACCTGCTCCAGGGCGATGGCGGTGTAGAGCAAGCCCTCTTGACCAGCCAGCTCAAGGGGCATCTTGATGAAGCGCGGCAGATTCTTTTGGGGCACTTTCACCCGCGCAAATTGCTGCTCACCGGTATCGGGGTCCCGAATCAAGGCAGCGATGTTGAAGCTGAGGTTGCTGATGAAGGGAAACGGGTGGGCCGGATCCACCGCCAGCGGCGTCAGCACCGGAAAGATGGCGCTGCGGAAGTGCTGGTTGATCCAAGCGCGCTGCTCGCCATTGAGCTGGTGGTAATCCAGCACCTGCACGCCGTGTTCAGCCAGTTGCGGCCGCAGGGTGTCGCGGTAGTGCTGTTGCTGCTGCTCCAGCAGTGGCCGCAACTTGGTTTGGATCGCCACCAATTGCTCCAGCGGGGTGAGGCCGTCGACGCTTGGGGTCTCGATGCCGGCTTCCACCTGTGACTTCAGCGAAGCCACCCGCACCATGAAGAACTCGTCGAGGTTGTTGCTGAAGATCGCGCTGAATTTGGCCTGCTCCAACAGCGGCGTGCGTGGGTCCATGGCCTGGGCCAGCACCCGCTGGTTGAAATCAATCCAGGCCAGTTCTCGGTTGAGGTAGAGCTCGGGCGCGAGTTCGACCGACGTCATGGGATTGCTGCAGGAATGCTTGCGGCTCGGAAACTAGCCAGCTTGTTTAAAGCTTCCGTTAGCGCTCAAGGCAGCCACGCCGATCAGGAAGGCAGCGGCCAGCAGGAACGGGCTGCTGTGACCCACAAGCTCGTAGCTGAATCCCATCAGTGGCGGCCCCAGGAAACTGCCGAGGCTCTGCAGACCTTGCAGGCTGCCGAGAGCTGCACCTTGGCCGCCACTGCTGAGGCGACGCGACACCAGACTGCGCAGCGATGGCGTCACCAACCCAGTGCCAAAGGCCAGCAGGGCCACTGCTGGGTAGACGACGCTTTGACTGCGGTCCACCGGGGCCAGCGGAATCATCAGGCAACCCACCAGCACCAGGCCCAGGCCCGCCAGGGTTAAGCGCTGCTCGCCAAAGCGTTTGACCAGAGGGCCAATCAAACCGCCCTGCACCACGGTGGCCACAATCCCCACGATCAAAAATGCCGTGGTGGCAGGGCCAGGTCCCCAGCCGAATTTCTGTTTAAAGAACAGCACCAACACGGCCGTGAAGCCGTTGAAGGCCAAGAAGAAGAGGAAAAAGCCCAAACACAGCCGGCTCACCCGCGGGTTGCTGAACACACCGGAGAGTTGGGTGAAGGGATTGAGGGCCCGTTTGCGCGGCAGCGGTTGGCGTTGATCCAGTGGGTGTGTTTCAGGCAGCAGCCGCAGCACCAACAGCAGGTTCACAACAGCAATCAGCAGTGCGATCCAGACCGGCAGCGTGACGCTCCACTGGCTCAAGATCCCCGCGAAGGCCGGCCCGAGGATGAACCCCAAGCCAAAGGCCACACCGATCAAGCCAAAGGCTTTGGCTCGGTTTTCAGGGGTGCTGATGTCAGCCAGCACCGCACCTGCGGTGGCTGCTGTGCCGCCACTAAAGCCATCGAGAAGGCGGCCGCCAAACAGCAGCAGCAGCGGCCAAAGGCTGCCATCGGGCCACGGCAGTTCCAAGGTCAGTCCAAACACCCCAAGCCCAATAACGGTTCCTGCCACACAGGTGGCAATCACCGGGCGCCGGCCAAAGCGGTCACTGAAGGCGCCGATGAGGGGGGTGGCGATGAACTGAGCCAGGGCGTAACTGCCGGCCAGCAAACCCAAGGTGGTGCCGCTGCTGGTGAAGCTGGCTAGCAAAAACGGCAGCAAGGGGAAGACCAGGCTTTCGCTGACCCGGTCATTGAGCAGGGTGACGAAAACGCAAAGCAGGGTGGAGGGACGCTTCAACTCAGGCGCTCTCCGGCTGAGCCATGCCGCGCTCCTGACGAACCGTTTGCCAGACCTCAATGGCTTGCTGGCGCAGCAGTTGCTCCGGTGCCATCGCTTGCTGCTCTGGCGGCAGGTTCATTTCTTTGATGGCTTCCGAGTCGTCGTAGAAGTCGCTGTAGTCCTCCCAGCCGGCGCCGTAATAGATCTTGCGGATGCCAGCCCAGTGGGCAGCGCCGTAACACATGGGGCAGCAGCGGCTGCTGGCATAGAGCACGCAGCCACTGAGGTCCCAGGTCCCCAGTGCGCGGCCAGCGGCACGAATGGCGTTGATTTCAGCGTGCGCTGTGGGGTCGCTATCGCCGTTGACGCTGTTGCCTTCCGCGGCAATCACAACTCCATCGCGCACGATCACAGCACCAAAGGGTTCGCCGCTGCGTTCTTCCAGGGCGGTTTGCCGCGAGATCTCAATGGCCTGGGCCATGAACTGTTCGTGCTGGTCGGCGCTCGACATCACCAGGGCTCAGGAATGACGCAAGCTTGGTGCATCAGCAGCTCAATCGGATGGTCGAGCCCAGCTTGAGCCACCTCAACGCCAGCGGTGAGGTGCACATGGTGGAGGTGGGTGATCGAGCCAGCACTGAACGTTGCGCCACCGCCGAAGGCTGCATTGGCATGCAGCCCGAGGTGCTGCAGTTGGTGCTGCAGCGGCGTGCGCCCAAGGGCGATGTCTTGGCGGTGGCTCGCATTGCTGCCATTCAGGCGGCCAAGCGCACCTGGGAGTTGATCCCTCTCTGTCATCCGATTGCATTGACCGGCCTTGAGGTCAGCATTGAATCGCTGGCGGATGGCAGTGGTTTGCGGCTGGAGGCATCGGCTCGCACCGTTGGTCAAACCGGCGTTGAGATGGAGGCGCTCACGGCGGTGCAGGTGGGCTTGTTGACCCTCTACGACATGCTCAAAAGTGCTGATCCGGCCATGACCATCACGTCCGTGCGCCTGCTTAGTAAGGAGGGAGGCCGCAACGGCCGCTGGCAACGCTCGAGTGATGGCTGAACCCTTTCCAGCCGAAGGCTTGCCCTTAGAGCAAGCTCGCCAGGCCGTGCTCGCAGCATTGTCGGCCGCGCCATTGGTGGAATCGCTGCCTCTGCAAGAGGCGTTGGGGCGCTTGAGCGCTGCACCGGTGTTGGCGGCTGAGTCGGTGCCTGGATTTCGTGCCTCGATCCTCGATGGCTACGCCATCAGCACACCGGAGCCGCCAGCGTCTGGAACGCGTTGGCAGCTGGTGGGCCGCTCAGCGCCCGGGGCCCCCTATGGCGCTGAGCTTGGCGCCGGTGAAGCAATTCGCATCCTCACCGGTGCACCACTGCCAACTGGGGCTCAGCGGGTGTTGCCCCAGGAGCAGGTGCAGTGCCCTATGGCCTCCACGCTCGAGCTGGTTGAGGCGGTGTCAGATCAGCCGTGGATTCGCGCGGCTGATGAGGAGGCCAGTGCAGGCCAGCAGCTATTGGCTGCCGGCACCCGTTTGGGCGCAGCGGAACTGGCTCGCTTGGCATCGTGTGGAATCAGCCAGCTTGCGGTGACTGTGCGGCCGCGGCTGGGGCTGTTGATTACCGGGGATGAGTTGATTCCCCCGGGAGAACGCCGGCCCCCGGGAGCCATTTGGGAGAGCAACGGCACCCTGCTGGAGTCGTTATTGATTCGGCTGGGTTATCCCGTGGCCCAGCGCCGAGTGGTGGCCGACGATCCGGCAGCATTGCGGTTGGCCTTGCAGGAGCTGGCCGCTGGCTCGGATGTGGTGGTGAGCACTGGTGGGGTTTCTGCCGGTGACAGTGATTGGATTCGCCCCCTGCTGGCCGAGCTCGGTGAGGTGGCGTTTTGGAAGTTGTTTCTCAAGCCAGGCCGCCCGTTTGCCTTTGGCTCGCTGCAAGGGCCCAGCGGCCAAGCCATCCCCTTCTTTGGTCTGCCTGGCAATCCCGTGGCCGCAGCGATCACAGCCTTGCAATTGCTGTGGCCCGCCCTGCAACAGCTGGAGGGAGCCAAGCCCCAGCTGCTACCCCGTTTTCAGCTGCCGTTGGCCCAGGACCTGCGCCGCCGCGCCGGCCGGCCGGAGTTAGCCCGGGCTCGCTTGCACGTGGATGGTTCTGGCGTGCCCATGGCTTGGCTGGAGGGCAGTCAGGCCTCCTCCCGCATTGGCTCGTTGCAGGAGGCGGATCTGCTGTTGGAGTTGCCAGCTGAAGCCACGCAGTTAGCGGCGGGAACGTTGGTGTGGGCGCAACTGCTGCGGCTGCCGATCTTTTGAATCAAAGCGGCGTGTTGCCCTCGATCCAGCGGCGGTCACCAGAGCGGCTGATCTCCTGTTTCCAGAACGGCGCGTCGTGCTTGATGGCTTCCAGCAGCGCTTGGCAGCAGCGCTGGGCTGGACCGCGGCGATCAGCGCTCACGGCCACCAGCACCAGGGTTTGATTGGGTGTCACCCGGCCAATGCGATGGCGAATCAGCACGGCGCGTACGCCGTGGCTAGCGGCTGCATCGCTGGCTAAGTGCTGCAGCTGGCGTTCGGTCATGCCGGGATAGTGCTCCAGCTGCATGGCTTCGAGCTCCTCAGCGCTGCTGCCTTGGCTGCGCATGCGGCCAATGAAAATACCGGTGGCCGCGTTGCTCTGGTGGTGCGGCCATTGCTGCAACTCAGCCAGTGGCTCGAAAGCGTTGCTGCAGAGCGCCACATCGATCGGGATGCTGCTGGCCATGGCGTCAGCCACCACTGATCGGCGGCAGGAAGGCCAGCTCATCGCCTTGTTGGAGCTGTTGGCGCGGACTTTCAAATTCTTGATTGATCGCGACGCGTGTGCCGTCGGGAATGGCGTCTCCAAAGCCCAAGGCTTGCCACACGCTTAGGGCATCGGCGCCACTGGTGAGCGGCCATGATCGCTGGTCCCAGCCAGCCTGTTCACGCAGAGCGGCAAACAACCGCACAGTGATGCTGCCTGAGCTTTGCTGCATCACGGCAGCCTAGGAATGGGTAAAGCACCCCTTGGCGATGGGACTTGCAATCGCACTGCTGACGGTGTCCGATACGCGCAGCTTGGCCGACGATTCCAGCGGCGATGCCCTGCAGCAGGCCCTACTCGCCGCAGGCCATCAGTTGCAGGAGCGCGAGCTGGTGCCCGATGACCGTTATGCGATTCGGGCGGTATTGAGCGCTTGGATTGCTGATCGAGCGGTGCAGGTGGTGATCAGCTCAGGTGGCACCGGGCTCACCGGTCGCGATGGCACGCCAGAAGCGGTGGCTCCGCTGCTGGATAAAACCATTGATGGCTTTGGTGAGCTGTTCCGGGTCCTGTCCTTCGAGACCATCGGCACCAGCAGCTTGCAAAGCCGTTGTTTGGCGGGGACAGCCAACGGCACGATCATTTTTGTGTTGCCGGGTTCCCTCGATGCGGTGACCACGGCCTGGGAGCGTTTGATTGCAGCTCAGCTGAATCCAGACACCCGCCCCTGCAATTTGGTGCAGCTGTTGCCCCGCCTGCGGGAACCGTCGTGATCGCCTTGTCGCTGGCGGTGGTGGCGTTTCTCTATGGCGCTGTTGGCCATGCCGGTGCCACCGGTTACATCGCTGTGTTTGCGTTGGCCGGCCTCGCCCCTGAGCAGATCCGGCCCACGGCTTTGCTGCTCAACGTGGTGGTGGCGAGCTTGGGAAGTTGGCAGTTTTGGCGTGCTGGTCATCTGCAGTGGCGACAGTTTTGGCCGCTGCTGCCCCTGGCGCTGCCAGCGGCTTTTTTGGGGGGATGGCTGGATGTGCCAACCCGAGGTTTGCGGGTGCTGTTGGGCGTGGTGCTGCTGTCGGCCGGCGTTCGTTTTCTGCTGCGTCCGCAGGATCCCGAGCAGCTCGCTCCTCCCGATCGCTTCAGCCTGCTAGCCACCGGTGGTGGTTTGGGGTTCATGGCTGGCCTGACCGGCACTGGAGGTGGTGTGTTTCTGAGCCCTTGGATGGTGTTGCGGCGCTGGTGCGGCACCCGCCAAGCCGCGGCGGCATCGGCGGTGTTCATCTTGATGAACTCGATCGCAGGGCTCTTGGGTTTTTGGCGCTCAGGCCAACCGCTGCCGGCTGTGCCATGGGCGTGGTTGCTGATCGTGCTGCTAGCTGGTGGCGCCGGTGCCTACGTGGGTAGTCATCGCTGGGCCGTTCCCACCATTCGCCGTTTGCTGGCCCTAGTCACCGGGTTTGCGGGCAGCAAGTTGCTGCTGGGTTGAGCCATGGCTTCTTCTGCTTCGCTGCCGATTGAGCCGTTGTTGCCGCAGCTGCTGGAGACGTTGCGCGTCCATGGCCGGCTGGTGCTGCAGGCCCCGCCTGGAGCGGGCAAAACCACGCGAGTGCCGTTGGCCTTGGCCGCGGCTGAGCCTTGGAGCCAAGGCCGGGTGCTGGTGCTGGAACCGCGGCGCTTGGCCGCCAAGTTGGCTGCGCGCCAGATGGCCCGCAGCCTGGGGGAAGCCGTTGGTGAAACGGTGGGCTATCGCGTGCGGCTCGATAGCTGCGTTGGTCCCAACACCCGCGTGGAGTTGGTGACCGATGGGCTCTTTTTGCGCCTGTTGCAAGAGGACCCAGCCCTGAGCGGCGTCAGTGCGGTTCTGTTCGATGAAGTGCATGAGCGGGGCATTGGTAGTGATCTGGCCTTGGCGCTCACCTGGCAGGCCCGCCAGCTGCTGGTGCCCGATCTCGCTGTGGTGGCGATGTCAGCCACCCTCGATGCCGAGCCATTGGCGCGGTTGCTCGATAACGCTCCGGTGCTCAGCAGTGAGGGCCGTGCTTTCCCGGTGGAAACCATCTATGCCGAGCGGCCAGCACCGGATCAACCCAGTCCGCGAGCGATTGCGGATCAGGTGCGCCCGGCGATCCGGGAGGCCTTGGCAACGCAGCAGGGCAGCGTTTTGGTGTTTCTGCCTGGTCAGGCGGAGATCCGTCGTCTGATGGAGCAGCTGCAGGACGCCCTGCCGGCAGACGTGGAGCTCACGCCCCTGTTTGGTGATCTCGATGCGCGCGCCCAGGACGCGGCGGTGGCCGCCGCGGCGCCAGGTCGCCGCAAGGTGGTGCTGGCCACGGCCCTGGCGGAAAGCAGCCTCACCATCGATGGCATTGAGGTGGTGATTGATGCGGGCTGGAGCCGGGTGTCGCGGTTTGACCCCAGCACCGGTTTGGCGCGGTTGTTGACCGAAAAAGCAGCCGTGGCCCAAGCCGATCAGCGCCGCGGCCGCGCGGGTCGCCTGGGGCCAGGTGTTTGCTGGCGGCTGTGGACTGCTGTGGATCAACAGCGCCGGCCGCTGCAACCGCAGCCTGAAATTCTCAGCAGTGATCCCGCTCCATTGGCATTGGAGTTGGCCCTTTGGGGCTCAGCTGAGGGGGAGGAGTTGGCGTTTCTTGATCCGCCGCCTTCAGGTCCTCTGCAGCAGGCCCGGGTGTTGTTGCAGGAGTTGGGCGCCTTGCAGCCCAATGGCCAACCCACCCCCCGCGGCCGAGCGATGGCGGCTTTGGGCTTGCACCCGCGCTTGGGGGCGATGGTGTTGCGCGCCGCTGATCTTCAGCTGCCGGCCACTGCGTTGAAGCTGCCGCGGTTGTCAGCCGAGCAGCGCCAGGCCTTGGCCTGTGTGATGGCGGCGCTGCTTGGCGAACGGGATCCCTTGCGCCAAGACGCTGTTGGTGCCGACCTTTGCCTGCGGCTTGATCTGCTGGAGCAGCGAGGCCGAGCTGGCGCGATTGCACCCATCCGCCAGCTGGCGCTGCAACTCCGCCGTCAGCTGCGTTTGCCCAAAAGTGTTCCTTTGCTGCCAGAGGGCTGGGCTGCGTGGGTAGGGATTGTGTTGGCCTTGGCCTATCCCGACCGTTTGGCGTTGCCGCGGGCTCAGGAGCGCCCTGGCGTGATGGTGCTTAGCTCTGGCCGCGGCGCAGCTCTGGAGCCGCAGGATCCCCTGGCCGCCAGCGAAGCCTTGGTGGCGGCCCATCTCGATGGCGACCGGCGTCAGGCCCGCATCTGGTTGGCAGCACCGCTGCCCCGCGCGGCCTTGGAGTTGTTGCAGCCCGAACAGCTCCTCGATGACGATGTTGTGGAGTGGGACGACGAACGCCAGCAGGTGATGGCCTGCCGGCAGCGCCGCCTGGGTGCGTTGCTGCTTAGTGATGCCCCCCAGCCTCAGCCGGATTCAGCGGCTGTGCAGGCCGTGCTGCTGGAGCAGCTGCAGCGCCGCGGTTTGCAGTGGCTCGGCTGGACGCCAGCACAGCTGCAGTTGCGCGGCCGGCTGGCTTTTCTGCATCAGCTCGATCCTGAGCTGTGGCCAGCGGTGGATGAGGCGAGCCTGCTGGCTGAGCTGGAGCTGTGGCTTGGCCCGCACTTGGAGGGCGTACGCAGCGCGGCGCAGCTGCAGGCCATTGATCTGCAGGGGGCCTTGCTGGATCGCTTGGATTGGCGTGCCCGCAGCCAACTCGATGCGTTGGCCCCGTTGCGTTGGACCTTGCCCAGTGGCCGCCATGGCCGCATTGACTACAGCGGAGAAGAGCCGGTGCTCAGCAGCCGGCTCCAAGACTTTTTTGGCCTGCAGCAGACGCCCCGTCTGGCGGGTGGCCGCCATGCCGTGCTGGTGCATTTGCTCTCACCGGCTGGCCGCCCGGCTGCTGTGACCCGAGATTTGGAGAGTTTTTGGCAGCAGGGTTACCCGCTGGTGCGCAAAGACCTGCGGGGTCGTTATCCCAAGCACCGCTGGCCGGAGGATCCGACGCAGGCTTGAGCCGGCCGTGAAGGCTGGCGGCGCCTTGTTGGGAAGATGCGGCTGACCCAGGGGCTGCGGCGATAGCCCTGGCGCTGACTCAAATAGAGCTCGTCGGCAGCGATCAAATCAGCAGGATCGTCGAGATCCACTCCCCCATAGAGGAGGTGCAGCAAACGATCCGGCTCGATCTCGAGGGCGGCTGCTTCATCCCAAAGCCGCTTGCTGCGCTTGGGATTGGCAAAGACAAATTGGGCGCGGGCAATGTCTTTGCAGAGCCGCATGACCAGTTGCTGTTCCTTGCGTTGCTGGGAGGTGCTGCTGCCGCGGCAAAGGGAGGAGGGAAGCATCAACCGTATCTTTTGCTACAGCTTGATCGGCTCAGGCGCCAATTGGCATCGGTGTTCTCACCTAAATCCTTCAGCCGCCTAAATAAGCCATCTCCGCTGGCTGTCTGATTTCCCCTTGGCGTTGCTCGCGCTCTTCGCTGTAGCGATCGGTGCGCTGCTGCCAGATGGCCTTTAGAGCGGCTTGAAGTTCGTCAGTGCTGCTGTCTGTCCCAAGGAATGGGCGCAGATCATGGCCCTGCTCGGCAAACAGGCAGGTGTAGGCCATGCCTTCAGCGGTGACCCGCAGGCGGTTGCAGTCGCGGCAGAACGGTTGGCTTATTGAAGCCACTGCAGCGATGTGTCCTGCCCCATCGCGGTAACGCCAGCGGCTGGCGGTGCCGTGTTGGGGCCGCCCTAACGGTTCCAGTGGCCAACGCTGTTGCAGTTGGCTGAGGAGTTCGCTGGCGGGCACCACCTCAGCTGCTGACCAGCCGTTGCGGTTTCCCACATCCATGTATTCGATCAGCCGCAGCTCCACGTTCTGCTGGCGCGCCAATTCGGCCAGGGGAAGCAGTTGATCGTCGTTGTGGCCGCGTTGGATGACGCTGTTGAGCTTGATGGCACCGGATTCGGCGTGAAAGCCAGCGGCTTTGGCCGCAGCAATGCCTTGCAGCACGCGTTGCAGCATCTGCTCGCCATGGCGCTCGCCCCCTTGCAGGCCGGCCATGCGGCTCACGCTGGCCCCGGTAGCCCCATCGAGGCTGATGGTGATGCGATCGAGGCCCGCTCGTTTGAGTTGCTCGGCTCGGCAGCCGTTAAGCAGCGTGCCATTGGTGGTCAGGGCCACCTCCTGCAGCTGCTGCAACGGGTCGTGGCGGCTGTTGCGGCCCTGCTGAATCGCCAGCAGCAGCTCATCCAATTCAGGGGCGAGTAGCGGTTCTCCCCCGGTGAGCCGCAGGGTGGTCAAGCCCAGCTCGCAGCAAGCACGGATCAGTTGCAGCCGTTGGTGCAATGCGAGGCGCGTGTCTTCGCCGCCATCGGGCTGGCAGTACGGGCAAGACAGGTTGCAGCGGGCCGTCAGCGACAGCCGCAGCACACCCAATGGCCTGTGGTGTTGATCCATCAATCGCCCTGGAGTTGTCATTGGGGTCGATTGCAGTTGCGCAGTTGCCCTGGCGGCAGGCTCACGGCTCGGTAGTCGATTTGGTTGAGCCAGGCCATCCAACTGTTGTGACCGGCGGCGAGTGTTTCCAGCATGGATTGGCGTTGTTTGCTTCCCCCCGGATAAATACCCAGCAGGGGCTGCAGGCGTTCGCCGTCGTGGGCCACAGCTGCTGCACTGGGTTGCTGCTGCCAGCTGCTGATGAGTTGTCGTAAGCCATCAGCTTGCAGTTCCGGCATGTCCACTGGTGCAACCAGCAGGGCTTGCTGCTGATCG
Organism: Synechococcus sp. Minos11; assembly: GCF_014279855.1. Lineage (NCBI taxonomy): Bacteria > Bacillati > Cyanobacteriota > Cyanophyceae > Synechococcales > Synechococcaceae > Synechococcus > Synechococcus sp. Minos11. Next base: position 2,237,242 of record NZ_CP047953.1, on the reverse strand, counting down.
GCAGGAAACACCGGTGCAATGGCTTGAAGCGGGCCTGCTCCTGGTGTGGCATCGCGCTGCACGCTCACCCCTTGGCTTGTTTGCAGCAGCTGTTCATGGCTGCGGTGGATGGTGAGCACCAGCACCGGTAGATCCAAGCTGTTGAGCAGGTCCGTGATGTGCTCCAACCAGGTGCCGCCAGCGGCATGGGGAAGCAAGGCCTTATCCCGGCCCATGCGCCGGCTGGCCCCACCGCTGAGAACAACGGCCTTTAGTGCAATTTTGGTAGTCATTACAACAGTTTGATGATCAACACTTCGCGGATCCCGGTGAAAACGTTCTGCATGAACCACTTGATGTTTACTTTGTATCATTAAGTACTTTTAAGAGGCCTACAAGCTGATCCAATAGCGGGGTGGGCGACTTGTTTTGGTAACGCCCTAAATCCGCTGCCCGAGCATTCCATTTTGAGCTCAGGGTCTGTTTATTCACCTTGACTCTCATGCTTGGCGACCTTTGGTCGTTCCAGGGGAGATATCGCACGCTGCATCTCACCTGGTTCGCCTTTTTTCTAACGTTTGTTGTTTGGTTTAACCTGGCTCCCCTCGCCACCACGGTGAAGGCTGACCTGGGTTTGACTGTTGGCCAAATCCGCACCGTGGCGATCTGCAACGTTGCGCTCACCATCCCGGCGCGCGTGCTGATCGGGATGCTTCTCGACAAATTCGGTCCACGGCTGACCTACTCCACCTTGCTGGTGTTTTCGGTCATCCCCTGCTTGATGTTTGCGTCCGCGCAGGATTTCAATCAGTTGGTGGTGTCTCGCCTGCTGCTTTCCATCGTTGGCGCCGGCTTTGTGATCGGTATCCGCATGGTGGCCGAATGGTTCCCGCCCAAAGAAATCGGTTTGGCTGAGGGTATCTATGGCGGTTGGGGCAACTTTGGCTCCGCTTTCTCCGCTTTAGCTCTGGTTGGTGTGGCCGGTTGGCTGTCCTTCTCGGGTGGTTTTGAGCTGCCCACCGGTGCGGTCTTGAACTGGCGTGGTGCCATTGCCCTAACCGGCATTATTTCGGCTGTTTATGGCGTCATTTATTACTTCAACGTTAGTGATACTCCGCCTGGAAAGGTGTATCAGCGTCCGGAAAAAACAGCTGGTCTTGAAGTCACTTCCATGCGTGATTTCTGGGGTTTGCTTGGCATGAACGTGCCTTTTGCGGCCATTCTTTGTGTTCTCTGCTGGCGCCTTCAGAAGGTTGGATTCCTCAACGCTTCCACCTATCCGTTGGCTCTCTTGGCAGTTTTGGTGTGGTTTGCCTTCCAGACCTGGGGGATCGTTCGCACCAACCGTGAGCTGATCATGGGCACCAAGGAATACCCCAAGGAAGACCGCTACGAGTTCAAACAAGTGGCGATCCTTGAGCTCACTTACATCGTCAACTTTGGCTCTGAGCTGGCGGTGGTCTCGATGCTTCCCACCTTCTTTGAAACCACCTTTGACCTGCCCAAGGCCACTGCTGGAATCCTGGCCTCTTGCTTTGCTTTTGTGAATCTGGTCGCTCGCCCTGCTGGTGGCTTGATCTCCGATCGCCTGGGTTCCCGTAAAAACACCATGGGCTTCCTCACCTTCGGCTTAGGTGTTGGTTATCTGATCATGAGCATGATCAAGCCCGGCACCTTCACCGGTTCCACCGGCATTGCTGTTGCTGTGCTGATCACGATGCTGGCGTCCTTCTTTGTGCAGGCGGGTGAAGGAGCCACCTTTGCTTTGGTGCCTCTTGTGAAGCGTCGCGTCACCGGCCAGGTGGCTGGTTTGGTGGGCGCCTACGGCAACGTTGGCGCAGTGACCTACCTCACCATCTTCAGCTTGCTGCCCATGTGGATGGGTGGTGGCGCTGAGCCCACAGCTGACATCATCGCTTCTTCCAACAGTGCCTTCTTCCAGGTGCTCGGCGTGGCTGGTCTGGTTGTGGCCTTCTTCTGCTTCTTCTTCCTCAAAGAGCCGAAGGGTTCCTTTGCGGAACTGCATGAAGGTGAGGCTGCTCAAGTTCAGCCTGCTTCCTAAGCAGTTGCTAGTTCCTGCCCAGGGTCGAAAGATCCTGGGCTTTTTGTTTTTTAAAAGCGCTTGCCGTGGCTGATTCGGTGACCAGTCAGTGTCCTTACTGCGGTGTTGGCTGCGGTTTGGAATTGCTGCCTCCCGCGCAACCGGGCCGGCCCGTTCGTCGTGATGGCGAGGGCCATCCCATGTGGTCCGCCCGTGGTGATCGTGCCCATCCCTCAAGTCAGGGCCAGGTCTGCATCAAAGGGGCCACGGTTGGCGAGACCTTGGCGGGTGGACGACTCAGTCAGCCCCTGTATCGCTCCTCAATGGAGGACCCGTTCGAGCCCATCACCTGGGACAACGCGTTTGATCTCTTGGCGGGACGCATCCGCAGCACCCTGGCGAGCAAAGGTCCTGGGGCGATTGCGATGTATGGCTCCGGCCAGTTCCACACCGAGGACTATTACCTGGCGCAGAAGCTTTTCAAAGGCGCCATTGGTTCCAACAATTTCGATGCCAACTCGCGCTTGTGCATGAGTTCAGCGGTGGCTGGTTACACCCGCAGCCTTGGTTCTGATGGCCCGCCGTGTTGTTACGAGGATCTCGATCACTGTTCGGTGGCCTTTCTGATTGGCACCAACACCGCGGAATGCCATCCAGTGTTGTTTCAGCGTTTGTTGAAGCGCAAAAAGAAAGATCCCAAGGGCCTCACGATTGTGGTGGTGGATCCAAGGGCGACGGAAACAGCCAAGATCGCCGACCATCACTTGGCGATTGCACCAGGGACAGACCTGATGTTGCTGCACGGATTGGCGCGCTTGATCCTCAAAGATGCTGGCTTCAATGCCGACTTCATTGATGAGGCCACCGAGGGCTTTGCAGCGTTCTCTCAGGCGGTGGAGTCCTGGACACCGCGGCGGGTTGCTGAGGCCTGCGGCATCACTGAAAAGCAACTCAGGGCGGTGGCCCGGTTGTGGTGCCGCAAGCCAGCGGTTCTGAGTTTGTGGTCGATGGGCGTCAACCAGCGCCGTGAGGGCACGGCAGTCGTTGGCGGTTTAATCAACCTGCATCTGCTCACCGGTCAGATCGGCCATGCCGGAGCTGGACCGTTTTCCTTGACCGGCCAACCCAACGCCATGGGTGGCCGCGAAGCCGGCGGCTTGGCCCATCTGCTGCCCGGTTATCGGCTGGTGGGCAATGCCGACCACCGCGCTGAGGTTGAGCGGGCCTGGGGCTTTCAGCTTGGATCGATTGCGGCTCAACCTGGCTTGGCTGCTGGCGAGCAGGTGGAGGCGATGGAGCGTGGTGAGCTTGATCTTTGGTGGGTGGCGGCCACCAACCCCTTGGTGAGCATGCCGGAGTTGGACCGGCTTAAGGCAGCGCTGCGCAACTGCCCTTTGGTGGTGGTCAGTGACGCCTACGCCGATACCGAAACCTCCCACTACGCCCACTTGCTGTTGCCAGCGGCGCAATGGAGCGAGAAAGCCGGAGCGATGACCAATTCAGAGCGGCGCATCACCTATTGCCCGGCCTTCCGCCAACCCCATGGCGAGAGCCGCGCCGATTGGCAAGTGTTCGCTGAGCTCGGTCGCCGGCTCGGCTTTGAGCAGCAGTTCAGCTACGACTCCGCTGCTGAGGTGTATGCCGAATTTGCGGCTCTGAGTGCTGGCCGTTTATGCGATGTCTCTGGCCTCAGCCATGAGTTGCTATCTGAGCACGGACCCCAGCAGTGGCCGTTCCCCAGTGGCAGTGAACCCACCACAGAATCCAAGCGGCTGTACAGCGATCACCGCTTTGCCACGCCATCGCGGCGGGCCCGTTTCATGGCTGAGCAGCCATTGGGTTTGGCCGAACCACCCTGTGAGGCTTACCCCTTGGTGCTCACGGTCGGCCGCTATTTGGGCCATTGGCACACCATGACGCGAACGGCCAAGGTCGAGCGCATTCAGTCGATGCATGCCGAACCTCGCCTTGAGGTGCATCCCGACGATGCCAAGCGTTTTTCCCTTGAGGCCGATGGCATTGCGGCGATCACCTCACGCCGCGGCACGCTCACAGCTCGCATCACCATCACCGACCGCATTCGCTCGGGTTCGGTGTTTTTGCCGATGCACTGGGGATTCACCCAGGAGCATGCCTGTGAAGCCAATGCCTTGATGCACGGTGAGGCCTGTCCGATTTCCAAGCAGCCAGAGCTCAAGGCCACAGCCGTGGTGGTGGCTCCGGCGGTTTCGGTGATTCGTCCGCAGGAGCAGACGAGCCATCGCTTGCAAGCCTTACGTCGCTTGTTTAGCCCAGCACCTCGCTGAAGGCGGCCGGCAGGTTGTGGTGATCGTGGCCTGGTCGGGCCAGCTTGCAGAGGGCAAAGCGTTCCAGTTCATCGAGCTTTGACCAGGCGTTGGCATCGAGCTCAACTCCCTGCTTTTGAGCAGCATCGATCAACTCAGCAGGAATGCGATTGGGCTGTTGCCACGGCTCACTGCAAGCTGGAGGCAGGTTTTTGGCCATCCCATCAGCCATTGAGCTGGTGCAATCACGCAGATGATCACGCAGTGCATTGAGCTGCTGGTGCTCATCAGGCCAATCCACAAGTTGTTGGCGTTGTTCCTGACTCAGCGCCAACCAGTGGTTCAACTTCAGCTTGAGGCCGATGAGATCGAGTTTGCGGCGAACACAGAGAGGGATGCAGCGCCAGCTACCGATGAAATCGTGCTCAAAGGCAAAACAGTGGCTGGCTTGATTCATCGCAATTTGGTGTCGGTTGTGGCTTATTGATGTTCCGTTTCCTGACAGTTTTAGCTTCTCTTTGAAGCATTAATCATGCGTCTGGCAATTGCCATGGGTCTACTTCTTGGAGCTTCCCACGGTTGGTTTGCTGTTGATCAACACATGGTTCAGGCGGAGCCCGCTTTTGTGTCGATTTATACCGACTCTTGGGTGAACTGAAGAGCTTTTTTCATAGTGAAGTCATCAAGATTTAATTTTGATGGCAGTACAAAGTGCAGCGACGGTCGGTTCAGGCCGTCATCCCATCACCATCGCCGCTGGCTTTCTTGGAGCCTTTGTCGTTGGTTCTTTGGCAGTTCAACTGGTGAGAACGGCTGATCCAGTGGCTGTTTCGCCATCCCAGGTGGTGGCTCCGGTGACCGCCCATGCCGCCAGCCTTTGGCAGCCGCTGGCTCAGCCCTGAGCCAAGGCAGCCTGCACGGCGCCCAAGTGATTGAGGGCTTGGCCTGAGTTCAGCAGTTCTCTGGCGTGCTCAAGCCCTTGCTCCAGGCTGTCTTCACAGCCCGCCTGCCACAGATAAGTGCCGGCGTTCCAGAGCAAGGCGGTGGCTAGCTCGCCCTGCCCGCCCAGAGCTGCTCTGGCCTGATCGCTCCAGACATCGAGCCCTTCCCAGAGCTGGTCATGGCCGTAACAGCCATGGTCACGGGGGTGAAGGATTTGGCGCTCCTGCTGGTTGTTGCTGCAGCGGGCGGTGACGCAGGCTCTGCTGATCGGTAGATCCGTGCTGCCCTCCAAGCCCTTCACAGTCATTACGTCGGGCTCATCGGCGAGCTTGAGTGCCTCCCAGGCCCTGGCTTCGGTTGGGGGGTGAACAAAGCCGCTCACCAGCAGATGCTCGCCCTGGTGGGCGGTCCACAGCAGCTCGAGGCTGGCAACAGGTGGCCGTTTGCCGAGATCCTCTCGGTAAGGAATCAGGCTTTCAGCAGCTGGAAAGTGGTCGGGTTGATGCACCAGGGCCAGGTTGGTGGCATCTAGGCACTGCTGGAGCGTTTCTAAGTTGCGGCCTGTCCAGTTCACTTCCAGGGAGCTGAAGAGTTCAGCGCTGCTGACGCCATATTTCACAGGCATACGCCCAGCACCTTGCAGCACAACAGGAAGGCCTGCCGCCGCTAAGAGAAGAGCCGTGAGGGGATAGATCGGTGCGGTGCGGCTGCGGCCATCAAATGGCATGCCAAAGCTGATCGCCTTGGTGGTGGTGCTGAGCTTGGGACCGCGCTGCCGATAAACATCGAGCATGCCGGTGAGCTCTTGGGGCTCAGGCCGGCGGATGCGGTGGGCGATTAAAAAGGCGCCGATTTGGGCTGGTGTGGCCTCCTCATCAAGGATCAGTTCAAGCGCGTGGCGAGCTTCTTCGCGGCTAAGTCCTTTGCTGGTGTGCTCACCGCTGCCAACTTTGCGCAGGTAGGTCTTAAACGTTTCCCGCCCACTGGCCGGCGAGCTTGGCTGTGCGGCCATGACTGCTCCCTCGGCGCTGCGGCGATCCTGAAGAGCCGAGGGGGCCTGTTGAGTATCAACGGATACCAATGGCTTCTTTGCCGGGTAGCAAGCGTTGCTGTTGGGATGATTAATTTGCCTCAGATTCATGACTGAAAAGCGGCAACTTTTCAGAACGCTTTTTCTTTTAGAACCTCTAATTTGCCCTTTCAGTCATGACTTTGACCCCTTCGCTGACGCCAAGCCTGGCGGCGCCATCAGCTGATACCGTCACGGCCACACTCTTGGCTGCCAAAAAGGCGAAAGGTCTCACATTCACTGAGCTTGGTTCTCTGCTGGGCCGTGATGAGGTGTGGGTTGCCTCTCTGTTTTATGGCCAATCCACAGCCTCAGCTGCTGAAGCTCAGCAGCTGGCTGAAGCCTTGAATCTTGATCCGGCGATCACCGAGGCGCTGCAGAGCTATCCCACCAAAGGCTCGCTGGAGCCTGTGATCCCAACGGACCCGCTCATCTATCGCTTCTACGAGATCATGCAGGTCTATGGTATGCCGATGAAAGATGTGATCCAAGAAAAGTTTGGTGATGGCATCATGAGCGCCATTGATTTCACCCTCAACATCGACAAGGTGGAAGACCCTGCTGGTGATCGTGTCAAGGTCACCATGTGCGGCAAGTTCTTGCCTTACAAAAAGTGGTAACTATCTCAGCGTAGATAGCAAAGTAAGCGGCCAAATAATGGCCGCTTTTTTATTGGGCCTTCAGTTGGCGTTGCAAGGACTCTTTGAGGCGCGTTTGTTGTAAGTCCTGGGTCAATTGCTCCAGCAACTGGCGGCTTGATTCACTTTGAATGCAGCCCAGGGCTTGGATCGCCATCTCAGCAACGCCTGGCAGGGCATCCACCGTGGCGCAGGCGGCGATCCGCTGGAGGATTTCGGGTTCATCGCGTCGTTGCAGCAGCCGCAAGGTGGCGATCACAACCTCGGCTCGCAGATCGTCGAGCAGGGGTTCGCACAAGCTCAGCAGTTGCTCGGTGGAGATCCTGCGGCAGCGAAATGTCAGCAATTCGATTCCAGCTAAGCGGTGCTGCTGGCTTGGTGCGTTTAAGGCGTTGGTGATGATTGATAGATCAATCCCATTGCCCCAACACCCCAGGGCTCGCAGCACCTCCGGCTCGAACTCACCCGCTTGCGGAAGCCATTGCAGCAGCTGCTGTTTGGCGTCGGGGTGATGGCAAATGCTGAGGGCTCGAATCAGCGCTGATTGGAGTCCCAGTTGTTGGCAGAGGGGCCCGATCAGCTCAAAAGCTTGAGGCCCTGCCATGCCCAAGCGCTCGCCGATGGCGAGTGCAAGGGCAGGGTCGGAAACCTTGGGCAGCAGTTCTGCAAGTTCTGCAGGGCTGAGTGGTTGGCGCCTCCACTGAGCGAGACGCTTGGACAGTTCCAGTTCCTGGTCAGGCGTCAACAGCTCAGCAGGGGCGACAACAGTCAGCATCGATCAGCGGGCGCCGAGTTCAGCAGCCAGCTCGCGCTCGAGCTTCTCGTCTTTTTCACGAGGCAGAACGTTGTCCAGCTTGGTGCGGTGGGTGCTGTAGAAGAGCATCCCGATGAACACCATGCCGCCCACAATGTTGCCGAGGGTGACAGGCAGGAAGTTCCAGAAAATCACCTTGGTGAAAGGAACCCCAGAGCCAAGGATCGGACCAGCGGTGTGCAGGAACTGATTCACAACGATGTGCTCCATGCCCATCGTTTGGAACGCGGTGATGGGCAGCCAGCAGGCCAGCAGTTTGCCGGGAACGCTTTTGCTCACCAGGGCCAGGGTCACGCCGAGGCAGACCAACCAGTTGGCTACAAGACCGCGCAGGAACGCGAGGAAAAATCCGAGGCTGCCGAGGGCTTCGTACTTCTTCTCAACGTTGAGGATGTTGAGGCTGATGATTTTTTGGGCCACTTTTTGCCACATGCCGCCATCAGCGGCAGGGTCAATCGTGCCGCCACTGGTGAGGCTGATGGCCATGATGATCGCCACCACCAGGGTGCCGATGAAGTTGCCGATCCACACCCAACTCCAGTTGCGGAAGGTGGCGCTCCAGGTGCTCTTGCCGGCCCAGGTGGCCATGGGCAGCAGCGCGAAGTTGCCGGTGACCAGCTCCATGCCGAACAGCACGATGCTGACGAAGCCAAAGGGGAAGAGCACGGAGCCGAGGAACGGCATCTTGCTCTGAATTCCAACGGTCAGGGCCAAGATCACGGCCAGGCCAAGAATGGCTCCGGAATAGAAGCCGCGGAGCAGCAGGTTCTTGACACTAACGGTGGCTTTTTTACCGCCGGCGGCAATCATGCCGTCGACGAGCTCATTGGGTAGGACGTAGTCCATTTGTGAGGCTGTAACGCTCATGGTGTTGAAGTCAGATGGTTAGTCGTGGCTCTGGTCTCAGCCGCTGATGCTGTTCATGAGCTTGGAGAAGGCGTCGTTGCCTCCTTCCGGTTTGTTGATGGCGGGTTTGTCTTTGCCACTGGTGCTGAACCAGTTGACCAAACGACTGAAGAAATCAGCTTTTTGAGCCATGGTGAGTGACGTTGAGGTGGGCGGGTGATCAAAACTCAGCGGGGCTTCAAAAGATCAGCGCCGCCACTGATTTCGACCTGATCAAGCAGCCTTGGGTTTGGCTCCGAATTGTTCAATCAGAATTTCTTTCAGTGCTGCACGCACTTCTGTGGCGGGCACACCTTTGCGATGCAATTCACCAACTTGCGGGTTGGCCCCTTGGGAGCCGCCGATGGTGATGTCGTAGCCCTCAACCATCCCTGATTCACCACGGGTTTTGGTGCCAGTCAGGCCAATGGCTCCCATGTAGGCCTGGCCGCAGGTGTTGGGGCAGCCAGTCCAGTGGATCTTGATCTCCTCTGGCAGGTGCAGCTCTTGATCCAGCTCAGCCGCTGCTGCCAGGGCTTGGTCTTTGGTGTTGGTCAGCGCAAAGCTGCAATAGGTGTTGCCGGTGCAGCTCACGGTGCCTGCCGCCAGGTGGCTGGGCTCGAGCGGGAATTTCTGCAGCAGTGGGTCGCTCTTGAAACTCTCGAGCTGGCCGCTGGGAATGCCGGTGATGATCACGTTTTGATCCTCGGTGAGGCGCACATCACCGCTGCCGTAACCCTCCGAGAGGCTGGCGAGATCTTGGAAGTCTTCGGCCTTGAGGCGGCCGACAGGAACATGCAGCCCGGCGTAGTTGAGCTCGGCCTGTTTCTGCTGATGGATCCCGTAGTGGGAGCGCGGTGTTGCATCAAACACTGAGCCCGGGTCGGGAGTGAGTGGGCCAAAACGCTCGGCGACAAGCTCGCGGAATGTTTCCAGGCCAACGGAATCCAGGTACAAACGGAACCGGCCTTTGGGGCGCTTGTCCCGTTCACCGTTATCGCGCCAGAGAGTCAGGACCGCTGCCGTCATCCGGCAGATTTCATCGGGCTTCACCCAGGCATTGAGGGGGATGGCATAGGCGTTCATCTGTGAGGAAAGAATCCCCCCGATCCAGACGCCAAAACCCATCACGCCATCGCGTTCCACCGGGTGGAAGACGATGTCGTTGTGCAGCAGAAAGTTGTCGCGGGAGCCGGCAACGGCCGTGTTCCACTTGCGCGGCAGATTCGAGAACTCAGGGTTGCCTTCGCCGTTGCTGGTTAGGAAGTTCTGCAACTCCAGGGTGTAAGGGCGCGTATCGACAATTTCCTCAGGGTCGATGCCAGCAATCGGGTTGCCAGTGACGTTCCGCGGGTTATCGAAGGCCGATTGGATGGTGTTGAGGCCAACAGCCTTCAAGCGCTCGAGGATGTCGGGCAGGTCTTCCAGCAGCACACCACGCAATTGGATGTTCTGGCGGGTGGTGATGTCGGCACTGCCGCTATCGCCGTAACGGGCAACGATGCTGCCGATGGCGCGCAACTGCTCTGCATTGAGGACCCCATTGGGAACCCTCAGGCGCAACATGAATAGCCCCGGGGTTTTGGGGCGCCAGAACATGCCGTACCACTTCAGCCGCAACTGAAGATCGGTTTCATCGACGTTCTCCCAGCCAACACGGGCGAATTCTTCGATTTCACTACCAACGAGCAAGCCATCTTTGTTGGCTTTGTTTTGCTCGATCTTGTTGAGTTTTTTGCCCTCAAGCCAACTCGGCAGGGGCTTTGCCGGTGTTGCCACCATAGTTCTGAAGCGAAATGTGAGTGTTGGAGTTCAACTCTCAGGCCGCTTCAGAATGAAAGGCACGGCTTGATGTTGTGACTACTTAATGGATTGAGCCCGCTGGAGGAAGTAACCGTTGCTACGAAACTTCGTTCAGTATTGACGGCCGATTTCTCCCAGCATGCGCACAGCTCCATGGCGCAGCATTTGCCACACCTTGGACATGGCCGCGAAATCGGCATCAAGTTCGCTCTGCCAATCACCGTGATGAGCTCGACGCTCACGGCGTCGCTCTGGGGGACGGGAGTAGCTAGTCCGTCGTTCAGTCGTTCTGACGCGGCTGGAGCGTCGTGACCGTGGCAGCGCTCGTGGCGATGGCATCGTGATGGGATGGCGCAGCGAACCAGGAGTTCATCAGCTGAGGTGGCCCTTCAGTGGTGGCCGTTGTTACAGGGCCAGGCTGCGGCTGGGCCTTGGCCTCTGTTGGTGGTCGTGCATGGCCATGGCGGAGGGGCTGTTCCTGCTGTGCTGCAATCCCTGCTCGATGAGCTCGCTCAAGCCAGGGGCGCCGCGGTGTGGGTGCAGGCGTTAACAGCTGAACCCGTTGAATTACCGCCGCGTCAGAAGCTTTTGTTGGTGCCGTTGTTGTTAACGCCGGGAAGCCACGTGCGCGTTGATGTTCCGGCAATTCGCCAGCGATTGCGCGGTCTTGGCCATCATGTGATGGCCTTGCCTTTTTTGGGGGCTTGGCAGCCCTGGCTGCAGCATTTGCGCCAGTTGGGATGCGAAGCTGAACGTCAGGTGGTTGTTCATCACCCCCTTCGTCCGGGGATTGCTGACCGCTATCTGCACGTTCTTAGCCAGGAGCTTGGCCTTCCTTTGCGGAGTGCTGACACCTGTGATGCAGAGCTTGATCGGGTGTTGCCGCTTGCTTTGGCCCCCAATCGCATGACAGCCCACCTCAGTGCTCAGCAGGAGGGTGGTCTGGCTCTGCTAGAGCAACCTGCCACGCGACAATTTCTCTTCGAGCTGTTGTTGGACTTGCCATGACCACTGACACGCCCGGCATTGTTTATTTGGTGGGAGCAGGTCCTGGAGACCCTGAATTGTTGACGTTGCGGGCCCATCGTCTGCTGCAACGTTGTGATGCCTTGGTGCATGACTCCTTGGTGCCGATGGAGTTACTGGAGTTGGTTCCTGAGGGCTGCGAGATTCATCCGGTCGGCAAACGGCGCGGCCACCATTCCGTGCCGCAACCCAGCACCAATGCGTTGTTGCTGCAGTTGGCAGGGCGTTGCCGTTGTGTGGTGCGGTTGAAAGGGGGCGATCCTTTTCTGTTTGGTCGTGGTGGTGAGGAAGCCGCTTATTTGGCCAAGCGCGGTGTGCCTGTTGAGGTGGTTCCCGGGGTCACCTCCGGCATTGCGGCGCCGGCCTATGTCGGGATTCCGGTGACCCATCGCCGTGCCGGTTCATCGGTGACCTTTGTCACTGGCCACGAAGAAATTGATAAAGGCCGGCCAGCGGTGGATTGGCGCGCGTTGGCCGCTTGCAGTGATGGCCTCGTCATCTACATGGGCCTGCACAACTTGGCTCGCATCTGCGAGGAGTTGCAGGCCGGCGGACTGGCAGGAACCACGCCTGCCGCCATCATTCAGCAGGGCAGCGTGAATGGCCAAAAGCATCTGATTGCCACGCTGGAGGATCTCGCTGATGCCGCCGATGAGCAGGGTTTCAGTGCCCCGGCCATCGTTGTGATCGGTGAGGTGGTGGAGCAGCGAATCCCTGGTTGTGCGCCCATGCCAGCCCCTGTCACGATGCCGCAGCCCATAGCGCGCAGCCCTCAAAACGCCCCTGCTTAAACACTCAACAACGGGTATCGCCTGTTACCGCATTGGGGTCTATCGCAGCCGGAGATTGGATAGGCGGTTTGTGGAAACCAGCGCTCCAACCGCCCCGTCTGGGTGAGTGAGCCAACTGTTTCCAACCAGCTTTTCCGGTTCGTCGGTGGAACAAAAGCCTGGGAGACCGCACTCACTCGCACTCCCCTGCAATGACGTCCACAAGTGGCTCCCCTGGGGGCTTCGAGCGCAGCCATCCCAGTGAGGGGATGGCGGCCCTGGAAAAAGAGCAACGCCTGCCCCTCACCGGATGGCAGCAAGAGGTGGATCAGGCCAAGCGCCTGGGATTGGAAGCGGCCCACAGCATCGTGGACCGCAATATCTCCACCTTTTCTCGCGGTGAGTTGCCCCATTACGCGGGCATCAACACCTTCATGAAGGCGCCCTATCTCGAGGACGTGAACCGGGTCGGCGAATTTGACGTGGCGGTGGTGGGCATTCCCCACGATTGCGGCACCACCTATCGCCCAGGAACGCGCTTTGGGCCTCAGGGAATTCGCAGGATTTCAGCGCTCTACACCCCGTACAACTACGAGATGGGTGTGGATCTGCGCGAGCAAATCACCCTCTGTGATGTGGGTGATGTCTTCACCATCCCAGCCAACAACGAGAAAAGCTTCGATCAGATCTCCAAGGGGGTCGCCCACGTCTTTGCCAGCGGGGCTTTCCCAATCCTCTTGGGTGGTGATCACTCCATTGGTTTTCCAACAGTCCGTGGGGTTTGCCGACACCTCGGCGACAAGAAGGTGGGGATCATCCACTTCGATCGCCATGTCGACACCCAAGAGATCGATCTCGATGAACGGATGCACACCTGTCCGTGGTTCCATGCCACGAACATGGCCAACGCACCGGCTCAGAACCTGGTGCAGCTGGGGATTGGTGGCTGGCAAGTGCCCCGCGAGGGGGTGAAGGTTTGCCGTGAGCGCGGCACCAATGTGCTCACGGTCACCGACATCACCGAGATGGGTCTGGAGGCAGCCGCCCGCTATGCCATTGAACGGGCCACCGATGGCACCGATTGCGTCTACATCTCCTTTGACATCGACTGCATCGATGCCGGTTTTGTTCCAGGCACCGGTTGGCCAGAGCCAGGGGGGTTGTTGCCCCGCGAAGCCCTGAAGTTGCTCGAGCTGATCGTCCGCAATGTGCCGGTCTGTGGCCTGGAGTTGGTGGAGGTTTCCCCTCCCTATGACATCAGTGACATGACATCGCTGATGGCCGCGCGGGTGATCTGCGACACCATGGCCCACCTGGTGGTGAGCGGCCAGCTGCCCCGCAAAGAGAAGCCCAGTTGGATCAACCCCACTTGCAACATGCAGGTGGATCAGGCCTGGAGGTGATCCCATGCATGAGGTCGACATGACCAAGTGCCTGCTCCTGGCTCTTCAGCAATGGCGCGAGGAGCAGGCATCGCCTCAGGCGATGGTGGACACCATCCATTTGGATGTGGGCCGCTTCACCTGCGTTGAGCCTGAGCAGCTGCGCTTCACCTTTCAGGCGGCTGTCGCTGGCAGCTGGCTTGATGGCGCGCAGCTGCAGATCGAAGAGATCCCCTTTGTGGGTCGTTGCTTGGTCTGCAATGGCACCTACAGCCCAACTCCTGAGGGTGCTTACCGCTCTCCCTGCTGCGATCACCCTCTTGAGGAGATCGTCAGTGGCCGCGAATTGCGAATTCGCAGCATCGACTACCGCACGTCCCTTCAGAGCGCTGTTGAGTCACAAGCTCTATCGCTCCAGCGCGTCTGAAGGCAAAACAGTTCTCCAACCTCTCTTGTCATGCATTTGCCTTTAGAAGATCGCCTCGGCATGAATTTGCTGGCGGCCAATCAGCACCAAGCCGAGCACAACCGTGAGCACTTTGAGGCTTGGCAGGTGCTGGCCCTCAATGTGATGAGTAGCCCCGGGGCGGGCAAAACAGCATTGCTTGAGCGCTCCTTACCTCAGTTGGCTCAGGAGTGGTCCATGGCTGTCTTGGAAGGCGACATGACCACCCAATTGGATGCGGAGCGCTTGGAGGCTGTGGGCATTCCGGTGGTGCCGATTACCACCGGGCGCTCCTGCCATCTCGATGCCGCCATGGTCAGTGGTGGCCTGAAGTTGTTGCGTGAGCGGCTCAACCCAAATCAGCTGGATCTGCTGTGGGTTGAAAACGTGGGGAATTTGGTTTGCCCTGCTGAATTTGAAGTGGGTGAACATCACAAAGTGGCGCTTCTCAGTGTCACTGAAGGTGAGGACAAGCCGTTGAAGTACCCGCTGATGTTTCGCCAGGCTGATGTGGTCCTCATCACCAAGATTGATCTGCTGCCGTATCTGCCGGTTGAGCTTGAGACCTTTCGCCGCAACATCAACAGCATCAATCCCAAAGCCAGTGTAATTCCGGTGTCCGCTGTCACTGGTGAGGGCATCGATGTTTGGCATGCCTGGCTGCGATCGGCTCGCCAAAACACCTTGGAACCTGCTCTGGCCATGGCCTGAGCAGCGTTCTTGCGTGTTGTCCTTATTGCAGTGTCATGACCAAACAACTTCGAAATCTCTTATTTGCCGGCTTGGCGGTGGTGTTGGCTGTGGCTTGCTCCAAGCCTTCCACATCCATTGGCGGTGAGCCCATTGTTTTGGGTTACAGCAATTGGGCTGGTTGGTGGCCTTGGGCTATTGCCGTTGAGGAGAAGCTGTTTGAAAAGAATGGCGTCAATGTTGAGATGAAATGGTTTGACGGCTATGTCCAATCGATGGAAACGTTTGCCGCCGGCAAAATTGATGGCAACTCTCAAACTCTGAATGACACCATCTCCTTCTTGCCCGGAGAGAATGGCGGCGAAGTTGTTGTTCTGGTCAATGACAATTCAGCTGGCAATGATCAAATCATTGCTGATAAGGCGATCGAAACCATCACCGATCTCAAAGGCAAAACGGTTGCCGTTGAAGAGGGTGTTGTGGATGATTTCCTGCTGAGCCTGGCTTTGCGTGATGTCGGCCTCAGCCGTGATGACGTGATCATCAAGGGCATGCCGACCGATCAGGCTGCGACGGCATTTGCTGCCGGCAAGGTGGATGCCGTTGGCGCGTTCCCTCCTTACACCGGCACCGCCATGCAGCGTGACGGCGCCCATGTCATCGCCAGCTCAAAGGAATACCCCGGTGCAATCCCTGACTTGCTGACTGTCAGTGGTGATCTGATCAAAGAACGCCCTGAGGATGTTCAGAAGATCGTCAAGACCTGGTGGGATGTGCGCGAGTTCATGGCTGCCAACCCCGAAAAATCGGAGCAAATCATGGCCAAGCGTGCTGGCATCCCGACCGCTGAGTACGAGCAGTACAAGGCCGGCACCACCTTCTTCTCGGTCGATCAGAACCTGGAGGCCTTCAGTGATGGCGATGGCATGCAACACATGCCCTATGCCGCCCAGAAGATGGCTGACTTCATGGTCTCCGTGGGCTTCATTCCTGAAAAGCCCGACATGAGCAACCTGTTTGATCCCTCCTTCATCAAGACCATCGCTGCGTCCTAATGGTGGCGTCAGCAACGGATGGCGGGGGCGCTAAGCCCCTGCCATTGCTGTCGATTGGAGCCACTCCATCACCGTTGGTGCGCAGCGGTTTGCAGGTGTCTTCCCTGCTGATCCCGCTGTTGCTGTGGACGGTGATCAGTGCCCTGGAACTGGTGGACGGCAAATTTTTGCCGTCTCCAGCGGCGGTGCTGGAGTCGCTGGCCTCGATGGCACGGGAGGGGATCTTGTTCCAGGACATCGTGGCCAGCACCGGCCGGGTGTTTGCCGGGTTCTTCTTGGCCACGCTCGTGGCGGTGCCCTTGGGCATCTGCATGGGTGTGTATCCCGCGATCTGCGCCCTGTGTGAGCCCTTGATCGCGATGCTGCGCTACATGCCGGCCGCGGCGTTCATTCCCCTGTTGATCATCTATTTGGGGATAGGTGAAGAGCCCAAGATTGCGCTGATTTTTCTGGGCACTGTTTATTTCAACGTCTTGATGGTGATGGATGCCGTCAAGTTCGTTCCCAAAGAGTTGATTGAAACCACCCTCACCCTGGGTGGCCGCGGCCGTCAGGTGTTGGTGCAGGTGGTGGCGCGCTACAGCTTGCCCAGCATCATCGACACCCTGCGCATCAACATCGCCACCTCATGGAACTTGGTTGTTGTGGCCGAATTGGTGGCTGCTGAGGTGGGCTTGGGCAAACGCATTCAGCTGGCGCAGCGTTTCTTCCGCACGGATCAGATCTTTGCCGAGTTGATCGTGCTGGGCTTGATTGGCTTTGCGATCGATATGGGCTTCCGTCTGTTGTTGCGGTTGTCGTGCCGCTGGGCCCTGTAAACGATGGAATTGCAGGTCCGCCATCTCGGCAAAACCTTTGGCTCGGGTCAGCACAGCAAAGAGGTGTTGCGCGATATCAGCTTTGCTCTGCGCTCTGGCGAGTTTCTCTCGTTGGTGGGGAGTTCAGGCTCGGGCAAGAGCACGATCCTGCGCTTGATCGCGGGTCTTGAGCAGCCGAGCTCAGGCCAGGTTCGCGTGGATGGTCAAGCGGTTCAGGGTCCGGGTCCAGATCGCGGCATGGTGTTTCAGAAATACAGCCTCTTCCCGTGGCTAAGCGCGGCTGAGAATGTTGCCTTTGGCATGCGCTTGCAGGGCTTGCCGCAGCGCGACATCAACGAGCGGACCGCCTACTTCCTCGAGGTGGTGGGTCTGCAGGATGCAGCCAGAAAGCTGCCCCGTGAACTCTCGGGCGGGATGCAGCAGCGGGTTGCCATTGCCCGCACCTTGGCAACCAATCCAAAGGTGTTGCTCCTCGATGAGCCCTTTGGTGCCCTGGATTTGCAGATTCGTGAGGCCATGCAGGATTTTCTGCTGCAGCTCTGGCAGCGCACTGGCCTCACGGTGTTGTTGATCACCCACGATGTGGAGGAGGCCTTGGTGCTGGCTCAGCGGGTGCATGTGTTGGCGCCTCACCCCGGCCGAATTGTCAGCACGGTTGAGGTGGATCTCGACAAGAGTGATCTGAATCAATTGCGCTTGAGTCCTGCTTTTCTCGAGAAGCGCCGCACCTTGGCTGGGGTATTGCGGCAATTGGAGCCCGCGCTGGTCTGATGCCTGAGCTGGAGTTTCTTCCGGGCTGGCTTTATCAAGATCCAGCTATCGCCCAGTGGGAGCGCGATGGCTACGCCAAGCAGTGGTGGCACCCGCTGATTGCTGTTTCGCAACTGCAGCCGGGCCAAGCTTTGGCGCTGCAGTTGTTGGGTGAATCGCTGCTGCTCACCCGTGAGCGGGATGGTGTGGTGCGCTGTTTTCGCAACCGCTGCCCCCATCGCGGCGTTGAGCTGTTGCCCGCTGATGGCGCGGCCCTGGCTTGCCGCAAGTTGGTTTGCCCCTATCACGGCTGGACCTACAACCTTGAAGGCGAGCTGTTAGCGGCCGCCCGGGAAGATGGGTTTGTTGCTGCGCTGAGGCGGGCTGATTGGCCCCTTGAAGCGTTGCCAGCCCAGCAGGACGGGCCGCTGATCTGGGTGGCTTTGGCCGACTCGCCCATCCCCTTAGCCCAGCAGCTGCAGCTGATCCATGAGCAGGCGGGCGGGCAGTGGCAGGCGCCCTTGCAGCAGCAGGCCAGCAGCAGCCTCAGCCTGCAGTGCAATTGGAAAGTGGCGCACGACAACACACTTGACGACTATCACGTCGCCATTGCCCATCCCACGACGCTGCACCGTGAACAGGGCCCGGTGCGTGACTATCGCCACCTCATCACGGGCCTGGGCAACGCCTTGGTCACTCCGCATCCTGAAGGCGGATCGTTTTTCACCTTTGGGTTGCCCCCTTGGACCCATGTCTTGCTGTGGCCCGATGGGCGGATGGCCTTGCTGGAGTTTCTGCCCTTGGAGCTGAGCTCCTGTCAGCTCCAACTGCGCTTGTTTGCCAGTTCCAACCATCCCTTGGATGTTGAGATTTGGAAGCAGCAGTTGCTGGAGTTTTTGCAGGAGGACCGCCGTCTAGTCGAATCGGTGCAGCTGGGTTATCGCTGCGATTGGGTGCCAGGACCCGTGCATCAACTCGAGCAGCGGATCGTGCAGTGGCAGCAGCTCTATCGGCGCTTGCTGGCTGAGGCTCAGCTCAACCAGCCATCACTGCGCAGCCAGTCCGCCATCAATTGATTGATCGTGGCGACATCCGCCAGTGGCTCTCCGCTCTCTGGGTGAAGGGGCATGTAGCCATCAGGCCCAAATTCCGGTGTGAGTGTGAGCGGCTGCCCTGATTGGAGACGCTGCTGAGCAAACAGCGACCAGCACTGGGCATGGGCCACGAGAGCCTCCTGCCAGTTCGCGGCGAAGGGGTGGGGAACGCCAGCGCCCTGCTCATGGCCCACCCGGGCATGAATGTGATCCACGTGGCTGGCCATCGCCTGGATGGGGTGGAGTTCCGGGCTCATCAAGCGCTCGGCGACCACGCACCAATGGCTCACATCGGCGGTGAGCCGCAAGGTGGGATGGGCCTTGAGGATGTCTTCGATGGCCCAAGGATTGAACAGGCTGCGGCTGCGGTGCGTTTCCAAACTCACCGGCACTGGAGTGTGGTTGAGCAATTGCAAGCAGCGCTCGAGAAAGCTGTGCTGCTGCACCATGGGCCAGCAGTCGCTGCCTGTGATCAAGTTGATGCGCAGCGGCGCCAGCTCACAGGCCTGCTCCAACTTGGCTTCCAGCTCGGCGAGGTGGTGCTCGGGGCTGAGTTCGAGCCTGGGGGTGTAACCACCACCGGTGGTGATTTCAACGATGAGTTGCTGGCTCTGCTGGTTCAGCAGGGTTGTCACGTCTTCAGGTCGCCAGCCCTTGAAGCAGGGATGCTCAAGGTTGGCTTCGAGGCCATCAAAGCCGGCTTGCTGGGCGTAGCGACTGGCTGCTTCCAGGCTGCCGGGCCAACCCCAGAGGGTGTGAAACAGCAGCGTTTTCACTGCGGCTGAGTGAACAGCTCCGGCTGGATCCCGAGATAGATGGCTTCTTGGAACAGGGCTTGCTTGGCTTGGGCATCGCCGCGGTGATCAGCTTCGGCATAGCGAAGCCGCAGCGATGCGATCAGGCTTGTGAGCCGCGCTGGTGATTGATGGCTGCTGTGGCGGGCCATGACAGGGGTAATCACGACACCATCATGCTTGCTGCACCACCCGAAAGGTGAGATTCAGTCGGCACTGGTTCACCCGTAGGCGTTTGGGTAAGCCATGCAGCCAATGCAGTTGGGTCGGTGGATCCATCAGCAACAGGGCGCCGTGGCCCAGCTCGAGATCGAAAGCACTGCCCTGATGTCCTTTCTTGGGCTTGAAGCGAAAGGTGCGGCTGACGCCCAGTGACAGTGAGGCGATGGGAGCTGTGGGGTCTAGTTCCGGTTCATCGTCGGCATGGAAACCCATGGCGTCGCGACCATCCCGGTAGAGGTTCAACAGCAGTGAATTGAAGCGCCAGCCGCTGAGTTCATTGAGCTGCTCGCGGATCCGTTGGGCTGTTGGCGACCAAGGCTCAACCACATTGTCGAGGCCGGAGTAGCGATAGCCGCAGCCCGGATCAGCCATCCAGCAGGTGAGGCGCGGCAGGGGATGGCGTTTGCCGTAGAGCTGGATGGATTCCTGCTTCCAGGGAACGTCCTGCTGCAACTGCTCCAACCACAGCGTTGCTGTGGCGGGATCCACCCACGCGGGTGCATGCCGCAGCTGCAGCTTGGGTGAATCCGCGATGACAAGTTGCTCGGGTTGTATCAATGCCTGCATCGCGCCCTAACCAGTTTTGTCTGAATGAAAGAAATAACCGAGTGATCTGATGGGTCCTGTGCCCATGTTCGAGCTGATTCCTTATCAGCGCTTCCGTGATACTCCAGCGGTGCGGTTTTTCGACGTCACCATCGCCGATTCCAATGCCCGCGATTTGGTGGTGCATTCCGGACCGGCGGTGAGTCCTCCTGATGACAAGGAAACCGGGGCTTGGCAGTTTTATTTGCATCCTCATCAAGAGGACAACCTGTTGGCTGTGCAGGGCGGCCGCACCTTCTATCTGATCAATTTCCGTTGGAACTATCCGTTTCACATCGTGCGGCTGGAGGCCGGTGGCGACATCCTGCGGATCCCACCAGGAACCTTTCATCGCTCGATTTCCGACGAGGAAGGCTCGGTGGTGATGAATCAGGCCGTGCGTGAGGCCGATGCATCGGTGGCACGGGAATTTCGCGTCTACAACAGCGGCCGCATTCCCCGTTTGCTGGCCATCACCGCCAACTCAGCTCCGCTGCCCAAGCTCCACGGCGTTAGTTGGTGAGGTCTCCAGCTCGGTGGCTTCGATGCTCCAATTCAACTCGCTTTGGGTGTTGGCCGGCCCACTGAAACTTCCGTTGATAGCGGCGGTGAGCTCGGGTTTGGAGGAACTCACCAGCGGCACATAGCGCTCATCAATGGCCCCTTGGCCGCTGGGATCAAAGCCGCGCCAACCAGCCCCAGGGAGATACACCTCAGCCCAAGCGTGCAGGTCGTAGCGGTCCGGCTTGGGAATAGCGAAGTGATAGCCGCTGACAAAGCGGGCTGGCAGTCCGATGCAGCGGCAGCATTCGATCATCACCACCGCCAGGTCGCGGCAGGAACCGACCCGTTCGCGCAGGGTGCGTCCAGCCGACCAGGCCGGCCCGTGGTTGCGCTGGGTGTAGCTCACCCGTTCTTGGATGATCTCGATCAGTTGCTGCAGAAAGCGCAGGCAGTGGTTGTCGCTGCCGATCAAAGCGTCTTGGGCCAGGGCAATCGCGAGCGGATCGTGCTGGCCATTGGGCAGCCAACCCTGCAGATGGCTGTTCAGGTCGCTGTTCAGCTCACCAATTCGGTAGGGCAGTTGGGGTGGTTGATCCTCCAGGCAGAGATGCAGCAGTGGCGGCTCTGTGGTGATCACCTCGGATTCAGCAATCACATCGAGCCGGTCGGTGTTGCCAACGAAACGCACCTTTTCGATTTGATCGCCACTGGCGCATAACAGCGAAAAGCGATGGCACGGCTCGGGGTTGAAGCGCAGGTTGTGGCTGCGCAGCGCCTGAAAGCCCAACGGCCGCGGTTGCAAGCAGATCCGATGCGGTCCCAACAGCACCGGATGCTCGTAGGAATAACTCAGTTGATGCCGGATCCTTACGCGCATGGGGAGGTGGTGAAGTAGGTCTGCTGCAACTGGCCATGCACGGCATTGAGCTGGCTTTGCAGATGATCGATGCCTTGATGCAGGCCGATGTTGATGAGGTCCTCAATTGGCATCGTCGTCCAGGTGATTCGCAACGCCTCAAGGGCCTGGCGCAAGTCAGCTTGAACCGGGTTGGCGGTGCTGCGTTCGATGCGATCCACCGTGCTGATGATTTCCTCAATGCAGTAGCTCACCGAGCGGGGAAATTGACGGTTAAGCAGTACAAATCCGGCCACGCGCGCTGGTGTGATCTCTAGCGACTGCTTTCGCCGAAACATCTGATAGCCGCTGAGAGAGCGCAGCAGGGCGATCCATTGCAATTCATCGAGCGGCCCGCCCACGTCTTCCGGGCTTGGCAGCAGCAGGAAGTACTTCACATCCAGCATGCGGGCCGTTTTGTCGGCCCGCTCTATCAGGCAGCCGAGGTTGGCGAACAGCCAGCTTTGGTCCCGCTGCATCGTGCTGTTTTGCAGGCCATAGAGGGTTTGGCAGCTGCGCCGAATCTGTTGCAGTTGCTCGGGGAGGCGTTGCTGCCAGAACAGCGGGTCGTCCTGCAGCAGCAGGTGAAGCGCATTGAGCTCTTCAAACAGATCTGTGGGAAGGGTGTCGCGGATTTGGCGCGCGTTTTCGCGGGCAATCGCGATGCAATTGCTGATCGCGTTGGGGTTCTCCGGTTGCCGGGTGATGAAGGTGATCACATCGGTTGGGCTGGCTGTTGGATGCAGCTTTTCAAATAGACCCCGGTCGGCGCAGGCATCAATCAGTGAGGTCCATTGGCTGGGATTGCCAGAGGGGTTATCGAGCGAGACGCTCCAGCCCACCTCGAGAAAACGCACCAGATTTTCGGCGCGCTCGATGTAGCGGAAAATCCAGTAGAGGCTGTCGGCTACACGGCAGAGCATGGAACCACCCAGGTGTCTTTGCTGCCGCCACCCTGGGATGAATTCACCACCAAGGAATTGCGTTTGAGGGCCACACGGGTGAGCCCGCCTGGGGTCACCCAAGTGGATTGCCCGCGCAGCACATAGGGGCGCAGGTCCACATGGCAGGGATAGAGCTCCCCTTCGCTGAGGGCCGGAACCGTGGAGAGTTGCAACGTTGGCTGCGCAATGAAATTGCGGGGATTGCCAAGGATCTCCTCGCGGAACTGGGCGCGCTGCTCGGAGCTGGAGGCTGGACCGATCAACATGCCGTAGCCACCGGCTTCGGACACCGCCTTCACCACCAGCTGCTCCAAGTTGTCGAGCACAAAGGCGCGATCAGAGGGGTCAGAGCAGCGGTAGGTCTCGACGTTGGGAATGATCGTGTCTTCGCCGAGGTAGTAGCGAATGATCTCGGGGATGTAGGTGTAGATCAGTTTGTCGTCAGCGACCCCGGTGCCAGGGGTATTGGCAATGGCAACTTGGCCTGCGGCATAACAATCCATCAGCCCTGGAACACCCAGCATGGAATCAGGGCGGAAGCATTGGGGATCGAGGAAGTCGTCGTCGATGCGGCGGTAGATCACATCAACGCGGCTTAGCCCTGAGGTGCTGCGCAGCCAAACCTTGCCGCCTTCACAGGTGAGATCGCTGCCTTCCACCAGCTGAACCCCCATCAGGCGGGCCAAGTAGCTGTGCTCGAAGTAGGCGCTGTTATGAACCCCGGGCGTGAGGATCACCACATAGGGTTCCGGGCTCCAGGGTGCGAGGCCCTTGAGCATGCGCAGCAACTTGGAGGGGTAGTCATCAATGGGGGCCACCCGCTGCCGTTGGAACAGATCACCAAACAGCTGTTTCATCACCCGCCTGTTTTCCAGGAAGTAGGCCACGCCGGAGGGGCAACGCAGGTTGTCTTCCAGCACCCGCCAGGTGCCTTCACCATCGCGGATCAGATCCAGGCCTGAGATGTGGCACCAGCGCTGCTGGGGAGGCTTGAGCCCTTGCATTTGTGGCCGCCAACCGAGGCTGGATTCGATCGCCTCCAGCGGGATCACCCCGTCACTGAGGATTTGGCGCTTGCCATAGATGTCGGCGAGGAAGCAATCGATCGCTTCGAGCCGTTGTTTGAGCCCTTGATCGAGGCGCTGCCAGTCCTGTTGATCAATCAGCCGCGGCAGCGGATCAAACGGCAGGATCCGTTCACTGGCTTGGCTGTCGTTGTTGTAGAGGCGAAAGGTGGCGCCCAGGCGCTTGAGGAGTTGTTCGGCGCCGCGGTGGTCCTGGTTGAGCTGCTCCAGCCCGATGGCGCTGAGCCGGGCCATTAATTCACCGAGTGAGGAGCCTGAAGCCCGGGGTTGGTGCAGGTATTCGTCAAAGCCGCTGGAGGCGGCGTAGCTCTCAAACACAGGACGGTGCAGGGGGTATTGCCTGGATTGTTCCGTTTGGCCAACCCCTATCAAGGTCACGCTTGTTACCGAGCCAGGGCCTGGCTAGGTGGCAGTTTTCGGGTTTGTTACGAGCAACACCAAAAACACCACAATGGTCGCGGTTGCAACATCAGACGCGTGGGTCTAAGTGAGACCGTGCGTCTTCCTCGCGCTTGCTTCCGCTGTGGGCATCGGGCCGCCATTCGATGACGAGCAGTCCTTTTTGGAGCTCTTTAAGCGGGTCAGCACCGGCCTCGATGAAGAGTCGAAGCTGCCGCTCTCGCTCTGGTTGTTTGAAGATCCCGATAGCCCTGTGGCCTTGCCGGGTGCCGCGTGCCTGGACCTGCACGACTGCCTGCACATCCTGTTGAACCGGGGCTATTCCACAGCTGATGAGGCCTTTGTGGTGGGCTTTTCCATGGGTAATGACCGCCGTTGCCGCCGCTGGCATCAGCGTTTGTTGGCCTTGGTCTCCCATCACTTTTATCCGCCTGTCTATCGCCATAGCCGCCGCGACCTCTGGCAGTTCTGGCGTGGTGTTTGGCTCGGTCAGCGCACCCTGCCTTTGATGCAATTCTCCCCCCAAGATTTTCTGCGCCTGGGTGAGCGCTTGGGCGAGATTCGCCAGGCCTTGGGGCTGCGCGACTGTTGTCAGCCTTAAAGCAAGAAGTAGCGCTGGGCCATGGGCAGCACCTCCGCCGGCTCGCAGGTGAGCAGTTCGCCGTCGGCAAACACTTCATAGGTCTCGGGATCCACCTCCACCTTTGGTAGGGCGATGTTGTTTTTCATCTGCGCTTTGCCGATGCCGCGGGTGTTCTGCACCGGCACGCACGGCGTGCGCAGCCCTAAGGCTTCAGGAACGCCGGCATCGAGGCCCGCTTGGCTGAGGAAGGTGAGGCACGAGGGGGCCATGGCCCCGCCGAAGCTGGCGAACATCGGCCGGCCATGCACAGGGCCGGGTGTGGGAATCGAGGCATTGGCATCGCCCATCTGAGCCCAGGCAATTGAGCCGCCCTTGAGCACCAGCTCGGGTTTGACGCCAAAGAATCCCGGCTTCCACAGCACCAGATCCGCCAACTTGCCCACTTCCACCGAGCCCACTTGATGGTCGAGGCCATGGGCGATGGCGGGGTTGATCGTCACCTTGGCGATGTAGCGCTTCAGGCGCGTGTTGTCGTTGCGGCTGTTGTCGCCCTCGAGCACCCCCCGTTGCACCTTCATCTTGTGGGCGGTCTGGAAGGTGCGGGTGATCACCTCACCCACGCGTCCCATGGCCTGGGAGTCGCTGGCAATGATGCTGAAAGCGCCCAGGTCGTGAAGGATGTCTTCGGCGGCAATGGTTTCGCGGCGAATCCGCGATTCAGCAAAGGCCACGTCCTCGGGAATCGAGGAATCCAGGTGGTGGCACACCATCAACATGTCGAGGTGCTCCTCGAGCGTGTTGCGCGTGTAGGGCCTGGTGGGATTGGTGCTGCTGGGCAGCACATTGGTTTCACCGCAGATGCGGATGATGTCGGGGGCATGGCCGCCGCCAGCACCTTCGGTGTGGAAGGTGTGAATCGTGCGGCCTTTGATGGCGGCGATGGTGTCTTCCACAAACCCCGCCTCATTAAGGGTGTCGGTGTGGATGCAGACCTGCACATCGAAGCGATCGGCCACGCTTAAACAGCAATCGATCGCTGCTGGGGTGGTGCCCCAGTCCTCATGCAATTTGAGGCCGCAGGCACCGGCACGCACCTGCTCATCGAGGGCTTCAGGGGTGCTCGCATTGCCCTTGCCGAAAAAGCCCAGATTCACCGGCAACCCATCGGCGGCCTGCAGCATGCGGCTGATGTGAAACGCCCCTGGCGTGCAGGTGGTGGCGTTGGTGCCCGTGGCTGGTCCGGTGCCACCCCCCAGCAGCGTGGTGACACCACTGGCGAGCGCCGTTTCGATCTGCTGCGGGCAAATGAAGTGGATGTGGGTGTCGATGCCGCCGGCCGTGAGGATGTGCCCCTCACCGGCAATGGCTTCGGTTCCAGGTCCGATGGGGATGGTCACCCCATCGCTGATGTCAGGATTGCCCGCTTTGCCGATGGCGCAGATGCGGCCGTCTTTGAGGCCCACATCGGCTTTGACGATGCCCCACCAATCCAGGATCAGGGCGTTGGTAATCACCGTGTCGACGGCACCCGCAGCGCGGCTGGTCTGGCCTTGGCCCATGCCATCACGGATGACCTTGCCGCCGCCAAACTTCACTTCATCGCCATAGACGGTGTAGTCCTTCTCGACTTCGAGGATCAGCTCGGTATCGGCGAGCCGAACCCGGTCGCCTGTGGTGGGGCCATAGGTCTCGGCATAGGTCCGACGATCAATCCGATACGGCATCAGAGGTCTCCGTTGATCTGGGCGTTAAACCCCACGACGCGGCGGGCGCCGCTGAAGGGGACGAGTTGCACTTGGCGTTCATCACCAGGCTCAAAGCGGATCGCCGTTCCAGCGGCGATGTCGAGCCGTTGGCCGCGGGCCGCCTCGCGATCGAAGCGCAGGGCTGCGTTGGCCTCCGCAAAGTGGAAGTGGGATCCCACCTGCACCGGGCGATCACCGGTGTTGGCCACCAGCACGGTGGTCACGGGCCGGCCGGCGTTGAGCTCCAGCTCGCCGGGTTCGGGAAGCAATTCGCCGGGAATCATTGCTGCCATGGTTCAGCGGATCGGTTGGTGCAGGGTGACGAGCTTGGTGCCGTCGGGGAAGGTGGCTTCCATCTGAACCTCACTGACCAGTTCAGCCACGCCGTCCATCACTTGATCACGGCTGAGCCAGGTGCTGCCCACCTGCATGAGTTCCGCCACGGTTGTGCCGTCACGGGCCCCTTCCAGGATTTGCAGGCTGAGGAAGGCCACCGCTTCGGGATGGTTCAACTTCAGGCCCCGCTGCAAGCGTCGCTCAGCGAGCAGGGCGGCGGTCACCACCAACAGTTTGTCTTTCTCCTGGGGAGAGAGATGCATCACAGAGCGGCTGCTTCTGACACGCTGGCAAAGAAGCGTGAGCCGTAAAGGTTTGCGCTGAACCTTTTTGCCAAGGCCCAGTGCTGCAACTGATGCTGGAACTGTTGCCCTGCCTGGGCTTTGGCCTGCTTTTTGGTTGGCACCGCCCGTTGTGGCCCGTGCGCTTGGCACCGCCTTTGGTGCGCTTTGGCGTGCCCTTGAGCATTGCGGGGTTGGTGCTGCGCTCGGGCGTGCATTGGGATGTGCTGGGCGCGGCCCTGCTCACCTTGGGCTTGATTGGCGGCAGCCTGCTGCTGCTGTTGTGGCCGCTGTGGCGTCGTTGGTTGCCCTGGGGGGTAACGCGCCTGGGAGCGGTCACGGGGAACACGGGTTATTTCGGTGTGCCGGTGGTGCTGGCCCTGTTGCCCCCGGCTGGCCTGGCCTTTGCCGTCATCTACGACATCGTCGGCAGCCTCATCACTTGGACGGTGGGGCCGCCCTTGATCAGTGGTGTCCGGATCTCAGGCCGCAGCCTGGTGGCTCATCTGGTCCGCAGCCCCTCGGTGCAAGGCATGACCCTGGCTGTGCTGCTGCAGCTCACGCCCCTGGCGCCAGTCATGGCGAGTTGGTTGTGGTGGCCAGCTCGGGTCGTGATTGTGCTGGCCTTGTTGCTGCTGGGCATGCGGCTTGGCGTGATGCTGCGCAGCGGCGAGGTCAACGCCCCTGCGCTTGAGGTGTTGCGTCCCGCATTGCTGGCCAAATTGCTGCTGCTGCCGGCTGTGATGTGGGCTTTGGCGGCCATGACGGCTCAGCCGGCGTTGGTGCGTGATGTGTTGGTGTTGCAGGCGGCGGCCCCAACGGCGATCTCTGTGTTGTTGATCGCTGAGGCATCGTCGCGTGATGTGAGCGAAGCGGCGGGCTTGGTGTTTGCCAGCACGCTGTTGGCGCTGTTCAGCGTGCCGCTGTGGTGGCTGTTGTTGCAGGCTCTGGGTTGAGGGCCAATTCAGCTTCTTGAAATGGCCAGGTGCGCGGCCAGCTCGGTTCACTCAGGCCCTGCACGGCGCGAATGCGCCGCCACAGCCGGAAGAACCAGAGGCGTGCGGCTTGGCTGGACCCACCTCGGTAGCGCGCGATCAGGCCAGGCTCGAGTGGCCCGATGGCCATCGTGCCGCTGAGCCCCTCGCGGTCGGCTCTTCCACCCTTCAAAAGCTGGGCTAGCTGTTCGTTTTCCAGGGGTTCTGGAGCGATCCAGATCAGCGTTCCCAGCACCGGCTCGCCGCCCATGCCGTGGGGATTGGGCAGTTGTTCCTGCTCCAGGGAGAGCCGCTCCACCACAGACCACTGCTCACCGCGGCGAATGCTGAGGCTGTTGCAAAAGCGCCCGGCGCCCAGGTCTTCGCCGCGGGCCGTGCGGCCCAAGCGCACCACATCAGCCCCCAGCCAACTGGCGCCAGGCGCCACCGTGATCTGTTGCTGCTGCTCCAGCAAGGCTCCGGCGAACACCACGGTTTCCTGCGGTAGCCATTCCAGATCGGCGCCGGCTTCGAGCTCGGCCTGCAACGTGATTTGGGCCCAGCGCCCCTGCGGTTGCACCCGGGAGCGGCCGCGACTGCCATAGATCTTTTGGGCCGCCACGCTGGTGAGGAAGCTGCGGCTGCCGGCGGCGGCGTGCAGGGCAATCTCGAGCTGATCGCCGCCCACCAGTCCGCCAGCGGTGTGGAGCAGCGGCATCACACAGCGGCCATCGCCGGCTGTGAAATGACGCAGCAGCTTGAGCGGTGAGCGGGCTCCCCCCTGCCATTGGGTGGTGCCATCGGCTGCTAGTTCAAAGTCCAAGCTCACCGAACCACGCCAGGGCGGCAGCTGGTTTGGGGTGTCGGTCATGGTTTGGTTGGTAGCGGTTATGACCGGATTGGCGCCATCGCGCCGCAAAGCTGACCCAAAGAGGACGTGCTTTTGACCCAAGGCGACACTCCCATGGTGCTGACGCAGCAGTTGGATGGTGATGCATCCGCCACCTTGCCGCGCTTGCCGTTGAGCGCTGCTGAACGGCGGGTCTGCCGAGGTCGCCGCTATTTGGAGGATGGCCGCGCCGTGTTGCTTCAGTTGCCGCGCGGTCAACAGCTGATCCCCGGATGCGGCCTCGCCGATGCCGAGGGCACACCACAGGTGGTGGTGGCCGCGGCGCCAGAACCAGTGGTGGTGGTCAGAGCGTCTCAGCCGTTGGCTCTGCTGCAGGCGGCGTATCACCTGGGGAATCGCCATGTGGCGTTGGAGGTGCACCCCCAGGAATTGCGTTTGCTGGCGGATTCGGTGTTGGAGCAGATGCTGCGCCAACGGGGACTGCAACTCGACCAGCAAGAGGCGCCCTTTTGCCCCGAGGGAGGCGCCTACGGCTCAGCTGATCATCACCACCACGCATGAGTGCTCCTCTAGCGCTGCTGCAGTTGGTCAGCCCTGCCTTGCCGGTGGGCGCGTTCAGCTACTCCGAAGGCCTTGAGGTGCTGGTGCAACGCGGCCAGCTCGCTTCGCCGCAGGACGTGGGCGATTGGCTTGAGGCTGAGTTGCGTCAGGGCGTGGTGCGGCTGGAGACTGCCGCGCTGGAACCCATGCAGCAGTGGTTGCAGCAGTGGCAAACCGCTGCTGAAGCCGGCGCTGAAGCACAACTCCGCGATCTTGATGGTTGGTTGCTGGCGCAGCGCGAAGCCTTGGAGTTGCGCCAGCAACAGCGGCAGATGGGCCGCTCTCTCTTGCAACTGCTGGCTGAGTTGGGCTGGCCCTTGCCCGATGGCGCCTTGGATCTGAGCTGGCCGGCGGCCTGGTGCTGGGCTGGCTGTTGTTTGGGTGTTGAGGCTGAGGCCCTGCGCCAGGGCTATTTGTTCAGTTGGGTGGCCAATCAGATCAGCGCTGCTGTGCGCTTGGTGCCGCTGGGCCCCACGCAAGGTCAGCGCTTGCAACTGGCGCTGGCTCCAGTGATTGATAGCCAGGCCAAGGCGTTGGCGGGGGTGGATCCCCATCAGCTATGGAGTTCCGGGGTTGGAGCGGGGTTGGCCCAGCTCCAGCACGCTGAGCTCTACAGCCGCCTGTTTCGCAGTTGAGCCTTCTAGGCCAAGGCTCCCATCAGGTTTTGCGGCAGCCCAAGGCGCCAGAGGAAGCTCAGCACTTCCAAGCCCACCACGGCAATCAGGGCGCGGAAGATCAATTGCGTGGCCCCATCCCCTAGGGCGAGCCTGGCGCCGAGATGGGCTCCGGCCATGCCGGATAGGGCCAGGGGCAGCGCCCAGAGCCAGTTGATGTCGCCCCTGAGCCCAAAAATCAGCAGGGCCACCAGGCTGGAGCTCAAGCGCACAAAGCATTTGAGGATGTTGGCGGTCTTCAACGGGATGCCGCCGGCGAGCACCAACACCAGCAGCGTCATCACACCCGAACCGAGGGCGATGAAGCCGGCCCAAAAGCCGGTGGCGGCCATCAATAGATAGAAGAGTGGCCCGAGCTGGGTCTCGGTTGCCTCGGAGCTGGGCTCGTCTTGCTGCAGCAGCCGTGTGGGCTGGCTGATCAGGCAGATCAGCACAAACAGCAGTGAGCCTGCAATTGCCCAGGTGATCCATTGATCACTGAGGGCTGTGGCCAACAGGGACCCCGCGATCGCTCCAGCCACCATTGGCACGGTGGCTTTCAGCGTGAGCAGCCAGGGGATGGCACCGGCTTGATGGAAGCGCCAGGTGGCTGTGGCCAGGCCCGCCACTGCGGCCAGCCGGCTGGTGCCATTGGCCACTCCAGCCTCCAATCCCAGCCCAATCATTGAAGGCACCACCACGGTGGCCCCACTGGCAGCCACGGTGTTGATGAAGCCGCCTGCGAGGCCGCAGATGATCAACGCCAGCAGGGTGATGGCGTCGATGACCTCTCAGCGAAGAAATTCAGATTACGAGGCGCTTTGGCTTGCCAACATGCAGCTAGTGCACGCTGCGCTATGAGTCGTTTGCGGGTTGGGGTGGCTGGCCCCGTGGGGTCTGGCAAAACAGCGCTGGTTGAGGTGCTCTGCCGCCGCTTGCGGGATCAGTTGCAGCTGGCTGTGGTCACCAACGACATCTACACGCAAGAAGATGCCCAGTTTTTGACTCGCGCTGGAGCGCTGGAGCCCCAGCGCATTCGCGGTGTGGAAACCGGCGGCTGCCCCCACACGGCCATCCGTGAGGACTGCTCCATCAACCGGGCGGCGGTGGAAGAACTCGAGCAGGCCTTTCCTGGTTTGGATCTGGTTTTGGTGGAGAGTGGCGGCGACAACCTGGCGGCCAGCTTCAGTCCTGAGCTGGTGGACCTTTGCATCTATGTCATTGATGTGGCGGCCGGCGACAAGATCCCGCGCAAAGGCGGGCCAGGAATCACACGCTCTGATTTGTTGGTGATCAACAAGATCGATTTAGCTTCCTTGGTGGGCGCTGATTTGGCTGTGATGGAGCGCGACACCGTCATGATGCGAGGTGATCGCCCCTGGTGTTTCACCAACCTGCGCAGTGGTGAAGGCGTCACCGAAGTCGAGTCATTTTTGTTGCAACAGCTACCTGGAGCGTCAACTTTGGCTCGCTAAGAGCAAAACGGTAGCTGTCATTACAAGAAGGGCATTTGTGATCCGTATTGTCGATTCTTCGCCCTTTGGCGTTCCGCTTCATTCCGTACGGATTGACTCATGAAGTTCTCCCTTTCCCGGCGCCTGATGGCCGCTGCTGCGGCTTCGGCTCTGGGCCTGAGCGTCACCGCTTGCGGTGGTGGTGATCAAGCCTCCAACGTCGAGTACGACGACACCGTGACGGTGGGCATCCTCCACTCGCTCACCGGCACGATGGCCATCTCTGAGTCCACCCTGGTGGATACCGAGAAAATGGCGATCGATGAAATCAACGCTGCTGGCGGCGTTGAAGTCGACGGCAAGAAGTACAAGATCGAGTACATCGTCGAAGACGGTGCCTCGGATTGGCCCACCTTCGCTGAGAAGTCCAAAAAGCTGATCGATCAGGACAAGGTGCCTGTGGTCTTCGGTGGTTGGACCTCGGCGAGCCGTAAGGCCATGCTGCCGGTCTACGAGTCGAAGAACGCCTTCCTCTACTACCCGATTCAGTACGAGGGTCAGGAGTGCTCCAACAACATCTTCTACACCGGTGCAACTCCGAACCAGCAGTCGGAGCCTGCGACGTTCTTCATGTACAAGAACTCGCCCGCCGCTGGTAAGCCCTTCTTCCTGGTGGGTTCGGACTACGTCTTCCCCCGCACCTCCAACACCATCACCAAAGAGCAGCTCAAGTCGCTCGGCGGCGAGGTGGTGGGTGAGGACTACCTGCCCCTGGGCAACACCGAGGTGGCTCCGATCATCGCCAAGATCAAGAAGGCTCTGCCCGATGGCGGTGTGATCATCAACACCCTCAACGGCGACCAGAACGTCGCCTTCTTCAAGCAGATCCAGGACGCAGGCATCACCCCTGCCAATGGCTACTACGTGATGAGCTACTCCATCGCGGAAGAAGAGATCAGCACCATTGGACCTGAGTTCCTCGAGGGCCACTACGGCGCTTGGAACTACATGATGTCCATCGACACCCCGGCTTCCAAGAAGTTCGCTGCTGACTTCAAGGCCAAGTACGGCGCTGACCGTGTGGTGGCTGACCCTCAGGAGTCGGCTTACAACATGGTTTATCTGTGGAAGAAGGCGGTTGAGAAGGCCGGCACCTTCGACGACGACAAAGTTCGCGAAGCCCTGGTTGGCGTCACCTTCGACGCTCCCCAAGGTCCGATCGAAGTGCGTCCGAACCACCACATCTCTCAG
The DNA here is from genome assembly GCF_014279855.1 of Synechococcus sp. Minos11. Lineage (NCBI taxonomy): Bacteria > Bacillati > Cyanobacteriota > Cyanophyceae > Synechococcales > Synechococcaceae > Synechococcus > Synechococcus sp. Minos11. The sequence goes on along the minus strand of NZ_CP047953.1, from coordinate 2,204,601 downwards.
ATCGTGCGGATCGGCAAGATCACCTCAGATGGTCAGTTCGAAATCATCGAGGAGTCCGACAACCCCATCGATCCCCAGACCTGGAACCAGTTCGAGCCCACCTCCAAAGGCTTTGCTTGCGACTGGACCGATCCCAGCAAGGGCGAGAAGTACAAGCTCTGATCCTTTGAATCAGGCTGACTCACTCCTTTGAGTGATTCCTCTGGAGGAGTCCCCTTTGGGGCTCCTCCTTTCGTCTTTTCATTGGCTGTTTTCGTCTCCCCCCACTTCCGTGCAACTGCTTTTTGAAAGCTTGTTCAACGGGGTTGCCATCGGCTCGGTTTTGCTGGTGGCAGCACTTGGACTGGCGATCGTCTTTGGCCTGATGGGTGTGATCAACCTCGCCCATGGCGAGCTGATCATGCTCGGGGCTTACACCACCTATGTGGTTCAGCTGATTTTCAAACTGCCTGCGCTGCAGCCGGTTTACAACCTCTACGTCTTGGTCGCGATCCCGATTGCCTTTATCACCAGCGGTGTGGTGGGGATCCTGCTCGAGCGCACTGTTATTCGCCGTCTCTACGGCAGTCCACTGGAAACTCTATTGGCGACTTGGGGCGTGAGCTTGATCCTGCAGCAGTTCGTGCGCAGCGTGCCGCTGGCCCAAGCCGCCGGTGTGGTGCTGGCCTTGGTGCTGGGCTTTTCGCTTCCCTTGGTGCTGCCGCAGGATCTCTTGCAAGGTCCCCGCAGCCGTTGGGTGCGGGCCGGTAGCTGGGGCGTTTCGGCTCTTGCTGGAGTGCTGTTCGGCAGCGTGTTGGCCTCCCAGATCAGCAAGATTGCCCGTGCCACATCCCGGAACGTGGATGTGACCGCACCGAAATGGATGCGTGGCGGCATTGAATTTATGGATCTCACCTTCCCGGTGCCGCGCCTGGTGATCATCGTGATCACGATCCTTGCGGTGGTCGGGGTCACCTGGTTCTTGAATCGCAGCGTCTGGGGGATGCGGATTCGTGCGGTGACCCAAAACCGCGAGATGAGTGACTGCCTTGGCATCCCCACCGACACGGTGGATGTGCTCACCTTTGGCATCGGCTCTGGCCTAGCTGGGATCGCCGGAGTGGCCGTGTCGTTGCTGGGATCGGTGGGCCCGAATGTGGGCACCTCCTACATCGTTGGCTGCTTCATGGTGGTGGTGCTCGGTGGTGTGGGCAATTTGCTTGGCACCGTGATCGCCTCCTTTGCGATCGGCTTACTCACCGACTTGATCGGCGCCGGACGCTTGTTGACGATCTGGCCCGACATGCCGGCACCGCTGGAGAGCACCGTTCAGTTTTTTGCCACCACGAGCATGGCCCAGGTGCTGGTCTTCGCCTTGATCGTGGTGTTCTTGCAGTTCCGTCCCGCGGGCTTGTTCCCGCAGAAGGGACGCATGGTGGAGGCCTGAGCTGATGTTCCAAGCCTTTCAACAACAGCGCTGGCGGTGGCTGGTGTTTTGGGCGGTGATCGTGGCCGTGGCCATCGCCGCCCCGGCAGTGCTGCCAGTGTTTCGCCTCAACCTGCTCGGCCGCTTTCTATCGCTGGCCATCGTTGCTTTGGGAATTGACCTGATCTGGGGCTTCACCGGATTACTCAGCCTCGGTCAGGGCATCTTTTTTGCCTTGGGTGGTTATGGGGCTGCGATGTATTTGCAGCTCAACAGCTCGTCTGGCCAACCCAATGGCATCCCTGAGTTCTTCAGCTTGTACGGCGTAGATCGGTTGCCGTTTTTCTGGGAGCCGTTTCACAACCCGTTGTTCACGCTGATTGCCATCTGGTTGGTTCCATCACTGTTGGCTGCGCTGCTCGGGAACATGGTGTTCCGCAATCGCATCAAGGGGGTCTACTTCTCGATCCTCACCCAGGCTGCGCTGTTGGTTTTTTTCAACTTCTTCAACGGCCAGCAGAAGCTGATCAATGGCACCAATGGCCTCAAAACCGATGTGACTCAGCTGTTTGGTCAGATGGTGGGCTCCCCAGAGATGCAGCGGTACTTCTTCTGGGTGACCTGTGTTCTGGTGTTTCTGGCTTGGCTGTTCGTGCGTTGGGTGGTGAAGGGCCGCTTTGGCGATGTGCTGATTGCCATTCGTGATGACGAACCACGGCTGCGCTTCACCGGCTTCAATCCCACGCTGTTTAAGACCATTGTCTTTGCCATTGCTGGTGGCTTGGCCGGCATTGGCGGCGCGCTGTTCACCGTGCAGTCCGGCATCGTTTCACCGCAATACATGGCGGTTCCCTTCTCCATTGAGATGGTGATTTGGGTGGCCGTGGGCGGCCGCGGCACGCTCGTGGGGGCGATCTTCGGCGCCGTTGTGATCATGTATGCCAAGAGCCTGGTGTCTGAGGCTTGGCCTCAGGGCTGGCTGTTTATCCAGGGCGGTTTGTTCATCCTGGTCGTCACGGTGTTGCCGGAGGGAGTGATCGGGTGGTTCAAAACCGATGGCCCTCAAAATCTGCTCTCAAAGGTGGGCTGGGTTCGCAAGTTGGCGACCTATCCCAAGCTGGAAATTGATGGCAATGAGGAGGTGCAGCCATGACGGCTCCTCTCTTGGAGTTGCGCCAGATCACCGTCAGCTTCGACGGCTTTCTGGCCCTGCGGGATCTCAATCTCAGCCTCCAACCGGGCGAGCTCAGAGCGGTGATTGGCCCCAATGGTGCTGGCAAAACCACGTTCTTGGATGTGATCACCGGCAAGACCAAGCCCACCGAAGGCCAGGTGGTGTTCAAGGGACGCTCGTTGGTGGGTGCCCGTGAGCACCGCATCGCCCGGCTCGGCATTGGCCGCAAGTTTCAAAGCCCGCGGGTGTTTGAAAAGCTCAGCGTTCAAGAAAACTTGGCTCTGGCGGTCAGTCGCCCGAAGCAGCCCCTGGATTTGCTCTTCGGCCGGCTCACGGCTGATCAGCGTGATCAGGTGCAGCACTTGATGGAGATCGTCAATCTGCAGAACCGCGCTGATTGGCTAGCTGGCTCCCTCTCACACGGCCAAAAGCAGTGGCTGGAGATCGCCATGTTGGTGGGCCAAGACCCCGACCTGCTGCTGGTGGATGAACCGGTGGCTGGGCTGACTGATGAGGAAACCGATCTAACGGCTGACTTGCTCAAGTCGTTAGCCGGGGATCACACCGTGTTGGTGATTGAGCACGACATGGAGTTCATTCGCCGGCTCAACAGCCCGGTCACGGTGCTGCATCAAGGCCATGTGTTGTGTGAGGGGTCCATGGATCAGATCCAGCAGGACCCCCAAGTCATTGAGGTTTATCTCGGCACCCAGGAGGAGATGTGATGGAACAGCTCGAGATTCGCGCCTTGAACACCTACTACGGCGAGAGCCACATCCTGCGGGATGTGGACCTCACCGTGAATTCTGGGGAGATGGTGTGTCTGATCGGCCGCAATGGCGTCGGCAAAACCACCTTGCTGAAAAGCATTATTGGTTTGCTCAAGCCCCGCAGCGGTCAGATCAACTTTGCTGAGCAGTGCCTCGACCGGCAGCCGCCCCATCAGCGGGCTCGCGCCGGTGTGGGCTATGTGCCACAGGGGCGCGAAATCATTCCCCAACTCACTGTTGAGGAAAACCTGCTGTTGGGCCTAGAAGCGCGGCCGGGGGGGATGGGCCGTCAGAAACGGATTGATCCTTTTGTGTATGAGCTGTTTCCGATTTTGCGTGACTTCTTGCCCCGCAAAGGAGGCGACCTCAGTGGCGGGCAACAGCAGCAATTGGCGATTGCCCGGGCCTTGATGGGCAAGCCGTCGCTGTTGCTGCTGGACGAACCCACTGAAGGCATTCAGCCCAACATCGTGCAAGACATTGAACAGGCGGTGCGGCGCATCATTCGCGAGCAAGGAATCAGTGTGCTGCTGGTGGAGCAGCACCTGCATTTCGTGCGGCAGGCTGATCGCTACTACGCGATGCAGCGCGGCGGGATTGTGGCAAGTGGTCCCACCACCGAACTCAGTCAGGACGTGGTGGAGAAGTTCCTCAGCGTTTAAACCGCAGCGTTAGTTGCTGCTCACCAACTCGGCTGGTTCTGGGGCGACAAGTTCTCGAATGGGATGCGTCGCCACCAGTTCGGGGCTGCCGATCGAATGGCTCCAAATCTCAACTTCAGCCTCTGGAGGAGCCACAAAGTTCAGAACTTCAAATGGGAAGATGACGCGCTCGAGATAAAAACCATCGCTGCCAAAACAGCGCAGGATCACCATCCGATCGTCGTCGTTCCTGTAGCTGCAGCAGCCCAGAGACATGGATCAAGACCTGTTGGACCACCATCAATGCACAAGCACCCATGGGAAACCGTGTCAATCGTCACGCCCTGATGATTCCGGCGTGGATTTTCATTTTTCTTTCAAATTGAAAAATTGAACGGTTCAATCTGAACCCAAAAGTTGCACAAACAGAGGCTCCGCGAGCGGCTCAGCGATGTGATTTAAGGGGCGGCAATCCAGGCTGTTGAGCAGCAGCGCGGGTTGCTCATTCGGGAGCGAGTCGGCCAGGCGCGCTTCTTGGATCAGCCCCATCGCGACACCGCGAGCTCGCATCACTCCGGGCAAGGCGCCGCTGCTGAGCGGCGGCGTGAGCCATTGCCCGCCCTCTTGCACCAGCAGATTGGCGCTGCTGCCGCAGCAAAGACCGCCTTGGCTGCTGCGCAGCAGCACATCGCTGGCACCGGCTTGGCTGGCTTCCAGTCGGGCCAGCACCATGGCGCTGTAGTCGAGGGTTTTGCATCCTTTCAATGGGTCGTCGGCCCAGCGCTGCACCCGTTCGCTGATCACCACTTGTTGCCGCTGGAAGCTTGGTTGGTGGGGATACAAGCTGCCCCAGCAGCGCCCTTTTGCTTGCGCAGGAGGTTGCAGGCCGCGGCCGCCGCTGCCCCGGCTCCAGTTGATGCGCAGGGCTCCATCGGCAATGCCGCTGCGGCGAATGGCTTCGGCGATCCATTGCTCCACCTGCTGTTGATTCGGTGGTTCGGGAAGCTGCAGCCAAGTGGCCCCATCCCGCCAGCGCTGCAGATGCTCGCCGAGCAGTTGAGGCACGCCGCCTCGAATCAGCAGGGTTTCAAACACTCCATCGCCGAGGCCGAGGCCGCGATCACTGACGGGCACTCCTAAGCGGTCGGGATGCCCCCATTGCTGCTCAACCCAGGCGATGGCGTGGCTCATCTCAACTCAAGGCCCGCAGCAGTGGTTGCACTTTCCATCCCAGTTCTTCGGTTTCCAAAGCTGGGTCGGAGTCGGCCACGATGCCGCAACCGCCATGGACGCGCACGGTTGAACCTTTGAGCAACAGGCTGCGAATCAGGATGTTGCTGTCGAAGCTGCCATCGGGGCGGCGATGGAAAAAGCTGCCGCAATAGGGACCGCGCGCCACAGGCTCCAATGCATTGAGTTGCTGGCAGGTGCGAATTTTTGGGGCACCAGTGATCGAGCCGCCAGGCCAGCAGGCCCGCAGCAGTCCAGCTAGATCGCTGGGATCGTTCAGTTGGCCAGTCACGACGGAGGTGAGGTGATGCACTTGCCGGTAGCTCTCAAGCCCCACCAATTGGGGAACCTCGATGCTGCCGCTGCGGCAGACGCGGCCCAGATCGTTGCGCATCAGATCGACAATCATCACGTTCTCGGCGCGGTCTTTGGCGCTGCAAACAAGCTCGGCAGCTGCATCGGCATCGCGGCTTGGATCGCTGTGGCGGGGCCGGGTGCCTTTGATTGGTCTGGTTTCCACCAGGCCATGGGCGCTCACCTGCAGGAACCGTTCCGGTGATGTGCTCAGCACGCCTTCATCGCGGCTAGCCAACATCAGCCCGCCAAAGGGGGATGGGCACTGGCGGCGTAGGCGCCTGTAGAGGGCCAGGGGGTCGACCGGGCCGTTGAGCTGCTGTTCGGCGCAGGCCGTGAGGTTGGCCTGGAAGAGATCACCAGCGCTGATCCATTCGCGCACCTGCTGCACTTGGCGGCCGTAGTCGGCATTGCTGGTGAGCCACTGCCACCCCGTGAGAGGGATCGCCTCATCGCAGCTCTCCAGGCTGGGTTGTGGTTGCAGCAGCAACTGCTCCAGTTCCGAGCGTTGTGGGCCTTCACCGCGCAACTGCAGTTGCCGTTGCTGCAGATCCAGTTCGACCACCACCTCGTAATGGCCGGCCCAGAGCTGAGCCATCGCCGGGCGGTGCCAGTGCTCTCCAGGTTCAATCCAGGCGGCGGCCTCATAGCTGAGCCAGCCCAGCCAGTGCCCGGGTCCGCGGGCGAAGGCCTGCTGTAAGGCTGCAAACGGATTGCTGGCTCCTGGGTCATTCGGCAAGCCATCGCATCGCACCTGCTTGCTGGGGCCAGCTGCCAGTACGGCATAGCGGCCCCGCTGACTGCCATCGCCATCAAGCCACACCAAGCCCTGGTGCCCGTAGCGCTGCTGCAAGGCCGCCGCGAGCTGCAGCGGCTCCCACCAGGGCAGCGGGTTCATCGGCTGGCGAGATCAGGGCGCCCGGCTTCGCGCAGGGCCGCATCACGAATGCGGCAGCTGTCGCAGACGCCGCAGGGATGGTCCCCGCCGGCGTAACAGCTCCAGGTGCTGGCAATCGGCACGTTCAGCCGCAGGGCCTCCTCCACGATCTTGGTTTTGCTCCACTCCACCAGCGGTGCCCAAAGCTGGGTGCCATGACCCTCGCGGCCGCTGCGGCTCGCTAGATCCGCCAGGTGCTGATAGGCATCGAGGTAGTCCGGCCGGCAGTCGGGATAGCCGGAGTAGTCGATGGCGTTGACCCCCAGCACCAGGCGCTCGGCGCCTTTGGCTTCCGCCAGGCTCAGCCCCAGGGCAATGAACACGGTGTTGCGGCCGGGCACGTAGGTGCTTGGGATCACGCCGTCTTGCACGCCTTGATCGGGAACGGGTTGATCCAGGTCGGTGAGGGAGGAGCCACCCCAGGCCGCCAAGTTGACATTGATCGTGTGGTGCTCAGCGAGGCCCAGAGCTTGCGCCACCTCAGCGGCCGCCCTGAGCTCCCGTTGGTGGCGCTGGCCGTAATCAAACGACAGGCCAATGACGCGATGGCCGGCTTCTCTGGCTAAGGCTGCGGCGGTGGCGGAATCCAGCCCGCCCGACAGCAGGGCAATGGTGGTGCTGCTCATAGCAACGGCTTAGCGCACCCCCAGCCATTTGTGGCTTTGCAGGCTCAGGCGCCAGAGCGGGTGGTTGCGCACAAACTCAACGGCTAGCTGCTGTCCTTGGGGGCTGTCCCAACCGGGCTGCAGCAACCAATGCGCTTGGGGTGCCTGGGCGGCCATGGCCTCGGCAAAGGCCAAATCCTCGGGCCCATGCACCACCGCTTTGAGTTCATCGCAGCAAGCCAGCAGCTCTTGCGTCGGTGGTTTGTGGGCTTTAGGAGAAAGGGTGATCCAGCTAAAGCTTCCGCTTAGGGGGTCCACTCCGCTGGTTTCCAGATGGCGCGGCAGGGTTGGCGCCATCTCCGCGAGGGTTTGGCAGAAGCCATCGAGGTTGTGATGCAAGGGCTCACCACCGGTGATCACCACAAAGGCCGCCCCTTGCTGTTGGGCCTCCGCGGCTTCGGCGGCGAGGGCTTGGGTCTCCAAGGCTGGGTGAGCCGTTTGCGGCCAGGAGTGTTTGGTGTCACACCAGCTGCAGCCCACCGTGCATCCGCCCAAGCGGATGAAGAAGGCGCTGCGGCCGGCATGCAGACCTTCCCCCTGCAGGGAATGGAAGGTTTCCACCACCGGCAGGCTGCTCACGCGCGCTGGCTGATGGCTTCGCTGGGGGATTGGGGCAGCCGCTGGCTGGCGGCTTGGATCAAGCCGGTGAACAGTGGATGGGGCCGGCCCGGTCGCGACAGGAATTCGGGGTGGTACTGGCAGGCCAGGAAGTAGGGATGCCCTTTGAGTTCGATCAGTTCCACCAAGCGGCCATCCGGCGACACACCGGAGATCTCGTAGCCCGATTCCAGGAACAGATTGCGGTAGGCGTTGTTGAACTCATAGCGGTGACGGTGGCGCTCGTAGACCACCTCTTCGCCATAGAGCTCATGGGCTTTGCTTCCTGGTGATAGCCGGCAGGGGTAGACGCCAAGGCGCATGGTGCCTCCCAGATCAACCACGTCTTGCTGCTCAGGCAGCAGGTGAATCACCGGATGGGTGGTGGCTGGTTCCAGCTCGGCGCTGGTGGCCCCCACCAGCCCGGCGGTGTTGCGGGCCCACTCGATCACAGCTGTCTGCATGCCCAGGCAGAGGCCCAGGAAGGGCACGCGCTGTTCACGGGCCCAACGGATGGCAGCGATCTTGCCGTCGACGCCGCGATTGCCGAAGCCGCCTGGCACCACCACCGCGTCCATACCTTTGAGCAGGCCATCGGCACCGTCTTCTTCGATCTGTTCGGCGCAGATCCAGTGCAGATCAAGGGCGCTATCGCAATGGATGCAGGCGTGGCGCAGCGCTTCAACAACCGAGAGGTAGGCGTCGTTGAGTTGCACGTATTTGCCCACAAGGGCCACCTTCACGGCGGGACCGGGATTGCGCAGCTTCTGCACCAACGCTTCCCAGGAGGCCATGTCGCTCTCATGGTCCTGCAGGCTCAAGACATCGAGCACCTGACGGCAGAGCCCGCCTTTCTCAAGGGCAATCGGCACGGCATAGATGCTGTCGGCGTCGAGGGAGGGCACCACCGCTTTGGTGGGCACGCCGCAGAAGCCGCCGATCTTGGCCTTGAGTTCGTCATCGATCGGCCGATCGCTGCGGCACACGAGGATGTCGGGCTGGATGCCGATCGAGCGCAGCTCCTTGACGGAGTGCTGGGTGGGCTTGGTTTTCAGTTCACCGGAGGTGCCGATGTAGGGCAGCAGGGTGACGTGCACATAGGCCAGGTCGTTGCGGCCCACATCGCCGCGGAATTCACGGATGGCCTCCAGGTAGGGCAGCGATTCGATGTCACCGACGGTGCCGCCGATCTCGGTGATCACCACATCGGCATTGCTGTTGGCGGCCACCCGGTGGATGCGCTCGCGAATCTCGCCCGTGATGTGGGGGATCACCTGCACGGTGCCGCCGTTGTAATCACCGCGGCGTTCTTTGTTGATCACCGATTGATAGACCGAACCGGTGGTCACGCTGTTCAGGCGTGACATGGCGGTGTCGGTGAAGCGCTCGTAGTGGCCCAGGTCCAGATCGGTCTCGGCGCCGTCTTCGGTGACGAACACTTCACCGTGTTGGAACGGGCTCATCGTGCCCGGATCCACATTCAAATAAGGATCCAGCTTCAGGATCGAAACCCGGTAGCCGCGGCTTTTCAGCAGCCGGCCCAAGCTGGCGGCCACGATTCCCTTGCCGATGCTGGAGACAACTCCGCCGGTGACAAAGACGAACTTGGCCATGGGCTGATCGGCAACATGCCAATTTACCGCTGCAGTCCACCAGCTTTGTCGCCGTGCGCACCCTCTTGATCAGTGGCGCTAGCCGCGGGATTGGCCGGGCCATTGCTGAGCGCCTGCTGGCCGATGGCCACCGGCTCAGCTTGGGGCTCAGAGATCTGCAAGCCTTGGCTGGCACCGCCTTGGATCCAGCCGTTGCTGGCGCTGATCGGGTGCTGCTGCATCCCTATGACGCCGAGGACCCGGCGGCGGCGGACGCTTGGGTGCAGGCCAGCGCCGCTCACTTCGGTGGGTTCGACAGCGTGATCCACAGCGCTGGGATCTTCAGCCGAGCAGGGGTGCTGTTTGAGGCGGGCCAAGAGGAGGAGATCAATCGCACCATGGCGGTGAATTTGATGGGGCCCTGGTGGCTGACGCGGGCCGCTTGGCCGCAGCTGGCGGCCCATGGCGAAGGGCGCTTGCAGGTGCTGGTGTCGATGAGTGGCAAACGCAGCAAGGGGCGTTTGGCGGCCTACACCGCCAGCAAATTTGCCCTGCTGGGGCTCTGCCAAACCATGCGCAACGAAGGTTGGGAGGCGGGCATCCGCGTGACCGCCATTTGCCCAGGCTGGGTGAACACCGACATGGCCGCGGCCGTTCAGGCCATCCCTGCTGAAGCGATGACCCAACCGCAAGACATCGCTGATCTTTCGGCGGACTTGCTGCGTCTGCCCAATTCGGCAGTGCCGTTTGAGCTGGCGATCAACTGCACCCTGGAGCGCTGAGCTCAGCCCTCGAGCAGCGCCCGCAGCATCCAGGCGGTCTTTTCGTGGATTTGCAGGCGCGCATTGAGCAGATCAGCGGTGGGACCATCACCAGCGGCTTCTGCTAAAGGCAGCACGCCGCGGGCGGTGCGGGCCACAGCTTCATGGCCCCGCACCAGCTCAGCCACCATGGCCAGGGCTTCCGGTGATTCGTTGCACTCTTCAATGCTGGAGAGTTCGGCGTAGCGGCGGCCGCCAGTCGGGGCCAGCTGGCCGAGGGCGCGAATCCGCTCAGCGATTTCATCGAGGGCTGTCCACAGCTCGGTGTACTGCTCCATGAACATCGTGTGGAGCGAGGTGAACATCGGCCCGGTCACGTTCCAGTGGAAGCCGTGGGTCTTGAGGTAGAGCACGTAGCTATCGGCCAACAGGCGGCCTAAGCCTTCGGCAATTTCCAGGCGTTGGTTGGTGGGGATGCCGATGTCGATGGGTGGAGCGAGATGGGCCATGACGGCTGGGGTTGGAGATGAGGCGGTGGGTTGGTGGAAGAACAGGGAGACCTAATCAAGGTCTTCCATGTAGTCGCGGACGCGGCCGCGGCGTTCGGGCAGGCGCAATTTGTGCAGGGCCCGCGATTCGATTTGGCGCACCCGCTCGCGGGAGAGATCCAGGGTTTTGCCAATTTCCGCCAGGGTTTGGGGCGTGTCGTCATCGAGCCCGAAGCGCAGCCGGATCACGCGGGCTTCGCGGCCGCTGAGCTCATTCAGCAGCACGAGCAGGTCGTCGTGCAGCTTTTCGCGGGTGAGCCGCTGCTCGGGGGTGGGCATGCCGTCTTCGAGCAGGTCGCCCAGTTCGGTGTCCATGTCACGGCCAACGCGGGTGTCGAGTGACACCGAGCGCGGCACGCGCATCAGGGTCTGGCGCACCACCTCCTCGGAGAGCTGGAGTTCTTGGGAAAGATCCTTGAGCGTGGCGGTGCGGCCCAGGCGGCTGGCGATATCGCGTTGGGCTTTTTTGATGCGGTTGAGCTTTTCGGTGATGTGCACCGGCAAGCGAATCGTGCGGCTTTGGGTGGCGATGGCACGGGTGATTCCCTGCCGGATCCACCAGTAGGCGTAGGTGCTGAAGCGGAAGCCGCGGGTGGGGTCGTATTTCTCAACGCCCCGCTCCAGGCCGAGGGTGCCCTCTTGCACCAGATCGAGCAGTTCCATGCCGCGGTGCTGGTATTTCTTGGCAACGGCCACCACCAGGCGCAGGTTGGCTTGGATCATGCGCTCTTTGGCGCGGCGTCCATGCAGCAGTTGCCGTTGCAGATCGCCGGGGCTCATGTCGAGCAATTCGGCCCAGGCCTTGTTGCCCGCCTGCACCTGGGCGCGCAGTTCACCCGCGCTTAGCCCGCAAGCCTGAGCCCATTGGCTTTGGGAGGGTTGATGGCCCAGCTTTGAGGTTTCCCGTAGCCGTTGCTCCTCAAGAGCCTCCAGGCGAGCCACGTCGGGATGTTTGCTGCAAAGGCCGCGGCGCTCCACCACAAGCTGCTCTCGCTTTTGGACAAGCCGGGCGAGGGTGAGCTCTTCTTCGTGGCTGAGCAGGTCGACGCGGCCAATGTCCTGCAGATACAGGCGCACGAGGTCCGCTGTCGAGCGGCGTTTGGAACTGGCCTGACGGTTTGTCATGGCCGCTCCCATAGGACAGTCTCAACTTGGACTTATCTGCGACAAGAGGAAAATTCTGATTCAGTTTTCTTCCGGTTCCACCCAGGTGCTGGCCACATGCAATTCCTCGAGTTGCTTGTCGCTGGCACCGCCTGGGGCAGATGTCATCAGGCAGCGGGCCTGTTGCGTCTTGGGGAAGGCAATCGTGTCGCGGATCGACTCCTCACCCGCCAGCAGCATCACCATGCGATCGAGGCCAAAGGCAATGCCGCCGTGGGGTGGGGCGCCCATCTCCAGGGCTTCGAGCAGGAAGCCAAATTGCTCTTGGGCTTCCTCTTGGGCCAGGCCAATGGTCTGCAGCACCTGGTTCTGCAAGGCCGCATCGTGGATGCGCAGCGAACCCCCGCCCAGCTCCAGGCCATTGAGCACCAGGTCGTAGGCCTGGGCGCGAGCCGTGGGCAGCCGCTCGCTCCATAGGGCTGGATCGTCGCCAAGGTCCTCGGGGTTGGCAGCGCAGAACGGGTGATGCAGCGCTTCGAGCCGGTTCTCGTCGGCGTTGAATTCGAACATCGGGAAATCCACCACCCAGAGGAAGTTCCAGGCCTCAGCCGGCACCATCTCCAGCTCTTTGGCCAGGTATTGGCGCACCCGATCGAGAGCCTTGTTCACCGTGGCGGTATCGCCGGCACCGAACAGGATCAAGCTGCCGGGCTCGGCGCCGGTGCGCTGCAGCAGCTCAGCTTTTTTCTCATCGCTGAGGTTGTCTTTGATGGCGCCGATGGTGTCGATCTCACCGCCGTCGCGCACCCGGATGAAGGCCAAGCCGCCTGCTCCAGCCTTTTGCGCTTCGCTGAACACATCACCGCCGGGCTTGATGCGCACATTGCTGACCTTGTCATTGCCGCCGGGCACGGTGATGCATTTGACCGAGCCACCAGCGGCAACCGCGCCGGAGAACACCTTGAAACCCATGTCAGCAACGATGTCGCTGACGCTCACCAGCTCCATGCCGTAACGGGTGTCGGGCCGATCGGTGCCGTAGCGCTCCATGGCCTCATGCCAGGTCATGCGCGGTAGCGGCAGCGAGAGCTCCACACCTTTCACCAGCTTCCAGATGCGGGCGATCAGGCGCTCATTGAGATCGAGGATCTGCTCTTGATCCAGGAAGCTCATCTCCATGTCCAGCTGGGTGAATTCCGGCTGGCGATCGGCCCTGAGGTCTTCGTCGCGGAAGCAGCGGGCCACTTGGTAGTACCGCTCCAGTCCGCCCACCATCAGCAGCTGCTTGAACAGCTGTGGTGATTGGGGCAGGGCAAACCACTCACCACCGCACACGCGTGATGGCACCAAGTAGTCGCGGGCGCCCTCTGGGGTGGAGCGGGTCAGCACCGGCGTTTCCACTTCGATGAAGCCCTCGTCTTCGAGGAAGCGGCGCGCGGTTCGCACCGTTTGGTGCCGCAGGCTGAGGTTGCGGCGCATGCGCTCGCGGCGCAGATCCAGATAGCGGTGCCGCAGGCGCAGCTCCTCGCGCACCTGCTCGTCGTCGTGCACGGAAACCGCAAACGGCAGGTTGCGGCTGGGGGCATTGAGCACCTTCAGGCGCTGGGCCAGCACTTCCACCTCGCCAGTGGCCAGGCGCTCGTTGCGGGATTCATCGGGGCGGGCGCGCACCCGCCCTTCCACCTGCAGCACCGTTTCATTGCGCAGGTGTTCAGCAACAGCGAAGGCCTCGGCGCCGAGATCGGGATCCACCGTGATCTGCACGGTGCCACTGCGATCACGCAGGTCGATGAAGATCACCCCGCCATGGTCTCGGCGGCGATCCACCCAGCCGCTGAGCAGAACGGTGCTGTCGATGGCATCGCTGCGCAGATCGCCGCAGGAGTGGCTGCGCATGGTGGGGGAACGTCAGTAACCCCGGATGATCCCACGCGGGGGGTGCCTACCCCTGCCGCCGGTAGAAGGGCCGCTTGACCACCACCGCTGGTTCTTGGCGGCCGCGGATCTCCACCATCAGTTCGTTGCCGAGCTTGGCCAAATCCGCCCGCACCGAGGCCAGGGCGACCGGGTGCTCCAGGGTTGGCGAGAAGGTGCCGCTGGTGACAACCCCCACGGGCTCACCGTTGTGCAGTACCGGGTAGTCGTGGCGAGCAATGGCCCGGCCTTGCAGCTGTAGCCCCACCAGCTTGCGGCTGACGCCTTCGGCGGTTTGGCGCTCGAGCGCTTCGCGGCCCACAAACTCGATCGGCATCTCCAGGTGCACCAGCCAGCCGAGGCCGCATTCCAGCGGGCTGGTGTTGGCATCCATGTCGTTGCCATAGAGGTGCATGGCCGCCTCCAGGCGCAGGCTGTCGCGGGCGCCCAGGCCGCAAGGCGCCACGCCGTCCTCAAGCAGCTGGCGCCATAGGGCTTGGCCGGCGCTGGCTGTGAGCAACAGCTCAAAGCCGTCTTCACCGGTGTAGCCGGTGCGGGCGGCAAACACGGGCTCTCCCTTGATGGTCAGGTCGCGGTGGCCAAAGCGCGGCACGCCCGCCAGGCTCTCGCCGCAGAGCTGCTCCAGGCGCCCCACGGCTTCAGGGCCCTGCAGCGCCAGCAGCACGCCACCAGCTTTGCGGTCGCTAACGCTCACCCCTTGGGGTTCGAGTTGTTGCTTGATCCAGGCGGTGTCGCTGTCGGCGCAGGCGGCGTTGATCACCACCACCACTTCGGTGTCGCTGCGGTCGTAAACGATCAGGTCGTCGCGGATGCCACCGGCTTCATTCAGAAGAACCGTGTATTGGGCTTCGCCGGGGCCAATGCGCTGCAGATCGCTGGGCACCAGCCCCTGGAGGTTGTCTTTGACGCCTGATCCCGTGAGCGTCAGCACGCCCATGTGCGAGATATCGAACACACCGCAGCGTTGCCGTACAGCCCGGTGCTCGGCCATCAGGCCCTCGAATTGCACCGCCATCTCCCAGCCGGCAAACGGCACCATGCGGCCACCGGCTTCACGGCAGAGCTCAAATAGGGGGGTGTGCAGCATCGCGGCGGGCCACAGATTTGCTTCAGTCTCCCGTAGACAACCTGGGGATTGTGGTGCGGACCATTGGCGCCACTGGTGACGTCATTACGTTGAAACCACTTCAGTTGGGTGGATGTCAGCGAGGCCTTGCTGCCGCAGTTGTCGCCACTGCCATCCGGCAGCGGATTCCTCCTGGTGCCGCCTGCGCAGGGTGATGCTCCATCCCGACCTGACTGCGGATTTGAGCTGCCACCACTGGACCGCCAAGCCGCCAGAGCTGCCGGACTGGGCCCATCACGAGCATCAAGGCGTCAAACCCGCCGATAGTCAGCAGCTGCGCCTCTCAGGCCTCACGGCGCCGCGAGGCTGAGCAGCAGGCTGCGCACCACCTTGGCGGCCAGCACGCTGCTGCAGCCACTGGAATCGAGTCCGGGGGCTAGCTCCACCACATCAGCGGCCACCAGGTTCTGCCCCTGCAGCAGAGCCGTGAGTTCAGCGAAATCTGCCCACAGGTAGCCGCCTGGTTCGGGGGTGCCAGTGCCGGGCATCACCGAGGGATCAAACCAATCCAGATCAACGGTTAAGTACAGCGGCCGGCCTTGGATGGCCTGCAACCGCGCGGCGAGCTGTTGCATCCCCACCAGCCGTTGTTCCCGCCGCAATTCTTGGAATTCCTGCTTGGTGCCGCTGCGGATGGCGAGCTGCAGGAGCTCACCGCTGGGCAACACCTCCAGGCAGCGCCGCATGGCGCAGGCATGGCTATGGCGGCCTCCTAGCCAGCTCTCGCGCAGATCGGCATGGGCATCGAGCTGGAGCAGAACCAGATCCGGATAGCGCTCCGCCACAGCCGCCACCGCGCCGCTGCTGATGGAGTGCTCGCCGCCGAGCATTAAGGGTTTGAGCCCAAGGTCCAGCACGGCATTGGTGGCTTGCCGCACGGCCTCCACCACCGGCTCAGGAGCCCCAAAGGAGATCTCAACAGCGCCCAGATCCGCGAAGGCGATGTCCTCGAGATCGGCATCCAGTTGGGGGTCATAGGTCTCCAGGCCATCGCTCACCTGGCGGATGGCGGCCGGGCCAAAGCGGGTGCCGGGGCGAAAGGAGGTGGTGCCGTCGTAGGGCACGCCAAACAGGCCTACCTGGCAGCCGGCTGGATCGCGCTGGGCCCCCATGTAGATGGCGCCGTCGCGGTTGAACAACTCTTTGGGTATCGCCGTCATCGTTTAAGTCTCCAAGGCCCGCTCGATGCCGGCGGGAATCGCATCAAACCCCCCCCGTTGCCAGCGGGGGCTCCAGATCTCACAGCTGGCGGCCACGGCAGCAGCGCGTTCCGGCTTGGCCTGGCGGTAGCGGGCGCCATCCGTGGCGGCGAAGGTCCAGCTCCACCAGCCGCTGGGATACATCGGCACCCAGCCATAGAGCGGATCGGCATGGCCGAACACCTCCCGCAGCAGCTGCACCGTGTCGAGATGCACCTGGCGGAAGGCCTCAGGTGATTCGCTTTGGGTGCCAAACACACCGCCAGGCCGCAATAGGCGGCGGCAATGTTCAAAAAAGGCGCGATTGAAGAGCCCTTCGGCGGGGCCAGCTGGATCGGAGCCATCCACCAGCACCACGTCGTAGCTCCCGTCAGCGGCATTGGCGGCCCAGGCAATGCCATCGCCAATCGTGAGCTGCAGCCGGCGATCGCTCCAGGCACTGCCGCCGATGCTCGGTAGGTGCTGCTGGCTGAGCTCCACCACACGGCCATCGATCTCCACCAAATCCAGCTGCTGCACCTCCCCATGGCGCAGGCACTCGCGGGCTGTGCCGCCATCACCGCCGCCGATCACCAGCACTCGCTCAATGCGCTCGGCGCTGCACAGGGCCGGATGCACCAGGGCCTCGTGGTAGTGCCGTTCTTGCCGCTCAGCGGTCATCCAGCAGCCATCGAGCAGCAGCCCTTTGCCGTAGCGGTCGCTCTCAATGATCGTGACGCGCTGAAACGGGCTGTGCTCTTCGTGCAGCACCGCACCGGCTAGGCCGTAGCGCACCCCGTTGTGGTGTTCATCAATCCAACCGGAGCTGGTCATGGCGGGTTGTGGTGGCGGCCGATCACTCCAGCTAAGAACGGAGCAAGCACCCTTGTCAGGAGGGACCTCGATGGGCAGCAGCCGCAGGCAGCTTTTGCAGACCTTGGGACTGGCGAGCTTGGGGTTGGCCTGGCGGCCGCAGCCGGCGGTCGCCGGCGCTGCGGACCCTACGCTGATGGAGCGGCTGGCTGTGTGCAGCCCCCACGACGACCCTCTGCAGGCCTTGCAGGCGGGCAATGCCCGCTTCGCAGCGGCCTGGAGCCGGGCGGCCCAAGAGCAGGACCCGCAGCTGCGGATGACCTTGCTGCAGGCCTTGCTGGGGGAGCACTGCCAGGTGGATCCCAAGGCCCTGGCCAAAGGCCAGCACCCCTGGGCGGCCGTGCTCACCTGCGCCGATTCACGCATTCCAGTGGAGTGGATTTTTTGTGCTGGAGCTGGGGAATTATTTGGTGTGCGCAGTGCTGGCAACACCGCCTTCAACGAAGGGGTGGCCTCGCTGGAATATGCCGTTGAGCTGCTGCAGGTGCCGCTGATCCTGGTGATGGGCCACAGCGGCTGCGGTGCAGTCACGGCGGCTTTGGGCAAAGACCCGTTAACCCCCTTGTTGGAGGAGTTGGTGACGCCGATCCGTGCGGCTTTAGAACCGCGCGATGACCTGCCGCGAGGCATTCAGCACAACGCGGTTTATGCCGCTGCCCAGCTCTCTGAGCGCAGTGCGGTGTTGCAGCAGGCCGTTGCTGAAGGCCGGCTCAAGATTCAGCCGAGTTATTTCGATATCGCCTCAGGCGCCGTCACCTTGCTCTGAGCGCAGCTCAGCTTTGGCTTTCTGCCAGAGGCCTTCGAGTTCTTTGATGTTGCGGCCGGAGAGGTCACCACCCAGGGCGGCTTCCACCTTGGCGAAGCGCTGCAGGAAGCGCTGGTTGGTGCCGTTGAGGCCTTCTTGGGGGCTGAGTTCACACCAGCGCGCCACATTCAC
The DNA here is from genome assembly GCF_014279855.1 of Synechococcus sp. Minos11. Lineage (NCBI taxonomy): Bacteria > Bacillati > Cyanobacteriota > Cyanophyceae > Synechococcales > Synechococcaceae > Synechococcus > Synechococcus sp. Minos11. The sequence goes on along the minus strand of NZ_CP047953.1, from coordinate 2,186,774 downwards.
CAGGGTGAACATCAGATCGCCGAGCTCGCTTTCGGCGTGGGCTTGATCGCCGCTGGCCACCGCTTCTTTGAGCTCATCGAGCTCCTCGTGCACCTTCTCCCAGACCCCCTCCATCGAGTCCCACTCGAAGCCCGCTGCTGCCGCTTTGCAGGAGATCACCATGGCCCCAGCCAAGGGCCCTAAGCCGCGCACTTTGCGGCGTAGGCGATCACTGAGGCTGGCGTCGCTCTGGCCGCGGGCTGCTCGCTCCTCAGCTTTGATCTCATCCCAGCTGCGGGCTTCCCCGCCAAAGACATGGGGATGGCGCCGCACCAACTTGGCGCTGATGCCGTCAGCGATCTGGGCCAAATCAAAGGCCTGACGCTCGGCAGCGATCTGGGCATGCAGCACCACCTGCAGCAGCAGATCACCGAGTTCATCGCCGAGCTCTGTGTCATCTCCCGAGCGCAGGGCATCGGCCACCTCGTGGGCCTCCTCCAGCACGTAGGGCAGCAGGGATTGGTGGGTTTGCGCCAGATCCCATGGGCAACCGCCCTCGGGGTTGCGCAGTTGGGCCACCACGGCCATCAGCTTCTCGATGGCGGCGCTGCTGGTAGAGGGATCAGTCACCGGCGCAACGGGGGTGGCATCGGGTCGCCATCCTGCAGCAGATGCAGCCAGGCGCTGGCTTCAATCGCCACTAGGGCTGTGATCAGTTGCTGTGGATAAGCCCGCCACAGCGTTTCGATTTGTTGGATGCCCCACAGCGGCCCTGGCCCGCCGATGGCTTGTAGCCCAACCAGGGCCAGCAGCAGCCAGCCCAGCAGCAGCAGCAGCCGGCAAGCGCTACCCAGCAGTGGGGTGTGGGACATCCAGCCGCGATGGCGCACCAGGCGGCGGTAGGGCCACCAAAGCACCGCTAGCCAGCCCCAACGTTTGCTGGGGCGGCTGAGGGTGTCGAGATCCGGTGAGAGCCACAGCCCACCAACCAGAAAAGCCAGCCCGGCCGTGAGCCCGGTGGGCCAACCCAGCAGGAGTGCAATGACCAGCCCCAGCAGCCAGCTGATGGCCCAGGTGGCTTGATCGTGGCGGCGGCCGCTGGCCAGGTTGCGGTGTTCCAGCTGAGCTCAGGATCCAGGCTCAAGCCACTTGGCACAATGGTCAAACCGCCCGGTTAGCTCAGCGGTAGAGCGCCTCTCTTACAAAGAGGATGTCGCTGGTTCGAACCCGGCACCGGGCATGGTTCTCAGGCAATGTTCAGCCCATTCATGGCTGCCCTTTCATTGCGCCGGGCTTGCCGGAGCGAAGGTCGATCTAGGTGCTCTATCGACCCATGCATGGCGAGTTCATTGCCTTAATCGCGGTTGTCCTGGCGCTGATGCCGTTGGGAGCTCCCGCATTGGCACAGCACAACTCTGCGGCATCCCAGGCGCGAAGTGTCAGCTGGCTTCTGAATCGCATGCAGTCGCCCCAATACAGCGACTGGCGAACGTCGATGGAGCAACCAAGCTCCAAATTTCGCTCGCATTACTGCATGGATTGCTCGATGGATCAGCGCTGGCGCTGATCCATCTCCTCAGATGTGGGAGTGAGGATCGGCGTTGGGGTTCAGCACAAAAGAGCCCTTACCAGTGTTTTGGTATTCAGCGGCGAAGGCTTTGAGCCGTTCTTTGGATGCGGGGTTGGGATCACCCCAACAGCGGCACGACACCTTGCTGCAGCAATCAATCAGCTCCCCCAGTGGTTTGCTGGCGGCAGGGTCATCGAGGTGGGAGGCGAAGGTGTCGTCGTTGGCATAGATCTCCACCCATTCGCTCAGATTCGGCTCGGGGTAATCGGCGTGGTAACAGATCACTCCGGGGTGATGGGGCATCACCTCGGCCAGTGCTTTCTCGCTTTGGCAGAACTGGTTGTGTAGGCCCGGCTTGATCTCCCAGCGGACCTTGAGCAGAAAAGCCATGGGTGTTGCTCCTATTGGGGGGCGCCGTTGTAGATGACCTCTTTGACCTGGTTGCCTTCTGGGCCGATCAAGATTTTGGTTTGCACGGAGGCTGGCTGCTGATTCACTTCCCAGCCAGGTGCTCCACCCAGGAAGTTGAACAGGTAGCCATCGGCACTCTCATTGACGAGGCAGTTGCCGCCGCCTGAGCGGTGCATGCAATTGGCGGTGAAGTATTTGCTGAGTCCGCCATTGATGCGTTCAGCCTCCATGCGAGCCAAATTGGCTGCTCGCACTTGGCTGGGGGGAACTTGTGCCAGAGCCGAACCTGCAGTGGCAACAACGAGAAGAGCTGCACTGGTCAACGCTTTGAACATGGCTCAAACAGCAATACCTGTTGCTCTTAGCTACCGCTTGGGCTGGTCAATGCCTGACGCCTAAATGGATTGTTTTTAGGGTTCTGATATCTCGTTACCAGAGCTGTGCAGATCACCCAGCAGCAGCAGGGGTTGATGGTGGATGGCTCGCTGATGCGGCTCCATGTCGCCCAGCCCAAGCCTGAAGGCCGCTATCCGGGGGTGGTGTTCTTCTCCGACATCTACCAACTCGGTGAGCCGATGCTGCGCTTGGCAAACCGTTTGGCTGGATACGGCTACGTCGTGGCGGCACCGGAGATCTTTCACCGACTTGAGCGCCCCGGCACGGTGATGGAACCCGGTGGTGTGGGCCGCCTGCGCGGCAATGCCGATGCCAAAGCAACGCCGGTTTCCGCTTACGACGCTGATGCTGGTGCCGTACTCGATTGGCTCAGTGAGCAATCCAGTGTTGATGGGCAGCAGTTGGCGAGCTTTGGTTTTTGCCTGGGGGGCCATCTAGCCCTGCGCGCAGCCTTAGATCAGCGCGTGAAGGCGGCTGTTTGTTGCTACCCCACTGGTTTGCAAGACGGGGTTCTCGGTGCTGATCGTGCCGACACCCTTGAGCGTTTGAACCAGATTCAAGCGGCGGTGTTCACCGTGTTCGGCAGCCTCGATCCCCACGTGCCACCTGAAGCGTTGCAGCAGGTGCTTGCCGCTTTTCAAGCCAGCGGGATCAACCACAGCAGCAGGCTGTTTGAGGCCGATCACACGTTCATGCGGGATGACGGGCCCCGCTGGGACCCTCAAGCTGCCGATGAGGCCTGGTTAGCTGCGATGCGGTTCCTGGTTGATCAGCTCTCGGGGAACAGCAGGTTGGTCAGCTCGTCGGCGTCCACGTCGTAAGCCAAGGCCAGGGTGCTCTCCACGGTGGATGTCACTTCCGCCGGCAGGAAACGCAGGGCGTTCATGGCGTCTTCTGAGATCTCATCGGTGGCGAGCTTTTCGCCCTCGGGATTGAGCTTTTCGTCGTTGAGGACCGCCAGCACCCAGGTCTGATAGGCGAACAGCAAATCGGACAGCTCGAGATCGGGATCGTTGAGGTCGAGGGCCATGGGAAGGCGTGTAACAGCATCAGTCTGCCTGCAGCAGGCCCAGCTGCTGGCCTTTGCGGATCGCGAGGTGGCGGCTGGGCACCTCCAACTTCTCGTAGAGCTCCCGCACATATCCCTTCAAGGTGCTGTGGGCCACGCCCAGCTCCTGGGCCAGATCAGCCAGGGAGTGCTGGCTTTGCAGGCCCTCAAGCACCTGCTGTTGCCTTGGCGATAGGTGCGGATGGCGCTGGGCATTCACCCGTTTCAAGGCTGGATCGATGAAGCAGGTGCCGTCGTCTTGCAGGTGCTCCAAGGCCTGCAACAGCACGCCACGGCCCAATTGCTCGCTGCTGCAGGCAGCATCCACGCCCAAGCTCAGCATTTGCCGCCAAGGGAAGTGCTGTGGCCGGCTGACGATCAACAGCGTCTGCAAACTCGGTTGCATCTGCTTGCAGTGGCTCACCAGGTTGAGCCCGGATCCCTGTTGCAGCTGGTCGTGGCTGATCAGCAGGTGCGGGCGGCGCTGCTGCACGTGCCGGCGGGCTTCCGCTTCGGTGGTGCAGGCCGCCACCACATCAGCGCCGCCTTGCAGCGCTGTGGACTGGCTCACCAGCAGCGGCCAGCTTTGGCTGCAGAGCACCACCCGCTGCCCTGCGAGGAGGGCTTGCCCCCTCTGGCGCCGTTCCCGCAGCATCCCCAGTTGGGTGGTGCAGTCCATGGCCGGCGCGCGTCTGATCTGCTGGTAGGAGAGATGGATTGTGGTGCGGTTAGCCAGTGGCGGAAGCGCAGTCCAACAACGATTTGCAGGGGGCATTGCTGCACTTTGCGGTGCAGGAATTGGTGCGCCATCAGCGTGAGGAGTTCCCGCCGCTATGGACCCGGGAGAGCTGGGCCAAGTTTTTGATCTGGTTGGCGCTGCAGTGCGGCGCGGGCGTGCAACAGCAGGAATTGGAAGCCTTTGCCCATGCCTTGGGGCCGGTGTTGACCGGCCGTTTGCGGCGTTTGTTTTTTGAGCGCGAATTGAGTGATCTCGATCTCAAAGTGATGGCGGATCCGGCTGAAGCCCAGGTGCTCGTGATGCCGCTGGGCCCAGCGCGGCCTTTGGCTAAAGCTGATGTGCGAGCTGCTCTCGAGCAGGTCCAGCTCACTGAGCTGGTGGTGGTTGATCCCGGCAGCTGGCAGCAACTGGATGCGTTGGTGGCGATTCCGTGGCGCGCCGCCCCAGAAGCCTGAGCTGCCTTTTGCGAGCATGGCCGCTTCGCGCGCGCCGCTGCAGTGATCGAACTGGCCAAGACCTACGACCCCCAGGCCACTGAGGCGCGCTGGCAACAGGCCTGGGAATCTTCAGGGGCGTTTCACCCAGATCCTGAGGCGCCTGGCGAACCGTTTTCGCTGGTGACGCCGCCACCGAACGTGACCGGCAGCCTGCACATGGGCCATGCGTTCAACACGGCGCTGATCGACACGATCGTTCGTTTTCAGCGGATGCAGGGCAAAAACGTGCTCTGCCTGCCTGGCACCGACCACGCCTCGATTGCGGTTCAGACAATCCTGGAAAAACAGCTCAAGGCTGAGGGCAGCAGCAAAGAGGAGCTGGGCCGTGAGGGATTTTTAGAGCGCTGCTGGGCCTGGAAGGGCGAAAGCGGCGGGCGCATCGTCAGCCAGTTGCGGCGTCTTGGTTTCTCGGTGGATTGGCAGCGCGAGCGATTCACCCTTGATGCCGGCTGCAGCCAGGCCGTGATCGAAGCCTTCGTCAACCTGCATGAGCAAGGCCTGATTTACCGGGGCGAATACCTGGTGAATTGGTGCCCGGCTTCCGGTTCAGCGGTGAGTGATTTGGAGGTGGAGATGAAAGAGGTGGATGGTCACCTCTGGCATTTCCGCTACCCCCTCAGCGATGGCAGTGGCCATCTTGAAGTCGCCACAACGCGCCCCGAAACGATGCTGGGCGACACGGGCGTGGCGGTGAACCCCAGCGATGGGCGCTACAGCGCCCTGGTGGGTCAAACCCTCACACTGCCGTTGGTGGGGCGCCAGATTCCGATCGTGGCCGATGAGCACGTTGATGCTGAGTTCGGCACCGGGTGCGTCAAGGTGACGCCCGCCCATGACCCCAACGACTTCGCTATTGGCCAGCGCCATGGTTTGCCGTTGATCACGGTGATGGCCAAGGACGGCAGCATGAACAGTGAAGCCGGCCGCTTTGCCGGTTTGGATCGCTTTGAAGCGCGCAAAGCCGTGGTGGCGGCCATGGAAGAGCAGGGCTTGCTGGTGAAGGTGGAGCCCCACCGCCACAGCGTTCCCTATTCCGATCGCGGCAAGGTGCCAGTGGAGCCGTTGCTCTCCACCCAGTGGTTTGTCAAAGCCGAGCCGTTAGCGGCCCGTTGCCGGGAGGCGCTCGATCAGGCCAAGCCGCAGTTTGTGCCGGAGCGTTGGAGCAAGGTCTACCGCGATTGGCTCACCGACATTCGCGATTGGTGCATCAGCCGCCAGCTGTGGTGGGGCCATCGCATCCCGGCCTGGTTTGTGATCAGCGAAAGCGGTGGCCGCTATACCGACACCACGCCCTATGTGGTGGCGCGCAATGAAGCTGAGGCGCTGGAGAAAGCGCGCGCCCAGTTCGGCGCTGAGGCGCAGATTGAGCAGGACGAAGACGCCCTCGATACTTGGTTTTCCAGCGGCCTGTGGCCCTTCTCGACCCTGGGTTGGCCTGACCAGAACGCGGCTGACCTGCAGCGTTGGTATCCCACCAGCTTGCTTGTGACGGGCTTCGACATCATCTTTTTCTGGGTGGCCCGGATGACGATGATGGCCGGCGCGTTCACCGGCGAGACGCCGTTTGCCGACGTCTATATCCATGGGTTGGTGCGCGATGAAAACAACCGCAAGATGAGCAAATCAGCGGGCAATGGCATTGATCCATTGCTGCTGATTGACCGCTACGGCGCTGATGCCCTGCGCTTTGCCCTGGTGCGCGAAGTGGCTGGGGCCGGACAAGACATTCGCCTGGATTACGACCGCAAGAGCGATACCTCCGGCACGGTCGAGGCCTCCCGTAACTTCGCCAACAAGCTCTGGAACGCCACACGCTTTGCCCTGATGAATTTGGGCGGCAAGACCCCAGAGAGCCTTGGTAAGCCGGACCCTGCGGCGCTGCAGTTGGCCGATCGGTGGATCCTCTCCCGCTTGGCCCGCGTCAACCGCGAGACGGCAGCCCGCTACAGAAGCTATGGCTTGGGGGAAGCAGCCAAAGGCCTCTATGAGTTCGCCTGGAACGAGGTTTGCGATTGGTATCTGGAGCTCAGCAAGCGGCGGCTCAACCCTGGTGAGAACCCCAGCGCTGAGGCCTTGGCTGATCAGCGCACTGCCCGTCAGGTGCTGGCCCAGGTGATGGAGGAGTTGCAGCGGATGTTGCACCCGCTGATGCCCCACCTCAGCGAAGAGCTCTGGCATGCCCTCACCGGCGCTGATGACGCCACCTATCTGGCGCTGCAGAGCTGGCCTGAGCTGGATGAGGCCGCCCTCGATGAGGCCCTGGAGCGTTCCTTCAGCGAGCTGTTTGAAGCCATTCGCGTGGTGCGCAACCTGCGCGCTGTGGCGGGGTTAAAGCCCTCGCAAGCCGCACCGGTGCGGTTCATCACCATGCGTTCTGATTTGGCCGAAAGCCTGTGGCGCGCCAGCGTTGATATTGCGGCACTCACCCGCGCTGAATCCGTTGAGGTGCTGGCGGATGCCCCGGCTGGCCGCGCTTTAGCAGGCGTCAGTGGTGAGCTGCAGGTGCTGCTGCCCATCGATGGCCTGGTGGATCTTGAGGCCCTCAAGGGCCGCCTGTCGAAAGACCTCTCCAAGGCGGAGAAGGAGATCGCTGGGCTGCAGAAGCGCCTCGACAACCCCAACTTCGCCGATAAGGCCCCAGCCGCCGTGGTGGCTGAGTGCCGCGCCAACTTGGCCGAGGCTGAAACCCAAGCCCAGCTGGCCCGCCAGCGCTTGGCTGATCTGAGCTGATTAGGCCACGTTGAGCTTGCGGATCGCGTTCTCCTCAGGCAGCTGGGGCGCTGGGTAGAAGGTGGTGGCGGGGAAGGCGAAATCAGCGCCTGCGCCTTTGACGATCTGGGCAATATCGAGGAACACCTGCTGCTGCACATCAAGCCACTCTTTCCACACCGTGGTGTGGGTGAAGCAGTAGATCATCACGTTCACCGACGAGCTATCCCACTCGTTGAAGTTCACCAGGATCGTCTGGTTCTGGTCGATCTTGGGATGGTTTTCCAGCATCGAGCGGATCTGCTCGGTGACGGTTTGGACCCGGGTGATGTCTTCGTAGCGAAGGCTCAGGCTGGTTTTGATGCGGCGGTTGTACATCTGCCCCGGGTTCTCAATCGGGTTGGTGGCAAACACTGCATTGGGGATGTACAGCGGGCGGCGGTCAAAGGTGCGCAAACGGGTGTGGTACCAACCGATGCTTTCAACGGTTCCCTCCAGGCCGGTGGTGCTGATCCAATCGCCTTCTTTAAAAGGGCGATTGAAAAACAACATGAATCCGGAGAGGAAGTTTTGGGAGATGTGTTGGGTGCCAAAGCCGATGCCGATGCCCGCGCCGCCCAGCAGCGTGGCGACAGCGGTGGTGGACACACCGAAGGTGACCATCAGCGCAGCGCTGGCTACCACCAGCACGCCGATCACATAGAGCCGGTCCAAGAGGCTGATCAACATCGCCTCGTCTTTTGGATCTTCAACCTTCAGCCACTCTTCAAAGCTGCGGGAGCGCAGCACGGCATGGCCCAGGCGAATCGTTGCCCAGCTGATGGCCACGATCATCAAGCTGGCCGACAGCCGCGCACTGGCCAGGCCATTGAGTTTGCTGGTGGCCGGCTCCAGCAGTTGGGTGATCCAGCCGGCGTAGAGCGCAGCAGCTAGGCCCAGGGTGAGCGGGCGCTTCACCGTGCGGGAGACCAGCGCACCCACCCGGCGGCCGCGGCGTTCCAGCAGCGTGAGGGCGACCCACAGCACCACCAAGCCAGCGGTGCCGATCAGCACACCCTGGTTGCTGTGTAAGAGATCGAGTTCGCCAAAGAGCGGCTGCGACATCCAGCGGGATTCGGTTACGGCCAGCCAGTCTCAACAATCTTATTGATTAATGCAAGTTAATTCCGGATGTCCTATCCACTCGGCTGGTCAACGCGCCTGACGGCAGAACCGGTCACCATGGCGGGATCCTTTTTGTTGGCGGTTCTGGCCATGGCCGAGCTGACCCCCGCTCTGGACACGGTTTTGGAGCTGCTGCGCAGCCCCCTGGGGGCTGTGTTGTTCGTGCCGCTTTATGCCCTGTGGGTAACGCTGTTGCTCCCTGGGGTGTGGGCGTCGATGTTGGCCGGAGTGCTCTATGGCACCTGGGGCGGCAGCGCTTTGGTGTTTTTAGGGGCCTGCTTGGGTGCGGTGGCAACGTTTTTGCTGGGCCGCCATTGGTTGCATGACTGGGCTAGCCAACGGCTGGCCAGCTGGCCGCGGCTCCAGGCGATCGAAACGGCCGTTAGCCGTGAAGGGTTGCGGCTGGTGCTGCTCACACGGCTCTCCCCGGCTTTCCCCTTCAGCCTGCTCAACCTGGCCTATGGCCTCAGTGCCGTGTCGCTGCGCGACTACAGCATTGGCTTGATCGGCATTCTTCCGGGCACGGTGCTGTTCTGCGCCCTGGGTGCGCTCGCAGGCGATGTGGCCCGTTTTGGTGAGGTGCTCTCCGGGGAAGCGGATGGCTTCACCTGGGCTTTGCGCATTGTTGGTGTGCTGGCCACCTTGGCCGTGGTGTGGCTGGTGGGCCGGGCAGCGCAGCGGGCTTTGCAGAGTGATGGCCCCAACGCAGATGGCTAAGCAGCAAGCGGCCTGCCAGTCAGATCACTCAGGCTTGATCAGTGCTCTTGAGGGGTAGATCGCGCAGTGCTGCAATCAGCACAAACCAGCCCAGCCGCAATTTGGAGGCAAACCCTTGCCGGCTTGCCAACTCGGCGTATTTGGCACGGCCGCAGTCGGTTTTGATCCAGCGGTGAATGGCAGAGCGGCTCATGGGTTGATCAGGTCTTGCAATGCCGACTCGTCGATGATGGCAACACCGAGTTTTTCGGCTTTTTGCAATTTGCTGCCCGCTTCGCTGCCGGCCACCACGTAGTTGGTTTTTTTACTGACGGAGCCCGTCACCTTGCCGCCTGCGGCTTCGATCAAAGCTTGTGCCTCAAGGCGGCTGAGGTTGGGCAGCGTGCCGGTGAGCACCAGGGTTTGACCCGTTAGAGCGCCGATGGCACCAGCAGCCTCTGCACTGTTGTCGTCGCTGGCTAGCGGCAGTTCTAGGGCTGCGAGCTCAGCCATCAAGCTTTGATTGGCCTCGGTGCTGCACCACTGCTGCATGGATTGGCTGATCTCGGGGCCAATGCCATAGAGCTCGTTCAGCGCTTCTTCGCTGGCGCTTTGCAGCGCCTCCCAGCTGGGGAAGGCGGCGGCCAATGTTTTGGCATTGACGCTGCCGATGTGGTGGATGCCGAGGGCATAGAGCAACCGGTGCCATGGCCGTTGGCGTGAGGCGGCAAGCGCTTCAATCAAGTTGCTGGCTGATTGCTCACCCATGCGCTCGAGACTGGCTAGCAGGGCGGCATCGAGTCGGTAGAGATCGGCGATGGAGCGCACCAAGCCGCGGTCGACGAGCTGTTCAATCAATTTGCCTCCCAAGCCATCGACATCCATCGCCTGACGGCTCACCCAATGGCGAAGAGCACCGCGAAGGATGGCCGGGCAGCTGCTGTTCACGCAGCGGGTGGCGGCTTCTCCGCTCTCACGCACCAGCAATGAACCGCATTCCGGGCAGTGGCTGGGTAGCTCTAGCCGTTCGGCTCCCTCGGGCCGCAGTTCAGGCAGCACCCGCAGCACTTCCGGGATGATCTCGCCGGCTTTGCGCACCACAATCGTGTCGCTGCTGTGGAGATCCAGCTCCTCGAGCCGATCAGCGTTGTGCAAGGTGGCGCGGCTGACGCTGGTGCCCGCGAGCGGCACCGCTTCAAATTCCGCCACGGGAGTCACCACCCCGGTGCGGCCCACCTGGGCTACCAGGCGCAGGAGCCGGCTGGGGGCTTCTTCGGCGGCGTATTTCAGGGCGATGGCCCAGCGCGGCGCCTTTTGCGTGAAGCCCGCGAGCTGCTGACGCTCGAGCGCATCGAGCTTCACCACCACTCCATCGGTGGCGTAGGGCAACTGATGGCGCTGCTCCTCCCAGCGGTCATAGAAGGCCACCACGCCATCGGCTCCGCTGGCGCGTTCGCGGTGGGGATTGACGCGGAAGCCCGCAGTTTCCAGCCATTGCAGAGCATCCCATTGGCTCTTGGGCCCCATTGCATCGGCTGGCAGGTGCACCGTGTAAGCGAAGAAGTCCAGCCGTCGGGCGGCCACCACCTTGGGGTCGAGCTGCCGCAGGGTGCCCGCGCAGGCATTGCGCGGATTGGCAAAGAGGGCTTCCCCGCGCTGCTGGCGCTCGGCGTTGATGGCCTCAAAAGTGTCGTCGGGGATGAAGGCCTCGCCGCGCACTTCCACCCAGGCCGGTGGCTGCTTGAGCTGCAATCGCAGCGGCACCGCTTGGATGGTGCGCACGTTGGCGGTGATCTCCTCACCGCGGCTGCCATCTCCGCGGGTGGCGGCGCGCACCAGCACCCCATCGGCGTAGCTCAAGGCCAAGGCATTGCCATCGATCTTGAGCTCGCAGACGTACTCGCGCTGGCGCTCAGGGTTGTCCTCCAGCTGGCGCCCCAGGCGTCCATCCCAGGCCTGCAACTCTTCGGCGTTGAAGGCGTTATCAAGGCTGAGCATGCCGATGCGGTGCTCAACGCTGCTGAACCCCTCAGCTGGAGGGCCGCCCACCCGCTGGGTGGGACTGTCAGCGCTTAGTAGTTCGGGGTGTTGCTGCTCAAGGTCCAACAACTCCCGGTAGAGCCGGTCGTAGACGGCGTCTTCAAATTCAGGGGCATCCAGCACGTAATAGGCGTGGGCTGCCCGGTTCAGGAGCTGCCGCAGTTCGGCAGCCCGCAGCTGCTGCTGGGCGGTGAACGCCATGGCTTGCGGGCTCAGTCGCTGATAGGGCTAATGCGCTCAACGCGCCAGCTGTCCTCGGCTTTGACGAAGGTGAAGTCCAAGGGCAGCTCCTCGCCGCCTTCGCTTTTGAGCTTCACGGTCAGCATGATCTGACCCTCTTGGATGCGGGGGCGGCCGGAGCGCAGGTTGCGGTATTTGTTCAGCTTGAGCCCGGCCAGGAAGCGGATGAACTGCTGGCGGTTGACGTGTTGCCGGTAGGTCTTGGTGGTGAGCAGGTAGGCCCCATCGATTTGACCGGAGGCCACCTTGGTGAAGAACTGCTTGATCAGTGGGTTGATGCCCCGGGCGCTGATGACCAGGCGCACCGCGCTGACGGTCCAATAAAGAAGCAGCGCGCCGCCGCCAGCGAGCAGCAGCTTGGTGCCGAGATCACGGGCTAGTGACCAATCCATTTCCATGGCAGGGGCGGGGCATCAGCTGGGCTGGCACGAGTCTGCAGGACTGAGGCCACGATTGCGCGCACAATCGCTTCAATGCCCGTCGCGCCGCTACCGCCGCTGTTCCACCGGCTCGACCGGGAGCACTTTTCCGGTTGTCTGGGAGAGCTCGGGCGGCCAGCGCTGAAATTGCGTTGGAGTGATGGCCGCATGACCCGCACGGCCGGTCTTTATCGGCGGGGTCCAGGCATCTGCGAAATCGTCTTGTCTCGGCCGGTGCTCGCGCCGTTGCCCCCTGAGGCCACCCTCAGCACGCTCTGCCACGAAATGATCCATGCCTGGGTGGATCGGGTGCAGCGGGTTAAGGAGGTGCATGGCCCCCAATTCCGGACTCGCATGGCCCAGATCAATGGGGCCCAGCAGGAGTTTGAGGTGAGCCTGCGCCATAGCTATCCCTTGCCAGCGGTTGTGGCTGGCTGGATTGCTGTGTGTCCGGTCTGTGGACGCACGGCGGCCTACCGGCGCCGGCGCCAGGGGTTGGCCTGCCGGTCCTGCTGCGAGCAGCACAATGGCGGCCGCTGGGATGCGCGCTTTCTGCTGCGCTTTGAGCGGCCTCAGGAGGTGTGCAGTGGCTGAATTTCTGGCGGGCGTGGTGGTGAGCGGCTGGGTGATCAGCTGGCTGGGTCTGCGGCGTGAGGCGACCTTGCGGCCCCGCCTGCCTAAGGTGCCTCAACGGATGAATGGGTGATGGTGGATCGGTTCTTCGACGGTGGTCTGGAGGAGCGCCTCGAAGGTTGGATCGATCGCGGTCGCGAGTTTGTGGATGGTGTGGCTGCCAACGCAGCAGCCAGCAATCGGCCCCGTCCGAGCTTCTCTGGCACCTCCAGCAATTCGCGCCGGCGGCCCCTTGATGCCATCTCCAGGCGCGGTCAACGCCCAGCTCCTACTGAGCCGGTGCCGGGCTGGAATGATGCCGATAGCGAGTGGCCTGATGACGATGTCTTCAGCCTGCCCCGCTGGCAGCGCCCGGAACCGGCGCGTCAGCCTGCGCCTGATCCGTTAAACAGTGCGCCGCCGCGGCGCCAGCCCAGCAACCAGCGTCCGTTGCCCCGTTCGTCTCGGCGTCGCAGCCAGGGCTAGGTCTGTTCACGCGGGCTTAACCCAGCGGTCAAAGGCTCAAGGGACAACGCCGTGTTGCTCATGGGCCAACTGATCGTGCTCGGGTATCCCGATGCCGCCGAAGCAGAAGAAGTGCGCCGTGAGCTGGTGGGCTTGCAGCAAGACCATCTGATTGCCCTGGAAGATGCCGTGGTGGTGGTGCACCACAGCGAGGGCAAGGTGGAGCTGCGCCAAGCCCTCAACCTCACGGCCGCTGGTGCGGTCAGTGGTGGCTTTTGGGGCACGTTGGTGGGCTTGTTGTTCCTCAATCCCCTGGTGGGAGCAGCCGTCGGTGCCGGCGTGGGTGCTGCCTCAGGTGCCATGACCGATCTCGGCATCAATGACGGTTTCCTCAAGGAGGTGGGCGAAGCTCTCAAGCCCGGCAAGGCAGCACTGTGCTTGCTGGTCAAAGAGGCCACCACCGATCGGGTGATTGAGAAATTGCGCCGCCATGCCGGCCATACCCAACTGCTGCAGACCAACCTCAGCCACACCGATGAAGACCATCTCAAGGAGTTGCTGGATCAGGCCAAGCAGCAAGCTGAGGCGCTGCGGCTTAGCTGAGCAGCGCTTGGCCGTTGCGGCGGTGGATCACCACCACCCCGGGCTTGGGTAAGCCTCCGGTCGGCCAGTTGGAGCCCAGGGGAACCCAGCGCAATTGCTCCAGTGGTTCGCCATTGGTGAGTTTCAGCTGAAAGCTGCGCGCTTCTTCGGCGTTCTGCTCTCGTCTGCCGTGGCGCTCGCCAGGGTGCTGCACGGCTAAAAACAGCTGATCAGCTTGGGGAGTGAGGGCCAAGCCGGTGAGCTCGCATTCCATGGGTCCTGTGGCAAAGCAGAACGCCTCTCCTGCTTGGCTGCCGCTGGTGGGAATCACCCAGCAGCTGTTGTTGCCAAAGACGCCGCCATTTTGTTTGTCGTTGTTCTGGCTGCCGGTGCCGATATCGGTGACCATCCACAGCGCGCCTGTGGGATCCACCGCCAGGTTGTCGGGATTGGCAAACCCCAAACCACCATCTGCTGGCTCGCCACCGGTGGCCACCATCTGCCAGCGAAAGCTGTTCTCGCCCTGCTCGCTGAGGCGCATGATCCAACCCTCATTCCAGGGGCTTTGGCCTTGGGGACCGCGGAAGATCGCTGGATCGGGAGTGCCGTCGTTGCCGGGCATCCCTGAGGTGAAGGTCACCAGCAAATCCCCAGTCGCTGGGTCAAGAACCGTGTCTTCCGGCCGCGCTGTGGGGGTGATGCCAGCGGCATTGGCGGCCAGGTGGGCATCGATCAACAGAGCACCGAGTTGAGCCTCGCCTTTGCCTGCGTAGAGATCGCCCAGGGTTGAGTAGCGCTGGCGGTAGGCGGCAGTGGCAGCGGGGCTATCGAGGCTCTCGGCGCCGGCCCGCGTGCGGTCGCTGTGGGGCACCTTCACTGGGGCCGGCAGTGGGTTCACTGGGGTGTTGGCTGTGAGAGCCACCCAGCTGCCGGTGCCATCGGAGTTGAACACAGCTCCATAGAGGGTGCCGCTGTGAAACAGGCGGCTGTTGGCTGGATCACTGGGGTTGTTGACGATGCCATCGCTGAGGAACCGGTAGAGGTGGCCGCCGCGGCGATCGCAGCCGGAGTAGACGTGCAGCGGCTGCCCTGCGCGGGCTCGCACGGCCACAGCCTCATGGCGGAAGCGGCCGAGGGCGGTGTGTTTCGTTCCAGGGTCGCCGGGGTTGGCTGGATCGATCTCCACCATCCAGCCGTATTTGTTGCCAGCCAGGCCAAAGGGATTGCCCAACCCATAGAGCCGTTTGGCCTGACAGGTGAATGGCCGCGCTGACGGTGCCATTGCGCTGCCGTCGGCGTAGACATCTTCTGGCACTTGGCTTTGGAAGTTCTCTTCAGCGCTGAGCACCGTGCCCCAGGGGGTGGTGCCGCCGGCGCAGTTGGCGAAGGTGCCAATGATTCGATCGCCGAGGCCATCCTCGTAGCCCTGGCGTTGGGCGAGACGGAAGACGGCGCTGGCAGGACCGGTGGCGCGCAAGCGGCGCTCAGGATCATCGAGGCCAGCAAGGCCCGTGATGCGGCGGTCTTCTGGGCCGGGCTGCCGCTGCCAGCGGCCTTGGCCATCGCGTTTTAGGCGGATCACGCCGATGCCCTGATCGGCGAGGGCTTCTGCGGCAACGCTGTTGATGGCGGCTGTTACATCTGCAGCCGGTGCATCCGCCCAAACATCGCGCTTGCCGTTGCTGCCAGCGAGTGCCTGCACGACTTGTTCGTAAGGCAGGGCTGATCCGGTGACCTCAGCGAAGCCTTGGCTCCAGGGCAGCGGGCTGATGTATTCGAAATTGACGGTCAGTAGGGCGCTATTGGTGTCGAGTTGGCGAAAGGCCAGGAAGTCGTTGTTGAAGCCAAAGCGGCTGGAGCCAACGGGGTCGCCCCAGCTGGCGAGCAGTTGTTGGTCGTATCCCTCGGGCAGGCTGAGGGCATCGTTGATGCGCACCACCCGGTAGGCCTCGCGTTGCTGGCTGGGGGTTAATCCGTCGCTTGGTAAGGGCAACGGCGTGCGAACGGGTGCAAAGGGCAGCTGGGTTTGCTGCTGGCTGCAACCGGTTGTGGTGCTCAAGGCAACGCCGCCCACTCCAGCACCAAGCAACAGCAAAAACTGCCGTCGTTGCAGGGCCATGTCTGGGATGGTTGGGGATGGCCTTGAGCCTAAAGGGATTGGATCGTGAGCATTCCCCAAAGCAGTGGCGCGAAGGCCGAATCCTTGGCTAAAGAAAAATGAGACTCACTTAAGACTCATGGACCCTTCCGTGCTCGGCCTCTTGGCCATGGGCGTTGGGATGGCTGCCGCTGATCCCGCTCAGATCGCAGCAGCCCCTGATCCGGTTCTGATGCAGCCGATGGTGATCGAAGTGGCCAACCCCTGCGATCAGGGCGTTGAGTTCCTGCACGACTACGGCAGCTTCACGTTGCAGCAGTACGGCTACCAGAGCTGCCCTGTGCCACTGTTTTGAACTGACTGACCTGAAAGCCGCAGCCCAGCAATTGCAGCCGGGCATTGACGGCAGCCACTAGGTGCTTGGGCATGTCCTCAGCCATTTGCTCAGCTGAGGCGCTGATGGAGGGTGAACCTTCATCAAGGGCTGAGAGCAGATCGGCCCACTGGCTCACCAGCTGCTGTTCATCAATGGCGTGCAAGCCCAGGCTTTGCAGCAGCTCGGTGCAGCGCTCTTCATGCCAAAGCACGGAGCGGTTGGCATTTTGATCGGGGCGCCGGTAGGCGTAGCCGCCATCGAGGGCGACATCGCTGGGCAGTCCATCGTCATCGCGCATGCCAGCGGTGCTGAGCATGCGGCCGCAGCTCACCGCTGAGAGGCCAAAACGGCGTCCCAGGTCGGTGAGCGTGAGCCAATTGACTTGGGATTCCATAAAACCCTCGTCGGATGCCTTAATGCTGACGCGAGGGAAAAAGCGCGCAACCTGTCAACAGGGTTTCGCAGCATTACCGAACATATTTAAAAAAACTTCATTATTTTCTGCGTCGATGGCCCGCCCCAGCCAGCGCTCCAATTTTGGTGAAAACACCTCGCGGATCACAGTCAGGGGCTGGCCTTTGCGGAAGAAGCGGTAGTGGCGGCTCCAAAACGGACCCTCCCCTTGCAAACGCTCATTCAACCAATCGGCTTGCACCAGCGCTACCCCATCCACCTCGCGAAACAGCTCGGCGCGGTTGCTGGTGAGGCTGCGCCAGATCGGTTGATCCTTTTCCTTGAGATGTTCTTCGGCTTGCTGCTGGTTCCACCAGCTCTCAGCCCAGGCCAAGGTTTCACCGCCGCAGGTGAGCCACACCTGGCGGCGCAGGAGTGGGGCTTGCAGCTCCTGCACCTCCCTGGGGGTGTGCAAATCGCTGCCGGTGTCTGGAGCCATGGCCGCCAGATCAATGGTCACCGGATGGCCGGTTAGGAGCTGCAGGTGGCGCGTGGGGCTGCCATCACCCAGCAGCCACAGCCGCCAGGGGCCTCGGAGCAAGCTGCCGCTGAGGCTTAGATCACGCCACAACACCTCTGGTGAGGCGCGCAGCAGCCTTGTTTGAGAAGTGGACGGCAAAGCGTTGATGCCAGGCCAACTGTTTTGACGCTAACGGCCCAGGCTCAGTTGCAGCGTGTCGTTGCCTTGGCGGATCACCACCCGATCGGCCTGCACCTGCTCAAGGATCCAGCCGCTGCTGCCAATCGGTTCGCCAACGCCGGTACTCAGTGAATTTCCGCCTGTTGTGAAGATGGCGCTACCGCTGCGGCCGGGCACTTTGACCACACCCAGCAGTTCTGGCACCACAGCACTGACGGGTGAAGGTGAACCAGGCTGCTCAGCTGCAGGATCCAGCGTTGCGGCCGGGGGAATCACCGGCGGAATTTCAACGCGCAAGGGCGGCATCGGGGCCGGAGCATGAGCGGGCTCGCTGGCGGGCTTGAGCCGCTCGATTAATTGCAGTTGGCGCTGATGCTGCAGCTCATCGCGGGCTTGCATCCAGCCGCGCCATAGGAGCCCGGCAGTGATCGCAGCGCTGCTGCTCAATAGGCACAGGGCTCCCAGCAGTAGCCACCAGCGCCGCTGCCGCCAGGGCGAGGGGGGTGCTGCAACGTCGGCGTCCTCTTGAATTGGAGCTGTTGCAAGAGCCGTTGGCTCAGCAACGGCTACCAGAGCCGTGCCATTGAGGGGGTTCACAGCGGCAAACACCCGGTCCATCACTTCTTCGGCGCGCAAATCCCAGTAGGCCAGATGGCGGCAATGCCGTTGGTGCAGATCTGGCAGGGTTGAGCTGGTCAGGGATTGGGGCGCGAACGCACCAACCTATCGATCAGCTCAAGGTCTGGCGAGGGTGGTGGTAGCCGCTTGGCGATCCTGCAACTCCAGCCACAACAGCAGCGCTGTGACATCGGCTGGGCTCACCCCCGGCAGGCGGGAGGCTTGGCCCAGGTTCAGCGGTTGGGCTGCGGTGAGCCGTTCGCGGGCTTCCCGGGAAAGGGTGGTGATGCTGTGAAAGTCGATGCCGCTGGGGATCGGGCGCTGGCCTTGGCGCTGCACCCGTTCGATCTGCTGGGTTTGGCGGGCGAGATAGCCGCTGTATTTCACATCGATCTCGGCGCCTTCACGCACGTCGACCGGCAGCTCGCCATCGGCGAGGCCGTGGCGCACCAGATCGTTGCTGTGAAAGCCCGGCCGGCGCAGCAGATCAGCCAGGGTGATCGATCCTTTGATCGCCGCGCCGGTTTGCTCCACCACCGCTGGTGCAACGGGATCGCTGACCTTGAGCCGCACGGCTTCCAGGCGCTTGGTTTCCGCCGCAATGCCCTCTTGTTTGCGCTCATAGATCTGCCAGCGCCGCGCATCGATCAGGCCCAGCTCGCGGGCTAATGGCGTCAGCCGCCGGTCGGCGTTGTCGCCGCGCAGCACCAGGCGGTATTCACTGCGGCTGGTGAGCACCCGGTAGGGCTCACGCAGATCCTTGGTGACCAGATCATCAATCAAGGTGCCGATGTAGCTGCCTTCGCGGGGGAAGTGCACCGGTGTTTGGCCGCGAATCAAGCGCACCGCATTGAGCCCAGCCACCAAGCCCTGGGCCGCCGCTTCCTCATAGCCGGTGGTGCCATTGAGCTGCCCGGCGCTGAACAGCCCGGCGACCCGTTTGGTTTGCAGCGAAGGCAGCAGTTGGGTGGCGGGCAGGTAGTCGTATTCGACGTTGTAGGCCGGGCGCAGCATCACGCATTGCTCCAGTCCAGGGAGGGTGCGCAGCAGCTCCAGCTGCAGCCGCTCCGGCAGGCCGGTGGAGAAGCCCTGGATGTAGAGCTCAGGGGTGTCGCGCCCTTCTGGCTCCAGAAAAATTTGGTGCGAGTCCTTATCGGCAAAGCGCACGATCTTGTCTTCGATCGAGGGGCAATAGCGGGGCCCTTTGCTGTCGATGAAGCCGCCGTAGATCGGGGTGAGGTGCAGGTTGTCTTTGATCAGTTGATGGGTGGCCGCGGTCGTGCGGGTGATGTGGCAGCTCATCGGTTCACTGCTCACCCAGGCTTCTGGGTCAAAGGAGAACCAGCGCTCATGGGCATCGCTGGGCTGCTCCTCCAGGGTCTCGAGCGCCACGCTGCGGCGATCCACCCGCGCCGGGGTGCCGGTTTTGAGCCGATCGGTGGCAAAACCCAAGGCCTGCAGCGCTTCAGTGAGGCCTTCAGCGGGTTGCTCGCCGGCCCGGCCAGCTGGCATTGATTGGTTGCCCACCCAGATGCGTCCGCCCAGGAAAGTGCCGGTGGTCAGCACCACCGCTTGGGCGTTGTAGATGCTGCCGAAATAGGTGCGCACGCCCGTGATGCGCAGATCACCGCCCTCTGTGCTGCCGCTGGTTTCCAGCCCCGTGACCATGGCTTCGCGCAGGGCCAGATTCGGGGTGTGCTGCAGCAGCTGCAGCATCTGGCGGGCGTATTGGCGTTTATCGGTTTGGGCGCGCAGGGCCCAGACCGCTGGGCCGCGGCTGGCATTAAGCACCCGCTTTTGCAGGGCGGTGGCATCGGCCAAGCGGCCGATCACCCCGCCAAGGGCATCCACTTCATGCACCAGCTGGCTTTTGGCAGGACCGCCCACGGCTGGGTTGCAGGGCTGCCAGGCGATGCGATCAAGGTTGAGGCTGAACAGGGCCGTGGAGATGCCCAGCCGCGCGGCGGTGAGCGCTGCTTCGCAGCCGGCATGACCACCGCCGACAACGATCAGCTCAAAGGATTCGGTGGGCAGCGCAGCTGGCTCCATCTCTTCATTATCGGAACCGGCTTAGAAGCCCTGGGCTGTCTGATCAGGCCACCAAGGATCGGCCTGGGGTTGCAGTGGCTCGAGCCCCAAGGCGGCAGGGTTGGCCATCGGGTTGGCTTGGGCCTGCGGCGCCATGCCTTGAACGCCGGTTGGTAGCGGCAGTGCTGGTGCTTGCTGCTGCTCAAAGTCGATTTGGGAGCAGAACTCAGAACCTGCCCAGCTGTCAGCGCCTTCGCAGACCTCTTGAGAGCCACTGCCTTTGAGGTTTTCCAGGAAGGCGCGGATGGCTTCGGCGGGATCGAGTAGGGCCAGCAAGGTGACACCAAAGATGTTGAGGGCGGTGCCGATGCCATCGCCAGAGGTGCCCAGCTCCATGTCGCTGTTGCGGCTGGTGAGCCCGAATTGATTGAGGTCTTGCCCCAGCCCGGTGTCGCGCTTTTGAGCGGCGGGCATGGAGCGATAGCGCTCTTGCAGTTGCCCATCGCTGGTCAAGGTTGAGAAGGAGTTGGTTTGACGCTTGCTGC
This sequence comes from Synechococcus sp. Minos11, assembly GCF_014279855.1. NCBI lineage: Bacteria > Bacillati > Cyanobacteriota > Cyanophyceae > Synechococcales > Synechococcaceae > Synechococcus > Synechococcus sp. Minos11. The sequence continues at coordinate 2,166,449 of NZ_CP047953.1, read as the reverse complement.
TGAGCAGTGTGCTGTCGTCTTGATCGCTCGTCGTTGACGACGATGATGAGCCGTTGGATCCGCTGCCTGAGTCTGTGGAACTGCTTGGGTCGGTGGCTCCAGTGATGTTGATCTGGAACGACTGGGTGGCGTTCAAGCTGCCGTCTGAGGCATAAAGCGAGAAGGAATCAGACACGCTGTCCCCCGCACTCAGGGCTTCAATCGCTGCACTGTTGGGGGTGTAGTTGTAAGCACCGGTGGAGGTGTTGAGGCTCAAGGTTCCGTAGGTGCCCGCCTGGGTGCTTGTGGCATTGAGGCCGATGTCGTTGCTTTGAGAATTCAGCTCTGAACTGCTAACCGAAAAGATCCCAAAACTCAGCGAAGCGGAGGCATCGGGGTCGCTGGCTGTGAGTGTGCCTGTGAGGTTGCTGGTGACTAAATCAGTGGAGTTTTCTTGATCGCTAATGGTCCCTGCTGGGATTGCAGCCAGTGTTGGTTGATCGTTGACACCAGTGACCTTGATGGCAATTTCAGCGGTGTCTGTCGTTTCACCATCACTGATGGTGTAGGTGAACAGATCCGTGACCTCATCGCCGGGATCTAAGGCATCGGCGGCGTCTTGATCGGCTGTGTAGCGATAGGAGCCATCCTCATTAATCACAATCGTTCCGTAGGTGCCTACCGCAGTGCGGCTGAGGGTGTTGCTGCTGATATCAAAGGTGGAGGTTTCAGCGCCCGTTCGCACGGTTGAGATGGAGAGAGAATCACCATCGATATCGCTGTCGTTTGAGATCAAGCCTTGAACAGTCGGCCTGAATTTGGAGCTGTCTTCCTGAACTTCGAAGGCATCATTGGTGGCCACGGGGCTGTCATTGATGCCAGTAATGGTGAATGTAATTTCACCGGTATCCGTGTCTTTGGAGTCAGAAACGGTGTAGGTAAATGTTTCGGTCCGCGTCTCACCTGTCAGTAGACGTTTGGATGCAGTCTGATCGGCAATGTAGGTGTAAGAACCATCTGATTCGATGGTCATCTTTCCGAATTGGCCTGTGAGGGTGTTTCCCGCTTGAAATTCGGCGCTGCTCTGTTGCTCTGTGCCTAGGCGGAATTGCTGGATCGTTAGCGAATCCCCTTCTGGATCGGTGTCATTGGCAAGCAGTTTGGCCTGTGATTCCGTTGAAACCGTCGAACCTGCTTCCACGGCAACCGCTTCATCAACACTTTCGGGTGCGTCGTTGGTGCCGCCCACGTCAACGATCGAAGTAATGGGCGTTGAGTTGGACTCGCCATCGTTGACGGTCCACTCAATTTTGCGGTCGCCAATCACCGGATCAGCATCATCGGTATTGGTGTAGGTGACTGTTTCAAGCGCTGCGATGTAATTGGAGAGGGAAGCGGTGCCGGTTAAAGAGAGCTCTCCTGTTGTGTTCTCCCAATTGCCAATGATGCTGTAGACATTGGTGAAGCCAAGAACATCTTCTGATGCTTGATAAGTATCTGAACTGAATTTGATCGTTGCGCTTGCAATCTCTGTGTCATCGGGGTCAACAATGTCCAGGCTGCCGTCAATCACGGTGACATTGCCTTGCCCTTCGGTGTATTTCTTTTTCTTGGTGGCATCAACGAGCGATGGCGCATCATTGATGCCTGTGATGGTGAATTTGATATCAGCTGTTTGCGTGAGCTTGTTATCCGTTAAGACGTAATGGAACGAGTCCACAGCTGTTTCGCCTGAACCGAGTGCATTGGCGTTATCCGCTGAATATTGATAGGAGCCGTCCGCATTAAGCGTGAGTAATCCATAGGTGCCGTTAATGGCTTGGCCAAGGATTCCTTCTGTTGGTGAGGTTTCTGTGCTTTCTCCGAGGTAGAACTTGTGAACCGTTAAGGAATCGCCCTCTTGATCGCTGTCATTGCTTTGAATGATGCCACTGGCTGCAGCAACATCAACGCTGCTGTCTTCATTCAGGGTGATGGCATCATCAACTGCAACAGGGGCTGTATTGGAGTCTTGAACATCAATGGTGATTGTTGCTGTCCCTGATCGTCCGCCGCTATCTGTTGCTGTAATCGTTAAGGTGTGTTGATCTGATGTGTCGTAGTCCAGTGATTTTCCAGTGGCTAGCGATAGCTTTCCTGTTGTTTTATTGATCGCAAAGAGTTTATCTTCATTGCCAGCCGTGATCGAGTATTGGATGGCATCGCCGTCGCGGTCGGTGTCATTCGAGGTATTGGAATCCTTGAGGTCGGCCAGTTCTGTGCCAGCACTGATGGAATCCAGAACGTCAACACTTTGTGCCGCTAGGGCTGGGTCATTGTCATTGACATTGCCAACATTGATTTGGAAGGTTTCCTCTGTTGTTTTGCTACCGCCGTTGCTGTCTGTGGCAGTGCCAACAACTTTGATTGAATGGCTCGTGGCAGTTTCATAGTCCAGGCTCCCTGCGAGCGTGACAACGCCTGTTGTTGCGTTTAGGTCGAATAAAACGTCGGGGTTGCCATCGCTGGCGAAGGCATAGGAGAAGCTGGTTCCAGCATCGCCATCACTGCCCTTGGCTGTGACCCCCACAGTGGTTCCAGCCGTTGCATCTTCTGCAACTGTGTTGGCTGTGCTATCCCCATCACTGAGGCTGGGAGTGAATTCATCAATGTCGGTAACGGCAATGGAGATTTCTTTGGTGGCGGTTGAGGTGTCGCCGTTGGAGTCGGTGGATGTGGCGCGAACGGTGACGGTGTGGGACTGGGCGGATTCGTAATCGAGTGTTTTGCCAGTCGCGAGCGTGATGACGCCGGTTGAGGCGTTGATGGCAAAGAGGTTGCTTGGGTTGGAAGTGAAGTCGTAGGCAATGGAGGTGCCGTAATCGGCATCGGTGCCGAGTGCGGTGACACCAACGCCATCACCAGCTGTGGCATTTTCAGCAATGGTGTTGGTGGCTGAATTGCTGTCGGTTACCGAGAGTGTGTTGTCATCAAAGTCGGTGACATTGATGGTGATCGTGGCTTGATCGGTTTTGCTGCCATCACTGGCTTGAACAACCAATCGGATGACTCGGTGATTGGCATTCTCATAATCCAACGACTGGCCATCAGCGAGCGTGATCTGCCCTGTTGAAGCATTAATGGCAAACAGGCTTCCTGGATTTCCGTCACTGGTAAAGGTGTAGGTGATGGCATCGCCATCGTTGTCTTGGTCTTGGCCAGATCTCTCATCATTGATATCGATGACTTCTGTGCCAGAGCTGATGCTCTCAGCAATGCTCTTGGTGGCATCTTCAATGTCAGGTGCGCTGGTATCAACGTTGCCGACCTTGATGGTGATGTTGGCTGTGTCGGTTAGGGCGCCATCACTGGCTTGAACAACCAGGATGTATTGATTGCTTCCTCCTTCGACATAATTGAGGGATTGGCCGCTGGCAATGGACAACTCACCTGTGTCCCCATCAATTTGGAATAGATTGTCAGTATTGCCGCTTTGGATTGTGTAGCTGAGGTCGTTATTTTCGGCATCAACATCATCATCTTGGCTGCTGTCATTGATGTTTAAAAATGCCGTGCCAGCTGCAACGTTCTCTTTGACCGTTACGATTTGATCATCAATGACTGGCTTGATGTCATTGACATCACTGACGGCAATGGAGATTTCTTTGGTGGCGGTTGAGGTGTCGCCGTTGGAGTCGGTGGATGTGGCGCGAACGGTGACGGTGTGGGACTGGGCGGATTCGTAATCGAGTGTTTTGCCAGTAGCGAGCGTGATGACGCCGGTTGAGGCGTTGATGGCAAAGAGGTTGCTTGGGTTGGAGGTGAAGTCGTAGGCAATGGAGGTGCCGTAATCGGCATCGGTGCCGCTGGCGGTGACACCAACGGTTGTGCCTGATGAGGCATTTTCAGCAATGGTGTTGGCGGCTGAATTGCTGTCGGCTACGGAGAGTGTGTTGTCGTCAACGTCGGTAACGGCAATGGAGATTTCTTTGGTGGCGGTTGAGGTGTCGCCGTTGGAGTCGGTGGATGTGGCGCGAACGGTGACGGTGTGGGACTGGGCGGATTCGTAATCGAGTGTTTTACCAGTCGCGAGCGTGATGACGCCGGTTGAGGCATCGATGGCAAAGAGGTCGCTTGGGTTGGAGGTGAAGTCGTAGGCAATGGAGGTGCCGTAATCGGCATCGGTGCCGAGGGCAGTGACACCAACGGTTGTGCCTGATGAGGCATTTTCAGCAATGGTGTTGGCGGCTGAATTGCTGTCGGCTACGGAGAGTGTGTTGTCGTCAACGTCGGTAACGGCAATGGAGATTTCTTTGGTGGCGGTTGAGGTGTCGCCGTTGGAGTCGGTGGATGTGGCGCGAACGGTGACGGTGTGGGACTGGGCGGATTCGTAATCGAGTGTTTTGCCAGTAGCGAGCGTGATGACGCCGGTTGAGGCGTTGATGGCAAAGAGGTTGCTTGGGTTGGAAGTGAAGTCGTAGGCAATGGAGGTGCCGTAATCGGCATCGGTGCCGAGTGCGGTGACACCAACGCCATCACCAGCTGTGGCATTTTCAGCAATGGTGTTGGTGGCTGAATTGCTGTCGGCTACGGAGAGTGTGTTGTCATCAACGTCGGTAACGGCAATGGTGAAGTCTTTGGTCGTTGCCGAGCTATCGGAGGACGTTGCTTTGACCGTGATCGTGTGTGATTGCTTGCTCTCGTAGTCAATTGATCCGTTAACGGTGACAACTCCGGTGGAGGAGTTGATGGCAAACAGACCGCCGGCGTCATCGGTTAGTGCATAGGAGCTGATCGTTACGCCGCGGTCAGCATCAGTTCCTAAGGCTGTGATTCCAACGGTTGTTCCGGTGGACACATTTTCCGCAACTGTATTTTGACTACTGTTGTTGTCACTTAAGACAACATCATTGTCATTGAACGGCGTGATGTTGACCGTGATAACTGCTTCTGTCGATGCATTGCCGGCTTGGGCGCCGATAGTGAGTGCATAGCTGGTTACTGTTTCGTAATCCAGGTTGGCACCAGCTTTAATTGTGATGATGCCAGTGTTGGAGTTGATAGCAAATAAGTCCGTATTGCCTGACTTGATGCTGTAGTTAATGGCTTCACCATCTGGACTCTTATCTGTGAGGGTGTTGGAGTCCTGCAGGTCAATGACTGTGACCTGAGATGTTGTGTCGGTGTTTTCAGCAAAGCTTTTGGTGGCTGACTGGATGCTTGGTGGAGCGCTGGTGGCAATCGCTAAGTAATGGATACTCTCATTTGAGTGTTCAAGTTCACCGCTGGATGAACTTTCTTCTTGGAGGCCAACCGTAAAAGTACTGGTGTTGAGATCATAAACACGGCTAAAAGCCGTGTTGCTATCTTCAAATGTGCGCAGACCAGCCAGTAAGAAAGGGGTTGATGCGTAGCTGTTGAGAAATGATTGTTGTTTGGGCGTATGGGTGAAGACTTTGTCTAGTGCTTGTCCTTCAAGTTCAATGCCGCCACTGTTGCTGTTGCCGCCCGAGTAGGCCATCCAGGCAAAGGTTTCCTTGGCTGGGTGACTGCCTTTATTCTCTGCCTCCTGCAAGCTGTATTGAAAACCTGTTTTACTGACATTCTTGGTGCGTGTGGTGATGAAATCTGCGCCAGCATGCGTTTGTGACTGACCAAAGAGAACAGGAATCTCGTTGAAACTGGCATCAGCGTATGAGATCGTGCTTGACCAGCTTTGTGATTTCGTTGAGGGGTTGCTGGGATGCCTCTTTTGGCCTTCTGATTTTGCGTAAAAGACTTTCTTATCGGCAAGTGTGTGTTTGCCTGCTTCGATAACAAAGTAACTGATGATTTCATCGGTGTGGAAGCTCTTTCCTTTGGAGGTCCCGTAATACTTTGGTTCGTCGAGCTGTACTTGGAAGGAGTTGCTGGTGACGGCATTTAACCTTGTCGCCACCGGGTCTCGCTCGTTGCGGCTGACAACGTTGCTAAAGACCAGAGGAGATGAGAAGCCCCCTGAAAGATTGAGATCAACCTGGGTAAAACCAGGTCCAACTTTGGCGTAGCCATACTCTGCAAACTTATTCCCATCTTCATCCACTAAGAATCGGCTGCCGAGGTCAATGACGGAGAGATTGGCGACTGCTTGATTGCTAAACGAGCTGGCGTCATTGCCGCTGAAATCCTGTGCTGCAGCACTATCGTCACCGCCTGATGCGTCGCTGTAACTAATTTGAATGTTGGTATCGCTGCTCTTAATCGCTTGGTCGAGGGTTAGTTCAATGCTTGGACCCTTGGCCTCAATCCCCGTGATTGTTCTGTTTGATCCATTGACCGAAACGCTGAATTGACTGCTGTTTGGTAGATCCGCTGACAGGTTTTCGCTAAATGTGACAATGATTTTTTCGCCATCAATCGATGTTTGGCTCGAGCTCAGTGTTGGTGTGACGCTGTCATGGAAATTGAAGATGCGAACCAATCCTTCAACATTTGGGGCTGAGTCATTGGAAGCCGGAGATCCAATTGCAAGATGGGTGCCATCACCCGACAGGCTGATCGCGATATTCTCGTTATTCCGAAAACTTTGTTGGGTCGGCCCATCAAGGTCAATGCCCTGCTGTTGCCATGAGCCATCAATGAATTCGTAGAGCCGAACATGGCCTGAATCAGTTCCCCCACCATCATTGAGGTGGGCTGCAATGGCTACTCGCCTGCCATTATCGGAAAGGCTTACTGCAACACCTGATTGGTCATCATTGGCTTCTCCATAGATGGGCAAGCCAAGCGGTTGCAGGTCCCCGCTTTCTGATAGTTCAAAAAGATCAACACGGCCTATGTTGCTGCCGGCATCATCATTTTCCGGTCCACCAACCGCTAGAACTGAGCCATCAGCGGAGATTGAGAGTGACCGACCAAAGCGGTCTTCACTGGCCTCTCCCCACTTGCCTCGGCCAAGTATCAGCCAGTTGTCAGAGCTTTCGTTGTATCGGTAAACAACAACTCGACCTTGATTGCTATTGCTTGTATCGCCAGGTCCTCCCACCGCAACCGTTTTACCGTCAGCCGAGACTGCTATTTCTCCGCCAAAATGGTTATCCTCTAGCGATCCTCTTTTGAATAATTTTCGGACCCATTGGTTTGAATCATTGAGGTGATATATTTCTATATAACCAACATCGCTTTGGTTGCTGTAGTCGTGCCCGCTTGCGCCAGCGGCTAAGACCTTTCCGTCAGCTGATAGCGAAACTGAGACGCCAAAAGAGTCGCTGATGTTCCGGCCTTTGATTTCATGATTGCTGCCATATTCGCTATAGTTTGAACTTGAAGTGTCATATTTGAATGTGCGAACATGTCCAGCATTCGATTTGCTCCCGTTGTCATAAGCCGCGGCGCCAATCGCAATAATGTTTCCATCGGCTGATAGTGATATGGCGTGCCCTTGCTGAGCGAGGTCTTGGGTTCCATTAATCGTGTCAATGAGGTTCCAATCGTCTCCACTGCGCTTGTAGATACGAACTTGGCCTCTTCTTGTTCCGCCTCCAGCTGCTCGCGGTACACCAACAGCCATCGTGCTGCCGTCTTTTGAGAGGGTGACAGCAGTGCCATACCAATCGTCTGTGGTGCTGCTTTTGAGTGTGCTTTGGTTGCCTGCTTCTTCGAAGGCCCTGCCTTCCACCGTTGAGTTATTGGTGACGGAAGTGCTGCTTAGCGATGCAGCGTCAATGCCTTGGCTGTCTTGAACCGCATTGCTGTCGTTGGAACTCGATGGATCGGCGTAAGCAACTGCCAGTGCGTGCCAGCTGGGAATGGGCCTGCTGACGGTTAGCTCAACGGTGGAACCGGAGACGGCAACAGCGGTGACGTCGTTTCCAATGCCGCCTGAGGTGACTGTGAAGGCAGAGGCGGCAGCTGTTGTGGCAGAGAGCGCCTCGTCGTAGGTGAGGACAACTTTGGTGCCGTCGGTGTTTGTGGCGGCGGATTGGAATATTGGACTTGACACCGCTACACCTTTTCAGGGCGTGCGAGGCGATCGCCTTTCCTCAGGCTGAGGAGTTGTCTGGACCCCCAGCAATCTCGAAGCAGCACCAGCATGGAGTCAGGCACTGGAGCGTCTCAGGGATCTCTTAGTGATTTCTCAGGTTAAAAGCTTGCATTTCCATTGCAACGACTGGTGATCCCATATGTGCACGATTTGCCCAGACGCATTCAAAGCTGGCTGACGCGTGGCGTTGTCTGCGGTAGCTCAGCGAATTGCTCGCGGTAGCGGCGGGCGAAATGGCTGCGGCTTTGAAAGCCGAATTCAGCCGCTACAGCCCCGATGCTGCCATCGCCTTGGAGCAGTTCTGTGCGCACCCGGTCCAGCCGGATGGAGCGCTGCAGCTGGGTCGGCGTGAGCCCGAAATGTTCTTGGCAGCCTTTGAACAGTGCTGAGCGGGACACCGCCAGTTCTTCGCTGAGCGCATCGCTGCTCACCAGATCCTTGGGGTTGGCCATGCAGCGGTGCAGCATCTTGAGAGCTGCGTTGTGCCGTTCTTGTCGCGGTTGGTTGAGGCCGGTTTGGGCCGTTGGCTCTGCAAAGGCGGTCAAGCTCACATCCAGCAGCCCCTCAGTGATGGGCTCTGGCGGTTGACCGGTTGGGCTGTTGATCAGCTCATTGAGCCATGCGGCCAGCTCAGCCTGCTGCTGCGCCTTGAGTTCAAGCAGGTTGCACTGCTGCAATCGTTGGCTAACGAGGGTGCCTTGTGTTGCGCGCGGGTTGTCTTGCAGCAGTGCCTTGGGCAGCAGCAGCGTGGTCAATTGACTCCCAGCTGGCAGGTGTAAATCAAAGTCAGTGAGCTCCTGGTTGAAGCCCAAAAATCCAGGCCATGGCATGGCAGCGCCCTGGGCACGCAGGTTGCTCAGATCGCAGGTGCGTCCAAGCTCAAACGCCAGCGTCAGTCGATCGCTGCGCCTTGGGCCGCTGAGGAACAGCGTTTGTGATGTCTCCAGAACCGAGACGCGAAAGCGTCCGAGCCCATAAACCCGCAAGCGTCCTTGGGTTGGGCCACAGCTGAGCTGCAGCACCGCCATCGCCGGTGACACCGGCTCCATCAGAGCGGCCAGCTCAGCGCAGCTGTTGAAGACGGTGTCGCTCAGTTTCAACGTCAACCTTGGCCTTGGCGTCAGTGCTTGGCGGCTGCGGCCTGCGGCGGCTGTGATCTACGGGCTGGTTTTGGCGAATGGCGTTGCTTCAAGGTGGAGCAAAACACTTTGGTGGCCAAGCGGCGGCTGCGGTGCCGCCCCCGCGGCAGCCAACCGGTGGCTTTACGAAAGGCGCGCAGCCAACCAGCCACATAACGGCGGTGCTTAGCGGGGCTCATCGTCCAACGCGCCACGAGCGAGGACAAATAACCCAGCAGCAAGATCCGCCCGATCCACATGAGCTGCTCGCCTAGCCCCCAGGTGCCGCCAGGTTGCGGAAGCGGGTGAACTGCGCTTCGAACAGCAACTTCACGGTGCCAACTGGGCCGTTGCGGTGCTTGGTGACGATCACTTCGGTGATGCCGCGATCGGGCGTTTCCGGGTTGTAGTACTCATCGCGGTAGATCATCATCACGATGTCCGCGTCCTGCTCAATCGAGCCGGATTCCCGCAGGTCACTGAGCATCGGCCGCTTGTTGGTGCGCGCTTCCACGCCGCGGCTGAGCTGGGAAAGGGCGATGACCGGCACATTGAGTTCGCGCGCCATTTGCTTCAGCCCCCGCGTGATGCGCGAGAGCTCCTGTACCCGGTTATCGGAGCCGGAGCCTTCCATCAACTGCAGGTAGTCGATCACGATCAAGCCGAGCTCGCGGCCTTGTTCGGCCATCAAGCGCCGGCAGAGTGAGCGCATCTCCAGCACGCCGGCGTTGGGTTTGTCGTCGATGAAGATCGGCAGCCGTCCCAGCGTGCTGATGCCTTGCCCCAACAGCGGCCACTCCTCTTGATTGAGCCGGCCGGTGCGCAGCCGTCCGCTTTCGATGCCCACCTCCATCGACAACAGCCGGTAGGTGAGCTGCTCTTTGCTCATCTCCAAGCTGAAGACGCAGACCGGTAGGTCGTGCAGTTGCGCCACGTTCTTGGCGATGTTCAGCACGATCGAGGTTTTACCCATGGCAGGGCGGCCGGCCACGATGATCAGGTCGCTGCGTTGCAGGCCCTGGGTCATCGCATCGAGGTCGTAGAAGTTGACCGGGATGCCCGCCACCGAGGTGCCTAATGAGCGGGTTTCAATTTCTTCAAAGGTGCGGGTGAGGATTTCCGCGGTGGGCGTCAGCCCCAGACTCGGTTTGGACTGGCTGATCGCAAAGATCTTCTGCTCGGCTTCATCGAGCACCTGATCCATGGGCTTGCTTTGATCAAAGCCAAGGCCAATCACCTCATTGCCGGAGCGGATCAGCTGGCGGCGCAGGTGCTTGTCCATCACCAGCTTGGCCACCTCTTCAATCGAGGCGGTGCTGAGGGTGCGGTCCACCAGCTCACTGAGCCGGCTGCTGCCGCCCACCTTCTCCAGCTGGCCGGTGTCCGCGAGCCAGGCCACCATCGCTGTCAGGTCGGTGGGCTTGCCCTGGCCGTGCAGCATCAAGGCGGTGCGGAAGATCTCCCGGTGGGCACCGGTGTAGAAGGCTTCCGGTTGCAGCACATCAGCGACTCGGCCGATGGCATCGGGGTCGAGCAGGATGCCGCCGAGGATCATTTCCTCGGCTTCTAAGTTCTGCGGTGGAATCTGCTCGGGCGTCGCCTCAAACAGTTCCGCATCTTTGCGGCGCGTGCGTTCCCTCTCTGGTTCATTCAGGGGAACAGAAACCATCGCGCCGTTCCATCGTTCAAGGGACAACCATGCTGCCCCGTTTCGGGCGGTTTGGCCTTAGTGGCTGACCACTTCCAGATTGATCTCGGCGACCACTTCAGGGTGCAGCTTGACCTGGACCTTGTAGTTGCCGGTGCGGTGCACCTCAGGGACGGTGATGTCGCGCTTGTCCACCAGCTTCTTGGTGGCCGATTCGATGGCCTCAGCCACATCGACGTTGGTGACGGTGCCAAACAGCACATCGTCGCCGCCGGTCTGCTTCTTAACGGTGAAGCGGCCGATGGTGTCGAGCGCAGTGCGGAAGGCCACGGCGTCGGCTTTCAGGGCTGCCAGGCGCTCAGCTTCCTTGGCGCGGCGGTGCTCCACTTGCTTGAGCACCGCTGGGGTCACAGGCAGTGCTTTGCCATGGGGAAGGAGGAAGTTCCGGGCATAACCCGGAGCCACCTCCACAAGATCACCGTCCTTGCCCAGGCTCAGGATGTCTTCGCTGAGAACAACTTGTACGCGCTTCGCCATGGGTGAATCCGGGTGCTATTCGACTGCCAAAAGGCCAGCCGTTGATCTTACCTTCCTGACCTGAGCCTCAGCCCGCCGGCAGGCGGACTTGCTTGGCCAGGCCGAGGGCGCGCATCAGCCGGATGTGCTGCCAGGTGAGATCGATCTGACCGGGCTCCAGGCCGTGCTTGGCCGAGTGGGGGAAGGCGTGGTGGTTGTTGTGCCAGCCCTCGCCGAAGGTCAGAGCCGCCACCCAGGGGTTGTTGCGTGACTTGTCACCGCTCTCATGGACGGCTTCGCCCCAGCAGTGGGTGGCCGAGTTCACCAGCCAGGTCACGTGATAGACGAGCACCAGGCGCAGGGGGATGCCCCAGAGCACCAGGGCCCAGCCGCCGGCGCCGGTGAGGCTGCCGATTAAGAACAGCAGGCCAGCCAAGGGCAGCTGCAGCAGCAAGAAGTTGTTGTTCAACCAGCGGTAGTAGGGGTCTTTGGCCAGATCGGCTGAGAAGCGGGGCACCGCGCCCATGGCGGGGATTTCCTCGAACATCCAGCCCATGTGGCTCCACCAGAAGCCGCGGTTGCTGTTGTGATGATCAGCATCCGTATCAGAGAACTTGTGGTGGTGGCGGTGCAGGCCAACCCAGTCGATCGGCCCGTGCTGGCAGCTCAGGGCGCCGCAGGTGGCAAAGAAGCGCTCCAGCCATTGGGGTAGGCGGAAGGAGCGGTGGCAGAGCAGGCGGTGGTAGCCGATGGTCACGCCCAGGCAGGCGGTGACCCAGTAGAGAACCGCCAGGCTGGTGACGGCCTGCCAGCTCCAGAACATGGGCAGAAGTGCCACCACAGCAAGGATGTGGATGCCGGCCATAAAGCCAACAGTGCCCCAACGGCGGCCGGGACCATCGCAGTGGGTGGACTTGTCAGGGTGCGGCGCACTCAACACAGCCGAGCGGGCTGGTGCTGAGATGGTTGCCGCTGGAATAGCGACGGTCATTGGACTGATTCCGTATCAATGAGCCAACAATAACAATACGAATCCATATTGCATATCTATGCGGGTTGGGATTACCGCCCTTACTCTGGGCAAAGTGAATTGCCAGCCCGATGGGCTACCGCGAACAGCTCGAAGCCGGACACGGCGCCTTTGCCGCCATGCTCAAGGCCTGGCATGAGCGCAACAGCTGGTCGCACCGGGTGTTGCCTGCCTTGGCGGAACAGCTCGATTTCGGCCGGCTGCATAGCTCCCAGCTCTCCAACCTGCGCAACCGCAAGCTGGCCTCTCCAGGTCCTGAGGTGTTTTTGGCCTTGGGCAGCTGCAATCGCTGGTTGGCGGAAGCTGCCAAGGGCGGCGATGCCCTGGAGCAGCTGGAAGGCCAAGAGGAGTTGCTCGCAGCGCTGAAAATCTCGGCGTTGCCATTGCTGGATGCCTCAGGGGCCCCGCTGAAGGCGGGCGAGTTGCTGGAGATTTTCATCGGTTTGCGTCCGTTGCCACCTGGTTTTGACTTGCGCATTAGCGATGAGGAAGCCCCGGCGCTCAGTGCGGCTTTGGCAGAGCTGCTCAGTGGCGGTAAGCCCTGGCGCCAATGCCGTGAAGCGGTTTTGCAGGCCTATCCAGCGCAAAAGCGGCAACGCCGGGAGCGCTTCGCTGAAGTGATGGCTGGCCTGCGGGATTACGGCGCCGCCGAGTTCGATAGCGAGCTCGGCGATCTGTTGATCACCCTGGAAGCCCTTGGCATGCAAGAGCTGGTGGCCTCAGGGCCCGAGGCGCTATTGGAGCGCCTGCGTCAGGGCCGGTAGTGGGCCAGGCGAATCCGCTTGGCCAAGCCCAGGCTCTTGAGGGCCCGGATGTGCTGCCAGGTGATGTCGAACTCAAACCAGCGCAGGCCGTGGCGGGCTGAGTGGGGAAAGGCGTGGTGGTTGTTGTGCCAGCCCTCGCCAAAGCTGAGGATCGCTACCCACCAGCAGTTGGTGGAGCGGTCAGGGCAATCGAAGTTGCGATAACCCCAGACGTGGGTGGCGGAGTTCACCAGCCAGGTCACGTGGTACACAACGGTGAGGCGCAGGGGGATCGCCCACAGCACCAGGCCCAGGCCTCCGCCATGCACGCCGGTGTTCTCGCCGATCCAGTAGAGAGCCGCGCCTAGGGGCAGCTGCAGCAGCAGGAAAAAGCGGTCGAGCCAGTTGTAGAAGGGATCGCGGCGCATATCGCCGGCGAAACGATCCAGGTGCTTCAGGGCCGGAATGGAGTGCAGCATCCATTCGCTGTGCGACCACCACAGGCCCCGGCCGGCGTCGTGGTGATCGTTCGGTTGATCAGAAAACTTGTGATGGTGGCGGTGCAAGCCAACCCACTCCACCGGGCCGCCTTGGCAGCCGAGGGTGCCCATCACCACCAACACCCGCTCGAGCCATTTGGGGGCTTCAAAGCTGCGGTGGGCCATCAGCCGGTGCAGGCCCAGGGTCACCCCCAGCACGGTCATCCAGTAGAGGACGCCAAAAGCCACCAGGCCCTGCCAGCTCCAGAAGCGCGGCAGCAGCGCAAACACGGCGCCCACATGCATCGCCAGCATGAACAGGGTCGTGCCCACTTTCAGCTTGCGCTGACTGGCCGGCAGTGGAGGCCGGCGTCCGTAAAGCCGCTCGTGCAGATCATCTGCAACGGGTGCGGCTGTCGGCGCGGTTGTAGGGGCTACGACCAAAAGAGACTCCGTAAACGGCTGATGCCGTGTCGCAGTTGCGACGCATAAGCCGGATGAACTTAGCTCCCGTTAAAGAAAACCGTTGCTGAAGCAGGCTGGCTTTCAGTTGCCCCTTGGCTTTGCTGCCCTCCTGGCCCGCTGCTTCTTCCCAGGCTTGGGAGGCCGTTGCCGCCGCCCAGCAGCAACTCAGCGCCGCTGCGGCAGCTCGCACCGCTGCGGTGCAGCCACAGCTGGCCAAGGTGCTGGCGGCCTTTCAGGCCGAGCGGGTGGGCACCCACCACTTCGCCTCCGTCAGCGGTTACGGCCACAACGATCTGGGCCGCGACACGCTCGATCGCGTCTTTGCCCGGGTGCTTGGCGCTGAAGCAGCGGCGGTGCGGCTGCAGTTCGTCAGCGGCACCCACGCCATCACAGCTGCCTTGTTTGGCGTGTTGCGTCCAGGCGATCGGTTGCTGTCGATCACCGGCCGCCCCTACGACACCCTCGAGGAGGTGATCGGTCTGCGCGGCAGCGGCCAGGGCTCCCTGGCTGAGTTCGGCATCCATTACGACGAACTCGAGCTCACCACCGATGGCCGCGTTGATGAGCCGGCCTTGGCTGATGCCCTCAGCCCGGTCACGCGGATGGTGCTGATTCAGCGCAGCTGCGGCTACAGCTGGCGGCCATCGCTGGCGGTGGCCCAAATCGGCCGGCTCGTGGAGCAAGTGCGTCAGCACAGCCCAGCCACCTTGGTGTTTGTCGATAACTGCTACGGCGAGCTGGTGGAAGCGGCCGAGCCCACGGAGGTGGGCGCTGATCTCATGGCCGGCTCCTTGATCAAAAATCTCGGCGGCACCATTGCTCCCACGGGCGGCTATGTGGCGGGCCGCGCTGATTTGGTGGAGCAGGCTTGCTGCCGCCTCACCGCTCCAGGCATTGGCGCCGAAGGCGGCACCGGCTTTGATCTCAACCGGCTGCTGTTTCAAGGCTTGTTTTTGGCGCCGCAGATGGTGGCCGAGGCGTTGATCAGCGCTGATCTGGTGGCCCAGGTGTTTGCCAACCGGGGGTTGCCGGTGCAACCGCTGCCCGGTGGGAAGCGCAGCGATGTGATTCAAGCGGTGAAGTTCGGCGCTCCGCAGCCGCTGCAGGAGGTGTGCCGCGCCTTCCAGGCCTGCTCACCGATCGGCGGTTATGTCGATCCGGTGCCGGCGCCGATGCCTGGTTACGCCAGTGAATTGGTGATGGCTGGCGGCACCTTCATCGATGGCAGCACCAGCGAGTTCTCCGCCGATGGCCCCTTGCGGGAGCCCTACGTGCTCTACAGCCAGGGGGGCACCCACCGCACTCATGCGGCTTTGGCATTGGCCGCCGCACTCACGAGATTGGAGGGTTGTCCGACAGACTGAGCGCACTTTTAAAGCCAACAGCCGATGGCCCTCACCTTCCCGGCCGAGCTGCGTTACGCCGATAGCCACGAGTACGCCGGCCCCAGTGACGAGGGGATCAAAGTCGGCATCAGCGCTTTCGCCGTTGATCAGCTCGGCGACATCGTTTTTGTTGAGCTGCCCGAGGTGGGCGCCAGCATCGAGAAGGGCAGCAGCTTTGGGACCGTTGAATCGGTCAAGGCGGTGGAAGAGATGTATGCGCCGGTCTCCGGCACCGTGGTTGCCGCCAACCAGGCTGTGATCGACACCCCTGAGCTGCTGCAGAACGATCCCTATCAAGAGGGTTGGCTGCTCAAGATCACCCCTGCTGATCCCAGCCAGATGGAGCAGCTGATGGATGCCACCAGCTACAGCGCCAAGGTGGAGGGAGGCTCTTGAGCGCTGGGTTTGTTCAACGCCATCTCGGGCCTTCGCCTGCAGAGCAGGCCCAGATGCTGCAGCGTTTGGGTTGCCGCGACCTCGAGCAGCTGCTGCAGGAGTGTGTTCCTGCCGAAATCCTGATCGATGCTGATCAGGCGCGCGATGCCTTGCCGCAGGAGTGCGATGAGCGCCAAGCCCTGCGCGAGCTGGAGCAGCGCGCGGCGGCCAACACGGTGCTTCGCAACCTGATCGGCCTTGGCTACTACGACACCGCGACACCAGCACTGATTCAGCGCCATGTGCTGGAAAACCCGGCTTGGTACACCGCCTATACCCCCTATCAAGCAGAGATTGCCCAGGGCCGTTTGGAGGCCCTGCTCAATTTCCAAACCCTGATCAGCGAGCTCACCGGCCTGCCGATCGCCAATGCTTCGCTGCTCGATGAGGCCACCGCTGCCGCTGAGGCGATGACCTTGGCCTACGGCGCCTGCCGCCGTAAGCAGGCCCGCCGGTTCCATGTGCAGGCCGATCTGTTCCCCCAGACCCTGGCGGTGCTGCAGACCCGCGCTGAGCCCCTCGGCATTGAGTTGGTGGTGGCCGATCCCGCCGCGATGGACTTCGGCGATGACAGTTTTGGTTTGTTGCTGCAGCTGCCAACGGCCAGTGGCGCTTGCCCGGATCCAACCGAGGTGATTGCCCGCGCCAAGGCCGCTGATGTGCTGGTGATCGCGGCGGTGGATCCCCTGGCCCAGGTGCTGATGCCACCGGTGGCGCAGTTGGGTGTGCAGATCGCTGTGGGCAGTGCTCAACGCTTCGGTGTGCCCCTCGGTTTTGGCGGCCCCCATGCCGCCTTCTTTGCCACCACCGAGGCCTACAAGCGTCAAATCCCCGGACGGCTGGTGGGCATGTCCCGCGATGCGGCTGGTGAGCCGGCCCTGCGTTTGGCGCTGCAAACCCGCGAGCAGCACATCCGCCGCGACAAGGCCACCAGCAACATCTGCACCGCTCAGGTGCTGCTGGCTGTGATGGCTGGTTTTTATGCCGTGCACCACGGCCCCGATGGCCTCACCGCCATCGCCCGCCGCGTGCAGCGCCTGACAGCAGCCCTAGCCGCTGGCCTGCAGCAGTTGGGCCTGGATGTGGCTGCCGCTCCTGCCTTTGACACCCTGCGCCTGCGGCTGGATCAGCCAAGTGGCTGGATTGAGCGTTTGGAAGCGGCTGGCTTCAACCTGCTGCCCCTGCCCGATGGCGCTGGCATCAGCCTCGATGAATGCAGCGATGAGGCTGAAGTTCAGGCGCTGCTGGAGTGTTTTGCCGCTGGTTGCGGCCGCACTGCCCCGGCCATCAGCGAGTTGCTGGCTGCCACGCCGCAGGCCAAGAGCGTTGGCGAGCTGCCGGTGCGTCCCGCTGGTTGGCTTCCCCAGGAGGTGTTCCAGCTCTACCGCTCAGAAACCGAGCTGCTGCGCTACATCCAGCGGCTGGTTTCCAAGGACTTCTCCTTGGTGCACGGGATGATCCCGCTGGGCAGCTGCACCATGAAGCTCAATGCCGCTGCTGAGCTGCAGCCGGTGAGCTGGGCTGCCTTCAACCGCTTGCATCCCTTTGTTCCGGCAGCTCAGCGCCAGGGCTACGACCAGCTGATCAACGAGCTGGAGGCGTGGCTCGCCACGATCACTGGTTTTGCGGCGGTGTCGCTGCAGCCCAATGCCGGCTCCCAAGGCGAGTACGCCGGCTTGCTGGTGATTCGCGCGTGGCATCGCCAGCGCGGTGAAGGCCATCGCAACATTTGCCTCATTCCCACCAGCGCCCATGGCACCAACCCCGCCAGCGCCGTGATGGCGGGCATGCAGGTGGTGGCGGTGCAATGCGATGAGGCCGGCAACATCGATCAGGCCGATCTGGCGGCTAAGGCCGAGCAGCACGCCGATCAGTTGGCGGCCTTGATGGTCACCTACCCCTCCACCCATGGAGTGTTCGAGCAGGGCATCAGCGACATCTGCGCCCTGATTCATCGCCACGGCGGCCAGGTCTACCTCGATGGCGCCAACCTCAATGCCCAGGTGGGTGTTTGCCAGCCGGGGCGCTTTGGCGCGGATGTCTGTCACCTCAACCTGCACAAGACCTTCTGCATCCCCCATGGCGGCGGCGGCCCTGGCGTCGGCCCCATCGCTGTGGCGGCCCATTTGGCTCCATTCCTGCCAGGCCATCCTCTGGTGCCCTGCGGCGGTGAGCAGGCCATTGGCCCTGTCTCAGCAGCCCCTTGGGGCAGCGCCAGCATCCTGCCGATCAGCTGGATGTATATCCGCTTGATGGGTGGCGCCGGCCTGCGCCAAGCCACGGCGGTGGCCCTGCTGGCTGCCAATGACTTGGCTGAGCGACTCGAGCCCCATTTCCCGGTTCTGTATCGCGGCGCGAATGGCCGCGTGGCCCACGAGTGCATCCTTGATTTGCGCCCGCTCAAGCGCAGCGCCGGCCTTGAGGTGGATGACCTGGCCAAGCGCTTGATGGACTACGGCTTCCACGCTCCCACCGTGTCCTGGCCCGTGGCCGGCACCGTGATGGTGGAGCCCACCGAAAGCGAGTCGCTGCTGGAGCTCGATCGCTTTGTTGAAGCGATGATGGCGATCCGCGCGGAGGCCGCCGCCATCGAGGCCGGCCTGTGTGATCGCGATGACAATCCCCTGCGCCGGGCTCCCCACACCTTGGCGGCGGTGACAGCTGATGTTTGGGAGCGGCCCTACAGCCGCGAACAAGCGGCCTATCCGGTTCAGGGATTGCGCAGCAACAAGCTCTGGCCTGCGGTGTCACGCATCGATAATGCCTTTGGTGATCGCAATTTGATCTGCACTTGCCCCTCAGTGGAGGAGTTGGCGAGAGCGGCCGGTTAAGTCTCGGCAAGAGGAAATTTAAGGTTTTCCTCTTGATTTATGTCTTGCCTTTCCGGCATCATCTGTTGCAACTGCGGACGAGGGCCTACAAGCCTGATTCCGTTATTGAGCGAGACCATGAGCACCAACGATCACGGCTCTCACACCAGCGGCCCCAACTTGCCTTTCCAAGATCGGTTGGCACGCGGTGAAACGGTCAATGTCTCAGGCACCAATGTCGTCCGGGTTCCCTTCGGTGTTCGCCGTAGCCGCCGCGATCGCCCCGAGCGTCCCGATAACTGGCACACCCTGGTTCTGCCTCTCCAGCGCTTTGATCCCACGCCTCCGCCCCGCGCAGCTTGAACGAGCGGGGTTGGGAGAAGCCAAGTCCAGCTTGTGATCAACCGCTTGAGCTTGCTGGCTCAGGCGGTTTTTTGTTGGTCTTGCATGTCAGTCAGCTGCCAGCCGTTGCCTTTTGATTTGGGCAGTAGCTCCGCCTTGGGCTGGGGCCTGCGGTCGCGGCCCAAACGGGCCAGGCGCCAATCCACCAGCGCTTTCACATCGGCAATCGAGCAGGCCGGCGTGCGAAACGGCAGCACGTGCATGGGGCTGCGCTCGGGTCGCACCTGCCAGCTCAGGTCGTCTTCTGGGATGAGTACAAAACCGCGGTAACGCTCGACCTGCCCAGGAGTTTGGATCTCCAATTCCGAACGTTTCGCCTCAACGCATTAGAGCCGCAGTTGGGGTGGTCTGCATGACTTTTTTGGGTGTGCACAAATGGGCCTATCAGTAGTTGCTGCCGCTGCGGCGGTGATGTAGCGCCGTCACTCCCTCCTCGTCGAATAGTCCGCCAGCACTGACTTCGGCGTACACCACCCAGTGATCACCAACGTCCATGCGCTGCTTGACCGTTCCCTCGAGCCAGGCCAGGGCTTCCGGCAGCAGCGGCTGACCGCCGGGGCTGCGTTCGAGCTCCAAACCGGCAAAGCGATCGTCACCGGGATTGAACGGCTGCAGGAATTGCTTCATCGGGCCGGTTTCGCGGCCTTCGGCCAGCACGTTGAGGGCGAAGCGGTCGCCCACATGCAGCAGCGCTTCCACAGCGCGGTCGCGGGCCACCGCCACCGTGATGCCTGGAGGCGTGAAGCTGGCCTGGCTCACCCAGCTGGCCACCATGGCGCCGCCGAGGGCTTGCTCGCCTTCCCCTTTGCTGGCCGTCAGCACGCAGAGCGACCCCACCACGCGGCCAAGGGCGAGTACGCCCGGATCGCTGCGGCTTTCGCTCATGCCGCCACCAGCGCGTTTTTGCTGGCGCTTCTGCTGTTGCTGCAGCTTGCGGGCCAGGCCCATGCCGGTTTCTTCGCAGCGTTTCAGCGTGGGTGCATCAGGGCTGAACTTCACCCGGATCGGTTCAAAAGCCTGGCTGAAGCCGCCGTCGGTGAGCTTGGTTTCCAGGAGATCCAGCGCTTCGCCGCTCCAGCCAAAGCTGCCGAATACCCCCACCGGTTTGCTGCGGTCGCCTTCGGCTAGCACCGTGCCCAGGGCCGAAACGATCGGCGTGGGTGCATGGCCGCCGAGGGTGGGAGAGCCAATCAGTAGCGCATCGCAACCCTGGATCGCCTTGAGCAGCGCTTCCGGCTCGCTGAACTCGCAGTTGAGGCTGTTCACGCGCACGCCGGTGCGGGCGATGCCTTGGCCGATGGCATCGGCAATCGAGGCGGTGTTGCCATAGGCGCTGGCATAGAGCAGAGCCACCTCCAACTTCGAGCGCTGCTGGGCTTCCCCCCAGCGGCCGTAGTCCGCCAGCAGGCTGCGCCAGCTGTCATCAATGGCGGGGCCATAGCCCGGCGCGATGCTGCGGATCGGCAGCTCCTCAAGGCGGCTCACCACGGCTTCCACCTGGCTGGCCATCGGTGCCATCAGGCAGTCGTAGTAGTAGCGGCGGTCTTCTTCGGTGCTGCTGCGGTTGGTTTCGGCGTAGCTGTCGCTGTAGAGGTGGGCGGCAAAAAAGCGGCCACTCATCAGCAGGCCGTTATCGGGCAAAAACGCCACAAGCCCGCCAGGCCAGCGTGGTGTTGGCACCGCCAGCACCTCCAGCTCGCGGCCATCCGGCAGCGGCAGGCTGCTGTCTTGTTTGATCACCGTTAGCGGTGGCTGGGGCGGCGGAGGCGGGGCGTCACTGCCGGGCTTTTGCCTGCTCCAGAGCTCATCGAGCAATTTGGCGCCGGCATTGGAGACCACCAGCTGCACCTGTGGGTTTTGGCGCACCAGGGCGTGCAGCAGAGCCACCCGATCGGGGTTGACGTTGCCCTGCAACACCTGCAGCGGCTGCTCGGCCGTGAGCAGTTCCTTGAGGCTGGCCAGGAAGGGCTCAGTGAAGGTGGCTCCAGGGGGGTGCACCAGCACTGCTGGCTTGGCCGGATCGCTGCTGTTGAACAGAAAGCTGTTGTGGCAGCTGCCCCGCTCGAGGGCGTACTCCACTTCAAAGCGGGTGCGCCGCGGGCTGAGGCCGCGTAGGCAGATCAGCCCCCCGTCGATCGGCAGCTGCAGGACCGAGCGCTGATCGCCCATCAGTAGTGGTTCCCCACTTTGCGGTGGTGCACGGCGGTGCTTGCTTGCTGATCAGCCACATTGCCGCCATTAACGACGGCGTAGATCAACCAGTGGTCGGCACATTCCATGCGCTGCTGCACTTGGCAATCGAGATAGGCCAGAGCCTCACTCAACACCGGTCCCCCCGCGGCGGTGCCTTCCAAGGTGGCTACGCCAGCAAAGCGATCGGCTCCAGGCGGGAAGCGCTTGAGGAAATGGCGCAGCAAGGGCTGGTGGTTTTCTTCGGCCAGCACGTTCAACACAAAGCGATCACCCACCTGCATCAAGGCTTCGATGGCGCGGTCTTTGGCCACCGCCACCGTGAGGCCGGGTGGTTCAAAGCTGGCCTGGCTCACCCAGCTGGCCACCATGGCGCCACTGCGCATTTCGCTGCCCTCGCCTTGCTGGGCGGTCACCACATAAAGCCCGCCGCTGAGGCGGCCCAGGGCTTTATCGAGATCGCCATCGAGCGACTTCATCGCCTTGATGGTTTTGGCGCGTTGCACCAGCTGACCTAAGTCGGTGCCGGCCTCTTCGCAGAGCTGATAGGCCGCGGCATCAGGAACGCTGCGGATGCGCAGGGGCGCAAAGCCCTCGGGGTGGCCGAGTTCGCGCAGTTGGTTGGCGACCGCATCAATCGGCTCGTCATTGCCGCCGTAGGCGTCGTAGAGGCCAACGGCTTGTTTGGCTTTCAGCGCTGCCAGCAAGGTGCCCCAGTTGGCTTGCAAATCGCTATCGCGATCAGCCGGTGGGGTTGGCAGCACCAAGGCGGTGGCCTCACTGATCAGGGCGGTTAGCTCCTGGGGATCAGTGCCGCGTAGATCCACCAGTTGCACCGGCAGTTCGGTTTTGCTGATGCCGCGGGCAATGGCCTGGCTGAGCCGATCACAGAAGCCGTATTGGCTCACATAAACCACTGCGGCGTAGCGATCACCTTTGCTTCGCTCGCGGCTCCAGTCGCCGTAGTCGGTGATCCAGAGGTTGAGGTGATCGCGCAGTAGCGGCCCGTGGCCGGTGGCGATCATCGTGATTTCTGGCAGTCCCTCCATGCGCTTGAGGGCCTGCAGCACGCTGCGGGCGTTGGGGCCCATCAGGCAGTCGTAGTAATACCGAAAGTCCGGTGCGATTGAGCCGGGGTCGGTATCGAAGACCTCATCACTGCAGTAGTGCAGGCCAAAGGCATCACAGGTGTAGAGCACCCCGGTGCCGTGATCAAAGCTGAAGATCGTGTCGGGCCAGTGCAGGTTGGGGGCACTGAGGAATTCAAAGCGGTGCTCGATGCCGCTCTCGGGGTTGGTGCCCAGATCCAAGGTTTCGCCACTTTTCACCGCCCGGCTGTTGAAGGCCCGGTGAACCTGGCTTTGCAGGTAGTTGATGGCCACCTTGGAGCCCACCACCTCAATCTCGGGATTGAGGTCCAGCAGATCGCCAATCAGGCCGGAGTGGTCGGGTTCGGTGTGGGAAACGATCAGCACATCGATCGTTGTGGGGTCCACCATCTCCTGCAGCGCAGGGATCCAGCTGCTGCGGAATTTGGCGTGGCTCGAATCAATCAGTGCGGTGCGCTCACCGCGCACCAAAAACGCGTTGTAGGTGGTGCCGTTGCGCAGGCCGAACTCAATGTCAAAGCGGCTGCGGTCCCAATCGAGGGACCGCAAAGTCCTGGTATCCGCTGCAATCTCTTGCTGCTGCAGCGTCAGCCTGGGTTGGATCGCCACCATTGCCGTTTCATGGCTCCTGGGGATAAAACCTAGGACCGAACTTCGGTGGCTGGAGGCTGGCTCAGGCGGCTACCAATTCGGAGGCGCAGTCCCTCAGGCTCAAGATGCTGTCGTTGGGCACCAAGGCTGCGACCACATCACGCATCTGTTGCAGGGTCTCATCGGTGCCGGGCTCGCCGCGCCACTGCAAGCGGGTCAGCAGCTCCAGCCCGCCGGCTTCGCGATCGGCTTGCAGCGTGGCATCCAGACAAAGCACCCCTTCAATGTCGGGGTGGGTGGACTTGAGCGATACCTGAACCGGCCCGTTATCGATCACCTCAACGCGGTAGCCCTGGCCGCTCAATCCCTTGCGCAGGGTCTTCAACCAGAGGCCCAGACCAGGGGCTGAGGTGGTGCGGACGCGGACCAGTTCCATGGTGAGGCTGCGATGGCTCGAGATGAGCCTCAGCTGTCGCAGCCTGTTTTGTCTGTGTGCTCCGCGACTTCAGGCCTCAACCGTGATGCTCACAGCCGCGTTGCTCTCCGCTTTGGGGGCGGTGATGCGCAGCAGGCCATCGCGGTAGCTGGCCTTGAGTTCATCGCGTTGAATCCCTTTGGGAAAGCGGAAACTGCGGCTCCAGCTGCCATAGCGAAACTCGCTGACCAGGGGTTCGCCATCGCGTTCGCCCTCCGGTTGAGCTCTCTCAGCACTGATCACCAGGCTGCGGTCGGTGGCTTTGACATCAATGGAGTCCTTGGCGGCGCCAGGAAGTTCAACGGCGATTTGGAAGGCGGCGTCGGTTTCCATCACTTCAGCGGCAGGCACGCGCTCGGCCTGGGCCAGCTGCTGCTCGAGCTTTTCAAATAGATCGAACGGGGTGGCATGACGGGAAAGCATGGTGGTGTCCTCACGGGGTGGTGGGGCTGGCTGATTGCCGCCCCGTTGACCTCAGTGTTCGACGCCTCCTTCGCTGCGGCGATGAGGAGAACCGGCGTTTGCAGTGCGGTCCACCACACCCATTACGGTTCCCACCACCACTGGCTGAAACAGGCCGCCTGGCCGCTGTAGTGGCGCTCTTGATCGATCAGGCTCCAGATCCGCGCTCCGCGGATTTGAAAGCGCCGGCCCTGGCTATTCACCCGCACGCCGCTGTAGTTCTCGAGCTTGTCTTGGCGTCTGGCGAGCTCCAGCTGTTCACGCCGGCTGAGGCGTTGATTGGCGCTGGCACTGAGCCGTGATGGCATGCCCACCATCTGCTCCCAGTTACGGCTGAACAGCTGCAAGGCCGCCCGGTTGGCATAAAGAAAGCGGGGGTCTTCGCTGCCGTCATGGCAGAGCACCACCTGATCGAGCACAAACAGCTCCTGGGCCGCCAGCCGGATGCCGGTGCTGCGGACGAGTGGGCGTTGAAAGAGCCGTTGGTGGGATTCCAGCAACAGTGCCGTGAGCCCGAAGAGCTGCGGGGAGAGCCAAGGAGCCTCCGCCGCTTCACTCATGGCTCAGCGCCAGCTGCCATTGCTTCCATCATGGCCATCTGCCCCACCATGGTTCCGTGCTGCCGCAGTTGATCGAGGAAGCGTTGGTTGGCCTCGGGGAAACGGGGTTCAGCGGCTAGGGGTAGGTCGCCCGCCTCATCAAGGCCGGTGCTGCCCTCCATGGCTGGGGTAATCACCACCAGGTCGGGATCGAGGGCA
Source organism: Synechococcus sp. Minos11 (assembly GCF_014279855.1). NCBI lineage: Bacteria > Bacillati > Cyanobacteriota > Cyanophyceae > Synechococcales > Synechococcaceae > Synechococcus > Synechococcus sp. Minos11. The sequence goes on along the minus strand of NZ_CP047953.1, from coordinate 2,141,852 downwards.
GCGCTGTAGCTCCACCAGCGCGTCGGATCCGGTGGCGGTGCCACCGTTGGGCTCAAGGCTGCGGGTGCTTCTCCGCTCTCCCTTTGCTCTTGCAGCCGTTGCTTGCGCCGTTCGGCGAGTTCTTTGAGCAGTTGGCTGCGGCTGCGGCCCCGCAACTGGAACAGCACGAATGGGTCTTCGCTGAAGCGATCGCCCATCAAGTAGTAGACGGCGCTGATGTGTTTGCAGGGGTTGGCCTTATCGGGGCAGCTGCATTCGCTGCGCACCTCCTGCAACTTGAACGGGAACAGCCGCTTGCCGCTGGCTGCGAAGGCCCGCTCGATGTCATCGGGCATCACCCCAGCCAACAGCTGGCAGGTCCACCGCGCTTTTTGCAGCAGCGCCTCGAGCACAAAGTCCCAGTCTTCGTCGTTGAGCACATCAAGCCAGAGCTTGAGCTTGTAGGGCTCTGGCTCAGTGCCTTGCACCCTTGCCTGCACGCGCCGGCCTTCAAAACGAATCGAGAGCACGTTGCCCTCGCGGGCATAGATCCAGGCGCGCTCAAGCCGTTTTTTGTAGCGGTAGGAGTTGATCAGCTCCATCCACTCGACAACCCACCAGGGCTGTTGCCCCAGTCCTTCCTGGCCCAGGGTGGTGTTGGTCATGGTGTGGCCTCCAGCGATACGAGATCGCGCAATTGGCTGAGCTCCAGCCCGCCCAGCCATTCCTCACCACTGCCCACGATGTCAGCGGCCAGGGAGGCCTTCTCCTGAATCATGCGATCGATTTTTTCCTCGAGCGAGCCGGTGGTGATGAATTTGTGCACCAGCACCCGCTGGGTTTGGCCAATGCGATAAGCCCGGTCGGTGGCTTGGTTCTCAACAGCTGGATTCCACCAGCGATCGATGTGGAAGACATGGCTGGCGCGGGTGAGGTTGAGCCCTACACCGCCGGCTTTGAGCGAAAGCAAGAACAGCTGCGGCCCGCGGGGATCCTGCTGGAAGCGATCCACCATCGCTTGACGCTCGTTCTTACTGCTGCCTCCGTGCAAGAAGGGCACCTCCTGGCGCCAGCGCTGCTGCAGATGGGTTTTGAGTAGGTGGCCCCAGCTGGCGAATTGGGTGAACAACAGGGCGCGATCCCCTGCTTCCATCACTTCTTCGAGAATCTCCTCAAGCCGTTGCAACTTCGCCGAACGGCTGCCGAAATCAGGGCCCACCTCCTCTTCCCCCAGCAGCAGCGCCGGGTGGTTGCAAATCTGCTTGAGCTTGGTGAGCAGTCCCAGCACTTGGCCATGGCGTTGGCCGAGCGGTGCCCGCTGGATCGCCTCCAGGGTGTCGTCGACAGTCTTGCGATACAGCTTGGCCTGCTCGCCGCTGAGCTCCACCCATTCGGCGAGCTCCAGCTTTTCAGGCAGATCGGCAATGATCGATTTGTCGCTTTTCAGGCGCCTGAGGATGAAGGGGCCGACGCGGGCTTTGAGGTCCTTGAGCGATGAGGTGTCGCCATAGCGCTCAATCGGTAAGCGGTAGCGCTGGCGGAAGAAGTCCTCTTCGCCCAGCACACGCGGGTTGAGGAAATCCATCAGGGCCCACAGCTCACTGACCCGGTTCTCCACGGGTGTGCCGGTCAGGGCGATGCGGAAGCGGCTCTGGCGGCTGGGCCGCGCCAAGCTGCGGGCCGCTTTGCTCTGCTTGGAGCCAGGGTTTTTGATCGCTTGGGCTTCATCGATCACCAGTCCTTGCCAATCGAAGTTGCTCAGCAGTTCGCTATCCCGTTGCAGCAGCCCGTAGCTGGTGAGCACCAGATCAACGCTCTTGAGCGCCTTTTTCAGGGCTGCATCGGTGCTGGCGCGTTTGGGGCCGTAGTGCTCCAGCACCTGCAGCTCCGGGGTGAACTGGGCGGCCTCGCGCTTCCAGTTCGTCAGCACTGAGGTGGGCGCCACCAGTAGCACCGGGCGTTTGAGTTCTTGCTCGGCCTTGAGGTGTTGCAGGAAGGCCAGCAGCTGGATCGTTTTGCCTAGGCCCATGTCATCGGCCAGGCAGGCGCCTTGATCAAAGCGGTGCAGGAAGGCCAACCAGCCGAGGCCGCGCTCCTGATAGGGCCGCAATTGGCCTTCAAAGCCTTCCGGTGCCGCCAGCGGATCGGGTGCTTTTTGCTGGTGGTATTGCTCCAGCACCGCCTGGAGCCTGGGGCCCGCTTCAAAGCGGTGCACCGGCATGCGCATCAGTGTGTCGCCTTCGCTGGCGGTGAGCCTTAAGGCGTCATCGAGGCTCAGCGGTGGATCAGCCGCGCAGAACTTCTCGGCGTTTTTGAGATCGCTGGGCCGCAGCTCGATCCAGGCGCCTTTGTGTTGCACCAAGGGGCTGCGCTTACCGGCCAGCCGTTCGAGCTCCTTGAGCGTCAAGGTGACGCCGCCGATCATCAGCTGCCACGACCACTCAAGGTTTTCGCCGAGGCTGAAGCCACGGCCTTGTTCCGGCAGCTCGGCCTTGATCGCAAGGCCCAGCCGGCTGGCGAGGCCCCCACTGAGGCTGGGGGGCAACACCACCCCAACCCCCACATCTCGCAGCTTGGCCGCGGCAGTGCGCACCAACACAAACGCTTCCGCTGGTGCCAGCTCCATCGCTTCTGGGGCTGCTGCATCCAGCCCGCGGGCCAGGGGCTCAAAGGCCACCAGGGCACGGCCCAGGCCTTCCAAGAGCAGTTCACCGGGCTGCTCCACCTGGATTTCACCCAGTTGCAGCACGCCATCACCGGCATTCCAAACAGCTGTGGCGCTTTGGCGCAGGTTGGCGTCGGCTTCGGCTTGCAGGCCAAAGCGCAACGGCCAGAGCTCACTGCCCTGGGGTGGTGTGTCGAGCTCCAGCAGGGCCCGCGCCGGTGCCACCTGGCCGGCCACGGTCTCGCGCCAGCGGGAGGTGGCACTAATCAGCCGGGCGCTGTCGTCGTCGCTGAGAGCCAGGATTCCATCGCCTGGCCCCAGGGCTTGTTGCCAGCCCGCCAGCAGTGGATCCAATCCCTCCGCAGAGGGTTGAAAGCCTTTGCGCAGTTGGCCATCGAGCAGGGCCCCAGCGATTTGGGCCACTTGCAAACGTTTGGCGCTGGGCCGGCGGCAGCCCAGGGCGCCTGGGGTGTCCGCTGCGCTGACCACCAGCGGCATCTGGCTGGCGAGATCCTCCAGGCGGCGGCGGTCTTCTTCGTGGTTGAGCAGGGGCTGCCAGCTGGCCTGCACATGGCCGGGTTCCAGCCGCCGCACCACCGGCAACCAGCGGCCGCGGGCCGCCAAGCTCAAGGCCCAGCGCTGCAGATGGGCCCACCAGCTCAGGTCATCACCCAGCTCCGCTGGGCTGCTGGCCAGTGGCAGCTGCCCCAGCCAGCTGGCGGCATCCGCCGGAGCCATGGCCAGGGCGGGCACGCGCCAGGGCCACCACTGCACTGCTTTCGGGATCGCTTCACCAGCCATCAGCGGCAGGCCATTGCTGCGGCTGGGCAGGGTCAGCTGCACTTCGATGGCTTGCGCCTCAGCCGGCAACCGATCGATCTCTTCCAGCCAAGCCTTGAGGTCGCCCGCCTCTAGCGCAAGGGGGTGCAGCAGTGGCGCTTCGAGGCCGTCCAATTTGCGTGGTTTGGCCACGCGCCAGGTATCCGCCCAGAGGGCCAAATGGGGCGCTCCGGGGTTGGGCAGCCAAACGGCGTGCAGCAGGCTCATGGCTGCGGCAGCGGAGAAACGGCACGGGAAGCCATCTCCACACTATGGGCGTGCAGGTGTTGCGGGATCATGGCCGCTGGCTTGCAACGTGTTCACCATGGCCCCTGCCGTCGCCCGTCCCCGCCGTGGTGCCGAGATCCGTGCAGCGTTTCTGGAGTTCTACGAATCCCGCGGTCATCAGCCCATCCCCAGTGCCTCGCTGATTCCTGAGGACCCCACTGTGCTGCTCACCATCGCCGGGATGCTGCCGTTTAAGCCGGTGTTCCTGGGCCAGCAGGAGCGTCCAGCGCCGCGGGCCACCAGCAGCCAAAAGTGCATTCGCACCAATGACATCGAAAACGTGGGCCGTACCGCTCGGCATCACACGTTCTTCGAGATGCTCGGCAACTTCTCCTTTGGGGATTACTTCAAGCAGCAGGCCATCGAATGGGCTTGGGAGCTCAGCACCCAGGTGTTTGGCCTTGATCCCAAGAACTTGGTGGTGAGTGTCTTCCGCGAAGACGATGAAGCCGAGGCGATCTGGCGTGATGTGGTGGGGGTGAACCCCAAGCGCATCATCCGCATGGATGAGGCCGACAACTTCTGGGCGTCGGGTCCCACCGGCCCCTGCGGTCCCTGCTCCGAGATCTATTACGACTTCAAGCCTGCACTGGGCGATGAGGACATCGATCTTGAGGACGACAGTCGCTTCATCGAGTTCTACAACTTGGTGTTTATGCAATACAGCCGTGATGCGGAAGGCACGCTCACGCCGCTGGCCAACAAAAACATCGATACCGGTTTGGGCCTTGAGCGAATGGCTCAGATCCTGCAGGGGGTGCCCAACAACTACGAAACCGATCTGATTTATCCGTTGATCGAAACGGCCGCGGGCTTAGCCGGTGTCGACTACCGCCAGCTCGATGTCAAAGGACAGACGTCACTGAAGGTGATTGGTGATCACAGCCGCGCGGTGACGCAGCTGATCTGTGATGGCGTCACCGCCTCGAACCTCGGCCGCGGCTACATCCTGCGGCGGCTGCTACGCCGGGTTGTGCGCCATGGGCGCCTGCTCGGCATCAGCAAGCCTTTTTTAGTGGCCATGGGCGAGGCGGCCATTGCCCTGATGCAGGCGGCCTACCCGCAGCTCGATGAACGCCGCGAGCTGATCGTGGCGGAGCTGCAGCGCGAAGAAGCGCGCTTCTTGGAAACCCTGGAGCGTGGGGAGAAGTTGCTGGCCGATGTGCTGGCGGCTAAGCCCAAGCAGATCAGTGGTGAGCAGGCCTTTGAGCTCTATGACACCTATGGCTTCCCCCTGGAGCTCACCGAGGAAATCGCCGAAGAGCACGGCTTAAGCGTTGATTTGGCCGGCTTTGAGGCGGCCATGGAGGCCCAACGTCAGCGAGCCAAGGCCGCGGCAGTGAGCATCGACCTCACCCTGCAAGGGGCCATTGAGCAGATGGCAGCTGACCTGGAGGCCACCGCTTTTAGGGGCTATGAGGCCCTGGAGCACCCCAGCTGTGTGGTGGCGTTGGTGGTCAACGGTGAACCGGCCCAAACGGCGAGTGCCGGTGATGCCGTTCAGCTTGTGCTGGATTCCACCCCCTTCTATGGCGAAGGCGGTGGCCAGGTGGGTGATCGCGGCAGCTTGAGCGGTCAAGACCTGATCGTCTCGATTGAGTCGGTGAACCGTCAGCGCGATGTGTTTGTGCATCACGGCACCATCGAGCGCGGTCATCTGTCGGTTGGTGATCTGGTGACTGCGCAGGTGGATCGCACCTGCCGGCGCCGGGCCCAGGCCCATCACACCGCCACGCACCTGCTGCAGGCAGCCCTCAAGCAGGTGGTGGATTCCAGCATCAGCCAGGCCGGCTCGTTGGTGGACTTCGATCGGTTGCGTTTCGATTTCCACTGCCCCCGCGCCGTCACACCCGCTGAGCTCGAGCAGCTGGAGGCTTTGATCAATGGCTGGATCACCGAGGCCCACAGCCTTGAGGTGCAGGAGATGGCGATTGAGGCGGCCAAGGCCGCTGGGGCCGTTGCGATGTTTGGCGAGAAGTACGCCGATGTGGTGCGCGTGGTGGATGTGCCTGGGGTGTCGATGGAGCTTTGCGGGGGCACCCATGTGGCCAACACCGCCGAGATCGGTCTGTTCAAGATCGTTAGCGAAGCCGGCGTGGCTTCCGGAATCCGCCGCATTGAGGCGGTCGCCGGGCCGGCGGTGCTGGCTTATCTCAATGAACGTGATCTGGTGGTGAAGCAGCTCAGTGAGCGCTTCAAGGTGCAGCCCGCTGAGATCACCGCTCGCGTGGCTGGCCTGCAGGAGGAGCTCAAGGGCGCCACCAAAGCCCTGGCGGCGGCCCGCTCAGAATTAGCTGTTGCCAAAGCCGCAGCCTTGGCGGCTCAAGCCGAGGCGATTGGCGAGCATCAACTGCTGGTGGCGCGCCTCGATGGGGTTGATGGCGGCGGGCTGCAAAGCGCTGCGCAAGGCTTGGCTGATCAGCTCGGTGATGGTGCAGCTGTTGTGCTGGGGGGTCTGCCCGATCCAAGCGATCTGGGCAAAGTGATCCTGGTGGCCGCGTTCGGCCAAGCGGTGGTCGCCAAAGGCCAGAAAGCCGGGCAGTTCATTGGCGGTGTGGCCAAGCTCTGCGGCGGCGGTGGCGGCGGTCGTCCGAACCTGGCTCAAGCAGGCGGCCGTGATGGGGCGGCCCTTGATGGTGCCCTGGAGCAGGCCAAAAGCTCGTTGCAGCAGGAGCTGCAGGGCTAACTAATTGCCCTGCAGCTTGTTGTGCAGCTCTTGGAGCTGATCACTGGCTTTGCCCACGCAGAAATGGATGCCGCCGAGTTGATCGCTGGTGTGCTGCAGCCTGTCGCTTTGGCTTTTGTGCACCGCTTCGATGCCGTTGAGCAGGAGTCCGATCACGCGGTTGCCGCGGCGGCAGCGTTCACTCACCAACGACAGCAGCTCTACCACCAGATCGGTGTCGTAGAGCATGGCTTTGAGCAGCTCCTCACCTCGCATCGTGGCCAGCTCCGCTGGGCCATTCACCACCCGCATATCGGCGTAGTGCTGCCCATTGGCGAAAAAGCCCACCTCGCCGAGTAGCTCCACCGCATCAATCTCGGCGAGTGTGTGCACCAATGGCCCTTGGTGGAGATCGACGGCCACACGTCCTTTTCTCAGCAGCATCAATGTGTCGACCGGCTCGCCTTGGCGGCACAGCACCGTGCCTTCCTCGGCCGTGATCACCTGCGGGTTGAGATCCTGTTCATGGGCCTCCAGCAGCACCTTGAGGCGCTCACGGAAGGCTTCCAGTTGTGGTTCGTCGCCCCACATGCGCTACCTCGCGATGGGGTCCTACCCACCAGAGTCCAAAACTAGTTCTAGGAAAATATTCTCGCTATTGATAATTATTTGATGATGGTGATCCGCTGATTGGGATTGTTGATTATCAGTTGATTGATGGAGTTTTTATTGACTCTTTCAATGCGGCTTGTCGTTGTACTGCTGACTTCAGTTGGGACAGTGTAATTCACTGTAGAGCCTCCTGATGAGTAGGAGTAGTTGCAAGAAGAACTCGAAGCACCCCGGATAAAGTTGAACTGAGTTGCTGAGTTGATGCTGTCTGTTCCAGTTGAATTGCTGCTTACGTAATAAGTTCCTAAGCCTAGGCTCATCGCAAGCGATGGATTATTGGTCTCGCAGACGTAGTTGACCTTGGTGGTTTCTAATGAGATAGTTTTTTTCTTGTCTTTTTTTGGAAGCTTGTTGTCTGGAATTTCAAGATTGTTGGCGCCCCTCAGGCGAGGGTATGGAGTCCGCGCTGCGATTAGCCAGTTGGCTCCGGTAACAGCCATCAGGGCTGGTGAATTCAGGCCATACAAACTTTGGTAAGTTGAGTTGATGGCATTGCCCTCTGGAAGGAGGCTTTGACCTGTGAGGTGATTGAGGACTAATGCTTTATATTCCGCTGCTGTCAGTTGACCTCGACTAATCACAGCTCCTTGCGGGCTCAGAGTGGCTTTCTCGCCAGCTTCAAACAGGGTCCCCGTTGTTTGGGTGATCAGCCCTTCTTCGTCTGCTGATGGTTGTTTGGTTTCTCCCAGAGCGATTTGCCATGGTTGGCCAGTGTTGAACTGACGCTTTGCCATCGGCAGTGGCGAGCGCTGCTGTGGTGTCTGAAGGTTGGGATCATTCACAAACCCACCGCCCAGGCCAAAGCTCAGTCGGAGTTGCCCGCCGACCACCGTGTCGAGAAGTTCGTCGTATTGCCCGTAGCCCATCAGCTGCACAGCGGGGCTAAGGGGAATGCCGAGGCTGGCGCGCCCTCCTCCGTAATTCTCCCCTAACCCGTGCAACAAGTACGGCGCCAAGGTGAGTTGGATTGCTTGTTCGCCAATGGGCATCAAGGGGACACCAAATTGCGCCATGGCGAAGCCCAATTGACTTTCACAGTTGTCGACAGGGACACCACCGTTGATGCCAACTTGAACCCCTTCGCGTTGCCACATGGCTCCTGCAGAGATCTGGGAGTGTGTGCAACTGGGTTGCTTCCAGCCGTCATATCCAACCATCAGCGTGTTGCTGCTCTGGTTGTTGGGGTTAAACCAGCTGTAGCCGATTTCGCTGCTGCCCCCCCAGAAGCCATCGAAATTGCTGGAGCCAGTGCTGTAGCTGTAGAAAACTTCTCCCGGCAACTGTTTGATGGGGACATAGAAGCCCAAATCGCCAAGGACCAAACCAGCGGCTTCGCCAAGGCTCAATCCATTGGTGTTGCTTCCCCAGGCGCTTGATCCAAAGCTGACCACCGGGTTCAGCCGCGGGTAGGTCTCCAGGATGTCTTTTGTGATTGCTGACTCAGCAGCACTGCTATCTGCTACCGAGGCCTCACCATGGAGGACAGCAAGGTCATAGTTTCCATCTGTGTTGATGCTGAGCGCATAGGTGGTGCCGCGCACACCCAACACCTTGCTACCGAGACAACTTTGCTGAGAACCATTGATCAGCACACTGCCGCTTTTCAGGCGAAAGCAATCTTGCCCAAGAGTGATCAAGCTGTTTTTGCCAAGAAAGCCAATGGCGCGGCGGTCAAAAAGCAGTTCTGTGCGGCTAATGCCCGTACTAACTTGTTGGCCCTTGGCGGCCGTTGCGTTAACTCGGGCTGGTTGGCGATCAATAAAGACTTCCTTGCCTTCGACAAGTCTTACAACCTTGGCGGTATTGAATGGAGCGGCCTGGACTGGCGCAAATATCGATAACATTCCCAGTAATCCAATTATCGAGAAACGTTTTCTTGCCATTCTTTAGACAATTTTCTCAAAGCTAGCTAGTTAAGCTTCTTGCGCTAGGGAAGGTGGACGCTTGCAACCGTGTACACGTGTTGGTGTGCTTGACCTCGTATAGGAAATTCTCCTAGATCTTCTAGATTCCAAGTTGGCTTCAGTAAGTTGGCAACTGCCTCGCTTAAGACGATGGTTTTTTGACATTCTTTAGCTACTTTTTCAAGCCTGCTCGCTGTATTAACTGCGCTACCTATGACTGTATAATCCATCCTCGAGCTTGAACCAATATTGCCACTGATAACACTGCCAAAACTCAAGACAATGACTTGTTCCCAGCTTGGCTCACCATCTTTCTTCCATTGTGAGTTTAATGTTCGCAATCGCTTCTCTATGTCTAGTGCGGCACGGATCGCTGACTCAGCTTCCTGCTGATTGCCTCGATGGATCGGTGCGCCAAAGACAGCCAAGCAGGCATCTCCAATGAACTTGTCTACTGTCGCACCTTCCTGGTGTAAAGCATCAACAACCTCAGTGAAATAGTAATTTAAGCGCTTGACTAAGTCAGGGACTCGCTTCGCTTCGCTCATTTGCTGCGTAAATGACGTGAAACCTCGAATATCGCTCATCAAAATGACAACATCAGCTTGCTGTCCTCCGAGTAATTCATCGGCTTCTTCTGGTTGGCTAGCAATTTGGGCGGCCACTGCAGGTGAGAGATAGCGTCCTAAACTGTTCCTTAAACGGCGACGTTGCCATTGCAGCTTCAAGGTAGCTTCGCTGCTGCTAACAATCCCAGTCATGAGAATGGCTCCTGACAGCGTTAGTAGCCTTACACCAAGGCCAAGTTGGGCAATGAGTGCAAAGCCAATCAATAAAAAGCCTGCAGAAATCGCGGCCAAGGCTGCAAGACGAGTAATCGGTTTCTCCCAGCGCTCCACACTAATTGCTGTAGTAATCACAACTAGCCCTAGGAGGCATGACCAAGCCCACGAATTGGGCTGGAAGAGCAAACTCCGTTGCTCAAGACGATTGGCTAATTCAGTGGCGTGAATTTCCACGCCTGGCATCCCTGTTTGACCTGAAAAAGCTGTTTGGTGTAAGTCCTGGAGCACCGCTGCTGTGGGACCAATTAGCACAATGGCCTGATCAAAGATTTTGGACTCTCTAAGTTGTTGAAAACGGTCTGGATCGAGAACATCCCAAATAGGAATGGTTGGAATGGTCCCAGCAGGTCCATACGGATCCAGTAAGGACTGCCAACCATGCCATGGAGTTTCTGCGGCTATGGGATGCCCAGCGGCTTCTAGTAACGAAACAGCTAGACTGCTAGGAACTGACGAACCTAGGGTGGTTTTGAGTTCCTTTGCGTAGTCATTTGGACGATGCCTGATTGCCCCATCACGATCCATATAGCCGTTCAAAAGGCCAAGTTGGAACTGGCTTCCATCGCCTACAAGATTTCGATGTGGTGTGTGTAAGCTCAGACCTGCAATATTGCCGCGACTTTCCAGCACTTGCGCTCCCATAACGACTGTTGGAATGTGTTGCTGCAGGGCTATCGCTAGGGCATCGTCATCGGTCTTGCCATGACTACTTGGGGTGTCTAGTAAGAGGTCCAGTCCAACTGCCTTAGCACCGGACTCCACTAGTCGTTCGATGACCAACCCGTAGGCCTTTCTTGGCCAAGGCCAAGACTGTAGTGTTTGTAGTTCAGCCTCTTTGCTGAGATCACTATTGGCTGCCTGCACGAGACTGAAATCGTCAATTCCAACGATCACGACCCGATTGGGCACTTTTCGGATACCGCGGAGTTCTTGAGCCTCCTCCATCAGTCCGAGCTCTAAGCGATCGAGTTGTTGGGGAAACAGCAGAGCGAGCGAGCTCATGGAAGCACCAAGGCCCAGAATGAGCCAGCGTTTGGAGGCCCATTGCAGTAGCAATTTCCCTTTGGTTTTTGTGGTTGCTTTCATTGGAGTAGTTGTGAGAATATTTTTCGCATTCTCTGGATCACATCTTGCGATGAACGAGGTACTACTTGTGATTCCAGCTGCTTAAGCTCTTTTTGCCGCAGGCTGATTAAACGGCCAAAGCTTTCTAATAGCTCGGGCTTTTGCTCCATCAGTTTGGCTAGTGTATTTCTGCTTACCTCTAAAACTTCAACTTCAGAAATGCTGCGTACGGTGGCATTGCGAGGTTCCGCTGTAAATAATGTCATTTCTCCGAAGATGTCGCCTCGGTATAAGTCAGCAACGTCTAATCCATTCGTAGAGTCAGATGACCTGCTTACTTTTGCCTTTCCGTCAAGCAGTATAAAAAGTGAATCGCCAGGCTCATCCTCGCCGACAATGATTTCTCCTGCCCCGTAGCTATGAATCGCGCTGAGATCAACAAGCTTTTGTTGCTGTTCTGAGGATAAAATAGCAAATAGGCTATTGCATTGTACTAACTTGACTGCATTTTCTTCGCCGTTATTTTTTGCCTTGCGTCCCTGTTGGATTTGATGAAGCCTAACATCGCGGATGGGAAAAGGAATGCTCAGGCCTGCTCTGCCTAGTGCATACCAAAGCTGTTCTTTGAGTTCACCTCGAAGCCGTAGTTCTTGTTCATAGCTTTCTTGCCAAACCAGCCATTCGTAGTTGATTGAACTCTCGTCAAATGCATGAATCCGAACCAACGAAGCAGGGCTTTTTAGTACTAAAGGATGATGCTCTGAAATACGCAGCATGAGTTGTCTTGCTTGCTCAGGAGGTACGCTGTAGTCCAAGCCAATAAATAGTCGATTCCCATAAATTCCATTGCTTGTGAAATTACGGACTAGGCTTGAACTCACTGTCGTGTGAGGCATGACTAGTCGTGATCCGTTACGAGATCTCAACTCAACATCTCGCCAGCTAATGGATGTGACCTGCCCGACCTGATCATCAATCTTGACCCAGTCACCCTCCTTAATGACTTGTTCAAGTTGTATGCTCAATCCGCCAATAAAATCTTTCAATGGATCTTGAGCGGCAAGGCCTAAAACAGCAGTGAGTACCGCTGAAGTTGTGACAAGGCCAATGAGGTCAATTTGGGACTGTTGGCGTAGGTTAATGATGATCAGCAGTCCGCTTCCAGCGATAAAAAGAACATCTCTTAGGATTCTTGGGGTATGGGGTAGGAGATGAAACCTCGGCAAAAGTTCTAATAGCAGCCAAACTAACAATCTGCTTGCTGTAACTGCATAGATGACTTGGCTAATAATGGCTAGCTCTGCTCTTGCTTGATTAATAACCAGCAGATTTTGGCTTGATTGTGCTACTGCCCAGGCAACGAGTGCAATCGATGCTAGTTGCCAAGGGAAGCGAGGTATGTGCAGCTGCTTGGAGAAGCGATTCAACAAAAAGCTGATCAGCACGCCCGATAGGGCTGTCACCCATTCAGACACCCAGGTCATGGTCGCCAGGCCTTTGTCATGTCATTTTGTCCTTAGAAGCTTTGCAGTGCATGGGATTGGTCGATTTACTCTTGCTTCTGGTGATGGGGCATTTCCTTTGCGACTTTCCATTGCAAAGCTCCCAAATGGCCATTGAAAAATGTCCAGGTTGTGACAAGGCGTTGCCCTGGCCTTATTGGCTGATCTCGCATGGAGCTGTTCATGGCTTTGCTGTTGCCCTCTTGACTGGTATCCCCTTGCTCGGAGCGGCAGAGTGGTTCTTCCATTGCGCTATTGATTTTTCTAAGTGCAGATTCGGGTTCTCGTTATTGTTTGATCAACTGTTGCATCTTATTTGTAAGTTTGTTTGGGTAATGATTGCTTTGTCTTTAACCTTTGGGTCATCACCACTGCTTTGAGCGGCTTATGAACTTGTGTGTTCGCTTAGGCTTAGCGATTTTAATAAGTGAATTCCACTCCCCTTGTTGCTAGCCATCGGGATATGGCAAACGTCACAGACACGTTGCAGTGCACCAACATCCATGAAATGCGGTTGCGCTGTTAGAGGATCTGGGAAAAACAACACTGCTTGAACTAACCCCTCAACGACCAATGTGCCGACTTCTTGATCTCCTCCTGTAGGTCCGGAGTGAACCACTCGAGAAATGTTTAGTCCTACATCATTTTGCATACGATCTCCTGTGTGCTTAGTGCTTAGCAGGGGCTGATGACTGAGATAGTCGCTGAATTTATTGGCTACTTCAACGAGATCATCTTTGCGTCCATCATGGGCGACTAATGCGATGTATGGTTTGCTATGAAAACGGTTTCTTAGACGGTCGCTTTGAAGTCGGTTGAGTGTTTTTAATATCTCGGGACCTTTGGTTTCATTTTGGATGTAAGTCCAGAATTTTTCTGGCGTCAATTGCGTGCTACTTACATTGCCAATGCATTGGACCTTGGCATTCGTTTCTCTCCCGGTCAGTAATGACTGTTCGCCAACGATTGTTGGGCCAGTCAGGATTAATTCGCTGCCCTGTGGTGTCGTGATTTTGACGCGCCCACTCTGTATAACAAAAAGGTCAGTCTTGGACTGCCCAGATTCGATTAATGTTTCTCCATCCATGTGATGGATCGTTTTCTCTTGGCTTGCTTCCCCTAAGTTGACTAGTAGCTGATCAAATGAGGTATCACTAGTTGAGTCCATAAGAACAGATTTATGGTCGTTGACCTCATTATGACTCCACTTCTGAACTGCGCAGCTTGGCTTTAGTCCTTGTTAGGTTTTTCTTGTTGAGTTGCGCATAAGACCCCTTTCCAGAGAGCGCCATCGAGGTCCACCATTCTTCGCTCCTTTGTTGCCAGTGCTATGGGGACATGTGTAAAAAAATTATTCCAGTAACCAATGAGAAGATTTGTTTTACCTGCCATGGCTGCGTGCACTGCATATTCAGCTAGTTGATAGCAAAATACCGCATCTGCCGCATTAGCTTGCACGCTCCTGATGTGATAACTCGGATCAAGATATTTGATGCTAACTGGGTTGTTGATTTCCTTGAAGTGGCTGGCTATGCAGTTTTTCAAAAGCTCTCCGATGTCCTCTTTGAGAATGTTTCCAGATTGGTCCATGCGCTGGTTTGAGTTGCTGAAGAGTTCTTGTCCAGCCCCTTCGGCCACGACCAGGACGGCGTGGTTGTTTTGATCAAGTCTCTTCCCTAGCGCAGCGTATAAGCCATTAACACCATCAAGTTCTACAGGTATTTCAGGAATCAAACAGAAATCCACGACTGAGTTGGCCAGTGATGCAGTCGCAGAAATGAAGCCAGAATCACGGCCCATCAATTTGACGATTCCTACTCCCCGTTCTGCCCCTTCAGCTTCGCTATGGGCGCATGTGATGATTTCGCTAGCAACTTGAACGGATGTTTCAAATCCGAAAGTCTTTTCAACAAAGCCCAAGTCGTTGTCAATCGTTTTGGGAATCCCAATTACGCTGATTTGTGCCTTGCGTCGCATCGCCTCCTCGGCGATCGCTTTGGCTCCTTTGAGTGTTCCATCGCCTCCGATGCAGAAGAGTAGATTGATTCCCTGCTCTTCGAGCTCATCTACCATTTCACAGGGATCTTGATTTCCGCGTGAGGAACCAAGAATGGTTCCCCCTTGTTTGTGGATTTGATCGACGACCCTTGAATTCAAGGTGGTCGCTTCTGTTGTGGCTTTTTTAGTTAAGCCCTTATAGCCATATCTGATCCCAATGATGTGGTTTATTCCATATTCTTTTTCGAGGACGTTAACGACTCCCTTGATGACATTATTCAGCCCTGGGCATAGTCCGCCACATGTGATAACGGCGGCTCTGCTTTGCTTTGGCGCATGGAAGAGTTTCTGTCTCGGGCCTGCCTTTTCAAAGCTGGGAAATGTCTTGCAATTTTTGATCTGGCTTTGAATATTTTTAACTTGGCTTGAGAAGCTAATTCTGTCATCTTCGTCGATGAAAACTTGTTGCTGAATTGGAGTCTCGTATGTTCCTTGGCCGAGTGCATCAATGCGAAAGTCAAATCCATCCGGGTTGGCCAGAACGTGCTCATAAACCATCGCTGTTCACTGCCCTCGTTAGTTGAAATTTGGCTCTTGCCTCCCGGACTGGCAACCACAGATTGGTTAAGGCAAACGGCTCTCTGTTATTCCTCGAGGTAGGTGGTTTGCCGCAGGCTGCCTTCCAAGTGCTGCATCAAGCGCCTAGCGGCACTGATGGAAAGATCACCGCTACCGATGGCTTCTTCGCTGGCTTGCCGCAGTCGTTCCAGCAGAGCTTCAGGGTCATGCTCCATGGCCTCGAGCACATCGGAGTTGGTTTGGCCGCGCACCACATGCTCGACCCGGTAAGGCCCCCCCGGGCTGAGGCGTATTGAGACGGCATTGGTGCTGCCAAAGAGGTTGTGCAGGTTGCCCATGACCTCCTGATAGGCGCCGCCAAGAAACAAACCAATCCAGTAGGGCTCGCCGTCTTTGAGCTCATGGAGTTCGAGCAACGGCTTGGCGCTGCCGCTGGAGATAAAGCGGGCCAGCTTGCCGTCGGAGTCACAGGTGAGGTCGGCAAAGCTGCCGAGCTCTCTTGGTTGCTCCTCCAACCGGTGAATTGGCATCACCGGGAACAGTTGATCAATGGCCCAGGTGTCGGGGGCCGAACGGAAGACCGAGAGGTTGGCGTAGTAAGTGCTCGCAAAGGCAGCCTTGAGGCCTTTGAGCTCATCGGGCAATTCGTCTTCGCCAGGCAGGAGCTCAGCGATGGCACTGCAGCAGGCCCAGTAGAGCTGCTCGGCTTTGCCCCGTTCGGTCAGGCTCAAATAGCCCAGACGGAAAGCGGCCAGGGAGTCATCTTTGAACTTGAGCGCGTCGTTCCAGGCTTCCTGGAGGTTGTCGGGCCCGATTCCAGAGAGAGTTTCGCGCAGGTTGCGCACGATCAAGGCCTCACCTTCCACCGCCTCGGGGATGGATGGTTGGTTGACGCCGCTTTGCCCCAACACGTTGAACACCAGCACCGAGAAATGGCTGGCGATGGCACGGCCGCTTTCGCTCACCAGAGTGGGGACGGCAATGCCCTGGGGTTCGCAACACTCGCGGATGGTGGCCACCACATCGTTGGCGTAGTTCTGCAGCGAGTAGTTCGTTGATGCCGCTGTGGCGCTGCGGCTGCCGTCGTAGTCGACGCCAAGGCCGCCGCCCACATCCAGGAAGCCCATCGGTGCGCCCAGGGAAGCCAGCTGCACATACAGCTGACCGGCCTCCTGCAAGGCGTCTTTCAGCACGGCGATATCGCAGATCTGGCTGCCGACGTGAAAGTGCAGCAGACGCAGGTCACCGAGTAGATCGGCGTCACGCAGGGCTTCCACCGTCGCCAGTAGATCAGGGATGGAGAGACCGAACTTGGCTTTCTCGCCCACCGAACTGCCCCAGCGACCGGTGCTGCGGGTCGACAACTTGGCCCTTACGCCGATCAAAGGTGCTGCCCCAAGGTTGCGGCTGGCTTCGATGATGCGCGGCACCTCATCGGCTTGCTCGATGACAACCACGGGCTGACGCCCCAGTTGACGCGCCAGGATCGCCGTTTCGATGTAGCGCTGGTCTTTGTAGCCATTGCAGATCAGCAGCGCCTTGGGGTCATCCAGCAGCGAGAGCGCAATCAGTAGTTCTGCTTTGCTGCCGGCCTCCAGGCCGAAGTGCCAGCGGCGGCCGCTTTCCACCAGTTGCTCCACCACGTGGCGCTGCTGGTTGCATTTCACCGGGAAAACGCCTTGGTAGTGGCCGCCGTAGCCGTACTGGGCAATGGCCCGCTCAAAGGCGCCATGTAGCCGCTCTAGGCGGTCTTCGAGGATGTCTTCAAAGCGGATCAGCAGCGGCAACTGCAGATCGCGGCTCTGCAAGCCCTCCACCAGCTCCACCAGATCCAACGACCCGCCGCGATCACCGCGGGGCTGCACCAGCACGTGGCCGCGCGCATTGACGCTGAAATAGGGATCACCCCATTGATCGAGCCCATAGAGCTGAGCGCTGGCGGCCGGCGTCCAGTTCTGCTGTTCCACCTGGCTTGGGGCCACCACCATCGACGCCGCCCATCAATTGATCTGATGAGTGAAATGTAGGAAGGCTCGGCCGTCTGCGCTCCCACTGATGTGGGTGTGCTTGCCAAGCGGTAGGGCGGCCACGGACGATGGCGCCCGTCTTACCAGCCAAACCATGTCCACCGAACGGACTTTCATTGCCATCAAGCCCGATGGCGTCCAGCGCGGTCTCGTCGGAGAGATCCTTGGCCGCTTCGAGCGCAAGGGCTTCAAGTTGGTGGGCCTCAAGCAGCTCACCGCGAGCCGAGAGCTGGCTGAGCAGCACTACGGAGTGCACAAGGAGCGTCCGTTCTTTGCTGGTTTGGTGGACTTCATCACCTCCGGCCCTGTGGTGGCCATGGTTTGGGAAGGTGATGGCGTGATCGCCAGCGCCCGCAAGCTGATTGGTGCCACCAAGCCCCTGGAAGCAGAGCCCGGCACGATCCGCGGCGATCTGGCGGTCAACATCGGCCGCAACGTGATCCATGGCTCCGATGCTGCCGAAACCGCTCAGTTCGAAATTGGTCTGTGGTTCCAGCCCTCCGAATTGAATGATTGGACTCCTTCTGATCAGGGTTGGCGCGTTGAGGGCTGATCCCCTCGGTTAAATCGGTCCCAAGCAAAGGCCCCCAGTAGTGCCGCGTCGGCGCTGCTGGGGGTTTCTTGTGTGATGGCCCCCGCCAGCAGCTCTGCGGTGATGGCCGCTAGCAGCACGCCATTGCGGTGGTGGCCGCAGGCCAGCCATAGCCCTGCCATTGGGCTTGCCCCCAGCAGTGGACCCTCATCGGGTGTGCAGGGGCGAAAGCCCCACCAGCGCTCCATCGGTGGCCATTGGCTGGCTTCCGGCAGCAACGCGGCGATACCGGCCTCGAGTTGTTTTTGTCCTTCAGGTGTTAGCCCTTCGCTGAATCCGGCGTCTTGTTCGCTGGTGGCTCCCACCACCAACAGTCCGTCTTCCCTGGGCACCAGATAGGTGCCCGGGCCAAATAGCACCCGCCGCAGGGCTTGGCGCGGGGCTTGCAGCGACAGCATTTGGCCTTTGACCGGGAACACTGGCAGCTCCGGCAGCAGTTGGCCGCTCCAGGCGCCACTGCAGAGCACGGCCTGCTGGCAAGGCAGCAGTTGCAGCTCGCCGTCAGCTCGCCGCAGGCTGATCGCTTGCAGAGCGCCTTGGCCATCGGCTTGCAGGCTTTGAACTTCAGCGCCTTCTTCGAACTGCACCCCCAGCCGTGAGCAAGCCCGCTCCAAAGCGCGCATCAGCCGCCGGCGGTTATCGATTTGGCCGTCCTGCTCAAACAGCAAGCCTGTGCTCCAGCCTTTGGCAATACCGGGGATTTCACGTTCCAGTGCATCTCTGTTGAGCGCGACGCCGCAGCTGGCTGTGGGGAAGGCATCCCGCTCCAGCTCACTGCGAAACGGCACAACGATGCCGCAGGGCCTATACCCGCAATCCAGATCGCTATCGGCTTCTACTTGCTGCAGCCAGCTCGGCACCAGTTCCAAGCTGCGTTGGCCCAAGGCCAGTAGGTGTCCGCTGAGGCCTTCGGCGTGGGGGGCCAGCATCCCGGCAGCGACAAAACCAGCTGCTTCGCTGCGGCGGCGGCTGATCACTAAAACGCTTTGGCCGCGCCTGGCTAGCTGATGGGCCAGGGCCAGGCCCATCAAGCCACCTCCAAGCACCATCACGCCAGACGAAGAGGTGCGGCTCATCGGTGGCTGCACGTGATCAGGAAGGCTTGGCGATTGATGCTCTCAGGCTGCCCAACAACTCAGCAGCTCGCACCATGCTCTCAGTGCTGCCATTCAGCTTTTCAAGGATGGGTGTGAGGGCTTCTGCATCGTTCGCGGCGCAAGCTTCCAGTCCATCCAGCAGCAAGCCAATCATTTGATTGCTCTGGCGGCAGCGTTCACTGCTCATGTGCAGCAATTCGGCTGAGAGGTCGCCATCAAAGAGCAGGGCATCCAGTACTGCAGCCCTTTCGATACTCAGCAACACGGTGGGTTCTTCTACAACCCTGACCCTGGCGCTGTGCTCCCCACCGCCAAAGAGAGCCATCTCCCCCAACAGATCTCCAGGCCCGACTTCGGCCAAGGTGCGCATGGCTTGACCTGGAAGCTGCTGCTCTACGGCAAGGCGGCCTTGGCTAACAATCAAAATTCGGGTTGCGCGGCTGCCTTGCTCAATCACCACGCTGTTGAGCGGCGGCTGCAGCTTTTTGGCTTTCAGCTCATCGATGTGCGATTCCAGCAATAACTGCAAGCGTTGTCGCCAGCTACTGGCCTCTGGTGTGGCAGACACCCCTGCGGGTATGCGGTTAGGTCAATGCTGATCAGGATCTCTTTGGTTCCATAGGATCTCGGTAATTGCTTCACAGAGACGGCCCATGGCGGCAGCTGCAACTCAACCGGCTTGGGAGGCCGTGATCGGCCTCGAAACCCACGTGCAGCTGGGAACGGAGAGCAAGATTTTTACTGCCGCCTCAACTGCTTTTGGCGATGACCCCAACACCCACATCGATCCTGTGGTGTGCGGCCTGCCAGGCACCTTGCCAGTGCTCAATAAAAAGGTGCTCGAGTATGCGGTGAAGGCAGCCCTGGCGCTGAACCTTGAGATCGCCGAGCACAGCAAGTTCGACCGCAAGCAGTACTTCTATCCCGATCTGCCAAAGAACTATCAGATCTCCCAGTTCGATGAGCCCATCGCTGAAAACGGCTGGATCGAGGTGGAAGTCGCCGAGAAAGGCAAAGACACCTACCTCAAGCGCATTGGCATTGAGCGGCTGCATATGGAAGAAGACGCCGGCAAGCTCGTGCATGCCGGCAGCGACCGCTTGGCTGGCTCAACCCACTCCCTGGTGGACTACAACCGCGCCGGCGTGGCCCTAGCGGAGATCGTGAGTAAGCCCGATCTGCGCACCGGCCGTGAGGCGGCGGAATACGCCTCCGAGATTCGCCGGATCATGCGTTATCTGGGTGTTTCCGACGGAAACATGCAGGAGGGCTCGCTGCGTTGTGACGTGAACATCTCCGTGCGGCGGGGGCCGGATGCTCCCTTCGGCACGAAGGTGGAGATCAAGAACATGAACTCCTTCTCGGCGATTCAGAAGGCTTGCGAGCACGAGATTCAGCGGCAGATCAAGGCCTATGAAACCGGCGAGCCGGTGGTGCAAGAAACGCGCCTGTGGGACGAGGGCAAGCAGCTCACCAAGAGCATGCGCAGCAAGGAAGGATCCAGTGACTACCGCTATTTCCCGGAACCGGATCTTGGTCCAATTGAGGTGAAAGCCGATCAGCGCCAAGCCTGGCTCGATGAGCTACCGGAACTCCCGGCTGCCAAACGCCATCGCTACGCCGATGCCCTGGGGCTCTCCCAATACGACGCCCGCGTGCTCACCGATGAGCGGCCGATGGCGGAGTATTTCGAAGCCGTGGTGGCTTCCGGCGCTGACGCCAAGTTGGCCGCCAACTGGATCACGGGAGATATCGCTGCCTATGTGAATTCCCAGCGCTTGAGCTTCAGCGAATTGCCCTTCCGCCCCGAGCAGCTCGCCGAGATGGTGCAGCTGATTGATGGCGGCAAGATCAGCGGCAAGATCGCCAAAGAAATCCTGCCGGAACTGCTGGAGAAGGGCGGCTCCCCGAAGGCCATCGTCGATGAGCGCGGTTTGGGGATGATCAGCGATCCTGCTGCCATCACCGCCATCGTCGATGAGCTGCTGGCGGCCCATCCCGATGAGGTGGAAGCCTTCCGCGGCGGCAAGAACAAACTGCAGGGCTTCTTCGTTGGTCAGCTGATGAAGAAGACCGGCGGTAAGGCTGATCCCAAGTTGGCGAACCAAATCCTTAGTCAGAAGCTCAAGGGCTGAGGGCGTCTTCCAGCTGCGCATTGAGGGCAGCGGCATCTCCGCGGTTGCTAATCAACACATCGGCGAGAGGACGCTTGCGGGCTAAGGGCCACTGGGCATTCATGCGCGCTTGCGCTTCTGCTTCGTTGAGTTGGTCGCGGGCCATCAATCGCTGCAGCTGTTGGCTTTCATCGCAATCCACCAGCCAGGTTTCACTGCAGAGCGCTTCAAGCCCGCTTTCAAACAGCAGCGGAATCATCAGCACCACAGCAGGGTTGGTGTCCAGCTGCACGAGCTCCTGGTCAAAGCGCTGGCGCACGATTGGGTGCACCAGTTGCTCCAGCCAGCGGCGTTCGTCTTGGTTGTTGAACACAATCGCTCCCAAGGCGCGGCGATCCACCACCCCACCGCTGCTCACCACCCCAGGGCCAAAGCGCTCAAGCACCGCCTCTGTGGCGGGTTGGCCAGGTTCTAAGGCTTGGCGCGCGTAGAGGTCAGCGTCGAGCACCGGCAGGCCATGGTGCTGTTCAAGCAGCCGCGCGGCGCTGCTCTTACCAGTGGCAATGCCGCCAGTGAGGCCGATGCGGCGCTGGGCCACGGGAGAATGGTGCAGTGTGTTGGGTTGGATGATGACGCACCCCTGGCGTGCCATCGAGGGTGGGATCACGGCACCGGCTGGATTTCAGGCTGCCGGCATCACTGCCGGGCTCAAGGCCAGTGGCCGCTCTGATTTGGCCTTGTTGCTGGCACCAGCCGGAGCGGTTTGCGGGGGCAGCTTCACTACCAACCGTGTTCGCGCGGCGTGCGTTGATCTCTGCGCGGAGCGGCTCGAGGCCTCAGGCGGCAAGGCGCAGGCGGTGCTGATCAACTCCGGCCAGGCCAATGCCTGCACGGGCGACTTGGGCTTGATCGATAGCCACAGGGCCACCCAGGCAGTGGCTGATCAGCTGGGGCTGAGCCAAGACGAGGTGCTGATCTGCTCCACCGGGGTGATTGGCGTGCCGATTCCGATGGACACGCTGCTGGCCGGGGTTGCGCCATTGGTGTCGGCCTTGGGTTCATCGCCCCAGGCAGCGGCTGCGGCAGCTGATGCGATTCTCACCACTGATCTGCTTGATAAGCAGGTGGCCCTGGAGGCCGAGCTCGGAGGCCGCACCGTTCGCATTGGTGGAATGGCCAAAGGTTCGGGAATGATTCATCCCGACATGGCCACGATGCTTGGGTTCTTTAGTTGTGATGCAGTCGTGCCAGCGGATGTGTGGCAAGCGATGGTGCGCCGTGCGGTGCAGCGCTCGTTCAACAGCATCACCGTCGATGGCGACACCAGCACCAACGACACCGTGCTGGCTTATGCCGCCGGAGAGCCATTGGCGACTGAGCACCACAACGCCCTCGAGCAAGGGCTGACCACGGCGATGCAGCAGTTGGCCCGCGCCATTGCCCGCGATGGGGAAGGGGCCACGTTGCTTCTGGAAGTCCAGGTGGAAGGCGCTGCCGATGAAGCGGCAGCCCAGGCCATTGCCCGCACGGTGTGTGGCTCCTCGCTGGTGAAGACCGCAGTGCATGGCCGCGATCCCAACTGGGGCCGCATCGTTGCGGCGGCTGGCCGCGCTGGGGTGCCAATGGATCCTGATGCCGTGGCCCTTTGGCTCGGCGAGCATCAGCTGATGGCCGCTGGTCAGCCGTTGGCATTCGATCGCGCAGCAGCCAGCGCATATATGCGAGAGCGCGCGGCGAGCACGTATTTGCTGGATGACACGGTCGTGATTCGCCTGGTGGTTGGCCAGGGCCCAGGCACGGCAACGGCCTGGGGCTGCGATCTCTCTGATCAATACGTGCGCATCAACGCCGACTACACCACCTAGGCTCAGAACCACTGCAGTGCAAGGGATATTAGCCGCGGCCAAAGTCTGGTTACAGTTTGGTTACAGTCTTCAACCACTTAAATTTGGGACTCAATAACGGGAACAGATCGCGACTGACCAAGGGAAAGCCGCTCCACAGCCCTCAGAGCAACCAAAGGGGTGCCATGGGGGGGTGCTCGGCCCTGCTGGGTCGTTAAAGGCGGCTAGGAAATTTGCGGCAAAAACAACCGGAAAGCACTTAGTGCAACTTAAAAAATTTTCATTAGAGGGATTTCACCGAGACTTAAAATCATCTAAATGAAAGTGAACTCAAACAGTGAGCTGGCAAAGCACTGCGCTATCAGGAGGCTTTGCAGTTGCAATTATTGCCAGCGATACTCAGCTTTTAAGAGCGGTAGCCACACCTGCTATAGCGAAAAAGGCAGACTCAATCACCGTGCGAGTCGAGGGAGCCACCCAAGGCTCTGGAGTAATCACTGAAAAAAAAGATGATAAATACACTGTAATCACAGCGTGGCATGTAATCAAAAATATTGGCCCGAGAGAAGATATTGAGGTGTACACAAATGACGGGAAAAAGCACAAAGCAAAGAGAACAGGAACGACAAAAATAAAAGGAGCAGATCTTGCAAGAATTTATTTCAAGTCAAGAGACGAATACCAGACAGCAGAAACAGGAGACCCTTCAAACATCCAAGCCGGGGAAAATATATATGTCTCCGGCTTCCCATTAGCCACAACATCTGTACCTCGAAGAATTTTCCGTTTCTTGGGAGGCGAAGTAATAGCCAATTCAAAAGCGCAAATTAAAGATGGCTATCAACTGCTGTATTCAAATATGACTATGCCTGGAATGAGTGGAGGCGCTGTACTGGACAGAGAAGGCAATTTGATAGGAATCCATGGAAGAGCAGAGACTGACACTCAAATGTCAACAGAAAGGGGCTATGCAATTAAAACTGGCACAAACCAAGGCATGCCAATTACTTATATCAAAAAGGAGTCCAAAGTACAGAAGCAAGATGAAACTTGGTGGGCCACATGGCTGGGATCAATTGATTTTTTAAATATCTTTCAACCAAGAAGAGAGGAAGAAGAGGCAACAGAACAAAGCGATAAGGTTTCCGGCCTACTAGCAAAAGCCACACAACTACTAAATGAAAGGGGCGCTGTACTTCCAGGAGCCAACACCTTTATGCATAGGAAAGTCAATGGCAATGAAAAAGAAGTAATCAAGATTACAACTGAAGTAATAGCAAAGCAGCCAAAGAATTACTATGCATACATGCTCAGAGGTGCAGCCAACGAAAGACTGCAGAAGAGCGGGGTTTGCGAACAAGCAGCACTACTTAGAGGAGTAATTAATTATACCCAGTCAAAGCCATTTGAATGCAAAAAAGACAAAGCACACAACTCAATTCAAACACTTAAGGCATATTCAGACTTCGTACTAGCATCCAGCATCAAACCAGATTCAATCCAGCCTCGAATCAACATAAGCAACCTTTACAACAATCTTATGTACGATCAGCAAGATTCCATCAAAGCGTATAAATACATAGGCATAGCAGCTCTTGACGACGCTATAAAAAACAACCCAAAGGATACCCAGTTGTATATCAAAAGAGCATACTTAAAATCAGGCCTAGACAGAAGACTAGATGGCTGCAAAGACATGATGAGAGCTTTAAGCCTGGGATCAGATAAAGCCGCTCAATGGCTGAGTCCCGTATCCCGATACGCAAATGACTGCAGGAATTACGCCATAAAGAACATCGACGGAGACGTTGCAGACGAAACTCTTGAGAGACTAAATACTAGAATTAAGAAACTAAAGCAATGGCTTGAGCCATATCGAACAGGGCCAGACTTATATCCATCGAAGGCAATGTCCAATGGAGACATTAGATATTGCACCTTAAAAGGAGAAGGTGGATCTGGCCATCCAACATGCCAAAGACTAGACAAAAGCACGGGCGAATTCAATGCAGCGATGACTTACCGCTCACTACTTCAAACAATGTATACAATGGGGACTATTCAATCGCTGGTCAACAAGAAAGAACAGGCATGCAAAAATCTACTTAGAACATATACGGAAATGGCAAACAACAAATATTTCCTAAAGTATGATCTAGGCTTCTGGAATAGCAACAAATACTGCAGGGCTAACGAAGAGCTAGCGAAAAGCAATCCATTTATATTCCCATTTGGGACAACTCAAGAATAGCTTCTAATTAAATGAACTACACAACCAAATCAACACCTGGTCTTTTGAGATTTATTAACTCAGTTAGCTTTAAAGGTTGCTTACTTCTAAGTAGCTTGTGCATCAATCAGGCATTGGCATCACCTGAGGTTGCAAAGAAGGCAAAGGGACTAACTGTTCGTATTGAAGGAGCAACACAAGGATCTGGTGTTCTTGTTGAAAAGCGCGGGTCCGTTTACACAGTCCTAACTGCTTGGCACGTCCTTAGTTCAAATAGGCCGGGAGAAGAAATAACCATCGTGACAAGTGACGGAAAGTCACACAACAAACAACAAGGAACGGTCAAGAGAATTGGCAGCTATGACTTGGCAACACTGAAATTCAAATCATCAACATCTTACAAACTACCAGTAATTGGAAGCTCAAGCGATGTAAGATCAGGAGAGAAAGTTTTTGTCTCGGGCTATCCGTTAGCAACCTCAGCTGTACCTACAAGCATCTGGAGGTTTCTCGAAGGCAAAGTAATTGCCAATGCAACAGGAATTGGAATACCTGGAGGATATCAGCTTCTGTACTCCAACCAAACGCTTCCTGGAATGAGTGGTGGTGCAGTAATGAATTCAGCAGGCCAACTAGTTGGCATCCATGGACAAGGCGAAGTAGACACTAAAATGACGCAGCAACAGGGAGTTGTTGTAAAGACGGGAACCAATCAAGGAATTCCTATTAGCTATTTCAAGTCTTCAAGTCAACAACTATCTACAACAGCCACAACCCTCTCTAGCAGTGATTTCCTTGCCAAAGCGGTATCCCTTCTAAATATTCCCGGGCCGTACACTGGTGGTAGTGGAGGTTTTCGATATCCCAGCAATGGCTATGAGAAGGAGGTCATACAATTAACAACTAGAGCACTACAGGAAAATCCTCAAAATTCAAATGCCTATCGAATTAGAGCAGCTGCTACTTTTAGGCTACAACCAGAGTCCTTTAATAGATTTGCGCGAAAGAGCAGAGAATGGAGGAAAGCGTTTGATTCTGGGAAACCAACAAACAATATGGATACTGGCTATAGCGACCACCAATCATGGGGAAGTCAAACAAACTGGGGGAGACTTAACCAACAAACCAGAGCAATTGACGCGCTTTCAGACCTAAAACTGGCACATGTTTTTGATCCCTCATCAATAGATACATCAAGAACGATGAGAGACATCTACTCTGAGATAGGAGACGACCAAAGAGCGATTGAGTACTCATTAAAAATATTGGCATCATCTCCATTTAATGCCGAAGACTGGAGTGTGATTGGGAATCAATATCTTGCATTAAATCAAAGGTCTAATGCTTGCGATGCTTTTCACAAAGGAGCTAATTATGGATCGATCGGCTCGATAATGCAGCTCTTAGGATTCTTTGATGGAAAAGGGCTCAGGCAGCAATGCAGGACTTACAGTTACAACTGGGACCAACCAAGACTTGCAGAAATATTTGAGAATATGAATCAAAGAATAAAGCAACTTAGCCAATCAACAAACCGCAAAGACAAGTATGAATATCACCTTGCACGGTACAACAGAGGCGCACTCAAACTAATAACAAGTACAAGGGGAACTCCCTGCGAGGACTTATCTTATGCGAATAAAAATGGGGTGTTCATTAAATATCGAGCAATGCCGAACTCGTTTAGCGAATGCAGTTGATTCACTCTTTGATCAACTACAATCATGTGAACAAAGGCTCTTCGATGCTTAACGTTGCCCGTAAGACCTTCAGCGCCAGTGCATTCATCTTGCCTGTCGTTTTGCTTATCACTCCAGCAATAGGGGCGGAGCCACAAGCCAAATCCTTCGTCTGCAGCTCAGCCAACGGCGTCCCAGCGACAAGCGCGGTAACCCCTAACGGAGAAGTGCCTGTCATCCGCTGGACCAGCACAACCTTTAGCGGTGCTGGTTGGTCACCGGAGCGACGATGCCAAGAGGTGACAGCCCGCTTCAACAGTTACATGGAGAAGGGGATGCTCGAGTACATCACCACCGGACGCATGAACAGCCTGCCGGTCATCTGTGTGACACGAACAGAAGGTGGTGGCTGTGATGGCTTGCTCTACACCCTCAAGCCAGGCCAGAACGCCACAGCAACCCTCAAGAAGCTCTTTGACATCCGGACTAAGCCAGGCGCAGCTCCGTTAAACGAGACCACCTCACGCATATACGTGAAAGTGGATGACCTGATCCGTGGTGGAAGCCCCGTCTCTCCAGCACCAACACTCAGCCCAGCGCCTACTGCTGCTCCTGGACGACTGTTCTGACCGTTGACTGTGAAAGCTGTCTGACCATGAAAACCACCCTCAAACCACTAAGCAGCCTTCTTGCCGCGATAGCTCTAGTGCTGGCTCAGGCACCCTCCGCAAAGGCGGACACCCAGAAGGACATTGAAGACCTCATCACCATGGTGGCCAAGACAGGTACCAAGGTCCTGAAATCCAATAAATGTGATGAAGGAGTGATGGGGTATTACCAGTTTTCAAAGGAGAACAATCTTGATCAGCTGGTGCTCTGCACAAACAACGTCAACATCAAAGACCCAAGCGCTGTCTGGGAGGTCGTGAGCCACGAGTCAGCCCATGTCATGCAGGCTTGCAATGGCGGTCCTCTATGGAAAGAGGACTATCACCCCAGGATGCTGAGAGGACTGAAAGCGCATGCTCCTCACTACGCACGCATCCTCAAGCAATACAGAGGTGCAGACAAGATTGTTGAGCTTGAAGCCTTTGACATGGAGCTAAGGACTCCAAGTGAGGTCAAGGAGCTCTTCTACGAGTACTGCATGAAACCGCAGGACAAATCCCAAGGCTCAACAGCAGAGACGCTGATTGATCAAATGGAAGCTGTTGTTGGCGGGAAAGAACCGTTGAAGGCTCTACTGGGTTGGGCCACTAAAACCTTGCCACCTGAACAGGTTCAGATGATTAAAGACACCATTACTTCTGGTGATTTCAGCAGAATCAAGCCAATGCTGATGAGCCTGGTGAAGCAATACAATGATGCGATGAATTACAGCAATTACAGGTTATTTTAGTTGCAATAGCTTTTCAAGGTCCATACAACTGGACGCAGCCTTTGTAAATATCAGATTTCATGATCCGGGCCGCTTCAACCCAGTCAACTCCTGAATTAGGCCCATCAGAAACATGCTTTTTGGCATACCTCATGGCGAATCTCAGGTCTTCGCATCCTCTTTGTACATCTTCCTTGATTTGGAAATAATAAATCGATCTCATTTGCAAACCTCTCATTGAGAATGGATCTATATCTAGTGCAATATTTATGTCTTCTAGCATTCCGCTGATGTCTCCTAAAGAGTACTTGGAGCCACCTCTCAGTAGGTAGAGAGTAGAAGAGCTAGATCTATCGTCTTTAATCCTAATGGCCATATTGTGATCGCTGAGAGCTCCCGCATGATCTTTAAGCAAGTCCTTAATCATGCCACGATTTGAAAACAACCAATACTCTCGAGGCTGCATATCAATTGCTTTATTGATGTCAATAAGTGCATCTTTCAGCAGGGCCTGATCAACCCCTTTTGCGAGCGCTTTCTTTGCGGATGCTCGCTTGCTATATGCTTCTGCACTTGGTTTTAGAGCCAGCGACTTTGTGGAAAGTTCAAGTGTTTCTTGAGCATTTCCGTCGGTCCATGCCTTTCCTGCAAGTACCAAAAAATCATCAGCACTAGAAGGATTCTGCGCTGAAAAAATTACTGGCTTTCCTTTAGACCACAATTCATAATAGGTTATTGGAACAGCCTGGTTCACGCCTGACGCGACATTCTTTCCGCTTTGTCTGCTTACAGCGGCATCCCTTTCCGCGCTTGCATGAATTCCAATTAGCACTGAATCATTTGATAGCACAGCTCCACCGCTCATTCCAGGTAATGTTGGGTTGGAATAAAGCAATTGATGTCCGCCAGGGACAGCAACATTTGCATTGGCGACAATGTCCCCTTTCGTGAATCTAAATATCCGAGCAGGGATAGAATTAGAAGCTAGCGGATATCCCGAGACAAAGACTGAGTTGCCGGATTGGAAATTCTCTACTTGCCCGAGCCTGGCAAGCTGGTAATCATTGACTGATTTAAACTTAAGAACAGCCAGGTCAATCTTGCCAAGCCTGGAAATACTTTCAAATGCAACTAGATGACTAGAGTTATCATTGGTAATAATGGACAACTCTTCTCCAGCTTTTTGTCCACTTACTACATGCCATGCAGTCAAAACTGTGTATGTATTCCCTTCCTTCTTGACCAGAACTCCTGAGCCCTGTGTTGCACCTTCAATCCTGACTGTGATTGCTTGGGCTGTATGAGCAACAGCCTCCGCTGTTTGTGCTTGGACTCTTGAAGCGATCACTACCTGTGCTGCTAGGCCCAGTAGCACCCCCGATGGCTGAGCCGCTGCCAATAGAGCTGATCCAATAATCAAAGAAAGGTGCTTACGCATAGCCCTGCTATTGGGAGTGATTACTTTATTAGAGTCCTAGAGCCGCTTAACAAGGCTTATGGACTCGGGCTAGGGCTTGACTGCTGATCTTTTTTGCTACGCAATCTGATTGCTCCATCTTCGGTATACAGCTCTACCTGCCAAGGCAGTTCAAGTTGTCGTGACTGTGGTGTTGGGTCTGAAGTTTTCTCAGACTCACTTTGTCTGGATTGATTTGGTTGTTGGTTGTTGTACATAGTTTTGTAGTTGGTAAAAAAGTTCTTTCTTAGTTGCAGGCCACCTGCCTTGTCTCAACCATCCGGTCAGCGTTGAGTACGGAACCTTGATAAGCGACGCCGCTACTCGTGTAGTGCCAAACGTGCTGACAATCTGACTGTGAAACTCGGAAGGTATCTGCAGTGATGACCTTTTGGGTGTCATTGCAAGGAGAGCCATCAAGCGAGTCTGTCAGTCATCAACCCCGACATGTCTTGAGCAATGTCCTTACAGCGTTTATGGATGGTCTCACGAACGAAGCTGGAGACGTCCGTATAGCCAGCAGCACTAATCAATCCAAGCATTGACGAATAAACCTCTGGATCAAAACGTGCTGTGACTACATATCCTCCATACTTCTGTCGTTGTTTTGAGCAAAGTATTTTCATAAATGGTAGATAAAAGATTGTTTGTTTGATGCTGGTCTTACACAGCACTGCTGAAGCCAGTTGGTTCATTGCCGATAGAACGGCAGGCTCAGGTATGTGGATGTCAGCTTCTGCAGCTCACTGACAGAGTTGACCCACTCGCTGTTGCGGTACTGCTCATCAGCCAGGATCTGCATTGCAGCTGCCAAAACCGCAGCTTTACTGGGCTTGCTGTCGTACACAGCAGCAGCCTTTGGGTTTCCTAGGTATCGCTTGTCCTGGTACTTCTCGAGCAGGTCTTGGTCCTGCTGCTGCTTCTCAGTCGACAGCTTTGGTTGCTCAGAGTTTCCCGGGGAAACTTTTTCTTCAAAATACTTTCGAGTAAATGGATGTCCCCAAAGCATTCGGTCCTCAATTTCGTATGGGCTTAAACGAGTCATGTAGTACTGGACAGTCACTGGGTGGCCATCAAAGAAAGCGAGTAATGCAGGGCTATCCGGGAGCTTGGCATTTCTAAAATCCATGATTGCCTGAACCTTGCTGAGGTAACCCTTTGAGATATCGAGCTGATCCATGATCTCTTTGTTCACCTCTCGTGCCTCAATGCTCCAGCCATCACGGCTGTTGAGGAAGAGCTTGGCTATCTGATGCTTTGCGTGATAACCCTGCTGGTATTCGCGTAGAAGCGGCATCAAGTCATCAATAAATTCCTTGACGCCTGCTTGGGTCTTGATGTCGTACGAATCGACCTGGACATGATCGAATACACCTTCATATGCAGCTAAGGCGTGTTGTTGTTGTTCCAATTGTTCTTTGATCTGATAAATACTGTTGAATCCGTATGAACTGGTTGTCCATTCAGAGGACAACGCTTTCATTCCGATTCAGATGGTCTAGTTAAATGATGTACACACATCAATTCCTGTACTCAATCACTCGCCTTCGGCTCACTCTTGAACAGTCATTGATGTCTTGTTAGCTTTTTCTCCCTTATCAGGACTCATCAGCATTGATGGTCTGTATTCGCAGTCAGTCTCCCGGGATTTCTGGTAGGCGACCATCCAGCATGTCTTTTGCATAACTCATGGTGTTTTCGCACCAATACTTGATGCCGTCGTAGCTCCAGTGATCGGTCTCCTCTTTCCATTTTTGCCAGTGGTCATGAGAGATGCGATACATCAGCTGGTAGTACTCAAACCATTCCTGCTCGTCCCATTGCTTCATCGGGATCAGCTTCTTGTGCTCGATGCGTGGCGGGAACCCACCAAGGCAAATGAACTTGCGAGTTGAGTACCTGGCCCTCTCCTGCTTTCGCTCCTCGTATTCCTTCCTGCTGATGTGAGAGGCAAGATCTGAGTCGTCAGCTAATCGCTCCGCTTCTCTGTCCCACCAGTTGGCTTCACGGATGTGAGCCGGTGTTGGGTTGTAGCTCAGGATCAAGGTCTGAACGATGCGTGCCTTTGAGTAGCCCGTGGCGTTCTTGTGGCATTCCAGCTTGTTGGCAGCAGTCGAGGTGATGTCGTAGCTGAGCTGCTTATCCCCTGACGTCCCTTTGTATTTGAAGGACTTCGGCGGCCTGATGGTCGGCCAGATGTAGCGGTGCAAAGGACTGTCACTCGTTGAATGGCTGGCGTATCGCGGCAACCCCTTGAGGATCATCCGCGTGAGCATGGCCCACAGCTCAAGTCCAGCAGCTTTAGCTAAAGCGCTCAGTCGTTCGTATGCCTCTTGGCTGACGTTGACCTTGAGGCGGCGACGGGTGACCCGGACTCCGTTCCAAGGTCCATCCTTTTTGACGGTTCTGAAATCTCGTTGACCGTCCTTCTTTCGTTTTCGGTATTGGCGTTGGTGTTTGGTTAGTTTCTTTGGCATAGGCGTCGTATTTGTTGTGTTCTTTGATCATTAATTTGCTACACTTTTGACAACGGCAACACTTCTAAGTATTCAGTTGTCAAGGTGCATCAATCTTTATGGCTTAAGCAACCCGCCAATGGGCCAATAAGTGGACAGTTTGTTTTAAAATTCCCTCAAACTCCTAGTGTTTTTAGTAAAACCTAGAAAAAGCGTCACAAGGTCAAGATCCTCCTCTGTGACAGCGTTTTGACCCGTGCATGCCGGATTGGGTCTGCACCCTTGCTGGCTGGCCTTGCAGGCGCTTCTAGGCGCCTCTGAGAGGCATCTGTTCATCACCTTCTGCTCGTTAACTATTTAGCCTTGTATGACTGTGAATTCCTAGCCTGTCCATCCCAAGTGTTCATCAGCAGACCGCAGTCCTTTCCTTCCTTTGCCAAGGATCTCGGTGCTTTCGTCAGCTCTGTAGTGGAAGTAATGGTCTTCTATGTACTTCATGCTCGTATCTGTATTTGCAGCCAGCACAGGGACAGGAGTACCAGCCTTGAGGCGCATGGTGATGTGAGTGTGGCGGAAGCTGTACCAAGTCAGGTTTTTACCTGAATGGATATTGATCTTGCGTTGGTTGTTTGAGTCGTCTTCAGCCCAGCTCGCAATTCCTGTCTCAACCATCACCTCACAGAAAGCATCCCTCCATATTCGTTCGCTGAACTGTCTTCCGTCTCGTTGATTGCAGAATAGAAAGTCATCCTGCTTTTTATGTTTAGTTGCTTCCCGTAATTTCTCAAGGTGTGAAGCGATCGGAGCAGATATTCTGTAGTACCTACCTGTCTTTGTGTTTTCTGGCGGTACTTCAATAATGACCCAGGTTTTTCTTTCTTCTTTTGGAATAGCAGTGTTTTCGGATATGTGCTTCCATTGAATCTTTCTCAGTGAGCCAGGACGAATGCCAGTATCCATCGAGATACGCATAGCCCAGTAGATCAGCTGCCTATGAATTAGTTGATTCTTTCCTCTTCCAACTGGTTTGACTGTGACATGGGTTTCATATCTTCCTTTTGAGTTCTTGAATGGCTCGCCTGATTCGTCAAGTGTGCGGGATATTCCTTTCAGCCAGTACTGTCGAGCACATCTTTCAACCTCCAGCCACTCTTTCTCTGTTAGATCATCTCGCCTGTGTTTCTTGTTCTTAGGTAGTTTGATGTTTGGTAGTTCAGGTATTGAATCGCGAGAAAGAAACCCACGAGCGACAGCTATTTCATTGAATGCTCTTCCAAGGGTCGAGATCTCTTGAGCAATGGTTGTTTGAACTGGAATTGATTTCCCGGATTGAATGGCTCTTTCTTTTCTCCAGATTTCATAGGTAAGAAAGGTAGAGCGCCTCAACCTGTGCACCTGCTTTCTATCGTCCTGAATGAAATCTCTGCACCAACGCAGCTGTGTGGAGAGTAGACGAAACCTTGTGGCTGAAATTCCTTGATGTGGGATGGAGCTTATCTTTTTACGTTCCTTGTCTAAGAACTCATTGCACATCTCGCCAAATGTAAGCGTTTTTATTGACTCACCACGCTCCACCTTCGCTTTTAATTCCATATACTTCATCAGACCGAGAACGAATGCATCGTCTTGTGCTTCTGTCTCTGGCTTCGGTATCACTCCGTCTTCATTCTTCAGGATTACTCGATGCCGAGTACCTGCAACTCTGTCGTAGTAGTAAAGAAACCACTTCCCGCCACGATCCAACCGTCGAAAGATGTAGGCGTTCGGATCAGTCGGGATGGCTTTTTTGTCCGCAATGAGTGCAGCGGTAGAGCTGCTCATGGGTTCTGGAGGATGATTTGGTTACGGTGTGGTTACACCTCCACCGCCACCACTGGTGTCTCGGTGTTTTCGACTCCCGCATCTTACCCTGGTTACACCTTGGTTACAACAGTGCGAAACCCGAGACCCCAGTCCACCACTCAAAGTGGTGCTCATGTGCGCATCAACGCCGACTACACCACTTGAGCGGGCTGTGGATCGCGATCTAGTGATTCATCAACGCTTGGCGATCCCTGCCGCTGAGCTGCAATGGCGCTTTACGCGCTCCTCCGGCCCAGGCGGGCAGAACGTCAACAAGTTGGAAACAGCTGTTGAGCTGTTGTTTGACCTGAAGGCTTCCTCGGTCTTGGGAGAGGTTCGGCGCCAGCGCCTGCAAGAGCGCTTGGGCTCCAAGCTCAGTGGTGGGGTGTTGCGGGTTGTGGCCGCTGAGCATCGCTCCCAATGGCGCAACCGGCAGTTGGCCCTCGAGCGGCTGGCGGAGTTGTTGCGGGAAGGCCTCAAGCCACCGCCGAAGCCTCGCCGTGCCACCAAGCCCACGCGCGGTTCGCAGCGCCGCCGCTTGGATGCCAAGAAACAACGCGGCCAGATCAAGCAGCAGCGCCAAAGGCGCCATCACAGCGACGACTGAGGCTTTGTCAGCACACCAGCAGCAGCCCCTTGCGTTTCACTTTGTGCTGCTTACTCTTTGCCGAAAAAGTGTTCGTAACTGTTTTTGGCCAGAAAGGCGGTGTAGCGAAGACCTGCACCAGCATTCACTTAGCCAGTGTTTGGGCCCAGCAGGGCTGCGCCGTCTGCGTCGTTGATGCTGACCGCAACCGCTCGGCAACCGCCTATGGAGCGAGGGGTCTTCTGGGCTTTGACGTGGTGCCTGTGGAGGCTGCTGCCAAAGCCACCCGCACGGCTCAGATCGTGATCACCGATGGCCAGGCCAGTAGCCATGAAGATGAATTGAAGAACCTCTCGGCTGGCTCCGACATCGTTGTGCTGCCCACCACTCCGCAAGCCCGCTCGGTGGAGCTGACCATCGAGATGTCGGCGATTTTGCGGGGCTACGGCATCCGCCATGCCGCCTTGCTGGTGAAGGTGGACACTCGCAAGCAGCGCTTTGCTGATGAGGCGCGCGACACGCTTGAGGGTTTTGGCCTTGAGGTGCTGGATGGCTCCATTCCTTTGCTCGCTGCGTTTGACAAAGCAGAAGTTCAGGGCGTCACCGTGCGTGAGGCCGTCGATGACAAAGGGCGTTCGGATCCGCGCCGCATGATGGGCTGGGCGGCCTATTGCGCTGCCGCCAACCAATTGCAGGCCATTTTGAAAGCAGATTCAGCCGATAACCTGGCCGCCTGATCCCAGGCTGAATGCGAGCGCTCCGCGCCAATCTGCTGCTGCTGCTGTTCAGCTTGGCGTTTTGCTTGGTGGGGGCTGAGCTGGCCTTGAGATTGCTGCGGCTGGGCTTTAACCACACACCGCTGAACCCCAGCGCAACGCGTCACCACCAGCATCCAACCAACTACATCTTTCAGGCCTATTCGCTGCAGGACGAATGGGGCGGCTTTGAAATCCAAACCGATCGTTTTGGTAACCGTTCCCTCAAGGGCCTCTGTGAGTTCCCAGCTGCTGGCCCCAAGCGGCATGTGCTGATGTTGGGGGACTCGTTTGTTGAAGGGTTTCAGGTCAGTGATGCCGACAGCATGGCTGGCCAGTTGCAGCAGCAACTCTGCGGGGCGGGTGTGGCCGTTCACAACCTTGGGGTGAGCAGTTACTCCCCGGTGCTCTCAGAGATCCAGTTGCGTGAATACCAGCAGCAACACCCCCAAGGCCCGGTGCTGTTGGCCGGTGGAGTGGTTGTTCATGTTCTCTACGACAACGACCTCGATGGCGATCAGGGCTACAGCAGTCAGCTCCAGCCCGATTCCAACGGCGAGATGGTGGTTTCCAGTGAAACCCAGCTCTCGCCGTTGGAGCGATTGGCACGGGTGTCGTATTTGGCGCGTTTGTTGCGCCGCGCTCAGCTCACCGTGACCGAGCTGGGGCGCCGCCAGGAGATCACCACAGCCCAGAGCCCAGTTGCCTCCAGTGCTGGTGATCAATGCCCGCGCTCAGCAGCCGAGCTAGAGCCCACGCGCCGTGCCTTGCGTGCCATCCGTGACCGGGTTGCAGCTGCCGGCGGCCGCTATCTGATCTCTGCGGTCCCCAGCGATCCCCGCAAAGCCCCGCACCTTGAGCCTTGCTTTGCTCAGTTGGCTCAGGAGCTTGAAGTTCCCTATGTGCCCATGGCGCCAGAGTTGCTGCGCCAGCCCGAGGCGTTTTATTTCACCCATGACATGCACCTCAATCCCCAGGGGAATCGCTATGCGGCCGGTCAATTACTGCTGGCCCTGCCGGAGGAGGTGAAGTCATGACGATGATGAGTTCCAAGAAGCGCACCTCGCGGCCTGTGGCGGTTCAACCAGCTCAGAAGCAGCGCAGGCCAGTGCGGCGCTCCAACCCTTGGAATCCCATGGGTCCCTTGTTGGTGGGGCTGTGTTTTGGTTTGGCCTATGTGGTCACTGGGCGGCTTTTGGAAGATCGTCTTGGTGGCCTGGTCCCATTGGGCCGGCGTTTTTCCAGCAAGCCCGTGCCCGGTTTGACGCTGGAGAGTTTGCGCATGCGTTACGGCGCCGAACGGGTCAATTTGCTTGGCCCATCGCCGCAGTTGCTTCCCGAGCCAGAGCCGACCGATGCCGCTGTGCTCCCCGCTCCAGAGTTGTTTGTGGAACCTGAGGCTGTCGATCCCTTAGCGCTTCCAGTGCCGCAGTTGTTCCCAGAGCCTGATGCGGTTGATTCCTCGGTGCTTCCAGCCCCTGAGATTGTCGACAGTCCTCAGTTGCCTTTGGTGGATCCGCTCGAGGATCTGCCCCCTTGGCCGCAGCCTCTGCCACAACCACCGTCGTCTTCTGCCACAGTCGGAGCGCCGCCTCCTGTTTGGCGATGAGCACCCCTGAAACTTTGGTGCAAGCCGCGTTGAATCGTTTGGCTGCCCGTCTTGGCAGCAGCGCGATGGACGCGGCTGCTCAGTTCAGCGTGATGGCGCAGGACGCCCCGCAAAAACTGCAGCAAGAACTGGAACTGTTTTGGCAAGAGGTGCAGCAGGAAGCCGAACGCATCGAACAACCGCCAACCGTTTCCAGTGAGGTCACTGTGGCGGGCCCTGAGAATCTCCAGGAGCAGCTCGATGGCTTGCGCGCTCAAGTGGCCGAGTTTTCTCGGCGCCTTGAGGAGCCCAGCTAATGGCGCGATTGCGCAGTGTGCTGCGCTCGTTGCGCATCTGGTCGGTCGTGGTGGTGCTGCTGAGCCGCCTTTGGTGGGATGGCCGGCGCTGGACCTACGTAGGCGGCCCTAGCGAAGCAGCGGTGGAACGGCGTCAGCGCCGTTTGGCCCGCTGGCTGTTGCACGAGCTGCTGGCTTTGGGATCAGCCTTCATCAAGCTGGGGCAGTTGCTTTCAGCTAGGCCTGATCTGCTGCCGGCTCCCTGGGTGGAGCAGTTGGCGCAACTGCAAGATCGGGTGCCGTCGTTTCCTTTCCCGCAGGCGGAGGCTCTGCTCGAAGCGGAGTTGGGGGCGCGCCGCAGCGAGATCATGCGGATCGAGCCCAGGCCCTTGGGGTCCGCCAGCTTGGCTCAGGTGCATCGCGCCACCTTGCACAGCGGACGCGATGTGGTTCTGAAGTTGCAGCGGCCGGGGCTGGAGAAGCTCTTCCGCCTCGATTTGCAGGTGATGGAGCAGGTGGCTGCCGTGCTGCAACGTCACCCCAATTGGGGCCGCGGGCGCGATTGGGTGGCGATGGCCCGTGAATGCCGGCGCGTGCTGCTGCGGGAGTTGGATTTCCGCTTGGAAGCCGAGCATGCGGCCCGCTTTCGGCAACAGTTTTTGGATGACCCCGATGTGCGTATTCCCGCGGTCATCTGGGAGCTAACCACAAGGCGCGTGCTCTGCCTTGACTATGTGCCTGGCACCAAGATCACCGATCGCGAGGCTTTGTTGCAGCGCGGCATTGATCCGGCTGCTGTTGCTGAGAAAGGAGCAGCTAGCTACCTGCAGCAGCTTGTGCTCTACGGCTTTTTCCATGCTGATCCCCATCCCGGCAACTTGGCGGTTGCCGATGACGGGGCACTCATCTACTACGACTTCGGGATGATGGGGCAGATCCCTCCCCGGCTGCGCAGTCGTTTTGGCTCGATGGTGACGGCGGCCGCGGCGCGCGATGCCGGCGGCTTGGTGGAGGAGTTGCAGGCCGCAGGAATCATCAGCACCAGCATCGATACCGGTCCGGTGCGCCGATTGGTGCGCGTGATGCTCGATGACGCCTTGACCCCGCCCTTCCCGAGCAATGTGCTCGATCGCCTCTCTGGTGATCTTTATGCCTTGGTCTACGGGCAGCCGTTTCAGCTACCGGTTGATCTGATTTTTGTGATGCGGGCCCTCTCCACCTTTGAAGGTGTTGGCCGCGCCTTGGATCCCGGCTTTAGCTTGGTGGCGATCGCCAAGCCCAAGCTTCTTCCCCTCATGACTGCCAGCGGTAATGGCCCCAACGAGCTGATCAATGAGCTGGGTCGTCAAGTGGGTGCCTTGGGCACGCGGGCTGTGACCCTGCCGCGGCGCCTGGATTCCAGCCTGGAGCGTCTTGAGCAGGGTGATCTGCAACTGCAGATTCGCCTTGGTGAATCCGATCGGCAATTCCGCCGCATGGCGACTGCTCAGCACGCCATTGGGCAATCCGTGTTGCTCGGCTGTTTGGCTTTGGCGGCCGCACTGCTCGGAGCCAGTAGTCGTCCGGTTTGGGCCGTTGCGCCTTTGGTGGCTGGGGTTCCTGTGGGGTTGGGTTGGCTCAAGCTGCAGTTGAGGCTGCAGCGTGATCAACGGCTCGAGCAGCTTCCTGGCCAGCAGCGCTAATCAGCGGCGGCCGCGGGGGCCGCGGCCTTGGGTACCGGCGTACACCGCTTGGCTACCGAGCTCGTCTTCGATTCGCAGCAGCTGGTTGTACTTGGCGATCCGCTCAGAGCGGCTGAGCGAACCGGTCTTGATTTGGCCAGCACCGGTGGCCACGGCCAGATCGGCAATGGTGGTGTCTTCGGTTTCGCCGCTGCGGTGGCTAATCACGCTTGTGTAGCCGTTGCGGCCTCCCAAGTCGATGGCTTGCAGGGTTTCGCTCAGCGAGCCGATCTGATTGACCTTGATCAGGATCGAGTTGGCCACGCCCAGATCAATGCCGCGCTGCAGCCGGGTGCTGTTGGTGACAAACAGGTCGTCGCCCACCAGTTGCACGGAGCTGCCCAAGCGCTCGGTCAACAGCTTCCAGCCATCCCAATCGTCTTCGGCGAGGCCGTCTTCGATCGACACAATCGGGTAGCGGCTCACCAGCTGGGCCAGCTGATCCACCATTTCCGCGCTGCTGTAGTTGCCGCCGCCAAAGCTGTAGCGGCCGTCTTTGTAAAACTCGGTGCTGGCCACATCGAGGGCCAAGGCAATTTGCTCACC
The DNA here is from genome assembly GCF_014279855.1 of Synechococcus sp. Minos11. Classification (NCBI taxonomy): domain Bacteria; kingdom Bacillati; phylum Cyanobacteriota; class Cyanophyceae; order Synechococcales; family Synechococcaceae; genus Synechococcus; species Synechococcus sp. Minos11. The sequence continues at coordinate 2,102,664 of NZ_CP047953.1, read as the reverse complement.
GGGCTTGTAGCCGGCTTTTTCGATGGCGCGCACTAGCAAGTCGCCGGCGGCATCGTTGCCATCGAGGTTGGGAGCAAAGCCGCCCTCATCACCAACGGCTGTTGACAGGCCCTGCTCGTTGAGCAGGCCCTTGAGGGTGTGGAACACCTCAGCGCCCCAGCGCAGTGCATCTCGGAAGCTGCCAGCGCCATGGGGCACGATCATGAATTCCTGGAAATCCAGGTTGTTGGTGGCGTGCTCGCCGCCATTGATCACATTCATCAGCGGCACCGGCAACACCGTTGCTGACGGGCCACCCAGATAGCGGTACAGCGGCAGGCCAACCCCATTGGCGGCTGCGCGGGCCACGGCCATGCTCACCGCCAGGATCGCGTTGGCTCCCAGGCTGGATTTATTCGCGCTGCCATCGAGTTCGTTCATGGCGCCATCGACGGCCACCTGATCGAGGGCGCTTAGTCCGCAGAGGGCCGGAGCGAGCCGCTCTTCCACATTGCTGACGGCTTGGTTGACCCCTTTGCCGAAATAACGCATGGCGTCGCCATCGCGCAGCTCATGGGCTTCGTGGGCACCGGTGCTGGCTCCGCTGGGCACGATCGCCCGGCCGCTGGCGCCACCCTCAAGCAACACCTCGGCTTCGACGGTTGGGGTGCCGCGGGAGTCCAACACTTCCCGTGCCACCACGGTGTCGATCACAAGGTCGAGAGAGTCGAACACAGCGGTCTCATCTGGCGGGCTCATTATGCAGATGGGCCCTGCACAATGAGCTCAGCTAGAGCCATCAACGCCCCATGCGTTTGCTGCACACCATGCTTCGGGTGGGCGATCTGGAGCGCTCCCTCGCCTTCTATACCGATGTGCTCAAGATGAGCCTGCTGCGTCGCAAGGACTACCCCAGCGGGCGCTTCACCCTCGCCTTTGTGGGCTATGGCCCAGAGTCCGATCAAACGGTGCTGGAGCTCACCCATAACTGGGACACCAGCCGCTACGAGCTGGGGGAGGGCTATGGCCACATCGCCCTGGGCGTGGATGACATCTATGGCACCTGCGAGCAAATTCGCCAGCAGGGCGGCAAGGTGGTGCGTGAACCCGGTCCGATGAAGCACGGCTCCACCGTCATCGCCTTTGTGGAGGATCCGGATGGCTACAAGGTGGAACTGATCCAGTTGAGCTCTCGAGCCGATGCGGCTGCCTGATTCCCGTTTCAGCCTCACCACCGAGCCAGAACGCTTCAACGATCTCGCTTGGGATCTGCTGCTCGGCGCCCAGGAGGAAGCCCGCCGCTGGCGTCACGGTGAGATGGATGTTGAGCACTTGGTGCTGGCCTTGCTCGATGAGCAACGGCTGCGGCCGCTGCTGAACACCCTGCGTCTGCAAGGTGGGGAGCTGCGCGACGACCTCGAAGACTTTTGTGCCCGCCAGCCCACCCGCAGCAGCAACACGCTCTATGTGGGCGATGACCTCGAGCAGCTGCTGGATGCGGCTGAGCAGGAACGCCAGCAGCAGGGAGCCGCCAGCATTGATGAACGTCATCTGCTGCTGGCCCTCGCCAGTGATGAGCGCCTTGGTGGCGCCCTGTTGCAGCGGCAGGGGCTGAGCCGCTCCCAGCTCGATGAGCAATTGCAGCCTGTGGGCGTGGCGATGGCCGAACCCATGGCTGCTTCGGTGCCGGCGGCTGCATCACGCCCTGTTGCCATCGATCAGCCCAGCGCTCAGCCCACCCAGCCCAGTGCCGACGCTGGCGCTTTGGCCCAATACGGCCGCGACCTCACCGCCTTGGCCAGGGAAGGCAGCCTGGATCCTGTGATTGGCCGCAGCGCCGACATTCGGCGGTTGATTCAGGTGCTCTCGCGCCGCAACAAAAACAACCCGGTGTTGATTGGTGAGGCCGGCGTTGGCAAAACCGCCATCGCTGAGCTGCTGGCCCAGCGGATGGTGGCCGGTGAAGTGCCCGATTCCCTCAAAGGACGCCGTTTGATCTCGTTGGATCTCGGCGCCTTGATCGCTGGCGCCAAATACCGCGGTCAGTTCGAAGAGCGCTTGCGCAGCGTTCTTGAGGAGATCGCCGCCTGCGATGAAGGCAGTGAAGGGGTGGTGCTGTTCATCGATGAAATCCACACCCTGGTGAACGGTGATCGTGCGGGCGCCGATGCCGGCAGCGTGCTCAAACCAGCCTTGGCCAGAGGTGAGTTGCGCTGCATTGGGGCCACCACCATCGAGGAATACCGCCGCACGCTGGAGAAAGATCCTGTGCTGAACCGGCGCTTCCAGCAGCTGCTGATTAAGGAACCAGCCCTGGATGTGTCGCTGGAGATCCTGCGTGGTGTGCGCGAGCGCTACGAGCTGCACCACGGCGTCAGCATTGGCGATGACGCTCTCGAGGCGGCCGTGCGTCTGGCGGATCGCTACATCAGTGATCGCTGCCTGCCCGATAAGGCGATCGATCTCATCGATGAAGCGGCCGCTGATTTGAAGATGGAGGCCACCTCCAAGCCGGCGGTGGTGGAAGCCGCTGAGGCCGAATTGCGCCGCATCGAACGCTCGCTGTTGGCCGCTGAGCAGGCGCCCATGGAGGAGCGCGTGCAGCACCAGCAGCGCCGCAGCGACGCTCTCGACAAGCTTGAACAACTGCAAGACCGCTGGCAGCACGAGCGTCAGCAGCTTCAGGAGTTGCGTCAGCTGCAACAGCGTGAGGAGGAGCTGCGCCACGGCATTGCTGAGGCCGAGCGGCTCACGGAGTGGGAAGACATGGCGCGCCTGCAGGTGGAACTGGAGCAGGACGTGCAGCGTCGCCGTCAGGAGCTGGAGATGGAGCTGCAGCAGCCCGGCCGCCTGTTGCGGGATTTGGTGGCGGCCCAAGACATCGCCGATGTGGTGGCCCGCACCACCGGCATTCCTGTGCAGCGCTTGATGGCCGGTGAGCGCCAGAAGCTGCTGGAGCTGGAAAACCGCCTCGGCGAGAAGGTGCTCGGCCAAGCCGATGCTGTCGCTGCCGTGGCAGCGGCGATCCGGCGCGCCCGCGCTGGCATGAAAGATGCCCGGCGGCCCGTGGGCTCGTTTCTGTTCTTGGGCCCCACCGGTGTGGGTAAAACCGAGCTGGCCCGCACCTTGGCGGCCAACCTCTTCGATGAAGACGAGGCGCTGGTGCGGCTCGACATGAGCGAGTTCATGGAGCGCAATGCCGTAGCGCGCCTGATCGGCGCGCCGCCGGGCTACGTGGGTTACGAGGAAGGAGGCCAGCTCACCGAAGCGGTGCGCAGCCGGCCCTATGCGGTGGTGCTGCTCGATGAAGTCGAGAAGGCACACCCAGAGGTGTTCAACCTGCTGCTGCAGGTGCTCGATGACGGCCGCCTCAGCGACTCCCAGGGCCGCAGCGTTGATTTCCGCCACACCGTGGTGGTGATGACCAGCAATCTCGCTAGCCGCGCCATCCTCAGCCACGCCCGTGATGGCGATACCGCTGCTTTGGAGGCTGAGATCGATCGCAGCTTGGCGGCCCAATTCCGGCCGGAATTCCTCAACCGCATCGATGAAGTGATTCGCTTCCGTCCGCTGCAGCCGGAGGACCTGGTGCCAATCGTGCGTTTGCAGCTCGCGGAGCTGGCCGCCCTGCTGGCTGAGCAAGAGCTGCCTTTGCAGGTGGATGAGGACGTGGTCCAGTGGCTGGCCACCGAGAGCTACGACCCGGAATACGGGGCCCGGCCCCTGCGGCGACTGCTGCGCCGGCGCTTGGAAAACCCCCTGGCCACTGAGCTGCTGGAAGAGCGCTACCAAGGCGCCGCGGGGGTCCACGTGAGCTTGGAGGAAGGCGGTCTGCGCTTTAGCCCAGTTCTGTAGGCTGTTTGTTTGCGGTTCATCCCCCGCGACGGAGGAGTGTGGTTTTCAGCCAGCCGAACAAATCTGGTGATCCCACGGCCCCTGAGGGGGCGGTGATTGAGGCTGAAGCCAAGCCGGAGAACGGCAACGCTGCAGCGTCTCAGCCCCCTGGCGCCCCTCGGGAGCCGCGTGGGCCTATCGAGTCCACCTTGGCTGAGCTGCGTCGTGTGGTTTGGCCAAGCCGCCAGCAACTGATCAGTGAGTCCGTCGCTGTTCTGTTGATGGTCACCCTCTCGGCTGCTGCGATCGCGTCATTGGATCGCTTCTTCCGCTGGATGTCCCAGCTCGTTTTCCGTTGATCGCCTTGTCAGAGCTCACCGAACCCCTTAACGATCAAGACGTCCTTGAGACGGCTGATTCAGCTGCAGCCGGCGAAGAGCAGGCCGAAAGCAAACCGCAAGTTGCTCGCTGGTATGCCGTCCAGGTGGCGTCGAGTTGCGAGAAGAAGGTCAAAGCCACCCTCGAGCAGCGGGCGGTAACCCTTGGGGTCTCCAATCGGATCTTGGAGATTGAGATCCCCCAAACCCCAGCGGTCAAGATCAAAAAAGACGGCTCCCGTCAAAGCACCGAAGAAAAGGTGTTCCCCGGCTATGTGCTGATTCGCATGGTCATGGATGAAGACACCGAGCAAGCGGTGCGTAGCACCCCCAACGTGATCAACTTCGTTGGCCATGAAGAGCGCCGCACCACCGGCCGTGTGCGCGGCCGCATCAAGCCTCGCCCCCTGAGCCGCTCGGAGGTGAATCGCATCTTCAAGCGGGCTCAAGAGAAAAAGCCTGTCGTCAAGGTCGATCTGGCCGAAGGCGATCGGATCAGCGTCACCGCTGGTCCCTTCAAGGACTTCTCCGGCGAGGTCATCGAGATCTCAGGCGATCGCAGCAAGCTCAAAGCCTTGCTGTCGATCTTTGGCCGGGAAACCCCGGTGGAGCTCGAGTTCTCCCAGATCAGCAAAGACAGCTGATCTCAGGGCCGTCCCGCTGCGGGGGTCGGCCTTTCGTTCAGCGCCCTTCTTCGGGTGCACCGCAGCACTGTCCCGTCCGTCAAATCGATGGCTAAAAAAGTCACCGCCGTCATCAAGCTGGCCCTGCAGGCTGGCAAGGCCAACCCGGCGCCTCCCGTGGGTCCTGCCCTCGGTCAGCACGGGGTCAACATCATGGCCTTCTGCAAGGAGTACAACGCCCGTACCCAGGACAAAGCCGGTTTTGTGATCCCGGTGGAGATCTCGGTCTTTGAAGACCGCAGCTTCACCTTCATCACCAAGACCCCTCCCGCTTCCGTGCTGATCGTCAAGGCAGCCGGTATCGAGAAGGGTTCCGGCGAATCCGCCAAGGGCAGCGTTGGTTCCATCACCCGGGCTCAGCTCGAGGAGATCGCCAACACCAAACTTCCTGACCTCAACTGCAGCAGCGTTGAATCCGCCATGCGGATCATCGAAGGCACAGCCCGCAACATGGGCGTCGCCGTTAAGGACTGAGCTTCGCTCCGCCCTTTGCACACCCTTATCGGGGGAGACGGTTGATCACCGTCGCCTGCACCCCATCTCGCTATGAAATCCATTTCCAAACGCTTCAAGGCCGCCCAGGCCACCGTTGAACCCCGCGCCTACGCCCCGCTGGAGGCGGTGTCGCTGGTGAAGGCCAATGCCACGGCCAAGTTCGACGAAACCATCGAAGCCCACGTGCGTCTGGGCATCGACCCCAAATACACCGACCAACAGCTGCGCACCACCGTGGCACTGCCCAAGGGCACTGGCCGCAGCATCCGCATTGCCGTGATCACCCGCGGCGAGAAGGTGGCTGAAGCCAAAGCCGCTGGCGCTGAGCTGGTGGGCGACGAGGAGCTTGTCGACTCCATCGCTGGTGGCCAGATGGACTTCGATCTGCTGATCGCTACCCCCGACATGATGCCCAAGGTGGCCAAGCTCGGCCGGGTCCTGGGTCCCCGCGGCTTGATGCCCAACCCCAAGACCGGCACTGTCACCACCGATGTGACCAACGCGATCAACGAATTCAAAGCCGGCAAGTTGGAGTTCCGCGCCGACCGCAGCGGCATCGTGCACGTGCAGTTCGGCAAGGCCAGCTTCAGCGCTGACGACTTGCTGGAGAACCTCAAGTCGGTGCAAGAGACGGTGGATCGCAACAAGCCCAGCGGTGCCAAGGGCCGTTACTGGAAGAGCCTCTACATCACCTCCACCATGGGCCCTTCGGTGGAAGTGGACTTCTCTGCCCTGCAGGACCTCAGCAACGCTGAGTGACGGCCTGATACGGTGAATTGATCCGGTATTTCACCGGAATCGGGTTTTGCACCCAGCGTTCGGCCTGAGAGCTTTGTCTCAACGGCCACTCGCAACCGAAGACAGCAGGTGGAGGCGGTTTCCGCAGCCATAAGTCCTGCCGAGGTTTGCGCATCGGTTTCACCCCTTGTGGTGCGGATCGGTTGTTGCGACCTCCACCGGTCCGCACAACCCGGCTTGTTCCCCTGATCCGATCCTCAACCTATGGGCCGCACGCTGGAGAACAAGCAACAGATCGTCGAGGAGCTCAAGCAGTTGCTCGGCGAGGCCGAAATGGCCCTGGTGCTCGATTACAAAGGCCTCTCCATTAAGGAGATGAGCGACCTACGCGGTCGCTTGGCTGCGAACGGCATTTGCAAGGTGACCAAAAACACCTTGATGCGTCGCGCCATCGATGGCAACGACACCTGGTCCGACCTCGACCCCCTGCTCACCGGCACCAATGCCTTCGTCCTCGTCAAAGGGGATGTGGGTGGTGCGGTGAAGGCCGTGCAGTCCTTCCAGAAGGACAGCAAGAAGTCGGAGCTGAAGGGAGGCCTGTTTGAAGGTCGCCTGCTCAGCCAGAACGACATCAAGGCCATCGGAGACCTGCCCTCCAAGGAGGGACTCATGGCTCAGATCGCCGGGTCCATCAATGCTGTGGCCACCAAGCTGGCCGTCGGCGTCAACGAGGTTCCCTCTGGTCTCGCCCGTGCGCTTCAGCAGCACGCTGATAGCGAAAACAGCTGAGTTCCACCGATCTCCCGTTCTGTTGCTCTCTTCTCAACCATGTCCGCAAAAACCGACGAAATTCTCGAGTCGTTGAAGACTCTCTCGCTGCTGGAAGCCTCTGAGCTTGTTAAGCAGATCGAGGAAGCCTTTGGTGTGTCCGCCGCCGCCTCTGCTGGCGCTGTGGTGATGGCCGCCCCTGGCGCCGCTGATGGTGGTGGTGAAGCCGCTGAGGAAAAGACCGAATTTGACGTCATCCTCGAAAGCTTCGATGCCGCCGCCAAGATCAAGGTGCTGAAGGCTGTTCGCGAAGCCACTGGTCTCGGCCTGGCCGATGCCAAGGGCCTCGTCGAAAAGGCTCCGACCCCTGTCAAGGAAGGCGTGGCCAAGGCCGCTGCCGAAGATATGAAGAAGGCCATCGAAGAAGCCGGCGGCAAGGTCACCCTCAAGTGATCGCCCCGGTCCTTTCGGACCACCTTCATGCCCTCCGCTCCGGCGGAGGGTTTTTTTTGCCAAGAAAAAAGCCCCGCCGAAGCGGGGCAGGAATCGGACGAGCTCAGGAGTCTGTCCTTGTTTCGACCCTGAGAAGCGTCCGCACTCCTCACACGAAATAAAACTATTTCCTCAGAGGAAAATGTGCCACCCCCTGGAGAGACGGTTCTCTGAGTGGTCTGCCCCGGTGATTAGGTTCCAGTGATGCCTTCCAAAGCTTCCCCTTCAGTTGAAGATGCCCCCGTGGTGGTGGCCGCTGCCTGTGATGGCGCCTGCCGCGGCAACCCCGGGCCGGGAGGTTGGGGCGCGCTGCTGCGCTTCAGTGATGGACGCGTTGAGGAGCTGGGTGGCTCTGAGGCGCAGACCACCAACAACCGCATGGAGCTCAGCGCTTGTTTGGCGTTGCTAGAGCGCCTGCAGCAGTTGCCGCGGGCCCAAGGCCTGGCCATCCGCACCGACAGCAAATATTTGATCGATGGCTTCACCCGTTGGATCAACGGCTGGAAGCGCAAGGGCTGGCGCACGGCTTCTGGCAGTGCGGTGCTCAACCGTGATCTCTGGGAGGCGCTCGATGCCGCCCGCCTTCCTGATGTGGCCTTGTCCCATGTCAAAGGCCATAGCGGTGATCCTGATAACGAGCGCTGCGATGCCATTGCCGTGGCCCACTCCCACGGCCAACAGCCAGCTGCAAACACAGCCACGCCTGTCGAGCCTGTCGATCCGGCGCCAGCTTCGCTGCGGGATGTGCTGACGCGGCTGGAGGTGGCTGATCGCCTGGCCAGCGGCGGCTACGGCCTCACCTCGGTGGAACTGGCGCAGTTGGTGGAGCAACCCTTGCGTCAGCTGGAAAGCCGTGATGGCCCCTGGCAGTGGCGCGATTTTCAGGTGCAACCGCTGGGCGATGGCCGTTGGCAGTTGCAGCGCTCCAAGCCAGAGGCAACGCCATGAGCTCCGATCCTTGGCAGCGCTGGCTGGGGCCTTTGCTCTCCGCTGATGACGGCGCCGATGCCGAGTGGATGAGCCAGTTCACGCTGAGCGCCCTCGGGCAGGCCAGCCGCTGGCGCGCTCTGCCGCCGGTGCGCGCGACTCTTGATGCCACAGCCAAAGCCTTGCAGCGTCACGACCCTCGCTTGGCCCAGACGGTGTTTGGTTGCCGCTTCGCCAATCCGGTGGGTTTGGCGGCTGGTTTCGATAAAAACGCCGTGGCGGCCGGCATCTGGCAGGCCTTTGGTTTTGGCTTTGCCGAACTCGGCACCATCACGGCCCAGGCGCAGCCGGGGAACCCCAAGCCGCGCCTCTTTCGCTTGGCCAAGGAGCAAGCGGCCCTCAACCGCATGGGCTTCAACAACAAAGGGGCGGCAGCGGTGCAGCGGATCCTGCAGGCCCAGGGCTTGCCGCCGGTCGGCGAGCGCCCTTTGGTGCTGGGTTTGAATTTGGGCAAATCCAAGGTCACACCGCTCGAGCACGCAGCGGATGACTACGCCAGCTCCCTGGAGGCCCTGGCTCCGCTGGCGGACTATGTGGTGATCAATGTGTCCTCACCCAACACTCCGGGATTGCGGGAGCTGCAGGATGAAACCCTGCTGCGCCAGCTGGTGGAGCGCTTGCGCGGTCAGAGCGGTTGCCCGCCGCTGTTGGTGAAAATTGCCCCGGATCTGGCCGATGAAGCGATCGATGCTCTGGCCCGGCTTGCCTATGCCGAGGGTCTGGCCGGCGTGATTGCCACCAACACCAGCCTGGATCGTTTGGGGCTGGAGCAGCGGCGCTTGCTGCAAACCGGCCGCACCTTGGCCGAAGAGGCGGGTGGCCTCAGTGGGGTGCCGTTGCGTGCTCGGGCCCTAGAGGTGCTCAGGCGCTTGCGCGTTAGCGCCGGCCCGCAGTTGCCTCTGATTGGTGTGGGAGGGATCGATAGCCCCCAGGCGGCCTGGGATCGCATTGCCGCAGGGGCCTCGTTGGTGCAGCTCTACACGGGCTGGATTTACCGCGGCCCGGAGTTGGTGCCCTGCATCCTCGATGGCCTGCTGCAACAGCTGGAGCACCACGGTTTGCCCACCATCGCTGCAGCGGTTGGTTGCGGTTTGCCCTGGCAGGAGGGCTAAGGGCGCTCTAGTTTCTGCCAAGTTGCCAGTGATGTGGCGTGTTCTCGGGAGTGACCGAGCAGCTGGCCCCCCTGCGTGAGCAACTGCTCAGGCCGCTGCGCATGGGCCGTGTTGCCCTCGCCATGGAGGCTGATGCGCTCACGCTGCTGGCGTATCAGACCATCGGTGGTCAGTTGCAGCTGCAGAGCTGGCAGCAAGCGCCACTGCCCAGTGGCGTTGTTGAGGCTGGCGTGCCTCTGCTCACCGAGGCCTTGGGTGATCTGATTGGTGATGTCCTGCTTCAAGGTGGTCTGCAGGCTCCGGGTGCTCGCGCCTTGTTGCCCCCAGAAGCTGTGGTGTTGCGCTCGCTGAAGCTGCCGGCCGGCCGGCAACCTGATGCTGAGATCATGCCGTGGCTGATGGGGCAAGAGGCTGCATTGGCCTTGCCCTTCCCGCTGGCTGAGGCGGCAGTCAGTTGGCAGCAGCGAGGCGATCACTGGCTGTTGGCCTGCCTACCCAATGAGCAGCTCGATCGCTGGATCGACACCTTCGCAATTGCTGGCCTTGATCTGCATGGCCTTGAGCCATCGGTGCTCGCTGTTGAGCGTCTATTGCCTGCGCCCCTACAGCAGCAGGATCAACAGCAATGGACCGGCAGCCTCGATGTGCGCGGGGAGTCTTGGCAGCTGCTGCTCTGGCGTGGAGCGGTGCCGCTGCGTCAGCTCAGCTTGGCGTCAGCCTCAGGGCTGGATGAACTCCAAGCTGTAATCGCTGAATTGGATGGTCAGCCGCCAACCCTGTGGGTGTTGGCTGACCCTGAGCTGACCCCACCGCTGGAGAGCTGGAGTCAGCAGGTGGGTTGCCGTATGGAGCGGATCGATGCCCTCAGCCAGGCCGCAGTGAGTGACGCCGAGGCCTGGGTGAGCCCTGCGCCTGCAGCGGTTGATCGTTTGATCGGCTTGGCCCTGGGGGGACAGCCCCGATGACCCTTGATCTGCTCGAGCAGCGGCGCGCCCAGTTGGGGGTCCCGGCTGATCGCATGATTGCCGTGCGGCCACTGCTGATTCGTGGTGGCGTGGTCGGATTGGCCTGCGTCGGTGTGGTCGCCCTGGCTGGCGTGTGGCTGAGCTGGCGCCAGTCCCAGCTGCAGCAGCAGGTCAGCCAGTTGCAGCCAACGGCCTCGGCCAGTGAAGCGTTGGGTCAACAAGCCGAGGGGGTGGGGCGCCAAGCGCAGCGTCTGAAAGCCGCTAACACGCAGTTAGCCGAAGCCTTGGTCTCGGTTCCCTCCAGTTCGGCTTGGCTCACGGCCTTGGCCCAAGAGGTGCCAGCCGGGCTGCAGCTCACCAGTGCGGTTAGTGAAGATCGCCTGCTCAAGCTGGAGGGCGAAGCCACCGATCCCAATGGCTTTGTTCGGATCAATGGGTTGCAGTTGGGGCTGCAGCAGTCGCCGCTGTTTGTGCCATCCAGCATTCAGGTGCAAGAGGCCAAGCGCAGGGATGCCGGCCAAGCTGAGCCATCAAGCAGCATTCGCTTTCGCCTGGAAGCGCAGTTCGGCAGCAGGATCCCGTTGCTCGATGGGGCGCAGTTGCAGGCCCTGCAGGCCCAAGGCATGGCCTACCGGTTAGCGGTGATTGAACAGTTGGGGGTGCTGCCATGACGAACTTTCAGGCCCAACCGCCGAGCCGCTTCGGCATCACGCCAGAGCGCCTGGTGTTGGTGTTGCCGGCCCTGGCGGGAGGCTTAGTGGCCGCAGGACTGGCGTTGGCATGGCTGTTGCCCGCTTGGCAGCGCAACGGAGCTCTTGACCAGCAACGCCAGTTGCTCAAGAGCCAAGGAGAGGCATTGGCAGCCAACCGTGCCCGGCTAGGCCGCTCGCGCCAGGGCCTGCAACAGGCTGAGGCTGATCAGCGCAAGCTGCTGCAGATCGTGGCGGGCACCGATCAGCTCGACACCCTGCTGGCCCAATTGGCGGTGGAAGCGGCTGCTGCTGGCGTCACGCTTGAGAGCTATGAGCCTCAGGTGCCGCCGCCAGCGCCCAGCTCCAAGCGCAGCAACACCAAAGGCAACGAGGCGCCCCCAAGTGATCCTTTGCTCGTTGATGGCGCGCTGGTCAAACGCGAGCAGCTGGTGATGGCCTCCGGGGCATTCCCACAACTGCTGGTCTTTTTGCGCCGCATCGAGAGTCTTTCGCCCTTAGCGGTGCTCAGGGATCTGAATCTCTCGCACCCGGCCCCGGCTGGAGATGGTGAGGATTCGGCCGAGCCCACTGTCCTCAAGTTCAACTTGAGCGTTTACAGCCGCGCCCCTAAAGAAGACCTGGCCCCATCAACTTCAGGGCGTAAGGAGCCAGCTGCTTAAACAGTCCTGCCGCACCGCCCAAGATCGCGCTGCCCCAGCCATTGCCATTGGGCTTTTTGGGGTTGTCGCGCAGCTGCTGGGCCGCCTTGTCCAGCTGATCGGCTAGATCGTCGTTGCCTCCTTGGCGGTAGAGACGGCCGGCCTGCTGCAGATCCGCAGCGGCCTCCAGCTCACGGCCCTGTTCGCCGCGGGAGATGCCGCGGGCGAGCCAGCTGATGGCGGCTTGGGGTCGCCGGCCGATGGCGGCACTAAAGCGCTGTTCTGCTTCTGGATGACGACCTTTCAGCGCCTCTTCCACGCCACTGTTGTGGAGATCGGCATAGCTATTGGCCCCTGTTGGAACCCCTTGCGCTCCTTGCCAGTGGCTCGTGCTGAGGGCGCCAGGATCCAACTTGGCGCCAGTCAGATCGCTTTGGCGTAGGTCACTGCCGCTGAGTTGGGCACCGCGCAGATCAGCCCGGCTGAGGTCGGCTCCCAGCAACACCGCCTGGCGCAAATCGGCATTCCGCAGATCGGCTCCGCGCAGCGTCGCCCGGCTCAAGTTGGCTCCCTGCAGTTGGGCCTGTTGCAACTGTGCGCCGCTGAGCTCGGCGTGCACCAAATCGGCATTGTTGAGCTCGCAGCCTTGGCAGCTCTTGTCTTCCAGGAGCTGCTGAAGATCCTGCAGCTCGGCTGCGGCGATGGGTGTTGCCAGCAGCAACAGGGTGGCCAGGGGCCGCAGCATGGGGGTTGTGTTGCTGCTCCGTTTTATCGGTCCTAGAGCTGGGTCACCATGGGGCGATGGCACAAGTTCCGCCACGCCATGGCGGCAACCTGCAGCAAGCAGCGTTGCGCCTGGGCTGCGCCCCAGAGCAGGTGTTGGATTTCAGCGCCTCGTTGGTGCCCTTTGCGCCACCGGCAGCCGTTCGGCGCAGCCTGCGCCAGGCCCTGGCTCTGCAGGTGTATCCCGATCGCAGCTACAGCGCCTTGCGCCAGGCCATCGCCCTGAGGCATCAGGTGCCTGCTGATGCAGTGCTCCCCGGCAATGGGGCCGCTGAGTTGTTCACCTGGGCTGCCAGAGATGCTGCCGCCTTGGGGCTGAATCATTTGCCGGCTCCTGGATTTGCCGATTACGAGCGCGCCTTGCGTTGTTGGGGAGGCCGCTGGCAGCACGAGCATCTGCAGCTCCCCCATCAACAAGTAGGCCCACAAGAGCTACCCGAGGCGTTTCGATCGCAGTTGGCCCACTTGCAGGGGCCCCTGTGGCTCACCAATCCCCATAACCCAACCGGTCAGCTCTGGAGCCAGGAGTCGTTGCTGGCGTTGTTGGAGCGCGTGCCGCTGTTGGTCGTTGATGAGGCTTTTTTGCCTCTGGTGCCTGGTGGTGAGCAGCACTCCTTAGTGCAGCTGGCTAGCCAGCACCCTCGCCTGGTGGTGATTCGCAGCCTCACCAAGCTGTTTGGAATCGCTGGGCTGCGCCTGGGCTACGCCATTGCTGAGCCCCAGCGTCTGCAGCGCTGGAGCCAGTGGCGCGATCCTTGGCCCGTCAATGGCTTGGCCGCCGCCGCCGGTGAACGGTTGATGGCCGATGCCGCTTGGACCAAAAAGGTGCAGGCCTGGGTCGCGACAGAACGGCCCTGGTTGGTTGATCAATTGGTGCGGCGTGGTTGGCAGGTGAGCCCCAGCAGTTGCAATTTCCTGTTGGTGCAGCGCGGCCACGCGTTGGAGAACTGGCGCCAAAGGCTTGAGCAGCAGCACCGCATCTTGGTGCGCGATTGCCGCAGCTTTATTGGCCTCGATGAGCGTTGGTGGCGTCTGGCCCTGCTGGACCGGCGCCGGAACCGGCGATTGCTGCGCGCTCTTGATCAGGTGCAAGCGACCGATCGCGCTTAAGGTCCCTGCCAGAACGTGCCATGGCATGGACCGCTTCCGGGTTGATTTAATCGCTGCCACTCCGAATCCTCAGCGCTGCATTTACGCGGCGATGCACCAGGACTATTCCGAGGGCTATGTGGTGGCCGATCAAGCCCAGTGGCCTGATGAGGCAAGGGCTGGTGAGGTTTGCGTCAAGCGCCTGCTCTCTGGCGAGCGCGGCCATTACGGACCGCTGGAGCATGCGCAGATCGTTTTGAACGTGGGTTGGTTCCCCCATTCGGTGATGCAACAGGCCCGCACCCACCGGGTCGGCGTCAGCTTTGATGTGCAATCGATGCGCTACACCGGCGATCGGATCTGCCGTGCCGCCAAAGGTGAGCTGGATCTTGAAGAGGTGTTCTACCTGCGCCCCGTTGGCAGCTACAGCGATCGCCAGGGCAAGAAGTACCAATACACCAAGGAGGAACGGGGTAAAGACCTCGAGCACTGCCGCCGCTCAGCGGAGCGGTATGCCGAAATGCTGGAAGCGGGCTTTGCCGAAGAGCATGCCCGCGGCATCTTGCCGTTCGATTATCGCCAGCATTTTGTGGTGAGCTTCACGCTCAGGGCGTTCCTGCATTTCATGGATCTACGCGCCAAGCTCGACGCCCAAGAAGAGATTCGCCAGATGTGCGATCTGATGTGGCCCCACATGGTGCAGTGGGCCCCTGAGATCGCCGCTTGGTATGAGAAAAGTCGTCTTCACAAGGCGCGCTTGGCGCCCTGAGAATCAGATCCGAGCCAAGGTGACGCGTTCGGGTTGGTGCTGGTATTTGCCGGAGCGGTCTTTGTAGGTGGTGTCGCAGGGATCACCTTCAAAGAACAGCAGCTGGCAGATGCCCTCGTTGGCATAGATGCGGCAGTCAGCACCTGAGCTGTTGCTGAACTCCAAGGTGAGATGCCCTTCCCAGCCGGCTTCAGCTGGGGTGGTGTTCACAATGATGCCGAGGCGGGCATAGGTGCTCTTGCCCAGGCAAATCACGGTGATGTTCTCGGGCACCTTCATCTTTTCCAAGGCAACACCGAGCCCATAGGAATGGGCCGGGAGGATGAAGTAGCTGCCGTCCTCGTCACTCTGCATGGGAGCGGGCTCAAGGTTGGCGGGGTTAAACCGCTTGGGGTTCATCACCGTGCCAGGCACATGGCGGAAGATCAGAAATTCCTGGGGCGATAGGCGCAGGTCGTAGCCATAGGACGAGCAACCAAAGCTGAGCACTGCGCTGCTGCGGTTCTCAGGATCGAGATGGCGCACCAAGGTGGGCTGGAAGGGTTCCAGGAGCCCATGCTCAGCTTGTTCGTTGATCCAGCGATCGTTCTTCAGCATCGGTCGCGGCGCAGTTCGGTGACTTGATCGGCCATTGCCATTACAGGCTCCGGCACGGCAGGTCCGGTCAGGATCACATCCATTCGCCCCGGACGGGTCTGCAGGGTGCTGATCACAGCATTGGCATCCAGTAAGCCGTAGTCCAACGCGAGCCCGAGCTCATCAAGAACCACAAGATCGGGCGCTTCTTCCAGGATTTGACGCTGGGTTTCTTGCCACAGCTCCTGCACGGCTTGCTTGTCGTCTGCGCTGTGGTCGGCCTGCAGGCAGCTCGTCACAGCAGGGCGCAGCCAAGTGAGGCGCCCACACATCTGCACCGGTTGATGGGGGCCTTGATCAACGCCGCCGCGCAGGAATTGGCAGATCAGCACGCGGCTGCCGAGGCCCGCGGAGCGCAGGGCTTCGCTGAACACGCTGGCAAAACTGCCGCGAAAGCTGGCGGTGTGGACCTGCAGCAGGCCTTCGGGCTCGCGAACCACCAGCCGCAAGGGTGCTGTGGACGGCCTGTGGTGGCGTTCAGCAACGCGGCTGAGCATGGGCCGTCTAAAGCGGGGTGCTCCTGAATGTAGCGGCGAAAAATCACGAATCAAGTGTCTGGCACCACCAGTAGTGTGAATGTCTGTACTACAGCTGATCGCGACCAGGCCGGACGGTGTTCATTGCTACAAGCACTGTCAAGCCGGCTCTTTACCTTCCTTGAACCGGTACGCGCTTCATGGTCAGCGTTTCGCCAGCGCCCAACCCCCAGCCCACCTTGCAAGAGGTGATGCGCTCGCTTGCTGGCAGTGCTGCTGAGTCGGTTGAACGCGGCAAGACAATCTTTTTCCCAGGCGATCCCGCCGAGCGCATGTATCTGCTGCGCCGCGGGGCTGTGCGCCTGTCCCGCGTCTACGAATCTGGTGAAGAGATCACCGTGGCGCTGTTGCGGGAGAACAGCATTTTTGGCGTTCTGTCGCTTTTAACCGGCCAAAAGTCTGATCGCTTTTATCACTCGGTTGCCTTCACGCGCGTTGAGATGCTCAGCGCTCCGGCCAGCTCCGTGCGCCGGGCCATTGAGCAGGACGCGCGGGTTGGTCTGCTGCTCTTGCAGGGTCTGTCCTCGCGAATCCTGCAGACCGAAACCATGATCGAAACGCTCACCCACCGCGACATGTCATCGCGCTTGGTGAGTTTTTTGCTGGTGCTTTGCCGCGACTTTGGCGTGCCTTCCAGTCAGGGCATCACCATTGATTTGAAGCTCTCGCATCAGGCGATCGCTGAAGCGATTGGCTCCACGCGGGTCACGATCACCCGTTTGCTGGGTGATTTGCGCTCCGCTGGTTTGCTGGAAATTGAGCGCAAGCGCATCACCGTGTTTGACCCCATTGCGTTGGCCAAACGGTTCAGCTGACCGTTGCTTGAAACGCTCGCCTCAGGCCTCGGCGATACTGACCCCACTGTTCTTCTGGCGCTGTGAGCGGCTGGCTGCTGATCCTGGCCGTTCTGGTGCTCGGAGGAGTGCTGTCGACTCTTGGCGACCGCCTTGGTAGCCGCATCGGGAAAGCGCGGCTGAGCTTGTTTCAGATGAGGCCACGCCGCACGGCTGTGGTGATCACGGTGCTCACAGGCAGCTTGATTAGTGCCCTCACCCTCGGGTTGATGGTGGCCGTTAGTGAACGTCTGCGCGTGGGTCTTTTTCAGCTTGATGAGCTGGAAACGCGTTTGCGTTCATCACGCAAGTCGCTGCAGCTGAGCCTCAAACAGCTCGATCAAAATCAAGCGGAACTGGCCCAGGCGCGCTCGGATCGGGCTGCGGCCGAGCAACAGCTGGCTCCTTTAAAAAAGCAGCGCCAGGAGCTAGAGGCTGAGCGCGACCGGCTGGGCCAAGACGTGGCGGCCCGCGATGAGGAGCTGCGCCAGTTGCAGCAACGCACCCGCCGCAGCCAGCAGGAATTGCGCCAGCTGGAGCGCAACGTTTTGGATTTGCGCAGCGGTGATGTGGTGCTCAGCACCGGGCAGCCGCTCACCATGGCCAAGGTGGCGATCCCCAAGCCTGAGTTGGCGCGCCAAGCCACTGAAGATGTCTTGCGTCAGGCCAATGTGCAGGCTTATCAGCGGGTTCTCCCTGGCCAAAAGCCTGAGCAGCAACTGCTGTTGATCCCCCGCAGTGAGGTGATCAAGGTGGAGAAGGCCTTGCGCAGCGGTGGCCCCTGGGTGATCAGCATTCACTCGGCTGGCAATGTGCTGCGTGGTGAGAAGCAGGTGCTGGCTTTTGCTGATGTGCGCCGCAGCCGGCAGGTGCTGGAAGCCGGTCAAGTGCTGGCCAGCCTCAGCTTGGACCCTGAGCAAAGCTCTCAAAAACAAGTGTTTGCGCGGCTCAATCTGCTCTTGGCTGCGGCCCGCAATGAAAGCCAGCGCAATGGTGCGCTGAACCCACGGCTGCAGGTGGATCAAGACGCCCTCAACGCTTTGGCCGCCCAGTTGGTGGAGCGCGAAGGCAATCAACCGGTGCGCTTGGAGGTGGTGGCTGCGCGCGATAGCGACAGCCTCGATCCCATTGCCGTAACAGTGCGCGCCAAGGGTTTGGCTCCTCCATGAGCGGCGGCTGGGCAGCGCTGGATCCTGGACGTCAGAAGTGTGGCTTGGTGCGCACCGATGCCAGTGGAGCTGAGCTGGTTGATCTGTTGATCTGTTCCCCTAGGGAGGCCTGGGATTGGTTGCAGCACTGGCAACACCAAGCCCCCTTGCAAGGTGTGGTGCTCGGCGATGGCACCGCCAGTGGCCCATGGCAGCAGGCCTTGGCTGAGCTTGAGCCGGCTGTGCCGGTGGTGTTGCAGCCGGAGGCGGGCAGCACCTTGGCGGCGCGTGAGCGTTATTGGCAGTTGTTGCCTGCCCGGGGCTGGCAGCGGCTACTGCCCCGCGGCCTGCGGTTGCCGCCCAGGCCCGTGGATGATTTGGCGGCCATGGTGTTGCTCGAGGCCCACCTGGGGGCGCGCTTTAAAAGGCTGCCCGCACCGTGAAGCAGTAATCACCGCCGGCTTCCAGCGCGTAGTCGCTTTTGACCAAAAACCTGAGCAGGGCGTCTTGAATCAGCGCTCGCCCCAGTGATGGCTCCACCACCAGTTCGCCGCGGTCGAAGTGCCAGCGAAATTCCCAGCGAAAACCACCAGCGGCCACTTCTCCTTCCACCATCTGCTCGCTGAAGCTCTGCTGCAGAACCCGCAAGTGGGCTGTGGTGCTGGGCAGGCGTGCCATGGTCAGGCGGCGTCTGGCCGAAAGCTGTTGATCCGGTTGCCAGCGCGCTCAAAGCCTTGGCGTTGAATCAGGCCGATGCCGTGCTCAACCTCCTGCAGCACCTCATCCAACAAGGGACGTTCCGCAGGGTGGAAGTTGCCAAGCACGTGCCCCACCGTGCCTTCCTTGCGCTCTTCGCTGCTGGTGCCGGGAGCGCCGATGCCAATCCGCAGGCGGGCAAAGGCCTCGCCCCCTAGGTGGGCAATCGTGCTCCGCAGGCCGTTGTGCCCTCCGGCTCCACCGTTGAGCCTCAGCCGCAGCCGGCCGAGGGGAAGATCCATGTCATCAACGATCACCAGCAGTTGCTCGGGCGTCCAACCAAACCAATCCAGGCTGGCCCGGATCGCCCGGCCGCTGTCGTTCATATAGGTCTGAGGTTTGAGTAGCCGCAGGCGGCGGTCGCCTCGGCCGATATCAGCAAGATCGCCATGCAATTTGGTGTTGGCACGAAAGCTGCCGCTCCCTGCGGCGGCGAGACGATCGAGCGCCATGAAGCCCACGTTGTGTCGCGTGCCGTCGTATTTGGATCCGGGATTACCCAGGCCGACCAGCAGCATCAGTGGCGTCATCGGCAGGCGTGGTGGCGTCCTGGCTGGAAGTGGCGTCAGTTTGACCTGCGGGGAGTTCGACCGAATCAACGGCCTTGCGGAACTCCTGCTCAAATTCAGAGGAGGCGGCCTGAAAACCCTTCAAGGTTTTGCCAAGGCTGCGTCCCAATTCAGGAAGTTTTTTGGGGCCGAACACCAGCAAACCGATGACGGCGATCACCGCCATCTCTGGAAGACCAACCCCAAAAACGTTCATTGGCTTCAGCCGAGGCCGTTCCAGTTGACGGTGATGCCATCCAGCAGCAGCGAACGGTTGTAGAGCTGCAGGATCACAAGCAGAAAGACCAGGAACAGGGCCATGAAGATGCCCATCACAGGGGTGGTTCCCCAGCCAGGCACGACCTTGCCGTACTCAGAATTCAGAGGACGCAGCAGGTCTCCCAGGCGGGTGCGTTGGGCCATGGGGTGCAATCTCTCCTGCAAAGATTTGGGCCGTTACTCTAATGGCCCTGACCGCTGTGACGGCGGCCCCTGTTGGGAGTCTTGATGGAAAGCACCTCGCCAGCCCTTTCTGTGTCGATTGCGGTGCTGACAGCTCTGCTGGGTTTAACCGGCTTTGGCATCTACACCGCCTTTGGGCCGCCATCGCGCCAGCTGGATGATCCGTTTGATGATCACGACGACTGAGCCATCCCCCAGGGCCAGTGTTTGATTTGCCAAGGACCGGAGGCTGCTGGCCACTGGCTGCGGCAGGGGCTGAGGTTTTGGGTTTGCCACTGCAAGCCGCCATCGGCGGCAGTGTCAAAGCCGAGCCAGTGCTGATGCGGGTTAGGCCAAGCCAGCCAAGAGCGGCGTTCCGCTGGCCCCGCAGCGGCTGGATGGCGCCAAAGCGGTTGGCGGAAGCGGCGCGCTTGCGCGGCAACGGCAGCGTGATGCCAGCTGCCTGTGGTTGGCATTAGAGCCATCCGCAAGCGATGCCAGCCCTGATCGGCGCTGGGATCGGGCCAAGTGGGCCCTCGTAGTAACGACACGCCCAGCCCGTTGTTGTTGCCGCTGACGCCTTGCGGCCCATCGAGCAGCACGGCCAGGCCGGCTTGGTTGGTGCCGCCCCACAGCCAGCTGATGGCGGTGGCTTCCCAGCGGGCCTGCTCTCTTGGGGTTCGGGGTCTGCTGCTGCGCTCTTGGACGCCACCGGGTGTGTCTGCAGACCAAAAGTGCCCTGGTTGGTTCAGCGCCCATTCGCAGCGCAGCAGCTCATGCAGCTGGCGCCATTGCGCCGTGATGATCAGCTCAAGCCAGGGACTACCCGCTTGTAGGCGCACCGAGAGTTGCAGCGGGCTCTGCCCGCAGTGGCCGCGCCAGCGCAGCTGCGTGCACAGAGGCCCCGACTCCAGCTGCTCCTCTTCGGCCTCCCAGCGCATCGGCAACGCATGGCCTGTGTAGTCACTGGCGATGTCCCAGGCATCCCAGAACTCACCGCGATCGCCGTAGCGATGCAGGGCCATCGCTTCAGCTAGCAGCGGCTCTCCCCAGCCGTCGCCGCGGCGTTGCTGCAGTTGCTCCACCCCCTTGGGGCCGAGCTTGGCTTGGAGGTGACCGTTGCTGAGCCAAAGCTCGCCGTTGTCATCGCGATCGAGGCTCACCTCACCTTGGGCCTTGGCTGATGTCTCGGCGGCTGAGCCCAGCACCAGGCGCTGGGCACCAACATCTTCAGAGCTCTGGATCTGCAGCCAGCATCCACCGCTGCGGGCCGGTTGGACTGGTACAGCGCCCGCGTGGTCACACCAGGTCTGACCGTCCGGCGGGCTGGGTAGGCGCACCACGGCCGACCCTTGAATCGTTGGCAGCAGGTTGGCCACCCACCACTGCTGTTGCTGTTGGGATTTCAAGGGGAGCAAGGCCGCTAGTGCCTGATCGCGCCGCTGGCGGCTGAGCCTGCGCGCTTGGCGCCACTGCGGCTCGGCTTGTTCAAACACCTCGGGCACGGAGGTGCCCGGGAGGATGTCGTGAAACTGCTGGAACAGCAGCGTGCGCCATTGCTCTTGCCCGCTGGGCAGCTGGCCGCTGAGGGCTTGCGCCAGATCGGCCTCCAGCAGCAACCGCTCCAAAGTGCGGTTGTGGCGCTTTTGGTCTGGGCGGCTGGTGGCGCACCCGCGATGCAGCTCCAAATAGAGCTCGTCGCGCCACAGCGGCAGCTGCCCCTGGTGCGCTTCGAGTTCGTTCAGATAGCTGCGCACGGTTCCAAATTCAGTTGGTGCGCTGAGGGGCTGCTCTTGCCACAGCTGCAGCTGCTCCAGCATTTCTTGGCTGGGTCCGCCGCCGTGATCACCCACACCAGGCAGCCATAGGCCTTGGGGGATGCCCGTGGATTGCTGCCATTGCTGGCTGTAGGTCGCCATGGCCAGGGGGTCACCACTGGTGCCAATCGGGGCGCTCATCAGCGCCAAGACTTCATCCCCACTGCAGTGCCGCCAGCGAAAGACGCGGTGGGGGAAGGGGTTGGTGCTGTTCCAAAACAGCTTGTGGGTGCAAAACCAGTGCACGCCGCTGGCATGGCAGATCGCCGGCACTCCACTGCTGAAGCCAAAGCTGTCCGGTAGCCAGGCCAGGGCGTGCTCCCAGCCCGGCAAGTGCTGCTGGCTGTAGGCCTGCCCTTCTTGGAATTGCCGCAGCAGCGAGGCGCTGGCCACCAAGGTGCAATCGCTCTCCACCCAAGGTCCATTGAGTGGCTCCCAGCGCCCCTGCTGCATCGTTTCTTGGATCTCAGCGAATAGGGCTGGGCGGTGTTGCTGCAGCCAGGCGTAGAGCGCCGGGGTGGAATGGCCGAAGTGAAGCTCTGGGTGCCGCTGCATCAAGCCCAAGACCGAGCGGAACGTGCGTTCGGCGGCTTGCCAGGTGTCAGCCACGGGCCACAGCCAGGCCAGATCGAGATGGGCATGGCTCAGCAGCGTGAGCCCAGGCGCGCGCTGCTGCTGCCTCAGCCAGTGGCGCAGGTTGGCCACCGCGGCACTGTTGTTGGGATCGCCTTGCAGCAGGGCCTCCAATTCCTCGTCTGCTACGGGCAGGTCCTGCTGCAGCAACTTCAGCTGGCTGGCGAGTAGGAGGCCATCTGGGTCGCTGGGCTCGTTGGGTTCCCGCTCCAGCTGCGCCAGCAACAGGGCGCCATCGTCATGGCGAGGGCTTTGCAGCAGCAGCTCCACCTCCAGCACCTCTCCAGGGCCGAACCATTCAGGAAGTGGCCAGCGGCAGGCGGTGTCAAACAGATCGCCTCGGTGAATGGTGCTTCCGTTGATGCGGCACTCTGCGGCTTCGGCCCACCAGCGCAAGGCCAGGCGGATGGTTTCGCCGCTTTTGCGCTGACCCCAGGCCTGCGGCCAGTGCAGCGAATGGGTCAGATGCAGGCGTTGGCCGCCCCGGGGCCAGATCACCAATCCGCGGGCATCCCAGTCGGGGCGGTTGCGTTGACCCCACTGGTGGTGCAGGGCTGGTGAGCCATCGGGGCGCTTCAGCTGCGGCAGCAGATCGTGCTGCTGGCGGCAGGAAAACGTTTCAATCCACCCCAGAAGCTGTCGATCTAGGCCCGCTTTCATCCCGCGACGTCCAGGTGCCCCATAGGATGGTCGCGCCGCTACGGGTGCGGCGCCAACCCCCGACCCACGGCTCGACCATGCTCGCTCTCAAGATTTCCGTTTATTCGGTCGTCTTCTTCTTCATTGGGATCTTCATGTTCGGCTTCCTGGCCAGCGACCCCAGCAGGACGCCTAGCAGAAAGGACCTCGAGGAGTGATTTGACCGATTGGGCGTGGCAGTATCGCCGCTCCTGAACCCCGCCAGGCTTGAGCTCCAGCTCCACGTCTCCAGTCTTGGCGGCAGCACTTGCTGTATTGCTTCAGCCCATCGCGGTTGCGGCCCAAGAAGCTGTTTTCCCTCTTGGTGTTGATGAACCGCCCCTAGAAGCTGGGGTGGACAGCACCGATCCTTTTGACAATGAACCAGCAACGCCCGAGGACTCTCTAGGGACTCCACAGCCGCAGGCTGTGATCTCGGAGGAGCTGTTGCCTCCCTGGGATCTTGAGCTGCAAGCCAACCGCCAGTGGTTTGAATCCGGCTTGCAACGCTTCGTGGCCACAGGTGATGTGACCTTGCGTCTGGCCGGCGGGCGTCTGCAGGCTGATCGCTTTGAGTACAGCCCGGCCAATCGTGTGATTTGGGCCAGGGGCGCCGTTCGCTTTCAACGCGGCAATCAATACCTTCAAGCCAGCCTGCTTCGCTACAACCTTCTCCAGGGCGAGGGTGAAATCCAAGACGTTTACGGCGTCATTGATTTGGCCACCAGCCCAACGGATTTGAATCTGGATGCGCCGCTGAGCGGAACCCCGCAAGGCAATGCAGCCGAGCAGCAGCAGCGGCTGCAGTTGCGGGCGAATCCCCCGAAGCCAGGAACGCTCGTGCCTCCAGCCTCGGTCGCTCCGCTGCCGGCAGCGGAACCCATGGCTTGCCCGCCTGAAATCCCTCCATTGCGTTCTCGTTTGCCTGGACCGTGGGCTCTGACGGCCTGGGGCGGTCAGATGACCGATGCCACCTTTGGCGAGACATTTGTTTTTAGTGGGACGCCGCGGCCTGAAACCCTCTTTGGCCTCGGGGTGACGCGCCGTTTGGTGGATGCCGATCCCTTTGCCATCGAGCTCGATGGCAACGTGCTTTATCACTCGGCCACCTTGAACCGCCGCCTTCGCTACACCGGCGGCATTCTTGATTCGCAAAAAGATCGTGCGGTCACTGAGGCCCAGAACTTTTGGGAAGGGACCTTGGGCATTGGAATCCGTTGGTGGATTCAGCCTTGGCTGAGCTTTGCGGCCATTGAGGGTGTGAGTCTCAACAGCGCTCTCAGTAATTACGAGGCGGCGTCGTGGGAAAACTCAGCCCAATTTTTGAACTATTTGGCGGCTGAAATCGCCATCCAGTTCAGCCACCAATGGTCGGCCGTGGGGCGCATCCACCACCGCTCTGGTGCCTATGGCACTTACAGCGGCGCTGAGGAAGGCAGTAACGGCTATCTCATCGGCCTTCGTTACAACTTCGGCACCACAGCCCAGCCGCCGCTGCAGGGTGAAACAGATCCGCCACCACTGGGTTGCCCAGGGGCTGAAGCCGTGGATCGTGATCGTTTCTTGCCACTCGAGCAACAGCTTGAGTCGGTGGTTTTTGACGGGCCATCAGCTCAGCAAGCGCCTGAGGCGCAGGCCGCTGTGTCCGACGAGCCCACACTCACGCCAACGCAGCAGCTGCAGCAGCGCCGCGATGCCATCGCAGCATTGGATCAACGGGTGGTTGATGTTCAGCCCCGTTCAGGCTTGATCTTTGAACGCCGGGTTACCTCGGGCGACTTGGCAGGGCTTGGTAATGCCGAAGCTCAGTTCGGCCGGGCCAGGCCTGATCAGCTCAACACCTTGGCTGCCTCTAAAAACGAAGGGTTAATTCGCGGCGAAATCAGCCACTGGCGCTTCCAATCGCCGCAGCTGCTGCTGACGCCCGAGGGCTGGAGCGCACCGCGCATCAGCTTCACCAATGATCCGTTCACGCCTGCCCAGTCTTGGGTGGATATGCGCGACGTGCGCTCTGAGCAGGAGAGCGATGGCACCACGGTGGTTCGCTCCAAGAGCAATCGCTTGCTGCTTGAGAACAAATTGCCGCTGCCGCTACCGAAGACGTTCCGCTTCAGTCCTGAGGAGGAGCAGGAAGTCTCCAACCGCTGGTCGGTGTTGGCGGATACGCAGGATCGTGATGGCATCTTTTTGCAGTACCAGCTCCCGGAACAAACGCTGTTTGGCAGCACTCGGTTGTCGGTGCGCCCTCAGTTCATGCTCGAGCGTGCCTTCGATGGCACCACCAACACCTACCCCGCACCCAGCGCTTCAGCGGGTTCCGGTGATGTGGTTCAAGACAACACCACCGGTGATCTGTTTGGCGTTAAGGCGCTCTGGAGCGGTCCGGTTGGCGACGCCAATTTCAACCTTGAAGCGGATATCAGCAGCTTTGCCCCGTCGAATCTCTCCAATGCCACCCGCTCGTCAGCGCAGTGGAACCAGCCCTTGCAGTGGGCTGCGCTGGGCAACCCCCTGGCCCGCGCTTTTGGCGCGTATCGCTACCGGGTTTGGAATGGTTCGCTGGGCATGCAAGACGTCTACTCCGCCTACGGCGTTTCGTTGCAAAACCAGAGTGATTCCCCACGGCAAGTGGGCCCCTTCCAGGTGTCGTCGTATTGGCGTGCGGGTGTGGGGAACTACCAGAGCAATGGCTTCATTGCAGGTAACACCGAGAGCAACAATTTCGCTGATCTTTGGCGGGCCAATGCCTACGGCACATTGCAGATGAACTGGCCCCTTTGGACTGGCAAGTCGTTGCCGTTGACGCCTGAGGGGGCCTATCGCTACTCGCCGGTGCCGATCATTCCGGGCCTGCAACTCACGCTGGTGCCGTTTGTGAATGCAGCGGCCTATGGCGGCGGCCAGGGCCAAAGCCTGCTGGGTCTATCAGGTGGCCCAGTGTTGACGCTGGGGCATTTCAATCGCCCCCTGTTTGATTACACCAAGCTCTCGCTGTTTGGCAGTGCCACGGCCAAAGCGGGCAATAGCCCATTTGCCTTTGATCGTTACGTCGACACAGCAACGTTGGGGGTTGGTTTAACCCAGCAGTTGATCGGTCCCCTCGTGCTGGATGGCGCGATCAGTTACAACGTCGCCGGTGATTCCGATTTTTACGGCGATGTCACCAACAACTACTTCGAGATCCGTTGGCAGCGCCGCGCTTATCAATTCGGTGTTTTCTATAGCCCTTACACAGGCATCGGCGGTCTTCGCCTGAAGTTGAACGACTTCCGTTTCCAAGGGCCAGGTCTGCCGTTTGTTCCCTATGAAGCCCGCACTGGTGTCGTGCAGGGACCTGGGGCTGAGGACCAACCCTGGTAGGTCGCCTACTGGTTGTCGTCTCCGCCGACGATCAGGTTGCTGCGGTAAAGCTCAGCGCCGCTGAACTCCAGTCCCTCGACTTGGGCTCCTTCGGTGATCGCTTGGATGGCGATGGCATCGGTGAGATCGGCGAAGCGCAGATTGGCGCCGCGCAGATCGGCATTGCTGAGCCGGCTGCCCTGCAGCTGAGCTCCTTCCAAGTTGGCACCGCTGAGGTCGGCACCTTCGAGGTTGGCCCCGCTGAGATCCGCGCCGATCAGGTCGGCGCCGCGTAGATCCGCGCCGATGAGGTAGAAGCCGCGGAGATCACGGCCGCGCAGATCAGCGCCGCTGAGGGCGCAGCCCGAGCAAAAGCCTGTCTCCAATTGTTTGAGCGGATCCGCCAGGCTGGGATTGAGGATGGCCAGCGGGGCCGCCAACACCAGCAGGCTCAACAAGCTCCAGCGGGAGCGATGGCGGTGGGCAGGCACTGGGTCCATCGCATCCGTCTCATCGCTATCTCTTTTGTAGACAAATAATCAGCGGCTGGCCACGAACCCCTGCATGTAGGGCAAGCGCGCCGCTGTGTCTTGGAGTGCTTGCTCCTGTTGCAGCAGCTGGCTGGTGGCATCCCACTGGCCGTTCAGCAGTCGATTTTTGGCATCCGCCGCCATGCTCAGATCCCAGTTGCGGCCATCGATCTTGATCGCAGCTGGCTCCAAGCTGATGCTGGCACTGCTTTGCGGAGCGGCTTCAGCAGCTGTTTGCAGAGCTTCGATCTCCTTGCTGCTGGCCTGCAGGCAGGGAATGCCCAAAGCCAGGCAGTTGCCATAGAAGATTTCGGCGAAACTTTCGCCCACCACGCCGCGGATCCCCCAACGCAATAGCGCTTGGGGGGCATGTTCACGGCTGGAGCCGCAGCCGAAGTTGCGGTTCACGATCAAGACAGCTGCCCCTTGGTGCTCGGGTCGATCAAAGGGGTGTTCACCGTTTTGCTCGCTGCGATCGTCGGCGAACACCTGGGCGCCAAGGCCATCGAAGGTCACGCATTTGAGAAAGCGCGCCGGGATGATTCGGTCGGTGTCGATGTCGTTGCCGCGCAGCACCACGGTGCGTCCGCTGACTTGGCTGATCGCGCCGCTGGGAAAAGGAGTTGATGTCATGGGTGTTTAAGCAGGCGGCAGGGAGCGAACGTCGGTGACACGGCCCGCAATGGCAGCGGCAGCCACCATCGCCGGGCTCATCAGCAGCGTGCGGCCGCTGGCTGAGCCTTGCCGGCCCTTGAAGTTGCGGTTGCTGGAGCTGGCGCTGATCTGGCGGCCTTCGAGGCGATCGGGGTTCATCGCTAGGCACATCGAGCAGCCCGGCTCGCGCCATTCGAAGCCCGCTTGGCGGAACACAGTATCCAGGCCTTCGGCTTCGGCGGCGGCGGCCACTTGCTCCGATCCCGGCACGACAAATGCCTTGATGCCTGAGGCCACCTGGCGGCCAGCGGCAACAGCGGCTGCCGCGCGCAGGTCGCTGAGGCGGCCATTGGTGCAGCTGCCAATGAAACAGACATCCACAGGCAGCCCGGCAATCGCTTGGCCCGGCTGCAAATCCATGTAGCGGTAAGCCTCTTGCGCCAGGGGGCGGTCTTCCTCGGGGGTCTGCTCCAAGGTGGGTACCGCCTCATCCACGCCAATGCCCTGGCCTGGGGTGATTCCCCAGGTGATGGTGGGGGCGATGGCTGCGGCATCGAACTTCACCTCATCGTCAAAGCAGGCGTCCGCTCCGCTGGCCAAGCTCCTCCACCAGCTCACAGCGCGATCCCAGGCATCACCGCTGGGCGCATGGGGGCGGCCCTTGAGGTAGTCAAACGTGGTTTGATCGGGATTGACGTAGCCGCAGCGGGCGCCGCCTTCGATTGCCATGTTGCAGAGGGTCATGCGCTCCTCCATTGAGAGGGCTTCGATCGCAGGCCCGGCGAATTCATAGGCGTAGCCCACACCGCCTTTTACGCCCAGGGTTCGGATGATGTGCAGCACCAGATCTTTGGCAAAGACGCCGGGTTGCAGCGCTCCATCTACCCAGATGCGCCGCACCTTGAGCTTGTTCATCGTCAAGCTTTGGCTGGCTAAGACATCGCGCACTTGGCTGGTGCCAATGCCAAAGGCAATGGCACCAAAGGCGCCGTGGGTGGAGGTGTGCGAATCACCGCAGGCCACGGTCATGCCCGGTTGAGTCAAGCCCAGCTCCGGCGCCATCACATGGACGATTCCTTGGCGGCCACTGCCAAGGCCATTGAGATGGATGCCGTTCTCCTGGCAGTTGCGCTCCAGGGTGCTGAGCATTTCTTCGGCCAGTCCATCGGCGAAGGGCCGCGCTTGGCTCGTGGTTGGCACGATGTGGTCCACCGTGGCCACCGTGCGTTCGGGGTGGCGGACACTCAGCCCGAGATCCTTCAGGGCAGCAAAAGCTTGCGGACTGGTGACCTCATGGATCAGGTGCAGACCAATGAACAGCTGCGTCGACCCGCTGGGCAGCTCAGCCACCTGATGCAGGGCCCAGACCTTGTCGTAGAGGGTGGCTGTGCTCAAGCGCTTTTACCTTCGCCAAATAGAGCAGCCTAAAGCTGCAGCCGCAACAGATTCAACGCGTCCCCCACGCTGAGCCCGCGGATCCAATCGCGGCCGCGGCGGTCGCCATAGCGACGCTCCAAATGGCTGCAGCTATCGGGGCCGGCCACCGCAAAGTGCACCAGGCCAACCGGTTTGCTGTCGCTGCCGCCGCCTGGGCCGGCTACGCCTGTGACGGCAACACCCCAGTCGCTCCCAAGCTGGCGTCGGGCGCCTTCCGCCATGGCTGTCGCCACCGCAGCGCTGACGGCGCCTTCGCTCTCGAGCAGCTCGCTGGGCACCTGCAGTAGGTCTTGTTTGATGCGGTTGGCGTAAGCGATCACGCCGCCGAGAAACACATCGGAGCTGCCGCTGATCGCTGTGAGGGCACTGCCAACTCCTCCACCGGTGCAGCTCTCGGCAACGGCCAGGGTTTGGTTGCGCGAGCGCAACTGCTGCAGCACCACCGAGGCGAGGCTGTCGTCGTCAGCGCCAAAACAGTGCTCGCCGCCGATGCGCCGCAGCTCCTGCTCCACCGGGGCAATGGCGGCTTCGGCCTCGCTGGCTGTTGCTCCGTGGGCTGTGATCCTGAGCTTCACCTCGCCTTGGCCGGCGTAGGGGGCCACGGTGGGGTTTTGCAACTCCAGCAGCGGGGCCACCGACTCGGCCAGGCTGGATTCCGAAAGCCCCCAGAAATGCAGTAGCCGGCTGCGGAAGGTGCCGGCCACTAGATGCTGTTCTTGAAGCCAAGGCACGGCCGTTTGCTGCCACATGGCCCGCATTTCGCTGGGCACGCCAGGGAAGGTCAACACGGTGAAGCCCGGTTGCGGTGTCCAAATGATTCCTGGCGCTGTGCCAGTGGGGTTGGGCAACACCTCAGCCCCCTGCGGAAGCAGGGCTTGCTTGCGGTTGCTGCTCCCAAGGCTGCGGCCGCGCGCTCGCAGTTTGGCCTCGAGGTCTGCGAGCACATCAGCGCGTTCTTCCAAGGCAACGCCAAAGCAGGCGCCCAAGGTTTCGGTGGTGAGGTCGTCGGGGGTGGGACCCAAGCCACCAGTGCAAATCAGCAGCCGGCTGCGGCCGGCTGCTTCGAGCACGGCCTCGCGCAAACGCTCGGGGTTATCGCCCACCACGCCTTGGCGGAAATGGGCAATGCCCAGCGATGCCAGCGATTCAGCCAGCCAGCGGGCATTGCCGTTGAGGATGTTGCCAAGCAGCAGTTCGGTCCCGATGCAGAGGATTTCGCAGCCGCTGCGGGGTGTGCTCAAGATCGATCGTTGGAGCTGTTTTGCAGCACTGGCATGGTCTCAGGCTCTTGCTGTTGATCGGGTGTATCGGTCAAGCGCTGGGCATCGCGGCTGGGGTAGCGGCGGCTGCGCAACACCACCCACACCAGAACAGCTGTGGCCAGGCCAAGCCAGAGGAAGCGCATCTCGGCGTTGGCCGCCACCAGGGCCAAGGCCGCCAGCCACTGGGTAAAGGCATAGATCAATAGCACCGTGCGGCGGTGGCTGTAGCCAGCGCGCAGCAGGCGGTGGTGGAGATGGCGGCGATCGGGATAGAAGGGCGAGCGGCCATCGCTAACGCGGCCCATGATCACTGCCGACATGTCGGCGAGCGGCAGCGACAAGATCAGCAGCGGCAACAACAAGCTGACGGTGGTGAGCTCCTTGGCCGGGCCAATCACGCTGATTGCCGCCAGCGAAAAGCCCAGGAAATAGGAGCCTCCATCGCCCATGAAGATCCGGGCTGGATTGAAGTTGTCTCGCAAAAAGCCAATGCAGGAGCCAGCCAAGGCGGCAGCCAGCAGCCCAGCTCCAGGCTGATGCAGGCTGAAACTGACCGATAACAAGGCCATGGCTGCAATGGCACTGACCCCAGCAGCCAGCCCATCGAGGCCATCAAGCCAGTTGATGGCATTGGTGATGCCGACCAGCCAAATCACAGTGGCGATCAAGCTCAGCCAATCGGGAAAGGTCAGCGAAAGGCTGCTGTCAAACGGAAGGGTGATGGTGCCGATCTTGACCCCTTGGCTCCATACCCCCATCGCCACGCCGATCTGGAGGGCGAGCCTGGGCAGGGGCGGCAGCTGCAGCAAATCGTCGCTGAGGCCAATGAGGAAATAGCCAATGGCCCCAATCAAGGTGGCCCACACCAGTTGATCGCGGCTGGCGGGCAGCACTCCAAAGCCCCCAGCCAGCCAGGTGATCAGCAGGGCCAAGCTGAAGCCCAAGACAATGCCAATGCCCCCCAAGCGCACCATCGGGGTGAGGTGCTGCTTACGGGGATCCGGTTGATCGGTGAGGCCCAGCCTCAAACCAATGGAACGAACCTGCGGAACGATCGCAGCCGTCAAGAAACAGGCCCCACCCAAGGTGGCCAGCGCAGGAATCAGCGGGCTGGAATCCACAGGGCGAATAAGCCTTCCCTCCAAGTCTAGTTGAGCTAGGCCGCCAGCACAGGTGATGCAGGCCCATAAAGCGGGTGCCGCTGGCAGAGGCTGGCCACGCGATCACGGCAGCGCTGTTCGATAGCGGCGTCTTCGGGATTCAGAAGCCGGTCAGCAATCACATCAGCCACCTCGCTGAAGGCAGGCTCGTCGAAGCCACGGGTGGTGAGTGCCGCGGTGCCCAGGCGTAGGCCGCTGGTCACAAACGGTGACTCCGGATCAAAGGGAACGGTGTTTTTGTTGGCGGTGATGTTCACCTCGCTCACCAGCAGATCAGCCACCTTGCCGGTCATGCCAATGCCGCGTAGATCCAGCAGCACCACATGGTTGTCGGTGCCGCCGCTGACCACGGCAATGCCCCGCTCCTGCAAACGCTTGGCCAGGGCCTGAGCATTGGCCACTACCTGCTGGCTGTACTGCTTGAAGCTGGGTTGGAGCGCCTCACCGAAGGCCACGGCTTTGGCGGCAACAACGTGCTCAAGCGGTCCGCCCTGGGTTCCAGGAAACACGGCTTTGTCGAACTGCTTAGCAAAGTCGGCGTCGTTGCAGAGGATCAGGCCACCACGGGGACCCCGCAGGGTTTTGTGGGTGGTGGTGGTCACCACGTGGCAATGGGGCACGGGGTTGGGATGCACGCCAGCGGCCACCAGGCCAGCGATGTGGGCCATGTCGGCCAGCAGGTAAGCGCCCACTTCATCAGCGATCGCCCGGAAGCCAGCGAAATCGATGCTGCGCGGATACGCGGAGTAGCCGCAAATGATCAGTTTGGGCTTGTGCTCAAGAGCCAGCTGGCGAATGCTCTCCAAATTGAGCTGTTGGGTCTCAGGGTCCACGCCGTAGTGGACGGCCTTGAACCACTTACCGCTCACATTCACCGGTGAGCCGTGGGTGAGGTGGCCGCCGTGGGAGAGATCCATGCCCAGGATCGTGTCGCCCGGTTTCAGCAGGGCCAGAAATACAGCGAAGTTGGCTTGAGCGCCGCTGTGGGGCTGCACGTTGGCCCAGGCGGCACCAAAGAGTTGCTTGGCGCGCTCAATCGCCAGCTCCTCGATGGCATCGACGTGCTCACAGCCGCCGTAATAGCGGCGGTTCGGCAAGCCTTCGGCGTACTTGTTGGTGAGAACGGAGCCCTGGGCGGCCATCACCGCTGGCGAGGCGAAGTTTTCACTGGCAATCAGCTCCAAGTGGCTCTGTTGCCGTTCCAGTTCTTTGTTGATCAGTCCGGCAATCTCTGGATCGCCCTGCAGAAGTGCTTGGGGGGATCGCATGGTCGGCTCAGTCACTGGCGATGCAGAAAAAGGGACGTGGGCGGTCCTTGAATCGTAAGAACCGGGGGTTCCAGTTGATGGAACCAAAAAAAAACCGCCCTGGGGCGGTTCTTGGTTTCTGATGAAGGCGCGCCTGGAGAGATTCGAACTCCCGACCCTCTGATCCGTAGTCAGATGCTCTAATCCGCTGAGCTACAAGCGCTTGAGCCACCCATTCTGCCCAGCTCAACTGGGCATCCGTCAAGCCTGCCGCCCGAGCCACAGAATGATGGTTCTGCGATGAAGGGCTCATGCCCCTGGTGATCACGCGGCCGCCGGATCCAAACGATCCGGACTACCAGAAGCTTGAGCAGCTGATCAACTTGGCTGTGCATACGGCCGCCTTTGCGGCGTTCAATAGCGGCCTTTGGGTGTGGCATGGGCTGAAGCCAAGCTTTTTCCCCCAGCTCCCTTGGCTGACTGGGCTGTGGGCTGTGGCCCTAGCGGTGCATATGGTTTGGGTGTTGGCCCAGCGCCGCTAAAACACCATCAGAGCGAGTTTCCTGATGTCGTTGTCATCGGCGCAGCTAAATGAGTTGAGCCAAGCCCTGGCTGATCGGCTGTATGTGCAAGTGGCTGGCTGGCATCTCTACCTCGGTGATGCCAAGTTGGCGCGCCCCTTGGCCGAAGAGCTGGCCGGCCTGCTGGATCAAGGGCCCGCGGTGGCCGCGCGTCAGGGTTTGGAGCGGTTGCAGGTGCCGCTGGGCGGAGGCAGCACCAAGTTGCCGCTCTCTCGGTTGATTTCTCCGGGTCAACTGGTTGACCTGGAGGAGATCCTCGAATCTTTCAGTTCCTGAATCCGCTGCAGGGACAGGCGATACTGGGACACCGCTGCGCTGGCCTCGGATGATCGTGATTGAGGTCACCAACTCGCGCGAGGTCGTGCGTCAACGGGTGGGTCGTCTTGGTGAGCGACTGATTGGCACCGTGGTGGACGCCGAGGCCCAAGTGGAGAAAGCTCTGCTGCAAGAGCTGGAAAAAAACTTCCGCGAGTTCGGCATCGAGGCGCGGATCTTTTCAGTGGATGGTCCAGCGATGGTGGGGCGTAGCCATGTGGAGGTGCCGGTGCACGTGCGTGATCAACGCACCGTCAACTGACTCCTGGCAGCTTGGCTAAGAGCTGACGGCTGAGTTGGCGCGCTTCTGGAACCCCAAAACTGCTGGCCAGCAGTCCGTAGAGCCCAGCGCCCACACCACCGCAGATCGCCACCTGCAGTGCCAAACCCAGCAGATCGCTTGGCCACTGAATCCATTGGGCCATGGCCCAGGCGATCACGCCGGCGGCTAGGGCGGCGAGGCTGAGCAGCAGGCTGTCGCGGCCCCAGATCTGGAGGGGCAGCCGCCCCAGCTTGCGTTGCAGGGCCAGCAGCAGCACCAGGCAGGTGATCACATTGACGGCAACGGTGGCCAGCACCAGTCCTGGTGCTCCTGCATTCAAAGAGGGCACCATCAGCCCGCTCGGGCTGGGTCCCCCCACCAACAACCAGTCGAAACCCACATTCAGGCCAATCCCGGCCACGGAGATGCGGAAGGGGGTTTGCCCGTCACCCAGCGCGTAAAACACCCGCACCAACACATCACGCGCCAAATAGGCCGGCATGCCCAGGCCGTAGGCCATCAGGATCCCAACGACCAATTGGGCTGCAGCGGCATCAAAGCTGCCGCGCTCATAAATCAGCGCCACGATCGGAGCCGCCAGCGCGACCATCAGCGCCCCCAGCGGCAGCATGCTGGCGTTGCTGAGCATCACCCCCTGGCGGATGCGAGTAATCAGCTCGTTGCGCTGCTCCGGTGCGCTCAGCCGCGCGAAGACCGGCAGCAAGGGCACCAAAAGCATGTTGGAGAGAATCCCGAGAGGGGTTTGCACCAGCAGCCCCGCATACCCCAAACCAGCTGCGGCGCCAGCGATGCCACTGGCGAAAAACAGGTCGGTATAAACATTGATTTGCAGCATCCCGGAGGAGAGCGTGGCGGGCCACATCACCTGCAGCACCTCGCGGACGCCAGCCTGCCGCCAGTGGAAGTTCAGCCGCAGCTGCCCTAAGCCCTGCTTCGCAAGGGCCGGCAGTTGCACCAGCCACTGCAGCAGGGCGCCCGCCAGGGTGCTGGTCGCCAGCACGGCCGCCCCCGCCCATGCCCAGGTGGCTGTGCCGATGGCCGCGCCTGCCTGCAGCCACAGGAGACCCAAGCCAATCAGCACCGCCAGGCTGGAGAGCAGTGGGCTGATCGCTGGCAGCCAGTAGACATCGGCTGCATTGAGGGCACCGAAGCCCAGACCAATGAGGCCGGCTAGTAGGGCCATGGGGGCCATCAGCCTCAGCTGCAGCACGGCCAAGGCATGCAATTCAGGATCGAGACCTGGGCCCACCAGGGTGATCAACGGATTGGCCAGCAGCACCAACAGCAGCGTGACCACCAGCAGTCCAAGGCCCACCAAGGTGTTGATGGCAGCCAACAGCTGCGCGCTGTCCTGCCGCTCACGTTTGGCCATGACGCTGACCATGGCGCTGTGGAACGGGCCATTAATGCCGCCCAGCAGGATCAGCAAAAACCCTGGCAACACATAGGCGTAATTGAACGCGTCGTAGGCGGCGCCAACGCCAAAGGCCGCCGCAATGGCCTGCTGACGAAACAGTCCCGCCAGCTTGCTCAGGGCCGTGGCGATCGCCACCAGCATGGCGATGCGGCGCAGATTGCCGCCGCTGCCGCGGGAGGCTTCAGCCATCGATGGTTGCGGCATGCAGAGCTGATTGTGGGGGAACTCGCCGCTGTTGATCAGTCACCATGGCCCGGTCGCTTGCCTGCCCTGATGCCATCTGTCGAGGTC
The DNA here is from genome assembly GCF_014279855.1 of Synechococcus sp. Minos11. NCBI lineage: Bacteria > Bacillati > Cyanobacteriota > Cyanophyceae > Synechococcales > Synechococcaceae > Synechococcus > Synechococcus sp. Minos11. The sequence continues at coordinate 2,067,700 of NZ_CP047953.1, read as the reverse complement.
TTGCGCTTTGAGCCCTTGCTTGAAGGGGTGCTGCAGCGTCGCTGGAAGCGATTCCTTTCAGAGGTTGAGCTCGCTGGAGGGGAGCTGGTCACCGCCCATTGCGCCAACACCGGTCCCATGACAGGGGTGCTGCATCCCGGCGGCCGGGTGCGGGTGCGGCATGACCCCTCCCCCAAGCGCAAGTTGGCTTACACCTGGGAGCAGGCTGAGATGCCTGGAGATGGTGGTTGGGTTGGCGTTAACACGGCCCTGCCCAACCGTCTGTTGCGCGCCACGATTGAAGCCGGGCTGCTGGAGCCGTGGCTGGGGCCCATTGCTGGTGTCCGCGCTGAGGTCACTTACGGCCGCGAGCGGCGCAGCCGCATTGATCTGTTGCTGCAGCCAGCTCCAGAGGCTGATGACCAACGCCCCATCTATGTGGAGATCAAAAACACCACTTGGAGTGCCGCTGATCTGGCCCTATTCCCCGACACGGTGACCGAGCGCGGTCAGAAACATCTCGAGGAATTAATGCATGTTTTGCCTGATGCCAGAGCGGTATTGATTCCCTGCGTCAGTCGATCTGATGTGAAGCGTTTTGCGCCCGGCGATAGCGCTGATCCGCGTTATGGCGAACTGTTCCGCCAAGCCATCGATGCCGGCGTGGAGGTTGTGCCTTGTCAGTTCAGCTTTGCTGCTGACGCTGTTCGATTTGAGGGAGTGCTGCCTGTGCAAAGGACGGAATCCGGTTGACCTTCAGTCCGGCTTCAAGCGCATCGGCAATCAGGCTTTCGCTGCAGCTTGGGGAGAGGGCCACCAGGCCTCGGCTGAGCTCATCCCAATGCTCGTCATCGAAGTGGGTTTGCAGCCAAAGCATGCCCATCGCGGATGCTGGAACCAGGCGATTGGTGGATTCCATCGGGGCCAGGAGAAGGTCCACGCACAAAAAAGCTCCTGGACCCATTCAGGTCTCAGGAGCAGACATCCGAAGTAGCAACCGGCACAAACGGCCGAATTGGCTGCCTCAGTTGGCGTTCACCTGGGCTGCAGCTTCTGCGCTGCGGCGCTGATACACCTGGCCCCGATAGGAGAGCTTGGTGGGCTGCACATTGGCGGCATCACGGCGCAGGGGTGCTGCGAAGCGCTGGCCGCGGTAGGTGTGCTCAACAGGGGTGGTTGAGGGTTGCTCGTGGCGGGCGGAGTCGTAAGCGACGCCGTGGAATTGGAGTTTGGTCATGGATCGGGCCTCGAAGTGGGGGTATCCGCTTCAGGGGAAAGAGCGTTGCTTCGCCATGCGGGGGGCTACTTCCAAGTGCTGCGGCCCGAGCCGGCACTTCCAACGTTTTGTCTTTCCAGGTACATGTATATCGCAAAAACGATGTTCATGGTGAACATTTCTAGAGATTGGGTGTTCGGCTCCTGATTTTGTGTATCTAGATAAACCTCGGCTGGCGACAATCCTTCGGGCGCAGTGGTCGTTGAATTGTAAAAATCTTGTTTTGTATCAACGCAAACAGTTAGTGGACTGTTCGCGCCGCAACATTTGGTTTATGGCGGATTTCCGCCCCTATGACTGCTTGCGTTCTTTATGACTGCATCTCCTCTGCCGCGGTCTGTACCGCGGACCCTGAGGGAGGCGACCCTGCTTGAAGCACCCCAGGTGATGCTCAATCAGTTCCGTGGCCTGTCCTCCAACCGTTCTTTGACCTGGCTGGCTTGCGTCCCTGTGGCGCTGTTTGGCCTGGGCTTGTTCAACCTCTCGGCCAAAGCCGCCGAGATGCCTGAACTCAACGCTGCATTTCTGGCCAACAACCTCTGGCTGTTCATTGCAACGATCCTGGTGATCTTCATGAACGCTGGCTTCGCCATGGTCGAAGCAGGGATGTGCCGTCAGAAAAACGCGGTCAACATCCTGGCTAAGAACCTTTTCGTGTTCGCTCTGGCCGTAACGGCCTACTGGTTCATCGGCTATTCGCTGATGTACGGCAACGGCGACAACGGCTGGTTCTACTTCGCTGGTCTGTTCTTTGATCCAGCAGTCACTCCGGAAATGATCACCGAGGCGTCCCTCGTCCCGACGGTTGATTTCCTCTTCCAGGCTGCTTTCGCCGGCACCGCCGCCACCATCGTTTCTGGTCTGGTGGCTGAGCGCGTCAAGTTCGGCGAGTTTGTGGTGTTCGCCCTTGTGCTCACCGCATTTATCTATCCCATCTCCGGTTCCTGGCAGTGGAATGGTGGCTGGCTCAGCGAGCTCGGCTTCATCGACTTCGCCGGTTCCTCCATCGTTCACTCCGTTGGTGCATGGGCTGGTCTGGTGGGCGCCATGCTTCTTGGTCCCCGCCTCGGCAAGTTTGTTGATGGCCGTCCTCAGGCCATCCCCGGCCACAACATGGCCATCGCCACTCTGGGCGCTCTGATCCTGTGGATCGGCTGGTACGGCTTCAACCCCGGTTCCGAGCTGGCCATGGACCAGTACGTGCCTTATGTGGCTGTGACCACGACCCTGGCTGCTGCTGGTGGTGCCATCGCTGCCACCATCGTCTCCACCCTGACCTCCGGTAAGCCCGACCTGACGATGATCATCAACGGCATCCTGGCCGGCCTGGTGAGCATCACAGCAGGTTGCGGAAACATGACCCTGGTCGGTTCCTGGGTGGCTGGCGCCGTTGGCGGCATCATCGTCGTCTTCGCTGTCTCCGCCCTCGATGCCTCTGGTATCGACGATCCCGTTGGCGCCTTCTCCGTGCACGGTGTGTGCGGCGTTTGGGGCACCCTGGTGATCGGTCTTTGGGGTGTTGATGGCATGGATCCCGGCGCTGCTGGTCTGGGCCTGTTCAACGGTGGTGGCATCAGCCAACTCGGCATTCAGGCCGTGGGCTGTGCTGCTTACGCCATCTGGACGATCATCACCTGCTGGATCGTTTGGAAGATCATCGGCGCCATCTTCGGTGGCATCCGCGTGACTGAATCCGAAGAGATCGAAGGTCTCGACATCGGTGAGCACGGCATGGAGGCCTATCCCGATTTCGCCTCGGCCAAGTGAGCTTCTGAGCTCCTTTGCATCGCACCCGCTGCGGCGGGTGCTTTTTTTTTGTCCGGGATCAGCCCATAGATTGGGCGTCTCGGTGCTGTTTTCGCCCTGCTATGGACACTCGCGCCTTCAAGCGATCGCTGCATCATTCCGAGCGCTACAACCGCCGCGGTTTTGGCCGTGCCGAAGAGGTGGCCGGAAGCCTGGAGCAGGCCTACCAAAGCGAGCTGATCCAAAGCATCCGTGAGAACGGTTATGAGCTGCGCGAGGGGCGCGTCACGATTCGCTTGGCGGAAGCCTTTGGGTTCTGCTGGGGGGTGGAGCGCGCGGTAGCGATCGCCTATGAGACCCGCCGCCACTACCCCACCGAGCGCATCTGGATCACCAACGAGATCATCCACAACCCCTCGGTGAATGCCCATTTGGTGGAGATGAACGTGTTGTTCATCCCTGTGGAAGAGGGGGTCAAGGATTTTTCGGGCGTGGAGAGCGGCGATGTGGTGATCCTGCCGGCCTTTGGCGCCACGGTTCAGGAGATGCAGCTGCTCAATGAGCGTGGCTGCCACATTGTCGACACCACCTGCCCGTGGGTGTCCAAGGTGTGGAACAGCGTTGAGCGCCACAAGAAAAATTCGTTCACCTCGGTCATTCACGGCAAGGTGAAGCACGAGGAGACCTTGGCGACGAGCTCCTTTGCTGGCACGTATTTGGTGGTGCTGGACCTGGAGGAGGCCCAGCTGGTGTGTGACTACATCCTTGGCAATGGCAATCGCGAGGTCTTCTTGAAGCGATTTGCTGGAGCCACCTCACCCGGTTTTGATCCTGATCGGGATCTGTCGCGCATTGGTGTCGCCAACCAGACCACGATGCTGAAAAGCGAAACCGAAGACATCGGTCGCCTGTTCGAGCGCACGTTGCTGCGCCGCTATGGGCCCACTGATCTCAACGACCACTTCTTGGCTTTCAACACCATTTGCGATGCCACCCAAGAGCGTCAGGACGCGATGTTCTCCCTGGTGGATGAGCCGCTCGATCTGATGGTGGTGATTGGCGGTTACAACTCCTCCAACACCACCCACCTGCAGGAGATCGCCGTCAGCCGGGGCATTCCTTCGGTGCATATCGATGCCCCTGAGCGCATCGGCCCCGGCAACGCAGTGGAACACAAACCCCTCGGTCAGGATCTCGAGCGCCTCGAGCCGTTCTTGCCCGAGGGTGATCTGCGCATTGGCATCACCTCCGGAGCCTCCACGCCCGATCGTGTGGTGGAGGGGGTGATCGACCGCCTGCTGCAATTAGCAGAAGCTGGGCAAATTACCGCTGAGATTGCTTAATGCTCCGTTACATTGGGCTGTGATGGGTCCTATTCAGCTGGATGACGGCCACGTTTTCTTGGCGCCAAAGCAAGAGGTCTCAACCCCGCGTGGATGAGGCCTGCCTGCGGACTTACAGCAGCCAGTTCTCCGATGTGATGGAGATGCTGGCTCCTGTGGCTTCGGTGTCGGACTACCTCGATGCGCATCAAGAGTGGTTCACCCGTTGTGCCGCACCGATGACGGTGCAGCCCCTCGATGTGAACGCTTATCGGCTGCAGCTCGGGAAGTTCGGCAACTTTGGTTTTGAAGTCGAGCCCAAGATCGATCTGGTGCTCCTGCCCCAGCAACAAGGGGTTTATCGCATCGAGACGTTGGCTCCCGCCCTGCCTGTCGATGAGGGCTACAACGTTGATTTTCAAGCCAGCCTCAAGCTCTGCCCCCAGGAACAACACACCCTGGTGCAATGGGAGTTGGATCTTTCCGTTGGCATTCGTTTGCCCGCTTTTATTGGCGTGCTGCCTGAGGCCCTGGTCCAGTCCAGTGGCGATCACCTCCTGCGGCAGATCGTCCGCCAGATCTCACGTCGCTTGACCTGGAAGGTGCAAGAAGACTTCCATGCCCATGCCGGGCTGGCCTGCCCGCCGCGCCGCCGGGCTCTGTTCTGAGCCTCAGCGGTTCGTCCAGATCTTGTTGAGGATCTGCAGCCCGCTGACGGCCTGCCACAGGAACAGGGTCATCACCAGCATGTTCAGTCCCACGTGGGCTTTGCGGGCGATCAGATTGCCGCGCTGCATCAGCGGAGAGAGGGACGCCGCCAAGGCAATCAGCCCCGTCATGCCCAAGCCCACCAGCAGGTGCGGGCTGACAAACAGCTTGCCGTTATTCAGGTAGGTGACAGCCATGCCACCCAAGGTGCCGAGCACCATCACCGCCAGCACACCGCTGCCGATCAGGTAGTGGCGCTGGGCAAATTTGCCTTTGATCAGCTCCTTGCGATCTTCCGCGGAGGCGGTGCGGGTTTTCTTGGCTTTGATGCCAAGGAACAGGGCGTAGCCAGAACCGGCCAGCAGACCCCACATCAGCAGGGGATGCAGGAAGTTCAGATTGAAAAGCAGGGCCTCGGGCATCGGCTCAGCGTGCGATGGGAGCGACGCTACTGGGTCGCCTGATTCCGCTTCAGTGCAGGAAATGGCGACGGCCCGTGGTCACCATCACCAGCCCAGCGGCATCACAGGCGGCAATCGAGTCGCTGTCGCGCTTGCTGCCTCCGGGTTGGATCACCGCGCGGATGCCCCGCTCAGCGGCCAGCTTGACGGTGTCATCGAAGGGGAAGAAGCCATCGCTGGCGAGAACGGCGCCACGGGCTTGATCGCCGGCGGCATCGAGGGCAATGCCTGCTGAGCCCACACGATTCATTTGACCGGCGCCAACGCCCAGGCTTTGCCCGGCTTTGGCCACCACGATCGCGTTGGAGCGCACATGGCGCACCACACGCCAAGCAAAGCGCAGATCAGCCATCTCTTCGGCATCGGGTTGGCGTTGGCTCACCACCTGCCAGGCGCTGTCGTCGTCGCTGATCTGATCGCGTTCTTGCAGCAGCACGCCGCCTAAGACCGAGCGCAATTGCTGCCGGGTGGCTGCTGCTGAGGCCGCTGCTGGCAGTTCCAGCAGCCGCAGATTGCTTTTGCTGGAGAGGATCTCGCGTGCTTCGGCGCTGATCTCCGGCGCCACGATGCATTCGAGGAAGAGGCCCTGCAGGCTGGCGCAGGCCGCCCCGTCGAGGGGTTGATTGAGGGCCACGATGCCGCCGAAGGCTGAGACGGGATCAGCGGCAATGGCCCTGGCCAGGGCATCGCTGGCATCGCGCCCTGTGGCGACGCCGCAGGGGTTGGTGTGTTTGATCACCACAGCGGCTGCCCCTTCGCTGGCGGGGAAGCGCTCCACCGTGGCTTGGGCCGCATCGAGATCGAGCAGGTTGTTGTAGCTGAGCTCTTTGCCCTGCAGTTGCTGGGCACCGCCCCATCCCGCTGAGCTGCTGTACCAAGCCGCCGCTTGATGGGGGTTTTCTCCGTAGCGCAAGGTTTGCCGCTGCGGCAGCGTCACCGCCAAGGTGTGGGGGCTGGCGGCATTGGCTTCCAACTGGGTGCCCAGCCAAGTGCTGATGGCGCTGTCGTAGGCGGCGGTGTGCTGGAAGGCTTCCAGTGCGAGCTGACGCCGCAGCTCGGCAGGGATGGGCCCGGCGTCGAGAGCACCAAGCAGTCGCTCGTATTGGGTCGGGCTGGTTAAAACGCTGACGTGGGCATGGTTTTTGGCGGCAGCCCGCACCATGGCCGGTCCGCCGATGTCGATCTTCTCGATGGCCTCATCCCAGCTCACATTGGCCTTGGCGATGGTGGCTTCAAATGGGTAGAGATTCACCACCACCAGCTCGATCGCGGGGATGTTCTGGGCCTCCATGTCGGCCTGGTCGGCCGCGTCGCTGGGGCGGCCCAAGATGCCGCCATGGATGCGCGGGTGCAGGGTTTTGACGCGACCCCCCAGGATTTCTGGGGCACCGGTGTGCTCTGCCACCTTGGTGACAGGCAGCCCTGCATCCGCCAGACATTTCGCGGTGCCGCCGCTGGAGAGCAGCTGGAAACCATGGCGTTCCACCAGGGCCCGGGCCAGAGGTTCAATCCCCTCTTTGTTCGACACACTCAGCAGAGCCAGACGGGCCATGGAGATCGCAGGGACAGCCAATCTCTGATGGTATGGGGTGGTCCTGACGCTGTTGCTGGTTGATGCGCTTGATCTTTCTGCACGGCTGGGGGGCCAATGCCGCTGACCTGCTGCCCTTAGGCGGGGCCTTGCAGGCTCAGTTGCCCCCTGGATCCGCAGCGTTGCAGGTGCAGTCGTGGGACGCGCCTGATCCCCATCCAGCCGGTGGTGGGGCGAGGCAGTGGTACGACCTCAACACCCCAGGCTGGCCGCAGCATCCGCAGGCTGTGCAGGATTTGGCGGCCAGGCTGGATGGCGAATTGTTGGCGGCTGGCTCAGAACCCGTGGTGCTGTTTGGGTTTTCTCAGGGAGCCGCCATGGCCATTGAGGTGGGACTCAGCAGGCCCCTCGCCGGTGTGATTGCTTGCAGTGGTTATCCCCATCCCAATTGGAGCCTGACGCAAGCGCCCCAGGCTCCAACGCTCTTGATGCACGGTTCAGAGGATGTCGTGGTGCCAGTGGCGGCTCAAGCCGCACTTGCCACTGAAATTGCTCGCGTGGGCGGCCAGGTGGAGGTGTTGACCTTCACAGGCGGCCACACGATTCCGATTGACGCCGTGGAGCGGGCCGCCCAATTTTTGGCGGCCCTTTAAGCCAGTGGCTTAAACGAAGGCGTACTCGTACTCCTCCATCTCCTCCCAGTCGTCGGAGGTGGCTTCCAGGCCAGCAAAGATGGTGTCTTCGCCCACGGAATCAACGATCGTGCGCAGGGACGGGAAGAGGAAGTGGTTTTCTTCGGCGTATTGAGCGCTGAACAGCCCTTTCTCGCCCCAGAAGAAGCGGTCGGTGGTGTGCTCGTTGCGGCGCACGTTCACCAGAGCCGGCGGCACCAGATTGGATTTGGCGATGTAGCGACGGGCGGCGGTCACGGGCTTGTGCTCGCCGGTATCGAGGTTGTGGGTTGGAACGTGGGCCAGAACGCGTTGACCAGCTAGACGACGACGGCTGATGCGCTTGCGCTTTTTCGACATGGAAAGAACCCCTTACGGGGTGGGCTGTGGATCGGACAAAACAAGTCGACCGGAGTCGCAAAACGACACCGGAGCCGGCTCTTAAAGGCGCAGGTAAACCTGCAGCGCCCATACGTCTGTCGACCGGAACTGGGATCGGGAAAGATCCATGGCTGGGATGGCCCCACCGGTCTTCACCATTCGGCTATGGGAAGGACGCAGGGGTACGAACAACCTCTGCTGTAACCTTTCCGGCAAGGAAACGCCAGAAAAGTACCGGTGTGTGATGGGACCTGTTCCTCAGCACCAGTAATCCGGGACTGGGAAGTAGTGGTCGTAGATACAATCTTAAGAGTTTCTCCGAATTTGGCAAGTCCCTCGTGGTTGCCATGTTCAGGCCCTTGCGGCCCTGTGGCGCCATGATTTCTGAGCGCTTTCGCCAGCTGGTCGCTCAGCAGCTTGACCAGTTCTGTGATTGTCAAGAGCTGGTGGGCCTCGGTGTGTACGTGGCCATGCCAGCGGCAGACGGTGAGCTGCAGCTGCAATTGGTGCAGGCCTGGCCGCGAACGGCCACCCGTTTGGAGCCCGCCGCTGAGGCGGCACCGTTATTAACCCCCCGGCAATCGCGCCGCTGGCTGCCGTTGCGGCAGGAGGCCGCCGTGATTGGTGCGCTGCGGGTGGATAGCGCGCTTGGGCAGTGGCCTGAGCCGCTCAATCAGCGGTTGCATAGTGCTGCCCAGGTGTTGGCTCAGGCCTTGCTGTTGGACCTGGAGCAGCAGCGCTGGCAAGGCGAGTTGCAACGGGAGCGGCGTCAGCGCGATCTGCTGGTGCATCAGATGCGCAACCCTTTGGCAGCCCTTCGCACCTTCACGCAGCTGTTGCTGCGCCGGGTTGAAGCCAGTGATGAACGCCGCGAACTGGTGGAGCATCTCCTTGATGAGCAGCAGTCGTTGGCGGGTTACCTCGATGCCTTGAGCAGCTCGGAGGCCGGCTTGGTGTTGCCCCAGGCCAGCGGCAGCGAGGCGCCTCTGCTGCTGCCACCGGTGTTGGCGCCACAGCAGCCGCGTTTGCTCAGTGATTGTTTGGAGCCTCTGCTGGCTCGCGCCGCCGCAACGGCCAAGCTTCAAGGCCGGCGTTGGCATCCCCCAGGACCTGTGCCGGAGGTTTCAGTGCCGGCGGCCACGGTGGGTGAAATTTTGGCCAATTTGCTGGAAAACGCCTTTCGCTACAGCGATCCAGGTGGTGATTTGGGGCTTTGGATCGCCTCGGGGCCCGATCAACTGCAATTGGCGGTTTGGGACAGCGGTCCCTTGATCGACCTTGATGAGCGTGAACGGATCTTTCAGCGCGGTGAGCGCGGCCGCCATGGCGCCAAGCTCAGCGGCACGGGGTTGGGTTTGGCCTTGGCTCGCGATCAAGCCGAAGCCAGCGGCGGCAGTCTGCAGCTGCACTGTCCTGCCAGTGCTTTAGCGCCTGGTTTGGCGGCTGCGGGGAACGCGTTTGTGTTGACGCTGCCGCTCAGCTGAGCAGACGCAGCATCAGCCAGCCGCTCCACAGCGTGCAGGCTTCGGTCCATTCCACGCAGGCGCCGTAGCTATCGCCGGTGTGTCCTCCCAGGCGTTGGCCCAGCAGCCGAGGCACCAGCAGCGTTGGGATCACACCGCAAACCCCAGCCAGCACCGTGCGCGTGCCGGGGGGGCTGAGGCTGAGTCCTACCAGCAGCCCCAGCACAGCCGCTGCCGGCAGCAGTTCTTGCAGCAGGGGTTGACGCTGGAGCCGGTGGAAGCCACCACTGCCTTCGGCCCTGAGATAGGGGAACCAGGCGATGGCCAGCAGTGGTGCAATGCGGCCCCACACCGCACTCCAGATCAACAGGGTGGGTGCCAAGGCCGCGAGGGCCAGCAGGGCACCCAACTTGAGCAGCAGCACCATCAGGCCAGCCACCAAGCCGCTGGCGCCGATGCGGCTGTCGGCCATGGCCGCTAGGCAGCGGGGGCCGGCGGCCAAGCCATCTCCGGTATCCATCACCCCATCGAGGTGCAAGCCGCCGGTGAGCCAAAGCCCCAGGGCCAGCACCAGTAGGGCGCAGCTGGCGCTGGGCAGCCCCAGTTCGCGGCCCAGCAGCCAGAGGCCAGCTTGGGCGCCACCAATGAAGACGCCAATCACCGGAGCAAACCGGGCAATCCGCTCAAAGCGCGGGGTCACCCCCGGCCAGAGCGGGAGCGTTGTGTAGAAGATCCAGCTTCCGGCCAGATCCGGCCACCACCTGAGCATCAGCGGTTGGGTGCTGCCTCCATCCTGCGCCTCGCCATAGGGTGAGAGTTGCGCTGTCTGTGGGTGTTGAGCACTGCTGCTCCGTTCCAATTCGAGCTGCTGCATCGCTGCCCCCACACCCAGGCCCGCACGGGTCGTTTTCACACCCCCCATGGCGTGGTGGAGACCCCACGCTTCATGCCGGTGGGCACCGCGGCCACGGTGAAGGGCATTAGTGCTGAGCAACTGCGCAGCACCGACGCGCAGATGGTGCTCTCCAACACCTTCCATCTGCATCTGCAACCGGGGGAGTCGATCGTGGCGGCCGCTGGCGGGCTGCACCGTTTTATGGGTTGGCCTGGGCCGATGCTCACCGACTCCGGCGGGTTCCAGGTGTTCAGCCTGGCGAGCCTCAATGCGATCAAAGAGCGCGGTGTCACCTTCCAGTCCCCGCGCGATGGCTCGGTGGTTGAGCTCACCCCAGAGCGCTCGATGGCGATCCAAGAGCAGCTTGGGGCTGATGTGGCCATGGCCTTTGATCAGTGCCCTCCCTATCCCGCCAGTCATGAGGATGTGCGGGAGGCCTGCGACCGCACGCACCGCTGGTTAGAGCGCTGTGTCACGGCCCATCAGCGCCCGGATCAGGCGCTGTTTGGAATCGTGCAAGGGGGTGTCTTCCAAGACCTGCGCGAGGAATCGGCCCGGGTGATCGCCAGCTTTGATCTGCCGGGATGTGCCATTGGCGGGGTCAGTGTGGGGGAGCCCGCGGCGGCGATGCATGAGGTGGTGCGCTGGTGCACACCGCTGCTGCCGGAACACAAGCCCCGCTATCTGATGGGGGTGGGCACCCTGCCGGAGATGGCACAGGCTGTGGCCCATGGGGTGGATCTATTTGACTGCGTGCTGCCAACGCGCCTGGGCCGCCATGGTGCAGCGTTGGTGAATGGTGAGCGCTGGAATCTCAAAAACGCGCGCTTCCGGGAGGATCACACCCCCCTGGATCCCAGTTGCCCCTGCGCCTGCTGCCAACAGCACAGCCGGGCTTATCTGCATCACTTGATCAAGAGCGATGAAATCCTCGGGTTGACGCTGCTGAGCCTGCACAACCTCACGCAGTTGATCCGCTACACCAAATCGATGGCCCAAGCCATTGAGGAGGGTTGTTTTTCAGAGCATTTCGCTCCTTGGGAGCTGAACTCACCGGCGTTCCACACGTGGTAACGTCCAGCGACTGCTTGGTTTTCGACCACGATGGTGAACGCTGCACTGCCTCTGTTGGCCCAGCTTCCCGAGGCTTACCGCGCCTTTGGCCCACTCGTGGACATCCTTCCGCTTATCCCGGTCTTTTTCCTGCTTCTGGCCTTTGTGTGGCAGGCCTCGGTGGGTTTCCGCTGATTACAGCCCAGGCAAACTGCGGCAAGGCCAGCATGCGGCGCCAGCGGCTGGGTTCCTGAAGCAATCGGTACAACCATTCGATTTGAAGGGCTCCCATCCATTGGGGGGCCCTTTTCTTTTGCCCTGACCACACATCAAAACTGCCGCCAACGCCCATCCATAGACCTGCTTGGTGGTGATGCAGACGTTGGATCCAGGTTTCCTGCCGCGGCACCCCCAACGCCGCTAGCACCAGATCAGGCTTGAGGGACAGCAGTTGCTGTTCCAGCCCAGGCCATGCCTCGGGTGCTTGAAAGCCATGCACGGCCATGACCAGCTGCAGGCCAGGGTGGTGTTGGGGGAGCTGCTGAGTGAGCTGCTCCATCACAGCCGGGCTCGCCCCCACCAGGGCGACGCGCCAGTGGTGTTGGGCGGCATGGGCGAGCAGGTCATGGGCCAGTTCGATGCCAGGGCTGCGGCGCACCCGAATGCCCTGGCGCCGCAAGGCCCAAACCACGCCTGCACCATCGGGAATCACGAGGTCAGCGGCCCGAATCGCCTGCCCGAGCTCTGGCTGGGCCAGCGCCGTCATCGTCATCTCGGCATTGAGGGTGACCAGTTGCCCGCCACCGCTGCGGTGCAGCTCCACAGCCGCTGCCAGCACATCGGGGCAGGCGTCTACCGGCATCCCGAGCACCTGCTGGCGGTCACAGGGACTAGGGGCTGGGGACATGGGCAGAGCCGCTGACGCGAGAGAATCTGATTGATGATGACCAGCCTGACAACGCAGACCAGTGCTGGCCCGGTACTGGAACAACTGGAACGCCTCGATGCCCAGGTGGACCGCGTCTTCCTGGCCAGGCAGCACCCGATCACGGGCCTGATGCCGGCCAGCACCGCCAACACGGTGCATGGCAACTATGGCGATGCCTGGGTGCGCGACAACGTGTACACCGTTCAGGCGATCTGGGGACTGGCGCTGGCCTGGCGGCGTCAAGGGCAACGGCCTGCTCGCGTCTATGCACTGGAGCAGAGCGTGTTGGCGCTCATGCGCGGTTTGATGCGCTCGATGATGGCTCAGGCGGCCAAGGTGGAACGCTTCAAGGCGAGCCAGGAGCTGCTGGATGCCCTCCATGCCAAGTACGACACCGAGACCGGCCAGCCGGTGGTGGCTGACAACGCCTGGGGCCACCTGCAACTCGATGCCACGTCCCTGTTTGTCCTGCAGCTGGCGCAGCTAACGCGCTCAGGCCTGGTGGTGGTGGCCAATGGCGCCCAGGCCGCCTTTGTGCAAAACCTGATCTATTACCTCTGTCGCGCCTACCGAGTGGCGGACTACGGCATCTGGGAGCGCGGCGACAAGGGAAACAATGGAGCCCCTGAGCGCAATGCCAGTTCGATTGGCTTGGTGAAAGCGGCCCTGGAGGCCAGCAGCGGCTTGGATCCCTTCGGCCCCCATGGCGATGGCCGCCACACCCTGTGGGTGCCGCCCGATGCGGTGCTCCGCCTCAGGCGCGCCTTGGAGGCACTGCTGCCGCGGGAATCAGCCAGCAAAGAGGTCGATAGCGGTTGCCTGGCGGTGATTGGCTATCCCTCTTGGGGGGTTGAGGGTGAGGAGTTGCGCGCCCGCACCCAAGCCTCCATCCACCGGGAGCTAGGCGGCCGCTACGGCTACAGCCGCTTCCGACGCGATGGCCATCAGACCGTGGTGGAGGACAGCACGCGGCTGCATTACGAGCCCGAAGAGCTGGCTTGCTTTGAAGGCATCGAATGCCAATGGCCCCTGTTTTTGGCCTTTGAGTTGGTGACCGCCTGCATGGAGGAGCGTTGGCAGCAGGCCGAAGACTTGGATCAGCGGCTGCAGCAACTGGCCGTTCAGCGCGGCGAGGATTGGTTGCTGCCTGAGCTGTATCGGGTGCCGGCGTCGGCGGTGGCGGCTGAGCGCCAAACGCCCGGCAGCCAGCCGCGTGAGCCCAACGACAACGTGCCCTTGCTCTGGAGTCAGAGCCTGTGGTTGCTGGGTCAGCTGCTGATCGGCCGCTGGATCACGCCGCAGGAGTTGGATCCCTGCGGCCGGCGTTTACCGCGCCGTCCTGGCTGCCAACGGGTGAGGCTGGCGCTGGTGCCTGGCGATGCCGCGGTGGCGGCTGGCTTGAGTCGTGAAGGTCTGCCGATCGTCACCCCAGGCGATGGCGATGTGGGCATTGAGTCATCGCATCGGCTGGCCCAGGCCTTGGCCCTGTTGGGGCGTTGCGAGAGCTTGGGGCTCAGCGGTCCACCGGAAGGGGCGACGGCCACCTTGGCGGTGGCCCGGCTCTACCGCTGCGGCGAGCAGCTGACAGCGTTCTTGCCCCCTGTGCTCGAGGAGAGCACCTTCTATCTGGCCGATGACCCCGAGCAGCTGGCCGATGCCCTGTTGGGGGAGCTGCGGCTGCTGCAACGCCATTGGCTGGCCGATGGTGAGCCGCTGCTGTTGGTGCCGATCGCTGCGGCCCCTTTTGCGCGCCGCCGTGAGCAGGTGTTGGAGCTGGCCCGCACGTTGGCCACTGGATCGTTTGGGGGTGTGGAGGTGCAGTTGGGCACCTTGGCTGATCACATCTCAGCGGCGGCCTGTGAGGCGGTGGCGCTACCAGCACTCCCCCCAGCTGTCCCGCTGCCGGCGGTTCCGCTGCAACTCGCCCAAGCCAGCGGTCACCGCTCGCTCACGGTCGACCGCGAGCAGGAGCTGGAGCTGGAATCCACCACGCCCCTCGATTTGGCCGCCCAGCTGTGGGGCAGCACCTCCCTGCGGGAGCAGGCGGAATTGCTGGAGCAGTTGCAGTTGCGCTTGGGTGCCTCAGCCCAGTTGCAGGCGCCTGATCAGGCCTTGCCAGTGCCGGTGACCCAGATGGTGGAGGCTGTCTATCGGCGCAGCCTGGAGGCTGGTGATTGGGAGCCGGTGCGCCGCTGCGCTGGGTTGCTCGGGTTGGTGCACCCCCATCTCGAAGATGCGCTCGATGATTTGCTCGCTCGCAACCGCCAACTGGTGGTGGGCCGCAACTACACCAGTCGCTCGCGCATCAGTGAGCCCCTCGATAGCGCTGCCATCGCCCAGCGGATGCGTCAATTCAGCGGCGAAGACAGTCGCGAGACGATCCTGCAGCAGGAGTTGCTGCTGGCCCTCGAGGGTTTGGCCCGCCAGCGTCCGGCTCTGCTTCAGGGCACCTTGACCTTCCAGCTCGGGCAACTGCTGCTGCTGCTCACCAGCGAATTAGCCACCGAGCGCAAGCTCGGTTCAGCCGAAGCGTTTGAAGCGCTGTGCGCTTTGCCTCCTCACGGCATTTTCCGGCGTGTGGGGGTGGTGCTGGCGGATCTCACCCGGGCTCGAGCAGCCTTACAGCGCTGCGAACAGCTGCATCTGCGCGGCAAAGCGCTGTGGCAAGCACCTGCGCCAGTGGCGGAGAAACCCACCGGGGGCTGCTGGCTGCAGCACCGGGTGCGCCGCGGGGCCCTTCAGTGGGTGCCGCGCAATTTTTATCCCGGTGTGTGGGGGCTGCTGCAGCACTGCCGCGGGCTATTGATTGGCGACAAGTTGGAGCGCCGCAATCGTTTGGACAGCGCCTTGTTGGCTGAGAAAACGCCCGATGAGCAGAACTTTGCGGTGTTGGTGGAGCACCTGCTCAGCAAGATCGAAGCGCCGGAGTACCGCCAACTCTCGATCGAAGCGCTGTTGTCGTTGATGGCCTTTTTTGAGGCCAACCCCGATGTCTGCTTTGACGACCACATCGCTTTGGATGTGGTGATTGGCCATGCCGTGCGGCTGGGTTGGTTGGAGCAGGACCCCAGCCACCGGCTCAGTGACTACGGCTCCCACAAGGCCGCTGCTTGGGACGGCTTCTACCGGGCCTCACCAACCCGCTGCCGTGAGCTTTGCGTGGGGGCCTTGCACCAATTGGTGGACAGCGCGATTGCGGCCTAGAGCGGTGTATCGAGCTGCAGCAAGCTCTGCTGCGGCTGCTCAACCGCCTGCTCAATCAGGTCGGCCAGCCGTAGAGCCCGGGACGCTTGCAGACCATCGACGGCTGGTTTGGCCGCACCACGCACGCACTGCAGGAAATGCTCGAGCTCGGCATAGAGCGGTTCAGTGGGGGAGATGCTCACCTCTTCGATGAAACCGTCGTGGCGATAAAGCAGTTCCCCCCGGGTGGCGGAATAGGACTCATGGGCCCGCCTGTGGATGCGCAAGTTGCGGTTGAGGAAGTCCGCCTCCACCAGGCTGTCGCGGCAGTGGGCCGTGAGGCAGCGCTCCTTGCGGTGGCTCATCTTGCTGGCGGTGAGGCTGGCGGCAACGCCATTGGCGAAGTTCAACGTGGCGGTGACGTAGTCGATGGGGCCGTCGCTGCTGCGGCCACCAGCCGCGGCGAATCCCACCACGGGAGCTCCTGACAGTTCCAGCGCCAAGTCGATGTCGTGGATCATCAGATCCAGCACCACCGACACATCGTTGGCGCGATCGGCATGGGGGCTGTGGCGCCGGCCTTCTAGCACCACCACTTCTTCATTGGCCACCACGTTGAGCAGCTCCCGAAAGGCCGGGTTGAAGCGCTCGATGTGGCCCACTTGCAGCAAGCGGCCAGCCTGCTCCGCTGCGGCGATCAATTCTCCGGCTTCCTGCTCATTGGCCGCGATCGGCTTTTCGATCAGCACATGCACGCCGGCCTTGAGGCAGGCCATGCCCACCGGATGGTGCAGCAGGGTCGGCACGGCAATGCAAACCGCTTCCACTTCCTCGATGAGGTCGTTGTAGTCAGCAAACCAGCGGCAACCGAACTGTTCGGTGGCTAAAGCGCCGCGGGCGGCATCGGGGTCAGCAACGCCCACCAGCTCGGCATCGCGCAACAGGCTCAGCACACGGGCGTGATTCCAGCCCATGTTGCCGATGCCGATCACGCCCACCTTGACTGGTTTCATCCTGGTGAGCTGGGCAGTGTTGCAGGCAGGGGACTAGTCCTGCTGGGGGCTCATTATCAACGCATTGCTGCGTTCTCCGAGGCAGATCTTCACGTCCTCGATGCGGGGCCCGTCCATCGTCAGCACCGTGAATTGGTCACCCTCCCAGTTGAGGGCCTCGCCAGCGGCGGGGATGTGCTGCAGCCGCTCGAGCAGAAACCCAGCCAGGGTGTGGTGTTCATCGGATTCCGGCAGCTTGAGCCCCAGTTGGCGATTGAGCTCAAAAATCTCCAGATCACCGGCCACGCGCCAGCAGTTGCCGCCCAGCGGAATCAGATCGGCCTCGTCGCCGTCATCTTCCAATTCATCGCCCACGATTTCGCTGGTGAGATCAGCGATGGTCACCAGCCCTTCGGTGCCGCCGTGTTCATCCACCACCACCAGCACAGGTTCCCCGCTGCGGATTTGGGGCAGCAGATCGGCCAGGGAGGCACTCTCTTGAATCCGGGCCACCGGGCAGATGTACGGGCTCAAGGGAGAGTCAAGGGTCAGCTCACCACGGACGAGCGGTGCGGCCAGCAGGCGGAGATCCAGTAGGCCGCGGACATCATCGAGTGATTCGCCAATCACCGGGAAGCGGGCATGGCGGGTGGAGACCACCGCCTCCATCAGGTCGCTGAGGCAGGCCTCCAGCGGCAAGGTCACCATCCCGGAGCGGGGCACCATCACCTCGCGCACCTGGGTGTCCCGCAGGGAGAACACCCCCTCAAGGATGTTGCGCTCATCCGGCTCCAGGCCAATGACGGCGTCGTTCTCAATCAAGCTTTCGAGCTCACTGGCTGAGAGCGATGGCACCAGCCGGTCCCATTGCAGCGGTAGTCCAAAGGCGCGTAGCAGCACGTTGGCTACGGCCTCAATGGCGCTCAGCAGCGGGGCTAGGGCTTGGTTGACCGATTCGAGCAGGGGGCCAAGCCGCAGCGCTGCGTTCTCAGGGTCATCGAGCACCCAGGCTTTGGGCAGCAATCCGCCCAGCAGGGTGGCCAGCAGGGCGAGCACCGCAAACACCACCAGCTGCAGCCAGGCCGGAGGTGTGGGCCCATGCAGCAGGGTGAGCAAGCTGTGGCTGCCCCAGCCGAGGGCCAATAGGGCCAGGCTCAAGCCCAGTTGAGTGGCCAGCAAAGCCCGGCGCAGATGCCGCTGCAGGCGTGCAATCGCTAAAGCCGCCGCATTGCCGCGCTCGGCCAGTTCCTGCACCCGGGTGGGCCGCAGCCGCATCAAGGCAAATTCACTGGCGGCAAAGAAGGCCACCAAGGCCAACAGCAACACCAGAGTCAGCAACCGCAGGGAAAGCCCCATGAACTCTGTAGATGCCAGCTGGCGAATGGCTGAATTATGAGTCGCCGGTGGCGCTGTGCCAGCTGCGGTGCAGATGCTGCAGCAGGGGCGCCAACGGATCGGCCGTCATCGAATCGGGCGCAGCTGCCGCAGGATCAGGCCAGCGCCGGCGAATGCGTTCCCCTGCTTTCATGCGGCGCCAAAGCTGCTGAAGACGTCGATCGGCAGACGGGGAGGGCATCCATCCGGGCTTGGGCCGCCATTCTGCAACGACTTGTTTTCCATCCCTCACTGAACAATTCACAGGGCCCGCGTTAGGCCAGTCCCATCACCTTGCGGTAGGCCGGCCGCGCCTGGGTGGCGGCAATGTTGGCCTGAACAGCTGGATAGGGGCTGAGGTCTAGATCGGGGAAAAACATCGGCAGATAGGCCAGGTAGGCGTTCACGGCGCAGTCAGCCACTCCCCAGCTGCCGCCCATCAGCGACTTGCCGCCATCGAGGAGGCCGTTGAGCACGCCCATCAGCCGCGGAAACTCCTTCTCTCGATTGCTGGGAACAAACAACGCCGTCGCCAAGGTGGCGTTGGCAAACAGCACCCATTGGGCCGCCAGGCTGCGCTCGGCGCTGCTGCCGCATTCACCGCTGAGTTCCGCCAGATAGAGCAAGATCGCGCCGCTTTCGAACAGCTGCAGGCGGCCGCCCGGCACGGCTGGGTCTTCGTGCACCAGGGCTGGCAACTTGCCGAAGGGGTTGATGCTCAAAAACGGCTCGCGGCTGTGCTCGCCAGCGCGCATGTCGAGCATGCGCCAGTCGTAAGCGATGCCCTTTTCCTCCATGTACCAGCGGGGCATGGAGGCGCGGGTGCGAGCACCGCCGTAAAGGGTGAGAGCCATGGGATGGGGGTCGCGAGGATCGAACTCGCCTAAGGCGAATTATGAGTTCGCTGCATTCACCAGATTGCTAGACCCCCGGCCAGCACAGCCATTGTGAACCAGCTGTCACCACAGGCCGCGAACGGGCTCAATCTCGATCAGCGGCTCGATCTTGCGCATGCTGCCGCTGTAAGGGGTTTCCAGGTCCGCCACCCGGCGTGGCAGGGGGCTGCTCTGTTCATCAAGCAGCGAGCGGTAGGTGTTTTCAATCGCTGATCCATCCCAAACGATGGTTTGGTCGGGGAAGCCGAAGCCCATCACCTTGGTGCCATCGCCGCCACCCATCGAAATCCCCAGCAGGTCAGTGATCTGGTGGGTGATGTCGATGCCACGGGCGAAGGGTGCTGTGTAGGAGAAGGCCCGTCGGTCGATCAACTCTGATGTGGTTTCGATGGCGCCGCAGCGGGTCACCTCCACGGGTTGGCCAGGCTGCTCATCGGGGTAGCTGCCGACCGGGGCTTCGAAGGTGGTGGTGCAGACCATGGGGCCAGCGGCAGCCGGCGCGGCCAGCAAGGCAACGCAGGTGCTGAGGAGGGCTTGGCGGACCATGGAGGCGTAACGGAGTCCGGGCTCAAGGTAAAAACGATGAAGCCTCCGCGCCAGAGTTCATGACCGCTGCCGATCCTCTTCTCGAACTGCTGGCCTCGCGGGCTTACCGGCGCGGTCAGTTCACCCTGGCCTCCGGCCGCAGCAGCGAGCACTACGTCAACTGCAAGCCAGTCACCCTCAGTGGCCGCGGCGCCCAGCTGTTGGCACCGAAGTTGTTGGCCTTGGTCGAGCCCAATGCGGCGGCCGTGGCGGGTCTCACCCTCGGCGCGGATCCGATGGTCAGCTGGGTGGCCCATGCCGCCGCCCTCAGTGGCCGCGAGTTGGATGCCTTGATCGTGCGCAAGGAAGCCAAAGGCCATGGCACCGGCGCTTGGCTGGAGGGTCCGCTGCCCGAGCCCGGTGCGCGGATCACGCTGTTGGAAGACGTTGTCACCAGCGGTGGCTCGGCGCTGAAGGCCGTCAAGCAACTGCGCGCTGCTGGTTACGAACTGGAGCGGGTGGTGGCGATTGTTGATCGCGAGGAAGGTGGTGCGCCGGCTTTAGCCGCTGAAGGGCTGGAGCTCAAAGCCCTCTATCAGCTCAGCGCTGTGGCGGCCGAGCATCAGCGCAGCCAGGCGGCTCAGTCATGAGTGCAGGCGTTTGGGCGCTGCCGGCGTCCCCCTTTCGTTTCACGCTTCCGGTTGCCCGGATCCCCCTGCGGGGTGAGGGCAGTTTGCGGGTGCTGCACGGCCAAACCACCCAGGCCATTGAAGGTGCTGCCCCCGGCAGCCTGATCGAAACCTGCTGCGTTACCCCCACGGCCCGATTGGTGGCCTTGGCGGCTGTTGCGGTGCTCAGCGATGGCGCCGATTTGCTCGTCACCGCTGGCTCACCGGCTCAGGTGCATCAATCCCTTGATCGGGTCTTGTTTCCCGCTGATCGCGTGGCCCTTGGTGAGCCGCAAGCTCTGCTTTGGCATGGGCTGGTGCAGCCCGGCGGGGAGCCGGGCGGTGCTGGTTGGTCGTTGCCCGGGCAGCACTGGCTGCTGGCGGAAGGGGAGGCTTTGCCGGAACCGCTGATGGCGGCGGCGGCCTTGAGCTCCGAGCAGCAGGAGCAGCTGCGGATCCACCAGGGCATCCCCGCCCCAGGTGCGGAACTCCGCGAAGAGTTCAACCCATTTGAGCTGGGGTTGCGTCAGCGGGTCAGCCTCGAGAAGGGCTGCTATCTGGGCCAGGAAACCCTGGCCAAGCTGCACTCACGCGATGGCCTCAAGCAGCAACTGCGGCGTTTTGTGGTGGCTGATGGAGCGGATGCACCGGAGCCAGGTCAGCAGCTGCGCACCACCAGCGGGGAGCGCGGCGCTCTGGTCACCTCAGTCCAAGGGGGGCGCGGGCTGCTGCTCTTGCATCGCCGCTGCTGGGATCAATCGGAGCTTGCTGGGCTGGAGTTGTCGTTGCCCGAGGCGGCAGCGTTCGACAGCCACTGAGCCACCGCCCAGGTGGCAAGGCAGTCGTCGCGGTTGTAGCGAAGGATTTGATCGAGTTGGTGTCGCTGGTGGCGTTCACGCCATTGGCGCCACCACAACACGCAGCGGGCCCCTTCTGCGGTGGGTTGGCTCCAGCGAAAGCCCCGCCAGCTGGCCACGGCTTTGAGGCCGTAGCTGTCGACGGGCAGCCGCCAGTGCTGCCGAACGCGCTGGTGCAAATCCACCAAGCCTTGAGGTGGTTCGCTGTTTTGGCGCTCGGCCATCCGCTTTAAGGCGATCGCTTCGGTTTCGCCGTAGTGCAGCACCGGCCAGCCCGGGTGTGCGGCAAGCAGGCGTTGCAGCCGCTGCCAGAGGCGATCTTCGCCATGCTCCCGCAAGGCCAGGATCGGCCGGTAAGGGGCGCTGCCAGCGTCTTCAAAACGGCCATCGGCTCCGCGGCTTAAGGGCAGAAAGCCATGCAGGAAATCGTCTCGAGCATCGGGATCCGATTCGATGTCGTAGAGCAACACCCCGGGTGCCCCATTGAGCTCGGGTAAGGGGTCGGGGTTGTCCGCCTGCAGCGGCTCAGCGATGCCGCGCTGCTGAACGATCGCTTGGGCAATCAGCTCGGTGGCGAGTTCCGGTTGTTGGATGCCGCGCTCCTCCAGCTGTTGCAGCAACCAGTCGCCTGGGGCATCTGCGAGGGCTTGGCGATCCGCGATTCCCAGCTCTTGCAGCAGTTCCTGGCGTTTGCCGCCAATGCCGCTCACGGTGCTCAGTTCGCCTTGTGCTTCGGCCACCGCATCACAGCTGCGGCGCCAGCTGCAGAGCGTGCATTTGCGCCGGTCGTGGGTCAGTGGCGGCGGGTTGCGGCGTTTGAGGTCCTGCTGCAGCCGCGTTAAGGCGGTTTGCATTTGGTGGTTGAGGCCGCTGTGGAGGTTGAGCCGTTGGCGTTGTCCGCGGGGATTGACCAGCCAGCCCTGGCTGGCCGCAGTGCCTTGCACCGGCTCCAGCAGCCAGCCCCATAGCGCCAGGGTGAGGCGGTGCTCCCGGGTGCCGTGGCGACCCGGTTGCAGCAGTGCGGGCTGGTAGCTGAAGGTGCCCAGCTGGCTGGGTTGCGGTTTGCGCAGCAACAAGGTGGGCCGGCCGCAGATGCCGTCCCGCCGCAGCAGCAACAAACGCACCGCTGGTTCGCCCCGTTGCAGGGCCTCCAAGCCGGTGCAGTGCTCGAGCGGCTGATCAATGCATTGCTTCAAGCGCTTCTCGCGATCGGCCAGCTGCAGAGCGCGGTGCGGGTTCCAAAGCCGCTCGGCTGGATCCCCATGGCGATCCAGCCAGGCTTTGCGCCGGCAACGCAGCCAGCTGCGCAGCAAGCGGTCACTGAGCGGATGCACCATCGATTCAAGCTAGAAGGGTGCTCCGCCTGGGCCACTCGCTATGCAGCTCACCTATTTCGGCGCCAATGGCTGGTTGCTTGAGCTCGCTGGCCAGCGCCTGTTGCTGGATCCCTGGTTGGTGGGTCCACTGCGCTTCGGTGGGGCGGGCTGGTTATTTGAAGGCACGCTGCCCCGCGAGTGGCCGATTCCAGGCGATCTCGATTGTTTGTTGCTGAGCCAGGGCCTGCCAGACCATGCCCATCCCGCCACCTTGGAGCGCTTGCCCAAGGCGCTGCCGGTGGTGGGATCTGCTGCAGCGGTGCAGCAAGCTCGCCGCTTCGGTTTCACCCAGAGCGAAACCCTGCGTCCTGGCGAACGCCTGCAGCGCGGTTCGCTTGAGATTCAGGCCACCGCTGGTGCACCGGTGCCGCAGGTGGAAAACGGGTATCTGCTGCGTGGCTCAGGGGAAAGCCTCTATGTCGAGCCCCATGGCTTCTTGGATCCGGCCTTGCCGGCCGAGCCCCTCACGGCGGTGATCACACCGGTGATGGATTTAGGCCTGCCTGTGGCAGGGGCTTTTGTGAAGGGTCGTGCGGTGGTGCCGCAGCTGCTGGAGCGGTTTACACCGGCCCACCTGCTGGCCAGCACGGCGGGCGGCGATGTGGCCTACAGCGGACTGTTGCAGCAGGTGCTGCAGGCCAAAGCCAACAGTGATCAGGAGCAAGCGCAGCTGGCTGGCCGGCACCCGCACACCCGCTTCATTGATCCCGATCCAGGACACTGCTATCAGCTCAGCGCTGACTGATGTCGTCCTCACCCCTGCACCTGGAGCCTGCAGCCATCGCCTTTGGCACCGATGGTTGGCGTGGTGTGCTCGGGGTCGACATCACCATCGAGCGCCTGTTGCCGGTGGCAGCCGCTGCCGCCGCGGAGCTTGCCCATTCCGCCCCGCCTGAGCTCGAAAGCCGCACCGTGGTGATCGGCTACGACCGCCGCTTTTTGGCGCCGGAATTGGCAGCCGCCATTGCTGCAGCGGTGCGCGGAGTTGGCTTGGAACCACTGTTGGCGCAAGAACCCTTGCCCACCCCCGCCTGCAGCTGGGTGGTGGTGGAGCGGCGTGCCCTCGGCGCTCTGGTGATCACTGCCAGCCATAACCCTCCCGAGTGGCTTGGCCTCAAGATCAAGGGCCACTTCGGCGGCTCGGTGGAAGGCGATTTCACCAAGCGGGTTGAGCGGCGCCTACAGGCTGGTGGAATCACCGTGCCCGAACCCGGGGAAACCGAATGCTTTGACGGCTGGGCTGAGTACCTCCATGGCCTGCGCGGTGCGATGGACACCAATGCGCTGCGCCATGGGCTGCAGAGCTTGGGTCTCAAGGTGATCGTGGATCCGATGCATGGCTCGGCCGCTGGTGGTCTGCCGGCGCTGCTCGGGGAGGCGGTGAGCGAAATCCGCTCGCAGCGGGATCCCCTCTTTGGCGGCCATCCACCGGAGCCGCTTGCTCCTTACCTCAGCGAGTTGATTGCCCAGGTGAAAGCCAGCACAGCCGCTGGTCAGCCTGCGGTGGGCATTGTTTTTGATGGCGATGGCGATCGCATTGCCGCCATCGACGAGCAAGGGCGTTACTGCAGTACTCAATTGCTGATGCCGCTGCTCATTGATCATTTGGCCCGGGCCAGGAATCTGCCCGGCAAGGTGATCAAGACCGTGAGCGGTTCGGATTTGATGCGGCATGTTGCTGAAGACCTTGGCCGTGAGGTGGTCGAAAAGCCGGTTGGTTTCAAATACATCGCCAGCGAAATGCTCAGCGGCCAGGTGCTGGTGGGTGGTGAGGAATCGGGGGGTGTGGGCTTTGGCATGCACTTGCCCGAGCGTGATGCTGCTTTTGCAGCGCTGCTGCTGCTGGAGGCCTTGGTGGAGGGCGGCCAGCCCTTGGGTGCGCGCCTCGAGGCATTGCAGCAGCGTTGCGGCGGCGGCAGCCATTACGACCGCTTGGATTTGCGTTTGGCCGGCATGGACAGCCGCCAGCGCCTCGAGCAGCAGTTGGCTGACGCGCCTCCCAGCAGCGTTGCTGGCCTAGCGGTGCAGGAGGTGATTCGCACCGATGGCGTCAAGCTGCGGTTGGGACCCAGCCACTGGCTGATGCTGCGGTTTTCCGGCACCGAGCCACTGCTGCGCCTCTACTGCGAAGCCCCCAATGCTGAGCGTGTGGCCGAAGTCTTGGCCTGGGCCAGAGAGTTAGCGGAAGCAGCATGAGCATTCCTCATGGCCGCAGCCGAACGCTGGTGATTGCCAGCGGTAATGCCGGCAAGGTGCGCGAATTTCGGGAGCTCCTGCAGCAGCTGCCATTGGAGCTGCAGCCCCAACCCGATGGGATGGAGGTGGAGGAAACAGGACTCACCTTTGCTGAGAATGCTCGGCTCAAAGCCTTGGCTGTCGCCGCGGCGAGTGGGGCATGGGCTTTGGCGGATGATTCCGGTCTGTGCGTGATGGCTCTTGGGGGCGCTCCTGGGGTGCATTCCGCTCGCTACGCCGCCACTGATCCAGAACGGATTGCGCGGCTCTTGAGCGAGCTGGGCGACCAGGACGATCGGCGCGCCGAATTTCGCGCTGCGCTCTGCCTTGCCGATCCATCCGGGCAGGTGCTGCTTGAAGTGGAGGGTTGCTGCGCGGGTGTGATCACCACGGCCCCGCGGGGTGATTCAGGCTTTGGCTATGACCCCATTTTTGAAGTTGAGGGCTCCGCGTTGACCTTTGCAGAAATGTCGCCGGATCGAAAGCGAGCTGTGGGTCATCGCGGCCGCGCTTTTGCCCTGCTCCAGCCTGAGCTGCACAAACTTCTTAATGATCAGTAGCGCTGATCACAAAACAAGACAGTCGGCGGCGGGATTGAGGACCAATCTTTAGGTTGGCAATTGCCGCTGACGACATCATGGCCATCGCCATGACGACGGGTTACAGCGCGCAGACCGAAGGCGCATTGCGCTGCATCGAAGCCGCTTCGGACTGGGCCTTAGCTTGCGTTGATGCTCTGCCACAGCAGAGCGCTTACACCTTGATTGATTACGGCGCGGCCGATGGGGGCACAGCCGTTGGGCTGTGGAACTCCGTGTTGGACCGCCTCCACGAGCGCCAGCCCCAGGCCCACTACACGCTGGTGGGCAATGACCTGCCCAGCAACGACAACCTTGCTCTGGCCGCCAATGTGGCGCTGCAGTTGTCGCGCCCTCCCAGCCCAACGGTGCTGGTGAGCTGCCGCAGCTTCTACGAGCCGTTGATGGCGCCCGGTTCGGTCAGCTTTGGCTTTACGGCCACCGCTATGCACTGGTTGTCTCAGTCGGCAGGCGCTCTCGATACCCACACCCACGTTCAGGCCTCTGGCGATGCTGAGGCCTTGAGTCGCTTCACGGCGCAGGCCATGCGCGACTGGAATGCCCTGTTGGAGCTGCGCTCCAAGGAACTGCAGGTGGGTGGCCGTTTGTTGACGGTGAACCTCTCCCGCGATGAAGCTGGTCTCTACTTGGGTCACAACGGCGGCCGCACCCGCAATGTGCACGACCAGTTGCATCAGATCTGGCGCGAGATGGCCGATGAAGGTCGCATCAGCGCCGATCACTACCGCGCGGCCACGGTCATGAACTTCTACAAGTCACCCGATGAGTTCATGGCTCCGCTGAAGGACAGCACTTCAGCGGCTTATCGCAACGGTCTGCGCCTCATTGATCAGCGCACGGTGTATGTGGAGTGCCCCTACCGCCGGCGCTGGAAGGAGACCGGTGATACGGCCTCCTTCGCCTCTGGCTTGATGGCCACCATCCGCAGCTGGAGTCGCCACAGCTTTGCGTCAACCGCTGGCGATGCCGCCGCTGATGAGCTCTACGGGCGCCTGGAGAAACGCATTGCTGCGGCTCCTGATGAATGGAGCCTCGATTACGTCGAGCACCATCAAATGATGGAAAAGGTGGCCGCATGAGGAGTGCCGATTCCAGCAGTCCACAGGTGCGCGTGCTGGCGGAGCACATCTCTGATCACCTCTCGGTTTTTGTGGTGGCCGAGAACACCGATGCTGAGCGGCCGGCCAATGGCGGCCTGAGGCTGCTCTCCTACGACAGCGACGCCACCTGCAAAGCCGATGGCCATCGCTTGGCCAGCTTGATGACCAACAAGCATTCCTTGTATGGCACAGGCTTTGCCGGCGGCAAAGTGGTGGCTCGCGCTGCCAATCCGGCAGCGGTGAAAGACGAGCTGATCAATGTGACCGCTGAGCTGCTGGAGTCGCTCGGTGGGGCGATGATCACCGGCTGCGATCTCAATACCAGCCTTGAGGACATGGAGCGGCTGACCGCTCTGACGCCCCATGTGTTGGCCGCTGTTGGCAGCCCCGTCGATGCCAGTAGTGCCACCGCGTTCGGCACGATTGGTGCCGTGGAAGCGGTGCTACAGGACAGCCTGGATCAGGCGCCCGCTGGTCGGGCGTTGGTGCATGGCTGCGGCGCCGTTGGCGGACCGGTGGCAAAGGCCCTCATTGCCAGCGGTTGGCAGGTCTTCACGGTGGATATGGATTCGGCTCGGGCCCAGATCAGTGGGGCGACCCCCTTGGATCCAGGCTCGGCCTGGTGGACCCAGGAGCTCGACTTGCTGCTCCCTTGCTCGATTTCTGGTCTGATCACCGCTGAGATCAGTGCTGCCTTGCAGGTGAAGTCGGTGGTCCCAGCGGCCAATGCACCCTTCGCCGATCCAGACTTGGCCGAGCAGATGCGGCTGCGGGGAGTGCGGGTGTTGCCTGATCCCTTGGTCAATGCCGGAGCGGTGATCGCTGACTCCATTGAGCGCTTTGCCCCAGAGGCTTGGAAACAGGCCAGTCCAGAGCAGGTGTACGCCTTTGTTCGCCAGGCTGTTCGCGATCGCGCTAGCGATTTCCTGGCCCAACGGGATCGGGGCCTCAGTGTTGGTGAAGCATTGATGCATGTGGCTGCCGGCAGTAGCCAGGACCCCATTGGCCTCAGTTTTGTGTTGCCCGCATGAGCACCCAATCCCTTCCCAGCCGCGCTGCGGTGGTGATCATTGGCGGTGGCATGGCTGGACTCAGCTGTGCCTCGTCCCTGGCCCAGCAAGGGGTCAATGATGTTGTGTTGCTAGAGGCCAAAACCCTGGCCCACGCCGGAGCCAGCAGTTTCGGCGAATCCCGCATGTTCCGGGAGATGTATTCAGATCCGGTGCTTTGCCGGCTGGCCCAAGAGGCCAACCGCCTCTGGCGCGAGGAGGAGCAGCGCTCAGGCGAAATCCTGCGCCAGACCCACGGCTTGCTCTTCTACGGCGAAAGCTGGGATGAGGAGACGATCGAAGGTTCGATCCCGGGGGCACGCCGGGTGATGGATGACCAGGGCATTCCCTATGAAGCCCTGACCGCTCAGCAGATTGTTGAGCGGTTCCCGCTCAAGCCCAGGGCTGATTTCAGCGGTTTGTTTGAGCCCACGGCCGGGGCTGTTCGCAGTGATCGGGTGATCGCCCACTGGACGCGGACAGCGCGCGCCGCAGGACACCAGCTGATCGAGCATTGCCCTGTTCAGGCCGTCGATCCCAGCTCAGGGCGGGTCAGCCTCCAGAGCGGTGAGCAGATCGAGGCTGACCAGGTGGTGGTGGCCTGCGGCATTTGGAGCCAGCTGCTGCTCGCTCCCCATGGCTTGGCCCCCAAGCTTGAGGTGTGGCCCATGCTGTGGGCCCACTACACCGTTGACCCGGCCCTGGCCGATCGCTATCCCCAGTGGTTCTGCTTCCAGAAGGCCCAAGGTGATGACGGAGGCCTGTATTACGGCTTCCCGGCGTTG
Source organism: Synechococcus sp. Minos11 (assembly GCF_014279855.1). Classification (NCBI taxonomy): domain Bacteria; kingdom Bacillati; phylum Cyanobacteriota; class Cyanophyceae; order Synechococcales; family Synechococcaceae; genus Synechococcus; species Synechococcus sp. Minos11. The sequence continues at coordinate 2,039,647 of NZ_CP047953.1, read as the reverse complement.
AGCCGCACCGAGGACGGCCGCCCCAAGATCAAGGCCGGCATCGATTGGGCTCCCGAAGAGCTGCGGGTGGCCGAACCCAATGCCATGCGCAAGGACCCTCCGCCGCGGTTGGTGCAGCTGCTCGATGACTTCCTGTTCAACAACCTCAGCGGTGTGCAGGAGCGCGTTGAAACGGTGATCAGCCCCTATTCGATGGCTTCTGATGTGAATTTCGTCCTTGATCGTCTGGCGCCGCGGCTGAGTTTGTTCAGTGGCGGATCCGGTCAGGCGTTCAAGTTCGCGCCTCTGATTGGCACCTCCCTCGCCCGTCTGGCCATGGGCTTGGCCCCCACCGTTGATCTGTCCTGCTGGAGCCGAGAGCGTGATGCCGTCCGAATCTGATCGTCACTGGCTGAAGCAGCCGCCGCTGTGGGTGGGCGCTGGTCCCCTGCTGGTGTTTTTGGTGATGGCCGCGGTGGATCTCAAGCTGGCCACCGCCTTCACCGAAGGTGGTAAGGCCATCATCAGCAATTGGCTGGGCAGCACCTGGCAATGGATGGTGGCGCTGCTGTTCTTGATTGCAGCGGCTCTGGCCATTAGCCCAGTCGGCCGGCTCAAGCTGGGCGGAGCCGAGGCCAAGCCAAGCCTCAAGTTGTTTGATTGGTGCGCCGTGCTGATCTGCACGCTGCTGGCCGGTGGCGGGGTGTTTTGGTCGGCCGCGGAACCGCTGTTCCATTTCCAATCCCCGGCCCCCTATTTCGAAGGGGTGAGCGGCAGCACCGAAGCCGCCGTTGATCCAGCCCTCGCGGTGAGCTTTTTGCACTGGGGCTTTTTGGCCTGGGCGCTGGTGGCCACCACGGTCACGATCACCTTTTCGGTGCTGGAGCGCCGCGGTGAACCCCTGCGGCCCCGCAGTTTGCTGGTCCCCCTGGTGCCTCGCGGTTGGGTGGATGGGACCCTCGGCCATCTCTGCGATGGTCTCTCTGTTGTGGCGGCGATTGCAGGCACCGTCGGCCCCCTGGGTTTCCTCTCCCTGCAGCTCAGCAATGCCGCGGGGCAGTTGCCGGGCTTGGCTGATAGCGCTGGTTTGCAGTCGCTGGTGGTGCTGCTGCTGACAGCAGTGTTTGCCACCTCAACGGTGAGCGGCATCCAAAAGGGCATCAAATGGCTCTCGGAGCTCAACGTTTGGCTCACCCTCGGTTTAGGTGCGGCGTTGTTGGTGCTTGGCCCTGGGGTGTGGTTGGCTCAGCACTTCTTCAGCTCGTTTGGGCTGTACCTCAGCCGTTTGCCCCAGATGGCGCTGGCTTCCAATGACGGCAGCAGCAATTGGGTCAATGGCTGGACGGTCTTCTACTGGGGCTGGTTTTTGGGCTACGCCCCGCTGATGGGGCTGTTCACCGCGCAAGTGAGCCGCGGGCGCAGCGTGCGCGAGCTGGTGCTGGCGGTGGCGATTCTGTGCCCGCTGGTCACCAACATCTGGTTCACCTTGCTGGGTGGGAGCGGCCTCTATCTGGAGCTGGCCAATCAAGGCTCCATCACCGGACCGTTGGCGGAGAGCGGTGCTGCTGCGGCTCTGCTGGCGATCCTCACCCAGTTGCCCCTGGCCTGGTTGTTGATTCCCGCCGGGTTGTTGCTGGTGGTGCTGTTCATGGCCACCAGCGCTGATTCGATGAGCTATGCCGCTGCGATGGTGGTCAGCGGTCAGAGCCAGCCGCCTGCTGTGTTGCGCTTGTTCTGGGCGCTGATGATCGGCAGCCTCACCTTGGTTCTGCTTCGCATTGGCACCAGCCTGGGCGACAGCACCAGCATCAATGCCTTGCAGGCTTTCATCGTGATTGCGGCGGTTCCTGTCACCCCGCTGGTGCTCACCACGCTGTGGACAGCACCGCGCTTGGCTTGGCGGGAATGGCAGCGGCAGCAGGGCTGATCAGCTGGCCTGCACCCAGCTGCCGTGCAGGCCGTGGGGAATCGCTAAGGGCAGCTCGAAAACGGCCTGCTCGTTGAGTGTGCTGGCATCAAGGATCACCAGATCGCTTGCGCAGCGGGCCCCATTCCAGACCAGACACAGCACCCAGCCATCGTCTTCGGCTGTAGCGCCAGGGTTGGCCACCATGACCGGTTCACTGACAAAGCCCCGAGGGGCGGCGCTCCACACACGGCTCTCGCCGCTGGCCAAATCCAGCTTGCGAATCGCTTGCAGCGGATCGTTGCCCTGCTCGCGCTCGGCCACGGCCATCCAGCTGTAGCGAGCCTGGAGGCCCACCCGGTTGGGATTGACCATCGCAAATTCGCAGCAGCGCTCGCTGAGCCGCTCCCGCTGAGCTGTCGCCGTTTCGGTGTCGATGCGGCAACGCTCCAGCAGGCCTTCGGGGATCTGCTCAAAGTCGACTTCGCGGAAGTCGACCCCCGGTCCGATCGAGGGGAAATCGTCGTAGACGATGCTTTCGAGCACCACCGTGTTGCCCTCTTCCCATGCGTTGAGGTGATGGAAGACAAAACCTTCCGGCGCGTCGATGACCTTGGCGCTTTGGCCGGCGAAGGCTCCGCTATCGCGCGGAACCAACCAGAACTTGGCCTGTCCTTTGGGGTTGGATTCCAGGCACTGGGCGGCACCCTTTTGCCCCAAAACAAACGGCAGCGGGTTGAAGTTGATTGCGTTTTGCCAGAACACAGCCCAGTTGGGCGTGATGGCGAAATCATGCAAGAAGGCAAAGCCGTTGAAGCTGTCGCGGCGGTCATGCAGGAGGCTGCCGTCGGCCGCGAATTCCATCAGCCGCACCGTGCTGCGTGGTCCGGTTTTGACGCCGAAGGTCACCATGCGCGGATCGCCGTGGTGGCCGGGATCAAAGCGGGGATGGGCGCTGAAGGCTTCACCAGGCTTGAGCACCCCGTTGAGGCGGCTCAGGCCGCGGGTTTCCAGGCTGTCTGGATCAAGGGCATGGGGTTCGGCGGCTTCCCAGAGGGCCAACAGGTCATCGCCTAAACGCACCACACCGGTGTTGGCAATGTTTTTCAGGCGCAGATCAAAGGCATTGGCCATCACCCCGCCTGGCTTTTGGCTGCCAAATACGCCGCGGTAGAGCACCTTGCCGGCGGCTTCTTCAGCTAGCCAGCCTTCGGTGCGCACAAAGCGGTTGCTCAGCTGCAGCCGGCCACCGGCCAGTTGCAGCGCGGTGATCATGCCGTCGCCATCAAAGGGGTGATGCAGCCATTGGCCGCCACGTTCCAGCCGGCCAGGGCCATTGCGATACAGCACCCCGGCCAGCGCATCGGGGATCTGGCCGCGCGTGGGCTCCAGCACCACATCGCTGAGCTCTTGCCCCACATTGCGAAAGGCACTGGACCAGTCGCTGCGGGTGTAGCTCGGAGCTGCAGGGGCAGCGGTCATGTCGGGCCGGCGGTGGCCCCCATCATCTCGTGAAGGACTGTGAAGGTGCGTCGGTGCCCAATTGCCCCACGCTGCTGATCCATTCCTGCAGCTCCCACTCCACCCCACCACTGAGCAGCATCGGGTCATGCTGGATCAAGGTCAGCGCGGCGTCGTAGTCGCTGGCTTGCAGCAGCAGCAAGCCCCCACCGCCAGGCTTCCCCTCGCCATCGACTAGAAAGCCGCTGCTGATCTCGATTCCCTGCTGGCGGCAGTCCGCCACCCAGCGCTTGTGGGCTGCGATCGCCTGTTTGAGCTCAGCAGCTGGCCGCCGAAAGGTTTCCTGCTTGATGAACCAGCGCACGCCTCAACCTGTGGTGCCGGCTTGCTCGAGCACCCCTTTGCTGCTGGGAATTGCGCTGGCGCGGCGCGGATCGATTTCGGTGGCCATGCGCAACGCGCGGGCGAAGGCCTTGAAGCAGGCTTCAACGATGTGGTGTGAATTCACCCCATCGAGTTGGCGGATGTGCAGGGTCAGCCCAGCGTTGTTGGCCACGGCAACAAAGAATTCTTTGACCAGCTCGGTGTCGTAGCTGCCAATTTTTTGCGCTGGGATGGCCAGGGAATAACTCACGTGCGGCCGGCCGGAGCAGTCGAGCGCCACCTGCACCAAGGCCTCATCGAGGGGGGCCACAAAGTGGCCAAAGCGGTGGATGCCGCGGCGATCGGCAAGGGCTTGCCCGAGCGCTTGGCCCAAGGCAATGCCCACATCCTCATTGGTGTGGTGATCGTCGATGTGGGTGTCACCAGTGGCGCTGATCGTCAGATCAAACAGCCCATGGCTGGCCAGTTGATGGAGCATGTGATCGAGGAAGGGCACGCCGGTGCTCACCTCGCATTGGCCACTGCCATCCAGGCCGATGGCCACACGGACCTCGGTTTCTCCGGTGACGCGATGGATGTTTCCTTGCCGGCCCATGCCCGATCGCCATTCACCCCATGCTGACAGGCCTGGGCGATCGGTCCAGGCTCACATGCCGTTGACGCAGTAGCCGGCATCCACATAGATGGTTTGCCCGGAGATGCCACTGGCCAGATCACTCAGCAGGAAGGCGGCGGTGCCGCCCACTTCCATCTGGGTCACGGTGCGGCGCAGCGGAGCTTTCTCTTCCACGTTGTGGATCATGTCGAGGATGCCGCCGATGGCGGAGCTCGCCAGGGTGCGGATCGGGCCAGCGCTGATGGCGTTGACGCGCACCTGCTTTTCAGGGCCCAGTTCGGCGGCCAGATAACGGACGGACGCTTCCAGGGCGGCCTTGGCCACGCCCATGACGTTGTAGTTGGGGATCGCCCGTTCGGCCCCCAGGTAGGAGAGGGTGATCACGCCAGCTTTTTCGCTGAAGAGCGGCTTGGCGTAGGCGCAGAGCGGCGCCAAGGAGTAGGCGCTGATCTCCAGGGCCCGGGCAAATCCGGCGGCGGTGGTGGCGCTGTAGTCGCCAATCAATTCTTCTTTGCCGGCGAAGGCCAGGCAGTGCACCAGGCCATCCAGCACGCCCCACTTCTCCTTGATTTCGTTGAACACCGCCTCCATCTGGGCGGGGTCTTGCACGTTGAGTGGCAGAAACAGGCTGGGCGCTAGGGGTTCGGTGAGTTCACGAACCTTGGCCTCAAAGCGGCCCTTGTCATCGGGCAGGTAGGTGATGCCCAGCTCAGCGCCAGCGGCCTTGAGTTGCTGGGCAATGCCCCAAGCGATGGAGCGGTTATTGGCGATGCCGGTAACGAGGATCTTCTTGCCGGTGAGATCGAGCAGCATCGGGGCGGTCCTGCAGGGCGGAATCGCGCGATTCTCCCCCATGCCCCGCCAAGATCGGCGTTCAGTCGACCAGCTCGCTCCGGTGCCCGCTGCTTCTTCTTCTCTGGATCCTGGTGATCTGCCGCGCCAATTGCCCAATCGGGAGGCGCTCAACAGCCTGCTGCAGCAGGAATTTCCTGAGGCCTCAGGGGAGCTCAGCCCGATTCGTGGTGGTCGTAAAGCTGCGGAGATGCGGCTGAGCAAGGTGGACCCAGCCCGCTATGCCCGCAGCCGCAACCACTTGGAAGGAATGGTCACCGGCCTCTCGCCCTACATCCGCCATGGGGTGTTGAGCCTGGCGGAGGTGCGTGAAGCGGTGTTCCGGCGGATTCGTCACCGCGATGAGGGCGGCAAGTTGATCAATGAATTGGGCTGGCGCGATTTTTGGCAGCGCATGTGGCTTGAGCTCGGCGATGCCATTGCTGAAGACCAAGAGGAGTACAAAACCGGCCATCCGGCGTCGAGCTACAGCCGCGAATTACCGCAGGACGTGCGCGATGGCTGCACCGGGCTGGCCTGCATGGACGGGTTTCGTGAGCAGTTGGTCACCACCGGTTGGCTGCACAACCACGCCCGCATGTGGCTGGCCGCCTATGTGGTGCACTGGCGCCGGGTGCATTGGCGGGCTGGAGCCGATTGGTTCCTCGAGCATCTGCTCGATGGTGATCCTGCGAGCAACCACTTGAGTTGGCAGTGGGTGGCCAGCTGTTTCAGCCACAAGCCCTACTTCTTCAATCGCGACAACCTCGAGCGCTACAGCAATGGCCGCTACTGCCGAGCCTGCAGTTGCGCCGATCGCTGCCCCTTAGAAGGCAGCTACGAAGCCCTTGAGTCGCAGTTGTTTGCTGTCAGCCAACCAGTGCGAGCGGTGCCCGCCCGCGGCAAGAGCAAAAGCAAGAGGAAACGCTGATGGATCTCACCAATCCGATTGTTTGGGTTCACGAGGAGGCCCTTGGCCCGGCCAACCCCGCCCTGCAGGACCACCCCAAAGCCCCGGCCCTGTTTGTGTTTGATCAGGCCTGGATTGAGGCGCAGAACATCAGCCGCAAGCGTCTTGGCTTTCTGTATGAATGCGCGCTGGAGTTGCCACTCACCTTGCGCAAAGGCGATGTGGTGCAGGAGGTGTTGGCGTTTGCCCAGCGCCACGGGGCCGACGGGGTGGTCACCAGCGCGCCTGTGGCCCCGCGCTTGAACCGCTTCGCCACCCGGATCAACCGCGAACTGCCGTTGTGGATCCTCGATGGAGATCCGTTTGTGGAGCTGCCACGCACGCCCCGCTTGGGCCGTTTCAGCCGCTATTGGCGTGAGGCAGAGCCCGTGGTTTGGGAGAGCTTCAGGGGGTAGTTGGCGGCGCGTTTTGCAGCATCTGCTGTTCATCGCTGCGCAGCTGGCTGGGGTCAGGCCAGAGGTCTCTGGCCCCAAGCGGCGGGAGTTCCTCGACCACCACTTGATCGGCTTGCTTGGGCGGCTCACGCCACTGGAAGGTGGCCTTCGGCGCACGGGTTTTGCAGAGGGCTTCTGTTTCGCTGCGCAATTGGCGCATCACTTCGCCGTTGCTCACCACCTCGAAAAACTCGTCTCGACTGGCCAATCCTGAGCTGAAGGGGGCGCTGCCATTGCCGTTGAACAGGCGAGCCGGGTCGGCATTCCAGAGCGGTTGGCAGACCCCGGCTTGGCGGGTATCGGTATCAAGCCAAATGTGCACCCCATAGCCATCCGGTTGGTTCACCACCGCCAGCCCGTCGTGGGGCTGCGTGCGGCTGAGGGGATAAACCCGCATCCCTTGGCTGATGTTGGTTTGGCAGCTCACCAACGCGAGCATCAGGCCAGTGGTGGTGAGCGGGCGGAGCAGCCGCAGGGGAACCATGCGGGAGTGACCAGTCGGCTGGAGGGTTCCTCTAGCTTGCCGAGATCTGGCGATTTTGCTTGTGGCACTCACCGCTTCGACGATGCTGCCGCTGGGAACGCCGTTGCCGCCGTTCAGTCTTCCCACGGTGGAAGGAGGCACCTGGTCAACGCAGCAGCTCGATCGCCGGCCGCTGCTGGTGCTGTTCATCTGCGCCCACTGCCCCTACGTCAAACACGTGGAAGCCAGCCTCAGCGCCATGGCGCAGGACTTCAGCGCTGAGTTGCAAATGCTGGCCATCAGCAGCAACAGCGTGATCACCCATCCGCAGGATGCACCGGAGCATTTGCTGGCTCAAAAGCTACGCTGCGGCTGGGATTTTCCCTACTTGCACGATGTGGATCAGCAGGTGGCGCGGTTGTTCCAGGCCGCCTGCACCCCTGATCCCTATCTGTTCGATGGCGATAAGCGCTTGATTTATCGCGGGCAGCTGGATGCCAGTCGCCCCAGTTCGGGCCAGGCCAGCGATTGTGCGGATCTGCGGACCGCTTTGGCAGCCTGGAAGGCTGGACAGCCGCCGTTGCTGCAGCAGCATCCAGCCATGGGCTGCAATATCAAGTGGCAGCCCTAAAGCCGCTTAAGCTTTCCTGCATGACTGTCCCCCCCTTTGACCTCAGCGTCCAGCTGTCAGATCTGGGGGACGAGCTCGAACACGCCGTACTCGACGTCCTGCGCAGTGGCCAGTACATCGGTGGTCCAGTAATTCAAGGCTTTGAGAAGGCCTTCGCCAGTTTCTGCAGCAGTGAGCACGCCATTGGCTGCAACAGCGGCACCGATGCTCTGGTCTTGGCCCTCAGGGGCCTTGGCGTGGGCCCAGGCGATGAGGTCATCACCGCCTCCTTTAGCTTTTTTGCCACAGCCGAAGCCATCAGTGCTGTTGGCGCCAAGCCGGTGTTTGTGGATGTTGATCCAAAGACCTACCTGATCGATCTGGAGCAGATGGAGGCGGCCATCACGCCGGCCACCAAGGCGCTGCTGCCGGTGCATTTGTTTGGTCGTCCTGTGGACATGGAGGCGCTCAGCGCCATCGCCCGGCGCCATCAGCTGCTGGTGATTGAGGATTGCGCCCAAGCCACTGGCGCGAGCTGGGCCGGCCGGCCCGTGGGCAGCTGGGGTGATGCCGGTTGCTTCAGTTTTTTCCCCACCAAGAACCTGGGTGCCGCTGGTGATGGTGGTGCTGTGACCTGCCAGGACGCTGAGCTGGCTCAGCGCATTCGCGAGCTGGCTGTGCATGGCATGCCCCGCCGCTATCTCCACACCAACCTTGGCTACAACAGCCGCTTGGACGCTCTGCAGGCGGCGGTGTTAACCGTCAAATTGCCTCGCCTGAACGGTTGGCTCGAGCGTCGCCGCGCGGTGGCTGCGCGTTACCAAGACGCCCTTGCAACCCGGCAGGGTGTGCAGCTGCCTGATGCAGGCCCTGAGGGCCACAGCTGGAATCAGTTTGTGGTTCGGGTGCCAGCGTGTGATGCCGGCTCCGTTGCCTGTGGGGGAAGTTGCGCGCCATGTCCGTCGAGCGCTGAGCATGGCTTGCCGGAAGGCCGTTGCCGCAACTGGCTGCAGAGCGATCTGCGCGAGCGCGGGGTCAACACGATCATCTACTACCCCATTCCCATTCACCGTCAGCCCGCCTATGCGGATCTGGGGTATGCGCCCGGCAGTTTGCCGATCACCGAACATCTCGCCGCTGAGGTGTTGAGTCTGCCGATCTTCCCGGAGATCACCGCAACCCAGCAGGAGCAGGTGATTCAAGCTCTCGGCGGCGTTAGCCGCGTGATTCCTTTGGGTGCAACGGAAGACGCAGCTCAGGCGGCCTGAGCCGTTCCACTGCCGTTGCCATCGGCTTCATCCACCAAGGTGACCAGGGTGAAGTCGTTTTCCTCGAAGCCAAACAACTCGGCGTAGGCCAGGCATGCGGAAGCATCGCTGCCGGCGTAGCGCAGGACCCCCTGGTTGTCGTAGAGACCGGTGGTCACAGCCGTTGCTCAGCCAGATGTAAGGAACCACGCAATCTTAAGAGAATCTGTTGCCTCTTGAATAGGCCTCCAGCTCGCTCCACGGCCGCATGGCTAAGGCGGCATTGCTGAGCTCGCCGCGACCGGTGATTTCCTCGCCGCACCAGGACGGGATCGTCAGCTGGGCTTCGGGGTCGGAGCGTTCCACCTCGGCGATCACGAGCGGCGCATTGGCTCCGGCAAAGACATCCACAACCCAGTCACCGCCTGGGCAGTTCAGATGGTGCCGGGTTTTCTCCACCCGCCTGGGGGTGAGGGCGAGCAAGGCCTCGGCATCAGCTGCCGGGATCGTGTACTCGAACTCCTGGCGAATTTCCGGGTTGTTGGTGGGTGCTTTCAAGGTCAGCCAGGCGTGTTGTTGGCTGCGCCGCACCCGCACCACTACCGCCCCTTGGCCTTCGCTGAGGTAGCCCTGGTCGAGTTGTTCGTGCTTGACGCTCAGCTCCTGCCAGGCCTCTGAAACCACGAAAAAGCGCCGTTCGATCTCAAGGGCCATGGCTTAGTTCTGCGATGGCATGGCATCGGTGAGGCTGCCGGCCCAATGAAGCTTGCGGCTCAAATTGCTGAAGTAGGAGGGCTGTTGTTCCAAGGCCACCAGCCGGGCATGGTGATCGGCCTGCTGCACGATGCAGCGATCACCTGGCTCCAATTCGCCGGCCAGGGCTCCGTCTTTCCACAGTTTCACCCGCCGGGCGCTGTCGCCCACCGGCCAGATCGCCAGGATCGACCTAGGCGGCACCACCACCGGCCGGCTGGAGAGGCTCATCGGGCAGATCGGATTGACAACGATGGCATCGATGGCTGGGTGCAGGATTGGCCCACCCGCTGCCATGGCGTAGCCGGTGGAGCCCGTGGGTGAGGCCACGATCAAGCCATCGCCTTGGTATTGCCCCACCACTTCGCCATCGATCTCCACCTCCAAGCGGCAGGTGGGTGTGGCTTCTTCCTGGGCGGGCCGCAGATAGAAGTCGTTCAGCGCCAAATGGCAGAGCTGGCCCTGCTTGTCGTGGTGATCACCGCTATCGGGGATTCCATCGCCGCGGTCAATGCTGGCTTGCAGCATCAGCCGTTGGGTGAGGGCGTAATGGTGGTCTTCCAGGCGCTGCCATAGCCCCGAACCATCCCCACTCAACAGCGATTCCAGCAGCACGAATTCGTGGGTCAGAAAGCCCAGGTGGCCCCCCACGTTGAAGCTCAAGATCGGCACATCCAGTGCCGCCAAATACCGGGCAGCACTGAGAACTGTGCCATCGCCCCCCAGCACCAGCACCAGATCGGGAAGCCGGTCATCAGCCAATAGGCCTGGATAGGGGTTGGTCGTGAGCCCACTGGTGGCGCAGATCACCGCGCATCCGCGGGCTTCCAGCTGCTCGCGGCAGCGGCTGGCAATCCGCTGGGCGGTTTGGCTACCGCTGCGGACAATCACCCATACCCGCCGCAAGTCCATGGGTTACTGGCTACCAGCGCAGCAGGTTGAAACGCTCCATATCCACTGTGTCGCGGTTGCGGTAGAGCGACAACAAGATCGCCAAGCCAACAGCGGCTTCCGCTGCGGCAACGGTGATCACAAAAATGGCGTACACCTGGCCGCGGATTTCAGTGCCATCGAGATAGCTGGAGAAGGCCATCAAGTTGATGTTCACGCCATTGAGCATCAGCTCGATGCTCATCAGCACCCGCACCGCGTTGCGGCTGTTGATCAGACCCCAGACCCCGATGCAAAACAGGGCAGCAGCAATGGTGAGGTAGGCCTCGAGGGGGATATCAATCGACGACATGGCTTAGGGCTTCTCCATCAGTAGGGGAGTGCGGGCTTTTTCGATGAGGCCCTGATCAACGCTTTCACCGGTGCCGATATCGGTGGCCAGAACATCGCGCCGGGCCAGAACAATGGCGCCGATCATCGCCATCAACAGCAGCACCGAAGCCAGCTCAAAGGGCAGTAGGTAATCACTGAAGAAGTGCTCACCCAGTCGGATCACAGCGTCCTCGCCGATGGCAGCAGGTCCCGGTGTGGCCCAGGGGGTGCTGAAGGCCACGCGGAGCAGCAGAGCAAATAAGCCAATGCAAACCCCAGTCGAGAGCACCCTTCGCAGGCCAACGCCGGGGGATGCTCCCATGGCTTCTTTCTTGTTCACCAGCATGATCGCGAAGAGGATCAAGACGTTGACCGCTCCCACGTAGATCAGGATCTGGGCGGCAGCAATAAAGCTGGCGTTGAGCATCAAATAGAGCCCTGCCACCGAGAGGAACACCCCTCCCAACAGGAAGGCGGCGTAAACGATGTTGGGCAGCATCACCACACCCAGGGCGCCCACCACCACGGCCAAGGCCAGCACGCCGAACACGATCAGCTGGGTGATTTCAGCAAGGGGGGGCATTAGTTGGTCTCCTCCGACTTGGGTAGGTCTGCCAAGACATGCTCAGGCAGTTTGCCGGCCCGCGGGCGATTGGGGTCCACACCATGGGGGTCCATCTCGCCTTTCGGCAGGTAAGCCAACTCCCGCAGAGCCACCACAGCAGGGTCGGTGGTGACGTTGGTGGGCAAACGGCCCAGGGCAACGTTGTCGAAGTTCAGGCTGTGGCGATCAAAGGCCGCCAGCTCGTATTCCTCTGTCATGGAGAGGCAGTTGGTGGGGCAGTACTCCACGCAGTTGCCGCAGAAGATGCACACCCCGAAATCGATGGAGTAGTTGCGAAGCTCCTTTTTCTTGGTGGCCTTGTTCATCACCCAATCCACCACGGGCAGGTTGATGGGGCAGACCCGAACGCAAACCTCGCAGGCGATGCACTTGTCGAATTCGTAGTGGATCCGCCCGCGGTACCGCTCCGAGGGAATCAGCTTCTCGTAGGGGTACTGGACCGTGACCGGTCGGCGCCGCAGGTGATCAAAGGTGACCGAAAGACCGCGCGCGATGTTCTGACTCGCGCTGACGGCGTCTTTGGTGTAATCACCGACCTGCTTGAGAAAGCCGAACATGGAGGCGAGGAGGGGCGGAGCGGATAGGCGTTGGGTCAATCATGACCCGCTTTGGGCTGGCTTGAGGGCGCTTAGCCGCCAAAGACGGCAGGAAAAGCAAGTTTTAAGGCGGCGGTCACCAGCAGGTTGACCAGGGCGATCGGCAGCAGAAACTTCCAGCCGAAATCCAGCAGTTGGTCGATGCGCACGCGGGGCACGGTCCAGCGCAGCAGGATCGCGGTGAAGACCAGGACATAGGCCTTCAGCACCGTCATCACGATGCCCACCGATCCGGTGATGACTTGCACCAAGGGGGCATCAATCGGCTGACCTAGCCAGCCGGCCAGGGTTTCCACCGGCAGGGGGAAGCCCCAGCCGCCCAGATAGAGCACAGCCACCAGCAGGGCTGAGAGCACCAAGTTGATGTAGCTGCCGAGGTAAAAGAGGGCAAATTTCATGCCCGCGTACTCGGTCTGGTAGCCGGCCACCAGCTCTTCTTCCGCTTCAGGCAAGTCGAAGGGGAGGCGTTCGCATTCGGCCAGGGCGCAGATCCAGAAGATCAAAAAGCCCACCGGTTGGCGCCAGATGTTCCAACTCAAAATTCCAGCACCGGTTTGCTGATCGACGATGTCGACGGTGCTGAGCGAGTTGGTCATCATCACCACCGCCAGCACCGCCAGGGCCAGGGGGATTTCGTAGCTGATCGATTGGGCTGCAGCCCGCAGGCCGCCCAGCAGCGAATACTTGTTATTGCTCGAGTAGCCACTCATCAGCAGGCCAATGGGCTGAATGCTGCTGAGGGCCACCCAGAGGAAAATTCCAACTCCCACATTGCTGATCAGCAGGTTCTGGCCAAAAGGCACGATCAGCCAGGACAGGATCACCGGGACCACCACCAGCACCGGTCCGAGGGTGAACAGCAGGCCATCGGCCCGTGCCGGGACGATGTCTTCTTTAACCAGCAGCTTCAGGCCATCTGCCAGGGGCTGGAGGATGCCAAGGGCACCGGCGTATTCAGGGCCAATGCGCTGCTGAACCGCAGCGGAAATCTTGCGCTCCAGCCACACCGTCACCAGCACGCCAACTACGGCAGCCACCAGCACCAGCAGCATTGGCAGGGGCAGCCAGATCAGCCGGCTGAGCCCAGGGCTAACGCCGCCAGCTTCCAGCAGGCCCCGGAAGCCAGTTTCTAAATCGAGGGTGAACGCGGTGCTCATCAGCGCAGACCGTTGCAGGCAACCTACCCAGTCGGCTCGCCATTGTGCCCGCTTCTCTGCTCAGTAGGAAGCCAGCTGCGGGTTTCGAGGCCCGTATAGATCTGCGTTGGCCTGTAGATCCGGTTGGCACCCAGCTGCTCTTTCCAGTGGGCCAGCCAGCCGGCGGCCCTGGAGAGTGCAAAGACTGGCGTGAACAGGTCGGTGGGGATGCCGAGCTTGCGATAGACCAGCCCGGAATAGAAATCCACATTGGGGTAGATCCCCTTGGGGCCGAGCTTTTCGGCAGCCAGGCTCTCCAGTCGGCGCGCCACGTCGTACATGCGGTCGTGGCCAAAGCGGCTGAACAGGGTTTCGGCTAACCCCTGCAGGATCGTGGCGCGGGGGTCTTTGACCTTGTATTCCCGGTGGCCGAAGCCCATGATCTTGCTCTTCGAAGCGATGGCTTGATCGAGGTAGGCCTCGACTCGCTCTTCGCTGCCGATCTCCTCGAGCATCAGCAGCACATCCTCATTGGCTCCGCCATGCAAGGGACCGGCCAAGGTGCCCACGGCAGATGCCACCACGGCGTAGGGGTCGGTGAGGGTGCTCGCGGTGACCCGGGCGCTGAACGTGCTGGCGTTGAGGGTGTGCTCGGCATGGAGCACTAGGCAGGCATCAAAGATCCTGGCCGCCAGTGGATCGGGCTCCCGCTCGGTGAGCATGTAGAGGAAATTCGAGGCGTAGGGCAGGTCATCCCGTGGCTGGATGGGGTCCTGTCCGCGGCGAATCATGTGGAACGCCGCAAGCATCGTCGGGATCTTGGCCAGCACGCGCATCACGGCGCCGCGGATGTAGTTCTCGTCGTCGAGGGCGCGGTTGGAATAGAAGAGCCCCAGCGATGCGGCACTGGATTGCAGGGCATCCATTGGGTGCCCCCCCGAGGGGAAGCACTTGAGCATGTCGCGGATGCGGAAACTCACCCGCCGGTGCATCTGCACGTCGTGCTGGAACTCGCGGAGCGCCTCTGCACTGGGCAGTTCTCCCCAAATCAGCAGATAGGCCGTTTCCAGGAAGGTGCTGTGGGCGGCTAGATCCTCAATGCGGTAGCCGCGGTAGCTGAGGATTCCGTGCTGACCATCGATGTTGCTGATCGCCGACTGGGTGGCAGGAACCCCCTCCAATCCAGGGCGAAAACCGGTGGGAGCCTCGCTCATCGCTTTGCCGGTATTGCACACCAGATCGAGGCTACGCGGCGAGCTTCAGTCACTTTTTGCCCTCAAGCAGCACTTTGGGGCTGAGTAGCAGCTTCAGCTGGCCGTTGCCGGGCTCGAGCTGCGGCAGCCCTGGCTCCAGCTCGACGAGGGCAACCCCAGCTTTCTTGAGCTGCAGGCTGTTGGTGCTGCAACCCAGCAGATGGCACGCCAGCTGACTGAGATCGGGCTCATGGCCAAAAACCGCCACCCGTTTCCACTCCTCCGCCAGCAGTTCTTGCAGCAAGGGCAGGGGGTCTTGGCCTGGCGCCAGCTCATCGCGCACGTTGAGGGTGTCTCCCAGCCCCAGTTGCAGGGCTAATTCAGCGGTTTGCCGGGCGCGGATGAACGGGCTACTGAGCAGGCTGTCCGAGTGCAACTCCAGGCGCAGCAGCCGCTTCAACACTTGCCGTGTGCGCGCACGCCCTTCGGTGGTGAGGGCGCGTTCCTCATCGGTGGCGGTGCTGCCGCGCTCGACAGCAATGCCGTGGCGGATCAGCAGCAGTTCTCGAGCCATGGGCCCATCGTCAGTGGAACGTCAGCAGCGCATCGAGCTCCGCGCTGCTCTGATCCTGTGATAGCGCCAAGGCCGCCCCTTGGAGCGAAGGCCCCAGGCGTTGGCCAGCGAGCAGCTGCAGACCGCGCCACAGGGGCCAGGGTTTGAGCAACTCGGCGGTGCTGCGGCCATCGGCGCCCAACAGGGCAATGGCCTCACTGGTGGGATTGAGCCGCTCCAAGAGTTCGCTTGGCACTCCGCCTGAGCCATGGCCCTGCAACTGGGCGCGCAAGCCATCGAGGCTGTTGCTCCACCAGCGATTGGACTGCGCCACTCCGGTGGCGCCGGCCATGGTGGCCTGCAGTTGGCCCTGGCGATCGCTTTGGCCCGTCAGATGGCTCCACACCTGCAAACCATCGAGATTGTTGGCGTCAAAGCCTTGCTCGGCCAGCGCTTCATTGAGGCTTGCGGCTGGTGGAGCGCTCTGGCTGCTACCGATCAACCAGGCTTTGCTGTCCTGCAATTGCGCCTCCAGTAGAGGCTGCTCGCCCTCCAGCAGAGCCGGCAGCAGGATGTCGTCGCTCGCGGCTGTCAGATTGAACAGCGGGGCCAGGGGGCCGCTGGGGCGGCTGAGGCTCAGCCGCTGGACCGGCTGGTTGAGGTTGCCGAGCACTTGCTGATCCCGGCGACTCAGTGGGACGATCGCCTCCCCAGAGCTGGTTTGCAGCTGAGCAGCCAGGCGAACCCCAGCGCCATCAAGTTGCAAGCTGCCGACAAATTGCTCGATCGGTTGATCGGTGCTCCAGCTCGCTGGCAACCTCAGCAGTTGTTCGATGCCCTGGCGATCACCCCGCAGCAGGGCAATGCCCTGGCGGCCTGCATCCAGCCATTGCGCCAGCAGCGGATCTCCCGCCAGGTTCCTGGCCTCTTCCTGGGATGCATCGAGGGCATCCTCGAGTTGGCCGCGGCTGGAGGCCAGCAGCACCAGTTGATCGTTGATTAGGGCCGAAGCCAGGGGCGGGTGTTCCGCTTGTGGGCTGCTGGTGGAGGGCCGGCCCTGGCTTTGTTGGCCGCGGCTGCTGATCACTCCCAGGCCGCGGTAGCGGGTGATGTCGAGGTCCCCGCCCGCCAGGCTGCGCGATTGCCAGAAGCGCTGCAGGAATTGCCGGCCGCCATCGTCGTCGCGGCTGGAGAGGGCCAGCACCCAGCCAGGGGTGTCGCCGCTTGTCACAGCCAGAGCACTTTCATCACCCAGCCAGTCGGCCAATTCGGTGGCGTAGTCCAGCCCTGCAGCCGCGAACAGGGCATCACGCAGATGCTCCAACTGATCGGCCGCCTGACGGCGCTGACGCATGGGGGCCACCGCTCGCCCGTAATCGGGCAGACGCCCTGGGTCGGCTTCCAGGATCAACGTCAGGTTGGCGTCGGTGGGCAGAAAGCGTGTGGTGGCAGGTGTTGTGAGGCTCTGGTGTTGCAGCTTCAGCGGGCTTTGACTTTGTAGCCACCACCAGCCAGCGGCACCGAGTCCCACCAAGCTGATGGCGATCGCCACCACAGCTGCCGTCGATTGCTGCAGAAGCTTCTGCACCCAGCACTCCCTGCCGTGATTTACAAATCATCCATGGCAAACGCACCAACGTCGATCTCTGCGCCCGAGTTGCAGCGCTGGATGTCTTCCACGCAGCCGCCGCAATTGGTGGATGTCCGCGAGCAGCAGGAGCTGGAGCTGGCTGCTTTGCCCGGCGTGGTTCACCTGCCGCTGAGCGGATCACAGCAGTGGCTGCCGCAGCTCTGGGACCGCTTGGACAGGGGCCGCGATCTGGTGGTGCTCTGCCATGCCGGCATCCGCAGTTGGCAGTTCGCCACTTGGCTGATGGAAACCCAACAGGTGCCTCAGGTTTGGAACCTCGAAGGCGGCATTGATGCCTGGAGCGTGTTGGTGGATCCGGCGGTGCCCCGCTACTGAGCTTGCGTACGATCGGAGTCTTCGCCCAGGGTTGTGCTTCCTCTGCCTCGCCGCCAGCAGCAGGTGTTGCAGGCCACGGTGCAGCACTATGTCGACACGGTCGAACCGGTGGGTAGTCGCACCTTGGTGCGGCGTTTTGGCCTGGATGCCTCCCCTGCCACGGTGCGCTCGGCCATGGGAGCGCTGGAGCAGAAGGGGCTCTTGACCCAGCCGCACACCTCCGCCGGTCGTGTGCCAAGCCCGAAGGGCTATCGCCAATTTGTGGATGCCTTGCTTCCTGAGCCGGGTGCTGCGGTGGTGCAGCTGCAGCGGGAGCTGGCCGAACTGAGCCTGCAGTGGGCGGCTCTCGATGATTTGTTGCACCACTTGGCCCGCCGCTTGGCCGATCTCACCGGGCTGATGAGCATCATCACGCGCCCGCAACGGCAGGAACCCCGGCTCAAGGCCCTGCGATTGGTGCGCAGTGGGGATCGTTTGCTGGTGTTTTTGGTTGAGAGTTCGGCGGCGAGCAGCAGCCTCAATTTGCGTTTGCCGCCAGACAGCAGCGCCCAACTGCAAGCGCTGGAGCATTGGCTCAACGATCAGCTCTCCAAGAGCGCCATCAACTGGAGTGGTCTGCCGTCCCACTTGCAGAGCGTGGGTGCTCCGCTGAAGCAGGCCTTGGCCAGCCACAACCGCGGCCGCAATCGTCAGGCTGAGGGAGCGTTAACCACAGGCCTGGCCGGCTTGCTCTGTCAGCCTGAATTCCAGCTCACCACTAGCTTGAGGCCCCTGCTGCAACTGGTGGAGCAGCAGCCCTATGAATTGCTCAATCCTGCGGCCGCCACAGCCAGTGGTGGCGTTTGGATTGGCCAAGAGCATCCCCACCCCGCCTTGAGTGGCTGCGCTGTGGTGCAAGCCCCCTATGCCACCGCCTCCGGTGGTGAGGGCAGCGTGGCGTTGGTGGGGCCGATGCGGATGGCGTATGCCACGGCCTTGGCCGCCGTTGAGGCGGTGGCTGGAACCCTCAGCCGTCTGCTGGCTTGAGTTGATCGCCGAGGCGCTCGGCCACGGTGTTCACGTCTTTGTCCCCGCGGCCGGAGAGGTTGATCACCACCTCAGTGCCTGGAGCCAGAGTTGGGCACAGGCTTTCGAGCCAAGCAAAGGCATGGGCAGTTTCCAGGGCCGGGATGATCCCTTCCAGTTGGCTGAGGCGCTGCAGGGCATCGAGGGCTTGCGTGTCGGTTACCGCGGCGTACTCCGCGCGCCCGATCTCTCGCAGGTAGCTGTGCTCAGGTCCAACGCCGGGGTAATCAAGGCCAGCGCTGATGGAGTGGGCCTCCATCACCTGGCCATCGCCGTCCTGCAGCAGCAGGCTCATGGCCCCATGCAGAACGCCGGTGCGCCCTTCGGTGATCGTGGCGGCATGGCGACCACTGGCGACCCCTTCACCGGCGGCTTCAACGCCGATGAGGCGAACGCTGGTGTCGCCCACAAAGGGGTGGAAGAGCCCCATGGCATTGGAACCGCCACCCACGCAGGCCAACAACACATCAGGAAGCCGGCCAAAGGCGTCTTGGCACTGCTGGCGGGTTTCCCGGCCAATGCAGGCGTGGAAGTCGCGCACCAGCATCGGATAGGGATGCGGGCCAGCCACCGAGCCAAGGATGTAGTGGGTGCTCTCAACGTTGGTCACCCAATCGCGGATGGCTTCGCTGGTGGCGTCTTTCAAGGTGGCGGTGCCTGCTGTCACCGGTTGAACGGTGGCGCCCAACAGACGCATGCGGAAGACGTTGAGGGCCTGACGACGCATGTCTTCCGCGCCCATGTAGATGACGCACTCCAGGCCGAAGCGGGCGCAGACGGTCGCGGTGGCCACGCCGTGCTGGCCAGCGCCGGTTTCAGCAATGATCCGCTTTTTGCCCATGCGTAGCGCCAGCAGCGCTTGGCCAAGGGCGTTGTTGATCTTGTGGGCGCCGGTGTGATTGAGGTCCTCGCGCTTGAGCCAAATGCGGGGTCCGCCTTCAGCGCGGCGGTAGTGCTCGCTGAGGCGCTCGGCCTCATAGAGGGGGCTGGGCCGGCCCACGTAATCGCGCAGCAGCGCGTTTAAGCGATCGGTGAAGGCCTTGTCTTGCCAGGCTTCAGCGGCGGCGGCTTCCAGCTCAGCCAGCGCTGGCATCAGCGTTTCAGGAACGTATTGACCGCCAAAACGGCCGAAGCGGCCCAAACCGTTAGGGCGAGAGGCGGCATCCAGGGCCGCGGAGTTGGGCAGCGTGCTGGTCACCGGCGCAATTAAGTTGGCGTCAGCCTAGGGAGCCGGTGGGGCCAAGGGAGGCCAGCCGTAGGGCTCAAGGATTTGGATGCGGCCCTGCTCCCCCCGGCAGCGGTTGGCGCTGGCATCAGCCAGGTTCAGCCCCACCTCGGCGCAGGTCTGCTGGCTATGGGGATCGCTGAAGCGCACCTCCAGCATCTGCACATTCAGTGGTGGAGAGGCGTCCAAGGCAGCGGCAGCCGGTCCCACTCAGCTAAGCGTTTGGTTCTCTAGGGGCAAGGGGGCGTGGAGCGCCGGCAAGCGATCACCCGGTGCCTGGGGTCGCAGGCCGCGATCTGCAACTCCTCGAAGCCAGTAGCCGTCAGGGCTTCGGGCATGTCGAGGGCGAAATATTGCTCGATGTAGGGCTCGGTGCTCTTAAGCAACGTCGCCACTGCTGCTGGCAATCGCTGCAGCACCGCTGAGCCAGGGTCTTGATCCACCATCAACAGCACCCCGCCCGGGCGCAGCAGCCGCGCTGCTTCGCTGAGCACCTCTGCTGTGGCGCTTTGGGGCAGCTCATGGCAAACGAATTGCAGGCTGATCAGATCCAGGCTCATCGACTCCAGCCCGGTGGCCTCAGCAGCGCCATGGCGCCATTGGCTCACGAGCCCTTGCTGATCGCGCACCCGTGCCACCGCCAACATCTCCGCGGAGAGGTCAAGTCCAATCACCTCCGGTTTGGCCACACCTTCCGCCTCAGCGCGGGCATTCAGCCACTGGGCCAGCGCCTGGGTGCTGACGCCAACGGAACAGCCAATGTCCAACACCCGCTCAATGGCTTGATCCAGTAGCGGCTCGGCGCAGCGGTGGATCGCCTGACGCAGACGCTCTTGGGCTTGCTGAGGGCTGAGTTGTTCCTCGGGCCACACCCGCAGCGCCATGGCATCGGTGGCCTGCTCCGCTTCAGCCGCGGCTTGCCAGCAGAGATTGCCCTGCTCGTAGGCATGGAAGCGAACCCGGTAGTACTGCGGAATGCTCAGATCAGCTGTGCGGCTCTGCTCGAGCAGTGGTTCGGCGGCTTGCTGCAGCTGTTGGCGGCGCGCACGCCAGGGAATGCCATTGCGCTCGGCGGTGCGAATGATCAGTTGCCGCGCCTGAAAAAACAGCGGACGCCGCAGCAATCCAATGCTGATCAGCGACTCGATCAGCCGGCCCAGTCCGCGGCTGGAATCCGCCCACTGGGGCGCCTGGGAGGCGGTGTTCATCGACAATGCGGGGGATTGCGGGAGGTCCATGCCCAAGGGGGGCTGGCAGGAATTCAGTAGTGACGCCAGTTTGCAGCGCCCAGCTGCCGCTGCCTCGGAGCCAGTGCCCAAGGCCCAGCAAGTGGTGCGGGTGCAATCCACCCGGGGGGGCAAGGGCGGCAAGACCGTGACGCTGATCCGCGGTTTGGAGCTCGATGGGGCCGGCTTCAAGGCGCTGCTTAAAAAGCTCAAGACCCGCATCGGCAGCGGCGGCACGGCCAAAGATGGTGTGATTGAGCTGCAGGGTGATCAGGTGGATCTGGCCCTGGAGTTACTGGCCAATGAGGGGTATCGCCCGAAGCGGGCCGGCGGCTAGGGGACAATGGGCCCCCCACTTCACCCCGTGGTCATGACCGCAACCACCCCCAAGGCCACCAACATCGTTTGGCATGAAGCCTCGGTGGATCGTCAGGCCCGGGCCAGTCAGCGCGGTCACAGCAGCTCCATCCTCTGGTTCACCGGCCTGTCGGGATCGGGCAAAAGCACCTTGGCCAACGCGGTGAATGCGGCCCTGTTTGAGCGTGGCCTCGCCACCTACGTGCTTGATGGCGACAACATCCGCCATGGCCTCTGCAAAGACCTGGGCTTCTCGGATGCCGACCGCGAGGAGAACATCCGCCGCATCGGTGAGGTGGCCAAGCTTTTTCTTGATGCCGGCGTGATTGTGCTCACCGCCTTTGTCTCACCCTTCCGCGCCGACCGTGACAAGGCCCGCGCCCTGGTGGCCGATGGGGATTTCCTCGAGATCCACTGCGCCGCTGACCTCGCGGTGTGTGAATCCCGCGACCCCAAGGGCCTCTATGCCAAGGCCCGCGCTGGACAGATCAAGGAGTTCACCGGCATTTCCAGCCCCTACGAGGCGCCGGAGAAGCCCGAGCTTTGCCTCGACACTGGCGCCCAAAACCTGGAGCAGTGCGTGGCTGCTGTGATCAACCTGCTGGAGGAGCGGGGGGTTCTGAAGGCTGCAGCCTGATGTAGACCTCATCGAGGATGGTCTTGAGCACGCTGGCCAGCGGCACCGCGAGCAGCAAGCCCAGCAGTTGCCCGCAGCCCAGCAGCGCGCCCAGCCGTGAGCCCACCGGCAGGCTGAATAGCACCCAGGCTGGATGAAGCCCCACGATCGTGCCCACCAAGCGCGGGGCGATCACTTGATCCACCACCTGGCCCACGGAGATCGCTGCTGCCAGCACTTCCAGGCCCGTGCGCAAATCTTCCACGGTCAACACGATGCTGATCAGGGTGATCGTCAGGGCGCTGGCGTAGGGGATCAGCGTTGTGAAGCCAATCAGCAGGGCAAACAAAATCCCGTAGGGAATCTGCAGCAGCGTGAACACCACCACCTGCAGGCCGCTGAGAATCAAGGCCAGCAGCACTTGGCCGGCGAAATAGCCGCGGAAGGTGCGGTTCAAGCTGCCCACCACCAACTCGCGCCAGTCAGCGGGGACCCAGCGCGCCAAACCGGCAGAGATGGTTTCGCCGCCGAGCAGTAGGAACACCGCCAAGACCAGCACGATGATGCTGTTCACCGTGAGGCCAAGGGTGGCGCTGAGTAGGCCCAGCAGCTGCTGACTCAGGCTGCGTGCCAGGCGCGTGCTGCGGGCGAGCAGATCGTCGGTGAGTGGGCTGAGGTCGGTGGGGATGCCCCGCTCCAAGGCCTTCTCTTGCAAGACATTGAGCTGGTTTTGGGCTTGCTCCAGCCAGCCGGGGGCGGCGTTGATCAGTTCGCCGAGCTGTTCAATCAGCCGCGGCACCAGCCACAGGCCGCTGAGCACCACCACCCCAACGGTGACGCCCAGCACCAGCACCATCGTCAGCGGCCTCGGCACGCCCCGGTGCTGCAACCAGCGGCGCGGAATATCCAGCAGGAAGGCGATCAGAGCCGCGCTGATGAACAGAGCCGGAAAAGGCGCTAGGCGGAGCAGCGCCTGGCGCAGCACAAACAGGTTCAAGCCCAGTAAGGGCAGGATCAGGCTCAGGCGAAACCAGCGCGGCAGGTTCATCACTGCGCCAGATAGTTGCTGCTGCCCAACTCCTGAAGCCGGGCATCTTTGGCGGTCACCATCTCGGCCAGGCCTCGGCGGTAGTTGTGGAGTTGCTCGCGCAAGGCTGGATCACTAATGGCCAGGATTTGCAGGGCCAAGAGCCCTGCATTGGCAGCATTGCCGATGGCCACGGTGGCCACGGGGATGCCGGCGGGCATCTGCACGATCGAATAGAGCGAATCCACCCCGGAGAGCGCTTTGCTGCTCACTGGCACGCCAATCACCGGCAGGGTGGTGAGGGCCGCCACCATCCCGGGCAGGTGGGCGGCGCCGCCAGCGCCCGCAATCACCACCTGCAGGCCCCGCGCTTCGGCTTGTTGGGCGTACTCGGTCATGGCGAGCGGAGTGCGGTGGGCGGAGAGCACCCGCACTTCATGGGCTACGCCGAAGGTCTCCAGCATCTCTACAGCCTTGTGCATGCAGGGCAGGTCGGAATCGCTTCCCATCACCACTCCCACCCGTGCCGGGGCTGTCATCGGCAGACTGCAACTGCGGGCATTTTCACCACATCGGCATGCAGTGGCACACGAATCTGCGCTTGCCCGAACCGATCGGTGTGCCGGAGCGGCGCTGGCGCCTGGCTGTTGATGACGATGGCCGCATTGCGGCATTGGAGCCTTTGGAGGTCGGGACCAGCGCCCGCGGCTTGAACTGGCAGGGGGATTGGCTCTCTCCAGCGGGCGTTGATCTGCAGATCAATGGCGGCTTGGGGCTGCCCTTCCCTGAACTGCAGAGCGAGCAGTTGCCGCGTTTGCTTGAGCTGCTGGATCTGCTCTGGCGCGACGGGGTGGAGGCGATTGCCCCGACGCTGGTGACCTGCGGTGTGGAGCCCCTGCGGCAGTCGTTGGCTGTGCTGGCCGAAGCGCGCCGGCAGCACCACCCCGGGCGCTGCCTCCTGTTGGGTGCCCATTTGGAAGGCCCGTTTTTGGCGCCTGAAAAACGCGGTGCCCACCCCAGTGAGCATTTGTGTGCGCCTTCGCTTGCTGAATTGGCGCGCCGCATCAGCGGCTTTGAAGACGACATTGCTCTAGTCACCCTGGCGCCGGAGTTGCCTGGCGCTGAGGAGGTGATTGCGGCGTTACGCCAGCGCGGCGTGGTGGTGAGCCTCGGCCACAGCGCCGCTGATGAACGGACGGCGCGCTTGGCCTATCAGCAGGGCGTGGGGATGATCACCCACTGCTTCAACGCCATGGCTGGCTTGCATCACCGGGCGCCGGGTCCTGTGGGGGCCTTGCTCGGGAGCCCGCCGGTGGCCCTGGGTGTGATTGCTGATGGCATCCATATCGCACCGGCCATGGCGGCCTTGCTGCAGCGGTTGTTCCCTGAGCAGGTGGTGTTGGTGAGTGATGCCCTGGCCCCCTATGGCCTGCCGCCCGGCACCTACCCCTGGGATGAGCGCAGCATTGCGGTGGCTGATGGCACCTGCCGTTTGGAGGACGGCACCTTGGCGGGCACGACGTTGACGCTGCTAGACGGTGTTGTGCGCCTCGCCAGTTGGACCGGTGCCGTTGGTGCTGCCATTCGTTCGGCCACCGTGCTGCCCCGCCAGGTGCTCGGAGATCAACGCTTGCTCACGCAGCAGCTGTTGGGTGTGAAGTTCCAGCACACGTTGCGCTGGCACCAGAGCCCGGGTGCGCCATTGGCCTGGCAGCGGAACGGGTAAGGTCCGGGCCTGTTTCGCTGCAAGCGATGAGTGCTGCCCCGAGCCAAGACGCCGCACAGGAGAAGAGCGAGGTCAAGGGCTATTTCGAGACCACGGGCTTTGATCGCTGGAATCGGATCTACAGCGAAAGCGACGACGTCAATCGGGTGCAGCGCAACATCCGCATCGGCCACCAAAAAACGGTGGATAACGTGCTGGCTTGGCTCCGCGAAGACGGCGATGTGGCCAACCGCAGCTTCTGTGATGCCGGCTGTGGTGTGGGCAGCTTGAGCCTGCCGTTGGCTGAGCTCGGCGCGGCATCGATCGCCGCCAGTGATCTCTCAGAAGCCATGGTGGCTGAGGCCGCTCGTCGGGCGCAGAGCGCCGGCTTGAACGATGGCCGGTTGCAGTTTCAGGCCAGTGATCTGGAGCGTTTGGAAGGTCGCTTCGACACTGTGATCTGCCTGGATGTGTTCATCCACTACCCCCAGCCCCAGGCCGAGCTGATGGTGGCTCACTTGGCGGGGATGGCTGAGCAGCGCTTGATCGTGAGCTTTGCCCCCTACACGCCGCTTTTGGCGCTGCTCAAGGGGATTGGCCAGCTGTTCCCCGGCCCCAGCAAAACCACGCGTGCTTACACGCTCAAAGAGAGCGGCATCGTGGCGGCCGCCAAGGCCCATGGTTTTGTGCCCAAGCGGCGGCAGCTCAACCAAGCCCCTTTCTATTTTTCCCGTCTGATTGAGTTTGTGCGGGGTTGAAGTCCTGCGGCGGGCTTGCCATCAGCTTCAGCGTTTGCCCGTTGTGCTCAAGCCCGCTGAGCTGTTGGGCATGCAGCCGGTAACCGCCATCGCCTGGGGTGGCATGTTCAGCGATGCGCTGCTCGGCCAAATACAGCGGGTCGCCCAGCAGAGGACTGCCGATTTGAGCCAAGTGGATCCGGATCTGGTGGGGCCGGCCGGTGTGGATCACCACGTCCAGCCGGTCGCCAATGGCGGCGCGCTCTAGCAGGCGGATTTCTGAGTGGGCGCTGAGCTGCCGGCGGAGCGACTCCAGATCGTCAGCTCGTGGTCCCCAGATCCAGCCCAGGAGGGGATGTTGACGTTCGACAACGGCGGTTGTGATCGCAAGGCATTGCCCTACATCCAGAGCGGGCACGCGCTGCGCCCAGGCTTGGTAGAGCTTGCGGCAGCCGCCCCGAGGCTGCATCTGCCGGCTCAGTTGCGCCCGCGTTTCGGGCCTGCGGGCACACACTTGCAGCCCTGAGGTGAAGCGGCCTAAGCGGTGCACGGGCTTGGCGCCTGTGGGCTCCAGCAGGGCAGTGAGCGTGTGCTGCAGAAATCCACCGCCGGGCATCACCGGCAGTCCGGAGGGCTTGTTGATGACCAGCAGGTCGCCGTCATCAACGATCGTCTCCCATTGGTCGGGGATGGCGGGCTCAAGCCAAGGCGGCCGCTGCCAGAGCAGCTCATCGTCCCGTTGCAGCACCTGCTCGGCCTGCACGGGTGCGCCATTCAGTTGGCATTCACCGGCCTGCAGCCGCTGCGCCCAGGTGGCCCGATCGGAGTGCTGCCAGCGCTGCACCAATAGCTCCAGGGCAGCTTGGCCAGCTTCGGCTGGCTGCACCCGATGGCGGTAAGTCCAGCCTTGGTTCAGCGCGGCCTCTCGCCAGCTCTGCACCGCAGCTAGTGCACCAAGCCGTGCTCAAGGGCGTAGCGCACCAGCTCCGTGCGGCTCGCGGTGCCGGTCTTGGCAAACAAACGGCTCACATACTTTTCGACATTGCGGATCGATGTCTCCAGCTGGCGGGCGATTTCCTTATTCATCAGTCCTTCTGCCACCAGCTGCAGCACGCTGGCTTCCCGCGGCGTGAAGGAATGCTCCACGCTTTGGCCTGCGGCCTTGCCGGCACCGCCTTGAAGCATCGTGCGAATTTCACCGATTTGTTTGGCCATTTGGCCCAGGTCGGTATCGGCATAGCGGGCCGCTTCTTTGAGCAGGCGCTCCTGGCGCTGCACGACGTTCCGAACCCGCGCCACCAATTCATCGGGGTCAAATGGCTTGGGGATGTAGTCGTCCACCCCTGCCCGAAAGCCGGCGATGCGGTCGGCCGTCATGCCCTTGGCGGTGAGGAAGATCACCGGGGTTCCGCCCAGACGTTCGTCTTCGCGCAGCAACTTGAGCAGCCCAAAACCATCCACCCGCGGCATCATCACGTCGCTGAGCACAACGTCAGGCACTTCGCTCTGAGCCTTCTCCCAGCCCTCTTCGCCATCGGCGGCGGTGCTGACGATGAAGCCTTCATCTTCGAAGTAGGCCTGCACAGCTGTGCGCAGGCCGGGCTCGTCATCCACCAGCAACACCCGCGGCGGGGCATTCAGCAGTTCTTCGGCGTGGTCCTTCTCCTGAGAGCCATCCATGGGCAGAGATCTCACGCAGCGCCTGGACTTTATCGAGGGCGTCCAGGCAAGACATGCTGACGTTCGATCAGCAGCCCGCTGAAACCCAGCTCTTGGGCGATCGCTTGCAGGGTGTTCGGGTCGTTGCCGGTCTGCTCAGGCACGCAGGCAGCCCACCAGATCAGATGGGATTCCTCGTTGTGGGGCCCAACGGCTCCACCAGGGTTGAGCTCCAGCATCAGCATCTGGTCGCCACGGCCGGTGATCCGCATCGGCGCGGTGGTGTCGCAGCGGATGGTTTCGTTGGCGACCTTGACGTCATTGGCGCGCTCACGCCAAATCTTGATGCGCTTGCCATCAGGGATGTCCTCGGCGTCGCGAATGGCATAGATGCCCACCACTTCTTCGCCGTAGGGAACGGCGCGCTGGCTGAGGATCTTCAGGCCAGGGGGGCGGTAGTTGGCTGGGTTTTGTTGCCTGGTTTCAAACACAAAGCCCTGAGCCAGTGCCGCACTCGAGCTCAACAGACCGGCAAGTGCTGCCAGCAGCCAGGCGGGGCGCACCATCACTGAAATCCAGCGGAGTCCCGCCAGCATGGGATGGTTTGCGTTGGATGGGGAGCATCCGTGGCCGCTGCGCCGATCTACCTCGACCATCAGGCCACCACGCCCTGTGATCCGGCGGTGGTGGAGGCCATGGCGCCCTTATGGAGTGATGGCTTTGCCAATCCTTCCAGCCGCAGCCACCGTCCTGGCCTAGAGGCCGCAGCCCAGCTGACCCTCGCCCGTGAGCGTCTGGCCCGTTGCTTGGCGGTTCCTGCCGACGCGGTGGTGTTCACCAGCGGGGCCACCGAAGCCAACAACCTGGCCATCAAGGGTCTGTGTGAGGCGCGGCTCACGCGGGGGCGGCACATCGTCACGGTGGCCACCGAGCACCGGGCGGTGCTCGACCCATGCCGCTACCTGCAAAGCCTCGGCTTTGAGCTCACGGTGCTGCCGGTGCAGCCCGATGGTTTGCTCGATCTCCATGCCCTGGCGGCTGCCCTAAGGCCTGACACGGTGCTGGTGAGCGTGATGGCTGCCAACAACGAGATCGGCGTGCTGCAGCCAATCGCCGACATTTCTGCCCTGTGCCGGCCTCAGGGAATCGCGGTGCATGTCGATGGCGCCCAGCTGGTGGGCCATCAACGGGTTGAGCCCCTGGCCTTGGGCATTGATCTGCTCAGCCTCAGCGGCCATAAGTTCTATGGCCCCAAGGGCGTTGGCGCTCTGCTGGTGGCACCTGGTGTGGAGCTCAAGCCCCAGCTCCATGGCGGTGGCCAGGAGGGGGGGCTGCGCAGCGGCAGTGTTCCGCTGCCGTTGGCCGTTGGGCTGGCCGAAGCCCTGGAGCGTGCGCTTGCCGATGCCCCCCAGCGCGCCGAGCGGCTTGCGGGCTTGCGCGATCGCCTCTGGCAGGGGCTGCAACCCCTAGAGGGAGTCGTGCTCAACGGCTGCTTGGATCAGCGCTTGGCCCACAACCTCAACGTCAGCGTTGAAGGGGTCGATGGCGCGCGGCTGCACAGCGCCCTGCGGCGCCGGTTGGCGCTCAGTGGCGGTTCAGCCTGCAGCAGCTCCAGCGGTAAGCCTTCCCATGTTTTGCTCGCCTTGGGCCGCAGCCGGCAGCAGGCCGCAGCGTCGGTTCGGTTTGGTTTGGGGCGCGCCAACACGGCCGAGCAGATGGATCAGGCCCTGGCTTGGTTCACTGAGCAGGTTCAAGCTCTGCGCTGAGGCGCTGGGCGACGCGCAACTTGGCGGAGCGGGCCCGGGGGTTGGCCTCGGCTTCCTGCTCTGAGGCGATCAAGGGCTTGCGGCTGATCACCCGCAGACGCTCATCAGCCTTAAAGCGGTTTTTGACCAGCCGATCCTCGAGCGAGTGAAAGCTGATCACGGCGATCCGCCCACCGGGCTCGAGCCAGTTAGGAGCGTCGTTGAGCAGGGTTTCCAGCACCCCCAGCTCATCGTTCACCGCAATCCGTAAGGCCTGGAAGCTGCGGGTGGCGGCATGGATGCGGCCATGGCGTTGCTTGGGCGGGTAGCAGCCGGCGATCGCATAGGCCAGCGCTGCGGTACCCCGTTCCCCGTCATCCCAGGGGCCTTCAGTTTTGAGCCGGCGCGCAATCCGCCTCGAAAGTCGCTCCTCGCCGTAGTGAAACAGCAGATCGGCTAGGGCGTTTTCCTCCAGGCGGTCGATCAGCGCTGCGGCAGTTTCTCCGTCGCCTTCGGTGTTCATGCGCATGTCCAGAGGGCCATCGGCGCGGAAGCTGAAGCCGCGCTCGGGCACATCGAGCTGATGGCTGCTGACGCCCAGATCAGCCAGCACCGCCACCACCGGTTGATTTGGGGTGTAGGCCGCAAAGTTGCTGGCCACCAGCTGCACCCGCTCGCCAAAACGCTCCAGCTGTTGGGCCGCTGCCGCGCGGGCGGCGGGGTCTTGATCCAGGCCGATCAGCTGCCAGCCGGGGTGGGCATCCAGCAGCAGGCTGCTGTGTCCGCCGCCGCCCACGGTGGCATCGAGCAGCACGCCTTCATCGGGCAATTCGGCTAGTGCTTCCAGCAACTGTTGCGGCAGCACCGGCTGGTGATGAAAGGAACTGCTCAAGTCCGCAAGGGGATGGCACAGGGTCCTTCCTAGGATCAGCGCAGCTTCGGCCCCCGGCCCCCATGACGCAGCTGGAAACGCGCACCGAGCCGATGGTGCTCAACTTCGGGCCCCATCACCCCTCAATGCACGGGGTGTTGCGTCTGGTGGTGACCCTCGATGGGGAAGACGTGGTGGATTGCGAACCGGTGATTGGTTATCTCCACCGGGGCATGGAGAAGATCGCCGAGAACCGCACGAATGTGATGTTCGTGCCGTATGTCAGCCGCTGGGATTACGCCGCTGGCATGTTCAATGAAGCCATCACGGTGAATGCACCGGAGCGGCTGGCTGATGTGAAAGTTCCGCGCCGCGCCAGCTACATCCGCGTGATGATGCTGGAGCTCAACCGCATCGCCAATCACCTGCTGTGGCTTGGCCCATTCCTGGCAGATGTAGGCGCTCAAACGCCGTTCTTCTACATCTTCCGTGAGCGGGAGATGATTTACGACCTCTGGGAAGCGGCCACCGGTCAGCGGATGGTCAACAACAACTATTTCCGCATTGGTGGAGTCGCCGCGGATCTTCCCTATGGCTGGTTGGAGAAGTTAGACGACTTCTGCAACTGGTTTGGACCCAAGATCGATGAATACGAAAAGCTGATCACCAACAACCCCATCTTCCGCCGGCGAATTGAGGGTCTTGGCACGATCACCCGCGAGCAGGCCATCAACTGGAGTTTGTCGGGTCCGATGCTGAGGGCCTCAGGCGTGGCCTGGGATCTGCGCAAGGTTGACCATTACGAGTGCTACGACGATTTCGATTGGGAGGTGGCCACGGCCCAAGAGGGCTGCTGCTTCGCCCGCTACCGCGTGCGTTTGCAGGAGATGCGCGAATCGCTGAAGATTTTGCGTCAGGCCGCTCAGCAGATTCCTGGCGGGCCCACTGAAAACCTGGAAGCCAAGCGTCAGCTAGAAGGCAAAGACAGTGAGTTCTATGGCTTCGATTATCAAATCGTTGCCAAGAAAGTTGCGCCCACTTTCAAGATCCCTAATGGGCAGCTCTACACCCGCGTGGAATCCGGTAAAGGTGAGCTTGGCGTGTTCCTGATGGGCAACAACGACGTCACCCCGTGGCGCTGGAAGATTCGCGCCGCTGATTTCAACAATCTGCAGATCCTTCCTCACCTCTTAAAGGGGGTGAAGGTGGCCGACATCATGGCGATCCTCGGTTCGATCGACGTGATCATGGGTTCCGTCGACCGCTGAACTCCAGCGACTGGCTAGTGCTGTGCCGCAGCGTGCGTTTCGGTGAAACGGATGCAGCTGGTGTGCTGCATTTTCAGCAGCTGCTGCGCTGGTGCCATGAGGCCTATGAAGAGAGCCTCGAGCGTTTTGGCCTCGAGCCGGCAACGCTGTTTCCCACCCCCGGCCAGCAGCTCGATCTGTTGCTGCCCATCACCCACTGCAGCGCTGATTTTTTGGCGCCTTTGATCTGCGGTGATCCGCTGGCCATTGCGCTGACCCCTCAATGGTTGGATCCCACTGCCTTTGAGGTGGCCTACAGCTTTTCCTCCGCAGGGCGTCCCGTCGCCCGCGGGCTGACGCGGCATCAGTGCATTGCCGCCGCTGATCGCCGCCGTGCACCCCTGCCTGATGGAGTGCAGCGTTGGCTTCAAGCCTCAGTTCAGACCTGAGCCCAAGCCCGCCAGCGCTGGCGCTCCCACTTGCCCTGGGGGTTGGGCGCCAGCTCAGGGCACAGCTGCCATTGCTTGGGCCGTTGCGCTGGCGGCAGGCCGGCGCTGCGCTGCCGCAGCTGTGCCATCACCTCATCACCATTGGCGCCTGGTGACGGTTTGACCAGGCCAATGAGCCGTTGGCCCCATTGCGGATCCGGTAGGCCCACCACCAGCAGCGCGTCCAGCCCGGGCAGGCCGGCCAAGGCCGCTTCAATTTGCTCTGGAAACACCGTGGCCCCGCCGCTGTTGAGGGCGCCATCGAGCCGCCCGAGCAGTTCCAGGCCTGCTGGCCCGAGGCGGCCTGCATCACCGCTGTGCCACCAGCCGCCGGCATCAGCGAAGGGCTGCACCTGCTCTCCCTTCAGCCAGCCGGGGCTCAGCCGCCTGGTTTTCACCTCTATGGCGCCGCTGGTTGGCTCGAGCTGCAGCTCCACATCGCTCAAGGGTTCACCGCAACTGTTGTGCCCTGCCAGAAATTGGGCTGGATCTGCGGCGCAGACCATCGCGGCTGTTTCGGTGCTGCCGTAACAGGGGCTCAGCGGCAGCTGCAGCTGACGGGCTTGATCAGCCAGCTCGGTGCTGAGGGGGCCGCCGCCGATCCAAAGCAGCCGGAATTGCTGGAGCCAGCTGCGGCCTGAGGGATCGCCCAGGAGCCGCTGCAACTGCGTGGGCACCAGCGAGATCACCGCATCGCGGCCGCCGCGGGTGAGGTTGCCGTGTTGCTCCAGCAGCGCGCCAGGAGATTTCATCAGTTCAGGCGCAATGGCCACCAGCGGTGCTTGCCACTGCCGCGCCCTGATCTGGGGCATCAGTCCCCCCATGTGATGGCTGGGCAGCGGGTTCACCAGCCGCACGCTGCTGGGATCAACCCCAATGGCTTGCAACCAGTCCGCGCAGCTGCTGGCCGACTGCTCGAGGTTCTCCCAGCTCTGCAGGCACCACTTGCGCCCGCCGCTGCTGCCGCCGCTGCCGATCACCACGCCGCTGCCTTCTGGCCACCGTTGGCAGCAGGCCATCGCATCGCGGCCCGCTTGCTCTTCCAGCGCAATGGCCCGTAGCTCCCAGCCGTTCATGAGCCGGCGGCCTCCCACACCTGCTGGGGGATCGTGCTGGCGAGATCGCCAGAAGCACCCCAGCCCGGGGCCAGTCCAGCGGCGCATGGTGTGGGGCCGCGGCTGGCCAGAGCCGCCATGTGGGCCACCGCCCGGGCTCCTATGCCGCTCTCCAAGGCACTGCTCACCATCTGCTTGGCGGCCCCTTGTTTGAGCTGCAGCAGCTTGGGCCGGGGATCACCCTCGAGAGCTGGTTTGTGCACCAGCCAGCCGCTCCACCCAGGGGGGAGGCCGCTGGGATGCCGGAGCGATTCATCGAGGGCCACCGGCAGCCGGCGACCCAGGGCTAGCAAGCCGGCATGGTCGCTGGGTGGCAAGGGCTGCTCCAGCCATTGCAGCTTGCCCTCGTGCTGCAAACGCATGGCCCACCGCCCCGCGGTGGCACGGTCCCAGCTGCCATTGGCATCAAGGCGGAGCTGGGCGCCGCTGGGAAGTTGCTCCAAAAGTTGCTCCAGCAGCTGCAGTTCGGTGTCTGGATCCAGCACCCCCACCTTCCACTTGGCTGCGAACTCCGCTGGCTGGCCTGTGGCTCGCTGGAGCGCGCTCTGCAGTGCTGCGATGGCCTCATCGCCAGCTGGCAGCAACACTGCTGACGCCGGAGCCGGCAGCCATTGCCCGCCTTGGAGCCCTTCCAGCTCGGCGAGGGCCAGTCCGATGGCAAAGGCCGCAGGTCCAGGCAGTGCCCTGAGTGCTTGCTCGAGGTGCTCGGTGCTGCACTCAGAAGGCAATGCCGCGAGTGCATCGGCGCACTGGGCGTGCTCAGCCGGCAAGGGTGCGGCTTCTCCCCAACCCACAGAACCGCTGCCTGGGTCCTCGAGCCGCAGCAGCCAGCCGCGCCGCTCGCTCCAGGGCCCGCAGGCGGTGATCAAAGGCGGCTGCAGCGCCCACCGGTATGGGCGCCAGCGCAGTTGCATCAACGTCCCAGCCAAGGTGCAATGCCCAGGCCGATGGCGAGCCCGAGGCCGCTGAGGGCTTGAAAGCGCAAGGCCAAAAACTTGCTGCCGCTTATCCGCTCCGGCTGGTGGTGATGCTCCCGCAGCAGCCGAATCAGCTGCGCTGCAGCGGGCAACCCGATCACGCTCAGCAGCGCGGTGGAGGGCCACTGGCGCTCCAGCACCGGCAGCCATTGCAGGGCCAAGCTTGCCGCCACAAGCCAGGGCACCACGGCCGCGGCTTTGGCCGTGCCCAGCTTCACCACCGGAGAGCGTTTGCCGTGGGCAGCGTCCTCCTCGACCTGATGAAAGTGGGAGCAGAACAACACCAAGGTGGTGGCCAGCGCCGGGCCGGCGCCCAGGCTCAGCGCCACCTGCCAAGGCACAGCAGCCGGCAGGCTCGTTGGTGGCTGCAGCGCCATCAGCGCAGCGGCCGTGGCGAAGGGGCCAAAGGCCAGCCAGCACAGCGGTTCGCCGAGGCCGCGGTAGCCCAAACGAAAGGGTGGGCCTTGGTAGAGGTATCCCAGGCCGCAGCAGATCAGCACTAGCAGCAGCACCACCGGTTGGCTGCGCAGGGCCACCAGGGCCATCAGCAGCAATCCGCCAGCGAGCAGGCTGTGAGCAATCCAAGCAATGCGATCGCGGCGGCCGGTCAGGGCCACCAAGGAATGGGGTTTGCCGAGGGTGTCGACACCGGTGTCGTCATCAAACACGTCGTTGCTGAGGTTTTCCCACCCCAGCAGCAGCACCGCTGCGAGCAGAAACAGGCCGAGCTGGCCCCAGCGAGGGTCTAACCCCTGACTTTGAAGCCAGCCACTGGCCAAAAGCGCTGGCATCACTGCCACGGAGTACATCGGCCATTTGATGGCCGCCTTCCAGAGCGCGTAACGGCTTGCGACGACCTGGGGCTCAGCCATGGCTGCCCGCCACTACGGGCCACGAGAGACCCATACATTTGAGCAGTCCCCCGGTTGTGTGGTGCACCAGGCCCCCCGCTTCACCGACTTGCTCAGCCAGGCTGCCGCCCATGGGCAGTCCCTGGAGGATGGTGCTGTGCTCAGCCTGGCGCTGCCCTTGGCGCCACTGGACCCACTGCAGGCGCTGCCGCAGTTGCCAGGGGGTGATCGCTTCCGGGCGTTGTGGGATAGCCAGCCTGGCCTCTGCTTTGCGGCTACGGGTGTCTCTCAGCAGCTGGAGCTCAGTGGTCCGCGCCGCTTTGAGCTGGCGCAGCGCTTCTGTCAGTTGAGCCTCTCGCGCCTGCAGGACGGCGCGCCTGAGGCTCCGGCGTTGGCCCGCCCGCGTGTGCTGCTCGGGTTTTCGTTTTTTGATGCGCCGCTGCTCGAGGCATCTGAGCCCCTGCCTGGGGTGCGGGCGGTGCTGCCGCGCTGGCAGCTCAGCCGTCAGGGCCGGCAGTGCTGGTTGCGCTTGTCGCGCAGCCTCGGCGGTGAGATCACCCCGCGCTTGGTGGCCGAAGAGCTGTGGGAGCAGGCGCGTGCGCTTCAGCAGGCTGAGCCGTCTGCGCCAGCACCAGCGTTTCCCCGCTTGCTGAGCCGTAGCCCTTGGCATGGGGCCTACCGCCAGGCCATGGATCAGGCCCTGCATCTGGTGGGCGACAACCAGCTACGCAAATTGGTGCTGGCGGTGCGTCAGCAGCTGCAGCTTGAGGCGCCTCTGGATCCCCAGTTGCTGCTCAAGGGCTTGCGCCAACGCCATCGCGGCAGCTGCCGCTTCCTCTGGGGGCTGGCCGATGGCGGCGATCTGGTGGGGGCCTCCCCAGAGCGGTTGTTGGCGGTGCGCCAGGGGCAGCTCCGTTGTGATGCCCTGGCTGGCACGGCGTCGCAGCATCAGCCGCCCGAGCAGTTGCTGCAATCCAGCAAGGATCGCCATGAGCATGAGCTGGTGGTGGAAGCGATCACAGCCGTGCTGCAACAGCAGGGGCTGGTGCCCCGCCAGCCGCGTCATCCCCGCTTGGCCAGCCATGGCCCCCTGCATCACCTGCACACCCCGATCACAGCATCGTTAGCCGGCCAAGACCCTCTGGCGTTGGCAGCGGCGTTGCATCCCACCCCGGCGGTCGCTGGCTTGCCCCGCCGCGAAGCGATGGCCTGGTTGCGGCAGCTCGAGCCCTTTGAGCGGGGCGCCTATGCCGCTCCGATTGGCTGGATCGACAGCGCCGGTGATGCGGAGCTGCGGGTGGCGATTCGTAGCGGCGTGCTGCGGGGCTCGCGGCTTGAGCTCACCGCAGGAGCTGGTTTGGTCAAGGGCTCGGTGCCTGAGCGGGAATTGCAGGAGGTGGCCCTCAAGCTTGAGGTGCTGCAGCAGCAGCTCACCGTCAGCCCTGCAGTAAACGCTGCTGGGTGAGATCAGCCAGGGGAATCTTCCCGAGCTGCTCCACTTCGCGGATGCCGGTGGGGCTGGTGACATTGATCTCGCTGAGGTGACCAGCGATCACATCGATGCCGACAAAGAACAGTCCGGCCTCAATTAAGGCGGGCCGCAACACATCGCAGATCTGCCGCTCGCGGGGGCTGAGGTCGGTGGCTTCCGGTTGGCCGCCCACAGCCAGGTTGCTGCGGAATTCACCCGCCTTCGGTTTGCGGTTGACGGCGCCCAGCGGCTCGCCGTTCACCAGCAAGATGCGCTTATCGCCCTCACTGACCTGGGGCAAAAACGCCTGGATCATCACTGGCAGTTGCTGCTGCTGCGTGACCAGCTCCAGCAGGGCTCCTAGCCCTGGAGCCTCGCCACTGGAGCGGATTACCCCCTGACCAGCGCGCCCACCGAGGGGCTTGAGCACCACCTCTCCATGGGTGGCGGCAAATTGACGCAACAGCTCCACATCGCTGGCCACCAGGGTGGGGGCCATCAGCTCTGGGAACTGCAGCGCCCCCAGCTTTTCGTTCCAGGCCCGCAGGCTGGCCGGGCGGTTGAGCACCTGCACGCCCTGGCGCTCCGCCAGCTCAAGCAAGTGGGTGGCATATAGGTAGGCCTCATCCACCGGTGGGTCTTTGCGCATCCACACCTGCTGGAACTGGCTGAGGGGCTGCCAGCGGGCTTCCCCTGCGCTGTACCAAGGCTCGGCAGTGATCGGCGCGGCCAGCACGCGGGGGCCGCCTTCCCCGGCTGCCAGATCGCTGGGTTGAGCAGCCCAGATCTCTTCGCCGGCGCGCTGTCCGGCCTGCATCAGCGCAACGCTGCTGTCTTTTTCAGGGCGCAGGCGCCCAATCGGATCAATCAGAAAGAGTTGGCGCCCCACGCTGATCTGGCTCCGTGATCAGGCCAGCAGGCCATCCAGTTGGCCGCTGCGTTCAAGGGCATAGAGGTCATCGCAGCCACCCACGTGTTGCCCGTTGATGAACACCTGGGGAACGCTGCGACGTCCGCCTGTTTTGGTCGCCATCTGGTCGCGGGCCGCCTCATCGCCATCGATGGCGTGATCGGTGTAGCTCACCCCTTTGCGGCTCAAGAGGTCCTTGGCCCGGATGCAGAACGGGCAGGCCCGCCAGGTGTAGATCTCGACGCTGGCGGCCATCCGATTGATCTTGGTTGGATGGATCTTACGGGTGGCTACGGTCAAACGATCAAGTCCTTTCGCTGTGCTGGATCTCACCGACTTCAAGCGCGATCTCTCCGAGCTCACTGACCGCCTGGGCCAAGCCCAGGACTGTCTTTGACGTCCCTGCACTGACAGCACGGCAGCAGGATCTCGAGCAACTCGCGGCCCAGCCTGATTTCTGGGATGACCAGAACAATGCCCGCAAGCAGATGCGGCAGTTGGATGACGTCAAAGCCCAGCTCGAGCAGCTCCGGACTTGGCGCGCCAGCGTTGATGACGCTGCCGCCACCCTGGAGCTCTACGACCTCGAGCCCGATGACGCGCTCTTGCAAGAAGCCAATGGCGGCTTGCAGGAGTTGCGCCTGGCGCTCGATCGCTGGGAGCTGGAGCGGCTCCTGAGTGGCACCTACGACCAAGAAGGTGCGGTGATCTCCATCAATGCCGGTGCCGGTGGCACCGATGCCCAGGACTGGGCCTTGATGTTGATGCGCATGTACACCCGCTGGGCGGAAGACCGCGGCATGAAGGTGACCGTGGACGAGCTTTCAGAAGGGGAAGAAGCCGGCATCAAGAGCTGCACCATCGAGGTGGAGGGCCGCTACGCCTATGGCTACCTGCGCAACGAGAAGGGCACCCACCGTTTGGTGCGCATCTCACCGTTCAACGCCAATGACAAGCGTCAAACCAGCTTTGCCGGTGTTGAGGTGATGCCCAAGCTCGAGGAGGAGGTCGATCTCGAGATCCCCGATAAGGACTTGGAGGTCACCACAAGCCGTTCAGGCGGTGCCGGTGGTCAGAACGTCAACAAGGTGGAGACCGCCGTGCGGATTTTGCACATCCCGACCGGCTTGGCGGTGCGCTGCACCCAGGAGCGCTCGCAGCTGCAGAACAAAGAAAAAGCCATGGCACTGCTCAAATCCAAATTGCTGGTGATTGCCCAGGAACAGCGTGCTGCTGAGATCGCCGACATCCGCGGCGACATCGTTGAGGCGGCCTGGGGGAATCAGATCCGCAATTACGTGTTTCACCCGTACCAGATGGTCAAAGATCTGCGCACCAATGAAGAGACCACCGATGTGCAGGGGGTGATGGATGGCGATCTCGACCCCTTCATCCAGTCGCTTTTGCGCCAGGGTGTGGACGCTGTTTCCGACGAGGCCGCATGAGCGACTCCCCTGCACCGGCTGAGGCCAAGCCGAGTTTCGTCAAGCTGGCGATGCGCAACATGGTGCGCAAAGGTCGCCAGAGCCTGTTCCACTTCGGCCTGACCGCCGTTGGTTTCACCGGTGTATTGCTGTTGCTGGCCTGGTTTGGTCGCCCCTCTGTGCCAGGGGCGTGAACCCCTTGGCGGCGATCGAGCTGGATCTGGCCTACTTGGGTCCTGACCCGCTGGGGGAAGACCGCTGGGTTGAGTTGCTGAGTAGCTGGTTGGCGCAACTCCAGGCCGAATTACCCAGCCCTTTAAAAGCCGATGCCTACAGCCTGGGCCTGCAGTTCTGCGATGACGCTGCAATCGCTGAGCTCAACGGTCAATGGCGTCAGCAACCCAAGCCCACCGACGTGCTCTCGTTTGCGGCCCAAGAAGATGCCCCTGAGCCCCTGGAGGGCCTGCCCATTGAGTTGGGCGACATCGTGATTTCCATTCCCACCGCTGAGCGCCAAGCCCCGGAGCACGGCCATTCGCTGCAGCAGGAATTGCTGTTTTTGGCCAGCCATGGGCTGCTGCATTTGCTCGGCTGGGACCACCCCGATGAGGCCTCCTTGGCCGCCATGCTCAGCCGGCAGGGCGCCTTGGTGCAGGGTGCTGCGGCCCACTGATTGGCGGTAAGGTGCCGGAATCCTTCTTCATGGGAGCCTCAGGGCTCCAGCGGATGGCGCCTCTGGTGACCTCAGAGCTCGATTCCAGTGAATCCACTCCCGTCGGTTTCCCGGTGGACGGCCGCGCCCGTCGCCTGCGGGTTGGAGCTTGGCAGGTGGCCCGTGATCTGCCGGCCAGCTTCCGCTATGCGGCCCAGGGGCTGGTCTATGCCTTTGCGAGCCAGCGCAATTTCCGCATCCATGTCGTCACCGGGGTGGTGGTCTTCGCCCTGGGGCTGTGGTTACAGCTCTCTGTCGATCGCTTGGCGGTGCTGGTACTCACCGTCGCGGCGGTGTTGGTGCTGGAGCTGCTGAACACGGCCACCGAAGCGGTGGTGGATTTGTCGGTGGGCCGGCGGTTTCACCCCTTGGCCCGCATTGCCAAAGACTGCGCGGCGGCGGCGGTGCTGGTGGCGGCACTCTCGTCGTTGATGATCGCCCTGCTGTTGCTGCTGCCGCCGCTGATGGCGCGCTTGGGAAGCTGATGCTGCTGGTCCTCGATAACTACGACAGCTTCACCTTCAACTTGGTGCAGTACTTAGGCGAGTTGGCCGCTGATCACCCCTTGGCGGCCAGCTTGCGGGTGGAGCGCAATGACGCCCTGAACATCGAGCAGATCAAAGAGATCAACCCCGCGGCTGTGTTGATCTCACCTGGACCAGGAACACCCGCTGATTCCGGCGTTTGCCGTGAGGTGATCCGCGAGTTGGGCCCAAAGGTCCCCACCCTGGGCGTCTGCCTCGGCCACCAAGCCATTGCCGAAGTCTTTGGCGGGAAGGTGGTGCGTGCACCTGAGTTGATGCATGGCAAAACCTCGCCGGTGCATCATGCCGGAGCTGGTGTGTTTGCCGGGCTGCCCGATCCCTTCACAGCCACCCGCTATCACTCGCTGATCGCTGAACGGGAGTCGCTGCCGGATTGCCTGGAGATCACCGCCTGGTTGGAGAGCGGCATGGTGATGGGGCTGCGGCACCGTGATCACCCCCATCTCCAGGGCGTGCAATTCCACCCCGAGAGTGTGCTCACGCAGCACGGCCATGCCCTTTTGGCCAATTTCCTCACCAGTGCCTCGGCCTGAGTTCGGCTGGGTTTCACTGCTAGGTTCCCGGCTCTGATCTGGCCCCCCATGCTGCGTTCTTCTCTGCTGCCTTTGGCTGCGGCGACGGCTGCATTTGTCCTGCCGGCTGCGGCGTTGGCTGATGGGGTCACGATCACCAGCTATGGCCATAGCGCCCTGTTGATCAATGGTGGTGGCGCCAGCGTCTTGGTGAACCCGTTCAAAGCGGTGGCTTGCGCGGCAGGGCTGAAGGAGCCTCGGATCAAGGCCGATGTGGTCTTGGCCAGCAGCCTGCTGCTCGATGAGGGTGCGCCTGTGGCCCAAGGCCGTTTCCTGGCCAGCCCGGGCGGCTACAGCATCAAAGGTCTGCGCTTTGAAGGCTTTGCGGCTCCCCACGACCGCCTGGGTGGCCGCCGTTTTGGCAATGGCGTGATTTGGCGCTGGCAGCAAGGTGGCTTGGACTTCGCCCACCTCGGCGGCACCGCCGCAACTTTGCAACCGGAAGACAAGGTTTTGCTGGGTCGCCCCGATGTGTTGATCCTCGGCGTTGGTGGTGGCGCCAAGGTCTACGACGGTGTGGAAGCAGCTGACGTGGTGAAGCAGCTCAACCCCAAAGTGGTGATCCCTGTGCAATACGTCCGTAGCGGCGAACCCCCTGCCGAGTGCGATCAGACCAGCGCGAAGGATTTTCTGGAGGCTCTCCCGGGTGTGCCGTCCAAGCCGGTGGGTCGTGTGCTGAAGCTGACACCGCCTCTGGGCGATACAACCCGAATCGACCTCATGCCATGACAATGCGGCTCCTTCGCAGGGGCTGTCATGGGAACGATTTGGCATCAACGTCGAGCAATCGGCCTCTGCCTTGCCCTGCAAGGGGTGCTGACCTTGGCCTGTGTGGGCCTGATCGGCACCGATGCGCGTTCAGCTCAGCCCCTGTTGCGCGCTGAAAGCTTTCCAGAACCGCTTCATTTGTTTGGTGGTTCCGATGCTCACCCGTAGGGACCCATCGATCAGGGGTTTGCCCGCCATCGAACGCACCAGGATTTCTTCCTGCCGCAGCGCAGCCTCACAGCTGGCGGCCCCTTGGCTTGGCCAAATCAGTAGGTAGTTGCCGCCGGCGCTGTGATGGTGAACTTGACGCTTATGTGTTCCGTGGAGCGTCTGTTTGTTTTTAAGGCTTCAGAAGAATTGGGCCTGAGATTTCGGGAATGCCATACCGCTTGCGGAGCTCAACGACGGGTTGTTCGGCAACATCCCAGAATTCCCAGTCTTCGAAGAGGTTGATGTTGCAGCTCACACCCCGCTCGTAACTGGTAAGGACTTCTTCTGGCTCAAAATTTCCAGTCTTGGGTGGGACAATGTCACCAACAGTCGTGAACTTCTTGCCTAGATGAAAATCTAAAATGACTTCAAGGAGTTGTTCAAACCCCATGTCTTCGTCTGAGAGCATTCCAGCTTGAAATCCTGAGACGTCCATTTCTCCTCGAAAATCCGTGTTACAACCAGATAAGATGTGACAGCAATCGTGAGTTAATAATAGGTCGGGTGTGCATTTCTTTTCGCCAGGAAGTGGCCACTTGCGATCTCGATACCAGTGGTAAACAGAGTGCCCCAGGCTATCCACGGGGTATCGCTCAAGCCCTTGAAACTTTGAAGCAAGAATGGGGTCACCAGTTGCCTCATGGATGATTTTGATTACAGCCTTCAGGGCTTTTGGAGC
Source organism: Synechococcus sp. Minos11 (assembly GCF_014279855.1). Taxonomy (NCBI): domain Bacteria; kingdom Bacillati; phylum Cyanobacteriota; class Cyanophyceae; order Synechococcales; family Synechococcaceae; genus Synechococcus; species Synechococcus sp. Minos11. The sequence continues at coordinate 1,998,459 of NZ_CP047953.1, read as the reverse complement.
TGTATCAATGCCAAGGACTTGCTCGACTCCACGTCGACCATAGTCAATCAATAGGATATTCATTTTGTTGTCTCGAACTCTATGCAAGTCCTTTAATGTATTGGAGTTGAAATCCAATGCGGCTGCGAATGAATCCACGAGCTGAATCATTGCTGGATCGACTTTCATGTCGATATATGGAAGAAGGATTAATATCTGTAGTAATTGCTCGCGTTTATCGGAATTTGTTATCGTCAAAGCGCATGCATCAGGTTTGACCCCCTGCAAGCTTGAGAGGTCAATACTTGTTTTTAAGATATGGCTCTGAACAGCGCTTATCATCTCGCCGCTGATTGATTCAAGTTTCTCGGAGTCGCCAACGGTTGCTACTTCAAGCATTGCTCCTAAGAAGCTCATGGCTTCTTGGTTCGTCCAGGAAAGCTGAGCAGCCACGAAAAGAACCAGAAAATTAGTATTCTGCATGCTTTGCTCTAATGCGCTGTAGCCAATGCATCTAAAAATATAATCTAAGTGCAATGTATTAACTATTAGTCTCAGTCTGCGCGATCTCTAGTTGTTCTTTGGCTGTGCAATTAAGTGAAAGCTTGTTGTTTTAGAAATAGCTGCATTTTGCAGGGAAAATATTGTCAGGTGTGTTTATATGATATTTTTGATGGCGTTGATTAAGCTGATATAGTGTAAATTTCTAAATATTACTCTGCTTGCTGAGTTCTGTTATTCACTCCGCTTTGTTTGAATACTTTCCAGAACTCCTTCATTTGACCTTTGGTGCCAATGCTCACTCGCAGGGATCCATCGATTAGTGCCTTGCCTGTCATTGACCGCACCAATATCCCCTCATTGCGTAGTGCTACTTCGCATGCTGAAGTGTCAGAGCTCGGCCAGATCAGCAGATAATTTCCTCCATCACAATGATGTTTGACGCCAGCTTTTTTGAGCTTCTCAACCAACCAGCTCTTAGCGGCTAAGACCTCTTGGACATAGCTGTTGACATAGCCCTGATCCTCTAAGGCTGCCCTGCCAGCGACCACTGCAAAGCTGTTGATGTCGTAGGGGCCAGTAACACGGCTGATCCTGTCCACCACAGCTGCATAACCCACGGCAATGCCAAGCCGTAATCCAGCAATTCCAGCTGTTTTCGATAAAGAGCGCAACACCACCAGGTTTGGGGTCTCGGAGAAGTCAGCGATCGGCAGAACGCTGTCTCCTGTAAAGGCCTCATACAGCTCATCAACGACCACCAGCGTTCCTGGAGCGGTGGCAGCCAGACGGACGATGGCCTCGGCATCCAGCCTGGTGCCCGTTGGGTTGTTGGGATTGCAGAGCAGCAGCAGCCGTGGGTTGAGTTGCGCTAGGGCCCGTTGGGTGGCCTGCAGCGGGAAGCGGAAGTCCTCGCCTTCATAAGGAATGGCGTTGACCACCATTCCTTGCATGCGAGCACAAGGCTGGTAATACCCAAAGGTGGGGCTGGTGGTGAGCATCACATCGCCGGGGTTGCCATAGGCCTGGCAGATGGCATGCAGGGCCGCGTCAACGCCGTTGAACAGCCCGATCTGGTCGCACGGCAGTCCGCCGAGGGACTGACTGAAGGCCTCGCGTAGGCCGTCGTATTCGGGGTAGATCGCGTAGTGCTCGGCTGGAATGCTGCGGATCGCCTCCACCACCTTGGGGCTCGGGCCGACGCTGTTTTCGTTGAAGTCCAGGCGCAGCATGCCCCGGCGTCCCTCCAGTGGGGCGCTGTAGCTCTGCAGTTGCTCCACCTCGCTGCGGGCCGGGGGGAACTGTGGGCGTGGATCCGGCATCACATCCGCTCCAGGCTGGGAATGCCCAGCAGGCTTAGCCCCAGCTTGAGGGTGTCAGCCGCTAAACGGCAGAGGGCCAGCCTCGAGCTGCGCATCGGTTCATCAGCCTTCAACACAGGCACCTGGTCGTAGAAGCGGTTGAAGCTCTGGCTCAGTTCAAACAGATAGGTGCAGAGCCTGTTCGGCAACAAATCACTCTCCACTTCGCTGATCACCGCATCGAGTTGCAGCAGTTGGCGAATCAAGGCCCATTCCTGTGGCTCTTCAAACACCAACCGCTCGGGCAGCTCGCCATCGAGGGCGCCCCCCTTGCGGGCGATGCCGCTGATGCGCACCACGGCATAGAGCAGGTAGGGAGCTGTGTTGCCGGTTAAGGCCAGCATCCGCTCAAAGCTGAACTGGTAGTTGGTGATCCGGTTGGTGCTCAGATCGGCGTATTTCACCGCCGCCAAGCCAACGGTGGTTGCCACTTGATCGATGAAGCTCTCGCTTTCCTGGCGCTCTTCTTCTTCCAGCCGCCGGCGCAGATCAGCCTGGGCCCGCTCAACGGCTTCATCCAGCAGATCTTTGAGCCGCACGGTGTCGCCGGCGCGGGTCTTGAGCTTTTTGCCGTCGTCCCCTTGCACCAAGCCGAAGGGCACGTGCTCCAGGCTGGCCGCCGCTGGCACCCAGCCCGCCCGCTTGGCCACTTGGAACACCCCAGCGAAGTGCGAGGCCTGGCCAGCATCGGTGACGTAAATCACGCGTCCTGCGCCATCGCCGGCGGAACCCAAGCGGTAGCGAATCGCCGCCAGATCGGTGGTGGCGTAGTTGAAGCCTCCATCGCTTTTTTGCACGATCAAAGGCAGGGGTTTGCCTTCTTTGCCCACCACGCCTTCTAAAAACACGCAGCCCGCTCCCTCGTCGGTCACCAGCAAGCCGCTGGAGCGCAGGTCATCGACAACCGCCGCTAGCTGTGGGTTGTAGAACGACTCCCCCCGCTCGTTGAGGCGAATGTCGAGCCGGTCGTAGATCTTCTGGAATTCCCGCCGCGATTGGTCGCAGAGCAGGCCCCAAGCCTTCAGTGAAGTGGCATCGCCACCTTGCAATTTGACGACTTCTTCGCGGGAGGTGGTTTGGAACGCTCCGTCGTCGTCAAAGCGCTTTTTGGCTTCCCGGTAGAAGGCCACCAGATCGCCCAGATCGATGGCATCAGCGGTGTTGAGCGCATCGGGGGCCACCTGCTTGAGGTGGGTGATCAACATGCCGAACTGGGTCCCCCAGTCACCGACATGGTTGAGCCGCAGCACCTGGTGGCCGCGGAATTCCAGAACGCGGGCCAGGCAGTCGCCAATGATCGTGGAGCGCAGATGCCCCACATGCATTTCCTTGGCGATGTTGGGGCTGGAGAAATCAACAATGACCGGCGCTTCGGCCTGCTCAACCGCGGCAACGCCCAGGCGCTGATCGCCGATGCGTTGGCGCACTTCAGCGGCCAGCACCGAGGGTTTCAAGGTGATGTTGATGAACCCCGGTCCGGCGATTTGTGGTGCTTCTGCCAGGGCTGAAAACTCTGGGTTGTTTTGCAGCTGTTCAACGATGGCTGCGGCGATCTGCCGCGGGGCCTGCTTGAGCGGCTTGGCCAAGGCGAGGGCGCCGTTGGCTTGGAAATCACCAAATTCCGGCTTGCTGGCTGGGCCCAGGGCTGGATTCAGCTCGCCGTCGGCCTCAGGAAACGCCTGCTGCATGGCTGCGCGCAGCTGGGCCTCCAGGGTTTGGGCAATGCGCAGCATGAACAGGGACCGCAGCAGCGGTGGACACAGCCTCTGATCATCCCTCCTGGCCGGTGAACCGCATGCTCAGATCCAGCCAGGAGCTGCGGGTGATCGGAGCACTGGTGGAGATCAGATCGATGCCGCTGCTGGCGAAGAGCCTCAATTGATCGGGCTGGATGCCGCTGGCTTCCAGCACCACGGGCTTGCCCCGCTGCTGGGCCTGGTGCCGCAGCTCGGGCACCAGTTGCTTGAGCGCATCGGGGCTGAATTCATCGAGCAACACCCCATCAGCGCCAGCGGCTACAGCAGCCTTGGCTTCCTCAAGGGTTTCGGCTTCAACGATCACCTGGCTTGGCCAAGGGGCTGCTGCGCGGACCGCCGCAACGGCGGCAGCCACCCCACCAGCCCAGGCCAGGTGGTTTTCCTTGAGCATCGCGGCATCGTCGAGGCCCATGCGGTGGTTGATGCCGCCACCACAACGCACGGCGTATTTCTCGAGCACCCGCAGCCCTGGGGTTGTTTTGCGGGTATCCACCAACTGCACGCCACTGCCCTGCAGTTGGCTGGCCAGGGCTGCCGTTGCTGTGGCGATGCCCGAGAGCCGCATCGCCAGATTGAGTGCGGTGCGTTCGGCTCCCACCAGAGCCGCTGCGGGTCCTCCTAGTTCCAGCAGGCGGGTGCCAGCGCTGATGGCCTCGCCATCGTTCACCAGCACCTGCGCTGTCACGCCGGAGTCCATCAGGCCAAACACGGCTGCGGCCAGTTGCCCTCCGCAGAACACACCATCGGCCTTGCTGATCCAGTGGGCTTGGCCGCAGCAGCCCTGCAGCGCCGCGGCACTGAGATCACCGCGTCCCAGGTCTTCCTGCAGCCAGGTCTGCAAGTGCTGCTGCAGCGCTGGCGTTATCGCCAGAGGGGGGATTGCCACGGCAGGAGCTGGCCACATCAATCCCATGATGGGCCGCGATCAGGCAGGGGCATGGCAACACAGCAACCAGGGTTTGGTCTGGTTTGGAGGCCAGGTGATCTCGATGGCTTCCTGGCGTTAGCCCTCAACAACCTGATCACGATCCTGCTGATCATTGGCCTCTGCAGGGATGTTCTCGGCTACCCCGACAGCTTGGTGTTTGGGGTGATCCTGCCGGCTACCGGCATCAGCTTGCTGCTAGGCAATTTGGCTTACGCCCGCCAAGCCCGTGTCTTGGGGCTTCAGGAGGGGCGTCAGGACTGCACGGCGTTGCCCTACGGCATCAACACCGTCAGCCTCTTCGCCTACATCTTTTTGGTGATGCTGCCGGTCAAGCTCACCGCCTTGGGGGCAGGGCTGGATGAGAGCACCGCCATCACCCGCTCATGGCAAGCCGGCATGGTGGCCTGCCTCGGCTCAGGCCTGATTGAAACCGCCGGAGCCTTTTGCGCCCACAAGTTGCGGTTGTGGTTGCCGCGGGCGGCTTTGCTCTCCACCCTCGCCGGGATTGCCTTGGGCTACATCTCGCTTGGCTTTCTGTTGCGCACCTACGCCAACCCTCTGGTGGGTTTGGCGAGTTTGGCGGTGATTCTGTTGGGCTACTACGGCCGTGTGCGTTGGCCACTGCCGACAGGTTTGTTCGCCCTGTTGCTGGGGTTGGTGCTCGCCTGGGGTAGTGGGTTGATGGAGGTGGCCCCTGGCGCCTGGCAACAGAGTTGGTCTCTGGTGGGTTGGCAGGGGCCCATGGTTCAGCTCGCTGGGCTGTGGCAGGCCAGGGAGGAGTTGGTGCCGTGGCTAGGGGTGATCATCCCGATGGGCTTGTTCAACGTGATCGGCTCGCTGCAAAACCTCGATAGCGCTGAGGCGGCCGGTGATCGCTACCCAACCCGTAGCTGTTTGCTGATCAATGGCTTGGGCACGTTGAGCGCAGCCGCCTTGGGTTCCTGCTTTCCCACCACGATCTACATCGGTCATCCCGGCTTCAAGACCTTGGGGGCCCGCTCCGGCTACTCCTGGATGAATGGGGTGGTGCTGGCCGTGGCCTGTTGTTTTGGCCTGTTTGGATTGGCTTCCCTGCTGATCCCCATCGATGCGGGGATGGCGATCCTGCTCTACATCGGCCTAACAATCACGGCCCAGGCCTTCCAGGCCACACCCTCACGCCATGCACCGGCGGTGGTGCTCGGCATCCTTCCGGGGTTGGCTGGCTGGGGAACCCTTCTGCTGAAAGCAGGTCTGAGAAGCGGCGGCTTGGGAACTCCCACCAATCCCTTCAGTGCTGATCTGATGGCGGCGCTCAATGCCGCCGACATTTGGGCGGCTGGGGCATTCGCGTTGGAGCAAGGCCAGATCTTCACGGCGATGCTGCTGGCCGCGTTGTTGGTCTTCGCCATTGAGCAGCGTTTTTTGACCGCTGCGCTGTGCACCGGTTTGGCGGCGCTGCTGGCTTGGTTTGGTGTGATCAATGCCTGGCAGTTCACCACCGCCGACACGGTCATGCACTTGGGCTGGGGCACCGGGGCGCCATGGGCGCTGGCCTATGCCGTGGTCACCGCTTTGTTGCTGTTGGCCCGCGTGCTGCCCCGTCAGGAGGCCGGTGCCAGCGAGCCCTAATGGGCTACTTGCCGATGCAGAAGCGCGAGAAGACGCGATCCAGCACGGCTTCGGTGATCTCAGCGCCGGTGATCTCGCCGAGTGCGCGAATCGCTTCGCGCAGATCAATGGTCCAAAAATCCCAGGGCAAGCCATCGCGTGCTGCCTGCTGACTGCGCCCTAAGGCGGCGGAGGCCGCGGCGGCTAGATCGCATTGGCGTTGATTGAGCGCCAGCAGTAAGCCCTGCCCCTCGCCGCTGAGGCCGCAGAGCTTGAGCAGTGCGCTGCTCAGCTCGGCCAATCCCAGTCCGCTGCGGGCGCTGATCGCGAGTCCTTGCGTCGTTGCAGGTTCAGCAGCGAGATCCGATTTGTTGCCCACCACCAACAGGGGCGTGCCATCCGGCACCTCGTTCCGCAGCGCGCTGTCGTCAGGGCTCCAGCCACGGCTGAGGTCATAGAGCAGCACCACCGCATCAGCGCTGGCAAAAGCAGCCCGGCTGCGTTCAATGCCGAGTTGTTCAACGCGATCGGCGGTGGAGCGAATGCCGGCGGTGTCGAGCAAGGTGATCGGCACCCCTTGGAGCACCAGGTCGTAGTCCAACAGGTCGCGCGTGGTGCCCGGCAGATCGGTGACGATGGCGCGCTCTTGGCCGCTGAGGGCATTGAGCAGGCTGCTTTTGCCCACATTGGGCCGGCCAATAATCGCGACCCGTAAGCCATCGCGTAGCAACTGGGCTTGCTGCCCGTCGAGCACCAGTTGATCCAACGCCTGCTGAACGTCTCTTAAGGCCGTGCAGACCGCCGCTCCATCGAGGCTGGGCAGGTCCTCTTCGAAGTCCACGCGTGCTTCGAGCTCGCAAAGCTGATCGAGCAATTGATCGCGAAGTGCCTCGATGCGCTGTTGCAACCCCCCATCCAGCCCGGCCATCGCCAGCTCAGCGGCCCGGCGGCTCCTGGCACTCACCAATTCGCTGATGGCCTCAGCGCGGGTGAGATCAAGGCGTCCATTGAGAAAGGCCCGCTGGCTGAATTCGCCGGGCAGGGCGCGGCGGGCGCCTGCCGCCAAGACCAGCTCCAACAGCCGTTGCACTGCCACCAGTCCGCCATGGCCGTGGAACTCCACCACCGTTTCGCGGGTGAAGCTGCGCGGCGCCCGCATGAGCAGCAGCAGCACCTCATCCACCACATCGCCATTGGCTGGATCATTGACGTGGCCGTAGAGCACCCGATGGCTTTCCCAGCTCTGCTGGCCAGCTGGTTGGAACAGTTGGCGGCCAATGGCTTCGGCTTGGGGGCCGCTGATCCGCACGATGGCCACGCTGCCGGCGCCAGCGGCGACTGCCGTGGCGATCGCTGCGATGGTGTCGTCGCGCGCCGCCAGGCTCATGGACGTTGACGCCTCAGGGCTCGCGACCAGTAGACGATCAGCAGCACATCGGCCACCATCAGCGAGATCACAGCCACAAGCCCCTGGGATCGCTCAGAGGCCAGCAGGCTGAGGCGAACTATCCCGTAGGGCACCAGTACCAACAGCTGAAGACCCAGCGCCACCAAGGCCAGCACCATGCCCCAGCCACGCCGGCCGATCAGAGCTATGCAAGCGATGATCCCCACGACTGCGGTGGGGATCCAGGCGGAAATGGCCAGCACCAAATTGGCAGTGTGCCAAGGGTCAGGCAAGCCAATGACCACTGATGCTGCAATCAATCCGAGCAGATTGGCCGCTAGCCCCACCACAGCCAGCCAGCGGTCGCGAGGCGTGAAGACTGGCCTGCTCATCGGCGGTTCCGCAATGTGGCCCCAGTTTGGTCGGCCTGGCCAGCAGGTCGATAGGTCGTCATGACTTAGTGGGGATGCAGCAATTGGGAGGCCCCCCGTTCATTCCAGCTGGCGCCGCGTAACGGGGCCGCCAAGGAGGTCGCTACGGCGCTGCACAGCAGCAGAGCCGGCAGCATCGCTGCATCCCCCTGCAGCGTGAAGACGAACATGGCGCAGAACAAAGGAGTGCCGCAGGCGGCAGCAAACAGGCTCACCGCGCCAATGGCTCCCAATTGGGCCTGACTGATGCTGTCGGTGATCGCGGCATCGGTTGGTGGGGCCCCGAGTAAGGCTCCCAGGGTCATCGTGTCGTGCATCAGCCCCCCTGGGGCGCCGGCCGCGATGCTCAGCAGCGAGCTCAGAAAGCGCCAGGGCAAGGTGTTGGGCTCGCCCCCGATCTCGCCATGCAGGCTCGCCTGCAGCGACAGGCTTCCATCGTTCAAGCTCCAGCCCCCACTGGCGATGGCGATGCCGCTTAGGCCAGCCGCAATCAGCACAGCTGTGAAGAGTCGCTGGCGTTGCAGGGCGCTTTTGATGGCCCGGGCCAGTGGCACCAGCATCCGCACGAAGAGCGCTCCCAGCAGGCTGCACAACCCGCAGACCAGCAGGGCATGGGGCCAAAGCCGCATCGGCAACATGCCCGCCACGGCCGGCTCACTGGTGATGCTGGGACCAAGCCAGAGGCTGATGGCCGCACCGCTGCCGCTCAGCAGCAAGACGGGCAACACCAACCGCCGACCTGCGCTGCGGCCCAATTCTTCGATGGCGTAGGTGACCCCCAGCAGGGGAGAGCGAAAGGCCGCGCCTAAGCCAGCGCCGCCGCCAATGGCGCAAAGCATGGGCAGCGGCAGCGCAGCTAATGGCGTGAACTGTGGCCAGCGCCGACGGATCGCCAACAGCACCGAAGCGCCCAAGGAGGCCGAGGGTGATTCGATGCCCACGGTCAATCCACCGAGATGGGTGAGCGCCATCAGCGGCAACCGCTGGAGTTGGGTGCGCAGGCTGAGCTGTTGCAAGAGCGATGCCTCTTGATCGGAGGCGTTCTCCTGCAGCGCAATCACTGGTGTTAGTCCGCCGCCCCGGGCTCGTTGCAGGGGGCCCCAACCCAGCAGCACCAGGGCCAGCGATGAGGCAAACACCAGCGCCACAGCCACCGCGGAGACGCTCTCGCTGTTGAGCCAAAGGTGCTGCTGCAGGGCAAGCCCAAGGCTGGAGAGGGCTTGATAGGGCAGGGAGATCAGTCCCAGCGCTGCCCCGAGCAGCAGCAGCCATGGCCAGGCCATCTCAGGCGCTACCGCAGCGGGCCAGGTCCAGCACATCCGCCATCGAGCGGATTTGGTTCATGGTGGCTTGCAGTTGATCAGCGCTGCTCAATTCGATCCTTAGATCGATGCGGGCTGGTTTGCCATAGGCGGTGCGAACCCGCGCATCACTGACGTTGATGCTGCTATCGGAGAGCCGGGTGAGGATGTCTTTGAGGATGCCGACGCGATCGAGCACCTCGATGCGAAGCAGCACCGGATAACGCCGGCGGTGTTCGCTGACCACGGGGTTCCAGCGCACGGGCAAGCGCCGTTCCACCGGTGTTTGCGCCACGTTGGCGCAATCCTGCCGGTGAATGGTGATGCCGTGATTACCAAGGGCAACGGCGCCAACGATCGGCTCGCCTGGCAAGGGACTGCAACAGCCCCCCAACCGGTATTCCAGCCCTTCAACGCCAAGAATCGGGCTGCCGCTGGGATCGGCGGTGCTGGTGTTGGCTTGGTCGCTGAGATTGCGGGCCAGCTCTTCATTGCTGGGGGCCTCGTTGCTGGATTCCTCCTCCAGCCGCATCTCCTCGCGCAGACGATTGGTGACTTGATGCACCGTGACGCCGCCAAAACCCAGGGAGGCCAGCAGGTCATCAACACCGGTGAGGTTGCAGCGGCGGGCGACGCGCAGGATTGGGTCGCTGCTGAGTAGGGCATCGAAGCCATCACGGCCCAGCTCCCGCTCCAGCATTTCGCGGCCGCGAGTGATGTTGTCGTCGCGGTGACTGCGCTTGTACCACTGGCGGATGCGCTCGCGCGCCGTTGGTGTGGCGACGAAATTCAGCCAGTCCAGGCTGGGGTGAGCGGTTTTGGCCGTCACGATCTGAACGAAGTCGCCGTTCTGTAGGGGGGTGGCGAGCGGGCAGAGCCGATCGTTGATGCGTACGCCCTGGCAGTGGTTCCCCACCTCGCTGTGAATGCGGTAGGCAAAGTCCACGGCGGTGGACCCTTTGCGCAGGCCGATCACATCGCCATTGGGGGTGAACACAAACACCTCGTCGTCAAAGAGGTCTTCTTTGATCGAGCGCAAATAGTCGTTGTGGTCTTGTCCCCCTTCTTCTTTTTGCCAATCAACCAGCTGCCGCAGCCAGTTGAAGCGGGCCATTTCATCCCCATCGGCAGGGGAGCCGCCCTCTTTGTATTTCCAGTGGGCGGCAATGCCGTACTCGGCCACTTCATGCATCTCGCCGGTGCGGATCTGCACTTCGATCGGCCGATGCCGACCAATCACAGCGGTGTGCAGCGATTGGTAGCCGTTGGGTTTGGGCAGGCCGATGTAGTCCTTAAAGCGACCTGGGATGGGCCGGAAGGTGTCATGCACCACGGCGAGGGCGCGGTAGCAGGTTTCTACCGATGGAGCCACGATCCGCACCGCCGCCACATCAAAGATTTCGTGGAACTCCTTCTCCTGGCGCTGCATCTTGCTCCAGATGCCATAGAGGTGTTTGGGTCGCCCCACCACCTCGCACTCATGCACGCCTGAGTTCTCCAGCCGATCGCGCAGCAGCTGAACGGTGACGCCTAAGCGTTCTTCCCGGTCGCTGCGTTTGCTGGCCACCTGCTGGGAGATGGAACGGAAGTCATCGGGTTCCAGCACCTTGAAGGCCAGATCCTCCAGCTCCCACTTGAAGCGGCCAATGCCAAGGCGGTTGGCCAGGGGCGCGTAGATGTCGCGGGTTTCGGTGGCGATGCGCTGCTGCTTCTCAGGGCGCAGTGCACCCAGGGTGCGCAAGTTGTGCAGCCGGTCGGCCAGCTTCACCAACACCACGCGGATGTCGCTGGCCATGGCCAAAAACATCTTGCGCAGGTTTTCAGCTTGGGCCTCGGTTCGGTTGGTGAAATGGATGCCGCCCAGCTTGGTGACGCCCTCCACCAGTTGCCGCACTTCGGCTCCGAAGTGCCCCTCGATTTCTTCCAGGCTCACATCGGTGTCTTCCACCACGTCGTGGAGGAACCCAGCCGCGATCACCGCAGCGCTGGCGCCGATGTCGCGCAGCAAATCCGCCACGGCCACCGGATGGATGATGTAGGGCTCCCCGGTGGCTCGCACCTGCTGGCGGTGGAGTTGATAGGCGAAATCAAAGGCCGACGCCAGCAGACCCTCTGGGTCGGTGGGGCAGGTTTCGCCCTGGCCAGGGGGCACATGCTCGATGCACTGCCTTAGCCATGCGGGCAGATCAATGGCGTAGTCATCGGGCCCAGCGATCTCTTGCCTGAGTTGGGGCGCATCGCACTCGGCTCGACCAGGCAGCGTTGACGCTGTTGAGGTGGCAAACCGTTCGGCGGCGTCCAGCATGGCCCCGTCAGACTGAGGTCATGGTATTCAGCGGCGAGCAGAATCCCAACCGTGGTCAGCAGCTCGCCATGGAGTTAGCCCCTGTGCTGCAACTAGAGGATCTGGTGGTGGCCTACCCAGGCTCCGCTGATCCCACCCTCGATGGGCTGACCTTGAGCCTCCAGCGCGGTGAGCGTTTGGCCTTGGTGGGGCCCTCCGGTTGTGGCAAAAGCACCGTTGCCAGGGCCGTTTTGGGCTTGCTGCCGGAAGGCAGCCGCAGTCACGGGCGCCTGGAATTGATGGGCAGTGATCCCCGGCGCCTGCGGCGCGGGGCGTTGAACCGTCTGCGGGGTGAGGCAGTTGGTCTGGTCTTCCAAGACCCGATGACCCGCCTCAATCCGCTGATCAGCATTGGAGATCACCTGCGCGACACCCTCTCGGCCCATGGGGCCCAGGCGGCGCGGGCCGAGGAACTGCTGCAGCGCGTGGGCATTGGCCCAGAGCGGATGAACAGTTATCCGCATCAATTCAGTGGTGGCATGCGCCAGCGGGTGGCGATTGCCTTGGCCATGGCCTTGCAACCGCCGCTGGTGATCGCTGATGAGCCCACCACCAGCCTCGATGTGGCGGTGGCTGGCCAGGTGATGGCGGAGCTCACGGGGCTGTGCCAAGAGGCGGGTAGTGCGCTGTTGCTGATCACCCACGATTTGGCCATGGCGGGCCGCTGGTGTCAGCGCATGGCTGTGATGCAGGACGGTCGTTTGCTGGAGGAGGCATCGGCTTCAGAGGTGTTGCTTCAGCCGCAGCAACCGCTGACCCAACGCTTGGTGGCAGCGGCCCGGCAACGGGAGGGAGGGGCGACCCCTCAAGCTCCAGCCACACCGGTGGTGCTGGAGCTGCATCAACTGCGCTGTTGGCATCGCCTCGGTGGTTGGCCCTGGCAGCCGCAGTGGTTGCGCTCTGTTGATGGGATCAGCCTGCGCCTTCATGCCGGGGAAACCTTGGGCATCGTTGGTCCATCGGGGTGCGGCAAGAGCACCCTCTGCCGCGCATTGATGGGCCTCAACCCTGTCCGTGGTGGTGAGGTGATGCTGCAGGGCAGGGGTTTGCGGCGCTTGCAGGGGCAGGACTTACGCCAGGCCCGCCAGCGGTTGCAGATGGTGTTTCAAGACCCGCTGGCTTGCCTCAATCCAGCCATGACCGTGATCGATGCGGTGGCCGATCCATTGTTGATCCATGGCTTGGCATCACCGGGCCAAGCGCGCGAGCAGGCCCGCACGGTGTTGGCGTCGGTGGGGCTTGATGCGTCCTTGGCGCAACGCCTGCCCCGGCAGCTCTCCGGTGGTCAGCAGCAGCGGGTCGCGATTGCTCGGGCGTTGGTGTTGCAACCGGCTGTGCTGCTTTGCGATGAATCGGTGAGCATGCTCGATGCCGAGGTGCAGGCCGAAGTGCTGCAACTGCTGCGCCAACTGCAGCAACAGCTCGGTGTTGCGATCTTGTTTGTCACCCATGACCTCGGGGTGGCCAGTGGTTTTTGTCACCGCGTCGTGGTTCTTGATCAGGGCCGCATCGTGGAAGAGGGACCTGGTGATGTGATGTTGCAGGCACCAGCAGCGGCCATCACCCGTGAATTGGTGGAGGCCTGTCCGCGCTTGCCGCAGCCCAAGTGATCTCAGGCAGCACTCAGTGAATCCTCAGGTAAAACCCTTCAGCTGACGGGTTCATTCAGCAGCGGCTCATTTTTAGGTTGCTGATGTTGCTGAATCTCCGATTAACGCCATGGCGCTATCAACACCATCAGGCCTCAGTGTTGCTGTGGCTGGAGACATTTGGTGGGGCGGATTTACAGCCGAAATCACGATTACCAACACCACTGGATCTGCCCTCAGTGGCTGGAGCTACAGCTTTGAGAGTCCGCATCAATTGAATTCAGCGCCGTGGGGTGCCACGTTGCAGGCTGAGCCCCTTGATAACGGCCTGTTTCGTTACACCCTCAGCGGCGCTGATTGGGGGGCTGCGATTCCAGCAGGCGGCTCTGTCACGGTTGGATTTAATGGCCAGCAAGGTGTTGATCTCGGTGTCACTGGCTCCCTGAACCAAGAGCTGTTAATGGCTGGTGATTCAGCCTCGCCAGAGGTGGCTCCTCAGCCTGAGTCACAACCGGTTGTTGATGAACCGGTGCCGGCACCAGTCGTTGAAGTTTCTGATCCAGTTATCGAGGAGCCTGTGATGGATCACGGCTCTGAGGATCATTCGGAGATGGACCACAGCGGCCATGACCACGGCATGGCTGCTTCCCCTCAATCAGGTGACTACATCGACATCACCAGTTGGGGCACCTTCCATGGCTCTAACAACAATTCAGAGCACACTGAGTTGGTGGGTGGTCGCACGGCGATCACGACAGAAGCGATGGTTGCTTACAACGGCTTGCGTGCCTTTGCTGGCTTGGATGCTGTTGAGATTCAGGCGGTGGGCGAGTGGGCCTTTTCCCAAGGTTTGACCAATAACTCCCAAGCCTGGGGCAATGACACCAAAGGGGTTGGCCTTTGGTATGCGATGCAAGGCGCGAAGGTGGGCTGGATTGCCGATGAGGCCTACGACCCGCAGATCCTGGCTGACATTCAGCGCACGGCGCGTCTTGGTTCAGAGAACGACGTGATGGGGATGGTTCGTGAGTTTGGCCACGAAGGATTTGCTGACTACATCCAGCAGAGTGGCTTGCAGGAAGCGTTCATCAACACCTTGAAGATGGAGCCCCATTACGGGGGCTGGATGCATGGGCGCACCCACGGCTTTTTGGATGTTGAAGGTGTTGCGATTGCCCATGACATCAATCACCTCACGGTGCTGGGTTGGGATCAAAGCCAGCCGTTCATGAATGACACCTTTGACTGGCCGCAATGGCCTGCATTGGATGTTTCTGACCAGACGGTGATCAATTACTACCAAGGCATCGTGGCTTTGGGAGATCCGCTGAGTCAGAACCTGGAGGATTTGGCTGGAGGCGGAGTAGTGAATCCTGAACCGACTCCAGCACCTGTTGTTGAAACCGAGCCTGAGCCTGTTGCTGCAGAGCCAGAGCCGATTGAGGTTATTGAAGCTGTGGAGTCAGCTCCAGTTGTTGATGTTCCTGATCCAGTCATTGAGGAGCCTGTGATGGATCACGGCTCTGAGGATCATTCGGAGATGGACCACAGCGGCCATGACCACGGCATGGCTGCTTCCCCTCAATCAGGTGACTACATCGACATCACCAGTTGGGGCACCTTCCATGGCTCTAACAACAATTCAGAGCACACTGAGTTGGTGGGTGGTCGCACGGCGATCACGACAGAAGCGATGGTTGCTTACAACGGCTTGCGTGCCTTTGCTGGCTTGGATGCTGTTGAGATTCAGGCGGTGGGCGAGTGGGCCTTTGCCCAGGGTCTGACCAATAACTCCCAAGCCTGGGGCAATGACACCAAAGGGGTTGGCCTTTGGTATGCGATGCAAGGCGCGAAGGTGGGCTGGATTGCCGATGAGGCCTACGACCCGCAGATCCTGGCTGACATTCAGCGCACGGCGCGTCTTGGTTCAGAGAACGACGTGATGGGGATGGTTCGTGAGTTTGGCCACGAAGGATTTGCTGACTACATCCAGCAGAGTGGCTTGCAGGAAGCGTTCATCAACACCTTGAAGATGGAGCCCCATTACGGGGGCTGGATGCATGGGCGCACCCACGGCTTTTTGGATGTTGAAGGTGTTGCGATTGCCCATGACATCAATCACCTCACGGTGCTGGGTTGGGATCAAAACCAGCCGTTCATGAATGACACCTTTGACTGGCCCCAATGGCCTGCATTGGATGTTTCTGACCAGACGGTGATCAATTACTACCAAGGCATCGTGGCTCTAGGCGATCCGCTGGGTCAGAACCTGGAGGATTTGGCCGGTGGTGGAGTGGTCACTCCTGAGCCACAACCGGTGCCGTTCCCTGGTCCGCTGCTGCCTAAGGAGGGGCCTGCCGAGATTGATCCCGTGGTGGGTGCACCTGTGGATGTTGAGGTCAGTGGTGATCTTTGGTGGGGTGGTTTTACGGCCTCACTCACTGTCACCAACCAGAGCGATCAAACCCTGGACGACTGGGCCTTGAGCTTCACCAGCGCCCACCGTTTTTATGGCGAAGCCTGGGGCGTTGAGGTGGTCACCGAGCAGCTCTCGGGAGACCTCTATCGCTATGAGCTCAATGGTGCGGACTGGGGGCAGTCGATCGGAGCGGGTGAATCGCGAACCGTTGGCTTCAACGCCTTGGCGGGCACCGACCTTGCCCGGAACGGAAGCCTCAGCGAAGACACCCTGCTGGCGACTGGCACCGACTTCACCGTGCTCTAAGCGGCTCGCTTGCGCAGCACCGCCAGCAGTTTTTCCAGCACCTCAGGCAGTGGGGCCTCGAACACCATCCGCTCGCCAGTGATCGGGTGATCCAAGCCCAGCTGCACCGCATGGAGGGCTTGCCCCGGCAGCTCGATGGGCAACTTGCGGCAACGGCTGTAGGTGGGATCCCCCACCACCGGGTGGTTGCGATGGGCGCAGTGCACCCGGATTTGGTG
Organism: Synechococcus sp. Minos11; assembly: GCF_014279855.1. Classification (NCBI taxonomy): domain Bacteria; kingdom Bacillati; phylum Cyanobacteriota; class Cyanophyceae; order Synechococcales; family Synechococcaceae; genus Synechococcus; species Synechococcus sp. Minos11. Next base: position 1,982,348 of record NZ_CP047953.1, on the reverse strand, counting down.
GGTGCGGCCGGTGTCGAGCTTGAAGCGCAGCAGCGAGTAGTCGCCGAGTCGTTCCTGCAGGCTCCAGTGGGTGCAGGCGTAGCGCCCGTTGTCGCTACTCACCACCGCATATTTCTTGCGGTCGACAGGGTGGCGACCAATGGCCCCAACGATCGTGCCGCTCTCGCCAGCCGGCACCCCATGCACCACGGCGAGGTATTTGCGGGAGGCCACGCGCTTTTGGATTTGCACCTGCAGCTTCACCAAGGCCTGCTGGCTCTTGGCGATCACGATGCAGCCGGTGGTGTCTTTATCGAGGCGATGCACGATCCCAGGTCGCAGCTTGCCGCTGATGCCCGGTAAGTCGGGGCAGTGGTGAAGCAACCCGTTCACCAGGGTTCCGTCTTTGTTCCCCGGGGCTGGATGCACCGTCAAGCCAGCTGGTTTGTTGATCACGATCAGGTGCTCATCTTCAAAGAGCACATCGAGATCCATCGGCTCAGGCTGCAGGTAGGGCAGTGGCTCTGGAGGCGGCATCCACAGCTTGATTTCATCGCCGGTGCGTAGGGGCGTTTTGGCGCGGCCGGTGGTGCCATTGACCCGCACATAGCCGGCTTCGATGAATTTCTGAATCCGCGCGCGGCTTTGCTCAGGCCGCTGGCTCACCAGCCAACGGTCCAGACGCATCGGCAGGGGCTTGGGGTAGTAGAGCGTCAGTAGCTCGCCTTCCCCCTCGCCAAAGCCATTCATGGCAGCTCCAGGGCAATCGGCCCCAACACTGAACGGCGGTAGTCATCGAGGAGACGTTGGGCCATGCGTTCGCTCTGGCCGGAGGTGTGCTTCAGCGCCGCTGCGCTCAACCAGGCGTTAGCAGCCCCAGGGCCAGCCTCCACGGCGATGCCGTAGCGCTGCTCCAGCAGTTGCGGCGGCACGGCAGCAGCGGGTTGCTGCTCCAGCGCCACCAGCATTTCGAGAAATGCCAGGGCGACGCCTTCGCCGTCGTAGGCGGCCTGGCCAATGTCATCGCAGAGGGCCAGATGCAGGGCGGCTTGCTGGTTATCCAGCCGCGGCGGAAGCACACCGGGTGCATCCAATAAATCCAGGCTTTGGCCCAGCCGCACCCAGCGCAGCGTGCGGGTCACACCGGCGCGCCGGGCGCTGTCGACCACTTTTTGGCGCACCAGCCGGTTGATCAAAGCTGATTTGCCCACATTGGGGAATCCCAGGGTCAAGGCCCGCACGGGCCTGGGCCGCATGCCCCGTTTGCGGCGCCGCTCATTGAGTTGCTCGCCAGCGCGGATGGCGGCCTGTTGCACCTGCTTGACGCCAGTGCCGGCTTTCGCGTCGCACCACCAGGGCGTCTGCCCCTGGCTGCGGAACCATTCATCCCAGGCCTGCCGCGCCTGCGCCGACACCATGTCGCGCCGGTTGATCACCAATAGGTGTTGTTTGCCCTTGATCCAGCGCTGCAGATGGGGATGGCCTGTGGCCATCGGGATGCGCGCATCGCGCACCTCAATCACCAAATCCACCTTGTTGAGGTGCTGGGTGAGCTGCTGTTCAGCCTTGGCAATGTGGCCCGGATACCACTGGATCGCAGGTGCGCTCACGGCACCACCAGAACAGGGCAGGGGGCTAGCTGGATCACCCGTGCTGCCGTGCTGCTGCTGGCCTGCTCCAGGTTGATGCCGCGGGTGCCCATCACGATCAAGTCGGCCTCGATCTCATCGGCCACATCGCCAATCACAAAGGCTGGTTTGCCCTCCCGCTCGATCAGTTCGCATTCGATGCCCGCTTCGGCAAAGGTGTCATGCGCTTTTTGCAGGAGCTGCGCCACGGCATCCACATCCCCCATGGAGTTGCTGCCTTCCTCCACCACGGACAGCAATACCAGCTTGCTGTCGTGTTGCTGCACCAGCTGCAGCACCGTCGCCGCGGTGTCCATGGCTGCGCGGCTTTGGTCGAAGGGAAACAGAACGGTGCGGAACATGGCGCTGCCAAAGGCCCTGTCTTTGTCTTAGCTCGCCGCCGGCATCGATCAATGCCTCGAGGTTTGAAGGGTAAACTCGCCGCGCTTCCACCTCCCACGCACTATGGCCAAGCGCTCCTTGTCGGCACTGAACAGTGATGCCCTGCGCGGCAAGCGTGTGTTGGTGCGCGTGGATTTCAACGTTCCCCTCAACGATGCCGGCGCCATCACTGATGACACCCGCATCCGTGCAGCCCTGCCCACCATCAAAGATCTGACCGGTAAGGGCGCCAAGGTGATCCTCTCGGCCCACTTCGGCCGTCCCAAGGGCCAAGTCAACGAAGACATGCGCCTCACCCCAGTGGCTGCGCGCTTGAGCGAATTGCTCGGCGCCCCTGTCGCCAAGACCGATAGCTGCATCGGAAGCGATGCTGAGGCCAAGGTGGCCGCCATGGCCGACGGCGATGTGGTCTTGCTGGAGAACGTGCGCTTCTTCGCAGAAGAAGAGAAGAACGAATCTGGCTTCGCCGAAAAGCTGGCTGCCCTGGCTGAGGTCTATGTGAACGACGCCTTCGGCGCTGCTCACCGTGCCCATGCCTCCACCGAAGGCGTGACCAAGTACCTGAGCCCGAGCGTGGCTGGCTACCTGATGGAGAAGGAGCTGCAGTATCTGCAAGGCGCCGTTGACGATCCCAAGCGCCCCCTGGCCGCCATCGTTGGTGGCTCCAAAGTCAGCAGCAAGATCGGCGTGCTGGAAGCCCTGATCGACAAGTGCGACAAGGTGCTGATCGGTGGCGGCATGATCTTCACCTTCTACAAAGCCCGCGGCCTCTCGGTGGGCAAGAGCTTGGTGGAAGAAGACAAGCTCGAGCTCGCCAAGGAGCTGGAGGCCAAGGCCAAGGCCAAGGGCGTTCAGCTGCTGCTGCCCACCGATGTGGTGCTGGCTGACAACTTCGCTCCCGATGCCAACAGCCAAGTGGCTTCCATCGATGCCATCCCTGAGGGCTGGATGGGTCTGGACATTGGTCCTGACTCCATCAAGGTCTTCCAGGACGCCCTGGGTGATTGCAAGACCGTGATCTGGAACGGCCCCATGGGCGTGTTCGAGTTCGACAAATTTGCCGCTGGCACCAACGCCATAGCCACCACCCTGGCTGAGCTGAGCGCCAAGGGCTGCTGCACCATCATTGGTGGCGGCGACTCGGTGGCTGCCGTTGAGAAGGCTGGCCTGGCCGCCCAGATGTCCCACATCTCCACCGGCGGTGGCGCCAGCCTTGAGCTGCTCGAAGGCAAGGTGCTGCCTGGTGTGGCTGCCCTCGACGAAGCCGCCTGAGGTCAGACCCGGTGGTCACCGATCGCGAGCGAGATCTCTCCCGTCAGTTCTGGGACAAGCGCCATGGGCGTCGGTCTGGTTCTGGTGGGACCCGCCGCCGTCAGGGGTTGCCCTGGTGGGTGATCACCATCGCCGTGGTGCTGCTGTTGTGGCTGCTATTTGGCCGTTGAACCAAAAGCTCCTCTGCCAGTTCAGGGGTGTTCTCTGGGAGCTCCAATAGGGCTCGAATCCAGTGGCGCATCTGCTGCGGCAAGCGCCCTTGCTGGTAGCGCTCCAGCGCCTCCATCAGCACAGGACTGTTGACCCAAGTTGGGGCCACGGCACGGACTGCAGCACGATGGCCGCATCGTCGCGATTCGGCCTGGAGCCGGCAAGCCATGGCTGCAAACATTCCGGTTTGCTTCATCGGTCTTGGGGCTCTGGGCCAACCCATGGCCGCCAATCTCCTGGCTGCCAGTGTTCCCCTCACCGTGCACAACCGCAGCCCTGAGCGGCAGCAGCCGTTGCAAGCCGCCGGAGCCCACGTGGCGGCCAGCCCAGCTGAGGCGGCGGCCTCAGCCCAGATCCATGCGCTCTGCCTCACCGATGCAGCGGCTGTGGAGGCTGTTTTGCAGGGGCCGTCTGGGCTCCTAGCGGGGGCTGAGCCCGGTGGCTTGATTGTTGATTTCTCCACCATTGATCCGGCCAGCACGCAGCGGCTGGCGGCTGAGGCCGCCCAGTGCGGCTTGAGCTGGTTGGATGCCCCGGTGACCGGCGGCACCGAAGGCGCACGCCTCGGCACGCTGTCGGTGTTGGTGGGCGGTGAGGCCAGCGATCTGGAGCGGGCTCGCCCTGTTTTGGAGGTGGTGGGCGGCACGATCACCCACCTGGGGCCGTTGGGTTCAGGCCAGCGGGCCAAGGCTGTGAACCAAGTGCTGGTGGCCGGTAGCTATGCGGCGGTGGCTGAAGCGCTGGCGTTGGGTCAGCGGTTGGGCTTGCCGATGAGCGACTTGGTGGCGGCCCTGCAGGAGGGGGCGGCAGGCTCTTGGGCCTTGCGCCATCGCGCCCCATCAATGCTCGAGCAGCAGTTCCCGCTTGGTTTCAAGCTTGAGCTGCACCGCAAGGATCTCGGGATCGCCCTGGCGGCAGCGGAGGGTTGTGGGCTTCAGCTGCCGATCACCGAGCAGGTGGCAGCAATGGAAGACCGCTTGATGCAGCAAGGCCACGGCCAGGAAGATGTTTCAGCGTTGCTGCGCTGGTTCAAAGACGATTCACCACCCGCACCGTGCGGCTGATGCTGACCGTGCCTTCGGGGTGCAGCAGCAGGGCTGCCCAGGCTTGGCGCCCGGGTTGGTACGGGGCCTGGATTGTTTTAAAAATGCCGCCGGCATTGAGGGCGCCCAGTTCAATCTCAGGGCTCTCCTCCTGCAGCAGATCCGCTTCGGTGAGCTCGGTTAAGCCGCCCGCCAAGGTTGCGTCCTTGAGCGGATCATCCATGAGCACGTCGAGGTCGTAGCGCTGCCCGGTTAGCACCGTGTCGGGGGCCATCACACTCACCGCTAGATCGCGCTCACCGCTGCGAACGATGGATTCTTCCGCCAGCACCTCCTGGCTGCCGAGGGTGAGCCCGTTACTACGCACCGCCAGGGTTTGGCTGGCCTGCAGGCGGAAGTCGCGGCCGTCTTGGCTGCCGTTGCCCACCACGCTCACGTTCAGGGTGTTGCGCCCATCGGCGAGGTCTTGGCCCGCGGCCAAGGTCCATTGGCTATCAGGAAACTGACGGCGCAGTTGGCTGTAGCGGGTTTCCAACTCGCTGCCGCCGATTTCATCGCTGCTGGCTACCAAGTCCGCCAGGGCACTCGTATCACCGTTATTCAGTGCGCTCTCCAGTTGGTCCACCAGCGCTCCGCTCAACTGGGCATGGGCCGCTGGGATTTGGCAGGACAAAACACCCCCGAGCAGCAGGGAGAGCCAGGGTGTTGCAGTCACGGCACGCCGTCGCATGGATCCTTAAGTTAGGCGCCCCGTCTTGTGCGTCCATGCCTCGGCTTCTGATTGCAGCCAGCGGCACTGGCGGCCATCTGTTTCCGGCCTTGGCGGTTGCTGACCGCATGCCAGAAACCTGGAGTGTGCGCTGGTTGGGGGTTCCCGATCGCCTCGAACGCCAACTGGTTCCCAGCCGTTACCCCCTATTCACTGTGCGGGCTGGCGGTTTGCAGGGCCGAGGCCTGCGCAAGCTCAAGCAACTGATTCAGTTGCTTTGGAGTGCTTGGCCTGTGACGCGCCTGATTCGCAAGCAGGAGTGCGCGGTGGTCTTCACCACGGGCGGCTACATCGCGGCCCCGGCGATCTTGGCGGCGCGCCTCTGCCGCCGGCCGGTGGTGCTGCATGAATCCAATGCGATCCCCGGCCAAGTGACCCGCCTGTTTGGCCGCTTTTGCAGCCGTGTGGCCCTCGGTTTACCGCAGGCGGCGGATTACCTGAGCGGTTGCCGTCCGGAAGTCACCGGTACTCCGGTGCGGGAGGACTTTCTTAAGCCAGCTGCCTGCCCAGATTGGGTGCCTGCTGGGGATGGCCCCCTGCTGCTGGTGATTGGCGGGAGTCAAGGCGCGGTTGGTTTGAACCGGATGGTGCGTGCGGCAGCCCCTGCATTGCTCGCCATGGGGTGCCGCATCGTGCATCTCAGCGGCCACGTCGATCCGGATCAGGGACAGCTCGAGCACCCGGCCTACAGCGAGCGTCCGTTTAGTGAGGAGATCCCGGCGTTGCTGCAGCACGCGGATCTAGCGATTTCACGGGCTGGTGCGGGCAGCCTCAGCGAGTTGGCCGTCTGCGGAACCCCAGCGGTGTTGGTGCCTTTCCCTCAGGCCGCCGATGACCACCAGAGCGCCAATGCCGCTGCTGCGGCTGCCGTTGGAGCCGCTGTGATCGTGGCGCAGCATGGTCCAAATGAGCCTGGGTTGCGGCGCATGCTTTGGAACCTGCTGGGCCCCCGCTTGCGGGGCTGTGATCCAGCGGCAGATCCGCTGCGCTTGCTCCGCCAAGGCATGGAGCGGTTGGCGGTTCGTGATGCCGATCGCTTGCTCTCCCAGCTGCTGCAAGATCTCGCTGCTGAGGCTTAGCCGTGGCTGCGCGGGCCCACGTTGCTGCTGATGTCACGCCGACTGGGCTCCTCGGAGGGATCCAAGCTGCTGATGGCGCCGATGCCCGCCAGGGTGGGCAGGGGTTCGCCGGTTTCCAGGGCGACGGCGATGGCGCTCAGCTCTTGCGGTTGGCGTAAGCCAATCGACTGCCCACGGCTCTCGCCATTGGCATCAAAGAGCTGCAGATGGGGAATGCCATTGACGTTCCAGCGCTGCACTTGGGGCTGCCAGCTGGGGTTGTCGACATTCAGCAAAACCAGATCGACCTGGGGATGGTCTTTGACCATTTGCTCCATGCCGGGAGCCATGGTTCGGCACGACTCACACCAGTCCGCATAGAACTCGACCACCGAGGGCTTGCCGTTGCTCAGGGCTTGCTCCAAAGGCAGTGAGCGCCGGGCCATCTGATCGAGCAGGTCGCCCTCGGAGCGACCGCCCTCGAGCCAAACCACAGCCACCACAACGATGGCCAGCAGCAGTAGCACCAGCTGAGGGAGCCTCTTCCCAGGGAATTCGGGGCCGGCTGGGGTGCTGCTCATGGCTGCGGCGCTGATGGGGCGTTGCCATGCTGGCAGCGATGCTCCCCTGTGTGCCGTGAAGCGTCGCTTGACGCTGCAATTCCCTCGGGAAGCCGTGCATCAGCCGATCACCTATCGGTTGGCTGTCGACTACGACGTGGCTTCGCGCATCATCCGCGCCCAGGTGGCTCCCAATCAACGCGGCACGTTGGTGGTGGAGCTCTCCGGCGACATTGATGAGCTCGATGCCGCCCAGGAGTGGTTGATGAGCCTTGGGTTGTCGATCAGCTCAGCGGCTGGAGAGATCGCCATCGACCCGGAGCGCTGCGTCGATTGCGGTATTTGCTCCAGTGTTTGTCCCAGTGGCGCCTTGAGCTGCAGCACACCAGACTGGCGACTGCAGTTTGATCAGCGCCGCTGCGTCGTCTGCGAGCAGTGCATTGCTGTCTGCCCGCTGGATGCCATCAGCCTGAAGCTCTGATGTCCTTCTTCCTTCGTTGGCTGACGTTGCCCGCCCGGGCCCCGATGCTGATCCTGCTCGCCTTGATCAGTGTCTATTTGGGAGCCCACTGGGGCCTGCTGCAGGAAGACATCCGCTCCAGCGTGGCCGATCAGTCCTTGGTGGATGAGGCCTACTGGGTGCTTTCGCTCTCTCAGGTGGTGATCGTGGTCTCGTTTTGCACCTTGCCGGAACTGGTGCTGCGCCAGATCTCTCTGTTCATGGCTGCCAGCAAAGCACTCACCTTGGTGGTGACCCTGCTGGTGGTGGTGGTCGGGGGGATGTACCTGCTCTACATGCCTGGTTTTGCTGATCTCTTGGTGCTCACAGCAGCGCTACTGCTGGCACGCCTTGATCTGGTGAGGTTGCGCGTTTGGCCGCCGGCCTGGCTCGGCCTGATTGGTTTTAACGCTTACATCCTGTTGTTCATGACCTACGGCCACTCCATTCACAACCAGTTGGGCGGCATGGAATGGTTTCAGTGGTTGGTCAACCTGTCTCCGAGCAAGGCATAGGTCCAGCGGTTGCCCAGCACTTTTTTCACGTAGATCCGGGTCTCGGGATAGGGGATGGCTTCCACCCAGAGTTCAGGGATGGCATCGAGATCGTCGTTGCGCCAGCTGCCGGCAGCACCGGGTCCCGCGTTGTAGCTGGCTGTTGCCAGAAAGGGATTGCCGTCTGCAGCGTTCAGCATCTCTTTGAGATAGCGGGCACCCAAGGGGGCATTGCGCTCCGGTTGCAGTAAGTCGTCTTCGCTTGGGGCTGGATCGTCCAGCTCAGCAGCGGTGCTGGGCAGCAGCTGCAGCAGGCCGATGGCTCCAGCGCTGGAGCGCACCGTGGGCGTCAGCCGCGACTCTTGCCGGGCCAAGCCCAAGAGCAGATCAGGGTCGAGTTGCTCGTTGCCCGCGGCCTCGTCCAGGAGTTGTTCAAAGTTGCGCGGATGGCGGTGTTGCTCCAGTAGCACCTGTTGGCTCAAGCCCTCAGCGGCACCAAGCAGCTGGGCCCGGTCCAGTTGCTCTAACGCGATCCAGCGATCGCCAACCCCCAGACGCAGGACGCCTTCTTGCCAAAGCTCTCTGGGCGATTCCGCTGGTCGGCCGCCCCGTTGCATGCGCCACTGCTCCCAGGCCTCAACGGGAATCCCGAGCGCGAGCAATTGATCCAAGTCCTTGGGCAGCAAGCCTTCCGCCGGAGGGCTTTCAAGCGGCAGCGCATCAGGGGCCTGCTGCAGCCGTTCACTGGCGCGCCAGCCGTAGTAGCCAAAGGGGTGCTCGCGTAACAGCTGCTGCCAGATTTGCCGCGCCTGCTCGGCGTCGCCCAGCTCCCAGGCGCTGAGGCCAAGCCAGAAGCGCACCCGTGCCAGCAGGGGAGGCGTTAGGGGTTGCTCCAGTTGTTGCTGCAGCGCCTCTTGGGCGCCATTCCAATCGCGCTCCAACAGGAGGGAACGGCTCTGCTCCCAGGCCTGTTGTTCAGGGCTCAAGGGCGCCTCAGCGGCCAGCCCAAGCCATTGCAGGGTCTTGGGCGCTGTGGGCCTCAGATCGCCAAGGCAGTTCAGGGCCGCATCGAGATCCCCCTGTTGGGCCAGGGCCGTGGCCACTTGCTCGCGCTGTTGATCGCCGAGATCACGAAGGCAGGCGCGCTGAAGGGCTGCATCGGCTCCTGGCCAGCGCGCTCCCCAAGCAGCCAGATGCAACCCGGCGCGGGGATCTTGCGTTTGGCGGTCCCAGTCCACTGCAGCGGCCAGGGCCGCGGGGTGGGCCGCAAAGCGCTGCAGCAGTTCCTGGTGCTGCTCATCTCCTGGCTGGCCCAGGTAGTAAAGGGCGTCGGCGCTGGGTGCTGCAGCTGGGAAGCGTTGCAACAGCTCTGTCCAGCGGCGATCGGATCGCTCCTGTTGGCCGAGCGCCCGCGCCGCTAGAGCTTGTTGTTTGAGCACCACGGGGCTCAGTGGGTTGTCGCTCCACCCTTGAGCGTGCAGCAACCATTGCTGCCTGGCGGCGCTGACATCGCCCTGGTTCGCCAGGATCAGCCGCGCGAGGCGTCGCCGGCTTGGGTCGGGATCAAAGCGAGCGGTTCGCCGCAGCAGGGTGGGTGAGCTGTGGCGGTCGAGTTCAGGTCGGATTTGTTGCAGGCCCTGCTGCAAGGCACTGCTTATGACCACGGTGCCGGCCGCGGCGATGCTGATCAGCAGCACTCCTCCACCCCGCAGCTGCATCAACCTCCGTTGTCCTTTGCCGGCATCGTATGGAGGTCACAATGGCGCGGCTGCAGCCCGGCGGGAACCATGGTCAAGCGATGGGAGCGCTTTCGTTCTGCTCTGGCCCAGATGCCTCCCTGGCAGCTGCAACGCCGGCGCGCTGCCGTGGCTGTGGGCCTGGGATTGTTGAGTTGGCTGTTGCGGCCTTGGCCCCCGATGGTCTGGCTGCCCGGCTGGGTGGTGGGTGGCCTGCTGCTGTGGGGTGCCATTGAGTTGTGGTTGTTGGCGTGGCGGCCCCAGCGCTGGCGCTAGGCAGACGGCTGTTTATGAGTCTCCTGCGTCCAGGTAGGCCTGGAAAACCCGTTTAATCTCTGCCCGAACGAAGTTTTTGGCATGGCCGATCTGGCGTCCCATCCGGTGGGCCAACCCCTTGGAGGAGGTGGAGTCAGCTTTGGTACCGATGGCATTCGCGGTCGCGTGGGCACCGTGATGACTCCAGCTCTGGCCTTGCAGGTGGGCTATTGGAGTGGTCAGGTGCTGCCTGGCGATGCCCCAGTGCTGTTGGGGATGGATTCCCGCAGCAGTGGGCCCATGCTCGTGGCGGCCCTCGAGGCCGGCCTAACTGCTGCAGGCCGTGAAGTGTGGACCCTCGGCTTGTGTCCCACTCCGGCGGTGGCCCGGCTGGTGAATCAGTTCCAGGCGGCTGGAGGCTTGATGGTCTCAGCCAGCCACAACCCTCCGGAAGACAACGGCATCAAGTTGTTTGGTCCTTCAGGGGCCAAGCTCAGCCGCGATCAGCAGCAGGCGATCGAAGCCGGCTTGCGCGGTGAGGTGCGGCCAGCGCTCACCAGCTGTGGTCCCACCCAGCGGCGCACCGAGCTCTTGGAGAGCTACACCGCCTTGCTGGAAAACAGTCTGGAAGGCCGGCGCCTCGATGGCCGCCGGATTGTGCTCGATCTCTGCTGGGGATCAGCCACCTCCTGCGCGGAGTCCCTGTTCCGGCGTCTTGGTGCTGAGGTGATTGCCCTGCACAGCCAGCCTGATGGCGCGGCCATCAATGTGGGTTGCGGCAGCACCCACCTCGAGCCCCTGCGCCAGGCCGTGATGGAGCACGGCGCTGAGATGGGCTTTGCCTTTGATGGAGATGCCGACCGCGTGCTGGCTGTTGATGGTCAGGGCCGCTTGGTGGATGGCGATCACATCCTTTACCTCTGGGGCTCGGCCCTGGCCGATGCCGATGCCCTGCCGCAACAACGGCTTGTGGCCACGGTGATGAGCAACCTTGGTTTTGAGCGGGCCTGGACGGCACGCGGTGGTCAGCTGGAGCGCACAGCGGTGGGTGATCAACACGTGCATGCCGCCATGGCAGAACTCGGTGCGGTGCTGGGCGGCGAGCAATCTGGCCACATCATCAGCGCCGATCACGGCATGAGTGGCGATGGCGTCTTGACCGCTCTGCAGCTCGCAGCCCTGTTGCAACCCGGCGAGACGCTGTCAGATCGGGTGGATCAAAGCTTTCGCTCGTTCCCGCAGCGGTTGCGCAATGTGCGTGTGCCGGATCGCGACCGCCGCAAGGGTTGGCAGCAATGCGATGGGCTCACCACGGCCATCGCTGCAGCTGAGGCCGCCATGGGCGATGAAGGCCGGGTGTTGGTGCGAGCCTCCGGCACCGAGCCGTTGTTGCGGGTGATGGTGGAAGCCTCCAGTCAGGAGCAGGTCGACCACTGGACCGATCACCTCTCTGAGCTCGCTGATCAGCTGCTCAACGTCTGAGCCAGGCGCAAGGCCCCATCACAAGCATCGCCTTGGGGCTGCACATGATGCAGCCCGGGTAGATGTTCCATTAGCGAACGATCCATGGCGTGCCGCAGCAGGTTCAAATGGCTGATGGCGCCCCCTGAGCAGCACAGGGCCGGGGCCTCCAGTTCGAGTGCTTCGGCAACGCCGATCACCATGGCGGCCAGTTCGTCCCCGGCGTTTTGCAGCACGCTTTGGGCATGGGCATCGCCGGCCAAGGCCTGCTGATGCACCACCGGTGCCAAGCGAGCAAAGCCCGCAGCACCAAAGTCTGGATCCACCACCAGGGCCTTAAGCTCATGGGCCTGCTGCACGCCAAGGGCTTGCCACAGGGCTGCTTTCAAACCCGTTACCGGCAGTCGTCCGTCGGCCATGCGCAGGCTGATCGCCAAGCCATCACGGCCGATGTCCATGGCGCTGCCCACCCCATCCACCAGCCACCCCCAGCCAGCGCAGCGATGCTGCCGGCCCTGCTCGTTTTGGCCCAGAGCAATGGCTCCGGTGCCGCTGATCAGGCTGATGCCCGCTTGCCCGGGGGCAAAAGCGCCTGCCAGGGCTGTGCGTTCATCCCCGGTCACCAACACCGCATCCAGCCCCAATGCTTGGCGGGCTAAGTCGGTGCCCAGGCGTTGGGTGGGGCTGTCCTGCTCGATGCCGCTCGCCCCTATCGCCGCTGCGGCCAAGGGTTCCAGGGCTGCTCCCCCCTGCCGCCTGGCAGCCTCCAGGCTGCTCTGCAGCGCCCGCCTAAAGCGCTCCGGTCCTTGCTTACTGCCCAGGTGGCTGACGCCGCTGCCTTCGCCTTCGGCGATCACGCGGCCATCGCGCTGGCTGAGGCGGCAACGGGTATGGGTCTGGCCGGCATCAAAGCCAGCGAGCAGGCCACCGCTGGGGCTGGGCAGTGTCATCGCAGTTGGCGAGCCGCCCCAAGGGTGGCGAGGGCAAACCAGCCCGTGATCTGCACTTCTGGGCGGAAAAAGATGGTGTCCACCACACCGTGGCCGGCTAAGCCGATCACGGCCGCGGCAGCTCCAAGGGCCGGCAAGCTCAAGGCCAGGTCCCGCTGCAGCTGCTGCAGCCCAAGCCGCAGGGAGCTCAGCAACAGTCCTGTGGCCGCCAGAAGTCCAGGGATGCCGGTTTCCACAGCGAGCTCGAGGGGAACCGAGTAGGCGCTCAAGGCGGTGTAGCCCGGTTGTTGATAGAGCGGATAAATCAGGTTGAAGGCACTGTTGCCCGGGCCAATGCCAATCCAGGGCCGCGCCTGAATCATCTCCAGCGCGGCTAACCAAACGTTGATGCGGAAGTTGTTGGAGCTATCGCCGCGACCGGCCAACATGCTGGTGAGGCGAATGCGCAGCGGCTCCACCTTGATGGCCGCTAGCACCAGCGCCACCACCACAGCGGTGATCACCAGCGGTGGCAGCAGCTTTCCCCACAAAGGGCCGAGCCGGCGGGATTGCCGCAGCAACAGCAAGAGCCCCAGGCTGCCCAGGGCGAGCAACAAGCCAATCCAGCCGCCTCGGCTGTAGCTCAGTAGGGCGGCCGCTAGGCCGCAGCCCAGGCTGCCCAGGGCCAACAGCTTCGGCCAAACCCCTTGCCAGCGCAGCAGGCCGATCACCGCTAGCGGCAGGATCGGCACCAGATAACCAGCCAGCAAGTTGGGATTGCCCAGGGTGCTGTAGATGCGCCGCGTGCCATCGGCAACGGAGTTGGGATCAGCCCAGAGGGCGAGATCTTCGATGGGGGCATAGAGCTGCCGCAACCCGATCACGGCGGTGATCAATTGCCCGAGCAACAGGGCGGCCAATAGCCGGTTCCACCATTGCGGCGCCCCTTCCAGCAGCCGTCGCATCAGGGCATACACCCCGAGGTAGCTCAACAGCTTCAGCAGTCCTTTGGCCGCGGCGGCTGGAACAGGCGACAGGCCCGTGGCCAGCACGGCGATAGCGACATACAGCAGTAACCAGCCATTGATGGCCCCAAGGGGGCGTTGCACTGGCGGTGTGGCGAGTCCCCACACCAGCCACAGCAACCCGCAGGCGGCAATCAGCAAGCCAAGGCCGGTGCGGGTTGCCATCGGCAGCACCAGCAACAGGGCGCAGAGCATGCCGCCTGCCAGTTGGGGCAGCAGCTTGCGCAGGCGACTCGTTGCCTCGCTGGCCAGCAGTCCCTGCCAGCACAGCAGCCAAGGGGCGGCTGGAGAGGGACTCATGGCGTCGCAGCGTCAGCGGCGCACGGATTATGGGCTTGAACGGCTGCTGTGGTTCGAGCAAAGAGCCGTCTGTAAACCGGCAGGCCCTGTTTCAGCACATACAGCTCGCGTTCAGTGGGATGCTGCAAGGGGTTGTCGCTGAGCCATTGGCCCCCATCGGCGGGTTCAAACCAGGGACCGCTGGTTGTGGCCTCCAGCATCTGGTTGATCACATCGGGCACATCGCTCTGCAAAAAGAGCTGAGCCCCTGGTGCCATCGCTGCAGCCACCCAGCTGATGAGCTCGGGCTGCACCATGCGCCGTTTTTGATGCCGCTTTTTAAACCAGGGGTCGGGGTACTGAATGGTGACCAGCTCCAATCGCCCAATGGGCAGCTGCTCCAACCAATGACGCAGGCTGATGTTGGCGTTGCAGAACAGAAAGTGCAGGTTGGTGAGCTCCAGTTGCAGGCGCTCGGCTTCCGCTTGCTTCACCAAGGGATGGCGGATCTCCAGGCCCAGGTGATTGCGCTGCGGGGTCTGGCTCGCCATCTGAAGCAGGAATTTGCCGCGGGCGCAGCCGATGTCGAGGTGGAGCGGTTGCTCTGGTCTGGCGAAGAGCTCAGCTAAGCCGGGTAATGGACGCTCCTGCTGGAAGAAGCTGCTGAGTGGATTGACGTGCTGCCGCAAGGACCTCAGGACTGGGTTGGAACCACAAGGGCCCAGCATGCGGTGTAGCCGTGCAGCTGGGTGCTGCCGTCCACTGGGCCGATTTCACCATTGCAGAACAAGCCGCTGATGGGCAGCTCTGGGAAGTGCTTGCGGCAGAGGCCTGTATCCACGTGGGCTTCGCCATAGAGCCCTTGTCCTCGCCCTAGGCAGGCAAACAGCAGAGCTGCGACCGGTGGCTGCTGGCAGCTCTGTTGAGAGGCGGCCAGTAAGCCATCGAGTTCCTGCCGGGAGGTGGCGCCATCGCGGAGTTGGAATTGCAAGCGCTGCCCCACCTGGAGGCTGTCGGCCACGGCCATGGCGCCATGGCGCGGGTCCACCCCCATCACATTGCGCACCAAAAAGGGGTTGCTGCTGCGATCTTGTTGAAGTGAAAAGCTATTGCGGGCCAAGCCAACAAACAGGGAGTGCCGCAGCAACTCCTTGTCGGGGTCAGGCAGGGTTTCGATCACCTGCTGCAGCGCCGTTACCGGATTGGCGAGCTCATCTCCTTGGCGCAGCTCCAGCACCACATTGCGCTTGGCTTGCTCAACCTCAAAGATCGGCCCAATGGGGCGGCACCCCTGGGCGACCACTGGCGCCAGCGTCCAGGCCCCGGAGATCACGCAGCCCACGGCGCTGTGGTGCACCTGATCAGCCAACAGCAGCGAGCCGTGGTTCGCGCTGTGGTTCCCCGCGATTCCGCCGAGCTTGGCCATGGCCGGATAGGCGTAATCCAACCCACTGATCAGATCGTTGATGCCGCTGATGCTGGGGTCCAGCCACAGCAACATCGCCCCACCGGCGGCCGGGTCGGCCCCCACGGCCTGCTGCCATGGCAACGCCGGGCCATCGAGATCGGGTAGTTGGTTGGCATCGAGCGCAAAGCTGTTGATCTGCGCGCCCGGCAGTTTCAGCAGCGTGACGCTGAGGCCGCAGCCTTGCTCCAATTCCAAGGGCTGGTTGGCGGAATTGGTTCCCACCACGCCGCCGCCGCAGGCACCCAACCAGTGGTCTGCTTGCAGCTTTTGCTGCAGCAGGGGCAGCAGGCGGGGCAGATCACTGGCAAAGCTGCTGCTGCAAAAGACCAGCGCTAAGTCCGCCTGGCCCATGGACTTGAGGCTGCCAGCCACCTCGTCGATGGCTTGCTCCAGGGAGGGTTGAGAGGAGAGGGCCGTGCGGGCGAGCGCATCGGGGCCACCGCTCTTGAACCAGGGCAGCATGACCATGGCGGTGCTGATTGGACGCTACAGCTGCGGCGCGGATAATGAGGCACCTTTTCGCCCTGGAATGCCACTCCCCTTGCTGCGCAGCCTGATCTGGCTGGATTACCGGCTCGCAGTGCTTTTTGCCGTGGCTCTGCCCCTGGTGTTGCTGTTCTGGGCGCTTTCAAGGCGTGAGCAAGCCTTGGTGCGGCTGCTCACCCTGTATTGGCAGGTGGCCAGCTTGCTGGGGATCACGGTGCTGCTGATGGTGGATGCCCGTCCGGTGGCCTACATCACCTCGGCCTTGGCCAATCTGTTCATCCTCATTGCCCTTTGGTTCTGGTCGGATCTCAATGAGGAGCTGGCCGATTTGCCCCCCTACCGCCCCTTGCCCCTGACGGTGCGCTGCTGGCGCTGGGCGATGACTGTGCTGTGCGTTGTGGGCCTGGTGCTCACGGCCCCAGCCCTGGGCTGCGCAGGTGCTGGTGTGGCTGGTGAGGTGTGCCAGCTGTGGCTGGAAGCGCCGCAGCAATTCCACGACCGTTTGGCGGTGGTGCTGAGCTTTCTCTTTGGTGGCAGCTGGACGGCCACCATCTCCGCTTTCCTCGGCTATCTGGGGTTGGCGGCCTATGGCGTTGGCCTGATCCAATTCCTGGTGGTGCGTTTGCCCAAGCAAGGTCGTTTAGCCGGGGGCTTCTGAGGTGCTCCCTGAGCTGGAGAGCATCAGCCGTGATCGCCCGGATCGCGCCTTGCGGCTGCAAGGGCAGATGGGGGATGGCGAAGCGTTGGAAGTGGTGATTTTTCGCGGTTTCAGCAGCAGCCTCACCCACCCCACCGCCTTTGATCCGGATCAGCCGTTGCTGCCTAGCGAAGCGAAGATTGAATCCGCCGTGCTGCTGCAAGCACCCCTCAATCCCGCCGCGGAGCAGGTGTTGGCCGGCCCGCGCCCAGCCCAAGATTTCCTCGATCCAGGCCTCTGGGGCTAATGCCTTAGGCCCCGATCGCCGCGACGCAACGCCCGCAGATCTCCGGATGCGCAGCGTTGCTGCCGATGTCGGTTTCGTAGTGCCAGCAGCGGGCGCACTTCTCGCCAGCGGCTTTGGAGATGCGCAGCGTCACCCCTTCTTCTGTGATCTCAGCCAAGGGGCTTTCTGGTGGCTGACCGCCCAACTGCAGTTGGCTAATCAGCAGCCAATCAGCCAGGTTGTCCACCTCTGGATGGGGGCTGGCCTGCAGTTGCTCCAGAGCGCGTTGCAGGGCGTCTGCCAAGGGGCCAGAACCCAGCTCCAGTTGCACAGCAGCCTCCAGAGATGCCCCGAGGTCGCCATTGCTGCGGCAGCTCTCCAATTGCCTGTTCAGCAAGGCCCGCAATTGCACAGCGGCATCGATGGCCTCGCTTTCGGCGCTGCTGAGGCCACTCCAGCTCGCATCGGCCTGGGGCCAGCCCCGCAGGAACACCGAGGCTTCCTCAACGGAATAGGGCAGGTGTTGCCAAATGTCTTCAGCCATGTGGCTGAGCACCGGCGCGATCATGCCGGCCAAGCGCTCGAGCACCAGGGCCATCACGGTTTGGCAGCTGCGGCGGCGGAAGGAGTCAGCGGCACTGACGTAGAGACGATCCTTGGCAATGTCGAGGTAGACATTGGAGAGATCCACCACGCAGAAGTTCTGCAGGGTTTGGAAGAAGCGATAGAACTCGTAGCGCTCAAAATCGCCGCTGACCTCCTCGAGAATCTTGGCGGTGCGTTGCAGCATCCAGCGATCCAGCAGCGGTAAGTCAGCCAGCGGAACCGCGTCACGGCTGGGATCAAAGTCATGGAGATTGCCCAGCAGGTAGCGGGCCGTGTTGCGCACCTTGCGGTAGACGTCGGCCAGCTGTTTGACGATGCCGGGGCCTAGGGGCACATCGGCTGAGTAATCGACTGAACTCACCCAGAGGCGCAGCACATCAGCGCCGTAGGGGGGCTCTTGCTTTTGGTTCTTCCCCCCTTCAACGATGACGGCCGGATCCACCACGTTGCCGAGGGATTTGCTCATCTTCCGGCCCTTCTCATCGAGGGTGAAGCCGTGGGTGAGCACCCGCTTGTAAGGCGCCTTGCCATTGACGGCCACGGAGGTGAGCAGGCTGCTTTGGAACCAGCCCCGGTGTTGGTCGGAGCCTTCGAGGTAGAGGTCAGCTGGATAGTTCAGCGAGGTGTCGGCCTCAGCCTCTAGGCCGCCGAGAACCCCAGCCCAGGAGGAGCCGGAGTCAAACCACACGTCCATCGTGTCGGTGCCTTTGCGCCATTGGTCGGCCTCATCCCGATAGGCCGTTGGCAAGAGATCCGCCTCGTCGCGCTCCCACCAAATGTCGGCACCGTGCTCGGCGATCAAGGCCTGGATGTGCTGCAGGGTGTCGGCGTTGAGCAGAACCTCGCCACTGGTGCGGTGATAAAAGACCGGGATGGGGACGCCCCAGGTGCGCTGGCGGCTGATGCACCAGTCGCCCCGATCTCGCACCATCCCTTCAATGCGATTGCGGCCACTGGCTGGTAGCCATTCCACTGAGTCGATGGCGCTGAGCGCGCTCTCGCGGAAGCCCTCCACCGAGGCAAACCACTGCTCCGTGGCGCGGAAGATCGTTGGTTTTTTGGTGCGCCAGTCGTAGGGGTAGCGGTGTTCGTAGCGCTCTTCAGCCAGCAGCGCCTTGGCCTCCTGGAGAGCCGAGATGATCGCGGTGTTGGCGTCTTTGAGCACGTTGAGTCCGGCGAAGGGGCCGGCTTCCTCGGTGAGCCACCCCCCCTCATCAACGGGACAGAGCACCGGCAAGTCGTATTTGCGGCCGGTGTTGAAGTCATCGACGCCATGGCCAGGAGCTGTGTGCACCAGGCCGGTCCCGGCTTCGGTGGTGATGTAATCGCCGCCAATCACCACCGGGTTGCTGCGCTCGAGCAGTGGATGGCGATAGGTCAGGCCCTCTAGCGCTTCGCCTTTGACCTGCTGCAGCGGTTCGAGCTTGAGCTCCAGCTGCTGGCTGAGGCTCTCAACTAAGTCGCTAGCGACGATCAGCTGACCACCGCTGCTGCTTTGGCAAATGCTGTAGTCGAGCCGGCCATTAACGGCAACCGCCAAATTGGCTGGCAGGGTCCACGGGGTGGTGGTCCAGATGGCAACCGCCAAGCCTTCGCAGCTCACCCCCGCCTCTGCCAAGGCCGAGCTGAGCTGCTCCACCGGAAAGGCCACAAACACGCTGGGCGAGGTGTGCCCATCGGGGTATTCCAATTCGGCTTCAGCCAGCGCTGTGCGGGAGCTCGGGCTCCAGTGCACCGGCTTGAGCCCCCGGTAGATGTGACCGGCCAACACCATGCGGCCGAAGACATCGATTTGGGCCGCCTCGTAGCGCTTCTGCAGCGTCAGATAGGGGGTATCCCATTCCCCCCAAATGCCCCAGCGGCGAAAGCCTTGGCGTTGGCCTTCCACCTGCTGCTCGGCGTAGGCATGGGCTTTGCGGCGCAGCTCGAGGGGCTTGAGTTCGCGCCGCTCCTCAGCCTTGAGGCTCTGCAGCACCTTGAGTTCAATCGGTAGGCCGTGGCAGTCCCAGCCAGGGATGTAGCGGGCTTTCTTGCCCTGCATCAACTGAACTTTGTTGATGATGTCTTTGAGGGTTTTGTTCAGGGCATGGCCCACGTGCAGGGCCCCATTGGCATAGGGAGGCCCGTCGTGGAGGGTGAAAACCGGCCCTGGGTTCTCCCGGCTGAGGCGGTTGTACAGATTCAGTTCAGCCCAGAACCCCTGCAACTCCGGTTCCCGTTGGCGCGAGTTGGCGCGCATCGAGAAATCCGTTTTGAGCAGATTGAGGGTGTCTTTGTAAGAGGTCTCGCTCGCGCTCACCAGGGTTCGACGTCTGCTGGCGATTATCCGTGGCGGCCGTCCGCGAGGAGGGCGTCGACCTCATCAAGCGACTGAATCACAGCGGCCACCGGTTGCTCAACCTGGGGCGCTGGATCCAGTACTTCGGCCTCCACGGTGGGCAGCTCGTCGCTGCTGGGGTCTTCGTCTGAGCTGGCAGCGAGGGCTTCGGGCTCGATGTCTGCCTCTGCCTCTGCTTCCGTTTCAGCCTCGACTGTTGTGGTGGCTTCAACCTCCACCGCGAGCTCGGCGGCTGGTTCGGGAACAGGCTCGGTCTCCAGCTCTGCTTCGGGTTCTGGCTCAGCTTCAGGCTCGGGAACGACTTCGGCACTGGGCTCTGTGGCCGTTGGCTCAGCTTCGGTGGGTGTGGTTTCGCCAGTGGCATCGGCACGCACCCAGCGTTTGTTGACTTCGGGTTTCTTGAGCCGCTCTTGTAACCAGCTCGCCACGATCCCGCCAGCGGCGAGGAGCTTGGCCGCGGCACCACGCAGCTGCTCCAATTGCTGCTTCCAATAGCTCGTTTCGCTGAAGCGCTGCTGCTGGGCCGGCTCAAGAGCCCCCCAGCGCTGCTGCCCCACTTCTGATCCCAGACGGCCGATTAACAAGCCGCCACAGAGCACACCCAGCATCGGAGCGCCGGTGAGCCTGTCGGATGCCGTCACCAGCACCAGGCCCAGAAGCAACACCACAGCAGCCCAAAAGCTGTCGCGTGGCCTGGCCAGCTCGCTCGCCACCAGGGGCAGCAGCATCAGCAGCAGCCCGGCGACAAGGGCGAGGGATCCGATCAGAACGGCCAGCACAGACCCTGTCATGACTGGCCACATTCAAGCGCTGCCTACAGTTGTCGTCTGCCCACCTGGCGGAATTGGTAGACGCGCTGGTTTTAGGTACCAGTGGCCTCGGTCGTGGGGGTTCAAGTCCCCCGGTGGGCACTTCCGCAATCAATTGGAACTGGGTCTGACCCAGCTTCCATCGTGTCCATGGTTGGGACTCGTAAGACCCAGCCATGGTGTTTCGGGCTCTGGCGGTATCGATTGCAGTGGTTGGTGCCTTGGCTTCGGCCGTTCCGGTGGCCCAAGGCACGGCGCGGGAAGCCTTCCACCAGTGGGGCCCTCAGATCAGTGCTGCGCCTGTTCCGGCGCGCTGGGGGCAGGTGCAACAGCTTGAGCAAGTATTGGCCATGCAAGGTGTTCCGGTGGAGTACCGCGACAACTGCCCTGCTGGCCTGGAGGGCCTCTACGACCCGCGTCAGAACAAGGTGTTGATGTGCACCAACACCATGCCGGACCGATCGGCCAACTACTGGAACACCCTGGCCCACGAGTCGGTCCACGTGATGCAGGTGTGCCGCAATGCCAGCCCTCTCTCCATGGGCTTGAAGGGCATTCAGCGCGAAATGCTCGATGACACGCCGCAGCAGGAAAAGATGTACATCCTCTCGGCCTACCCACCCGAGCAGCGTTTGTTTGAGCTGGAGGCCCGCTGGGTGGCCAACAATTTCGAGCCGCCTGCCGTGATCAACCTGCTCAAGGACAGCTGCATGGCAGCGGCCAACCGTCCAGCCACCCGGAGCTTGTTGCCCGCTTTGCTGAGCAAGACCAACCTCTGATCAGGGCTTTTCCCTAGGCTGGCTCGGTTCTTAGGTCAGGAGGTTCGGCAGCAGTGACGGCAACCCCTGTCCGAACCACGCCAATGGCATCAGGAGTGGCCGAGCGCCCCGCTGTGAGCTCGGTGCCACGGCATTTCGTTGAGCCTCCTGCGGCACTCAACCCCACCGTTGGCCTGTTCTTGGGTGGGTATGCCCTGGCGGCGCTCACCATTTGGGGTTGGTTTGTGGGCCAGTGGCCCCTTCCCTTGCTGGTGCTGATTGGCTTTTTAGCCCTGCACCTCGAGGGCACTGTGATTCACGATGCCTGCCATAACGCTGCCCACCCCAACCGCTTTTGGAATGCGGTGATGGGCCATGGCGCTGCTCTGCTGCTTGGCTTTAGTTACCCGGTGTTCACGCGGGTGCACCTACAGCACCATGCCCACGTCAACGATCCCAAGCACGATCCCGACCACATCGTCTCCACCTTTGGACCGTTGTGGTTGATCGCACCGCGCTTCTTCTATCACGAGTATTTCTTCTTCCAGCGCCGGCTCTGGCGCCGTTATGAGCTCTTTGAGTGGGCGTTGGCCCGCACCGTGTTTGTGCTGATCATCGTGGGGGCAGCCCGTGGTGGCTTCCTGCCGTTCATCTTCAACTGCTGGTTTGCCCCGGCCCTGTTGGTGGGGGTCACCTTGGGCTTGTTCTTCGATTATTTGCCCCACCGGCCGTTTGATTCACGCAACCGCTGGACCAATGCCCGCGTTTATCCGGGCAAGACCATGAATCTGCTGATCATGGGGCAGAACTATCACCTGGTTCACCACCTCTGGCCCTCGATTCCCTGGTTCCAGTACCAAGCGGCCTACCGGGCCACCAAGCCCCTGCTGGATCGCAAGGGTTCACCTCAGCGGTTGGGCATCTTCGAGACTCTGCACGACTGCGGCAATTTCTTCTATGACGTGTTGCTTGGCATCCGCAGCCACAGCCGCACCCGCTCCAAACTGCGCTGGGTCGCCCACTTTGTGCCTGGTTTTCAGAACCGCCGGCGCGTGATCGGTCTGCTGCACCGCACCAGCGTCGGCCCGCGCTGAGTCAGCTGTTCAGGATTCGCGGCACCCGGAAGAAATCACCTTCCCGCTGAGGGGCTTGGTTGAGCAGCTCTTCGCGCACTGGAGTGGGTTCAACCCCGTCTTCCCGGGTGACGTTGACCACTTCCACTGCTCGCGTTGTGGGCGGCAGGCCCTCGGTATCGATGGCCTCGAGCTGAGCCACAAAATCAAGAATGCGCTCGAGCTGCGGGGTGAAGGTGGCGATGCTGTCGTCTGGCAGATCAAGCCGCGCCAGTTGGGCCACCTTGCGCACGTCGTCGGCGGAGATGTGGCTCATGGGGCGTCGCTGGCCAGAAACTGCTCCAGATCCTTGCAGAGCGCCGTGGCAGCCAGCTCCAAGAAGCGTTCGCCGTGATCCGCCTTGGCCAGATAGGGGTCAGATCCCATGCGGCCATCGGGGTGGCGCCGCCGGAAATCATCGGGGCCGTGGATCGGGCCGGCGGGGGCTGGCTCAGGCAGGGGCCGCTGCAGGTCTTGCAGGCTTGGCTCTAAATGCAGGGTGAGGGCGATTTCGCTGGGGGTGGCGTGATGCCCTTCACGGTTCCCGTAGAGGTTGCGGGCTTCTTGCATCACCGGACCAGCCATGAACCAATTCGCCATGCGGCATTGGAGCTTGGGGGCCACGGGCAGTTGGCGCCGCCGCGCTTCGCCATAGGCCTCCGCAAAGGCGGCCCGCCCGGTGGCGATGTTGCCGCCATGGCCATTGATCACAAAGACCCGCTCAAAGCCATGGGTGGCGAGGGAGAGCACCACATCCCGCAGCACCGCCAGCAGCGTGCTGGGCTGCAGGCTCACGGTGCCGGCAAAGCCGAGGTGGTGCTCAGCCATGCCAAAGGCTTGAGCCGGAGTTACCAGAACCCCACTGCGGCGGCCCACCTCCAAAGCCACGGCTTCAGCGGTCAGGGCATCGGTGCCAATCGCTCCGGTAGGCCCGTGTTGCTCGGTGGAGCCCAGGGGCACAATCACGCCTTTACAGCGCTCCAGGTAGGCCTCCACCTCAGGCCAGCTGCGCAGCTGCAGCCGGATCGCTTCGGTTGTGGTCATGGCTTAGTGGGCGGTGCCGTTGCCGTCGTAGGCGTCGGTGTCGTAGTAGCCACCGCTCATGCCGAAGAACACCAGCGACACGCTGAACAGGATGGCCAAGGGAATCAGCAGCTGGGCCAGGGTCATGGGCTGGGGTGCCGAATTGGTGTAAGACCACTCTGGCGGCTTCTGGCCTTGTGCGAGCTCTTTCTTCCAGCTTTTTTGCTTCTAGTTCTGATGTGGTGGCTGCCGAATCAGTTGGATGGCCTCTTTAAGGCGCCAATTCACATGGGAATGAGCATCGACTAGATCAAGCTGCCTCTCTTTGCCCCTCAAAGGAGTATTCAGCTTGTGAGGTAATGCAGTGCTGCCATTTACATGAATTGATTGAAAAGAATAAAGCGCAAAATGCTCATATCAAGCTAGTGCCCAAAGGATTTCTTGAGATGCCAAATATGTTTACTTTAGATGTTAATGCCATGCTTAGACTTTGTATATGGATGCGATGAGCTGAGGCCCCACCAGCTCAGCGGCTGCCGCTTGATTAGGCGCCAAGTCAACGGATCACCACTTCGGGAAGCAAGCCCTGATGTGAAGGTGCTCAATCTGGGTTTGAGGTTTCACGTTTGTCCTGGGAGGCTCAGTATGTCCGCCAGATGCTGGCTTTATTGAATCAAATTCCTCGTATCACAGGGGAAAATAAATAAAGGTAATAACCACTCGCCTGCCTGACGTGGAAGAGGCGTTGCTCTTGTAGAGGTGTGGAAATTCAAAAGGGCTTATAGAGACCTGCAAAGTCCTCTGGGCGGTCAAATTCAGCAGGAGTATGTCATTAAGTTAGGCGCTAGTTGTGCTTTAGCACATACCAGTCATCCCATTTTGATACTTTCTCCAACACTTGGACATATCCCTTTTTGAGCAGTAGAGCGTTGATGGCCTTTCTGTTTCTCTCGACATAGTTGTGTTCGACGCAGATTGACTTTATTGTGCGCTTCTCAAAGTTATATCCTTCCAGAATTTCAAGTTCGCTCCCTTCTGTGTCAAGCGACAGAAACTGTATATCGGTCGGCGCATTATGCCCGTCAAGTAAATCAGTGAGGGATATTGTTTCGACTTCGTATTCTTTAGAGGTGCTGAGGCGAATTTTCGAGGCCCAGTCGCCGTTGTTGGCAAATTTTTTAATTCCTGACAGCTCAGAGCCTCCTTCGATAGTATTATTAACTTCTAAAAACTGAAGTTTGCTTCCGCTAGTTCTTGCAACGCACCTTGTGTCGATTATGCAGCTTCTATTTCCTCTTAAAGCCTCGTGCCAGGTTTTGGCTGGCTCTGCAAGTATCCCATTCCATCCTAATTTCTTTTCTAAAAGCCAGGTATTGCTTAGGTTGATCCCGTCTGTGGCTCCAAACTCTACAAAAAATCTTGGAGAGGTGCTTTCGGTAAAAGCTAGTGCAAATAAATCTTGGGCAAGCTGTGCTCTCGAGTGGGGTAAATATGCGGCTATAAGGTCTCGTTTAGTTTCCGGGAGCTCGCTGTAGAGAATTGAGGAGTTATCTAAGTTTCTGTAGAAGTTGACCTCTTCAGTATTAGTCAGTTCTTTCCCTGCTGCACGAAGGGCCTTTTTTATGACTCGCTTCAACATATTGATTGATACTTTGTCTAATTCTAGCTTGTTTGCGATTGAACCCACTCCCATTGCCACCACGATCTCCCAGCCCCGCCGCGTTCCCCCAAGCTTTTTTCGGTCGCCCCGCTGAGCTTGTGGGCCCTGAGCTCATTGGTTGCCGCTTGGTTAAACGCCAAGCCGACGGCAGCCTGCTTTGGGGTGTGGTGGTGGAAACGGAGGCTTATTCCCAAGAGGAGCCCGCCTGCCACGGCTACCGCATCCGCACCAAACGCAATGCCACCTTGTTCGGCCCGCCGGGCCACTGGTACGTCTATCTCACCTACGGCATCCATCACTGCGTGAATGTGGTGACAGGCCGCGATGACTGGGCCAATGGGGTGTTGCTGCGTGCCATTGCTTTGCCCCAGGAGCCGCCGCGGGTCGCGGCAGGCCCTGGCTTGTTAGCGCGCCGATTCGGTATTGATCTGAGCCACAACGCTCAACCGGTCGCGGAAGGTACGGGCCTTTGGCTGAGCGAAGCGAGCGAGCCACCAGGTGTGTTGATTGAGAGCGCCCGTGTTGGCATCAAGCAGGGGTTGGATTTGCCCTGGCGTTGGCTGTTGGCGGAACATCCGAGTCTCAGCAAGCCGGTGGTGCCGCTGCAGCCCAGATCAGATTGAACCCTTACTTTGGAGGTGATCGCCCGTCCTCCCCTGAGCCGCTGGAGCTACCGCCATGTGCTCGACCTGGCTGCCTTCAGCCAGGAGGACTACGCCACCGTGCTGGAACTCGCCAATCGCTTTCGGGCCTTACCCATGAGTGGTCCTCGGCGTTTGCCTGCTCTGCAGGGCCGGTTGGTGACAACGCTCTTCTTTGAGCCCAGCACGCGGACGCGCAGCAGTTTTGAGTTGGCGGCGCGGCGCTTGTCCGCCGATGTGCAGAGCTTCTCGCCAGCCAGCAGCGCTTTAGCCAAAGGCGAAAGCCTGCTCGATACCGCCCGCACCTATGTGGCCATGGGTGCCGATGTGTTGGTGGTGCGTCACCGTTGCGCTGGCGTGCCGGCTGAGTTGGCCAGAGATCTTGAGGCGGCTGGCTGCCGCACAGCGGTGCTGAATGCCGGTGATGGCTTGCACAGCCACCCCAGTCAAGCCCTGCTGGATCTCTTCACCCTGGCTCGCCATTTCAACCCGGAAACCCCCACGCTTGAGGCGCTAGCCGGCAAGCGGATTGTGATTGTTGGCGACGTGCTGCATTCCCGTGTCGCCCGCTCCAACCTGTGGTCGCTCACCGCTTGTGGTGTGGATGTGGTGCTCTGTGGCCCAGCGAGCCTGTTGCCGGATGCCTTTGCCCAGTTCACCCACGCGCCTCCGCCCGGTCAGGCGCAGGATCTGGTTGCGCAGCGCGGCAGTTTGCGCATCGAACGTGATCTCGATCGTGCCCTCGAGGGTGCTGATGCGGTGATGACCCTGCGCTTGCAGCAGGAACGCATGAAGGAGCAGTTGATCACCAGCCTGGAGGCTTACCACCAGCGCTACGGACTCAGCCACCGCCGGCTGGAGCGCTGCGGCAAGTCGGTGCCTGTGCTGCACCCCGGACCGGTGAATCGCGGCGTTGAGCTCAGCGGAGAGCTGCTCGATGACCCGAGCCGTTCGCTGGTGGAAGAGCAGGTGCGCAACGGGATTTCGGTGCGCATGGCCCTGCTTTATCTGATGGCAGCCAGTGAGCCCGCCAGCTCAGCTGCTGGGTTGAGCTGAGGCGGGTGCTGGGGGGTTGTCCGCTTCGCGGAAGTTCTCTATGGCCTTGCCCATGGTTCCGTCCATTTCGGCGATGGACGGTTCGCTGTGCAGGCCCATGGGGAAGGGGGCTGACCCTCCTTCCAGCCCCACGTGCTGGCTGGGCATCCCGGTCAGCAACAGCGATCCCCGTTGCCTGGTGAGGATGGCCCAAAGCCATTTCACCAGCAGGGTGAGGCGATTTTCTTCATCGGGCATGAAGGCCAGGTGGGCTACGGCCCACAGAACCCAGGCCGGTAGGCCCGCCAGCTTGATCCCGCGCAGGTCGGCCACCGCGCCGAGCCGGCCCAACACCGCCATGCTGCCGAAGTCAAACCAGGCAAAGGGTTTGTGGCTGCGGCCCTCCAGTTGGGCGCGAATGTCTTTGGCGACCCAGCCGCCCATTTGCACCGCTGGACCGGCCATGCCCGGCAAGGGTTTGCCATCGGCGGTGTGTTTGTAGCTGCAGAGATCGCCCACCACCCGGATTTCAGGGTGATTGGGGATGGAGAAATCCGGTTCCACCATCACTCGGCCGCCGCGGTCCACCTCACAGCCAGTGGCTTCTGCCAGTTTTTTGCCGAGATGCGAGGCGCGCACACCAGCAGTCCAAAACACATTGGCGGCCTTGATTGTGCGCTCACCCTCGGGGGTGGTGATCAGCACTTCACCGGGCACGATCGACTGAACCCGGCTGTGGAAGCAGAGCTCCACACCCATGGCTTGCAATTCCTTGGCAGCAGCTGCAGAGCAGGCTTCCGGCATGGCCTTGAGCAGCCGGTCGCCGGGGTCCACCACCATGATCCGTGTGGCCCCTGGGTCGAGTTGGTTGAAGTCCTTGGCCATCGAGCGCCGCATCAGCTCGTTGATGGCGCCGGCCATTTCGCAGCCGGTGGGGCCGCCGCCAACCACCACAACCGTTTGCAGAAATGCGCGCTCGTCGCCGTTGGGGGTTTGCTCGGCTTGCTCCAGGGCCATGAGCAGCCGGCGGCGAATCTCTTCGGCGTGCTCGAGGATCTTCATCGGCGGGGCAATGCCGCGCCAGTCGTCATGGCCAAAGAAGCTGCTGCCTGATCCAGTGGCCAGGATCAGGTGGTCATAGGCCATGGCCTTGCCATTGAAGACGACCTGCTTGGCCTCGGTTTGGATCTCGCTGACTTCACCAAGCAGCACCTGAACATTGCGCTGGGCCCCCACCAATTGGCGCAATGGGGTGGCCACATCGCCGCGGGAGACCAGGCCAGTTGCCACTTGATAGAGCAGCGGTTGGAACAGGTTGAAGTTGCGCTTGTCGATCAGCGTGACGCGCACATCAGCGCCCTTGAAGGCCTTGCAGGCCTTGATGCCGGCAAAGCCACCACCAACGATCACCACATGGGGCTTGCCCCGCAGCTCCTCCATTGGAGGCTCGAGTTCAAGAAAGAAACGCTCACGGGTGGCAGTCATTGGCCCTTGTAGCGATCAACTTCCACAAGGTATGAACGCCGTTCAAAATTGGCCGCGAAGCAGGGATTAAATGCTCGATTTGATGCCTTCGAGCAGCAGGCCATAAACGATTCCCATGCGGGCCATGTCCAACAGGCCCAGCGGCAGTTTGTCGCCGCCGCGCTTGAGCAGGGGCCGTCTTGCCTTGATGGCGAGTTCTGAGGCGGCCACCACCACCAGGGCTCCCACTGGGTCGATCACCATCAGCACACCGGCGACCGAGCCGATGCTGACCCCGGCACTGAAGCCGGCCAACAGCACCAGCACCAGCAGCGAGAAGCGGCGCCATGGGTTCTCGGCCCATTGGCTCAGGCGGCTGAGCAGTTGACCGCTGAGCCGGTTGAGTCGCGTCGCTTGCATCGCTTGAGTCGCGTGGGATTCGGTTTGCGCGCTGTCCTGTTGTTTTCCTCTGGTGAATGGAAATCAGCGAAGCTCAGCGCCACCTCGAACGTGACCCATGCTTCCGTTCTTTTTGGGGGAACCGCAAGAGCTGCCGGATCCAGCGCTGCCCACTCAGTTCGCCAAGCACGTTGCTGAAACCGAGGAGCCCTGGCTTGAGTTGGCCCCAACCCCGCAGCGCGATCGCCGCGGAAATCGTCTCTGGGATCTCACCCTCTGGCGTGGTGAGCGGCCCCTGCGCCGCTGGACGACGGTGACTGGGCGCCCTGAAACTGAGCGCTTGGATCGTTTTTGGAGGCCCGGCAACCACGCGCCACTGCCGCCGGGCGCCTACACCGTGGGGTCTCCGATCAAGCTTCATTCCGGCGATCTCTATGAGATCGGTCGCAGTTGGTTTATCCCTGTTGATCCACTCTTTGGCACGACCCGGGGCCACTTCGGCATCCACGAGGACGTCAGCTTGGATGGCACGGCAGGTTGCATCGGTCTGGCTGGTCGCGCCCTAACCGAAGAGGTCACCCGCTGGGTCAAGCAGGTGGGAGCCCGTTACCTGGTCGTGCTCGATTGATTGGAAGATTTGGCGAAGCGAGCCTGGGATCCCCATCACCTGGCCCGGTGCTCCGCCAGGCCCTTTATACACAACATCTGGTCCTTGTGGCTGCCTGAACCACTACAGGTGGTGCCAGCTCAGGATTTGACTTCTTTGGCCTTGCGGCTGCCTTTGCCTTCCAGCAGTTCCAGCAGCGCTTCCATTTGGGCCATCACACCACGGACTTCACCGCTTTCGGGCAGCAGGCCGTCGTCCATAACGCCTTGATGCATTTCGCGCAGTTCTTGGCGGATGTAACGGAGGTGGCTGACGACCTGTTCACGCTTGGACTGCGACATCGCTCACCATTGAGGTTGGTGACCCTTTGTACCCCATTGAGGTGCTGAGGGATAAACTCCCGCTCCTCATCGCTGGGTTGCACACGCCTCTTGCAACAGGCGGCTCAGCAGCGTGAAGGGCCGTTCGGGGTACCAAAAACCCGCTTCACCAGTGATGGCAGCTTGTTTGGCAAAGCTGCCTGCGTTGAGATCCAGCGGCGCGCTCAAGCGGCGGATGCGCCGTCCCTCGCAGTCGATTCCATAGGCCACAGCCCAGCGGCCGGGGCCACTGATTTGCTGGCGTTCGGTCCAAGCCACACGCATGGTGGCCGGGCGATCCTCTGTTGATTGCTCACTCGTCAGAGCCCAAGCCGGCAGCGGCTGCAGCGGGCCAACATCCAGCAACACGATCCTGTCCTGCGCGGTTTGCAGCAGGGGCAGGGAAGCCAAGAGCAGCGGCCAGGCCATCATGGCGATGGAGAATAGGGGATTCGAACCCCTGACCTCTGCGGTGCGATCGCAGCGCTCTACCAGCTGAGCTAATTCCCCTTGGGGACTTGATTCGAAGCTACCAAACATGTCCTCAACCGGCCTGATCACTGAAGAACTGCTGGCCGCCCAGACCGAAGCCAGCGTGGCGGTCCTCGCCCAGCGCCTGGAGGACGACGATTACGCCTCCCCATTTGATGGGCTTGGCGACTGGCACCTGCTCAGGGCCCTGGCGATCCATCGCCCTGAGCTCGTGCGCCCCTATGTGCATCTGGTTGATCAGGAACCCTTTGACGAGGACTGATGACCAGCGCTCCCCTCGATCCGCTTGAGCCCCTTGCTGGGCGGCGCATTTTGGTGGCGGGATGCGGCAGCATCGCGGCGGTGAAATTGCCGCAGCTGGTGAGCGCCCTGGTGAAGCGGGGGGCTGAGGTTCGTTGTCTGCTCTCACCCAGTGCAGCCGAATTGGTGAGCCCTGTGGCCTTGGCCAGCCTGTCGCGCCACCGCTGCTATCTCGAAGCTGATCAATGGAGTCATCACGAGCCCAGGCCCCTCCACATCGAGCTGGCGGAATGGCCTGATCTGGTGTTGCTGGTGCCGTTGAGCGCCAGCACGCTGGCGCGGTTGGTGCATGGCCTGGCTAACACCCTGCTGGCCTCCACGCTGATGGCCACACGGGTTCCTGTGCTCGCGGCGGCAGCGATGAACACCGACATGTGGGAATCGCCTGCGGTGCAGCGCAATTGGCAGCAACTGCAGAGCGATCGATCGCTGTTGGCGTTGCCCCCGGCCACCGAAGGTTTGCTGGCCTGTGACCGGCGCGGCAGTGGCCGAATGGTGGAGCCGAGCTTGCTCCTGCAGGCGGCCACGTCCTTGGCGGTGCATGGCGTTCAGCGCGATTTCGAGGGTGTGGAGTTGCTGGTCACAGCCGGCCCCACCCAGGAGTTCCTCGATCCCGCCCGGGTGCTGAGCAATCCATCCACTGGGTTGATGGGGGTGCTGCTGGCCCAGGCGGCCCGCTGGCGCGGGGCGCAGGTTCGCCTGTTGCACGGTTCGCTGCAGCTGGAGTCTGGGTTGCTCGAAGGGTTGAACAGCGAGCGGTTTGGCACGGCCGCTGAGTTGGAGCAGCTGCTCGAGCGCCATCAGGCCAGTGCTGCAGCCGTGGTGATGGCGGCCGCTGTGGCTGATCAGCGTTTGCAGCAGCCCTTGAGCGGCAAGCTCAGCAAACAGGAGCTGCAAGAGGTGCTGCACAGCCCAGCCAGTTGGGAAATGGTTCCGGATCTGCTGCACCAGATGGTGCAGCGCCGCTCCGCCGATCAGGTGTTGATGGGTTTTGCAGCCCATAGCGGCGATGTGTTGACCCAGGCCGAGGCCAAATTTCAGCGCAAAGGCTGTGATCTGCTGTTTGCCAACCCCATTGATCAACCAGGGGTTGGTTTTGCCGCCTCAGCAAATCAGGGATGGCTGCTCAGCCGAGGAGCCAGCCCAGAAGCCATGGGCCCGTGCAGCAAGTTGGCCTTGGCCCATGGCCTTTTGGATCGCCTGCGGCTCAGGTTGCCTCAGGCAGCGAGGGCGGATTGATCAGGCGTGTCGTGCTCGTCACCTGGTTCCAGCAGTTCCATGAAGGTTTTGAGCTGTAGCCGGGGGATGTAAGGCCAGCCACCGTTTTGCTCCATGGCCTGCAGCAACTTGTAGAGCTGGTGGCGATCGGAGGGCAGGCTGTTGCGGAACGGCCCGTCTTGTAAGTCGCGGTGGAGCTGTTCGAGCTGCCGCAACACCACCAACAGCTGTTCGGGATCGTTCCCAGCTTGCTCGCTGAGCTCAGCCCCTTCGGTGCACCAACGTTGCAGGCGCGCCGTCCAGTCGCTTTGGGGGGCAGACATCGAGCCATGTTGAGAGCCGCGACATCCTACGAGGGACGGCGGTTTTCAGTTGTACGATCGCGCTCACGATGTACTGCCGGCCCATGCGTTCCCTGCTGCGGACAACCGTTGCTCTTTGTTTGGCGGCCTGTCTGGCACTGCTGACCGCCTGTAGTGGCGACGCCAAATCGATCGATCGCGCCGATCTGACCTACGACGACATCCACAACACTGGCCTGGCCAACGACTGCATCACCCTGCCGGAGTCGGCCCGCGGCAGCATCAGCCTCACCGCTGGTGGCAAGTACTCCTTGCAGGAGATGTGCTTCCACCCCAGCACCGTCGCTGTAAAGGGTGAGCCCACCAACAAGCGTCAGGAAGCCCAGTTCGTGGAAGGCCGGATCCTGACCCGCTACACCTCCAGCCTCGACTCGGTCTATGGCGATCTGGCTGTAACCGACAGCGGTTTGCAGTTCAAGGAGAAAGGCGGCATCGACTTCCAGCCGATCACCGTGCTGCTCCCCGGTGGTGAGGAAATTCCGTTCACCTTCTCCAGCAAGCAGCTGCTGGCCACGGCCGATGGCAGCGCCATCACCACCAGCACCGATTTCAGCGGTGAGTACCGCACCCCCAGCTACCGCACCAGCAACTTCCTCGATCCCAAAGGCCGTGCGCTGACCACCGGTGTTGGCTACGCCCAGGGTCTGGTGGCCGCTCAGGACATCGGGGAGGACGAACTCAACAGCGAGAACGTCAAGCGCTACATCGATGGCACCGGCACCATGTCTTTCTCCATCACCCGCGTTGATGCCGAGACCGGCGAATTCGCTGGTGTCTTCACCGCCGTTCAGCCTTCTGACTCCGACATGGGTGGCCGTGAGACGTTTGACGTTCAGGTCTCTGGTGAGCTCTACGGCCGCCTCGAGCAGGCCTGATGGCTCCCGCCGGGGGCCGTTGATCTGGAAGAATTCCACCGCATTTCGCCCCCGGCTCGATGACCAGCACCGCTCCCCAGGCACTGATTGCACCCCACGGCGGCACGCTGGTGGATCTGCGCTTGCCTGCTGACCAGTGGGATGCGGCCATCGCAGGAGTTGATCACCGCGTTGAGTGCAGTGATCGCAACGCTTGCGATGTGGAGCTGTTGATGGTGGGAGGTTTCTCCCCCCTGCGCGGCTTCATGGGCGAGGAGGACTACCGCTCGGTTGTCGAGAGCAATCGCACCACCTCAGGCCTGCTGTTTGGCCTGCCGATCGTGATGGACACCGATCGGGACGACATTGCCGTTGGTCAGCGCCTGCTGCTCACCTATCAAGGCCGCAACCTCGCCGTGATGACGGTGGAGAGCAAGTGGGAGCCCGATAAAGCCCGTGAGGCGCTCGGTTGCTACGGCACCAGCTCTTTGGAGCACCCCGCCGTGCGCATGATCGCCACCGAACGTGGCCGCTTTTATCTGGGCGGTTCCATCGTTGGCATGGAGCTCCCCCAGCGTCCATTCCCCTGCAGGACGCCTGCAGAAGTGCGTTCCGGTCTGCCTTCAGGTGAAGACGTGGTGGCCTTCCAGTGCCGCAACCCCATTCACCGCGCCCACTACGAGCTCTTCACCCGCGCTCTGCATGCCGAGAACGTCAGTGAGAACGGCGTTGTGCTCGTGCATCCCACGTGCGGCCCCACCCAAGGCGATGACATCCCCGGGGCTGTTCGCTTCCAGACCTACGAGCGTCTGGCCGAAGAAGTCGATAACTCCCGCATCCGTTGGGCTTATCTGCCCTACTCGATGCACATGGCTGGCCCGCGGGAAGCGCTGCAGCACATGATCATCCGCAAGAACTACGGCTGCACCCACTTCATCATTGGCCGCGACATGGCCGGCTGTAAGTCGTCGGTGAGTGGTGATGACTTCTACGGCCCCTATCAAGCCCAAGATTTCGCCCGCGAGAACGCCCCCGAGCTGGGGATGCAAACCGTTCCTTCGCTCAACCTCGTTTACACCGACGAAGAGGGCTACGTGACCGCTGAGCACGCCGAAGCCAGCAATTTGCACGTCAAAAAGCTGAGCGGCACTCAGTTCCGCAAGATGCTGCGCAGTGGCGAGGACATTCCCGAGTGGTTTGCCTTCCGCAGCGTTGTTGACGTGCTGCGTGCCGCCTAACGGGCGACTGCAGTTAACATTCCGTAATCTCGAGGGGTTGAGCCTTGGCCGCAAAGAAGAGTTGGCGCAACGCGGGGCTGTATGTCCTGTTGATGGTGGTGTTGATCGCCCTCGGCACCGCCTTTGTTGGAGGACGTTCCAATACGCCCAACAATGCGCCGGTCAACCTCCGCTACAGCGACTTCGTTGAGGCCGTTCAGAGCAACGAAATCTCCAAGGTGCTGATTGCTCCTGATCGGGGCACAGCATTGGCCGTTAAGAGTGATGGCCAGCGCGCCCAGGTGAACCTGGCCCCCGATAAGAACCTGCTCAACCTGCTCAGCGAGCACGACGTTGACATCGACGTGCAGCCCAGCCGTCAGTCGCCGGCATGGCAATCGGCGTTGGGCAGCC
Source organism: Synechococcus sp. Minos11 (assembly GCF_014279855.1). Classification (NCBI taxonomy): domain Bacteria; kingdom Bacillati; phylum Cyanobacteriota; class Cyanophyceae; order Synechococcales; family Synechococcaceae; genus Synechococcus; species Synechococcus sp. Minos11. Next base: position 1,948,204 of record NZ_CP047953.1, on the reverse strand, counting down.
TGCTGTTCCCCCTGCTGCTGCTGGGTGGATTGTTCTTCTTGCTTCGCCGCGCCCAGGGCGGTGGTGGCAACCCGGCCATGAGCTTCGGCAAGAGCAAAGCGCGGGTTCAGATGGAACCCCAAACCCAGGTGACCTTCGAAGATGTCGCCGGCATTGAAGGCGCCAAGCTTGAGCTCACCGAGGTAGTCGACTTCCTCAAGAACCCCGATCGCTTCACCGCTGTTGGCGCCAAGATCCCCAAAGGCGTTCTGTTGGTGGGACCTCCTGGCACCGGCAAAACCTTGCTTGCCAAAGCGGTAGCCGGTGAAGCTGGCGTTCCCTTCTTCTCGATTTCCGGCTCGGAATTCGTCGAGATGTTTGTTGGCGTGGGTGCCAGCCGCGTCCGCGACCTGTTCGAACAGGCCAAGAAAAACGCCCCTTGCATCGTCTTCATCGATGAGATTGATGCGGTGGGTCGCCAACGTGGCGCCGGCCTTGGCGGCGGCAACGACGAGCGCGAGCAGACCTTGAACCAACTCCTGACGGAGATGGATGGTTTTGAAGGCAATACCGGAATCATCATCGTTGCGGCCACCAACCGCCCCGACGTGCTTGATCAAGCGCTGATGCGTCCTGGTCGCTTTGACCGTCAGGTGGTGGTTGATCGCCCTGACTACAGCGGTCGTCTCCAGGTGCTTGGCGTTCACGCCCGCGGCAAGACCCTGGCGAAAGACGTTGATCTCGACAAAGTGGCCCGTCGCACCCCTGGCTTCACTGGCGCCGACCTGGCCAATCTGCTGAATGAGGCCGCCATCCTGGCTGCTCGCCGTCAGCTCAGCGAGGTCTCCATGGACGAGATCAACGACGCCATTGAGCGCGTCATGGCAGGTCCTGAGAAGAAAGACCGCGTGATGAGCGAAAAGCGCAAGCGCTTGGTGGCTTATCACGAGTCAGGACACGCCTTGGTGGGCGCCCTGATGCCTGATTACGACCCTGTTCAGAAGATCAGCATCATTCCCCGCGGTCAGGCCGGTGGTTTGACCTTCTTCACCCCCAGTGAAGAGCGCATGGAGTCGGGTCTTTACTCCCGCTCCTATCTGCAAAATCAGATGGCGGTCGCCTTGGGCGGCCGTGTTGCCGAAGAGCTGGTGTATGGCGAAGACGAAGTCACAACCGGTGCTTCCAATGACCTCCAGCAGGTGGCCCGTGTGGCGCGCCAGATGGTGACCCGTTTCGGCATGAGCGACAAGCTGGGTCCTGTGGCTTTGGGCCGTTCCCAAGGCGGCATGTTCCTCGGGCGCGACATTGCTGCTGAGCGTGATTTCTCGGAAGACACCGCAGCCACGATCGACAAAGAGGTGTCGACCTTGGTGGATGCTGCTTACACCCGCGCAGTGCAGGTGCTGAGCGACAACCGTGCCCTTCTCGATGAACTGGCAGAGATGCTGGTTGAGATGGAAACCGTTGATGCTGAGCAGCTTCAAGAGCTGCTGATCAGCCGCGACGCCAAAGTCGCCGACTACGTCTGATGGAACCAGGGGTGCGCTGCGGCGACCCCTCAGGCCTTTGTGACTCACTGCGGCAATCGCCCTTGCTTGCCGTGTTGCGACCGGGCTCGCCAGCGCAAGCGCAGCGTCAGATCGATGCTGTTGCTGCCGCTGGCTTTCACCACGTCGAACTGGCTTGGAGCCAAGAGCCTTGGTGGTTGGAGCTGCTGCAGACCCTGCCAAACCACTGGCCTGATCTGCGTTTTGGTGTAGCCGGTGTGCGCTGGGCCGAGCAGTTAGTGGTCGCCCACGGCCAGGGTTTGCGCTTTGCGATGTCGCCGATCAGCTGCCCGGAGATGTGGGAGCAAGCCGATGCGTTGGGGTTAACCCTGGTGCCCGGGGTGTGGAGTCCGAGTGAGGTGCATCGCGCTGGCGCTCGAGGTGCTGTGAAATTGTTTCCCGCTGCCAGCCTGGGCCCGTCCTATTGGCGCCAGCTTCGCGGGCCGATGGCACCCCTGCCGTTTTGTATTGCGGCCGGTGGGCTTCGACCTGCAGATCTCAGTGCCTGGTTTGCTTCTGGGGTGGAAGCCGTGGCGCTTGGATCCACGCTTTTTGATGAACAAGACCTGCTGCATCCGGGCCATGCCGAGCAGCTTGAGCCGTACTTGCACGGCATCACCACCAATCAGGAGACGTTGTAGATCTGAGTCTCAGGTGTTACATCTGGGAATGACCTATATCTGCGAGCCATGGCAGAGCTCAAAGTCAAGCTCAGCGACAAGGCTCTCTCTCTGATTGCTCAGCTCCAGAAAGAGATCTTCAATCGTCGCCGTAAGAAGGTGACCCCCTCAGGAGTGGTTGAGACTCTTGTGGAGTCCGCTGCGAAGTCTCAAAGCGACAAGCGTTTCGCCACATCGTGGAAAAACCTTGTTGTTGATATCGAAAAGGCCGCCAAGTTGGCCAATCAGCACGGCAGCAAGCCCAGCAACCTCAGCGATGAGGAATGGGCCATGGTGTTGAGCCATCGCACCCGTCCGGTCAAGACCGGCAATGTGAAGGCCAAAACCACAACCACCCGCCGCGCTGTTGCCAAGAAAGCAGCTCCTAAAAAGGCTGTTGCCAAAAAGACAACGGCCAAAAAGGCAACCACCACCACCAAGGTGACCCGCAAGGCAGCTGCTAAGCCGGCAGCTCGCAAGACCGCACGGGCCGCATCGCCTGCGAAGGCCAAGCGTTCCACCGGTTCGGTTGCCAAGCGGATGGCCAAAGCAGCCAGCAAGTTGGGTTCTGGCGCCGCAACCTCCAGCAATGGAGTGGGCAGCGCAACCGCAACCCTTAGCTGAACCAGTTCAGCTCAACCGCACTGGCCGCGTTGGCGTAGAGCGTGATCAGCGAGCACCAGGGCCACCATGGCTTCCACCATGGGCACGGCCCTGGGCAGCACGCAGGGATCGTGGCGTCCTTTCGCTGCCAGTGTTGTGGCTTCGCCACTGGCGTTGATTGTTTGTTGTTCTTTGCGGATCGTGGCGGTTGGCTTGAAAGCCACCCGCAGCACGATCGGCTCGCCATTGCTGATTCCGCCTTGGATCCCACCAGAATTGTTGGTGGCGGTGTGCAAGCTGCCGTCGCTGGTGGGCAGGAATGCATCGTTGTGCTGGCTACCCAGAAGGGTGGTGCCTGCAAAGCCCGAGCCAATCTCAAATCCTTTGGTGGCCGGTAGTGACATCACGGCCTTAGCGAGATCGGCCTCCAACTTGTCGAAGACCGGCATTCCCAGCCCCGTGGGTGGCCGGCGCACCACGCATTCGATGACCCCGCCGCAGGAGTCGCCATCACGCCCGATGGACTCAATGCGCTCGATCATCTGCTCCGCCATGGCGGCATCGGGGCAGCGCACGATGTTGGACTCCACCGCGTCCAGCGTGGGCACTGCGGGATCGATGTTGGCTTCCAGGGTGTGGATGCGTTTCACCCAGGCCAGCACTTCGGTGCCATGCAGCTGCTGGAGCATTTGCTTGGCAATGGCTCCGGCGGCCACGCGGCCGATCGTTTCACGCGCTGATGCCCTGCCACCCCCGCTGCGCGCCTGAATGCCGTACTTGCTTTGGTAGGTGGCATCGGCGTGGGAGGGCCGAAAAGCCACCTGCATTTCCTTGTAATCGCCAGGCCGCTGGTCTTTGTTGCGCACCACCATGGCAATCGGGGTGCCGAGGCTGACCCCATCGAGCAGACCGCTGAGTGCTTCAACGCGGTCATCCTCTTTGCGTGGGGTCGTGATCTTGCTTTGACCAGGCTTGCGCCGGTCCAGTTCGGCTTGGACGGCCTCGATGTCGATGGCTAAGCGCGGAGGACACCCATCGACAATCACGCCAACACCGCCGCCGTGGGATTCCCCGAACGTGCTGATGCGGAAGAGATGGCCGAAACTGCTGCCCATGGCCAGCTGAAACTGCATCGAGCGTACGGGCCAGAGCGCGTCATGCGTTTGTTTGTTTCTTGAATCCTTCTGGAGAGCTCCCAAAAGCCTGTCGAAGGCTGGACACACTGGAATGAGATCCAGCGGGCTTCGGCCATGGTTGTTTCCGTTGTCCGCCCGCTCCAGGCGCGCTGTGTTCTGCCGGCTGGAGCCCATTTGGGTGAAGGTCCCCACTGGTGGGCCGAGCGCTCCCAGTTGCTGTGGGTGGATATCGAGTCGTCGCGAATCGGACTCTTTGATCCCCACAGTGGCGACAACAGCTTCATCGATGTGGGGTGCCATGTCGGCTGTGTGGTGCCCACGGTTCATGGCGATCTCTTAGCGGCGACAGCAGATGGTTTTTTGCGGGTGGACTCCACAAGTGGTGAGCGCTCACTGCTGCACCACCCCGAGGCCCATTGCCTCGATAACCGGTTCAATGACGGCAAGTGCGACCCCTGGGGCCGGCTTTGGGCCGGAACGATGCACTACGAGTTCGCCACCGGTGCTGCAGCGCTTTGGCGTTTGGACACCAACCTGCAATCACGCCTCATGCGTTCTGGCGTGACCATCTCCAATGGGTTGGCTTGGAGCGTTGATCGGCGCTCGCTTTATTTCATTGATTCCCCAACGCTGCAGGTATTGCGATTCGCCTTGGATGAGCAGGGCGATCCCCTTGATGAGGGCACGGTGTGTGTGGAGATCCCGGCAGCCTGGAATTGTGTGCCTGATGGCATGACCATCGACGCTGAGGGGATGCTCTGGATTGCACTGCATGACGGTTCGGCGGTCACCCGTTGGGATCCAGGCAGTGGCGAGCAGCTGGCCACTGTGGAAGTGCCCTGCAGCAAAGTCACCTCCTGCTGCTTTGGCGGAGCGAATCTCGATCAGTTGTTCATCACCACGGCCCGTCACCAGCTCGCTCCCGATCAACTGGAGCAGCAACCCTTGGCGGGAGGCTTGTTTGTGGCTGAGGTCGGTGTTGCTGGCTTGCCAGCTCATACATTTGCGGGGTGAGCCCTGGCCTCAGGCGCCTATCTCTGGGTGTTGGCGAAAGATGCCGTGACGTGGTGCGAACAGAAATGCCAACAAGAACAATCCGGTTTGCACCAGAACGATGCAGCCGGCGGTGGAGCTATCGCTCCAGTAGCTGATGATCACCCCCAGCAGGCTGGCGAGCACGCTGCTGGTGATGGCCAGCAGGGTCATGCGATCAAAGCGGTCGGTGAGCAGATAGGCCGTGGCACCAGGGGTCACCAGCATCGCCACCACCAGGATGATTCCCACGCTTTGCAAGCCCGCCACCGCTGCCAGCGACAGCACCGAGAGCAGCACGTAGTGCAACAGCCCAGTGTTGATGCCGATCGATCGCGCGTGGGTGGGATCAAAACAGAACAGCAACAGGTCGCGGCGCAACAGCAGCAGCACAGCCACCACCAGCGCTGAGATCAGCAGGGTTTGCTGGATATCGGCCTGGGAGATGCCCAGCACATTGCCAAACAGGATGTGGGTGAGGTCGATGTTGCTGCGGGTCTTGGAGACCAGCACCAAGCCCAAGGCAAAAAATCCGGTGAACACCAGTCCAATCACGGTGTCTTCTTTCACCCTGGATTTCTGTTTGACAAAACCGATCGCCGTCACCGAGCCGACGCCAAAGACAAAAGCCCCCAGCGAGAACGGCAACCCCAGGGCATAGGCCAACACCACCCCAGGCAACACCGCATGGGAGACGGCATCGCCCATCAAGGCCCAGCCCTTGAGCGTCATGTAACAGGACAGCAGGCCGCAGACCCCGCCAACCAGAGCGCTGACCAATAGGGCCCTGACCATGAAGTCGTGGCTTAAGGGCTCCAGCAGCCAAGTGATCATGGCTCGGGTTCCTCGGCCGAACTGGGCCCCGTCAGCAGGTTGGGAGGCATGCCGCCAAAGGTGAGTTCCAGGTTCTCTGGTGTGAACACCTCGGATGTTTCGCCGTAGGCGAGCACGGTCTTGTTGATCAGAACCACCAGATCGCAGAAGTCGCGTACATGGCTGAGGTCGTGGGTGGAGATCAAAATCGTGCGTCCATCCCGGCGTAGCTGCAGGAACAGCTCAGCCATCAGCTTTTCGGTGCGTACATCCACCCCGTTGAAGGGTTCATCGAGCAACAGCACCGAGGCCCTTTGGGCGATGGCCCTGGCCAAAAAGGCGCGCTTGCGCTGGCCACCGGAGAGGGAGCCAATCGGGCGATGGCGCAACTCCAGTAGGTCCACCCGTTCGAGGGCATCGCGCACCGCGATGCGATCCGATTGGCGCGGAATGCGCAGCAGGTTCATGGCGCCATAGCGGCCCATCATCACCACATCCCAAACCGAGACGGGGAAGCCGCAGTCGATGCTTTCGCTTTGCGGCACATATGCCACCGCCTGCTCACGCTGGGCTTGGGCCACGCGCTGCCCATTGATGCGGATCCGGCCGCGGGATGGCCGCACAAAACCGGTGAGTGCTTTGAACAGGGTCGACTTACCAGCCCCGTTCATCCCCACAAGGCCGCAGATGCTGCCAGCGGGGAGATGCAGGCTGGCGTCATAAAGGGCAACGCGGCCGTTGTAATCAACGCAGACCTGATCGGCTTCGATGCGCATCAACGCTCACCTCCTTCGCTGCCGAGTCCGCGCTTGATCAGATTGACGTTGTGGCGTTGCAGATCAAGCAAGCTGGCGGCCGGGCCGTCACTGCCCGAGAGGGAATCCACATAGAACGTACCGCCAAAGCGGGCGCCTGAGGCCTTGGCAACTTCCCGTTGGGCCTTATCACTGACGGTGCTTTCACAAAAAATGGCTGGGACTTGGCGTTGCTTGATAGTGGTGATCAGCTGTGCCATGCGCCTTGGTGTGACTTGGCTTTCAGCATTGACTGGCCAGAGATAGGCCTCCTCCAGGCCGTAATCGTGGGCCAAATAGGAGAACGCCCCTTCGCAACTGATCAGCAGCCGTTGCTGTGGAGGCAGCTCGGCGAGGCCGCTTCGCAGCTCTTGATCCAGTTGCTGCAGCTGTTGTTTGTAGTTTTCCCCGTTGCGGCGGAACTCCGGCGCGCCCTCAGGATCGAGCTGGCTGAAACCCGCCACCAAGCCATCGACATAGCCCATCGCCCGTTGAGGTGACATCCAGGCATGGGGGTTGGGCTTGCCGGCGTAGGCATCGCCTTCAATCAACAGGGGCTTCATCCCCTGGCTGAGAGTGAGACGGGGCACATCCCCTGCTGCTCGCAGAAAGCGGTCGGCCCACAGCTCCAGTCCGAGGCCGTTCTCCACCACCAGATCAGCACCGGCGGCCTGCTCCAGATCACTAGGGGTGGGCTCATAGCCATGGATTTCGGCGCCAGGTTTCACGATCGAGCGCACTTGAAGGCGATCTCCAGCCACTTGGCGGGCCATGTCGGCCAGCACGGTGAAGGTGGTGAGCACCACCGGCTTGTTGTTGCCTTGCTTGGTTTTTTCAAGCTCTGGGCTTGCAGTGCAGCCCGCCATCAGAGCTGAGCTCAGCAGCGCAATCAACAGCTGTTTGCCGCGTGCCAAGAGCTGCCTATGAGCCGTCAATCAAGTTAATTCGCCGCCTGAGCGATTGAAGTTGTATTCCAGCAGAGCTGCAGCAAAAAGAGATTTGAGCTTGATCAAGCCTTCTTGCTCGCTCGGGTCTGGCCCGCCGGGCCAGCGCTCGAGATAGAAGCTCACCGACTTCAGCATCAGCCCAATGGCTTCCTCATTCAATTCAAATTGAAGCGTCGGGTCCTCCTCTGGCATGGATTCTGTCGGCTCCTCTGGGTCTAGTTAAACGTGGCGTGAGGGCCTGCATCCGCACAACAAAAAGCCCCCTCCGAGGAGGGGGCTTTCCGATTCAGTTGATCTGAATCGTTTGTTGATTCCAGATCAACCGATGGCAGGAGCCTGGAGAGCCACAGGGGCGCTCTCGGCAGCAGCCAGGTCGAGGGGGAAGTTGTGAGCGTTGCGCTCGTGCATCACTTCCATGCCGAGGCCGGCACGGTTGAGGATGTCAGCCCAAGTGTTCAGCACACGACCCTGGGAATCCAGGATGGACTGGTTGAAGTTGAAGCCGTTCAGGTTGAAGGCCATCGTGCTCACGCCAAGGGCGGTGAACCAGATGCCAACCACAGGCCAGGCAGCCAGGAAGAAGTGAAGGCTGCGGCTGTTGTTGAACGAGGCGTATTGGAAGATCAGGCGACCGAAGTAACCGTGGGCAGCCACGATGTTGTAGGTCTCTTCCTCTTGGCCGAACTTGTAGCCGTAGTTCTGGGACTCGCTCTCGGTGGTTTCACGCACCAGGGAGGAGGTCACCAGGGAGCCGTGCATCGCGGAGAACAAGCTGCCGCCGAAGACGCCTGCCACACCCAGCATGTGGAAGGGGTGCATCAGGATGTTGTGCTCGGCCTGGAACACCAGCATGTAGTTGAAGGTGCCAGAGATGCCCAGGGGCATCGCGTCAGAGAAAGAACCCTGACCGAAGGGGTAAACCAGGAACACTGCAGAAGCAGCAGCCACAGGGGCGCTGTAAGCAATGCAGATCCAAGGGCGCATGCCCAAGCGGTAGGAGAGTTCCCACTCACGGCCCATGTAGGCGTAGATGCCGATGAGGAAGTGGAAGATCACCAGCTGGAAAGGACCGCCGTTGTACAGCCACTCATCGAGGGAAGCGGCTTCCCAGATGGGATAGAAGTGCAGGCCAATGGCGTTGCTGGAAGGAACAACAGCACCGGAGATGATGTTGTTGCCGTAAAGCAGGGAGCCGGCGACAGGCTCGCGGATGCCGTCGATATCAACCGGGGGAGCGGCGATGAAGGCAACGATGAAGCAGGTGGTGGCAGCCAGCAGAGTCGGGATCATCAGAACACCGAACCAACCCACATAGAGGCGGTTGTCGGTGCTGGTGACCCACTCGCAGAACTGCTGCCACGCAGAGGCGCCGGAGCGCTGCTGAATGGTGGTTTGCATGAGTGCGTTTGGGGTGTGCCCGGAGGCGGTATGGATTCCCGGAGCAATTTCCGGTCTCCGAATTGTAAAGCAACATTGCGGGATGTAAACCAACTTTTTCAGACTCCGGAGTGGCAATGGCCTTGTTAGGGTCCGATTCCTTGTGCTGGAGCGGTGTCTGAGAGTCCAACACCGACTTCGGCTGAGCGCGTCCTGTTGGTACGCCTTCCTTGCAACCCCATCTTTCCGATCGGCCCGATCTATTTGGCCGATCACCTTCACAAGCAATTCCCCCAGTTGCAGCAGCGGCTGCTTGATCTAGCGGCCGTCCCCCTGCTGGATGTTGACCGGGTGCTTCGGGCCACGGTTGATGCTTTCCGGCCCACCTTGCTGGTGTTCTCTTGGCGAGACATCCAGATCTATGCGCCCGTTGATGGGCGCGGCGGCAATCCGCTGCAGCACTCGTTTGAAGTCTTTTACGCCCGCAATCCACTGAGGCGCCTGCGTGGTGCCTTGGGCGGGGTGAAGTTAATGGGCTCGTTCTATGGCGAGCTTTGGCGCAACTTGCGTCTGATCCGGCGTGGCCTCAAGCGTGCCCGCCACCATTGCCCCCAGGCTCAAGCCGTTTTGGGTGGCGGTGCCACCAGTGTTTTTTACGAGCAATTGGCGCCGTTGTTGCCCAAAGGCACGGTGGTCTCTGTCGGCGAAGGCGAGCCGCTGCTTGAAAAGTTGCTGCGCGGGGAATCTCTCGCTGGTGAACGCTGTTTCCGCGCCGGGGAAGCGCCTCGCCCTGGCCTAATCCACGAGCAGCCCTCGGGTTTGATCAAAACCGCCTGCGATTACGACTACATCGAATCGATTTGGCCGCAGCTGAACTGGTATCTCGAAGCTGGCGACTTCTATGTCGGCGTTCAGACCAAACGAGGGTGTCCCCATAACTGCTGTTACTGCGTTTACACCGTTGTTGAAGGCAAGGCGGTGCGGGTCAACCCCGTGGATGAAGTCATCGCCGAGATGCGTCAGCTTTATGAGCGCGGGGTGCGCGGTTTTTGGTTCACCGATGCCCAGTTCATTCCAGCGCGGCGTTACATCGAAGACGCCAAGGAGCTCCTGAGAGCAGTGCAGCAGCAGGGCTGGAATGACATCCGTTGGGCGGCTTACATCCGCGCCGACAACCTTGATGCCGAACTGGCTGAGCTGATGGTGGCCACAGGGATGGAGTACTTCGAGATCGGCATTACCTCCGGGTCTCAGGAGCTCGTTCGCAAGATGCGCATGGGCTACAACCTGCGCACTGTGCTGGAGAACTGCCGCTTGCTGGCGCGAGCTGGCTTCCGCCATCACGTCTCAGTCAATTACTCGTTCAACGTGATCGACGAGCGCCCCGAGACGATCCGTCAAACCGTTGCCTATCACCGCGCACTCGAGGCGGCCTTTGGCGCCGACAAGGTTGAGCCCGCCATCTTCTTCATTGGGTTGCAGCCCCACACCCACCTGGAGCAGTACGGCTTCGATCAGGGCTTGATCAAGCCCGGTTACAACCCGATGAGCATGCTGCCTTGGACGGCTCGCCAATTGCTGTGGAACCCCGAGCCCATGGGCCAAACCTTTGGCCGTGTCTGTTTGGAAGCCTTTGAGCGCAATCCTGCAGATTTCGGCCGCATGGTGATGGATCTGCTGGAGCGCGATTACGGCTGTGCTCCCCTGGAAGAAGCACTGCATGCTCCAGTCGAAGGCCGTAAGGCCATGGCCACTGCAACCGCCTGACGCTATTTAGGAGCGTCTCAAGGCCAGCAGCAGAACCACCAAAGCGATCCAGCCCGCCACGCCGCCGATCGGGTTGTCCGGGCTTAAGAGCCAGGCTGGACCAGCGCTTTGCAAATCCAAAACTCCCTGGCTGAGCAGGAACCAGCCGCCAACGGCTCCTCCATGCAGGCCAATGGCACCCCACAGCACGCCTTGATCGCCATCGCGTTGTTCAGCGAGCAGAACCCCGAAGAGAGCGAGACCGCCGAGCAGCAGCAGCAGTTCCAGCCCAGGGAGGTGAAACCGGGTGTGCACAAGGCTGAAAATCGCGGCCTGCAGCCAGAGGGCGCGCTGGTGGCCCAGCAGCAGGCTGAGCTCACCGAACAACCAGCCGCGGAACAGCAACTCTTCGGCAAAGCCCACCCCTAGGCCCAACACCACGCCATTGAGCAGCAAGGCCGGCGTCAGACGCAGCTCGCTTTGAGCGCCACCCAGCAGCAAGGCCACCACGATGAACAGCAGCAGTGCCGCGGCCAGCAACACCCCACGGCCCAGTGTCTGTATGAGTTCTCCCCAGCGGCAGCGCACACCAAGGCGTTTCCAGGCCTGGGGTTCACCCCAGGCCCGCTGCAATCGCCAAGGCAGCGAGATCAGTAAGGCCGCAACGCTGGGAAGCGCTGCCAGGGAAGCCTGCTGAGCAACGGGAACACCCATCAACCCCAGTAGGCCTTGCAAACCCAGAAACAACGCCACCAAGGAGGCGGGGTAGAGGAGCGTGCCGCGCCAGTGGGGCCTCACTCCTCCGGCTCGATGGTGCTGGTGAGACCTTTGGCCTTGAGGCTCTCGCAATAGAACTCAGCCGGCTCGATATCGCAGACGATCACCAAGCCCACACCGCTGTTGTGGGCTTCCAACATCACGGCCATCGCATCCTGCTCGCTCAACGACGGCACCACCTCCCGCAGGGAGGTGACGACGTATTCCATGGAGTTGACCGGATCGTTGTGGAGCAGCACCCGGTAACGGGGCGATGGTTTTCGCACCGTTTCGGGCTGCCGCTCCATCACGGCGGCTCCCCCACCAGGGGAGCGCACCGGAGTTTCACTGGCGTGCGTCATGGCGGGGGCAGATCGCAGAACCGACGGCAATCTAAAGAGCGCGGATGCGGCGCATGGCTTCATCCACGTTGCTGCGGCTGTTGAAGGCCGAGAGGCGGAAGTAGCCCTCGCCCGCGGCACCAAAGCCACTGCCTGGTGTTCCAACCACATTGGCCTTGTTGAGCAGATGATCAAAGAAGCCCCAGGAATCCATGCCTTCGGGGGTTTTGATCCACACGTAGGGGGCATGCTCGCCGCCATAGATCGTGAGCCCAGCGGCGGAAAGCTCCCTGCGAATGATCGCGGCGTTCTCCATGTAGAAGCTGATGAGCGCCTTGACCTCGGCCTGGCCTTGCTCGGAGTACACCGCTTCAGCCCCACGCTGAACGATGTAGCTGACGCCATTGAACTTGGTGCTTTGGCGGCGGTTCCAGAGGCCCCAGAGCTCCACCTGCTCACCCGTGGCGCTGGTGCCCATCAGGCCTTTGGGGACCACGGTGAGTGCGCAGCGGGTGCCTGTGAAGCCGGCGTTCTTGGAGAAGGAGCGGAATTCGATCGCGCATTGGCGCGCCCCCTCAATTTCAAAGATCGAGTGGGGGATGGCCGGATCTTGGATGAAGGCCTCATAGGCCGCATCGAACAGGATCAGAGCCTTGTGCTCGAGGGCGTAATCCACCCAGTTCTTGAGTTGCTCGCGGCTGGCGACAGCTCCGGTGGGGTTGTTGGGGAAACAGAGATAGATCAGATCAACCGGGGTGCTGGGTAGCGGTGCGGTGAAATCGTTGGCAGCGGTGATGGGCAGGTAGCTCAGGCCGCCGTATTGCCCGCCCTCATTGGCATCACCGGTGCGGCCAGCCATCACGTTGCTGTCGACATACACCGGATAGACCGGATCGGTTACGGCGATGCGATTGCCCTCGCCAAGGATGTCGAGGATGTTGCTGCTATCGCATTTGGAGCCGTCGGAGACAAAGATCTCCTCGGCGCTGATGTCACAGCCGCGGCTTTGGAAATCGTGTTTGGCAATCGCTTCGCGCAGCCAGGCGTAGCCCTGCTCCGGCCCATAGCCATGGAAGCCTTCGCGAGTTCCCATCTCATCGATGGCGTTTTTCATGGCGTCCCGGCAAGCCTGCGGCAGGGGCTCGGTGACATCACCAATGCCCAGGCGGATCAGGGCGGCGTCGGGGTTGGCTTCGCTGAAGGCCTTCACCCGGCGGCCAATTTCAGGAAACAGGTAACCCGCTTTGAGCTTGAGGTAATTGCCGTTGACGAGGGCCATAAGGGAGTAGCGCGATGGCGGGATTGTCCTATGCGGAGCTCCATACTCAAGGCAGTGATGCCGCGCCGATGACCGCTTTCGCTGAGCTGGTCAATGCCGGAATCTCCCGCCCCGGCCGTTACCTCGGCAATGAACTGGGGGTGGAGCCAAGGGATTGGCAGGCGGCCTCGATCCGCTGGGCCCTCACCTACCCCGAGGTTTACGAGGTTGGCGCCAGCAATCTCGGCCACATCATTCTCTATTCGATCCTCAACGCCCAGCCGCGGCAGTTGTGCGATCGCGCTTACTTGCCGGCCACCGATCTCGCCGAGCGGCTGCGCAGCACGGGCTCGCCATTGTTTGCCGTTGAGAGCCGCCGGCCCCTCAACAGCTTCGACATCCTTGGCTTCAGCCTCAGCTACGAGCTCAGCGCTACCAACGTGCTGGAAATGCTCGATCTCATCGGGCTACCGATCTATGCCCGTGATCGCGGGGATGCGCCGCTTGGTTCCCCAGATGCACGGCCGTTGATCTTTGCCGGCGGGCAGACGGCCACCAGCAATCCGGAGCCCTATGCATCATTTTTCGATTTCATTGCCCTAGGCGATGGCGAAGAGCTATTGCCAGAGATTGGCTTGGTGTTGGAGGAGGCCAAGACCGCTGGCCTGCCGCGCTCAGAGCTACTGCGCGACCTGGCGGCGGTGCCCGGCGTCTACGTGCCGGCGTTGGGCCATCGCCGCGTTGTGCGCCGGGTGGCCACGCCCATGCCGCACTACGCCATGGGCTTGGTGCCCCATGTGGAGACGGTGCATGACCGGCTCACCGTGGAGATTCGTCGGGGCTGCACCCGCGGCTGCCGGTTCTGTCAGCCCGGCATGTTGACCCGCCCGGCTCGCGACGTGGATCCCGAAGAGGTGGTGGAAGCCGTTGAGACCGGCATGGTGCGCACCGGTTACAGCGACTTTTCATTGCTGTCGCTGAGTTGCAGCGACTACCTCGCGTTGCCCGCGGTTGGAGTGGAACTTCGCAACCGCCTGCAAGACCACAACGTCAGCCTCTCGCTGCCGAGTCAACGCATCGATCGCTTTGACAACAACATCGCCCACATCCTGGGTGGCACGCGCCAGGGCGGCCTCACGTTTGCGCCGGAAGCGGGCACCCAGCGCATGCGCGACATCGTCAACAAAGGGTTGACGGATCAGGAGCTCAGCGCGGGCATCGAGACGGCGATGCGCAATGGCTGGCGCAAGGTGAAGCTCTATTTCATGATCGGCCTGCCCGGTGAAACCGATGCCGATGTGCATGGCATCGCCGACACCGTTGAGCGGTTGCGCTTTGAAATGCGCGATATCGGCCGGCTGGAGCTGAATCTGACGATCAGCAACTTCACCCCCAAGCCCCACACGCCGTTTCAGTGGCACAGCGTCTCCACTGCAGAGTTCAAGCGGCGCCAGGGGATCTTGCGCCAGCGCTTTGCGGGCATGCGTTTTTTGAAGGTCAACTACACCGATGTGCGCCTCTCGGCGATGGAGGACTTCATTGGGCGTGGGGATCAGCGTCTCGCCCCGGTGATCGAAGCCGCTTGGCGCTCTGGCGCCGGCATGGATGCCTGGTTCGACAACATCGAGCGCACCCATGGCGCCTGGTGTGAGGCGATTGACGCAGCGGGCTTGGGCGGGCGTTATCGCGAGCTGGAACTCGGCAGTTGGGCTGAGCTGCAGGCCCTCACGCCTGAGCAACGCCGGCAGCGCTGCTCCGAACCCCTGCCCTGGGATCACATCGATTCCGGGGTGAGCAAGCAGTGGTTGCAGGAAGACCTTGAACGGGCCCTTGAGGCGGTGGTGGTTCCTGATTGCTCGTTCGATGGCTGCAGTCATTGCGGCGTGTGCGGAGACGGTCTGGGGCACAACGTGGTGGTGCCGCCGCCGCCGATCCCCGCCATTGATCCGCCGCGCAAGCCCCCCAGTGAGCAGGTGGGGCGTTTACGGGTTCGCTTTGCCAAAACCGGTGAGATGGCGCTGCTCAGCCATCTCGATTTGGTGCGGATGCTGGAGCGGGCGCTGCGCCGCAGTCAGCTGCCGGTGTCGTTCACCGGGGGGTTCCATCCGCTGCCCCGGCTGCAAGTGGCTCTGGCTTTGCCCCTGGGAGCTGAAGCCGATTCCGATTGGCTGGATTTGAGCTTCACCGAAGCGGTGCAGCCTGCGCAGTTGATGGATCGGTTGGCGCCCCTGCTGCCTGAGGGGTTTTCGCTGCTCGAGGCCCATGGGGTGCCGATGAAGTCGCCAGCCCTTTCGCAAATGCTGCATTCAGCCCATTGGCGCTTCTGTTTGCAGCCCAGTGGTGCTGATCCGTTGCCTGCTGAACGTCGCTGCCAAGAGGCGCTGGGCGAGTTGCTGGGTGCGGAGGCTCTTCTCTTGGAGGAGTTGGATCGTCAGGGTCGTCGCCGCCGCCGTGATTTGCGGCCGCTGCTGCTGGATTTGCATTGGCACCACTGGAGTCCCCAGCAGCTGGAGCTGGGATTGGAAACCCTGGTGCAGGCCAATGGCCGCAGTTTGAAACCCGATCAGTTGCGTCAGCTGCTTGGTCAACGCCTCGGCTGTGAGCTGCAGCAAACGCAGCTGCGGCGCGTGGCCTTGAAACTTGCGTGCTAATTTCAAAGCAAGGCGGTGGATCCGCCCGCGGGACGCGAGTCGTCCAAGGGCTTTGAACACTGTCCTTCCCCTGCGCCTGCAGCAGACCCAAGGGCTCTACAGCATGGTTTCCCCAGGGTGTGGCTTTCCACTGGAAGGCCAATGTCGTGATATCCCCGGGTGCATTCGTTGAAACGCCGCCTCAGCCCCCAACAGCTGATAGCTGCACAGCATTTTTGTTCCTTTCCCTGTCCTCTTCGGTGACCCCGTCAGGGGTGGCCTCAGCCCATGCCACAGCAGATCGTCATCGCTGAGCAGCTGCGCATTGCCGCAGTTCTCAACGACGAACGGGTTGATGAATTAATCGTTGCGCAAGGTCGTCACCAGATCGGTGATGTCTATCTGGGCACCGTTGAAAACGTCCTCCCAGGCATCGATGCCGCTTTCGTCAACATCGGCGAGAGCGAAAAAAACGGTTTCATTCACATCACCGACCTCGGTCCGTTGCGCCTGAAGAAAGGTGGCGCTGGGATCACCGAGCTGCTGGAACCGCGCCAGAAGGTGCTGGTTCAGGTGATGAAGGAGCCCACGGGCACCAAGGGCCCGCGGCTCACCGGCAACCTTTCGCTGCCAGGTCGTTTCCTGGTGCTGCAACCCCATGGCCAAGGGGTGAATGTGTCGCGGCGCATCGGTGCTGAAACCGAGCGCAACCGGCTGCGTGCTTTGGCCGTGTTGATCAAGCCCCCAGGCACGGGCCTACTGGTTCGCACCGAGGCCGATGGCGTCAGCGAAGAGCAGATCATTGATGATCTCGAATCCCTGCTGCGCCAGTGGGAAGCCATCCAACAGGCGGCTGAAACAGCCCATCCGCCGGTTCTGCTGAACCGCGACGAAGACTTCATCCATCGGGTCCTGCGTGACCTCTACAGCACTGATGTGCTGCGGGTTGTGGTGGATTCCGAGGACGCGGTGGCGCGCGTCAATCGCTTCCTGGGCCCCGATCAAGCCAACTTGATCGTTGAGCACCACGAGGATGCCAGCGAAATCCTTGAGCACTACAAGGTCAACGCGGCCATCCGCGATGCCCTCAAGCCTCGGGTGGATCTGCCCTCCGGCGGCTACGTGATCATCGAACCCACCGAGGCCCTCACGGTGGTGGATGTGAACTCCGGTTCCTTCACTCGCTCGGCTAATGCCCGCGAGACGGTGCTGTGGACCAATTGTGAAGCAGCCACCGAGATTGCCCGTCAGCTGAAGCTGCGCAACATCGGCGGCGTGGTGATAATCGACTTCATCGATATGGAGTCGCGCCGCGACCAGCTGATGTTGCTGGAGCATTTCACCCAGGCCATGCGGGATGACCAGGCCCGGCCACAGATCGCCCAGATCACTGAATTGGGCTTGGTGGAGCTCACCCGCAAGCGTCAGGGGCAAAACATCTATGAGCTGTTTGGGCGCGCCTGCCCCAGCTGCGGAGGCTTGGGTCATGTGGTGACCCTGCCTGGGAAAGACACCCTGCAGCCTTTGGCGTCCTTGCCCGGTTTGGTGCGTTCTGCCGCGTCAGCGCGAGCTGAGGTCTCCAGCCCCAGCAATGGCGACGGTGGCGGTGGCCGCCGCCGCCGCCGCGGGGGTGGACGGGCTGCCACCGAGCCGGTGGATCATGTGGATTCCGATCAGGACCTCAGTGGATCGGCCGCTCAGGCAGGCGCTGAACCGCGCCGCCAAGACCCCCAGGTGGTGGCTGTGCCGATGGATTCAAGCCAAGAGCTGGTCTTCGGTTGGCTCGGCCTTAATCCAGCGCTGCTGGCTGATCCCGCCCCAGACGATCTCGACAACGTCGTCTCCCGAGTTGTGCGTCCTGGCGATGACGCCGATGCGGTGCTGGAAGCCGCTAAGCAAGAGCTGGCCTCGAGTGGTGGACGCCGCCGCCGCCGTGGTGGCCGCGGCAATGGCAATGGCCAAGCGGCCGCTGCCGGAGAGACGAGTGAATCCATCCCCGTGGAGATCACACCGCTGCTAGATCCTGAACCCACCGCTTCTGAGCCGGCGTTGGTGGAGATTGCGCCGCTCGTCGTCAGCACCCCGCAGAGCGAGCCTGCCGAGGCTGCTGTCACCACGGACCCTGAGCCCACCGCTACTGAGCCCGCCGCGGCTGAGCCTGAGGCCGAATCAGAGGGAGAGGGCCGCCGCCGCCGCCGTCGCCGTTCGGCGGGGTGATTGTTGCTGGCGTCGATGAGGTGGGGCGGGGCTGCTTGTTTGGCCCTGTCTGGGCTGCTGCGGTGATTTTGAAAGCCGAGGCCTTTGACCGTTTACCGGCCCTCGGTGTCACCGACAGCAAGGCCCTCAGCGCCAAGCGACGGCAGGCGTTGTTGCCTGAGATTCACTCCCACTGCCTGAGTTATGGGCTGGGACAGGCCTCGGCGGCTTGCATTGATGCCGTGGGGATTCGTGCCGCCACCGAGCTGGCCATGTGCCGGGCCCTGCAGCGCCTGTGCCCCTCACCGGATCACGTGCTGGTGGATGGCTCGCTGCCCCTGCGGCCTTGGCCTGGTTCCCAGGAGACGGTGGTGGCCGGCGATAGCCATTGCTTAGCGATTGCCTGCGCCAGCATCCTGGCCAAAGAGGGCCGTGATGCGCTCCTGCAGCGACTCGATCAGCGCTGGCCTGGCTACGGGCTGGCCTCGCATAAGGGCTATGGCACCAAAGCGCACCGCACGGCGCTGCTGCAGTGGGGGCCCACCCCCTTGCACCGGCTTAGTTTTCTGGCGCCAGAACTGAAGGGCGGCTCACCTGCTGGCGCCAGCTCTGGAAATCTTGAATGAGCTGCTGGCCAACGCGGCCTTTGATGGTGAGCAGGATCCCGTTGAGCAGCGATTCCCCCGTGCTTTCCAGGAGGCGGGTTGGAATCAGGCGCAGCACGGCTGGCTGGGTCACTTGAACCCCCAATTTGGCCTCGCCCACCAGTCCATTGGCTGTGGCCTCTAGCCAGGAACTCAGCGAGAGCTTGAAATCGTCGTCAAGCCCGGGCACCCCATCGAGATTGCATTGCAGAGAGCGCATCTCCAGGCGGCTGGCCTGTTGCTCCACCTGAATTTCCACGGTGGGCATGATGCGCAACTGAAAGAGTTGCAAGGGGCTGACGCTGTAGCGGTAGCGCCCTTCTCCCAGCGGTTCCAGCTGTTCGGGGCTCAGCAATGCGCCCACCACACGCTGTTGTTCTTGCAAGTAAGCCGGCAGGTCGTCAGCGCCTTGCCGGACCGCCAGATTCAGGCTTTGCGTTGCACGGAAGGCCAGAACCATTCCCACTGACCTGGACGCGGTGGGATCCTATCGGTGTGTCCTGGTCCCGTCCCGCGATGTTGACTTCTATGGCCTTTTTAGGGCCGGCGGGTACCTACGGCGAACAGGCTTGCCGTCGCTTAGCAGCGCTGTGTGGTTCTCCAGAGGCTGAGCGCTGCCCGCAGGCCACGATTCGTGCGGTGGTGATGGCCCTGTTGGAGCAGCAGGTCGATGCCGCAGTGGTTCCGGTGGAGAACTCAGTTGAAGGCGGTGTGACGAGCTGTTCGGACTTGCTGTGGCAATCCGGCCAGCAGGGCCATGGTGCTCTGGTCATCGAGCATGCCTTGATCCTGCCGATTCGCCATGCCCTGCTGGCTGACGGCAGCCTCGAGCAGATCACCGAGGTGCTTTCCCATCCCCAAGCTTTGGCGCAGTGCAGCAGTTGGTTACAGCAGAACCTGCCCCAAGCCCTGCAGCTCCCCACCAGTTCCACCGCTGAAGCCGCCCGCTTGGTGCGGGGCTCGCGCTTCCGTGCTGCCGTGGCATCGCGGCAGGCGGGGCAAGAGCAGGGGGTCGCTGAATTGGCCTATCCCATCAACGATCAGCCGGGCAATTGCACCCGGTTTTTGCTGCTGCGGCGCGGCCCGCAGCCCAAGCCAGCCCAAGCCAGCCGCACCAGCCTGGCCTTTTCACTGCATGCCAACGCCCCTGGCGCGTTGTTGCAGGCCTTGGAGATATTTGCGGCCCGCGGTTTGAACATGAGCCGGATCGAATCACGCCCCTCCAAACGCGAGCTGGGCGAGTACGTGTTCTTTGTGGATCTCGAAGCAGCTGGTCCGCCTGTGGATGAAGTGTGCGCTGCGCTGCAACCATTGTGTGAACGGCTGAGCAGTTTTGGCTCCTATCCGATTACGGACGACACCGTTTCGCTCTAAAGAGGCCGAACTGCATCAGTCCGCAGCTGAAGGCCCATTGCATCAGCAGCAGGGTGGGCACTTCCCTGAGCCCTTTGAGCACAGCGCCCGGTCCAAGGCTGACCACCGCCATCGGACGGCGAATGCCCTCTTCGATGGAGGCCCACCAGGAGGGCAGGGTTTGGCGACTCCAATCCCCTGTTTGCAACTGCTCAAGGGGGACGCCGCTTTGTTCCAGATTGCGGCGGAAGGAGTTGATGCTGGAGAAGGCGGGGTGGGCCCATTGCACCCGTAGCTGCTCGAGAACCCAGTTTTCACCTTGGTTAAAGGGCCGCCCAACGTGATCGCGCTGGTTCCAATCAGCGGCGACCAGCTGCCCGCCAGGCTTGAGCACCCGCAGCAGTTCATTGGCAAAGCCCTGTTTGTCCGCGATGTGGGGAGCGCACTCCACGGTCCACACCACATCCATGCAGGCATCGGGTAAATCGAGCTTGAGGGCATCCATCACCGCAAAGCGGCAGGACAGATTGGGGTCTGTGAGCTGCCGGGCCCGCTCCACTTGTCCAGGGCTGATGCTGACGCCCAGCACATCAAAGCCATAGCGGCTGGCCAAGCGACGGCTGCTGCCGCCGATGCCGCAGCCCACATCCACCACTTTTGTGCCTGCGGGTAAACCTTCAAGGCCGCCCCATTGGGCCAGGGCATCCACGAAATCTTGCTTGGCAGCGCGAAAATCGCGCCCTTGCGGAGGATCTCCGTAGTAGCCGAGGTGGATATGCTCTCCCCAGAGGCGTTCCAGCAATTGATCTTGGGTCCAGTTGTCGTAGGCAGATGCCACGCTTTCGCTGCCGCGAAAGCGCCGAGGCAGCACATACCAAACCCCTAGTCCCACGCCCAGCAGGCCGGTGAGGAGCACCAGCCCTGTGAAAAGCAGGCTCATCCCTCCAGATCCTTGAAGGTGTCTTTGAGCACCGTGCGGGCAGCGAGTTGGCGGCGGGTGTGGTCCAACAGTTCAAATTCCAACTGCAGCCTCTCGCCAGTCGAGGTGAGTTCCAGCAGCTGCTGTTGATGGTCGGCGACAGCACCACCGAGATGGCCACCAACCCAGAAGGACAACTCCCTGGGTAGGTCGGGGAGGTCATCGGGGAGCACGGTCTTGTGACCCAGCAACTTGGCGGAAAGATCCACCACATCCTTTAAAGCCACTTGCACATCAGAGGCGAGCGGTTGGATGTCATCCACCGGAGGTTCGTCCTCCATCCAGCTCACCAACCCCACCATGAACGGGGCCTCTCTCACGATTTCCAATACGCGGAAGCGCTGCTGGCCCATGGTGACGATGTTGCTGCGGTCGTCG
Organism: Synechococcus sp. Minos11; assembly: GCF_014279855.1. NCBI lineage: Bacteria > Bacillati > Cyanobacteriota > Cyanophyceae > Synechococcales > Synechococcaceae > Synechococcus > Synechococcus sp. Minos11. Next base: position 1,927,036 of record NZ_CP047953.1, on the reverse strand, counting down.
TCACTGGTTTCACATTTGAGCACCTCGGCGCAGCATCCGATCTGCGCCATTTGCTTGGATTCGGGATCCCAACGCACCACCCCAAAACGGCGGTCACTATCAAGCACCGTGCGCAACATCATGCGGTAACGGTGCTCAAAAATATGCAGTGGCAGCACTTCCTGGGGGAAGAGCACCACGTCTGGCAATGGGAAAAGAGGCAGCTCCCGTACGGCCAGCTCAGTCATGGCGTGGGGAGAACGGAAGCCATCCTAAGAAGCATTCAGGGCCATCGGGCCGGCTGAATCAGAGCTTCACTTCGATATCAACACCACTGGGAAGATCCAGCTTCATCAGGGCGTCGATGGTTTTCGACGAGGGGTTGAAGATGTCGATCAAGCGACGGTGGGTGCGGGTTTCGAAGTGCTCACGGGAATCCTTGTCGACGTGGGGCGAGCGCAGCACGCAATAGATCTTGCGCTTGGTGGGCAGAGGGATGGGGCCGATTGCAGTTGCAGCGGTGTGGTCGGCCGTTTCAATGATTTTGTCGCAGGACAGATCCAGCATGCGGCGGTCAAACGCCTTCAGGCGAATGCGGATCTTCTGCTGAGCAATAGCCGTGGACATGGTTCAGGAGCGTCGAAACGCTGAGGGGGATGGGTTGTCGAGGTGCAGCCGCTCTGGTGGCGGCAATGAAACAGGGGTTGAGCCCCCAGCCTGGAGAGGCTGAGGACCCAACCCAGTTTGATCACTCGATGATCTTGGTCACAACGCCGGCACCGATGGTGCGGCCGCCTTCGCGGATAGCGAAGCGCATGCCTTGCTCGATGGCGACGGGGCAGATCAGCTCACCGGTCATCTTGATGTTGTCACCAGGCATCACCATTTCCACGTTGCCGCCGTCGCGGTCGGTGAAAGCGGTGATTTGGCCGGTCACATCAGTTGTACGGATGTAGAACTGCGGGCGATAACCAGCGAAGAAGGGGGTGTGGCGGCCGCCTTCTTCCTTCTTGAGCACATACACCTCACCCTCGAACTTGGTGTGAGGAGTGATGGAGCCGGGCTTCACCAGCACCATGCCCCGCTCGATGTCTTCCTTCTGGATGCCGCGCAGCAGCAGACCAACGTTGTCGCCAGCCATGCCCTCATCGAGCAGCTTGCGGAACATTTCCACGCCGGTGACGGTGGACTTGCGGGTGTCCCTGATGCCGACGATCTCGATTTCTTCGCCGACTTTGACCATGCCGCGCTCAATACGGCCGGTGGCCACGGTGCCGCGGCCGGTGATGGAGAACACGTCCTCCACAGCCATCAGGAAGGGCTTGTCAACCTCGCGCTCGGGCTCGGGGATGTTGGCGTCAACCGCCGCCATCAGCTCATCGATCTTGGCTTCCCACTCGGCTTCGCCTTCGATGGCCTTGAGGCCAGAGACTTGGACAACAGGGATGTCATCACCGGGGAAGTCGTAGCTCGAGAGCAGCTCGCGGATTTCCATTTCCACCAGCTCGATGAGCTCTTCGTCGTCGACCATGTCGCACTTGTTGAGGGCCACCACCAGGGCGGGCACGCCCACCTGCTTGGCCAGCAGGATGTGTTCCTTGGTTTGGGCCATGGGGCCGTCAGTGGCGGCGCAAACCAGGATGGCGCCGTCCATCTGGGCAGCACCGGTGATCATGTTTTTTACGTAGTCCGCGTGGCCGGGGCAGTCCACGTGGGCGTAGTGACGAGTGTCGGTCTCGTACTCAACGTGAGCGGTGTTGATGGTGATGCCGCGCTCACGCTCCTCTGGAGCGCCGTCGATATCGGCATAGTTCTGAACTTGTGCCTGACCCTTCTTGGCCAGAACGTTGGTGATCGCGGCGGTCAGGGTTGTTTTGCCGTGGTCAACGTGGCCGATGGTGCCGATGTTGACGTGAGGTTTGTTCCTCTCAAACTTCTCGCGGGCCATTGTTAAGGAAGAATCGGGGGGTAAATGAAGAGGGGGGAAGGATCAGGAATTTCCCTGATTCTTGGAAATAATGGCTTCGGCCACGTTGCGAGGAACCTCCTCGTAACGGCTGAATTCCATTGAAAATATACCCCTCCCCTGGGTCATGGAGCGGAGCTGCGTGGCGTAGCCGAACATCTCGGCCAGAGGCACTTTTGCAGAGACCTTTGAGATGCCATCGTCGATGGACTGACCCTCGACTTGGCCTCTCCGGGAGGAGAGATCGCCGATGATGGAACCGAGGAAATCCTCGGGCACCTCGACTTCCACCTTCATCATCGGCTCAAGCAGTACGGGATTGCACTTCTTGACGCCGTCTTTGAAGGCCATGGAGCCGGCGATCTTGAACGCCATCTCCGAAGAGTCGACGTCGTGATAAGAACCGTCGACCATCGTGCATTTCACGTCGATCAACGGGAAACCGGCAATCACGCCGGATTCGCAGGTCTCCTTCATGCCCATTTCAGCGGGCTTGATGAATTCCTTGGGAACGGCGCCACCAACGATTTTGTTGATGAATTCGAAGCCGGTGCCTGGCTCACCAGGCTCCATTTCGATCACCACGTGGCCGTATTGGCCCTTACCACCGGTTTGGCGAGCGAACTTGCCTTCCCCTTTTGAGGAGGAGCGGATGGTTTCCCGATACGACACCTGCGGGGCGCCGATGTTGGCTTCCACCTTGAACTCCCGCAGCATGCGGTCCACCAGGATTTCCAGGTGAAGCTCGCCCATGCCGGCGATCACGGTCTGGCCGGTTTCCTCATCTGTGGAGACGCGGAAGGTGGGGTCTTCCTCGGATAGGGACGTCAGCGCTTTGGAGAGCTTCTCCATGTCGCCCTTGGTCTTGGGCTCCACCGCCACGGAGATCACCGGTTCGGGGATGAACAGGGTCTCTAGAACGATGCTGTTGTCGGGATCGCAGAGGGTGTCGCCGGTGGTGGTGTTCTTCAGGCCCAACACAGCGCCCAGGTCACCAGCACGTAGTTGGTCCACCTCTTCACGGTCATCAGCCTTGAGCACCACCAGACGGGAGATGCGCTCTTTGACGTCTTTGGTGGAGTTCATCACGTAGCTGCCCTTGGAGAGCACACCGGAATACATCCGCACGAAGGTGAGCTTTCCGTAGGGGTCAGCCATGACCTTGAAGGCCAAGGCGCTGAACGGTGCGTTGTCGTCGGAAGGACGAACGGCTTCGCTGCCATCGGCCAACACACCCTGGATCGGGGGCACATCGATGGGAGCGGGCAGGTAATCGACCACAGCGTCGAGCACCAGCTGCACACCTTTGTTCTTGAAAGCAGAACCGCAGAGCATTGGAACAAGGCCGTGCTTCAACACGCCGTCACGAATGCCTTTTTTGAGTTCAGCTTCTGTAAGTTCACCGGTTTCGAGGAACTTTTCAATCAGTTCTTCGTCGTTTTCGGCAACACTCTCCATGAGCTTTGCTCGCCATTCAGCTGCTTCGTCTGCCATGTCAGCAGGAATCTCAGCTTCTTCGATATCTGTGCCCAGATCGTTCTTATAGATGTAGGCCTTGTTGCCCACCAAATCGATAATTCCGCTCAGGTCACCTTCAGCACCAATCGGAAGCTGAATGGGGGCAGCTTTGGCTTTCAGGCGATCAACGATTTGTCCATAGACCTTGAGGAAGTCAGCCCCGGTTCGATCCATCTTGTTGACGAACACCATGCGGGGAACGCTGTAACGATCCGCCTGACGCCAAACAGTTTCCGACTGAGGTTGAACACCGCCCACGGCGCAGAAGACGGCAATCACGCCATCGAGCACACGCATGGAACGCTCCACCTCAATGGTGAAGTCCACGTGACCGGGGGTATCAATGATGTTGATGCGGTGGTCATTCCACGCAGTGGATATAGCCGCAGCAGTAATGGTGATGCCGCGCTCGCGCTCCTGGGCCATCCAGTCAGTCACGGCGGCGCCATCGTGCACCTCGCCAATCTTGTGCACCACGCCTGAATAAAACAGGATGCGTTCCGTGGTCGTGGTTTTGCCAGCGTCGATATGAGCGGCAATGCCGATATTCCTGACGCGATCGAGGGGGAAGTCGCGAGGCACGTGATGCTCCTAAGGGGAATGTTGCTAAAAAGCGGGCGCAACTCTACAGGCTGACCTCAGGCAGCCGTTGACCCGCAAAAGGGAGGTTTGGATTAGTAGCGGTAGTGGGCGAAAGCCTTGTTGGCTTCAGCCATCTTGTGGGTTTCTTCGCGCTTACGAACAGCGCTGCCTGCCTCGTTGGCAGCATCCATCAGTTCGCCAGCCAGTTTCTGGGCCATGCTGCGGCCGCCGCGGGAACGGGAGAAGTTCACCAGCCAGCGCAGGGCCATGGCGGTGCCTCGCTCCTGGCGCACTTCCATGGGCACCTGATAGGTGGCGCCACCCACCCGGCGGGCACGCACTTCCACCAGCGGGGTGGAATTGCGAACAGCGGTTTCAAACACTTCCAGGGGGTCAGCGCCGGTGCGCTCGCCAATCAGACCGAAGGCGTCAGACAAGATCCGCTGTGCCGTGGATTTTTTGCCGTGCTTCATCAGCCGGGCCACCATCATCGATGCCAGACGACTGTTGAACTGGGGGTCGGGCAGGATCGGACGCTTTACGGCGGCGTTACGGCGTGACATGGAGAGTGGGGATCAGCGGATGGGAGTAATGGAACGGAGTGGAGATCACTCTTTCGGCGCTTTGGCGCCGTACTTCGAGCGGCTCTGACGGCGGTCTTTCACGCCAGCTGTGTCGAGCGTGCCGCGAATGATGTGGTAGCGGACACCGGGCAGGTCCTTAACGCGACCACCGCGGATCAGCACCACGGAGTGCTCCTGCAGGTTGTGGCCAATGCCTGGGATGTAGGCGGTGACCTCGAAGCCAGAGGTGAGGCGCACACGAGCCACTTTCCGCAGAGCCGAGTTCGGCTTTTTGGGGGTGGAGGTGTACACGCGAGTGCAGACCCCTCGGCGCTCCGGGCAGGACCGCAGAGCAGGCGACTTGGTCTTGCGGGAGAGGGTCTGCCGCTCGGTACGGATCAGTTGCTGGATGGTGGGCATCTAAGACCGGGGGCGGGCCGCTGGGCCAACCGGATTCGACAATCGACCAGAGTACCTGAGCACTCGTCAGCTCTCCAAACGGCTGAACGCACTGCCGCAGGCGCAACTGCGGATCTCATCGCCGCCTCGCAGCAGGAACCCGCCGCCGCTGAGATCCCCCTGGTAGTCGAGCTGCATGTCTTTCAGCAGCGCCAGCTGCTCGCGCCGTCCATAGAGAGTGATGCCATCGGCTCGCGCCAGCGCCACACCAGAGCCCGTGCCACCGCGTAATTGCAGCGCCCAGGTTTCACAGCTGCCTTCCACCAAGTTGAGATAGGCCAAACCAGGCTGGCCAGCCCGCAGCGAAAGGCGGCAGAGCTCAGCTGCAGCGCGGGGAGTGATCAAAAAGCCGGCCTTGGGCTCCATGGGACTTAGCGATTGGGGCTGAGCACGATGCCCAAACCATTGTGAATGGCAGCGCCAAAGCCGCGTCCACTGGATTGCCCTCTATTTCTGACCATCAGGCGTGTTGAGCTGCCGCCATCGAGGTTGAGCGCTTGCTTGAGGCCAAGCTTTTGCATCAGTTCAGCGGTTTCACGCAGGGTGGGGCCGGCATTGCCTTGGCCTTCCACGGCGAGCAGCCAAATCAGCTCGCCATCACTGCCCACCACGCTGCGTGGTGCTTTTTGGCGCATAAAAGCAGAACTGAATCGTTCGGCTTTGCCATTGAGAACCACCTTCCCTTGGTTGAGCAGCAAGGGCCCCCCTTGGATCAAGTTGGGTAGCTCAGCAAAGGCTTTGGGCACCATCGACCGCTCCAGGCTGACGCCATCGCCTGCCTGGAGCGGCAAGGGGGCTTCGCCCCTTGCCACGACGAGGGTTTCGCCGCGCCGCAAACCAACTCCGCGGCTGAGTTCTGCGTGGTTAAAGCGGCGCGCCACTTGTTGGCCCTGCACCAACACCGCCTCTTCTCTCCCCGTAATCGCTTTGTAGCGGGGCCCCCAAAGACTGTTGTATTGGGCCACGCCCTTGCTGACCCAGCCGCTATTGATGGCGTTGAGCTCAATGCGCTTGCCGGCATCGCTTATCAAGGTTTCGTTGAGCCGAACCCGGCTGAAGCGGGGTAGTTCCTGCGGTGCCCAAGCGATGGCGCCGCGATCAAGGATGGGGCCCGAGAGCCAGTCGCCGTCATCGCGCAAGCCGCCAAGGGGCAGGGCCTGGATGCGGTTAAAAAATCCGCCGTTGATCGCTGCCACGGCGCCTTGGGAGCGGGCGAGTCCCAGCAGTGACCCCAGTCCGACCATGTTTTGACGACTCAGGGGCACCAAATTGAAGGTTTCGGCGGTGGGATCAAACCGCACAAAGCTCACTAAATAGTTTTGGCGGCGGATTCCCAAACGCCGCTGCTCCATCTGCAAGCCGCCACTACCAGCCGGCAGGAACGGTTGCGGCCGTTTGGCCATGGGTGCCAGCCCGTTGCTGCGCTCATCGAGCACCAGCCTGGCGGGCTTTCCGAGGCTGAATTGGCTCCAGCCTTCAATCGGCAACAGCACCCGCCTGCCATCAATGCCAGCCTCCAGGCCGCGCTCCCGTAGAGCGCGGGCAGCCGCACTGGGGTTGCTCAGCGGCAGTTGGAGTTGCCCATCGCTTCGAGGCAGCAGGGTTGGCCCACTGAGATCGAGGACCAGACGCTGGCTGCCATCACGGATCGATTCCCGCAGCTGCAGAAAACGCGGAGCCGGCAATTGCAGAGCCAGCTGTTCGTTGCCGTCGCTGCCTGGCTCTAGCTGCAGGCGTATGCCGCCACCGCGCAACAGGGCAGCCACCTCAATGGCCACCTCGTCGTCGAGGCTGATCTGCTCGTCAGGGCTGACGGTTTGCTCTTGACCAAACCAGCTCAGTTCGAGGGTGCCGCCGGCAATCCGCTTGGCTTCCACGCCGAGCTCGGCTTCGAGTAGGTCGAGCGGCAGCCACAACCGGCCTGGAGTGCCGGGTTCAAAGCGCCAGCGCACCGGCAGTGGCTGGCCATTGATTAAGAGTCGATCGCCCTCGCTGACTGGGTTTTCAACCAGTTGCAGCAGGGCAGGTGGGCTGGGTGGTGGGGGCGGACTGACTGGCAGCACCTCAAACGACCCGGCATGTTCGAAGCAACTTAGCCAGGGCTCGAACTTTTAGGATCTTTCTTCGGTGTGCTTTTTCGTGCCGTTGGGCCTGAGCCAGCAAACCAAGCCGTGAATTTCCGTACATGTCTACCCAGCTCTCTGCTTCTTGGCCCCATCTCGACAGCCCGGCTCCGGCGGCTGTTGCTGGGGAAAAGGATGCCTGTGGAGTTGGTTTCCTGGCTCAGCTTCAGGGGCAGGAGTCCCATTGGCTGATGCAGCAGGCCCTGCGCGGCCTCGGTTGCATGGAACACCGCGGAGGCTGCGGTGGTGATGGTGATTCCGGTGATGGCGCTGGAGTTCTCAGCGGTATCCCTTGGACCTATTTAGAGGCCGTTTGGCCGCAGGCTGCCGACTCAGCTGGCCAAGCCCGAGGTTTGGGCATGGTGTTTTTGCCCAGGGAGCCTGAGCGTGCGGCCCAAGCCCGGGCGTTTTGCGATGAGTCGGCCACCAAGCTCGGGCTGCGTCCGCTCGGCTGGCGGGTTGTGCCCGCCAATCACGAGGTGCTCGGCCCACTGGCGCGCAGCAATGCCCCTCAGATTGAGCAGTGGCTGCTGGGGGCTGATGTCGACGGCGATGAGCTCGAAGCGTTGCTGTTCCGCCTGCGCCGGCGTTGTGGCGACCGGGCCCGCGTCAGCTTTGGTGCCAAGGCCAGCGACTTGTACTTCTGCTCGTTGAGCAGTCGCACCGTTGTTTACAAGGGAATGGTGCGCTCCGAGGTGCTGGCGCCCTTCTACGGCGATCTGAGCGATGAGCGTTTCGCTGTCAGTTTTGCGGTGTATCACCGCCGCTTCAGCACCAACACCCTGCCCCGCTGGCCCCTGGCTCAGCCCATGCGTCTGCTGGGGCACAACGGTGAAATCAACACGTTGTTGGGCAACCTCAACTGGGCCAAAGCGGCGGAGAGCAACCTCGATGCGGTTTGGGGCGCCGATGCCGCTGACCTCAAGCCCGTGGTCAATCCAGCCTTCAGTGATTCCGCCAACCTCGACGCAACCCTTGAGCTGCTGGTGCGCAGCGGTCGCCCGATCACCGAAAGCTTGCTGACCTTGGTTCCCGAGGCCTTCCGCAATCAGCCCGAGCTGGAGGACAAGCCAGAAGTTCAGGCCTTCTATGAGTACGCCGCTTGCACCCAGGAGCCCTGGGATGGCCCGGCGCTGTTGGTGTTCGCCGATGGCCGCAGCGTGGGCGCCACCTTGGATCGCAATGGCTTGCGTCCGGCTCGCTACTGCCTCACCAACGATGGCTTTGTGGTGATGGGCTCAGAGACCGGTGTGGTGGAGCTCGATGAAAGCCGCATCATCGAAAAGGGCCGGCTTGGCCCCGGCCAGATGCTGGCGGTTGATTTGGAAAACGGCCGCTTGCTGCGCAACTGGGATGTCAAGCGTGAGGTGGCGAGCCGCTATCCCTATGCCCAGTGGCTGAACGATCACCGCCGCAACCTTGAACCCCAGCCCTGGACCACCAGCAAGCAGCTGGGCGATCTGGAGTTGCTGCAGCAGCAGACCGCCTTTGGCTTCACCGCTGAAGACTTTGAGCTGGTCATTGAGGACATGGCCTCAGCGGGCAAAGAGCCCACCTACTGCATGGGCGATGACATCCCCTTGGCTGTGCTCTCCGACAAGCCTCACCTCCTCTACGACTACTTCAAGCAACGCTTCGCCCAAGTCACCAACCCGCCGATCGATCCGCTGCGGGAAAAACTGGTGATGAGCCTGGAGATGCATCTGGGCCGCCGGGGTTCTTCTCTGAAACCGGAGGCCAGCGCGGCTGGGATGTTGCATCTGCCCAGCCCGATTCTCAACGAAGCGGAACTCGCAGCTGCCACCTCCCAAGGCTTGCCAGCAACCACCCTCTCCACCTTGGTTGGTGTGGCCGATGGCCCCGCTGGCTTGCAGCAGGCGGTGACGCGCTTGCAGAGCGCGGCTGAAGCCGCCGTGCGCGAGGGCAAAACGATCCTGGTGCTCTCCGATCGCGGGGTCACTGCGAGCCACACCACCATCCCCGCCCTGCTCGCTGTGGGGGCTGTGCACCACCACCTGCTGCGGCTGGGGTTGCGCTTGCAAACCTCCATCGTTGTGGACACGGCTCAGTGCTGGAGCACCCACCACCTGGCCTGTCTGATTGGTTTTGGCGCCAGTGCCGTTTGCCCCTGGCTCACCTGGGAAACCAGCCGCCATTGGCTCGACCAACCCAAGGTGCGCAAGGCCATCGAGCTGGGCAAGCTGCCTGCCCTCACCGTGGATCAGGTTCAGGCCAACGTGCGCGTGGCGCTGGAAAACGGGCTGCGCAAGATCCTCTCCAAGATTGGCATTTCCTTGCTGGCCAGCTATCACGGCGCTCAGATCTTTGAGGCCATTGGCATTGGCGCCGATCTGATCGATTTGGCCTTCGCTGGCACCACCAGCCGGGTGGCTGGACTCTCGATCACCGATCTGGCCAGTGAAACCCTCAGCCTGCACGCCAAGGCGTTCCCCGAACTCAACCGCACCAAGCTCGAGTTCATGGGCTTTGTGCAGTACCGCACCGGTGGCGAATACCACCTCAACAGCCCTGAGATGGCCAAGGCTCTTCACGCCGCAGTGAAGGCCGGACCCGGTTACGACCACTTCTCCACCTACAAGACGCTGCTGGAAAACCGGCCCGTCACCACCCTGCGCGACCTGCTCGAGCTGAAGCCGGCCCCAACGCCGTTGCCGATGGATCAAGTCGAGAGCGTTGAAAGCATCTGCGCCCGCTTCTGCACCGGTGGCATGAGCCTTGGAGCGCTCTCCCGCGAAGCCCATGAAGTGTTGGCCGTTGCCATGAACCGCATCGGCGGCAAGAGCAACAGCGGTGAAGGCGGGGAAGATCCCGCCCGCTTCAACATGCTCAACGATGTGGATGGTGAGGGCCGCTCCAAGGTGCTCCCCAGCATTGGCGGCCTGCGCAATGGCGACACCGCCTGCTCTGCGATCAAGCAGATCGCTTCAGGTCGTTTCGGTGTGACCCCGGAATACCTGCGCAGCGGCAAGCAGCTTGAGATCAAAGTGGCTCAGGGCGCCAAGCCAGGTGAAGGCGGTCAGTTGCCCGGCCCCAAGGTGGACCCATATATCGCTTGGCTGCGCAACAGCAAGCCGGGTGTGGCTCTGATCTCGCCGCCGCCGCACCACGACATCTATTCGATTGAGGATCTGGCGCAGCTGATTCACGACCTGCACCAGGTGCACCCAGCGGCTCGCGTCAGCGTCAAGTTGGTGGCTGAGATCGGCATCGGCACCATCGCCGCTGGTGTTGCCAAGGCCAATGCCGATGTGATCCAGATCTCCGGCCATGACGGCGGCACGGGCGCTTCTCCATTGAGCTCGATCAAGCACGCCGGTGGTCCCTGGGAAATGGGTCTGACCGAGGTGCACCGCTCACTGCTGGAAAACGGTTTGCGCAATCGCGTGCTGCTGCGCGCCGATGGCGGCCTCAAGACCGGTTGGGATGTGGTGATTGCCGCTTTGCTGGGCGCAGAGGAGTACGGCTTCGGCTCGGTTGCGATGATCGCTGAGGGCTGCATCATGGCCCGCGTTTGTCACACCAATAACTGCCCGGTCGGCGTGGCAACGCAGAAGGAAAACCTGCGCAAGCGTTTCCCCGGTCTGCCAGAACAGGTGGTCAACTTCTTCCTGTTTGTCGCTGAAGAGGTGCGCCAGCTGCTCAGCGTGCTGGGTGTCGCCAGCCTGCAGGAGTTGATCGGCCGCACGGAGCTCCTGAAGGCTCGTCAGGTGCAGTTGGCCAAGACCCGGGCCCTGGATTTGTCCTGCCTGTTGGCTCCGATTGCTGGCGCTGAAGACCGCTCCTGGTTGCAGCACGCCAGTGAGGCCCATAGCAATGGGCCGATCCTTGAAGATCAGCTACTCGCCGATGCCGAACTAATGGCGGCCATCGAGGGCCATGGTCAGTTGGCTCGCACCGTGCCGATCATCAACACCGATCGCAGCGTCTGCGCTCGCCTGGCCGGCGAGATCGCTGCACGTCATGGCAACACCGGGTTCAAGGGTCAGCTCAACCTCACCTTCGAGGGGTTTGCAGGTCAGAGCTTCGGTGCCTTCAACGTGCAGGGCATGAATGTGCGCCTGGTCGGCGAGGCCAACGACTACGTCGGCAAAGGTCTTTGCGGTGGACGTCTCACTGTGGTGCCCCCCAGCAGTGGCAATGACCCTGGTAGTCAGGTGATCCTCGGCAACACTTGCCTCTATGGCGCAACCGGCGGTGAGCTCTTTGCCTACGGCCGCGCCGGTGAACGCTTTGGCGTCCGCAATAGCGGTGCACGCACAGTTGTTGAAGGTGCTGGTGATCACTGCTGTGAATACATGACTGGTGGCGTTGTGGTGGTGCTGGGCAGCACCGGCCGCAACGTGGCTGCTGGCATGACTGGTGGTGTGGCCTTCTTGCTCGATGAAGACGATCGCCTCACCGCTCGGGTGAACCCAGAGATCGTGGCAATCTGTCCGCTAACGACTCCGGAGCAGGAGGCGTTGCTCAAACCACTGCTTGAGGCCTATGTCGCCGAAACCGGCAGTACCAAAGCCTCGGCAATCCTTGCCGATTGGAACAGCTGGAAAGACCGCTTCAAGCTGCTGGTTCCCCCCAGCGAGCGCGGCAACGTTGGCCTGGCTGAGAAGGAGGCGGTGGCTGCCTGATCGACTCAGGCAATCCCCGCTACGGCGGTCCGCAGCGCCTCGCGCCGGTCGATTTCAGTGCGCTCTGCTGGCAGCTTGCTGAAGAGACCGAGCTTTTCCAAGCGCCGGCGTGTGGTGCCGCTGGCACCAACGACAAACACCTGCCGGCCTACTTCAATCGCTTCTTCCACCGCGTTTTCCACGGCGAGCGCTGCGGTCACACCCAGGTGCGACACCTTGGAGAGGTCAAACACCACGGCCCTGCAGTCGCTGATGGCGTTGTGCTCGCGGTTAATCGCCTTGGCAACGCCGAAAATCATGGCGCCATTGAGCTGGAACAGCAGAACCTTGCCGTGGCCCTGATTCAGTAGCTCGCGCTCGTCGTCGCTGATCTCCAGGTCGCCATCGCCTGTGCTCACCGACTGGATCGCCTCGCTTTGCAGCTCGCTCATCTTGTCGATCGTGAGGATGTTGGCGATGAAAACGCCTACAAACACCGCGGTGATCAGATCCACCAGAACGGTGAGGGCGATCACCAAATACATGATCAGCGCCCCATTGAGGGAGATGCGGTGGGCGCGCTTGATGAAATCCCAGTCGACGATGTCGACACCCACCTTCAGGGCAATGCCAGCCAGCACCGCTTGAGGAATCTCGGCTGCCAGTGGAGCTCCCACCAGGATCACCAGCATCAGGATCACCGCGCGGAAGATGCCGGAGAGGGCGCTGCGGCCGCCGCTTTGGATGTTCACCACCGTGCCCATCGTGGCGCCAGCGCCGGGCAGGCCACCGAACAGGCCACTGACGAGGTTGCCCAGGCCTTGGCCAATCAGTTCTTTGTTGGAGTTGTGCTCTGTCCGGGTGAGGCTGTCGGCCACCACTGAGGTGAGCAGAGCATCAATGCAGCCGAGCATGCCGAGCACAGCGGCATCCACCACCATCAGTTGCAGTTCAGCGCCGCTGAACATCGGCAGCTGCAGCTGCGGAAAGCCGGAGGCAATTTCGCCAATGCGGCGAATGTCCTCAGAGCCAAAGCCACTGATCAGTGGCAGCGACACCAGGGTTCCCACCAGCAGCGCAATCAACTGCGGCGGGGCAATTTTTTTGAGTTGCTTGGGGGTGAACCAGAGGATGGCCAGGGTGATCAGCGCCAGGGACACCTCCAAAGGGCGTGCTCCGGCCAGCAGTTGAGGCAACGCCTGCAAGGTGCCAATCACGCCTCCCTTGGGGCTGGCCTGACCCAGGAAGGGTCCCAGCTGCAGGATGATCAAGATCAGGCCGATCCCGCTCATGAAGCCGGAGATCACCGTGTAAGGCATCTGGGTGACGTATCGCCCCAGACGCAACAGGCCAAAGCCGATCTGGAACACCCCGGCCAGCATCACCACCGTGAAGGCCATGGCCAGGCCGTGCTCGGGGTTACGGGCTGTCAGGCCAGCGATGACTGCTGTCATCACCACCGTCATCGGGCCCGTGGGCTCGGAGATCAACGTGGGAGTGCCGCCAAAGAGCGCGGCGAAGAGACCCACCAGCACCGCACCCCAGAGGCCTGCCGTGGCGCCAGCTCCGCTGGCTACACCGAAAGCCAGGGCCATCGGCAGGGCGATCACGGCGGCGGTCAGGCCGCCAAACAGGTCACCGCGCAGATTGTTGGCGCTGATTCGGTTGAACACCGTCGTGGCCGCAGGCATTTAGTACGTCGGACTGGGCCGAAATCCTAAGCGGTTGACCAAAAGAAATTGATCAGCGTGGGTGTTCCTGCATCAGCCGCTGCACCTCACCGGCGTGGTAGCTGCTGCGCGTGAGCGGCGTGCTCACCACCTGCAAAAAGCCCAGCTCCGATTCGCCTTGGCTGCGGAACTGCTCGAATTGCTCAGGGCTGACAAAGCGATCCACTGGCAGATGTTTGGGGCCCGGTGAGAGGTATTGGCCAATGGTCACGATGTCGACGGCATGGCGGCGCAGATCAGCCAGCACCTCCATGACTTCGGCATCGGTTTCACCCAGCCCCACCATCAGGCCGGATTTGCTGTAGCAGCGCGGCCAGCCTTGGCGAACGCGCTGGAGCAACTCCAGCGAGCGCTCATAGATGGCCTGGGGGCGAGCCTTCTTGTAGAGCCGCGGCACGGTTTCGATGTTGTGGTTGAGCACATCGGGTGCCCCTGCCATCACAGCGGCCAAGGCATCCCAGTCGCCGCAGAAGTCGGGCACCAACAGCTCAATAGTGGTGCCCGGTGAGCGCCGGCGAATCTGCTCAATGCAGGCCACAAATTGGCTGGCCCCGCCATCGGCCAGGTCATCGCGGTTCACCGAGGTGATCACCACATGCTTAAGGCCCAAACGCTGGGTGGCTTCCCCGAGCCGTTCGGGCTCGGTGGGATCCAGTTCGCGCACGCTCTTATCGAAGTCGATGTCGCAATAGGGGCAGGCGCGCGTGCAGCCCGGGCCCATGATCAAAAAGGTGGCCGTGCCGCCGGCAAAGCATTCGCCGATGTTGGGGCAGCTCGCCTCTTGGCAGACCGTGTTGAGCTTGAGATCCAGCAGCAGATCGGCCACCGCGCCGATCCGCTCACGCTGGGGGGCTTTCACACGCAGCCAATCAGGCTTTTGCAAGTTGGTCTCCTAAACTGGGTCCATCGGGATGTAGCGCAGCTTGGTAGCGCACTTCGTTCGGGACGAAGGGGCCGCAGGTTCGAATCCTGTCATCCCGACTTGATTATTGATGGCCCGCTACCTCCCCGGACTGCTGGCTGCTCTTCTGTTTGGGTGTAGCGCCCCTCTGATCACCCTGCTTGCGGGCCAGGGGGGAGCTCTTGCTGTCGCCGCTCTGCTCTATCTCGGAGCCAGTCTCGCCCTCTTAGTAGTGCGCGCTTTAGCCGGTGGATCGGGCGCTGAAACGCCGATCCAATGGCGCGTTGACCTGCCGGCACTAGCAGGCCTCACCTTGCTGGGAGGCGTGCTTGGTCCCTGGTTGCTGGTGCTGGGGCTGGAGCGCCTGCCCGCCGCCGCCGGGGCCTTGATGCTCAACCTTGAAGCGGTTTTCACGCTGCTGATCGCGGTCCTGGTGGGCAAAGAACATTTGGGCCGGCGCGGTGTGCTCGCCGCATCACTGACGCTGGCTGGTGCGGTTGTGCTGTCGCGCGGATCCCTTGGTGGGGCGTCCACAAGCGGCGCGCTGCTGATTGCTGCAGCCACCCTGGCCTGGGGCATCGATAACAACCTCAGTCAGCGCCTGAGCTTGCGGGATCCGCTGCAACTGGCTGGCTTTAAGGCCACCTGTGCCTCGTTGCCGATGCTGCTGCTGGCCTGGGGGCTCGGGCAACCCTTCCCTCCTTGGCACGTCAGCTTGCAGCTGCTGCTGGTGGGGGCCCTGGGCTATGGCATCTCGATTTGGTTGGACTTTCTGGCTTTGCGCCGCCTTGGGGCGGCCAGGGAAGCGGTCGTCTTCTCAACAGCCCCCTTTGTTGGAGCGATCTTTGCTGTTGTGGTGCTGCGTAGTCCCCTGAGCACCGCGTTGCTAGGGGCTGCAGCCCTGATGGCCTTTGGGGTTGTGTTGTTGATCGGCGAGGAACACAGCCACTGGCATCGGCACCGATCCCAGCATCACGACCATCGCCATCAGCACAGTCCTGATGGCGCAGACCCCCACCACGACCACAGCCACAGCGCCGAGCAGTTGGCAGGCCACGACCCAGCTCAGACCTTTTGGCATGCCCATCCCCATGAGCATGCGCCCATTGAGCACAGCCATTCCCACGTCAGCGATGCCCATCACCGCCATCCCCATACGGAGGACTGACTCACCTCAATTCAGCCCCGGGGTAGCCGCGGGGCGTCACCATCTGCCCGTGCTCAAAGCGGGTCGTGCTGTTGCCGATCAGCACCAGGCTGAACATGTCGACGGCTTCGAGTGGCAGCTCAGCCAATGGATGGATCTGCAGGGCCTCATCGCTGCGGCTGAGTTGGCGGCAGATGGCTGCTGGCGTGTTGGCGGGCCTGTGTTCCAGCAGCAATTCCACGGCGCGCCCCAGTTGCCAATGGCGATCTCGGGAGCGGGGGTTGTAGAGGGCCACAACAAAATCTCCTTGAGCGGCCGCTTTGAGCCGCTGTTCGATCAACTCCCATGGCGTCAGCCGGTCGCTGAGGCTGATGGTGCAGAGGTCGTGCATCAAAGGGGCTCCCAGCCGTGCGGCGGCCATCTGGAAGGCGGAGATGCCTGGGTGAACGCTGAAGTTGGGTTGCTCTTGGCTGGCTAAGGCCAGCCATTGCTCAAGGGCCAGGCCGGCCATGCCGTACATCCCGCTCTCTCCACTGGAGATCAGAGCCACCACAACCCCTTGGCGGGCGAGTTCAAGGGCTTGCTGGCAGCGCTCTTTCTCTTTGGTGAGCTGGCCGTCAAAGCGCACTTGATCCGCCCGGCGCAACGGCTCCAAAAGATCGAGATAAAGGCCATAACCCACCCAGGCGCTGCTGCTGGCTAATGCTTGCTGGGCAGCTGGAGTGAGTTGATTGAGGGCTCCAGGCCCAGCGCCAATCAGATGTAAATGTCCCCGTTGCGGTGCCCAGGGTTGTGGGGCGGCCGCAATCGCTGTGGTGACGGCGCCTTCGCCCGGTTGCCCCCGGCTGATTTGTTTCTCCAAGCGCAGCTCAGCGCCGGATCCTGCGGCGCTGAGGGCGGCGGCTTCCGCCACGCTCGGGCACCCCACCTCGGCAGCCACCACGGCCGATGGGTTGGGCACGGATTGGGCTTTGAGCTCATCGGCGCTGAAGAACTTCAGCGGCCAGTTGCGCTCGCTCGCCAGGGCCAGCAGGGCGGGCTCATCGTTTTTCACATCGATGCTTGCCAGTCCGGCCACGGCTTCTGCTGCTAGCACCGCGGTTTGCAGGGCGCCATCCACGGCCTGGCGCAACAACTCCAGGCTGCTGCCGCGTTCACATCCCACCCCCAGCCAAAGCACCGGTGGGTGCCAGCGGCAACCAGCGCCAGTGCTGCTGCTAATGCAGAGATCAGCCGCGCTGCTGCTGGCACGCGTTAGCGGCAAGTCACTGGCCAGCAGCCAATCGCTCAGGGTTGGTTGTCCTGCCCCAACCTCCAGGCTCAACGGTTCACTACGGGCTGCCCGATGCATCAGGGCATCCCAGTTGCCACTGCCGCGGCGCCAGCCCCAGGCTTCGCCCAATGAATCGAGGGCTGGCAGTCCCTGACTACTGCTGAAGCCGCTTTGGATCACGTTGGCTTGCAGGAGGGGCGCCAATTGCTCGGCCAGGGTGTCGGCCTGCTGGCTATGGCCCCCCAGTAGGGGCAGCAGTGTTGGTCCCTCCGCTGCCAGTAGCAGCACCGCTGGGTCGTGCAGCTTGTGTTGCAGCAGTGGCGCCACCAGTCGCACCAGGGCTCCTGCGGCCAGTGCCCCCACCAGCAGCTCCAACTCGCCCCAGTGCTCTTGCAGCAGTCCTTTTGGGCCGTCTGTATGGCGAATCAACTCAGGCCGCTGGGCATTGAGCAGGCCAGCAGGAACAGCAATGGCGTCGAGTTCACCCGCTTGCAGCAGCGGTTCGAGCAGCTTGAGGCCGGCCTGGCTGGCGCAAAGACCAAGGCGTTTCAAGAAGGATCTCCGCTCAGGTCGGTAGCTGTTGCGGCCTGGCCCTCAGCTTCGGGTTCGGCGTCCTGGTTCATCGGGGCTTCTGGCTCGCTGGAGTCCGCCTGAGGTTCGGCTGCCGGCTCAGTTTTTGTTTCCGCTTCCGGTTCTGGTGCTGGCTCAGGGGTTGGCTCCGGCTCCGGCTCCGGTTCTGGGGTGGGTTGGTAGTTGGGGTCGCTGAGCTCAGCCAATTGATCGGCGCTGAGGCGGCTGCTGAAGAGGGCCGGTGCTCCCGCTCTGGAGACGGGGACACGTAGCTCTTGCACAAGGCTGTTGAAGGCTGGCTGCAGCGGGTTGCCATCGCCATCGAGCAACTCGAGCTTGAGGAAGTGTTCGCCTGCTTTGAGCGGTTTGAGCCAAAGCGATTGGGCCCGATCGAGCACCACACTGCTGCCATCGAGGCTTAGCCGTAGCCGCCACTGCTCATCGCCATCGCGCAGGTGCTGCAGGGGCGCATTGAACAAAAACCAGTTGATGGGAACAGCTGCGCCAGCGGCTAGCTGCGGCGGCGGGACCGCCACCAGTTGCGGCGCGTCCAGATCAGGAAGGGCTTCTGGGGTGGCTAGGCCTCGATAGAGCTGCCATTGAATACGCGCGTTTTTGCCGGCGGCCGCTTCGCCCCAGGGCAGAGCGGCGAAGGCGCTGAGGTGATGGCTGCCTGGCGTCAGAGCCGGCATGGAGACGCTGATCAGCCCCTTGCTGTCTGTGGCAAAAATCCGCTGGGGTTCCTGGTGATCCAGTTGCACCACCACGTGGGGGCCAGCTCCTAGCTCGCTGGACTCCAGCACAGGCCAGTCGTCAAGCCGCAATTGCAGGGTCCAGTCCCCGGCAGCGACTTGGCTTCCAGGCTTGGGGCTCACCACGCTGAGCTGAGGCTGCTTGCCGCGCAGTTGATCACTGAGTTGCTGCGCGGCACCTGGTGGTGCCACCTCTTGCAACAGGCTCGCGGCTCCGCTGGGGCTGTTGGGTTCAGCGCGCTGCTTGCCCCAAGGAGCCGCAAGGCTTGGCGAGACAGGGGCAACGAGTAGAGCAAGGCCAAGCAGCACGGCCATGCCAGGCCGCAACAGACGACGGAATAAAACGCGGAGCATCAGGGCGGCAGGCCGCACGGGATGACCCCAGTGAAGCGCAAAGCTGTGCACTCAGCATCGCCATCTGTCAAGCCTCGGTATCATTTTTCTGATGAAATAATTGTTTTTTAGTTGTTACTTAGGGTTGCTAAGAGCCCTGTCCAGCACAGGGATTGAACCTTTGTAACTCAGCTGGGAACCTGCCATTTCTGGCCCCTATACTCCGTCCAGCGGTCCCCCTAGCTGGGGTCCGTGGCCTAGTGCTGGCAAGGCTTTTCGCCTGGCCGGTAGGCGGCCCAGCACCCCAGCGGTCTTCGCCATTGCCTTCGGGTTTTGACAAAGGCCACGACCCAAACCCTCGAGGAACGTCTCGAATGACCATCAGCCCACCAGAACGTGGGGGCAAGGCCAAGGTCTCGGTTGACCGGAACCCGGTGCCAGTCGATGTCGATGTGCTCGGAAAGCCCGGGCATTTCGATCGCGCTTTGGCCAAGGGTCCCAAGACCACAACCTGGATCTGGAACCTGCACTCCCGCGCTCATGACTTCGACAGTCACACCAGTGACTTGGAAGAGGTCTCGCGCAAGATCTTCAGCGCTCACTTCGGCCACTTGGCCGTCATCTTCATTTGGCTGAGCGGCGCCTTCTATCACGGTGCTCGCTTCTCCAACTACTCCGGTTGGCTCGCCGACCCCACCCACGTGAAGCCCAGTGCTCAGGTGGTTTGGCCCGTGTTTGGCCAAGAAATTCTCAACGGTGATGTCGGTGCCGGCTTCCACGGCATTCAGATCACCTCAGGTTTGTTCCACATGTGGCGCTCCTGGGGTTACACCAACGAGACCCAGCTGCTCGCCACCGCCATCGGCGCCCTCGTCATGGCTGGCTTGATGCTCAATGCTGGCGTCTTCCATTACCACAAGGCGGCTCCAAAGCTGGAGTGGTTCCAGAACGTTGAGTCGATGCTCAACCACCACCTGGCTGGTCTGTTTGGTCTGGGCTCACTCGCCTGGGCTGGCCACCTGATTCACATCTCCTTGCCCACAACAGCGCTGATGGATGCCATCGACGCTGGCAAGCCCCTGAGTCTGGATGGCAAGGCCATTGCCTCTGTGGCGGACATCCCTCTGCCCCATGCCTTTTTCAATCAGGATCTGGTTGGACAGCTCTATCCCGGCATCAAAGAAGGCATCGGTGCTTTCTTCTCCGGTAACTGGGCTGCCTACAGCGACTTCCTGACCTTCAAAGGTGGTCTGAACCCGATCACGGGCAGCCTCTGGATGACCGACATCGCTCACCACCACGTGGCGATCGCGATCATGTTCCTGGTGGCTGGTCACATGTACCGCACCAACTGGGGTATTGGTCACTCCATCAAGGAGATCCTTGAGGGTCAAAAGGGTGATCCCCTGCTGTTCCCTGCCACTCGCGGTCACGACGGTCTCTACGAGTTCATGACCAACTCCTGGCATGCCCAGTTGGCTGTGAACCTTGCCCTCGGTGGCTCCGTCACGATCATCGTGGCCCAGCACATGTACGCGATGCCTCCGTATCCGTACATCGCGATCGACTACCCAACCCAGCTGTCGCTGTTTACCCACCACATGTGGATCGGCGGTTTCTTGGTTGTGGGTGCTGGTGCTCACGCCTCAATCGCGATGGTTCGCGATTACATCCCTGCTCAGAACATCGACAACGTTCTGGACCGAGTGCTCAAGGCACGCGACGCCATCATCAGTCACCTCAACTGGGTCTGCATCTGGCTCGGCGCCCACAGCTTCGGTCTCTACATCCACAACGACACCATGCGTGCCCTGGGTCGTCCCCAGGACATGTTCAGTGACTCGGCGATTTCGATTCAGCCGATCTTTGCCCAGTGGATCCAAGGTCTGCACGCTGCAGCCTCCGGCTCCACCGCTCCCAATGCCCTCTCGGGTGTGAGCGAGGTCTTTGGTGGTCAGGTTGTGGCTGTTGCCGGCAAGGTTGCTGTTGCCCCGATGACCCTGGGTACGGCGGACTTCATGGTCCACCACATCCATGCCTTCACGATCCACGTCACCGTGCTGATCCTGCTGAAGGGTGTCCTCTACAGCCGCAACTCACGTCTGATCCCCGACAAGGCCAACCTCGGTTTCGCCTTCCCTTGCGACGGCCCCGGCCGTGGCGGCACCTGCCAGGTGTCGGGTTGGGACCACGTGTTCCTAGGCCTGTTCTGGATGTACAACTCCCTGTCGGTTGTCATCTTCCACTTCTCTTGGAAGATGCAGAGCGACATCTGGGGGACCGTCAACGCTGACGGCACCGTCCAGCACATCACCAACGGCAACTTCGCCACCAGTGCACTCACCATCAATGGCTGGCTGCGTGACTTCCTGTGGGCTCAGGCTTCACAGGTAATCAACAGCTATGGCTCTGCTACCAGCGCCTACGGCCTGATGTTCCTGGGTGCCCACTTCATCTGGGCGTTCAGCCTGATGTTCCTGTTCAGCGGCCGCGGCTACTGGCAGGAGCTGATTGAGTCCATCGTCTGGGCTCACAACAAGCTCAAGGTTGCTCCGGCTATCCAGCCGCGCGCCCTGAGCATCACGCAAGGTCGTGCTGTCGGCGTTGCCCACTATCTGTTGGGTGGCATCGCGACGACCTGGTCCTTCTTCTTGGCCCGCATCATCGCGGTGGGCTGATCTCAACCCTCTGACCTCTCTCATGGCAACGAAATTCCCTTCGTTCAGCCAGGGTCTGGCCCAGGACCCGACCACCCGCCGCATCTGGTACGGCATCGCCACGGCTCACGATTTCGAGAGCCACGACGGCATGACCGAGGAGAAGCTTTACCAAAAGCTGTTCTCCAC
Source organism: Synechococcus sp. Minos11 (assembly GCF_014279855.1). Taxonomy (NCBI): domain Bacteria; kingdom Bacillati; phylum Cyanobacteriota; class Cyanophyceae; order Synechococcales; family Synechococcaceae; genus Synechococcus; species Synechococcus sp. Minos11. The sequence continues at coordinate 1,905,669 of NZ_CP047953.1, read as the reverse complement.
CCATTTCGGACATTTGGCCATCATTGGCCTGTGGGTGTCGGGAAACCTGTTCCACATCGCCTGGCAAGGAAACTTCGAGCAGTGGGTTGCTGACCCTCTGCACATTCGTCCCATCGCTCACGCGATCTGGGACCCTCACTTCGGTCAAGGCGCTATTGACGCCTTCACCCAAGCGGGCGCTTCTTCACCGGTGAACATTGCGTATTCCGGCCTGTACCACTGGTGGTACACGATCGGCATGCGCACCAACGCCGAGCTGTATCAGGGCTCCATCTTCATGATGATCCTGTCGGCTTGGGCCTTGTTCGCCGGCTGGCTGCACCTGCAGCCCAAGTTCCGTCCCTCCCTGGCTTGGTTTAAGAACGCTGAATCGCGTCTGAACCACCACCTGGCTGTGCTGTTCGGTTTCAGCTCCATCGCTTGGACCGGTCACCTTGTTCACGTCGCCATTCCTGAGGCACGTGGCCAGCACGTCGGCTGGGACAACTTCCTGACGACCCTGCCCCACCCGGCAGGTTTGGCTCCCTTCTTCACTGGTAACTGGGGCGTTTATGCCCAGAACCCCGACAGCCTCAGCCAGGCTTTCGGCAGTGCAGATGGCGCGGGCACCGCGATCCTCACCTTCCTCGGTGGTTTCCACCCCCAGAGCGAAGCCCTGTGGCTGACCGACATTGCCCACCACCACCTGGCCATCGGTTGCATCTTTGTGATCGCCGGCCACATGTACCGGACCAACTTCGGTATTGGTCACTCCATTCGCGAGATCCTCGACACCCACAACCCCCCCAGCAACACCCCTGGTGATCTGGGCAGTGGTCACAAGGGTCTGTACGACACCATCAACAACTCGCTGCACTTCCAGCTGGGTCTGGCTCTCGCCTCTCTGGGCGTGGTCACCAGCCTGGTGGCACAGCACATGTATTCGATGCCGTCGTACGCCTTCATCGCGAAGGACTACACCACCCAGGCCGCCCTCTACACCCACCACCAGTACATCGCCATCGCTCTGATGTGCGGTGCCTTCGCCCACGGTGCGATCTTCTTCATCCGTGACTACGACCCCGAAGCCAACAAGGACAACGTCCTGGCTCGGATGCTCGAGCACAAAGAAGCGATCATCAGCCACCTGAGCTGGGTGTCACTGTTCCTCGGTTTCCACACCTTGGGCCTCTACGTCCACAACGATGTGGTCGTTGCCTTCGGTACTCCCGAGAAGCAAATCCTGGTTGAGCCTGTGTTCGCCCAGTTCGTGCAGGCCGCCTCTGGTAAGGCCATGTACGGCATGGACGTGCTGCTCTCCAACCCGGCGAGCTCCGCCAGCCTGGCTTCCGCCAACATCGCTGGTGAGCACTACTGGCTGGATGCCATTAACGGCAACACCGATCTGTTCCTGCCGATCGGCCCTGGTGACTTCCTGGTTCACCACGCCATCGCTCTGGGTCTGCACACCACCACCTTGATCCTGGTCAAAGGTGCTCTGGATGCCCGTGGCTCCAAGCTGATGCCCGACAAGAAGGACTTTGGTTACTCCTTCCCCTGCGACGGCCCCGGCCGTGGCGGTACCTGCGACATCTCTGCCTGGGACGCCTTCTATCTGGCTGTCTTCTGGGCCCTGAATACCGTGGGCTGGCTCACCTTCTACTGGCACTGGAAGCACCTCGCCATCTGGCAGGGCAACGTGGCTCAGTTCAACGAATCCAGCACCTATCTGATGGGCTGGTTCCGTGACTACCTGTGGCTGAACAGCTCTCAGCTGATCAACGGCTACAACCCGATGGGTACCAACAACCTCGCTGTTTGGGCGTGGATGTTCCTCTTCGGTCACCTGGTGTGGGCCACCGGTTTCATGTTCCTCATCTCCTGGCGTGGTTACTGGCAGGAGCTGATTGAAACCATCGTTTGGGCTCACCAGCGCAGCCCCATCGCCAACATGATGGGTTGGCGCGATAAGCCGGTGGCTCTGTCCATCGTTCAGGCCCGCGTGGTTGGTCTGGCTCACTTCTCAGTGGGTTATGTCCTTACCTACGCCGCCTTCTTGATCGCTTCGACTTCCGGCAAGTTCGGTTGATCCAACGATCAATGGGTTGATTTCACTTCGACGTTCCACTGACCCCCGCCTCGGCGGGGGTTTTTTTATGGCGGCGGGATCACTGGATTGGGCCCATGAAGAAAGCCCCCAATTGGGGGCTGGATTCGATGGTTTGCGGCAGGGCGCTAGCTGCCGGCAAGGCACTCCAAATCGCTGCTGTGCTCGGCAAGGAGATTGGCAGCCAGTTCGCTGGTCAGCATGTCGGCGGCAGCTTGAGGGCTGAGGCCTTGGCCAATGAGGCGGCGATGCAACACCGCCGCTGCGGCCCGCAGGGTCGACTCTTCAAACTTCAGAGTGGGTGGTATTTCGGTGAGGGCTTTCATGCCGGCAGACCGATGGGATATCGCCTCAGAATCCTGACTAGACAAACCGGCATGCAATCCGCTCTTAACCAAGTTTTTGTGTCCGCTTCTGTTCCCAGGTTTTGACGATCTCGTAAACCACAGGCAAGACCAACAGGCTCAAGGCTGTTGAGGCCAGTAGGCCACTGAAAGCCACGGTGCCGATGCTGATGCTGCGGGCCGCTCCAGCACCGCTTGCCAGCACCAGAGGTAGAAAGCCAGCCAGCGACGAGACCCCGGTGAGCAAGATCGGGCGCAGCCGCAGACTGGCGGCTTCTCGGATCGCAGCCGATACGGCAATGCCGCGTTTGACGCGCTGGTTGGCAAATTCCACGATCAAGATGCCGTTCTTCGCCGCCAGGCTGATCAACACCAAAATCCCGACCTGGCCATAGACATCGAGAAACAAACCACGCGCCGCTAGCCCCAGCACGACACCAAGTAAGGCCAACGGCACCGTGATCAAGATGATCACAGGATCAATGGCGCTTTCGTAGAGGGCAGCCAGCAGCAGATAGACCACCAGCAGCCCCAAGCCAAACAGTTTCCAGGTGCCGCCGCCTGCCCGCTGCTCTTCGAGGCTCAGGCCTGTGAATTGCAGCTCGGTGGTGGGAGTGTTGCGTTGCTGTTGCACCCGCTCGAGGGTGGCCATGGCTTGGCCGCTGCTGATGCCCCGTTTGGGCTTGGCACGGATGCTGATGGCGCGGCTGAGTTCGCTGTGATTGATGCTGGTTGGTCCGGTGGTCGGCTCTAGCCGCACCAAGTTGCTCAGGGGAATCAGCCTGCCGTCGCGATTGCGCACCAGCAGGCGCAACACATCGCCTGGGCTGCTGCGATCACTCCCTTGCAGTTGAACGATCACGCGCCGGACGCGGGCATCGCTGAAGGTGTCGTTGACGTAGGTGCTGCCAAAGCTGTCGCCAATCACGGCCACCACCTCCTCCAAACTGACGCCAACGGCGGCGAGCTGTTGGCGATCAGGAATCACCTCCAGCGAGGGGGCATTGGCACTAAAGCGGGTGCCGACCCGTTCAAACCGTCCGCTGGCCTTGGCCGCAGCGATGAAGTCATCGGCTTCATCCCCAAACTGTTGCAGGCTCAAGCGCCCGCCACTGACATCGAGCAGATTCAGGCTGATGCCTCCTTCTGAGCCAAAGCCGCGCACCGGTTGCGGTTGGCTCAAGATCACGCGGCCATCACCGGCCATGGCCCGCTGCAGGGCTGGATTCAACCGTTCCACCACCTCGCTGGTGCTTGTGGATCGCTGCTGCAGCGGCTTGAGCCTGAGAAAAAAGATGCCTTTGTTGGGGGCGCTATCGCCAAAGGAACGGCCCGCATAAAAGTTGCCGTAGCGAACCAAGGGTTCGGTGGCGACCGCCTGCTGCACCCGTTGCATGGCGCTTTGTGTGCGCTCCAGTGAGGCCCCTTCCGGCAGCACCACAACACCACGGATCTGGCCGCCATCCTCTTGGGGCACAAAGCCGGTGGGCAGTGCTCGCAGCCCGATGGCGGTGATGAGTAGTCCTGCCCCCAGCAGGCTCAACACCAGCCGCCGCCGCCTCAGGGCTCGCTCCAGCAGTCGTTGGTAGGGCTGTTGCAGGGCGTCGAGCCATTGCGAGCTTCTCGCTAGCCCTCGCCGCAGCCGTTCCACTTGCTTCGGTGCGGGCCGAAACGATTTGCCGAGCAATACCGCTGAGGCCACCGGTGTGAAGCTCAAGGCATTGATGGTGGAGAACAGGATCGTGCTGCTGATCACCACGGCCAGGGGTTGATAGAGCCTCCCCAATGAGCCAGGCATCACCAAGACCGGCAGGAACACCACGATCAGCACCAGAGAGGTGGCGATCACCGCCCCACTGAGCTCATCCATGGCCTCGCGGGCGGCTCGGAAGGGTTTGGCCCCTCCACTGATCCGCCGGCCGATGTCTTCGCTGACGACGATGGCGTCATCCACCACCACCCCGGTGGCCAGCACCAGGCCAAACAAGGTGAAAGCATTGAGGGTGCCGCCGCTGAGCTTCAGCAATGTGAAGCTCCCCACCAGGGCCACGGGGATGGCGACCGCTGTGATCAGTGCCAGGCGCCAGTTGCCGAGTCCCAGCAGCAGCACGGCAAACACCAGCAGCACGGCATCACGCAGGGCGGCAATCGCCTGATTGATGCTCTCTTGCACATTGCTGGCGTAATCAACAATCGTCTCCACCTCCAGTCCTGGTGGGAAGTCGAGACTGGCTTGATTCAGCAGCTCTTCCACTGAGCGGCTCACTGCCAAGGCATTGCTGCCATCGCGCTGAAAGATCCCCACTGCGACGGCAGCTTGGCCATCGAGATTGCGAGCAATCGAGCCGTACCGCTCTTCGCCAAGGCGCACCGTGCCGAGATCCTGCAGTCGCACGCTGTTGCCGCCGCCCAACGGTTTGACGATCAGGTTCTCGAGTTCTTGTTGGTTGCGTAGCCGCCCTTCCATCCGTAAGGGAAGGGTGTATTGCTGGCCTTCGGGCGCTGGGCTATCACCCACCTGGCCGAGGGCTGCCAGCACGTTCTCCCTCCGTAGGGCGGTTTTGACATCCTCAATCGTGAGTTCAAAGCGGCTGAGCTTGGTGGCATCCAGCCACAGCCGGTAGGCCAAATCGCTGCTGCCAAACAGCACCACATCGCCAACGCCATTGATCCGCAGCAGCGGTTCGCGCACCTGCCGGTCCACCCAGCTGCTGATGAAGGCACGCGTGTAAGTGTTGCTGCTGTCGCTGAAGCTCAGCACCATCAACAGATCGCTGCTGCTGCGCCTCACCCGCAGACCCTGACGGCTCACCGGTTGCGGCAATTGCCGGCTGATTAACGACGCCTCGTTCTGGACATTGATTTGATCCAGCTCACCCTGGTTGCCGCGAAAGCTGAGCTGCACGCTGGCGCCGTTGGCACTGCTGCTGGAGGTGATGGTCTCCAGCCGCTCCAGGCTGTTGAGCTGCCGCTCCATCAAGTTGGTCACACCTTGCTCAACCACTTCGGCGCTGGCGCCGGGGTAGTTGGCACTCACGCTCACCCGACTGGGAGCGATCGGCGGCAAATTTTCGACGTCGAGGCTGGCCAAGCTCAGCAAGCCCGCCAACAAAATCAGCAAGCTGACCACCAGCGTCAGCAGCGGTCGTTTGAGAAACGGATCGCTTACCGACATCGAGCGCTGTTCTGGCCCCTGGTGTGAGGGATCTTGCCATTAAAAAAGCCCCCGCCGAGGCAGGGGCTTGGGATGTCAGAGAAAGCAGTTGGCTTCAGCCAACGCTCCAAACGCCACCGGCAAGATTCAGCAGGGTGTTGACGTGCAGGGTGCCGCAGAGGAACCAAGCAAAGACAGCGCCGCCGCAACCACCAAGCCAGAAGCCGCTGGTGAAGTCAGCCCAGCCGGTGCGGGTGAACAGATCAGCGGGAGGATTGTCGATGGTCACATCCGCCATGGGGATGTGGGGCTGCTTGCCGGGCTGGTTGTAGAGCAGGAACAGCAGCGTGAGGATGTGCACCGCTCCGATTGCAGCCAGCAGGCCAGCGGTTGCTGAGAACTCGCTGTTGCGCAGGGGGCCGCAGATGGTGAAGGGGCCGTAGAGCAGGTAGCCGAAGGCGGCACCGGTCTCAAGACCACGGAAGTTCGGTGAGATGCCAGCCCGATAGAAGGGCAGGTTGTTGATCAGGGCTTTGATGAAGTAGCCGCTGTTCACCGGTGTGGCGAGGTTGCCAACGCAGGGGTCGGCGGCGGGAGTCACAGTCATGAGTGGAAAGGAATGTTCAGTTGGCGGTCAAAGGCCAGGGGCCGTCACTCGCTGGCGGTGATTTGGCTTCCAACCAGAACGATGAACACCGCAGGGAAAACGATTCCGACGATGGGCACGAAAACCGCGGGCAACCAGGCGGCGGCAAATTCTCCAGTCATGGCGGTGCCAAAAGGTCCGCCAGTACTGTAGGTAGCGCTGATCGGACCCTCAGATCTGAGGCCCATCGGTGACATAAAAATTCAATCCAGCTGGCTTCATGGGCGCCCCGATCGCAGCCTTTCTCACCCTGGTTTTGTCGCTTTTTCTCTTGCGGCGACTGGTGTTTCGCCCCGTGGTGCCAGGGATGGACGCCAATTTGCTTGATGGGGCAGCGATTGCAGCTTTGAACCGCGATCGCAAGCAGACGTTGGAGCAGCGCCGCAGCTCAGAGGCCGCCATGGCGCTGGTGGCGTTGCCCAGCACACCGCAACAGGCCAGAGAGCACCTCAAATGGCTCGAGCAACTCAGCCGTGGCTCCGCGGCTGAACGCCTGCAGGCCATGGAAGAAGCTCAGCGCTGGGGAGATCGCCGTTGTTTGCCGCTGCTGCGCCGCGGTCAGCGCGATGCCACCGTTGCTGTCGCTCGCCAAGCAGCTTGCGCTTTGGAAGCGTTTCGGGGTGAACCTCTCGGTGGTTATCGCAATGCAGCAACCGCGGGCTCAGGCAAGGCTTCGCTACCTCGCAACGTGGCGCGGATGCGGTAGATCGGCCGCCCTTGGCTTTCGTGATAGGTGCGCATCATCACTTCAGCCAGCAGTCCGAAGCAGAACAGTTGAACCCCGGTGAGCAGCAGCAGCACGCAGAGGGTGAGGAGCGGCCGTGTGCCGATATCAGCGCCCAGCAGCTTTTGAACCACCAACACGCTGCCCATCAGGCCGCCAGCCACGAGGGCCATCAGGCCCCAGAAGCCAAACACGTGCATGGGACGGGTCAGGAAGCGCTTCATGAACCACACGGTGAGCAGATCCATCAGCACCCGGAAGGTGCGGTCGATGCCGTATTTGCTTTCGCCAAACTGGCGCGCTTTGTGGTTCACCTTCACTTCACTGATGCGGGCGCCCTCGATGTAGGCCAGTGCTGGCAGGAAGCGATGCAGCTCTCCGTAGAGGTTCATGTCGGTCACCAACTCGCGGCGGTAGGCCTTGAGTGAGCAGCCGTAGTCGTGCAGCCGCACACCGGTGACCCGGGCAATCAACTTGTTGGCCAGCTTCGATGGCAGCAAACGGCTGATGGCCGCGTCTTGGCGCTGGTGGCGCCAGCCACTCACCAGGTCGTAGCCCTGGCGCAGCTTCTCCACGATCATGGGGATGTCCGCTGGATCGTTCTGCAGATCCCCATCAAGGGTGACGATCTCATCGCCGCGGCAGGCATCAAAACCAGCGGCCATGGCGGCGGTTTGGCCGTAGTTTCGGCGCAGCAATACAGCCACCAGTTCGGGTGTGGTGCGGCTTAGCTCTTGCAGTAATTCAGCGGTGCGGTCGCTAGAGCCGTCATCCACCAAGACCAATTCAAAGGGTTCCCCCAAAGGCCTCAGGCTGCCGAGCAGCTGAGCCACGAGCATCGAGAGGCTCTCCTCTTCGTTGTAGAGGGGGATCACCACAGAAAGGGTCACGGCCGTCTGGACTCAGGGAAGGTGGCTGCCATCGTGGCAGCGCTGCACTCTGCCAGCACCCCGCAATTCCATGCGGTAGTGGGTGGCCACTGGGCTTTTGTCCCAGCTGTGCAACGTGTCAATGGCGATGCGGTTATGGCCATGCTCTTGGCCGGAGCTGTGCAAATAGCGGCCACCGCCGAGATAGAGGCCCACATGGGTGCAGCGTTGGGGCCGGCCAAAAAAGACCAGATCGGCCGGACGCAGCAGTTGCTGTTGATCAGCGCTGATCGCCACCTTCTGGCAGAACCGTTCCTGCTGATAAGCATCTCGGGGAATCCAGATTCCTTCGCTGGCAAAGGCCCGTTGCATCAGGCCTGAGCAGTCGTAATTGGGGCCGAGGCTGCCTCCCCACAGGTAAGTGTTGTCTTGCTCAGCAGCGCTTTGGCAGAAGCGCAACACCGCCGGTAAGCGTTGTTGGATGAGCTCAGCGCTCAGCAAGCGCGGCTGATAGGGGCGGCAACGCCAGGCATGACCCAGCAAGTCCTGCGGTTCAACCCACGCCCTGTAGCCATCTTCAGCCAGTTCAACCTGCCGGCGTCCATAGCGGGCGGGTTGATCCAGCAGCTGCAGCTCGCGCCCGGCCCAGGCTTGGGTGGCCAGACCCGAACCCAGGGGGCTGCTGTAGAGATCGAGCCCATGGCTCAAGCGCCAGTGGCTGAGGGGGTGCAACAACTCCAGGGCCGCTGGGGTTGCTTCGTTTAGCTCGTTTAGGGTCGCCACGCTTGTTGGCCTGCTTGATGGCGTTCTACCGCCCCGACTCGGACCTGACCCAGGCCCTTCATGCGGTGCTTGACGACTTAAAGGCCACGCGGCCCGGCTTGGAGGAGCAGCTGAGCATCACCTGGCTGCTGTACGACTCCTCCCCCATCGATCTGGCCGCAGGCCTGGAGTCCAAAGATGTGTGGTCGCTGCCGATTCGCGGCGCTGCGCACCGCAGTGATCAGCAGCGCTACCCCGCCAGTGTGGTGAAACTGGCCTATGCCATGGCCATTGAGCAGTGGCTGTCGAGGGATTTGTTGCTGGAGAGCCCTGAGTTGCGGCGAGCCATGCAGGACATGATTGGCGACTCGAGCAATGACGCCACCTCCCTGGTGATGGACCTGCTGAGCGGCACCACCAGTGGCCCTGAGTTGCCGCCGGATCCTTTTTCTAGTTGGGCGCGACAGCGCCAGTTGGTGAATCAGTGGTTTGCCTCCCTCGGCTGGCCTGAATGGGAGGGCTCGAACGCCTGCCAAAAAACCTGGGGCGAAGGCCCCTATGGCCGCGAGCGGCAGTTTTATGGCGCTGACTTGGAGAACCGCAACCGGCTCAGCACCGACATCACGGCGCGCATGCTGCATGCAGTGCTGACAGGTGCTTGGGTGTCGCCCCTGGCGTCAGCTCGCCTGCGGGATCTGTTGAGCCGCAGCCTTGATCTGGAGGAGCGAAAGGCGGATCCTGAAAATCAGGTGGATGGCTTTTTAGGTGGAGGCTTGCCCGTGGAGAGTCGCCTCTGGAGCAAGGCCGGCTGGATGAGCCAGGCCCGCCACGATGCGGCTTATATCGAAACCCCAGGCTGCAGGCCCTTTTTGGTGGTGGCTTTCAGTGAAGGGCCCGAGCGGGCTGCCGATGAATCGTTGCTTCCTGATTTGACCCAGCGACTGATTCAGGCTTCAGCGCTCTCGTAGGACTGCTGCAACAACGAGCGGAACAGCTGATCTTTTTTCCAGATCAAAAACTCCTGTTCGGTGGGATCTCCCCCGCGCCAGTGCTCCAGGGCATCGCAGGTGGTTTTGTATTCCAGCCGCAAGGCGTGGATGTCGTACGAAAACGTGGCGACGATGTCGTCCATGGCGACTTGGGCGATCTAGCCGCAATTGTTGCGGTCTGTCACAGCCTCTTGACGTGTCATTGGTAACCGACTCGGCGGCCTGTTAGCAGCCGGACACCAAGAGCCTCAAAGGTTGGAACGGAGAGGGAGGGATTCGAACCCTCGACAGAAGTTGCCTCCTGTAACTCCTTAGCAGGGAGCCGCTTTCAACCGCTCAGCCACCTCTCCAGCGGTCGGCCAAGCCTATCAGTGCTCCGGTCGGCGGGGCAGGCGGGGCAGGCGGTGTTTGAAGCTGCAGAGCACCTCCCATGGAATGCTCTGGCAGACATCGCTCCAGGCCTGCGGGCCAATGGTTTCACTGCCGCTGCTGCCCAGCAGCGTCACCGAATCGCCAATGTCCAACTCCGGCAGATCCGTGGCGTCGATCACGATTTGGTCCATGGTGATGGCTCCGACTTGAGGCAGGCGGAGCCCCTCGGCTAGCACCTCCATCTGCCCGGAGAGGCGGCGGCTGACGCCATCGGCATAGCCAATGCCGAGCACGGCCAGTCGGCTCGGTCGTGTGGTGTGGAACTGATGGCCGTAACTCACCCCAGCGCCGGCGGGCACATCGCGAAGCAGGGTGACCTTGGCGTGCACGCTCATGGCGGGCCGCAGCGGCAGTTGTTTTAGGTGCGCAGCTGGCGTGTGGCCATAGAGCGACAACCCCACCCGCACCATGTCGTAGTGCAGCTCAGGGCTGCTGAGGGTGCCGGCGCTGTTGGCCAGATGCCGCAGGCCAGGTTGCAGTTCCAGTTCATGGAAGCGGCGCAGGACTGCTTCAAAACGCTCCTGCTGGGTGGCGTTGAGCAAGCCGTCGGGATTATCAGCATCGGCGAGATGGGAATACACCCCGGCGATGCTTAAGCCATCGAGCTGTTGCAGCTCCTCCAGCAGTTTGGGGCCCTGTTGCCAGTCGATGCCCAGCCGGGCCATGCCGGTGTCGAGCTTGAGGTGGGCCAGCAATGGCTTGCCCCCGGCAACGCCCACATTGCTACCGATCAACCCCTGCCTGAGGCTGCTGATCGTGGGGCTGAGTTGCCAGTGCAGGCAGCAGCGGAATTCTTCGGGCTGCTGCAGGTTCCCCAGCACCAGGATCGGGGCCTCGATTCCGGCTTGCCGAAGTTCGATGCCTTCAGCGAGGGTGGCCACCCCAAAGCTGCTGGCACCGCCATCGAGCGCAGCTTCAGCAACGGTCACGGCGCCATGGCCATAGCCATCGGCCTTGACCACAGCCATCAAGGCGCAACCGGGACTCAGCGAGCCCTTCAGCTGTGCTGTGTTGTGGCGAATGGCGTCGCGATCAATCTCCAGCCAAGCCCGCTGCTGTGGTTGCACCGACGGGATCATCTCCCGCGTCAGCCCTGGCAGGGACTCATGCTGCATCAGAGACGACGTCGGGGCACTTGTTGACCCAGATAGCATGCCTGCAATACGGGAAGCTGGCATGGGCCACGTCCTCGTTCTCAATGCGTCTTACGAGCCGCTCAATATCACCAGTTGGCGGCGTGCCGTCGTCATGGTGTTGAAGGGAAAAGCGGAAGGCCTTGAGCACGAAGAACGCAATCTCCGTCAAGACTTTCTAGCTCCCTCCGTGATCCGGTTGCGGCAGTTTGTTCGCATTCCATTCAAGGAATTGCCGCTCACCCGCCGCAACGTGTTCCAGCGCGATCACCACACCTGCCAATACTGCGGCTACCGCGGCGACAAACTCTCGCTTGACCATGTGATTCCCCGCAGTCGTGGTGGCCAAGACACCTGGGAGAACGTGACTACGGCTTGCATTCGCTGCAATGTCCGCAAGGGCAATCGCACCCCGAAAGAAGCGGACATGCCCTTGAACTCGGTGCCAAGACGCCCGGTGAGCACCTTGTATTTCGAAGCCACCCGCCAGATTCGCAGCGGCCGGGAAGAGTGGCGCAAATACGTGATTGGCGCCTAGCTCTCGCTGGCTGCGAGCTCTTCCAGTTTTCGTTGCTGATCAGCGTGGGTGCAGGCCTCGATTAGATCGCTGAGTTGGCCGTTGAGCACGGTTTCCAATGGGAAGTTTTTGCCCAGGCGGTGATCGGTGGTGCGGTTGTCTTTGTAGTTGTAGGTGCGAATTTTTTCGCTGCGATCACCGCTGCCCACTTGGGCGCGGCGCGCCGAGCTCTCGGCTGCTGCCGCTTCTTCTTCCTCTTTGGCCAGCAGCTTGGCCCGCAGAATCTCCATGGCACGCTCGCGGTTTTGCAGCTGGGAGCGTTCCTGGGTGCAGAACACCCGAATCCCGGTGGGCTTGTGCAGCAGATCGACGGCTGTTTCCACCTTGTTGACGTTTTGCCCGCCAGCACCGCCAGAGCGGGCCGTGCTGATGTCGAGATCCTTGGGATCGATTTGCACATCAACCGGATCGGCTTCTGGCATCACCGCCACCGTGGCTGTTGAGGTGTGAACACGACCCTGTGATTCCGTGGCGGGTACCCGCTGCACCCGATGCACACCGGCTTCGTATTTGAGTTGGCTGAACACCGCATCCCCGCGGATCGCCAGGATTAATTCCTTGAAGCCACCGAGCTCGGCTTCTGAAGCGCTGACGGGATTCACTTGCCAGCCGCAGGTTTGGGCGTGGCGTTCATACATGCGGGCGAGATCGCCAGCCCACAGGCAGGCTTCATCACCGCCGGCTCCGGCGCGAATTTCCAGCATCACGCTGCGCTCATCGCGGGGGTCGCTGGGCAGCAGAGCCACTTTCAGGCGTTGGTTGAGCTGCTCCTGCTCTGAGCTCAGTTGCTGCAGCTCCTCTTGGGCCAACGCCTCCAGTTCCGCGTCGCCCTTGCTCTCTTTGAGCAATTGCTGGGCCTGCTGATGCTCGGCGTGGAGTTGTTGCAGCCGTTGGTAATCGAGCACCAGGGGCTCAAGCCTCGAGCGCTCTTTGGCCAGGGTCAGCAGTTGTTCAGGGTCAGCCGCCACGCTGGGGTCAGCCAGCTGACGCTCGAGGGCGTTGAAGGTGCGGCAGGTGGCTTCTAGCCGCTCGGTGACAAAGGACTGATCCACAGATTCAGCGGGTTGAGCAGCGCCGATAGAAAAGCCGGATGCCCCGTTGGGAGCACCCGGCCATCTCAGACGTCATTGCAGCTGCGTAGTTCAGCTGTCGGCTTCGGCGTCGGATTTCTTGGCGGCCTTCTTGGGCGCGGGTGCATCGGCGTCGGGATTGGCACTGCCCATGCCGTACTTGCGCATGAAGCGGTCCACGCGGCCCTCGGTGTCGAGGATCTTCTGGGTACCCGTGAAGAAGGGGTGGTTGCCGCTCCACACATCGACGTGCAGCTCGGGGGTAGTGGAGCCAGTGGTCATGACCACTTCTCCATTGCAGATCACCTTGGCGTCGGGATACCAGGTGGGGTGAATGTCGGGCTTGGCCATGACGAAAATCAGCGCTTGGAGAACTGAGGAGCTTTACGAGCTTTCTTGAGGCCGTACTTACGGCGTTCCTTGGCGCGAGGGTCGCGGCTCAGGTGACCTTCGCTCTTGAGCGGTTTGCGGTTGTCGGGGGACAGCTCACACAGGGCGCGTGCCGCACCTTGCTTGATGGCATCGGCCTGGCCGGTGAGCCCGCCACCCCTGACATTCACAAGGATGTCGTACTCCTTGGAGAGCCCCAGGGTGTCGAGCGGTGCACGCACCGCGTTGAGGTAGCTGGGGTTGTAGTTCAGGTAGTTATCGCCAGGGCGGTCATTGATGGTGATCGTGCCATCACCAGGAACCACACGAACCCGTGCCACGGAGGTCTTACGACGACCGGTGCCCCAGTAGACGACGCGCTTGCTGCTGCTGGTCATTTGATGCTGGCGGAGGGGTTGAGCTGGTAAGGCTGGGGCTGCTGGGCGCCATGGGGGTGCTCGGCACCCTTGTAAACCTTCAGCTTGCGGAACAACTGCCGACCGAGGGCGTTGTGGGGAAGCATGCCCTTGATGGCCTTCTCCACGATGCGCTCAGGAATGCGCTGTTGCAGGGCGGCGAAGGTTTCCACCTTCATCCCGCCCGGGCGCCCGGAGTGACGGCGGTAGAGCTTGTCGCTGGCCTTGTTGCCGGTGACTTTCACCTTGTCGGCGTTGATCACCACCACAAAGTCACCCGTGTCCAGGTGAGGGGTGTAGGTCGGCTTGTTCTTGCCGCGCAGAACCGAGGCCACTTCAGTCGCGAGGCGACCGAGGCACTGGTTTTCCGCATCCACCACGTACCAGTGGCGTTCAACGGTATTGAGAGAGGGGACGACTGTTTTGTTCATCGCGCCGGCAGGCCGGAATCACGGGACGGGCCCTGCGTGTGCAGGGACTGGACTTGGCTGGAGCTGGAATCCAGATCAAAAAGTCTGAAATCTCCACCAATTCCGAAGCTAGTTCAGAGAACTTCGCCTGTCGGATTGCTGGTGATCTCAGGGGGCGGATCGGAAGTCTCCAGCCGATACCGCGGTAGGCAATCGTACCACGCACCCCTTGGGAACACGGGCTCTGGGTAGCCCACACGCAGTAGGCAAAGTCCCTGTGGTGGAGCGGCTTCTTTGACCTCGTCACGGCGTTGCTCACGCCAGCGTTGGCGGAATTGCTCAGGGCTGATGCGGCCCTCTCCAGCGGCCACCAGTTGCCCCACCAGCAATCGCACCATGCCGTAGAGAAATCCACTCGCTTGGATCTCCAGCGTGAGGATGTCGCCTTCCCGCTGCAGGCTCACCTCCTGGACGGTGGTGCGGGCGTGGGCACGCTGGCTGCCCGCCCGCTGAAAGGCCGAAAAGTCGTGGTGTCCGAGTAGCTCCTGCAGCAGCTCCTGCATCAAGTGGTCTTGCAGGCGCCATTGGTAGCGGTGCCAGCTGAAGGGGGACAAAAACAGATTCGGCCGCCGCGCGTTGTAGATGCAGTAGCGGTAGCGCCGGTATGTGGCGCTGAAGCAGGCATGCCAATCGGCTGCCACGGCTGCACTGGCCCTCACCCGCATGCTGCCGGGCAGCCGCCCATTGAGGGCTGGGGCCCAGCGGGCCGCTGGGATGGGGCCATGGCAATCAAAGTGCACCACCTGGGCGGCGGCATGGACGCCGGTGTCGGTGCGGCCGGCGGCAATGGTGCGACTCAGTTTGGCTGCAATGCCAGCGGGGAGCGGGTCGAGGGCCTCAATCGCTTCATCGAGGCTCTGTTGAACACTGCGGTGCTGGGGCTGCCGCTGCCAGCCACAAAAAGGCCCCCCGTCGTATTGCAGACAGAGGGCGATGCGCTGGCCGGTCATTGGGCTGAAGCTCAGACCAGCTCGATGATGGCCATTTCGGCGTTGTCACCGCGGCGGGGGACTGTGCGAATGATGCGGGTGTAGCCACCGTTGCGGTCGCCGTAGCGTTCGCTGGCTTTGTCAAACAGGGCATGCACCAGCTGCTTGTCGTAGATGTAGCCCAGGGCCCGGCGGCGGGCGGCCAGGCTGCCGTCCTTGGCCAAGCTGATCATCCGCTCAGTTTCATCGCGGAGTGCTTTGGCACGGGCCTTGGTGGTGGTCACCCGGCCTTCGCGGATGAGCTGGGTGGTAAGGCCACGGAGCATGGCCTTGCGTTGGTCGGCGGGACGTCCCAGCTGGGGGACTCGGCACTGGTGGCGCATGGGTCGAAAGGAGGTGTGGGGATGGAGGCCGTCAGGCGGTGGTGCGGCTCTGGGGCAAGGAGATGCCGATGCGCTCAAGCGCTTCGATCACTTCATCCGCCGACTTGGCACCGAAGTTTTTGATCTCCAGCAGATCCTCGTAGCTGAAGCCCATCAGATCCGAAACGGAGTTGAACTGGGCCCGCTTGAGGCAGTTGTAAGCCCGCACCGAGAGGTTGAGCTCTTCCAGGGGGATCTGGCTCTCAGCGCTGGGCTCTGGTTCCTGGCCGGGCTCTTCCGCCAAGGTCACTGTGGCCAGAGGCTGGAACAGAGCGATCAGCTGGTTGGCCGCATAAGCCAGGGCATCATCGGGGGTGATGGAGCCGTTGGTGTTGATCTCCAGGCGCAGACGCTCACGGGCGGAGCCGCCTTCACCCACAGCGGTTTCATCCACGGTGAAGTTCACGCGACGCACGGGCATGAACACCGCGTCGATTTGGAGCAAATCAAGGGCGGCAGCATCTTCGCTGGTGCGCTCGACGGGGCGGTAGCCCACGCCACGCTCCACATGGACTTCGAGTTCCAGGGCATGTCCATCGGCCACGGTGGCGATGGGGCAGTCGGCGTTGACCACCGACACCTGGGAGGAGAACTGCAGATCGCCAGCGGTTACCGAGGCGGGGCCATTGACCACGAGGCGGCCAATTTCGGTGTCGCGGGAGCGGCTGCTGAGAACCAGTTCTTTGCAGTTCAGCAGGATGTCGAGGACGTCTTCACGCACGCCGGGAACGGTGGCGTACTCATGGTTGACGCCAGCGATGCGGACAGCCGTGACGGCGGTGCCCTCAAGGCCACTCATCAGGACGCGCCGAAGGGCGGTGCCAAGAGTGGTGGCCTGGCCTCGATCGAGAGGGCCGATGACGAAAACGCCTGACTGGGACTGATCGTCAGCGATCTGATAGTCGACGCGGTCAATTTGGTACTGCAGCACGGCCGGAAGAGCTGTAAAGGGAAGAAGCCCGAAGGCGGAAGGTGAAAGAGGCGATCAGACGCGGCGCCGCTTGGCGCGACGACAGCCGTTGTGGGGCAGGGGGGTCACATCGCGGATCAAAGTGATTTCCAGGCCGGCCACCTGCAGAGCGCGGATGGCGGTTTCCCGGCCGGAGCCAGGACCACGGACCAGAACTTCGATCTGACGCATGCCCTGCTCGAGCGCGCGGCGGGCTGCTGCTTCAGCAGCGGTTTGGGCGGCAAATGGAGTGCCCTTGCGAGCGCCTTTGAAGCCACTGGCACCAGCGGAAGACCAAGCGATGACTTCACCGGCGGTGTCGGTGATCGAGACGATGGTGTTGTTGAAGGTGCTCTGGATGTGAGCAACGCCGTTGGGGACGTTGCGTTTGGCCTTTTTGGGCCCTTTTTTTGCTGTCTTCGCCATGGAGAAGGTGCCGCAGGTGCAGCGAGGTGATCAAAGAACGGAATGGGGGTCTGCCTTGGTGACGCCGGCGATGGCCAGCGGCAAAGCAGAGGGAAGGCAAGTCAGGACTTACTTCTTCTTGCCGGCCACGGTCTTACGGGCGCCGCGACGGGTGCGGGCATTGGTGCGGGTGCGCTGTCCGCGCACGGGCAAGCCCATGCGGTGACGGCGACCACGCAGGCAGCCGATGTCTTGCAGGCGCTTCATGGCCATGCCTTCCTGACGGCGCAGGTCCCCTTCGAGGGTGAAGGTTTCAGCGGCCGCCCGCAGTTTCTGAACATCAGCGTCGCTGAGGTCCTTGACGCGGGTGTCGGGACTCACGCCTGTGGAGGCAAGAATCTTTTGGGAACGGGTCAGGCCGACGCCATAGATGTAGGTGAGTGCGATCTCCACACGCTTTTCGCGGGGGATATCAACACCGGAAATCCGAGCCACTGAGGGAAAGGTTGTTGGGACGAGTGGTGAAGAGAAACTTCACCGGAAATGAGGTTGCAGGGCACGAATGTGCCCGCCAAGATCAGAACCGAAGTCGGCTCAGCCCTGGCGTTGCTTGTGCTTTGGGTTGGCGCAGATGACCATGACGCGGCCGTGGCGACGAATCACCCGGCACTTGTCGCACATGCGCTTCACTGAGGCGCGCACCTTCATGGGTGGGCTCTCCTATTGACAAACAAACAACTTATCACGGCGCCTTAAGCCAAGGCCGCTGTGATCTGCCCGGCGACGGCTTCGATCGTGCCAGTGCTGACCACCCTTTTGAGCTGTCCCCGCTGCTCGTAGTGGTTAATCAAAGGCGCGGTTTGCTCCCGGTAAACGCTGAGCCGATGGCGAATCACCTCTTCGTTGTCATCGGCGCGGCCACGGGCCAGCAAACGTTGCACGAGCTCGTCGTCGTCCAGCTCCATCAACAGCACGCTTTGCAGCGGTTGGTTGAGCTCGCTCAGCAGGGCATCGAGGGCTTCGGCCTGGGCCAGGTTGCGGGGGAAGCCATCCAGGAGCCAGCCGCCGCTGTGGCTTTGCAAGCGCGAGCGCACGATCGCCAGCACCAGCGCATCGCTCACCAGTTCACCGCGGTTCATCACCGCTTCGGCTTCTTTGCCCAATTCGCTCCCCGCTTTGACTTCTGCGCGCAGCAGGTCGCCTGTGGAGAGATGAAGCAGCCCATGGTTCGCGGCCAGGCGTTCTGCTTGGGTTCCTTTGCCGGCACCAGGTGGGCCGACAAACAGCAGTCGATGACTCATTGACGCACCATTCCTTCGTAACGCTGGGAGATCACATAGGTCTGAACCTGCTTGGCGGTGTCAATGGCAACGCCCACCAGGATCAGCAGAGAGGTGGCACCAAGACCCTGGAAGGTCTTGACGTTGGTGGCCCCTTCTACGGCAGCCGGAATGATGGCGACGGCGCCCAAAAAGATGCCACCGAGCAGGGTGAGCCTGTTTTGCACACCGCCGAGGTATTTCGCCGTCGCCGTGCCTGGCCTGACTCCGGGCACCGCGACGCCACCTTTTTTGAGGTTGGAGGCGATGTCCTGGGGGTTGATCGTCAAGGTGGCGTAGAAGAACGAGAACCCGCAGATCAAGCCAAAAAACACCAGGGCATAGAGCCACGGGGTGCTGCTGTTGGGGTTGAGGTAACCAGCCACCCTGACCAGGAGCTCACTCTTGGTGAGGTTGGCAATGGTGAGGGGCAGGAAGATCACCGCCGAGGCAAAGATGATCGGCATCACGCCCCCGGCATTGAGCTTCAAGGGCAAATAGCTTTGTCGCTCAGGCAGCATTGCTCCAGCGCCCACCTGGCGTTTGGCGCTCACAATCGGGATGCGACGACTGCCTTCCTGCACGCAAACGATCCCCAGGATCGTGATCAGGAAAACGAGCACCAGCACGATGATGCCGGCAATGGTGCCGCGATCGCCGCTCTGGGCCAATTCGACTGTGGAGCCCAGGGCTCGCGGCAAGGTCGCCACGATGTTCAAAAAGATCACCAGGGAGGCGCCTTGGCCAATGCCCCGTTCGGTGATCACCTCTGAGATCCACATCACCACCATCGAACCGGTCACCAGGGCCAAGGCGGTTTGGGCCACAAACACCACCTGGGGGACCGATTCCAAGGCGTAAGGGCGCAGGATCATCGCGAAGACGATGCTCTGCAGCACACCCCAGCCCAGGGCGACATAGCGGGTGATTTGGGCGATCTTGCGACGCCCCGCTTCTCCCTCGTTTTTCTGGAGATCCTCCAGGCTCGGGAGGGCTGCAGTCAGCAGCTGCAGGATGATCGAGGCGTTAATGAACGGCAGGATCCCAAGGGCAAAGATGCCCAAGGCCGAGATGCCGCCGCCGGTAAAGATGTCGAGGAAGCCAATCAGCTGGCCGCCTTGCTGAATGAATTGTTGGAAGGCTTCGCGGTCAATCCCTGGAATGGGGATGTAGATGCCGAGCCTCACCAACACCAAGAGGCCCAGGGTCGTGAGAACACGATCCCTGAGCCCTTTGGCTTGAAACAGTTGCGTGACGACTTCGCCGGCGCTTGGGGTGCGCCCCCGACTGACAAGCATGACTCGCGAAGTTGAAAGTGGACCGGGGGGATCAGTCGATCAGTTCGCAGCTGCCGCCGGCGGCTTCGATCTTCTCGCGGGCCGAGGCGGTGAACGCCGCAGCATGAACGGTGAGCTTCACCTTCAGCTCCCCATCGCCAAGCACCTTAAGCGCATGCTTTGGAGAAGTGAGGATGCCAGCTTCAGTCAGTGAATCGCGGGTGACGACCGTGCCGGCTTTGAGCTCGGCAAGTTCGCCCACGTTCACGACGGTGAAGCGCTTGGGGTTCACCAAGGTGAAGTGCTTCAGCTTGGGAACGCGGCGATACAAAGGCATCTGACCGCCTTCAAAGCCAGGCCGGGTGGGACGGCCAGAGCGGGACTTCTGACCGCGCATGCCGAAGCCGCAGCTGGCGCCTTGGCCAGCGGCGATGCCGCGGCCCTTGCGCATCTTGCGACGACGGGCCCCCTTCTGGGGCTTGAGGGATTGCAGGGTGAGGCTCATGACAGGGCTCAGGAGTAGATCTGCTCGAGGGTGATACCCCGTTCCTTGGCGGTGTCCTGGTGGGTGCGCAGGTCCCGCAGGGCCACCATGGCAGCCCGAGCGTTGTTCAGGGGAGTTTTACTGCCCAGGCGCTTGGCCAGGACATTCTTGATGCCAGCCAGCTCAAGGACTGTGCGGATCGAACCGCCGGCAATCACCCCGGTACCGGGGGCAGCTGGGCGCATCAGCACGCTGGCAGCGCCATCGCGGCCGGTGCTGATGGTGGGGATGGAGTTGGAGCGGGTTAGGGGCACCTTGACCAGGTGCTTTTTGCCATCGGCAACCCCCTTTTTGACCGCACCGATGACATCACCGGCTTTGCCGACGCCGACGCCGACTTGGCCCTTTTCGTTGCCAACGACAACGATGGCCCGGAAGCTCATCTTCTTGCCGCCTTTGACGGTCTTGGAAACCCGGCGGATCTGAATCACGCGTTCCTGCCACTCGGAGTCACGCTCGTCGCGACCGCGGCCGCGACGGTCTCCACGACCACGGCGATCACCGCCGCGGCCACCACCGCCACCACGGCGTTCACCTTGGCCTTGGCCCTGCCCTTCAGCAGCGGCTGGAACATCGGCGGCGCCTGGGACGTCCTGGCCGGGAGTCTGGTTAGTTGCTTGAGTCATGGTTGCTCGGGATCAGAACTGCAGGCCCGCTTCCCGGGCAGCTTCGGCCAGGGCCTTGACCCGACCGTGGTACAGGTTGCCGCCGCGGTCGAAGACCACCTGTTGGATGCCTTTGGCGATGGCGCGCTTGGCGACCAACTGACCGACTGCGGTTGAAGCATCGCAGTTGGCACCATTGTTGAGGCTGGTGCGCAGGTCTTTATCGAGGCTGGAAGCTGCCGCCAGGGTGTGCTGGGCGGCATCGTCGATGACCTGGGCGTAGATGTGCTCGTTGGAGCGATACACAGCCAAGCGTGGACGCTCGGGTGTGCCCTCGAGGTGACGGCGCAGGCGCCGGTGGCGCTTCTGGGTTTGTTCCTTGCGTGGAGTGGACATAGCGGAATAGCGGTGGGCTGAAGGGCGGCCTTATTTCTTGCCGGTCTTTCCGGCCTTGCGGAGGATGCGTTCCCCCTGGTACTTGATCCCTTTGCCCTTGTAGGGCTCGGGCGGACGGATGCCGCGCACCTTGGCGGCTTCATTGCCCACCAACTCCTTGTCGGCCCCGCTCACGGTGACCAAGGTGTTGTTCTCTACCGCAAAGGTGACGCCTTCGGGGGCATCCATCTCAACGGGATGGCTGTAGCCGGCGCTCACCACCAGCTTCTTGCCCTTGACCTGGGCGCGGTAACCCACGCCAATGATCTCCAGCTTTTTACTGAAACCCTTGGAGACCCCTTCGACCATGTTGGCCACCAGGGTGCGGCACAGGCCGTGGCGCTCACGGGAACGGCGGCTGGTGTCGTTGGGGCTAACGGTGACGGCGTTGTCGGCCTGGCTGACGCTGACACCGTCGGGGAGCACTCGCTCGAGTTCACCTTTGGGGCCCTTGACCTTGACGGTCAGACCGCTGATCTCCACCGAGACCTTCTCGGGGATGGGGACCGGATTTTTGCCGATGCGTGACATGGTTCTGACCTCCGATCAGTAGACGTAGCAGAGCACTTCGCCGCCCACGCCTTCTTTGCGGGCGTCGCGGTCGCTCATCACACCTTTGGAGGTGGAGATGATGGCGACTCCGAGGCCGCCGAGCACCTTGGGCAGGTCGCGGCGGTTGGTGTAGATGCGCAAGCCAGGCTTGCTCACCCGTTGCACGGAACGGATGGTGGGCACCTTTTGCTTGCCGCTGTACTTGAGCGACAGCACCAGGTGCTTTTGAACCCCCTCGCCAGCCTCGGAGAACTGATCGATGAAGCCTTCCTGCTCCAGCACCTTGGCGATGCTGCGGTTCATCCGGGAAAGCGGGATGTTGGTGGTTTGGTGACGTTTCTCACACGCATTGCGGATGCGGGTGAGCATGTCGGAAATCGGGTCTGTGTTGGCCATAACGGTGTCCGGAACGTGAGCGATCAGTTGTTGCGGAACGGCATCCCCATCTCGCGAAGCAGGGCTTGCCCCTCTTCGTCGTTACGGGCGGTGGTCACGATGGTGATGTCCATGCCCCGGATGGCGTCGATTTTGTCGAAGGAAATCTCGGGGAAGATGATTTGTTCGCGAACCCCCAGGGTGTAGTTCCCGCGGCCGTCAAAGCTCTTCTCGCTCACACCGCGGAAGTCGCGGATACGAGGCAGGGCGAGGTTGATCAGGCGCTCGAGGAAGGCATACATCCGGTCCCCGCGCAGGGTCACGGCAACGCCGATTGGCATCCCTTGGCGGATCTTGAAGCCGGCGATGGCCTTTTTGGCTCGGGTCACCACGGGCTTTTGGCCAGTGATGGTGGCGATCTCTTCAACGGAAGCTTCTAGAGACTTGGCGTTCTGGGCAGCTTCACCAAGACCACGGTTCACGGTGACTTTCACCACCTTGGGAACCTGGTGCAGGTTGGAGAAGTTGAGATCCTTCAGCAGCTTTGGCTGGATCGCTTCCCGGTAGCGCTTTTTGAGTGACATGGCGGGGGTTGGGGGAAGTGTTTCTGGTCGGTGTCAGAAACGGGGGTGAACAGAGTGATTGGGCTCAGTCGAGCAATTCACCTGTTTTTTTGAGCTTGCGCTTTTTGTTGCCGTCTTTGTCGACAACGATTTCAACGCGGCTGGCCACCTTTTTGTCGGTGGAGTACACCATCACGTTGGAGGCATGCAGTGATGCTTCTTCGGTGACGATGCGGCCGCTCTCGCCTTCTTGGGCGGGCTTGACGTGGCGGGTGCGCAGGTTGACGCCCTGCACCACAACACGGTTTTCCCAGGGCAGGGTGCGCAGCACTTCGCCGGTCTTGCCCTTGTCTTTGCCAGCGATCACCTGAACGGTGTCGCCCTTACGAATCCGCATCTTGGTGCGGGTGGGTGAAGCGGTAGCCATTTCAGATCACCTCCGGAGCGAGGGACACGATCTTGGTGAAGCTGCGCTCGCGCAGCTCACGGGCAACCGGGCCGAAGACCCGAGTGCCGCGGGGATTTTTGTCGTCGTTGATGATCACGGCGGCGTTGTCATCGAAGCGAATGGCATTGCCGGTTTCGCGCCGCATGGTGTGCTTCGTGCGCACCACAACAGCTTTGACGATGTCCGATTTCTTGACGCCCATGTTGGGCATGGCGTCTTTGACGGTCGCCACAATCACGTCGCCGACATGGGCATAACGACGATTGGTGCCGAGGACGCGGATGCACTGGATGCGCTTGGCGCCGCTGTTGTCGGCAACGTTGAGGAAGGTTTCCTGCTGAATCATGGTGTGATCTCCTCAGCTCCCACTCTTGGTGGTCATGATTTCGGCCACTGCCCAGCGCTTGCTGCGACTCAGAGGACGGGTCTCAGTGATTCGGACCCGGTCGCCAACTTGGCAACGGTTGTCCTCGTCGTGGACCTTGTAACGGGTGGTGCGGCTAACCGTCTTCTTGTAGATGGGGTGAGGGAAGCGGTTTTCAACCGCCACCACCACTGTTTTTTCCATCTTGTCGCTGACGACGGTGCCGACCCTTTCTTTGACTGCCATGGTGATTCCTAGGGTCAGTTAGCGGGGGCGGCGGAGCGCTCGCGCTCCTGTTGCACCGTCAGCAGCTGGGCCAGCTTGACGCGGGCATGACGGAAGCGGTGCGGGTTCTCCAGCCGGCTGGTGGCCTGCTGAAAACGCAGATCGAACAGTTCGCGGCGGGTGCCGCTGATCTGTTCATTGATCTCGGTGTCGCTGAGCTTGCGGGTTTCAGCGATGTCAGGAAGGGCCATGGGTCAGGACTCCACTGCTGCGGTTTGCGCGGTGGCCTCGACAGCGGCCTCCTGCTCTTCTTTGACGAGGAATTTCGTCTTGACCGGCAGTTTGTACTGGGCCAGACGCATGGCCTCTTTGGCCAGCTCCTCAGTGATTTCGGGACCGCCGATTTCAAACAGGATGCGACCTGGCTTGATCACCGCGACCCAGAACTCCGGGTTGCCTTTACCGGAACCCATGCGGGTTTCGGCAGCCCGCATGGTGACGGGCTTGTCGGGAAAGATCCGGATCCAGATCTTTCCTCCCCGCTTGGTGTAACGGGTCATGGCTCGGCGGCTGGCCTCGATCTGGCGGGAGGTGATCCAGCCACATTCCTGGGCCTGCAGGGCAAACGTGCCGAAGGCAATGGTGTTGCCCCGGGTGGCGATGCCGCGCATGCGACCTCGCTGTTGTTTGCGGAATTTGACGCGACGTGGACTAAGCATGGTTCAGATCTCCCTCACTCCTCGTTGGAGCGATCTTCGAACTCTTGGGGTCGTCGGCTGGCCCGACGACGGGGCGCAGCGCCCACGGGGGGTTGCTGCTTCTGGCCCGGCAGTACCTCACCTTTGAAGACCCAGACCTTGATGCCCAGCACCCCGTAGGTGGTGCTGGCCACTTTGGTGGCGTAATCAATGTCGGCACGCAGGGTATGGAGCGGTACGCGACCCTCGCGGGTCCATTCCGTCCGGGCGATTTCGGCGCCGTTGAGGCGACCGCCCACCTGGATCTTGAGACCCAGAACGCCGGCCCGTTGGGCCCGCTGAACCGCCATGCGAATGACGCGGCGGAACGCCACGCGCTTTTCCAGTTGCTGGGCGATGTACTCGGCCAGCAGGAAGGCATCGGCATCGACCCGTTCCACCTCAACAACGTTGATGCGGACTTGGCGGCTCTTGTCGCCAAGGGTCTTTTGGATACCGGCGCGAAGCTCTTCGATGCCTGATCCTTGACGGCCAACGAGGACGCCAGGACGGGCGGTTTTGAGCTCGACCTCGAGCTGGTCAGCCTTGCGGGCGATCAGCACACTGCTGATGCCAGCGGAGGCGTACTTCTTGTTGACGAACTTCCGGATCCGTTCGTCCTCTTGAAGCAGGGTTGGATAGGTCCGGGCGGGGGCGTACCAGCGGGAGCGGTGTTCCTGGGTGATCCCCAGGCGCAGGCCGGTCGGGTTGATTTTGTGTCCCATCGGTCGTTAAGCGTCTTGGGGAGTCACACCAATGGAGATGTGACAGGTTTGCTTTTTGATCTGGTAGGCACGGCCCTGAGCGCGAGGGCGGTAGCGCTTCATGGTTGGTCCCATGTCTGCGCTGGCCATGGAGACCACCAGGTTGCTGGGATCGAGTCCCATGTTGTGCTCGGCGTTGGCAACAGCTGAGCGCAGAACCTTGGTGATCGGCCCTGTGGAGCGGTAGGGCATGAACTCGAGCATGATCAGCGCGTCGCGATAGCTGCGACCTCGGATCTGATCGAGCACCCGGCGAACCTTCGAGACCGAGCCGCGAACGAAGCGGCCATGGGCCAGGGCCTGGGGGGATGCGGTGGTAGCCATCTCAGCGTCCTCCTTTCTTGTCTTTGATGTGGCCCTTGAAGGTGCGAGTTGGCGCGAACTCCCCGAGCTTGTGGCCCACCATTTGCTCGGTCACAAAGACCGGAACGTGGGCCTTGCCGTTGTGTACGGCAATGGTGTGGCCGATCATCATCGGCAGGATGGTGGAGGCCCGAGACCAGGTCTTGATCACGGGCTTTTCGCCGGCTGCGTTCAGCTTCTCCACCTTGCGGAGGAGGCTGTCGGCGACGAAAGGTCCTTTTTTGAGTGAGCGTCCCATGGCGGTTTAAGCGATCAGCAAGAGGTGTTGGTTCATCAGGAATCCCGTCCGCCACGGCTCCGCTTGGAGGTCTTGCGACGCTTGCGGAGGACGAACTTGTTGCTGGGCTTGTTGCGCTTGCGGGTCTTGAGGCCCAGGGCGGGTTTGCCCCAGGGAGTCACAGGACCAGAGCGGCCGATGGGAGCGCGACCCTCACCACCACCATGGGGGTGATCGCAGGGGTTCATCACGCTGCCGCGCACCTCGGGGCGGCGACCCAGCCAGCGTTTGCGACCAGCCTTACCCAGGCTGGTGTTGCGGACCTCTGAGTTGCCCACTTCGCCGAGAGTGGCGTAGCACTCGCGGCGTACCAGGCGAACCTCGGTGGAGGGCAGCTTGAGAGCGACGTAGTCCCCCTCTTTCGCCATCACCTGAGCGCTGGCACCAGCGGTGCGAACCATTTGGCCGCCGCGTCCGGCATAGAGCTCAACGTTGTGAACGGCTGAACCCAGCGGAATCGCTGAAAGAGGCAGTGCATTTCCCACCTCGATGGGGGCCTCAGGGCCAGCCACCACTTCCTGTCCCACCTGCACGCCGGCGGGATGAAGGATGTAGCGCTTTTCGCCGTCGGTGTAATAGAGCAGCGCCAGCCGCGCATTGCGATGCGGGTCGTACTGGATGGCAGCCACGCGGGCGACCACACCGTGCTTGTCGCGACGGAAATCAACGATCCGGTAGAGCCGCTTGTGGCCACCACCACGGTGGCGGCAGGTGATTACACCGCGGTTGTTGCGTCCCTTGCGGCGGTGCTTGGCCACCACAAGGCTGCGTTCCGGCTTGCGCCGGGTGACTTCACTGAAGTCGCTGACCACCCGGGTGCGAGTGCCGGGGGTGTAAGGGCGGAAGCTACGAATTCCCATGACTAACGCTCCTTACGACTCAGGGAAAAGCTGGATGCTGTTGCCTTCGGCAAGACGCACCACGGCCTTTTTGACCTGGGAGCGGCGTCCGGCAAAGCGACCGACTCGGCGGGTGCGCCGGGGCGGATTCATGGTGCTAACCCCAATGACCTTGACGTCGAACAGATGCTCAACGGCGGCCTTGATGTCGGGCTTGGCAGCCCGAGGGTCCACCTCAAAGGTGTACTGATTCAGCTCGAGGGCTCGGGTGGCCTTCTCGGTGATCAGGGGCCTGCGGATTACATCCGCCAGGCGAGAGCTGAAACGCTCAGCCATTGCCGTACACCTCCTGGATCTTGGTGAGAGCGTCTTCACTCACCACCAACTTTTGGGCGTTGAGCAGATCGAAAACATTGAGCTGGTCGGCAGCGATCAGCTTGAGCTGCGGCAGGTTGCGGACCGAAAGCCTGACGTTGTCGCTGATGTCAGCGAGCACCATCAGAACCTTGCTGCCAGCGGGAACCCCCCAGCGCTCAAGGGCGGACAGCACCTCCTTGGTTTTGGGCTTGGCGAGCTTGTCGCCAAAGGCCTTCACCACCACCATGTCCTCGCTACGGCTCATCAGAGCCGTGCGCAGGGCTAGACGGCGCTCTTTGCGGTTCATGTCCAGCTCATAGGAGCGGGGCTTGGGACCGAAAACGATGCCGCCGCCGGGACGCAGGGGTGTGCGGATCGAACCCTGACGGGCCCGGCCGGTGCCTTTCTGCTTGTACGGCTTGCGGCCACCACCGCGCACCTCGGAGCGAGTCAGCGTGCTGGCGGTGCCCTGACGGGCGTTCGCCAACTGCCGCACCACGGCGCGATGGATGAGATCAGCAGCCGAAGTTTCCTTGGCCACTTTCAGATCGAGGGAGGCCTTGCCTGCCTCTTTGCCTTGCCAGTCTTGGATGACGCAATTCATGGTTCAGTCCCTCCTCAAGCCGTGGCCTTGGCACCGACCCGCACCGCGGGGCGAATGCTCAATAGGGCCCCCGGTTTGCCGGGCACGGACCCTTTCACCACGAGCAGATTGCGCTCGCTGTCGACCTTCAGCACCACCAGGCCTTTGACCGTGGTTTTGGTGCCGCCATAACGACCAGCCATGCGCTTACCGGGGTAAATGCGGCCGGGGGTGGTGCCGGCGCCGGTCGAACCGGGTTCGCGGTGGTTCTTAGAGCCGTGGGTCATAGGACCGCGGCTGAAGCCGTGACGCTTTTGGTAACCCGAAAAACCACGACCCATGGTGTCGCCGCTGACATCCACTTTCTGGCCGGGCTCAAAGGCATCAACGGTGACGCTGCTGCCGAGCTCGACGCCGTCGGTGGAATCGACGCGGTACTCCTTGAGGTGGCGAAGCAGGTCTTCACCTGACTTCTTGAGGTGACCCTTGGCGGGTTGATTAACGAGCTTTTCGCGCACGTCGCCAAAACCCACCTGAACGGCGCTGTAGCCGTCGTTGGTAGGAGTTTTGACTTGAGTGATGCGGCAAGGGCCCGCTTCGATCACGGTGACCGGAACGGCCCTGCCCTCGTCGTCGAAGAATTGGGACATACCCAATTTCTTCCCGAGAATGCCGATGGACATTGGGGAGGGGAAAGACGCCAGCTGGACAACCCCGCAGCAGCACAAGGCCAACTGGGGGCGGATGACTGAAGCGAAACAACGAGTGTTCCGTTCAGGTTTGGCTGGGACTGATCACCGCTGGTCGTGTGGACTGAGCAGCGCTAGTTTCCCGGCAGCACCTCGCCGTAGCGAGTCGCGGCACTGGCCAAAGGAGAAGTCATCAACCGTGATGACTCCCGGCATTTCCGCTGGAGGCCCGGCTGACGGTCGGGCACAGCAATAAATGCACAAGCAACGACCCTAACCCATCACCCTTCACTGGGACCCTGGGCGCCGTTCCTGCCAAACTTTGCAGAATCTGCCGACCTTGCTTCATGCCCCTGCTGCTCACCGGTCGCGCTTTCCGCCGGGACCTCGAGCGCGAACGGGCCTTGGCGGTTTACGCCCCATTGGAGGGCGGAGCTGAGACACGCTTGCTGCGCCGGCTGCGCGCTGCTGGCTATCGCACAGAGCTGACATCAGCCCGTGGGCTGGGAGACCCCGAAGCGTTTTTGCTCGGGCTTCATGGTGTGCGGCCACCCCATCTAGGACACCACTGTGTTGGTCGTGATGCCGCCGTTGGAGAGGTGCAGCTGGTGATGCCCCAGCTCGGCCCCGCCTTGGCCAGTGGTGCGCCGGTTGTGCTCTGGATGCTTGAAGGACAGGTGCTCTCCTCCGCGGAGCAAGCCAGCCTGTTGGCCCTCTGTGAGCGTGAGCCCCGCCTTCACATGGTTGTGGAACTCGGCGGTAGCCGCAGCTTGCGCTGGAAACCGCTGAGAGCTGCGCTTGCGGCCTAACCAGCCTGACGGGCCGCGGCACGCTCTCGCCGCTGGCCGTTGGGTCAAATGGATTGGCGGTGCCAGCAATCACGATCTGGCTGCGCTCGAGGATTTGGCCGCATTGGCGGCCCTGGCTGGAGCGGATTGCCTCGATGTGGCAGCCGATGCGGCTGTGGTTGCGGCGGTGCGCCGTGGCATGGATTGGGCCCAGCAACACGGGCGCCCATCTCGGCCCTGGTTGATGGTGAGCCTGAGTGATGGCGAGGACCCCCATTTTCGTAAGGCCTGGTTTGATCCCAGCCGCTGCCCAGCTGACTGCCCCCGGCCATGCGCCAAGGTCTGCCCGCCGCTGGCGATTCCCGCTCAGGGGCCCGTCTTGGCCGAGCGTTGTTATGGCTGCGGCCGCTGTTTGCCGGTTTGCCCCCTGGGGTTGATTGAGGAGCGCAGCATGGCCCTAGCTCCGCAAGCATTGCCCGCGTTGTTGCGGCAGTTGCAGCCCGATGCGATTGAGCTGCACACCCACCCAGGCCGGGCCAGTGACTTTGCTGAGCGCCTGCAGCAAATTGAGCTCAGCGGTGTGGCCCTTCAGCTGCTCTCGGTGAGCTGCCCTGAGGGCCCTGGCGATGCCATGCCGCACCATCTTTGGCAATTGCATCAGCTGCTCCAGGGCTGCCGCTGGCCCTGGCTTTGGCAGCTCGATGGCCGCCCCATGAGTGGAGATATTGGCGCTGGCACCGCCCAGGCGGCCGTCAACCTGCTACAGCGGCGCCGGGGCCAGTTGCCGCCTGGCCCCCTGCAGCTCGCTGGTGGCACCAATCACGACAGCAGGCGTCGCTTGGAGCGTGAGGGTTTGGCTGATGCGGTGGCTGGGATTGCCTATGGCGGCAGCGCACGCAAGCTGATCCAACCGCTGTTGCAGCAGGCGCAAGCCCGTGGCCAGGCGTTGCGCGCTTGCCCTGATTTGTGGGGTCAGGCCCTGGCGCAGTTGCAGAGCCTCTTCTGCCGCCCTGAGCTGGTCAGAAACTGCTAGAACCCAGACAGGGAGATGGATGTTGCACCTTGTTGGAGAAGGTTCCACCCCTGCATCCGTCGATCACCGTCAGTGAGCAATGCATCACCGACGATTTGGATCGCTTGTTGGTGCTGCTGCCGGAACGTTTACAGGTCTGTTTGGCGGCGCCCGAGCGCCGGGCTGACTTGCTGGAGGTGGTGCTGGATCTAGGCCGTTTGCCGGCTGCCCGTTATGCCGACCGCACCGACGATCTGGGGGATCAGCCCGTCAGCAGTGATGACTTGCAAGGGGTCATTGAACGGCTGGGTCCTTTCGGGGGCGACAACCGCGCTGGCATTGAGCGCACCCTGCATCGCATCAGTGCTGTGCGCAATCGCTCCGGTTGTGTGATCGGGCTGACCTGCCGGGTTGGGCGGGCTGTTTTTGGCACCGTGGCCATGGTGCGAGATCTGCTGGATACGGGTGAATCCCTGCTGCTGCTAGGCCGGCCAGGGGTTGGTAAGACCACGGCCTTGCGTGAGATCGCCCGGGTATTAGCCGACGACTTAGGCCGTCGCGTGATGGTGATCGACACCAGCAATGAAATAGCTGGCGATGGAGACATCCCGCATCCGGCCATTGGCCGGGCCAGGCGCCTGCAGGTGGCCCGGCCGCAGCTGCAACACCGCGTGATGATCGAGGCGGTGGAAAACCACATGCCCGAGGTCATCGTGATCGATGAAATCGGCACTGAGCAGGAGGCGCAGGCCGCCCGAACCATCGCTGAGCGCGGAGTTCAGTTGGTGGCAACAGCCCATGGCAATGCCCTCGCCAATTTGGTGCGCAATCCCACCTTGAGTGATCTGGTTGGCGGTGTGCAGGCCGTCACCCTTGGCGACGACGAAGCCCGGCGCCGCGGCAGTCAAAAGGCCGTGCTGGAAAGGGCTGCTGAGCCCACGTTCCCCTTGGCGGTTGAGATGCACAGCCGCAGCCGCTGGATGGTCCATGGCGATGTAGCGGCCACGGTGGATCAGCTCTTGCGGGGCCAGTCATCGGCCCCAGAGGTGCGCTCAGTGGGGCCTGATGGTGTTCTGGTGGTGGAACGGCCGATCTTGCAGGGACCAAGGCGTGGCGCGCCCAAACGTCCGCCGTTGGCCGCTCCAGTGGTTCCGCTGCCGGCCCCAGCCACGGCGCTTGAACGCCCGCTGCGGGTGTTCTGCTGCGGCATCGCGCCGCGCCTGGTGTTGCAGGCAGCGCGCACGCGCCGCTGGCCTGTTCAGCTCACCGATGAATTGCTGCGCGCTGATGCTGTTTTGGCGGGCCGCCATCAATTGGGCCGCCATCCCGAGCTGCGCAAGCGTGCCCGCGATGGTGCTGTGCCGATCCATGTGATCAAAGCCGACAGCCTTCCCCAGGTGCAGCGCGCTTTGGAGCGCTTGCTGCGCCGTCATGGAGAAGCTGAAATCGCCCAGGGTGTTTGACGTTTGGCGGGTCGTTGTGGCTAGATAAGAGCTCGCGCGAGCCATGGCCGCGCGCGTATCGATGGGCCGTCGCCAAGTGGTAAGGCAGCGGGTTTTGGTCCCGCCATTCCTAGGTTCGAATCCTAGCGGCCCAGTTTTTTTAGATCCCAGTGCTGATCTCGGATTTCGACGGCGTCATTGTCGATGGCATGGAGGAGTACTGGTGGTCGGCCCGCAGGGCTGCCGCTCAGTTGCTGCCCGCTGGCGTGCCGTTGCCTCAGGAGGTCCCTGAGGCGTTTCGCCAACTGCGTCCCCAGGTGCACCACGGCTGGGAGATGCCGCTGCTGGCCGCTGTCATCGCTGGTCATGGCCAGCCCCTAGCGGCGTTCCACATGGATTACGCCGCGGCGTTGGCCGCCAGCCTGCAGCAGTTGGCCTGGTCTGAGCATCAGCTCACAGAGGCCTTGGATGCTGTTCGCCAGCAGGCCATTGCCAGTGATCGTCAAGCCTGGCTGGCGCTGCACCGCCCCTATCCCTGGATGCTGAAGGCGTTGCAACGTTTTGACGCTGCCGGCGTGCCTTGGGGGGTGCTCACCACCAAAAGTGCTGGTTTTACGACCGAATTGCTCAGCAGTCATCAGTTGCATCCCCAGGTGATCTATGGCCGTGAGGACGGCCCCAAGCCCGAGGTCTTGCAGCGCCTCCTGGCCCAGGCTTCGGCTCACGGCCCGTGGCGCTTTTTGGAGGACAGGCGTTTGACCTTGGAGGCTGTGCGTGCGCTGCCAGCGCTGGATGCCGTGCACTGCTTGCTGGTCACCTGGGGGTATCTCCGCCCTGGTGATGATCAGGATTTGCCTTCTGGCATCAAGCTGTTCGAGCCCGAGGTGCTGGACCAACCCCTGGCGCAATGGCCCGCAGCCGCTATAGTACAAGCGAACTAATTTCTCTGGCGCACCGCCGATCGAAACACCGGGCGACGATCGTGGCATCTTGCTTTTTGTCATCGCACGATGCCCGGTAATTCCGTCTTCGGCGTCTTCTTTAACCGCTGCTAATCCGTTTTCTCCATGGCCGATCCCAAGTCCAACCAAGCTCCCGCTGCTGAGCGTGAAAAGGCCCTGGGTCTGGTGCTGAATCAGATCGAGCGCAACTTCGGTAAGGGTTCGATCATGCGTTTGGGGGATGCCTCCCGTATGCGGGTTGAAACCATCTCCACCGGTGCGCTCACCTTGGATCTCGCCCTGGGCGGTGGTTACCCCAAAGGCCGTGTCGTTGAGATTTACGGCCCGGAAAGCTCCGGTAAAACCACCCTCACCCTGCATGCCATTGCTGAAGTGCAAAGGAGTGGTGGCGTGGCGGCCTTTGTGGATGCTGAGCACGCGCTCGATCCTGTCTATGCCGCCTCGTTGGGGGTGGATATCGAGAACCTGCTGGTGTCTCAGCCCGACACCGGCGAAATGGCCCTCGAGATCGTTGACCAGCTGGTGCGTTCAGCGGCTGTCGATCTCGTGGTTGTCGACTCGGTTGCGGCGTTGACCCCTCGCGCTGAGATTGAAGGGGAGATGGGTGATCTGGCTGTCGGCGCTCAGGCCCGTTTGATGAGCCAGGCGATGCGCAAGATCACCGGCAACATCGGCAAGTCCGGTTGCACAGTGATCTTCCTCAACCAGCTCAGGCTCAAGATCGGCGTCACCTACGGCAATCCAGAAACCACCACCGGTGGCAATGCGCTGAAGTTCTATGCCTCGGTGCGTCTCGATATCCGTCGCATTCAGACCCTCAAGCGCGCCACGGAGGAGTACGGCATTCGGGCCAAGGTCAAGGTGGCCAAAAACAAGGTGGCACCACCCTTCCGCATCGCCGAATTCGACATCCTGTTCGGCCGTGGCATCAGCACCTTGGGATGCCTGTTGGATCTCGCTGAGGAAACCGGTGTGGTCGTCCGTAAAGGTGCTTGGTACAGCTACAACGGCGACAACGTTGGCCAGGGCCGCGACAACACCATCACTTGGCTTGAGCAAAACCCCGAGGCCTGCCAAGAGATCGAGCAGCTCACCCGCCAAAAGCTCACTGCTGGCGCTGATGTGACAGCCAATTCGATGAAGCCCCTGGCGGCGGTTGGCGCCAAGCGCAAGGAGGGAGCTGAGCGTCCGGCCGAGGCTCCCAAGCCCTTAGCCGAAGCCAGCTGAGCTGATCAGGCTTCGACGGCCTCGCTGCGCTGAAGGCTGCGCAGGTGGCAGCTGAGGCGATCCAGCTCTTGGATCGCTTCAGCGCCTTCAAGCTTCACCAGCTCAACGCCATTGCGCATTTCAACCCAGGAGATGCCGAGGCCAGTCACTAAAAACCGAACGGCATGGCCGTCAGTCATGTCGGCGACGAATGAAGCGCCGTGGCTTCCGTCGGTGCCGCAGCTGTAACAGCTCGCGGCGACGCCTTGCTGTTTCAGGCCCTCGGCTAAGGCTTCGAGGGTAAGCACCAAATCCTTGACCAGGTCTTGGTACTGGGCAGCCAGTCGCAGGAACACAGGATTAAGACTATTTGTCAGATTCTAAGGTTTGCTTCCCTTTCAGGGAGGTGTAAATACCTACCGGTTCGGGCCTTGTTAGCGAGCGCTGACGGATTGGGTTAGCCGTCAGCGAGGGTCCACCAGCCCGCTGCAGGGCCAATGAAGCGCAGCACAATCCAGAACACCACCAGGACTCCAATGCCCACCCAGGCGCCGCGGGTGGTGACTTTGACGAACTGATTGGCCTGGTTTCGAGTCAGCGGAAACCAGCTGACGATGCGAGGTGAGGTGTCTTTGGGGCTCTCGCGTTTGGGCTCCCGCGGCGGCAACCCCTGCTGAGCGCGACGTTTGGCTTCTCCCATAGAACCAGGCTAATCGGGTCTCAGTTGTTCGAGCCGCTCCCAGGGCTCAAGAGCGCTGAGCAGCTGTTGCCCCCAGCTTCGGCTCCGCAATCGGCCATCGAGGATGGCGAGACGAGGCTGAGGTTGCTGGCCGCGTAAGGGCGCAACGCTTCGCTGCAAGCGATCACAGGCATCGGGCAATAACCATTCGCGGAACCAATCGCGGCCGGCGCGGCGCAGGGCTTCCACCCTGGCTGCGGTGAGTGGGTCTTCCAGGCTCGCTATCGGCAGCGATCCCACCACCAACTGGCATGGCACTGGAAGTTGCTCATGGTTTTGCAGCCACCACTGCCAGCGGCAGACGACCACCCCATTGCTCTCTGGCGCCGTCTGCTCATGGTCCACACGCCTTCCAAATTCCGCTGCTAAGGCGCTGGTGAGCCATTGCCGTAGCGGGTTGTCGTCGATCACCACAATGCTTAAGCCCCCCTGCCCTAAGACCAGCCGACGGCATTGATCGAGCAGGTGGCCGGCGTATTCGGCGCTGTTGGGGAAGGGTTGTTGGCGTGGGGCAAATAGCGGCAGTGCCTCCTCCCGTTGGGCGTCCCCCAGGCTGATCACCACAGGGTCGTCGAGGCCTAACGCATCGAGACGAACCCCTTCGGGTGCCCAGCTGCCAGCCAGGACGGCACCGCGCTGCTCGAGCACGCCGTGGAGACTTTGCAATGGCTGAAGGGGTTGGCGCACCAAGCTCCAGCGCAGTTGCCCTGCATCGGGGATCGCCCAGCTGGTCCAGCTCTGATCGCCGCAATCAAGCCAGCGTTGCCAGGGCCCGGGGAGATCGGTTCGGCCTTGCAGCAGCAAGCGCAAGGGGGCTTCCTGCTCACGGCTGATGGCGAGTTTGGGCTGCCGTGCCAGGGGCCGGTTGAGCAGTTGCCGGCTGAGGCGCTCATGCAGTTGAACCAAGGCTTCGCGCAAGGGTGGCTGGCTGGCGGAGAGTTGATCCCAGTGCTCTGGCTCGATGCGGACCGCTTGCCCGTCGCCCAGCAATTCTTCGAGTTGTTCTGCTTCTGCGCACAGCAGCTGGTGCTCGCCGAGCTGGTTGCTTTGCCACACCTGCACGAGATCCCCTGGCGAGAGCATCCAGAGGCAGGGACTTGCGGGAGTTGTTGTGCCTTGCCAGAGGGGACGCACCAAGCCGGCACTGCGGAGCAGCGGTAGTTCGTGCTGCAGCAGCCGGCGTTGCAGTGGTTCGCTGGCCACCAGGGCGATGGGCGCTTCGCTCAGGACCGCTGGCAGCAGCAGGCTCAGCATCCACTCGCTGCGTTGCCCTTCGCGAATCGGGAAGAGGCTGTGGTCAGAGCGCCGCAGGCTGCGGGCGACCAGGCGAGTCAGCGTCAGCCCATGCGGCCACCCGGAGCCAGCCCGGCTGCCCAGCAGCTGCTTGAGCTTGTGGTGGGCCTGGGCTTCCTGCATCCGCCACTGTGGGTTGCCGGATCGTAGGAAGCTGATCTGAGCTGGAGGTGTGCTTGATGACAACTGCAAGGTCGTTGGCCGACTGTCTGGCTGGTCAAGCCATTGGCGTGGTTGGCCTCGGGCTGATTGGTGGCTCGTTGGGATTGGACCTGCGGCAGCGCGGCCATCGGGTGGTGGGCGTGGCCCATCGCCAGAGCACGGTGGAGCGTGCCTTGGAACGGTGCTTGGTGGATGAGGCCTCCAGTGATTTGAGCTGCCTGAACGGTTGCGGTTTGGTGTTGTTGGCGTTGCCGCTCAATCAGTTGGTGGAGCCAAAGGCGGCCCTGCTGCAGGCGCTCCCACCAGAAGCGTTGGTGCTCGATACCGGTTCGGTGAAGCAGCCGGTGCTGGCTGCCTGGCAGCCCCAGTTGCCAAGGTTTGTGGGTTGTCATCCCATGGCTGGCACCGCCGAAGCGGGTGTTGAGGCTGGTGTGGCTGGGTTGTTTCAGGGGCGCCCCTGGGTGATCACCCCCAGTGGGCAGGAGAGCACCGCTGATCTGGAGATGGCCCGCGCGCTTGGCCAAGACCTGGGAAGCACCGTCTTCGAGTGCGATCCGGCAGATCACGACCGGGCGGTGGCCTTCATTTCGCACATGCCGGTCTTGGTGAGTGCGGCCCTGTTGCAGAGCGCCGCGGCAGCCGAGCCCCAGGGACTGCTGCAAGCATTGGCCTCATCTGGCTTTGCCGACACCACCCGCATCGGTGGGGGCAATCCTGAGCTCGGCAGCCTGATGGCTCGCTGCAACCGGGAGGCTGTTCAGCAGGCCTTGGCTGCCTACAGCAAGGCGTTGCACCACTTGGCTGAGCAGGTGGAGGGGCAGGACTGGACTGGGTTACAGCAGGCGTTGGCCTCGGCTCAAGCCGTTCGGCCCTCGTTCCTTTGAGCGAGCAACTGACGCACTGCCATCTCCGCTGAGAGGCTCACCCCAGCGGTTCCTTCGCCGGGATAGATCGCATCACCGCAGAGCCAGAGCCCGGCTAAGGGGCTGCGGCTCGCCAGGCCGAAGGGGCCAAAGCGATCCGGTGCCTGACCGATGCCGCCAACGAAGCCAAAGGGGCGGCCTGTCCAGCGCGCAAATCCTCGCGGTGTGGCCAGCTCGCGGTGCAGCCAGTGACTGTCTTGAAGGCCGAGCAGTTGTTTCAGACCTGCCTCAATGCCCTGTTGGGCTTCGGCTTTGGCTGTTGTGTAGGCCGCAGGCTCAAGCTCAAACCAGCATTTGGCGCTAGTGAACACGCTGGCGATCACCGTTGCTTGCCCTGCTGGAGCGCGGCCATCGCCCTCTTGGCTGATGGAGATGAACAGTGAGCCGGGCTGTTGCCAATCCAATTGCAGGTGTGATGGGCAGTCAGCGGGCAGGGCATCGCGCGCCACTGCGCCATAGAGCACCAAGGCTCCGGAGGGATCACCTAGCCCTTCCACCCGCCGCTGCAGTCCTGTTGGCATTTGATCGCCCAGCAAGTTGGGCAAGCTTTGGGGCGGCAGGCTGCACACCACATCGGTAGCCCCGATAGAAAAGTTCTGCCCCTTGGGCCCTATCCCCTGCACCTGCCAGCCGTCGTTGGAGGCTTGCAGCGTCTCCACCCGATGCCGCAGGCGCAGCTCACCGCCGGCTTGGTGCAGCGCTCTTTCCAGGCTGTTGCTGAGCGCTTGCATTGAGCCGTGCAAGTGCCAAAGCCCGAGGGGCTCCTGCACCATCGCCAGCACCGTGACCCCGTAGAGCGCTGCGGTGCGATCGGCCGGCTCTTGGGAATAGAGCTTCAGCTGCAGATCCAAAAACCGACGCAGCCGCTGGTGCCTAGGGCCGCTGCAGCCGCAGAGCCGCAAGAGGTCGGCCACCGTGGCTGCAGTGAGCAGCCCGCTGAGCACATTGCCGGGGCCGATGGCTCCCAGCAGCTGGTTGAGATCCCAGCCGTTGCGAGGCGGGAGCACCGGACGTCGCGCAGCGAAGGCCCAGTTGCTGGTGTGCAATCGCTGGCATAGCTGCCAGAAGCGCTCACTGCCTGGGAATTGTTGCTCGCGTTCCTGCCGCCAACGTTCTGGATCTCTCCAAATTCGAACGGGCTGGTGCCCATCGGCGAGATCCACCACGCAGCCGGGGTCAAGGGGTGTGGCCTGCGGCAGCGGTACCCCTAGTTCGGCAAACAGGCGTTGATGGCTGCCGCCTGGCTCGAAGCCAGCCACCTGGGTGGCTCCGGCATCAAAGGTGTAAGGGCCACGCTGAAAAGTGCCGGCGCAGCCACCGCTTTGGTGGTGGGCTTCCAGCAGCACCACGTCACAGCCCTGACGGGCCAGCAGCGCTGCCGCGGTCAGGCCGGCGATTCCGGCCCCTAACACCACCACATCTGTTGAGCTCAGGGTCGTTCCGCCAGGCTTGCTGCAGCACAGTCTGGGAACTCAGGGCGTTGAGCGAGAGCAGCTTTGATCTGCAGTCCTGGCTGCAGCAGCAAGGGGTCAGTGCTGAGCACGCCAGGGGTCGCTTCTTTTGCAAATGGCTTGCGGCTGATCAGCTCGAGCGGTTGCAAGCGGAGGCCGAAGGCTTGCAAGCCTTGATCCCCTGCGCCGACTTCCTGGTGCTGCCAAGACCCTTGGCCCTGGGTTTGGCCCGCGGGCGGGCCCTGTTGGTGCTCGATTGGCTCGATTTGGCTGGAGGCGACCGCGACGGCTGGGAGCGCCTTGGTCGCGGCCTAGCCCAGCTGCATCGGCGCAGCCTGGAGCTCACACCCGCCCCTGGATTGTTTGGTTGGCATGACGACCGTTGGATCGGTGCTGGGATCCAGCGCGGAGGCTGGCAACGCAGCTGGGGAGCGTTCTTTTGCCAGCAGCGTTTGGCCGATCAATTCCAGCGGCTTGAGGCCCAAGGTCTGCGGTGGCCCCAGAGCGAGAGGTTGCTGGAGCTGTTGCCGCCTTGGCTGGAGCAGCACCAACCAGAGCCATGTTTGGTGCATGGCGACCTTTGGCCTGGCAACGCGGGCGTGCTTCGTGATGGCCGCCCCTGCCTCTATGACCCGGCGGTGTCCTACAGCGATCGCGAGGTGGACCTGGCCATGGCCCGAATGTTTGGCGGTTTGCCTGAGGCTTTTTTTGGGGCCTACAACGACGAATGGCCGCTGCCAGCAGGAGCTGAGCAGCGGCTCATCGCTTACAACCTTTTCCATCTCCTCAATCACGCCAACCTGTTTGGCGGCTCCTATATCGATCAGAGCCGCCGCAGTGTTGAGGCGTTATTGCGGTTGCTCTGAGCCTCAGCCCAGGTACTCCTGACGCAGTTTGGTGATGCTTTGGACTAGCTCTTCGCGTTTGGTGCTGGTGCGCAGGTTGTTCCAGCTCCAGCTGCCAACCACCACCAGGCCCAGCAGTTCCAGCAGTCCAGGAACCACAGGCAGCAGGTTGATGGTGTCCAGAACCCCTTTGATCAGGATCTGAGCCACGATCACGGCGATCAGGATGCCGGCGGCTTTGCCGATCCGGCCCATCTGATTCCAATCGACGCCGTCGAGAGCGGTGTTGATTTTGCCGAGGACTTCGGCGTAGCGCTCCTTGAACTCGCCTGCCTTGGCTTGCAGGTCGACGCCCCCATCGGCGGTCGTCTCAGCGACCACCTCCTGCGCCTCAGTTTTGACTTCGGTGGTCTCCGTCATGGAGGTTGGAAATGAATCTGCTGGTCAAGTTATCGAGCCCCAACCGGTTTCACCAGCTCTGCTGGAGCTCAATGGGCATTGGCTGATGGTTCTTGAGCGCGATTTGCGCAGCGCTTGGCCCAATGAGGGGTGTGCCCTGCTGCTTGGCGAGCCTGGTCGAGTGCACTGGGTCTGGCCCTGCCTCAATGCCTGGCAGCCGGGTGCGCATCAAGCCCCAGAGTTAAGTCGCCGCAACCGTTTCAGTATTGACCCCGCCGAGTTAGTGACAGCCCAGCGTTGGTGCCGTGATCGTCACTGGCAGCTGCTTGGAGCGGCCCATAGCCACCCCACCGGACCGGTGATGCCGTCGGCGGAGGACCTCAATTGGGGCTGGCCCGGGGCGCTGATGTTGATTCGCGGTTATGCCCCATTGGCTTGGGGCGCCTGGTCTCTGCAGGGTGAGCAGGGCCGCTTGCAGGCCCAATCGCTGCGCTTGCAGCTCACCGGTGACGGGCATTTGGGAAAGTAGAGGATCCGCTGGGTTGCTCCAGCGCTTGTGATCCACCCCCATGCTTCCCCCTGATATCAGCGGCGTCGAGCTCAGTCCCGACGAAATCGCCCGCTTCTCTCGGCATCTGATCCTGCCGGAAGTGGGGATGGAGGGCCAGAAGCGGCTCAAGGGGGCCTCGGTGCTGTGTGTCGGCACCGGTGGTCTGGGCTCGCCGCTGCTGCTGTATCTGGCGGCAGCTGGTGTCGGCCGCCTCGGCATCGTGGATTTCGATGTGGTGGATCACAGCAACCTGCAGCGGCAGGTGATCCATGGCACCAGCTGGGTGGGTAAGCCCAAGATCGAATCGGCCAAGGCCCGCATCCACGAAATCAATCCCCACTGTCAGGTGGATCTCTACGAGACCGCCCTCACCAGTGAGAACGCGCTGGAGATCATTCGTCCCTACGACATCGTTTGTGACGGCACCGACAACTTCCCGACGCGCTACCTGGTCAATGACGCCTGCGTGCTGCTCGGCAAGCCCAATGTCTATGGCTCGATCTTCCGTTTTGAAGGTCAGGCCACGGTGTTCAACCTGGATGCTGAAAGCCCCAACTACCGGGACCTCTTTCCCGAGCCGCCACCACCGGGATTGGTCCCCTCCTGCGCCGAAGGCGGCGTGGTGGGTGTGTTGCCGGGAATCATTGGGGTGATCCAGGCCACCGAAGCGGTCAAGATCATCACTGGCATCGGCACCACCCTCAGCGGCCGTTTGCTGCTGTTCGATGCCCTCAAGATGAGCTTTCGGGAGCTCAAGTTGCGGCCTAGCCCCGAGCGGCCGGTGATCGACAAACTGATCGACTATCAGGAGTTCTGTGGGGTGGGTGGAACCGCTCCCGGTCAAGAGGAGGCAGGTGCTGTGGAAACCATCAGCGTTGGTGAGCTCAAAACACTGCTCGATTCCGGCGGCGATGACATCGTGCTGCTGGACGTGCGCATGCCCCAGGAAGCCGAGATCGCCACGATCCCCGGGGCGGTGTTGGTGCCCCTCGATCAGATCGAAAACGGCACGGCGATTGAGCAGGTGCGCGAGCTGACAGCCGGCAAACGCCTCTACGCCCACTGCAAGTTGGGCGGCCGCAGTGCCAAGGCCTTGATTGCCCTCAAGCGCGAAGGCATCGAAGGCACCAACGTCTCCGGCGGCATTGATGCCTGGAGCCAGAAGATTGATCCCTCGGTTCAGCGTTACTGAGCCAGGCGGGCCGGGATTGGGTTAAGCAGGAGATGGTCGCCTGCAGCTGTGTTTCCTCTCCTGCTGCCCCTGCGCCTTTGGCCCCACCTGCGCCGTCAGCGTTGGCGGGTTGTCTTGGCTGTGCTCACGGTGCTGCCGGATCCCTTGCTGATGGTGGGGATCCCGGTGCTGTTGCAGCTGGTGATCGACCGGGTTCTGGCCGATCAAGGCGGCATCGACATCCTGCCGCTGCTGCTGTTGCCCTGCGCCTGGTTGCTGGTGGCAGTCGCCTGTAATGGGGCGTCGGTAAATCTGTTTGCGGCCCTGGGCAGTCGGCTCGGCACGGACTTTCGCCAGCGCTTGTTCAATCACCTGCTCGAGCAACCGCTGGATCGCCGCTGGACTCCCGGTGATGAACAAGCGCTGCTGACCCAGCAAATTCCCACCCTGGAAAACGTGGTGGTGGTGCAGCTTCCGCTGTTCATTTGGACCGTGGCGCAGATCCTGCTGGGGGTGTTGCTGCTGCTGCAAACCGACTGGCGCTTGGCCCTGGTGGCGGTGGTGTTGACCCCGTTGCTGCTGCTCTCTCAGGTGGCCTTTACTCCCGCCTTGGCCAGGCGTGAGCAGCAGCGGGTGAGCCGTGCAGCGCTGCTGCTGGCCTATGCCGCGGAGCGCCTGCGCGGCCGCGAAGTGGTGGATTTGTTTGGCTTGAAAGCCAGCACCAGTGAGGGATTCGCTGCTGGTAATGGCGCCCTGATGCGCGCGGCCCGCCGCGTCGGCATGGTGTCGGGGGTGCAGAGCGCCGCCCTGACGGCCTCGGCGTTGCTGACCTTGGTGAGCGTCTTTGCCTTGGGCTGTTGGTTGATGCTCGCCGGCCAGCTGAGTGTTGGCCAGTTGGTGGCGTCCATGGGCATTGCCACAGCAATGGTGAGCGGCATGTGGCAGCTCGGCAGCTCCCTGCTGCCGCTGCAAGCGGGCAGCACCGCCTTGGATCTGCTGCAACAGCAGTTGCAGCAGGCCAGCAGGCAATGCGCCCAGGCCGCCAGCGTCTTGCCAGCGCCGCCGCCGCTCAGCCAGGGGTTGGTGCTCGATCAAGTTCAGTTCCGCTACCCAGACGGTGGCGGTTTGACCGACCTCTGTTTGACCATCCCCGCCGGCAGTTCCTTAGCGCTGGTGGGCCCCAGCGGTGGCGGCAAAAGCACCGTTCTGCGGTTGTTGCTGCGCCAGCTGCAGCCCCAGTTTGGGAGCCTCAAAGTCGATGGCATCGATCTCAACAGCACGGGCCGTGAGCAGTGGCTGCATCAGGTGGCGCTGGTGCCCCAAGAGAGCGATTTGTTTGATCTCAGCATTGCCGACAACATTCGTCTGGGGCGGCTTGAGGCCAGTGATGCCGAGGTGGCGGCAGCTGCCGAAGCGGCCGAGTTGGGCAGCTTTGTGGCGTGCTTGCCCGAGGGCTTGAACACCGTGGTTGGCCCTGGCGGCGGGCGGCTGTCAGGCGGCCAGCGTCAACGCATTGCGATCGCCCGCGCGATCGTTCGCGACCCCAAGCTGCTGCTGCTCGATGAGGCCACCAGCGCTCTGGATCCTGGAACGGAAGAGGCCATCAATCGCACTTTGGCGCGCTTAGGCCAAGGGCGCACGGTGGTATCGGTCTTGCACCGGCTGCGGGCGGCCGCGGCGATGGATCAGGTGGCGGTGATCGCCGATGGGCGGGTTGTTGAGCTGGGACATCACAACGCGCTGCTGGCCGAAGGCGGCCTCTACGCCAACTTCTGGCACCGGCAGATGAGTGGCTTCGACATCAGCGCCAGCCATCGGGTGCGCATTACGGCCGACCGTCTTGCCTCGATTCCCCTCTTCCATGGGGTGGAGAAGGCTGTCCTGCGCTGGCTGGCAGCAGAGTTTGTGAGCGAGCGGGTGCGGCCTGGGGAAGAGGTGTTTCGTGAGGGCGATCCACCCGACAGTTTTTATGTGGTGGTGGCCGGCACCCTGGAGGTGCTTCAAGACGATCTCTGGGGCGGAGTGCCCATCAAGCAAGGGGTTGTGGAAGAAGGGGATTTCTTTGGCGATGCCGGACTGCTGGAGGACAGGCCGCGGGCGGTCACGGTGCGGGCGCGCGGAGAAGGTCTTTTGCTCAGGCTCGACCGTGACCGCTTTTTGGATCTGTTGGAGCGCGATCCGGATTACCGCCGCTTTTTCAACCACTCAGCGCAGGCCAGCGTTTAGCGATAGGGCGCCAGGCCAAAGCCTTCGGAGGCACTGCGTGAACCAGGTTGTGGAGCCCGCTGCACCACCTGGGGTTGCCGTTGCAGCGGCTGCCCGCCAGAGGCGCGCTGCAGCAACCGGCCGCAGCCACCGGCGTTGTTGATGGCGGCTTGGATTTGATTGGGACGAATCTGTTGGTACCAACCACTCGGCCAACCCTGCTTGGCACCCAACGCCTGCACAAAGCGGTAGGACTGCATTTGGGTGGCCCGTCCCTCGGAATGCAGGCAATAGCCAAGGGCTAAATCAACGGCGGCTTCTTGAGGCATGGCCATGGCCTGGGCTGGAAGCCACAGCGCCGGGGTGAGCAGAACGGGCAGAAAACGCATGGTGGGCATGGATCGAGGTCAACCGCAGTAACGCTGGAAGAGGCTCAACACCTGGTCCGGGTCGAGCTTGGCGGTGTAGCGCGCCTCCAGCTCGGAGAGCCGGCGCGAGGCCGGGTAGAGCTGCAGGGAGGCCAACTCCTGCGGATAGCGCCGAGCCAGGGTGCGAGCCATTTGGCGATGCAGGGCTGGTCGGGTCAGCGAGCGGCCGTAGCAGGCCTGCATGCGGTGGGCGGCTTCGTGGGCCAAGGTGTCCCACACCGCTGCCGGGTTCTGGTGGACCCGGCAGATCACGATTTGA
Organism: Synechococcus sp. Minos11; assembly: GCF_014279855.1. Classification (NCBI taxonomy): domain Bacteria; kingdom Bacillati; phylum Cyanobacteriota; class Cyanophyceae; order Synechococcales; family Synechococcaceae; genus Synechococcus; species Synechococcus sp. Minos11. The sequence continues at coordinate 1,861,772 of NZ_CP047953.1, read as the reverse complement.
TCGCTGGGCCGGTGATACAGCCCCTGCACCCTGGGCAGGGAGTTGCAGTCCCGCTGAACGACGCGAGCGCCCTTGGCCTCCAGGCGTTGACGCAGCGCATCGATGGCCTGCCAGTTGCGGCTGTGGGCTGGTGTCGCTGAGCTGACACCAACACCGAGAACGGCAAGCAGGGAGAGAGCAACGCGCATCAGAAGAGCGTTGCTCAAAGTCGTGGCCAGGGTGTGACTGGGGAGCCGCTCAGATGTGACAGAACCTTGGCGTTTAGTAATCGACGCCCCGTTTGAGGTCGACGCCGCGTTCGGCGTAGTGCTTGTGGCAGACCATCTCGGAGTGAACGCTGGCTAGATCGAAGTAAGCCGGCAGGTTTTTGCAGCGGCCCGTGATGATCACCTCGGTGTCGCGTGGTTTGCGCAACAGGGTTTGCATGATCGGTTCGACGGGCAGCAGCTCGAGGTCCACCGTTGGATTGAGTTCGTCGAGGATCACCGTTTTGTAGAGCCCGCTGGCAATGGCAGCGCGGGCGATTTCCCAGGCCCGTTCGGCTTCCACGTAGTCGATTGGCTGCTGCTGACCGCGCCAGACGATGGCATCACGGCCGGAGCGCAGGTGATCCACCAGGTGGGGATAGCTCTCGCGCAGCGCTGCAATCGCGCTGTCCTCGGTGTAGCCCTTGCCGCCTTTGAGCCACTGCAGGATCAGCACGCGGTGGCTCTTGTCTTGGCTGATGCCTTTGCCGATGGCTTGCAGCGCTTTGCCCAGGGCACTAGTGGATTTGCCCTTGCCTTCACCGGTGTAGATCTCGATGCCCTCCATGCCCAGCTGGCTGGGCCCCTCGTGGAGATGGGGCCGCATCTCAGAGTGCAGATCGGCAAGGTTGACCAAGGAGCGCGGAGCTCCGCGGCCGGTGGCAATCACCTCAAGGCCCGGTGGCTTGGCCGCCAAGGTGCGCACCACGTCTTCTTCATCGAGCAGCCCCAGGTTGAGCAGGGGGTTGAGCTCATCGAGCACCACCACCGAATAGAGGGCACTGGCGAGAGCCCCTTTGGCGATATCCCAGCCCCGCTGCGCTTCTTGGCGGTCAAAACGGGTGACTTCATCGGCAGTGAAGAAGTCGGCGCGGCCAGTTCTAACCTGGTCGATGAGATGGGGGAAACCCTGTTGCAGCGCCTCAATGGCGGAGTCTTCGGCGTAGGCCCGGCCTGGCCCTTTGAGAAAGCGCAGCAGCAAAACGCGGGTGCGCTTTTTCTCGCAGATGCCAAGACCAATGGTGCGCAGCACCACGCCAAGGGCGGCCTGGCTTTTGCCTTTGCCCTCTCCGTCGTAGACGTGCAGTTGACCGCGCAGGCGCTCGTCGCCACCGGCTGCTGTGCGAATGCCGATGCCCCGGCCGGTGGTTGCTGTCACAGCGCCCTTTGTCGATGACCTGGGTTGGCCCAGCGAGCCTAAGCGGGCCTCTTGGGGCTTGCCGTGTTTTTTGATCCTCCTTGCATCAAAAACAGCTGGGATGTCCAGGTGCTCTGGATCGTCAGTAGCTGTGGGCTTGAGGACCTGCAGAGATGGTTAACAACGCTTTTGGTTAAGCCCTGATTTCGTACTACTTGGACTGCGATTGGCCGCATGGATGAAGCGCTTGACCTTGCTGGGATTGCTGAGCCCAGTGGCCTTGTTGGCGGCCTGTAATCAGCCCTCTCCCAAAGCGATGGCTCCCGCTCCTCAACCAGCACCCGCCCAGGCCCCTGCGCCGATGCCTGCCAACGCTCCCGTCGCGGTGTCTGCTGGAGAAGCCGAGCTGACAAAACAAGGGCTTTCTGCCTGCGCTGATGTGTTGCGCGGTCAAGGCTTTTTTGTGACTGATAAGGAGATTGATCGACCGCTGTATGAGTTTGATGCGATTAAAGAGAACCAGAAATGGAAGATTAAAATGAGTGGTAATTGCGAGATTGTTTTACAGAAACTTGATTGACCTTGGAGTTCTTCTTCGGGAGCTCTTGGCTGATATTCGGGGCCGATTATTTTGATGCCTCTTGAGCACCAAGCTCTGTTGTTTGTGGCGATTGCGGTTGTTGCTTGGATTTCCGCAACATTGCCTTGGCTGCGACTGCCAACGTCAGTCCTCGAGATAGCTCTAGGTGCTGTATTGGGCCCCCATGGGTTCAACTTTGATCAACCAGGTTCGGCATTGGAATTGCTGTCCAATCTGGGCCTGGGATTTCTATTTCTTCAGGCTGGGTTTGAGCTCGATCCCAAGGCCTTTTTGTCTGGTGGACTGCGCCTTGGTCTGACCAGTTGGCTGTTGTCGATTCCCCTGGCCCTAATGGTTGCTGGGCTCTTGATCGTGCTTGGTGAAATTTCCCATCAAGCCTTGCCTTGGGTGTCACTGGCGGTGATCACCACCTCAATGGGGATGGTGCAGCCCCTGCTGCGGGATCGCGAGCTGTTGCCGAAGGCCTATCGCTCGTTGGTGATGGTGCACGCCGGAATTGGAGAGGTGGTGCCGATCGTTTTGCTGAGCATCCTTGAGGGCCGCCGCTCACAGATGGGCTTCACCCTGCTTCACTTTCTGGGGTATTTGCTGATTGCCTTGGCGTTGATGGGGGTGGCGGCGTATTACCGCGGCAGCCTCAATCGTTTGTTGGTGCGCACCATGGATGGCAGCTCCCAACTGCCCATGCGCTATGCCATTGGCTTGTTGGTGGCCATGGTGGCGCTGGCCCATCTGCTCAATATTGATGCTGTGCTGGGCGCCTTGGTGGCTGGGGTGTTGCTTCGCTTCAGCACCAACGCCGATATTTGGCACAAATTGCAGGCCCGCATTGATGGTGTGGGCGCTGGCTTCTTGGTGCCGATCTTCTTTGTTGTCACGGGCATGAGCCTCGACTTTGCCCCGGTGCTGGCAGAGCCCCGACGCTTGGTTTGGATCCCCTGCTTGATGCTGTTGATGCTGCTGGTGCGCGGGGTGCCAGTGGTGGTGATGACCCGCAAGCACCTGCCTGATGTCCGGGCCCGCCTCGCCTTGGGGCTGGATATCGCCACCCAGTTGCCGCTGCTTTTGGCTGTGGTGGTGTTGGCGGAACGCCAAGGGGTGATTGAGATGTCGTTTGCCACCTTGCTGATTGCTGCGGCGATGGCCACCGTGCTCGTCTTCCCGGCGTTGGCGAGTGCGCTGTTGGCCCGTTGCGCTCCGCCCGACCAGCCCAATCCCCAAGTCACTAGCCTGATCTGACCAGCAGGTTCCTGTGGTGTTTCGGCAGCTGGAATCACTAACCGCGGCGGATCAAGGCCAGCTCGATCGGCTCAGGCAACGGATTCGCCAGTTTGGTCGTGTTTGCGTGGCCTATTCCGGCGGTGTCGATAGCGCGCTTGTGGCCGCGATAGCCCAGGAGCAACTGGCTGAAGCAGCCCTAGCCGTCACGGGTATTTCACCGGCTTTGGCGCCTCACTTGCGGGAGGAAGCCAGGCTGCAAGCTCAATGGCTAGGGATCGCCCACCAGGAGGTGTTGACCGCTGAGCTGCAGGATCCGGCGTATGCCACCAACCCCACGGATCGCTGCTACGCCTGCAAACGCGAGTTGCACCGCCATCTCGCTGAGATCAGCCGCGCGGCCGCGGGAGCGCAGGTGCTCGATGGCGTCAACCACGATGATCTCGGCGACCATCGCCCCGGCATTGATGCCGCCCGCGAAGCAGGTGTTTGCTCACCTCTTGCGGAGCTGCAGATTGATAAGGCGTCGGTGCGGCGCTTCTCGAAAGCGTTGGGATTTCCCTGGTGGGATAAGCCAGCGCAGCCTTGTTTGGCCTCCCGGTTCCCCTATGGCGAAGGCATCACGGCCTCGCGCCTCAGCCGGGTGGCCCAAGCCGAACGCTGGTTGCAACAGCGGGGCTTTGATCAAGTGCGGGTTCGCTCCCAAGGGGAGACCGCCCGCATTGAAGTGCCGGCCGTGCGGTTGGCGGAGCTGATGCAGGAAGACCTGCGCCAAGAGTTGGTGCAAGTCTTCCTGCAATTTGGATTCACCGCCGTGAGCTTGGATTTGGAAGGGTTGGTGAGCGGCAAGCTCAACCGCTCCCTTCAGCCAATCGGCACCGACGTCTGACGCTCACTGTCCACCAGGCTGGCGGGGGTACGACGCCGGAAGCTGCGCAAGCTTTGGTGGCCTGAGCCCAGCTCTTCACTGAGGACGGCGCATGCTTTCTCCGGCATGGTGTGGTCACCACAGGTGAACACATCCACAGCGGCATATCCCGCTTCAGGCCAGGTGTGGATTGAGATGTGGGATTCCGCCAGCAGGGCCAGGCCCGTTACGCCTTGGGGCTGGAATTGGTGGGTGATGAGATTCAGAAGTGTGGCGCCAGCCCGTTCGGCTGCTTGGGTGATGGCGCTTCTGAGAAAGACTTCGTCGTCGAGCTTGCTGGAGTCGCAGTCGTAGAGCTCGAGAATGCAGTGTTTTCCCACCATGTCCATGGGGACAGGCTGCGTGTTGGGGGAGGTGCTCGAGAGGCGTCCTGGATCAGGGTGCAGAACTGAGGGTTGTGCCAATTGAATCGGGCAAACAAAAGAGCTAATAACCTTACCTCCAGCTCAGCGCAAAATTGTGTTGCCAATAGCCAACAACCGCCGCACCTCTGCCACCACCGCTGGGTTGACCGTTGGGGAGCTGCTGTTGATTTTGTTGGTTGCAGGCGTGGCTGTCGGCGGCACGGTGTTGGCGTTCCTTGGCTTCTCCTCGCCGCCAGCTGAGCAGCAGGCTGCTCCGGTGCTTATGCCGCAGGAAGAACAGCCCCAGCCCTGACTTCCACCAGCTGCGCCCGTTGCTGCCAGTCGGCTACGCAACTTTGCAGGTGCGTGGCACTCACCAAACATTGATGGCCTTCGCCAACGGCCTCGAGCAGCAGTTGTTGCCGTTGGGGGTCCAGTTCGGCCAAGACATCGTCGAGCAGCAGCAGGGGCGGCACCCCACTGAGGCTGGTGACCAGCTCCAGTTCGGCCAGCTTGAGCGCGAGCACCAGGCAGCGTTGCTGGCCTGCGGAGCCGAGCCGACGTGCCGGCTCCCCCCCGAGCAGCAGGGCCACGTCATCCCGTTGTGGCCCAACGCTGCAATACCCCAAACGGGCCTCCTGCGGCCGTTGTTCTTGCAGTTGATTCAGCAGGCATTGCTGCCACACATGCTCGTCTTCGTCGCCGTTGAGCTGGGTGCCGGGTTGGTAGAGCAGTTGCAGCTGTTCGCGTCCGCCACTGAGCCGTTCTTGCCAAGGGGCAGCCAAGGGTTCCAGCCGTTTGAGGGCGCGGTGGCGGCGACGATGCAGGCGAGTTCCGATCACCGCCAACTGGTGGTCAAAGGCATCCAACAACTCATCGCGGTTGCTGAGTTGGCGTTTGAGCAGTTGTGAGCGTTGCCGCAGGAGCCGTCCATGGCGGCTCAGCAATTCGCCGTAGACGGGTTCGAGTTGTTGCACGACGCGGTCGAGCCAATCGCGCCGGCCCGCTGGTTCATCGCGCACCAAGCTCAGATCGAGGGCACTGAATCCAACGCAGCGCAGCGGCCCAATCAGATCAGCGTGGCGCTCCAGCAGCTTTCCGTTGCGCTGAACCCGGCGCCCCCCTTGGCGCCTGAGTTCGATCGCCAACTCATCTGCGGCTTCCTCTCCCACCCACGCTTTGAGCCTGCTGCTGGTCTCCCCGCGTTGGATCAGATCGCGATCTTGACTGCAGCGGTGGGAGCGCAGGCTGGCCAGCAGCTCAACAGCTTCCAGCAGGTTGGACTTGCCCTCGCCGTTATTGCCGAGCACCAGCAGCCGCGGCGCATCCAGCTCCAGATGCAGCTCCGCATAGTTGCGAAAACGGCTCAGCTCCAGGCGGTGGAGAAGGATGGGGGCAGGGCCACTCAGCAGCTAACGTAAGCAATGAGGGCATGTAGCTCAGTTGGATAGAGCGTCAGATTCCGGTTCTGAATGTCGGGGGTTCGAGTCCCTCCATGCTCGTGAGCCTTTTCCTCTGGTCTTTCGCTAAAGATCCAGGCCCATGACACGGATCCCATTGGGGTCCGTAATGAAGTCAAACGTCTCCAGCACCTCAATGGCTTGCGGTGGTGAGGCCAGCGAAATGCTGCAACCGGGGAGCTCTTTGCGCAGACGGCTTAAAGCGGCGTGCACCAACACAGCCAGCAGTCGTTTGGCCTGCGGCTCGTCGGGCACAACGCCCAGATCCCAAAGATTGGCGTTGAGGGCTTGATCACTGGTCACGCGCACAAATCCCACCAGCTGGTCGTTGCGCAGCAGCCGCACGGTCCAGGCACTGGCTTGCAATGCTCGGGCAATGGTGTTGTCGCTGCGCACCGGAGCGCCGCATTGCTGCAAGAAACGGTTGACCGCGGGTGCATCAGCGGGCTGATCTTCCATCACCAAGACAAACCCTTCAGGCAGGCGAGGGGCCGGCGGCTGACTGCGGAAGTAAGGCATCATCGCTGCTGCCTCAACCGGTGTTGCGCAGGCCAGCGGCAATTCCGTTGATGGTGAGCAAGGCACCGCGCAGCAGCTCACCTCGGCTGTAGGTGCGCGTATCGCTCAGATCGGATTCATTCATGGGGGGCTGGCGGTTCTGGTTGCGGAGCCTCCGCAGCAGGGCCACTTGCAAAAAGCCCAGGGGCACGATCGTCCGATTGCGCAACTCCACCGAGAGTTGCAGCGGTGGGTCGCCATCGAGCAGTCGTTCATGGCCGGTGATCTTGAGCACCAGCTCCTTGGTGAGGCTGTACTCGGCAGCGATGGTGGCGAAGATCTCTTGGAAGGCATCGGCGCGGTCAGTACTGCCAAGGGAGTCGACGTAGTACTTCGCCAAGGACAGGTCCACCTTCGCCAGGGTCATCTCCACCTTGCTGATCAGCATGCGGAAGAAGGGCCAGCGCTGGTAGAGGGTGCGCAGGGTGTCGAGCTGCTCACCGTCGTCACCCAATTCCTCGCGGATGGCGGCGCCCACACCAAACCAGCTGGGCAGCAGGAAGCGGCTTTGGGTCCAGCCGAACACCCAAGGAATGGCCCGCAGTGAGGACAGATCCCGGGCGCCCGTGCGGCGCCGGGCCGGCCTCGAGCTGATTTGCAGCTTGCTGATTTCTTCAATCGGGGTGACCTGCTCAAAGAAGGCCACCAGATCCGGGTGCTCATGCACCAGGGCGCGGTAGTGCTGACGCGAGCGTGAAGCCAGCCGTTCCATCAGCTCATTCCAGCTGGGGGTGTCGTCCACGCCACTGGAGAGCAAGCTGTTTTGAAGCACAGCGGTGGTCACCGTCTCGAGGTTGTAGAGCGCCAGTTCCGGCAAGGCGTACTTCGAGGCCAGCACCTCCCCTTGTTCTGTGATCTTGATCCGGCCTTTGAGGGTGCCGCTGGGCTGGGCCAGGATCGCTTGATAGGCCGGGCCACCACCACGGCTCACCGAGCCGCCGCGTCCGTGGAAGATGCGCAGGCTGATGTTGTGCTCACTGCACAGCGATTGCAGGGCGATTTGGGCCCGGTGGATTTCCCAGTTGCTGGAGAGGAAGCCGGAGTCTTTGTTGCTATCGGAGTAGCCGAGCATCACCTCCTGCAGCGGCACTTCCTCGTTGGCGAGCAGTCGCTTGTAGAAGGGCCGAGCCATCACAGCGCCCATCACCTCAGGGGCGCAGCGCAAGTCTTCCACCGTTTCAAACAGTGGAATCACCTGCAGGCGTGTGGTGCCTTCCACCGGATCTACCAAGCCGGCCTCTTTGGCTAGCAGCAGCACCTCCAGCAGATCCGACTCCGTGTGACTCATCGAGATCACATAGGTGCGGCAAATCCGCTGCCCAAATTCCTCTTGGAGCCGCCGCAGCATTTGGAAGACGGCAAAGGTTTCCGCCGTGGCATCACTCCAAAGCGGACCGGTGGGAATCAGTGGCCGCCTGGTTTGCAGCTGCTCCAGCAGCCACTCCACCCGCTGCGGCTCCTCCATGGCCTCATAGTCCTGGGGTAGTTGCAGGTAGCGGGTGAGCTCGGCAAGGGCTTCGCTATGGCGGGTGCTCTCCTGGCGAATATCGAGGGAGGCCAGACAGAACCCAAAGATCTGCACCTGGCTGAGCAGGCGATTCAGCGGTTCGCAGCTCAAGCCGGTGGCTTCCAGGCTGGTGCGAACCAGTTCCAGATCACTTCGGAAGTCCTGGTAGGTGCTGTAGTGCAGCTCCTGCTGCGGGGTCAGGCTGCTGCTGAGGGTTTGTTCCTCCGGCTCGGTGGCGCTCAGGGGAGATTCCCAGCCCAATTCAGACAGTTGCGCGTTGCGCTCGTGGGTGAGCTCCAGGCGCTGCAGCACGTAGCAGAGCTTCAGCCGGTAGGGCTCAAGCCGGTAGCGAGCCGCCAGTTTTTCGTAGATCTCCGGGAACCGCAGCCGGTCCATCTCCAGGGACTCCAGCAGTGCCGGACTCACCTGGCTCCATTGCATGGAAATGCTCAGCTGGTTACGTAGGTTGCGCACCGAGCTCAGGTAGCGCTCCAGCATCAACTGGCGCTGGTAACAGGCGGTGCGCCAGGTGATCTCCGGTGTGACCGAGGGGTTGCCATCGCGGTCGGAGCCCACCCATGAGCCGAAGGTGCAGAACCCGTCTTCCGGCGGTGTCACATCGGGGTAGGAGTCCTTCAGCGCCTTGCGGATGCGTTCATGTAGCAGTGGCATCGCCTGGAACAGCACCTGCTGGAAGAAGTGCAGGGCGTAATCCACCTCATCGAGCACCGATGGTTTGAACTGATGCAGTTCATCGGTGCGCCACCAGACGCGGATCTCTTCGAGCAGCTGCTGGCGCAACCCCTGGCGATCATCAAAGCTGTCGTTTTCGTCGTTCAACCCTTCCAGGCGCTGAATCAGATGGGCGACGCGGCGGTGCTTGTGGCGCACCGTGTGGCGAACAATCTCGGTGGGGTGCGCGGTGAACACCAGCCGCACATCAAGCTCCCGCAGCAGGGGCTCGAGTAGCCCGGGGGGCACATTGAGGGCGCGCAGCCGCTGGAACAGCCGCTGGAAGGTGGCGGGCTGGTCGTGGTTGGCCAGGTGGCCATTGAGGGTGTCGCTGATCGCGGCTTCCGCGATGTTGTCCTGGCTCATCGTGGCCAGGTAGCGGTCTTCCTCGATGTGCTGCTCGAGGATGTTGACCAGTTGGAAATAGAGGGAAAAAGCCCTGGCAGCAGCGATCGCTTCCGAGAGATCCATCGCCACGATCAGGTCGATGATCTGATCGGAAGTCTCGTCTTCGCGGCAGAGCTGCTTGAGCTGCAGCACCCGTGCGGCCTGCTCAGGCGGGCATTCGCTGCGCAGCACGTTGCCCCACAGCTCTTCGACCAGCTCCAAGCGTTCGTTCAGCTGACGCAGCGTGCGGCGACCGACGGGCTGGACTGTCTCGGTCTGCGAAGCCGGCATGCGCGAGGTCGAAGCAGTGGAAGACGTTTCGATCATCCCAAACCGTCCATCAGCAAGTCCTGCTCAAGGGCCGCCAGCGCCGCAATATCCGCGCTGAGGATGGCGGAGATGCTCTCACCGCTCTGCTGGCGCTGCAGCCATTGCATGGCGGTGTTTCCGCGCTCGAGCAGTGCTGGCAGGCGATCAAGCCAGGCCATGGCGGGCTGTTGGTCTCCCCAGGCGTTGAGGTCTTGGAGTTGGTCTTGGATCCACTGCCGCGCGCTGATGGAGCGGCCATCGCGCCAGTGGCGCAGCTCAGCATCCAGGCTGGTCAGGGCGGCTTGCTGGTCGTTGTGGTCGGCCAGCTCAGCCAGCTCAGCGGCGCTCAGCTCACTGCTGAATAGGGGATCTTCGCTCTGGCCCCGATCGATCAGTTGCAGCAGCCGCAATTCCGCAAACGCAGTGATGGCGAGTAGATCGCGCGGATCACTCACCAAATCGCAGACCCGCAGCTCGACGCGATTGAGCTGCTGCGGTCGCTCCGGTCCATTGGGACGCACCGATCCCCAGAAGTGACGCACGTTGCGCATCTGCCGTTGTTCCAGCTGGGTATGCATCCAATCGATGTAGTGCTGATGGTTTTCAAACAGCGGCACCTGCTGTGGGGTGATGGGGAATTGCCGCCAGCGTTGGGAGTGGGCCCCTGTGGCTTGGCCATCAAGGAACGGGGAGCTGGCACTGAGGGCCAGCAGCAGTGCGGCTTCGCAGCGCAGCAGCCGGCAGGCCGCCATGATCGTTTCGCTGCTCTCCAGACCAAAGTTGATGTGAACGCTGGCGGTCACCACACGGGTGCCGTAGCTGTCCTCGATGAACTGGTGATAAGGGTTGTCGGGATTGGAGCGCTCAAAGTGTTGGCTGTTGCCAAGGCTCAGGCTGCTCCCCGGCAGCAAGGTGAGCTGACGCTGTTGCAACCACTGGCGTAGGCGCTGGCGAGGCTCCAGCAAGTGCTGGAGTTGCGCTGCATAGGAGGCTTCGGGCGGTGTGATGTATTCCAGGTTGCGGCGGTCGGGCTCGGTGACGATCCCGTCGATGGCCGCGGCGGCTTCGCTGGAGCAGCCCACCACCGTGCCGTCGGGGCGGCCGGTGTACATCTCCACTTCAAAGCCCTTGAGCAAGCTTTGGCTCATGGCTGTTGGCCGGGCTCGAGGCAAGCCAGGGCCTTGAGCATGCCGCGGGCTTTGTTGAGGGTTTCCTCGTGCTCGGCGGTCGGCTGAGAGTCGGCCACAACGCCGGCTCCGGCTTGCACTTGCACCCGCCAACGCCCGTTGTCTCCGGGTTGCACCACCATCGTGCGGATCGTGATGGCGGTGTTGAGGGCACCACAGAGGTCCATCGAGCCATAGACCCCTGAGTAGGGGCCGCGGGCATCGGGTTCCAATTCATGGATCAGCTGCATAGCCCGAATCTTGGGTGCTCCGCTGACGGTGCCTGCTGGGAAGGACGCCCGCAGGAGATCCCAAACATCGTGCTGCGGCTGCAGATTGCCTTCCACCTGGGAGACGATGTGCATCACGTGGGAATAGCGCTCAATCAGCATCAGCTCCTTGACCGCAACGCTGCCGGGCTGGCAGACCCGGCCCAGGTCATTGCGGCCGAGATCCACCAACATCACGTGCTCGGCCCGTTCTTTGGGATCGGCGAGCAGCTCCGCTTCGAGGGCTTGATCCTCGGCGGCTGTGCTGCCGCGGCGACGGGTTCCAGCGATCGGCCGCAGCGACGCCACCACCCGGCCATCGTCTTGGGGGTCGGCTTTCACCATCACCTCGGGGCTGGAGCCAATCAGATGCCAGCCGTTGAAGCTGAAGAACCCCATGTAGGGCGATGGGTTCACCATCCGCAGACTGCGGTACAGATCGAAGGGGTCGTGGCTGACCTCCGCCTCCAAGCGTTGCGACAGCACCAGTTGGAAGACATCACCGGCGCCGATGTGGTCGCGAGCTTGGCGGACAGCGTCTTCAAAGGCGCTCTGGGAGGTGTTGCTGACCACCTTGAGCGATTGGGCGTCCTGCTCTTTCCAGGCCAGTGGCGTCAGGCCCGCCGGTAGGGGCTGCTGCAATTGGGTTTCTAGGGCATCCAGCCGCTGTTCAGCCGCCGCTCTGGCGGCTGCTTGATCGTCGTTTTGGCTGTGATCGGCGTAAGCCACAGCCGTCACTTGGCGCCGCACCTGGTCAAACACCAGCAGGGTGTCGCAGAACATCCAGCAGCCATCGGGCTGGTCGTCATCGCTGCGGGGATGCACCGGAACACTGGGCTCGACCCAGTGGATGAGTTCGTAACCCCAGAAGCCAAACAACTGACCCACCGGTGGAAGCCCAGGGATTGGGGCGCTTTTGTAGGGGGCGAGGCGTTGGCGCAGCAGTTCAAAGGGGTCGCCTTGGAGCGATTCGCGGCGCCCATCGCGGTGTTCCAGCCAGGCTTGATCGCCGCGCACACTCAGCACCCAAAGAGGGTCGCTGGCGACAAAACTCCAGCGGCCTAGATGCTCTCCGCCCTCGACCGACTCCAGCAAAACGCCATAGGGCCGGCCCTGGCCCACCTTCAGCCAGGTGCTCAGCGGCGTGTCCAGGTCCGCCGGCCAACGCCGCCACAGCGGCTCGAAGTTGGTAGTCGGATCGGGACTGGCCATCACAGGGCTTGGCAGAAAAAAAGGCGGGTCGTTCGACCCGCCTTTCTAAAGGATGTGGCGCCAAGCGCCGTTGGTTCAGCTGTCGAAGGTGTTGCGGCCGCTGAACTTGATCGTGGACGGATTGGTGTTTTGGCCGATCCGGCGGGGGTTATGGCCCACCATGGGGCGACCTTCGTTCACCTTCTCAGGGAACACACCATCGGCTGGGTGTAGGAATTCCATGTCACCACCGGGGTAGATCCGGTAGATCTTGTAGTCCTCGATCCGGGGCTTGAACTGGGTGCGCAGCTGGGTGCCCAGAGCCAGGCATTGCTCTTTGCGCGCGAAGTACATGATGTTCTCGCCAGAGTTCATCATCGCGGCACCACCGGTGGGCAACTCAAAGGCCTGAGCTGAGTCGCTGTTCCAGGTGATCGCGTACTTCTCTTCGGTTTCAGCAGCGTTCAGAAGGCCGCCTGTGCTGCCAATGAACTGCGGGAGCTGGCCGCTGAGAGTGGATGCCGTGGACATTAAGCCACTTGGTTAGGTATGGCTGGAAGCTAGCACTCATCTGCGATCTGCCTGCTTCAGGCGCCGTTCTCTTCACAGCCTTCAACATTGGCGAGGGGCAAATACAACGTCAGGCTGCTGCCAGGTCGTTCGGTGAGGCGCCCGCCAAGGCTGCTGAACAGCTTCTGGGTGGCGGCTTGACTGAGTTGCAGGCTGCCGGTGGCTGGGTCCCAGCTCAGTACCGGACCCACGCTGGCGGTGTCGCCGGGGCTGTCGTCGTCATCGCGCCCGCCGCTGAAGCGCAGCTTGAGCTGCTCACCTGCTGAGGCCAGCTCAACCCGAACACTCTCGCCCCGGCGCAGTCCGCGGCTAAAGCGGTCCATCAGGCCAATCAGCATCGATTCGAGCAACACCGGATCGCTCATCACCGCAGGCAGCTGCTCGGGTTGCTCCAGCTCCAGGGTCAGATCACGCCGCTGCAGTTGGCGTTGCCAGATCTGCTCGAGCCCGGGCAGTAAGGCGCCTAGATCGGTCCGCGCCAGGGCCCGCTGTTGGCTGGGTTGGCGCTGCAGTTCGGCCGCCTGAAAAATCAAGCCAAAGCGATCGATCTGCTCACTGCATTCGTGGTCGATTTGTCCCAGGCGCTTTTGCAGCGGGGGAGATAGGTCTGAGCGCCTTTGCAGTGAGCGAATCAGGGTGCGGATCGTTGCCAGCGGTGTGCGCACTTCATGGGCAATGGCCTCCAGCAGCCCCAGCTGTTGATCGGAGTCGTCGGTTTCGTTGCTGGCAGCACTCACCAGGGTCAGGCTCGGAGTGGCCTTGGCCAATTGGGCGGCCACGCGCGGCCAAAACTGCTCAGCCAGTTGCGGCGAATTTTCCAGGCTGCCCAGTTGTTGGATTTGGTGCTTGAGGTCGCTGGCGGCGTCGCCCTGCTCGCTGGCCAAGCGATTGCCCAGCGATTGCAGCAGTTCGGCGATCAAAGGTTGCTCAAAACGAACCAAGAGCTGCCGTTGGGCGCCACTGCCATGCAGCGCCATCGCCACTTGCAGTGGGCCCGTGATCAGCAGCAGCAAGGGATCGGTGCCGTCCCCTGTTTGCAGCGGCAGCTGCCAGAGGCTGCGCTCGCTGGCTGGGTTGTTGGCGGCACTGCCCGGGAGCTCGGGGGCCCGGCCACTCCATTGCGGCGGGGTCCACACCCAGCCATGGAAGCGGCTAATGAGCAGGGGTTCATGCAAGGCAGGAAGTGGCGCTGCCAGCCACAGCCCCTGCTGGCAGCCCTGCTCCAGCAGCAGCTCCTGCACAACTGTGAGCGCTGCCCACCACTGGCGCCTGGCACTGGCGTCATCGCCGCCTGAGGCGGGAACCCCTGCTGCCAGGCGTTGCCGCAGCGTCTGCAGGGAATCGTTGGCGCTCACTGCAAACGCATGCGAGCCCGCCGGGCCTCTCGCTCAACGGAGGCCACCAGGCCAATGCCCATGAAATTCACCAGCAGGGCAAAGCGCCCATAACTGAGCCAGGGCAGGGGGATGCCCGTCACAGGGCCCAGGCCGATGGTCATGTTGATGTTGATCACCACCTGGAACATCACCATCGCCAGCACGCCGATCACCACCAGCGACTCGAAATCACTGCGGGCTTGACCCGCGATTTGCAGCAGTCGCCAGGCCCAAACGAGGTAGGCCACCAAGACCACAAGGCAACCGATGAACCCGGCCTCTTCGCCCAAGGCGCTGAAGATGAAGTCGGTGTGTTGCTCAGGAATGAACTGCAATTTGGTGAGCTGACCCTGCATCAAGCCGGTGCCGAAAATTTGCCCAGAGCCAATGCCAACGGTGCTTTGCAGCAGGTGGTAACCGCCACCAAGGGGGTCTTTGGTGGGATCCAAAAACAGGATGAGGCGATCGCGCTGATAGTCCTTCAGTCCGTGCTCCCAGAGCAGGGGGGTGATCCAGGCAAAGATCCCATTGATGGCCAGGGTCGCCACCACGGCGATGGATTTCCAGGGCAGGCTGCGCCAGGCCAGCAGCACCAATAGGGCACCCCAAGGGATTAATCCCCAGGGGAAGAGACCAGCGATCAGGGCTGTGGGTAGCGGCGAGATCAACAGAACCAGCCACTCCAGTGGCAGGCCGGCCCAATAGAGCATCGCCAGCAGCACGGCGCCAAAAACCAGGGATGTGCCGAGATCGGGCTGGATGAACACCATCGCCCAGGGCACCGAGATCACAGCCATGGGGCGCAGCAGATCCACCGGGCGCTCGATCGGGTGCTTGGCCAGGATTCCAGCCAGCAACAGGATGGCGGCGAGCTTGGCGAACTCCGATGGCTGGATATTGAAGCCGCCGATCGAGATCCAGCGCTGGGCCCCCAGGGCGCTGGTGCCCACCAGCTTCACCGCCAGCAAACTCACCAGAGTCGCGATGTAGACCGGCAGCAGCAGTTGCTGCAGATGCTTGAGCGCAACCCGGGAGAGGCCCACGGCTGCGCCGATGGCCACCACGGCGGTGATCCAGTGGTTTTCCCAGTCGGCCAACGGTGATTGACGTTGGGTACTGGCGATCAGAACACCAGCGAGCAGGGTCAAAAAGACCGGAATTCCCCAGAGAACCGGATCAAAACGAATCCGTTGGCGCCGCTGGCCCCGCGCTTTGGCTCCCAGTCGCGTGGCTCGGGTCCCCTGGTAGGTGGGCATCGGGTCAGATCTTGAGCGCAGCTATCAGGCCGCTGGCCAGGTTCTTGAAGACTGCCGCAGTGACACTGTCTGGCTGGCTGATCGTGACAGGGCGGCCACTGTCTCCCCCCTGTTGCACCGGCAGTTCGATCGGGATTTGGCCCAGCAATGGCACCTGGCTTTCATCGGCCAGTTGGCGCCCACCACCACTGCCAAAAATGGCGTAACGCTGCTCGGGCAGCTCGGGGGGAGCAAACCAACTCATGTTCTCCACCACCCCCAGCACGGGAATGCCCATCTGCTGGAACATCGCTAGGCCGCGGCGCGCGTCCTGCAGCGCAACCTGCTGGGGCGTCGTCACCACGACAACGCCCGCCATGGGAACCGCCTGCGCCAGGCTCAGTTGGGCATCACCGGTGCCTGGCGGCAGGTCCACCACCAGCACATCGCGTTCGCCCCAATCCACTTGATAGAGGAATTGGCGGATGATCCCGTTCAGCATTGGGCCGCGCCAGATCACCGGTTGATCGGGGCCAATCAGCAGACCCATCGACACCATCGCCAGCCCACAGCTCTCAATCGGTGTCAGCCGTTGACTCTCACCCTCGCCTTCTACCTCTGGGGTGCGATCGGCAACGCCGAGCATGGTGGGGGCATTGGGCCCGTAGATGTCCGCATCGAGTAGGCCAACGCGCAGGCCTTGTTGCGCCAGGGCGCAAGCCAAGTTGACGGCCACGGTGCTTTTCCCTACTCCGCCTTTGCCGCTGCTCACGGCAATCACCTGCTTAACGCCCTCAATGGGGTGGCGCGGCTGACTTTGGCCATGGCCGGCGGCACCAATGGGTGCTCCCCCGCCAGGCTGGGCTAGTTCGATTTGCACGCTGTCAATGCCGTCGAGGGCTTCGAGGCGGTTGCGCGCCTCCGACGCAATGCTGTCGCGTTGACTCTGGGCAAAGCCTGGAAGCGCTAGGCGAAACACCGCCCGGTTGCCCTCCAGCCTGAGTCCTTGAATCCAGCCGAGCTCCACCAAGCTGCGGCCGCTGCCGGCATCGGTCAGCTCAGCGAGCTGGCTGAGCGCGTCCTGCTGGCTGGCCATGGGGTTGAGTCTCTGGCGCCGGATCCTAGTGACAGCCCCTTACAGACACTTGCCGGCGGCACCGGTCAACTGAAAAGGTGTTGGGCTACTGCTGTGCAGGTTCCTTTGAGCGCCGTTACCCCGCCTGCTGATTCCCGCAGCCGTATGAAGGCCCTGTTGATGGGGCTGCAAGACAGCATTTGTGCTGGGCTGGAGCAGCTCGATGGGGACGGTCGCTTCCAAGAGGAGAGCTGGGTTCGCCCCGAAGGCGGCGGCGGTCGCTCCAGGGTTCTGCGCGAAGGCTCACTGCTCGAGCAAGGCGGTGTGAATTTCTCCGAGGTGCAGGGCAAAAACCTGCCTCCCTCCATCCTCAATCAGAGGCCTGAAGCGGCGGGCCATCCCTGGTATGCGGTGGGAACGTCGATGGTGTTGCACCCACGTAACCCCTATATCCCCACGGTTCACCTCAATTACCGCTACTTCGAAGCCGGTCCGGTGTGGTGGTTTGGCGGCGGCGCCGATCTCACCCCTTACTACCCCTTCCTGGAGGACGCCAAGCATTTCCACCAGACCCTCAAGGGGGCTTGCGACAGCGTGAACCCGGCCTATTACCCGGTGTTCAAGCCCTGGTGCGACGAGTACTTCTTCTTGAAGCACCGCAATGAGACCCGCGGCATTGGCGGCATTTTTTATGACTACCAATCCCCCGGCGGTGCCATTTACAAAGGCCCTGATGCCCAGGGTCCAGCTGCTGCTGTGGGCAGCGAGCAGGTTCCTGAGCGCGATTGGGAGAGCCTGTTCCAGCTGGCGTCTGCCTGTGGCAATGCCTTTTTGCCCAGCTACGTGCCGATCGCTGAGCGGCGCAAAGGACTCAGCTATGGGGATCGCGAGCGCCAGTTCCAGCTCTACCGCCGCGGCCGTTATGTGGAGTTCAACCTGGTGTTCGACCGCGGCACGATTTTTGGTCTGCAGACCAATGGCCGCACTGAATCCATCCTGATGTCGCTGCCACCGTTGGTTCGTTGGGAATATGGCTACACCGCTGAAGAGGGCAGCCGAGAGGCCCTACTCACTGACGTCTTCACGAGGCCCCAGGACTGGCTCGGTGATGCTGCCCTTGAGCAGCGTTGTGCCCTCCACGGGGCTGTTGGCTAAGACCATCCCCTGCCGGAGCGCTCGCACCACGCGGCGAGCAATGGTTTGAAGCGATTGTTGGCGCGTGGAGGGATTGCGGAGCCCGGCTTCTAGCGCCCCTTCCAGCTGGCCAATTTCCAGCATCGCCACGCCGCGGCGGGGGCCTCCGAGCATGCCCCGGTAGTCATAGGGGTAAGCGCCAAATTCCTCAGCTAGGGCTTCATCCATCACCGAGAAGCCATAGAGCACCGCCGGGATGATGCCGGGGCCGATGCCATGGGGTGAGTAGGCGTCGTAGTGGATTTCAACGGCGTATCCGCCGTTTGAGACATGCTCACGACCCACGCTCCAGTTGGTGCGTGGATCATCGGAATCGCGAATGGTGCGCACGCCGGGGTCGTAGAAGTGCATCTTCAACCCTTGCCGCTGGCCCTCGGCCACAACCGCTTTGGCGGTGAGCAGGTTCCAGAACAGCTCATCGGTGATGCCGGGCTGCATGGGCCGGGCACCGCGCATGCCAACGGCGCGTCCAGGGGTGCCAGAGCCGGCCATCCTCTGGGAATCGGCATGGCCTGCCAGCACCAAGATCGGTAGATCGGGTTTGGGGATCTCCGTGCCAATCCAGTTTTTGCCTTTGCCGGGTTCGTCCGGCAACGGTGGTAACTCAGGGCTTTCTTGCAGGGGCGATTCGATGCTGTCGAGCAAGTCCATGAGTCCTGCTTGGGCAGGGGTGGCTAGCAACAAAAAGCCGCCCAAGAGCAGAGCGATGCGACCCATGGGATTCAAAATGGGTCCCCCATGCTGCCCGGTTAAATCTGATTTGCAAAGGCAATTGCCTTAAACCGGGGAACTCAGCAACTCGCCATCGCTGTGGAGATTCAGTGGGCGACCGAGTTCTTGCTCGACGGCAATCAATTCATCCCGGTGTCCCCTGAGCCTCAAGGTTGTGGGGCAGAAGTCCTGGGGCGGCAGCAGCCGCAGCTCAAAGGTTTCAACGCGCTCGGCCTTGCGGCGATACAGCAGGCCAGCCATGGGTCCCAGCAGAGCCAGGAGCAGGGGCCAGAAGCCAAGTTGGGGGAGCAGCTGACGCAAAACGAGCCCCAGGCTCGCGGCACCCACGGCGCCCAAGCTGCTGAGCAGCAGGGCTAGCGGCAGGCTGGAGGCCACAGCGCCTTCAAAGCGCATCACCTGGCGTTCTGGGTCGCCGCCACTGGCTTGCCAGCCTCGAGCTAGCAGCCAGTGGTTGAGGCCATCGAGAACCTCTACAGGAGGCCGGGAGCTGTTGACATCCACCGTAGTGGTGCGGTCCTTGCTGGCGGCCCTGAGAAAGAAACCCAGGCCAATGCCCATCAGCGAGGTGAGCAGCAGCGTGGAGCTGAGAACAGGATCCATTGCGGGGCTTTGAGCCCCGCCATTCTCAACGGCTCAGCACTTCTGCTGTGACCTTCTGGGGAGCAGCCGAGGTGGACTCGGTGTCCTTCAGCCAGCGATGCCAGGCGGGCATGAGCTCTTCAGCTTCGGCCCGGTAGGACTCCTCCAAGTGCAGCATGCGGCGGGGGCGACCGCGGCTGGGGCAGCGCTGGGAGTAGCTGCCAATGGCGCCTTGCTGGTCAAGGAAGGCAATCGCTTGCTGCAGCACGGTTTCCGACAGGCGCAGGCGCGGATGGCGCTCGGCCAGCAGATTCATCAGGGCTGTTGGATAGGAATCGGCTGCCAGCAGGCAGTCGAGGATCCAGCAGACGGCCAGTTCCAGTCCGAGGTACTGGAGCGGGGGCTGATCAAAGAAGCGTTTGATGTCATTCAAGCCATGGTTGGCTTGGGCTCGCCGGTGCGACATGGCCGATCGTGTGGTTTTGCTCTCAACGAGCACTAACCCAGTCTCGTTTTGATTTTCAAGTGAGATAGCCGAGTCATCGGGCAGATTGGGGCTGATTTGCCCTGCCGATGCCCCAAGACATCCCCGCTTCACCCACCCACTTCGCTGTCTTTGACGGGGATCTCAGCCCTGAGTGGTTCGGACATTACAAAAATGCAAAGGCTTTGGCGGTTGACACCGAAGCCATGGGTCTCATCCATGGCCGCGACCGCCTCTGCTTGGTTCAGATCTGCGATGACCAGGACCGGGTGTGCTGCATTCGTATCGCCCGTGGCCAGAGCGAAGCCCCGCTGCTGAAAGAGCTGATGGAAGCCACCGGCATCGAGAAGGTGTTCCACTACGCCCGCTTCGATGTGGCAGCGATGGCCAGTGGCCTTGGGATTGCGGTGAATCCGATCTTCTGTACCAAGGTGGCAAGCCGCCTGGCGCGCACCTACAGCCCCCGTCATGGGTTGGCGGCTGTGGTGAGTGAGCTGGTGGGCGTGGATCTCGACAAGCAGGCCCAAAGCAGTGATTGGGGCCGGGTCGAGGAGCTCAGCGAGCAACAGCTGGCCTACGCCGCCAACGATGTGCGGTATTTGCTGCCGGCCCGTGACCGCCTCGAGCAGATGCTGGTGCGGGAGGAGCGCTGGAGCTTGGCGCAGCGCTGCTTTCTCTGCATTCCCGTGTTCTCTGATCTCGACCGCTTCCAATACGGCTCAATCTTTGAGCACCGCGCCTGAGTGGCCTAGGGCAAGAGGTGGTGCTGAATCGCTTGGGCGCTGGCGAGGCTGCCGCCGGCTGGCCCCATGCGGCGGCGCCCAATCCGCCCAAGTTCTGCGCGCAGTTGTGGCTCGTTGAGCAAGAGCTGCAACCCGGTCGCCAACGCCTCGGGGCTTTGGCACACCCGCACGGCCCCGCCAAGCAGGCGGCTTTGGCGTTCGGCAAAGCCGCGCTTGAACTGCGGGCCTTGACCTGGCAGCGAGAGGGCCGGGCAGCCCAGGCCCACCAATTGTTCGGTGGCGGTGCCGGCGCAGGCCAGGCCCAGCTCGGCCCAGGGGGCCCAGGTTTCAAAGCGGCCGCGGCCGAGCAGCAACAAGCCGCCGGGCCCGTTCCAGGCCGCATCGGCATCGCTGCCAGCCGGGACCTCAGTGTGTTGGTAACCGAGGGGCTCCATCAGGGCCCGCAGGCTGGCGTCATCGGGCTGATGTCCGCAGGCCAGCAGCAGCACATGCTCGCTCGATGGTGGCAGCGCTTTGAGCAGGCGCCGCAGGTTGCGCCGGGCTTCCGGTGCCCGTGAGCCGGGCAGCAGCAGCAGGCGCCGAAGGCCTGTCAGGGAAGCCGGAATCGAGCGGGGCAGGAAGCCATCCATCATTGGATTGCCAGGGGCCAGGGCGCGCACGCCATGGCGGCGCAGGCCCCGCGCTGTCAGCCGGTCGCGGCAGATCACCAGCCGGCAGTGGCTGCCTTGCATCAAGGCCCATTCCCAGGGATCCCATTCGCTGCCTTTGCAGCGGTGGTAGGCGTCGGCTGGCCAGGCGGATCCTGGTCCGCTGCTCCAGGTGTAATCGCTTTTCGGGGTGCCGATGAAGCCGTAAGGCAAGCCGCTGGCCCAGGCCATGGCCAAGGGGAGCAGGTCGCCCACCGCCAAGATCCGGCCGCCTTGATGGCTCCACTGCCGCAGGCTTTGCCACTGCTTCCAGGTGTTGCCCAGTAGCCCAGCCTTGAGGTCTTGCGCCAAGCCGCCAGCGCTTTGGTTGCTAAACCCGCCGCTGGGCAAGGTGAGCCGAGGCCCTATGGCGCTGATGCCCTCCAGCTGCCGGTAGCTGCTGCCCTGCCCCACCAGGGGCAGCACAGCGATCGCCAAGCTGGGCTCGAGCCGTTGCAGCGGCTCAAGAATGCGGCGGGCGATGAGGTCTTCCCCATGGCCATTGCTCAGCACCAGCAGGCGATTGGTGGGCATGGAGCGGCTGATACGATCCGTTTTCGGGAGTTTGCTCCCCGGCCGGCGGCATGGCCAAGTGGTAAGGCAGAGGACTGCAAATCCTTTATCCCCAGTTCGAATCTGGGTGCCGCCTTGGGTCAGCTGAGACCCAAATTGCGACAAAAACCTGTTTTTCCCATCAGCGAGCGGAAATCCTGGCCATCAATGGGATGCGTCTCATGAGGATCATCCGTGGACCTGCTCGTTCTGGTGGCACCACTGCTGATGGCCCAAACGCCTGCGTTGCAGGTGGGGACTCCAATGCCTCAGGTGCATCATCAGCTGCTCACAAGCGGTTGGAGTGTGTCCAGCGAGGCGCAAACTAGCGAGCCGCTCTCGCCTCGCCAGAGCCATCTCAAGCAGCGGATTCCGGCCTTGATCACCTGCAGTGGCACCGGTTCGGGCTACTGCGCCTATGGCTACAGCCGCCAGGGGCAAAATCTCAAAGTGGTGGCCAGCTCCGATGGCCCGCTGCTGCGCTGGCAGCTTGGCGAAGCCTGGTATGGCGAGGGGCTATCCCAGCAGTAGGGCGGTATCAGAAGCTCGCTTTGGCCTGCCATTCGGCCTTAAACATCGAGCGTGCTGAGCAGCTGATGGCCTCCGGACTGAGCTGACAGCTCCCCACGGCGGGCCAGGCACTGGGCAGAGAACTCTCAATTCCTTCGCTGTCATACGCCACCTCTTTGGCGTTATCGAGCTCCAGCTGCAACGGTTGGCTTAGCCGGCACTTGTTCAGCCGGCAGCTCAAGGGTGTGGTGGTGGTTCCCCCCAGGCTGAGGCTGTTGCTGCTGCCTCGCTCGCTGCCTCGCGCCAAAAAGGAGACGGTGATGTAGTTGCCATCGACCTGCTCAAGCACAACTCGGGCACAAGGGCCTTGGTTGGGTTGCCGCTTGAGCTTGTTCATCATGCGGCTGCGCTGGCAGCTCTTGGGTTCCAGTACCAATTGGCCGTCCCCTTGGGCGGCGGCGGGTTGGCCGAGCAGGCTTGCCATCAGCGCCATGGCGATGGCCCATTGGTTTCTCACAACACCCTGGTCAGGTGCTGCATTGTGGCCACCTCAGTACTCGTTGTCAGCGACGCACATCCCAATGCAGCTCAGGCCGTTGTTGGCCGTGCGTCCGCAGTGCTGACAAAGCACGCGATCGCCTTCGCTCGCGGTGGCATCGCTCGCTGGTTGCTGCGTTGGTGAGGGGGCGCCCGCTGGTTCCTGCATGGTGGTGCCGGGATCGGAGTTGATCATGGCGGTTGAAGCGCCTGGAGTGGGGGCCGGCACTTGGGCTTGGGGAAATCGCTTCCTTTGGGGGTACGAACCCCAAAGGGATGATCCGGTGATTGAGGCCACGGTGGCCGCGGCAGTTGCCGCTGGCGTGCGTTTTTTTGATAGTGCGGATTCCTACGGGACCGGCGCCTACGCCGGACGTAGTGAGCGCTTATTGGGACAAGCCATCGCTGCCTTGCCCCCTGATCAGCACCATGGCCTCACGGTGGCCACCAAGCTCGCTCCCTTCCCTTGGCGCTGGGGCCGGCGCGGCTTTGACCGTGGCTTGGCGGCCTCCCGCGCTCGCCTCCAGGGGCGTCTGGATCGGGTGCAATTGCATTGGAGCACCGCCCGCTATGCCCCGTGGCAGGAGGGTCCGCTGTTGCAAGGTCTCGGCGATCTTGTCGAGGCTGGCGTGGTGCCTGAGCTGGGGATTTCCAACATGGGTCCCCGCCGTTTGCGCCGCTGGCATGGCCTGTTGCAGCAGCGCGGCTTGCGCATCAGCAGCCTTCAGGTTCAGTTTTCGCTGTTGGCCACCGAGCCTTTGGCACCTGGTGGTGTGCTGGAGGTGTGCCGTGAGCTGGGCATTGAGTTGATTGCCTACAGCCCCTTGGCCTTGGGGCTGTTGAGTGGCCGCTGGAGCCTCGATGGGCCGCTTCCCAGAGGGCCGCGGGGCGCCTTGTTTCGGCGTTTATTGCCGGCATTCAAGCCGTTGCAAGCCCTCATGGCTGAACTGGCTGCGTGCCATCAGATCTCACCGGCGGCTTTGGCCCTGAGCTGGTGCCGCAGCCATGGGGCCATGCCGATTCCGGGATTGCGCCGCGTCGAGCAGGTGCACGCGGTGCGTGAGGCTTTGGGCTGCTCGCTGCCTGATGACGATCGGCGGCGCCTCGATGAAGTCGCTGCCATGCTGAACGTGAGCATGCCGGCCAACCCCTTCAGTAGTTCCTGATGGCGCCGATCCCCCCACCCCTGTTGCGCCGCGCGCTGATCCTCGATGTGGTGCTCACCCTGCTGATGCTGGGGTTATCACTGATGGCTGATCAGCAGCTCTGGCGAGTGATCTGGTCTGTGGGCGCTCTGGTGGCGGTGCTTGATGCCCTGCTGGCATCCCGTTTGCTCGATCTCAAAGATCGGGGCTAAGCACCACAGGCAGCACCATCGGATCGTCGCCAGTGGGATCGCTCAGAGCTTCTGAAGGAATGCTCTGCAGGCTGGCCTGGGGCGGCGCAGCGGCTGGCTGGGTCTCGCAGGCGTTCAGCGCTTCTTGCAGCAGTGAATCAAAGGTGGCGCCGGACAGGCGGTGGCGCGCCAGCTCCAGAAAGGCCCGTGCCAGGGATTCGCCAGCAGCAGCTTGCAAGTGGGGGTTTTCGCGGCGTCGCTCTTGCTCTTGGCTGATCGCCCGCAGAAAACGGTCGGTGACATCGCGTTTGGTGCGCGCCCGAATGATGCTGTCGTCGCTGGGATTGCTGCCCAGTTGTTGTTCGAGGTCAGCGATGCGGCGCTCGAGGCTTTCGAACACATCAGCAGCCTCGCGGCCAACATTTTGCAGCTGACCATCCGACATCTGCGGTAGATCAGCCACAAACACCTTGCCGTGGTCGGGAAGGGTTAAGTAAGTAGCGCGTGGACCGCTGCGGTGATAGCCCTCGGCTCCGAAGCGTTGAGGGCGATTCGGGGGGACTGGACCAGCAGAACTACGGCGACGGGTTAAGCGATTGGACTCGTTAAAAGGCACGTAACAAAGACGACTGTTTTTTCTCTTTGCCGACCATCTTGCCAGCCTTGTCGAGCTGCAGCCTGCTCTAGGCCCCTGCTGGTAGGCCGAGAACCCCCTGTCCAACAACGATTTCGCCGCATATCCAGCCTGTAAAGCCACTGTTGTGCACCACCTCAAGCGCCTGCTGGCAGCTGCTTTCAGGGAGCGCCAACACGTAGCCAATCCCCAGGTTGAAGGTGTGCCAGAGATCGCGCTCAGGCACCGATCCCAGCTCCTGAAGCCAGTGGAACAGTGCGGGCCTCTGCCAGCTGCCTGGATCGATCTGAGCGGCGAGTCCTTGGGGAAGGGCCCGCGGCAGGTTTTCAGGCAATCCTCCGCCAGTGATGTGGGCCATGCCCCGCAGCTCCAGCTCTGGGCTCTGCAGCAGGGCCTTCACCAGTGGTGCATACAGCAGGGTTGGCTCCAGCAGGGCTTCTGCCGCACTGCGCCCGCCCAGGGCCGCTTGGCTGGTTTCCAGTGGGACCTGATTGGCTTCCAAGATGCGCCGCACCAGGCTGAAGCCATTGCTGTGCACGCCGCTGCTGGCGATGGCCAGCAGCTGATCACCGGCCTGAATGGTTTGACCGTCGATCAGCCGCGGCTCATCGACAACGGCCACGCAGAAGCCCGCCAGGTCGTAGCGACCGGCTGGGTAGAAGCCAGGCATTTCGGCGGTTTCGCCCCCCAGCAGGCTGCAGCCGCTTTGGCTGCAGCCACTGGCGATTCCTTCCACCACTTCGGCCATGGCGGCCGGGCTGAGCTTGCCGGTGGCGATGTAGTCGAGGAAGAACAGCGGCTCAGCGCCGCAGGTGATCACGTCGTTGGCGCACATCGCCACCAGATCGATGCCCACCCCGTGGTGCCGGCCGCACTCCTGGGCGAGTTCGAGCTTGGTGCCCACGCCATCGGTGCCAGCCACAAGCAGGGGCTTTTCAAGTCCGGCTGGCAAGCGGCAAAGCCCGCCAAAGCCGCCCAATCCTCCGAGGACTTCTGGGCGGTGGGTGGCCTCCACGCTGGTGCGGATGCGTTCAACGAAATGGCGTCCGGCTTCGACGTCAACGCCGGCGCTCTTGTAATCCATCTCCTCAGGCTGCTGCCGTTGATCCCATCGTCGCGCAAGGGCTGTCCGATAAGGCTGGCTGATCAGGGGGATTGCTGTTGCTGATCAGAGGTGCGCCATTTTTTTGGCGAGTTGTCTGCGGTGGCAAGCGAACTCAGCAGAGATTCGATTTTCTGATCAACGACTGATTCAGTTGGGTATGTGGAACTGTTCGGTGCTTTCCATTACGTTTTGACCGTAAATAAATCCTCTTAGGAATCTCCGAATCACCGATTCGGCTTTGGAAGGTTCATCGATCGGCCATTTCTCTCGATTGGCTGAGTCAATGACGACCTTCGATTCCGTCTGTGATGTCTGTTCAAGCCCTCAAGCGAATCGTTGCTGTCGCGACCCTGGCCGCCTTGCCCCTGCAAGCCGCGGCTGTGGCCCAGGAGTTGACGCAGCCTTTGCTCAAGCTCACCGCTGTTGGTGGTATCGATTACCTGCCTGAGCTTTTTGAGGAGACTGTCGCGCCAGAGCCTGTTGTTGCTCCTCTCCCCGCGCCAGCTCCCGTGAAGCCTGTCGTCGTCAAGCCCGCTGAGCCCCAGGTGCGTTCCGTTTCCCAGGGAGAAGCCAGCTGGTACGGCCCTGGCTTTTTCGGCAACCTCACCGCCAATGGTGAGATCTACAGCCCCGGCACGATGACCGCCGCCCATCGCACGCTGCCCTTCGGTACCCGGGTGCGGGTAACCAACCTCTGGAATGGCCGCAGCGCTGTGGTTCGCATTAATGACCGCGGTCCTTATGTCGGTCAGCGCGTGATTGATTTGGGCCATGGCGCGGCTGGTGAACTGGGTTTGTTCCATAGCGGCATTGCCCAGGTGAAACTCGAGGTGCTGCAGTAGGAGCTCCACGACGCTGACTTGGGCGTTGAAGCTTCAAACCTCAGCGGATCTGCAGCGTTGGCTGCAAGCAGGCGGGCCTGGCCCTTTGCATTTGGTTCCCACCATGGGGGCGTTGCATCTGGGCCACGCGGCCTTGATTCGCGCTGCTAGGCAGCAGGGCGGACGGGTGTTGGTCAGCGTGTTCGTCAACCCGCTGCAGTTTTCTCCCAATGAGGATTTCGCCCGCTATCCGCGCCGCTTGGAGGAGGACCATGCCCTGGCTTTGGAGGCTGGCGCCGATGCCCTGTGGGCACCCCAGCCTGAAGACGTTTTCCCTGCTGGGGCTGCGGGATTAACCCAGTTGGCCCCGGCGCCTGAGCTGGTGGCCAATCTTTGTGGTCCAAGCCGCCCAGGGCATTTCGAGGGGGTGTGCACTGTGGTGAGCCGCTTGCTGGCTCTGGTGCAGCCCAGCCACCTGCATCTCGGTGAAAAGGATTGGCAGCAGCTTCAGGTGCTGCGCCGCTTGGTGCGTGATTTGCGCTGGCCTGTTCAGATCGTTCCCTGCCCCACCCTGCGTGAGCGCGATGGGTTGCCCTTGAGTTCCCGCAACGCCTATCTCAGCGTCGAGCAGCGTCAGCAGGCCGCGCTGTTGCCGCAGGCCTTGGCCCAGGGGCAGCAACTGTTGGATGCCGGCCAGCGGCAGGCGGAGCCTTTGCTTCGGGCCGTGCGCGCCTTGATGGAAGATGGCGGCTTGGCTGTGGACTACCTGCAGCTGGTGGATCTGCCCCGGCTGCAAGAGCTGGAGCAGGTCACAGGACCTGCGCTATTGGCGGCTGCTGTCCGCTGCGGCGAGGCCCGCCTGATCGATCACCGCGTTCTCATGAGCCGTTTGCCAATCCTTGCCATTGATGGTCCTGCTGGTGCAGGGAAAAGCACGGTGACCCGTCAGGTGGCCCATGAGCTTGGGCTCACCTACCTCGACACCGGCGCCATGTACCGCGGTGTGACCTGGCTGCTGCAACAACGGGGCTTTGAGCCCCATGAGGGGGAGCCGCTGCAGGCCCTGTTGGCTGATTTGGAGTTGCGTTTTGGTCCCGCCAGTGGCACGGAACAAACCCTGCTGGTCAATGGCTTGGATGCCACCAGTGCGATCCGCACCGCCGAGGTGACGGCCTCGGTGTCAGCGGTGGCCGCCCTGCCCTCGGTGCGCGCTGCCCTAACGCAGCAGCAGCAGCAATTGGGCCATCAGGGCGGGCTGGTGGCGGAAGGCCGCGACATCGGCACCGCCGTGTTCCCGGATGCGGAGTTGAAGATCTATCTGACGGCCACCGTGGCTGAGCGGGCGCGCCGGCGGGCAGCCGATCTCGCGGCTCGTGGTTTGCCGGTGCCGGAGCTCAACCAGCTCGAGCAGGAGATCGCTGATCGCGACCACAAGGATTCCAGCCGTGAGGTGGCTCCGTTGCGTCAAGCCAGTGACGCAGTTGAGTTGCTCAGTGATGGCCTCAGCATCGATGAGGTGGTGGCTCAGATCGTGGCCCTATTCCGCGAGCGGGTGCCCGTGGAGGCACTCAACGCAGACGCTTGAGCAGTCCGCTGCAGGCATCTTCGAGTAAATCGAGAACATGCTCAAACCCCTGCTCGCCGCCGTAGTAGGGGTCGGGCACTTCGCTGGCCTGGTGGCGGCTGCAGTGGCTGGTGAGCGGCACGATGTGGTCGTGGCTGCTGCCACTGGGATCAAGGGCCCGCACGTTGGCCAGATTGCTGTCATCCATGGTGATGATCCAATCGAAGCGGTTGAGGTCCCCGGGCTCGATTTGACGGGCGCGGCTCGGCAGGTCGATGCCGCGGCGTTCGGCCGCAGCGCGCATGCGCGGGTCGGCGCGTTTGCCCACATGCCAGTTCCCGGTGCCAGCGGAATCCACCTCAAAGGCATCGTTGAGGTTTTCACGCTCAAGCAAATCGAGAAACACCCCCTCGGCAGCCGGTGAGCGGCAGATGTTGCCGAGGCAAACAAACAGAACGCGGGTGGGTTGGGAGCTCATGCAGCCAGGCGCTCGAGGGCGAGAAGCGCGCGCAAACGAACGACGAGCGTATCGTCCATCTCCTGTTGGCTCCTCTGCCGCAGTAGGGCACGTGCCTGGGGGGCTAGATCGCTAGGCAAGCCCTGCTGAAGCCTCTGCTCAAGGGCGGCAACGGCGGCATAGCGCACCGACCACTCGCTATCGCTGCAGGCCAGCTCCAGGCTGTTCATGCATGGCTGCAGCAGGTTCTCGTCATGCCCTTGCAAGCGGCCCAGGCCATAGGCCGCGGCTTGGCGAACGCTGGGACCGATGTCATTGGCCACGGCGCGTTGCAGCACCTCAAGGCCACGGGGGTCTTGGATCGCGGAGAGGGCACGCACCGTCCAGGCGCGGGCGCCGTAGTTGCGCTCATCGAGGCTGTTGAGCAACGGTTCAACCGCAGCTGAGCCGCAGCCGATCAAGCCCCGCAGGGCCTGCAGGGCGGCAGCGGGGTTGTTGGCTTTCAGCAGATCGATGCAGCAGTCGATTGCTTGCGCTTGCAGGGGCGGTTCCTCGCTCAATTGCGGCATCAAGGCCACCAGCTGGGCGCTGGCGTTGGCTAACGCCTCGCGGGTGGCGGCCTGCGCAATGGCCTGCAGCTGTGTTTCTAGTGCTTCGGCGTTGGCCTGATTCACAGCAAACCATCCATCAGGGTCAACAAGTGGCGCTCTTGCTCGCCCAGGGCTGAGGGCGCGGGGCCTTGGAGCGGTTGCTCCAATAACTGGCGCAGGGCCAGCAGCTTGATGTTGCTTTCAGCTGCGCAGCCGGCAATGGCTTCGGCTGCATCTCGCCAGCCGCTGGCCCCTAAATCCAAAACGGCACCGCGGCGAATCAATGGCTCTGGATCGTTGAGCAGGTTCAACATTCCTTCGGCCCACTGGCCGTCTCCACTGACCAGCACCAGCGCGCGGCAGGCGGCGCTCTGCACCATGGGCCGCGGATGCTCGCAAAAGCGCTGCAGCGCTTGGCAGATGCTGGGATCCTGACTGCCCTTGGCTAAGCAGCCAATTGCCTCCAGCAGGGCCTCGCACGGTTGGTCCAAGCGCGCCTGGGTCGCCGCACTGGGCTCAATGCTGCTGCGATTGAGTGTGCTCAGCAGGGCGGGTAGCGCCTTGGTGTCGCCACTTTCACCGAGGGAGCGGGCCGCGGCTTCCCGTAAATCGTGATCGCTGTGTTCCAGCGCCTGCAGCAAACTCGCCATCGCGGCTGGGGATTGCAGCTTTCCCAAGGCCCGGGCAGCGTTGCGCGCCACCATCAAGTCATCTTGGCTCGCTGGTTGGCCCAACACACTGCCCAGGGCATCGATCAGCAGGCTGATGGCTTTGGGGTTTTGGCAGCGCATGCGCCCAAGCCACCAGGCGGCGTAGTAGCGCTGGCTGGGATCGTCGCGTTGCTCGAGCCGCTCAAGTGCCTCAGCTTCCGAGATGGGTTGGCCTGCTGAGGCGTTGTCGTTCATGGGGTGGAAGTCAGGCGGAGATGTCCTTAAGGTTGAGATAACGAGTTAAGTAACCCAATGGCGAAGCGGTCCACTCCCCTGGACCGGGAGCAGCGCTTGTGCCTGGCGTTGCATCTCAGCATGGATGACATGCAGGCCCGTCTGAACAGCCTGGCGCAGCAAGGGCGCTCAGCTGATTGCTTGGCGTTGATGCAAGAGCTGGGCGATTGGATGGCCCTTGGCCGTGGTGAGGTGGCTCCGCTGCTGTCGGCTTGCGTGGATGGCTTGCCGGAGGACTAGCGCTTCGCCCGGGCCCGCTTGAATCACCCGACCCATAAAAAAAGCCCCCCTCGATGAGGGGGGCTTTTTGTGCCAATGGGCTGTGGTGATCAGACCAGAGCGTTGATGGCGTAGTCGATGTAGCTGTTGGCTTCGGTAGCGGCATCACCACTGAGGCCGTGGTTGGCCTTGATGTGGTTCAGGGCTTCGACGTACCAGGAGGGGGAGAGCTCGAAGGTGCGGTTGATCTCGTCGAGACCAGCGATCAGGTAGTCGTCCATGGGACCGGTGCCACCAGCCACGAGGCAGTAGGTGATCATCCGCAGGTAGTAGCCAACGTCGCGGGAGCACTTGGCCTTGCCTTCAGCAGAGGCTGCGTAGTTCGCACCCTGCATCTGAGTGGTGTAGGGGAACTTGGTGTACACCGCTTGGGCAGCGCCATTCACCAGAGCATCAGCTTTGGCGGTCAGGCCCTTGGCAGCTTCAAGGCTGGCCTTGGCACGGTTGAAGCGGCCAGAGGCACTCTGGATTTCAGAGTTGCTGAGGAAGCGGCCTTGGGAATCAGCAGCTGAGACGGCTTCGGTGAGGGGGGTTTTCATGATTAGGGAAAGGCGTTGTGAGAGAGATGAATCAGCTCAGGCTCAGGCCACAGCAGCAGCAGCACGGTCGAAGTAAGTGCCGATTTCGCTAGCGAGGGCGGTGCAGTCACCCTGGGTGATTCCATCGCGGTCATTGACGAGTTTCACAGCGGCTTCCTTCATGAGGTTCACGGCTGAGGCAACCGAAGCACCAGGAGTGCCAAGGGCCAAATAGGTTTCACGCAAACCGTTGAGGCAGCGGTCCTCAAGGACTGATGCATCCCCGGAGAAGACTGCATAGGTGACGTATCGGAGAATGATCTCCATGTCACGCAGGCAAGCAGCCATGCGGCGGGAGGTGTAGGCATTACCGCCAGGAGCAATCAGGGCAGGCTGCTGAGCAAACAGATCGCGAGCAGCGTTGGCCACGATGGCGGAAGCGTTGCTGCTGATGCGGTTCACTGCATCCAGGCGCTTGTTGCTGTCAGCAACCATTGCGGCTAGGGCGTCAATTTCACCGGTGCCGATGAACTGGCCCCGGGCGTCGGCCTGGGCAACGACCTTGGTGAAGGCGTCGAACATTTGGGGAAACTCCTTGGGGGCTACTTCTGGAGGGGAAGTCTTAGCGACTTTGGGGTGGGGACGGCCGGGGGGCGTACCCACCCCGTCACAGGGGGGATTCTGACCAATGACTCCTCTGACACTGGAAGCCTGTTCACAATGTTTAATTGATGTCGGCAGCCAACATTGCTGTCTGGGCCTTGTTTTTGGCCTCGTTTGACGCGTTATGTCCGATTCTTATCCAGATCGAACAGCACCCCATGGATGTACTCCTCCGTCCATTCAGAGCCGTGGAAGCGAGTCAACATGCCTCGTGCGGGATCTTTTTCGGCTCGATAGGTCGTGTATCTCCTCTGCCCGGCTAGCAAAGCTTCGCTTCGATCTGGCTCAACTGTTTCGGCTGAATCAACCAGCTCCAGATAGAGGTTGAGATAGTCCTGGAAGGCGGGCATCACAACCTCATCGATCAAGGCATCCCCCTCAGCGCCGAGTGGGATACGTGTCCAAAGAAAGCCTGGCGAGAAGTAGGGCTGAGCTTCCTCTGGAATCGGTCCTCCGTGGGGGAGGCATTCCTGCCAACGCTCGAAGATTGGTAGTAGCCGAGACCAGACTTTTTCGGTGTGGTCGCGATCGCTTTTGAGGGCTGGTTGTAAATCCAGGGCCAGCAGGTGCCCCGCCGGCAAGGTCACTAGATCTGCTCCAAAAAAGGGCAGGTCGTAAGTCGTCAGAGGATTAATCACAAAATTCAGGACTGAGGCTGCTGACCCTGCCTCCACGCAAGCAGCACGAATTTGTCGCAGTTTTGTGCTGCTGCAGGCCCAGGTTGCCGTCGTCACATGGATCGGCTTGCTTTTAGAACCCGTTTCACTTGTTTGAAGCAGAAACTCCGGCTCAATTGGGTAAGGCTGCAACCCAAAAGGTTCTAACGCTGCGCATGCATGATCCAAAAATGGTTGCCAGCGCCAGTGATCGATGGTGAGAGGCTCAAGGCTGCTCAGGCGTGACGGGCTCATTGCGTTGATGTGGGGAAGAGAAATTCGTGAAGAAAGCGGTCTGACCATTCATTGCCAAAGTGGCTTGTGAACAGTCCATGGGCAGGATCCCGCTCAGCGCTGTACTTGTTGTAAGCACACTGGAGTTCTTGGACTTCTGCTGGAGAAATCTCTGATTGTTCAGCTTGCGATCGAGCTGTCAATTGCCAGTAGCTATCTAAAAAGGCATTGAAAGCTTGAGGGAGCGATTGCTGAGCTTGTTCTGCTCCACCACGACAGAACAGTAAATAGGGGGAGAAATATTGATTTGGGTCAAAGGAACGCATCGTTTCTTCCCCGCTTAATTCTGGGAACTGCTGGTGGAGATTTTTCAATTCCACCAGGTGACGATCTAGATAATCTGGCTTCTGGGTCAGTGGTTGAAAATCCAGAACAGCAACAAGTTTCTTTCTGGCGCCAAACCACAGCAGATCCACACCCATCAAGGGTTGATCATTATTAAGGTCTGGGTAGGCAACTGAATTGAGGACTTGAAGGCTGTCGCCTGCATCCATTCTGGTGACCCGCCAGCGCCTGAATCCAGGGAGCTGCCAAAGCCAGCTTTGTATTGTGCTTTTGCCGTTTTGGGATTCAGAGCGTTCTAATCCTGAAGGAATCTCAAGGGCCGTAGCACCTTTCTCCATTAAGTCGCTGTGTAGCTGATCCAGGAAAGGGTCAAACATCTTCAGATGATGGGTGCAGGAGTATTGGCCTTCAAGCTTTGTGCTTGCATGGCAATGGATCGGATGTCTTCATCGCTTGGACAGCGAAACTCAGTGCAGTAAGTTGTCATTGAAACTCCGTCAAGGCACTGAACAGAGCTGACGCGCATGCGTACTTGGTCAGTAACGAACCAGCATCTCTCAACCCCTACATTGGTATCATATCGAGTTGTGATTGTTAGAATTCCATCGTCTGCAAAGTCGTAAGTACTAAGCACAGATTGCTTCTCAACATATCCCACGTCTCTGAGCAAATACCCCTTTCTTGGATTGCTTGTATTTGGCACGTCAATCACAACAGCCGCGTAGTCATCATTCCTGACTCCTTTTTTAATGTTGCTTTCCCACCAGAATCTTGCTCCGCCACTGCTTTCATTGGAACTGATGTTGAGAGCTGCGCAGATGCTTTCTACGGCAGGATCATCTGCATTAAAGGGTTCAATGATTAAATTAGAGTCGGCTGCTTCATCATCTTGGAAATCCAAATGATGGACTGCTCTTCTGTTTAGCCATGTTCCCCTGCTGGCTTCAAAGAAGTCAGCCATCGTCATGGGTGG
This sequence comes from Synechococcus sp. Minos11, assembly GCF_014279855.1. Taxonomy (NCBI): domain Bacteria; kingdom Bacillati; phylum Cyanobacteriota; class Cyanophyceae; order Synechococcales; family Synechococcaceae; genus Synechococcus; species Synechococcus sp. Minos11. The sequence goes on along the minus strand of NZ_CP047953.1, from coordinate 1,828,327 downwards.
TAAGGGGATGGATTTCATGTTTGCCAGGTGCTTTTAATCCAATGCAAGGTTGCTGGTATATGCGGCTGGAAGCTCAAGATTCAGTAGCCTTCTTTTGGGTAGCTAGTTGATCAAGGATGGCGTCAATTTTCTGTAATTCAGGGTGCTCAGCAACTGTTGCATCAATTTTTTTCTGGGAAAGACGAAGCTTTTGCCCCAGATTGACAACATCTTGATAAAGGCGATTGCGGTAGGCAGAGAGCTCATCAATCGATTCTTGAAGTTCCTGAGCTGTTGGCGTGTCAGATGGAACGTTCGTCATCCTTTAGGTGATCGATTTTTTGAAGCTTAAACCTCGAGCGTTGGCGCTCGAAACATCATTCAGTCTTGGGTCGGTAGCTGCACGCATTAGCTGATGTCGTCATCAGAGCCCAGCTTCAATAGCTCAGACTGCCGTTGAGCACTGGGCTTTGCCCTCGCTTTGTGGTTTGCAGCCAACGCTGTGGTCCAGGTCGTCCCAAGGGCCAAGGTGACAAACTCTTGCGTAACCCTTGGATCCCAGTGGGGCCCTCGGTTGATGGGCTTAGCTTTGCAGAGCGCTTCCCACTTGGGGACTCCATTCCATTCGGTGTGGTTACCCCCAGCGGTATTAGAAGCTTTTCCCCCTAAAACTGTCTGGCCCCCAATGCTCGACGCATTTTCCCGCACAGTCGTCAGCGCTGACGCCAAAACTGCACCGGTGGGTGGTAGCGACCTCGCTAGCCTCCGCTCCTATGTGCGTGATGGCAACAAGCGCCTTGATGCTGTTAACGCCATCACTTCCAACGCCTACTGCATCGTTTCTGATGCAGTCACCGGCATGATTTGCGAAAACACCGGCCTGATTCAAGCTGGTGGCAACTGCTATCCCACTCGCCGCATGGCTGCATGCCTGCGCGATGGCGAGATCGTGCTTCGTTACATCAGCTATGCCCTTCTGGCTGGCGATGCTTCCGTGCTCGATGACCGTTGCCTCAACGGCCTGAAAGAGACCTACATCGCTCTGGGTGTTCCCACCCAGTCCGCTGCCCGTGCTGTGGCCATCATGAAGTCCGCCGCGACTGCTCTGATTGGTCAGACCAACTCCCCTGCCAGCGGCGGTGCCAAGTACCGCAAGATGGAAACCACTCAGGGCGACTGCTCTGCTCTGGTTGCAGAAGCTGGTTCTTACTTCGACCGCGTGATCGGCGCCATCAGCTGATCGGTCCCGACTTCTTTCCCTACTCACAGCACCACCATTCCTAAGGATCTCAAATGAAATCCGTTGTGACCACCGTCGTGACCGCTGCCGATGCAGCAGGTCGCTTCCCTTCCCAGAACGACCTTGAGGCTGTTCAGGGCAACATTCAGCGTGCCGCAGCTCGCCTGGAAGCCGCTGAAAAGCTGGCTGCCGGCTTGGATAACGTGACTCGTGAAGCTGGCGATGCCTGCTTCAACAAGTACTCCTATCTGAAGCAACCCGGCGAAGCTGGTGACAGCCAGGTCAAGATTGATAAGTGCTATCGCGACCTCGGCCACTATCTGCGCCTCATCAACTACTGCCTGATCGTTGGTGGCACTGGCCCTCTCGATGAGTGGGGTATTGCTGGCGCCCGCGAGGTGTATCGCACCTTGGGTCTGCCGACCAACGCTTACATCGAAGCTCTGACCTACACCCGCGATCGCGCATGCGCTCCTCGCGACATGAGTGCTCAGGCTCTCAATGAGTTCAAGAGCTACCTTGATTACCTGATCAACGCTCTCTCCTGAGCACTTGATTCGTTAGCTGAACTGAATCAGTTCATCAAAGGAGGGGCATCGCCCCTCCTTTTTTTGTGGCTTAGAAAAGACTGACTCAAACACCGTCGTTGGTCCGGGTATCCCTACTCGCTCGAAGCCTCTGGCTAGCAAAGAGAACCCTTAATTTGAGACAAAGAAACCAATCAATGACCACATTTGTTCTCTCTCATAATCTGCAGATAACGAGTGACAGTGTTCCTGCCATAGATATGCAAAATCTTGCTGAAGCTTTGGTTGTTAACTCTTCATCAATTACTGCTGCCCAAGTTCTTGATCATCCGCACTGGGCCTTGACCTGCGAGTCCTCACTCGAGCCTGTTCAACTCGCTCATGAACTCGTCAAAGCTTGGAAAATGTACCGCCAAAACAATGGACACACCAGTTCTCACACGGTGTTAGCCCTGGGTGGAAGGAAAGACTCTGCTGGAGCTCCTGGCTCACCTTTGCAAGAAGGTTTTTGGGGGGTAGATGTTGTCGAGACTCAAGACCCCAAAGCATTTCTTGCTGCTATTAACTGGGAAGGACTGAAATCCACTCGCCCTCAAGAAGCAGTATTTGAGATTTCGTCTTGAACTGTTCCAGATCCTGACCTGTGTCAGGAAGCCTTTCTGCGTCCACGACGCTTTGGTGGATTTGAAGACTTGCTCTCTGATTTTGCTGCTGTTGCAGGTTTAGGTGCGTTCTTCTTGGGCTGTGCTTTCGCAGCAGGCTGGTCCTTCTGCTTGGTGATAACAGATGCTGATCCGCTGGCTGAAACGTCAAGAACGGTGATTCCGGATTTGCTTGCCATTTGCATCCATCGCTGCATCCGAGAAAAAGGAATGCGTACTGTATGGATGGTTTGGGATGCTGGACCTTCTAGTCTCCGCACTGTCAGGCAGATATCACGACCAGCAGAGGGGCCCATGCTCATGAAGCAAATGCCAGCAAATTCTGCCGTAGGCCACCTCAAAAGAAAAGCTGCTCAAACTTTTCTTATTGATCAACATTGCGGCGGGTATCTTCTGCCTACTTAGTGCTAGTTTTTGATCCAATGAATCCTCGATAGATGGCAGGAGAATTTGATAATATTCACCAAGGATTAACCCAGCTTGGTGCGCTAAAAATATTGAAAAGCAGTGTAGAAGAGCTTGACTCTAAAAGTGACTTCTATATGGCTGCCTCCCACCTAATTAACTTTCCGGGTGAGGAGACGGTGAATGGGTTGATTGGCTTTTTGCAAATTAGTTCGCAAGATTCCAGTGTGTTGTTGGCTCAACGTAAAGCTGTTGAAGTCCTAGGACGTCTGCGCTGCCAGGAGGCGCAAACAGTTATTGGGCAATTCCTTGCTAGTAAAGATATCTACATGGTTGAAAATGCTGCCTGGGCATTGGGGCAATTGATCTGTCAGGACAGTGCTTTTCATGAGCAAATGATTTCGCTGTTGGCAGAGCCCAGTCAAAATCGGAGAGTTTTAATTCAGACTCTTTCTTCGTTAGATGTTGATCAAGCTATCCCACATTTCGAAGAGCTAAAGTGCGATGAGATGCCATCAGTGGCTGGTGCTGCTGTTGCGGCACTTGCAAAGCTAAGAATACTTTCTAAGGATGAAGTTGAAAAGCTTTCAGAGAATTTGTTTTTGCCAAATCAGATGGATCGGCAAAGTGCTGTTCAAGACATTATTGATGCCAGGCAAGTTGATCTTCTGGCTGATGTCACCAAGGCTCCTGTTTCCCCTTCATTCAAAATGAGGGCTTTAAAGCTGTTGCTTAATGATGAGCAGCTTGAGGCTCCCTACGGGATTGAATTGGTCAAGAGAGTGATTCTTGACCGCCCAGAAGAAATTGTTGTTCTACATCACTATGAGGATGCTCAAGACCCTGCATTTTTGGTCACCGAGCTGTTTTGTCCGGATTTCAGTCGTTGCTATCTAGCGATGCAGCATCTTGTTGCTACGAATGGCCAACTTGTCTGGCCATTCTTGCATAAATCATGGTCTGATCGTGCTCATAATGATTATGGAGCACATTACTTTTTTATGCATTTATTTGGATTTGTAGATACCTGGCCTGATGAGGCTTTGCCAATAATCAAAGAACTTCTGCTTAATGCTATACAAGACCAACGTCCACAATTTAAAAAATCACCTCCAGCTGCACTGTTATCTCTTTCTATGCGTTTCCCTGATTTATTTATGGACCAGATGGACGCTCTTCGATCGGATTGCACGATTTTTTCATGGCAAAAACGTTTTGCTTGTCTTGAAGCATTGGGGTTCCTTCCGCAATCAAGTTGGCCTGAGACCATTCAGCCTTTTTTGCTGCAGCTTGTCGCTTCTGACCCTGAGCCCACCGTCCGTTTGAAGGCCCAAGAACTTCTAAAGCATTAGGATGCCTAGATGGGTCTGAAAAGCATTCATTTCCCATCATCTCAATAAGGTCCTTGTACGACTCCTGGGTGATATCATCAAGACTTGTCATTTAGATATCTAAATGGAAGCTGCTGCAGATTGCAATACCAACCTTGATTCCTTATTCGAAGATTTGATGCATCCAAATCCTCGGATCCAAGAGGATGCATGTCGTGAAATGGCAGAGAAATATGCATCGGAAGCATTGCCTCGGCTGCTCGATTTATTTGAACATGAAGATCCCAAGGTTTATCGTGGCGCTGTAAAGGGTGTTGGATTCTTTGGTTATGAAGCATTCCTACCAGTTATTGAGCTTTATGGTCGAACTAAAAATCAAACGGCAAAAAGATGCTGTCCAAAGGCATTTGTTCAGTTGTTCAAAAATTTCCCTAACCAGCCGTTTCCTGATGAGGTGATGGATTTACTTAGGGATGCGATTGACGACTCAGACATGGTTGTTGTCCAAGGTGGATTGATGTGCCTTGGGCAGCTTGGTAAACAACAACTTGGTGGAGATGAAGCGGTTGAGCTTCTAGTCAATGTGCTCACAAATGAGAACGTTGCTTTGGTCTACAGTGCCACTCAAGCATTGGCAGATATTAATCATCCTCTTGTGGCGAGCTCTTTGAAATCCCTGATGGAATCATCCACTGATCCTTTGATCAAGGAAGCCGCTGAGTCAGGATTGGCCCGGCATGAAAATCTGATTGCAACTTCTAAGTCTTGACCAAGTCCTCTGCTGATTCTTTCAGGACGGATTCAGCTATGGCCAGTCTTAAATCAATAATTAGATCGGTTTGACAGGCTTTATTGGCTTTTGAGAATAGTTCAAAATCTATTGGCTCGATTATGGCGATCTCTTCATAGGCCATTACAGCTGAATAACGCAGACCCCAATCCTCGGGTTCAGCTAATGCCCAATGCAGTGTTGACTGAATGGATTTTCTAATCTCACTGCCTGCTTCAAAATCATGGTACAGCTTTCCTAGAGCCAAGAGCGCTACACGTCTTATCTTGCCTTGACAATGGTTAGCGATTTCAAGGCCGATGACTTGCTGTAGAACAGTGACAGCTTGAGTACACCTCATAAAATAGAGGATTTGCACAATCGCAGCACGTATATCTTGATCTTCGCTCTCCATGCAGCTCGCGCACAGCACCATGCAGCAGTCTGTCTCACTGGCTTGAAGTGTTTTTAATAGCTGCTCATTGTTCGTTGGATTTTGTTGAATGAGCTTGATTAAATGCCCCTTGCTAAGTTCTAGAGGGGACAGCTCAGCGCTGTTGTTTTTTGCTAATAGATTTGAAGATGGAAGATTGCCCTGAATGGCATCTGTAACGAGTGAGTCAATCTTGGAGATTAGTTTCTTAACTACGCTGTCGAGGATTGAGTTCTTAGAATTTCCCGAATGAATACAACGGGCATGCGTCTCTAGAATTTGCTTTAGTGCCGCCATTTTTACATTATTGGGAAGATTGGCAGCTGTTATGTTTTCGCTTAGAATTGCGTCATGGCATTGGGCCAGATCAAACGCAGCTGATTGCCTCAAGAATGCATTCTGGTCCGATAGATTGTTGTTGATAGTTGCTAGATATTTTCGTTCTCTTGTCATTCTGTAAAAATAAATTCCAGCAGCCCCTTGGATCCGTTTGGAGCTGTCATTCAAATAATCTTTGATTACTTCTGCTACTTCCCATATCTCAAATGCAGCCAAGGCTTCAATCAAGGCCTCCATAGGCTTTTGCAATGATGTTCCATATAGATATTCAATTAAACTTGGAACACAAGCTGGGTCATTAATAGATCTCAATGCAAGGATAGCTGCTTCTTGAAGCCGTAAATCATTTGAATTGAGTGAATGGATCAATGGTGCGACGGCCTGCGGATTGGCGATCATTCCTAGTGAACGAGCAGCTTGCCGGCGCAATGGATACCCACCCAATGCCGTTTGATCATTGTCTTCATTGAGGACTTCAGCGAGAACCCCAACTGCTTGCTGCTCTTTGTTTTTGCCTAACCACCAGATCGCGTGGTATTTCAGCGCTAAGTCGTTGCTAGTTTTGATGACATCAATGGCTACAGGTACTGAATTAATCGTAGTCATAAAGAACTGTTCAGTGCTGTAGAGCTAGTAACCAGTACTGCCTTTAGATACGGGCAAATAAAGACCGATATGTTCTGGTTTTAGAGGCGGGGCATCATACTGGTTTGAGACCTTCGTAATAGCCCCCAGCACGGAAGTCATAGCGTTCAACTTCGTCCTCTTTGCTGCACGTGGTTTGTGAATATTCCAGCAGTGTTTTAAAGCCAGGTGGCACAAGTTTTGGGCACAATTCGCCAATGTCGTTGGCAAATGGGCAGAAATACACACCAGCCCAGCGGTTTAGGAATCGCCCTTGAATTTCGTCCGAGAAATCAAATCCGTTGGCCTTTGCCAGTCTGAGTATTTCTTCTGGCTGCGCATCCGCAAACTTGCTTCTCAGTGCAACGTCTTCCCTTAAGACGCCAATGAAGCGAATGAATTCAGCTCTCGACATGCGCGAAGCCCAAGCTCTATCCACATTTTATCAGCAGGATCCCCATCTCCTCAGTCTGGCTTTGCTTTTTATCATGCTTGCCCGATCTGTATAGCCAGCTGTTAAAACAACTAATAAGAATTGCTCAAATTAAATGGTAAATAGTCAACGATTTGATGGGCTCTTTGCAGGGATGTCTGAGTCAAATGCTGTTGAGCTTCTCAATCAACCCTCTGGCGAGCTTGATAACCCTGGTGTTAAATATATTGCTGCTACTCGACTTGGTGCTTGTAGCTCGCACGAGTCTCTGGAAGCATTAATCTCAGCGTCTACTGGGGATAGAGAGGATATATTTGATCGCATTACTCGTAGAAAATCTATTGAAGCATTAGGACGCCGTAAGGATCCTTCCTCATTGCCTGTGATTCATGAAGCTCTGTCTAGCGATGATGACCCTACTGTTGTCAATGCTGTTGATGCACTCATAACAATTGGTTTGCCTCTAACAGCTGATGTCAAGACTACTTTATTAACCCTATTACTCCAAGGCTCTGCAGCCATTCAGCGTGTTTCAATCCAGTGCTTTAGCAGGCTTGATGTTGACGATTGTGCTCCGCAAATTGCGCCCTTTGAAGCCCACACTGATTATTTAGTTAGTGGAGCTGCCCTTGCCTATTTGGTTCGATGCACTGGCTCGCTGGAACGCTTAGAGAGCTTGAGTGCACGCCTATCAGATATCACGGTTGGGATTCGTCGTGCGGCTGTGATCGATCTCGGAGATGCGGGGCATGAAGCCTCACTTTCTGCATTGGCGTCATCTGCTGTTTCCATGCCTTTGCGCGCTAAAAGCGCGCTGCGCATTCTCGGTAGAAATCAACAATATCGTTTGAACCCATTCCTTCAGGCCATTTTGATTGATGATCCCCGCTTGTTGGCTTATCCATCAGAATTGACGCCTCCATTATCTTTGGATTCTATTTGTGATTATCTGCGCCATCGAGATGAAGGCAAGCAATATCTAGGCGCCAATGCTCTCCTGCACTTAGGCTCTACGGAGCAACACCAAGCGATTCTTGATATCTGGAATGAACATGGATCTGACTATGGTGTTCATTATTTAATCACAAATGTCATTGGCCAATTACGTTTGCAATCTCTATCTGACCTTGTTATCGAAGCTCTAAATAATACTGAACCTCAATATGCTAAATCAAGAATTGCTGCGGTTTGGGCTTGCCTCAGCCTTGGCCTCAAAGATACAAGGCCAACCATTGAGCGTCTGTTTTTGGAAACTCATTGGGACGCATTAAAACAGTCTTGCTTTAGCGTATTGAAGCAGCTCTAATTTGGCTATTTCCAATAAGGTAATACCGCGCTCTTTCTATTGTTTGGCTCGGCAATTCACCATAGGCAGTGGCATAACGACGGGCATATCTGCCTTGATGCTTGAAGCCAAAATGGATGGCTATTTCCCTGATAGAACGTAATTTCAGCTCATACCTTAGTGCTGAATTCAAAAGCACTCGCCTTGACTCCTCTAATCTGATCTGCGTCATCATCTCAATGATTCCCATGCCAAAGCTTTCTTGGCAGATTCGATAGAGAGAGGCTTGGCTTGTATGGATTTGTCTACAGACTTCTGCCAAGGTTAGAGGCTTCGTCATCACATCTGAGTCGTGGGCGAGTTTGACAATTTCTCTCAATAAGTCAACATTCTTGGGTGATTGGATTGAGTCACTCACGGTGATGGGCTGTTCTAGGCATGCAGTCAGAATTTCAAAGTATTTGCTGTCGATGCCTTCTTCTTGTCTTCGAATATTTCTTTCAACCAGCCTCTTTAATTGGGCCAAATGTTTTGGTTCGCATTCCATTCCTATGTCACCATCGATCCTTTCAAGCGCGTTGTAAGCTTTGCATTCATGCAGGTAATCAATAAAATCGCTCTTCCTCACCATGCAGGCTGTGCTTGTGCAATTGTTCGTGTACCGCCCCCACGAGTTCCTCGGTTGTGGGCTGATGGTCGCAAATCCAGCCAGGCTATTCGGCGTCATTCTGTACCCGTCACATCGGCCTAGCCCTTCTACTTTCCTGCCAAGTGGAGTAATCCAGTTGAAATCAATAGTTTCACCATTACCCCAGCCCTCATAAAGCAGCGTTTTGGTTGACTCTATTTGTGCCACAGACACTGTTTTGTATTGAAGTGGGGAAATCTTGTAAGTACCTCCACCATTTTCAAATTGTGTGATGCGTGTGCTCTGCCCTAGCTTTTGGAGCTCCTCTGAAAGATTCAGAGGGTCCTTGTACTCAATGATGATGCTCATATCTTCTGCTCTCCACCCAAAGCTGAGACGCCAATGCTGATGTCTCGTGTTTTCTCGATCGTGTCTTCTGGATTTTCTAGGTAGGTTCTGAAGTAGAGCTCTTCAAATGTGGTCCATTTCGAAAATCCATAGTATTCAGCAATTCGCTCTTTTGTGAACAGCCGTAGCCCGGAGCTTATGGTTGGATTGGATAATGACTTCCTGACTTGTTCTAGTCGAACTACCTTTGTCAGCTCTAAGACATTCATCCCAAATGTCTCTTTGCATGCTTTGTTTAGAGAATTTTTTCCAGTATCCAGATAATCACTTATTTCGGTCAGGGTGATTGGTGACAATCCATTCCTGTCTTCGTGAATGAGCTTCACCAAATCCTCGACTAGTTCACTTGATTCACTCCTTTCTCTTTCGATTGAATTGTCGGTTGCCCCTTCTTCTAGACACGCAATGGCAAGATCAAAGGCTTTTGCTGGCTGGGTAATTGTCTTTCCTTTAAAATGCTCTTTGACTAGTCTTTTCAGTTGGACTGTAGAGGAGTTGCTGGAATCAAATCCAATTGATTCCTCAATTCTTGCATAGGCCTCATAGGCTTTTAGTGATTGGATTCTTTTGTTGAGCCGCTCCCATCTCAAGCTCATGCAAAATAGCTTGCTGTTTGTGCCTAAAAGATTCCAGGTATTACCTCCAGTTTTGCTGATCCTGTTGAATCCAGCGACGCTATTGTTGCTCATCCTGTAACCACCCATGGTGGTTACATATTTGTTTCCTTTGTTCTTCTCAGGCCCTACCCAGCAGAACGAAATTGAGTTGATATTTGCTTCTTCTTCATATAGGAGAGCTTGATTGCTCTCAAAAATTTCCAGATGGATGTCTTTTACTGGAGAGCAAATTGTTTTCGTAAGCAGACTGCCGCTGGTTAGCTGAGTAACATTGCAGTCAAAGGCCGAGCCTTGGTAATACTCTGAGAAGTGTGCTTTGCAGCACTCCTCCATTTCCAGGGTGTCAGTGAAGCTGTAGTGACTTGCTGGCTTTCGCAGCACGGAGCTATCCACTACTTCTTCCTTACTCTACTGCAGCTGCTTTCCGTTGACCAGTTTTTTCTTTGTTGCTCATAGCGTTCCTTTTCTTTGTTTCTGCTTCCTATTCACTCGTCATCCGCTTTCAGTATTTTGATCGCAACTTCAATCACTTTCATGACGCCTTCGTCTTGTTCGCTTTCGGCCGCTTTTGAAAGTCCTTCGATGGATTCACGGGCTGTCAGCTTCATGAGTGATAATGCGGAATTCTTTCTTACTTGTGGGTCGTCATCGACTAGTTTCGCAACAAGTAAATGTTGAACATCCTCTGCATCGCAAGACTTTCCAATCAAGGTGGCTGCTTCTGCTCTAACTTCACTGCACTCGTCATCCATCGCATTCAGTAGTCGCTGCATTGCTTTGGCATCCCCTAACGCCTGGATTTGATCACCCAGTGCTGAGATTGCAGCTACACGTACTTCTGCATGGGGTGAATCACACGCCTCTAGTAATGCTTCAGGAGCTTTTGCTCCTATGAATGTTAGGGCTAGATTGATGAGCCCAACCTGAAACGGCGTACAGTCTGGATTAACTAAAATCCCTAATAACGATTGCAATGCATCCGGACCAATTGTTGCCATTGCCCCGGCAGAAGAGCCAAGTACAACTGGATCATCATCTTCCAGAAAGGCCTCCAATAGGAATGGCAATGCTGCTTTGCTGCCGATTAGGTTGAGCGTTTTGGCAGATGCTCTTCTGACGACAACGTTTTCGTGAGTTCGCAACGAGTTGCACAGGATAGGAAGTGCTGCCTCACCAATAGCCCCTAGGCTTTTTGCAAACGTTAAGCGCAGAGCTCCTCGTTGATCGCCAAGCCCGGCAACCATTTTTTTCAATGAATCACTATCGGCGCCCGGAATCACGCCCTCGCTTAGCTTCAGGCTCAGTTCATCAGCCAGCTTTGAAGCTTCTTCTTCTGTGAGCTTGCTGTTACTGATCGAGTTTAGATCCTCTGAGCCTTGACTCAAATCCATTGCCTCTGAGTTCTATACCAATCTAATTGATCGAGGGTGTGCAGGATTTACTCTGCTTATTTCAAGCACTGTCTCTTTGCTTTTGACGGCACACATTAAAAAAGTGCCCCTTCTGTGAAGGGACACTTTTGAATTCCCAATTTAATGGGATCCTTCCAGCTTCTTGAAATCAGAAGTGAACGCCAAAGGGTCGGAAGGGTACATAGTCAGTTACAGCAGGGGGCTTATGACCGCTGTATTGCTGCTCAGGCAGCCTGACTGGTGTCTTGGCTACAGACCGGTAGGTGAAGGTCACTGGTTGAGCAGCCTTAGCCGCTGCTGTTGCCAAGGGGGTCGTCGTACGAGCCTTTTTGCCTTGAGCGTTATCACTGATAGCCACCTTGGTGCTACCCAATTCCCGGCTCAAGTTGAATGACGAGGTGTACATTCCAGCGTAGGAATCTGCTGTTCTGGTGTACGGGACGATGTCAGAACCGAAGACCTCGGCGTACTCAGCACAGTCAGTCATGCTGTCGATGAGGGCGTCAAAGCCTTCCTCGGCTTGCAGCTTGATGCTGTTTTGCACTTCAGCCTGATTCAGGGGAGCGCGTCCCATGATGTGCTTGAAGTTGAGCTCGATGCCGCGCTGAGGTGCAACGGAGTGGAAGTAGTTGTCCTTGTAAAAAGGTGACTTCGCCAGTCCATTAACGAAGTCACGCACTGTGATTTCGCCGTTCATTAGGCGTGCTTCCATGGAAGTGCAACGCTCAGCTTCGGTCGGTGGCAGATTGCCAAAGACTTGGCGGTAGGCAGCGTTGATCGTCCGCTCCAGGGCTTCGCTGCTGCTGGGGGCGTATTCGTCGAAGGTGACTGCATAGGGCACCTCACCATGAAGGCGAGGTCCGATACCAAGACCCATCGCTGCGCAGGTGTTGCGCTTGTATTCAGCGATGGCACCAGCAACTGTGCGGTGCACAGTGTTCTTTCCTGCTTTACTCGTCATGGAGTAGGACGCAGGCTTGGTGCGACTTGCAGCTGCGAGCCCTTCGGGACTCGTTTGAGTGCTGAGCATGATGAGGGAAGGGGTGAGGTGGACTATTAATCACCTCTCAAACATGCTGGCCCAATCATTGAACTGATAGGCACTCTTTAGCCTGTCGAGAGATGAATCCGCTGATGGATTGACGGTCACAGTTTTCAATGGTTAGCAATTGCTGAACCTTGGCTTCTTTGACCAGTTCATCCGAGCGTTGATGCGAGCTATGTCTCTGAACCTAATCATCTATGCCCTTGCAAACTTTGACTGCTAAATGAAGCCATGGATGCTGCACTTTATGCAGCACAGTCTGATAAGGGTAAAAAAAGGGGTGGGCATATTGCCCACCCCGCTGATTAGATCGACACAATCAATCAGCTTGAAGCTAAATGATCAGCCCAGGGAGTTGATCACGTAGTCCAGCAGCTGGTTGTAGGCGGTCAGAGCCTGAGCGCTCATGTCGCGAGGAGCGCAACCGCGGGAGCGGATGTGGGAGAAACCAGCAACGTAGGTGCCAGCGTCGATGCTGAGGGCCTTGTAGACCTCTTTCTGACCGTTGATGGCCAGCTCGTCGAGGGGGCCGGTGCCGCCGGTGACCAGGCAGTAGTTGATCAGACGCAGGTAGTGAACGAAGTCACGCTTGCACTTCTCTTTGCCTTCGGTGGCGCACTTACGGGGCTGACGGCCGGTAGCACCGTTGGGGTACTGAGCGTAAACAGCGTCGACAGCTTCTTGAGCCACGGCGTCGTAGTTGCCAGCCAGCTTCTCAGCGGCTTCCAGACGTGCAGAAGCGCGCTGGATGGAACCCTGGACCGACTCCATATCGGAGGCGGAGGGGAAACGGGAGGAGCTATCGGCAGCGCCGATAACGGTGGTGATGACGGACTTCATGATTTTGAAGAAGGGTTTCAGGTGTTCAGAAAATGATCTCTGGCTCAGCTGATGGCGCTGATCACCATGTCGAAGTAGCTGCCAGCTTCACCGGCGAGGCTGGAGCAGTCACCGGAGGTGAGAGCCATTTTCTTGGCCTGGCTGTTGGTGTTGGTGATCAGAGCAGCAGCAGCAGCCTTCATGATGGCGACGGCGCGGGCAGCGGAACCGGTAGGCACGCCCAGGGCGGCATAGGTTTCGCGAAGGCCGTTGAGGCAGCGGTCCTGAAGCACAGAAGCGTCGCCGGCGAGCAGCGCGTAGCTGACATAACGGAGAACAATTTCACCGTCGCGCAGGCAAGCAGCCATCTTGCGGTTGGTGTACACACCACCGTTAGGTGCGGTCAGGCCGGTGTTCTCGCAGCAGATGCCTGCAACGGCGTCAGAGACGATGCAGCTGGCGTTGGAGGAGATAGCGTTCACAGCGTCAAGGCGCTTGTTGCCGTCTGCGATGAAAGACTTCAGAGAGGCAAGCTCGCCTCCGCCAATGAAGGCGCCGCTGGAGTCGGCCGAGACGGCCTTCCTGGAGAATGCGTCGAGCATGGTTGAGCGATTACGTGTTTGGGAGGGGATGCAATCCGCATCACGAATGACCTTAACCCTGCTGTTCGAGCTCAACGCCTCGAGTAGATCGTCAGGACACACAAGTTGACAAACTCAAAACCTGAAGCAAATCAGTAGGAGCTTTTTGCTCTGGCTGGGATTAAGTATTTCTTCCTGCTTATTTCAACTTTTGAAGCACCTGCATACACGTCCATTTCAGTGGTATCCACTGTGCCTGTATCGCGAGTTGCTCCAACAGCTCAGCTTGATCGTTCAGGCCCATCGCCAAGCAGCCCCAGGCAGCGGCAATCCTGGATTTGGTGTACTGAGGAATGGTTTCAGCCAGGGCTAGTCGGACCAGTTCGCTTCTGGTATCAATCTTTTGAAGGCTGACAACGGCAGTGAGGTAGTAATGCGTGACGTAATCACTCCATAACTTGTCTTTGATTCGGTCAATCAGGGCGAGTTTCTCCTCTTCTCCCATCGACATCAGGCTTGCAGCGCCACCGTATTGACGCGCTTCATCCCTATGTTGAAGATTATTTTCGATCTCATCGGCATTCACATCACAGACCCATTCCGTTCTCAGTTTTAAATTTTGTGGATTGTCCTGGAGTAATTGAGTGATCAGTGCTTCGTATTCCTCAGGCACATCACAGGTTTTGCCCGGGTCAACCAGTTGAAAGGCACTTCTGGCTCGTAGGGACATTGAGACCGGAGCTGTCACTAGTGACTCGAGTCGACTGACGTCCCCTGCATCGCCAAGATCAATCACTGCAGATCGGCGTCGACCAGCGATTGGGTCCACCAGTTGGGGGACCAAAGGATCCAACGCTGCTGTTCTGCCATGAACCTTTGCCCCGTAGGCCCTGGCTGCTCCCGCCACCAGTGGATTTGGGTCTTCGTCAAACGGCTTGATGGCATGGTCTGCGCCTTCAATTCCAAGCCGGGTATGGGCTTGGATCACGGCCCGCTTTTGGATGTCCTCTCCTCCCAGGGCCTGAAGAAGCTGCTTTTTCTGCTCGGTATCCAGCTCGGAGCTGATTTTTGTGATCGAGTCCACAGCGTTGATCACAGCCGATTCGTCGCTGCAGCTCAATGCTGCAAACAGAACAGGCAGTGCTTTGGGGTGACGCCGCCGTCCCAAGGCGTCGAGGGCTTTTCTTCTGGTAATCCGATCAAACAGATTGTCAGGACTGAGTTGTGCGGCTTCGATCAGTGTGTTCAGGGACTGTTCGCTGTCACTGGCACCAAGCCGTGTTGCTGCCATGTATTTATCAACTGGTCGCTCCAGTGAGTCCGGGTCAGCCAGAATGACGCTGATCGCACGTTCCTCAGTAAGGCCTTCTATAAGATTGTCAAAACGTTCAGGCATTGATGAGCCTTTTGATTAATAGTTCCAATTGGCGATTGACTCGCCAGAGGTCAAAATCTTGGGTCGACGCGGGCTGAAATGTGCGCCAAGAGCCGTTGGCTGACCTTGTAGCCAGATTTTATCATGTCATCGCTATGCCAAGGGGTCTTGGCGTAGCAATCAGTATTCTGCAGCCTGGTTTCTAAGTATCTTTGATTGTTTCTGTATTAATCATTTGATCTTTACATATTATTGAGGGCGCATTAGTCCTGGTATGCTCGCCTGCTGAGATCAAAATTAGGTCAATCAATGCCTGTATCTCCAGAGCAGGAACAAGCGTTGCCTCGATTTGTCAAAGCTATTGAGGCCAGCCCTGACAACCAAAATCAGCTCAATGCGCTCAACACGATTGATGACCTGAAAGCCCTGGTGCAACGCATTGAGCCTGCGCTCACAGGATCAGCCTTGATTCCCTACGAGCAAGCTACGAGTCCTCCGAAGATCACGATCGACTCAGGCGTGTTGGCTGCAGATATCCCTTGGCGCCTTCTGCGTTGCCCCGGAGGACCCTTGGTTCTGCAGATGATTTGCAACAACGTGAACTTTGCCCTTTGGATTGAGGCCTGCTGAGGATGAACACTCCTCATTTAGATGGCTTTCTAAAAGCGGTTGTCTATGACCATGCCATCGCAACCGGCCTGAAGCGCTGTACAACGCACGCAGAGATCGTGGCTTATGCCAACTCTCAAGGCTTTTCTGTTGATTTGGATGAATGGCAGGCTCATGTGGATACCGATTGGTCAACGCTCGATCCTGCTGCGCAAAGCAAGATTCGTGAGTGCGAGACTTCTCATTGGTCCTGGGCTTTTCGCCAAACACCCACTTGGAGAGCGATGTTGATGGAATGATCGCTTCTGGCAGTCGCAATCAGGATTTTTTGCCTAGGATGACTAGATGCTTCTGATTTAACAGCAGCCCATGACGCTTTCCGCTTCGGATACCGAAAAAGATTCGATTTTGGAATCTTTCATTGCTTTTGCTCGTGGTAATCAAGAGGTGAGAGATGAGATCAAGGCTGCTCTTGACCAGGATCAGGTGATTGATATTGCGGCATCACATGGCTATGTCTTTGATTCACTTACGATCTTGAGGCGATGGAGCAAGCACACTGATTTTTCTAAGGATACTTGGATGGGCTGGTTTAGCGATTAGCTGTTGATTTCAGAGTAGCGGGTTGATTTGCTACCTCTTTTTGCCCAGTAAGTAACAAGATCTTCGCCACCAGGTCTCGGCACACTAGCTGTTGCGCGAAGAATTTTGAATGATCTATTTGGTCCCATAGGCCAATTTCCAACGGCTCTGATACTCCTAAGCCGGCCCCCAAGTGCTTCAAGGCAGATCTCGAACTTCTCCAGTTGAGTCTGGTCGACAGTCTCAAAAATAAAGTCACTTCCTTCGCAGATCAGATGTTGGGACCTGATCCAGGATTTCATCTGCTTTTCATGGTCATCGGCTGTCATCCGTTATTGAGTTTTGAAAGCCATTCATTTTCAATGGTTTCGTTGAGCCACTCAATGCGTTTGAATCTTAGTTTTCCATGTTCTGAACCCCAGCATTGTGCATCCGTCTCGGGATCAAATCCTCGATCTCGGCTGATCCAGCAATTTTGATCCACTTCAACTTCGCTAACTAAATAGGTCATTTTTCCATCTCTGGGCACAAGGCATTTCTTGCCTGGCTCTACTGATCCAAAGTAATGGCCTGGCTTTTCTAGCTTGAAATGCATATGACAGCCGCATCGTGCTTCAAGATCACGCTGTTTTAAAGATTTTAGTAGATCTTGCTCGCGTCCCGCTCCTGCAAGTCGTCTGAAATTAGTGCAGCCATAATTTTCAACGAGAAAAAAATCTTCCCGAAGTGTTAGACGGTGTATGCCTTGCCGGTATGGATCCCATGGTGCATAGTCGTAGCATTGTTCGGAGTAAAAACCAGGCCCTTCAAAGACACACCATGGCAGGGGTCGGAAAAAAATATTGATCCTGGCAAACTCTTTGGGGTTTGCCTGCGATTGTTCCAGATTGTCGTAAATGCCTCCAAGAGTTTTAGCAAAGAGGATTAGGTCTGCGGTGCTCAACATTAAAGTTAGTGGTTTATACGGTGCTGATTTTTCTAACTTCCGAGGCAAAGGATGTTTGCAGTATTCCGCTTCCTTCTGAGGTTTTTAAAACTGAGGATCTACAGCGGACATTATCGGAGGCAAACCAAATTCTCTCTTCAGCAATCGATTGTCCGTAGACCGTTCTTAAAACTAGAGTCCCATCTGAGCTAATTGAATAATCAGTGATGGCTTGCTCAGCTTCGGCATAGCCAACACTTCGGATGATTTGTCCGTGTGAATGATCAATTTGGTAGGGAATCAAAATACAGTGGCCGGCAGAAACAGCAGTTGGGTCATCTGGCTCCCAGTCGCTTTCTGCTTCCCACTCCATGCTGAATGGTGCTGTTAATTCTCCCTCCAGTATCTTGACCGAGTTGGCAAGTTTGCTGACAGCTTCATCATCTATGTCAAGGCATTGAATTTTGACTTCGCTGAGCACCTCTTCGAAATATTGAAAAGCAAGTGAGTGGCCACTCCGCATGGAGCGCCACTCACCATGACTCAGCTCGACAAATGTCGATATATCCATTCAGTTCTGGTCTTGTCGTAATGCTGAATTTTAGGTGTTTGGTTCGATTGTTTGAATGCGTCCACCTTGAGCCTGAATTCCCCTGATCGTTGCCGACAGGGATGTTTGGCTTGCAACGGACTTCTGGACCGCGCGCCGGTTTGCACCAACTTGCAACCGTGAAGTCCAGCTAATCGTGAAACTACCTGCTGTGCCAATGGCTTTGCGCTCATTTAAGGCAGGAACGCTGTCAGTTCCAAGGCTCTTCAACAGGCGGGAAGTCTTATTGCCGTCAAAACCAGCAAACCCAACGTCAAGTGCACTTGCTCGCTGGTAGTTCACTGTTCTGCCACCGGTAGTTGTTCCCATTGCACGGTTGTAGGGAACTTGGTCCAGGCCAAAAGCAGCTAAGTATTCTTCGCTGTAGGTGTAACTCGTGATTTCAGCTTCGTAGCCTTCTTCCGCGAAGAGACGCACATGCTCCATGAGTTCAGCTTGGTCATGGGGCGGTCGTCCCAGCAGATGCTTGAAGTTCAGCTCGACGAACCGATAAGGGCTATTGCGCTCCAGAAATAAACGTTTGTAGGTGTCAGATTGAGCCAGCGCTGTTACCAAGCCCTGCACACTGAGATCCCCGTTGATGAAGAGGGCCTCAAGTGATTCGTTGACATCCAATTCCATCAGGTGTTTGTTGCCAAAAACCTGCTTATAAACCCTTCGAATCACATCAGCGGCATGACCAAGGTCTGTATTTGCTTGTGCTGACAGCGTTGTGATTTCAGTCATGGGGCGGGGATTGGAGTGTGCATGGATTAAGCCCCCTCCTGTCTTTCTAGCGAGGAGAGGGCTTTGGATTGGCTTGCTTGGCCTACATCACCTCAGTGACGGAAAGGATCCTTCCGCCCCGAGAGTGGATGTACTTCATCTGAGCACTCATATCCTTCCCGGAGACCAGATAGGTGGAGTTGGCCGTGCGTTGACGGGAGCGAGCTGTTTGGGCAGCTACCACAATGCGGAAACGCTTCTTGGTGGGATCAGGAGCGCCGGACTGGGTGCCGGTGCGGTTGATCCGACTGGTGGTTGCACTCCAGCCGCTTGGCACCATGCCGGTAGCAACAGAGTTCACCAAGGAGGAGCTGCTGAGCACGGTGTCGCTGGCTGCAAAGCCCTCGGCAAGGCTGAGGTGGCGGTTGAAGCCAACTTGAGCACGGCCGTTTTCGCTGAGGATGCGGGCGAAGGGAACCGTGTCCTCGCCGAAGTTTGTTTGATATTCCTCTGAATCCACATAGCTGCAGATTTCAGCGTCGTATCCACCTTCAGCAAGGATCTTGGTGTGCTCACTGATTTCAGCCTGGGACTGAGGAGCTCGTCCAAGGAAGTGCTTGAAGTTCAGCTCGATGAAGCGATAAGGCGCATTTGTTTCGAAGAAACGACGCTTGTATTCAGCTGACAGGCCAATGGCGCGAACCAATTCGCGTGTGCTCAGGTACCCATCGATGAACTTGCTCTCAGCAGAGATGGCACGCTCGAACTCCATTAGGTGGGGGTTACCCATCACCTGCTTGTAGGTGGAACGAATCAGTGCATTTAGTTGATCTGGACCATCACCGGGGCAGCGTTGATAAGTCTCTTGTTCCCGCTGGCCTAAGCCAAAGAACACGTAGGCATCGCCGCGCATTGGGGCTGAATCCTGACCAGAGGTCACTCCTGGGTCCTTGCTGCTGAAGCGGCCAGTGGTGTAGCTGACGGAAGGACGGACCCCAACGGCTTGGCTTGGAACAGAAATACGGGGAGCCAATCCAGAGGCCAAGCTCTTGGTCAGTGAGCTGCTGCCGCCACGGGCGCTATCGCTGCCAGCAAAACTTTTTTGAATGGCAGCCAACATCGGGAAAGCTGCTGTTGCCAGATCAGCCGGGGAGCTCCAGGCGCGGGCGTAAGGAACGATGTCGCTGCCAAAGACTTCGAGGTATTCAGCGGAATCAACCAGGCTGTCGATGACGGCGTCATGGCCGTGCTCAGCCATCAGAGCCACCTTTGCTGAGACCTCAGCCTGGGAATGGGGTGCGCGACCAAGAAGATGCTTGAAATTCAGCTCAATGCCGCGCTGCGGTGCAACTCCCTCAAAAAATCGCGATTTGTAAAAGGGTGTCTTGGCCAGGCCACGGATGAACCCCCGGACATCGAGGTCCCCATTGCAGAGCTGGGCCTCGAGTTCTGCCGAGCGCTCAAAGTCCATGACATGAGCGTTGCCGTATACCTGGCGGTACGCAGCAGCAATGACCTGCTCAAGCGAAGCCCCATCCTCTGGGCTGTAGCACTCGGTTGTAACGCGATGAGGGCAGTCCTCATGACTACGCGGCCCAACCCCGATCTGCATCTGATCGCAGGACTGCTTCAGGAATTCCCCGATGGTGAGAGCTGCACCCTTGTTTCCGGCGCCCTTGCGCTGGAACGAAACAGGCTGGCTCCATTTGGTGGTGGCGCCGAAACCGAGGGAGGTGGATTGGTTGCCGGACATGGGTTCAGTGGGCTGAGAGTGGTGTTGGGTGGGGATTGATGAGGTCAGATCAGTGGTGAGCTGACGTGGTTGCTGCTTACGTGACTGGGGTGATGCTGGAGATCTTTCCTCCCTCTCGGTGAATCCGGATGAATTGCTCTGAGAGCTTTTCAAAAGGCACGTAATACACGCGGTTGGATTTCACATAACGGGAAATACGGCGAACGTTGTTGGCCTTGTATGAGGTGACCTCAACGCGGTAGGTGCGCCCTTCTTCTCCTGCGCTGGAACCGAGTCTGGTGGCGGCGTCCTGCATGTTGGCTGCAGGGCGGAAGCTCCATCCCTGCGCCTCTTGAGAGGAGGGCGGAATGACTGGGATGGGGTTGTTTTGATAAACCGCACCACCGAGTTTGGAGCGATTGCCGGAGAGGCTGCCCTTCAGGCTGCTACTGCTGTTTCCACGCAGCAGTTGGAAGCTCCAGGTGAATTCCTGCATCGTGGCGCAGCTTTCAGTTTTCCAGCCGCGCTGATAGGGAACAGTCCACTCATCGAAGTAATCCTGATATTCCCCAGAGTCCAAAAAGCTGTCGATATCAGCGTCGTAGCCCTTGGCATCCAGCCGTTCGGCATGGGCTCTCATCTCTTCAAAGTCAGCCGGGGCACGACCAAGAAGATGGCGGAAAGCTAATTCGATATACCGATACCGGGAGCAGCTTTCAAAGAAACGGCTGCGATAGAGATCGCTCTTGGCGAGGCGGCGGACAAATTCCCGCACGCTGATTTCGCCGAGCTTGAACTGGGACTCGAGAACGACCTGTCGCTCGCTGTCCATTACATAGGCGTTGCCGAGAACCTGTCGGTAGATCGCACGAATGATCTGCTCTTTCTCGGCGTCGGCATCGCCTGGAATGAGTTCAACGGGGGCTTCGGTGTCGAAGCGCTCCACACCCAATAGCGAAGCGGGACCAAAGGGCATACGGGTGTTCCAGTACAACGCGCCGACGTATCGTCGAACAAATGCCCGCAACCCCAGGCATTTGTTTATAAAGCTCAATCTCTCGCTTCCCTTGCGCTGTCAGGGATAAGAGATGATCACTCCATAGAACTAGCCTGTTCTGGCAGCTCCAGGCTGGAACGTGTTGTGGACCGTGTCAGAGGGTTCCAGGCGTCCAGCTCCTCTGGCTCCCGTTGCAGCAGCGCTCCACGGAAGGCCTCCACCCCGTGAGCTCCAGTGAAATCGGCTCCACGGAGAGACTCAACGTTTTCCAGTGATGCATCGGTCAGTTCGGCGCCGCGTAGATCTGCAAAGTCCAGTTGAGCATTGCCAAAGCGGGTCCCCAGGCAACTAGCGCCCCTGAGTACGGCTTGTCTGAGGTCTGCGCCAGCCAGCCGAACCCCATCCAAAATGGCTCCGCTGAGGTCAGATCCACTGAGATAAGTCCCCATTAGCACTGAGCCGCGTAGATCCATGCCGCGTAGATCAGCGTTATTCAGGTACACCCCGCTGAGTCGAGCCCCAGGACCTACGGCTCCGCTTTCGCAATGGTTGAAATTTTCAGGCCAGCGGGTGGCTGCGTCGTAGCGAGCTAGCCGCAAATCAGTGCCATCAAGATTGCATTGGCTGAGGTCGCTTCCTCGCAGATCACTGCGGCATAACTTGGCCTTGGTGAGATCCAGTGCCGGCAGTGCCTGACCACTCCAATCCGCCCCACGGGCATCAATTGGTCCAGGATTGAGTGCATCAGGCTTGGTCAGCTCTGGAGGCTCCCACTGCTGCAAAGCCAGAGGCTGGGCGTTCGTACTCAAAGACGTTCTCTGCTGTCAGGGCTGTTCACCCATTGTGCTTACGTCCCTGACGTGCTCAGCATTTCAGCGGCAACAGTAAGCAGGATTCGACCCAATTCGAATCCACCAACGGCAAATAGGCCCAGCCAGAGCTTTAGCGCCCAGGCAGGTGGCTCACCACCTGCCCAAACCACTGACATTTGCATCTGGGCACTGCCACTGACTTGGAAGTTGGGGCTTGGTGCGCGCTCTTGCAGGCTGTCGCGCCAGTCAGCGCCATAACGGGGAAAGCGCTGATAAATGGGGATTTCGCCGGTGGCTTGGCCCGGCAGCTTGCGCGAGCGCTGCTCGGGAACGCGGTCATAGCCAAAGCTGGCCATGTATTCGTCGCTGTCGAGAAGCTGATCAACAAAGGCGTTGAAGCCCTTCTCCCCAATCACGATCGACCAGGCGCGCCGTTCCGCATCGCCATGAACCGGCCGGCCTAGGGCGCGACCAACCACCTGATCCACCATTCGGTAGTTGGTGCTGCACTGGTAGTAGTCGTCGCGAAAGCGTTTCGAGAGCAGCAGGCCGCGAATGAAATCGCGAACGGTGATGTTGCCGTTGCGCAGCTGGGATTCGAGGTTGACGTCGCGATCACTGCGCATCGCGTGGAAAAAGATTTGGCGGTAAGCCTGCTCAATCACCCCATCGACTTCGCTGTTGTAGCTGTCATGGCCAGCACCCCCGTAACCAATCGTGGCCAGCCCGTTGTCATGCAGGTCACCGGCAAGGTTCGAAACTCTGGCGTTCTGCGATGTGAGGGGGTAATCCAGCAGAGGGATCGCCATTGGGCCGCGGGGAAATGGAAAGGACGCTCATTGTGCTGTTGGTGAGCAGGCCTTTCGGGCTGACTTAGCAGCTCGTAACGACACAGGCATTGATTTGCGATCGCAGCTCGCAGAAGGCTTCATCCAATAGCTCCGCATCCAATGATGGGGCTGATTCGCTGTAGCTCTGAGCTGCGAGTTCTTGCAGACGGGCCAGGGCCAGCAGGAGCCCATCGACGGGTACGCCAAGGGCGGCATACAACTCCCCTAGCGCCGCCATGCCTTCGGGGTTGGTGAACTTGGGCTGGGCGACGGCGACGGCGTAGCAGCAGACGCGCAAGAAATGGAAGCAGTCGCGCCAGCAGGCCTCAGCGCGATGCTCTGGGTAGAGCGCCCCTCCCGGTTTCACCAAGTGGGGCTTGGCCTCCAATAGGTCCTGGCGTGCTTGGTCTACCAACTGATGGGCTTGGCCTTGAAGCTGCTCCAGCGGTGCAGTCATCACGCCGCTGTGCTGGCACAGGCTTTGGATTTCGCTGCTGCTCAGCAGGCGGCGCTCTTGATCAGCTTGTTGCAGCAGGTGGCGGGTGCTCTCACTGAGGTTGGGATGTTGCGGCAGGCCCAGCACTTGCGCCTTGGCCGCCAGCTGGCGAATGGTGTCGCTCGAGGGTGCGCTCACGATTGCGCTGGCATCAGCCAGGTCAGCTCACCAGAGCGAGGCACCGGTGATGCGCTCAACCAGCCATGGCGATCAAGCCATAGCGCCCAGGTCACGGCTTTCCCAAGGCCAGGGCACTGCTGAGCGATCAAGGCCGTTTGGGCGGACGACGCACCAAGGGATTGCAGCAGTTTTTGAGCGTGACTGCTGTCTTCGATCACAGCAGGACGGATGGCGGCGCCGACAACCCAGGTCAAACGGGTGGAACTCAGTTCCCCAGTGCTGCTTTCGCAAGCCAGTAGCAGGTTGGTGTCAGCGCCCACGTCACTGAGGGTGTTGCTCCACAACGCGACGTTGTCGGCCTTGAGGTCAATGCGCACCATCCCGGCGCCGGAATCAAGCAACACTTCGCGCTGCTGGCCTGCCCTGGTCAGCAGATCTTTGAGCTCAGTTTCCAGGGCTGGCGGCATGGGATGAGCCCAAGAGTCAAGACTTTATGGCCGCTATCCCTGCATCAGTCCACCCCATAGCGGAAGAAGTTCATCAGACCAGTCTTCTTTGCGCTCAAACAGAAACGGACCGGGTAGAGACCCCCACAACTGTTCATGGGTGTCAGGGTCGTGGCCGCGGTCAATCGTCTCCATGGAGCCGTTCCTCAGAACAAACTCACTGACCAAGTAGGAATCACGGCCCTTACGACGAACCCTGCAGTGGCATCCAGGCTCGACGCTGCCGCTGAAATGGTCGCCCTGATCGCGCACCAGGTAGTTGCATCCCTCGAGGTGAGTGAGATCGTCTTCACGAATTTCGGAGCGCAGGTCGGCATCGTCGATGGCGCCAAAAAAACGTTGTGGCTCAGCCAGGGTGTAGTTCATGACTTTGAGCCCTTGCTCAGGGCAGAGCAAAGGCCTCACCACACGAATGCGATAGGGCTCTTTGGGAGCAATGGCGTAGGCCTGTTCAATCAATATTGAGCGTGGCGCGAGCTGCCCCAAGGGCCTGTAGCGCACATGGATGTGCCCATACAGAGGAGGGTTTTCAAACGCTTGTTGCTGGTTGCTGAAGCTCCCGCATAACCAGCGGGTCAGGCGATCCAAGCTGTCGGTCATGACCCGTTCAAGCCATGGCGATGCTGCCACGGCTGGGGGGGGGATGGACAGGCCAAACAGCATCGATACGATCGGCACGTCCTTCCTTTGGGGCTTGCCGGAATGCTTGAGAACGAATCCGCGGCGTCGGTTGAGCAACGTCTCAGTCAGCAGCTCCATGGACTGATTGATCTCACAGCCGAGTTAACCAAGCGTCTGCTCGCTACAGAGGAACGACTCCTGGCGTTGGAGACCGCTCCAGATTCTCGTGGTGGTGAGCATCAACCCGAGGTTGACCAGCTCCTCGAGGAAGGTCAGCAGCAAGTGCGTCACCTTCACCTGCTCTTGAACCCAGAGGCCGAATCAGCTGTGGCTGAAGTCGCCGAGCAGCTAGAGGAGGAGCCCCATCGAATGGAGGAGCACCCAGAGACGGAGCACGCGGCCTTCTTGGATGAGCCACAACAGCACCACGACGATGACGAGCACTTTTCAGAAAACGACGACCAGATGCCGTTGCTGTCCGCCTGACTCCCTAGCTTGAGGCTGTTGATCGAGGACCGTGTTAAGCGGCCATCCATCTTGGAAACGTCGACTGGTGTTGATTGCACCGCCAGTCATTGTTGTGTTGTTGCTGTTCAGCGGCCCTTGGCGCCGCTGGATGAGCAGTTCTGTCGCAGCAGGCGGAACCATCAGCTTGTTGGTGGAAACCTCGAGACTGAATACGGAGCGCGAGCGCGAGCGGATTGAGGACAATGTTGAGCGCAGCCTGAGGGTTTTTCAGCGCTACAACCCTGATGTGAAGGTGAAGTGGCAGCTCGTGCCGTCCGACCGGATGGTGCAGGAGTTGGGCTATCGCCATCGCCGCGGCTTGGGGCCAGATCTTCTGCTGATCACCGATACCGATTTAGCTGCGCTGGGCAAGCGCGGCTGGATTCGACCGGTCAGCCTGGATGCCACAGAGCGTCAGGACATCCGCCCAGATCTTGTGGAGGCCCTGGAATCTGATGGGCAAATGCTGGCGGTGCCTGAGCTTGTCTTCACCCGCATGGCTTGTTTTGATCGCCAGCGGATGGCCGCTGCCCCAACCAGCCTTGATCAATTAATTGATCAGGCCAAAGCAGGCAAACGCTTTGGTTTTCAGAGCCGATTCAGTGAGTTGACTTGGCTCTACACCAGTTTTGGCGGTGAGCTGTTCCCTCAGGGTGTTGCGTCAACGAATCCCTCAGCGCTGCTGGATTTTCTGCGGTGGTTGCGTTTGGCCAATCTGCAGCCTTCGATCGTCTTTGAGATCAGCCCCCAGAACCTCCTCCATGGGTTTTTGGCCGGCCGGTATCAGTGGGTGCTCTGCGCTAACCGCTGGCTGCCCAGCTTGCAGGATGGGATGAGTGAGCGCTTGGGTCTTGCCGCTTTGCCTCAGGGGCCAGCTGGGGATCCCCGCGCGGTCGTGCACATGCGGCTCTGGGCTTTTGGTTCCCAGTCCAATCCTCGGCAACAGGAGTTAGCGCTTCGTCTGGCGCTGTTCAACATCAATGTGGTTCAGCAGCGCACGATGGCGATTGATCAAGCCACTGTGCTGCCGGTGAATCCGGCGATTGGTTTGCCGTTTAAGGCTTATCCCGTTCTGGCGGTGCAATACCAGCAATACAAACGAGGCCTGGTGCTGACCAACCAGCAATTCTCTGACCTCTATGCGCTTGATGAGCAGGTGCAGCCCCTGATGGATGCGGTGATTAGCGGTAGCAAGACGCCTGAGGCCATCGCTCCGAGGCTGCACCAGGTGCTGCAGGAGAGGCTGCGATGAATAGCTTTGTTCTCTCAGTTGATCATCTGATCTCTAATTTCACCCGCCCGGTGGTGGTGTGGCAGGTCGTTGTTCTGCTGTTGGCTCTCTGGGCTTGGTTTTGGGTTAGTCGACGCCTGGGTCTTGAGGGCCGTTCCTGGCCCCTGACGCGCCGCTATCCCCTGTTGTCTCAGTTGCGGCCGCTCACCAATGAGCTCTTGCTGTTTGGGTTTTTGATCCTGGCCTCTCGGCTGCTGGATTGGCAGACCGGTGTGGCTGGCCTGGCGTTTTTTATGACCCGGTTTTATGGGCTCTGTCTGCTGAGCCGGGTGTTTGTGGTGCTGATGCGCCAGGCCTTGCCTCTGCCGATTGTCACCCAATTCGATGTGCGCGTGCTTCGGCCAGCGCTGGTGCTGTTTGGTGTGGCTGCGCTCATGGCTCAGGTCACGGATCTCAATGCCCTGATCAACGCTCCAATGCTGCGTTTTGGCAGCGACAGCTTTCTGGTCAGTGATCTGCTGCTGCTTCTCAT
The DNA here is from genome assembly GCF_014279855.1 of Synechococcus sp. Minos11. Classification (NCBI taxonomy): domain Bacteria; kingdom Bacillati; phylum Cyanobacteriota; class Cyanophyceae; order Synechococcales; family Synechococcaceae; genus Synechococcus; species Synechococcus sp. Minos11. The sequence goes on along the minus strand of NZ_CP047953.1, from coordinate 1,801,600 downwards.
CGGTGCCTACGTGCTCGTGGCTGGAACAGCTTTGCCAGCCTGGGGTCTTGCCTGGTTGGCGAGAAAGCTCCTGGGCTTCAGCGAACAGGCCTATCGCGCGACGGCGCTCCTGCTCCGCTATCTGTTTGTCGGGATCGGTTTGGTGTTGATCCTGGCGATGGTTGGAGTCAACACCACGGTGTTAGCGGCCATCAGTGGTGGCCTTTCGGTGGGTCTTGGGTTTGGGCTCAAGGAGGTCTTCAGCAATTTCCTCAGCGGCCTGTGGTTGTTGCTGGAGGGAGCCGTGCGACCAGGGGATGTGCTGTTACTGGAGTCAACACCTGGTCAAGATCCAGAGCCCTGTGAAGTGATTGAGCTCGGGATGCGGGCGACCACCCTTTGGCGTGATCGCGACAACGTCGAGTTGCTGGTTCCAAACCAGATGTTCTTTACCCAGTCGATGGTGACCTACAGCGGCCGATTGGATCGCAGCCGCCGCGGTCAGGTGCTGATTACAGCCCACTACCGCCATGCGCCAGATCAGGTGATTGCCTTGCTGGAGGAGACGGCCGCAACGATTTCACGGGTGTTGCAGGACCCTGCACCCAAGGGGTTGTTGTTGCGTTACGACGCCTCAGGCCTGACCTACGGAATCCGTTATTGGATCGATGATCCAATGACTGGCATCAGTGTTGCCAGCGAATTGGGCACGTCCCTATGGCATGCCATGAAGGAACGAGGCATTGAAATTGCCCTTCCGCAAAGGGTGCTCCATACCGATGCCAGGACCCAGATTTGAACTGGGGACACGGCGATTTTCAGTCGCCTGCTCTACCAACTGAGCTATCCCGGCAAGCCCTGTTGGGCAAGGGGCAAGCTTAAGTCATCGTTGTGTCGAGAAGGCTGCTGGTGCTGGTGTGGGCCAGGCAAAGGACTCCAACAACCCCATATCCAGCTGCTTGCAGCGCTTCAGCTGCTGCTTGGCTAGTGGCGCCTGTGGTCACTACGTCATCGAGGAGCATCACCTTGGCTGAGGGCTGTTGCAGCGGCTCAACTGAGAACACACCTTGGAGGTTTTGCCGGCGTTGGCTGCCACTGAGATGGTGTTGGCCAAGGCAAGCCCTGCGGCGATGCAGCAACGGCTGAGCTCGCATCCTGCTTTGGCGGCTGATCTCCCTTTGGATCCATTGCGGAGGGCCAGGCTGATGCCCTGGGCGCGGCGGGATGGCACAGAGCTGAATCGCCGACCTTGGCTTGGGCAGCAGCGCAAGGCATTCGCTGGCCAATACGCGGATCACCTTGGGGCTGGCGCGCTGGCGCAGTCTCAAGATCAGCTGTCGCCAGTTCGCGTCATAAAGCCCTAGAGCACGCCAAGGGATCGGCTGGGTTCCCTGGGGTCTGGGCTGATTGAGTTTGAGTTGATCTCGGCAGGATGGACAAAAAGAAGGCCCGCTCCAGGCCTGATGGCAGAGCGGGCATTGGGGATGGATCAAGAGGGTTGGCCAGCCAATCAGGGCCATGGCGTTTGGGCTGTTGAATCCAGCCTTCCCCGGGTTGCCGTGCCGTGTTTAGCCCCAGGTTTTGGCCGTTTTGGGCTGGAACATGCGTTGGAAGGCACCCGATGTTGGGTCCTTGATGGCTTTGGAATAGCTAAAGGCCGACACATCGAAGCTGCCAGCAGAGGTGCTGAGGCTGCGGGCATTGTTCAGGGCCATCACCAGCAGGCTGCGGCTTTGAACCGTTGTGTCTGAAGCGGCGTTGCCGGTGCAGACCTCGCCCATGTTGATGAAGGTGGAGCAGTAGAAGCCAGCTTCGGATTTGAAAGCCCGGGCATAGGGCACGGTGTCGGTGCCGAACACTTCCAAGTACTCACCGGATTGGGTGATCTTGTCGACCAAGGCATCAAAGCCATGCTCGGCAATCAAGGTGATGCAGGCGCTGACCTCGGCTTGATTGACCGGAGGGCGGCCCAGCAGGTGCTTGAGGTTCAGCTCAATGCCGCGGATCGGAGAGACCGTGGAGAAATAGTTCTGCTTGTAGAGATCTGATTTGGCCAACCCAGCCACGAAGTCGCGCACATTGATGTCGCCATTCAGCAGCTGGGATTCCAGCTCGGTGCACCGCTGGCTTTCGGTGGGGCCGAGATTGCCCAACACCTGTTTGTAGGCGGCCGCAATGGCGGTTTCCAGCGCTTCACTGCCGGTGGCGGCGTATTGATCGTTTACCGAGGAGAACGGGCACTCCTCATGGTGGCGAGGGCCAATCCCAATACCCAGGTTGGAGCAGATGTCGTGCTTGTACTGGGCAATCGTGGTGGCTGCTTGCGATTTCTTGGCCGTGTTGCTGGCGGCGTAAGAGACGCGATTCAGGCTGGTGAAATCACGCTTCGGTTTGATGACAACCATTACTGAATCGAGCGGGCAATTGTGAGCTGGAGATTAGGCCCGTTACTTGATGAGTTCCTCAGGGGTTGAGTGCCCTGAAACAAAATTTTTGACTGGCAATAGGGCTTTTTTAGCGTTAACAACCCTGAGGGAAGGATCAGGGCATTTCAGAGAACCGCAGCATCACTGCAAACCAAAGGCAGCTCACCACCAACACCAAGCCGACCCCTGCCCCGATCCCAGCTGTTCGCATCAAGAGCGGGACAGCAATGGGCAGAGAGAGAGAGCCGGCCAACGGCAGGATGAGGACCAGGGCTTTTTTAAGAGCCACAGGGCTCAGAACCACTCGTTTTTGGCTTGTCCAGGCGTGTTGGTGTTGTCCTGGGGGGGTTTGCGCTCGAACTCCAGGGTGATGTCGCGGGTTTGCTCACCATCGGCAGCCACCGCTTTGATCGGATAGAGCTGATGCCCATCGCGGAAGGGAACCTGAACACGGAAGGTGCCATCGGCTGAGAGGGGCACCGCTTCATCGCCAATGCTCAAGGTGGCGGAAGGATCAGTGGCGCCGTAGACGATCAGTTCGGCGTCAGCCACCAGCCAGAAGGAGCGTTGACGTGGAGCGACACCACCGATTCCACTCTCGCTGCGGCCGCTGGCCCAGCGGCCAACACCGGAATCATTGAGGCCACGCGCTGCAGCGGCGGACTCGTCCAGTTCATGGAACGATTCAGAGCCGCGGCCAAGGCGGCGCCAGCGCACGGTGGCGGTTTGGTAGAGCCGCTCGTGCAGGTTGTTGTCTCCTGCATCGGCGGGGGTGGGCAGGGTGCTGGGAGTGGCCTCAAGGGAGAAAGGCACGAACTGGTCCAGGATCTGCTCGCTGGGATGCATGGCCGGAACCCGGGCTACAGCCGAGAAGGCCAAAGAGAACCAACCGCCGTCGTTGAGGCGGAAGCCCAGTTCCACGCGGTAGTCGCGATCACTCAGGGGAACCGGCAGATACCACTCGCTGGAACCCGAATCGACCACCACTTCCTGCAGGGTGTGGGGATGGCTGGAGCCGTCGTGCAGACCGGTGACGTCGCAGACCCGAAGGCAGAGCTGGCGCGCACCAGCGGCATCAGCAGAGCGACGGCTGTCAGCAGCGATCTCCCAAAAGACGTAGGCCCATTGGGGATCACGGGGGAGAAACACCACCCGAGTTTCAGGTAGAGGCAGGGGGGTGTTGCCAAAACCAGCCTCCATCTCGGCTAAGGAGATGGCGGTTTCAATGCGCTTCTCGCCAGCGCTGAACTCCTGCTTTGTGCTGATGGCATCGAGCAGCTCGTCCTTTGATTTGCGGCTGTAAAGAGCCACACCCAGGTCGCTTGCAACGCGGCGCAGTTGTCGGAGAGTCAGACGCGCAAGCGAAGACAAGGACTGATTCACCGCTAAAGATTCCGTTTGGGATCACTCTGCATCCACTAGGCAAAAGTCACAACAGAGATCTCTTCACCCGTCAGCAATTCCTGATTCTTGCTAGGCCAGACGCGTGAGCGGCACAAAAAAGCACCCCTTTCGGAGTGCTTTGAAGGGTGCTGAACGCGATCGCTTAGCGGCCGATGCTGCGGTAAGGAACGCGTGACATGTAGTCCCCACTGGTTTGGGCTTGAGAGCCAGGCATGTTGACTGCGCCCATGCTCCCGACCCAATCCATGTAGTCGGCTGGATTGCCGCCTCGCTTGATCTTGGCGCGCTCGGGCAACCGCTTGATGTCGCCAGTGAAGATGATCTGGGGGAAGCCCAGCTTGTTGCGGTGGTACTCGTCGTAGCGAGGAGTGGTGATGTTGAAGGGGGTGTCGCCCAGATCGCGCCCGGGCAGCACGCGATGGCGCTGGTAAGGGACGGTGTCGAAACCGAAGTTGTCGAGGTACTCCTCGCTATCGAGCAAGGCGTCCACCATGCCGGCAACACCTTTGGTGGCGATCACGATGGACCAGGAGAGCTCCTCGCCTTTGCCGCTGGTCTTGCGTCCCAGCAGGCGTTCCACCAAGTGGCGCACCACCTTGTAGTTGCTGTTGAACCCGTAGAAGGTGCGGGTGAAGGTGTCCGAGAGGCAGAGGCCGCGGATGAAATCGCGCACGGTGATCTGACCGTTGCGCAGCTGTGATTCCAAGAAGCGATCGCGGTCGCTCTTGAAGGCGTGGAAAAAGATCTGGCGATACGCCGACTCAATGACTGTCTTGAGGTTGTCGGCGTCCATCGACTGGTCGAGGGCTACGACCTTGAGGTCTTCGTCCGAGCCCACGCGAATCCGCTCCACCCGGGCGTTTTGGGTGATGGGCGCGTACGGCAGGAGGGGAATAGCCACTCAGTAGTCAGCATCCGACGACGCTGATCGTAGAAGTGGGGGCTGGAAGAGAGCCGAATCTTTTCAATCGCGATCACAGTCCGTAACTTTTCGGACGGCTTTTCTAAGTATTTGTTACCAGCCCAGCAGGGAGCTGGCTTGGGCCGAGGGCTGCTGGTCTCTCATCGGTTGGGCGTCCTCTAGGACCCTGGTTTCCATGCAGAGGGAGGCGGTGTTGGAGAGCCCTTGCACGGTGCTGGTGCGCAGCCTGGTGTTGGGTCCGGCGAACCAAAAGCACTCGCCGCTGTCCATCATTTCGTAGTTGGTGCTCAGCCAAAGGCTTTTCTGCTCATCCAGGCGAAAGCGCCCGGCGACTGGTTCTTTCACGGAATACCCCATGTCGCGCAGGAGGAAGCCCTGGCAGCCTTCGCTGTCGTCGGGCAGCAGGGCAAACACCGTTTCGCTTTCATGGTTTTCCCCGGCTCGGTCCCAGGCCATTGAGCCGCTCCAGCGCACATGACAGCCCCCCACCACCGCGCCGGGGTCCATCTTGTGCAGCTCGGCCAGGGCGCTCAGCCGAGGGTCATCGGCTTCCACCATCGCCACTTCCACCAATGAAGCGCCGGCTTCCGCCCGGCGATGCAAGAGATGGTGCTGGGAGCGTTGGGAGCGCCAGCGGCCACAGCTTTGGCCAAAGAAACTGAGGGCGTCGGTGATGCAATCCATGGCGTCCAGCCTGCCGGGTCGATCCCCATGTTGATCGGTGTCGTGGCGGCCCTGTTGGCTGCCTTCTGCTGGACCATCGCCAGTGGGCTTTGGCGACGGGTGCCCACCTCGCTCAGCGCCTCGCAGCTCAATCTGCTCAAAAACCTCATTGGCAGCTTGAGCTTGCTGCCTGTGCTGCTCTGGTCTGGTGCGTGGCAGGGCGTTTCAGCGCCCACCCTGCTGGCTTTGATGCTCAGCGGAGTCTTGGGGATTGCCCTGGGCGACAGCTTTTATTTCGCTGCGCTGCGGCGTTTGGGCACCCGCCGCAGCTTGACGCTCGATGCCGGTGGGCCCGCCCTTTCAGCACTCCTGGCCCAGCTCACCTTGGCGGAGTCCCTACAGCTGCAGCAGTGGCTGGCGATCGCACTGATCAGCCTGGCGGTCTTGATCGTGGCTCGGCAAGCCCCGCCTGGAGGCACACCAGCGCGGGAACAAGGGCTGGGATTGCTATGCATTGCCCTGGCATTGCTCTGCGGCTTGGCCGGGGCGTTGCTGTCGCGTTGGGCCTTGGCAGGCAGCAGCTGGCAGCCGCTCACGGCAGCTGCGGTGCGCTTGCTGGCGGCCTTGGCAGTGATGTTGCCTTGGGTGCGCTTGCCCACCAAGCAGCAGCCACGCCCTGCAAGCCCCCGCTGGCCCTTGGTGCTGTTGGCCACACTGCTCGGCACCAGCCTGGGGATCGTGCTGCAGCAGGCCAGCTTGCAACAGCTGCCGGTGGGGCTGGCCGTGAGCTTGCTGGCAACGGCGCCGTTGATGGCCCTGCCCCTCAGTCGTTTGGAGGGTGATCATCCGGGCTGGCCGGGGGTGTTGGCTGGTGGGCTTGGCTTTGCGGGGGTGTTGATGCTCGTATCAGCTGCTCAAGGCTGAGGCTGAGCGGGGTTTGCTCTGGTGCTTGGGCCTCGGCAATTTGCTTCAGGCGCATGCCAGCGGCGCTGAGTTGTTCGATCAGCAGCTGCCGAAAGTGATGCTCCCGCTGGAGCTGGGGCTGTGCCACCGCCCAGGCCTCCAGTTCACTCCCGCTGGGGAGAGCGCCATCGCTGCGCCCGGCAGCGGCCTGCAGGCTGCGCAGGCTGTGAGCCAGCAGCCGTAGTCGCTGGCGCTCCAGCAGCGGCCAGGGCAGGGCATCAATGGCTGCGGCTTCGTCGTGGCTCAGTGGGCTCTCAGCCACGGGGGGTGAGCCGGAAACCACAGGTGTGATCGCCATCGAGCTTCCAGTGCACCCGCTCAACGCTGCAATCGGGGAAGGTGCGCCGCATCACCTGCAGCTCTTGATCGCAGATCAAGGGGAAGGCTTCGGCCACCCGTGAGACCGAGCAGTGATACTCCTGCAGCAGCCATGCAGAACTGTCGGGATCCTGGCGGCAGTCGGCCACATAGCCCTCGCGCCGCCTGAGCTCCACCAGTTTTTCCAGTCGGCCGGAGAGGGGCTCATCGCCGAGTTGCTCGCGGTAGCGCCCGGCTTGGCAATCCGCTTGGGTGCTGAGCAGGTCTTTGACTTGCTCTGGGGGCAAGGCTGTGCTCAGCGACTGCAGCAGGCCAAGGGCGAAATGCTCACTGCCATCGGGAAAGCGTCCACGGCCGTTGGCTGTCAGGCGCCAGCGATTGCTCGGCCGGCCGGGACCGCCGGATTGTGGGCTGGCTTCCACCAGCTCGTCGCGCTCGAGGCTGCGCAGGTGGCGGCGCATCACCTGAACAGACACCCCCAATTGCTGGGCTAGTTCTGCAGCCGAAGCCTCACCTTGCCGCAACAGCAAGGTGAGCGCAGCTTCGTGGGTGGAGACAGGAGAAGACGTCATCGTCTTCCCAGCCTGGCATCAGGCGATGGGGATCGCTGGGTCGAGATAGACGTCTTGAACCCGTTGGATCAGAGCGGCTCCTTCTTGGCGCGGCTTCTGGAACGCCTTGCGCCCCATGATCAGGCCGCAGCCGCCAGCGCGCTTGTTGATCACGGCGGTGCGCACGGCGTCGTGCACATCGTTTTTGCCAGCCGCGCCGCCGCTGTTGATCAGGCCGATGCGGCCTGAATAGCAATTGAGAACTTGATAGCGGCAGAGGTCGATGGGGTTGGCGCTGCTGAGCTCGTCGTAGATGCGCTCATCGGTCATCCCATAGGACTGACCGAGGGCCCGGGCCACAGCGCCGTAACCGCCATTGTTCTCAGGCAGCTTCTGCTTAATGATGTCGGCGCCGATGGTGACCCCGAGATGGTTGGCCTGGCCGGTGAGGTCGGCGGCTAGGTGGTAATCGGCTTCTGGCTGCTTGAAGACTGGGTTGCGCAGATAGCACCACAGCACCGTGGCCATGCCACGGCTGTGGGCTTGCTCAAACAGCGCCGCGATCTGTTGCAGCTCCCGGTTGCAGTCGTCGCTGCCGAAATAGATGGTGGCGCCAACGGCCACGGCGCCCATGTTCCAGGCCTGATCAACCGAAGCAAACAGGATCTGCTCGTGCACGTTGGGTGCTGTCAGCAGCTGGTTGTGGTTGAGCTTCACCAGGAAGGGGATCCGGTGGGCCCAGCGGCGGGCCACCGAGCCCAGCACACCCAGGGTTGAGGCCACAGCGCTGCAGCCAGCTTCGACGGCCAGTTCAACGATGGCTTCGCTGTCGAAGTATTCCGGGGTTGGGGCAAAGGAGTGGGCCGCTGAGTGCTCAATGCCCTGGTCCACCGGCAGGATCGAGAGGTAGCCGGTGTGGGCCAGTCGGCCGGATCCATAGAGCTGCTGCAGGCTGCGTAGCACCTGAGGGCTGCGGTCTGAGCTTTCAAACATCCGGCTGACCACATCCGGGCCTGGTAGGTGCAGCCGGTCGCGGCTCACCTTGGGCTGTGTACGCAATAAGAGATCGGCTTCATCGCCCAACAGCTCGTCCACGGGCCGCTGCTGCAGATCAGAGAGAGTCACCACGGGATCCAGGGGAGGTTTCTCGCAAGCTATGAACGCCGCACGCGGATGTCAGTTAAGGCTTGGGGGTGCCACTGCAGGGCATACCCTTGCTCTAGCCTTGGGAAAGGAAACCAAGGTGTTTCGTAATTCCGGCCCCTATGGCAGACGACGCGCAACAGCCCGCGGCTTCAGACAGCCTTGAAGTCATCCGCCGTTTTGCGGAAACCTATGCCCAGCGCACGGGGACCTACTTCTGTAGTGATCCTGGTGTCACGGCAGTGGTGCTCGAGGGTTTGGCCCGCCACAAAGACGAGCTTGGTGGCGCCCTTTGTCCTTGCCGCCACTACGAAGACAAAGAGGCGGAGGTCTCTCAAGCGTTTTGGAACTGCCCCTGCGTGCCGATGCGCGAGCGCAAGGACTGTCACTGCATGCTGTTCCTGACCGAGGACAACCCGTTCCGCGGTGAGAAGCAGAGCATCACCCTGGATGAAATCCAGGCCCATACCTCTGGATGAGTGCCACTCCGCCTGTGAATGCTTTGGACGCGCCAGTGGCCTCCAGCAATGTCAGCGACCTGGTTAGCCAGCCTTATCGCTATGGCTTTGTCACTGACATTGAAACGGAGAAGATCGCCAAGGGCCTCAGTGAAGAGGTTGTTCGGCTGATTTCGGCCAAAAAGAAGGAGCCCCAGTTCTTGCTGGATTTCCGCCTGCGTGCCTTCCGCCGATGGCAGCGCATGGCTGAGCCCGATTGGGCTGCTTTGGGCTACCCGCCCATCGACTACCAGGACATCGTTTATTACGCCGCTCCCAAACAGGAGCAGAAGAAGGCCAGCCTCGATGAGGTCGACCCCAAGTTGCTGGAGACGTTCGACAAGCTTGGGATTCCGCTGAGTGAGCAGAAGCGTCTTTCCAATGTGGCGGTGGACGCTGTCTTCGACAGTGTTTCGATTGCCACCACCTACAAAGAGCAGCTGGCCGAGCATGGTGTCATCTTCTGCTCCTTCAGTGAAGCGGTTGAAGAGCACCCCGAGTTGATCGAGCGCTACCTGGGCAGCGTTGTTCCGATCGCTGATAACTATTTTGCTGCGCTGAATTCAGCGGTGTTCAGCGACGGTTCATTTGTTTTCATTCCCAAGGGCGTCACCTGCCCGATGGACCTCTCGACCTATTTCCGCATCAACAGCGGTGATACCGGTCAATTCGAGCGCACCTTGATCGTTGCCGAAGAGGGGGCGTCGGTGAGTTACCTCGAGGGCTGCACTGCCCCGATGTTTGACACCAACCAGCTGCATGCCGCGGTGGTGGAGTTGGTGGCCTTCGATGACGCCTCGATCAAGTACTCCACCGTTCAGAACTGGTATGCCGGCGATGAGAACGGCAAAGGCGGCATCTACAACTTCGTGACCAAGCGCGGCATCTGCAAGGGCGCCCGCAGTCACATCAGCTGGACCCAGGTGGAGACCGGCTCAGCCATCACGTGGAAATATCCCAGCTGTGTATTGGCTGGTGCTGATTCCGTTGGCGAGTTTTACTCCGTGGCTCTGACCAACAACTGCCAGCAGGCTGATACCGGCACAAAGATGGTCCATGTCGGTCCACGTAGCCGTTCAACGATCGTCAGCAAAGGGATTAGCGCTGGCCGCTCCGCCAACAGCTACCGCGGGCTCGTGCAAATGGGGGCTAAAGCGATTGGCGCTCGCAATTACAGCCAATGCGATTCGATGTTGATCGGCGATCAAGCGGCCGCCAACACCTATCCCTACATCCGATCGCAGCAACCCCAGGCCACCGTTGAGCATGAGGCCAGCACCTGCCGGATTTCGGAAGATCAGCTCTTCTACTTGCAGAGCCGTGGCATCGCTTTTGAAGAGGCGGTGTCGATGATGGTCAGCGGTTTTTGCCGCGACGTCTTCAACCAGCTCCCGCTGGAATTTGCCGCTGAAGCCGACAAGCTGCTCGCCCTCAAGCTCGAGGGTTCCGTCGGTTAACCCGCTGCTTGCCCACCTCACTAATTCGTTGTGTCTGAGTCCCCTGTCCTGCTTGAGATCACCGATCTGCGCGCCTCGGTCGCCGATCAGGAGATTCTTTGTGGGGTCAATCTCACGGTCCGCGCCGGTGAAATCCATGCGGTGATGGGCCGCAATGGCAGCGGCAAAAGCACCCTCTCCAAGGTGATTGCGGGGCATCCCACCTACACCATCACCGGTGGCAGCGTGCGGTTCCGTGGTCAGGACATCGCTGAGCTGCCACCAGAAGAGCGCTCCAGGGCCGGTGTGTTTTTGGGCTTTCAGTACCCGGTGGAAATCCCTGGGGTGAGCAACCTGGAATTTCTGCGGGTGTCGACCAACGCGCGCCGTCAAGCGCAGGAGCTCGAAGAGCTCGACACTTTCAGTTTTGAAGAGCATCTGCAGCAACGGCTGGAGCTGGTGCAGATGGATCCGTCGTTCCTTGAGCGCAGCCTCAATGAGGGGTTCTCAGGCGGCGAGAAAAAGCGCAATGAAATCCTGCAAATGGCTCTGCTGGAGCCGGTGGTGGCGATCCTTGATGAAACCGATTCCGGCCTGGATATCGATGCCCTGCGCATCGTGGCTGCAGGGGTGAATCACCTGGCCGGTCCCGACAACGCCACCTTGTTGATCACCCACTACCAGCGTCTGCTCGATGCGATCACTCCGCAGTTTGTGCATGTCATGGCCCATGGCCGCATCCTGCGCACCGGTGGTCCGGAGTTGGCCCTTGAGCTGGAGCGCCGTGGTTATGACTGGGTGGATGCTGAAGCTGGCGTCACCTCGCGCAGCCCTGAGGTGTTGGCATGAGCAGCGCGGTGCTGGAGCGCCAAAGCTGGCTCGATGGATTGAGGGCGAGCCATGGGCTTGCTGCCTCTGAGCTCACCCTGCCCCCCAGTCGTCAGGAGGACTGGCGTTTCACTGATCTGGCGCCGCTGTTGCAGCTTGATCCACGCGCTTTGAAGCCCTGCGCTAGCGCCGCTAGTGCTGCCTGGCCGGCGCCGGAAGCGGATGTGGTGCGGCTGCAGCTCGGCCCTGATGGACTGAGCTTCAGCTTGGCTCCGGGTTCCCAGCCCTTGCCGGAAGGAGCTGTTTTAAGCGGCGTTGAGCCTGGAGAGGCCACCGGCTTGCCCTGCCGACTGCATGCCTCTGTCGCTGGCCCGCAGTTGCAACTTGCTCTGGCTGCTGGCGCCAGGCTGCGTTTGGAGTTGTGGCTACAGCCAGAGGCTGCCCGCGCGCTGCTGGCGCCGCGGTTGCGTTTCCTTCTGGCGGAGAACGCCGAGTTGGAGTTGGCGTTGCGGATCAGCAGCACCGCCTCCAGCCTTTGCTTGCCTTGGCTCGAAGCCGATCTGGCCACCGGCGCCAGGTTGGTGGAGGGTCAATGGCTCCAAGGTGATGAAGGCGCTGTGTTGATGGCAGGCAGTGCCATCCGTCAGCAGCCCGGCAGCTCCTACAGCCGTACGGCCGTGGTTCAGGGTTGGGCCCTCGCCCGCCAGGAGCCGCAGTTGTTGCAATGCGCTGGCGGCGCTGAAACCTGTCTGCGGGATTTGGCCGTGCTGAGTGGCACCGCCATTGCTGATTTGCACAGCTTGGTGCGATTCGATGGCCCTGATGGCCGCCTGGATCAGCTGCAAAAAGCGCTCGTGGATGGCCGATCCCACAGCATCTTCAACGGCACCGTGCAGGTGCCCTGCGCAGCACAAGGCACGGATGCCGCCCAGCTCAGTCGTCATTTGCTGCTCAGTGAGCAGGCCTGGGTCGACACCAAGCCAGAACTGGAGATCGTTGCCGACGACGTGCGTTGCAGCCATGGCGCCACCGTCAGCAGCTTGGCCGATGAGGAGCTGTTTTACCTGCGCAGCCGCGGCATTGATCGCCCGGCAGCCACCGAGTTGCTGCGCCGGGGCTTCTGCTTGGAGGTCTTGAATCAGCTGCCGCCGCTGGCTGCGGGTTGGCATCCATGGCAAGGGAGCTCAGCGCGATGACAGCTGCCGCTCTTGGGCTGGATCTGGCACAGCGCACCCGTGGGGATTTCCCTGTGCTCGATCAGCAGATCCATGGCCGTCCGCTGATCTATCTCGATTACGCGGCCACCAGCCAGAAACCGCGCCAGGTGCTTGAAGCCCTGGATCACTACTACCGCTGCGACAACGCCAATGTGCACCGCGGTGCCCACAGCCTCAGTGCTCGTGCCACTGATGCCTTTGAAGCGGCCCGCAACACAACGGCAGCCTTGGTGGGATCGGCTGATCCAGCTGAAATCGTGTTCACCCGCAATGCCACCGAGGCCATCAATTTGGTGGCGATGACTTGGGCGCTCGATCAGCTCCAACCCGGAGACGAGATCCTCACCACGGTGATGGAGCACCACAGCAACCTGGTGCCTTGGCAGATGGTGGCAGCGCGGACGGGAGCCGTGTTGCGACATGTGGGGCTCACCGCCACCGGTGAGTTGGATCTCGATGATCTGCGCGGTCAGCTCAACGGGCGCACCCGCCTGGTCGCGTTGGCGCATGTCAGCAACACCCTGGGGTGCCTCAATCCCATCGCTGAGGTGGTGTCCCTCGCCCACGCCGTTGGCGCCCGAGTGCTGGTGGATGCCTGCCAAAGCCTTCCCCATCTGCCGGTTGATGTGAAGCAGCTGGAGTGTGATTGGTTGGTGGGATCCAGTCACAAGCTCTGTGGCCCCACAGGCATGGGCTTTCTTTGGGGTCGGCGTGAGTTGCTGGAGCAGGCCCCACCGTTCCTCGGTGGTGGCGAAATGATTGATGAGGTGTTCCTGGAGCGCAGCACCTGGGCTGCTTTGCCCCACAAATTTGAAGCGGGAACTCCAGCGATTGGTGAGGCCATCGGTATGGCTGCCGCCATCGACTACATCCAGGCGTTGGGTCTTGCGGCGATCCATCGGTGGGAGCAGCGCCTCACCGCCCGTCTTTGGGAGGGCTTGAGCCGCATTGATGGGGTGCGTTTGCTCGGCCCGAGCCCCGAGCAACAGCCCGATCGCGGTGCTTTGGCTGCTTTTGTCGTTGATGGCCTGCATGCCAACGACTTGGCCGCCTTGCTCGATGCCAGTGGCATTTGCATTCGCAGCGGCCATCACTGCACCCAGCCGTTGCACAGGCTCTTAGGCCTGAGTGGATCGGCGCGCGCCAGTCTTGGTTTCACCACCACCGAAGCCGAGATCGACGCGTTCTTGGAGGAGTTGGCTTCATCGGCTGCATTTCTGCGTGAGCACGCCTGAGCAGCCCAAGCTGTTTCTCGTTGTATTGGGCGGCCGCATCGATGGCTGCCATGTCGAACTCCACGACGTGCGTTTTGTGGTGGGTTCCACCATTGAGGCCACGATTCCCGAGCTGCAGCGCCAGTGGGTGGGCAGGCGGCGCGGCCTGCATCTCGACAGCTGGATGCAGGTGCGTCAAATCGATGGCTATGCCATCAACCTCACCCAAACACCTGCTGACTCGGTGGAGAAGCTTTGGTTTGTGAATGTGGGGGGCTACAACCCCAGCAACTTGCTGGAGTTGCATCAAATCGGTTTGGTGGTGGCTCCCTCGGCCGCGGCGGCCAAAGCGCGTGCCAAACGACGTTTGTTGCCCGATGCCCAGCAGCGCCACAAAGACGATCTGCATGCCGTCGACGATTGCTTGCCGCTGGATCTGCTCGAGGGCTGGCATGTGCAGCTCAGCCCCAACCCCAGTGGTGGCTCGCAGCCCCAAGTGCCCGATTGGTGGGGCTACCGCCCGATCGATCGCAAGGTTCAGCTCAGCTGAGTTCGGCGTCCCAGCCTGAGGCCGAAGCCGATGGCGAGCAGGGTGAGCACCAGGGCCACCAGGCTGAAGCGGGGCAGCCCCCAGCCGGCGATCAACAGGGGCGACAAGGCTGTGATCAGCCCGCCTCCAAGGAACGGTTCAAACACCAGTTGCTTAAACGAGAAGGCCTCCATGACGCGGCTGCGGCCGTAGGGATCGGCCATGCGCAGCAGCAACAGGCCCGTGGCGGTGACTCCGGTGCCTTGGCCGAAATCAGCAATGCCGCGTTCAAACCAGTGATCGCTGAAGATCCGCGGAGCGAGCAGGAAGAACGCCGCGATGTTCCAGCTCAACCCGGCAATCGCCAAGGCGATGAAGGGCAGCCAGTTTTCTTCCAGCAACGGCAGGTTGAGGCTGGCCATCGCTGCGGTGATCAGCAGATCCATCGCCACTGAGCCCACGCTGGCCTGCGCTGAGGCGGAGGCCAAGGAGGTCTGTCGGCTGCGTTGCAGGGCGACCTGAACGATCAGGCCCCCCACCATCGCCAACGGGAAGATGGGGATGGCCTGCAGCAGCCGAGCGGTTTCAGCTCCGCCCAGGCTGCTTCCTAGTGCGGTGATCAAAGCCTTCAGCAGGATGCCCAGGCCGACGGCCCCACCGGCGAGGGCCAGGTTGATCGTCAGCGCATCAATCGTGAGGGAGTTCTGTTCGGCGGGCTCGGCTGTGCCAGCGGCCGTTTCGATCGCCAGCCGCTCTCCGGCTGAAAAGGGGTCCTCGTCGGCGATCTGTTGCAGCAGCGCTGCATTGGGATCAGCTGGTTCAAGCCCACGCTCTTTTTGCGCCAGCCACTGACGGCGGCGGCCGAACACCACCAAGGTGCTGCCGATCACCACAGCGGTGAGCACGCCCACGGTGGCCATGGCCAGGCCCAAGGTTTCGCCTGACTCCAGGCCCAGCTCCCGGAAGGTGGCGCCCATGCCAGCGGCCGTGCCGTGGCCTCCCTCAAAGCCCACCTCGATCAGGGCGGCCATCAGGGGATTGGTGCCAAACAGTGGTTGCAAGATGGCTAGCACTAGGAGGCCGCCCACCAGGTATTGGCCGAAGCCGAGGACCATGCCAAAGGCGGTTTGGCCAGCGGCGCGTTTCCAGATCACCCCAGGGCTGGGCAGGCGCTGGCCCAAAAACAAGGTGGCGAACACCAGGCTGATCAGCACGCCAGGGGTTTGCCCCCACACCTTGTAGACCTGCTCAGGAAAGATCGGGAATGGGCCAAAAGGGCCCACCAGCAACCCCAGCAGACCAGCCACCAGAGCCTCTGGAATGCCCAGTTGGCGCAACCAGCGCAGCCGCTGCCGTAGGGCCATGCCGATCAGCAGCAACAGGCTGAGGCTGGCGAAGGCCACCAAGACATCGAACAGCTTCATGGCATCGGGAGCGCTGCGGGCAGATTGCCATTCCGGTTGGCAGGCAGCATGGCAGCGGCGCAATGGATGCTTCGCGGATGAATATTGATGGCCGCCCTTGGCGCACGATTGGCCTGGAACCGAATGGCCGCTCGGTCTGGGTGATTGACCAGACCGCCTTGCCCTACAGCTTTGGCACCAAAACCTTGAGCAGCTGCCAGCAGGCGGCGGAGGCGATCAGCACGATGGTGGTGCGTGGAGCCCCCTTAATTGGGGTGACTGGCGCCTACGGCTTGATGTTGGCGTTGCAGGCCGACCCCAGTGATTCGGCTTTGGCGACGGCCCATGCCTTGTTGTTGTCGACGCGCCCAACAGCGGTGAACCTGCAGTGGGCGCTCGACCGTGTGCGCGATCTGGTGATGGCGTTGCCGCCGGAGCAGCGGGCCGAAGCCGCTCGCCAGGAGGCAGCCCGCATCGCGGATGAGGACGTGGCGATGTGCGAAGCCATTGGAGAGCACGGCTTGAAGCTGTTTCAACAGCTGGCCGCGGCGCGCCCTGCTGAGCGCCAGAGCGAACCGTTCCAGGTGCTGACCCATTGCAATGCCGGTTGGCTCGCCACAGTTGATTGGGGCACGGCCTTGGCTCCGATCTACAAAGCCCACCGCGCCGGTCTCAACATTCATGTCTGGGTGGATGAAACCCGCCCTCGCAATCAGGGCGCCAGCCTCACCGCCTTTGAGTTGGGGCGCGAGGGTGTCCCCCACACGGTCATTGTCGATAACGCCGGCGGCCACTTGATGCAGCACGGCCAGGTGGATGCCGTGATCGTTGGAACCGACCGCACCACCTCCCGCGGCGACGTCTGCAACAAGATCGGCACCTACCTCAAAGCGCTCGCGGCTCACGACAACCAGGTGCCCTTTTATGTGGCGCTGCCGGCTTCAACCATTGATTGGACCTTGGCTGATGGGGTGGCTGAGGTGCCGATTGAGGCCCGCTCGCCGCGGGAGGTGAGCCACATTCAGGACCTCGCCTTGATCCCCGAGGGAAGCCCGGCGTTTAACCCTGCCTTTGATGTCACCCCAGCCCGCCTGGTGACGGCCTTGATCACCGAACGCGGTGTGGCAGCGGCCAGCGAAGCGGGCCTTCGAGGTTTGTATGGAACCGTGGCTTGAGGCCGATGCGGTGATGAGCGCCTGTGGGCGTTATCGCTACGCGCTGCGCCGTCGCTGGCGTAAGGGCCGCGGCGAGCTGTTGGTGGTGGGGCTCAACCCCAGCCGGGCCGATGCCCGCTTTGATGATCCAACCTTGCGGCGCTGCATTGGCTTTGCCCAGCGCTGGGGCTTTCAGGGCCTCCGCCTGGCCAATTTGTTTGCTTGGCGCGCTCGCGATCCGGCCCAGTTGCTGCGTGTTCACGATCCGATTGGCCCCGACAACGACCACTGGCTGCAGCAGTTGGCTGATGGGGCCGATCTGGTGCTGGCGGCTTGGGGCACCAAGGGGGACTGGCTCAACCGCGCCGAGTCGGTGCGAGTACAGCTGGGCCCCTGGCATTGCCTTGGGCTGAGCCGTCAGGGAGCTCCCTTGCATCCGTTGTATTTGCCCCGTGAGCGGCAGCCGCAGCTGTGGTGCTAGCCATGGGCGCAGTGGAAGCCGAGCCGGTGCAGCAGCAACGCCAACAGCTGGTGGAGGTGGCCCGGCAGATGAATGCCTGCGGAGTGAATCAAGGCACCAGCGGCAACCTCTCGCTGCGTATTGATGGCGGGCTGCTGATTACGCCCAGTTCGCTCCCCTATGAGCAGATGGAGGCTCCTGACCTGGTGGCCATCAGCTTTGAGGGTGAGTCCCTGGTGGCGGACCAACGGCGGCCGTCATCGGAGTGGCGCTTGCACGCTGATTTGTTGCGTCATCGCCCCGATGCCGAAGCCGTGGTGCATTGCCATTCGGTCCATGCCACGGCCCTGGCTTGTCATGGGATGGCGATTCCCAGTTTTCACTACATGGTTGTGGCCGCTGGAGGAGCTGATATCCGCTGCGCGGACTACGCCACCTTCGGCACCCAGCAGCTCTCGGATTTGGCGTTGGCTGCGTTGCAAGACCGCCGCGCTTGTCTGATGGCACATCACGGCCAGGTGAGCTTGGGGGCCTCGCTTCCTCAAGCGCTCGCTTTGGCGATTGAGGTGGAAACCTTGGCGCGGATGTATCTGCAGGCCCGTTTACTGGGGGAGCCACCCCTGTTGAGTGGCGAGCAAATCGCAGCTGTGGAGCGGCAATTCACGGGATTGAGCTATGGCCAAGCCGACGCTCCTTAGAAAAACCACACACTGGGCAATCTTTCGTTACAATCGGCGGAGCGGTAATCCCGCCCTACTTACTGATTCCCTCACGGACTCATGCAAACCACCATTCAGCAGCGCTCCGGCGCCTCTGCGTGGCAGCAGTTCTGCGAGTGGGTCACCAGCACCGACAACCGCCTCTATGTGGGTTGGTTCGGTGTTCTGATGATCCCGACTCTGCTGGCTGCCACCACCTGCTTCATCGTTGCCTTCATCGCCGCTCCCCCGGTTGATATCGACGGCATCCGCGAGCCTGTCGCCGGCTCCCTGCTTTACGGCAACAACATCATCTCCGGTGCTGTTGTTCCTTCCAGCAACGCCATTGGCCTGCACTTCTATCCCATCTGGGAAGCCGCTTCCCTCGATGAGTGGCTGTACAACGGCGGTCCTTTCCAGCTGGTGATCTTCCACTTCCTCATCGGCATCTACGCCTACATGGGCCGTGAGTGGGAACTCTCCTACCGCTTGGGCATGCGCCCTTGGATCTGCATTGCTTACAGCGCCCCTGTGGCTGCTGCTTCTGCAGTGTTCCTGGTTTACCCCTTCGGTCAGGGTTCTTTCTCTGACGCGATGCCCCTGGGCATCTCTGGCACCTTCAACTACATGCTGGTGTTCCAGGCCGAGCACAACATCCTGATGCACCCCTTCCACATGCTGGGTGTGGCAGGCGTCTTCGGCGGCAGCTTGTTCTCCGCGATGCACGGCTCCCTGGTGACCTCCTCCCTGGTGCGTGAAACCACCGAGAGCGAGTCCCAGAACTACGGCTACAAGTTCGGCCAAGAGGAAGAGACCTACAACATCGTGGCTGCCCACGGTTACTTCGGTCGCCTGATCTTCCAATACGCCTCGTTCAACAACAGCCGCAGCCTTCACTTCTTCCTGGCTGCCTGGCCTGTGGTTGGCATCTGGTTCACCGCCCTTGGCGTGAGCACGATGGCCTTCAACCTGAACGGCTTCAACTTCAACCAGTC
Organism: Synechococcus sp. Minos11; assembly: GCF_014279855.1. Classification (NCBI taxonomy): domain Bacteria; kingdom Bacillati; phylum Cyanobacteriota; class Cyanophyceae; order Synechococcales; family Synechococcaceae; genus Synechococcus; species Synechococcus sp. Minos11. Next base: position 1,782,800 of record NZ_CP047953.1, on the reverse strand, counting down.
CATCCTGGATTCCCAGGGTCGTGTGCTGAACACTTGGGCTGACATCCTCAACCGTGCCGGCCTCGGCATGGAAGTGATGCACGAGCGCAACGCTCACAACTTCCCCCTCGACCTGGCTGCTGCCGAGAGCGCCCCTGTGGCTCTCCAGGCTCCTGCCATCGGTTGATCTGGAATCAACAAACGATTCAGATCAACTGAATCGGAAAGCCCCCTCCTCGGAGGGGGCTTTTTGTTGTTTGGCTATCGGCTTTCATTGGCGAGCCAGGAGCTAACAGCACGCGCCCAACCTTCGCCATGGGGAGCTGGTGCTAACTGAAAACGGCCACTGGCGATGGCCTCTTGGAACACCGGGTGTGGCCCTTGGGCGCCTGGCACTACAACGGCTTGATCTACCGCTTCGAGCAGGGGCAAATCATTGGGAGAGTCGCCAAGCCCAAGCACCGCAACATCGGGTTGTTGCAAATGCTGTTTGAGTACCTCCACCGCGCGGCCCTTGTGGCTGCCGCCACTGAGCAAATGGCTCATGCGATTGCCTTGCACAATCAGCAGCTCATGCTGAGCCGCCAACTGCCGCAGTGGTTCGCGCAGGGCTTCAGGGGCTGTGAGAAAGGGAACGCTCCATTGGCGGCGCTGCGCTGAAGCAAGCGCCTCACCGCGCAAGCCTGTTAAAGCCTCGCCTTGCTCCGCGCTGAGATCTTCCAGGGCCACCAGCTCATGGCCTAATGCCTGGCTGAGCTCATCCAATTGCGGCCTCAAGATGCTGTGGGCTGCCCCTAAAGGCACCACCCATTCGCTGCCATCGGCGTTGTTGCCATAGATGGCTCCGCCGTTTTCGACGATGAATGGATCGCTCAGGCCAGCGTCTTGGCGAAATGCCCGCACTTCTTCAGCGGTTTTGCTGGTGCAGGGGATCACCAAAATCCCTTGTTGCTTCAGTGCGGAAATGGTGCTGCGAGCCGGCTCCCAGCTGTAGCTGTGATCCAGCAACGTGCCGTCGAGATCGGTCACCACCCAGCGCGTCATCAACCCAGCTCCAGCCAATGCACGGCAAACGGCTCCAACTCGAGATAAGGGCCACCGATCGTGGAGCCACTGAGCGCGTCAGACCAGCTGAGCTTGGCCGTATCTGTTGGGAGTTGCAGCCTCTTGGCCAAGGGGAAGCTCAACCTGCGGTTGCTGAAATTGTGCACGGCCCAGAGCGCCTGGCTTGGTGTTCCACGCTTCAAGATCACCACATCACTGCGATCGCTGCTCAGCAACTCCATCGGCGCTTCAGGATCCATCGCCGGACGCTGGCTGCGCAGCTCCATCGCTGCTTGCAGCCGCTTCAAAATTTTGCTGGCCGGTTGGTCGGGATCAGCGAGTTGGCGTTCCAAGCGTTCCGCTTGAAATTTGGGGCGATTGAGATCGCGGCGATGCCCAGTGCTGCGGAACTGCTTCATGTCGTTGGCAGCCGCTACTAACGCCGGCAAATAAAACGCTGGCACCCCTGGCAGGGCCATCACCAGCAGCTGGCTCAGTAGGAAGCGTTGCAGCTGGAGATGGGAGGGATCCACGCCGCCATCAGCCATGGCGCTCCACCAGCTGATGTTGATCTCGTAGGGCGATTCCTTGCCGCTCGCGAGGCGCCGGTGGCTGACCAGGCCACCACGGCGCTCACAGGCCACCAGCAGCTCATGCACTCGTGCAGGAGGCATCAGGCCTTCGAGTGGACGCAAGCCAATGCCGTCATGGCAGGCGCTGAAATTCAGCAGGCTCGTGCCAGCTGGGAGCTCTGGCCAGCGCGCGAGCCATTGATTCAGCAGGTCGGCGCGGCGGCTGATCAGGGCCTCAACGAGCAGCGGAGGCAGCGGGAAGTTGTAAGCCAGATGGGCATCGTTGCCGCTGCGCAGATAAGAGAGGTTCTCCTGCTCGGGAACGTTGGTTTCGGTCACCACAACGCCCCGGCTACTGACTGTCTCCAGCAGTTGCCGCAGGATGCGAACCACTGTGTAGGCCTGCGGGCGATGCAGGCATGTGGTGCCCTCTTCCTTCCACACAAATCCCACGGCATCGAGGCGAAGCCAGCTCACCCCATGGCGGCTCAGCCGGCCCAGCAGTTCGCTGAAGCCCAGCAACACCTGGGGCTCGCTCCAATCGAGATCGAGTTGATCAGGGCCAAAGGTGCTCCACACCGGCCTCGGCCCATCGTCGGTGGCCAAGGTGGTGAACAGGCTGGTGCTGCGTGGGCGGATCACATTGGCCCAGCCTGCCTCTGGATCGGGAGCCAGGATGCAGCTCCGCCCAGGCTCGCTGCGCTGCAGAAATTGCAGCACCCAGGGATGGGAGGCAGAGACATGGTTCAAGACCAGATCGGCCATCACCGTTCGCCCTTCGGCGAGTGCAGCGAGATCGGTCCATTCGCCAAAGCCTGGCTCCAGTTCGCTATGGCTGGCTACCGCAAAGCCGCCATCGCTACTGGCCTTGAGGAAGGGCAACACATGCACCACACCATCGAGAGCGCTGAAGTGGGTGTTCAGAATGCCTTTGAGCGTTGTTAGGCCCCTTTCGCCATCTCGTTGCAAGGTGTTGGCGTAGGTGATCAGAACGGCGGTGCTGGCATCCCAACGGGGTTGTTGCTCGGTTATCTGCTTTGTGCTGGTTTGCAGAGATTGCAGCAATTGCGACGACAGTTCTTGGATGAACTCGGAAGACTCCTCCCGATAGAGCTCTCCAAGGAGTGCGTCCAATTGGCCGCTGTGTAGGGCACTCCCCTGCATTCACTCCTCCATTTCTTGCCTACACGGTATGGAGAAATGAGCTCATCGCTGTTGTCGCACGAACTATCGAGTGGATTTCCAGCAGGGGCCCATCACCAGCATCCATGACTACGGCACCGACGCTGATGCGGCCGGCCTGTTGCGTCGGGGATTGCAGCAGCGGCCGACAAGCCTGCTGATCCCCTGTTTGATGGAGGAATTCAGCCGGCCGGCACTGGGGCTGATCCGTGAGGTGCTGCGCGAGCTCGATGGCCTGCAGGAGCTGGTCATCGCCCTCTCGGCTGGAACGGCTGAAGAGGTGTTGCAGGCGGAGGCGTTCTTCGCCGATATGCCCTTCCCCGTGCGGGTGCACTGGACCAATGGGCCGGCGGTGAAGGAGCTGCTCGCCTCGCTGCAAGAGTTCAATCTCGAGGTGATGGGCCCACCTGGCAAGGGTTGGGCTGTTTGGCAGGGGCTTGGGGTTGCCACCCGTCAAGCCGAGGTGGTTGGCCTGTTTGATGCCGACATCCGCACCTTCTCCCCGCAATACCCGGCTCGGATGCTGGCGCCCTTGCTCGACCCCTCCCAAGGCATCGCCTACGTCAAAGCCTTTTACAGCCGCCTGTCGCTGGAAACTCGTGCCTTGCAGGGCCGCGCGACGCGCTTATTTGTGAATCCGCTTCTGGTCAGCCTTGAGCGGATGTTGGGTGAGCTCAACTATCTGCGCTATTTGCGCGCGTTCCGCTACCCCTTGGCCGGTGAATTCGCGTTCACCACTGATTTGGCCATGAACCTGCGCATCCCTAGTGATTGGGGATTGGAAGTGGGCTTGCTCTCAGAGGTCTATCGCCAGGTCGCCATTAGCCGGATTGCACAGGTGGATTTGGGCTTGTTCGATCACAAGCACAAAGAGCTCGGCAACACGCCCAAAGAGGGCTTGCAGCGGATGTGCGGCGAGATTCTCTCCACGGTGCTTCGGGGCTTGATGGAGCACGAAGGTGTGGCCTTGGCTGAGGCCCATGTGCCTGCCCTGGAGGTTCTCTATCGCCGCGTTGGTGAAGATCGCGTGCGTCAGCACGGCTTGGATTCCAGCGTCAATGGCCTGCCCTACGACCGCCATGGCGAAGAGTTGGCTGTGCATGAATTTGCCAATTTGATCCGCCCGGGGATGCATCAGTTCCTACAGCAACCGGTGTCGCTGCAATTGCCGTGCTGGTCGCGCTTGTTGAGCTGCTCCGCATCCCTGCGCGATGACCTGGCCTTGGCTGGTTCGCAGGGCCGCCAAACCCGATTGGTCAATGTGCCTTTGGCTCCCAAGCCCAAGATGGAGGTGGGCCGGGCCCAGCCGGCCCCTTGGCACCAGCCCGCTGCCAGCGGCTCAGCCCGTTAGATCCAGTTGGATGAATTCGGCTCCGTAACATCAGCCCTCGCGCGAGCTGGTGCTGATGGAGGTTCCCCCCAAGCTGATTGCACTTGGTGATAGCGGTGTTTTCGGCTGGGGTGATCTTGAGGCTGGTGGATGGGCAGAGCGGTTGCGCTGCCATTGGATGCCCAGGCCCCAAGCCCCGGTGGTTTACAACCTGGGCGTTCGCGGCGATGGGCTGGAGCGGGTGGCCGCCAGACTCCAGCAGGAGTTCAACGTGCGTGGAGAACTAAGGCGTCAGCAGCCTCAAGGGATGTTGTTGGGCGTTGGCCTCAATGATTGCGCCCGGGTGGGTCGCTGCGATGGCCGCTTGCAATTGGAGCCTGAGGCTTTCCTGTTTGGTTGGGAGCAGTTGCTCAGCCAAGCGGTGCAACTGGCCCCGGTGTTTGTGTTGGGACTAACGCCTGTGAATGAAGAGGCCATGCCCTATGCCGGCTGCCTTTGGTATGGCAATGGCGATGTGGCGCGAGCGAATCGCTTGATCGAAGAGGCCTGCCTTGAGAAGGACGTGCCGTTTTTGCGCTTGTGGGATGGCGATGCCGTTGGAGCGCAATGGCTTGCCCGCCTCAGTCCCGATGGTTTGCATTGCAATAGTGACGGCCACCGTTGGATTTTTGAGCGGCTGCGTAGTTGGCCCGAGCTCTTGCAGTGGGCTGGCTTGCCACCAGAGGGTGCCTGCAAGCTCTAACCCAGAGCTATGACAGGCGTCTTGGCCCTTGTCTGTGATGAATCCCTTTTTGTTGCTGCTCTACACCGTGATTTTTTGCGTGGTGTATGGAGCTGCCTATGGCGCTGCACTCACAGGCAAAATCGCTTGCATCAACCGCAACTCGGCAATCACCGCCCTGGTCTTTGCTGTGGTGCTCTGGCTGCTGAATAAGCCCTTTGGCTGACGCTCATAAAAACGACGCCACAAATTGCGAGCGCAGCAATGTCTCGCCAGCGGAGCGGTTCACAGAGCTTTGTCGAAACAGCTCAGCGACCGCTCCAAAGCTGGGCTCCCTTGGTGTTGATGGGGCGCTGCAGTACTGAATTCCGATCAAGCGGAGCACCGTTCCGCAGCCCATCCCGTCTTGCTGCAAATAGGGCTTTTGCAGCATGGCCAGCCGCACTAGCTCGCCGCTTTGGGCTGCCATCTCGTCACCCATCACCGGCTGACAGTCGCTATCGAGCCTGTGGGGGGCGGTTGCATCACTCCATTGCAGTGCAATCGCATGGCACTGCTCATCGTGGGGGGTCCAAGGGGTAGGCAAGCACTGCCCGCCGCGTTGCGTAACGCTCTCCAGCACATGCTGCAGCTGCTCATCGCGATCGTGCTGCAGTTCGTCGATCACGTGGTTTGGAACTAGGGCGATCAGGCTCTGTCCATGGCTTTCTAGTAGGGGAACCGGATCTGGGGTTAGGAACACTTTGGTGGTCATCAATCCGTTATCCAGCCCTGGTCAGGCCTCCATGCTGGCTGATTGGCCCACAACAACTGGCTTCTTTAGTCTGAAGTGATCTGAGAGTGCCCCATGCCTTTGCTCTGGGAAAACCTGGCGCGCCAACTCGACAGCGTGCGTGCAGCAGACACCACAACAACTGCTGTCACTGATGGCACTGGTGGAGTGTCACGCCAACAGCGTTTGCAGGCAGCTTTGGCTGCCATCCAGGACAAGGGCAATCCCTTGATGGTGGAGTCCCTCAAGGCTGCTCTTGAGGGCAGGGAACCTCGGATGGAATTGCCTGAACTCCCTCAAAGCCTGCAGTCAGATCTCAGTGGCCCGGAGGCTTACCTTCGCTCGATTCCTAAGCAGTTCCAGCCCAAGCAATAACCCCTGCTTTGAACCGAGCTTTGGCAGCGCTTGCTTACTCAACGTCCATCTCAGAGGCATCGAGCACCTGCCAGTCCCCATCACCTTCTTGCTCGCAAAACTCAGCGGCATCTGCCTCGCTGCTGAAGGTGGCGACTTCCCGGTAGATGCCCTCGCTGTCTGTTGGCGCCATCACCAACCAGCGCTCGTCGTGATTCATAAATCAAAAGAGGCTGATGTCATCAAGCATGCTTGATTATGAAAAGTTTAAGTGAGGCGCCTTAAGGAGATTGGGCTTGGCTTAATGATTTCAATGCGAGACGTCCCGGCTAGCCCGGGGCTTTTTTTGTCTTTTTGGCATTCTGCGGCGCCATGATGTTGGCGCTTTCTTGCCCGCCATGGTTGATCCCAAAGAGGAGCAATTGTCGAAGTTGAAGATGGTCCTGGCGCTTGCTGAGAAAAACGGGAATCAGTTGTTTATCGACAACATCAAGCGCGATATCGAGGCCCTGGAGAGCGGCCAGGAGTCTCCGATCATCGCTGAATACTTGACCGACGAGGAGCGCCGCTGAGCGGCGGCGGATCAATTGCTTGATGCCGCATCGCCTAATGCCTGGGCGAGTCAGCAAGAGGCGATGGGCCGGTGATTCCGCTGTTGAGATTTGGTTTCGATATCCATGGGCGTTGGGTGATCAGGCCTTGCTGTTGTGTTTTCGCCTGAACTCCCTCGTTAGGGGCTGGCCTCGTACAACCTCAGCTCCGGCGTTTCCTCTCATGTCCGATCTGCAGTACCGCACTTGCCAGCACAGCGGTGAAAAGGCTTTTGGAGGGCAGTCCCGTCTGCTGACCTATCGCGGCAACACCTACCGGACTCGGGTGTTCCAAGCGCAGCAGTCGGTCAATGGAGGCAGCTCCAACGTGGTTGAGCTCTTTGAGGACCGGCGCGCCGCTTGAGCTGCAGCTGCTGCCGAATCGCTTTGCCCCTGCTTTGTTAGGGGTTTTTTGCTGCGCTCCATAGCGCCAAGCCGCCGCCCCGCCCCCTGGCGACAAGCCATTGGTCCTGTTGAGCGGCAATCAAGGCAAAAAACGGAGTTCGCTTGGGTTTGGGTGCTGGAAGTGGTCGTTGCAGCAGGGTTGTTCCGCCAAGTTCCAGGGTGAGCGTCTCGAAGCGAAAGCACAGCAAGGGCCGTTTGCCCTGCAGCCAGCCAGGTCCGTTGAAGCGCAGCTTCAGGGGGCCCAGGCTGACGGCGTTGCAGATGTTGAAATCACTGGGTTGATCCTCATGGGCGCCGCTGATCGAGAGGCGGGCGTTCAGCCATCGCAGCACTTTGGTTTGGCTTTGGCTCTCGTGGGACTCTCCTTTGCTCCAAAGCCGTTGGGGTGACCATTCCCCTAATAGCGCTGTGGTTGGGATCCCCGATCCTTGGCTGCGGGCCTGAGCTTCCTGCTTGAGGAGGCCAGTGAGCGTGAACGACTCGATGTCGCCAGCGTCGTTGGACATGGTGATGTTTCGGCGATTGTGGCCAATTTTTACGTTGTGTATCGCACTGAACGACAGAGGGATGTTCCAAGCCGATAAAAAGTGTGTGTAGCAACCGCTACAGCACGTTCACCTCGCTCCGGTGAGGCGCAGTTCGATCCAGGCCATGGAACGGGGACCTGGACTGACTCAGAGGAACCTCCCATGACCCTGACCTATCGCGGCCAGCAGTACATCCAATCGAAAGCTGCTGTTGATCAGCAAAAGCCTGCCCTGACCTACCGCGGCGTGTCTTACGCCAAGTGATTAGGCCTTAAGGCTGAACCACCATGGCCCCCGCTTCGGCGGGGGCTTTTTTGTTGCTGTGTCGCTGGCTGGTCGTGGAGCACGGCAATTCGCGTTAACCTTAATCAATCATTAATCAACAAATTCTTTGAATCTGGAGAAGCAGCAGCGAAAGCTGGTCATGCTCAAAGAGCGGGCAGAGCTCTGTCTGAGCCGCGATCAGGCCCAGACGATCATCCGCAAAGCGGAGAAGGCGCAGCGCAAAATTGAGCGGGCGCAAACTGCAATCTGAGCGATGAACCCTGACTTGGCTGACGCGTTGCAGGCTTTGGTGGCCGTCGCGATTGAAAGCACCGTTGGGCTTGAAGATCACACCCAATCAGCTGCTGTAGCTGATGCCATGCGGGCCTGCACGGCTCAATTGCTGAGCGTGTCTGAGCAATTCCAAGACAGCGACTTGGATTAACGACCACCAGCGCAAAGCTGGGCTTGCACTTACTTGGGTCGTTTGGTGATGTCGCCGAAATCATCGTCGTTGGGTTGCAGAAACTGCCACACCACAGGAACAGTGAACAGCACGGTTAAACCGATCGTGGCCCAGATGGCCACTGTGTAGTCACCATTCATGGTCAGAGCTCCAGTCGCTCAGACCTTAACCCTTGCTACCGGCCAATTCGCTTTGTAGTTCACGGCGAATCGTCCGCAGGGATTGCAGCTTGCGGCTGGCTGTCTCCCAGAGCCGGCGATGTCCGTCGTCAAAGAGGCCATCCACCAGACTCTGATGCTCGGCGATGGCGACGTCTACTTGATTCAAGGCAATCTGCAGTTCGCTCATCTGCCTGTGCTTGTCGATAACCACGAGTCAGCCACAGCTTGATGTCGAGTGCAAGGGAGGCATCGGTAACTAGGCGATGCGCATCACTGATCCTGTTTGCCAGGATGGCCTAACACGGGGTCGCGCAAACTCTCCATGACCTTCCGTGAAGCGTTAGTTGCGATCAATCCGGCAACTGGATTGACCATCGACCACTACCCGGTTCTAGATCTCGACGAGATCGATACGAGCGTTCTTGGGTGTCATCGGGCCCATAAAGCTTGGGAGATTGTTGGATTCCAGCAGAGGGCTGAACTTCTTCAGCGCTTGGCAGGCCGGCTTGAGGATCAGCGTGATGACCTCGCACGATTAATTACTGGGGAAATGGGTAAACCCCTGGCTGAGGCAGGAGCTGAGATCGATAAATGTGCCTGGGTATGCCGCTATTTCGCTGAATCAGGTGAGGCTTTCTTGCGGGCCGATGAGATTCAACTGGATGGATCAATCGCCTCAGTTGTTTCAAGGCCTTTGGGCGTCATTTTGGCGATCATGCCTTGGAATTTTCCGTTTTGGCAGGTGTTCCGAGCCTTAGCTCCAGCCTTAATGGTGGGAAATGGGATGCTTCTTAAAGGCGCTTCCAATGTGCCTGGCTGTAGCCGAGCGATTGCCCAACTTCTCGCAGCACTCGACGTTCCTGCTGGCCTGCTCACAAATTTGCCGATCCACGCCTCTGAGATTGAGAGGGTGATTGCGAATCCATTGGTACGTGGTGTGACCCTGACTGGGAGTGAAGCCGCCGGCCGCGCGGTTGCGGCAATGGCTGGCACTCATCTCAAAAAATGCGTTCTCGAATTGGGTGGTCAAGACCCTTACATCGTCCTGGCTGATGCTGACATTGCCCTGGCAGCGCAAAAGTGCGTGCAAAGCCGGATGCTTTGCTCTGGCCAAGTTTGTATTGCCGCTAAACGGTTGATCGTTGTTGATGCGGTTTACGACGCGTTCAGGGGTGAGGTTCTCAAGCTGCTCGAGACCTATCCCTTGGCTAATCCCTCAGAGCAAGCTTGCCGTCTTGGCCCATTGGCGCGACAAGATCTTCGCGACCAGGTGCATGCCCAGGTTGTCGCCAGCATCGCTGCTGGTTGTCGCTTGCTCCGTGGTGGAGCGATTCCAGATCAGCCAGGTTGGTGGTATCCGGCAACCGTGTTGGAAGGAGTTGTGCCTGGCACTCCAGCTTTTGATGATGAGGTGTTTGGCCCGGTTGTGAGTTTGATTCGTGCCAGCGACGAAGAGCACGCCTTAGAGCTGGCTGCTGAGAGTCGCTTTGGCTTGGGGGCTGCAATCTTCACCGCACGGCAAGACCATGCGCAGCATCTGGCTGCTGAGCGCATCGAATCTGGTTCAATCGCAATCAATGATTTTGTTAAGAGTGACCCTCGCGTTCCTTTTGGCGGGATGAAAGACAGCGGCTTTGGTCGTGAACTGGGCCGGCTTGGGATGCAGGAATTTGTGAATCACAAAACTATTGTTTCCCCTGTCTGAAGGGGCACTGATGGATCAGCAAACCTGGGCTGTGGCTCAGAGTTCTGGCACAGCTTGCGAGGGCTCTTTGCAATGGCATCTCATCGCGTCGTTTCCCTCGCAAGCAGAGGCTGAGGCTTATCGCGACGCGTTCTGTCCCGATGATCCGGCCATCGACGTTATGCCGTTGGATCTGCTGAGCTAGAGCGCAAGGCTTTGAGTTCCCAAACAACCCCTCTGGGGTCGTAGCCATCCACCAAAAACTTGCAGAACAAAGGATCGATCACCAAGGGTTCGACACCCTCTTCGCGCCATTCGACCCAATGGTGTTGCCCTTTGCCGTGCTGCCCCATGACGCTCGGGTGATGCAGTTCCCCCGATTCCCTGAACAGGTGCTCACCCCAGGTTTCGTCGTAGGCAACCATCGCTGCCAGGGTGACCCAACTGGCTTCCTCGCAGTCGCTCCAGCTCAGCCCATGGGAGCCAACGGCTTGAAGAGCCATGCCGCTGCGCACTAGATCAAGGTGGCTGAGATCTCTGAGCGCCGTGGTGTCTGGGGTCAAAAACGAGCTGCAACCTTGGCCGTCTTAGCCACGATTGATCGCGGGTTGGAAGAACAGCTCTCCAGCTACCGATCTCTGCCCATGGCGCAGGCTTGAGCACAAGGCTGAAGAGTGCCTAATCCATGAGCAGGCCCAGAGACTCATTCGGAAGGCTGCAAAAGCTCAGCGCACAATCAATGATGCCTTCGCTGAAATGGCAGGGAGGCCCTTCCATCGTTGGCGCTTGATCGGGATGATGCAGTGTCCCCGGACTGCACTAACCCTGTGAGGATCCACCATCCACTGGTGCTCGCTGGCTTGGCCCTGCTGGTTGCTTGCGCGAACCAATCCACAGATTCCGCTCCACCAGTTGCGCCAGAGCCTCCAAAGGCTGACCCTGAAATCTCAATGCCGCTCGAGGATGCCTCTGTTCCGGTGCATCAGGCGGCGATCCAGGCTGGGGCTCTCACCCCGTACAGCGAGGACCAAGCGCCTGAGCTCATCAACCGCTTTTCCACTCGAATTGATGAGGTGGAAGCTTTTCGCCAGCTTGCGGCCAACGCCGCTGCCGCCGATCCGGATTGCCAGGTGATCTCCATGGTGGAAGTGGCCAGCACCAGCACCACAGATGACCTGCGTTTTTGGGTTGAGTGCAGCGACAACAATGGTGATCCGGTTCGCTACAACTTCACTGAGGCTGAGCTCAAGTCTCAGAGTTGAAGACCGCGAGGGCGGATTAGACGTCGGTGTGGATCAGAACTGTGTTGATCAGTTCACAGGCCAACTCTTCGCTTGTGTCCTGCAGGATTTGGCAGGCTTGCAAGACAGCCATTTCCATCTCAGGGCTCATGGTGTCCCCGCGCATGGCAAGAAGAACTTTCTGCTGTTGGAGCTCGGTTGCTTCTTGCTCCAGAATTCTCTGGACGCTGCGGGCGAGCAGCGTTTCGACGGCTTGGCCGACGGGATTGGTGGCGTTGCTTTTCAACGATCTCGTTCGGCTTAAACCATGCTTGCCAAGCTCCGATCTGGCTGTGGCTCCCAGACACAAAACAGCACTTGACTAGGCGACGCGGCAGCCAAGGTTGACCTGCCCTTCATCGATCAAGCGGCCCAGTCGGACGGCTGTCGCGACTTCGGCGCGGCTGAAATTGTCTTGGTGTGCACCCACCCAGGCCATCTCTTGGATGGTGATCACGCCTGTGGAGATCGACTCCAAGAACACTTCGCCAAGAGTCATTAGTTTGTAACGATTCCGTTACATGCTGGCGCGGCCTTGCTCTGGCTGTGGGTTGTTGGTCCTCTGTTTTGGTTTTGGTAAGAGTTAATCCCTAAACCGTGCCCGATCTGACAATAAAGTTCATTTCATGGCCTAAAAATGGACGCATCCCTGGCGGGAAACCGGGGATGCGTCGAGCGCTTGGGGGGCCTGTGGGAGGGCCTTCCTTTTTTTTGTCTGATTCCGGCTGGCGATCGAGCAGGCTGAGCCGATGGATCAGTTGAGTGCGGGCTATTGGCAGCTGGGCTTGTTGGCCCTTGTGTTTGCTGGACTCCAGCTTTGGTGGATTGGCAGCACCTTGCGCCGCAACCGCCAGCGCGACTTGGCCAGGCCCATGAGCGAGAGGGAGTTCAAGCGCTCGTTGGAGCGGATTTTTAAAGACTCCTGAGTCACACGCTGCTCAGCCAAGCTGCTTAGCGCTTTGTCACACATGCGTTAACATTTCTTCATCTGCACAATTCAGATGACCTCATCCGCTTCTACTGATAGCTGGTATCAAGATGCTGCTGCTGCCCAAATCAAGTCAGAGCGACTTGAGAAGGCTGAGCTGCTCAATGGCCGCGCGGCCATGCTCGGTTTTGTCATCGGTGTGCTGACGGAAGCCATTACGGGGCACGGCATCGTCAGCCAGATCACCCTTGGCGCCTTCGGCTGCAACTGATGACCGACTACACCTTGGCCATCTATGGCCTAATTGCCGTCACTGTCGTTATCACTGCTGCTGTCGTCTTCGTCTTGCGTCAGCCTTCGGATCTTCCAGCTTTCAAAAAGCAGCGCGACTGAGCCAATGGCCTTCAGGCCGCGCTTTGCCCCCGCCTAGGCGGGGGCTTTGTTTTGTTTGCTTTTATCCCTCTCAGTGGTGGCCAGCAATGATCGTGGCGGCCGGTTCGGCGCTCCAGTCGGGCCTCGCTTTGCAGTAGGCATTCGGTGCCCAGCTGTTGCAGCGGCGGTTGTAATGGGCCTTCGGCGCCAGCACCATTTTTCTGGTTTGGCAGCTGGCTAGCGTTCCCTGCCAGAGCTCAAAGCCTGCGCAGTAAAGGCAGCGCTTCCATGGTTGTTCGGCTGGTAGCTCAGGCATGAGGAAGCCTTGGTCCCAGGCTTTGTCTGGCATCACTAAGGATAGTAGTTCTGTACTATTTTTAGCTGGCGCTGCTCGTTTTGGCTGTCTGATCAATCGAGCACAAATTCATTGCGCAGAGCCCTGGCATCTTGAATTCTCTGGTCTGCCGCCAAGGTCCTCAAGCGAGTGTCCAGCCAGCGCCTTAGGCGCGTTGACCACATGGATTGGTTCAAAAGATCGTCCGACGGCTCAGGCTCGCCGAAAGGGATCGTCATCGAGCCGTAGCGGTCGTTAACGATAGAAAATTCTGCCGCCAGCGTTGCGTGAGTTAGCGCTGCTGGCCGGCGTTTAGCCCTTGGGCGACAAGTCGAAAGGCGAATGCAGCGGCGATGGAGACAACAGCGGCCACGGCGGCAGAAACAACGATGAACATCGGCGTGTCTCGGATGCCTACAGCGTGGCTCAGGTGCCGCAAGCAGCGCATCCCTTGCAATGCGCAATCCAATCGAAATGAATCCCCTGGATTGGGGGCATGGTCTTCAAGAGGTGCTGCGTGGTTGAGCCCCTAGCGGTCATGAGGCTGGCCAAATCCAAGCTTTTCAGCACGCCAATCTTGATGAAGCACGCCAAAGTTCCATGAACCACCATTGCGGCTCGATGGCTCTCTTTGGGATGTCGAGTAGAAAATCCTTGGCGCCCACCTCTAGGCCCAAGGAGCGACAGAGCCCATGCTCGGAACTCTGTCACCCATTGCTAGCTCCTGGTATGGCTTTGCCGTGAGCAAAAAGCCAGTTTTTATCAAGGGAAGCTTTGGCTTCGTTGGCGGTTAATCAAGGAGTGAGCCGCTTTTTTATTGGCTGCCAGGTGATGTGATGGTTGCCTCTCGTCTGAGCTTCCAAAGCCTTTTCGGGTCCGGCTCGGGTTGGTCGAGCCGGGTGATCCTGTTCTTCCTTGCTGCTAATCGACCGCCAACAAGCACGGGTGTGATCATGAGGTGATGCAGAGATGCGTTACAAAAGTCCGGTGGGGAGCACTCCAGTAGTCAGGATTGTCTATAGAAACTTTCTTCGTGATGACTCAATCTTCAACTTGGAAAAGTGGACCGCCTGCTAACTATGAAAAGCTTTGGCGTGGTCTTGCTCTAGTGGGTGGGGCGCACCTGGCTGGAATGCTCGTCAACGTTCTCTCGCAAATGGCTGGCATTCATGCGTTAGACCGAATTCCTGCGATGTTCCTTGGTCTTTAAATCAACTTGGGTACTAGCAGAACTGCTAATGCCCAAGGGGCCAACAAGGAGTGCATCTGCTTAGGCCGAGGCTTTATGTAATGATCCAAGCCGCACCATTAGGAATGGGCGGCATTTTTTTTAGGTGGTTGGTTCCTCTCGACTGATCCGCCACTCCAGCATCACGCAATCCTTGAAATCAACGTGTTGACAGAGGATCCCTTTCTCTGTGGTGCTGGCCACAAACCCGCTACGCCATTCGCTGCCGTTCAGGCCACCTTTAAACCACAACCAAACTTTTGTGCGGGCGTAATCCATACCTTTCAACAAGGGTTTCCCATGTTGTTGGAATGGGTTCCATTTTGGCTTGCTCACTCCTGGTGCTGCGTCTGGGGGTTCTTGCTGCAGATTTGAGGCTCAGAGATCAAGTGTTGCCAAGTGATGGAAGAGACACGACTGCTTTTAAATCAGTTGATTGATTGTTGTGAGCTTTTGAAATTAGTGAGAGCTTAAAATGTAACTCAGGTCAGGCTATTTACGCTAATTCAAGAATTTCTCATGAAGCATGGGGTGGGTCAAGGACTTTTAGGTGAAAACTCGCTCTTGAAGATGCCTTCTGGGCATGTGAGCAAGGCCCCATAATCCTCTCGGCTATCTGCGTTCGGTTTCCGGGGGTCTCAATTGACGACTGTGTTAGATATTGGTTAGGTGATTGAGGTGTTTATGCAGGAAAATGGAGTTCACCCTTGCAAGCAGGCCTTTTCGGACCAGCTTGCCTTGGGTATTAGTCATTATGGAATCTGGAGTGTATCGAATCCACATACTGAAGATCTTTCCAGGAAGTATTCTGACTTTCTTGAGATGATGAAAAATGCGTTGGAATGGGAAATGGTTAATAACTCAAATAATAATGACTCGACAATTCTTGATAGGGAGAACCTTCAATTTCAGCATTGGTCTTCCAAGGGTGACACTCAATGAGGCTTATAGGGGGCAGGCCTGATGACTTACGCTCTGCGACGTGTGCGATCTGCCGCAGTGTTTTGGTGAGGCGCGTTGAGGGTCTGATAGGAGATGCCTGGGACCATCATCCCATCGGTCGTGATTGCGGTGTACCTCAGGCCAAAGCATTTGGCATCCTTGTTTTGGGGTGACCCGAGGGGCAACCGCCCGCCTAATAGGAGAAAAGTTGAGCAGTTAAGTCTTGTGGAAAGTATCCCTGCTGGTAGTTCTTTGGTTTCAGAGATTCACCAGTATCTGTTGACTCATTGCCTTCTTTCTTGTGGTCTGTTGACGTCGTTGCATAGCTTTGAATCAGAGATTCCATCTGGCCAGCTCGGTCTTGGGCCATTCGTCCTTCTCCTTCGGCCAGATGCTTCCGCAGTTGTGGCAAAACCAAACTTGGTTGACTGCTGACAGCCTTCCTTCGCCGCTGACCCACTCAGTGGTCTGTTCCATGTGGTGGGTTCCACCGGCTCCGCAGCAATAACGGGGCATTAATCCAAAGCCATAGCACTTATTTCTAGAGGCGTTTATCTTGACTCTTATGCAGCGTTGAGATGGGTAACAGAGAGGAGGGTCATCAGCCTCGCCTCAGCCTCGTCACTCAGCAAAGCATGTGTCGTGTGGCCGTCTCCGTCTTCATAGGTGAGCACCTCTTCATCATCAAGCTCAACAGGTGCGTTGATGATGTTGCCGTCGCGAAGTAAGAAACTAAGCATTGCTATTCAAAAATCCGATAAAACTCTGCCGAGTTGAAATCTGATTGCCAAGGAGAAGTTATTGATCCTTCACTCTTGGCCAAAGCAAGCCGGTGATCGGAATTGAACCGACGACCTACTGATTACGAAACGGTGTCAGATCTCAGTGCTGGCCTGGAAAACCCAGATATAGCTTGAATCTTACCGGCTACTTCCGGAAGGCTCCGGAGTGATTGACGTGATTAGTGCGCCCATGTGCGCACTTTTCCTGGGCTGTCAGGTCGGCGATCCAGAGCTCCTGGGCCAGCAAGCCCAGTGAGGCCCCCATTGCGGCGATGCCCTCGCCCAAATCGATCTCGCCGATGGATTCGCAAGCGCGGGCGATGTCCAAGTGATCCGCAAAGGCGGTCTGCATCCACTCGTTCATCCCGTTCCCTAAGTCTGTCTGGAGTGTTCCCCCCTCTAGGCTGAGGGGCTTTTGCGGCGGAGGTGCACCCGCCAAACCACCAAGGCCATGGTTGGGTCGTCTGCAGAGAACAGTCAGGAGGACTTGGTCAAAACATGAGCCTTGACTTTCCACTCGTCGCATTTGGGTTGGGCTTGGGAGCGGTGTGCGGTTTTTTCAATGCTGTTGCTTCAGGTGGCTCGGCAGTGATGTTCCCCGCCTTGCTCGCAATCGGTATGCCAGCTGATGTTGCTAACGCCACTGCACGCCTCCCGATTCTTCTGGGAAGCACAACAGCTCTGTGGTCATTCGAGAGAGCCAAGCTCATCCCCTGGCAATCAGTCCTGCAGCTTTCAATCGTCTTTCTGCCATTCAGTCTGTTGGGAGCAGAGATTGCCACAACAATGAATACTTCGACCAGTCTTCTTCTGATTCGTATTTCCGTATTGATAGCGCTTGCATTTCTTCTGATACGTCCCCAGCAGTTATTGAAACACCGACCGGATGATGGTGATAAAGCCTATATTCAAACGCCTCTGTCTCTCTGGCTGTTAACTGCTTTTTGCGGTTTTTGGGCAGGGCTGATCATCGTTGATGCTGCCATATTTCTCCTTTTAAGCTTGGTGCTCGTTGGAGGTATAAGTCTGAGACAGGCAGTGCCTGTAAAAACTGGCATGGTTTTCTTGTTCAGTATTTCCACTTTCTTGATCTTTGCGAGAAGCGGAAAGGTGGAATGGCAAATCGGGATTCCTATGGTGATTGGCAGCATCTTCGGGTCATTAATCGGGGCGAGGGTGGTAATGAGCCAGTACGCCAATCAATGGGTTTACCGCTGCTTGATCGTCATAGTGCTGATTGAGACCGTGCGGCTATTCCTATGACTCATTGCATGAAAGTCGCTGCCTTACTCGTCAACCTGCTCGAACGGCATTGCAAGGCTCTTGTTTTGGCCTGGGCTTTGGCTTATGGGCTTGTTCCATCACCACCCGCTTTGGGGGAGCCGTACAGCTGGTAAAGGTGAATCAGCTTCAAGGAAACACTGTTTCTGAAATAAATCACCCTGTCGCGCCACTGTCACTTCAGGGACAAAATTGCCTGGCGCCTTTGCTTGCAGCACGGCCCCAGCAGCTCACGCCGCAAGATCAAGAAAATTGCACCGCCACCGCCAGCGCCATTCACCGCTGAATCAGCTGCGGTGCCATTGCTGCGAATTGCTGAGCTTGAGCAATGCCTCGCAGAGTGAACACCTGGAGCAAGGCCCAAGCGATGGTCAGCGCAGAGACCCTGCGCCGCATTGAACAGAGCGGGCGCAATCCAGCGGAGTTCTGCTGCGAGGTTCTTGAGGCAAAACTCACCCAAACGGGGGATCCGCTGCACCCCATGCCGCAGTGATGGTGGAGCCATGAAAAGCCAAAACCTCCGAATAGGGATGCCGCTGGCAGTGTTGCTGTTTTTGGCGACGCCAATCGCAATGCCACGCCCTGCTCATGCTCGCTGTGGGGCTGACTCAATCAATCTCACGGGCACTTCAAATTGGTGCATCCCGCTTTACGGCAGAACGATTAACGAGGCGTGCTGGGAGGAGTGGCAAAAGGTCTTCAAGCGGGCAAGCAAAACCAATGGACCCTGGCCTCAGTACTCAATGAGGGACAACGCAAACATCTGCATTGATGCCAACGGAGGGCGAAAAGGCGCGTGACTGAACTGATTCAGGCTGAACAACTCAAACCGTTCGACACCTCTGGTTTCACCAGAAAAACCTCCTGTGTAGCCAAGTGCCTGCGGGACGAATCCACATGGGAAATCATCTCCATCCATGAAGGCACCTCAGCCATGAAACACGCAGAGCGCCTACAGGAAGAGAACACCGACCAAAACGTCTGGTTTAACGACGGTGCTTGGTTTGAAGGTCGTTTCTGGTTTTACGCAGACCACACCGCAACCCTTGCAATCCCGGCTTCTATAGCTGAGAAGTTTGACCTTTCGGATCGGCTGGCCGAGCACCTAGAAGATTGCGAAGGAATGAATGAGGATGACAAGCCTTTGGATTACAAAGATGAGTTCACTATTTGCTTCGGCCAGGTCATCCAACACCCTTGGCAATTTGACGAACCAGAAGAAGGTGAATTACTGAGGTTCCATGATTTTGACGACCAATTATTGAAAGAAGGTGCCTACTTCGTTGGATGGATGGACGGATAGATGAACAGCTTTCTTGTTGCCGTTGGATTCCTCTTGTTCGCAGCACCTGCCCACGCACGCTGGGCTGACGGTTGCGGCAGCTATGGCAATCCACCCTGCTCGCTGTGTGCCGAACTCAAGGCGGGCGCACCACTTGAAACTCAATGCGTTTGGGGTGCCAACCGCCGCACCTCGTTGCGCGAATACCTGCAAATCAGATTGGAGGAATCCCGATGAAGCAAACGACAGCAAGGGAAGCACTGCTGCGAATTGCCCTGAATGGGATCCGCGAGGGCCGCTGTGAAGACGTGCCCAAGAAAGACGTTGAGACATTCCTGCGGCAGCTGGAAGCGGACAGCCCGCACCTGCTCACTGATGACCCAAAAGCCAGCAAAGCCTGATTGCGCTGCTTTCAAAATCCGCTGACTCAGCACGTTGAACCCCAGTGGTGAAGGTGGGATACGGCTGCTGGTCTTCCAGCGTGCGTTCGGCATCATGCGCGCAGATTTCCCGCCCCAATGCGTCGCCTGCTGACTGCTGCTGCAACCGCGTCACTGCTGCTGGCGCAGGCACCAGTCTTGGCAGAAGGCAGCGCTGATGACATCGGGGTGATGAGCATCAGCCTGAAAGATGTGGTCAAGCCTGATTTTGGCTTTCAAGGCGAAACGCAAGGTGCAGGGACGCCGAATCAAGCCGGTGTTGGCGGGTTCCTACCGCTCAAGATCAACGACAACAGCGTTTGGTTCGTCGATGCACTGGCAAACGTCAACTTCGCGGACTTCAACGCAGCCAACAGCAGCCTTGGCGGCACGGTGCTTGATGCATTCACGATCAGTACCTCAACCCGTCTCGGCTACCGCTGGCTGAACGATGACCGCAGCTGGATGTTTGGCATCAACGCTGGATATGACAGCCGCCCAGTGAAATCAGGTGACACGGTGAGCGGATACAAGGTCTATGACCAGCAAACGCCGTTCTTCCAGCAAGTGGCGGTTTCAGCAGAAGCCATCCATAAGAAATGGGACTTGAACGCCTACGCCTTGATCCCTATTGGCGAATACGGACTGGGCAGTGACAACGTGGCCAACCTCAACAGCTTGGCTGGCGCATCGCCACTGACCACCATTGGATTAAAGGTGGCTTATGCCATCAGTGATCAGTGGAAACTAGGCGCTGGTTATTACTACGAATTTGACGAGAAATCAGATCCTTATTACCCAGAATCTGTCGATGGCTCAGGCGTGCAAGCCAGCCTTAGTTACAACATCAACAACCAACTAGAAGCGGGTGTTCTTTATAGTTATGACGATTACTTTGAATCCAGGGTGAGTGGTAATCTAAGCTGGCGATTCAATAGCCATGAAGGCAAGCCTGATAGCAGCAAATCCTCTGTGCTGCAGGGGCTAAGCGCCAGTCCAATCAACAGAAATGTCAGAGTAGCCAATTCGAAACGCTATTATCCAATCACTCCTCGACAACTGATTGACATATTAAATAGCAGGACGATATTACCTACTGACGAGATCAGGTGGACACCGATGATTTATGCCTATCCGCTTGATCTAGGCTACTCGTATACCTACTGGGAATGGAGCGATCAACAAAGAGCTCCAGGACGTGCTGGGCAAGGTTCTGGTCATGGCGGAGATGCTGCGTAGACACGCCTGGCACCAGAGCTATAGATCAGCTGATCTTGCTTTAATTAACCGCTGAACTTCAACTTGGCGTCTGCAGGAATGGCAGGGGGTTTTGACGACCTGCTTCGGCGGGGGCTTTTTGATGGCGCGTTGAACCGCAGTGATGAAGCTGGAATACGGCTACTGGTCTTCCAGCGTGTGTTCGGCATCATGCGCGCAAATTCAGCTGACCCATGCGCCCGCTGCTGTCACTTGCCGCTGCTGCATCACTGCTAGTTGCCCAGGCACCCGTTCTGGCGGAAGGCAGTGCTGATGACATCGGGGTGATGAACGTCAGCCTCAAGGACAGCATCAAGCCACGCTTTGGATTCCAAGGGCAGACGCAAGGCGCAGGTACTCCCAACGAGGTTGGTGTTGGTGGCTTCCTGCCCATCGCGGTAGGCGATAACAGCGTCTTCTATGCCGACGTTGAAGCCAACGCCAACTTGGCTGACTTCTTGGGCTACAGCTCAATCGACAACACCCAAGTCGATGGCGTCACGGTCAGCACCTCATCGCGTCTCGGCTACCGCTGGCTGAACGATGACCGCAGCTGGATGTTCGGCGTCAACGCTGGTTACGACAGCCGCCCGATGAACACAGGTGACGCCAAGCCTTGGAACCCGATCAAGCGGCGTTATCAGCACCTGTATCTGCCATCGATCAAGTACGCCAAGAACCCCAGAAGTGTGTTCTTCCAGCAGGTTGCTGCTGAGGTGGAAGCGGTCAGCCCGACGTGGAACTTCGGCGCTTATGCCTTGGTGCCTTTCGGCGATACCGAGCAGCGCCTGAACAGCCATTACCAAGGTGGTGCCTTGGATACCTACGGGCTTGATGTTGGGTACTTCATCACCCCAGAGATCAATGCTTCCGTTGGTTATTACTACCAGCAGGGTGATGACAGTGCTGGAAACAGTTCAGGCGTCAAAGGTCGTTTGGCATTTGCTGTCGCCAAGGGTGTTGAGTTCGGTGGAACCTATACCTATGACGATGCTTTCAATGCCCGTGCCTCAGCTGATCTAACGATTCGCTTTGGCGGTGGCAGCCATAAGGAGAAATCAAAGGAACAAGCCAAAGCCGAGGAACAGCCTCAAATCAAGCAGATTTCATTGTCTCCAAGCAATAGGGATGTGCGAGTGCATGATAAGAAGATTTTGATACCTTTTACGACAAGGTCCCAAAGTTCCTATGAAGCTATTTCTTTTCCGATGGACAAAATCGATGCTCCTTATTTGAAATACTTCCTGCTGAATAATCTCCGTGTTCGGAAGTACCAGTTGTACCCTGACTAACCGCTGAATTTCCAGAATGAAACACATCCTCGCTATCACAATCGCACTGCTTCCCACAGCAGTAATTGCTCAGCAATTCACACCGCAGCAGATGATTGATGTGATGACCAAGTCACCAAGCAATAGGGATGTACGGGTACACGACGAACCATTGCCCTTTAATGGGATACAGGTACACGAACAAGTAGACGTTCCTTTGACGTACCCTTTCCCGTAGCCTAATCACCCAAAGCACGTGCAAGCGCAGGGGCTTTTTATTTCTTCAGTCACACCCATAAGCCAGCTAATCAGCCTCCAATACCTGGCACGATTGCCATCAACGCAGCTTGTTTAACCGCTGAACTTCCACTTGGCGTCTGCAGGAATGGCAGGGCCTTTGTTAACTACTTCTCACCAAGTAATTGAGGCCAGCTGAGTTCACCATCAAGCCATTGCCGGCAGCTGCTGCGAAGGCCTTTCACCCATCTGGGCGATTGCTTTGGGCTCTGGGTTTGTGGCATCGGCGTCTCCACTGAGTTGGGTCTAACGCGGAAGTGCGCCCAAAGTGCGCACACCGTCGCTGAAGCCTGGGTGAGAGCCTGGACCGAGTCCCTGAGATCCTTTGCCGTGACTGGAAGCCGGTGATCGGAATTGAACCGACGACCTACTGATTACGAATCAGTTGCTCTACCCCTGAGCTACACCGGCGTGGGCGTCAAATTAGCATCGGCGGAGGTTTGAGCTGAGCTCACTGTTCATGGCAGATCCCTCATCCCGACTGGATCCTGAGCTCAAAGCTCGTCTTTTGCAGGAGGCGCGCACGCCGTGGCGTGGGCTACGCCGGGCCCTCTGGCTGGCCCTCTTCGCTTCCGCCGCTGTCGGTGCCGCCACCATGGCTCTGCGCGCCTCCAGTGGTGGTGTTGTCCCCCTCTCCGACCTCGGAATTCAGGGGCTCGCTTTGTTGATTAGTGGCGCTTTGCTCTGGTGGGATCGCAATCGAGACAGTGCCGAGAGCTGAGCGCAGTTGCCATTGGATCGCTAGCAGCAACAGCAAGGCCCACAGCAAACAGGCCACCCGGCTCTGGTCAGCCCAAGGGCTCATCGTCGTTGCGAGCCCTGCCCGCTGATCGAGCCACAACAGCAAGGGCAGCTGCAGCACAGCAAGCACGGGCCTGAGCAGCGCGAGCGGCAGCACCCAGGGCGGACGGAGCTGCGGCAACAGCACCGCTAAGGCCCACAGCAAGACCATTTCCAGCCGTGGAGCTGGTCCCGGATTGCCGCCAGCGAGAACCAGCTGAAGCAACAACAGCTCCAGCGGCAGCAGCGCCAGGCTGAGCCGTGGGAGCCAGGCTTCCATTTAGGTGGCCAGTGTGCGGCGCTGGGTCACCATCGCAAACGCTTCAACGCGGTCGCCCTCTTGCCAGTCGGCAAAGCGATCGCAACCAAAGCCGCATTCGAAACCGGTGTTCACTTCCTTAACGTCGTTCTTCATTCGCTTGAGCGAATCGAGATCGCCGCTGAACACCAGCTGCTTGCCGCGGTGGACGCGAATCTTGCAATTGCGTTGAATGCTGCCGCTGGTGACGTAGCAACCAGCCACGGCGCTCTTGCCAATGCTGAACACAGCGCGCACCTCGGCTTCGCCCAGAGGTGATTCCACCAGCTCGGGTTCCAGGAGGCCTTCCATAGCGGCCTGGATGTCTTCCAGCAGCTTGTAGATGACGTTGTAATCGCGAACGTCAACACCAGCCAATTCAGCGGCTCGGCGAGCGCCGGATGCCAAGGTGGTGTTGAAGCCAACGATCACAGCGCCCGATGCGGCAGCTAGGTCAACGTCGGTTTCGGTGACTTCGCCTGGTGCAGAGAGCAGCACACGCACCTGAACCTCGCCTTGGGGTAGCTGTTCCAACATTCCCAAAATGGCTTCGACGCTGCCCTGAACGTCGGCCTTCAAGATCAAATTGAGCTCCTTCAGCTCACCTTCGCTGGCCTGGCCAGACATCGACGTCAACGAGACGCGGCGAGAGGCCATCTGCTGAGCCAAGCGAGTGGCGCGCGCCTCGCTGGCGCGATCACCCACCACCGAGCGTGCGGCTTTCTCGTCGGGGTAGACCTCGAACTCGTCGCCAGCGGCTGGTACCTCGCTGAAGCCCAGGACCTCCACGGCGGAGGAGGGAGCCGCTTCCTTCACGCGGCGGCCGCTGTCGTTCACCATGGCCCGGACCTTGCCCAGGACAGGGCCTGCAGCAACAACGTCGCCAGGGCGCAGGGTGCCGTTTTGGACCAGCAGCGTGGCCACGGGGCCCTTGGCCTTGTCGAGGTGAGCTTCCACCACGGTGCCTTTGGCCATCCGCTCGGGGTTGGCCTTGAGGTCTTCAACCTCGGTCACCAGCAGGATCATCTCCAGCAGCTTGTCGAGGCCTTCCCCCTTGAGTGCGCTGACCGGCACCATCACGGTGTCGCCGCCCCAATCTTCCGCCAGCAGGCTTTGATCGGAGAGCTCCTGTTTGACGCGATCGATCTGGGCGCCTTCTTTGTCGACCTTGTTAATCGCCACAACGATAGGCACTTCCGCAGCGCGGGCGTGACTGATGGCTTCCAGGGTTTGAGGCCGAACGCCGTCATCAGCGGCCACCACCAGGATCGCCACGTCGGTGACCTTGGTACCGCGGGCGCGCATAGCGGTGAACGCTTCGTGGCCGGGGGTGTCCAAGAAGGTGACCTTCTTGCTGGCACCGGCATGGTCCACATCGACTTGATAGGCGCCGATGTGCTGGGTGATGCCGCCAGCTTCCCCTGCCGCCACACGCGTTTTGCGGATTGCATCGAGCAAGCTGGTTTTGCCGTGGTCGACGTGGCCCATCACGGTGACCACAGGCGGGCGCCGGATCAGGTGATCGAGGTCGCTCTCCTCGATCATTTCGACGGTCTTCTTGGCGGCTTCTTCGATGTCGTCCTGCAGCACAGGAACACCAAATTCCTGGGACACCTTCTCGATCGATTCGAGATCAAGGGTCTGGGTGACCGTGGCAATGATCCCCTTGAAGAAGAGGGATTTGATGATCTCGGAGCTCTCGACGCTCAGCTTGTCGGCAAGCTCTTGAACGGTGAGGTTGCCTTCGGGCACCACCAGCATTTCGGGCCGGATTTGCTTGGCCTCTCTGGCTTGCCGTAGCTCCATGGCACGGCGGCGTTGCCGTTGACGGGTGGTTTCCTTCTTGCGGCGACGCAGGGCCACGGGCCGTGCGCCTTTGTTGCCCGGCAGATTTTTGGGCTTGCTTGGCCTGGCCAGGCTGGCTTGCAGCACCAGGGCCTCTTGGCCACCGGCGAAGCCGCCGGTCTGTGCGGCTAAGGAATCGTCGTTCTCCCCAATGATGTGCACCTTCTGGCGCTGTTTCTGGGGTGAGCGACTGCGCAGGGCATCGAGCCTGGCGCTGTCATCCCAATCCGGGCGACGAGGACGCCCAGCCATGCCGGGAGCGGCTGCAGGGCGGTAGCCGGGACGGCGCGGCGGCGCTGTGGGTGCGTTGGGGCGGTTGGGGGCTTCGCCGGGACGGCGCGGTGCCTCACTGCCTGGGCGTGCGGGTGGACGCCGGGGACCATCACCAGGGGTAGGCCGACTCCCGGGCTTCTGCAGCTGCATGAGCTCGCCGGGGGACACCGGCTTGCGCATGCCGCCAGGACCACCAGGCCGGCTGGGGGCGCCACCTTGGCGGCCCTGGGGCGCATTGGGTTCGCGCCGAATCGGTTTGCCGACCAGCTCAAGGGAGGACGGGGGACGACCTCCCGGTCCTCCAGGACCGCGACGTTGTTGTGGAGCACCGCCGCGACCAGGCATTCCCGGGCGTTGGGGTGCGCCAGGACGAATCGGGGCGCCACTACGGGGTGGACCACTGCGTTGTGGCGACGGTCGCTGCTGCTGGTTGGGCGGCCGCATGGGGACCGCCGGCCTGTTTTGGTCGCGACGAGGCGCTGGGGCCCCAGGCCTGGCAGGCCTGGGCGGTGGAGCGGTGGGTTTGCTCATCACCACCGGTGGTTTGGCGGCGGGCCTGGCCGGCGGCCGGTTGCTGGGCTGCTGCGGCGGCCGGTTGCTGGCTTGGGGACGCAGGGGTTGGGCAGGCCGCGCTGGAGCTGGCGCGCTGGCTGGCTTAGCGATGGGTTTGGCCACCGGTTTTGGTGCCGGTTTGGCGGGGCTTGCCGGAGCGGCTGGCTTGGCCACCACCTCAGGTTTGCGGCTCGGCGGCGCGCTGGGGGCTGGTTTGGCGGGGCTTGCCGGAGCAGCTGGCTTGGCGACGATTTCTGGTTTGCGGCTCGGCGGCGCGCTGGGGGCCGGTTTGGCGGGGCTTGCCGGAGCGGCTGGCTTGGCGACGATTTCTGGTTTGCGGCTGGGCGGTGCTGAAGCAGGAGCCGCCGCTGATTGGCTTGGCGTGCTTGGCGCTTTCTTCAGCGACAGGATCTGATTGCCAGCGTCTGGCTTGGCCGGTGCCTTGGCGCCACCTGCTGCTTTGCCATTGCTGTTGAGCAGGGCTTTGATCTTGGCCGCTTCACCATCACTGATGGAGCTGCTGTGGCTCTTGGCCGCAATCGAAAGCTTCTCCGCGGCATTAAGCACGTCGCGGTTATCGAGACCAAGGTCCCGGGAAAGCTCATAGATCCGGACTTTGCCGCCGCTCGTCATGCATGACTCCAACAATGTCATCTTGCCTGAAAGGCCGTCAGGCTTCAGGTTCCAGCCGTTTGGCCAGGGCGTCGTAGACGCTGTCTGCAACCGGGACCCTGAGGGCGCGTTGCAGTTTTCGCCGTTTGCGGGCGTCCTCTACGCAGGCATGTGAGGCGCAGACATAGGCCGAGCGGCCCATTCCTTCATCCATCACAACGCCGGCACCCCCTGCAAGCCGGATGATGCGCAGCAACTGACGACGGTCGAACAGTTCCCGGCAACTCACGCAGCGGCGCAGGGTGGGCTGAGCACTCACCTGGCCTCGTCCTCGCTGGCCACGGGCTCTTCGCTGCTGGCTTCGGCGGCAGGCTCTGGTTCGGCTTCGACTTCGGCCTCTGCGATGGGTTGCTGTTCCTCGCCGTAGTCCTCAAGCTCGTCTTCCTCGATCGGATACAGCTCCCTGAGGCGAGCATCTTCCTCGGCTCGGGCAGCTTGTTCGGCTTCGAGGCGGGCTTCGGCTTCCGCTTGAAGTGCTTCCTCCTCACGGCGGTGCTCGATCAGCTCAGCCACCTGTTCGTCCTCGGAGGCCTGGTCGTATTCCTCGCTGTTCTTGATGTCGATTTTCCAGCCGGTTAAGCGTGCTGCCAGGCGCACGTTTTGGCCCTCGCGGCCGATGGCCAAGCTCAGCTGGTCGGGCGGAACCAACACGTGGGCGTGCTGCCCTTCTGGGTCCACCAGACGCACCATGTCCACCCGTGCTGGGCTGAGGGAGTTAGCGAGGTACTGGCCGGGGTCAGGCGACCAACGGATCACGTCAATTTTCTCGCCGCGCAGTTCGTTGACCACCTGTTGAATCCTGGAGCCCCGCGCGCCAATGCAGGCGCCAACCGGGTCAACTTCCCGCTCAACACTGTCGACCGCCACCTTGGTGCGAGGTCCAACGGCCCTCGAAGGTGGGTTGGCTTCACGGGCAACGGCCACGATCCGCACTGACCCTTCCTGGATCTCGGGAACTTCGTTTTCGAACAAATAAACAACCAACCCGGCGTTAGCCCGGCTGATGAACAGCTGGGGGCCGCGGCGGGCAATTTCAGACACCTCTTTAAGGAAGACCTTGAAGGTGGCGTTGGCCCTGTAGTTGTCGTTGGGGAGCTGGTCGCGCCGTGGCAGTTCAGCTTCCACTTCCGGGCGGCCCAGTCCGGAACTCACAGCCATGATCACGCTCTGGCGCTCAAAGCGGATGACGCGAGCGGTCAGAACCGGATCTTCTAGGTCGGCGAATTCCTCCTGGATCATGCGGCGCTGATGCTCCCGCAATTTCTGGGCCAGCACCTGCTTGGTGGTCGCTGCTGCCATGCGCCCGAAATCATCTTTTTCGGGGGTCACATCCAGCACCACCGTGTCGCCCAGTTGGGCGTCGTCGGTCACCTGCTGCACGTCCGCCAGACCAATTTGATGGTCCTCGCTTTCCACCTCTTCAACAATGATTTTTGAGGCCAGAACCCGGTAACCCTCTTCATCGAGGTCGAGGCCCACGTCGAAGTTGCTGAAATATTCTTCGTCGAACGGGTCTTCGCTAATGCCGATATAGAGCGTGCGGCGGTAGCGCTCATAGCCCTTGAGAAGGGCTTCGCGCAGGGCGGCTTCCACCACGTTGGCGGGCAGCTTCTTCTCCTCGCTGATGTCTTCAATGAGGGCCGAGAGGCCCGGGAGCATCACGAGTGCCATGGGTGATCCGTTGAAGCAGTGAACAGAAAGGTGGGCGTGCCGTTAGGCGCTGGGTGAGGTCAGACGAACCTCGAGCACATCGCTGCGTGGGATCCGCTGAATGCGCCCCCGCAGGTTGAGTTCGACCGCATCGGCATCTCTGCCAAGCAGGGTTCCCTCGCGCTGGATTTCGCCTCCTTTGGCATCCCGCTGCCGAACGCAGACGGGGAAACCGCGGAAACTGCGAAAGTCCCGGTCCTGCTGGAGAACGTCTCCAAGCCCTGGACTTGTGATTTCCAGAACATACGCCCCGGTGAGGAGTTCACCGGTCTCCAAGGCCTCCCCGAAGGCTTGGCTGAAGCTGGCGCAGTCGTCGAGATTCACATCGCTGCCATCGCCCTTGCGCACAGCAACGATCAACGCTTGAGGAGCGCGATGGCTATGCAGCACCACGCTCTCCACGAGAAAACCAAGAGATTGAGCCGTTGTCGAGGCAAGGGCTTCGATTGGTTCCAGCGGGGGATGAGCCAAAGCTCGTGGTGCGGAGGGCCGGCCCGGCCCTGCAATCGCCTGATTGGTACGACTGCCTTCTCGCAAGCGAGAAGCATGCCCGCCGGGCACCCTTTCACATTAATACCTGGCCTTTAGGCCGCGCCACCAAGGTCCATGTCAGGCGCGTCGCTGTAGCCATCGCGTGGTCCAGGAGTGCCTCGCAAGGCGGGATCCGTGTTGATGCAGCCCTTGCCCTTGGCGTACTGGCAGACCCGCGCCCAAAGGCGGGTGCGGGTTGATGGTTGACCGGTGCTGAAAATCACCTCCACGTTGGCCGAAGCACTGGTGTCAATCGTGACTTTGCAAAGCGGACAGACTTGGGCGCAGGTGTCCAAAGATCGCTCGGCAGCGTCGCAGGACCCTAGTGAGTCTTTCTGGTGCTGATGGTGTGAATCGATTCAGTCCTGCTGATCTCCACCGATTGCGCTGGTCTTCCTAGGCTCGGTTTTTGGCTGCAGTCGATGGGACGCTGGCGAGGGCTCTGGGCAGCCATGGTGGCTCTGGTGGCTGCGCTGTCGTTCGGCGTTGAGCCGGTTCTCGCTGCCCATGGCTTTGTGGCTCAGGCCGTTGGCCGAGTGGCCCCCAGCGTGGTTCGCATCGACACTGAGCGTCAGGTGTTGATGTCGGGTCTCGATCCTGGTTTGGACGACCCGCTTCTCAAGGAGCTGTTTGGGGATCTGCCCAGTAGCCATCGCGAAAATGGCCAGGGTTCTGGGGTGGTGATTGGCCGCGATGGGCTGGTGTTGACCAATGCCCATGTGGTGGAAGGGGCTGATCGCGTTCAAGTCAGCCTGGCCGATGGAACCCAGTGCGATGGCGAAGTGGTGGGGAGTGATCCGGTGACCGATCTTGCGGTTGTGCGCTTGGCCTCAACGTCTCAAAAACTCAAGGCAGCCCCACTCGGTGATTCCGACGCGCTTGAGCCTGGCGATTGGGCCATTGCCTTGGGCCACCCCTACGGACTCGATAGCACCGTGACCCTTGGCATTGTCAGCAGCCTGCACCGCAACATCAGCAGCCTTGGCTTCACCGACAAGCGCCTTGAGCTGATCCAAACCGATGCGGCGATCAACCCGGGCAACTCTGGTGGGCCACTCATTAATGAGTCCGGGGAAGTGATCGGCCTCAACACCTTGGTTCGTGCTGGCCCCGGCGCAGGACTGGGTTTTGCGATTCCAATCAATTTGGCTAAGGGCGTCGCTGAGCGCTTATCGAGTGGCGGCGAGGTGGTGCACCCCTATCTCGGCCTGCAGCTGGTGCCGCTCACCGTTCGCCGAGCCAAAGAGCACAACGCGGACCCCAATGCCTTGGTGCAGCTGCCGGAACACGATGGTGCCCTCGTCCAGCAGGTGCTGGAGCAGAGTCCCGCTGTGGCGGCTGGATTGCGCCGCGGGGATCTGGTGATTGCCGCCGGTGAGCGCAATGTCCGCGCTCCGGCCGATTTGCTTGCCGTGGTGGAGGCGTCCTCCCTGGGTGATCCTTTGCAACTCAAGGTGTTGCGAGGCTCTGAGCAGATGGAGCTGTCGATTGAGCCAGCTCCGCTGCCGATGAGCCAAGCCGGATGACGCGTTCAACGGGCCATTGCTAAGTTCCCGCGACATTGAGGCGATCGGATGGCAGACCTGCAGACCCAGATGAAGCAGGCCGTTGCCTTGGCTGCCACCGATCAGGTCAAGAACGGCATGGTGCTGGGTTTGGGTTCAGGCTCCACGGCGGCCTTGATGATTCAGGAGGTGGGAGCTCGGCTGCGCGATGGCCGCCTCACCGACATCGTCGGCGTCACAACCTCATTTCAAGGCGAGGTTCTCGCGGCCGAACTGGGGATCCCGTTGCAATCCCTCAATGCCATCGATCGGATTGATTTGGCCATTGATGGCGCTGATGAGGTGGATCCCGCTTTTGAACTGATCAAAGGGGGTGGTGCTTGCCATGTGCAGGAGAAGTTGGTGGCTCGCCGCGCTGAGCGTTTCGTGGTGGTGGTCGACAGCACCAAGCTGGTTGAGCGCCTCAACCTTGGCTTCCTCTTGCCGGTGGAGGTGCTGGCAGGCGCTTGGCGCCAAGTGCAGGCTGAGTTGCAGCAACTGGGTGGTAGCGCTGAATTGCGCATGGCACAGCGCAAAGCAGGTCCTGTCGTCACCGATCAGGGCAATTTGGTGCTGGATGTGAGCTTCGCTGGTGGGATCAACGACCCCGCTGGACTGGAGACCACCATCAACAACATCCCTGGCGTGTTGGAGAACGGTTTGTTTGTGGGGCTAGCTGATCAGGTGCTGGTTGGCGAGATCAACGATGGTGTGGCCGGCGTGAGGGATCTGGTCAAATCTTGATCAGCAATGGCAAGCGCCTGCTTTGGGTTGGCCTTGGCTTGCTCGTCGCCCTTGAGGTTGTTGTCCTTTACCCCCTGGTGAAGGCGTTGTGGCAGGTGGCCGTTATTGCTTCGCGCTGGCCTCACCTGATCGCTGATTCTGCGGTGTTCTTGCAGCAGCAGCCGTTGCATCAAGGGGTGGCTGGTTGGCTTGATCTGCTGAACCCTGTCAATGAGCACAGGGTGCTGGTCAGCCGCCTGATTGCTGTTGTGCCTTTGAGCTTTGGCGGCGAGTTCGGCGTTTGGAGCGTTGGGTTCTCGCTGGTGGTGCTGGCGCTATCGCTGGGCTGGATTTTTTTGATCCTGGGCAGATTGAACCCTCAAGCGCCATTGGCCCTGCGCGTGATGGTGGGCCTTCTCTGCGGTTTGATCCTTGCCAACCCGTGGCAGCTGGAAAACCTGATTTGGGACATCAATGTCCATTGGTTTTTCCAGGGATTGCTGTTGCTGGTGTCCCTGCATCTGCTGCTGAGAAACCAGAGCGTCCCGCCTCTTTGGCTCGATGTGTTGTTGCCCGGATTGGCCCTGATCAATGGCGGCTTGGGGGTGGCCCTGCTGCTCAGCTACAGCGCGATTCGCTTGCTCGCGTTTGGCCGGCGTTGGTTGATTGTTCTATCGGCTGGGTCTGCGCTGCTGATCTACAGCCTGACCTCCTTGGCCAGCTCTGGTTCCCCACTGAATTTCAGCGGGTTATTCGCCTGGCGCATGTTGCAGATCTGGTGGCCCCACAGCGGTCTTTGGATGGCCGCATCGGGGGTGGCCCTCTTGATCCTCCTGTGGCGGCACTGGCAAGGCTTATCCCCTCTGGATCAGCGGCAGCTGCTGGTCTGTTGCCTCCCGGGCGTTTACGCCGTTGCCTTCGCGGTTTTGGTTGACCTCAGTCGCTCAGCGATTTCGCCTGGTTTGGTGATGCGCGAGAGCTACGTCACGCCGGCCTTAATGCTTGGCCTCAGCTTGATTTTTCTGACTTGGAAGCTCTGCGCAGAGCGATCTCTGTGGCGTTGGACTTTGTTAATTCAGGCCGGTTGGTTGCTGTTGCTGCTGCTGCCTCGAGAGTCTTGGACCATTGCTCCAGGGCTCAACAAGCAGCACTTTTCACGGCAGGTGGCCCGCCTGCTCAATGAGCAAGATCGCCGCATCACCTGGTTTCACTGCGCCCAGTTGGAAGCGGGTCAATTGCATCGCAATTGCCCTGAGGTGCCCTTTTACGACGGCTGGAATGTGATCCGCTCGTCGTTGCAAGAGAAGCTTCCGCTTGGCATGCAGCAAGGGCACTTGTCGCCATCACAGGCCAAAGACCAACTGCGCCGCCAACAGCGTGCCGATCTGGAGCGTTGGTATTTGGTTCGTGCTGACTCTGATGGCCGGCGTTGGATTGCTGGCAGACGAGTGGGTGAGCCCCGCCCAGGCGATCTGGTGTTGCAGATGATCCCTGGCCAAGAGCCCGCCCATTGGCTTGTGACCCCGTAAGTCAGCTCTGCAGCCTGCGGCGCACCGACTCGCGGTGACTATGCAATCCCTCATGGGCTGCTAACTCCATGATCGCGGCGCCCGTGGCTTCAAGCGCTTGCCGGTTGAAGTTGATCAGGCTGGTGTGGCGCATGAACGTTTCCACGCTCAAGGCGCCAGCAAAGCGGGCTGTCCCGGAGGTCGGCAGGGTGTGATTGGGCCCAGCAAGGTAGTCGCCAGCTGCTTCTGGGGTGTGCTGTCCCATGAAGATCGCGCCGGCCTGCTGAATGCGTTCAGCCAGCGCGGCTGGTTCCTGCACCAACAACTCCAGATGTTCAGGAGCAAAGCGATCGGAGAGCTGCGCGGCTTGCTCGAGTGATTCGCAGAGCACTATTAAGCCCCAATCGCGGATCGAGGCTTCCGTTACCTCGCGCCTGGGGTGATCCTCCAGTTGCGCTGCAATCGCCTCGGGCACCTCTTGCACGAGGCGCGGGCTGGTGGTCAGCAGAATCGCTGCAGCCAGGGGGTCGTGCTCTGCTTGGGCCAGCAAATCCGCCGCCACCAGCTCGGCTGAGGCGCTGTCATCGGCGATCACCAACACTTCGCTGGGCCCAGCCAGCGAATCAATGCCAACCCGGCCATACACGCTTTTTTTGGCCAGGGTCACAAACAAATTTCCAGGTCCGGTGATCACGTCCACCGCCGGGATCGACTCGGTGCCGAAGGCCAGCGCCGCCACGGCTTGGGCGCCGCCGACGCTGTAGATCTGATCGATGCCAGCCACGTGGGCGGCCGCCAACACAGCGGGGTTGACTTGCCCGTCTGGCCCTGGCGGGGTGACCATCACCACTTGCTTCACCCCCGCGACTTGGGCGGGGATGGCATTCATCAACACCGTGCTGGGGTAAGCCGCGCGGCCACCAGGCACATAGAGCCCAGCGGAGTTGACCGGGCGCCAACGCCTGCCAAGGCTTTCCCCATGGGGACCTTTGAGCTCGATGTCCTGCGGTAGTTGTTCGCGGTGGAAAGCGCTGATGCGCCGATGGGCCAGTTGCAGGGCATCGCGCAAAGCCAGGGGAGCGCTCTGCCAGGCCGCTTCAGTCGCGGCTGGATCCACACGTAGGCAATCGAGCACAACCCCGTCAAAACGCTCGGTGTACTCCTTGAGGGCTGCATCGCCGCGCTCTTTGACAGCCGCCAGAACGGAATCCACGGTGGCTTGCGCTGTAGCGACGCCACTGGAGTGGGTTCTCGCTTCGATTTGCCGCAGACGATCAACGGCCGCGACAGGGTCGTTGAGCAGCTGCATCATCGCGTCTGTCGAGACAATCACTGACGCTAAGCCACCTCTAGGGAAGGCTGTGGAGTTAGGATCTTTGTTTGTCGATCTGCGGCCCCGAAACTTCTGTGGCGAATAACAAGTCTGCTCGTAAGCGCATCGAGATTGCTGAGCGCAACCGCCTGCACAACCGCAGCTATGTCTCGGCGCTTCGCACCTTGATGAAGCGCTGCTTCACCGCCTGCGAAAGCTACGGCAGTGAGCCCGGCGAGCCGGCCAAGAAAGCCGTCAAGGAGAGCCTGAACGCTGCTTTCAGCAAGATTGATAAGGCTGTCAAGGTCGGCGCACTGCATCGCAATGCCGGTGCTCACCAGAAGTCACGCTTGAGCGCTGCTGTCAAAAAGGCCATTGATCCGGCTCCTGCGGCCAAGGCCTGATTTCATCGGTCAAACTGGCAGCTGAACCCGCCCAGATCCGGTGAGTGCTGCCCCACCTCTGATCGATAGCCACTGCCACATCGTTTTTCGGCAGTTCGACGACGATCTTGATGTGATCGCAGCCCGCTGGCGCGAAGCGGGCGTTCAATCGTTATTGCATGCCTGCGTCGAGCCTTCAGAGATCCCTGGGATCCGGGCGCTGGCTGATCGCTTCCCTGAATTGCGTTATGGGGTGGGGGTTCACCCTCTCGATACTGAGCATTGGCAAGCCGACACCCCTGAGGTGCTGCGTGAAGCGGCGGGTGCTGATTCTCGCGTGGTGGCGATTGGTGAACTCGGCTTGGACCTGTTTCGAGCGACCAACCTCGATGAGCAGTTGGCCATGCTGGTGCCCCAGCTTGATTTGGCTGAGGAGTTAGGGCTGCCAGTGATTATTCATTGCCGCGATGCGGCTGAGCCAATGCTGGCCCTGCTTGAGCAGCGCCGAGCTGCTGGCCACAGCATTCAAGGGGTGATGCATTGCTGGGGCGGCACCCCGGCTGAGATGCACGCGTTTTTGGCCTATGGCCTCTACATCAGCTTCAGCGGCACGGTGACCTTCCCGAAGGCCACCGAAACCCATCAGTGCGCCCAACAGGTGCCTGAGGACCGGTATTTGGTGGAAACCGATTGCCCCTTCCTCTCGCCAGTGCCCAGGCGGGGCAAGCGCAATGAGCCTGCGATGGTGCGTCATGTGGCCGAGCGGGTGGCCGAGTTAAGGGGGCAGAGCTTGGAGCAGGTGGCACGCCGCAGCAGCGCCAATGCCAGCAAACTGTTCGCGCTCCCATACCAGCCTCAACCGGAGCCTGCCAACATCGGTCAAGAAGGTTGACAGAAGTTGGACCTGGCTGGGTAAGATCGAACATTGCCCTGCCGTAGCTGGCAGGTCAGTGTTGCTGGCGTTTCTCTTGATCTCTCGCCTCTGATTAAGCCTTCACGGGGCCGCTTCTCAGCTTGCTGGGGGCGGCCGTTGGTGTGGTCAGGCAGAGAATGATGGTGCCGTCAGCAGCTTCTTCCTCAATCCGTTCAGGTCTCCGAATGAGCAGCGCGATTCAGGTCGCCAAGACCGCTACCTACCTCCCTGATCTTGTGGAGGTGCAGCGGGGGAGCTTCAAGTGGTTTCTGGAGAAAGGGCTAATCGAAGAGCTGGAGAGCTTTTCGCCGATTACCGATTACACCGGCAAGCTTGAGCTTCACTTTGTCGGCAGTGAATACCGCCTGAAGCGTCCTCGCCACGATGTGGAAGAGGCCAAGCGCCGGGACGCCACCTTCGCGTCGCAGATGTATGTCACCTGCCGCCTGGTCAACAAAGAGACTGGCGAAATCAAAGAGCAGGAGGTCTTCATCGGCGAGCTGCCGCTGATGACCGAGCGGGGCACGTTCATCATCAACGGCGCTGAGCGCGTGATCGTCAACCAGATCGTGCGCAGCCCCGGTGTCTACTTCAAAGATGAGCAGGACAAAAACGGTCGCCGCACCTACAACGCCAGCCTGATCCCCAACCGTGGTGCCTGGCTGAAGTTTGAGACCGATAAAAACGACCTGCTGCATGTGCGGGTTGATAAAACCCGCAAGATCAACGCCCACGTGATGATGCGGGCCATCGGCTTGTCGGACAACGATGTCCTCGACAAGCTGCGCCACCCGGAGTACTACAAGAAGTCCATTGATGCGGCCAACGAGGAGGGAATCTCCTCAGAGGACCAGGCCCTGCTGGAGCTCTACAAAAAGCTGCGTCCTGGTGAGCCCCCCTCCGTCAGTGGCGGCCAGCAACTGCTGCACAGCCGTTTCTTTGATCCCAAGCGGTACGACCTCGGACGGGTCGGTCGCTACAAGATGAACAAGAAGCTGCGCCTCACCATTCCCGATGCGGTGCGCACGCTGACCCCCGAGGACGTTCTCTCCACCCTCGATTACCTGATCAACCTGGAGCTCGATGTCGGTGGGGCTTGCCTCGATGACATCGACCACCTGGGTAACCGCCGCGTTCGCTCGGTTGGTGAACTGCTGCAAAACCAGGTGCGGGTTGGCTTGAACCGACTGGAGCGGATCATCAAAGAGCGGATGACCGTCGGTGAAACCGATTCCCTGACGCCGGCCCAGTTGGTCAACCCGAAGCCCTTGGTGGCCGCCATCAAGGAGTTCTTTGGCTCCAGCCAGCTGAGCCAGTTCATGGACCAGACGAACCCCCTGGCTGAGCTCACCCACAAGCGCCGCATCAGTGCCCTTGGCCCTGGTGGCCTCACCCGTGAGCGGGCTGGCTTCGCGGTGCGGGATATCCACCCGTCCCACTACGGCCGCATTTGCCCGATCGAAACTCCTGAAGGCCCCAATGCTGGCCTGATTGGTTCGCTGGCGACCCACGCTCGGGTGAATGAGTACGGCTTCATCGAAACCCCGTTCTGGAAGGTCACCGATGGCGTGGTCGATAAGAGCGGTGATCCGATCTATCTCTCCGCTGATCTGGAAGACGAATGTCGCGTTGCCCCCGGTGATGTGGCCACCGATGCCGATGGGCGCATCACAGCCGAGCTGATCCCCGTTCGCTACCGCCTTGATTTCGAGACGGTTCCGCCGAACCAGGTCGACTACGTGCAGCTCTCACCGGTGCAGGTGATCTCTGTGGCGGCGTCCTTGATTCCCTTCTTGGAGCACGACGACGCCAACCGCGCCCTGATGGGCTCCAACATGCAGCGTCAGGCGGTTCCCCTGCTGCGTCCGGAGCGTCCCCTGGTGGGCACCGGCTTGGAAACCCAGGTGGCTCGCGACTCCGGCATGGTGCCGATCACGCGGGTCAATGGCGAAGTGGTGTTTGTGGATTCCACCCAGATCATCGTTCGCGATGACCAGGGCGTGGATCACTACCACCTGCTGCAGAAATACCAGCGCTCCAACCAGGACACCTGCTTGAACCAGCGCCCGATCGTCCAGCAAGGCGACCAGGTGATCGCCGGTCAGGTGTTGGCCAATGGTTCGGCCTGTGAAGGGGGCGAAATTGCCTTGGGTCAGAACTGCCTGATCGCCTACATGCCCTGGGAGGGCTACAACTACGAGGACGCCATCCTGGTGAGTGAGCGCCTGGTGCGCGACGACCTCTACACCTCGGTGCACATCGAGAAGTACGAGATCGAGGCCCGTCAAACCAAGTTGGGCCCTGAGGAGATCACCCGGGAGATCCCCAACGTTGCCGAGGAAAGCCTGGGCAACCTCGATGAGATGGGCATCATTCGCATCGGTGCTTTCGTCGAAAGCGGCGACATCTTGGTGGGCAAGGTGACCCCCAAAGGCGAATCCGATCAGCCGCCAGAAGAGAAGCTGCTGCGGGCGATCTTTGGTGAGAAGGCCCGGGATGTGCGCGACAACTCCCTGCGCGTTCCCAACACCGAACGCGGCCGCGTTGTTGACGTGCGGATCTATACCCGCGAACAGGGCGACGAGCTGCCGCCGGGCGCCAACATGGTTGTGCGGGTCTATGTGGCTCAGCGCCGCAAGATCCAGGTCGGCGACAAGATGGCCGGCCGCCATGGCAACAAGGGCATCATTAGCCGCATCCTTCCGTTGGAGGACATGCCCTACCTGCCCGATGGCACGCCGATCGACATCGTGCTCAACCCCCTGGGTGTGCCGAGCCGGATGAATGTCGGACAGGTCTTTGAGTGCCTGATGGGCTGGGCCGCCGACAACCTTGATTCCCGCTTCAAGATCGTCCCGTTCGACGAGATGCACGGAGCTGAAAAGTCTCGTGAAACCGTTGAGGGCTACCTCAAAGAAGCGGCGAAGCAGCCAGGGCGTGAGTGGGTCTACGACCCCGAGAACCCCGGCAAGATCCAATTGATCGATGGCCGCAGCGGCGAGCCGTTTGATCAGCCGGTCACCGTTGGACGGGCCTACATCCTCAAGCTGGTGCACCTGGTGGACGACAAGATCCACGCCCGCTCCACTGGCCCCTACTCCCTGGTCACCCAGCAGCCCCTTGGTGGTAAAGCCCAGCAAGGTGGTCAGCGTCTTGGTGAGATGGAGGTTTGGGCTCTCGAGGCCTATGGCGCCGCCTACACGTTGCAGGAGTTGCTCACCGTCAAATCCGACGATATGCAGGGCCGCAACGAGGCGCTCAACGCCATCGTCAAGGGCAAGCCAATCCCCCGTCCGGGCACCCCAGAGTCCTTCAAGGTGTTGATGCGAGAGCTCCAGTCCTTGGGCCTCGATATCGCTGTCTACACAGACGAAGGAGCCGAAGTGGATCTGATGCAGGACGTCAATCCCCGCCGCAGCACCCCCAGCCGCCCCACCTACGAATCCCTCGGCGTCGCCGATTACGACGAGGACTGAGCTCTAGGGCGGCCCAGCCCGCCATCTGACGACCATCCGCGACCCATCGATCTCAGGCCATGACCAACAGCAACACCCGTACCGAGAGCCACTTCGATTACGTCAAGATCAAGCTGGCCTCCCCCGAGCGCATCAGGGAGTGGGGTCAACGCACCCTGCCCAATGGGCAAGTGGTGGGTGAGGTGACCAAGCCTGAGACGATCAACTACCGCACGCTCAAGCCCGAGATGGACGGGCTGTTCTGCGAAAAGATCTTTGGTCCCTCCAAGGACTGGGAATGCCACTGCGGCAAGTACAAGCGGGTGCGTCACCGCGGCATCGTTTGCGAGCGCTGTGGCGTTGAGGTCACCGAAAGCCGGGTGCGCCGTCACCGCATGGGCTTCATCAAGCTCGCTGCGCCGGTGTCCCACGTCTGGTATCTCAAGGGCATTCCCAGCTATGTGGCCATCCTGCTCGACATGCCCCTGCGCGATGTCGAGCAGATCGTCTACTTCAACTGCTATGTGGTGCTTGATCCAGGCGACCACAAGACCCTGAAGTACAAGCAGCTCCTCACCGAAGATGAGTGGCTGGAGATCGAAGACGAGATCTACGCGGAAGATTCAGAAATTGAGACCGAGCCTGAGGTGGGCATCGGTGCAGAAGCGCTGAAGGCTCTGCTGGAAGATCTCGAGCTCACTGAAATTGCTGAGCAGCTCCGCGAAGACATCAGCGGCAGCAAGGGTCAAAAACGGGCCAAGTTGATCAAGCGCCTGCGCGTGATCGACAACTTCATCGCCACCGATGCCCGCCCTGAGTGGATGGTGCTCGATGCCATTCCGGTGATTCCCCCCGATCTGCGCCCGATGGTGCAGCTCGATGGCGGTCGCTTTGCCACCAGTGACCTCAATGACCTCTACCGCCGGGTCATCAACCGCAACAACCGCTTGGCCAGGCTTCAGGAAATCCTGGCTCCTGAAATCATCGTCCGCAACGAGAAGCGGATGCTGCAGGAAGCTGTTGATGCCCTGATCGACAACGGCCGTCGCGGGCGCACCGTGGTGGGTGCAAACAACCGTCCGCTGAAGTCACTCAGCGACATCATCGAAGGCAAGCAGGGTCGCTTCCGTCAGAACCTGCTCGGCAAGCGTGTTGATTACTCCGGCCGTTCGGTGATCGTGGTTGGACCGAAGCTGAAGATGCATCAGTGCGGTCTGCCCAAGGAGATGGCGATCGAGCTGTTCCAGCCGTTCGTGATCCACCGCTTGATCCGCCAAAACATCGTCAACAACATCAAGGCGGCCAAGAAGCTGATCCAACGCGCCGACGATGAAGTGATGCAGGTGCTGCAGGAGGTGATCGATGGTCACCCGATCCTGCTCAACCGTGCTCCCACCCTGCACCGTCTTGGCATCCAGGCCTTTGAGCCGAAGCTTGTTGATGGCCGCGCCATCCAGCTGCACCCCCTGGTCTGCCCAGCTTTCAACGCTGACTTCGACGGTGACCAGATGGCTGTCCACGT
Source organism: Synechococcus sp. Minos11 (assembly GCF_014279855.1). NCBI lineage: Bacteria > Bacillati > Cyanobacteriota > Cyanophyceae > Synechococcales > Synechococcaceae > Synechococcus > Synechococcus sp. Minos11. Next base: position 1,743,055 of record NZ_CP047953.1, on the reverse strand, counting down.
GCCCCTGGCCCTGGAAGCGCAAACCGAGGCCCGCATGTTGATGCTGGCCAGCAACAACATCCTCTCGCCGGCCACCGGCCAGCCGATCATCACGCCATCCCAGGACATGGTTCTTGGCGCCTACTACCTGACGGCAACGCGCCAAGAACGCAGCAAGCCTGAGTTTGGAGATCGTTCCCGCACTTACGCCAACCTCGAAGACGTCTGCCACGCCTTCGAGGAGAAGCGCATCACCCTGCATGACTGGGTGTGGGTGCGCTTCAACGGTGCCGTTGACGATGACGACGAGGCCAAAGAGCCCATCAAGAGCGAAACCCTCAGCGATGGCACCCGCGTGGAGCAGTGGCAGTACCGCCGCGATCGTCTCGACGAGGACGGAGCGCTGATTAGCCGTTATGTGCTCACCACCACCGGCCGTGTGGTGATGAACCGCACCATCATCGACGCGGTGGTCACCAGGTGACGCTCTTCTGATCGTTCTCTCTTTCTGTTCTCTGCCCTTCCAACCTGTCCCCGGTCATGACCAGCTCCTCCAAGCCCGCCCGGAAGACCTCCAAATCCAAGTCGAAAGCCAGCAAAGCTGCTGAAGCCCCTGCGGCACCCAGCAACGAGCTGTCTCGTGAGGCGCCCACCTTCCAGAACAAGGTGATCGACAAAAAGGCTCTGCGCTCGCTGGTGGCTTGGTCCTACAAGCACCACGGCACCGCGGCCACCTCAGCTCTTGCTGACGATCTCAAGGATCTGGGCTTCCGTTTCGCGACCCAGGCCGCCGTGTCGATTTCGGTTGACGATCTTCGCGTTCCTGGCGACAAAAGCACCCTGCTCCAGGAGGCCGAAGATCAGATCACGGCGACCGAGGAGCGCTACAGGCTTGGTGAAATCACCGAGGTGGAACGTCACACCAAGGTGATCGACACCTGGACTGAGACCAATGAGCGTTTGGTTCAGTCCGTTCGCCGCAACTTCGACGAGAACGATCCACTCAACTCGGTGTGGATGATGGCTAACTCCGGCGCCCGGGGAAATATGTCCCAGGTGCGTCAGCTGGTTGGCATGCGCGGTCTGATGGCCAACCCGCAAGGGGAGATCATCGACCTCCCAATTCGTACCAATTTCCGCGAAGGCCTCACGGTCACCGAGTACGTCATTTCCTCCTACGGCGCTCGTAAGGGCTTGGTGGATACCGCGCTTCGCACCGCGGACTCGGGCTACCTCACCCGCCGCTTGGTCGACGTCGCTCAAGACGTCATCGTCCGTGAAGACGACTGCGGCACCACCCGCAGCATCAAGGTCGCCGCGGATGACAACGGCAAGTACAAATCCCGCCTGGTCGGTCGCCTGCTGGCTGAAGACGTCGTCGACGGCGCTGGGGAAGTGATCGCCACCCGCAACACTGAGGTGGACCCTCCGCTGAGTGCGCGCATTGAGGCGGCTGGCATTGCCCAGGTGCAGGTGCGCTCTCCGCTCACCTGTGAGGCGGCCCGCTCGGTTTGCCGCAAGTGCTACGGCTGGGCTCTGGCTCACAACGAACTGGTGGACCTGGGTGAAGCCGTGGGCATCATCGCGGCCCAGTCCATCGGTGAGCCCGGTACGCAGCTGACCATGCGCACCTTCCACACCGGTGGTGTGTCGACCGCTGAAACGGGTGTGGTTCGTTCGGTGGTGGAAGGCAGCGTTGAATTCAGTGCCAAGGCCAAGGTTCGTCCCCACCGCACCCCGCACGGCGTCGAAGCGCAGCTGGCTGAGACCGACTTCTCTCTGACCGTGAAGCCCAGCGGCAAGGGCAAGACTCAGAAGCTGGATGTCACTGCCGGTTCAATCCTGTTCGTCAATGCCGGTGGCAGTGTCCCCAACGACACGATCCTGGCTCAGATTTCCAGTGGTTCAGCGGTCAAGAAGAGCGTCGAAAAAGCCACCAAGGATGTGGTCTGCGACCTGGCTGGTCAGGTTCGTTATGAGGATGTCATTCAGCCCAAGGAGGTGCCCGACCGCCAGGGCAACATCACTCTCAAGGCCCAGCGTCTCGGCCGTCTGTGGGTGTTCAGCGGCGACGTTTACAACCTGCCGCCCAACGCCATGCCGGTGGTCCAAGGTGGCGCCAATGTCAAAACCGGTGAGGTGCTGGCGGAAAGCCGTCAGGTTTCCGAATTCGGTGGTGCCGTGCGCCTGCGCGAATCCCAGGGTGATTCTCGCGAAGTTGAGATCGTCACCAGCAGCCTCACGCTGAAAGATTGCAAGCTGGTCGCCACCACGACCCACAGCGGTCAGATCTGGCACCTCGAGAGCAAGGACAACACCCGCTATCGCCTCAACACCGAGCCCGGCACCAAAATCGCCAATGGCGAGGTGATCGCTGAGCTGGCTGATGACCGCTTCCGCACCCAGACCGGTGGTTTGGTCAAATTTGCTCCTGGCCTGGCCATCAAAAAGGCTCGCAGTGCCAAGAACGGTTTTGAAGTCAGCAAAGGCGGCACCCTGCTCTGGATTCCGCAAGAAACCCACGAGATCAACAAGGACATCTCCCTGTTGATGATCGAGGACGGTCAGTGGATCGAGGCCGGCACTGAGGTCGTCAAGGACATCTTCAGCCAGACCGCCGGCATCGTCACGGTCACCCAGAAGAACGACATTCTTCGCGAAATCATCGTGCGCTCAGGGCAGTTGCACCTGGTCTCTGACAGCAAGGTGCTGGCTCGCTACACCGATGGTGGCGGCAAGATGGTCAACCCCGGCGAAGAGATCGCTCCTGGCCTCAAGGCTGAGGCCATGCACATGGTCGAAGCCGTCGATACCCCGGAAGGTGGGGCGCTGCTGCTTCGCCCTGTTGAGGAGTACGCCATTCCCAACGAGGCCCACATGCCGGAGCTCGGCTCCGTGAAGCAGGCCAATGGCCCATCGATGGGGCTCAAAGCTGTTCAGCGTCTTGCTTTCAAAGACGGCGAATTGGTGAAGTCCGTCGAGGGTGTGGAACTGCTGCGCACCCAGCTGCTGCTGGAAACCTTCGACACCACTCCCCAGATGACGGTGGATGTGGAATCAGCGCAAGACAAGCGCGCCAAGACCATCCAGCGTCTGCAGCTCACCATCCTGGAAACCCATCTGGTGCGGCGCGACACCCTCTCCGATGCCAGCCATGGCTCCACCCACACCGAGGTGAAGGTGGCCGATGGAGACAACATCAAGCGCGGCGATGTGGTCGCCACCGTTCAGATCCTCTGCAAGGACGACGGTGTGGCTCAATTGCCAGATCGCAAGGACGACGAACCGATTCGCCGTTTGATCGTTGAGCGCCCCAGCGACACCATCACCGTTGACCTCGGTGGCAGCAAGCTCAGCCTCAAGGCTGGCCAGCGTGTTGTGGAAGGCGATGACCTTGGTGGCGGTCTCACCTGCCCCCATAGCGGTCAGGTGGAAGAGGTCAAAGGCAGCAGCCTCACCCTGCGGGTTGGACGTCCTTACATGGTCTCCCCCGACTCGATCCTGCACGTCCGCGATGGCGATTTGGTGCTCCGCGGAGACACCCTGGCCCAGTTGGTGTTTGAGCGGGCCAAGACCGGTGACATCGTTCAGGGTCTGCCCCGTATTGAGGAACTGCTCGAGGCCCGTCGTCCCCGTGAGTCCGCTGTGCTCTGCCGTAAGGCCGGCACCATCAAGGTTGAGCAGCCCGAAGGCGAGGACAACCCCACCGTGTCGGTGAACGAAGGCGAAGAGCTGCACACCGAGTACCCGATCCTGCTGGGCCGCACCGTGATGGTCAGCGATGGCCAAGAGGTCAAAGCGGGCGACCTGCTCACCGATGGTCCGATCAACCCCCACGAACTGTTGGAGGTGATCTTCGAAGACCTGCGCGGTCCCCTGCCAACGATGGATGCGGCCAACCAGGCGATCGGACGCTTGCAGACCGCTTTGGTCCAAGAGGTGCAGAACGTCTACAAGTCCCAGGGCGTGACCATTGATGACAAGCACATCGAAGTGATCGTGCGGCAGATGACCAGCAAAGTGCGGATTGAAGATGCCGGCGACACCACCCTTCTCCCCGGTGAGCTGATTGAGCTGCGCCAGGTGGATCAGGTGAACCAGGCCATGGCGATCACCGGTGGGGCTCCGGCTGAATTCACACCGGTTCTGCTGGGTATCACCAAGGCCTCTCTGAACACCGACAGCTTCATCTCGGCGGCCTCCTTCCAGGAGACCACCCGTGTGCTGACGGAAGCCGCGATTGAGGGCAAGAGCGATTGGCTGCGCGGTCTCAAGGAGAACGTGATCATTGGTCGTCTCATCCCGGCCGGCACTGGCTTCAGTGGCTTTGATGAGCAGCTCAAGGCGGAGGCCTTGCCCCATCCCGACATCCTTGGCGAGGAAAACGCCGGCTACCGCCGCGCCACCAACCTGCGCCCGGATTACACCGTGGAGATGCCGCTGCCTCAGTCGAATACTGCGGTGTTGGATGATCCATCCGATACCGAGTTGGAGGCCACCCGCAGCCGCCACGGCATTGAGGATCGCACTAACCTCGCAGCCTTTGCTCGCCCTGCGGCGGGTGAGGAACTCGCCGAAGAGCATGTCCCTGATCCCGGTGCCCTTGAGGGCCTCCAGGAAGAAGGCCTGCCCAGCCAAGACAGCTGATCTTCATGGTTGCCGCTTCCCCTGTGCCCGCCGCCTCGACGCCGCTCAAGCCACGCTTGGTGCCCCAGCGGCGTCTGCCGCGCTTTGGGTTCCATACCCATTGCGAACGTCTCAATGGCCGGATGGCCATGCTCGGCTTCTTTGCCCTGCTGGCCGCTGAGCATTGGCTGGGCCACGGCCTGCTGGTTTGGCCCTAAAGGCACTGCTGGGCCTGAGTCAGGCTCAGCTAGAAACCTGGGCTAAAGATCAAGGGTTGCCGCCGTTTCGCGGCCGGCAATTGCACGATTGGCTCTATGCCAAAGGCGCCCGCCACTGGCACGACATCACGGTGCTGCCCGCTGCCCTGCGTCAGCAGGAGCCACTGCCCTTGGGGCGTTCCAACGAGCTTGAGCGCCACCTCGCCCAAGACGGCACCCTCAAACTGCTGCTGGCCACAGATGACGGCCTCTCCCTGGAGACCGTTGGGATCCCTACGCGGGATCGGCTCACGGTCTGCGTCAGCAGTCAGGTGGGCTGCCCCATGGCCTGCCGCTTCTGTGCCACAGGCAAAGAAGGTCTGCAGCGCTCGCTTGAGCCCCATGAAATCGTCGACCAAGTGCTCACCGTGCGCGAGGTGATGCAGCGCCGCCCGTCCCATGTGGTGTTTATGGGGATGGGTGAGCCGCTGCTTAATTCAGACCATGTCTTGACGGCGATTGACTGCCTCAGCCGTGATCTGGGTATGGCGATGCGTCAGATCACCGTCAGCACTGTTGGTGTGCCCAACACACTGCCCAGGCTGGCCGAGCTGGCGCTTGAGCGCCTGGGCCGGGCCCAGTTCACCTTGGCGGTGAGCTTGCATGCGCCCGATCAAGCGTTGCGGGAAGAGCTGATCCCCACGGCACGGGCCTACCCCTATGAGCAACTGCTGGAGGATTGCCGCCACTACGTCGCCATCAGTGGCCGGCGCGTGAGTTTTGAATACATCTTGCTGGGCAACCTCAATGACAGCCCGCGTCAGGCCCAAGCTCTGGCGGAGCAGGTCAGAGGTTTCCAGAGCCACGTGAATCTGATTCCCTACAACCCCATTGCTGAAGAGGAGTTTCAGCGCCCTGAGCCAGCGCGCGTCGATGCCTTTGCGGCCGCATTGAAGCAGCGGGGTGTGGCTGTCAGCGTGCGTGCCAGCCGCGGTTTGGATCAAAACGCCGCCTGTGGCCAGTTGCGCCGCCAGCGTAAGGGAGGCCGCTAATGGCCCCCATTGATTGGATCTTGCTGGCGGCTTATCTGCTGTTCACCTTGGTACTGGGCCTGTGGTTGGCGCGGCGTAACCGCAGTGAAGACGACTACTTCGTTGCTGGCCGCAGCCTCAATGGCTGGTTGGCTGGGGCCTCCATGGCGGCCACCACCTTCTCGATCGATACGCCCCTCTACGTGGCAGGTCTGGTGGGCAGTCGCGGTTTGGTGGGCAACTGGGAGTGGTGGAGTTTTGGCCTGGCCCATGTCGCCATGGCGGTGGTGTTCGCACCCCTCTGGCGCCGCAGCGGGGTGCTCACCGATGCGGCCTTCACAGAGTTGCGTTACGGCGGTCCAGCGGCGGCTTGGCTGCGGGGAATCAAGGCCTTTTTGCTGGCCTTGCCTGTGAATTGCATCGGTATTGGCTACGCCTTTTTGGCGATGCGCAAGGTGGTGGAAGCCTTGGGGATCGTTCGTGGTGAGCCGGCCTTCGCTGGCCTCAGCGACACGGTCTGGCTGCTGGTGGTGGTGGCCGCCCTGGTGCTCGTTTACACAGTGGCCGGCGGCCTTTGGGCTGTGGTGGTTACCGATGGTTTGCAGTTGCTGTTGGCCCTCGGTGGTGCCTTGGCGGTGGCGGTCGTCGCGCTGCAGGCCGTTGGTGGCATGGATCAACTGCTGGAGAAGCTGGCTGCCATGGATCGCCCTGAACTGTTGTCGCTCTTCCCTTGGGAGTGGGGCAGTGAGGGGCCCAGCTGGATTGAGGGCAGTGGCATCAGCATCAGCATGTTCAGCGCTTATCTGGCGCTGCAGTGGTGGAGTTTCCGCCGCAGCGATGGGGGCGGTGAATTCATTCAGCGCATGCTGGCCACCAAGGATGAGCGCCAAGCGCAGGTGGCGGGTTGGGTGTTTTTGGTGGTGAATTACCTGGTCCGCAGTTGGCTCTGGGTGGTGGTGGCCCTAGCGGCCTTGGTGCTACTGCCGGCCCAGCAGGACCTGGAGCTCGGCTATCCGGCGCTGGCGGTCTCGTTGTTGCCGCCCGTTGCTCTGGGCCTGGTGGTGGTGTCGTTGGTGGCTGCCTTCATGAGCACGGTCAGCACCGCGGTCAACTGGGGAGCCAGCTATTTGACCCACGACCTGTATCAGCGCTTTTGCCGGCCTCAAGCGGGGCAAAAGGAATTGCTGCTGGTGGGCCAGCTCACCTCGGTGCTGCTGTTGTTGCTTGGTGTGGTCACGGCCTTGATCAGCGACAGCATCGGCACCGTCTTCCGTTTGGTCATTGCCATTGGCACAGGTCCTGGCGTGGTGCTGGTGCTGCGCTGGTTCTGGTGGCGCGTCAATGCGCCGGCGGAGCTGGCCGCCATGCTCAGCGGCTTTTTGGTGGGTTTTTCCACCTCCGTGGTGCCCGTGCTGCGCATCGATGACTACGGCATCCGCTTGATGGTGACCACCGGACTCTCGGCACTCATTTGGCTGGGTGTGCTGGTGGCCACCCCACCGGAATCTCCGGAGGTGCTGGAACGTTTTGTTTTGCAGGTCAACCCGCCGGGCCCGGGCTGGAGCCGCTGGCGCCAACGGCTTGGCGTGGAGCCCTTCGAGGGCTTGGATCGTTTGCTGCGCCGCTTTGTGCTCAGCACCGGCCTGCTCTTTGGTGGATTGCTGGCCACCGGAGGCTTTTTGCTGCATCAACAGCGAGCAGGCTGGATCTGTTTGGCGATTGCGGCCCTCTGTCTGCAGCCCTTACGGCGTGACTGGCGACAGTCGGTAGCCGCGGTTGGGCCCCACAATGGTTGAACGCTTGTTTTCGTTGTGTCTTTTTTCCGTTCCAAGCTGCTACCGGCCGCCATCTTGTTGGTGTTCTCTCTTGCCTTGTTTGCTGTGAGTGCGCGCATCTGGCTACCCGGAGACATGGCCGCTCCAGCTCCCATTGGTTAAGCCATGGCCCAGAGCAACGATCTGCCATTTGATCTGTCTCTTCTCGAGGGGGAACTGCAGCAGGAGGACGCTCCTGATCCCCTTGATCTGATTGATGATTGCGATCAGAGCGAGGCCGTCCCGGAAGCGCTGTTGCAAGACGCCTTGCGTCAGCTGCAGGGCAACCAAGAGGAGCAGCTTCAGGGGCTCAAGGTGTTTTGTGAGCATCGCGATCCCCGCAGCCAGCCTTTGCTGAGGCCCCTGCTCGGCAGCAGTTGCCCCATCCTGCGGATGAGTGCGGTCTATGCCCTGGGCCGCAACCCTGATCCCCAGGCGTTGCCTCAGCTTCAGCAGCTGTTTCGGCTCGATAGCAACTGCTTTGTGCGCAAGGCCTTGGCCTGGACTTTGGGGAACTATCCCGAGGCTGAGGTGGTGCCGGATCTGCTCAATGCCCTGCGCCTCGATAACGCGGCGGTGCGTCTTTGGGCCGCTGGCTCGTTGGCTGATGCCGCTTTGGCTCAGCCCCAGCAACTCGACACCGTGACCCGTGAGTTGCTGCTGACTCTTCAAGTGGATGGTCAGGCGGAAGTGCGCAGCAATTGCGCTTGGGGACTGGGCCGATTGCACTCGGTGTTGGCACCTGAAGCCCAAGCGGAGCTGGTGCATGGCTTGCTGCAGACCCTGCTCAACGACAACGATTTCGGCGTCCGCCAAGATGCCCGCTCAGCCCTGGAGCAACTGGGGGATGGTGACGTCTTGGCCAAGTTGCAGGCTTTGGTGGAAGACGGCCTCATCGCCTGAATTCCGCTGAGATCTCAAGAATTTGGCTAACATCGGGCCTCCTCGGTTGCTTCTCAGTGCCCCTGCAAAGCATTCGCTTCCGCATTCGGCCCGACGGTCGTGTAGAGGAGATGGTTGAAGGGGTTCAAGGCGCCGGTTGCCAGGAGCTCACCAGCTCCATTGAGCAGCGTTTGGGACATGTCAGCTCACGCGAGCTGACGGCTGAGCATTTCCAGGCCAGCGCCAATACCTCCGTAGAGCAGAACAACCATGTCTCACTTCAGCACGGTCAAAACTGAACTCCGCGATCGGGAATCCCTGCTGGCCGCACTGCGTGATCTGGGTCAAGAGCCCAGTTCCGGTGAGCAGCCTGTGCGTGGTTATCGCGGTCAGACGGTGACAGCAGATCTTTGCTGTCCGCAAAGCGAGGGTGGTGATATCGGTTTCCGCTGGAACAGCGCTGAGCAGCGCTACGAATTGGTCACTGACCTCGATCTCTGGAAGCAGAGCGTTCCCGTTGAGCGCTTCTTGGCCCAGCTGACCCAGCGTTATGCGCTGCAGTCCATCCTGCGCAGCAGCGCCGAAGAGGGTTATCAAGTGGCTGAACAGCGCCAACAGGCTGACGGCAGCATCGAGTTGGTGGTGACCCGCTGGCAGGGGTGAGCGGCCTCGATCCTTCACTGGCTTTTCGCGCAGTCCCTGCCCCAGCGGCAGAGGCTGCTTCCAATGGCATGGAGCCTTTGCTCGGGGGTGCCCTCGGTGAGAAAGCGGTGTGGGTGGATGAAGTCGTCTGCATTGGTTGCCGCTACTGCGCCCATGTGGCGTGCAACACCTTCGTGGTGGAGCCGAACTACGGACGCTCCCGCGTGATTCGCCAAGACGGGGACAGCACTGAGCGCATCCAAGAGGCGATTGATACCTGCCCAGTGGATTGCATTCATTGGGTTGGATTTGAAGATCTCGAGGGTTTACGCCGCCAGAGGGAAGGCCAAGACCTCCTGCCCCTGGGCTTGCCCAGTGCCGTTCGGCCCAAACGTACCCTGCCCAGGCCATGATTCCCACCCGCCGTTTCGGCCGCACTGAGCTGCCGATGCCGGTGCTCAGCCTTGGCGGCATGCGCTTTCAGCAGAGCTGGAGCGATTTGGCAGCGGATGCAATTGAGGCCGAGAGCCAGCGCAATGTGGAGGCCACCTTGGCGGCCGCGGTGGCCGCTGGTTTTCACCATGTGGAAACCGCTCGCTACTACGGAACATCCGAGCTGCAGCTAGGTCCGGCGTTGGCCCGCCATCCCGATCCCGAGCGCATCCTGCAAACCAAGATTCCGCCGCGCGATGATCCAGCCGCCTTTGAAGCCGAGTTGGAGCGCAGCTTCGCTCTGTTGGGAGTTGAGCGGGTTGATTTGCTGGCTGTTCATGGCCTGAACCTGCCCGAACACCTTGAGCAGACCTTGCGGCCAGGGGGCTGCATGGAGGTGCTGCGCCGCTGGCAGGCCGACGGGGCCATTGGCCATGTGGGCTTCTCCAGCCATGGCCCCCTGGAGCTCTTGCTGGAAGCCATCGCTAGCGATGCCTTCGATTACATCAACCTGCATTGGTATTACATCCGTCAGGACAACGGCCCTGCCCTCACGGCTGCGCGGGAGCGGGACATGGGGGTGTTCCTGATTAGTCCCACCGATAAGGGCGGCCATTTGCACAGCCCTTCGGCGCGGTTACTGGAGCTTTGCGAGCCACTTCACCCGATCGTGTTCAACGATCTGTTTTGCCTCAGCGATCCCCGGGTGCACACCATCAGCGTTGGTGCCGCTCGCCCCAGCGATCTTGATCGGCATCTGCAGGCCCTGGAGCTCTTGGAGCAGGCACCGGAGTTAGTGAGCCCCATCGCGCAGCGTCTGCAGCAGGGGCTCAGCGAGCGCCTTGGCGAGGCCTGGCTGCAGAGCTGGCAGGAAGGGTTGCCCAGCTGGAACGACACACCAGGCGACATCAACCTGCCGGTGCTGCTGTGGCTGCACACCCTGTTGCAGGGATGGGATCTCGAGAGCTTTGCCCAGGCCCGGTATGGCTTGCTGGGCAATGGCAGCCATTGGTTCCCAGGCCGCAATGCCAACCGCTTTGAGGCAGGTCCCAGCGAGCCGGCCGCCGTGAGCGAAGCGCAATTGTTGGAGGTGCTTAGCGCCAGCCCGTGGCAGCAGCAGATTCCCGGAATTCTGCGGCAAATGAAGGCGCGCTTGGGTCAAAAAACCGTCAAGCGCCTGGGCCCCTAGCTCAAGCCAACGGCAGCTTGGCGGGCACCCCAACAGCCCGGGGGTACTGCTTTGGGCAAACCCCTTGAGGCCGCAGCGGGATCACATGGCGCAGGCCCCGCTCTGCGGGCAGCTCTTGAACTTGGATCGTTTCGGTGCTGCTGTTCAGCTGGGCAGCAGCCCGTTGCAATTGGCGTTGATCCTCATCGCTCCACTGGCCCCGGTACAGCAGGGCGGTGCCATCAGCGCTCAGCAGCGGCACCAAGTATTCGGCGACAACCGGGGCCGCAGCGACAGCGCGGGCGACGGCCAGTTGGAATTGGCGGCGGCAGTGGGGGTCTCGCCCTGTCTTCTCTGCCCGTTCACAGCGCAGTTGCACTCGCTCAGTGAGGCCCAAAGCATCGGCCATGGCTTGCACAGCTTGCACTTTGCGGCCCACCGAATCCACCAGGGTGAGCTGCGCTTGCGGCAGGGCAATGGCGATCGCCAGTCCTGGGAAGCCGCCACCGGTGCCCACATCGATCACCTTGAGCGGCTCGCCCTTGCTCAGCCAGGGCTGCAGCGGCCAGAGGCTGTCAAAAATCTGGCTAATCCAATAGTCCTCTCCCTCCACCAATCGGGTGAGGTTGACCTTGCCGTTCCACTCGCGCAGCAGCTCTTGCAGCCGGTTGAACTGCTGCAGCTGATCGCTGGAGGGCTGCCAGGTCAGTTGGTCCCAGGGTGCGGTTGAACTCAGTGCAGACGGCGCAACATCACTAGGATCGCAAGCCGCGTCTGCAGCCGCAGCTTTGGCCCCTGCTCCCGCCAGCCTCTATGCCCTGTTGGAGGTTCCCCAGGAGGCCAGCAATGAACAGGTGCGCCAAGCCTTTCGCAATCTCAGTAAGCGCTTTCATCCCGACACCACCGAACTGCCGCCTGACTTGGCTTCCGCCCGGTTTCAGGCTCTACAAGAGGCCATGGTGGTGTTGGGAGACCCGCAGAAACGGCGTCTGTATGACGCCAGCCTCAAGGCCGCCGAGCTCAATCAGCAGCGCTTGGCGCAACGCTTCACCTGGCGCCCCAACACCGATCCACCACCGCGGCGCGATCTCTCTGGCGGCGAATGGTTCGCCCTGGTGCTGCTGGCTCTGGCTTTGGGCTTCAGCTTGGTGCTCGGGGTTGGTTTGGCCTGGTGGCGTGGTGTGGATTTGCTGCAAGAGGCCCCGCCACTGCTCTAGGGAGGGCTTCAGGCTTGCCAGTCGCTGTCGAGATACTTCTGCTTGAACGCCAACTGCTCAGAGACGTCTTCAAAATCAGCTGGCGGCTGCACCACGGGCGGGTGTTTCGCTATGAGCAATTCAGCATCAATGTGCGCCAGAGGGGGTTTGCCGTTGCGCTCTCTTTCCTGGTTGAAAATCCTGAGGTGGTGAGCAAATTGCGTCACCACGTAACAGCTCACCAGCCCATTCATGAAGTCAATGAACTCCTGATGGGCGTCGGCATCGTTCATGGCTGCTGTTCTTCTAGTTGCGTTGCTTTGTTGTGAACGTCGATCTGCTGTGTCGCCGGTGGTTTGAGGCTGTCGGTCGCCAAGACATAGGTCACGCCGATGGCGAGAAGTCCCAGCACAAAACCGAAAACCCTGGCGCCACCACCGGGTTTGCTCTGACGAAAGATGTCCCTTTCGTGTCCTGCTCGGCGGCGCTTGTTGATCACGACCATCTCAAGTGGACCAAATCCAGCATTAAGAGCCTGGCGCCGCTGTGTTGTTGCTTACGAATTGCCCTGTTTCCCAGTGCTTGGCTTGACAGGGCTTGTGGTTTTTCTTTGATGGCTCACTAGGGAATGGAGAAGCCAACCATGGGTCCCGAGATCACCACGCAGCCGGATGGCTCACTGCGCGTTTGTTTGACTGAAAGCGGCATCACGGCCTGCTGTTATGTCTCCAGCACGCATCTGGTCGACAGTCATTTGCAGCAACTGCGCGAGTCCATCTTCAAGCAAGCGCTTCGCGCTTACGAGCAGCCCTGTTAAAGGCAGCCCTGCGTCGTCCAGACTGAGACGATCACGCATGGACAATGCCGCTTCCTAGCGCTGAGACCCCGCTGTACAACCATCCGTTGCCGGCCTTGGAGGAATGGCTGCGCAGCAGTGGTTTTGTCCGCAGTGACGAGGATGTGTGTGTGTGGAGCTTGGAGCGGCCGCAGTGGACAGCCCAGCTCGTGCTGCAAAGCGATGGCCTGGTCATCAGCTGGAGCCAGCAGGGCAGCAGCACCGAGCGGGCGTTCTCCTATGGCTTGAGCCGCGCTGATCTGGAAGCCGCCATCCTGGCTGGGCCCTAAAGCGGTAGGGAATCCAGCACTGCCTGCAAGCTGGCGTAGCACTGCGCCAATTCCCCGTCGTTGATGCCGAGCGGTGGCATCAGGTAGACGACCGATCCCAGGGGGCGAATGAACAGCCCTTGTTCCAGGGCCAGTCGCTGCACCTCCAGACCAATCGGTTGGAGGTAGCCGCTGTCCCCTGGCAGCTCAAAGGCAGCAATTCCTCCGAGCAATCGTGGTTTGGTCACCAGCCGGTGCTCGGCCAAGTGTTCCAGGTGCGGCCGATGCCGCGCTTCGATGCTTGTGTAGCGCTGGGGTTCCCGCTCCAGCAGCTCGAGGCTGGCCACGGCCGCGGCACAGCCCAAGGGGTTGGCGGTGAAGCTATGGCCATGGAAAAACGTGCGGTCCGGCTCAGGGCCCACAAAGCTTTGATAAAGCGCCTCACTGGCCAGGGTCACGCCCATCGGCAGAAATCCTGCCGTGAGTCCTTTGGAGAGGGAGACGATGTCGGGTGCAATGCCAGCGCGATGGCAGGCAAACAGGCTGCCGCTGCGGCCAAAGCCCGTGAGCACCTCATCGGCAATCACCAGGGCACCCGCCGCGTGGGCCCGTTGCTCGACGGCTTGCAGGAACGTCTCACGCACCATCGCCATGCCACCGGCTCCCTGCAGCAGGGGCTCAAAGATCACTGCAGCAGTGGGGGTTTGCAGCAGCTCATCCAGCCGTTGCAGGGCCTGGGCTTCCTTTTGCTCAATCTCCCCATCTCCCCACCAGGTGGCGGGCCAAGGGGCTCGGGCCACCGCAAACAGCAAGGGTTCAAACGGGGCGCTGAATAGGCCCCGCTCCCCGAGCGCCATGGCTCCAAAGGTGTCGCCGTGATACGCCCCGTCAAAGGCGATCACCTGCTGCCGCTCAGGTGCTTCCCGTTGGCAGTGCTGCCATGCCATCTTCAAGGCCACTTCCACCGCGGTGGAGCCGTTGTCGGAGAAAAACATCCGATCCAGCCCATCCCATTTGCCGCACAACCGCGTTGCCAGGGTGCTGGCCGGACCATGGCGGAAGTTGGCAAAGATCACCTGCTCGAGCTCTTTGGCTTGATGGCCAATGGCCTCAGCAATGCAGGGCTCCCCATGGCCATGCAGGGTGACCCACCAGCTGCTGATGCCATCGATCAAGCGGCGGCCGTCATCGAGCTCTAGCCACACCCCTTGGCCGCGGCGCACCGGAATCGGAGCAGGGCCTCGCCCTGGCTGGGTAAAGGGATGCCAGAGGTGGGGATGCCAGCCGCTGGTTGTCATCTCAGTCATGGGGCTTGGCCATCCATCCAGGGTTCACGGCTGCATCAAAGGCGTCGGCTTCGATGGCATTCAGCACCAGTGCCGCTTCCCGCAGGCTCAGCCCTTCACTGTGGGCATGCAGAGCAATTTTGGCGGCCATGTCGTAGCCGATCACGGGTGCCAGGGCCGTCACCAGCATCAGCGATTGGTCGCGGAAGTGCCCCACCTTGGAATGGTCCAGGTCCATGCCGCGCACCAGGTGCTCCTCCAGGCTGCGGCAGCTGTCGGTGAGCATTTCGCCGCTGCGCAGCAGATTGAGTCCGAGCAGGGGTTTGTAGACATTCATCTGCAGGTGCCCGGCGCTGCCGCCAATCGCCACCGCTTGATCCATGCCCATCACTTGGGTCGTGGCCATCGCCACGGCCTCGCATTGGGTTGGATTGACCTTGCCGGGCATGATCGAGCTGCCTGGTTCGTTGGCGGGTAACTGCAGCTCCCCGAGCCCTGCCCTGGGACCGCAGGCCAACAGGCGAATGTCGTTGACGATCTTGTGCAGCGCTCCAGCCAGGAGCCTCAGCCGGGCCATTTGCTGCACCAACGCGTCATGGCTTCCCATCAGCGCGAAGCGGTTGCCATCACTGCGCCACTCCACGCCTTCACAGCTGCTGAGCTGCTCACACACGGCTTGCGGATAGCCCTTGGGGGCCCCAATGCCGGTGCCCACAGCTGTTCCGCCAAGGGGAATAGAGCGCAATTCCAGCAGTCCTTGCTCTAGCCGCTCGCCAGCACTGCGCAGTTGGGCGGCCCAGCCACCAACCTCTTGCCCCACCGTCAGGGGAACGGCGTCTTGGAGGTGGGTGCGGCCAATTTTGACGACACCGTCCCAGGCGGCAGCTTTGCTCTCTAGTGCCTCCACCAATTGATGCAGGGCCGGCAGCAGCGCTTGCCGTTGCTGCCGCTCAGCAGCCAAATGGATGGCACAGGGGAACACATCGTTGGTGCTCTGGCTGCGGTTGACGTGGTCATTGGGATGCACCACGTCCCTGGAGCCGCGAGCTTGGCCGGCCAGTTCGCAGGCCCGATTGGCAATCACCTCATTGACGTTCATGTTCGTTTGGGTGCCGCTGCCGCTTTGCCAGCAGGACAGCGGAAATTCCCCATCCAGCTTTCCCCCTTCCACCTCGCGGGCTGCCTCGCTGATCCATTGGCAGCGCTGTTCATCCAGCACGCCGAGCTGATGGTTGGTGTGGGCGGCCATGCGCTTGAGGCAAGCGATCGCATGGATTAACTCCAGCGGAATTGGGTCGTTGCCGATTTGAAAGCGATGCCGGGCCCGTTCGGTTTGAGCTCCCCAGTAACGGTCGGCGGGGACGCGCACATCGCCAAGGCTGTCGTGCTCGAGCCGCCAGGTTTGACCGGTGTGGCTGTGCTGATCCGACATAAAGCAAAAACGTGCCCTGACGAGTTCTTAATCGTTCACCCTTACCACTGACTCATGTGCGCCTTGGGGTCCGGCGATGCTCGAGCACTTGCTCCCGCCGCTGAACGACAAAAATTTGCCCTGGATGGATGTGCTCCATCCCATCGTTGTTCACTTCGTGATCGCGATGGCGCTGATCACGGTGGTTTTTGATCTGATCGGCGTGATCACACGCAAGCCCAACCTCTTTGAGGTGAGCTTCTGGAACCTCTTGGTGGCAACGGTTGCCATCTTCGTGGCGATCATTTTCGGCCAGGTGGAGGCGGGTCTGGCCAGCCCCTACAGCGGCGCCCGCGACATCCTCAACTACCACAGCACCATTGGCTGGTCGTTGGCTGGTGTGCTCAGCCTGCTCACCGCCTGGCGCTATGTGGTGCGTCAAAAAGATCCAGCGGTCTTGCCCAAGGGCTTTTTGGTGATTGATGGGGTTTTGGCGGCCTTGGTCTTCACCCAGGTGTACCTCGGCGACAAGTTGGTCTGGGTCTATGGCTTGCACACGGTGCCGGTGGTGGAAGCCATCCGTGAGGGGGTGATCTCATGAGCCTTCTGGCCACGATTGTCTCCCCCATCAACGACATCGTTGATTCCCTGGGGCCCAACGACCTCCCCTATGCGATTCCGGTGCATCCCAATTTGGTGCACCTGACCATCGGACTGTTCTCGATCGGAATCGCGTTTGATTTCGCCGGGGCCTTCTACCCCTTGGAAAAACGGGTGTTTCGCTTGCTGGCTCTGCCGGTGACCCGCGTCGGTTTCCACGATGTGGGCTGGTACAACGTGCTGGCCTGCAGCATCGTCACCTTCTTCACGGTGGCCGCCGGCTTCTACGAAATGCTGCTGGCCGTGCCCTTGCCCGGGGTCACCAGCGTTTTGGGGCAAAACGCCATCGACACCATGCTCTGGCATGCCGTTGGCGGTGTGGCCCTGCTGCTGCTCATCGTCGCGATAACGATCTGGCGCGGCTTTCAGCGCTTCATCTGGCGCAAAGACCTTGGGCGTCAGGTCAGCTGGCTGTACCTGGCCTGCGGGGCCTTCATCCTTGTGGTGATGGGCGTGCACGGCAGCCTCGGCGCCTGGCTGGCCAGTGAATTTGGTGTGCACATCACTGCCGATCAGTTGCTGGCGGCCGGTGCCAATGTTCAGGAGGTGTTGCCATGACCCCTACAACGCCGATCAAGAAAGGCCCCAACCTCGGCGCCATCGTGATCATCACCCTGGCTGTTGGCGCCAACCTCGCGCTGAGTTGGCTGATGGCCCAGTGGTCCTACGGCTGGTTCCCGCCGCAGGCGTCCACGGCTGCCCCCTATGTCGACAATCTTTTCGCCCTGGAAACCGGCATCGGCACGTTTGTGTTTTTGGGATGCACCGGTGTGATGGCCTGGAGCCTGTTGTTTGACCGGGCAGATAAGTACGACGAGAGCTATGGCGCTCCGATCGAAGGCAACACCCGCCTGGAGATCACCTGGACCTTGATCCCCACGGTGGTGGTGTTTGCCATCGCCTTCTATTCGATGCAGGTCAACGACAAGCTCGATGCCCTGGGGCCGAAACACAAATACGCCATTGGCACGGATCCCCTGGTGGGTGCGGTGGAAGACCCCCGCGCCACCGTTGGGCCGATCGATGTCATTTCGCGGCAGTGGAGCTGGGAGTTTGTGTATCCCAATGGGGTGCGCAGCTCAGAGCTGCACTTGCCCATTAATCAGCGGGTGAACTTTCGCCTGATCAGTGAAGACGTCAACCACAGCTTTTATGTCCCGGCCTTCCGCCTCAAGCAGGACATCGTTCCGGGCAGCGTCATCTCTTTCAGTGTGACGCCGACCAAAGAAGGCCGTTTCCGTCTGCGTGATGCCCACTTCAGCGGGGCCTACTACTCCCAGAACCAAACCGATGTTCTGGTGCAGTCCCAGGCGATCTACGACGACTGGCTGAAGACAACAGCCAAACAACCCCTCCAACCCGGATTGAGCCCTGGCAATGAGCTCTATGCCAAGCGTTTGGCAACGGGGGATCGGGGCTGGGCCACTGTGCCACCCGCGCCACCCCCAATGGTCAATGACCCCGGCGATGCCTCCATCCCCCACGACGCCTGAGCACCATGACCAGCACCAACTTCGATCCCCGCATCCTCAAGGCGCCCCACCCCGTTCCGGGGGCGCCCGATAACTGGAAGCGCTTTTTCAGCATCAACACCGATGCCAAGGTGATTGGCATTCAATACATCGCCACTTCGCTGTTGTTCCTCTTGGTGGGAGGACTGCTGGCGATGATTGTCCGCGGCGAGTTGATCACACCAGAGGCGGATTTGGTGGATCCCACCGTTTACAACGGCCTCTACACGATGCATGGAACAGTGATGCTGTTCCTGTTTTTGTTCCCGGTCCTCAACGGCCTGAACAATCTGCTGATTCCCACCATGATCGGCGCGCCCGACATGGCGTTCCCCAAGTTGAACGCGGCGGCGTTCTGGCTGGTGCCGGTGTTTGCCGTGTTGCTGATGGCCAGCTTTTTTGTTCCTGGCGGACCTGCCCAAGCCGGTTGGTGGTCCTATCCACCGGTGAGCATTCAGAACCCTCTGGGGCATTTCTTCAATGGTCAGCAGCTCTGGCTGTTGGCTGTGGCCTTGTCGGGGATTTCATCGATCTTTGGTGCCATCAATTTCGTCACCACGATCATCCGCATGCGTGCCCCTGGCATGGGCTTTTTCAAGATGCCGCTTTACTGCTGGACGGCGTGGGGCGCGCAAACCATTCAGCTGATTGGCCTTCCTGCGCTCACCGGTGGCGCGATCATGCTGCTGTTTGATCTGAGCTTTGGCACCAGCTTTTTCAAGCCAGAAGGTGGTGGTGACCCGGTGCTCTATCAACACTTCTTTTGGTTCTATTCGCACCCGGCTGTTTACGTGATGGTGCTGCCGGTGTTTGGCATTTTCTCTGAGGTCTTCACCTGCTATTCCCGCAAGCCATTGTTTGGCTACAAATTCGTGGCGTTGGCTTCCTTCGGGATTGTGTTTCTGTCCTTGATCGTGTGGGCCCACCACATGTTTTACACGGGCACACCGAACTGGATGCGCATCCTATTCATGTTCACCACGATGACGATTGCGGTGCCTACCGGCGTCAAGGTGTTCGCCTGGGTGGCCACATTGTGGCGAGGCAAGTTACGGCTCACCACGCCCATGCTGTTTTGTCTTGGCGGCTTGGTGAACTTCATTTTTGCTGGCATTACTGGCGTGATGCTCGGCACCGTGCCGATTGATATCCATGTGGGCAACACCTACTTCGTGGTGGCCCACTTCCACTACGTGATCTTCAACGCGATTGTGCTGGGTGTGTTTGCGGCTGTTTATCACTGGTTCCCCAAGTTCACCGGCCACATGTATTACGAAGGCTTGGGCAAGCTGCACTTTGCGCTCACCTTCATTGGCTGCACCCTGAACTGGTTACCGCTGCATTGGGCTGGCCTGCTGGGAATGCCGCGGCGGGTGGCCTCCTACGACCCTGAATTCGCGATCTGGAATGTGATCGCCAGTGTTGGTGCCTTCCTGTTGGGTGTGGCCGCGATCCCCTTCATCCTCAACATGGTGAGCTCCTGGGCCCGTGGTCCAAAGGCGCCGCCCAATCCGTGGGGTGCCATTGGCCTGGAATGGCTTCTGCCCTCTCCGCCACCGGCTGAGAACTTTGAAGACGACGTTCCCACAGTGCTCAATAACCCCTATGGCTATGGCCTTGATCAGCCCCAGGTGGCCGATGAGGCCTTCTATGTCCGCCGCGCTCAGGAGGCCTGATTGATGACCAGTTCTGATCCATCTGTGCAGCTCGACCACACCCCAGGGCACATCAAGCATGACGGCCACAACCTCACGGGCTTTGTGATCTTCCTGTGCTCAGAAAGCATCATTTTTCTGGCCTTTTTTGCAGGCTTCTCCCTATTCAAGCTCACCTCACCGGAGTGGTTGCCGGCGGGCGTTGATGGCCTTGAGGTGAAGATGCCCCTGATCAACACCATCGTGTTGGTGAGCTCCAGTTTTGTGGCCTATTTCGCCGAGCGCTATCTGCACAAAGGCAATCTCTGGGGTTTCCGAATTGTCTGGTTCATCACCATGTTGATGGGCGCCTATTTCGTCTATGGCCAATACGTCGAATGGTCGAGCCTCAAATTTGGTTTGGATAGCGGTGTCTTTGGCGGCACCTTCTATCTACTCACTGGATTCCATGGCCTGCATGTGATCACGGGCATCGGCCTGATGGGATTAATGCTGTTCCACTCCTTCCGGCCTGGAAATTACGAGAAAGGGGACATGGGTGTGACATCTGTGAGCCTCTTTTGGCACTTTGTGGATGTGATCTGGATCATCCTTTTCTTCTTGATCTACGTCTGGCAGCGCTACTAGGAGACGACCCATGATCATCGACGACCAGCATTACGACGTCATCATCATTGGCAGCGGTGCTGCCGGTGGCACGTTGGCCGGCTCCTTGGCTGGCCAAGGCAAAACAGTGCTGATTCTTGAGCGCGGTGGCCCCATGCCATTGGCGGATCAGAACATGGCGGATGTGGAGCTGCTGCGTTCAAAAGATCGCTTCCACCCCACAGAAAACTGGTTTGGCCCCGACGGCGATCCTTTTGCGCCCCAAACGATGTATGCCCTTGGTGGCAACACCAAGATCTGGGGCGGCGTGCTGGAGCGCATGCGCGAAAAGGATTTCGGCGCCCTGCCTCTGCAAGAGGGTGTCTCGCCGCAATGGGAGCTGAGTTATGGCGATGTCGCCCCCTATTACGACAAGGCCGAACAGCTTTATCAGGTGCATGGCCGCGCCGGTGTGGATCCCACCGAGCCCCCACGGCAGAGCGATTTCAGCGCAGCACCGAAGCCGGTGGAGCCCTTCTTGCAGGAATTGCGCAGTTGCCTCGAGCGTCAGGGTGCTCAGCCCTATGACCTACCCATCAGTTGGTCCGACAACAAGGAGGACCCCAGTGGGGATGCCGAGTTGTTCGGCGTTGCGCCAGCCACGGCAACCTCATCGGTGCAGCTGCGTAGTGGTGCTCGAGTCACGCGGTTGCATGTGAATCCCAGTGGCCGCGAGGTCAAGGGCGTGGAGGCTTGTATCGCTGGCCAGGACTGGTTGTTCCAGTCCCATGTTGTGGTGCTGGCTGCCGGTGCGGTGAACACCCCGGCCATCTTGTTGCGCTCGATCAATGACAGCCACCCGCGTGGGTTGGCCAATGGTTCTGATCAGGTGGGGCGCAACCTGATGAAGCCGCAGCTCACCTCCATTCTGCAGCTGGCGGCAGCTCCCAATAGCGGCCGCTACCACCGCTCCTATGGCGTCAACGACTACTACTGGGGCGATAAGAACGTCAGCTTTCCCCTCGGGCATATCCAGAGCTGCGGTGGTGTTCTGCAAGACGCCCTGTTTGCCGAATCACCTCCGGTGCTTTCTTTGGTCACGAAGTTGATGCCCAACTTCGGCCTTGAGGAGCTGGCCTCCCGCTCGGTGGCCTGGTGGGCCATGAGCGAGGTGCTGCCAGATACCCACAACAAGGTCTATCTGCAGGGCGATCAGCTGCGCATCAACTACATCCCCAATAACCGCGAGGCCCATGACCGCTTGGTCTACCGCTGGATCGACACGCTCAAGGCGGTGGAGGCAGATCCCAACACCCATGTGGTGCGTTCAGCACCGACCCATCCCCGCGGTGAAGCCCCGATCAGCGTGATGGGCTATGCCTGCGGCACCTGCCGGATGGGCAGCAATCCGGCCACCTCTGTTGTGGATCTCCAAGGCCGTAGCCATGAGATCGACAACCTCTACATCGCTGATGCCAGCGTGTTCCCCAGCTGCCCCAGCATTGGCCCCGGACTCACGGTGATCGCCAATGCCTTGCGCTTGGGCGAGCAGCTGGCGGCTGTTCTGTGAGCAATTCTGCGGTGAGTTCCTCCGATGCCACTAGCAGCGAACATCGGCGCATGGCCGAGCGCGATGAAGGCCATCAGCCTTGGTCGCGTTGGGGCAGCTACCTGAGTGATCGCCAATGGGGGACTGTCCGTGAGGACTATTCCGCCGATGGCAATGCGTGGAGTTCATTCCCCCATGACCACGCCCGCATGCGTTGTTATCGCTGGGGCGAGGATGGCCTGCTTGGTATCAGTGATGAGAAGGGGCTGCTTTGTTTTGGCCTAGCCCTTTGGAATGGCCGTGACCCGATCTTGAAAGAGCGGCCCTTTGGCCTGGCCAATGGTGAGGGCAACCACGGCGAAGACCTCAAGGACTATTTCTTTCACCTGCTCAACACCCCAACCCACAGCTTCATGCGGGGGTTGTACAAGTATCCGCAGCAGGAATTCCCCTACCAGCACCTGGTGGAAGAGAACGGTCGCCGCGGCCGCGATCAGCCCGAATACGAGCTGGTGGAGACCGGAATCTTTGATGACAACCGTTACTTCGACGTTTTCGTTGATTACGCCAAAGCCAGCCCTGAAGACCTGCTCATCCGCATTCGCGTGGTCAACCGCGGGGCCGATGAGGCGGAGCTCAGCCTGATTCCTACGCTCTGGCTGCGCAATATCTGGGACTGGGGTTACAAGGAGGAGTGGCGCCAACGCTCACCGATTTGCCGCGATGGCGATGGCATCAAAACGCCTGATGTTCATGGCATTGGCAGCTACCAACTGGCCTGCCGGCAGCAGGGCACCTGGCTGTTCACCGAAAACGCCACCAACACCGAGCGGCTCTATCAACAGCCCAATCTGGAGCCCTATGTGAAAGATGCTTTTCACCGTTATGTGGTGAATGGCGAGCAGGAGGCTGTTAATCCGGCGCAAGAAGGCACCAAAGCCGGGTTGTTGTTGCAGCAGCGCATCGCCGGCGGTGGGGAGTGGGTGGTTGATTTGCGTCTGGCACGCCAGCTGCCAGCTGATCCTTTCGATGGTTCCTTTGATCAGCTGTTGCAACAGCGCGAACAGGAATGTCTTGATTATCTCGATTCCTGCGCCCCTGGCCTCAGCGCTGATGACGCCCTGATCTTTCGCTCGGCGGCCAGTGGTCTGTTGTGGTGCAAAAAGTTTTACCGCTGGACGGTGGTGCGCTGGCTCAGTGGTGACCCCAACCATCCCTCACCGCCACCGGAGCGACTGAAAACAGAGAACGCCTACTGGCGGCGGATGCATGCCGATGATGTGATCTCCATGCCCGATAGCTGGGAGTATCCCTACTTCTGCCAGTGGGACTTGATGTTCCACTCGGTGGCCTTTGCCTGCATTGATCCAGCGATGGCCAAACAGCAGAGCATGTTGCTGCGCAGCCCCTGGTACACCGCCCCCAATGCCCAAACTCCGGCCTATGAATGGGCGCTCTCGGACCCCAATCCGCCCATCGGCGCCTGGGCGGCCTTGCGGATTTTTCAGATTGAACGCAACGAGAAGGGCTTTGGCGATCTGCCCTTTCTGCGCAGCGCCATGCGCAAACTCATCCTCGAGTACGGCTGGTGGGCTAACCGCAACGACCGCTCCGGCGACAACGTGTTTGAGGGGGGCTTCCTTGGCCTCGACAACATCGGGGTCTTTGATCGCCGTTATCCCTTGCCCGATGGCAGCCGCATTGAGCAGTGCGATGGCACCGCCTGGATGGCGACCCTCAGCCTCAGTCTGCTGCAGATGAGTGTGTCCCTGGCCAGGGAAGAGCCTGAGTACACCGATATCGCTGAGCGTTTCCTCTACGACTTCGTGCAGTTGGCCACCACGTTGAACACCGAGGCGGTGATTGATTCCAAGGCCAAGGTGCTGCGCAGCTACAAGAACTGGGATGAGGATGATGGCTTCTATTACGACGTCATCAAGCGGCCCGATGGCTCTTGGGAATACCTGCGTAGCCGCTCGATCGCTGGGTTGATTCCGCTGCTGGCGGTGGCCAGTTTTTCTGTGGACACGGTTGAGAAGTTGCCGGTTCTCAATGTCAAAGAAGATCTCAAGTGGCTGAGCAGCGAACGCGTTCACCCCACGTGGTTGTCTGACCATTTCGGCCTTTGGCACAACGACCGCACCCTGTTTGCCGCCGTACCGGAAGAGAACCTGCGCCGCATTTGTGAATACCTCTTTGATGAGGAGGAATTCCTCTCTCCCCACGGGATTCGTTCGCTCTCCAAGTACTACGAGCAGCACCCCTACAGCTTCTGTGAAGGAGAAGCTTCCGCAACGCTCGCTTACAGCCCAGCGGATAGCCCCGTGGCGATGTTTGGTGGGAACTCCAACTGGCGTGGGCCGGTGTGGATGCCGTTCAACTACCTGCTGATTGAAGCCCTGCAGAAGTTTGGTCACTACTACGGCGACAGCCTCAAAGTGGAATTCCCCACCCGTTCTGGGAATTGGATCAACCTCTGGGATGCCTCACTGGAATTGGAGAAACGCCTTGTGGGGCTCTTCCGGCGCAATGCGGATGGCCAGCGTCCATTC
Organism: Synechococcus sp. Minos11; assembly: GCF_014279855.1. Lineage (NCBI taxonomy): Bacteria > Bacillati > Cyanobacteriota > Cyanophyceae > Synechococcales > Synechococcaceae > Synechococcus > Synechococcus sp. Minos11. Next base: position 1,718,775 of record NZ_CP047953.1, on the reverse strand, counting down.
AATGGAGCGGTGGAGCTGTTTCAAAGCGATCCCCATTGGAAGGATCTGCTGCTCTTCAACGAGTATTTCCACGGCGATAACGGCTCCGGTGTTGGCGCCAGCCATCAGACCGGATGGACCGCCATGGTCCTCAAATTGCTCACCCAACTGCAGCGCTACTCCACCCCGTAGCGCTGCTGTTCACCGCCACGCCCAACCATGGATAAACACGTTGAAGTGTTGATCATCGGCAGTGGTGCCGGTGGTGGCACCTTGGCCCGTTGCCTCGCGGAAGCAGGCCGCGAGGTGCTGGTGCTCGAGCGCGGTGATTGGCTTCCTCGCGAACCGCAGAATTGGGATCCTGAGGCGGTCTTTCAGCAGGGGCGTTACGTCTCCACCGATCTCTGGAAAGACAAACACGGCAAAACGTTTCAGCCGGGGAGCCATTACTTCGTTGGCGGCGCCTCAAAGATGTATGGCGCTGCCCACTTCCGCTTTCGGGAGCGGGATTTTGAGGAGATGGTCCATGTCGATGGCCTCTCTCCTGCTTGGCCTGTGCGCTACGGCGACTTCGAGCCGTACTACACCAAGGCCGAGGCGATGTACCACGTCCACGGGCTGCGGGGAGAAGATCCAACCGAACCGCCTGCTAGTGGGCCCTACCCCCATCCGCCGGTGGCCCATGAGCCGCGCATGCAGCAGCTGGTGGATGTGTTCAGCCAGGCCGGGCTGCATCCGTTTCACATGCCGGTGGGGGTCAACCTCACGGAAAACGATTTGCCCCAGAGCGCCTGCGTGAAGTGCAATCGCTGTGACGGCTACCCCTGTGTGCTCACTGCCAAAGGTGATGGCGAGGCCATGGGGATTCGTCCGGCCTTGGCCGCGGCTGGTTCACGCATGAGTTTGCTGACCCGCTCGATGGTCAAGCAGCTCAAAACCGATGCCAGTGGCCGGCGGATCGCCTCGGTGCTGGTGGAACGCGATGGCGAGTTGCTGGAGTTGAGCGCTGATCTCGTTGTGGTCAGCTGTGGTGCTGCCAACTCCGCGAAGTTGCTGTTGATGTCGGCGAACGACCACCATCCGAGTGGCTTGGCGAACAGCTCCGATCAGGTGGGCCGCAACTACATGTTCCACTACAGCAAAGCTGTGGTGGCGGTCACCCATGAGCCCAACCCCACGGTGTTTCAAAAAACACCGGCAGTAAACGATTGGTATTTCGGTGATGCCAACTTTGATTTCCCGATGGGCCATGTGCAGCTCACCGGCAAAACCAATGGGGCGATGATGAAGGGCTACAAGCCGCGCCTCACGGCTTTGGCTCCCAGCTGGAGCATGGATAAGATCGCGGCCCATTCGATGGATTTTTGGCTGCAGACCGAAGATCTGCCGCTGGCCCAGAACCGAGTCACCGTCGATGGCCAAGGCCAAATCACCTTGAACTACACCGCCACCAATGTGCGGGCTTCAGAGGAGCTGCAGCACCGGCTGGAAGCGGTGCTCGATAAGAACTATGGGGTCCATCACTTCGCTGAGCGCGAGATCTATTTCGGCTCGGCCATGGGGATTGAGGCCGTCGGGCATCAGGCCGGCACCTGCCGCTTTGGTGATGATCCACGCACCTCCGTGCTCGATGTGAATTGCAAGGCCCATGACCTCGACAACCTCTATGTGGTCGATACCAGCTTCATGCCGAGCATCAGTGCGGTGAATCCATCACTGACCGCGATTGCCAATGCCATCCGGGTGTCGGAGCACCTGGTTGAGCGCTTGAGCTGACCCGCTTGCTCCATCACCACAGGAGGACCCATGGCCGTTCATTCCGTTGAAGCGGTGATCCAAAACTCAATGGCGGCTGAGGCCGCTGTTGCTTGGTATCAATCCCGCCTTGGTTTTGTTTGCAGCGCGAGCGATGTGCTCACAGGGCCGGAGCTGGCGGCGCTGTTTCAGTGGCCCGAGTCCACCAGCCTGCAGCGCTGGATCCTGCGGCTTGGGGAAGAGACCCTGCAGATCTGGGGATGGCCAGCGGGGGCCTGCGCTCCCTATCCCGATTCCTGGGGCGGCAACGACCGCTGGTTCCAGCACATCTGCTTGGTGAGCGACAACCTGACGGCTCAAGTGGAGGCAATGGCACCGGATCGGCTCGGGGTGATCTCCAGTGCTCCGCAGACGCTGCCGGATTGGAATCCAGCGGCCGCTGGCATTCAAGCCTTCAAGTTCAAAGATCCCGATGGGCACCCGTTGGAGTTGCTCCAGTTCCCTGCTGATAAAGGCGATCCCCGCTGGCACCAGGCCCAGGTTCCATCGGGCCAGCCCAAAGGCATGGATCATTCCGCCATCAGCATCGCCAACACCGATTCGAGCCTTGCGTTCTACCGCGATGTGTTGGGTTTTGCGCTCAAAGGCCAAGGGGTGAATTCAGGCATCGAGCAAGACCGCATGGATGGCCTGCCGCAAACCCGCGTTGCCATCACGGCGATTGGCCCTAGCGCTGGAGCCATGGGAATCGAATTTCTGAACTACCAGTCACCCCCGGGGGGGCGCGACCGCCAGCAGCCCCTGTGGAGTGATCTTTGTGATCGCAAGTTGCTGCTGAAAAGCTTCAATCTGCGCGCCTTGCATCAGCAACTGCTGGCTGATCAAGCCAGTAACCATTGCTCTGCGTTGGTTGCCATTGACCCTGCTTTGCTGGGTGCGCCGATGGCCTTCACGGTGCGTGACCCCGATGGCCATGGCTTGATCGTGATGGGTGATTTGTGAGGGCTTGACAGTCTGTTGGCACTGTTTAGGCCGATGGCTACGTTTTTGATATCTGCGATGGCACGCCGGTGGAGCTTTCTGTAGCGGAGATCTTGCTGCCTTCTGGGCCTTCCACCTTCACAGAAGCAACCCTGTTGCTTCTGCGTTTGTTCATGGGTGTTTGCTTCATTCGCCATGGCTGGCCGAAGCTGCGCAATCTCAAGACTTGGTCCACGGCGATGAAAACACCGGCTTGGTTGTGCTTCCTCTCCGCCTTCTCCATGTGGGCTTCAGGATTTGCCCTGCTGCTGGGGCTGCTGACTCCTTTGGCAGCCTTTGCCATCCTCACCTCGATGGCCTACGCCGTGGTGCTGGAAATTCGCGCGGGCACTCCCTTCATTGCTCCTGACCCTTATCAAATTCCTGAGGGGGATTACGCCGGTCCCATGGGGGTTGGAGAACCTCCGAGCTGGGAAAAAGCCTCGATGTATGTGGTGATGTGCTTGGTGTTGATGTTTTGTGGCGGTGGCTTTTTCTCTCTCGATAACCTGTTGATTGCCGAAGTCCTCCAGGCTTAGGGGATCACTTCCCACCGGCGGATGCCATGGTTGAACAATTTCTCAGCGGCAAGGTGGCCATCGTCACCGGTGCCAACACCGGCATCGGTAAAGCCATTGCCGAAGAGTTAGCCAAGCGCGGCGCCAAAGTTGTCGTTAACTACCGCTCCCATCCCGAGCGCACCGACGAGATGATCAGCGCCATTAAGGCTGCTGGTGGTGAGGCGATGGGCGCTCAAGCCGATGTCACCCATCTCGATCAACTCCAAGCCGTTGTTGATCAGGCCGTTTCCAGCTACGGCCGGCTCGACATCATGGTGAACAACGCTGGATTGGAAACGCGCACGTCCGTGCTCGACACCAGCCCAGAGGATTACGACAGGGTTCTCGATGTGAACCTCAAGAGTGCCTTTTTTGGCACTCAATTCGCTGCCAAGCAGATGATCAAACAAGGCGGTGGCGGCCGCATCATCAATATCTCCTCGGTGCATGAGGACTGGCCCATGCCCAACAACACCGCCTATTGCCTCTCCAAAGGAGGCGTTCGCATGCTGACCCGCACCGCGGGTGTGGAGTTGGCTCCCCACGGCATCACCATGGTCAACATCGGACCTGGTGCTGTCGATACGCCGATCAATGCCTCCTACGCCGGCAACAAGACCTTGCTGGATAAGTTGGACGCCGCGATTCCCCTCGGCCGCATGGCTGAGCCCCAAGAAATCGCCTCTGTGGCTGCCTTTGTGGCCAGCGATGGCGCCAGCTACATCACCGCTACCAGCATCTTTGCCGACGGCGGCATCATGCAGTCAAGCCCGGGCCTCTAGGGCCTCTGACAGGCGTTCAGCCAGGCCGCTGCTGCTCCACAGGCGGCTCAACGCCTGCTGATCAAGTCTTGGCTGCGGCTCCACTTCCGCCAGCACCGTGGTGCCGCCCATGGCGCTGAGGGTTTGGTGATTCGCTGGGTGCCGGGGCCCATTGAGGATCAACCCCAACACCGGGATCTGGCGCCGCTGCAAGGCTTCCAGTGACAGCAGCGTGTGGTTGAGGGTGCCCAGTCCGCTGCGGGCCACCAGCAGCACCGGACGTTGCCATTGCTGGATCTGTTGAATCTGCAAGTAGTCATCCCGCAGGGGCACCAGCAGTCCGCCTGCTGTTTCCACCACCAAAGGCCCGTCCACGGGCGGCAAGCTCAACTGAGCTGGATCAACGGCAAAGCCTTCAGCCCTAGCGGCTTGGTTGGGGGATGCCGGTGCTTTGAGCCGGTAGGCCTCGGGCAGCAGCCGCTGCTGTTGCTGTTCTGCGCTCAAGCCGCAGAGGTTGGCGACACGGCCTGTATCGCCGCCGATCTCAAGATCACCGCACTGCACAGGCTTCCAGTAGTGGGCGCCCAGCCCTTGCACCAACAGGGCGCTGATCACGGTCTTGCCCACGTCGGTGTCGGTGCCCACCACCACCAGTTGATGGGGATGGCGGGGTTTAGGGCTCATCACGACAAGCGAGCAGCAGCAATAGATCCCAGTTCAGGCTCACCCCTTGATCCTGCTCCTGCAGGGGCCAGTGCTTGAGCAGCCGGCGCAGTTCTGTGGGGCTGAGCTGGGCGCTGGCGCCACCATTGACGCCATGGCGTTTGAGCTCAGCGAGGAACGTCATCGCTGAGGGATAGCGGCAGCTGAAGCGCAGCCGCTGCTGCCGGTGCGGCCGGCACCCCGGCGGCAGGGCCGCCAATAGATCCAGCTCTCGCGGCAAGGGCAAGGCGGAACAGGCCACCCCAGCGCCCTCGGCGGCCTGATGCCAACTGGTGAAGCTGCCCTGCAGCGGCACCGCCAAGGCCAGCCAGCCACCAGGCAGCAGCTGCTCGCACCAGTGCCGCAACTGCTGCTCCGGTGCTTTGAGCCAATGCAAGGCAAAGCTGCTCAGAAGCAATGCTGCTGCGCGCGCTTCTGGCGGCAGCCCGGCGTTGAGATCCCATGGCCGGCAGCGGCTTGCTGGTGCTGCGGCCTCCGCCAGCAGTTCCGGGCAGTTGTCCACCAGCAGGGGATCGAGCCCGGGCCGTTGGGCGCTCAGGGCCCGGCTCAAATTGCCTGAGCCAGCACCGAGATCCACCACGGGGCCCACAGGCAGCGGCAAATCACGGCAATGGCGGGCCAGGCGCCAGGCCACGGCCTGTTGCAGCCTGGCGTTGCGGGCATAGCAGCTCGCTCCTCGGGCAAAGGCGTTCAAGGCAGCGCGTCGAGCCAGCCCACCACCTGCTCGCACAACCCAGGGCTGAGCAGTCCATGGCCAACGCCGGCTAACTCCACCAGCTCGGCCTGGGGCAGTTCCTGGCGCAGGGCTGCGCGGCTGTTGGGGTGAACGATGGTGTCGGCCATCGCTTCCACGATCAGCACGGCTGCTTGCTCTGGGAAGGCGCCGGGCAGGCCTTGGCAGCAGCGCAATAGCTCCAGGTCTTGGCGCAAGCGCTGCAGCCCCTCGGCCGATACCGGGCCGTCTTCGATGCCAGGGGGCAGGTGCTCCACGGCCTGGGGTTCAGCCACCTTGATGCGGAAGTCGGCAAACAGGCCGAGCAGATCGCCAGCATCCAGGCGCTGATCCATCAGCCGCAGGGCCTGCTGCAAGGGCCGCCCCGCTGCCCCCGCCGGCACAAAGCGGCCAAAACTGGCCAGCAGCACCACGGCATCGGCCTGCTGCAGCAGGTCGCTGGGCACCAGCTGGCTGCCGAGGGAGCTGAGCAGCAGGGCGCGCCGGCCCTGCGGCAACCAGCTGGCGCTTTGCTGCGGGTAGCGGCCGTAGCCGCGATCAAGCCGTTGCAGCGGCCAGCCCCGTTGCTGGCAGTGGGGCTCAAAAGCGTCCCAGTTGCGCTGGTCGCTGCCCCAGCCGTGCATGCCGATCAGCTGCCAAGAAGAACCCAACGGCGCATCACTGCGGTGTGGTGTCCATCTTTGATCACGGCCGTTTGAAGGGCTCCAGCGTTGCCAGCACACGGCCCAGCGCGTCTTCGGGCAGTTGCGGCCGCAGGCTGAAGCGCAGCATCGCCTCACCTTCGGGCACGGTGGGCGGGCGGATGGCGACCACCAGCAGGCCCTGCCCTTCTAGGGCGGCTGCGGCCTCGAGGGCCCGGCTGTCATCCCCCAGCTTCAGCGCCACGATCGGGCCAACGCCCGCTGGGCGGGGCCAACCCGCGCGGCTGAGCGAATCGCGCCAAAGCTGGGCGTGCCTGCGCAGTTGCTGGCGCCGCTGATCACCTTCAGGCGAGGCAATCAACTGCAAGGCCGCGGCCGCCGCAGCAGCCAGCGGTGGGGCCAGGGCTGTGGTGTAGCGAAAGGCGCCGCTGGTTTGCAGCAGCTCTTCTCCCAGCGATTCGCTGCAGGCCAAAAACGCGCCGCCGCTGGCAAAGGCCTTGCCAAAGGTGCCGCACAGCAGGCTCACCCCATCGAGCCCATGGCCCAGCCCGCGCCCACCGGGCCCCAAAACACCGAGGGCATGGGCTTCATCGAGCAGCAAGGGGGCGCCGTGGCGCTGGCAGAGCGCTGCTAGTGCGCCCACATCGGGGCTGCTGCCTTCCATCGAAAACAGGCTTTCGCTGAGCACCACGCAGCGGCTGCCCTGGCGCTGGTGCAGGCGCTGCTCGAGGTCTTGGAGGTCGTTGTGGGCAAAGCGCTCGAGCTTGGCGCCGCAGGCCCGCACGCCCACCAACAACGAGTGGTGGATGCGCCGGTCGGCCAGCACCACCGTGTGGCGATCAGCCAGCAGCTGCAGGGCGGCGATGTTGGCCTGAAACCCGCTGGGGAACAGCAGCACGCGGCTGCGGCCCAGCCACTGGGCCAAGGATTGCTCCAGCTCGGCGTGCTCAGGCCGGCTGCCGCTGATCAGCCGGGAGGCACCGCTGCCAACACCACTGGATGCAATGGCCGCTTGGGCTGCGGCATTGAGATCTGGGTGCCCCAGCAACCCCAAGGTGTCGTTGCTGGCGAGATCCAACAGGGCCTGATCAGCGCTGCTGCGCAGCTGACCTGGCTGGTCCACCTGGAAGGTTCGCAGCCGCCGAACTCGCTGTGGTGGCTGGTCACCCATAAGATCTAGCCATGAATGCCGCCACTGCAGACTCCCAGGATGGTGGAGTCGCTCTGAGCTCGAACAGCGGACTGGATCCGGCGGCGCTGTTTCCGTTCCCCCTCGATGACTTCCAGCTGGAGGCCGTCGCTGCCTTGAACCAGGGGCATTCGGTGGTGGTGAGTGCCCCCACCGGATCGGGCAAAACCTTGATTGGCGAGTACGCCATCCATCGAGCCTTGGCCCATGGCCAACGTGTTTTTTACACCACCCCGCTGAAGGCGCTGTCGAACCAAAAACTGCGGGATTTCCGCGAGCAGTTCGGCGCCGATCGCGTGGGCTTGATGACGGGGGATCTCACCGCCAACCGCGAAGCCCCGATCGTGGTGATGACCACCGAGATCTTCCGCAACATGCTTTATGCGGAGATCGAAGACGGTAATGACCCCCTGGAAGGGGTGGAAGCCGTGGTGCTCGATGAGTGCCACTACATGAATGATTCCCAGCGGGGCACCGTGTGGGAGGAATCGATCATTCACTGTCCTCCAGCGATTCAGCTGGTGGGCCTCTCCGCCACCGTTGCCAATGCCGGGCAGCTCACCGACTGGATTGAACAGGTCCACGGCCCGGCCGATCTGATCGTCAGCGACTTCCGGCCGGTGCCGCTGCAGTTCAGTTTCTGCAGCGCCAAAGGGCTGCATCCGCTGCTTAATGACAAGGGCACCGGTTTGCATCCCAACTGCAAGGTGTGGCGCGCGCCCAAAGGGCATCACCGCCGCGGCAAAAACCCCAAGCCGCCCCAGCCAGAGCCGCCCTCGATGGGCTTCATGGTGGCCCAGCTGGTGGAGCGACAGATGGTGCCGGCCATCGTCTTTTTGTTCAGCCGCCGCGGCTGCGATAAGGCCGTGCGCGATCTGCTCAAGGCCAGCTTGGTGAATGAGCAGGAAGCCCGTGAACTGCGCTTGGCGCTCGAGGCGTTTGCCCAAACCTCCCCAGAAGCGGTGCGCGATGGCGTCCATGCCGAGGCCCTGTTGCGCGGTGTGGCCGCCCACCACGCCGGGGTGCTGCCGGCCTGGAAAGAACTGATCGAACAGCTCTTCCAGCGCGGGCTGGTGAAGGTGGTGTTTGCCACCGAAACCCTGGCGGCTGGCATCAACATGCCGGCGCGAACCACGGTGATTTCAGCGCTCTCCAAGCGCACCGAGAACGGCCACCGGCCGCTGATGGCCAGTGAGTTTCTGCAGATGGCCGGCCGCGCCGGCCGCCGCGGTCTCGACACCCAGGGCTATGTGGTCACGATGCAGAGCCGCTTTGAAGGCGTGCGGGAAGCGGGCCAGCTCGCCACCAGCCCTCCCGATCCCCTGGTGAGCCAGTTCACGCCCAGCTACGGCATGGTGCTGAACCTGCTGCAGCGCTATGAGCTCTCCAAGGCCAAAGAGCTGGTGGAGCGCAGCTTTGGTCGCTACTTGGCCACCCTGGATCTGGCGGAAGATCAAAGCCGCATCGCCGAACTGCGCCAGCAGCTGGAGCTGCTGGGAGAAACCGTTCCCGATGTGCCTTGGGAAGACTTTGAGGACTACGAAAAGCAGCGCGGCCGTTTGCGGGAAGAGCGCCGCTTGCTGCGGATCCTGCAGCAACAGGCTGAGGAAACCCTGGCCCATGAGCTCACCTTGGCCTTGCAGTTCGCCAGCCCCGGCACGTTGGTGAGCTTGAAGGCACCGCAACTGCGCGGCGGTGTGGCGGCTGCGGTGATCGTCGACAAGCTCGATGGCCCGGGGCAATTCCCCCTGTTGCAGTGCCTCACGGAAGACAACGTCTGGATCGTGGTGCCGTGCAATGCGGTTGTCGGCCTGCATGCCGAACTCAGCTGCCTGCAGGTCAACGATGTGGCTAGCCCCGATATGGAGCGGCCCGGTGAGCTGCGCCATGGCGATCAGCCCAGCGGAGGTTTGGCGTTGGCTGTGGCGGCCATGGCCAAGCGCCATGACATGCACACCCCCCAATACGACCTGGCTGGGGAAGTGAGCGATCAGGCCGAGTTGGTGCGGGCGCTGGAGGAGGAGTTGGAGTTGCATCCCGCGCACCGCTGGGGTGACCGCAAGCAGCTCAAAAAACAGCGCCGCCGCATGGAGGAGCTGGAAGAAGAGATCGCCGAGCGCCAGCAGCTGCTCCACCGCCGCGCCAACCGCCACTGGGAAACCTTCCTGTCTCTGATTGAAATCCTGCAGCACTTCGGCTGCCTCGATGAGCTCGATCCCACCGAGGTGGGCCGCACCGTGGCGGCGTTGCGTGGTGACAACGAGCTGTGGCTCGGCCTGGCGCTGATGAGCGGCCATTGCGATGAGCTGCCGCCGGCTGATTTGGCCTCCGTGCTCGAGGCCATCTCGACCGAGGTGAGCCGTCCGGATCTTTGGAGCGCCTACCCGCCGCCTCCCCAGGCAGAAGAAACACTCCACGACCTGCGGGGCCTACGCCGCGAGTTGCTGCGCCAGCAGGAGATCCATGCGGTGGTGTTCCCTGTGTGGTGGGAGCCGGATCTGATGGGTTTGGTGAAAGCTTGGGCTGAGGGCGAAAGCTGGAGCGATCTGATCGCCAACACCTCATTGGATGAAGGCGATGTGGTGCGCTTGCTGCGGCGCACGGTTGATCTGTTGGCGCAGCTTCCCTATTGCCCAGCTGTGAGTGAGGAGTTGCGCAGCAATGGCCGCCGCGCGCTGCAGATGATCAATCGCTTCCCGGTGAAGGAAGCGGTGGTGGAAGGCGTTGTGGATGACTCGCTGAATCCGGCGACGATGCGAGCCGCTAGTGACTGACTGGGAAAGTCCTTCGTCTCAGTACTTCGACGCCTAACTGTCACCGTTGGCTGCAGTGGCGTCATAGCCCTTCATCATTTCCTCGCTGCAGTGGAAAATTAAAGCTTGGAAGGCTGGCAGAGCAGGCTTTTCATTCATTGATTGCCAAGCAGAATTCGCTTGCTTTCAGCCTTTTTTCTGGTCTTATCGCCATATGTTTGCGACGCCGTTTTTGACCGTGGATGAAGTCCTACTCAATTACTGAGCCTCGCTTCCCTCAAAACCCAGAGCCACAGGCTCTCCGGAAGACATACGTCGATCTACGTAAGACAGCGATCAGCCTCAACATGAGCCGTGGGCGCATTAAGGCTGAGCGCGATAAACAACTGGCAATCGTTCAGGACCAGGAGATCAAGCTTCGTGAGTTCGCAGAACAGGCTGGGCTGCTCCTCAAGCAGAAGGCAGAGCTGAACACCATCCTCGATAGCTACGCATCAACGCTGGAAGGGATGGAGGCAGCGACCGATGAACTGGAGCTGGCCATGGACGAGTTCAAGGGCGGCATCAGGAACTGGTTCAACCTGATTGGAGTCTTCTCGAAGTTCCTTGCCTTCATGCGTGCTTCCAAGGACCTCCCAAAGGCAGACACCAAGGAGCTGACCGATGGGACTAGCTACTGAACTCAGGGCTGCTGTCTCGGCAGTCAATGAAACGGATCGTCAGTTGGCCAGGCTGGTTGGTCAGCACATCACTGATACAGCCCAAGGGCTACAGGAACTCAGGGGCGCACTGGAAGCAAAGGCTCTTGCCCCAGCCAATTTCCGCTCACTGCCACCCGCTTCAGCAGAACAGCTGACCAGCCTGAAAGTGCCCGAGTTGAAAGCGATTGCTACACGGATGAATCTTCCTGGGCGAAGTAAGCCCAAGCGGAAGCCAGACATCATCAACTTCTTGGTCGCTCATCAAGCCCCAATGGCTCCGTCATACGAGCAGCTACTGGCCTTCTGGGTGGAGCACGGCTGACTCGGTTCAGATCGGGCCGCAGGCCCGCTCCAGGCGCTGAGCATCGAGGTCCCCAGCTATCGGCTCGATCCAATCGCCGGGATGCCAGGCCTGCTGCTGGTAACGCAGGCGTCGCTCAGTGCAATCAAATTCAACCGTTCCCTGCTGCTGGACTGGACATGGTGTGCGCCATGGCGCCAGATGACGGCCATCAGCATTGCGCCGCAACGCTTGCCAGATCACCGCACCACGGCAACTGCTGGCCTCTTCAAAGGTGCGCCAAGGGGCGGCGACTGCCGTGCCACAAGCCAGCAAGACAAGCGCAGCGGACAGCAGGCGACCCATTAGGGCGGGAAATCTGCGCGCATGATGCCGAGTTCAGCGTCGTCGTTGCAGAGCTTGGCTTGATGGTGAACTCAGCTGGCCTCAATTACTTGGTGATAAGTAGTTACTAAAGGCCCTGCCATTCCTGCAGACGCCAAGTGGAAGTTCAGCGGTTAGTTAATGAGCGAAATGCTGGCTGGCAACAAGGTGACTTAATTGAAGTTGGATTGATTAATTGGCTTCAGCAAGGGTGGATCAGTAAACAAAAGGTGGCAGGTAGTCATTCCCATGGAGTTGGTTGTCGCGCCGTAAAGATGCACCGGCTTCTTGGATCTGTCCAATCGAGTCGACCCCGGTGAGCTGCATCGCCCGCACCAGATCAGCTTTGAGGATTTCAAACACTCGCCTGAGGCCGGTTTCGCCTCCAGAACCAATACCTGCTGCCATGGCACGGCCAATACCAACTGCACGGATGCCATAGGTAAGAGCGATGAAGATATCGGTGCCATTGCGAATACCGCCGTCCATCAGGAATTCAAGCTTCGAATCCTTCAACTTCGGCATCTCATTTCGGACCATATGCAGTGTGGGTTGGACCCGATCCATTTGACGGCCGCCATGGTTCGACCAGACCACCCCATTGGCGCCGCAATCCTCGGCGCGCTGAGCATCCTCAGCACAATGCACACCTTTGACAATCAGGGGTTGGTCGCTACCCCACGCCTGCTTAATCCACTCGAGATCGCTCCAGGTGATTGCTGATTCAGCCAATTGACTGCCGATGTCGGTAAAGGGCATCGGCTTGCCTTCGGCATCAATGATGTTGACGAACTCCATCACCCCGTGATCGGCGTAGAAATCAAGCAACCAGTTGAGCCGAGGCAGCATCTGCGGAGCCAGCGAGATAATCCGCCGCAGTGATTGCAGTTTCTGCTGCAGTGTCAAACCCTCCCAGGAGCGCATTGCCTCCAACGGCTTCATCCGGGCATGCACCAGCCTCTGCCCTGAGACGCTGGTGTCAATGGTCAGGACTAGTGCTGTGAAGCCGGCTTTCTTAGCGCGAGCGATGCCGCGCAGTGCTGTCTCCCTACCACCGCAGAGATAGAGCTGGAACCAGCAGGAATTACTGGAAGCCTGCGCCACCTCCTCCATCGGTGTGCCCGAGAGGGTAGATAGGCCCATAACGGTGCCGAACTGCCCCGCCACCTTGGCCGCAACAGCTTCTGCCTTGGGATAAAGCGTGCGCAGGCTGCCGACAGGCGTGATGTACCAGGGCAGCTGAATCCGGTGATCCAAAACCGTAGTAGAGGTGTCGACCGCCTCAAAGTGCGTAGCTCCCTCGGCATTGACGAAGCTCTGCTGAAAGGCGCGGACATTGGCGTGCAGTGTGATTTCTGCATCAGCGCCACCTCGGAAGTATTCGGACACGACAGGAGGCACTCGCCGTTGCATTCGGTACCAGATGTCTTCAGTAGTCATGCAGTCCTCGAAACCACCTGGAGGCATGACGGAAGGGCTTGGTTTATTCCTTGTTGCTAGCTAGCGATTTGGACTCAGGCTTTGTTTGCTGTGCTCCAACTGGCTGCCTTCCCGGACACCTGCACCATCTCCTCTGCCTTTGTGAGGCGCTAACCATCCGCTGGCTAGCCCAACGACTACTGCAAGGCCAAGCTCGATTGGAGCGCTGAACCCGCTGCCGAGATCGTTGGCGGCAACCCGGAGTTCCTGTGACCAGGCACGAAAAAAAGGGCGGATCCCTCAACCGCCCCAGTGTTCGACGCACCGCGAATCCCCATTCACGGCGAACTAACGCTATGTATCCGCCTGAACCTTTTTGTGCTCAAAAGCACGATCTGTGTATCCGCCTGAACACTTTGGGTGGTGCCCCACCTAGAAGGGGCGGTCTTAGACGACGACCCTTGGTTCATCTATGGGTGTCAGGTGTACGCCCTTCAGAACCTTCAGGCCCGCCACTACAGAGAACTGATCGCCAAGGCTTACGAACTTCAGGGCTATCGAGTCGAAACGATCGACCGTCCACCCACAACAGCAGAAGCCAAGCGCTGTACAGCCCAAACAGCTCATACAGACGCTTCAAACCTGAAAGAAGCGGACCTAATCGCGGACGCCGACGAACTCTCAGATGACCAGTCACCTGAAACGGTTGCCCGTGACAGGAAGAAAGATGACATCTGCAAGAGATTCAATATCAGCCATGGAGAACTGACCGCTGAGCATGTACTCGGCGTAGCTAACGCTTTCCCCGCCCTTCGCAGCAGGCTGCTCTACAACAATGCGACCGCGCTTGGTTTGTTTACTCATGGTCGGTTAGAGCAATTGGGTGATGCTTACGTCTTAGACCGAGCGCGAATTGCACAACTGCATCTAGAGCTGCATTGGATAAAACAACTGACTACCGAAGCCTGTGCCGCAGATTTACTCACCAAAAAGGACTGGTTTAGTGCCAACGACGACTGGGTGAAGCGTTTACATCGACTGGTGATGGAAGATTCCTGTGCCAAGCGATACATAGGCAGCAGACACTCAAGCTTCAGCTGTCCCATTGGTGTTGTGCAGGCAATTCTGCAAATTTTTGGATTCGGCACTGAAATAAAGCGCCAACGGGTTGATGGCCAAATTGTCCGCTTCCATCGCGTGACTGACCCGCTGCACCACTTCAACCCCGCCAAGGTGCTGAATCACTGGGAAGCCAGGCCAGAACTGGTTTTAGGCGACCTAGACGCTGCCGAAAGCGAAGTAGCTATGACGGATTATCCGTAATAGAAAGCGCAATGCAGATAATCCGACACAGGGACTAAATACTGTCCCGTCTAAACGGTACGGTTCGCTACTTCACCTGCATTCAGCGATTGCCACTTTGAAAATATCCCGCATGGTTTTGCAGGACTGCAGCGGGTCAGCATCGCCTCAGCACTTAGGAACAGCTGGGGCTTTGCGCCACTAAGTAAGCACTAATTACTGTCCCATCTAGACGGTACAGATGAATACAGAATCACAGTTCTGTGTCTGACAGGTTGAACCAGTTCAAGGAGTTTCATCCGTCTCCGAAGAGCAGCATCGCCTCAGCTTCCCGCCCTTTGGCTGGGGCTTTGTTGTGTCCGCAGAAATACTTAAATACTGTCCCATTTAGACGGTACGGCTGGACACCACATCGTCAGCAGGGTTTCATCCGTGTAAGGAGTTAACCCTCTTACCTCACACAACCACACCTCGGCGGACACGTCATTCGTCGAGGCTTTGTTGTAGCTGGTTGTTAGCTAAAGCCATGCCTCTTTCGGGCGCGCTTGGTTGCGGTCTTCTTGCTCACCACGCCAAACGACTGGGGCGGGTTGAAGTCGAATGAGTTGACCAGATCCAGGGTTTCATCTGGGGTCTTTGTGCCAAAGAGATATCCGAGTTCTTCAAGAAAATCATCGTCAACCAGCAGCGTGTCATTGAGCATGCCTGCGGTTCAACGTCGTTGCCTAACTGTCACCGTTGGCTGCGCTGGCGTTATCGCCCTTCATCCTTTCAACGCAGCTGGGGTACTCCTGGGCATCTAGGCACAGCCTGTGAACCTTTGGATCTAAGCAGTTGTCGCAAGCGAACGCTGGGAGGCTGCCTGTAATGACAGCGAGAGCAACGAGAGCAGTGCGGAGCTTCATCCCCGTGGCGTCGAAAAAGTTGATTTAGGTCTAGGCATGGAACCCAGCCTTGGCTCGTCATTTCCTCTGGAGCCGCCTCCACTCCGAACCAACCGGCGGCAGCACCGGAGCAAGCTCAAGCATCTGCGGAATGCTCAGCACAACGTCTTCTGAGAACACCGCCACAAGCTCAAGGTCCAAGACGTGCTCAAGGCCGTGGTGAATTGCCCTTGGCCCTTATTACCTCCTGCCGAGCACGTAGCCGATCAGCAATCCAGATCCACCGGTCAGCAAGGCCATTTGAAGGCGCTCTAGATCCTTGTCGCTCATGCCTCTGCTGAATGCCAACGCAGCGGATACCAGCAGCATGAAAACCGCGAGCCAATAAACACGCCCTTTGGTTGGGCGCTTGCCTGAACCACCAGTCCTTCCTGAGTCACCAGAACCACCAGAGTCTCCGCCCCATACCGATCTCCCGGTTGGCGGTTGATTGCCCCCGGCAGCATCAGTGCGGCTCAAGCGTTTGGCCTCCGCTTCATCCCTGGCCATCTCTTCTTCGACTTGGCGCAGCTGTTCTTTGGGATCCATCGAGCCAGCCTCTCTCAATAGCTGGGGTCATGGCGAGGAAAGCAGGGAAAGCTGGCTGGCTTGTAGACATCAAAAAGCCCCTGCTTCTGCAGGGGCGGGGAGCGCTAGCCATTTCAGAGCTGGATTACTAAAGAGTTAATCCATAGATGTTTGCAAATTCATCCTGGAATGGAGACGATTTCAGCAGCTCGGTGATACCCAATTCATCCTGCCAATCGATGATCGATTGTTCCCAGCCATCTTCCCAGCGAGGCGAGAAAAGTTCAGGCACCTTTTGGCCAACTGCAATACCAAAACCGATGGCATCCCAGATTAATCGGTGCTCACTGGGCTCGTAGGCGCCTCGCAGCATCCATGACGATAGAACTCCAATGTGGTACGGACTTGATCCAGTGCTTGCATAAAATGCCGTCGCAGCAGCTTCACCTGCAACTGTGATCGGAAGACCAAGAATCGTGTGGTGAATTTCGTGCAAACGTGCACCTCTGGTTACCACGTATTCTTCATCTGTTTGGGATTCTTTCACCTGTGATTGATTCACTAAGAAAGAAATTCCAAGCTTCTCTAGGCGGCGATGGACGCACCATCCAAGGCTCCCTTTGGGCATAGCAGCCATTTGCTCAAGGTCTGGCCACAGCTGTGAAGGTCGGTTGGCAAGCAGGGTCTGGATTTTTGGTGTGGCCAGAGCTCTTTTTAGAATGTCTTTCTGCAGCTTGGTATCTCCTGGAATGCCAAAATATCGACCGTGTTGGAATATTTTGTCAGGCTGCTTTGCTGTCTGAAGAATAGAAAGTCCTAGCTTGGTAGCGCCATCAGATAAAGCTGATCGTACGTAATGCTTTTGTTCTGAAGTCATCTGTTGATGAAGCTCTGTCATCAATGTCGCTGGAACCCCAGGAGAGTTGCTCCCCTGAAAGGGTGATTTGCTTCTGAGACTTTCCTAAGTCAGCGGCGCCTGCCGAGGTCCTGCAGCTCTGAGGTCTTGGTTGATTGAGCGCTAAGGCGTATGTGATCTTCAAGGCATCGCAAACGATCTGAAAGCAGCTACTTTTTCGGCACCAACTGCCCGCATCAGTGATGCACCCGGATCTTGCCGAGGCCTTGCAGGAGCACATGGGGCTGGTTGTTGACCTTGCCACCGCTTGTGAGGACACCGAGGAATCAGTGATTGCAGCGAGGTCAATCCGAGAGGCCACCATCCGGCTCAGTGGACTGTTTGAGGTGCTCAATGCGACCAGCGCAACCCTCCCTGCTCAACCAGCTCCATCCACAGTGGTGACCCCACGCCATGTGCCTGGGCAGCTCATTCCTCTGGCCGCAGGAACACCGATCCGGGCCGCTGCATGAAGGTGGCTAGATCCAGCATTTCGTCGACGGTGAAGCCAGCATCCTCTGCGAACACAGCGACGAGCTCGCGATCCAAGACATGCTCCATGCCATGACGCATTGCGTCCTGCCGTGATTCGCATCGGTAGGGGCTGAGCTTGTATTCATCGCCGACCTTGAACGCCAGCCAGTACAGCTTTCGCGTCATTGCGCCAGCCTCGCTGCTCTGCGCCGCTGATCCTTCAACGAGAGCTGAGCGCACTCAGCGCCCTTGAACCCGAATTGGCAATAGAAGCGGACGTAGGCAGTCAACGCGGCGGGCAAAAGCCAAACGGCAACAGCTGCAGGCAATAGGAGCAGCCCCCACCTGATGCAAGAGAGGTAGGAAGCCATCAGCGGAAGCGATTCTCGATCTCCAGGCGTTGATGAGCCGTTGGCGCCAGCTCCAGGCTGTAAGCCGCAAACCCGATGCAGGCCAGCAGGGAGAGAGTGACGACCAGGGGGCCAGTGCCGAAGATTTCGTGGAGGAGTTTCATCGCTCCACCATCACTGCCGTTGAGGGTTCCCCGCTTCCCCCAAATGGGTGAATGGCCAGGCGGTTCAACGGCAGCCTTTCCAGCGCTCAGCAGCAGAGCTAGTGATGCAAAAAGACTGCTCGAACTGCTTGGCTTGTTCGCCTGCATGAGCAGGCTCTGGTTTGGCCATGGCCAGTCCGGTGATTGCGGCGGCAGCGCCGATGGTGCCGGCCAGGAATTTAATTGCGTTGTTCATAGGTCTTCCTCTCGGATGACTTCACCATCGCTGGAAACTTGCGAGGTTTGGTCCCCTGAAATGGTGATTTGCCTCTGAGACTTTCCTGAGTCTGCGGCGCCTACTGAGGTCTTGCGGCTTGGCCTCGGGACCACCCGGAAGACGTTGGTGGCTAGGTGGCGAGAACTTGATACTGATAGTGCACAAATCAACGGTGAACAAAGCTGAGCTTTGATGTAGCTCCTTAGGTTGAATTTCCAGTGGTTGTTCTCCAGAAATGGAAACTCTTCAGCCAAAGACTTTCCAACACCCCCTGGATGAACAGGAGCTGTTGGAGCGGATCATGGCCCGTTGGAGAGCACGCCTGCTTCTCCATGGACCTGATAGCGACCTGGGCCGAGAAGCCAGGCGCCAGCTTTTCAAGCTGGAATCCAGGAGAAACAATCTCAAGTGGAGAGGCACGCCCCTCAATCAAAAGAAGCGCCAGCAATCCTCAGGCGGATCTGCACAGCACCCCGCCTGATTGAAACGGCGGTTCAAAGCGCCCTGAACGTTTTCATGGCCCATCAGTGGAAGGGTGGAGATAACTTCATCAACGCTCAGCTGCTTTTCACCAGAACAGGGGATCACAGCCGCTGAGTTACGAGCGACGGTGGAGATGTCGGGTGAAGATCCATGCCTCGCTCAACCCAATTCATGATGGCCAGCGTTGTTGCTGGCTTGGCGGGAATTTTCATCGCTGCTGGTGCTGCCATTTCCCATCAGGCGGGCCCTTGTGAGATCAGCGTTGCCGATGGCAGTCCCTTGAGAGAGGGAGCGGTCAGGCTCTACGGCATCCGGCTGATTTGCGCCCAACCGCGGCTGACGGAGATCAACCGCTGAGCTGGAAGCCGCTCGTTTGCTCAGGCTTAAGCCTGCTTCATCAGCTTGGACCTGTCGCTAGCCAGAACGATGCTCCTCGCTATGGCGCAACCAGCAACTGCGGCCGCTGAGTCATTGGCCCATGCCATCCGCTTGTCGATGGCGCCGGCATTTCTGCTGGTGGGTGTGGGCGGGCTGATGGGTGTGATGACCACTCAACGGCTCAAGATCGTTGAGCGCTACCGGGTGCTGCATGCCGTGCGTAACACCGGAGAGGATCTGGTCAGTGCTGATCAGATCGCTTGTGAACTGCGTGTTCTGCAACGGCGTTTGCGGCTCACCATGCAAGCCATCACGTTGCTGACGCTGGTGGTGATGATCATCTCGCTGGTGATCGCGATTCTGTTCATCAGCGTGATCAGCCAGATCGATCTGACCCTGGCGCTGGTGCCCCTGTTTGTGCTGGCGATGCTCGGGCTGATTCTGGCCTCAGCGTTGTTCCTGCTGCAGCTGCGCGTGTCGTGGCAACAGGCTCTGCGCGTTGGCGTTGCCGTTTGATTTACCAAGACGATGACTCGCGTTCTCTTTCTCTGCACCGGCAATTACTTCCGCAGCCGTTTTGCCCAGGAATGGTTCAACGCCCAGGCTCAGCAGCGCGGGCTGAGCGATCGGCTGCAGGCCAGCTCCGCCGGCCTGAACGTCCATAGCGGCAGCGGCAATGTGGGTGCGATGGCGCCAGAAGCGATTGAGGCTCTGGAGCAACGGGGCATTTCCCTCGTGGTTGACGAGCTGGCCATGCCCCGGCAAGTGACGGAAGCTCTGCTGCAGAGCGCTGATCGGGTGGTGGCTGTTGATGAAGATGCCCACCGGCCGATGGTGCAGGCCCTCTTCCCTGCCTGGGAAGAGGCGATCTGCTTTTGGAGCATCAAAGACTTGGGCGAAGGCGATCCAGCTGTGGACCCGATCGCAGCGATTGAGCACAAGCTCAACAGCCTGTTGGATGAGTTGAGTTAAGGCGCCAGCTGGATGGGCCGATTGCTAATGGATGCAACGCCAACACCGCGGCGGTTCAACGGCAGGCTTTCCAGCGCTCAGCGCCAGAAGCGGTGAAGCAATAGGACTGCTCGAACTGCCTGGCTGCTTCGTCTACGGGCGAAGCTTGAGATGGGCTCGCATAGGTAGCGGTGGTGATAAGAACAGCAATGGCACCACAAGCAAGCGAAGCAACTGCTTTTTGGAAGTTGGTCATTTGCTTTAAAGGGGTAGTGGAATCTCTCCCGGACCTCTTCACCATTGCTGGAACCCTGCGAGGTTTGATCCCCTGAAATGGTGATTTGCCTCTGAGGCTTTCCTTAGTCAGCTCACTCAGTTGGAGCGAGGTGCTGGGCGAGCCTTAATCAGGCTGCTGTAGGACACCCGAGCACACTTGCCAGAAGTGCCATGGCTAGGCCCTTGGCCCTGCCCGAGCAGGCGACCGGTGCTTTTGAAAAAGGCGGCTGGCAGGTGTTGTTCCGCCTCAGCGACGGGAAGCGCGTCAGCAGCACCACCCTGCTGCATCCAAGTGAACGGCTGCAGGTGACCCTGCAGATCCCCTTCGAGGAGGACGGCAGCGACTGGATGCTCTGGCTGGAAGCCTGCGGCGAGATGCCCGCCAGCCTTAGCGGTGCCCTGGCCCAACCCATGACGCTTCGGACCATGCTTGATGTGGCCAGGTGGCTGCAAGGTCCGATCGAGGAAATCGAAGCCATGGCCCTGGCCAGTGGCACCCAATTGGTGCTGCAACTGGCCGGCAGCGGGCCCAACAGCTGACCTAAGGCAGGCAGGCCCCTGTGAAACGCTCCCTGCTGCCTGAACGCGTGTTGGTATCAACTTGGACCTTTAGAGGGCAGGTGGACCCGTACTGTTTTCATACGGCCGCTTCTAAAAAGCGATCGGACAAAACAGGTGCCCTCGGCTGGGCGCCTTTTTTATTGCCTAGCCGAGGGCGCGGACGCTTGAGGCTCCGGATTTGTGATGGTTACGGGTTGCGTTGGCTTGGCTAGAGAGTCAACGGGGGGAACGGTCCTGTCCCTGGCTCGAAGAGCCTCGGGTTGTTGACCACCCCGCGCGCCAAAGTCCGGCGTAGATCGTGGATGACTCCCTTAACCGGGCGAACTGGCGCGCCAACGCCGATCGCTCAGATCGCCAAGCGGGCGTAGATGGTGTCGAGCTGGGCTTGATGCCGCTCGGTGCTGAAGCAATCGGCTAAGCGCTCAGCGCTGATGCGATCGGTGACTGCGGGATCGTTCTCGAGCGCCTTGCGGAAGTTGCCGCCTTCGACATTCCAGGCGGAATGGGCATGGCCCTGCACCAGCCGATAGGCGTCTTCGCGGCTCATGCCGCTGTCCACTAAGGCCAGCAACACCGTTTGGCTGAACACCACACCGCCGTAGCGGTTCATGTTGCGCTCCATGGTGTCGGGGTAGACCTGCAGACCGCTCACGACCTTCGTCATCTCCCGCAGCATGAAATGCAGGGTGACGCTGACATCGGGAAGCATCATGCGCTCCACCGAGCTGTGGCTGATGTCGCGCTCGTGCCACAGCGCCACGTTTTCCAGAGCTGCCACGGTGTAGCTGCGCAACACCCGCGCCAAGCCGCTGATGCGTTCGCTGCGGATCGGGTTGCGTTTGTGGGGCATGGCTGAGCTGCCCTTTTGCCCCTTGGCAAAGGCTTCTTCCACCTCGAGCACATCGCTGCGCTGCAGGTTGCGAATCTCTGTGGAGAAGCGCTCCAGGGCCGTGCCCACCAGGGCCAGGGTCTGCACGTAATCGGCGTGGCGGTCGCGGCTGATCACCTGGGTGCTGGCTGGATCGGGCCGCAGCCCCAGCAGCTCACAGGCCCGTTCTTCGATCTGCGGTTCGGTGTTGGCGTAGTTGCCCATGGCGCCACTGATCTGGCCCACGCTGACGGCCTTCTGCAGTCGCTTGAGGCGTTTGATGTTGCGCTCGGTCTCCGCGAGCCAGCCAGCCAGCTTGAAGCCAAAGGTGATCGGCTCGCCGTGGATGGCATGGGAGCGCCCGATCATCACGGTGTTTTTGTGGGCCCGTGCTTGCACGCGGATGGCTTCTGCGAGCTTGTCGAGCTCGCTGCGCAGCAGCTTCACCGAGGCCTTGAGTTGCAGCGCCAGGCCGGTGTCGAGCACATCGGAGCTGGTCATGCCCACGTGGATGTAGCGCCCGGCATCACCCACGTGTTCGTTCACGTTGGTGAGGAAAGCGATCACGTCGTGGCGCACCTCGGCCTCGATCTCGAGGATTCGCTCGCGGCTGAAGGCTGCTTTGTTCTTGATCGTGGCGAGTGCTTCAGCGGGCACGCGGCCCAGCTCGGACTGGGCTTCGCAGACAGCGATTTCAACGTCCAGCCAGCTTTGAAACTTGGCGTCTTCCGTCCAGATCCCGCCCATCTCCGGCAGGGTGTAGCGCTCGATCAAGGGTTTTGCTCGGCCAATCGACCAAATTACCCGGGGCTCAAACTGCGGCGGGCCACTTCCCATTGGATCGCTGGGCCCCAGGCCTGCTGACGTACCCAGCAGCGCCGCCCTTGGCAGCGAATCAGTTCAAACGCCGGCAGGTCGCTGGGGTGGTGGTCCAGCTTCACAAAACTGCCCGGCAGAAGCCTCTCCGGGAAAGCCACCACGGCCTCGGCGTCGGCAAGTTTGCGGAGTGGGTCGGCCATCGACTCTCTGCAGCGAATTGATCTTCGTCGGAATTTTTCAGCTGGCAGGTGACCGTCTGGATTTCCTCGGATTTGGTGTTGCGATCTGTGATGGAATCAGCAAATGGCACGTCGGCAGCGGCTCGATCTACGGCTGGTGGAATTGGGCCTGGTGGCCAGTCGCCAGAAGGCCCAGCAGCTAATTCGCGCCGGCAAGGTGCGCCTCGGTGATGCGGTGCTCGACAAGCCCGGCCATGAGATTTCGCTGGAAGCGGTCCCGGAGGTGACGTTGCCGCCCCGCTTTGTCTCCAGGGGTGGAGAGAAGCTGGCTGCCGCCCTGGAGGCTTTGCCGGTGCAGGTGGAAGGGCGCTGTTGCCTTGATGCCGGCATCTCAACCGGTGGCTTTAGCGATTGCTTGCTGCAGCACGGGGCCAGCCGCATCTATGGCATTGATGTGGGCTATGGCCAAACCGCTTGGAGCCTGCGCCAAGACCCCCGAGTGGTGTTGCGGGAGCGCACCAACCTGCGCCACCTCACGTCAGAGGATCTCTATGGGCCGGGTGATCCCCAGCCCGATCTGGCGGTGGCCGATCTCTCGTTTATTTCCCTCTCGCGCGTGCTGGAGCCGATGCAAGGGCTGTTGGCTGGTGGGCCGCAAGCCGAAGCGGTGTTGCTGGTGAAGCCGCAGTTTGAAGTGGGCCGCGAGCGAGTGGGCAAAGGCGGCGTTGTGCGTGACCCCAAAGCCCACGCCGATGCCATCGCTTTGGTGGCAGCAGCTGCTGAACCCCTGCAGTGGTTTCCGCAGGGGTTGGTGGAATCACCGATTACCGGTGCCGCTGGCAATCACGAATATCTGCTGTGGCTGGGCCCCAAAAACGAGCTGGACTCCAGCGCCTGGACAGCATTAATTGAGCAGGTGGTGCAGCGCACCAATGCCTGAAGGGCTCAGATCGCAGTGTTGTCGCGATCGCCGGTGCGGATGCGCACCACCGAATCAACGGGGGAGACAAAGATCTTGCCGTCGCCGATCTCACCGGTGCGGGCGGCTTCTTGCACGGCATTGACCACCGTCTCAACTTGAGGCTCGTCCACGACGATTTCGAGCTTGAGTTTCTGCAGGAATTCGACGGTGTATTCCGAGCCCCGATAGCGCTCAACCTGCCCTTTCTGGCGTCCAAAACCGCGCACCTCGGTGACGGTCATGCCCACGATGCCGGCATTCACCAGCGCCATCTTCACGTCGTCCAGCTTGAAGGGGCGAATGATTGCCTCGACTTTTTTCATGGTCTGCGCGGCCTTTGACAGGATTATGGCCCCGGCTCATTCCATCGAGCGAGTCCTGGGGAAGGCGTAATGGTCGTTACGGTCTTCCAGTGTCTGGGCCCTGCCCTTCGATCGATCACCTGTGACCTCTTCAAGCAGCACTCAACGTCCTTCCTATGGCGAGCGGGCCATCGCTGAGGCAGAGCTGATCTGTTTCGACAATCCCCGCCAGGGGCGCCCCTATGACGTGGCGATTTCCCTGCCTGAGTTCACCTGCAAGTGCCCGTTTTCGGGCTATCCCGATTTCGCCAAGTTGCAGCTCACCTATCAACCCGGCCCGCGCGTTCTTGAGCTCAAAGCCCTCAAGCTCTACGTCAACAGTTGGCGTGATCAGGCCATCTCCCATGAGGAGGTGGTGAATCGCATCCTCGATGATTTGGTGGCTGCCGCTGCACCCCAGTGGATGGAATTGGTGGCTGATTTCAATCCCCGCGGCAACGTTCACACGGTGATCACCGTGCGTCATGGGGAGCGCCAGTGATGGCGGAGCTGCCCAGCTTGGGGAGCTCATCGGCAAAGGCCACCAAATTGCGATTGCAGAGCCCAGCGATGTGAAGCCGGTCTGATTCGCTGATCGCCCACAGCTGTCGGGTGGCGATCAGGCTGAGGCCGCCCCCCAGCAGGGTGATGGCAAAGCCGGCGTACACCAAGGGCACGCCGGGGTCGCGCTTGATCAATAGGCCACTAGCTGGCATTACATCAGCAATGCGCAGCGGCAGCCCCAGAATCTCCTGGCTTTCACCCCCAACGGTAAGTAGGCCCAGTTGCTGGCTATCGGCGCCGTAGACCTCCACTGGCCCCAGCTCGCTCTGCAGCGCCAGCAGCACAGGATCGCTGCCATCGGGGCGTGTGGGCAGCACCAGGCCCCAAACCTGCTCGCCGAGTTCGGGGAAGGTTTGCAGCGGCAGCTGCAGCAGCGGGCTTTGGCCCAGTTGCATCGTGACGGCCGCCAGGCCCCAGTCGGCTTGGTAGACGGTGATGCCGCGATGCCGCAGTGGGTGATTCACGCTCACGGCCGCCGGCTGCGCTGGGGCGCCGGTGCCATCGCGAAGCAGCAGCTGGGAGGAGAACTGTTCGGGCCGGCCGGCCGGATCCCGTTGGATCGCAAAGGAATCAAGTTGCAATTCCAGCCGCGTGTCGCCTTGGGGGTTGAGCAGTTCCAGCGAGCGGCCGGGCGCCAAGAAGCGCTCCAGCCGCTGGCCGCCAAAGGCTCCCACCACAGCGCCCACCATGAACACGATCAGTCCGGTGTGCACCAGCAAGGGCCCCACCCTGCCGATCACGCCGCGGCGGGCGGCGAGTCGGTTCTGTTGACGGCGCACTGCCCAGCCCTGTTGCTGCAGTTGGCGTTCCAGTTGGTCAAGGGCCGCGGTGGAGTCGCCCGTGTCCAGGCTGGTGGCAACAGCCAATTTGCTCAGCTGTCTGGGCTTGGTGTAATCGAGCCAGCGCAGGCTGGCCCGCAGAGCAGGCCATTGGCGCCGCAGGCTGCAGAGCAGCAGGGCCAAGCCCAGCCAGGCCAGCAACAGCAAAAACCAGTTGCTTGTGTAGAGGTGATCGAGCTCCCAGCTCAGCAGTTGATTGCCATTGACCACCCCCAGCCAGGGGGCTGCGTCATAGCGCTCGTGATAGAAGGCCGCCGGCTCCCCCTGAGGGATCGCCGTGCCCAGCCCGCTGCAGGCTGCAATCAACAGCAGCAGCACGATGGCGACGCGCAGGTCGGACAACCAGGCCGCAGCTTTGAGAACCAGGCTCTTCATGTCAGGCGCGAGACCAGGCTGAGGCCGCCGATGACCACCAAAACAGCGCCACTAATCGGAGGAATCCATTGGCTCACTGCGCGCAGCGCCAGCAGCTTGGGAATCGAAGCGGCCAGGCTGCCGGCCAGCAGCAGGGGCAACACCTGACCGGCGCCAAAGCAGCTGAGCAACACCATGCCCACCAACGGTTTGCCGCTTTGCGAAATCCACGCCAACAGCACCGCCAGCACCGGAGTGGTGCAGGGGGAGGCCGCCAGGCCAAAGGCCAAACCAGCGGCCGGTGGACCGAAGCCAGCTGGTGCAAACCGGCGCCAGCGCTCAGGGTCGGGCCCGGAAGGCAGCCGTAAGGGCAGGAGCCCAAGCAAATTCAGCCCCATCAGCACCGCCAAGATGGCGACCGCCACGGAAATCGCTTCGGGTGTTTGCCCGTAGAGGCGGCCGAGCATGGCGCTGGCAGTGCCCAAGATCACCAGGGCCCCCACCACCCCTGAGCAAAAGCCTGCGCTCCGCTGCCAGGCCGGGCCCTCTCCAAAACCGGCCAGGTAGGCCACGCTCACCGGCAGCAGCGACAAACTGCAGGGACCAAGGCTGGTGAGCAAGCCACCGGCGAACACCAGCACCAAGGTGAGGGGCGTGGGATGTTCCAAGCCACTGCGCAGCAGCTGTTCGCTGGCTTGGGCCAGGTCGGCAAGCGAAAAAGAAAGGCTCACCAAAGCACCCTATCGAGCAGGAGGGGCACTCCACGGGGCTTGCTGCAGATAGGCCTCAACGGGAATCGGTTGCTGACGCTCATACCCCTCGGGCAACCAGAGGTCTCCGTTGGGCGAGGCGTAGTGGATTTGCCATTGGTGGAATTGGGCCAGGCGCTTGGGGTCTTCCCGCATCAAATCCGCGTAGGTCTGCACCGCGCGCACGTAGTTCCAGCTGTTGTTGTATCCCCAGATCGCCTGGGGCATGTTCTCCGGTCCACCTCGGCGCACCAAGTAACGGGCCGCTGCCGCGATGGCATCAGCGGGATCATCAATCGAGCCAGCACCGATGCCGGGCTCTGCCCAGGTGCTGGGCAAAAACTGCATCGGTCCGCGGGCCCCAGCGACCGAGAGGCCTTGCAAGCGGCCCATGCCGGTTTCCACCAGGTTGATGGCGGCCAGGGTGGCCCAGTCGATGCCGGTGTCTTGTTCCGCCTGCTTGTAGTGCTTCAGCAGGGCATCGGCGCTAATCGGTGGGCTGATGCGCCAGGCCGGCAGTTGGGCCGGGGCTGGGCTGTAGCGGTGCATGGCTAAAAACTCGCGCCTGGCCTGCACCTGGCGTTGGGCTACCGAACGCAGCTCAGGGTTGAGTTGCTGCAGGACCGCGGCATCCCAGTCCGGGTGGTGTGACCACTGCCGGTAAAGCACCTGCTGGCGGTGGGCCAAGGACGCGAAGCTCGCATCACTGGGGTTCATCCCAGCCAGCTGGTTTTCGACGCGGTTGAGCTGCTGAGCCAGTGGCACCGCGGCCTTGGGCACGCTCGGGTAGCTGCGGCCGTTGGGAGCCGCTACGCCAGCTGGGTATTGGGGAGCCGGAGGCTCCTGGCTAATCGCTTCGCTTTGTCGTCCCGCGCCGCAGGCCGTTAGGAGCGCGACGGCCGCGAGGAGAGCGAGAGAGGATCGGCGGATTCCAGCGAGCATCGAACAAGCAGACCGGCAATGAACAGGCTGGCCAACAGTGAATTGCCGCCATAGCTGACCAGCGGCAGGGGCAGGCCGGTGGTGGGCATGGCGCCGCTGGCAACAGCGATGTTCATTATTGACTGGCCCACCAAGATCGTGGTGCAGCCAATCGCGACAAGGCGCAACTGGTTGCCCCTGGATCGCAGCGCCACCCGCAAGCCCATCAGGGCAAAGACAGCCAAAAACAGCAGCACCACCACCGAGCCCACAAAGCCAAATTCCTCGGCGTAAACGGCAAAGATGAAATCGGTGGTTTGAATCGGCAGGTACATCAGCTTTTGAGTGCTGAGCCCGTAGCCACTGCCGCTCAATCCGCCTGAACCGATGGCCAGCAGGCTTTGCACTAGCTGGTAGCCGTTGCCTAGCGGGTCTTGCCAGGGATCAAGGAACGAGGTGACCCGCAACCGCTGGTAGTCATTGATCAAGATGCTGGTGGTGCCGGCCGTGAGCCCGAGCCCTGCAATGCCCACCAGCCAGTGCAAGGGAAGCCCGGATGCCAGGGCCATGAGCCAAAGAACCAGTCCGGTGAGCGAGGCCGTGCTGAGGTTGGGTTGCTTGAGGATCAACAGGATGATGCCGCCAAGAATCGCCATCCACAGCACCCGCTGATCCAAGGCCAGGCGCCGCCACTGGGAGAACAACACCGCCCCTTGCAAGACGATGAAGGGCTTGATGAGTTCAGTGGGCTGGAGCTGAATCGGCCCTAACACCAACCATCGGCTGGCCCCATTCACGGTGGTGCCGATGATCAAGGTGAGGGCAACCAGTCCGGTGCCGATCAAGAGGGCCGGTGCGGCCAGCTGCAGCCAGCGTTTCAAAGGCGTGCGCACCACAACGGAAAACAGGGCCCAGCCGGCCAGCATCCAGATCAGTTGCCGTTTGATCGTGTAGAGGGCATCGCCGAGTTCCTGCTGCGACACCCACCAACTGGCGGAGGCCAGCACCAGCAGGCCGAACACACTCCAAGTGGCAATCAGGCCCAGCAGCAGTCTGGTTTCCGCGGGCCAGAGGTTGATGGGAAGGGTCAGGAGCCCCTGGGTCCCCCGGGCCATGCCAAGTCTCCTAATGGCCTATTGAGCCGTGTGGCGGCTCGGCAGGCACCTGGGCAAGGACAAAAAAAAGCCCGGCACTGGGCCGGGCGCAGGGCTTTTGAGCGATCAACAGTCAATTGCCAACGTTGGCTTGCCGGCGACCGGTGACCAGCTCAACTTTGATGATTTTTCCGCCTTGTTTCATGATCCGCTGCTGCTCAGCGAACCAGCTCTCATAGGGCACCCACTTGGTGAAGAAGGTGTTTTGGATCTCCCGTTGAGTCTGGATTTTCTCCGGACTGGGGATGCAGGCGGTGACTTTGAAGAGGCGCATGGGGCTCCGTAGTGGGAGGGGAGCTCCTGGCTCAGTTGCCGAGGCCTGAGCAGATGTAGTCGAAGTAGACGGCCATTTCGCGACCGGCATCAGCACCAACCAGAGCGGCGGTGGCTTCCTTCATGGCCTGGATGGCTTGAACGGTGGCACCGATGGGCACGCCCAGGGAGTTGTAGGTCTCCTTGAGGCCATTCAGCACACGCTCATCAAGGATGGAGGTGTCGCCGGCCAGCATGGCGTAGGTGGAATACCGCAGGTAGTAGTCCATGTCGCGGATGCAAGCTGCATAGCGACGGGTGGTGTACATGTTCCCGCCGGGGCGGGTGATGTCGGAGTAGAGCAGCGCCTTGGCAACGGCATCACGAATGATGTTGGAGGCGTTGGCGCTGATGGTGGCAGCGGCGCGGACCCGCAGTTCGCCACTGGCGAAATACTGCTCCAGACGGCCCATCGAGTTGGTGTCCAGGTAGAGGCCCTGAACGTCGGACTGATTGATGACGTTGGTGATCGCGTCTTGCATGGATTCCTGAGGGTGAAGTGAGTGGGTTCTGTTCGGGCCTCAGGAGAGGGCGCCGATCACATAGTCGAAGTAGAAGCCTGCTTCCTCGGCGTCT
This sequence comes from Synechococcus sp. Minos11, assembly GCF_014279855.1. Classification (NCBI taxonomy): domain Bacteria; kingdom Bacillati; phylum Cyanobacteriota; class Cyanophyceae; order Synechococcales; family Synechococcaceae; genus Synechococcus; species Synechococcus sp. Minos11. Next base: position 1,689,699 of record NZ_CP047953.1, on the reverse strand, counting down.
TCGCCGCTCAGCAGACCCATGGCAACGTTCTTCATCTCGCGCACCGAGAGGGCCATGGCCTCGAGGTTGGTGCCGAGGGAGCGGTAGAGCTCTTTGGCGCCGATCACGCCGATCTCCTCGATCGGGGTGATGTCGCCAGCGACCACGCCGTAAGTCACCAGGCGCAAGTAGTAATCCATGTCGCGCAGGCAGGTGGCGGTCATCTCGTCGCCGTAGGCGTTGCCACCTGGGGAGACAACATCAGGGCGGCGCTGGAACAGCGCGCTGCCGGCTTGTTTGACGATGCGCTCGCGGCCCTCGGAGAGGATTTGGGCTACTCGCAGACGGCGTTGCCCGCCAGTAGCGAAGGCCTTGATCTGATCAAGCTCGCCAGGGCTGAGATAACGAGCCTCGGCGTCAGCGTTGATGATCGAGTTGGAGACGATGCTCATGCAGTTCGGCCTCGAGGACAGGCGGCCGCCAGAGAGGTGACCGGGGATTCTTGGGTACGTTTTGCCGCGGGGACAAGCCCGTTGGCTGGATCAGTTTGGCTGATCGCTCGGCCATTCTGTGGCAGAGCCCTCGTGCTCCCTGAGCTGCAGTAACAGTTCTTTACCCCTGCGCTATTTCAAGAAACCCTTTGCAGAACAGGTGTTTCGACGGAGTTGTTGTTAACAACCGTTCAAGAAAATTATTTTGCTTAAAAGGCCATTGTATGGCTAAAAAATGTGATTAACGGGCGTCGATTAAGGGCGCGCCAATGGGTTTGCGTGATTTTCCTCTGCAGGAATGCACCAGGAGTGGCTGGATCAAATAGCCGCGTCGCTCGGAGTTGGGTTGAGGCCAGCATTGCCTTGGGCCATGCGCGCGGTCTGGGTCAGGCTGACCAAGGGCACGCCAGCTTGGCTTTTCACGCCGATGGGGCTCGGCACGATCTTGCGACCGAAGTTGTTGTTGTAGGTCTCTGAATCAATCAGATCAGCAACAGCTTGTTGTTGGCCGTTCTCGGCGCGATTGGTGAGGAAACCGCTGATCTCCTCCGGCAATGGAGCGCGACCCAGCAATGCCAGGTGGGCTGCCGCTGCTGCCTGTAGAGGAGGCAGGGCGTGCAGGCGAGATTGGAACAGATCGCTAGCGGCGACCTGGGCGACGAAGTCGATCACTCCAGTTGACCCAGATCGCAATTGGGCTTCGGCCTCATTGAGACGCTCGGAATCAAAGGGCACCCGGTCAATCAGCTGCTGATACGTGGCCGCAATGATTTCCTGCAGCTCGCTTTCTGTGGGGTCATCCACCAGGGCGCGAGGAGCTGGCAGCTCAGCCGAACCGGCCCTGAGCGCTTTGGGATCAGCGCCGCTCATCAGCGCCAGCATGTTGGCTGCGCTGGTGGGAGCTTTCAGTCCGGTGTCAGCTCCAGCTGCCGGCTTGCTCTGGAATCGGCTGAGTCGATTGCTGAAGCTTGGACGAGCAGCTTTGAAGCCTGAGAAGCCAGGGTTTGAGCTGCCGGTTGGGCTCTTGAGGTTGCGTTGAACGGTGCTGCCGGGCGTCCGCAGTTCGGTTTTGGCTGTTGGCTCGGGTCTGGAGACGCTGGGCCGGCCCACCTGGGCAGGAAGCTTCGACGTATCCAGGGTTGGCCGGAAGGAGGGGACCCTGCGGCTATTGAGGTCAAACGCTGTGATGAACCGTTCAAAGGGAACGGTGTTGTCGCCAAAGGCAGTTTGGTATTCCTCGCTGTCGATCAGGGCATCCACCACACCAAAGAAGCCTTTGCGTGCTGCGGTGTCGAAATAGGAGTCAATTTCCCAGCGGCCAAAGGTGGGGCGTCCCAGCAGGCGCCGGTGCATCACCTCGATGGCTTTGGTGATGTACAGACCATCCCAGTAGCGCTTTTGGAAGGCTTTGGAGCGGGCGAGCTGCCGGATGAACTCCTTCAAGCAGATTTCGCCGTTGGCAAGGCGCGATTCGGCTGAAAGCTGCTGTTCGCCGGCATAACCGCTGTTGCCAATGATTTGCGTGTACGCCGCGCGGATCACGGCTTGAACGGTTTTGGCGGATTCATTGACCTCAGGGCGCCGGCCTTCATTGGCTGTGGCGGGCATGGACACCACCCTCGGTCCAACCTTGCGGGGCTTGGTGGAGTTGAACGTGGGGCCATTGATTTGGCCCGAAAGGTTCAGGCCGTTGCCCACCATCAAGCGACGGGCGCTGTAGCCATAGGGAGCTGGGCGAGTCCTCACCGAGGCCGTGGGCGAGGGGAAGATGGCGCCGTAGCCCAGTGCGAGCGGATCGTTGCCGCCGCCATAGGCGTGTTGGTCAGCCAGGGGCTGGCGGTAGGAGGCGTAAAGGGTGAGGTACTGGGGAGCTCCATCAAACGGTGCGCTGAAGCGGAACAGCTTGCGGTTGGAACCCCAACCCGCACTCTCCTGAGCCTCTTCGCCCAGATCACGCAGGTAGGGAACGGTTTCCTCGCCAAAGACGCGGGCGTATTCCATGGAGTTCACCAGGGAATCCACCAGGCCATTGAGGCCCTGCGCGCTCACGATCGAGAAATACTTGCGGAACTCCTCAAGGGAGCTGACGCCGCGACCCAGGAAATGGCGGAAGGCCAGCTCAACAGCGCGGGTATTGGCAAAACGGCTGAAGAATTGCTGGCGGTACTCCTTGCTGCGGCCAAGGGCACGAATGAACTCGCGCATTGAGATTTGGCCCTGGGCTACCTGGGAGGCCTCTACTGGGCAGGGAGCCTGTGAATAGGCCTTGGCAATGTCGCGCTGGAACACCTGGCGGTAGGCGGCACGAACGATCTCGGCCTTCTCCACACCGGAAAGGTTGGGCTTGATCACAAAGCGTTGGGGCCCCTCAGCTGCCAAGGCATAGATGGCAGGCAGTTGCAGACCCTGTTGCTGCGGATTGCCAGGACGCTGCCGGGCTGATGGGGTCGCCACAGCGAGCTCCTCAATCAGCACGTTGAAGCAGGCAATCACCAGGTTGCGCTCCTCGCTGTCAACCTCGAAAAGAGCCGCTGCAGCGGCGCGCATTTCCTGAAGAGCCAGGTTGGTGGCCGGTAGGGAGCAGCCCTTCTCAAGGATGTCCCGCAGCCCCCTGGCGTTGACGCGCAGGATGCTCGGATCGCCTGCCACCAAGGCGTAGCCCACGTAGCGCACGAACCAGCCCAGGTCGCGCACGGATTTGCGCATCCGTTCGTTGCCGTAACGGGAAATGTTGATGGGGGTGAAACCCGCCGGAATCAGGATGCGGACGTCGGCTGGGGTGGAAAAGCCTTCGCGGATGCGGCCGAGGAAGCCGCCACCGCCGCTGCCTTGGACAAAGGTTTCAACGGAGCTCGCAAACGCTTGCTGGTCAGCAGCGAGGCGATCTTCACCCCGTTGGCTGGTGGCCGGAGCAAGGGGCTCATCGAGGAACGAGAGCGGCGTGCCACCCACAAAGATGCGGTTGGCGGCGCGGGCCACGATCAGCTGAGCGTTGGCACTCAGAACCCTGGAGGCCTGAACACGGCTTTGGCCGCTTTGGAAAAAATTGATCAGGTTGTCCAGCTCCCCTCGGTCGGGGAAGCGGTCCTGTTGCTCGGCCTGACGGACGCTCGAGAGGGGCAGGGTGTCGTACAGCTGGGGGCTGACCCTTGGGCTGCCACTACTCGCGGTCACAGACATTTAAAAGCTCCTCTGGCAACCGGCCACGGCCGGGGCCCGTGCAGATTACGGCTGAGCTCGCAGGCGTTGCTGGCTGCATGAACAAATGTTTGCAGCCTTGATCCAGTCGATGGGGCGGCGATGAGAGGCTCACCGAGCGCCCCATTTCAGGCTGTTGACTCCAGGCCCCCACCCCACGGATTCCGCCACCCCCGTGGTGAGTGCCTTTTACGACCGTTTCCCCTACCCCGCTGATCCGATCCAAGACGGTCCACCGCCTGGGTACAACTGGCGCTGGAGCCACGCGGATGCCCACAGCTCATGTGCTGGTGTGTTGCCTCCCCAGCGCCCAACCCTGCGGATCCTCGATGCGGGCTGTGGAACAGGGGTCAGCACGGATTACCTCGCCCACCTCAATCCAGGTGCCGAGATTTTGGCCGTCGATATCAGTGCCGGGACCCTGGCCATGGCCCAAGAGCGGTGCCAGCGCTCAGGCGCGATCGAGCAGGCCACGGTGCGTTTTCAACAGCGCAGCCTGTTGGACCTGGCAGGTGAAGGCCCCTTTGATCACATCAACAGCGTTGGGGTGCTGCATCACCTCGACAATCCCCAGGCTGGATTGAAGGCCTTGGCGCCGTTGCTGGCCCCTGGCGGAATCTTGCATCTATTTCTGTATGCCGATGCCGGCCGCTGGGAGATCCACCGGGTGCAGCGCGCCTTGGGCTTGCTTGGTGCTGGCTATGGCGAAGAGGGGCTGCGCTTGGGACGGGCCCTGTTGCGCGAGCTGCCCGAAGAGAACCGCCTGCGCCAACGCCATGAATCCCGTTGGGCCATCGATACCGCCCATGACCCCAACTTCGCGGACATGTACTTGCATCCGCAGGAGACCAGCTACGACCTGCGCCGGCTGTGGGATTTCGTTGCCGCCGCTGATTTGCATTTCCTTGGTTTCAGCAATCCAGAGCAGTGGCAACTGGAACGTTTGCTGCAGGGAGAACTGCTCGAGCGCGCCCAGGCGTTGCCCCAAGAGCAGCAGTGGTTGTTGATGGAGGCGTTGGATCCCGAGATCAGCCACTGGGAGTTTTTTCTGTCCAATCAGCCCCTCGCCCGCCAGGGGTGGACGGATGATCAACAGCTCATGGCGGCTATCGGAACGCGCAGCGGCTGTCTGTGGGGCTGGCCGAGCCCAAATTTGTTGGACCGCAACATGGCGCCACTGCAGCTCAGCGATGAGCAGTGGGCCCTGATGCAGGCGGTGAATCCAGACCAGAACCTGGGGTCCCTCGATCTGGCACTGACGCCGGCGCAGCGTTGCAAAGCAGCCCGGGAGATGCATGCCGCAGGCGTGCTTTTGCTCGCCAAGGGACGCTGAACGCACGTGATAGATTCCGCGGGCTCTTGGCGGCATCGACACCCTTGAGATCACAATCCTCAGGTGCGTTCTTGCTTCCTTGGCCATGACCATTGATCCCATGGCGGACTACCGACGTCTTCAACGTTGGTCGCTGCTGATGTCCTTGGTCTTGGCAGCCTTCGCTGTGCTGATCAGTGCGGTTTGGTTCTCAGGAACCACCGTGTTGAGCGTGGCGGTTGGTTGCGTTGCTGGTTGGCTCTACCTCCTGCTTCTCTCCCGTGCTGTTGAGAAGTTGGGAACCCAGAGCAGGTCATTGGGCAAAGCCCAATTGCTTGTTCCGGTTGTTCTGGTGTTGCTCTCCACCCGCTGGCCGTTGCTTGAGCTGCTGCCAGCCCTGATCGGTTTTCTGATCTACAAACCCGCGGTGATCATCACCACCGCTTTGGATCTTCGATCCAATCCCAAGCCCTCAAACGCCTAGGACCCGGTGCTTTTACACCTTCCCCTTGCCGAACTCGAGGTGGGTCACCACCTCTACTGGCAGATCGGCAATCTGAATATTCACGGTCAGGTTTTTCTCAGCTCCTGGATCGTTATTGGCGCCCTTCTTGCTGTGGTTGTCCTTGGCACCCGCAAGATGGAGCGTGATCCGCGCGGAGTGCAGAACCTGCTGGAGTTCCTCTGGGACTACCTGCGTGATCTGGCCCGTGATCAGATTGGTGAAAAGGTTTACCGCGATTGGCTGCCATTCATCGGCACCCTGTTCCTGTTCATTTTTGTCAGCAACTGGGGTGGCGCTCTGATTCCTTGGCGCATCGTTCATCTGCCTAGCGGCGAACTTGGTGCGCCCACGGCTGACATCAACACCACCGTGGCCATGGCCCTTTTGGTGTCCTTGGCGTTCTTCTATGCCGGTCTGAGCAACAAGGGTCTGAAGTTCTTCGAGTACTACGTGGAGCCGACTCCGATCATGCTCCCGTTCAAGATCATCGAAGAATTCACCAAGCCTCTGTCCCTGTCCTTCCGTCTGTTTGGCAACATCCTTGCCGACGAATTGGCAGTGGCCGTTCTGGCTTCTTTGGTGCCTTTGCTTGTGCCTCTGCCGGTCATGCTCCTTGGCCTGTTTACCAGTGCCATTCAGGCTTTGATCTTCGCGACCCTCGCCGCCTTCTACATCGGTGAGGCTGTTCACGAGGAAGCTCATTAAGCCGTTTGGCTTTCGCCCTAACCCGGCGATCTGCTAAACACTTCGCGCGCAGGTCCGGCTGCTGACCGGGCCCTTCCCTGCTCCCAGGGTTGTCCCAGGCGCTCATGGGGTCCCAACCCCTCCCATAGCCCACTCAGCGCTCCCGCAGCGCCCCCCATAACTCCTCTCAACATGGATTCCATTACCTCCGCTGCTTCTGTTGTGGCCGCTGGTCTGGCTGTCGGCCTCGCCGCCATTGGCCCCGGTATCGGCCAGGGCACCGCATCCGGCGGCGCTGTTGAGGGCATTGCCCGTCAGCCCGAAGCCGAAGGCAAGATTCGCGGCACCCTGCTGCTCTCCCTGGCGTTCATGGAATCGCTGACCATCTACGGCCTTGTGGTGGCACTGGTGCTCCTGTTCGCCAACCCCTTCGCCGGCTGATCTGAGGACTTGGGAGCGCTCTAGCGCTCCCCATCCCCTTTCTTTTCCTCTGTCCCAGCGCCTCAGGTTCCATGCACAGCTGGCTTCTGCTGGCCGAAGCAGCTACCCCCAAGGGTGGTCTGTTTGATCTCGATGCCACCCTGCCGCTCATGGCGGTCCAGGTTGTGGTGCTCACCTTCGTCCTCAACGCCCTGTTTTTCCGCCCAGTCGGCAAAACGGTGGAGGACCGCGAGGGTTACATCAGCACCAGCCGCGCCCAGGCCAAAGAAAAATTGGCCCAGGCCGAGCGTTTAGAGGCTGAGCTCAAGGCCCAGCTCCTGGATGCACGCAAGCAATCTGTTGCGGTCATTCAAAAAGCGGAGGAAGAGGTGGATCGCCTCTTCCGTGAAGCCTTGGCTGTTGCCCAAAGCGAAGCCAACAGCGTGCGTGAGAAAGCTCGTGGCGAGGTGGATGCCGAAAAGGCCAAGGCCTTCTCTGGTATTGATTCTCAAGCCGAAAAGCTCAGCTCCTTGATCGTTGACCGTTTGCTGGCCGCCTGATGACCACGTCACTTCCTTTCGTTCTGGCGAATCACGGGTTTGCCCTGAACTTCAACGTCTTTGAGACCAACCTCATCAACCTGGTCCTCGTGATCGCGTTGCTGGTGTATTTCCTCAAGGGATTCCTCGGCGGCATTCTCGAGCGTCGCCGTGAGGCCATCCTCGCAGACCTCAAAGATGCTGAGGAGCGCCTGGTTACTGCCAGCAAGGCCCTGGAAGAGGGACAGCGTGAACTGGCTCAAGCCAAGTCAACCGCTGAAAAAATCTTGGCCGAAGCCAAGCAGCGCGCTGATCTGATCCGCGAGGACGGTGAGAAGCGCACGATCGAAGAGATGGCACGCATCAAGCAAGATGCCAACGCCAATCTCAACGCCGAAGCCGCCCGTGTGATTGAAGCCCTGCGCGCTGAAACAGCGCGGACGGCCATCGATAAGGCATTGGCTGCCCTGCCCAAGCGTCTGAACGATGCGAAGCGGGCTGAACTGATCGACCGTTCCATCGAGGCACTCGGATAAGGCCATGCCCCTGCTCAACACCCTTGCCACCCCCTACGCCGACGCCTTGTTGCAGGTGGGTGAATCCCGCAAGCAGAGCGATGCTCTGGCTGATGAAGCCAAAGCCCTGCTCAGCGCCTGGTCATCCAGCCAGGATCTGCAGGACGCGATGCGCTCTCCGGTGCTCTCTGTCGAGGGCAAGAAAAAAGCGTTGGATAGCCTGTTCAGCGAGAGCATCAGCCCGGCGATGCTCAATCTCCTCAAACTGCTTGCCGACCGTCAGCGGATCGGCATGCTCGACGCTGTCCTGGAGCGATTCCTAGAGCTCTACCGCGAGCTTCGTGGCATCACCCTGGCCTACGTCACCTCGGCCACTGCTCTGAGCGAGCAGCAACAGGACAAACTCACCGAGAAGGTGAAGACCGTGGCCGGCACCACCGCGGTGGATATTGATCTATCCGTTGACCCCGATTTGATCGGTGGTTTCGTGGTGCGACTTGGCTCACAAGTGATCGACGCCAGCCTGCGAGGTCAGGTGCGGCAACTCGGCCTGTCCCTGGCACGGGCCTGATCACCCTCATCCCTTTCCCCCTTCCCCCTTCACCGCTTCCAAGCCATGGTTTCCATCCGTCCCGACGAGATCAGCGCCATCCTCAAGCAGCAAATTGAGGATTACGACAAGTCGGTCTCTGTCAGCAACGTCGGCACCGTGCTTCAGGTGGGTGACGGCATCGCTCGCGTCTACGGCCTCGACAAGGTCATGGCCGGTGAGCTTGTCGTTTTTGAAGATGGCACCGAAGGCCTCGCCCTGAACCTCGAAGACGACAACGTGGGTGTCGTGCTGATGGGTGAGGGCTATGGAATCCAGGAAGGCAGCACGGTGAAGGCCACCGGCAAGATCGCCTCTGTGCCGGTTGGTGAAGCCATGCTTGGCCGTGTGGTCAACCCCCTGGGTCAGCCCATGGACGGCAAGGGTGAGATTGCTAGCACCGACGTCCGCCTGATTGAAAACCCTGCGCCTGGAATCATTCAGCGCAAATCGGTTCACGAGCCGATGCAGACGGGCATCACCGCCATCGACGCGATGATCCCCATCGGTCGTGGCCAGCGCGAGCTGATCATTGGTGACCGCCAGACCGGCAAAACCGCGATCGCGATCGACACGATCATCAACCAGAAGTCCGAAGACGTGGTTTGCGTCTACGTGGCAATTGGCCAGAAGGCCGCCTCTGTGGCCCAAGTCACCGAAGTACTGCGTGAGCGTGGCGCTCTCGACTACACCGTGATCGTGGCCGCCGGCGCCTCGGAAGCTGCCTCACTGCAATACCTGGCTCCCTACACCGGCGCCGCCATTGCTGAGCACTTCATGTATCAGGGCAAGGCCACCCTGGTGATTTATGACGACCTCACCAAGCAGGCCCAGGCGTACCGCCAGATGTCTCTGCTGCTGCGTCGTCCGCCCGGCCGTGAGGCTTATCCCGGCGACGTCTTCTATTGCCACAGCCGCCTGCTGGAGCGTGCCGCCAAGCTCTCTGATGCCATGGGCAAAGGCAGCATGACTGCCCTGCCGATCATCGAAACCCAAGCTGGTGACGTGTCGGCTTACATCCCGACCAACGTGATCTCCATCACCGATGGTCAGGTGTTCCTCAGCTCCGACCTGTTCAACTCCGGTCTGCGTCCTGCCATCAACGTGGGTATCTCCGTGAGCCGGGTGGGTGGTGCTGCCCAGACCAAGGCGATCAAGAAGATTGCTGGCACCTTGAAGCTTGAGCTGGCTCAGTTCGATGAGCTGGCGGCCTTCTCCCAGTTCGCCTCCGATCTCGACGCTGCCACCCAAGCCCAGTTGGGCCGCGGTAAGCGTCTGCGCGAGCTGCTCAAGCAAGCCCAATTCAGCCCGCTGCTGCTGGCTGAGCAGGTGGCCATCGTTTATGCCGGCACCAAGGGCTTGCTTGATGAGCTGCCTGTGGAGAAGGTCACCGAGTTCGTGCGCGAACTGCGTGATTACCTCAAGACCAGCAAGCCTGAGTTCATCAACGCCATCCAGACCGAGAAGGTGATGAGCGAATCCTCTGAGGCCATCCTCAAGGACGCCATCAAACAGGTGGTCTCCGGACTGCTGGTTGCAGCCTGAGGTTGGATCAATGGCGAACCTGAAAGAGATCCGAGACCGGATTAAATCGGTCAAGAACACCCGCAAGATCACCGAGGCCATGCGCCTGGTGGCTGCAGCGAAGGTGCGCCGTGCCCAGGACCTGGTGCTTCGGAGCCGCCCCTTCGCAGACCGCCTGGCCCGCGTGCTGGAAAGCCTGCAAAGCCGTATTGCCCTGGAATCAGCAGACACCCCTCTGCTGCAAGCGCGTGACCCCCGTCACATCACCTTGGTGGCCATGACGGGCGACCGCGGTCTTTGCGGTGGCTTCAACGCCAACATCATCAAGCGCACGGAACAGCGCTTCGCTGAGCTCAAGGCCTCTGGTTATGAGGTGGCTCTGATCACGGTTGGCCGCAAGGTCGACACCTACTTCCAAAACCGCAACTACCCGATTACGGCGAGTTTCACCGGTTTGGATCAGTTGCCCACCTCCACCGATGCCCTGCAGGTCTCCGATGCGGTTCAGGCTGAATTCCTTGGTGGTGCCACCGATCGCGTTGAGCTGATCTACACCAAGTTCATCAACTTGGTCAGCACGAAGCCGGTGTCTCAAACCCTGCTGCCGCTGGATCCCCAGGGCATTGCCAGCCCTGACGACGAGATTTTCCGTTTCGTCACCAAGGAGGGTGAACTCGGTGTGGAGCGCAGCAGCGCCTCCAACCAAGAGGACAAGCTGAAGTCGGATCTGGTGTTTGAACAGAGCCCCAGCCAGCTGCTGGATGTGCTGCTGCCCCTCTATCTCCAGAACCAGGTGTTGCGCTCACTGCAGGAGTCCGCTGCCAGTGAACTGGCCAGCCGGATGACGGCCATGAACAATGCCAGCGACAACGCCAAAGCCCTCGCCAAGGAGTTGACCCTGGATTACAACAAGGCTCGCCAAGCTGCGATTACTCAGGAAATCCTTGAAGTGGTGGGCGGTGCTTCGGCAATGGCTTGATCGTCAGCCAACACGTCATGCTGAAACCGGCCCCTTGGGGCCGGTTTTTTTGTGGTTGCTCTCTGCTTGCTCAGCACCGGCGTGGACCTTCAAGCTCTTTTCCCCTTGGCCCTAGCCCGGGTGCAGCTGCAGCCCGATCCGTTGCAGCTGGCCCAATGGATGCAGGAGGTGATTCAGCTGCGGGGCCAGGCCGAAGGCAATCCCGAGCCTGGTTGTGCCTGGACCGGCGACATCAACGGCCTCTGGCAACTGCACCAGCACCCGGCGTTTGCCCCGTTGGTGGCTGCCGTTGCTGAGCACGCCCACGCCTATGTGGCCGCTCTGGGGTTCGATCTCAGCCAGGTGGAGCTGCATATTCAACGCAGCTGGCCTGTGGTGAGCGGGCCGGAGCAAGCCATTGGGCGGCATCACCACCCCAACGCCCATCTCAGCGCGATTGTGTATCTCACTGGCGATGGCACTGGCGCCACTGGTTGCCTGCGCTTGTTTGCCCCCCACACCCTCAATGAGCTGGTCCCAGGTTTGGCGGTCGGACACGGCGGCCCGTTGCAGCAGCACTCAACAGCCGCCAAATGCTGGAACGCTCCATGGATGGATATTCCCCCAAGCGCAGGCTTGTTGCTGCTGTTCCCGGCTGCCCTGGACCATGCGGTGACCGCCAACACCAGCAGCGATGAAGAGCGCCTCTCGATCGCCTTTGATTTGGCGCTCACCGCACCGAAGGGCGACGTCCCGCCGGAGTATTTGGCGCCCCACCCCAGCCAGTGGGATTCGCTGCGTCAAGATGGTCCGCTGAGCAACTGATGGCGATGGCGGACACCTTTCAGGTGCAGTTGGAATTGGAAGGCCAGACGCACACCTTCCCTTGCCACAGCGATCAGACCGTCTTGGCCGCGGCGGAGGCGGCCAATTTGACCTTGCCGAGCTCCTGTTGTGCAGGCGTGTGCACCACCTGCGCCGCCAGCATTCGTTCCGGTGAGTTGCACCAGCCCGATGCCATGGGTGTCAAAGAAGAGCTGCGTCAAAAGGGTTTTGCCTTGCTGTGTGTGGCGCAGCCCCGCAGTGATGTGCAGCTGCTGGCCGGACAAGAAGATGCGCTCTATGAGGCGCAATTCGGTCAATACCAAAAGTGAGGTTGCAGCCGTTTGAGCTGGAACTGGTGATCGAGCCGCAGCGCTGGCGACAAGGGCGTGTGGCGGCATGCCGCCAGGCCTTGGCTGCCCATGGTGAGCCCTTGCGTTGGGCGATTACAGCGGCTGAGCAGCGCCCCGAGGGGCAATGGTTGCGGCTGGAAGCCGTGCTGCTGGTGTGAGCGAGCCGCTGCCCACGCTGCTGGTGATCCCCACAGGGATCGGCTGCGAGCAGGGGGGCTTCGCGGGCGATGCCTTGCCCGTGGCCCGGCTGCTGGCTGCCGCGAGCGACTGTTTGATCACCCATCCCAATGTGATGAATGGGGCGGCCCTCTATTGGAGCGATCCCCGCATCCACTACGTGGAAGGTTGGAGCCTTGATGCCTTTGCCAAGGGCTCGCTGCGGCTGCGGCCCCAGCGTCGCCAGCGGATTGGGGTGCTGTTTGATGCCGGCATCGAACCCGAGCTGCTCTTGCGTCATCGCCAGGTGCTGGCGGCTGCACGGGCCACCTTGGGCTTGGATATCGGCCCAGAGCTGGTGAGCGATGAGCCCCTTGGCGTCAGGCTCAGCCAGGCCTCCAGCGGCAGCAGCTGGGGCCAGCTGGAGCAGCCCGGTGCGCTACTGCGGGCTGGTTCACGCCTGAAGCACGCGGGCGCCACAGCCATTGCGGTGGTGGCGCGTTTCCCTGATGACAACGGCAGCGACGCCCTGCAGGCCTACCGCAACGGCAGTGGTGTGGATGCTTTGGCTGGAGCTGAGGCGGTGATTAGTCATTTGCTGGTGCGGGAGCTGCAAATCCCTTGTGCCCATGCCCCCGCCCTGGCGCCGCTCGCGCCCATGGCCGAGCTCGATTCACGCGCCGCTGCTGAAGAGTTGGGCCACACGTTTTTGCCCTGCGTGTTGGTGGGGCTGAGCCGTGCGCCCGATCTCCGCCCGGCCTCTGAGCCCTGGCATCCCCAGGAGCTGGCGATTGATCAGGTGGGCGCGGTGGTGGCACCCGCTGGTGCCCTCGGCGGGGAAACCGTGTTGGCCTGCGCTGATCGCGGCATCCCGATCGTTGCGGTGCGCAGCAACCCCAGCCTGTTGCAGGTGGATGCTGCTGCGTTGGATCTTGCTGTGGTGCCAGCGGCTGACTACAGCGCAGCGGCTGGATTGGTGTTGGCGTGGCGCGAGGGACTGGACCCGAGGGCCTTGATGCGGCCGCTCAGCGCGTGCTGAGGTGCGTCAGCAGTTGGTTGAAGATCTGCTCGCAGCGGGTGTTGCGTTGGGCCATTAATTCATGGCTGCGCACTTGCAGTAGCGCTTCCCCCAGGTTGTCGGCGTCGGAGCGGTCGCAAATCACCGTGACGTACTGGTTGGGCTTAAGTCCGCGGCGAAAGCTTTCGCTCGCGTAGATCAAGGTGGGCAGCTGCGGGTGGTATTCCGGACTCAGGCCAGCGGCTTTCAGAACATCAATTGCCAGATCTTCGCTGGGCGTTGGAATCACCGCTTGATGAAAGGCCACGGGCGCCGGGCGGGGTGCTTGCCCGGTGTATCCAGAGGTTTGGCGAAGCCAAAGGGATGCGATGAATCTCTTCTTTCCCCTCAGCAGCCGTTAATTCACGTTGCTTAGCGCAGGCAGGCCATGGGGTGGCGTGGGGGCACATCGAGGGCCCGGGCAACACCGGGATGGCACACCGCCCCGTCGACGGTGTTGAGCCCGGAGAGCAGCTCGGGGCGCTCGGTCACCGCTTCGCTCAGGCCCCGTCCGGCAATGGTGACGATGTAGGGCAGCGTCACGCTCACCAGCGCTTCGGTGGACGTGAAGGGAACAGCGCCAGGCATGTTGCCGACGGCGTAGTGCTGCACGCCAAATTTTTCGATCACCGGTTCGGTGTGGGTGGTCTCCTCGCTGCTGGCGATGCAGCCGCCTTGATCGATGGCCACATCGACGATCACCGAGCCAGGGCGCATCTGTTGCACCAGCGCTTCATCCACCAGGGTTGGGGCCCGCCCGCCCGGGGTGAGCACCGCACCGATCAGTAGATCGGCGGTGGGGATCACCCGTTCGATCAAGCCGCGGCTGCTCACCAAGCTGACCAGGCGTCCGCGCCGGTCGGCTTCCAGATTGCGCAGCCGCTGCGGGGAGCGATCCAGCAGCATCACCTCGGCATCCATGGCTGCTGCGACGCGGGCCGCGTTCCAGCCCACGGTGCCGGCGCCCAACACCACCACCCGGGCGGGCTTGACGCCGGTGCAGCCGCCGAGCAGCACGCCGCGACCGCCATGGGGACGCTCCAGCAGGTAGGCCCCCGCTTGGGTGGCGAGCCGGCCGGCGATTTCGCTCATCGGCGCCAGCAGGGGCAGGCTGCCGTTCTCCAGCTGCACCGTTTCGTAGGCAATCGAGGTGCAGCCGCTCTCCAGCAGGGCCTTGCCAACAGCGGGGTAGGCCGCCAGGTGCAGGTAGGTGAACAGCACCATGTCGCGGCGCAAGAAGCCGAACTCCTCGGGCTGCGGTTCTTTCACCTTCACCACCAGGTGAGCGGCCCAGGCCTCCTCTTTGGACACCATGGCTGCGCCGGCGGCGGCAAAGCTGGCGTCATCGATGCCAGCTCCGCGGCCAGCGCCCTGCTCAATTCGCACCTCCAGGCCAATGCTCACCAGCTCGCGCACGGCATCGGGGGTGAGAGCCACCCGCTGCTCATCGGGCTTGATCTCCCGAGGAATGCCGATGCTGCTCATCGAGGCGGCGGGTTGGGGAGCGGCCATGGTGGGTTGGTTCTGCTATCAGCCTGGCGATTCCTAGCCTTCGGCGCCAGTGCTGGCGGCGATTGGCATGCGCCAACCGCAACCGAAGGAGCGAGCACTCAGTTTGAGCACCGGTGCAGCTTGGCGCCGTTTGAATTCTGACCGTTTCAGCAGCCGCCAGATCCGCTGCACGGCGTCGCTCGGCTCACCGCTGGCGATGAGCTCTTCCGGCGAGGCATGCTCCTCGATAAAGCGCTGCAGCAGGCGATCGAGATAGGGGTAGTCGGGCAGGGAGTCGCTGTCTTTTTGATCCGGCCTCAGCTCGGCGCTGGGGGGCTTATTCAAGATCGCGTCCCCGATGACAGGCCCATCGGCTGGCAGCCCGCAGCGTTGCCGCTCGCCGGCAGCAGCCGGGCTATCGAGCCAGCGCGTCAGCCGAAACACCTCGCTTTTGTAGAGATCCCCGATGACGGCCAGGCCGCCATTCATGTCGCCGTAGAGCGTGCAGTAACCAACGGCCAGCTCGGATTTATTGCCGGTAGCTAGCAGCAGTTGGCCTTCGCTATTGGCCACGGCCATCAGCAACGTGCCGCGGATGCGCGATTGCAGGTTTTCGGCGGTGATGCCCTCGGGCTTCTGCCCCAGCGCTGGGTCCAAGCTGCCGTCGTATTGCTGCATCAAGGGCTCAATCGGCACCGTGCTGGTGGCCAGATTCAACCGACTGGCGAGGGCCAGGGAATCCTGCAGCGAGCCTTCAGAGCTGTAGGGCGATGGCATCAACAGCGCCCGCACCTGCTGACTGCCCAGAGCCGCAACGGCTAGGGCTGCCACCAGGGCCGAATCAATGCCGCCACTGAGCCCGAGCAAGGCTTTGCGGAAGCCGCATTTGCGGGCGTAGTCCTGCACCCCGAGCACGAGCATGCGCCAGAGCTGAGCCTCGGGACTCAGGGGCTCGGGTGGGGTTGGGGTCGCTGGGCTCTGGCTGTCCCAAATCTGCAGCGCGCTCTCGCCGCAGGGCAGTTGCTGCTGCAGCGCCCCAGTGGCATCCAGCACAAAGCTGTTGCCATCAAAAATCAGTTCGTCGTTTCCCCCCACCTGATTGACGTAGAGCACTGGGCATCCCAACCGCTGCTGGGCGGCCCCCGCCAGCTGCCGGCGACGCTCCGCTTTGCCCTGGCCAAAGGGGGACGCTGAGAGGTTGATCAATAGATCCGGCTTGAGGGGCTGAAGTTCAGCAATTGGATCGCACAGCGGCGCATTGCGGCCGCTGATTTTGGGTTCAACCCAGAGGTCTTCGCACAGGGTCAGCCCAAGGCGCTGACTGCCCCAGCTCAGCAGCGCGGGTTGATCACCGCTGTGGAAATAGCGCTGTTCATCGAAGACGTCGTAACTGGGCAGCAACCGTTTGCGCGCCACCAAGCGCCAGCCGCCGCGCTCCACCAGGGCCATGGCGTTGAACAGCTTCTGGCCACTGGTCTCAACCACCCCAAGCAGCAGCCCAAACCCCGGCGGCAACGCGCCACTGAGCTGATCGAGTTGGCGGTCTTGTTGCTGCCGTAGGGCCGGCTGCAACAGCAGATCCCGGGGCGGATAGCCCCAGAGGGCGAGTTCAGGGGCCAGGGCGAGTTCGGCTCCGGCTTCGGCAGCCTGCAGGCACTGCTGTTGCAGGCGTTGCCGATTGCCCTGCAGATCACCGACCAGCGGGTTGGATTGGATCAGTGCGATCCGCACAGGGGAGGTCGTCGATGCTGAAACCGTAAAGGTTTCGCTGCGCTAAGTCAGTGAGCAACTCGCTGGGGACCAGTTCGGGGTTGGGGTGATGCCGCACTGAGGAGCTTGCAGCTGCTGGAATTTCTAGAGGCAGCTGCGCCACTTGCGGGCAGAGCGCCTGCAGCCGCTGGAGGTCGCCGGCTTGCATCGGCCAGCCTTGGCGCTGCACCACGGCGATCGAACAGCCGGGTAGCCAGGCTTCAACGGCATACCAGCTGGGGATTTGTGCCACCAGATCGGTGCCCACCACAAACACCAGATCGTCATCAGGGAAACAGCGGCGGGCCGCTTCGATGCTGTCGATGGCGCGGCGGCTGCTGAAGTCCTGGCGTAGCTGCAGCCGATCGCTACCAGCCTGCTCGGTGAGGCTGTTGACTACGGCTCCCAGCAGGGCCGCCCGCACGTCAAGGGGTGCACCGTGTTGCTTGAACGGGTTGTCACTGGCCCAGGTGCAAACCCGCGGGAAGAGTTGCATCAGCCCAGCGAGCACGGCGCGATGTCCCACCGTCGGCGGGTCCGCGCTGGTGCCAAACAGCGCCAGCTGGGATGTCATGGCAACCCCACTTCGGGGCTCCAGCTCTGGTGGTGAGCCAGCCAGCGTTGGGCTTGGGGGTCAGCCCGTTGCAAGCGGCGCAACAGGCTGGCGGGCCTGGCGGGCCCCCGGTGGGCTGAGAGCAGCAACTGACGGGCGGCCTCGCGGCCTGTGATGCGGGTGCCATGCACCGCCAGGGCGGCTTGGGCGAGGGCTACTGGGGCCGCCGGAGCCAGGCTGAGCCCGCCACTGAACGGCGCGGCCATCAGCAGCAGCTGTTTGATCAGGCTCAAAGCCCCTTGCAATCCCCACTGCACACCGCCAATCACCAAGCTCTGCCGGCCCACCCGTTGCAGCAGTCGCCGAGCGGAGGGGCCGCGTAGCCGCACGCCATAGAGCTGGGCCAGTTGCACAATCAAGGTGCTGTCGACTGCAGCACTGCCGGCTAAATCCAGCAGCATCAAGGGGTTGGCGGCCAGCCCCGCGGCTTTGATGCTGGCGCAGCGGCCGATCAAGGCTTGGGCAGCCTGCTGGCGCTGGCCGAGGCGCCAGGCCAACAGCTGCGCGCTGAAGTGATCGGCTGCGCGCAGGCTGTTGAGGGCCAGCAGCAATTCCCCGTGGGCCTCGAGAAGTTGATCGAGGTGCTGCTGCAACGCTCCTAACTCCGATGCTGCGGCTTGGCGGCGCACGCGGCCATCGGCGAGCACAACCGGCCGCCTTGGCGCGGCGGCCACCCACAGCAGCGGCTCATCGCTGCCGCAGCGCGCCTGGATGGTCTCTGTGAGTTGGTGGCGCTCCGCCTGGCTGTAAGTGTCAGCCCGGTTGGCCACCAGCAAAGTGGGCTTGCCGCTGTCTTGCAGGGTGCGGAAGGCGGCCAGTTCCGGCGCGCTGATGTCGCCGTCGATCACCATCACCACCAGGTCGCTGCCGGTGGCTACTCGCCGTGCCAGGCGCTCCCTAGCCGGAGCAGCGATCTCATCAATGCCGGGGGTATCCACCAGCTGCAGCAGCCCTCCATCGCCCCAGGTGCGGTTCCAAGGCACGGCTTGCTGCCGCCGGGTGCTGCCATGGGCCACATCGGTGGCGAGGGCTTCATCGCCGATCAAGGCGTTGATCAAGCTGCTTTTGCCAACGCCAACCCGGCCAAAGACCGCCACCCGGAGTTGCCGTTCCTGCAGCCGCTGCAGCTGCCGGTCGAGGCCTTGCAGCTCCGGTCCCAGCACCGATTGCTCGCGGCGGCTGAGCTGCAATCCTTCCCGCCATTGGATCAGGGCACGGGTGATGGTGGCGCTGCGCTGCTTGTCCATCAGGCTTGCGGCTCCACCCGGGGGCGGGTCCAGCCCGCCAAAACGGCCAGAACGACTTCAGCGCCGATGAGGCCAACAAAAGCGCCAAATTCATCGACCACCACACGCACCGAATCGCGGCTGCGGCGAAAACTGGTGAGCAGCCGATCAGCGCGGATCATCTCAGGCACGAATTCCACCGGCTCGGAAACGCTGGCGGCGGTGGCGTGTCCGCGGCCTTGCACCAGAGCGGTGAGCAATTGATCGCGGCTGGCCACCCCCAGCACTTCATCCACCTCAGCGCCCAGCACTACCCACCAGGGGGAGTCGTCCGTGAGGAGCAAATCGCGCAGCTCGTCGAGCCGCGTTGAACCATTGAGCGTGGGGGCGGAGACCCGCGGCAGCATCAAATCTCTGGCCGTGAGGTCATTGAGTTGAAACACCTTGGCGATCATCGCGGCTTCATCGGCCTCAATGCGTCCCTTTTGCGATCCCAGCCTGGCCAGCAAGCGAATTTCGCTTTCATCGGTGGTGAGCTCGTTTTCCTCACTCAGCGCTGGCATCAACCGTTCGAGCAGCAGCACCAGTGGCATGCCCAGCTTCAGCAGCAGCGCCAGGGCTGGTGCGGCGAGCAAGGCAGTGCTGGCTGCGGTGCGGGTTCCAAAGGCCTTCGGGACGATTTCGCCCAAAACGATCACCAGCACGGTGAAGCTGAACGAGAACACCGTCAGGGCGGTTCCCTGCAGGCCGTGGTGATGGAACACAACAGCGGCCAGGGCGCCCAACATCAAGCTGCCGAAGATGTTGAAGAGGTTGTTGGTGATCACCAACATCACCAAGACCCGGGCCAAGCGGCCCTTGAGGTTTTGCAGCAGTTGGGCCCCTTTAACCCCGCGCCCCACCATCTCGTGCACCCGCAGGGGGCTCACCGTCAGCAGGGCGGCTTCCACGCCAGAACATAGGGCTGAACCCGCCAGCAGGATGAGCACCAGGCCCGCTAAAAGGAGGAAATCGCTCACTGCACCCGGCGGCGGGCCAACCTGACACACTCATTTAACCGCCTGCACCAAGGCCCGACAGACCCCGTGCCGATCAATTACGCCCAACGGCGCCAGCAATTCCTTGATGCACTCGAGGGGCAGGCCGCTGTGATTCCTGCGGCGGCGCTGATGCAACATCACGCCGATGTGGAGTTTCCCTTCCGTCAGGACAGTGATTTTTGGTACCTGACCGGTTTCGATGAGCCGGGGGCTGTGGCCCTGTTCCTTCCCCACCGGCCAGGCAACTCCTTTGTGCTGTTTGTGCCCGCCAAAGATCCCACTGCCGAGGTTTGGCATGGCTTCCGCTGGGGCACCGAAGGGGCGGTGGCGGAATTTGGGGCCGATGTGGCCCATCCGTTGGAGCAGCTCGAGGCGCTGCTTCCCGACTACCTCCAAGGGGCGGAGGGGATTTGTTTTCGAGTGGGGCGTCACCCCGACCTCGAAAAGCTGGTGCTGCGCTGCTGGTCGAATCAGCTCGATCGCGCCTCACGCACGGGTGAAGCGATGCGGCAGCTCACGGCTCCGTGCCCAATCCTGCATGCGATGCGCCTGCGCAAAGACGCGGGGGAATTGGACCGATTGCGCCAGGCCTGCCGGATCAGTGCGGAAGCCCACGAACGCGTCCGCGCCTTGGTGCAGCCAGGACAAAACGAGGCGGAGGTGCGCGCCAACTTGGAGCAGCACTTCCTTGCCTGTGGCAGCCGCGGTTTTGCTTATCCCTCGATCGTCGCCGGGGGCGATAACGCCTGCATCCTTCACTACACCGCCAACAACGCCCCGCTGAACGATGGCGACCTGCTGCTGATCGACGCGGGTTGTTCGGTCAGCGACTACTACAACGGCGATATCACCCGCACCTTCCCAATCAATGGCCGCTTCAGCCCTGAGCAGCGCGACCTCTACAGCCTGGTCTTGGCGGCTCAAGAGGCCGCCATTGCCAAGGTGTCGCCGGGATCAACCGCTGAGGCGGTGCATGAAACCGCCGTGCGCGTGTTGGTGGAAGGCCTGTTGGAGCTGGGGCTGCTGCGCGGCAGCGTCGATGCCGTGATTGAGCAAGACGCTTACCGCCACCTCTACATGCACCGCACCGGCCACTGGCTCGGCCTGGATGTGCACGATGTCGGCGCCTACCGGCTTGGGGAGCACCCGGTGAGCTTGGAGACCGGGATGGTGTTGACGGTGGAGCCAGGCCTTTACATCAGTGATCGCTTGCCGGTGCCGGAGGGGCAGCCCGCCATTGAGGAGCGCTGGAAAGGCATCGGGATTCGCATCGAAGACGATGTGGCGGTGGTCGATGGGGGCGCTGAGGTGCTCACCGCCGCCGCCCTCAAGAGTGTGGAAGCGATGGAGCGCTGAGTTCAGACCAGCTCCAGCACGAACCAGAACAGAAACACCACGAGCAACATCAGCCCTTCGCTTCCCAGCACGCGGCTGTGGGGGCGCAGCAGAAACAAGGTGAGCGAGAGGAGCACCATTTCATATTGCTCCAGCCCCAAGATCACCTTGGTGCCAGTCACTTCTCCGATGAGCAGCACCGCAGGAACCGTCAGGCTGATTGTGGAGAGCACCGAGCCATAGAGGGTGTTGAGGGCCCGCTGCAACTTGCCTTTCCGCGTTGCTTGGATCGCATTGATGGCCTCCGGCAGCAGGATCAGCATCGCCACGAGGATGCCAGCCAGGGAGCTGGGCAAGTGCAGCTCATTGACCCCGCGCTCAATCAGTTGGCCCATGGATTCAGCGATCACCACCACGATCGCCAGGGTTCCCATCAGCAGGGCGGCGGCTTGCCAGGGGCCCCCTTCGAGTTCGGCGTGATGGCGGCTTTCTGGATTGCCGCCCTCGTCGGCAAACATCTCCATGAAGAAGCCGCGGTAGGCACCGGTTTGGTTGAACAGGAACAGGCCGTAGACCACCAGTGCGGTGACGGAGAGAACGATGTTCAGCGGCAGGCTGAAATTGCCTTCAGGGCTGTCGTTGCTGAAGTTGGGAATGATCAGCACCAGCACGCTCATCGTGCCGATGAGGTTGTAGTAGACCATCGCCCCGGCCTTGTTCGTGGCCGCCAGGTCTTCGACCCGCATCGGCTGATCACGGTCTTTTTTCTGCATGCGGGAGGTGAGGGCCATGCACAACCCGGTGATGCCGGTGAGGGCCACCATCAAGACCGAGAACATCGAATCCCGGGCCAGGGTGGGATTCGATTCCCCCGTCAGCATCGTGCTGCCAATCAGGGCCAGCTCAATCACGATCACCGAACCGGTGAGCACCAGCGTCCCGAAGGGCTCACCCAACTCTTCCGCTAACAGTTCCGCCTGGCGGGCCACCTGCAGCGAGAGCACCACCACGACGCTGCCCAGCAGGATCAGGCCCAGCACGATGGTGCTGGCGCTACCAGCCAGGAGCCATTCCAGGACTCCGGTGAAGCTCAGCAGCGCCAGCACGCCCGCTCCAATGGAGAGCGTGGCGAGCTCAGGCAGCAGAAGGCGCAGGCGATTCAACGCAGCAGGACGGTTGTCCTCCACACCTTGAACTCAGTGTTGAGGGATTGTCAGCTGATCAATGAAAAAAAGCAGCTCTGGGGTGCTGCCCAGGATGTGATCGGCACCGGCCTGCAGCAGTTGCTGCTCATAGGCCTGCCGCGCTTGGGTTTGGCCATGCAGGTGGGGAGGTGCCACCGCCAAGCTCAGCCAGGGCTGCTCAGGTCGTTGTTGCCGGGCTTGGATCACGGTTTGCACATCGGCAACGGTGTCGCCGAGATAGAGCACTGGGGTTTCAGGGGTTGGGCGTAATTGGTCGCTGAGGCGGATCAACCCGGTGGGATCGGGTTTGTCTGGTGCATCGCCCATGGCAATCAGCGGTGGCTGCTGCAGTTTCAGTCGTTGCTGCAGCACATAGCGGGCTGATGGCGGTTCAGCGCCGCTGACAAATCCCCAGCGGCATCCCTTGGCACTCAGCTGAGCAAAAAAATGGGGTTCCACCAGCAGGGGCTCACTGCCAATGAACCCTTGCCATTGGCTGGGCTCCCCGTCGGGATCGCCGCCGAAATAAAAACTGCTGAACACCGCCACCAAGGCATCTCGCTCTGGCAATGCAACGCCTTGGCGGCGCAAGAGCTCCAAGCTGGCGTCCCAATCGTTGTTCCAGCGCCCCTCGCCTTTGAGGGCATCCACACAGGCGGCATCGGGCCGCCAATGGCTGTAGTGATGCACCGTTTCCACCAAGGCCCGGCGGTAGCTGCCAGAGACATCGCGGATCACGCCATCGATGTCGAACAGCACCACAGGAGCTGGAGCGATGGGTGCTGATGCGGGGGCTGGTAGGTTAGTCGTTTGCCTGCCCCGCCAGGTCTTTCGCTGTACCTCCCTTGAGCACCGAAACGAGCCCCGTGACTGAAACCGAGACCGCAGCTGCGCCAAGCGAGGAGGCAAGCCCAAGCACTGCTTCCACAGCGACTGAGAGCGCGACTGCATCCAGTGGCATGAAGACTGCCACGGAGCATCTGGCCCGCTCCACGGTGGATGCTGATGGCGTCCCCAGTGGTTACACCCCGAAAGCTGACGAAGGCCGCTTTCTGCTGAAGATTCTTTGGCTGCCTGAGAACGTTGCTCTGGCCGTTGATCAAATCGTTGGTGGTGGCCCCAGTCCGTTGACTGCTTACTTCTTCTGGCCCCGTGAAGATGCCTGGGAAACCCTCAAAAGCGTGCTCGAGAGCAAGAGCTGGATCACCGAAAACGAGCGCGTTGAGGTCCTCAACAAAGCCACTGAGGTGATCAACTACTGGCAAGAGGAAGGCAAAGGCAAGAGCCTTGATGAGGCCAAGCTCAAGTTCCCAGAAGTCACCTTCTGCGGTACGGCCTGATTGGTTGTTCCGTTGTTGTTTGGAATCCAACCGGGGCTTGAAGCCCCGGTTTTTTTGTGCCTGTTTGTCCCAAAAAAAGAACAAAAAAAAGACGGCGCGAAGGCCGTCTTGCTGGTTGCTGAATTGGAACGTGGTGTCGTTCAGTTCGCCTTGGTGGCTTGCAAGCGAGCGCGCGCTTTCTGGAAAGCTTGCTGAGCTTTGATCTTGTCAGGGCTGTTGGGCTGACCATCAAATTTGCTCCAAGCCTGCTCAGCTTCGCTGAGTTGCTTTTGGGCTTCTTCAGCATTGATACCGCTAGCGGGCTCGGCGGCATTGACGAGCACGCTGACTTCGTCGTCGTCGACTTCAGCAAAGCCACCCATCAGGGCGATGGCGGTCCACTGGTTGCCATCGCGCATCCGCAGCACACCCACATCAAGGGCGGTGAGCAAGGAGACGTGACCAGGAAGCACACCGAGCTGACCGGTGGTGCTGGGCAGGATGACTTCGTCAGCCTGACCATCGAAGACGTTCTGATCGGGGCAAAGCACCCGCAGAGTTAGGGCCATGGATTGAAAACCTCAGAAACGGGGAAGGAAGGGATCAACCCTTGGCTTCAGAGCGGATCTTCTCGGCTTTGGCCTTGACCTGATCAATGTTGCCCACCAGGTAGAAGGCAGCTTCAGGCAGATCATCCAGCTCGCCGGAGAGGATCATTTGGAAGCCCTTGATGGTTTCATCAAGCTTCACGTATTGGCCAGGCATGCCGGTGAAGATCTCAGCCACGAAGAACGGCTGGGACAGGAACTTCTCGACCTTGCGAGCACGGTCCACGGTCAGACGGTCGTCTTCCGAGAGTTCGTCCAGACCCAGAATCGCAATGATGTCCTGGAGCTCCTTGTAGCGCTGCAGGGTGGACTGCACAGCGCGCGCGGTCTTGTAGTGCTCATCGCCCACAACGGCGGGCTGGAGCATGGTGCTGGTGGAATCCAGGGGATCCACAGCGGGATAGATGCCCTTGGAAGCCAGGCCGCGGCTCAACACGGTGGTGGCGTCGAGGTGGGCGAAGGTGGTGGCTGGTGCCGGGTCAGTCAGGTCGTCAGCCGGGACGTAGACGGCCTGAATGGAGGTGATGGAGCCCTCGAGGGTGGAGGTGATGCGCTCCTGCAGCTCACCCACGTCGGTGCCCAGGGTGGGCTGGTAGCCCACAGCAGAGGGCATGCGGCCCAGCAGAGCGGACACCTCAGAGCCAGCCTGCACAAAGCGGAAGATGTTGTCGACGAACAGCAGCACGTCCTGCTTGTTCACATCGCGGAAGTGCTCAGCCATGGTCAGAGCGGAGAGACCCACGCGCATGCGGGCGCCGGGGGGCTCGTTCATCTGGCCGTAGCAGAGGGCAACCTTCGACTTGGAGAGGTCATCGGCGTTGATCACGCCGGAGTCCTTGAATTCCTCGTAGAGGTCATTGCCTTCACGGGTGCGCTCACCCACGCCGCCGAACACGGACACACCGCCGTGCTCTTTGGCGATGTTGTTGATCAGTTCCTGAATCAACACGGTCTTGCCCACGCCGGCACCGCCGAACAGGCCGACCTTGCCGCCCTGGCGGTAGGGAGCCAACAGGTCGATCACCTTGATGCCCGTCTCGAACACCTTGGGCTTGGTCTCTAGGTCGGTGAGCTTGGGGGCGCTGCGGTGGATCGGAGCGGTGGCGTCTGTTTTCACAGGACCCTGCTCGTCGACGGGCTCGCCAAGCACGTTCATGATTCGGCCCAGGGTGCCTTCGCCCACGGGCACAGAGATCGGAGCGCCGGTGTCGACGGCTTCCATGCCACGCACCAGGCCGTCGGTGCCACTCATGGCGACTGCGCGAATGCGGTGATCACCGAGAAGCTGCTGGACTTCAGCAGTCAGAGCAATATTTTGTCCTGCGGTGTTTTTACCCTCGATCCGCAGAGCGTTGTAGATGCGAGGCAGCTTGCCGGCGGGGAATTCAACGTCCAGCACAGGGCCAATGACCTGGCGGACGACTCCTTTCGTACCGGATGTGGCTTTTGCTGCTGCGGCCATGGGTTAAAGCGTTGGGGCGGAAAGGCAGCGCCTTTCGGGCCGGGCAACCTTACCACTGCAGATGCGCTCTTTTTGGGGAGGTTCGGGGAACCGTCCATCTGTCCCAATTGCGACACGGAACGTCACAGGGATACGTTGGCACTCGAGGGCTGTGAGTGCCAGATCGGCGCTGCAGGCTCTCGCCACCAAGTTCTGAGATCAACCATCCACGTATGGCTGCCGTATCCCTCAGCGTGTCCACCGTGAAGCCTCTCGGTGACCGCATCTTCATCAAGGTCTCTGCCTCCGACGAGAAAACCGCCGGCGGCATCCTTCTCCCTGACACCGCCCAGGAAAAGCCCCAAGTGGGTGAAGTCGTCCAGATCGGCGCTGGAAAGCGCAACGACGACGGCAGCCGCCAGGCTCCTGAGGTGAGCGTGGGCGACAAGGTTCTGTATTCCAAGTACGCCGGTACCGACATCAAGCTCGGCAGCGATGAGTACGTCCTGCTCAGCGAGAAAGACATCCTGGCGGTCGTCTCCTGACCGCGACGCTGAGTCCTTAAACGCTTCCTTTATTTCCTCCCCCCATGGCCAAGCGCATCATTTACAACGAGCAGGCTCGCCGCGCTCTTGAAAAAGGCATCGATATCCTCACCGAGTCGGTTGCTGTCACCCTCGGCCCCAAAGGCCGCAACGTGGTGCTCGAGAAGAAGTTCGGAGCTCCTCAGATCATTAACGACGGCGTCACCATCGCCAAGGAGATCGAACTCGAGGATCACATCGAGAACACCGGCGTTTCCCTGATCCGTCAGGCCGCCTCCAAAACCAACGATGCCGCTGGTGACGGCACCACCACCGCCACCGTCCTGGCTCACGCCATGGTCAAGGCTGGTCTGCGCAACGTGGCTGCTGGCGCGAATGCCATCTCCCTGAAGCGCGGCATTGACCAGGCCGCTGTGTTCCTCGTGAGCAAGATCGAGGAGAACGCCAAGCCGATCACCGACAACAACTCGATTGCCCAGGTGGGCGCCATTTCAGCCGGTAACGACGACGAAGTCGGCAAGATGATCGCTGACGCCATGGAGAAGGTCGGCAAAGAGGGCGTGATCTCCCTGGAAGAAGGCAAGTCCATGACCACCGAACTGGAGGTCACCGAGGGCATGCGCTTTGACAAGGGCTACATCTCCCCTTATTTCGCGACCGACACCGACCGCATGGAAGCGGTGCTCGAAGAGCCCTACATCCTGTTGACCGACAAGAAGATCGGTTTGGTTCAGGACCTGGTGCCCGTGCTCGAGGCCATCGCCCGGACCGGCAAGCCTCTGCTGATCATTGCCGAGGACATCGAGAAGGAAGCCCTGGCCACCTTGGTGGTCAACCGCCTGCGCGGCGTTCTGAATGTGGCTGCCGTCAAGGCCCCCGGCTTCGGCGATCGCCGCAAGGCCATGCTCGAAGACATGGCTGTGCTGACGGCTGGTCAGCTGATCACTGAGGACGCTGGCCTCAAGATCGAAAACGCCAAGATCGAGATGCTGGGCACCGCCCGCCGCATCACGATCAATAAGGACACCACCACCATCGTTGCCGAAGGCAATGAGGTGGCCGTGAAGGCGCGCTGCGAACAGATCCGCAAGCAGATGGACGAAACCGAGTCCACCTACGACAAGGAGAAGCTGCAGGAGCGCCTCGCCAAGCTGGCTGGTGGCGTGGCTGTGGTGAAGGTGGGTGCGGCCACCGAAACCGAGATGAAGGACAAGAAGCTGCGCCTCGAGGACGCCATCAACGCCACCAAGGCGGCTGTTGAAGAAGGCATCGTCCCTGGTGGCGGCACCACCCTGGCGCACCTGGCTCCTGCTCTGACCGAGTGGGCCAACCAGAACCTCAGTGGTGAAGAGCTGATTGGCGCCAACATCGTGGCTCAGGCCCTCGATGCTCCCCTCAAGCGCATCGCTGAAAACGCCGGTGCCAACGGCTCCGTCGTGGCTGAGAACGTGCGCCATAAGCCCTTCAGCGAGGGCTTCAATGCCGCCTCGAACGAGTACGTCGACATGCTGGCTGCCGGCATCATCGACCCCGCCAAGGTGACCCGCTCTGGCCTGCAAAATGCCGCGTCCATCGCTGGCATGGTGCTGACCACCGAGTGCATCGTGGTTGATCTTCCTGAGAAGAAGGAAGCAGCTCCTGCCGGTGGCGGCATGGGCGGCGGCATGGGCGGCGACTTCGACTATTGATCTCGCCCGGGGGCCTGCGGGCCCCCATCGCTTTGCCAAACAAAAGCCCCCGCGGAGGCGGGGGCTTTTTCATGTCGAGAGGAGTCGGTGGTTGATGGGGAGGCTCAGCTAAGCCAGCCACCACTGAGGATTACCGCTAACCCCAGAAACGTGACCAGCAGGGTCCAAGTGATGCGATTGAGGGTCGCCTCTGCGCTGCGAGCGCTCGTGAACATCGAGCCACCACTTGAAGCGATCCCTCCCATGCCATCGCCCTTGGGGCTGTGGAGCAAGACCGAGATGATCAAGATGATGCCGCTGGCCGACCAGACGTAACTCAGGGTGGTTTGAAGCATCGCTCGCGACTGGTGTCAGGCCAATGTACGGCCGCCGAGGGCGGCGGTGCTGGCCACCAGGCTTTGGCCGCTCATGGCTGCAGGCACTGGGATGTTCAGCAGCTGCAGCACGGTGGGAGCGATATCCGCCAGGCCGCCATCACTGCGCAGCTGCACATCGCCGCCGAGTCCAGCCAATTTGCGCTTCTCCCCTTCCACCAGAACAAAGGGCACTGGATTGGTGGTGTGGGCAGTCCAAGGCCGTTGATCAGGCCCTTGCATCATTTCAGCGTTGCCGTGATCTGCGGTGATCAGCAGGGTGCCTCCCATCTGGCCGGTGGCATCCAAAATCCGTCCGATGCAGCGATCCACGCAGCCAATGGCCTCAACGGTGGCTTCCATGTCGCCGGTGTGCCCGACCATGTCGGGGTTGGCGTAATTGATCACCACTAGTGAATAGATCCCCTTCTTGATTGCTGCTACGCAGCCGTCGGTCAGCTCATCGGCTGACATGTGAGGCGACTGGTCATAGGTGGCCACCTTGGGGGAGGGCACCAGGTGACGGTCTTCCCCAGGGAAGGGCTTTTCCATCCCACCGTTGAGGAAATAAGTGACGTGGGGATATTTCTCGGTCTCCGCTGTGCGGAACTGGCGCAGCCCGGCGCGTGCCACCACTTCACCCAGCAGATCGTCGAGGGACTCTGGTGGAAAGGCCACAGCCACCGGCAGGGTTTTGTCGTATTGGGTGAAGGTGACCACCGGCAGGGGGGTAATCAGCTGCCGCTCAAAGCCTTGGAAGGTTGAGTTCACAAATGCTGCGGTGAGCTGCCGCATCCGATCGGGGCGGAAGTTGAACAGCACCAGCGCATCGTTGGGCTCAATCAGCTCCGGCGCGAAGCGAACCGGCTCCAGGAATTCGTCGCTGGTGCCATCGCTATGGGCTGCTTTCACCACATCCAGCGGTGAGGCGCTGCTCACAGGGCTGGCTTCGGTCAGCAGGCGATAGGCCTTCTCAACGCGCTCCCAGCGGTTGTCGCGGTCCATAGCCCAATAGCGGCCACAGAGGGTGGTGAGTTGCCCAATGCCGGCCTGCTGAATCTGCTCATCGAGGGTTTGCAGGTAGCCAGGGGAGCTGTCGGTGGGTGTATCGCGGCCATCGGTGATGCCGTGGATGCACACCTGCTGGATGCCAGCAGCCGCAGCCCAGCGCAGCAGGCCGCCCAGGTGATTGATGTGGCTGTGAACGCCCCCATCGGAGAGCAGTCCGACCAGGTGCAAGCGGCCACCTGAAGCTTTCAGGTCTGAAGCCAGCGCCTGCAGGGCCGCGTTCTCGCCCAGTTGATTGTTTTGAACAGCCTGGCTGATGCGCACCAGCTCCTGGCGAATCACGCGCCCGGCGCCGATGGTGAGGTGGCCGACTTCGGAGTTGCCCATCTGGCCGTCGGGCAGCCCCACATGGGCGCCGCTGGCCTCAATCAAAGCGTGGGGATAGGCGTGCCAGAGGGCATCCATGATCGGCGTGGATGCGGCATGGATGGCGTTGTGCTTCTGTTCCGGCGTGTTTCCCCAGCCGTCAAGCACCGCCAGTACCACTGGTGCCACCGGTGGTAACGAGGATTTTTTCAGACTCTGATCAGCGGTTGGGGGAGAAGTCGCCGTCAACCGATCGCTCCCGTCATCTGAGGGCAAATTACATCCCACCGGCGTGAGAACCCACTTCGGTAAGGCTGCCGTCAGGTTTTCCCCATCAGCTCCACTAACCTGAGGCCATGAGCCGTGGATCACTGCCAACCGAGGCCTGTGAGCGGCGAACCCTGCTCGATCCGCAGGATCTGCAGCGCACGGTTGCACGCTTGTGCTCCCAAGTTTTGGAGTCAGCAGGAGATAGCAAGCGCTTGCTGCTGCTGGGGATTCCCACCCGCGGTGCCGCTCTGGCGCGCGTCTTGGCCACTGAGTTGGAGCGAGAACTCGGCCACGCGGTGGATCAGGGAGTCCTGGATCCCACCTTTCATCGCGACGACCTCGAGCGCGTGGGCACGCGCTTAGCCGAGCCCACGGCGTTGCCGGTTCCTGTCGAAGGTCGTGAGGTGGTTTTGGTCGATGACGTGGTCTTCACTGGCCGCACCGTGCGCGCGGCTCTGGAGGCTCTGCACACCTGGGGTCGCCCCGCCTGCGTGAAATTGCTGGCCATGGTGGATCGCGGCCACCGGGAGCTGCCGATTCAGCCCGATTTTGTCGGCCGTGTGGTGCCCACCAGCCGCCATGAATTCATCCACCTGATGTTGCAAGAGGTGGATGGGGAAGAGGGGGTTGTCCTGCTGCGTCCGCTCCAGGACATCAGCTGATCGCTTCGAGTTCCTCGGCGCGGAAGTGGGCCTTGTAGCGGCCAAAGGCCACGATCACCGGGAGGGTGGGGCTGATGGTGCGCCCCTTCCAGTCGTTCAGCACGGTGGCCACATCGCCCTCTTGGCCCTGCATGTCAAAGGCTTGGCCGCGATGTTCTGGATGGGTGAACACCACCACAGACTCCTTTACCCGGACACGGTCACCCTGCTGCATGGCTGCGACTCTCAAGCCAGCACATCCTGTCACTCAACGTTGGCAGCTGCTCTCCGGCCCCTGTTCCAAGACCTGCCCGCCGAGTTCGCTGCAGCCCAGTTCGAATGCCTGCCAGGCGCTTAACCCCAGCGAGAGGTGGCGCTGCACGGCGGCATCGAGTTCGCTGTCGGAGATTGGTTGGTCGCCGCTGTCGCGGTGGCTGTCTTTGGGTTGATTGCTGCGCTGCATCGCTGCGGCTTGACGACTGACGTCGGTGCGCAGGCTCAAGGCTTTGCGCTGCCACCAGGGGTGGTTCAGCTGATTGAGCTGATCCAAGGCTTCCCACCAATCCTCTCCAGCAGCGGCACTGGCGGCTTGGCTGTAGGCGTAGCGGTTGGCAGCCCAGTGGTCCTCCAGCGTGGCGTGGAGCTGCTGCCCATCGGGGAAGCGGGTTTCGCCACTGCTGGTGAGCAGGGCCATGGCCTGGCGGGCCTCGCCGCGCTGGTAGGCCTCCATGGCTTGGCGTTGAATCTGCTGGCGCCATTGCTGCAGCCGCCGCTCTTCGACAGCTGGGTTGCCGCTGCGCAGCACCAGTTGGCGCTGTTGGTCGAGTGCTAACCGCAGCCGTTGTTGCTCCCAGTTGCGGCTGGCTTGCGTGCGCAGGCAGCCCGCCACGATGGCCTGCTCTTCGCTGTTGAGTTTGCGGAGCGCCGCCAGCTGTTCGCCCAGCCTCAAACAGGTATCGAGTTGGTCGTTGTCGACCGCTTGAGCCAGGCGGGCCGGGAGCTGGCTCTGCCACCAGCCCAACGACAGCGCCACGGCCCCCACCAGGCTGATGGAGCTCCAGATCCAAACCTTGGGTAGTCGCGAGCGGCGCGGCGACACCGGGGGAGGGCAAGTCACTCCACAATGCCGAGGATTTGGCGGGAGAGTCGTTGCTCGCCAACAAGATCAAACCCCTCCAGCCAAAGCTGCCGTTCGGCGTCGACCCCGAAGCGCAGCCGCAGGCAGTCTTGGCCTTCTTGAGCACCCGCTGGCAGAGGGATCTCCAACGCCGGTTGGTTCCAGGGCCGCACGCTGGCCTCGCCGGCCTCCTGACTGCGGAGCACCGGCAGATCATCAATAAACACCACCTCGGCCCTGGATTCACCGCTCGGGGTGCCCAGTTGCACCTCAACGCAGGCTTGATCACCGCGGCTGGCTAAAACCAGCTCCAGGGGTTGCGGGGTTGGCCAGGCTTGCCCGGGTAAAAACAGGGGATGCCAGCGCTGGTTCTGCAGCCTCCGGTCCCAGCAGCGCAGGCTGATGCCGTGTTGCAACACATCCATCACCTGCAGGGCTGGAGTCATGGCCAAGGCGCCGAGCACCACGGCTTGCAGGGGTTGGGTGACCAGGAGCTCTGTTTTCGGCAAGCGGCGCTGCAGCCACTGCTGCACCCAGGGCAGTGCGCTGCCGCCACCGACGGCCATCACCGCATCGATGGAATCAAGTGATTCGCCAGCCCGCCGGGCCGCAGCTTCCACTTCATTGAGCAGGCCATCCAAGAGCGGCTCCAGGCCGGCGGCGTCCAGCACGTTGTTGAGCTCCCGCCGGCTTCCTTGCAACGGCCGGGGCCCTGCCTCGCTTTCCAGCACCACTTGAGCGCTGGTGGTTTCGCTTAAGGCGCATTTGAGTGCCTCAGCAGCGTTCAACCAGGCCTGCGGAGCTGGTTCAGGGGCTCCTAAAGCTTTGGCCCACCAGCGATCGATCATGCGCCCGCCCAGGCTGATTCCCGCTTTGCCCAGCACCTTGGCGGTGCGCTGTTGTTGTCCTGGACGTTCCGCTAAGGAGCGGCCCGCAAAGCGCAGCAGTTGGGCCATGGGCATGGCGCGGCCTTCGCCCCCCTCCAGCCTGACCAGCGCCAGATCGGTGGTGCCGGCGCCGATATCGAGAACCAGCACCAGGCTTCCAGGCGATAGGCCTGCGCCAAGGGCAGCTGCTGTGGGTTCATCCACCAGGGCTACTTCATCAATGGCGAGGGACTCGGCCCACCGCTGCAGCCAGCGCCGATAGCCCGCGAAGCCCTGGACCGGCGCGGTGAGCACCAGCCGTTGGGGCTGGATGGTCTGCGGCAGCCGTTTCCAAATGCCTTGAAGCAAGGCCTCAGCCGCCTGCTCAGCTGCGGTTGGGGCATTGCTTTGCCCGAGCAGCGCTTTGAAATCCCGCAGGCACTCGGCTTCGCTGCCGGCTTCGATCACTTGCTGCCCCAACAGCCAACGGCTGCCGCCGCTGGGGCTGACCAGGCTGGGAATGCTGGCATCGCTTGTGGAGCGGCTGAGGGGCGCTAAAGCCAGCACTTCCCCAGGGCTGCCGGGTGCTGCTTGCCAGCCCACCAGGGTGCTTGAGCTGCCCAAGTCGATCGCAAGGGTCCCCTGGCTCAAGGCAAATCCTTTCCTGAATGCTGAAACCATTGCAGAAAGTACGGCCATCCACACCCAGCGCGGTTCACATTGAGATCAATGAGTCCGGGTATGAGATGGCTGGCGAGCGGTTGTTGCGGGCTGTGCTCTCGTTTTACCGGGAGGAGACCGAAGATCTCGCCCGGCTCGAGCCGTTGCTGAGTTGCCGCCTCAGCCGCGGGTGGTCGGCCTTGCGGATTGATTGCAGCGACCGTCTTCACCTCGAGCAGATCAACGAGTTGGTTCCGTTGCTGCGGGCTCCTTTGGATGCGTTGCAATTGGTGCGTCAAATCCGCTTGATGGCCCCTGGTGTGCCTGATCGCATCTATCCCGTGCGGGTCCCCCAGCTGCACGACGGACAGGCTTCAACCGCTGAGTGACATGAGTGCCGAGATAAGATTGAGAGTCCGAAGGGCGGTTTGAGCCGCAGCGCGATGTATCTCACTCAGCAACCGGAAGCCAAGGATCTTGCCAAGCGTGGTGAAAGCTTGATTCGGAAGTCGAGCAATCGCTACTTGACCACCGTCCGGGTTGCCTTTCGCGCCAAGCAGCGCCGTTTCGATGACTTTGAAGGGCTGCTCGATGACTCGATGGTGAAGCCTGTGCAGCGCGCCATCATCGAGCTCAGTGACGAGCAGGATCAGCCTGATCTTCTGCCTGGTTGATGCAGGCGGAGGGAGCGGGTTGGCGCTTGGCCGTCGATCCATCCCGCGATGGCTATCAGGCCTTAATCGGTGGTGAGGGCTGGGCGATTGAGCTCAGCCTCGAAGAGCTGGCCTCGCTCAGCGCGCTATGCGTGCGCCTGCAGGAGCAGCATCTCGCCATTGCAGACCAGCTGATGGCAGAAGAAGTGATCGAGATCGCTTTGGAGCGGGGCCCCTGGTGGTTGGAGCTCAGCGGTGATCGCGAGCGCTGGGGGCTTCGCTTCGTGTTGAGCTCTCCCAATGGCCGTGGCGCGGAGGGGATGTGGCAGCCTCCGGCCAGTGGGGAACTGTGCTTGGCACTGGCGAAAGCCGGCAGTTTCTAGTTGGCCTGCAAAAAGCCGGTGCGGTCGTCGCTGCCGAAGAGGTGTTGGTAAGCCGCCACCAGGCTGCAAATCACAACCGGAGCTGCCACCAGCAAGCCCACGCCAAAGATGAGCACGCCCAGCAACACAATCAGGATCATCAAGGCCCCAAAACCCAGCACGCCGAAAAACTGAGGGTCCACGCCCTGGCGCCCCGCTTTGAACGCTGGCACTGGGCTATCACCGCGGGCAATCACCAGGGGCAAGTGGAACATCTGCGTGACGCCCACATAGATCATCACCAGCAAACCAGCCAGCAAGGGCAAGGCGCTGAGCTCGAAGCGGATCAGGCTCAGCAGCGCTCCTGAGAGCCCCGCGATGATCAAGATCAAGATGTTGACGCCGAGTAGCAGCAGGGCCATCAAGAACAGACGCCCCATGGCGTTTCCATCCCAGCGGAAGAAATCGTCCCAGCTGGGTTTGCGGCCCGACAGCGCAATCCAGGCGCCGCGGAACAGGCCGATATTCATCCAAAGGCTGACCAGCACATTGAGCACCAGCCCGATGACCACGACCAGGCCCCAGCCGATGGCACCAAAGCCTTCGCTATCGCCGCCATTGCTGCCCAAGTCTTGCAGCCACTGGGTGAAAAAGGTGAGCACCAACCCCAGCAGGGTGAAACCCACAAACACCCAGGGGGCGCGGGTAAAGGCTTGCCAGCCGCGGCTAATCGAGCCGCCAATCGGCAGAGGTGCTGTTGACCCGGCTGCCGTCATCTCGTTGCCCCGCATTTGGGCGGAAATTAGCTCTGCTTAGCGGCTGCTGCCATGAAGGGATGCTTAGGGCGTGGCTGGCCCGAGCAGCGCAAGCAGTCGCTCGGCGCTGGCGCCGATCACTGGAAGGATGGATAGGCGGTTGCCCCGCTTGATGACTCCCAGCTCGTCTTCGGTAAAAGACTGGCGCAGGTCATCGAGGCTGAGCATTGCGGCAAAACGGCCCACATAGCGAAGCTTCACGCAATCCCAGCGCGGCGCTTCGGGTTTGGATTTGGGGTCGAAGTATTTGTTGTCCGGCTCGAATTGGCTGGGGTCGGTGATGCCCGTCTCCACTACCTCCATCAGGCCAACAATCCCCGGTGGCTTGGCATTGGAGTGATAAAAAAACGCGCGATCACCCACTTCCATGCTCCGCATGAAATTGCGGGCCTGGTAGTTGCGGATGCCATCCCACAGCGTGGTCTCCTCGGCCTTGAGGTGGTCAATTCCATAGACATCGGGCTCGCTTTTCATCAGCCACCACTTGGGTTCAGGTGCGCTCATGCCATGGCCTCCACCAACTGACGGAAATGATCACCCCTGACCTCGAAATCGCGGTATTGGTCAAAGCTGGCGCAGGCCGGTGAGAGCAGCACCGCTTGGCAGTTGAGCTGTTCGGCCAGCCGGCGTGCCAGCGGCAGCGCCTGATCAAGGTGCTCCTGCTGCTCGATCACGCCGGGATAGCCAGCACTGCCGAGCAGTTCGCGGAAGGTGCTTTGTGCTTCGCCGAAGAGCACCACAGCCGCTGCTTTCTGGCCCAGGGCCTCCAGCCAGGCGCCGGGCTCTCCGCGTTTGGCGCGCCCACCAGCCAGCACCACCAGCGGGCGTTCCAGCGACTGCAGGGCCACCAATGAGGCGTCGTAGTTGGTGGCTTTGCTGTCGTTGAAATAGGTGATGCCGCTGAGCTCGCGGATGCGTTCCAAGCGATGGGGCACGCCAGGGAAGCTGCGGCAGCCCGCTTCGATTTGAGCGGGGCTGAGGCCGCACTCCAGGGCCACAGCCGTCGCCAAGGCCAGGTTCTGGCGGTTGTGGGCGCCAGGCATGGCCAAGGCTGCGCAGGGAAACAGCGGCCCGGTTTGATTGCAGAGCTGTTCGCCACTGACCCATAGATGCGGGGTCATCGCAGCGCTGAATTGGTCTTTGTCGCCGCCGCTCACCCAAAGCGCTTGGGGCCACTCGGCTGCATGGGCGTAGAGATCGCGATCATCGGCATTGAGAAATTGCCGCCCGCTCTGCTGCAGCAGCCCCGCCTTGATGCTGCGGTAGCGCTCGAGCGTGCCATGGCGATCGAGATGGTCAGGGGTCAGCGTGGTCCAAACACCAATGCTGGTCTGCACCGATGGCGCCGCTTCGATCTGATAGCTGCTGAGTTCCACCACCACCCGTTGAGGCTGCTCCCCCTCGAGGCAGGCGAGGGCGAGTTCAGCGGCGGAGGCACCGATGTTGCCGCAAGCCGGAGCATCGAGGCCCCCCTGTTGCAGCAGATGGGCCACCAGGGACGTGACGGTGGTTTTGCCATTGGTGCCGGTGATGCCAATCCAGGGGATGCCCGCCATGGCCTGCCAGGCCACTTCCACTTCACCGACGACGCGGCAGCCCCGATCGCGCAATTGGTTGAGCACCGGATGATCGAAGGCAATGCCAGGGCTGATCACCACTGTCGAGGGCCAGCGTGGCAAGGCCTCAAAGCTCTCCAACGCCAGGGGCTTGCCCAGCTCCACCTGAATGCCGATGGCGTTGAGCTCATCGGCCCGTCGCTTCAACTCAGCGCTGCTGTTGCTCTCCAATAGCCACACGTCGGCACCGCGCGCGTTGAGGAGCCGCGCTGCGCCGATGCCAGAGCGGCCCAAACCCACCACCACGACAGGAACTTGCATGCTTGGTGAATGGTTGAAATGGGCGATACTGGAATCGAACCAGTGACTCCTACCGTGTCAAGGTAGTGCTCTACCTCTGAGCTAATCGCCCGCTGGGCTTTGGCCAGGCGGGAGGCCCGCTAGCCGTTGGCCGAGAAAGGAACTTACCACCACACCGAAGGCCTACCGGCGCCGCGTCATTTGCAGGCGCCAGCGGTCCCGTTTGGTGCGATCCACACGATCCAACACCAGTTCGCCCCGCCCCTCCAGCTGGACGCGCTCTCCGCTTTGCAGCTCGCGGCTCGGTGTGGTCACCACGGCCCAATCCACGCGGATGCGTCCTTGACGGATCCAGGTGGCCATCTTGCTGCGAGAAACCCCAAAACCAGCTGATGCAATGGCATCGAGCCGCAGGGAGGCTTCCACGCTGGTCAGGCTTTTGCTGCTGCTGGCCTGGCTGGGCAGCCGGCTCCAATCCCCGGCTTGCAGCTGGCAGTCCACGCTGCGCACCTGAAGGGATTGCTCCTGCAGGCGTTCAGCCATGGCGCTGGTGACGATCACCAGAGCGCCGCGATCACCGCGCACCAACACATCGCCAAGGTGGAGCGGATCGATGCTGTGCTGGTCGATCAAGGCCGCCCGGATCGCCGTTGGCTCAGCGGGGTCAAAAAGGAAATTGCCGCTCACCTCGACCAGCGCCAGTGGCGCTGGCTCGCCGGCATCAGCTGCTTGATCGCTGCGGCTGATCTGCAGCAGGCGCCGCTCAGCTTGAGGAAAGCCACCGGCACTGCGCAGGTGCAGCTCGCCTAAAGGGGCGAAGCGCTCTTCAGCCTCCTCGCGCTGGGGACCTGTGAGGAAGGCGCTCCAGCTGGGCTGATAGGTGCGCAGCACCACTTCGGCTTGCTGAATGAGGGCTTCGAGGGCCTGGGGATCGCGGGTCCCTTCGAGCAGGTCGCGGCGCGGCAACATGGCGCTTAATCGTCCTTGAGCCGCACGACGCTGGCCGGGCGGCAGCGCTGGATCAAGGCCCAGGGCACCATTTCGCTTTGGATGGCATCAATCAACAGCACGCATTGGCCTTCGTTGAGGCGATTGCGCACCACGCGAATTTGGTCATCGCGGTCGCTGGTCACGCTGGCTGCAGCGGCATAGCTGCCCATCCAGCCAGATCCCAGCCCCAACAAGCCTCCAATCAAGGGCTGGCCGATAGGACCGGCGAAAGCAAAGGTGTCGAGGTTGGTGATGAAGGTGAACACCATGCCGGCACCGAAGCCAAAGGGCAGCAGCCAGGTGGCCATTTGCCGTTGGCGCCCCTGACGCTGCAGCGCTGGGTTGAGCTCCACCACCTGCTCTGGCTCGATCCCGCCGCTGCCCACCGCACGCAGTTGCAGCCCCGGTTGCCCGTCCAAGAGGGCCTTGAGTTCGGAGCGGCTGCCTGTGTCCTTCAGCAGCACAGCCACGCACAGTCCCATCAGTTTTGGCCCTTCAGCAGTGGTCTCTACACTGGACCACCGCATGCCTGCGGACGATGACAAAAGTTTTGGTGTCTGACCCCATCGACCAAAAGGGGATCGACATCTTGTCCCAGGTTGCCCAGGTCGATGTGCGTACGGGCCTGCCAGCTGACGAGCTGAAATCCATCGTTGGCGAGTACGACGCCTTGATGATCCGCTCCGGCACCCAGGTGACGGCGGACATCATCGAAGCGGCGCCCCGCTTGAAGATCATCGGCCGCGCCGGCGTTGGCGTCGACAACGTTGATGTTCCGACGGCCACCAAAAACGGTGTGCTGGTGGTCAACTCACCGGAAGGCAACACGATTGCGGCCGCTGAGCACGCCCTGGCGATGATGCTGGCCCTCTCGCGGCACATCCCTGCAGCCCACAGCAGCACGGCCTCTGGTGGTTGGAACCGCAAGGCTTATGTGGGCAATGAGCTCTACAAAAAGACCCTCGGTGTGGTGGGTCTTGGCAAGATCGGCTCCCATGTGGCCCGTGTGGCCCAGGCCATGGGTATGGAGGTGCTCGCCTACGACCCCTTCATCTCCAGTGAGCGGGCGCAGCAGTTGCGGGTCCGTCTTCGCCCACTGGACGCGCTGTTCAAAGAAGCCGATTACATCAGCCTGCACCTGCCCCGCACGCCAGACACCGAAAACCTGGTGAATGCTGAGCTGATCGCCACGATGAAGCCCAATGCGCGGCTCGTGAACTGCGCCCGCGGCGGCATCATCAATGAGGCGGACCTGGCGGCAGCCCTGAACAACGGCGTGATCGCCGGCGCTGCGCTCGATGTCTATGCCAATGAGCCGCTGGAGGCGGATTCCCCGCTGCGTGGCGACTGTGATCGCCTGATCCTCACGCCCCATTTGGGAGCCTCCACCGAAGAGGCTCAGGCCAACGTGGCCATCGATGTGGCCGAGCAAATCCGCGATGTGCTGCTGGGCTTGCCAGCCCGCAGCGCCGTCAACATCCCAGGCCTGACGCCTGATGTGATGGAGCGGCTCAAGCCCCATCTGCAGCTGGCTGAAACCCTTGGCTTGCTGATTAGCCAGCTGTCGGGCGGCCCCGTGCAGGAGCTGCAGGTGCTGCTGCAGGGTGAATTTGCGGAGCACCCGAGCCAGCCGTTGGTGGTGGCCTCGTTGAAGGGCCTGCTCAGTTCGGCGTTGGGCGATCGCATCAACTACGTCAATGCAGCCCTGGAGGCCAAGCAGCGCGGCGTGCATGTGTTGGAGGTCAAAGACGAGGCCAGCCGTGATTTCGCTGGTGGCTCGTTGCAGCTCTCCTGCCGCAATGCCAATGGCAGTCACACCGTGACGGGTGCTGTCTTTGCCGATGGTGATCTGCGCATCACCAGCATTGATGAGTTCCCCTTGAATGTGCCCCCAAGCCGGCACATGCTGTTCACGCGGCACCGCGACATGCCTGGAATTATCGGCAATTTGGGTTCCTTGCTCGGTGAGCACAACGTCAACATTGCCTCGATGCAGGTGGGCCGCCGCATCGTCCGAGGTGATGCCGTGATGGTGCTCAGCCTGGATGACCCCATCCCCAGCAGCACCCTCACCAGCGTCAAGGACATCAACGGCATTCAGGAAGCCCACCCCGTCACCCTGTGATCTGATGCCTGCCGCTGCTCAACCCTCTTGGTGGCGCCTTGAGCTGGAGCCTCCCGGTGAGCTGGAGGAATCCCTGCTGTGGCGCCTCGAGAGTTTGGGGGTGCACCGCTTAGCGGTGCGTTTCCGTCCTGAAGCCCCCGAGCAGCGCACCCTGCAGGCGTGGTTGCCCGAGGTGGATTGGCCCGATCCAGAGCGGCTGGCTTTGGCTGAAGCCTTGGCTCAGATGGCCGAGCCCTTTGGCGTTGCATTGCCCCCGCTGCGCTGGGAGCTGCAGCCTGAAGAGGACTGGGCCCTGAGCTGGAAGCGGCATTGGCAGCCCGATCCGGTGGGGCTGCGCCTCTTGATCCTGCCCGCCTGGCTCCAGGTGCCCGCTGAACATGCCGAACGCCTGGCGCTGTTGATTGATCCAGGCAGTGCCTTTGGCACCGGCTCTCACCCCACCACACGCCTTTGCCTCGAAGCGCTGGAGAAGCGTTCGCTCACTGGCTCGCGCGTGGCTGACCTGGGCTGCGGCAGCGGCATCCTCGGGATTGCCTCGCTGGTCCTCGGCGCCAGAGAGGTGCTGGCCAGCGACACCGACAGCCTGGCCGTGCGGGCCACGGCAGAGAACGCCGCACTCAACCAAGCCGGGGCGCATCTACGGGTGCAGCTGGGTTCAGCTGATGTCTTGCAGCAGTTGCTGGCTGGGGCCCCAGCTGATCTGCTGCTCTGCAACATCTTGGCGCCGGTGCTCACGGCCCTGACGCCGGCTTTCTCGGAGCTGCTAACAGCGCGTGGGGAGGGCTTGCTCAGCGGTTTGCTTGTGGATCAAGCGCCCGCGTTAACGGCGCACCTGGAAGCCCATGGCTGGCGGGTGACAACCGAGGCAGAGCAAGGGCGTTGGGCCTTGCTGGCCATCCAGCGAGCCTGAGCGGAAGTCATATAAATCTGGCTTATATGTGCTCGATGATCCATTGGCCTTGCCCGGCCTGGGGCACTGATGGGCCCTGATCAGGTGTACAACAGTGCCGCCCCACAGGCCCGGCTTGCCGCGGACCTGAGCAACGATTATTCCCATGGCGTCCTACAAGGTCACCCTCGTCTCGGAAAGCGAAGGCCTGAACAAGACCATCGAAGTCCCCGACGACCAGTACATCCTCGATGCTGCTGAAGAGCAGGGAGTCGACCTCCCCTATTCCTGCCGCGCTGGCGCTTGCTCCACCTGCGCCGGCAAGCTCACCGCTGGCACCGTTGACCAGAGCGACCAGAGCTTCCTCGACGATGACCAGATCGAAGCTGGTTTCGTGCTGACCTGCGTGGCCTACCCCACCAGCGACTGCACCATCAAGACCCACGCTGAAGAAGAGCTGTATTGATCAGCTGCTTTCCATAAGCGTCCTTCAAGCCACCCCTTGAGGGTGGCTTTTTCGTATCTGCACCATGGCCGCGACAGCTTCTGTGACCCACGATCAGCTGCTGCCATCAGGCAGTGAGCAACCCAGTCCTGGGGGCATGTACAGCTTTCGGGTGCTGGGGCCCTGCTGCCGCTTGTTTGATCGCGAAGAGCTGCCTTGGCCCTGCTGCCGCTTGCAATGGCGCAGCAAGGAGCCCAGTTGGCGCCGGGTGGGAAAGCGCTTTGTTCCCGACCTGGCCGCCCGCCGCTGCCCCTCCTATGCCGTGGAGTTGCTGCAACCTGGGCTGCGACCTACCCCCACGGTGTTGACCCTGTTTGCTGAACGCCTGAGCCCTGAGCTCCAGGGCTGGTGGTACAGCCGCCGCCCGGAGCAGGAGCAACCACTCCCTGACCCCCCAGACACAACAAAGCCCGCCGTTGAAGCGGCGGGCTGAAAGCTGTTGGGTTTAGCAGGGCTGAATCAGAAGTAGATCTTGCCGCCGCCCCACTGGGTTCCCTGCGCTTTCGGGGACGTCAGGATGTAACCGGCCATGCGGCGCAGGTCTTCATCGTTGAGATCGCGCATTTTTACAAACACGTCGGCGCTGCGCATGCTGGGGTGGAATTCAGCGATCGAGATCTCACCGTCATAGGAGGTGGGATCTTTCATGTAATCCACCAGGGCATCCACGGAGTCCCGAGGCGGGGTAGCCAGGGCCAGAGTCTCGGGATCAAGTCCCACGTTCTGGTTGGTCTTGGTGATGCCACCGGCGTGGCATTCGCCGCAACTGTTGTTGAACACCTTGCGCCCGGCTTTGATCTCGGACTCGGTGAAGGTCACCGTGCTGCCGCTGGCATCCGCCGGAACAGTCAGAGTTTCTGCGTCCCACTGCACGGCATGGGCCGCTGGGGCCAAGAGCAGCAAGGCGATGGGCAGGAGCAGCAGAGCGCCGAGACGCCGTAGACCCTGAAGAACGGTGCGCATGGAGTGGGGCAAAAGAGACAGTCTCCTGAGCCCTTGTATCACGCGCAGGCACTGCTCCGGGGCTGAATCGTCATGCCACTCACAGACTGTTGCAGGCCGTGGTGCTCACTTCGATGCAGAGGAAGTCCTTGGCCAGCACGGTGTTGGGAAAGATCGCCTTGGCTTCCTGCAACAAATCATCCGGGCTTTCGGTCGCCCCAGGCACGTAGCGCGGGCTCAGGTGCGTGAGGGCCAGTTGCTGTACGCCTGCTTCCGCTGCGGTCTGCGCCGCCATGGTGCTGGTGGAGTGCTGGCGTTGATAGGCCATCGCGGCATCGCGATGGGAAAAGGTGGCTTCGTGGATGAGCAGATCAGCCCCTTGGGCCAAGGCCACAGCGCGCTCGCTGAACACCGTGTCGGTGCAATACACAACGGAGCATCCCGGCTGCCTGGGCCCGCAGAGCTCGCGGCCATCGATGCGCCGCCCGTCGGCAAAGGTGACGGTTTCTCCGGCTTTGAGGCGCGCAAACTCTGGCCCTGGCGGCAGCCGCATCGCTTTGGCCTTGGCAATGTCAAAGCGGCCTGGGCGCTCGCTTTGCTGCACGCGATAGCCAAAGGCAGGCACCCGGTGTTTGAGCGGTGCGCAGCAGACGCTGAACTCCCCATCGATGAGCAGGGGTTCGCCGCTGTTGGCCGCTGATTCCACCGGGTGAAAGCGCAGGGGATAGCCAATCCGAGTGGCGGAGTGCTGCAGGGCACTCAGCACAAAGGCCTCCAGGGGTTCGGGGCCATAAAGGTCGACCCCATCACAGGTTCCCGCCATGCCCAGGCTGGCCAGCAAGCCTGGCAAGCCGAAGACATGGTCTCCATGCATGTGGGTGATGAAGATGCGCCTCAGCTGGGAGACACGCAGCTCGCTGCGCAGGAATTGGTGTTGGGTGGCTTCGCCGCAGTCGAACAGCCACAGGTCGGCGCGCTGCGGCAGACGCAGAGCCACCGCAGAGACATTGCGGCTGCGGCTCGGGACTCCGGAACTGGTGCCGAGAAAAGTGACCTGCAATGGCGCTGGTTGGCTGCCCCAGCTTTGATGGTGCCACGGCAAAGCTCAATGAACCTGCGTTGGACCTTTGGCAGCCTCATGGGGCTGCTCCTGCTGCTCTGGCCTGGGGCGGCCCGCTCCGCCCAAGAGCCCCAGGTGCGGGTGTTGTTGGCCCAAGCAGCCGCCTTAAGGGTTGTTCCCGTTGCCGGCAGCAGCCTCACCCTGCGCGATGGCCACGGCAGGCTGTTGGGTCAGCGCGATGAAGGCCTCACCTTGCGGGCCTCTCGCGGCCGCATTGCCGGTGTTGCGGGCGAGCCCCAGCTGTTGTGGCTGCTGCCTGAGCAGCCCAACGGCAGCTTCTGGCTGCAACAGCGGCGTTACCGCGGTGCGTTGCTGGTGCAGCTCAAAGAGGGGCGCTTGCAGGCCATCAATCGTCTGGGTGTGGAGAGCTATCTCCCCAGCGTGGTGGGAGCTGAGATGCCCCACCAATGGCCTGCTGAGGCCCTGCGCGTGCAGTCGGTCGCAGCACGCACTTATGCCCTGCGGCAACTTCGGCCTGGGGCGGATTACGACCTGGATTCCACCCAGCGCAGCCAGGTGTACCTCGGCTTGGAATCCGAGACCCCCAGCACCCGCAGCGCTGTGGCCAGCACCCGGGCCCAGGTGCTCAGCCATGGCAGCCGGTTGATTGAAGCGGTGTTCCACAGCAGCAGCGGTGGCCGCACCGAAAACAGTGGCGAGATCTGGCGCAACCAACTGCCCTATCTCAAGAGCGTGCCGGATTTTGATCAGATCAGCCCGGTGTATCGCTGGAGCAAGCCCCTGGACGCTGAGCAGTTGCTTGAGGCCTTCAGCGAAACCGGCGGCGCCGAACAGATTGAGGCTGTGCAGCGCACCAGCACCGGACGCCTTAAGCGTGTTGTGGTGCGCGGGCCCGGCGGAGAGATCGAGTTGCCGGCGCGCGAGTTGCGCCGCCGCCTCAAATTGAAAAGCACCTACGTGC
The DNA here is from genome assembly GCF_014279855.1 of Synechococcus sp. Minos11. Taxonomy (NCBI): domain Bacteria; kingdom Bacillati; phylum Cyanobacteriota; class Cyanophyceae; order Synechococcales; family Synechococcaceae; genus Synechococcus; species Synechococcus sp. Minos11. The sequence goes on along the minus strand of NZ_CP047953.1, from coordinate 1,645,898 downwards.
GCTTTGACCCCCCTGAGCCCAACAGTGGTCCGTTTGGGGACTCCGAGGATTGGCTCAACCCCGCGCCTGGGCCCCAACCCCAACTCATCGCCAAAGGCCGCGGCTTTGGCCACGGCGTTGGCATGAGCCAGTGGGGCGCCTATGGCCTCAGCCTTCAAGGCAAGGGCTATGCCGCGATCTTGAGGCACTACTACCCCGGAGCCAAGCTGGACCTCTATCAGGCACCCAGCGCCTGGCCCAAACCACCCCCGCAGCCGTGACGGCATTCCCTTTCCAGCTGGTGCAGCGCGATGAGCCCGCGGCGTTGATGCAGGCCTGCAGCCAGCATCTGGAGCAGTGCCTTCAGCAGCGCCTCTCTGAGCCCAGTCCGCGGCCTTTGGGCCTGGCCACGGGCCGCACGATGGAACCGCTCTACGGCGCCTTGGTGGCGCGTCTGCAGCGCTGGCCCCAGCCGCAGCTGCAGCAATTGCGCCGCCAGTGGCTCAGTTTCAATCTCGACGACTATGTCGGCTTAAAGGCCGGCGACCCCTCCGGCTACGGCGCCTACATGCAGAAGCATTTGGGTCAGCCCCTTGGCTTGGGTCCTGGGCAGCTCTGTCTGCCGGAAGCGGCTGCGGCCGATCCTCAGGTTGTGGCACTGGCCTACCAACAGCGCCTGGCTGCCGCTGGTGGTGTTGGGGTGCAGTTGCTGGGATTGGGCAGCAATGGCCATGTGGGGTTCAACGAGCCCCCCTGCGGCGCCGAGGTGGGCTGCCGGGTGGTGCAGCTCTCTGTGGCCACGCGGGCGCAGAACGCTGGCCTGTTTGGTGGCGACCCGCAGAAAGTTCCCCAGTCCGCCATCACCCTTGGGCTCAAGGAGATCCTTGAGGCCACAGAGATCCATCTGGTGGTCACCGGCAGCGGCAAGGCCGCAATCCTGCAGAAGCTGCTCAACGAAGGCCCCAGCGAGCAGTTGCCAGCCAGTTGGTTGCGGCAGCACGGGCGCGTCTGGCTTTGGGTGGATCGGGCCGCTATGGGCTGATGGCCTGGCAGTTTTGGGTTGATCGCGGCGGCACCTTCACCGATGTGGTGGGCCGTGACCCCCAGGGGCGCCTGCAGGTGCGCAAGGTGCTCTCGGTGCAGCCTGAGCAGACCGGTGATCCAGCGGTGAGCGCCATTCGCGGCCTCTTGGATCTGCCACCTGGGGCGGCGATTCCCGCAGGCTGCATCGAAGAGCTACGCCTCGGCACCACCGTGGCCACCAATGCCCTGCTGGAGCAGGCCGGCGATGGGGTGCTGCTGATTACCAACGAGGGCTTGGCTGATGTGTTGCGCATTGGTGATCAGCACCGGCCGGAGTTGTTTGCCTTGCAGATCCAGCGGCCAACTGGTCTTGAGCAAGCCGTTGTGGAGGTGGCTGGCCGGTTGGATGCGCGGGGCGAGGAAATCGCTCCCTTGCGGCTGGATGGCCGCCTGCGCCAGCAGTTGCAGCAGTCGCGAGCTGCCGGGCTGCGCAGCTGCGCGATCGCCTTGATGCACGCCTACCGCAACCCCTGCCATGAGTTGGCCTTGCAGCGCTTGGCCCGGGAGCTGGGCTTTGAAACGGTGGTCTGCTCCCATCAGGCGTGCCCCCTGCCGCGGCTGGTGCCCCGCGGCCAGACGGCCTTGGTGGAAGCGGCGGTGTCTCGCGTCTTGCACACCTATTTGGCTCAGGTGCGTGGTGATTTGGGGGAGGCCACCGCGTTGCGGGTGATGGGATCCAGCGGAGCGCTGCTGGACCCTTCGACCTTGCTGGCCAAAGACACGATCCTCTCTGGCCCTGCGGGCGGGATGGTGGGTGCTGCCGCGGCAGCGCAACAGGCCGGTGTGGCCGCTGGGGCCCTGGTGGGGTTCGACATGGGCGGTACCTCCACCGATGTTTTTTGCATTCCAGCCGGTGTGGGCCTTGAGGCCTTGGAGCGCAGTCCCCAGACCGAGATTGCTGGGCTGACGCTGCTCGCCCCGCGGCTTCCGATTCACACCGTTGCCGCCGGTGGGGGCTCGATCCTCAGCACAGACGAGCAGCGCCTGCAGGTGGGGCCGCGCTCAGCCGGCGCTGATCCAGGACCTGCCTGTTACCGCCGGGGCGGGCCGCTCTGCCTCACCGATGCCCATCTGCTGTTGGGTCGCTTGCAGGTGGCCCATTTCCCAGCGGTGTTTGGCTCCCAAGGTGATCAGCCGCCCGATCTGGCGGTGGTGCAGCAGCGCTTTGCAGAGCTGGCCGCACCGCTGGGGCAAAGCGTTGAGGCCTTGGCCCATGGCGCGCTTGATCTGGCCGTTGAGACCATGGCTGCGGCGATTGAACAGGTGTCGCTGTTCTGCGGCCACGACATTCGCGGTGGGGTGCTGGTGGCCTATGGCGGTGCTGGCGGCCAGCTGGCCTGCCGCTTGGCTGAATCCCTGGGGCTGGGGCGGGTGCTGCTGCATCCCCTCGCTGGGGTGCTCTCGGCTTGGGGCATTGGCCAGGCCCAAGAGCGCCGCTGGCGGCAGCGCGCCGTGCGTGAACCGCTCAGCCTTGAGTTGCTGCAGCACTTGCAGCAATGGCTGGTCCAGCAGGAGGCTGCTGACGGCCCCCAGCGCCGTTTGGAATTGCGTGATCAAGCCCATGAGCAGGGCTTGCTGCTGCCCTGGCCAGTGGGTGCGGGCCCCGCTGAGCTGGAGCTGGCCTTTGCTGAGGCCCATCAGCATCGCTTTGGCTATCGCCCTGCTGCTGGAACGCGGTTGGTGGTGGAACGCCTTGAGGCCGAGTGGCCGCTGCCCAAGCCAAGGGAAGCCACCACCAGCTGGACGGCACCAGCCCTGGAAACATGGCCACCAGCACCAGCCACCGCGCCGGTGCATATCCCCGGACTGGGTTGGCAGCCCGTGCCGGTGGTGCCCCGCGCCAGCCTGCATCCCGGCCAGAGCCTGGTGGGGCCAGCGCTGATTCCGGAAGCCACTGGTTGCACGGTGCTGGAGCCCGGCTGGACGGCTGCCGTCGATGGCCTTGGCAATCTGCTGCTGGACCAGCAGGCCTCGGTTGCGGCGCCCAAGCCGCAAGCTGTTGACCCAGCCAGCGCTGATCCGGTGGAGCTGGGACTGTTTCACCATCGCTTTATGGCCATTGCCGAGTGCATGGGGGAGCGCTTACGGCTCACCAGCCGCTCGGTGAACATCCGCGAGCGGCTTGATTTTTCCTGCGCCCTGTTTGATCGCCATGGCGCCCTGGTCGCCAATGCGCCCCACATCCCGGTGCATCTGGGCTCCATGGGCGAGGTGGTGGCTGATCTGCTCAGCCAGGTGCAGGCCGGGGTGCGTCCAGCCCTGCAGAGCGGAGAAACCCTGCTCAGCAATGACCCGTTCCATGGCGGCACCCATCTGCCCGACATCACGGCCATCACCCCGGTCTTTGCCGGCCAGGCGGAGCCGGTGGCGTTTGTGGCGTGCCGCGGTCATCACGTGGATGTGGGTGGTACAACCCCTGGTTCGATGCCGCCCTTCAGCCAAACCATTGCTGATGAGGGGCTGCGTTTGAGGCAGTGGCCGTTGGTGCGAGAGGGCCGTTTGCAGCTTGAGGCCTGGCAGCAGCGGCTGGCCCAAGAGCCGCAACCGCCCCGCTCCCCTGAGCTGCTGTTGGCCGATTTGCAGGCCCAGGTGGCAGCCAATCAGCTGGGCCTGCAGCAGCTGGAAGCCTTGATGGCCACCAGCGGCGTGGAGCTGGTACAGCGCTACATGGGCTTTGTGCAAAGCAATGCGGCAGCCGCGGTTCGGCGCGTGCTCTTCACCCTGGAGGACCGTCAGTTTGATGTGGAGCTCGACAACGGCGCGCGCTTGCAGCTGGCCATCAGCGTGGACCGCTCAGCAGGCCGCGCCAGGCTTGATTTCAGCGGCACCTCCGTGCAGGGCAGCCATAACTTCCATGCGCCCTTGGCGGTCACCAAGGCGGCGGTGCTCTACGCCTTTCGCGCCTTGGTTCCTGAGCCGATTCCGCTCAATGCTGGCTGTTTTGAGCCCTTGGATCTGGTGGTTCCCAAGGGGTGCTTGCTCAATCCCGAGCCGCCGGCTGCGGTAGTGGCCGGCAATGTGGAAACCTCTCAGGCCCTCTGCAACTTGCTGTTTGGGGCCATGGGCGTGATGGCGGCAGCCCAAGGCACGATGAACAATCTCAGCTTTGGCGATTCCAGCCGCCAGTACTACGAAACGATCGCCGGCGGCACTGGAGCTGGCGCAGGCTTTGCTGGAGCCGATGGCATCCAAAGCCATATGACCAATTCCCGGCTCACCGACCCTGAGGTGCTCGAAGAGCGCTTCCCTGTGCGTTTAGAGCGATTTGCGCTGCGGCCGAATAGCGGTGGGGCCGGCCAGTGGCCTGGTGGCCGCGGCCTAGAGCGGCGGCTGCGGTTCCTCGAGCCGATGACGGTGTCGCTGCTCAGTGGCTCACGCCGGATTGCCCCCTTTGGCTTGGCGGGAGGTGGAGCTGCAGCAGCAGGACTCAACCGCCGCTGGCGCATCGATGGGAGCGTTGAGGAGCTCGGCGGTTGCGCGCAACTGGAGCTGGCGGCAGGTGAGGCGCTGGAGGTGTTGACCCCCGGTGGTGGCGGCTATGGCCCGCCGGCTTGAGTTCAGCGCAGGGAGGCCAAACGCCCCTGGCTGTGCCACTCGCTGAGGGCGTCGTAGCCGCCAATGGCGTCGCCATCGACGAACACCTGCGGAAAGCTGCGCATGCCGCTGCGCTCCATGAAGCCCTTGGCGGTGTCGTCGTCTTCCACGCTGACCACCTCATGGGGGATCTGCAGGGTGCGCAGCAGCCGCACGGCACGGCGCGACCAGGGGCAGCTGGGCAGCACGGCCACCTCCACCCGCGCTGGCTGGCTGGGCGCAACCTCTGAAGCTGCGGCTGCAGGGCTGGCGCTCTCACTCCAGCCCACCAACACATCGGCTCCCTTGAGCACCAAGGTGCCGGGCTCCAGGTGCCCTCCCCACACGTGGCAGGCCCCATCCGAGAGGCTCAGGTGCAGGTGCACCCCGGTGGGGCTCACCGTGCCGTTGAGGGTGATGATTTCCAGATCCCCTTCCATCACCGTGGGTTCCGGAGGCCCGGGGCATTGGAAAGCGGCCCTGGAGAGGTTGCCCACCACACCCAGCACAAAACCGGAGGCCTGCTCCTCGCGCGCCAGCTGCTCTAGGCGCAGGCGCAGGTCATCGCCAGGGGCCAGTTTGATTGGCGTGGTGCGCATGGGGGCCGGTAAGGGATGCGGTGAGATTACGTTCAGGCCATGGCTGATTTCGAACCCCCCCGGCTGGTTGATGGGCCGCAGACGGCGCCGGCCACGGTGCTGTTGGCCCACGGCGCTGGAGCGCCGATGGATAGCCCCTTCATGGCGGCCATGGCCTCGGGCTTGGCGGATCAGGGCTGGCGCGTGGTGCGCTTTGAATTCGCCTATATGGCCCGGCAGCGATTGAGTGGCCGCAAAGCAGCGCCGGATCGCCTGCCGAAATTGCAAGAGGTCTTTCGGCAGCAGGTGGCGCTGGAGGCAGCCCAGGGCCCGGTGATCATCGGGGGCAAGTCGATGGGCGGCCGGGTGGCGAGCTTGTTGCTTGATGAGCTGCAGGTGCTGGGCGGGATCTGTTTGGGCTATCCCTTTCATCCCTTGGGCAAGCCTGATCAGCTGCGCACCGAGCATCTGCGCGAGCTCACAACGCCCACCTTGATCCTTCAAGGCGAGCGCGATGGCTTTGGCCACCGGAATGAAGTGGAGGGCTATGAGCTTTCAGCATCGATCAGCCTGCAGTGGCTTCCCGATGGGGACCACAGCTTCAAGCCGCGTAAGAGCTCTGGGGTGAGCGAAGCGCAGAACTGGCAGCAGGCGGTGGCGGCGGCTGATCGCTTCTGCCGCGGTTTGCTCAGCCCCTAAGAACGCTCGTTCTCCAGCTCGGGGAACTCCCCCAGATTGCAGCTGACGCTGCGCACGTCATCGAGAGCCTCGAGGGCCTCCAGCAGCTGCAGGCACTGGCGAGCTTGATCGCTCTGGTGCAGGTCTATGCTGTTGAGCGGATGCCACTGGTGGCCCCAGTCCTGCACGCTCCAGCCCCGCTGGCGCAGGCCGTCTTGAAGGATCTCCAGCGCGGTGAAGGGACCATGCACCAGGGCTCCTTCTGCGGTGAGTTCATAGCCGTCGGCCTCCAGCTCGAGAAGGTCTTCCAGCAGCGCGTCTTCATCAATGCCTTCTGCGCTGGTTGCATTCAGCGACACCTCGCTGCGGTGACTGAACAAAAAGCCAACACAGCCGCTCTCGCCGAGGTTGCCGCCGTTTTTGCTGAAGGCCAGCCGCAGTTCTGCCGCCGTGCGGTTGCGGTTGTCGCTGAGCACCTCCACCAACACGGCCACCCCGCCAGGGCCGTAGCCCTCGTAGCGGATCTCCTCAAAGGCTTGGCTGCCATCACCGCCAGCTCCGCAGCCTTTGGCGATGGCGCGCTCGATATTGGCCGCCGGAACGCCTGCTGCTTTGGCTTTGTTGATGGCGGTACGCAGTTGGAAATTGCCATCTGGGTCGGCGCCAGCCCTGGCTGCCACGCTGATCTCGCGCCCCAGCCGGGTGAACACCGCGCCTCGCTTGGCATCCACAACGGCTTTGGTGCGCTTGATTTGTGACCATTTGCTGTGGCCGGCCATGGCAGTTCAGCGCTCCTGCAGATCAAAGCTGGTGAGCAGTTGAGCCTGCTGGATGCCGGCGCGGCGCGCTAGCCGCGCGGCGCTTTGGCGGTCCTGGGGTGTGGTGCTGGCGGACTGCAATCCCTGGGTTTGCGTCACGATCGCCCCGAGAGCGGCGCAGGCCAAGGGTTTGGGCAGCACCACGCCCAAGCTTTGGGCCTGCTGCTCAAGGATTGTTGTCGTCGCTCCCCAAGGGCGTATGTCGATGCGCTGCGCTTGCGGCAGGCTCAGGTTGCCGGTCCCTGGGGCGCGGTGATCAACGACCGCCACCAGGTGGTTCGCTGCGATCGCAGCATCCCAGCCGTTGCCTTGATTGGCGCCCACCAGGCCGATGGTGCTGCCGTTGAGCCCGCTGGTTCGTTGGGGAGCGCTTTGCTCGCAGCGTTGCAAGATCGCTTGTGTTTGGGCTGTGGGCTCCCCGCTGATGCGGGCTTGGCCGCCATAGAGGTGCGCTGCCAGCAAGCTGGCAATGGCCCCATCAGCATCTGGAGAACGGCGGCTCGTCCAAACCAAGGGCTCCTGGCTGCTGGCGGCTTCGCCGAGATAGCCCGCCCGTTGCCGCGCCTGGCGCTCAGCGAAGCTTTCCAGCTGACAGCCGCTCAGCAGCACCAACACCGCCAGCAGCAGCCTGGATCCAAGGGCCATGGGCTGAGTGATCATCCGGCGGCGTCGAACACCAGTTTCGGCTGCAGCAACCCATCGCTTCGGGTGCGGGCCATGCCCGCCAGGCTGCCATCGGGCCGCAGCATCACCAAGGCGCTCTCCTCGGGCTGCTCTGGGCCCTCCAGTGGCAAGCGCTGGCCGCGGGTCCAAGCCAGCCACTGCTCCTCACTGAGCCGTTGCTGAGGCAGGTGCGCCAGGGCTGTGAGCGGATTGCTAAGCGCGGTCTCTGGGCCCAGGGCCTCCAGCGGCAGGCTGGCCTCCAGCGTGAAGCCCAAGGCAGCGGTTCGCCGCAGCTGGGCTAAGGCGCCGCCGCAGCCCAGCTGATCGCCTAGGTCTCGGGCCAGTGAGCGCACATAGGTGCCCGCCGAGCAGCGCAGCTTGATGTCCAGTTGGCCCGTGCTGGGATCCCAGCGCATTAAATCGAGTTGCTCGATCTTCACCGCTCGGCTGGCCAGCAGCAGCTGTTCGCCGCGCCGGGCCCGGGTGTGGGCCCGTTCGCCATCGACATGCACCGCACTCACCGCTGGCGGCCGTTGTTGGATCAGGCCGCGGAAGGGCTGCAGCTGCCTGTCGAGCTCTGCTTGGCTCAAGCTCGGCCAGTCTTGTTGCTCCAGCACCTCCCCACTGAGGTCGTCACTGTTGGTGCGTAGGCCCAGCTGGATGGTGCCGAGGTATTCCTTGCCGCCATCGAGGTAAGGCAGCAGCCGCGTTGCAGGCCCTACCGCCAAGGGCAACACGCCGGTGACGGCTGGATCGAGGGTGCCGCCATGGCCCACCTTGCGGGTGCCCAGGGCTCGCCTGGCCTTCGAGACGCAGTCATGGGATGTGCAGCCGGCCGGCTTGTCGATCACCAAAAAGCCGCACAGGGGGCCGGTCACAGCGGGCAGGGCAATCACTGGGGTGATGCTGCCATTTGCCAAAGTTGAAGGCTCACGAACGGCAACGTCCATGACATCTGCGCAGGCTGAAGTGATTGCGGCGTTTGGCCGCGATGGCTTCGCTTTGCGGCAGCAGTTGGCCAGCTTTCTGCAGCTCAGCGCTGAGCAACTTGATGAGCGCCTGCCCCACAGCACTGAAGCGCTGGCAGCCGCCCATCCCGGTGCCCTGGCTCCGGAACAGGCTGAGCAGTTTTACGAAGATGAGGTGGGTGACGGCCACCTCTATGAATTGGCGGCTTGGCATTTGAGCAGCCGCGATTACATCGGCGACACCTTGCGCGTCCAGGGCGAGATGGCCCATGGACTGCACCTGGATTTCGGCGGTGGCATTGGCACCCACGCCTTGGCTGCGGCGCAACTGCCCCAGGTGGAGCAGGTCTGGATGGTGGATCTCAACGGCCACAACCGCGCCTTTGTGGAGCACCGCGCCCAGCAGCTGGGCTTGGGCCACAAACTCAGCTGCTTGCGGGATTTGAATTCAGCGGTGTTGCCCCAGCGCTTTGACAGCTTGGTGTGCCTGGATGTGCTGGAGCATCTGGCTGATCCAGCAGCGCAGCTGCGTTGCTTTGCTGAGCGCCTCACCCCCTCAACTGGGGTGGCCCTGCTGAATTGGTATTTCTTCAAAGGATTTCAAGGCGAATATCCCTTCCACTTCGATGATCCGGAGATGGTGAAGGCCTTCTTCAGCACACTGCAAGATCTGTTCTTGGAGCGCTTTCACCCGCACCTGATCACGGCTCGCACCTACACCCTGCGCTGATGCTGCTGCGGTTGATCATCATCAAGAAGCTCGTGGTGGCCGCGCTGCTGCTCACCGTGGCTGTGCTGGCGTTGGTGGGCAGCTACCGCTACGACCAACTGCCGGAATTGCTGCAGGAGTGCACCGATAACGACCATGCTCTGCTGGCCGCTGTGGTGGGACGTGGCTTGCAAGAAGGCCAAATGACCCTGCTGCTGACCGCACTGGTCACCAGTGTCTATGGCGTGTTGATTGCTATTGCCGCGGTTGCCACCTGGCTGGGGAAGCGTTGGGGCGAATGGCTGCTGCTGGCCGTGCTGCTCTCCTCACTGCCGCTGGAGCTGCATGAGATCACAACAGAACCCAGCACCGTGAACCTCGCCTTGACCGGCGTCACGCTGCTGGGCATCTGGATTGTGATTGGGCAGTTACGCCGCTCTCGCCTCAGAGGGGAGTGACGCAAACGCGCTTGCGCTCGCGGGTGGCGCGGCGAATGGTTTCAAAGTTGACCACGCCATCCACTAGGGCAAACAGGGTGTCGTCTTTGCCCTGACCAACGTTCACGCCAGGGAGAACCGAGGTGCCGCGCTGGCGGATGAGGATGGATCCGGCGGTCACTTTTTCACCGCCATAGCGCTTGACGCCAAGACGCTTGGCATTGGAATCGCGGCCGTTACGGGTTGAGCCTGTGCCTTTCTTATGAGCCATGAGGTGGAGAGTTAGCGGAGTGGACGTGCAGACAATTCGGGGCCGGATTAGCTCAGCGGCTTACCGCCAACCGTGATGGACTCGACCATGACGCGGGTCAATTCCTGACGGTGACCGTTCTTGCGGCGCGTCTTTTTCTTCTTCTGCATCTTGTACACAATCACCTTAGGGCCGCGTCGATGGGCCAGAACCTTGAGGTTGACCACTGCGTCTTTGACGTAGGGCTGGCCCAAGCTGGCGCCTGCTTTGCCGCTGACCAGAAGCACCTCTTTCAAGCTGACCTTGTCGCCGACCTCTCCCTCGAGGCGATCGAAGTCGTAGTAACGGTTGGGCTGCAGCCAGAACTGCTGGCCGGACGCTTCAACGATGGCGTACTGATTTGCTCCGCTGGAGTCAGAGGCCTGGGCCTTGCTCTCTGCGGGCTTGCTGGCCTTGGCCTTGCTGGGGGTTTCGCTCATGGCGTCAGTTGGCGTGGGCAGGCAGACCGGAGAGGTCTTTGGGCCTGGCGCACCACCAATCGAAAGACAAACAATGATCCTGCCTGGTTGCTTTTCCTTCCGTCAAGACTGTTGAGGCAACGTGAGGCTGTTCCAGCGCTGAACGATGGCGGTGACGGAACTGGTAATCGGCGCCCTGGTTCGCAATGAGTTGCTCTTGAAGTCTTGCCGTCAGTGGTTGCGTGAGGCGGACCGTTTTCGGCTGGAGGTTATCCCGCTCAATCCAGAGTCTTTGTTTGATGCGCTGCAAGAACGTTGGGAAGATCTTGATGGGGTGCTGATCGAGCAGGGAGCCCTTGATCGCCATGGGCTGGATCAGCTGAGAACCCAAGGCATGTTGCTGCCAGCCGTGGTGCTCGGAGATGTCACCGGCGAGGTGGATTACCACGACGCCGAGGTGCATTTGCAGGCTGATCAGCTCGAGCAGCTGCCCTACAACCTTGATGCTGCGGTGTTGCGCTTTCTCGAGCGCAGCCAGGCCAAAGGACGAAGCCCCTCACCGACTGAGTTGCCCCAGGGCAGTGATCAGTGGCGGCTCTCCCAACGGCTTGAGGAGCGCATTGGCTTTTTAGGGGTCTTCTACAAACGCGATCCCCGCCTGTTCCTGCGCAACCTTCCAGCTGATGAGCGCAGTGAACTGCTGGCGTCGCTCGAGCGCAGCTACCGCGATGTGCTGCTCAGCTATTTCCGCGACCCACCGGCGGCGAACCAAGCCATTGAAAGCTTTGTGAATACGGCGTTCTTCTGTGATTTGGCTATTACTCGTGCGGTGGAGATCCATATGAAGTTGATCGATGGCTGGTCTAAGCAGCTGGCCCTAGAGGGACACAAGAGCGATTTCCTGCAGGACTGCCGCCTCGCCCTGCTGGATGTGATGGCTCACTTGTGTGAGATGTATCGGCGCTCGATCCCGCCAGAGAGCGTTGGCGCCGGTGCTCGCGCCTCGGCTGGTTCGGCCGTTGCCCAACAGGAGGAGTCCCCCTCATGAGCCCTCGCAAGACCTACATCCTCAAGCTGTACGTGGCGGGCAACACGCCCAATTCCATGCGTGCACTGAAGACCCTGCGGAACATTCTTGAGACCGAATTCCTTGGCGTCTATGCGCTCAAGGTGATTGATGTGCTCAAGCAACCTCAGCTGGCTGAGGAGGACAAGATTCTGGCTACACCCACCCTGGCCAAGATCCTGCCGCCTCCGGTGCGACGGATCATTGGTGACCTGTCTGACCGTGAGCGGGTGCTGATTGGACTGGATCTTTTGTATGAGGAACTCAGTGATGATTCCAATGCTCAGGTCCTTGACGATTTTTCTGAATAGCCTGGGGCTATGACCTCTCCATCGATGCCTGATCCGTCCCCTGAGATGCGTCTGTCGCAGGTCCAGAAGTTGCCAACTGGCATCGAGGGCTTTGATGACGTCTGCAAGGGCGGCCTGCCGATTGGGCGCTCCACCCTGATCAGTGGGACCTCCGGTACGGGCAAAACCGTCTTTTCGCTGCATTTCCTCTACAACGGAATCCAGCACTTTGATGAGCCCGGGATTTTTGTCACCTTTGAGGAATCGCCCCTCGATATCCTGCGCAACGCGGCCAGCTTTGGCTGGGATCTGCAGTCGATGGTGGAGAACGACAAGCTCTTCATTCTTGATGCCTCCCCTGACCCTGAAGGCCAGGATGTTGCCGGTAATTTCGATCTCTCAGGCCTGATTGAGCGCATCAATTACGCCATCCGTAAGTACAAAGCCAAGCGGGTGGCCATTGATTCGATCACCGCTGTCTTTCAGCAGTACGACGCGGTGTCCGTGGTGCGGCGGGAGATTTTCCGCCTGATTGCTCGGCTCAAGGAGATCGGCGTCACCACGGTGATGACGACCGAACGCATCGACGAATACGGCCCGATCGCTCGCTACGGGGTTGAGGAGTTTGTCTCCGACAACGTGGTGATCCTGCGCAACGTGCTGGAGGGTGAACGCCGCCGCCGCACCTGCGAAATTCTCAAGCTGCGCGGCACCACGCACATGAAGGGGGAATTCCCCTTCACCATGGGCTTGCATGGCATCAGCATCTTCCCGCTGGGGGCGATGCAACTGACCCAGAGCTCCTCGAATGTGCGGCTCAGCTCGGGTGTGCCGCGGCTCGATGAGATGTGTGGCGGTGGCTTCTTCAAGGATTCGATCATCCTGGCCACCGGCGCGACGGGCACCGGCAAGACGCTGTTGGTGAGCAAGTTCCTGGAGGACGCTTGCCGCAACAAAGAGCGGGCCATCCTGTTTGCCTACGAAGAGTCCCGTTCGCAGCTGCTGCGCAATGCCACCAGCTGGGGCATCGACTTCGAGCAGATGGAGTCCGATGGACTGCTCAAGATCATCTGCGCCTACCCCGAATCCACTGGTTTGGAGGATCACCTTCAAATCATCAAGACCGAGATCAGCCAGTTCAAGCCATCACGCATGGCGATCGATTCCCTCTCGGCCTTGGCACGGGGCGTTAGCCACAACGCCTTCCGCCAGTTTGTGATTGGTGTGACGGGTTATGCCAAGCAGGAGGAGATCGCCGGCTTCTTCACGAACACCTCCGAGGAGTTCATGGGGAGCCACTCGATCACTGACTCCCACATCTCCACCATCACCGACACGATCCTGCTGCTGCAGTACGTGGAGATTCGCGGTGAGATGTCGCGGGCGCTGAACGTGTTCAAGATGCGTGGCTCCTGGCACGACAAGGCCATCCGAGAATTTGTGATCACGGGCAATGGCCCAGAGATCAAAGATTCCTTTGCCAACTTCGAGCGGATCATCAGTGGTGTGCCCCACCGCATCACCACCGACGAGCGCAACGAGTTGGCCCGCATTGTCCGCGGCGTCGACAGCGAGCCTGGTTAGGTCAGCTCAACGCCAACGCTTTGCGTTCGGCGTTGACGATCAACTCATCCTCATCGGCTCCCTCGAGGGGGAGATCGAACCAGAAGGTGGTGCCCACGCCCAGCTCGCTCACCATTGAAATGTCGCTGCCGTGCTTCTGCAGGATGCCCCGCACGATCGAGAGGCCGAGGCCGGTTCCGGCTTCAGTGTGGACAGCGTTTTCAACGCGGTAGAAGCGTTCAAACACCCGCCGGCAATCCTCTTCGCTGATGCCGGTTCCGCTGTCGGCCACCTCTACGCGTAGACGCGGCAGCGGGGAGCTGGCGTCATCCGCTTTGATCGGGCAGGTGTCTGGCCATAGATAGGCCCGCAGCTGCACCATGTCGCCAGAGGTGCTGAACTTCACGGCGTTGCCCACCAGGTTGTCGAATACCTGCAGCAGGAGGTCGTAATTGCCGCGGACGCGGGGCAATGAGGGTGGCACGGCCAAATCAAGGCTGACACCTTTGTCATCCGCGTTGAGTTTGTAGGTGCGCAGGGTTTGCTCCATCGCGGCTTCCACCTCGGTGGGCTCAAAGCTCCAGACCCGATCGGACTCCAACCTGGAGAGATCGAGCACGTCATTAACTAATCGGGTGAGGCGATCGGTTTCGGCATTGGCGGTGGCCAGGAACTCACGGGTCATCTCCTCATCAAGCTGGTCGCCCATGTCGTGGAGGGTTTCCACGTAGCTCTTGATGTTGAACAGCGGCGTCCGCAGCTCATGGGAGACGTTGCTGATGAAACGGCTCTGGGCCGCATTGAGCTCCACCTCCCGCGTTAGATCTTGAACGGTGACAGCAATCCCTTTAAGGGTTTCGCCGCTGCCATCGCGCACCGCTTGCAGCACCAAGCGCAAGGTGCGGTTGGGTTCATTGATCGAGCAGCGCACCTCAGCGCTGTCCCGCTCACGGCTGCGCACCGCATCGAATGGCTCCTGCAGCTCCATCGTGAGGCTGTCGGGCAGCAGGCTGAGCAGCTCTTGGCCCTCCAGCTTGCGGCCCTCCCAGCGAAACAGCCGCCGCGCTGTTGGATTCACCAGCACCACCTGCCCCTCCGGATCCAGCAGCAGGGCGCCATCGGCCATGGTGGCAATCAGCGACTGCTGTTTCACTTGGGCAGCGGTGAGCTCCTCGATATTGGCTTCGTCGTAGGCCTCCAATTGGGTGGCCATGGTGTTGAAACCATTGAGCAGCTCACCGAGCTCACCGCCCACCGGCAGAGCGATTCGCGCGCCAAAGTCACCATCAGCAACCGAGCGCACCCCGCGCAGCAGCTCTTTCACGGGCCGCGTGATGGTGAGGGCGTTAAACACAGCGCCCAAGATCACCAGCACCCAGATCGATACGAACACCGCCACCGTCACATTGCGGGTGAGGGCTGCTGTGGCCAGCACCGCTTCGTTGGGATTGACGCCCAGGGCCATCACACCGAGGTAGTCCTTGCCGTTGACCATCGGCACGAACACGTCGGTGACTAACCCATCGGGGGTGAGGTGCTGGCGGATCAGGGGGTTTTGGGGCCTCTGACGCAGATCAGAGGGCAGTTCCAGCCGGCGGCTGAGCAGTAGATCGTTGCCGCTATCGACCTTGCTGATCGGGATGCCGAGGTAGATCACTCCCTCGGGGTCGGCATAAAAGATGTAGCGAAGGCTGCGGCTGCTGCGCCAGAACTCTTCGGTGACCCGGGCTAGCTCGCGGTCATTGCCTTGAGCCGCCAATGGGGTCACGTTGCTCGCCAGCAGCAGACCCAGGTCGCGGGCGTAGCGGGTATCCCCCATGCGGGCTTCGGTCTGAATGCCGTTGAGGGCAAAGAAGGTCAGCCCCGTCATCACGATGCTGACCACCAAGGTGGCGATGGCCAACAACTTGGTCTGCAGGCTGAACTCCGCCCACCAGCCGCTGGTGAGGGCTGGCAGCCGGCGCCACCACGGCAGCGTTTCAGTAGCGGCGGAGTTGCTCAGGTGACCGGTTTGGTTGCTCTCAGCCTAAAGACGCCGCACCTGATGGCCGATGTCGCGGCGCAGCTGCATGCCTGCAAACTTCACTTGAGCCAAGCGCTTGTAGGCCCTGGCAAAGGCCTCATCAAAATCATGGCCTTGGGCGACGGCCGCCAGCACCCGGCCACCGCTGGTTTGCAGCTCGCCATTGGCATCGGCCTTCACACCTGCAGCAAAAAGCTGGCTGGAGTCCTGGCTGCTCGCAAGGCCTGGACCTTCATCGCAGATGGGGTCACCCAGTTGCGGTGTGCCTGGATAACCAGCCGCAGCAGCCACCACACAGGCGCTGCAGAGGGGCGCGATGGTGAGCGCAGGTGCTTGATCAAGATGTCCGTTGGCGCAGGCCAACAGCACTTCGGCCAGGTCGCCCTGAAGCAGGGGCATCAGCGTTTGGCATTCCGGATCACCAAAGCGGCAGTTGAATTCGATCACCTGCGGCCCAGAGCTGGTGAGCATCAGCCCCGCATAGATCACCCCGCGATAGTCGATTCCCCGTTGGCGCAGGGCCTGCACCACCGGCTCCAGGATGCTCTTTTGCACCCGCTGCAAGCCCGCTTCATCAAATAGTGGCGCTGGCGCGTAGGCACCCATGCCCCCGGTGTTCGGCCCCGTGTCGCCTTCGCCGATGCGTTTGTGATCCTGCGCCGGCGGCAGTAGCACCAGCCGCTCCCCATCACAGAGGGCAAAGACCGAGACCTCTGGCCCCTGGAGGCACTCCTCCAGCACAACCCGCTGGCCGGCATCACCAAAGCGGCCGGAAAAGCACTCCTCAATGCCGGCAAGTGTTTCTTCCAAGCTGCTGGCCACCGTGACGCCTTTGCCGGCAGCTAGCCCATCGGCTTTGACCACCAAGGCTTTGCCCTGCTCTTGGGCGATGGCTTTGCCCTGCTCAGCGCTGGTGGCCACCCAGAAGCCTGCGGTGGGAACACCGGCTTGCTGCATCAAGGTTTTGGCCCATTCCTTGCTGGCTTCCAGTTGGGCGCCATCGGCTCCCGGACCAAACACAGCGATCCCAGCACTTCTGAGTTGATCGGCGAGGCCAGCGGCCAGGGGGGCTTCTGGGCCAATCACGGCCAAGTCGATGCCCAGGGTTTGGCAACAGCTCGCTAGCGCTGCAGCATCACTGGCGGCATGGTTCAGCACGGTGCAGCCAGGAATTGCGGCGCTGGCGCCATTGCCGGGGCTAATCCACACCTGCGGCTGCTGCGGGCTGCGAGCCATTGCCCAGGCCAGGGCGTTCTCTCGCCCCCCATTGCCCACGACCAAAATGCGCTCCACGGCCATACTTGCCGCACCTCCAGCGTTGTTGTGCTCTTCCCTCCTAACGCGGCAATGCTCTCGGCCTTGTTGGTGGCGTTAGCACCAGCGCCTTTGCCTCCAGGTGCTCTCTCAGAAGACGCCTTCACGGAATTGCTTGAGACAGGGACCCGCCAGGAGCTGGTTGAAGGCTGTGAGCGGGTGATCACCCTTGGCTTGGATCAACGCCTTAGGCAGCTCAGGCAGACGCTTCTGACGCTCAATACAGAGACCAGCAGTCTTGCGGTGGTCTTCGCTGACACCAGAGCCCTGCTGCGTTGCAAGGCGCCGGATGCTGCGCTGCAAGTGCTTGAGCGCATCAGCCCGAATGTGGGCCCTGAGCGGCAGGAGTGGTTGCTGCTGCAGTGGCGAGCGGCATCGGATGGTTTGGATCAGCGCCGGGCGGCCCTAGCTCTTGAGCGACTTTCTCAGGGATCTGCGGAGGTGCTCGATGCCCAGCTGCTCACACTCGCTGAGCCCCAGGCGCCGAGTGAACTCCCCATCCAGCGTTCAGCACTCGATGTGCAAGCCGACCAGCTCGAGGCCATGGGCCAAGAGCGAGCGGCGATTGAGCTCTTGCTGCAAGAGGGTCAGACCGCTCAGCTCACGGCCCAGCGGCGTCAACGGGCGGCAACGCTATTGGCTGCAGAAGGAGAGCCAGAGCAAGCCGCTGAGATTGCTGGAGCGGCTGTTGATGCGGCGGCTTCGGCTTCCGCATGGGGACTCAGTGGTGCCCTCTTGGATGATCAGCGCAGCTATCAATTGGCTGCGGCTGATCTTCAGGGCGCGGAGCAAACCAATGCCCGGCGTCTACGCCTTAGTCGCCGCTTGGCCGATGGCATGGGGGAGCGGGCTGCAGTCCTGTCGGCCATTGCAGATCAAACCTCAGATCCAGCGCTGGCTCAGCAGCTGCTCGATCGCCGTGACCCTCTGGAGCGCCGCCGTGGGGCTTTGCTTGATGTCTTGCTCAGTCTTGAACCGTCGTCCCTAGAGAGTCCAGAGGACCGCTTAAGCCGGTTGGATTTGGCCGTGCAGGTCGCCCAGCGCTTGGGTCATCAGGAGCGCTTGATGGATCTACTCCTGCTGCAGGAGCGCGAAACGAGGGTGCAGGGCAAGGCCTGGCTGAGGGATCGGGTGACGACCCTGGCCATGCAGCAGTCGGGTGGTAACCCAGTCCGCCGGTTGCAGGCCTTGTACCGGCGGCAGCGCGCGTTGCTTGAAGATCCCGTTCTGCCTCCTAGCCAGAGACAGACCTGGGATGCCAAGCAGGAGCAGGAGCGTCTTTTGGCCTTGCAGCGCCAGGAGCAAGTGGTGGCTGAGCAAGACCGGCAGCTGGGCTTTGCGCCTTTCCCCGTCACCTATCGACTGCCTGCGCTTTTTGAAGATTTGGCGCGGCTCGCGCAAGCCCAGCGAGCTGCTGCTGGAGAGGTGCTGAGCTTGCCTCCGGCCGTTTTTGGTGTCTTGCCGCGGCAACTGCCGCCTGCTGAGGCCGCCTCGATGGCCTCTCAGCTCAGACAAGCCCAGCAAACAATGGGGCTCAGTGATGCGGAGATCGCCGAGGGCACAGAGCTGTTCCGTCGCCATGTGCAGCGACTGGCTCGGCGTGAATGGTTGCAGGCTGCGCTCAGCGCCGATTTGGCCGCAGAGGTCTTAAGCCCTCAGGCAATCCAACGCCGTGCGGAGTGGCTTGCGCTGGAAGAGGAGCTGGATTCACGCTCGGAGTCGCTGCGGGCGTTGGCGCGGTTTGGGCGCTCCGCCGCTGGCCTCCAGGCGCTGGCTGCATTGCATCAACAGGAAGACCTGATCTGGTCGGGGTCACGCCAGCAGGAGTTGCAACGTCTGCCTGTTGAGATTTTGGCAGTTGAGGCCAAGCTCCAGAGCGATCTTGCGACTGGTTTCCAGCCCCGCGCCGTCAGCACGCCGCCCGAGCAAGCGGCCATCGCCTTGAGTGAGCAGTGGGAGCTTTTTATCAGCAATCCGACGGCGGACTCGGCCGCTGAGCTGCAGCAACAGGCTGCGGCTGCCAACCAGGACGCACTTGAGCTGGAGGCCTTGCGTTTTCGCCTGGCCTCATTGCTGCCAGCGGGAGTTGTTGAGCCGCTGTTGCTGGAACAACTGCGCGGGCTTGAGCTGCGTTTACGGTCGCCTCAGTCGCGCGGTGGCCATCTCGGGCCACCTTCTTCAAGCCGATGACGGCGTTGCAGATTCAGGACCTGCTCCATGAGGGCAAAGCCAAAAAGGTCTTTAAAACCGATCGCCCAGGCGTTGTGGCGGTCCAATACAAGGACGACGCCACGGCGTTCAATGCGCAAAAAAAAGCCCAGCTGGCTGGTAAAGGCCTGCTGAACTGGGAAATCTCAGCCCGTTTGTTTGAGGCCCTCGATGGGCACGGAATTGCTAGCCACTACCTGGGTTGCTTGGAGCCGGGCTGGATGGTGGTTCAGCAGGTGGAGATCGTTCCGGTGGAGGTGGTGCTGCGCAATCGAGCTGCTGGCTCGCTGTGCCGTCAGCTCCCGATTGCGCCGGAGACACCCCTAGAGCCAGCCTTGCTGGACCTCTATTACAAAGACGACGCTCTCGGGGACCCGCTGCTGACCGAGGCTCGCCTTGCGTTGCTGAAGCTGCTCTCCACCTCTGAGCGCAGTGAGTTGGAGCGGCTGGCCAGGGCCGTTAATGCTGCTTTGCAAACGCTGATGGGGCCGCTGCAGCTGGAGCTGGTGGATTTCAAGTTGGAGTTTGGCCGCAGTACCGATGGCCGCTTGCTGTTGGCTGATGAGATCAGCCCAGACACCTGCCGGCTTTGGGATGTCGGGGTGGCGGATGCCGAGACCCGGATTTTGGATAAAGACCGTTTCCGTAAGGATCTCGGCGGTGTTGTCGAGGCCTATGGGGAGGTCCTCAAACGGGTCCAAGGCCTGGGGGCAGCGCCCCGTCAATACCGGTAAGTTCGGCCCGCTTGCGGCTCTGCCGCGGAATGCTGCCGCTCACCATGGCCCAGGGCTTGACCCGTACCTCTCGCACCCAACTGCTTGGAGGCCTATTGGCCGCCGGTGTGGTGGGCCCTGTTATTGCAGTTGGAAGCACTGGCTTGCCGGTGCAAGCCCAAGAAGGGGCTCCCGCCCCGTCTTCTGAGCAGGTGGATCGTCCAGGTATCACCCCGGCACAACCGGCGTCTGAGCCACAGGTTCTGGTCAGCGAAGTATTGGTCAAAGGCCTGGAAGGGCACCCAGATCGCGAACGACTTGAGCGCGCCGTTTATGACTCCCTAACAGTTCGCCCTGGTGCCACCACCAGCCGCAGTGCCATTAAGGCGGATCTTGATGCGATCTATGCCACTGGCTGGTTTAGCGATGTGCGCGTTCAGCCCAGTGATGGCCCCTTGGGGGTGCGCCTGGTCGTAACGGTGTCTCCCAACCCTGTGCTCACCGAGGTTGTTCTCAACAACCCTGAGGCTTTGCTGCCTGCCTCTGAAATCAGCGAGGTGTTTGCCACCGATTACGGGCGCACCTTGAACCTCAAGACGCTGGAGCGCCGCGTTAAGGAGCTGCAGAAGTGGTATGCCCGTGAGGGCTATTCCTTGGCCCGGATTACAGGCCCCACCCGCGTTAGCCCTGAAGGTGTTGTTGAGCTTTCCGTGCGCGAAGGCGTGGTGGAAGGGATCAAGGTCCAATTCCTTAATGCCAATGGTGATGCCACCAACGAAAAAGGTGAGCCCATCAAAGGCAAAACCAAAGAGTGGGTTGTTGATCGGGAGATTTCCCTGCGACCTGGTGAGTTGTTCAACCGGCGCGAACTCGAGGGCGATATCAAGCGCCTCTATGCCACAGGTCTGTTTTCCGATGTGAAAGTCACCCTGAAGCCGATTCCAGCCAAGCCTGGTGAGGTGCAGATTGTTCTTGGAATTATTGAGCAGTCCACCGGCTCACTCTCTGGTGGTATTGGCTATAGCCAAAGCCAGGGCTTGTTTGGTCAGATTCAGCTCAATGAGAGCAATCTCTTCGGCAATGCATGGGATGTAGGCACCAACATAACCTACGGCCAGTACGGCGCCCTGGCTGATATCAGTTTCAACATTCCTTGGCTCAAGGGAGATCCCAACCGCAGCGGCCTGCGGATGAAAGCCTTCTTGAGCCGTGAAATTCCCCAGGTGTTCCAGAGCACCGAAGATGGCAGCATCCGGACTCTCAAGGGTTTCTACCAGCCACCTGCAGCCAACTTGCTTGATGCTCAGGCGGTTAATCGCGCCTTTGGTAACCCTTCTGACTTTGTCTGGAATGTTGATGACCTTGGGGAGCCCAATATCAAACGAGCCAAACAAGTTCCAATCGCCATTATCAATGGCAAGTTGCTGACCGGTGCTGATTTCAATCTTTATAACCCTGAGGGTGATCTCGTTCGCGTTCAGCGCGTTGGTGGCAATGTTCAGTACATCCGCCCATTCAGAGGTGGTGATCCCTACAAGAAAAATCTTTGGACCCTCATTGCAGGCATCAGTGGTCAAGAAGCCACCCCGATGAATGGTTTGGGTGAGCTTCGCCCTTACGGCGCTGCGCCCTTCAAGAACACAGGGATCAAAAACACCCTTACAGGACGTACAGCGGCGACAACTGAGAGCATCATTTGTTTGGCTTACAACTGCGCGGAATCCAACCAGTTGGTTGGGGCGCGATTAGCACTGTCGTACAACAATCTCAACGACAACAAAAATCCACGTTCTGGCAGCTTCTTGACAATGAGCTCCGAGCAGTACGTGAGCGTTGGAGAGAACTCACCCACCTACAACCGTCAGCGCATCGGTGCGACCCATTTCATCCCGGTGAATTGGATCAACTTCTACAAAGGCTGCCGGCCCAAGAAAGGAGAAGCGGAAGATTGTCCGCAAGCCCTCGCCTTCCAGGTCACAGCAGGCAACGTGGTTGGCACTGGAAGTCTCCCGCCCTATGAAGCCTTCTGCGTTGGTGGTAACAACTCGGTCCGTGGTTTTAACAACTGCGATCTCGGTGTTGGTTCCAGCTACGTCGAAGCGACCATTGAGTACCGCTTCCCGATCTTCAAGATTGTTGGCGGTGAGGTTTTTGTGGATGCAGGTTCACTCTTGGGCACCCAAGGCGATGTTCCAGGCAAGCCCGGTGAGCTTCTGCTGAAGCCGGGTCAGGGCTTCTCGGTAGGTACTGGTGTGATCCTCACCACCCCAGTGGGCCCGCTGCGTTTGGAGGTGGCGACGCGTGATTGGACTGGTGACTACCGCTTCAACGTGGGTGTGGGCTTTAAGTTCTGAGCGTGATCTGGGCTTCTGACTACAGCCGTGCCTACACGCTGGCGGCAGCTGTTGAGCGCCGTGGTGTGGGCTTGCATTCGGGTAAGGACTGCCTGGTGCGCCTGGAGCCTGGTTCTAAGCCTGGCTTTTGGGTTGGCTTCCTCGATCAACCCGATCAAGAGCCTGTGATGCTTGCGCCAGATCAAGTGCGCGACACCCGCCTGTGCACGGCCCTGGAGATTGGCGGCCGCCCCTTGGCCACGGTGGAACACCTGCTGGCTGCCTTGGCTGGCGTTGGGCTGACCCAGGCGGAGATATGGCTTGAGGGCCATGAGATCCCTCTGCTGGATGGTTCGGCATTGCCCTGGGTAGAGGCGATTGCTGAAGCCGGTTTGGAGGATCTAGGGCCTCGGGCGCCATTGCCGGCTTTGGCGGCCCCAATCAGCTGTCAGCGCGGCAACAGCTTTGTGCAGGCATTGCCCTCTGAGCAGCTGCTGCTTTCAGCAGCTATTGAGTTTCCGCAGCCTGCGATCGGCCGCCAACTGTTCAGCCTGGTGTTGAGCCCGGAGTCGTTTGTGAGGGAGATTGCCCCCGCGCGCACCTTTGGCTTCAAAGATCAGGTGGAGCAGCTCAGGGAAGCTGGTTTGATTCAAGGCGGCGCCTTAGATAACGCCTTGGTGTGCGATGGCGATCAGTGGGTGAACCCGCCTCTGCGCTTTACCGATGAGCCTGTGCGCCACAAGCTTCTCGATTTGATTGGTGATTTGGCTCTGGTGGGCTTGCCCCTGGCCCAAGTGATGGCGTTTCGGGCGTCCCATAACCTCCATACCCAGTTGGCTGCTGCTTTGGCCGCCAGCTCTGCTCCTCTCGCTGCGGTCACATCCCGCGGTGATCTCCCCAGCGTTGCCTGAATGTCTGCTTCCTCCACGGCCCACTCCCCCTTGATGAGCAGCGAGCAGATCATGAATCTGCTGCCGCACCGGTATCCCTTTGCTCTGGTGGACCGGGTTTTGGAGCATGAGCCCGGAAAGCGGGCTGTGGCGATTAAAAACATCACCTTGAATGAGCCTCAATTCCAGGGGCATTTCCCTGGTCGGCCATTAATGCCTGGGGTGTTGATCGTCGAAGCCATGGCCCAGGTGGGCGGGTTGATCGTCACTCAGATGCCTGACCTGCCCAAGGGCTTGTTTGTTTTTGCTGGCATTGATGGAGTTCGTTTCCGCCGCCCGGTTGTGCCTGGCGATCAGTTGCGCATTACTTGTGAACTGCTCAGCCTCAAGCGTCAGCGCTTTGGGAAGGTGCGGGCTGAAGCCACCGTTGATGGTGAGCTGGTCTGCTCTGGTGAGCTGATGTTCTCGTTGGTGGATTGACGATGGGCAGCTCCGCACTCGCTCCTCAGATTCATCCCACCGCGGTGGTTGATCCGGCGGCGCAGATCGAAGCTGGCGTCAGCATTGGCCCCTATGCCGTGATCGGCCCGGAGGTGCGGATCGGCTCAGGCACCTCGATTGGTCCCCATGTGGTGCTTGATGGCCGCGTCCGCCTGGGACGTCACAACAAGATTTTTGCCGGAGCCTGCATCGGTCAGGAGCCCCAAGACCTCAAGTACCGCGGAGCACCGACTGAGGTGGTGATTGGTGATCAGAACACCATTCGTGAGTGCGTGACGATCAACCGCGGCACCAACGAGGGTGAAATCACCCGCATCGGGGATCGCAACTTGCTGATGGCCTATTGCCATCTCGGCCATCAATGCGAACTGGCCAATGACATCATCATGTCCAACGCCATCCAGGTGGCGGGCCATGTGGTGATTGAGGACCGTGCGGTGATTGGTGGTTGCTTGGGCATCCACCAATTCGTTCATATCGGTCGCATGGCCATGGTGGGTGGCATGACTCGCGTGGACCGGGACGTGCCTCCCTTCTGTTTGGTGGAAGGACATCCAGGCCGGGTTCGTGGACTCAATCGTGTTGGCCTGCGCCGCAGTGGCTTAGCCGAGCAGCATGAAGGGCGCGAGATGCGTCAGCTGCAGGACATCTGGTCGCTGCTTTACCGCTCTGACCATGTGATCGCTGAGGGGTTGAAGCTCGCTCGCCAGCAAGACCTGCTCCCGGCGGCGGATCATCTCTGCTCGTTTTTGGAAGGATCGCTGACCAAGGGGCGCCGCGGACCGATGCCAGCCGCGAGCCGCTAATGGTGCGTGTGCTGATCAGCACCGGTGAGGTGTCTGGTGATCTGCAAGGCAGCTTGCTGGTGCAGGCTCTCCACCGGCAGGCTTCAGTGCGCGGGATCCCTTTGGAGGTGTTGGCCCTCGGTGGCCCGCGCATGCAGGCCGCTGGCGCTGAGCTTCTTGCTGACACCGCCCCGCTGGGTTCGATTGGTCTTTTGGAGCATCTGCCCCAGGTGCTGCCAACCCTGAAGCTGCAGTCCCGGGTGAACCGCGAGCTGCTGCAGCGGCCACCGGATGCTGTGGTGTTGATCGACTACATGGGCGCCAACGTGCGTTTGGGCAAGCGCTTGCGGCGACAGCTCCCCAAGGTGCCCATCACCTATTACATCGCTCCCCAGGAATGGGCCTGGAGCATGAACGATGGCGGCACCACCAGCCTGCTGAAGTTCACCGATCGCATCCTGGCGATCTTCCCGGATGAGGCCTCGTTTTATGAGTCCCATGGAGCGGCGGTCACCTGGGTGGGCCATCCCCTGGTGGATTTGGCGGCTCATCAGCTGAGCCGCAGCGAAGGGCGCCGGCGGCTGGGTCTTGCTCCCGAAGGCCGCCTGCTGCTGCTACTGCCGGCCTCCAGGCCGCAAGAGCTGAACTATTTGATGCCGGTGTTGGCCCAGGTGGCGGCTCAGCTGCAGGCCCGAGATCCTGATTTGGCTGTGATCGTTCCAGCTGGCCTCAGCCGTTTTGAGCAGCCCTTGGCCGAGGCCCTTGAGGCTGCGGGGGCCCGCGGGCGTGTAATTCCTGCTGATCAAGCCGATGCCCTCAAGCCTGCCCTGTTTGGAGCGGCAGATTTGGCGCTTGGCAAGTCAGGCACCGTCAACCTGGAGCTGGCGTTGCAGGGGGTTCCCCAGGTGGTGGGCTATCGGGTAAGCCGGCTCACGGCTTGGGTGGCCCAGCATCTGCTGCGTTTCAAGGTGGAGCACATTTCGCCTGTGAACTTGCTGCTGAAGGAGCGTTTGGTGCCGGAGCTGCTGCAAGACAGCTTCACGGTGGATGAGTTTTTGGCCCAGGCTGTGCCGCTGTTGGAAGACGAGTCATGCCGCGCCCGCATGTTCGATGGCTACCGGCGGCTGCGGCAGACCCTTGGCAGCCCTGGGGTGACCGACCGCGCTGCAGCGGCCATCCTCGAGGCCATTCCCCAATGAAGCGGCGTCTGCTTTGGCTGCTGGCTTCTGTTCTGGTGGGGTTGTCATCCCTGCTGGGGCCATCGTCTGCTGTTTGGGCTGCTGATCCCCAGCAGGCGGTGTTTGCAGGGGGGTGTTTTTGGTGCCTTGAGCACGATCTTGAGGTGCTGCCTGGGGTGATCTCGGCTGAAAGCGGCTACTCCGGCGGCACAACAGCCAATCCCACCTATCAACAGGTGAGCAGTGGCCGCACCGGCCATGCCGAGAGTGTGTTGGTGCGTTTTGACCCGGATCGCATCAGTTACGCCACCTTGCTGCGGGCCTTTTGGCGCAATGTGGATCCGTTGGATGGCGAGGGTCAGTTCTGTGATCGCGGCAGCTCCTATCGACCGGTGATCTTCACCGGCTCAGCCGATCAGCTGGAGCAGGCCAGCGAAAGTGAGCGCTTGGCGCGCCAAGAACTGGGAACCTCTGGGGCCTTAGCGGTGGCGATCGAACCGCTGAAGCGCTTCTGGCCGGCTGAGGACTATCACCAGGATTACGCCGAGCGCCAGGCGCTCACTTACAACTTCTACCGCTGGCGTTGCGGCCGTGATGCCAGGCTCGATGCGGTCTGGGGAGAGCAGGCTCGCTTGCCTGTGGTGTGGAAGACCGCCACTGCATTTCCTACAAACGCAGGCTAAGTTGCGGGCAGACAGCGAGGGGTGGAATGTATCTGCTGACCATTCGCGAGGGGTTGTCGACCCGTTACATCGGTCCATACGAGAGCCCCAAGCACGCAGCAGATGACCTTGACCGTCTGCTTGAGAACTGTGATGACCGGGCTCGCTGGCAGATTCATGAGCTGCAATCGCCTGCCTCGCTGACGGATCAGCAAGAAGCTGAGGCTGTGGTGGCCTAGGGCCTCGGGTAGCCCCTGAGCAAGCCACTTTCAATCATCAAGCCGATGCCTGCATTGATGCAGATCAGGCTCAAGGTGCCAATCCAAAACCAGGGTTCTGGTGGTGTGGACCCGCGCCGCACCACCGCTTCGCCAAATAGGCAAAGCCCCGCTGGCAGCAGTAGGACTCCCACTTGAGCCCGCAGGTACCACTGCCATTTGGGACTGATTCGGCGCCGCGCAGCCATGCCATCGCGCTGAGGGATTTCAACCTACGCCGCTGCCGTTTGTGCTTCAGCGCAGTGGCGCAGCTTGCGTAGGGCGTTGTGCTCCAGCTGCCGTGTGCGTTCACGGCTGATGCCAAAACGATCGGCCAGTTGTTGGTAGGGGATGTGCTCTTCGCTATGCCGCGCTTGCACCACGGTGGCTTCGCGCTCGCTTAGCCCAGCGCTGCTGAGCAGTTCTGCCAGTTGCTCGCTGCGCAGGGCTTGCTCCAGCTGGTCCATGGGACTGGTGCGGTCATCTTCGAGTAAGTCCACCAGGCTGCCGTGGTCGGGGTCTGAGCCCATGGGGGTATCGAGGGAACAGCCGCGGCTGATCACCTGGGCGCGCTCGAGCTCGTGGAGTTGATCGATGCGTTCGCCCATGGCCTCAGCGAGCTCCTCTGGCCTGGGTTGGCGTCCCAGCTCTTGGCTGAGCCGTTGCCTGGTGCTGCGTAGTCGCCCCAACCGCTCGCTCACCCGGCAGGGCAGCCGCAGGGCTGGGGTTTGCAGCTGAATTGCCCGGTGCAGGGCTTGCTTGATCCACCAATAGGCGTAGGTGCTGAAGCGGTAGCCGGTGCTGGGGTCGTATTTCTCAGCGGCGCGCTGCAAACCAATCGAGCCCTCCTGCACCAAATCTTCCATGGCCAAACCGCGCAGGTGCTGTTTTTTGGCCAGGTGCACCACCAACCGCAGGTTGGCTTGCACCAGCCGGCCGCGGGCCCTGAGTCCACGCTTTTGCACGGCAGCTGGTGCTTGCCCAGGGCCGCCGGGGTGGTCCTGCCAGGCGCGCACTTGGCGACCCAGGCTCACCTCTTCTTCAGGGGTTAAGAGGGCATGACGGCCGATGCCATTGAGCATCCAGCCAAAGCAATCGTTGCTGCCTTTCACCATCACCGCGCTCCTCGCGGCTCTCCCTTCACGGTGAAACGCTCAGCCGTTTGGGGCGATGGGGAGAACCGGACGCTTTGGTTCGGCTCTCCTCAGGCGTCGAGCGGTTGATGCAGCGTTTCCAGGCTGAGGGCCTCCTCCTCTTGGCGCCAGAGCTGGCAGGCGGGGCTGAAGGCTTCAGGGAAGGCGTGGTTGGCCAGATCCATCGTCAGGTGATGGCGCACGCGCAGGTTGGGAATCACCGGCTCGAGGATCGACTCGGCTTCCCGTTGGAAGCGCTGCCAATCGGCCACAGCGGCTTCACAAGCCCGGCCGACATCGCCATCCCACTGGCTCGGACTGGTGTCCTCGAACCAGAAGGCGCTGTGATCTGAGCTGGTGGGCTGGAACAACTTATAAACACCGGGAGTGGATCACCCCTGGCTTAACCCTTCCTTCGCATCAGCAGCAACTGCCTGGCACCACTCCACCAGGGTGCGGACGCCGTAGCCGGTGGCGCCAGAGGGATCGGTGCTGCGGCCCTTGTCACTCCACACCGGCCCGGCGATGTCGATGTGGGCCCAGGGGATCTCAGGCTTGACGAACTCCTTGAGGAACAGGGCTGCGGTGATCGAGCCACCGGGACGGGGCCCGGTGTTTTTCATGTCGGCGAGTCCGCTCTTGAGCCCGTCTTTGTAGGAGCTCTGCAGCGGCATGCGCCAGAGCCCTTCGCCAGCGCGATGGGCGGCATCGTTGAGCTGCTGGGCCAGGCCATCGTCGGGGCTCCAATAGCCAGCGATTTCATCGCCCAGGGCAATCACGCAGGCCCCGGTGAGGGTGGCCAAATCAACGATGGCATCTGGCTCCAGGCCGCAGGCATAGACCAGGGCATCGGCCAGGGTGAGGCGCCCTTCGGCGTCAGTGTTGTTGATCTCGATGGTTTTGCCATTGGAGGCCGTCACGATGGCGCCGGGGTAGATCGCCTCGGCGCTGACCATGTTTTCGGTGGCTGCGCTGATCACATGGATCTCCAGCCCCTCCAGCTTGAGTTCAGACAGGGTCCGGGCCGCTCCAAGCACCGCGCCGCAGCCGCCCATATCGAACTTCATCAATTCGATCTGGCTGCCGCCCACTTTGAGGTTGTAGCCGCCGGAATCAAAGGTGAGGCCTTTGCCCACCAAGGCCAGCTTGCGCTTCACAGGTCCTTGCGGGCGAATCACCAGGTGCAGGAACCGAGGCGGGATGCTGGCCCCTTGGGCCACGGCCAAATAGGCCCCCATGCCGCGCTCGCGGCAAGCCGCTTCATCGAGAACGGTGAGCTCGCAGCCAAATTGATCAGCGATGGAGCGGGCGGTGGATTCCAGGCTCAGAGCATTCACCACATTGGGCGGGGCCGCCACCAACTCGCGGGCCAGCATCACGCCTTGGCAAATGGCTTCCTGCTGCGCCAGCTGTTGATCCAGCTCGCTGGCGAGGCCCTGAAGCACAATCTCGCCGGGATCCAGGCTGGGCTTGTTTTCACTGCGGAAGCGCTCGTCTTTGTAGAGGGCCAGCCGGCAGCCCTGCATCAAGGCTGTGAGGGCTTGATCGGGGGCAAAGGCTTCGATCGGCAGACCCAGCGCTAGCGCCTTGAGGTTGGAGCCGCGGCTGGCCAGGGCCAGGCTGGCGGCGGCTTTGCGCAGCGCCAGGCCGTCAAAGCCGTCCGGCTCGCCCAAGCCACTAATGATCACCAGCGATGGCTGCTGGCCAGGAAAGCTGAAGCTGTGCT
Organism: Synechococcus sp. Minos11; assembly: GCF_014279855.1. Lineage (NCBI taxonomy): Bacteria > Bacillati > Cyanobacteriota > Cyanophyceae > Synechococcales > Synechococcaceae > Synechococcus > Synechococcus sp. Minos11. The sequence continues at coordinate 1,617,062 of NZ_CP047953.1, read as the reverse complement.
TCTCACCGCCTTTGGCTTTGAACTCGCGCTGCTCCAGGAGCAGCTGCAATTGGGCGGCCATCGCTGGCAGCAGGGCGGCCAGTTGTTGCTGCCAGCTGCTGCTGAATAGGCCCAGGGCAACACCATCACAGCCGAGCTCCGCCAGGGGAGCGGAACTGCAGCGGAAATTCATGACGGCGCAACGGGGTGATCGCGCGATCGTACCGGTGCTGCCTGATTAGTGGAGGTCGCTCTGGAACGGTGTCTGCCAGCGCTGGCGGCACTCCTTGTTAAACGGCGGCAGCCAATGGCGAATCTGCTGTTGCTCCACGCGCCTGCGGGCGCGCGCCTCAGCCGGGGCATCACACCAGAAGCGGATCGTGAAGCGTGGCTGCTGACCACAGCGCACCAGGGCTTCGCCGTAGGCCGCCAAATACGACTTGCAATCGTGCTCCCCCTTCCAGCGCCGATCGGCCTGGCAGGTTTCGCCCACATACAGCAGCAGCTCCTGCCCATCGCCGCGGCTGTGGTCGAACACGAAATAGAGGGCGGCCCCCTGTTGCAGCGAGTCTGGCCAGCGCCAGAACTGCAGGTGCTGTGGGGGCAGGCTCAGCGGCTCTGGTGGAGCTTCGCTCGGCTCGTGTTGGCCAAACAAGCTGCCCTGGGCGTTGTTGCTGGGCTGCTGGCGTTGCTGCTGTTGAAACACCAACACCCGCTGCTGCCAGGCCGCCAGCACCTCAGGGCTTAGGGGCAGCTCTGCATCGGGCTGCAGGCCGGCTTGGGACGTGAACAGATCGAACTGGCGCATCTCAGGATTTCGCCAGGGGGAGTTCCGGTCCGCTGCTGGCGCGAACGGGTCCAAAGCAGACCTTGCCGATCAGCTCTTCGATCACGCCGGCCGGCAGCAGCAGGCGCTCCTGCAAATCAGCGATGTCGCGGAAGGGCTGGCGGCTGCGTTCGCACAGCAGCCGTTGTTGCCGCTCGGGGCTTAATCCCAGGGCCTGCAGTTGCAGGCTGCTGGCGTTGTTGAGATCAAGGACTGCAGCCACTGGATTGGGTGGTTCGCTGTACCAGCGGAATAGCAGGTGGGGCTGCCACAGCTGCATTTGCCCAGCGCTGAGTTCCAGCAATCGCGCCAGGTCATCGGCGCCGCTGAATTGCACCCCGCCCCGTTGCAGCCGCACCAAGAGATCGGCTTGCTCGCTGCTGCAGCCCGGCAGCTTGAGCCAGTCGCTGTGGCTGGCCCGGTTCACATCGATTTGCCAGGTGTCGACCGTGGGGCTGTCGAACACCAGCGGGGCGACGGGTTTCAGCGGTTTGGGCGGGCTGGGCAGTTCGCCGGTGGCCTGGAGCAGGCGGCGAGCCAGTGGATCCAGCCAGTGGCGCGGCCGAGCCATGGGCGAAGGCAATGCAATCGATGAGCCAGTATCCGGTCGGAGAACCGCCCTGGCCAGAGGCTGTGGGCCGCTCAGAATGGCGTGAAGAAAAGATCGGCCATGGGGTTCTTTGAATCAGAGATCGTTCAAGACGAAGCCAAACGCCTGTTTGGCGACTACCAATCGCTGATGCAGCTGGGCGGGGAATACGGGAAGTTCGATCGCGAAGGCAAAAAGTTATTTATCGAGCGCATGGAAGAGCTGATGGAGCGCTATCGCGTCTTCATGAAGCGCTTTGAGCTCTCCGAAGATTTCCAGGCCAAGCTCACCGTCGAGCAGCTGCGCACCCAGCTGAGTCAGTTCGGCATCACGCCTGAGCAGATGTTTGAGCAGATGAACCTCACCCTTGAGCGCATGAAATCCCAACTCGAGGCTGAGAGCTGAGCCGCGCCCGTACGATCCACTGCCTACAAGCTCCCGCGCCCTGACCATGCCGGAACAACCGCAGTCTTTGCCGGCATGGCTGGCCCGCGGCATGGCCGACCTGTTTCCGGCCGGTGACCCGGGCGATGCAGATCAGGCCTTGGCTGCACGGCTGGTAGCAGCGGAGGCGGAGGGCCGGCCGCTGCGCATCAAATTGGGCATCGACCCCACCGGCAGCAACATCCACCTGGGCCACAGCATCTTGTTCCGCAAGCTGCGGGCTTTCCAGGACGCGGGCCACACGGCGGTGTTGATCATTGGCGATTTCACTGCGCGCATTGGTGATCCCACCGGCAAAAGCGCAACCCGCGTGCAACTCACTGCTGAAGAGGTGGAGGCCAATGCGGCCACCTATTTGGCCCAGTTGGGCCAGGGGCAGCCCAAGGAGAAGGCCCTGCTCGACTTTGAAACGCCAGGCCGCCTTGAGGTGCGCCGCAACAGCGAATGGCTGGCTGATTTGGACCTGCCCCAGGTGATTGGCCTGTTGGGCACCGCCACCGTGGGCCAGATGCTGGCCAAAGAGGATTTCGCCAAGCGCTACGGCAGCGGCACGCCCATTGCCCTGCACGAATTCCTCTACCCGTTGCTCCAGGGCTACGACTCGGTGGCCGTCGATGCCGATGTGGAACTTGGCGGCACCGACCAGAAATTCAATGTGGCCATGGGCCGCGATCTGCAGCGCAATTTCAACCAGGGCACCCAGTTCGGGCTGCTGCTGCCGATCCTCGTGGGCCTCGACGGGGTTCAAAAGATGAGCAAGAGCCTCGGCAATACCGTGGGCCTCGAGGAAGACCCGCTCTCGATGTATTCCAAGCTCGAGAAGGTGGGTGATGCCGCCATTGATGACTACATCACCCTGCTGACCGATCTGGACCTGGCCTCGTTGCCCCAGAACCCGCGCGACAAGCAGAAGGCCATGGCCCTGGCGGTGACCGCCAGCCGCCACGGACTGGAGGCGGCTAGCAAGGCTCAGAGCGATGCTGCGACCCTGGTGGGGGGCGTTGGTGATGCCGCTGCGGACGTGCCGGAGGCGTCGCTTGCGCAGGTGAATTTCCCAGCCAAAGCCTTCTATTTGCTCAGTGCGGTTGGCATCTGCGCCAGCAGCAGTGAGGCTCGCCGCCAGATCAAAGGCGGTGCTGCGCGTCTGGAGGGAGAGAAGCTCACCGACCCCAACCAGGAGTTTGCCTCGGCCGCAGAGCTGGAGGGCAAGGTGCTGCAGCTGGGCAAAAAGACATTCCGCCGGCTGACGGCCTGAGCTACAAGCTTTTCAGCACTGCGAGATCTTCAGCGTCCAAAGGCGTAGGAATCCCTTGCATCAGTGCATCAGCAAAGCCTTCGTCTTTGCTCAGCATGGTCAACAGGTAAAGCCTGCCTGGACCGGGGTTTTCAAGATCGTGCAAGGTGGCCGAGGGCACGACCACAAAGTCTCCACCGCCGCTGCGAATGGCTCGATCCTTGAGGTGAAAGATCACTTGGCCGCGCAAGACAAAGAACAGTTCAGCTGCCTGGTGGTGGGCATGGGGCGGAACCCGATCACAGGGGTCGTGGATCTCTAAAAACAGCGATGGCACAGCCTCCGGATCCGAGTTGCCACTGTCGCCATCAGCCGGAGTGCTGAGCAGGGCCAAGCGGCAGTGATCGCCAGCGCTGAGGCGAAATCCCTGGAGCTGTTCTGGATGAACGATGCGCGGCAGCATGTTTTTGCGCCAGGACCGTCTCAGGATGGTGGGAGATCGACTGGCTGCCTTGATTCCGTCGCTTTTTAATCACCCCGCTGATCGGATCATCGTGGCCCTCGATGGCATGGCGCCTCAGCAGGCTTTGGCCTTCAGCCGCGAGCTCGAGGGTCTGCGTTGGGTGAAGGTGGGCCTGGAGCTATTCGTGCAGGCGGGTCCAGAGGTGGTGGCTCAGCTGCGGGAGCAAGGGCTGCGTGTCTTTTTGGATCTCAAGTTTCACGACATCCCCGCCACCATGGCGGGGGCTTGCCGGCGGGCTGCGGCGCTGGGGGCGGAGTTGATCACTGTGCATGCCTGCGCCGGCAGCGAGGCGTTGCAGGCGGCGCAAGCCGCCGCCGTTGAGGGAGCCCAAGCCGCTGGGCAACCGCTGCCCACCCTGTTAGCGGTGACGGTGCTCACCAGCTGGCAGGAGCAGCGACTGCAACAGGAACTCGCTATTGCCCAGGGCATCGCTGAGCGGGTGCCGGCATTGGCGGAGCTGGCAGCAACTGCCGGCATCGGTGGCTGTGTTTGCTCACCGCTGGAGGCAGCAGCCCTGCGTCGTCAGCACCCCGAGCCGTTTGCCTTGGTCACCCCGGGGATTCGCCCGAAAGGAGCAGCCGCTGGTGATCAGGCCCGTGTGATGGGCCCTGCCGAAGCCATTGCGGCTGGAGCTAGTCAGTTGGTGATCGGCCGGCCGATCACCCAAGCCAGTAATCCGAGCGCCGCCTTTGAGCGTTGCTGCGCCGAGTTGGCTTAGGCCACCAGGGGCAAGGGGCTGTTGAGCTCGCGGTAGAGGCGCTCAATGGAATCAATGTTGGCGCTGAGGGTGTAGCGCTCCATCACCCGGCGGCGGGCCTGGCGCCCCAGCTCTGCTGTGAGCAGGCGCTGATCGCGCAGCACCGGCAGCAGGGTGCGCAGTTGGGTGGTGACGCCTTGGGTGCTGATCACGATGCCAGCGCCTCCGGCCAACACTTCGCCATCGGCTCCCGCATCAGTCGCAATGCAGGCGCAGCCGCTGGCCATGGCTTCCAGCAGGGCCAGTGAGAGCCCTTCCACCAGCGATGGCAGCAGGAACACCTCTGCGGCCTGCAGCAGAGCGGAGCGGCGCTGCTGATCAGCCTCGTAGCCCCACCAAATGATGTTGTCCGAGTTGTAGGAGGTTTCCAGGGTGTTGCGCAGGGGGCCATCGCCCACCACCACCAGCACGCAGCCTTCCGGCTGCACCAATTTCCATGCCCGCAGCAGGGCCTCCACGTTTTTTTCGGTGGCCAGTCGGCCCATGTAGAGAAAGACCCGGCGGCCGTCGAAGCGCTGCTGCAGTTCTGAGCTGCCCGGATGCCAATGGCGCGGATCCACGCCGTTGGGAATCACCGCCAAACGATCCTCAGGAACCCCCAGCCGATTGAGCACCTCGGCTTGTAGATCGGAGAACACGATCACCTTGTTGTAACGAGCCAAGGAGGGGGCATAGAGCTGATAGGTCAGCTGCTGACCTCCGGCGGTGATGTTGCGTAAGGACGCATCAAAGGGGGGGTGGAAGGTGGCCACCAGCGGCACCCGCAGTTGCTGGCAGAGCTCAGGCAGGCCGAAATCCAGCGGTGAGAGGGTGAGGCTGGCATGCACCACATCGGGCTGGATACGCTCCAGCGATTCCCGCAACTCGCGGTTGGCCCGCGGCGAGGGAATTGTGTACATCTGCGATTTGACCAGATATGGCAAGGCCACATCGGGTTGGTCTTCGCCGGCTAGCTCCTGCTCATCGCCAGGCCCTGCTTTCAGCAGCCGGCCGATTTGGGTGGCTGGGGTGTCGAAATGGATGAAATGGATTTCATGGCCCCGATCGCGCAGCGCGGCGGTGGTGGCCATGCCGTAAGAAACGTTGCCGCAGAAGGGCGATTTTTTCCCGAGCCAGGCGATCCGCATCAACAAAGGATGGGCCAGGGAGAAAAGCTAGCAGCGGAGTTTAGTTGCGTTGCCATGGCCGCTCCATGCCGGCACCGGCAAACACCAGCAGGGCCAACAGCAGCAGCACCGGTTGCAGGCCAACGCTGCCCACCAAGGTGCCGGCCAGCACCAACGGCAGGCTGAGGGCGATGTTCACCAGATTGTTCTGCAGGCCGAACACCTTGCCCATCAGTTCTTCCGGGGTGTCTTCCTGGATCGTGGTTTGAGCCGGAATGCCCACCAGAGCGGTGCCAAGCCCGAGCACGCCGCAGAGGGCCAGGGTGGTCCAAAGATTGGGGCGCAATTGGGCCAACAGCACCAGGCAGAAGCCCATGCCGCCCAGGCCGATCGCCGCTAACACGGAGCGGCGGAAGCGATGGCCCAGCTGCGCAATCAGCACCGCGCCAATGGCTAGCCCCAGTCCCACCATGGCCAGCAAGCTGCCGAAGCGTTCGGCGCCGAGCCCCGCCACGCGGATCGCCAAGCTGATCGATAGGGCCCACAGCGCCGCCAGCAGGCTGTAGAGCAGCACCAGATGCAGCATTGCCCCGCGAACGCTGGCCTGGCGGCTCAAGAAGCCCAGGCCATCTTTGATATCAGCCCAAACACTGGTGCCCGTGCTGTGCCGCTGCGGCTCATTGGTGCGCACAAACAGCAGGATCAACGTGGCCACCCCATAGGCCAGGGGCACCAGGGCGAATTCGCCATGGCTGATCCCCAGGGGACTCAACAGCTGGCGCAGCAGCTGCATCACCGGTTCGCCCAAGGCGAAGCCCACGATCGTGGCCGCCATGGTGGTGGTGGTGTAGAGCGAATTGGCAGGTAGCAGCAGGGGTTTGTCCACCAGCAGCGGGATGGCTGCCAGCTCCGCTGGGGCAAAAAACTGCGTTAGGCAGGACTCCAAAAAGGTGATCACCAATAGGCCCCAGTAGCCCCAGCTCAAGCCCAGCCAACTGGGCCCGGGCAGCAGCATGAATGGCACCGCCAGGGTGATCAGGGTGCGCAGCCCGTTGGAGGCCACCATCACGGCTCGCTTGGGCCAGCGGTCAGCCCAAACACCCGCCAAGCTGCCCAGCAGGATCGCCGGCAGGGTGTTGGCGGCAAAGATGCCAGTGGTGAGCAGGGTGATCAGCTGGGCATCGGGGCCCGCGCCGCCGCTGCTGAGGCCAGGGTTGCTGCCTACGCCCTGCTGGCGCAGCAAGTCGGCTGCTTCCGCCAGTGGGCCTGAGCTGATGTCGGTGGTCTGCGCCCAGTTCTGGGCGATCAGAAACACCATCAACACGATGTAGAACTTGTCGGCCAGCTGGGAAAAGATCTGCCCCAGCCAGAGGAGCCTGAAACCCGGAAGGGCCAGCACGGCCTGGAGACCGCTGCCTTGTTGGGCCTGATCGCTCACCCGTTCTGCCGCTGCGCTGATGCCGGCCAATCCTGCCGCAGCAATGTCAATGCTTTGGGACTGCGACCGAGATGTTCACGGCACCAGATCTGCAGCAGCTCCTGCAGGTGAAGCCACACCCGTTCGGGCCCCATCAGTTCACCATCGCGCTTGCGCGGCAGTTGGGGCCGCAGCAACCGCTGCAACAGAGCGAGCTCTGAAGCATTGAGCATCAGCACGGCACCGCTTTTGCGGCCGCTGCAGAAGCCATCGGCCGGCAGCAGGCTGCAGCGCCACTCCCAGTTGCCAATCGGCGGTACCAAATCGCCACCGCCATTGAGATCGGTGTTCATTGGCAGCCCCAGACCAGCGAGTTGCAGCAGCTGAACGCCGCCCTGAACGGCCGTCGCCAAGGCCTCCAGCCGTTGCACCTCGGCTGGGGCCGATCGCAACTCCTCCAGCTGTCCGAGCCGGTGCAGCAGCAGGGCCAAGGCTCCGGGGAGGGGTTCGGCTTCGGCGATCAGCAGCCGTGCCAGCTCCAACAGCCATTGGCCGGCAGCCAGCAATTCGAGCTGCTCACCGAGGCGGCTGTAGCTGCGGATCACCTGGGCTTGGCGCAGCCGATCGAGGCTGCGGCCTCGTGCCACCTGGGCTTTGATCAGCGTTAGGGCTCCGGCAGCGGCCAAGCTGCTGCGCGGTTTGCGGGCACCGCTAGCGGCCAGCTTGAGCAGCCCCTCTTCTTCGGTCAGCAACAGCAGCAGGCGGTCTTGTTCACCCAGCGGTGTGGCTTTCAGGCAGAGCCCTTCGAGAGTGCGCTCGCGCGGCGGTGTGCTCATTCCCGCTGGGCCTGCACCAGCTCCACGCCGCGGCTGGTGCCCAGCCGCTCGGCCCCTGCCTGCACCAGCTCAATGGCATGGCCCAGATCACGGATACCGCCAGAGGCCTTCACCTTGGCTCGCCCGGCTGCCAGACCATGCAAGTCCCGCACCATGGCGCTGCTGGCGGGTTGGCCATAGCCACTTCCGGTTTTCAGAAACGCGACGCCAGCATCGAGGGCAACCTCCACCAGGGCCTGCAGCTGATCGCTTGTGAGTTGATCGGCCTCCAGGATCAATTTGAGCGGCAGACCTAGCTCCACCACAGCTGCAATTTGATCGTGCAAGGCCGTGAGCTCGCCATCGAGCAGCAGGGCAAAGTCCGGCACCAGATCCAGCTCATCAGCGCCAGCTTCCACGGCGGCTTCGGCTTCAGCGCGCTTCAGCTCACTGCTGCAGGCGCCAAAGGGAAAGCTCAGCACGCTGATCAGGCGAACGCTGCCGCGCTCCCCCAGCCATTGGCGGGCTTGCGGCATCCAGCGCGAGGCCAGGCAGATGCCGGCAAAGCCGTAATGCAGAGCCTGCTGGCAGCCGCGTTCGATTTGCTCACTGCCAAGCCGCGGTTGCAGCAGGGCGTGGTCGATCAGTGGGGCGAGATCGGGGATCTCGGCCGGGTCGAACGCGGCAGGCACGCCATCAGCTTCGGGCTTCGATCACACCGTATCCGCCGTGGTTGCGCTGGTACACCACTTGAAGTTCGCCGTTGTCGGCATTGCGGAAGACGTAGAAGTCATGGTCGATCACCTCCAGCTGGTGAATCGCTTCTTCCACGCTCATCGGCGGCATGGCGAAATACTTCCGCCGCACCACAGGAGCCGGCAGCTCAGCGTGACGGCCTTGGAGCATGTCGCCCTGCAGCGGCATCACTTCGGGCTCGGCCTGGAGATCACTGTGGTGCCCGTGGCCTTGGCGGCGGTCCTTATGACGTTGCAGCTGGCGGGCCAGTTTCCCGGCCACCAGATCAATGCTGGCGTAGAGGTTCTGGCTGCGTTCTTGGGCGCGGATCACAGTGCCGCTAGCAAACAGGGTGACTTCAGCGGTTTGCTGCGGCACCCGCGGGTTGCGCGCAACCGACAGATGCACATCGGCTTCCTGCACCATGCCGTTGAAGTGACTCACCGCTCGCGAGAGCTTGGTTTCGGTGTAATCCCGCAGCGCGGGCGTGACTTCGAGATTGCGGCCATGGATCAGAAGCTTCATACCGGCACCTCACTGCCATGTGGGTTGAATTCAATGTATTGACGACGGCATGGAACGGGTATTGCCAGAAGCATTCCTTTGTGCTCTCGCCAGGGAAATTTCCCTGGAGCAGGCCTGGCGCTGGCAGCAGCAGTGGCAGCAACGCCTGTTGAGCTCTGGTGGGCCGGAGCTGTTGCTGTTGCTGGAGCACCCCGCTTGCTACACGCTCGGCCGCGGTGCCAGCCTCGAGCACCTGCATTTCGACCCTCAACATCCACCGGCCCCCCTGCATCGGCTCGATCGCGGTGGTGAAGTTACCCACCATGCCCCTGGCCAATTGGTGGCCTATCCGGTCGTTGATTTGCAGCGCCATCAGCCGGATTTGCACTGGTATCTGCGTCAGCTTGAGGGGATGGTTCTCGATGTGCTCGAGCAGCAGGGGCTCAGCGCTGAGCGGCGCGAGGGGCTCACGGGCGTTTGGTTGGAAGGAAAGAAGGTGGCGGCGATTGGGGTGGGCTGCCGCCGCTGGGTGACCCAGCACGGCTTGGCCCTGAATGTGAGCTGCGATTTGGCGGGTTTTGACGCCATCACCCCCTGCGGCCTCCAGTTGCCGGTGGGGCGGCTGGATCACTGGCGGCCGGGGGTAAGCGTGCAGCAGTTGCAGCAGCCCCTGGCAGCAAGTTGTTGCAAGCGATTGGGCTGGTCCGCTGTGGAGTGGATCAACGAGCAGACTCTGCGCAGCTGGCTGGAGAGCGATGGCTGACGCCTTGGTGTGCTGGCAGGGTGATCGCGCGGATCAGCGGGCCCTGGAGCAGCAGCCTGATTGGTCGGAACTGAAGGGAATTGATGGCCTCTGGCCGCGGCTGGCGCAAAGCCACGGAACACTCATGGCGGTGGAAGCTGCCCACGGCCCAGCTCCAGAGAGCCTCAGCTTCCAGGCGTTGCATGAGCGCATCGCCCAGGTGGCTGCTTGCCTGGCAGCCCAGGGCATTGGCCCAGGGGATGTGGTGGCTCAGTTCGCCGAGAACGGGCCCCGCTGGTTGGCGGTGGATCAAGGCTTGATGCGGCTGGGGGCCGCCAATGCCGTGCGCGGCAGCCAAGCCCCGGTTGAGGAGTTGGCTTACATCCTTGGCGATTGCGGTGCCAGGGCCCTGGTGCTGGAAGACGCCAGCTTGCTGGAGCCGTTGCAAGCCGCTGGTGCCTTGGCTGGCTTGCGCTTTGTGCTGTTGCTGCATGGCGAGGTGCCCGCCAGCGGTGCTTCCGTGCCACTGCTGAGCTGGCAGGAGCTGCTCGCCAGTGGTGTGCACCGTTCAGCCGTGCTCGAGCCGGCTGAAGGACCCGAGAGCCGCCTGGCCACGATCCTCTACACCTCCGGCACCACAGGACGGCCCAAGGGGGTGCCCCTCTCTCAGGCCAACCTGTTGCACCAGGTGCGCACGCTTGGGGTGGCGGTGTCTCCCCAGCCGGGCGAGCGGGTGTTGAGCGTATTGCCGATCTGGCATGCCTATGAACGCAGTGCCGGCTACCTGTTGCTCTCGCGCGGTTGCAGCCAGAGCTACACAAACCTGCGCCAGTTCAAGGGAGATCTGCAGCGGGTGCGCCCCCACTACCTGATCAGCGTTCCGCGCCTTTGGGAAGCCCTCTATGGCGGATTCCAAGGAGCTCTTGAAGGGATGCCGGCCAGCAAGCAAAAGCTGCTGCGCACGGCCCTGGCGGCATCGCAAACCCATGCCCGCTCGCTGCGGCAGTGGCGCGATCTGGCTGATCACCCCCTTCCTTGGTCTGAGCGGCTGGCTGGTTTGGCCTTGGCTGCCCTGAGTTGGGTGCCTGCAGCGTTAGCCGGCCGGTTGCTGTGGCCGGCGGTGCGGCGCCAACTCGCTGGTGGCTCTTTGGGCACCGCCATTAGTGGCGGCGGGGCTCTGCCCAAGCACATTGATGCCTTTTTCGAGGCCATCGGCATTGAATTGCTCGTGGGCTACGGCCTGACGGAAACCAGCCCGGTGCTCAGCTGCCGGCGCCGCTGGGCCAACAGGCGCGGCAGTGCTGGCCGGCCATTGCCAGGAACCGAGCTGAAGATTGTTGATCCCGATAGCCGCCGCACCCTGCAGCAAGGGGAGCGGGGCTTGGTGCTGGCCCGCGGCCCCCAAGTGATGAAGGGCTACCTCAATCGGCCTGAGGCCACCGGGGAGGTGCTTGATACCGAGGCCTGGTTCAACACCGGTGATCTCGGGCATTTGCTGGCTGATGGCTCGCTCTTTCTCACCGGCCGCGCCAAAGACACGATCGTGTTGAGCAGCGGCGAAAACATCGAGCCTGGCCCTCTGGAGGACGAACTCGCCGCGTCGGAGCTGGTGGAGCAGGTGATGGTGGTGGGCCAGGACCAACGTCAGTTGGGTGCCCTGGTGGTGCCTCGCGCCGAAGCTCTAGCGGCTTTGGCTGCTGAGTTGGCTCTGCCAGTGGCTGAGCAATGGCCCGATGGCTCGGCTTTGGGGGGTGATCCCGCGTTGCTGAAAGCCTTCACCAGCCGGCTGAATCGCCGCCTAGCTGAGCGCAGTGGCGCGCGGGCTGATGAGCGCCTGGCGGGGGTGGCCTTGGTGGCACCCTTCAGCATCGACAACGGCTTGCTGACCCAGACGCTCAAACAACGGCGCGACCGCATCACGAGCCGCGACGGCGCGGCGATTGCGGAGATCTATGGCGCTGGTTGACCCCAGCTGCTGCGACTGACAGTCTTGGGCGCCACTTTCCCTTCCCATGGCTGACGCGCTGACCATCAAACGCAACATCACGGTTCAAGCGGTTGTGACGCCGACCTGGAAGCAGGAGGCTGAGCGCGAACTGAGCCAGGGCATCACCACCACCGATCAGCAGCTGGCCCAACTGGAGCAAGAAGGCCAGCAGGTGATCGAGGAAATCCGCCGCCAGAGCGCCAATCCCCTCGATCCGCGCGTGCAGGAGCAGGTGGCTGGGGTGCAGCAGCAGGTAGCCGCTAAGCGCGCTGAGCTCGAGGAGCAAAAGCGGAACTTGCTGGATCAGCAGACCACCGTGCAGGGGCTGCAGATGGATGAGGTGGTGGAGCAGGGCCAGATCGAAAGCACCTGCACCGTCGCGGTTGGCGACAACCTGGTGCAGAAGCTGCAGGCCTCGATCGTTGTCAAAGACGGCGTCGTTCAGTCCATCAGTGAGGGCGCCTGAGCCGGGAGATAAGATCCCCGGATCCTTGTGCGGAAGCGGCTGATGGCGACATTCGAGATCTTCATGCCAGCCCTCAGCTCAACGATGACTGAGGGGAAGATCGTTGAGTGGCTCAAGCAGCCCGGCGACCGCGTTGAGCGCGGTGAATCGGTGTTGGTGGTCGAGTCCGATAAGGCCGACATGGACGTGGAGTCCTTTGAAGCCGGCTTCCTCGGTGCTGTGTTGCTGCCCGCTGGCGGCACAGCGCCTGTTGGCGAAACCATCGGCTTGGTGGTGGAAACCGAGGCTGAGCTCGCCGAACTCAAGGCCAACGGCCCAGCCACACCAGCGGCATCTGCGCCTGCAGCAGCACCGGCCCCAGCACCAGCTGCTGCACCCCCAGCGGCCCCTGAGCCCGCCCCCGCGCCAACCCCTGCGCCGGTTGCCGTGGCCGCTCCGCCTGCCCCTGCCAGCAGCAATGGCCATGGCGGACGTGTCGTGGCGAGCCCCCGCGCCAAGAAACTGGCCCAGCAATTGGGCGTGCAACTCGAGGGCCTGCGCGGTAGCGGCCCCCATGGCCGCCTGATCGCTGCTGATATCGAGCGTGCTGCCGGTCGCACCCCCACCGCGCCAGCGGCTGTTCCAGCTGGAACCCTGGCGGCGGCGCAAGCTGCTGCCCCTGCTGTGGCTCCGCTGCCAGCAGCTGTGGCTGCCCCAGTGGCGCCCGGTGAAACCCTGCCCTTCACCACCTTGCAGCAGGCGGTCAACCGCAACATGGTGGCCAGCCTGGCGGTGCCCACCTTCCGCGTCGGCTACACGATCACCACCGACAAGCTCGACGCCTTCTACAAGCAGGTCAAGCCCAAGGGTGTAACCATGACCGCACTTTTGGCCAAAGCTGTGGCGTCTGCTCTGGCCGGCCACCCCAGGGTGAATGCGGCCTTCAGCGAGGCCGGCATCGCTTATCCAGAGGGCATCAATGTGGCCGTAGCTGTGGCCATGGAAGACGGCGGCTTGGTGACCCCGGTGCTGGCCGCCGCTGATCGCAACGACCTCTACAGCCTCTCGCGCAGCTGGGCTGATCTGGTCTCCCGGGCTCGCAGCAAGCAGTTGAAGCCTGAGGAATACAGCACGGGCACCTTCACCCTCTCCAACCTGGGCATGTTTGGTGTCGACCGCTTTGACGCGATCCTGCCGCCCGGCACCGGCGCAATCCTGGCTGTGGGTGCCTCGCGTCCAGTGGTGGCCGCCAACAGCGATGGCTCGATCGCCGTCAAGCGCCAGATGCAGGTCAACCTCACCGCAGACCACCGCGTGATCTACGGCGCTGATGCCGCCGGCTTCCTCAAGGATCTGGCCAAGATCATCGAAACCCAGCCCGAAAGCCTGGCCCTTTGAACTAGCTGCCATTGCCCGCTGCTCTGGTCACTCTGAGGGGGTGATGGCGGCGGTTGGGTGACGTTTTGGAAGAGGTTGTTGGGGCGGCCCCTGTCGCGCTATGCCGCTGCTGATCAGCGTCTGCCCAACATCCAGGCCTTGCCGATCTTGGCCTCCGATGCCCTCTCCTCGGTGGCCTACGCAACGGAAGCCGCCCTGGGCGTGTTGGTGCTGGGAGGCAGTGCAGCCCTCGGGCTTTCGGTGCCAATCACCGTGGCGATCATCGTCCTGATCGCGATCGTGGTGCTCTCCTACCGCCAGGCGATCTCGGCCTATCCCGATGGCGGCGGCTCCTATGTGGTGGTGCGCGAAAACCTTGGCCGCAACGTCGGCTTGATTGCTGCAGCGGCCCTGTTGATCGACTACACGCTGACCGCTGCCGTCAGCCTGATGGCGGGGACCCAAGCCATCAGCTCGCTGTTGCCGGAGTTGCGGCAGCACGAGGTGTCGTTTGCGCTGTTGCTGCTGGCTTTGGTCGGCTGGGCCAATTTGCGCGGGCTTAAAGAAGCTGGGCGTGTGTTTGCCATTCCCACCTACGCCTTTGTGGTGATGGTGGTGGTGCTGACGCTGGCGGGTCTGAAGGACCTCACCTTCAGCCATGGCTTTGTTCCTGATCCACCGCCGCTGGTGAACGCCATTGAGCCATTGGGGTTGTTTCTGATTCTGCGCGCCTTTAGCTCGGGCTGCTCGGCGATGACTGGCATCGAGGCCATCGCCAATGGCGTTCAAGTGTTCCAGGAGCCAGCGCCCCGCAATGCCCGCAAAACGTTGCTGGTGATGGGGATCCTGCTGTCGGGGATGTTTTTTGCCATCAGCGGCCTGGGTTTCATGTATGGGGTGGCCCCTAGCAGCGATCTCACCGTGATTGCCCAGATCGGCACACGGGTGTTTGGCGCCAACAGCGTGCTGCTGTGGGCGATGCAGATCTCCACCCTGTTGATCCTGGTGTTGGCGGCCAACACCGCCTTCTCTGGGTTCCCGCGGTTGGCGGCGATGCTTGCCGATGACCAATGCCTCCCCCGGCAGATGCGCTGGGTGGGAGATCGCCTCGTTCACCAAAACGGGATTGGCGTGCTGCTGGGCGTGACGGCCTTGATCATCTTCATCTGCCGTGGCGACACCACCGTGGCGGTGAACCTCTATGCCCTTGGGGTGTTCACCGCCTTCACCCTCTCGCAGCTGGGCTTGGTGAAGCGCTGGTGGCAGCGCCATGGCAATGGCTGGCACGGACGGCTGTTGATGAATGCCCTTGGGGCTGTCGCCACCTTCGTGGTGCTGCTGGTGATTGTGGTCAGCAAGTTCGATGAAGGCGCGTGGACCGTGGTGATCGCCATCCCGCTGTTGATCTGGGCTTTGACCCGGATCCGTGAGCGCTACCGGGCCCTGTATTCCGCCATGGCCTTGCCAGTGGACTTCGTGCTGCCGCGCATGGAGCCCCATCACCCCCTGATCGGCAATCGCTGTGTGGTGTGGGTGCCGCGGATTAGCCGGCCCACCATGCAGGCGGTGCGCTACGCCTGCTCGATCGCTGATCAGGTGGTGGCGGTGGCGGTGTTGGAGCGCCCCGAAAACGAGTCAGCGGCCCAAGAGCAGTGGAAGCGCTTGGTGGGGGAAGGGCCGATGGTGCCGCAGTTGGTGCTGCTGCAAAGTCCCTACAGCTCCTTGATCGATCCTTTTCGCCAGTACGTCATGGAGCAGGAACATGCGGCGCCGCCGGGTGTGTCCGTCACGGTGGTGATTCCAGTGGCGATTCCCCGCGATCGCTTTGACAAGCTGCTGCTCAACCAGCGCGCCAATGTTCTCTACGAAGCCTTGGCCGATGACCGCAGTCGCGTGTTTTCCGTGGTGCGCAGCTTCATTGCTTAGGCCATCAGCTAGGAGGGATCCATCCCTTTGAGCTGGTGTTGATCGATCCGCGCGACTCGCTGTTGAGCTCCTACGACTACGAGCTGCCGGAGGCTTGCATCGCCCAGCGGCCGCTGGAGCCGCGCCATGCCGCTCGGCTGTTGATGGTGGAGCCCAAAGCTGGCTGCCGCGATAGGCAGGTGTGGGATCTGCTCGAGGAGCTCAGCCCTGGTGATCTCCTGGTGGTCAACGACACCCGTGTGCTGCGGGCGCGGCTGCAAGTGCGCCGCGCTAGTGGAGGACTTGGCGAGCTGCTGGTGCTCGAGCCCCAAGGACAAGGGCAGTGGCTCTGTTTGGCCCGCCCTGCCAAGCGCCTCAGGCCTGGCGACAGCATTGCCCTGGTGGCCGATGGTGAGCCCGATCTACCGCTGCAGGTGCTGGCGGTGGAGGAAAACAGCGGCGGCCGCCTGATTCAGTTCCCGCCGGAGTGCATCGATGCGGCCAGCCTGGAGCCTTTGCTGCTGCGCTATGGCGTGATGCCGCTACCGCCCTACCTCCACCAGCAGGATGAATCCGATAACGCCCGCTACCAAACCTGCTTCGCTTCTAAGCCGGGGGCGGTGGCTGCTCCAACGGCTGGACTGCACCTGAGTGAGGAATTGCTCGCTGCCCTAACGCAGAAAGGTATTGAGCGGGCCAGCGTGACCTTGCATGTGGGACTCGGCACCTTTCGGCCGGTGGAAACCGAAGACCTCAGCCAGTTGGAGCTGCACAGCGAATGGGTGGAGGTGAGTGAGGCCTTGGTGCAAGCCGTTGCCGCCTGCCGCAAGCGCGGTGGGCGTGTGATTGCTGTGGGCACCACCAGCGTGCGCAGCCTTGAAGGGGTGGCGGCGCTCCATGGCGGCGTGCTGCAGCCGTTCCGCGGTCCGGTGAATTTGGTGATTCAGCCGGGCTTTCGCTTTGCCGTGGTGCAGGGCCTGCTGACCAATTTCCACCTTCCTAAAAGCTCGCTGCTGCTGCTCGTGAGTGCCTTGATCGGACGCGAGCGCTTGCTGCAGCTGTATCAGCACGCGATTACAGCGGGCTACCGGTTTTATTCCTATGGCGATGCCATGTGGATTCCGCCTGAGTGCAGCCGTCAGCCATAAAAAAAGCCCCCGCTGCTGCGGGGGCCGGCTGATCACTCGGCTGCTGAATCAGGCAGCGGCGAAGTTGGCAGCCACGAAGTCCCAGTTCACCAGCTTCTCGAGGTAGGTGGTGATGTAGTCGGGGCGGCGGTTCTGGTAATCCAGGTAGTAAGCGTGCTCCCAGACATCCATGGTGAGCAGAGCCTTCTGGCCGTGGGCCAGGGGCAGGTCGGCGTTAGCGGTCTTGGTCACCTTGAGGGTGCCGTTGTCGAGCACCAGCCAGGCCCAACCACTTCCGAACTGGGTGGCGCCAGCGGCTTTGAAAGCTTCGATGAACTTCTCAAAGCTGCCGAAGTCAGCGTTGATTTTGTCGGCCAGGGCGCCGGTGGGCTGGCCGCCGCCACCGGGCTTGATGCACTGCCAGTAGAAGCTGTGGTTCCACACCTGGGCGGCGTTGTTGAACACGCCAGCCTTCTCGGCGTTACCGGCCACGGCGGTGATGGTGTCCTCGATGCTCTTGCCGTCGAGATCGGTGCCTTCCACCAGCTTGTTGAGGTTGTTCACGTAGCCAGCGTGGTGCTTGCCGTGGTGAAACTCCAGGGTCTGGCGGGAGATATGAGGCTCGAGGGCATCGAGCGCGTAAGGCAGAACAGGGAGGGTGTGGGCCATGGCCGGATCAAACGGTCGCGGCGATCTTAACGATGGACTCCCGCCCTCCACTGTCGCCTAGGCGTGGGGATAACCGGCCGGCTCAGTTGCCCTGCACCTTCACCAGCTCGATTTCAAAGATCAGGGTTTCGTTGGGCCCGATCACACCGCCAGCACCGCGGGAGCCATAGGCCAGATCCGGTGGGATCACCAGACGACGCTTGCCGCCTTCTTTCATGCCCACAACGCCTTCATCCCAGCCGCGGATCACTCGGCCGCCGCCAAGGGGGAAGGTGAAGGCCTGGTTGCGGCGGTAGCTGCTGTCGAACTCCTGACCGTTGGTCAAGGTGCCGCGGTAGTTCACCGAGACGGTGTTGCCGCTTTGGGCTTCTGTGCCTGTGCCTTCCACCAGGTCGGTGATCTTGAGGCCTGAGGGGGTCATGCGCTCTTTGGTGGCTTCCATGTCGCCACCCAATAAATCAGCTGCTGAACCTTGGGCGACCTGATCGCTGGCTTCGGGAGCCATCGCAAACAGACGAGGGTTGCTCTCGTTGGGATCGAGCTCAGCGGGCGGTGCAGCGGGGTTGACGGCTGCTGCCTTGGCGGCTGGGCGCACTTCGCTGGCCGCAGGAGCAGTGGCCTGGGCTGGGGTGGGGGCCACGATCTGGCTAACCAGAGCCAGCATCAGGCAGCCCACGCAAACGGCGGAGCTGATCAGGATGTCGCGCATCAAGGGCTGAGAAAGACCGGTTGATTCTGTCAGCGAAGTTCGCCGTTTTGACGCAGCTGTTGCTCAAGGCGATCAATGCGGCCCCGCAGTTCATCCACCTCGCGCTGACGCGCCAGGCCCATTTCATGCAGCAGTTGATCGAGGTTGCGCTCGATCTGTTGCTCGGCCTGCTTCTCAGCAGCAGGGTTGTCACCCCGCATCGCGCCGCTGACCTCTTCAATCAGGCTGGAGGCCTGGCTGGCATCAATGCGGCCGCTGGTGACCCAGCCCTGGATCACCGACTTGAGCCGATCGGCCACCACATTGGTGGTGCCAATGCCGCGCACCAGCAGCTGCTGCAGTGGGTTGCTGCTCTCCATCGGCTGGGGCCGCTTGAACTGATTGCGGTTTAGCGCTTTTGAGCGGATTTTACGACCACATGGCGGCTGTGTTCGACCTCGAGCCAGCCTTGATCACGCAGTTGACCGATGAAGCGGGTCACGGTGACCCGCGTGGTGCCCAGCAGGTTGGCGAGATCTTGGTGGGTGAGCCGCACGCTGATGCGCACTCCCTGCTCGCAGGGCTGGCCGTATTCACTGGCCATCAATTCAAAGAAGCTGCGCAGGCGCTCTTCCACGCGCCGTTGCCCCACCAAGGCCAGCAGCGCTTCCACCTGGCGGTAGCGCTTGGCGGTGGCCAAGAGCATGCCCCTGCTCAGGCTGGGGTTGCTGGTGAATTCACTCCAGCGCAAACACAGCAGATCGCACTGGCTCAAGGTGATGGCCTCATAGGGATCCACCTGGCTGAGGGGTTCACCAAAGGGCTCGCCAGGGCCCACCAGGCCCAGCAGGGCCTCATCCCCATTCATCGATGAGGTCACGAGCTTGGTCATGCCGCGCACCACCAGCCAGATGTGTCCCTTGAGCAGAGGCACCGGGCTGCCAGGAGCCATGGTGACCAGATCGTGATTGTGAAAGCTGTTTTCGAGTAGTTGACGCAGCTCTAACTTGTCGGGATTGGCGTCGCGTTGAGGCTGTGGGGTGGCGACCATGACTCCATGTTCTGCACGACACGCGGAAATGTATGAGGCATGACCTGCCCCTTGGGCTAAGGCACGGAGGTCGTCCGCTTAAGAGTTGGCTAACAACTATCGAACCCCCCTGGTGGCTTGCCTTGCTGGCGGGCGGATTGGCTGGGTTCGCGCTGCCGCCGCTGGGTTGGCCATGGCTGTTGTGGATCGCCCTGGTCCCCTTGTGGCGTCTGTCATGGCGGGGCGGAGCGGTGTGGGGCGCTGCTGCTGTGCTGGTGAGCCATCGCTGGCTGTTGGCCCTCCATCCCCTCGATTGGTTGGGGGTGCCGGGGCTGCTCAGTGCTCCTTTGGTGATTGGGCTGTGGCTGATTTGCGGCGTTGCTGCGGCGTTGTTGGTGGGGTTGTGGTGTGCCTTGGTGCAGCGCGCTGGGCCTGCGCGGCTGAGCACGGCGTTGAGTGCGGCATGGCTCTGGGCGTTTGCGGAGTTGCTGCTCGCGAAAGGCCCGCTGTTTTGGATTGGTCTGGGTGTGGCGCCGCTGCCAGGTGATCGCTGGCTGGCGGGTTTGGCCTGGTTCGGTGGTGCGCCTCTGTTGGCGGCGGTGCAGCTGCTGATCAGTTGGTTGCTGTGGCGGCTGCGCTGGCGCGCATTGCTGCTGGTGCTGGTTGCGGCCCACGGGCTGGGAGCTGCCGCCTTGGCTTCCGTGCCCAGCGCGGGGATGGCGGAAGCCGAGCTGAGCTTGGTGGTGGCGCAGCCCAACTTGCCCACGCGGGAGAAATTCAGCGCTGAGCAGCAGCAGCGTCAGCGTCAATTGCTCATGAAGGCCATGGCCGCTGCCGAGCAGCAGGGAGCCGATGCGGTGGTGTTGCCTGAAGGAGCGTTGCCGTTGGGCCAAGCCTTGCCAGCGATGCCCGTTGCGCTGCTCTCCGGCGGCTTTCGCCGCCAAGAGCTGGACGAGCGCAGCAGCGTGTTGTGGTTTCCGGCTGGCAGCACACGCCCGCAGCAGTGGCTTGATAAGCAACGCCTGGTGCCTTTGGGCGAGTGGATGCCTGGCGGCTTGGCTGGGCTGTCAGCTGTGGGTGGCGTTAGCCCTGGTGAGGCGCCGCGTTTGTTGGAGCTGCCGCCGCCGTTAGGCCCTGCAGCGGTGGCGATTTGCTATGAGCTCAGCGATGGCTTGGGGCTGAATCAAGCCGTGCGCGATGGGGCTGGCTGGCTGCTGGCGATCGCCAACCTGGATCCTTATCCGCTGGCTTTGCAACAGCAGTTCACGGCCTTGGCGCAGTTGCGCGCGATTGAAACCTCTCGATGGCTCCTCAGTAGTGCCAATACCGGGCCATCGGCTCTGATGAGTCCACGCGGGGAGCTCCAACAGCAACTGCCCGCCAATCAGGAGTCGTTGGACTTGATGCAAGTGCCTACACTGAGCAGCGAAAGTTTGTGGACGCGCTTGGGGGTGTGGCCGCAATGGCTGCTGTGGCTCGGATTCTTAAGCCGAACCTGTTTTTCTAACGATGAGAGGCAATCCCCCTAGGGTTTTTAAAGATCTTTTAGGACTGAATGCACGCCACCACTCAGCCTGAGGGAACCCTTCAGATCACCATGACCCAAGAAGAGGTCGCCACCTTGGTGGACCTCTGCTTTGCTGGCGCTGCCTCCGACATGGTTCCTCGCCGCAAGGACAGCCAACTCCGGATTAATCGCTTCCTCGTGGAGGTGCAGTCCACTTTGTTTGAGCGCGCCCAGAGCTATTGGAGCTCGCGTCAACAATCGCAAGAACAGGTGGCCTGAGCCATGTGTTTCATCGCTCTGTTGGGCCTGCTCGCTCCGCGCATCGTCTTCTTTTTGCTGTGGCTGTTCACCCCAGCCTTTGTGTTGGCTCCCTTCGCCGGGGTGTGGGTTTGGCCGCTACTGGGGATCATCATTTTGCCCACCACGACGCTCGCCTATTGCTGGGCGGTGGCCATGGGCTACGCCTTCGGCAGTATCAGCGGTCTGTTCCTGCTGGCCGTTGGTCTGCTGATTGATTTGGGCTTGTTTGGTGCTGGCCGCGGCGTGGCCAGGCGTTAACTGCGCTTTTGCCAGATCAAATACAGAAGGATGCTGAGGGCTAGCCAGGGCAGCAGCGGCCGCAGGACGACGGCCACCACAAGAATCGCTAAGGCACTCCAGCCAATGCGGCGCGTGACCGCTTTGGCGTCATCGCTCATGTAGCGCCAGCGAGGAATCAGAGCCATGGGCTCAACTTACGGCGTTTTAAAAACTGCCAGGGAACTTCAGGCGCGCTGAGCGGATCGCCAGTTGCAGTTCCTTGTGAAAAGTGATCAGCGAATGCACCACCAGCACCATCGCTGAGATGAAGAGGATGCTCACCGCCAGGGTCAGATCCATGCGCTGGCTCACATTCAAGAAAAGACAAATCACCACCCCGCAGACCAAGGCGGCGGCAATGGCTACTTCGCGAAAGGCCAGCGCGATACAGCGCATGCGTTGCTTCTGCAGGCTGATCAGCTCGGCTTCGCTGGCCTGCAGCACGAGCAGGTTGTCAACGATGCGGGTGGAGCGCGCACTCAGCACTCCGAGGTAGGCGATCAGCGAGCTGATCAAAAACACAGGCGCTACGGCCATCGTGATGATGTCGCCCAGGGTTTGCGGCGCCACTTGCGGGCTGCTCATCGCTTTGAGGGGTTGCGCACTCTCTTGGTGGTAGCGGTTGGCGTGTTGCAGGACTGCTGATTGTGTGCTGGCCGTTATTGATGAGGGGAAGATGTTATTTATTCATTCTCAAAATTAAATCAATAGGCCATTTTTTGTTCCAAAAAGAGTCGGTTTGTTGGTACTTTTTGGCTGAATCTGAAGAGATTCCTGCGGATTAAGCGATGGCGCGAGCGATTGTTTTCACGATGTTGGGAGAATTCACATTCGACCCATGCGTGCCGCTCTGCTCGCTTCCGCTGCACTCCTCGGCTCTGCCGCTGTGCTGCCCGCCACCGCTGCTGAAGTTCTCAAAAATGAGAAGTATGGCAACGACGAGGCTGGTGTGGTGCTGACCTGCTACACCCCTGATGACAGTGGCATCAGTGGTGACTGCCAGTACTACGCCCTCTACCTCGAACCCGTCATCCGCTTCACTGAGTACCGTCGCGCTGTGCGTGGCCTGTGGTGATCAATCAATGCTTTTAAAGCATTGATTTCAGCTGATTGTTGACAACCAAGGGGCGGAGCCAGGGTTCACTTGGCTCCGCTTTTTGCTTTCTATTTTTTCTGTTTTGACTCTTGCCATGGACCGTCGCCACTGGATCTTGTTGATTGTGGCGCTGGCCTGCATTGCAGCGCTGGGAGCTTGGATCGTGGAGCTCGACTGGGGCCTTTCCGAATCGATGGATCCAGCACCTGCCACCTCACAGCCCCGCTGAGGGGTGCATGTAAACCCACACCTGGCGGCCATCGCGCAGCTGCCGCTGCAGCCGGATGTAGTCGTTGGGGACGCCTTCATAGGCATCGAGCTGTGCCATCAGCGCTGGATCGACTCGGTAGACCTCGCCATCGATGGCTTGATCGCCGCTCCAGAGCATCGGATAGCCCTCAAAGCGGCCCAGTCGCACACCATCAAGCCATCCATCGCTCTGGCGCTCAGCCCCTGCCAGCAGATGATGGGCGGATCGGCCTGATTTCAGGCTGCCGTAGACAAAGATCTGCTCAAAGGAGGTGGCCATGGCGGCTGCGGTGTTGGTGATCCTGCTGTTGACAGCGCTGGGCTGGTGGTTGAGCCGCTCCACAGCCTGGGGCCGTCAGCTCGGCATGACCATGGTGGTGCTGCTGATCGGGCTGTTGGTCACCAACATCAGCGGCTGGCAGCCCAGTAAGGCAGCAGCAGGTTGGATCAGCGGACCGCTCACCTCCTTGGCCATCGCTCAGTTGCTGCTGGCGGTGGATCTGCGTCGGGTGTGGCCCGATGCCCGGCGCCTGTTAACGCCCTTTGCTGCTTCGGTGCTGCTCACCTTGGTGGCTGTGCTGCTGGGCGGGCTGGTGTTCGGGTCTTGGCTGGGGGCTGAGCGCAGCATCTTGGCGGGGGTGTTCACCGCCACCTTCACCGGCGGCAGCCTCAATTTCGTTTCGGTGGCACGCACCCTTCAGCCGCCGGAATCGCTGCTGCTGGTGGCCACTGCTGCCGACCATGTGGTGTTTGCGATTTGGTTTGCCGTCAGCCTGTGGCTGGGGCAGCGGGGCAGCCGCCCGGAGCCTGAAACTCCTGCGCCAACGCCTGCTGCTGCCACCAATCAGGGTGCGGCTGCCTATGGCTTGGCCTTGCTGTGGGGGCTTGGTGTGCTGCTGGCATCTCAGCTGGTGGGCCTTGCGCTGCCAGCGGTGCCTTCGATCTTGGTGCTCACCACAACGGCCTTGATTGCCGCGCAGCTGCCTTGGGGGCCATCGCGGCGGGGCTGCTACGACGAAGGCTTGCTGTTGATCCAGCCGTTTTTCACCGTGATCGGCTTGAGCTCGCCCGTGGGCGGGCTGCTGGGCGAGGGGCTGCCGGTGTTGATCTATGCCGCATGGATCGTGGCGTTGCAGGCGGCGGCTTTGCTGCTGCTGCGCCGTTGGCGCCGTTGGCCCTTGGCTGAAACCTTGGTCGCTTCGCAAGCAGCGATTGGCGGGCCCAGCACGGCCCTGGCCTTGGCCACTTCGTTGAAGCGCGGCGAACTGGCGCTGCCGGCTGTGGCGATTGGCTTGTTGGGCTATTTGGTGGGCACCTATCTGGGTTTAATCGCCAGTGCTGTGCTGTTCACCCCAGCAGCGCTTTAGGGCCGTTGAGCTGATGGCGAAACGCAAGCCTCAAAAGAAACCAGCGATGAGCCGGGCCACCATGGCCTTGATTGTGTTGCAGGTGCTCACCGTGCTGGCCCTGCTGTGGTTCAAAGGTGGCCAGCTCTTGTAGGCCTTGCCGCTTTGGTCCTTTTGGGGGATCACAGCTTTGAGGTTTTCGCTGATCTTGGATCCAGGAGCGAAAAGCCGTCGCTGGGCTTTTCAAATCATCCATGGAACGGCTCAAGCAGGAGCTGAAGGGGCTCAAATGCCTCATCGACGAGCAACAGCAACCGGCTGAAGCGTTGATTCGCCGCTGGCTCAAGCAACGAGACCCCAACTTCACCGCCGCTGAAGTCGACGAGCACGTGCAGCTTGTGAAGCGGGAGCTGGCGCAGTTGTGATCAACGGCGCTGCAGTGCTTCTCAGTGATGGCTCGTCTTCAACTGCTCAGGCGAAATTCGCAAAACCGAACCGGCCAGGCCGGTTCTCGGGCTGACGCACTTTTAACCAGTGCCTTTAGGAAAGAGATGTCGTTTGAAATAACTCCCATGCGCAACCGAGTTCTTCCCATTGCCCTTGGCGCCGCTGTTGCTGTTGTCAGCCTCGGTGCGATCGCGATTCCCGCAGCCAACGCCCAGCAAATGGTGGTGGTTCGTCCTGCTCGCCACCATCACCATCACCGCGGTAACTGGAATGTTCCCCCTGCTGCAGCTGCCATGGCTGGAGCCGGCATTTTGCTGAATGGCATCGCCCACATGGAGCAGGCCCAGCAGCCGGTGGTGTATCAACAGCCCGTTGTCTACCAACAGCCGGTGTATGCCCAGCCCCCGGCGGTCATGGCTCCTGCGGGTTGGTGATGCATCGCCCACCAGCTGTGGGCATCAACGCAAAGCAACAAAGCCCTGGCTCTGCTCAGGGTTTTGTTGTTGGTGGAGTCTTGTTTTGTTTTGAGATGGCTTTCGCTTGCTCCTCTAGGGCTGTGATTTGCTCGCTGCTCAGCTGCTGTTGGCCTGAGTTCATCATCTCCGTGTAGGAGAAGGCCCGCCGCTTGGCTGGCTGCTGATCGGGGTTGGTCATGGCTTGGAGATACAACGCAATAAAGCTTGCATTCCTTGGTGTGGAAGTCAGATTGAAAGCACGAATGGGCCGAGGTATGGAGCGCACGTTCATCTCGAGTACCAAAGCTCACTCCCTGGCCTATCGCTCGCTGCCAAGCGATCGAATGAGCCGTAGCCCGGTTTATCTCTCCACCTACCTCTCACGCCTGATGCGCTCTGTTTTGCGCATGTCCAAGGCGGTCTTGGGGTGGTGGATCAACCTGGTGTTGAGCCTGTTTTGAGCGTTTAGGCGCTCAAGCCAAAGGCGGCAACGAGTTCACGCACTGACGCTGCGCTCAGTGTTGACGTTGAAGATGAGGGCGACGTTGCAGGTTGCTGAGAGGGCCTCCAGGTTGAGCCCGGTGAGCAACGCGTTGGGGGGTTGAGCCAAGTGCTTCTCACTGCTTTTTCCGCGGGAGATACCACCATCAAGCAACTTGGCTTGGGTTTCCGTTAGTGCTGAACAGACGCAGATTGGACTGTCCTGATGCGGCTCAATCGTCGCTGGAGCGGCGAGCTCTCCAGATGTTGACCACAGCGATGGAGATCAGCAGCAACCCGAGATCCCAGGCGAGCGAGGGCAGAAGCATCGATGGGCTGCGGTGAGGCCGACCCTAGTGGCGATCTTGAGGGATCAGGGCAGCTCGATGGGGATGTAGCAGCGGCGGCGCAGCTGATTCACCAAAGCAGAGCCCGCTTCTGTGCGGTATTTCTCTTTGAGCCGCTCCACCATGGCCTGATCGGCGTAGGCGTCGGTGACCAGGTCGAGGGCGAAGTCGATCAGTTCAGCTTCTTCGGCGCTGAGCCGCACATCCACAAACGTCTCTGCCATGGGTCACCAACCATCAAGCCCCATCGTGCCTGGGCATGGGTTAGAGCTCCATGGGTTTGCGGCGGTTCAGGTAGGCCACAAACAGCAGCAAGACACCAAGGGAGATGAGGGGTTCCACAGATTGTTTGGCGGCTCACTTTGATCTTTTCTGCTGCTGAGCTGCTTTGGAGGGTGGTTTGGCTGATGAGTGTCTGAGAACTGCCTAATGACTCGTTGTTCGCTCGTTTGGGGGATCCGCAAACCCCACCACTGCGGCGAAGTTGAAGTCAGAGATTCAACCAACCAGCCATGGCCCTGATCGCTTTTATTGCCGGTGCTGTTGTCGCGTTGATTCTGCGCACACTCATCCGCGCAATGGCCGATGACGATGCTCGCGCCTTGATCTTGCGCTGGGCCTGATGCCCTCAGGCTGCCATCTGCTTTTGGGCCACTTGGCTGATGCGAATCAGAGTGTCGCTCACATCGGCAGGCAGCGGGTTGGTTTCGTTGGTCTCGGGGTCAGGGCTTTCCGCCGCGATCCGCAACCGATCCACAGCGAAGTGGATCACATGCCAATCCAGGGGGGTCAGCTCAGAAGCGCTCACGAATCTGACCAACCAAGGGCACACAATTTATTGACTTTCCTGCTGTTGTGCAGGAATTCATAACTATGAAACGGCCAAGACGGCTTAGCTCTGGGCGCTCAGGTGCTCTTTTCTGGCTTCCAGTTTGCTGAGCTGCCGGGTGGCTTCCATGCCCAGCTCACTGGCAGCGCCATGGGTCAGCAGGCGCAGGCGCCAGCGATCCATCATCTTGTCGATGACTTGGATATCGATAGAGGTATTGGCTTGATCTGCATCCATGCCTCGAAACCTAATGGCCTTGGTCTGCAGAAAGCTCGCTTTCGAGCTGAATCTCTTTTCTGGCTGGGGAATGCTTATTCCTTCTTAAGCCCCAGCTGCGGTTGCCTTTTCTTTGGCCTCGCGTTTGCCTTGCTCCCATTTCTGCTGGGCCAGCAGACCAAGGGCCTCCATCTCTTGTGATTCCTCTGGAGTCAGGGAATCGCTGATCTCCATCACCTCAGCGGCCTTTGGGCCATAGATCAGCAGGGCACCAAGCACGCTGAATCCATATTCAGCCCAAAGGTTGGCCGGGTCCCCGGTGGCATCCTTTTGCACTTTCCAGCCATCGGATGGGGTCATCCATTCGATCGTTTTGCGGATCTCACTGAGATCCATGTGGTTCGACATGGTGCCGCTCCAGCTAGCGATAAAAGTAGAGACGGCGACTGCTCATCGCACGGCACCTCCTTTTTTGTTCATCTCAGCGGGCTGATCTTGCGCCCCATGGCATTGAACTGTTGCCCTTCCCAAATGAATTGCTGCAGCGAGTGGCCGGTGCGCTGCGCGTGAAAGCGGAGGTGTGAGGCCACATGGCCAGGGCTATCTGCTTTGGCTGGCGGAATGAGCTGCTTGCTCCAGGCCAGGTAATCGTCTTCTGGTGGGTTTCCAGGACCCTTGAACTGCGCTTGCGCGAAATATTCGGTGTTGGGGTCCAGATGAATCATGCCTTCATGGTGGCGGCAGATGGTCATGCCAGCATTCGATCCCGCGCTGTTGCGCCTCGATTCCGCTGCTCTGCTCAAGGAGCTCTCCGCCGCTTTGGCCCGGCAGACCGTCAGCTCTCAGCCGGGCGTCTATGTCGAGATCAAGTCGATTGGAGCGTTGAAGCCTGCGGCGATGACGTCGGCGTTTTGCGAGTTGATCGAATCAAGCGCTTTCGTCCAACGGCTCACGCACTTTCTTCACGGCCAGGCCTGCTTCGGTGGCAGTGCCTCCTGCCAGGAGCAGCAGGCCGATGAGGCCCACCAATTGGTTCTGAGCTTCAGCGGCTGGTTCAGCGTCTTGCCCCAGCACCGCGCCGGCAACAAACCAGGCGGTCGCCAAAGCTGAGGTGATCCAATAGGCCTTCCAACGGCGCTGGTAGAGATAGCCAGCCCCTAAACCGGGGATCACATTGAGAAGCACCGCCACCCAGCCAGCGGAGGCGGCCAAAATCTGTTCGCGGCTGGGCATGGCAATAGGCGTTGCTCTTGCGGCCATCTTGATTGATTTGGAGCTCAACTCGATCTGACCGTTGCCGTGCCCCGTTGCCGATTCCGCGTCGTTAGCGTCCCACCAACAGTGAGTTGTTGATGGCCTGGTGGGTGGCGCGTTTTGAGTGCGGTGATGAATTGGAAGTCAGCACCACAACGCAGGACAAAACGGCTGCTTGGGAGAAGGTGAGAGGGATGTTCCCCAATAAAGAACTGGTGGTGCTGATGGCTGAAGGTGAAGGGGATCCATCGCAAGAACTCACCCTCGAGCAGTGGGGCTACCGCAGTTGAGCCTGTGGCTCAGTCTTCCCTGAGGCGTTGTGCGCGCCAGATGTTGACGACGGCAATCGAAATCAGCAACAACCCAAGATCCAGAGGCAAAGAGGGAAGGATCATCCGGGCGCTTCAGTGGCGGTGACCCTAAGCGCAAAAAAAGACCCCCTGGAGCTCGACATCCAGAGGGACTTGCATCCGACTCGCTCACGTCGATCAGCTCATGCGATCTGATCTGCAGCCATGCTCGCTACGGCGGCTTGAGGTTGATAGGGGAGAGGACCGAACGGACGTGGGCGGTTCTCCGCTGCCCAGGCTTCATGGGTTGGTCATCATGCCCGCAGTTGTTGTCCTGGCCCAATGCGCTTGCTGCTTTCGGTTGCTGCTGCCGCATCCCTGGTGATCGCAGCACCTGGCCAGGCTCAGGTTTGCCGGGGTCATACAGGCTGGGCGGCGATGGGCTACCGGCAAGGAATCGCGATGCGATGGTTCCAGGAGCACGGCCGCACAGTGGGCCCGGACGATGCAGAGAGAGCCTGCAACAACAACGCCGAATGCAGGGACTACCTCCAGCAACGCTGCGCTTACCAGTGAGTGCACTCCGCCGGATCCAAGCAGGCGTTTCAGTGCCCTCAATGGGTGGCTCTTTGAATGCCCTTGGTCCCTGTAGTGCAAGAAATCAGCCAGGAGCGCAGGGGAACCATCAAAGCCCGCCAGGCTTTTGGTATGGATCAACCGGATCTGCCACAGAACGAAGCGGATGTGCAGGCCATGGCCCTGGCTGCACACCTGCTGTATGACCGGTTGCAGGCCCTTTCGCGCCATTGCTCAGACATTGAGGCTTTGAAGCTGGAACTGGCGACAGATATGGACCATGTGTCGCCGGAAGTTCGCAATCTGCTCGGTCTGGCAACGATCGATCTGATGGCCAGCGCGAATCAGGTGGCAGCCAGCGTTGCTGATGCGGTGTTGGGCCATGAAATGACCGAGCCTGCTTCCGAGGACTGAACGATTGGCTTTCAAGCTCTTAAGGAGCTCAGGCGGCCAGATCGCTGAGTTGCATCCGTTGGGAAACGCTCAGCAGTTTTGGAGGGACTTGGCGTAGAAGCTCCATCTCAGCCTGCTCAGAGAGGGCGGCGTGAATGGTTGTTCCGTCGGTGTTGGTGTAGCTGAAAACGTCTTCTGGAGCCGCTTCGGTATCGATATCGATCAGGCTTCCGTCGCGCAGCAGGAATTTCGTCATAGCTCTCCAGCAACCGCCATAGGAAACCCCGAAGTGCTTGAACGTGCCACCCGATGTGTGAGCTTGCGCAATCGGCGCGACTGCCTTGATCAACCTGATCAAGAGAGCGCAAAACCGAACACCCGTTGTGCGGTTTGAGGTATCGACTCGCGAGTGCTTTCGGCGTAGATCAAGGTCAGCCGAGAGAAAGAACAATGTCTGCACTCAAACTGATCCGCGAGCGCGCCAAGAAAGCCATCAATCTGGAGGCTGCTCGCAACCTGATGGCCCGCCGTCAACTGGCTGGCGCTTGAAGCGTGATTCCTAAAGCCGTGTCTGCTGAGTGGATCTGAGATGGGGCCTTGTTGATGACGGCGTGCTCGAAGCCGAACCCGAAACGAGCGATGACGGCGGGCCCCCCGATGAATTGATTGTTCTGTGGCCACAATCGGGCTGATGAAACGCTCTTTTCAACAGGCCCTCTCTGGCCCCCTTGGTGTCTGGACTGGTACCGGCCTGGTCGTTGCTGCTGTGGCCATGGCCTTTGTGAATGGCAGCGCCGTTTTGCAGGCGATCCACAGCCCACTGGTCACCAGCGAGCACAAGGCCTGGGCTCAGTGCGTGCTGCGGGTATGGGATGCCAACGAACAGCTGAACATCAACACCGAGTGCGGCGAACGGCCACGCCGCTGGGTCTGGGAAGGCCGCTAAGAGTGATCCCAAGCCACCCATCAGACAACTCGGCTGTAGCCGAGTTTGGTTTGGAAAATTTTCAGCGGTAGGCCGAAGGATTCCATCAATGCCTGGCACTCGCTGCCAACGGTTCCGTACACCTCAACGCTGAAACCATCACCCAGTTCAGCGTGCTTCTGCAGGTATTCCTGCACGGGAGGGTTGCTGACGTGGGCCTCAAAAGCAGCATCGTTCGCATAGACCTCTGACCAGACAAAAGCTTGAGGATCATCTGGATCCTGGTCAAAGGTGTGGTGAAGCATGCCTGGCTCACTGCTCTCGACGGCGGCATCAGTCGCTCGCGCGAGTTCTAAGTAGTCCTCCACACAGCCAGGCTTCACGTGGATTCGTGCCAGCAACATGAAAGGGGTGTTGCTATCGAAGCTGTTCATGCTGGGATGTGGTTGCCTTGGCCCACTGTCCCACTTTTGACGTGACAGAGGTGTGATCTGTTGTGCAACCAATTCCTATCGACTGCAGGCAGTTTTGTTGTTGTTTTGAGTGCAGTGGCGATCGCCACTGCACCGGTAGGTGTTTAAGCAGTCCTATTGCTTCAGCGCATCAGGTGCTGAACGCTGGAAACCATGCCGTTGAAGTCCCAATCCAGCCATCACAGCATTGTGGTGTTGTGATTCAGGCCGCAATCGCCTCTAGTTCATCAGTAATGCCGGGCTCTGCATCAAACAGACCATCTTCCTCGGCGTACCAGTGATCAACGTCTTCCAGTGGGTGAGTCAGATAGTCAGCAAGGGCATCAGACACAAGTGCAATGGTCATCGGAGAACTCTGCAGCTGCACGCTCAACATGACGGGGGCGGCTCTGAAGACAAGGCCAGGGCAAGGGTTCTCCCGATTGGATGCAGGATTGCCGCGCCTGGCGGGTAGACCACCGATGAATGCTGCT
Organism: Synechococcus sp. Minos11; assembly: GCF_014279855.1. NCBI lineage: Bacteria > Bacillati > Cyanobacteriota > Cyanophyceae > Synechococcales > Synechococcaceae > Synechococcus > Synechococcus sp. Minos11. The sequence continues at coordinate 1,586,228 of NZ_CP047953.1, read as the reverse complement.
GATCAGCGTGCCCTCGGACGTCTTGATCCGCCCCAGCCGGGCAATAGGCCGTATGGCGTGTGTCGAACGAGAGGGTTAACCGCACTGTCTTCAAGCCCGATCCCTAGAGCGATCTGTTTACGGTTGATTGAATAGATCTAAACCAATGTCTACTTGGTGGGTTGCTGAGTTCAAGAACGGCGAAAGGTTCCAGGTTTGCACTGAATCAGAACTCAAATACGAGGCTTGGCAGAAGGTCTCAAGGATGTTCCCAGGACGAGAGCTTGTCTCGATCTGCACTGAGCAAGAAGAGGCTTACTTGCTGGAGACGCTGGGAATGAGGAGCTAACACAACGCCCCTCTGGATCAAAAGGGGGTCTTGCCATCTGAGCAGCGCGCAACACCACCACACAGGTCGTCATTCTTCAACGCATCTCGCAACGGCGGATCTGCTCAGGCTCATTCGAGGCCTCTGCTCATATGACTGAGCCAACCGTTCCCTTGTTCTCCGCCATGGGATAGGAGCGCCCCCTGAGTTCGGCTTTTCTCAGGTTTTTGTCTTTGCCCCGCCTAAGTCAGCGGGGCTTTTTTCTTGCCTGACTCTCCCCCCTAGGCGGGGTATCCCTCCGAGGATTGGGGGCTGGGCATGAAAAAACCTGCCGAAGCAGCCGCAGCGATGGCCAGCTGTGGCCAGCTTTGGAGCTGCAGGACGATGGCAGTCATGGCGGCAGAACTTGTCGTGGTCACAGGCGCTGGGGCTGGGATTGGTCGTGCCCTTGCCGGTGTTTTCTCAGCTGCCGGGCATCCCTGTCTGCTGATTTCTAGACACCTAGAGGCTCATCCAGAACTGGAGGGTCAGCCAGTTCTTTATCGCCAACTTGATGTCAGTGATGCCGATGAACTGGGGGCCGCGATCACGGCTGCAGAAAGCCAGTACGGACCTACGGGATGCCTTATCAATAACGCTGGAATGATCCACATCGGCGGCCTGGAGAGTTTGAGCCTGGCCCAGGTCGCCGAAGAGGTGGACACGATGGTCACTGGGGTGATGAACGGCATTCACCACGTGCTGCCCGGCATGCGTGAACGCAAAGCCGGCACGATCATCAACATCAGCTCGATCGGTGATCGCAAGCCGGCGCCGGGTGCACCGGTGTACCACGCTTGCAAGCACGCCGTGCGCTCCCTCGGCGAGAGCATGAACATGTCGGAGGCCGAGCACAACGTGCGGGTCATCAACGTGGCGCCGGGTCTGATCCGCACGGCCATTCATCAGAAGATGGGGATCAGCTTCGAGCAATACTGCGAGATGCTCGGCAACCCCACCTTCATTAGCCCAGCGGAGCTAGCTGAGATCGTGCTGTTCTGCTGGCAGCAGCCATCCCATATCTGTATTCGCGATATCGCAGTCATGCCGACTGACTGCGCTTTTTAAACGCCTCACTTGCCGTAGAGGTCATAAAAAAGCCCCCCGTATCCGATTAGGGGGCTGTTGTGGTGTCGATCCGCTCCCGAGGTCAGACGGGAGCATCTCCATGAGTGCGTGGGAGACCTTCTAACAATGACCTGATCAAAGGGATTTCCTCTGCCCCCAGATGGGGACGTTTCACGTCAACGGCTAATCAGCTGGTCCCAAACGTCTATCGGCTCGCCAGTGGCAGGTTGCCGCCCAAGATCGTCGCCGCCCAGCCGCTGAAGAGGATGCTTTCTGCGGTGGCTTTTGATTGGGATTGGCTTAACCGCTGAATTTCCACTTGGCGTCTTCCGGGATTTCAGGACCTTTCTTCAAGTCGGCCGGCTCCTGATCGCTGATGCGCCAGCTTGGAACCACGCAGTCTTTGAATTCGCCGTGCTGCAGCGTCACCGCTTCCTGGTGCTCGACGTTATCGGTCGCATAGAACCCACTGCGCCATTCGCCGCCGTCTAGGCCCCCTTTGAACCACACCCAAACTTTCGTGCGGGAATAGCTCATGCGGATTTCTCCAAGCAGCTGACCCTACGGGAAAAAACCTGCATTTCAAGCAGCCGTTGTGGTCGTGAGCTCCAGCTTGTCTCGATCCCAAAGAATGAGCGAGAAGCAGGTTGAAACCTCAGAGAGGCGAAGGCGCCGAACACCACCGAGCAAATGACTATTGGCCTGATGGCACTGACTGAGCCGGTAATTGGGAATTCTCTCGGAGAGGTGATGAATATGGTGATAAGCAATGTCGGCCGTGAACCAGTTCAGAATTGCAGGCATTAGAAGAAAGGAAGAACCTTCGAGAGCTCCCTTGAAGTAACTCCAGTCTTCTTCATTGCTTGTGTAAGACCCTGGAAAGTTGTGCTGAATGAAGAAAACGGCAATCATTAATGCAGCACTTGTGCTCATCACCAAGAAGTAGAGAGTCCAGAAATGGACGTATCCGATCGAACTTCCAGCCCACCACCAAAGCAAAGCAACGCAAATTGTGTTGATCGTGGTGTCAATGGCTTCTCCTTTGGTGTAAAAGAAGTTTGATTTGTGGCCTGCGGCGATTTTGCCGATGTCGGGGAGTTTTCCAGCAAATATGCTTTTAAAGCAAGCGCTGATTGAATGCAATGCAAATTCGAAAAAGCCGAGCAAAAGAGTGGCTCTTGGTTTGATAATCAAGTAGAAAAACCCACCTGGAAACAGCAGCAGTGGATGACGGAGAATCTTGTATAAGCGCTTTGAGGAGTCTGTTTTTTGATCGAACTCCTGACTAGTGATCAGGGCTGAGGGGCCTCTGTAACGGTCCCAATTGCCATTGTGTTTGTGATGAAAAGCATGCCCGCGTGACCATGGATGATGAGGCATCCCATGAATCAAGCTAAGCAAAAATGCCGCCATACGATTTGCGTTCTTGCTTCGAAATAAGCTCTGATGGCCGCAATCATGCATCAGCGAAAAGCTGCGGCTCAAGAAAAGAACAAGCAGCGCGAACAGCGCGGTAGAAATTGCCAATGTCTGTGCGCTTAGAGATTGTGTTGCTACGCCTAGGCCTATTGAAATAGCAACAATAGGAAGAACCGTGCTGATGATTTGCCAAAGGGCGATGCGATCATCGCTCTTCATATAAGCTGCTAACTCGAAATCAATTCGCCTGGGTGATTGTGTTGCTTGCAGCGTTGTTGTAGTTGTATTCAAGGGTCTTCAAAGCCTCATGGGTGAGGCCGTCGTCGACCAATCGAATTACTCTAGGCGAAATATTTGGAATTGATGTCTGTTTTTGGCGGGCAGCCAGGCCGTTGGCTTGCGCCGCGGCGCTGAGCAGTTCAGGCCATCAAAAAACCCAGTCAAAGACTGGGCTTCTATCCAATGGAGCCAAGGAGACTCGAACTCCTGACCCCCTGCATGCCATGCAGGTGCTCTACCAGCTGAGCTATGGCCCCATGTGTGCGAGCAGCGCTCAGCACGTGTGAGAGCTTACACCTCAGACCTGGCGCCAGACGGCCACGAGTTGGCCCTGCACGGTGACCTCTTCGGCGGGCAGGGTGATCGGCTCGTAGTTGGGATTGGCGGCTTCCAGACTCACTTCGCCGCCGCGCAAGTGGAAGTGCTTCAAGGTGGTGCCGCTGCCGGCCACCAGGGCGCTGACGATGGTGCCGGGCTTGAGGCGCGAAGGATCACGCACAGGCTCCATCAGCACCACATCGCCGTCGGCGATGTGGGCATCTTTCATGCTGTCGCCGTTGACGGTGAGCGCAAACAACCCGCGCCGCTCCAGGGTGGGGGCGATGTCGAGGTGCTCTTGCACGTCGTCAAAGGTTTCGATCAGGCCGCCAGCGGCGACAGCGCCGAGCACGGGGATGCCGAGGGAGTCGGCGGCGTCACCCAGCAACTGCAGGGTGCGGGCCTGACCCTCTTGCCAGGTGATCCAGCCCTTTTGCTGCAGGTGGCGCAGGCGGCTCTGGATCGGCGCTGGGGAGCGCAAACCCATGCCCTGCATCATCTGGCGGATGGAGGGGCTGTGACGGTTGTCGGCGATGAATTCAGCCAGCCAGTCGTAGAGCTCTTGCTGGGCGGCGGTCAGGGCCTCAAGGGGCATGGCAGGGGCGTGGGCAACAGCACTAATACATTTGTGCCACTGAAAAGCCGGTTTGTCTACCCCTCGGCGCCCAAAAGTGTTGCCAACAGAGCCTGTTGGGCATGCAAGCGGTTCTCGGCCTGATCAAAGATGCGGCTGGCGGAGCTCTCCATCACCGCGGCGCTGATCTCTTCGCCGCGGTGGGCCGGCAGGCAGTGCAGCACGATCGCCTTGGCATCGGCGTGGCGCATCAGTGATTCATCCACGCAGAAGCCGCGGAAGGCCTGCACGCGGGTGCTCTGCTCTTCTTCTTGACCCATGGAGGCCCACACATCGGTGTACACCGCATGGGCGCCGCGCACGGCTTCTGCGGGGTCTTCGCTGATCACGATCTCGCTGCGGCCGGCAGCGATGGCCTTGGCCTGGGCCACTACTTTTTCGAGGGGATAGAAGCCCGCGGGGCAGCCGATGCGCACGTTGACGCCCAATAGCGCGCCAGCAATCAGCAGTGAATGGGCCACGTTGTTGCCATCGCCCACGTAGGTCATGGTCAGCCCTTCTAGGGAGCCGAAGGCCTCCTGCATGGTCAGGTAATCGGCCAGCGCCTGGCAGGGGTGCTCCAGGTCGGTGAGGGCATTGATGATCGGGATCGAGGCCGCATCGGCGTAGGCCTGCAGATCGCTCTGGGCGAAGGTGCGAATAGCCACGGCGTTGAGGTAGCGGCTCAACACGCGTGCGGTGTCTTTAATCGGTTCACCGCGGCCCACCTGGCTAACCGATGGGTTGAGGTCGATGGTTTGCCCGCCCAGGCGCGCCATCGCCACGGTGAAACTCACCCGCGTGCGGGTGGAGGCCTTGGAAAAAATCAGCCCCAACACCTTGCCGTCGAGGCGCGGGTTGCGGCGTCCTGCCTTGATATCGGCCGCCAGGGTCAACAGCGCCTGGGTTTGGGCGCCATTGAAGTCGGCTGAGGAGAGGAAGTCGTGCCCTTTCAGGGCCGAAAGCTCGGCTGACATCGCCCGGATCCAAACCACACTTATCCGGGATTAGGCCTCATTTCGTCAAGGTCAGAGCAGTACTGCGGCCTTTTGGAAGACAGATCGTTAGTTTCGGTTAGCCGAGCAGCTCTGATGCAGAAGCGCGTGATGGGGCTCTTCCTCGCCCTTGCTGTGCTGCCATTCGGAGCAGGTTCAGCCAAAAGCCAACAACTTGCTCAGATTCAAGCCGGGGGGCGATGCCCTGCCGAAGCTCCGAATCCCTATTGCGGTGGAGGACAGCTCGGCCCTGCAGGTGAGCTCAGTTGCTCACCGTTTCAATACAGGCCTTGGACCTACAACAACGAAAACGGCCCGCCTAACTGGTGCAACGATCCGAAGGTGAGCACTCTGGCTGGAGGTGCCTTTGACACCACGCGGGCTTGGATGCACTTCAAGGACAGCCAAGGCACGCAGGACAGCAGTTATTGGGTCTTTCACGGATGTGATGGTGCCGGGATCATGCCCGACTGCCGCGGAGACGTGAAATTCGTCGAACGCATCTATGAACCTTCCCCAGATCAGTCGACGGTTCACTGCCAGGGCGATATCACCCTTGATCAGGTGCCTGCTCGCAGGAATGACCCTGGCAGTGCCCGAAGGCAGTGCAATTTCAAGCACCCTGGCACTGGCACGATCTACAGCAATTACGAAGCTGGTAACTGGTCTTGGGGGGAGTCGCGCGTCCCGAACTGGATGGTGGCTTCCGGTGCATCAGGTCCCTGGGGACAAAGCGTGGGGCAAATCGTTGCAGGTGTCCCCAACCCCTTTGGACAGCCAGCAATCGTGATGGTTACGTACCCATGGGTTTGCACCGGAGTTGGCTCAGGGGATAACCAGAAGGGTCTGTTTAGTAACCCCGTGACCCCAGGTGCCAAGTGCTACTGGGATAACGAACCGCTCACCGATGGCCGTGGGGGCCGTGGTTATCCGCCGCAGATCCAGCTGTACTGGATGCGTCTGGATAAAGATGGCAATAAAGATCGACTCACCGTTCAGGGGTATTACCTCAGCAGCGCTGGAGGACCACAAATGGTGCCCATGAACGGAGGATCAGCTTGGACGCTCTATCCATGTGAACGCGGTGAGTGCCCCTGGTGAATCAGGCTGCAATGGGCTGCGGGTCAACGCTGCGGGAGAGCAGCTCTTTGAGCTCATCGCCTTCAATCACTTCCTTTTCAAGGATGCGCTGGGCGATGTCCTCGAGCAGCCCGCGGTTGTGGTGAAGGATCTCTAGGGCCTTGTCATGGCCGCGGTCCACCAGGGCGCGCACTTCCTTATCGATCTCCTTGGCGGTGGAGTCGCTCACGGCGCGGCGAGGGTTGTTGCCCTGGCCCAAGAAGCGGCTGCCGCCCTGCTTGTCGTAGGCCAAGGGGCCAAGGGTTTCGCTCATGCCGTAGGTGCCGATCATCTGCTCGGCGATGTCGGTAGCGCGCTGCAGGTCGTTGGCGGCGCCGGTGGTTATTTTCCCGAACACCACCTCTTCCGCTGAGCGTCCGCCCAGCAGGGTGGCGATCTGACCTTGCAGGTCTTCGCGGGAGTTGAGGAAGCGGTCTTCTGTGGGCAGCTGCAGGGTGTAGCCCAGGGCGCTCATGCCGCGCGGCACGATCGAGATCTTGGCCACCTTGCTACCGCCAGGCATCAGGTGACCAACGATGGCGTGGCCCACCTCGTGATACGCCACCACCTTCTTCTCATCGGGTTGCAGCACGCGGCTCTTCTTCTCCAGGCCCGCCACAACGCGCTCGATGGCTTCGTTGAGATCACCCTGTTCAACCGATGTGCGGTTGACGCGGGCGGCCAGTAGCGCCGCTTCATTGACCAGGTTGGCCAGATCAGCGCCGGCAAAGCCGCTGGTGGCAGCAGCGATTTTGTCGAGGTCAACGCCCTCCGAGAGCTTCACCTTCTTGGCGTAGATCTCGAGAATCGTTTTGCGGCCCGAGAGGTCGGGGCGGTCCACCAGCACCTGACGGTCGAAACGGCCGGGGCGCAGCAGCGCGGCATCGAGGGTTTCGGGCTGGTTGGTGGCTGCCAGCACGATCACTGGCTTGTCGGTGGCACTGAAACCATCCATCTCGGTGAGCAGCTGGTTGAGCGTTTGCTCGCGCTCGTCGTTGCCGCCGACCACGCCCATCGAGCCCGAACGGCTCTTGCCGATGGCATCGAGTTCGTCGATGAAGATGATGCAAGGCGCTTTTTTCTTGGCCTCTTCAAACAGGTCGCGAACGCGGGCCGCGCCAGCACCAACAAAGAGCTCAACGAATTCCGAGCCCGAAATGATGAAGAAGGGCACATCGGCCTCACCGGCCACGGCTTTGGAGAGCAGCGTTTTGCCGGTGCCAGGAGGGCCCACCAGCAGCACACCTTTGGGAATGCGGGCCCCGATGGCGGTGTAGCGCTCAGGCTTTTTGAGGAAGTCGACGATCTCGGTGAGTTCGGCTTTGGCTTCATCAACGCCAGCCACATCAGCGAAGGTGACGCGCGATTGCTCATCGGGCACGTAGACCTTGGCCTTGCTCTTGGTGAAGCTCAGGGCACCTTGAGCGCCGCCAGCACCACCCATGGCACGGCGGGCAAAGAACTGCAGCAGCACGATGAAGATCAGTGGCGGCACCACCCAGCTCAAGATCGTGCTGAAGATTCCAGGTTTTTTGGGAGGTGCAGCAGCGAACTCAACGCCGTGCTCTTCGAGGCGCTGAGGCAGCTCCATGTCGAAGATTGGTGTGGTGGCCAGCAGGGCGGGCTGACCTTCTTCAGGGTTGCTGAGCTCGTAGCGGATCTGCTCTTGGGTGATGAAGGCGCGCTTCACCTCGCCATCGTCGACCTGATTAATAAAGAGGGAGTAGGGAACCCGCGGCACCTGCTGCATGCCCTGGCTGGGGAGGAAGCTGCTCAGCAGCAGCAACACGCCCACCCCGATCAACACCAAGTTGACGATCCCGATCTTGCGGCGGGGCTGGTTGTCGTCCTGGCGGATCGGCATGCGCTACTCATGCGTTTGGACCAAGCTAGGCCGCATCTTTGCTTTGGCGTTGGGGTGAGAACCGAACGCTTGTGCTTGCCCGATGTGCGGACGCTTTGCCCTGGGTTGTGCGCTGGATGCCCTGCTGCCCCATTTGCAGGGGCCAATGCCGCCTGGGCTGGCACAGCACTACGCCCCAAGAGCCCTGATTCGTCCGGGAGAACCTGTGCTGCTGCAGCGCCAGGAGCATGGAGCGATGGAGAGCGCTTTGGTGCTGTGGGGCTTGCTGCCGGAGTGGCGCAAAGATCCCTTGGAGGCCCCGAGGCCCTTCAATGCACGCGCTGAAACGGTGATGGAGAAGGCCAGCTTTCGCGTGCCCTGGCGGCACCGGCGCGGGCTGTTGCCGGCCGATGCCTTTTTTGAAAAGGGCCACCGCATCGCGCGCACCGATGGCGAACCGTTTTGGCTGGCGGCGCTGTGGGACCGCTGGATTGGCCCCGATGGCAGTGAGGTGGAGAGCGCGGTGGTGCTCACCACCAAGCCCAATGCCTTGGTGGCGCCTTTGCATGAGCGCATGCCGGTGATCATTCCCGCAGGGCTTGAGCAGGCCTGGTGCGAGCCGCTTGATGGCCCTGGCCTGCGGGCCCTCGAGCCGTTGCTGTCGGGTTGGGATCCAGCCGGCTGGCAGGCCGAAGCCATTCCCGCTGGCTTGACAGGACCGCCCAGCTCCCGACCCTTGGATCAGTTGAACTTGGATCTGGGGTGAAGTGGCTGCGGCGGTTGGTGAACCGCTATCCCAATCAATTGCTGTTGCTGCTCAGCCTGGGCGTGCTGGTTTGCTTTGCCTTTCCGCAGATTGGCCGGATCAGCTACGTCTTCTATTCGTTAATTGCACTGCTGCTCACCTGCGGACCTGCTGGGCGCGGGCACAGCAGCGCCATGGACGACCGGCTCTATCGCGCCTTGGGCGCGGTGGCGGTGGCGGCGATGTGGGTGTGGCTGATCACGCCGATGAATTTGCTGGCCAGTGGGGTGCCGTTGGCTTTGAGCTGGAGCGTGCTGGTGGGCTGGAGCCTGGTGCGGATGATCCAATCGCTGGCGGCCCATGCCCAGATCACGCGGCCGCTGCTGCTGGGAGCGATCGCTGGCTATCTGCATTTGGGCCTCACCGCCGGGCTGGTGATGGGGGCGGTGGAAACGATTCAGCCCGGCAGCTTTCAGCCCCTGGAGCTCACCAAAGCGGCCTTGGCTTCGGGTGATCTCAGCGTGATCGAATCCAGCGGCGCCTTTGCCGAGATCAATTACTTCGCCTTTGTGTGCCTCACCACCGTGGGCTTTGGCGACATCAACCCCGCCTTGCCGTTGGCGCGCATGCTCAGCGTGGTGACCAGCATTGCCGGCCCGCTCTATCTAGCGGTGGTGATGGGGGTGCTGATTGGCCGCTTTGCCGGCTCAGCTCAGTCTTCTGGCAGCAGCGACTGAAACAGCCAATCGCTGCCCAGCTCTTGAGGGCTGCTCGGCGAAAGGCGAATGACTTGATCCATGGCGCTAAAGCCCAGATCGCCCAGGGGCGTGCGGGCCGCTGCGCCGCCCAACAGCGCTGGCGCCACCACGGCCGCGGTTTCTTGCACGCAGCCGGCAGCGATGGCGGCCGCCGCTAATTGCGGGCCGCATTCCCACAGCACCCGGTTGCAGCCGCGCTGCGCCAAGGCCTCGAGCAAGGCTGTTGGTTCGCAGGCCACGAGCTCGATGCGCTCCACCCCCAGCTGATCGAGTTGCTGTTTGGCTTGCGCTGGGGCCTCGGGGCCATGGGCCACCAGGGTGGCGGCGCTGCTTTGATCCCACAGCTGGGCGGCCTTTGGCAGCTCAAGAGTGCGGCTGAGCACCACCCGCAGCGGCTCGGGGTTGCGCTGCCCGCGGCTTGTGAGCAAAGGGTTGTCGGCGCGAAGGGTGCCGCCGCCAACGATCACCGCATCAACGCCAGCGCGCAGGTGATGCACCCAGCTGCGGGCCGGCGGACTGCTGATCCATTGGCTGGCGCCATTGGGCAGAGCCGTGCGGCCATCGAGGCTCATGGCCCACTTCAACAGGCCCCAGGGGCGGCCTGTGCGAATGCGGTGCAGGAAGGCGCGATTTTGCTGGGCGGCTTCGGCTTGGCGCACGCCGCTGATCACCTCAATCCCTGCGGCTTTGAGCTGGGCGATGCCGCCGCCGGCCACACGGGGATCGGGATCAGCCAGGGCAATCACCACCCGGCGCAGGCCCGCAGCAATCACCGCTTCTGAGCAGGGGGGCGTGCGCCCGTGGTGGCAGCAGGGCTCCAGTGTCACGTAGAGCGTGCCGCCTTTGGCGCGATCCCCGGCGCGGCGCAACGCCATCACTTCAGCGTGGGGTTGACCGGCTTGGCGGTGGTAGCCCTCACCCACAAGCTCGCCCTCGGCATCAAGCACCACGCAGCCCACTAGGGGGTTGGGGCTGGTGCGGCCATCAGCGAGGGCAGCGAGGGCCAAGGCCCTGGCCATCCAATGGCGATCAGAGGGGATAGGTGGGCAGCTCACGCCATTCCTTCACCACAAAGGGGGGCACCGGCAGTTCGTTGAACACACCAGGCAGTTGCAGCCGCAGCGGCCGGTTCTTGTTTAGTTCAGCCAGTAGCGGCGCCAGATCAAATTCAGCGGCGGCTTCCCGGCCATCGCTTTTGAGCAGGCTGTTTTCCAAGGTGCGATCGGGCAGATCCCAGCGGTGGCTGCCGCTGAGCACGATCAATTCGGTGGGGTGATCCAGCCGCACCCGGCCGGGGTAGCCCACCACCCGCAGCCTGAGTTCACCGCCGGGCTCTCCTTCGCGGTAGGCCACCAGCTGCCAGGCCTGGTAATCGAGATCGCGCAGGCTTTCGAGGCTGCGCACCACCGGGGTGCCGTTGTCGCCGGGATGGCTATGCAGCTCAGCAGCTGCTGGGCCCGCTGGCAGCAGCGTCAGCACCAGCAGCGTCAGGGCGGCCAGCAGCCGGCTCATGGCTGCCGTTCCGCGCCGGGAATCAGTTCCCAATCGGTATGGGTGGCCCACAGTGCCCAAATCGCCATTGCCCGCAGATAGTGGCAGGCCCGGAAGGTGTTCTGCCCGGTGAGGGCTTCTGGGGTGCGGAATTGCAGGCCGCCTGCATAGACCTGATTCACCACGGCTTGGGTGATGGCCACCGCTGTGTTGGTCTCGCCCATCAGCCGGTAGTAGGCGGCCAAACCGAAGTTGATGCCGGTCCACACCTCCAGCGGGTGGGTGCCATTGGGATCGAGCGGGGTGCCATCGCGGCGCAAGCCATTGGCGACGCCCAAGCGGCCACCGGCAAAGCCCTCAAAGCAGGCCTCTTTGATCGCCTGCAAGCTGCTGCGGGCATTGGCCTCACTCACCACCGGCGGCAGCCCCAGCAGGCGGGCGTAGAAATCGCCGCAGAGCTGATCGGCCATCACCACCGGCGTGCCGCTCTCGGCATCGATTTTGTAAAACTCGCCGTTCCAGAGCAGCTGATCGAAGTTGCCCCGTGATTGCTGCAGCCACTGGCTGAAATCGCGCTGTTCAGCTGCGGTGTCGACCCCCAACTCCAAAGCCAGGGTTTGGCCCATCGCGAGGGCCGCCTCCAGGGCAGCGATCCACAGGGCGCCGCAGTAGGCGCTCACGCCTTTGAGCGCCCAATCATCAAAGGTTTGATCCGGCGCTCCGCCGTTGTCGGGCAGGCCGTCGTTGTTGATGTCGAAGGTTTTCAGGTAGCGCAGGGCCTGCACCGAGGCTGGCCAGCAGTCGGCCAGGAAGCTGAGGTCTTTGCCATCGGGAGCGAGCTGGTAGGTGCGCCACACCTGCAGCACAAAGTCGCTGCCCAGGTCTTTCCAGAGGTTGCAGTCTTGATAGGCGGTGTAGTTGGTGGCATCCCAGGGCTGCTCGTTGGGGGCGCCGAGGTCGTGGGGGGTGGCGCCTGCCACCTTGCGATCGGCTTCCACGCGGCCGCGCCCTTGGGTGAAATACCAACCAATCGGCCGCTGGGTGGCATCGGCTGCGGGGATCGCGCGGGCAAAGCTGCGCAGCACCGAGCGATCCAAGGCCGGCCACAGCTGCAGCAGGGCAAAGGAGCCGTAGAGCCGCACATCAAGGCTTTCGTACCAGGCGTAGTCGAGGCACTCGAGCACGCCAAAGCGGCCCACTGGATCACTGGCGCTCGCCGCGCTCCACAGCGTGCCGCCGCTGGCCAGGTCGTAGAGCTCATTGCAGAGGGCCATGCGCAGCTCCTCGGGCAGGTCGTCGCGCAGCAGCACGGGCGCTTGCCATTCCTCGATCTGCTGGCGCCAGCGGGGCCAGCGCAGCAGCGCATCGGCGGCAATGGCGGCGGCTTGATCGCCGCTGGGGCTAAAGAAATCCGTGTAGCGCCTGAGGCATTGGCTGCCGGTGGCAAAGGCGGTGACGGGCAGATCCCAGCTGATCACCACCGGCAGCTCCAGCTCAGCGCCAGGGGCGAGCTCAAAGCGCAGAGCCATGGCGGCACTCACCGGATCGTTGTTGCCGCTGCGCCGGTCGTTGTTGCTCTCCGGCACCGAGCCATCGGCGGCAAAGCGCTGCCAGATCTCTGCTCCATCGCCATGGGGGTTCCAGCGGCTGCAGCGCATCAGCTCAACGCCCTCGAGCTCTTCGGGTACAGCGATGCACCACTGGCCTTGGCCCTCAGCGATTGGTTCGCTCAAGGGGCCTTCCATCACCACGCCGCGCAGGCCGGGGGCATTGATGGCGCGGTTGCGCTGGCCTTTGGTGGCGCCGATGGCGGGCAGGTAGTTGTGCTCGGGGCTGCCATCGTCGCGGAAGTGCACCGCTGCGCTGGGGTCGGTGTTGCAGAACCAGCCGGTGGTGTTGCGCCAGCTCAGCAGCAGCGAGAGCTTCAGGGGCTTGCGGCTGGGGTTGCGAAAACGCCAGCGGAACACCGCTACCGGCAGGGCGGTGTCGCGGTAGTTGCCGGGAATGATTGGGCTGAAGCTTTCGCAGCTGGCCTCACAGCCAAAAACGCCGCTGTACTGAAACCAGCTGAGGGGATAGCGGGCGCTGTAGCTGCCAGTGGGCTTCTCAGCCGTGCTGGCCGGATACCAGCTCCAGCTGCTTAGGGGCGCTTCTCCTTCGGGTTTGGAGCTATCGACCTCGGGCGCCACCGCCAGGGCATGGGCCCGTGTTTCTGAACCGTTGTCTTCAAAGAGGGCGAACTGGCAATCGGGCAATGAGCCAAACCAGTGCTCACCACCATCGATATTCCAGAGGTTGAAATCACCTTTGGAGCTGCGGCCAATGCAACCGGCGCCAAAGCCGCCTAAGGGCGCTCCATGCCAGGGGCCGTCATCGAGGTTGCTGGCGTAGCGAACGGTGTAAGGGGACTCCCAGCCCTGGCCAAATGGCCGGCTCCAGCTGGCGGTGGGGGTGGTGTGGCCTTGGCGGCCTTCTCGGCGCAACAGGGAGCGCAGCCTGGAGAGCCCAAAGGGCGCCATGGGTTAGTTGGAATTCGTGTCAGCTTGCCGGAAATCCCCTAGCGCACAAGGGGGTTGCTGCGCACCCAACCGGCGCCGATCTTGCGGGCCGCCATGCTGCGCTTCACCCCCACCTCTTGGCGTGGGGTGTAGGTGGCCAGGCTCATCAGGCCAACTGGCAGCAGAAAAATGGTCCAACCAGCGAGGGTCACCAGCAGGAAGCGGCGGCTGCGGTAGGGGGAGAGACGGGAGAGCAGAAGGTGACCGGCGATGGCGAGCGGCCAGTTTTGCAATCGTCCGTCAAATTTGTCTACCCCTTGATTGTGAGCAAATCCAAATCAGCTGATCAGAACTGGAAGGTGATGCCGCCTGAGGTGCGCCAATCGGTGTTGGCATCAGCCCAGATCTTGGCGCCGCCTTTGGCGTAGAGCTTCCAGCCCGATGTGGGCCCTTGGAAGATCGAGTAATCGATGCCGCCCTCGACGAGCACACCGTTTTGTGTCTCTTGGTTGGAGGGGATTTCAGCGGTGCGGCTGCGCGCCAAGCGTGAGTAGGCGCGTTTGAACTTGACGCTGTCATTGCCCGTGTCCCAATCAGCGAGCCAGGCGACCTTGAGGTTGGGAACCAAGAGGTTGCGCGTGCCTTGCTTGATGGGCCAGGCGAGCTTGGCGCCAACGGTGGTTTCCAGGAAGTTGTCGGAATAGGAGTCAACCTTGAGGGCAAAGGCTCTGTAGCGGCCGGATTCTTTGTAGGAAGCGTCCTCATTGCCATTCCAGATGGCCGTGGCTTGCGGTTCGAGGATCAAGCTGCCCCAGGTGAGTGGTGCCCCAACACGCAAAGCACCGACATAGGAGGTGGTGTCTTTGGTGGCGGTGTAGGTCTCATTGAGGATGTTGCCAACTTTGACCTGCCGCTTGTTGTCGCCGGAGAAGGATGTGGCGCCAAAGAGGCCTTGAACGTAGAAGTTGTCTTCCCAGTAGCTGGCCATGACGCCACCACCAAAGCCGGAGGGATTCCAAGAACCACCACCGGTGGAAGCACCAGCGAACTGGGTGAGATTGATATCGCCGTAGTTGCCAAAGATGCCGAGCTGGATGTTCTCGCTTAGTGAGGTGTCAACACCAACGACGATGCCGCCGTGGGAGGAATAGAAGTCGTTGTAAACATCGGGATAGAAGATGACACCGCGCTTGCCGTAGGCGCCACCGGTTTTGTAGGGCTGTTTGGAACCACCAAAGCCGCGTGCCCAAACGCGGGTGCCATTGGGCTCGGTGTAGATGGAGGCGAGGTTGGGATTTTCGGCGTAAACGGTGTCGTTGATGGTGAGCGTGGCGATCTCAGCGTCGAGTTCAGCGGTGCCGGATGTTTTCCAAAGGCCGCGCACGGGCTCAGTGATGGTTTCTTCTACCTCAACCTCAGTGATCTCCTCCTCGATGGTGATGGGAGAGAACTGGCGCATGGGCAAGCGCTCCAGGATGGTGTCAGCGAGATCGTTGACGTAGGCCTGAGTCGCAAGACCACCAGCAGCAGTGACGTTTTTGGGCAGTGCTACGGCACTAATGAATTGGCCCAAGCGGCGCCGACGCGTGACCGGATCAGCGGCCCGTAATCGAGCTGTGAGTTGTTGACGAAGAGTGGGATCTAAATCA
Source organism: Synechococcus sp. Minos11 (assembly GCF_014279855.1). Lineage (NCBI taxonomy): Bacteria > Bacillati > Cyanobacteriota > Cyanophyceae > Synechococcales > Synechococcaceae > Synechococcus > Synechococcus sp. Minos11. The sequence goes on along the minus strand of NZ_CP047953.1, from coordinate 1,571,087 downwards.
GCTAAGAGATCATCAAAGTCACCGCCTCCGAGAATCGGGTTGCAGCTGATATCTCCAGGGCTTGCAGCAACATAAAAATCTGTAGGGGCTAAGCCCTGACTAATAAGCTGGCCACTACTTTCATATACAGAGAATGATTTATCAACGCCGTTGTTACGCCCGGCATAAAGGAAATATATTCCGTCTGCTCCGAGAAGGCCATAGATAAAAGCGGCTTCATTCTGGAAATAGCTTTTGCTTAATTCGTCTGCTAGTGGGCCATTTTCGTCCCATGGGGCTGAATCTGACCTGACGTAGGCCATTCCTGCTTCGCTGTTGTAATTACTAGGGAAATTTTTTGTAGTTAAAGAATAGCTTTCATCATCTATGCAAACTTGAGTCGAAGCCTGAGCTGGCTGTGCCGACAGAGCCAATGGCGCAAGACCTGAGCCAACTAGGATGGATGCAGCAAGTCCTGAGTTCAACTTGAGGGCCACCGAAAACTCAGCGAATTCTCAGATTTTTATAGAAGAAAGTTGGCTGTTGAGCGCCGGCAGGCTGCAAACCGTGCCCTTTCGGGACCATGGCGATGCCAACAGGCGCGATTAGCTGTGTTTCACGCCGACTCCCTAGCTGGCAGCCGGAGGGATGCGCGCCCTCACTCGTCACACTGGTGGCATGCTCCATGTGATTGGCACCACCGCTGCTGGCCTTTCTGGCCTGGCTTCTGCCCAGCGCCAGTTGCTGGATGGGGCGGCTGTGATTGCAGCCCCCAGCCGCCTGCATCACGAGTTGCATGCGAGCGCCCAGCTGATCAACACCGATCAGCCCCAAGCAGCGATTGAGGCTCTAGCTCTTGAATTGGCCGCTGGCCGCAGCGCCGTGCTGCTGGCCAGTGGGGATCCGCTCTGGTTTGGCATTGGCCGGCTGCTGCTGCAGCATTTTTCCGCTGAGCAGCTGCGCTTTCATCCCTGCCCCTGCTCGATGCAGCTGGCCTTCTCCCGTTTGGGGCGGCCGTGGCAAAACGCTCAGTGGCTGTCGCTGCATGGCCGTGAGCCCGATGCCTTGGCGGCTTGCCTGCAGCAGCGCCCCGAGGCCTTGGCTGTGCTCACCGATCCGGGCCGCGGCGGTGCCGGTGAGGTGCGTCAGATCCTCAGGGCATCGGGGCTAGAGGCCGCCTATGGCTTTTGGATCTGTGAGCGGCTGGATCACCCCAAAGAGCGCGTGATTGAGCTGGCCAGCACCGATCCACTGCCAGAGGATCTTGATCCTTTGCATTTGGTGGTGCTGATCGCTAAAGCCGAGCCATTGGCCGCTGAACGGCTACCACTTTTCGGGATTGCTGATGGCGCCTATCACCAGCACGCCGATCACCCCGGCTTGATGACCAAGCGCGAGGTGCGCATTCAATTGCTGGCGGAGCTGGATTTACCCAGCGCTGGGGTGCTGTGGGATCTCGGGGCCGGCACCGGCAGCGTGGGGTTAGAGGCGTTGCGGCTGCAGCCTGCGTTGCAGCTGTATGCAGTTGAGCGCCGCAGCGGCGCGGTGCCCCTGATCCAGGCCAATGCCCAGCGGCTGGATGTGCAGCCGGCGGCGGTGTTGCAGGGCGATGCCCGCACCTTGCTGGCTGAGTTGCCCGATCCCGATCGGGTGCTGCTGGGCGGTGGTGGCGCAGCCAGAGCTGAGCTGCTGGCGGCGTTGTTGCCGCGCCTGAGAGCTGGCGGTGTGGTGGTGATTCCCTTGGCCACCTTGGAAGCAGTGGCTGAGCTGCGCCCGGTGCTGGAGGCCTACGGCCTGCAGGTGAGCCTGATGCAGCTGCAGGTCAGTCGGGGGATGCCGCTGGCTGGCGGAACGCGCCTAGCCCCGTTGAACCCGGTCGTGGTGCTGCGGGGCTGCCGGGCTTAAGCCCCAGCTCCTTTGCGCGGCCAGCGCGCAATTCGATCACCCCATCCACTGGCCCCGGCGAGCGGTAGCTGGGGCATGGATCGGCTGTGCAAGGCGGCACATCGGCTTCGATGCCCACCACCTGGCCACCTTTGGTGAACACCAAATCCAACGGCGCCAGGCAGTTCTTCATCCAAAAGCCCACCGGCCGTGCCGGCTCAAAGCGGAACCACATGCCGCGCCAGGGATCCAAGGCGGGGCGCTGCATCAAGCCCTGCTGAAATTGCGCTGAGGTTTGCGGCACCTCCAGGCCAATGCAGCCCTGGGGCAGGCACCACTTGGCGCTGATCGGCAAATACTGCGGCGTGATCGCCAGCAGCAGCGGCAACAGGGGAGCGAACATCGCCTGAATCAGCTCCTGAGCGTGTAGCCCACGCCGCGCACGGTGTGAATCAAGCGCCGTTCGCCGTTTTCTTCCAGCTTGCGGCGCAGATAGCGCACATACACCTCAATCACGTTGGCGTTGGCCTCTTCATCGCTCTGGCCCCACACCTCTTCCAGAATCGTTTGGCGGCTGACACTGCCGCCTTGGTGCTCCAGCAACAGCAGCAGCAGCGAGTATTCCCGTTCGGTGAGCTGCAATTCGCGCTCGCCCCGCCAGGCACGCCGTTGCCGCGGCTCCAGGCGTAGATCCAGCAGTTTCAATGTTGCCTGCTTGGTGTTGCCGGCGGGGGCATCAAACAGGCTGTGGGGCCGTGGCTCCAGGGCCAGTTGCAGCCTGAGGCGCTGCAGCAGATCGCTGGGCGGGCCGTCTTGCACCCAAAAGTCGTTGGCGCCGAGCTTGAGGCATTGGCTGCGGGCGGCTAGGTCATCGGCCATCGCTTCCACCAGCAGCGGCACCCGATCGCCAGCGCCGCAGCTCTTTTGCAGCAATGGCACCACCGCCAGCTCATCGCTGGTGATCAGCACCGCCTTGACCCGATCTTGCGGGATCAAGCCGGCTCCAATCGATTGGACGGCATCGGCGCCGCTCCAACCCACGGTGTCGTAGCCGGAAGCCTCCAGCCGCTCGCGCAATTCCAAGGCGCGCTCACCGATGAGCAGCAAAGTGGGCTTCATGAGGCCAAAGGAAGTGTGCCAGGCTTGGCCACATGGGGCAGGCCCCAGCCCAGCTTTTCGCCCAACACGCGGAAGTATTCGTGGTCGGCCAGGCGCACAAAGCGGGCGGCCTGCTCGCAGCGGCGAATCAGCACCCGATCCTCCGGCCAGACATAACAACCAGCGCTGCCATCAACCACCATCATCAGCCGCTCTGGGGTGGCCGGGAAGATCGTGACGGGCTCGCTATCGCTGAACACCAGCGCCCGTGAAGCCAGCGAGTGGGGCGCAATTGGGGTGAGCTGCAGCACTGGGCAATCGGGCGTGATCACCGGGCCGCCAGCGCTGAGGGCATAGGCCGTCGATCCCGTGGGGGTCGAGAGAATCACCCCATCAGCGGAGATGTCTACCGGCGCATGGCGACCGATGGCGATCTCGAAATGGCACATGCTCGTGAGTGGCTCGCGGTGCAGCGCCATCTCGTTGAGGCAGAGCACTTCCCAGCGCCGCTGGTCGCCGCGCAGCACGCTCACCACAACCAAGTTGCGTTCTTCAACGGTCCACTCGCGGCTGATCAGCTGCTCGAGAGCCTCTTCCAGGTGGCTCACATAGGTTTCAGCCAGAAAACCCAAATGGCCTGTGTTGATCGTGAGCATCGGCACGCCCACCGGTGCCGTTTGCCGCGCCGCTGAAAGCACCGTGCCATCACCGCCCAGCACGATCGCCACATCCATGGCGGAGGTGAAGCCGGGCGGCACGCAGGCCGCATAGCCGAGCAGCCGCAAGCTCTGATCGGGGTTGGCAAAACCCACCATTCCGCCCGAGCTGCTGGCGCGCACCACATCCCAACCCGCCTCGCTGAGGCGTGCTTCGATCCGGTCGGCCGTTTCAATGGCCAGATCCTTGCCGTCGTTAACGATCAGTCCGGCACAGGGCACCGGTCACGAGCAAGTGGGTGCCTGAGTTTAGGCGGGCTTTCCCTGTTACTAGGACTTCGTTAAGTGCGTCCGCTGCGGCCGGAGCGCAGCAGCGAAACGATCAGCCACAGGCCAAACAGGGTGGCGCTGATGAAGAGGCCTTCACTGACGGTGCGCAGCAGCTCCTGCTGGGCCAAGGAAGCCATCAAGGTGGCGCTGAGCAGCAGTGAGGCCACCAGGATCGCCAGCGACACCCTTTGCGAGAGCCGCTCAAGGCTGGTGCGCAGGGCTTCCAGGCCTTCGAGTTGCAGCGAGAACACCAGCTCATCGCTGCTGAAGCGCCGCAGCAGCTGGCTGAGTTGGCGCGGGGCATCGATGCTGAAGCTGCGCAGATCCAGCCCGAACTGCATCATCCGCTCTTTGGGCAGCAGCATCGAATCGCTGAGCAGCTGTCCCACCAGCGGCTGCATTTCGGCGGTGAAGCTGAAGTTGGGATTCAGCGATCCCCCCACGCCTTCAAGGTTGGTGACCGACTTCACAAACAGGCCGATGGTGCCCGGCACCCTGAGCCCCACCTTGTTGGCCAGCTGCAGCAGCTCGGCCAGAAAGATGGCGAAATTGAGCTCCTGCAGCGGTTTGGAAAAGCTGCTGGCGATCAGTTGTTGCAGCTGACTTTGCAGCTGCCGCCGGTCCACCTTCACCCCCGCTGGCGGCGGGGCCAATTGCACCAATAGGTCGGTGGCGCGGGCTCCGTCTTGGTTGATCAGCGCCAGCACCAGATCCAACAGCGTGGTGCGGCTGCGGGGATCAAACATCCCCACCATCCCCTCATCGAGCAGGGTGATGACGCCATCGCCATCCACCTTGAGGTTGCCTGGGTGGGGATCGGCGTGGAAGAAGCCTTCCACAAAGTACTGCTCCACAAACGCCCCCAGCAGCGCCTTGGTGGCCGCATCGATGGTGGAGCCGTGCTGGGTGAGGGCTGCTTTGGCCTCCTCGCCAAGGATGTTGTGCCCATCAATCCACTCGAGCACCAGCACCCGCTGGCTGGAGAGGGCCGGCACCACATTGGGCACCTTGAGGCTGCCGTTGGGCACAAACTTCGAGCGCCCCAAGATCCCCTGCAACTTCAAGGTGTTGCCGGCCTCGACGCGGAAATCCAGCTCGCGGCCAATGGCCTGCAGCACCTGATCAGCCAGGCCTTCGAGGTCGTAGCTGGCGCCAAGAGCAGTTGCTGAGGCCAAGCTGGCGATCTTGCGCAGCAAGCGGCCGTCTTCTTGAACCAGCTGCTCGATGCCGGGCCGCAGCACCTTCACCGCCACCGGGGTGTTGTCGTGAAGGCTGGCCCGATACACCTGGCCGATGCTGCCGGCGGCGATCGGCTCGCGTTCGAACTGGCCAAAAGCTTGATCCACCTCTTGGCCCAGTGCCTCGCGCATCAACGGCTCGATCTGCGCCCAGGGCTCCACCGGCACATCGGCCTGCAGGTTGCTGAGGGCATCGATGTAGTCCTTCGCCAGCAGATCTGGGCGGGTGCTCAGCAGCTGGCCAAGCTTCACGTAGACCGGGCCCAGCTCGATCAGGATCTGGCAGAGCACCTGCGGCTGGGGCAGGCGCGTTTCAGCGGCATCGCCGCGGTTGAGGAGCTGTGAAAGGAACGACCACTCATAGCGGGTGACAACCCGCGCGATCTCCAGCGCGCGCGCGGAGCCATCGAACACCGAGAGCACGGACATGGCCGGCTGCCAAAGGCCTCTAGCCGGAAATTAAGCAGCCTCAGCTCGCTTGACTCAGAACTGTTCGAGAAAACGCAGATCGCTGGTGAATAGGCGGCGGATGTCGTCGATGCCGTGGCGCACCATGCAGAAGCGCTCAACGCCAAGGCCCGCGGCAAAGCCGCTCCAGCGTTCGGGGTCGAGCCCCATGCCCTCCAGCACGGCGGGGTCGACCATGCCGCAGCCCATCACCTCCAGCCAGCGGCCACGCCACTGCACATCCACCTCGGCGCTGGGTTCGGTGAAGGGGAAGTAGCTGGCGCGGAAGCGCACCGGCAGATCACCAAAGAAGGCTTTGAGGAAGTGGCTCACCGTGCCGCGCAGGTGGCTGAAGTCGAGCCCTTCATCAATGGCCAACACCTCCACCTGGTGGAACACCGGTGAGTGGGTGGCATCAACGGCATCACGGCGGTAGACGCGGCCCGGGGCGATCACGCGCACCGGCGGGGGGTTGGATTCGAGATGGCGAATCTGCACCGGTGAGGTGTGGGTGCGCAGCAGGCGATCACCCGGCAAGTAGAAGGTGTCCTGCATGTCCCGGGCGGGATGCTCCTCGGGGATGTTGAGGGCCGAGAAGTTGTAGTAGTCGCTCTCGATGTCGGGGCCTTCCACCACCCGATAGCCGAGGCCGCAGAAGATGTCGACGATCGCGTCGGTGGTGCTCAGCAGCGGATGGCGATGGCCCGCGGGTGTGTACACCGGCGGCAGGGTGACATCAATCGTTTCGCTGGCGATGCGGGCTTCTAGCGCCGCTGCTTTGAGGGCGCTTTGGCGCTCCTGCAGCAGCGATTGCACCTGAGTTTTCAGCACATTGGCCCGCTGGCCCACCACCGGGCGCTGATCGCCGGGCAGCTTGCCCATGGCGCCCAGCACGCCGGAAAGCTTGCCTTTTTTGCCTAAAAGATCGATCCGCAGCTGCTCGAGGGCTGCGGCATCGGGGGCTTCAGCGATCGCGGCAGCGGCCTCCGCCTCCAGGGCCTCCAACGCGCTGGTGATCTCCTCCAGGGTGGGAGCGCTGCTCAAGGGAGTCGGCCTAACGTGCGTGGGGCAGTATCGCCTTTCGATGGCTTCCCCCCTCAAGATCCTGATCAGCAATGACGACGGGGTCTTCGCCGAAGGCATCAAAGCGCTGGCCCATGAGGCCGCCCGCCGGGGCCACAGCGTCACGGTGGTGTGCCCCGATCAAGAGCGCTCCGCCACGGGCCACGGGCTGACCCTGCAAAGCCCCATTCGCGCTGAACAGGCCGATGGCCTGTTTGCTGATGGCATCCGCGCTTGGGCCTGCACCGGCACCCCATCGGACTGCGTCAAGTTGGCCCTGGGCAAGCTGCTGGAGGCCCCGCCGGATCTGGTGCTCAGCGGCATCAACCATGGCCCGAATCTGGGCTCCGATGTGATCTATTCCGGCACCGTGGCGGCCGCCATGGAGGGCACCTTGGAGGGGCTGCCGGCTCTGGCGGTGAGCAGCGCTTGTTTTGACTGGCGCCAGTTCGATGGGGCCGCGGTTCAGGCCATGGATGTGGCCGAAAGCGCCCTCGCTGGCGGCTGGCCGGAGGGGCTGCTGCTCAACCTCAACGTGCCGGCGGTGCCGCCTGATCGCATTGGCCCGGTGCGCTGGTGCCGCCCAGGAGTGCGCCGCTACGTGGATCAATTTGATGAGCGCTTTGACCCGCGCGGGCGCAGCTACTACTGGCTGGCCGGAGAGGTGGTGAACGATTTTGAGGCCGCGGGCACAGGGCCCAAGGACTGGCCCACCGATGTGGCCCAGGTGCAAGGCGGCGGGGTGGCGCTGACGCCGCTGCAGCCCGAACTGTTTTGGCGTGGGGCGCTGCCGCCTTTGCCGATTGCTGGGGTTAGCGCCGCGCCAGACGCTGCAGCAGCCAGAGGCTGACCCACAGGCCAATCAAATGGCCGGTGAGCGCTTGGGTGTTGGCCATCACCGAGAACATTTCCAGCGACGTGATGGCGTTGTTGCCAACGCTGGTGCCGGTGAGGCCAGGCTGCTGAATCGAGGCCTGGAAGGTGAGGCTGCCTGAGAGGGCTTGATAGCCAATGGCAGCAAAGGTGATGCCCACCAGGCTGGCCAGCAGATGGCGCTTCACCTGGGCGCGGGTTTCGGCTTTTGAGGGGATCGAGCTGCTGCCGCTGGATAGGGAACGGCTGATGCGCACCAGGCCCCAGTCCTGCCAGACGCCCCAGGCCAGGATCAATAGCGCCAGGGTGGTGAGCGAGAGGCCTGGGCCTAGGCCGATGGCCTTGTCGCGGTTGCTGACCAGTTCACTGCCAATGCTGTTGAAGGCCAGCACGCCAGCGCTTACCAGCGCCAGGGTGAGCTGACTCCAAAACGCTCCCCAGCCGACTACGCGGAAGGCTGAAGCGATGCGTTGCAGCTCAAGACGGTCGGCCATGGCCTTGTGTCACCGCCTCCAAGGTGCCATGGGAGCATGGCTCTGGCACGGCCTTGGGCCTTGATTGCGCTCCTTTCTCCTGAGCAAGCCTGCAGGCCAACCGCGTTAGCGCTCGGCAGTTTTGATGGCGTCCATGCCGGGCACCGCCATGTGATCGCGCGCGCCGTGGCCATGGCGGCCGGTCCGCCGGCTCTGGTGCCCACGGTGCTGTCTTTCTGGCCCCACCCGCGTGAGGTGCTGGCGGGCGAGCCGCGCCTGCGGCTGGATCTGCCCAACGAAAAGCTCAGCGTGCTGGGGCCTTTGGGCATCGAGCAGCTGGTGCTGGTGCCCTTTGATTTGCAGCTAGCAGCCCTCACGCCAGAGCAGTTTGTGCAGCAGGTGCTGCGCGATCAGCTGCAGGCCGGGGCGGTGGTGATCGGTGAAAACTTCCGCTTTGGCAACCGCCGCAGCGGCGGCCCGGAGGATCTGCAGCGGCTTGGCGGCTCCTGCGGCATGGCAGTGGACGTGCTGCCGTTGCTTGATGAAGGCGGCAGTCGCTACAGCAGCAGCCGCATCCGCCAGGCCTTAGCCGAGGCTGATCTGGTGGAGGCTGAGCGCTTGCTGCAGCGGCCCTATCGCTTCAGCGGCCAGGTGGTGCGCGGCCGCGGCTTGGGGCGCGGCTTGGGCTGGCCCACCGCCAATTTGCAAGTGGATGGCCGCAAATGCCTGCCCAAAGAAGGTGTTTATGCCGCCTGGGCCTGGCGCGGCGAGAGCCAGCAGGCGATGCCTGCGGTGATGAACCTGGGCCGCCAGCCCACCATCGATCCGGAGGCCCCCTCGGCGGTGGAGGTGCACCTGCTCGATGCCGAGGTGGATCTGGCCGGCGACAGCCTGCGGGTGCAGCCGCTGCAGTGGTTGCGCGGCCAGCAGGCCTTTGGCTCGCTTGATGAGCTCACCGGCCAAATCAGCCGTGATGCCGATCAGGCCAGGGCCCTACTGGCGGCCGCTCAGCTGCCGGGATAGGCGTGGGTGAGGCCCCAAGCAATGAAGGCTCCGATTCCGCCCAGCAAGGCGGCACCCCAGATCAGGGTCAGCATCGGGCTGTCGGTGTTGCTGACCGGGGGCGCCGGCTTGGTTTCGTTGGCCACTGGGGTTGCCATAAGCCCGCTCAGGCTAAATAGAAGACAGCACTGGCCCCAGTGGCTTGACCATTTCTTCTGAAGGCGTTGATCCGGCGGTGCTGCGGCTGCTGGACGCCAACCTTGATCGTGCCCGCGAGGGCCTGCGGGTCGCCGAAGACTGGGCCCGTTTTGGCCTGGATCGCCGCGATCTGGTGGAGGGCCTCAAGGATCTGCGTCAGCAGTTGGGCCGCTGCCATTTGCCCCGCTACCGCCAGGCCCGCCACACCGCCACCGATAGCGCCGCCGGCTTGGCGCATCCGGCCCAGCAGCAGCGCAGCGACGCCACCGTGGTGGCCGCCAATTGCGCCCGCGCCCAGGAGGCGCTGCGGGTGCTGGAGGAATTTGGCCGCAGCTGTGATCCGGAGCTGGCGCGGGTGGCCGAGCACTGCCGCTACCGGCTCTACGACTTGGAAACCCGCTTGCTGGCGGATCAAAGCCGGCGCCAGCGGCTTGCCGCCGAGCGGCTGTATCTGATCACCAGCCCGGTGCCCCAGTTGCTCGCTGTGGTGGAGCAGGCCCTGCAGGCGGGCGTGAAGTTGGTGCAGCACCGCAGCAAGCTCACAGACGACTTGCCCCGATACCAAGAAGCGGTGGCGCTGCGGGATCTCTGCGCGGCTCACGGCGCCCTGTTCATCGTGAATGACCGGGTGGATTTGGCCTTGGCGGTGGAGGCTGATGGGGTGCATTTAGGCCAGGGGGATCTGCCGCCGGCTCAAGCGCGGCGTTTGCTGGGCCCTGATCGCTTGATCGGCCGCAGCACCCATGCCCCAGCGCAGTTGCAGCAGGCCATGGCCGATGGCTGCGATTACGCCGGCGTTGGCCCCCTGCAGGCCACACCCACCAAGCCGGGCCGTGAGCCGGTGGGGCTCGACTACCTGCGCCAAGCAGCCCAGATCGCCACCATCCCCCACTACGCCATTGGCGGGGTGGATGTGCAGCTGCTGCCGGCCTTGCTGGAGGCAGGAGGCCCCCACTGCCGGGTGGCGGTGGTGCGGGCTGTGATGGAAGCGGCGGATCCGGCCGCGGCAGCGCGGCAGTTGTTGGAGCTGTTGGCTGATGGCTGAGCCGATTGCGCTGCAGGTGAATGGCGAAAGCCGCCAGGCCACCGCTGGGCTGAGCCTCCAGCAGCTGCTGGTGGAGCTGGGCTATGAGCCGCGGCTGGTGGTGGTGGAGTTCAACGGCGCGATCGTGCCGCGGGCGCAATGGCCCGATCAGCCGGTGGCGGCGGGTGATCGGCTGGAAGTGGTGACGATCGTGGGCGGGGGCTAAGGCGCCAGGGCGGTGCTCCGCACTTCACTGCCTAGACGGGCTTTCTAGAGTTCACCCAACTCCGGCCTGTCATGCGTCGTTTGAAGCGCCTGCTTTCGTTCTGCCTGTTGCCGCTGCTGGCAGCGGGGCTGTTCAGCTTTGGCTGGGCTCAGCCCGCTGATGCAGCCCGCGGCGGCCGCATTGGTGGAGGCAGCTTCCGCTCAGCGCCGATCCGCTCAGCGCCGATGCGCGGGGGCTATGGCGGCGGCTACCGGGGCGGCTATGGCGGCGGGATTGGCTTTCCCTTCCTGATTCCGTTCTTCGGTTTTGGCGGCGGCGGCCTATTTGGATTTTTGATCCTGATGGCCCTGATCGGTGTGGTGGTCAATGGCCTGCGTGGTGCCACCGGCGGTGGCGGCATGGCGGCCCCCTCGCTGCCCACCCAGCGCGCTGATGGCCCAGTCACCCTGGCCCAGTTGCAACTGGGCCTGCTGGCCAGCGCCCGCAGCCTGCAGGACGACCTGCGCCGCTATGCCCGCACGGCCGACACCAGCAACAGCACCGGTCTGCAGCAGGTGCTGCAAGACGCCACCTTGGCGCTGCTGCGCCACCCCGATCAGTGGGTGTACGCCAACTGCGAATTGGGCCAAGTGCCCTTCAACACTGCTGAGGCCACCTTCAACCGCCTCTCGATGCAGGAGCGCAGCAAGCTCAGCAGCGAACTCACCAGCAACGTCGATGGCCGCCGCCTGGCGGAAGAGGTCACGGCGATCGCCCAGAGCGGTGATGCCGATGCCACCAGCGAATACATCGCGGTGACCCTGCTGGTGGCCAGCCGCAACAAGATCGCCATGAAGGGCGTGGATTCAGCTGATCAGCTGCGCACGGCCCTCAGTGCCCTGGGAGCCGTGCCAGCCAGTGAGCTGTTGGCCTTGGAGGTGATCTGGCAGCCCGATGGCGCCGGCGATGTGCTCAGCGCTGATGAGCTGATCACCGCCTACCCCCAGCTCAAGCACCTCTAGGGCTAGTTGCCGCCGCCAGCGGCTTCCATCTTCTTCTTGGCGTCGCCCAAGCCATCTTTGGTGGCGTCTTTGACCTTCTCGACGCTCTCTTTGAGCACTTTCTCGGCCTCTTTTTTGGGGCTCTGCTGCTGGTTGTTGATGCCGATGGCGGCAATGATCACGCCCACCACGATCACCACCACGACCACAGCGCCGACGTTGACGCCGGACTTGCCTCCGCCGCTTTCGCTCATGAGTTGATTGCAGGAATCCTCGGCTTAGCTACGGCCCCGCAGAACCCGCAACGCGGCCATCGCTGCGCCGTAGCCGTTGTCGATGTTGACCACCGTGAGCCCAGGCGCGCAGCTGGCGAGCATGCCGCTGAGGGCTGCTTGGCCGCCGGCGCTGACGCCATAACCCACGCTCACCGGCACGCCGATGATCGGCTGCGGTACCAGGCCGGCCAGCACCGTGGGCAGGGCGCCTTCCATGCCGGCAAAGGCGATCAGTAGCTGCAGCTCATTGAGCTCAGGGATCACCTTGAGCAGCCGGTGCAGCCCGGCCACGCCCACATCGGCAAAGCGCTGGCTGGCGATGCCATGGCAGCGCAATGCCAGCTCGGCTTCAGCGAGCACAGGCAGATCACTGCTGCCGCCACATAGCAAGCCCACCGCTGGCTGGGAGGGGTTGGGCAGCTCGCCCAGGGTGAGGCAGCGCGCTTGGCTGTGGTGCACCAGCTCCGGGATTGAGTTCTGGATGGCGGCGGCTTTGGCCTCATCAACGCGGGTGACCAGGGCCAGTTCACCGGCGCTTTGGAAGTCGCGGGCGATGGCGATGATCTGCGCGGCGCTTTTGTGCTCACCCCAAATCGCTTCCACCAGCCCGAGGCGCTGGCGCCGCTCAAGATCCAGGCGGTGCTCACTCATGGCCGTTCCCAGATCTGCTCCACCAGCGTTGGCGTCATCCACAGCATGGCGCTGGCTTGCTCGGCCTCCAGCCGCTGCTGCTGCTGGTCGCTCCACAGGCCAAGTTGTTGCAGCTGCTGCGGATAGCTGGAGAGAAAGTCCTGCAGCCACAGGGCTTTGGCTTCGCTGCTGGTGGAGCAATCCAGCAGGCTGCGGCAGCTCACCAGCCGCCAGCCGCGCTGACTGAGCAGCTCCGGCAGCCGGCTGGCCACATCGGGATCGCCGCCTTGATTGCGCCAGTGGCGGATGCAAGTGGCAACGAACTCCGCCAGGGCGCTGCCGCCAGGGCGCAGCGAAAAGCTGTCCCAGCGGATGTATTCCTGCAGCACCAGCCGCCCGCCGGGGCGCAGCGCTGAGCCGAGGCCATCGAGCAGGGGCTCCAGCCTTGGCAAAAACATCCAGAGCCAGCGGCACCAGGCCCCATCCCAGTGGCCAGCCTCCGGCAGCTGTTGTGGCTGGGCCAGATCGGTGGCGATGCCGCGCAGTTGGCTCAAGTTCTGCTGATGGGCCAGCTGCTGGAGATGCTCGATGTAGTTCGGCGAAAGATCCAGGCCCAGCACCTGGCCGCTTGGGCCCACCAGCTCAGCGAGTTCAAGGCTGCAAAATCCCGGCCCGCAGCCGAGATCCAAGAGCCGATCGCCAGGGCCAAAGCCAGCGCGCTGCAACCCGCTGCGGCATTCCTGGCGCCAAAAGCGGTGCTGGCGGCCGAGCCGCTGGAGCTCAGCGCTATGGGTGCCGAGCACATAGGTCATGGCTGCAGCGGCTTGAGCGCTCCAGTTCGCTGCAGCGGCAGAGGTGCCTCGGCGTTGACGCCGAGGCAATCGCGCAGTTGGGCGTTGAACGCCTCCTCGGTGGAGCCAATGCTGCTCGCGGGGATGGCATCCCATTGCTGTTGCGACTGCCAGCCCACCAGCACCACCGCCTGTTGGCGCTCCGGATCCCAGAGCAGCTCGCGGCCGCGGTAGCCATCTTGCTGCTCCAGCCAGGGTTCCCAGTGGGCCTCCTCGGCCTGGCGCCAGCATTGGCGCTGCCCAGCGCTCACTGGCATCTGCAGCACCTCCACCACACCAGCGGCTGGATCGAGGGGGCGCACCGCCCAGGCTGGGGCGGCCCACAGCAGCAGGCTCAGCAGCAGCGCGGGCAGCCAGCTCATGGCTTGGAGAGCAGGGCCACGGCCTGGCAGGAGATGCCTTCTTCCCTGCCTTCAGCTCCCAGCTTTTCGTTGGTGGTGGCCTTCACGCCCACCTGCTCAGGATCCAGGCCCATGCGCTCTGCAATCGCTGCGCGCATTGCCTCGATGTGGGGCTTGAGCTTGGGCCGCTCGGCGATCACCACCGAATCCACATTCACCACGCTCCAGCCGCGCTCACGCACCAGGCCCATCACCTGCTCCAGCAGCACCAGGCTGTCGGCCCCTTTCCATTTGGGATCGGTGGGCGGGAAGTATTTGCCGATATCGCCTAGCGAGAGGGCGCCGAGCAAGGCATCCATGATCGCGTGCACCAGCACATCAGCATCGCTGTGGCCATCGAGGCCCAGGCCACCTGGGTGCTCGAGGGTTTGGCCGCCCAGGATCAGTGGGCGGCCCGGCACCAGCCGGTGGATGTCGTAGCCGTTGCCAACGCGGATGTTCATGGCTCGACCTTAGAAGCCAGCACCTGCAGCCTGGTGCCCTCGCGCCCCATCACCACCACCACAGCGCCTGGGGCCAGCAGCTGCTCCGGTTCGAGATTGTCGGCCGCCCAGCTCTGGCCCTGCCAGCGCACCCGGCCGCTGCTCGCTTGATCAAAACCGCCGATCACCGTGGCCCGCTCTGCTGCTGGGCTTTGGGCAATGGTGCGCTCTTTTTGACTCTTTGACCAGCGCCGGATCGCCAGCAACAGGCCGCCGGTGAGCACACCAAACAGCAGCAGCTGCGGCCAAAGCGCCAGAGGCAGCACGGCCGTGAGTACTGAGATCAGCAGGGCCGCCACCGCTGCTGGCAGCAGCCCATCGAAGCTGGCGCCAAGCCATTCACTGGCCAGCAGGGCCAAACCAATCAACAACCAGGTGATGGCCTCCATCGGCGATGCCCACTGCAGCCTGTTGCTTTCATGCTGCCTAGCGTTGGGCGGTCTGCACCAGCTGCTGTGGAAGCATTTTTTGGGATCCCGGCGCTCGTGGTGATCGCCTGGCTGGGGGGCAGCAGCGTCAAGATCACCAGCGGCGGCCAGTCGCGTTTGGTGGAGCGGCTCGGCAAGTACGACCGCCAGCTCACTCCGGGGATGTCGTTTGTGATGCCGGTGGTGGAGCGGGTGGTGAGCCTGGAATCGCTGAAAGAGCGGGTGCTCGATATTCCGCCGCAGCAGTGCTTCACCCGCGACAACGTCTCGATTGAGGTGGATGCAGTGGTCTATTGGCAGCTGTTGGAGCATCCGCGCGCCCATTACGCCGTCGACAACCTGCAGGCGGCGATGGTGAATTTGGTGCTCACGCAAATTCGCGCCGAGATGGGCAAGCTCGATCTCGATCAAACCTTCACCACCCGCCAGGAGGTGAATGAGGTGTTGCTGCGCGATCTCGATCAGGCCACCGACCCCTGGGGCGTGAAGGTGACCCGCGTTGAACTGCGCGACATCCATCCCTCCAAAGGGGTGCAGCAGGCGATGGAGCAGCAGATGACGGCTGAGCGCGAAAAGCGGGCGGCGATTTTGCGTTCAGAAGGGGAGCGGGAGGCCCAGGTGAATGAAGCCCGCGGGCGGGCTGAATCACTGGTGCTCGATGCCAAGGCCCGCAAGGAAGCTTTGGTTTTAGAAGCCGAGGCCGAAGCGCAGCAACAGCAGCTCATTGCCCAGGCCAAAGCTCTGGCTGCTGGCGAATTGGCCCAGGCACTGCAGACCAATCCCCAAGCCGCGGAAGCCATGCGCCTGCTGCTGGCCAGTGAGTGGATGGGCATGGGCGAGCAGATGGCCCAGGCCAAAGGCGGCAGCGTGTTGATGGTGGATCCCCAGAGCCCTGCGGCCCTGCTCACGGCACTCAAGAACCTGCAGCAGCAGGGCTGATCAGCCCTCGTCGCCGGGGTGTTCGGCCTGCCATTGGGCCCAAAGATCAGGGCGGCGCAGTTGGGTGCGTGCCTTTTGCTGCTCGGCGCGCCAGCGGGCGATGGCGCCATGGTCGCCGCTGCGCAGCACTGCCGGCACCTCCATCTCGCGGAAGGTGGCGGGGCGCGTGTAGTGGGGGTGCTCCAGCAGCCCTGCGCTGTGGCTTTCCTCCACCAAGGAATCGGCGGTGCCCACGGTGCCGGGCCGCAGCCGCACGGTGCCATTGATGATCGTCATCGCCGGCAGCTCGCCTCCGGTGAGCACGAAATCACCGAGCGACACCTCTTCATCCGCCAGGCTGCGGATGCGCTCATCGAAGCCTTCGTAGTGGCCGCAGAGCAGCACCAGTTGCTCGTAATCACTGGCCCAGCGGCGTAGGTCGGCCTGCTGTAGCGGCTTGCCCTGGGGTGTCATCAGCAGCACCCGCCGGCGCGGCTGCAGCGGGATCGCTTCAAAGGCGGCAAACACCGGTTCGGGCTTGAGCACCATGCCCGCACCGCCGCCATAGGGCTCATCGTCAACCTTGCGGTAGCGATCGGTGGCGTAATCGCGAGGGTTGTGGGTGTGCAGCTCGGCGATGCCGGCACTAAAGGCGCGGCCGATCACCCCCAGGCCGCGGAGGCTATCGAACACCTCCGGCACCAGGCTCACCACATCCAGCCGGAAGCTGCTCACGACGCGGGCTTGCTGACGCGGCGGATTTCCGAGCAGAACTGGGAACCCTGCAGCTGCTCGCCTTTCCAGATCAAGAGGTTGCGCAGGCGCAGGTTGGGCTTGGTGAAGCTGATCGATTCCTCGATGCGCAGCTCGCCATCGCGATGGATCAACACCAGACGACTGCCCACCTGCAACTCCCAGCGGCCCTTTTGGCCGCCGCTGCCTTCCAGGCGCCCATCAGCCCAAAACGTCAAAACTGTGGATTGCCCCGATGGCGGGGTGGCCGCCAAGCGGCCCAGTTCATCGGTGTTCTCTGAGGCGGTCCAGCTCAGCTTGAGCTCGCCTTTTTCGCTGGTGTGCCAGCCCTCATCGGTATCGGCCGGTTGCAGCTGAGACCGCAGGCTCATCCAGGCGCCATCGCAGAGAGCGAGCACCTCAGCAGCACTGGTGGGGGGGAAGGCGTCAGTCACAACAGCAGCAGGCCAACAACCATCCTGCCGCGGGAGGGTTCAGAACCTGCGGGGAATCGCCCCTCGTTGGCTAATCAGCTGCTGCCTGAGCTGCTGTTCGGCTTGATCGGTGGGCTCCTCAATGGGCAAGAGCAGGCGACTGATGCCCTGGCAGGGCAGCCCTTGCTGAACCATTTCATCCCAGCTGATCACCCAGGTGAGGCCATCGATGGCGCGGTTTTTACTGCTTACTCGCCCCGGTAACCCAGTTCCGCCAAGCGGCCTGGTTTCTGGCGCCAATGGGGCACCACCTTCACAAACAGCTCCAAATACACCGGCCCATCAATCAGCTTTTGCATCTGCAGCCGCGCGCCTGATCCGATCTCTTTGAGCATCGAGCCTTTGCGGCCGATCAAGATCCCTTTCTGGCTGCTGCGCTCCACCATCACCGTGGCCAGAATCGCCGTGCGCGGGCCGTCTTCCACCACCCGCTCGATCTGCACCGCCACCGAGTGGGGTACTTCTTCTCTGGTGTGGTGCAGCACCTGCTCGCGGATGAGTTCACCCAGCAGCAGGTTTTCCGGTTGATCGCTCACCGTGTCTTTCGGGTACAGCATCGGCCCTTCCGGTAGCCGTTCGCCCAGGGCTTCTACTAAGGCGCTGCAGCCATCACCGGTGAGTGCGCTAAACGGCAGGAGCGGTGCCTCGGGCAATGCCTCGCTGTAGGAGGCGATCAGCTCCTCACGTTGTTCTTCGGCGATCATGTCTTGCTTGTTGAGGCCAATCACCACCGGCTGGCGGATCGATTGCAGCAGATCCAGCACGAATTGATCACCGCGGCCCATCGGTTCGCTGCCATCCATCAGCGCCAGCACCACATCCACTTCGCCGATGCTGTTGCGCGCGGTTTTCACCAGCCGCTCGCCGAGCAGGTGATGGGGTTTGTGGATGCCGGGGGTGTCCACCAGCACCAGCTGGGAGCACTCAGTGGTGAGGATGGCCCGCAAACGGTTGCGGGTCGTTTGCGCCACCGGCGAGGTGATCGCCACCTTCTCCCCCACCAGCTGATTGAGCAGCGTGGATTTGCCCACGTTGGGGCGCCCCACCAGGGCCACAAACCCCGAGCGAAAGCCCGCCGGGGTGGGGCTCAGTATTGAGTCCAGGGGGATTTCAACCATCGCTTCAGTCTGCGCTGCCGTGGCCTCCGTCTTTGGGCTTGCTTTCAGCGGTGTGCAGCGCGGCGGCGATGTCGCCGCTGAGGTCAGCTTCGAGGAATTCCTTGGTTTGCGGCAGGGCCAGCCGCAGGTTGGATTGCAGATCCAGCTCCACCTGCAGCTCAGCGGCTTGAACGTCCAACACATGGCCGCCACTGCTGTGGTCATCAGCCAGGAAATGGAAGTGGTAGCCGGGGATATTGAGGCTGGTGGTGTGCTCTGGGCTCCAAAAGCCCGCCAGGGTGCCGCGGATGTTGTTGCGGCGCACCATCGTTTGATCCTGGGAGGCTTCCAGCAAGCCCACGCCCTTGGGCACCTTGGAGACGGAGCGCATCAGCACCTCGTCGAATAGGCCTCTGATGCGGATCGCCACAAACAAATTGGCGCCGGGGCGTTTGGGATCGAGCTGGGCGCCAAGGGCTTCGATGCTGTTGATGGCGCTGAGGCTGAAGTTTTGCTGGGCCTCGAAGTGGGTGGCCACCCAAAAGGGAATGCCCTCATCAGCAGGCGCGCGGCAGACGCTGCCATCGGCGCGCGCTTGCCAGCAGATCCCATCGAGCAGGATCCCTTCGCCATCGAGCTGCTCAAAGGTGCCGATGCCGAAGTCGCCGTGGTCAGCGAGATCCTTCACCTGCAGGCTGCCGCCAAACACGCCCTCCACCACAGCCGTTGAGGTGGAGAGTTGCCACAGGGTGTGGTGTTCGAGATCGAGGTAATCGGCCAAGGCTTTGCGCAGCACCGCGCTATGGCTCTCTCCGCTTTGAAGGCAATGGCGCTCGAGCGCTTGCCAGTGGCCTTGCGGTAGCCGCAGGTGCAGGTCGTGTCCGGCTTGGCGTTCCACAGAAGCGTTGTGGTGGCCCTTTGATCTTGGCGTGGACGCCTGGCGATTTCTCTCTAGCGTTTTTTTATCGCTCAGCGTTTGCAGATGCTGGATCCCTCCCTGCTGGCCTCCCCGATCGTGCAGGCCTTTGGCGGCCTCGGCTTGGTGCTCTGGATTGCCCAGCTGCTGTTCACCACCTCCATTGCTCAAGCCAAAGGCCTGAACTGGTTTTTCTGGGGCCTGGGCGCGCTGCTGTTCCCGCTGCTGGCCTTTTTGGCGGTGCTCGGCATGCCCGATCGCAAGCAGCGCCTGCTGATGCGCCAGCTCGGTGAGCAGCTGATGAGCATCAAGGAAACCGGCGTGCGCCTGCACGACCGCAGCTCCCATCCCAAGTTTGCGCGCACCCCAGCAGCGGACTCGGCTGCTGAGCCCGCAGGTGCTAGCTGACATCCAGCGCCTGATGTCACCAAGGGTGTTGTCGAGTGCCTGCACAAACCCCAATGGTCTGCTTGGCTTAGCTCCCGAGTTTGTTGACTCTCCAAAGCCTCCCGAAAATGGCTTGCCATCGTTCTTTTAAGCACATGCGCGCGTTCGTTCTCAGCTGTGCCGTTGTGTGCGGCGGTGTTCAGGGCGTTGCCGTTCCAGCTGCAGTCGCCCACTCCGGCCATGGTGATGAGTTCGTCCAGAACGGTGAGGTTGATCAGCTGAAGGCATCGCCTGATCAGGATCAGCTCCTTGGAATCACCACGGCTGCTCCCCAGAGCGGGCCTGATGGTCAATAGACGGTGCCGAGCGTTGCCGTTGTCGATGCTGCAGGGAAACCTCTGCTGTTTGTCCGCACCGGCACCACATACGACCCAGTCTTTGTGCGACTTGGGGCGGTAGCAAACGACCGCACGGTCGTTCTAGAGGGCTTGAGTGCCGATGAACAGGTGGTTGTTTCAGGAGCTCTTTCGCTTTATGCCGAGTCTCAGAAAAAGGAGCGTGCTCTGGCTGAAACCAGCCCAACAAGCACGGCAATGGCTGACTCAGGCCGGGTTGAAGTTGATCCTGCACAAACCAGCACCCCCGCATGGCTACTGCCCGGAGGCATCACGGTTGCTGTGTTTGTCATTCTCGGTGGGGTGATGGCAGTTCGCCGCCGTGGTCCTGGATCAAAGCAAGGTTGATATGTCGCATCGATGTTGACCAGGCTGCTGAACGCCATCCTGCGTGGTTCGATTGCACGCCGTTGGTTTGTCGTTGTCTGCTCGATTCTGATCAGTGTTTGGGGCGTTCTGAACGTTGTTCAGATGCCTCTAGATGTATTCCCCCCCTTTGCGCCACCACAGGTGGAGATTCAAACGGCTGCTCCTGGTCTTGCGCCGGAGCAGGTTGAGCGCCAGATCAGTGCGCCCATTGAGGCGGCTGTGAATGGTTTGCCGGGTGTTGAGGTGGTGCGTTCGGCGTCCAAGCCTGGCCTCTCGATGGTGCAGGTGGTGTTCCGCAATGCATCGCAGTTGCAGAACGCTCGCCAGTTGGTGTCGGAACGTTTGCAGCAGCTCCGCACCCAGTTGCCAGCGTCGGCCGATTCGCCGGAAATTTCCCCACCCCTTTCGCCCCTCGGCACCGTTCTCCAATACGCCTTCACGCTGCCTGATTCGGCGACGGCAGATGAGCAATTGCGATTGCGCTCGTTGGTTCAAACCACCTATGAAAATGCGCTGCTCGCCATCCCTGGCGTCGCCCAGGTGACGATCTACGGCGGTGACCTGCCGCAGACACAAGTGCAGCTGAATCTTCAGGCTCTGCAGCAGCGCAATCTTGCTCTCTCTGATGTCGTTGAGGCAGCTCGCGCATCACAGTTCAACGGCCGCGGTGGTGTTCAGATTGCTGGCGGGCAAGAACGTTTAATCCTTCCTCCCGCCTTCAGCACGGCCAGTGCTGATCTGGAACGGGTGCCGTTGCGTTCAGCGACCGATCAGATCATTGCTTTGGGCGATGTCGCTGAGATCCGCCCCAGTGCTGCCTTGCGGCGTGGCGAAGCCACATTCAATGCCAAGCCAGCGGTGGTGTTGATGATCAACAAGCAACCCGATGTGGACACCCCACAGCTGACGAAAGCTGTGGAACAACGGGTTGAACAGCTGAATGCCTCCCTGCCGAAGGATGTGGTGGTGAGCCAGACGTTCCGTCAGGCCCAGTTCATCGACACTGCGATCCGCAATGTGAGCGAATCACTGCTGCTGGGCGTTGTGATTGTGGCGGCTGTGCTTGTGCTGTTTCTGATGAACTGGCGCACCGCTGTGATCACCCTCAGTGCCATCCCGTTGTCGTTGTTGGTTGGTTTGTTGTTGATGCGGGGGCTTGGGCTTCAGCTCAACACCATGACCCTTGGTGGTTTGGTGGTGGCCATCGGATCGGTGGTCGACGACGCCATCGTTGACATGGAGAACTGCTACCGGGGGCTGCGCCGCAATCGGCAGTTGCCGTCGCCCCAAGATCCCTTGGAGGTGGTGTTTCGCACCTCGGTGGAGGTGCGTCAGCCGGTGCTGTTTTCCACCTTGATCATCGTTGTGGTGTTCGCTCCAATCTTCACGCTCACAGGCGTGGAAGGGCGCATTTTTATGCCGATGGGCATCGCCTACGTGATGTCGATCCTGGCATCGACGCTTGTAGCACTCACCCTTTCACCGGCCCTCTGCGCTCTATTGCTGAGTCGGGCGCCACTGCCGGCTGAAAGCTCCTGGGTTGAGCGGACTGCCGTGCGGCTCTACAGCCCCATTTTGAATCTTGCTTTGATCACTCCGCGCCGCGTCTTGGCGCTTGCCCTGGCAACGGTTGTGGCGGCTGTGTTGATTCTTCCAGGGCTGGGACGGGTGTTCTTGCCGGAGTTTCGCGAGCAGTCGCTGGTGAATTCGATGGTTCTCTACCCCGGTGTGTCTCTTGAGATGACGAGCCGCGCAGGCACAGTTCTCTCGGAACGTCTCCAGTCCAGCGATGACGTGGATTGGATTCAGGTGCGCGCCGGGCGTGCCCCAGGGGATGCCGATGGCGCGGGAGTGAATATCGCTCACGTCGATCTGGAATTAAGTGATCAGGCCATGGCTGATCGCCCCGCTGCCATCGCTCGTATCCGTGAGGCCTTTCTCGCCCTGCCTGGTGTGGCCCCCAACATCGGTGGGTTCATCTCCCATCGGATGGATGAAGTGCTCTCTGGCGTACGCAGTGCCATCGCCATCAAGATTTCTGGCCCTGATCTCAATGAACTGCGCCGTCTTGGTGAGCAGGTTCGTGATGCGGTGGGTGAGGTGCCCGGTGTGGTGGATCTTCAGCTTGAGCCTTTGCTGCCAGTGCCCCAGATCCAACTGACGATTGATCATGACCGGGCGCTTCAGGACGGGGTGGGGGTTGGAACGCTGGCAGAAGCTATCGATGTCGCCCTGCATGGTGCACTCATTAGCCCAGCTGAGCCCGCCAGTGGCCGTGATCCCTTGATCGTGACGCTGCAACCGGAACAGCGCAGTGACTTAGATGCGTTGCGTCGCGTGCCGGTTCGAACCGCTTCTGGAGTGCTCAAACCGTTGGGCGACTTTGTGTTGCTCACCTCGACCCGTGGCCCGAACGAGATCAACCGTGAGGATGTGGCTCGCCGGATTGTGGTGTCAGCCAATGTTTCCGGTCGCCCTTTGGGCCCGGTGGTGAATGACATTCGCAGCCAGGTGGAGACGTTGGTCCGTCTGCCTGTTGGCTACAGCATCCGCTACGGAGGCCAATTCGAATCAGAGCAACGGGCAACCCGTTCCTTGGTTCTCTACAGCCTCTTGGCCGCTGTGGTGATCGCTGGTTTGATGCTGGTGGCGCTGCGCTCCTGGCCAGCCACAGTGGCGATCCTGATCAATTTGCCCCTGGCCCTGGTGGGCGGTCTGGTGGCTGTTCTGATCAGTGGTGGGGTGCTGTCGGTGGCGTCATTGATCGGTTTTATCACCTTGTTTGGAGTCGCCATTCGCAATGGCCTGTTGCTGGTGGACAACTTCAACCGGCGCAATCAAAGCGGTGAGCCGCTGATGGAGTTGATCCGAAACGGCAGCCTGGAGAGGCTCAACGCGATCTTGATGACGGCGCTGACGTCGTCGCTTGGCATGTTGCCGTTGGCTCTTGCTTTTGGCGCCGGTAATGAAATCCTTCAACCCCTGGCCATTGTCGTGCTCGGAGGGCTCATCACCTCCACCCTGCTCACACTGGTGGTGATTCCCGCCTTGTATGCCCGCTATGGGCGTTGGCTTCTCCCTGCCGCTGCTGGCTGAAGCATCAGGTCAGCTCTGCCTCGATTGTGGTGGCTCGAGCTGCCGTGAATCCTGTTGTTCAAGGTTCGATGTCCTGGCCTTTGGTGCCAACTGATTCCTAGCCTGCAGGCAGCTTTGAACCTGCGTCGCCATGAGTGAGGCCGCTGCTCCGAATTTCCAGCAGGCCATGGAGATCACGGCCCAGTGGTTGAACCTCTGGGAAGCCGGTGAACTCAGTGATGAGGTCTTGGCCGATCGCGTGGCCGAACTGGTGGCCAGTCGTGATGGCGCCCGCGGCTTTTTCGTGATCAGCCTGGCTGGCGATAGCCCGCTGATGGACCGCCTGCCCGATCCTCTGCAGCTGCAGCTGCGCGCCGCCGGTGATGGCGTGGTGGATCTCACCGTGCGCAACCTGGCGATGAGCACCGCCATGGCTGTGCACCACCAGCGCACAGGTGATCACGAGCAGCAGGGCAAATCGGAGCGGGTCACCCAGCGCTGCAACGACCTGCTGCAGATGCTGGAACCAGAAGATGTGAAAAAGCGCCTGGAAACGCTGCTGGCCGCCACCAAAGGCGAAGGCGACGACGTCGAGTTCCTGGCGCGCTGGGGTTATGACGAGCAGCAAAAAGCCGCCATTGCGGCGGCTGTGTTGGCTGTTGCCCAGTGAGCTGAAAACTCAGTCGCGGCTTTGGATCGCGATGATGAAGCGCAGGATGAAGATGAACAGGTTGATGTAGGTCAGATACATCCCCAGGGCACCGGCCAGGTACTGCTCGTCCTGGTAGACGCGGGGCATTGTGTAGAAGTCGAGGAAGGCGGCGCCGATGAACAGCACGGTGCCGAAGCCCGCGATCATCAGCTCAAAGCCGCCGCCCAGGAACATCTGCGGGGCAAAGATGCCGCCGATCAGCTGCACCACCATGGCGATCACCAGGCCGATGATGCCCAGGGTCACCACGCCGCCAAGCGCTTGACCAACGCTGTCGCTCATGCGGCGGCCCATGATCGAGGCGATCACAAAGGTGATGCCTGTGGCGATCGCTGCGGTGCCCACCGAACCGATGCCGGCTACGCCGATGGCCATGGCCACCAAGCCGCTCAAGGTGAAGCCGGTGATCAGGCTGTAGATCGCCAGCAGCGGCAGGGCTGTGGCGTTGTTGCCCTTAAGGGCAATGTTTTGCGCCACAAAGAAGAGCACCAGGTTGCCGATCAAGGCCACCCAGAACAGGGGCATGAAGGCTGGGCTGGCGATCATCGACAGGCCGCCGAGGGTGCCGGCGGCGGTCAGCACCATGCCGCCACCCACGTAGGGCAGCGCCTTATTGACAACATTGGGTCCCACCAGCGCGCTGCTTTGCGCGTCGCGGATGACCTCGCGGAAATTACTGCTGGCCGGCATGGCGCATCAGAGTTTCAAACTTCACTAATCCTGCCAGTGATTCCAAGGGATCGCTGCCTGCAGGCGTGCGGATCACCTCACCGGCGCCCTTGGTTTTGCGCGTCGCGGCGCGCATAGGCCTGCACCAAGCGCTGCACCAAGGGGTGACGCACCACATCGGCGGCCGTGAGACGGCAGATGGCAATGCCTTCAACGCCATCGAGCACCTGGGCGGCTTCCACCAGGCCGCTGAGCTGGCTGCCTGGGAGATCGACCTGGCTGGGGTCGCCAGTGACCACCATGCGGGAGTTTTCGCCCAGGCGCGTTAACACCATGCGCATTTGCGCGGGGGTGGTGTTTTGGGCCTCATCGAGGATCACAAACGCCTCGGCCAGGGTGCGGCCGCGCATGTAGGCCAAAGGCGCCACTTCGATGATGTTTTTCTCGATCAAGGCCGCTGTGCGCTCCGGGCTCAGCAGGCTGTGCAGCGCGTCGTATAGCGGCCGCAAATAGGGGTCGACCTTTTGCTGCAGATCACCGGGCAGAAAGCCCAAACGCTCACCGGCCTCCACCGCCGGTCTGGTGAGGATGATCCGCTCCACCTTGCGCTCTTGCAGGCAGCGCACCGCCTGCACCACAGCCAAAAAGGTTTTGCCGGTGCCCGCTGGGCCCAGCGCCAAGGTGAGGTCGTGGCGCTCCATCGCCTCGACGTATTGCTTTTGCCGCAGGGTGCGCGGCCGCAGCAGCTTGCCGTTCTGGCTGCGGGCCAGCACCTGCTGGCTGAGGTCGCGATGTTCGTCGCTGCGGCCGGTATCGAGGGCCTGCAGGCTGGTTTGGATGTCCACCTGGGTGACGGCCTGGCCCTCACTCCAAAAGGGGCGCAACAGCTCCACCAATCCGGCAGCGCGCTCCATTTGGCTGGGGCGGCCTTCGATGAACAGCTGCAGTCCCCGCAGCACGAGGTTGGCGCCGGTCAGATCACTGAGCCGCCGCAACATGATTTCGCCCTGACCCGCGAGGGCCAGGGCGGCTTCCTGATCGGGAAGGTCAATGGTGAAGCGCTGGCGTTCGCGGCCCTCGCTGCTGGTCACGGTGAGGCTCAGGCCTCAGCGGGAGCCTCCTCAGCCGGAGCCTCCTCAGCAGCAGCAGCAGCAGCTTCGCTGGCTTTGGCTTCTGCTTCGGCCTTGGCAGCAGCCTTGGCGTCGGCAGCTTCTTTCTTACGGGCCTCTTCCTGCTTGAGCTTGCCGATCACCTCAGCGGGGCGCACGGATTTGGTCAGCAGACCGCCGCGCTCCAGCAGGGTGCGCACGGTGTCGGAGGGCTGAGCGCCTTGCTCGAGGCGAGCGCGCAGGGCGTCGGTGTCGAGGCGGGTTTCCTTGGTGCGGGGGTTGTAGAAGCCCAGCTCCTGCAGCGGGCGGCCATCGCGGCGGCTGGTGCTGTTGCAAGCCACGATCCGGAAGCTCGTTTCCCGCTTCTTACCGAAGCGCTTCAGGCGGAGCTTGATCATCGGGATCTCGAACGGTCGTGGACAGGAATCCACCACCATACCGCTTGACCCTTACAGCTCTCCGAAGCCCTTGCGCTTCTTGGCGGGCTTCATCTTTTTGCCGGGGCGGCCACCACCGCCGCCGCCCATGCCAGGCATCCCCGGCATACCGCCCATTCCAGGCATGCCGCCCATGCCGGGCATCCCGGGCATTCCCGGCATGCCGCCGCCGCGGCTCATCTGCTGCATGAAGCTCCGCATCTTCTGGAAGTCGGCCAGCATCTTGTCCACCTCAGCTGGTTGGTGGCCGCTGCCTTTGGCGATGCGGCGCCGCCGGGAGGGCTGGCTGGCGAGCAGGTCGGGGTTTTCCCGCTCTTGAACGGTCATTGAGCCGATCATCGCTTCGATGCGCTTGAGCTGGGCTTCGCCCTGCTTGAGCATCCCGTCGTCGATCTTGTTCATCCCCGGGATCATTTTCATCAGGCCCCCCAGCGAGCCCATGCGCTTGATCAGGCGCATCTGCTTGACGAAATCGGAGAAGTCGAAGCTGGCTTCCTGCAGCTTGCGCTGCATCTTCTCGACATCGGCGATCTCAACTTCCTTCTGGGCCTTCTCCACCAGGGTGAGCACATCACCCATGCCGAGAATGCGGCTGGCCATCCGCTCGGGGTGGAAGGGCTGCAGCGCCTCCACCTTCTCGCCGGTGCCGATGAATTTGATCGGTGCGCCGCTGACCTTGCGGATCGAAAGAGCCGCGCCACCCCTGGAGTCACCGTCCATCTTGGTGAGCACGGCCCCGGTGATGCCCACCTGCTCATGGAACGAGCGGGTGAGGTCAGCGGCCTCCTGGCCAATCATCGAATCCACCACCAGCAGCACCTCATCGGGTGCCACGGCGCTGCGGATCCGCACCATCTCCTCCATCATCGAGGTGTCGATCTGCAGGCGGCCGGCGGTGTCGACGATCACCGTGTCGAAGCCTTCTTCGCGGCCCTTGGCTAGGCCTGCTTCGGCAATGGCTTCGGGCTTGGCATCAGCGCCAAGGCTGAACACCTCCACATCAATCTGTTGGCCGAGCGTTTGCAGCTGATCGATGGCTGCTGGCCGGTAGGTGTCGGCGGCCACCAGCAGCGCTCTACGCCCCTGCTCTTTGAGGTGCAGTCCGAGCTTGGCGGTGGCGGTGGTTTTACCGGCGCCCTGCAGGCCGGCCATCAGCACCACGGTGGGGGATTGCTCGGCCTTGGCCAGGGGCGCATTGGCCCCGCCCATCACCTCAACAAGCTCCTCGTGGACAAGCTTGATGAATTGCTGATCGGGGCTGACGCCACGCACCACATCGGCGCCGAGGGCTTTCTCGCGCACCTCAGCGATGAAGCTTTTGACCACCGGCAGGCTGACGTCGGCGTCCAGCAGGGCGCGGCGCACGTCTTTTAGGGCGCTATCGACGTTGCCCTCGCTGATCGAGGCTTCGCCCTTGAGGCCGCGGACGGCATCCTCAAACCGTTGGGAGAGCTCTTCAAACATCAGCGCCGCCAATTCAGGGCTACAAGCCCTCCATCGTAGGAATCAGCTCAGCGCTAGATGCTGGGGCGGAAGTCGGTCAGCTGCCAGCTGTCGCCTTTTTTCTCGTACACATAGGTGTTTTTGATCTGCTTGGGCTCCACTTGGCCCAGCAGCTCACCGTCGTCGCTGAGCACCTTCTCCTCGTATTGGATCGTGGCTTTGGCCACACGCCGCTCTGGGGTTTCGCTGCTGAGCTCCAGCTCCTGAACCCGGGCATTCACCTTGCGGCGCTTGCCGCTGGAGGCATCGAGGGCCCGGCCGGCCTTGGCGTATTGCACCAGTTCGGCGCTTGCCAATGCCTGGAGCTGATCGGCTGAGGCGGTGCCATCAAGCAGCGTGGCTTTGGTGTCGAGCCACAGCTGCAGCAGCACTTCGGTTTCCTCCGCTGGTGTGGCGCTGTTGAGCTTTGCCAAGGGGCTATCGAGCTCCAGTGGAGCTTCTGGCAGCAGCAGGGCTTCGCGGGCCGGAATGCTGGGGCGCTGGCTGATGGCCACCCCAGCAATCAATGCAGCGGTGAGGCCGGCGGCTGAGGCCGCTGCAATCGAGCGCTGTTTGCCCGTGGTGGCTTGCAGGCGCTCTTGGAGTTCGCTCTGCCACTGCTGCAGTTGGGCTGCGGCCTGTTGGGCCTGCTCTTGCCACAGGCGCCAGACGGGTGTGGCGTCTTCTTCGCTGCTGCTCAGCGGCTCAAGGATCTCTTCGATCTCGCTGGGATCAGGGGTGGGCAGCACTTCAAAGCTGGTGATCGGCGCGCTGGGGCTGACGCCGGCGCGCTGACGGTTGCGGTCGCTGCTTTCGATGAACGCCTGCACATCGCGATCGGCGAAATAGGCCTCAAGATCGGGGTCGGCCTCTAGGTCGCGGTAGCAAGGCAGAACTTGGCGCTTGAGCCAGTCGCTGCAATACACGCACAGGCCGGCCAAGGGATCGCTGCCCTGTTCTTTGGCCCAGGCCTTGAGGGCCGCATCGCTGCCGCGCTCAAAGCAGACCGCTGCTTCATCGGTTTGGCCGAGAAGCAGATGCAGGCAGGCCATTTCGGCATCGACGCCCACATCGCGCATGGCTTGCAGCCGCTCGAGGGCCGAGCTGATCCGCTCGGGTTTGCGCTGGGCAAAGCCGGAGGCTGTCAGGGCATAGGCGCTGAGGAATTCAGCGGTCACCGAGCCGTTTTCACCCCACTGCAGGAACAGATCGATCTGCTCTTGCACGGTGAGGAAACCGCGGATCTGCTGGAAGAACGACTGGAACGATTCCTGCGGGAACTCGGGATCTTGATCGCCATCGAGACCGCCGCGTCGCTGCACCAATTGATCGAGCAGATCGCGGCCAAATTCGCGGCTACCGCTTTCAGCCAGATCGCGGCTGATCAGATCCAGGATCCGGTAGGGCAGCAGGGCATTGAGGTCGCTCTCGAGGCGCACCCGTTGCTCGTGCTGCTGGCCCATGCGCTGCAGCAGTTGGATGCCGTTGTGCAGGATCTGCGCGGCGCTTTCAAAGCGGCGATCGCGGCAGCGCTCTTGCCCGGCCTTTTGAGCCGAGATGGCCGCCAGCAGCGAGAGATCGGCTTCGCGGTTGCTGCCCAGGGCTGGGGCCTGGGGTGGTTGCAGCGCTTGGCGGGCGCCTTCAAAGGCTTCGGCGGCTTGGCCGGCTTCCATCAGGAGGATGAGGCCGCCCACTTCCTGGCTCGAGGGCACCTCCAACGCTGGCAGCGTGTCGGGGCCCTCGGCGTTGAGCTGGGTGAGGAGGCACTCGTATTCCTCACGGCGCTCGCTGTCGCAGAGCAGATCAGCGCTGCCCCGCAGTAGCTCAGCGCGGCACTCCAGGGCGTCTGTGGTGAAGCCGCCTTCAGGCGGCCGGTCCAGTCGCTGACTCAAGGTGCGCAGCACCAACTCCTCGGTGGCAACCGGGCTCACCCCCAACAGTCGGAAATGGTCGAGGGGGAGTTCCACCGCTACCTACTTAAAACAGGTGCGGAGTTTAAGGGGCTTCAGCGGTAAAGTCCGTTCCTGCAACGGGTCAAGTTTGATGACCACGGAGACCGCCGCCGCCGCCAGCTTTGCCACTGCGCAGGCGTGCCCCGATCTGACCCGAGAGGAGGCCCTCACCATCTACCGGGACATGGTCCTGGGGCGAAGGTTTGAGGACAAGTGCGCGGAGATGTACTACCGCGGCAAGATGTTTGGCTTCGTGCACCTCTACAACGGGCAGGAAGCGGTCTCCAGTGGCGTGATCAAGGCCATGAAGACCCAGCACGACTGGTTCTGCAGCACGTACCGCGACCACGTGCATGCCCTCAGCGCTGGCGTGCCCGCCCGCGAGGTGATGAGTGAGCTGTTCGGTAAAGAAACCGGTTGCTCCAAGGGCCGTGGTGGCTCGATGCACCTGTTCTCCAAAGAGCACCATCTGCTCGGTGGCTATGCCTTCATCGGGGAAGGCATTCCTGTGGCGTTGGGTGCAGCCTTCACCAGCCGCTACAAGCGCGATGCCCTCGGCGATAGCTCAAGCAATGCCGTGACCGCCGCGTTCTTTGGCGATGGCACCTGCAACATCGGCCAGTTCTACGAATGCTTGAACATGGCGCAGCTGTGGAAGCTGCCCATCCTTTTTGTGGTGGAGAACAACAAGTGGGCCATCGGCATGGCCCACGAGCGCGCCACCAGTGACACCGAGATCTGGCGCAAAGCAGCTGGCTTCGGCATGCACGGCGAAGAAGTTGATGGCATGGATGTGTTGGCGGTGCGTGATGCCGCCCAGCGCGCTGTGGCACGCGCCCGCGCCGGTGAAGGTCCCACCCTGTTGGAGTGCATGACCTACCGCTTCCGCGGTCATTCCCTGGCGGACCCCGATGAGTTGCGCGATCCCGAGGAGAAAGCCTTCTGGGCCGAGCGCGATCCGATCAAGGGCTTCCAGGCCACCATGCATGCCCGCGGTTTGCTGAGCGCTGAAGAGATGGAGGCGATCGATAAAGAGATCGATGCCGAAGTGCGCGAAGCCGTTGAGTTCGCCCTGGCGGCTCCCGAGCCCGATGCCAGTGAGCTCACCCGCTACATCTGGGCGGAAGACTGACCCTTAAAGCCCGTGCAAACGGGCTTGATCCGCGGCGGCCCGGAACACCAAGGCATGGCGCTCCACCAGCGCATCCATCGTGTCGTAACCGCCGCCAATCACGCTGGCCACAGGGATGTTGCGCCTGAGGCAGGCATCAAAGACCAAGTGATCGCGCTGCAACAGGCCCTGATCGCTGAGGGCCAACTTGCCGAGGCGATCGTCTCGGTGTGGATCGACGCCGGCGTTGTAGAGCACCAAATCCGGTTGCTGCTGATCGAGCAGCGCCGGCAGTACATCCCCAACGCTTTGTAGATAGGCCTGATCTTCGAGGCCATCGGCCAACGGCAGATCAAGATCGCTGCTTTGTTTGCGCGAGGGGAAGTTGCTGGCGGCGTGGGCCGAGAAGGTGAACACCCTCGGCTCGCCGGTAAAGATCGCTGCGGTGGCATCGCCTTGATGCACATCAAGATCCACCACCATGAGCTTGTTTACCAGGCCTTGCTGCAGCAAGACGCTGGCGGTTACGGCGATGTCATTGAAGATGCAAAAGCCGCTGCCGTAATCGGGAAAGGCGTGGTGGGTGCCGCCCGCCAGGTGGCAGGCCATGCCGTGTTCAAGAGCCAGTTGCGCCGTTCGCAGCGTCCCCCCCACCGAGAGCCAGGTGCGCTGCACCAGGGGTTGGGTGGCTGGCAAACCAATGCGCCGCTGGGCCTGACGATCTAACTCGCCGCGGGCAAAGGCCTGGTGATAGCGGCGCGGGTGCACCAGCTCAAGCCAGCGCCGCGGGCAGGACAGCGGCTGATGAACTTGCTGTTCTTGCGCGAGCCCCTTATCGGCCAGGCACTGGCGCAACTGCCGGAACTTCGCCATCGGGAAGCGATGGCTCGAGGGCAGTGGAGCGCTGTAGAGCGGGTGGTAAACGAGGGGAACCCGGATGCTCAGAGCTGGGTTGGAACGCGCCGGGGGAGGTTACGGAGTTTGCGCAGGGCTTTGAGTTCCACCTGACGCACCCGCTCGCGGGAGACCTCCATCAAGCGGCCGATCTCAGCGAGGGTGTGGCGCTGCTCGCCCCCCAGACCAAAGCGCATTTCCAGCACCTGCTTTTCTTGAGCGGTGAGGTAGCTGAGCCAGCGGCCCAGCTGCTCGTGGTGCATGCGCCGCTCCACCGCATCGAGGGGCTCCTCATTGCGGGGATCAGCGATCAGCTCACCCAGGAAGCTGCGGCCTTCCTCGCCGCTGATGGGGGCATCGAGGCTGGAGGTGGTCAGCGCTTGACGCAGCAGGCCATCGAGCTCTTCAAGGCCCATGCCCAGCTCGGTGGCGATCTCCCGGCGGCTGGGCATGGCGCCCAATTTGTGAGCCAAGTCCATCGTCGCTTTGCGCACCGTGGCCAAGCGCTCGCTGAGGTGAACCGGCAGGCGGATCGTGCGGGACTGGCAGGCGATCGCCCGGGTCATGCTCTGGCGGATCCACCAGAAGGCATAAGTCGAGAATTTGTAGCCACGGGTGGGGTCGAACTTCTCAACGGCCCGTTCCAGGCCCAAGGAACCCTCCTGGATCAGATCCAATAGCTCCAAACCTTTGCCTTGATATTTCTTGGCAACGCTCACCACCAGGCGCAGGTTGGCTTTCATCATGCGCTCCTTGGAGCGGCGGCCAACACGAATCAGTTTCTTTTCGCGGGCGGTGTAGGTGGCTTCCTCGCCTTGCTCCACCAGAGTCATCATGGTTTGAACCTGGTTCCCCAGCTCGATCTCCTCCGCAGGAGTCAGCAATGGAACCCGGCCGATACTCGAAAGGTACCAACTGACGGGGTCATTGCCCCGCTTGCGGCTGTTTTCAGCTGCTGTGAGAGGGCTTGCGGTCATGGGGAGGGATGGCTCCGGAAGTAGAGCCTCCTATGGGCTTTCTTGATTCAGTTGTGATTTCAGTAACCTTTTAGATTTAGGGGAGGAAATCAACACAATTGGCGAAAACCCTCTTAAGAGTTGATGCCGAATTGTGATCTCTGTTGATGGTCAACTCCTGATAAAAAACGGCCCTGGCTGTGGAAGCTGTGGAAAACTTTTGTGCTCGATGTAACTCAGTCGCACATCAGGTTGCTTTCAGCTTGTTCAAAACTCCCTGAATCTTGCACTTTTTGAAGCATTTGAGCGATGGCCAAAGGACTGGCGGCGCCCTCTCCAGCTTGGCTTTGCCGGATTCCAGCGCTGGCGTGGGCCAGCGCGGCTAGGGCTAACAGCCCATCGAAGCGATCGCCCATTGGATCCAGCCCTGCGGCCAATCCCATGGCTCCAAGGCCTGCGGCGTAACCGCTCAACACATCTCCCAGGCCGGCCCGTGCAGCGCGCGCCTCGCTCTGCAGCACTTGCCGCACTATTCCATCGGGTGAGGCGATCACGGTGCGGGCACCTTTGCGCAGCACCCAGCACTGGCTCTGCTGCGCGGCCTGGCTGGCGGCTTGATCGGGCGGCAAGTTGGCCAGCTCCGGGAACAACCGCTCGAATTCCGCCGCGTGGGGCGTCAGCCAGGTGGGGCCAGTGCGCTGCTGCAACCACAGCTGCACATGGCCTTGGGCGGCCAAGCGGTTGAGCCCATCGGCATCCAGCAGCAGCAAGCCAGGAAAATCCTGCAGCTCAGCTTTGAGCGCGCCGCCGCCCAGCCCCGGGCCATAGGCCACCGCATCAAGGCGCTCCAAGGGGGCCTCCGGGTTGGGCAACAGCACATGGGGCAGCACCTGCCACAGCTGCTCGGCCAAGGGCTGCGGCACCACCCCTTCCAGCCAACCAATGCCGCTGCTGCTGGCCGCTTCGAGGGCTAGCCGCGCGGCGCCGAGGTAGTCGCCGCAGCCCGCAAACACCCGCAGCCGGCCCCGACCATGCTTGGTGGCGGCCAAAGGCGGCTGCGGCCAAGGGGCACTGCTGCTGACCAGATCAGAGCTCCACAGCCCCAAGCTCGCCTCTTCTCCAAGGCTGGGTAATACAGAAGAGGGAAGGCTCAAGGGGATGCGCTGCTGCTGGCCCACCCAGGCCATGGCGCTGTCTTGCCAGAAGCCCCGCTTCCACAGCCCAACGATCAAGCTGCGCTGGCAGCAGGCGGTGCCATGGCCGGTGGGTTGGCCGCTGTCGCTATCGAGGCCGCTGGGGCCATCGATGCTCCAGATCAAGCCACCGCTGCGCTGGCGCTCTTGCAGCAACTGGCTGAGTTCAGGGCCAAGGGGCCGCCGCTGGCCCAGGCCAAAGAGGGCATCGAGCCAGAGGGCCGGATCGCGGGGATCCGGAGCTGTTTCCAATTGAGGGATGCCCAGCCACCGGGCGTAGCGAAGGTGCTCGGCTGTGAGTGGTTTATGGGCGTTAAACGGGCTCCAGATCCGCACGTCAATCCCGCGCAGATGCAGTTCACGGGCCACCACCAGGCCATCACCGCCGTTGTGGCCGGGCCCCACCAGCACCAGCAGCCCATGGCGCTTGAGATCTCGGTGCTGCAATACGGCTTGGGCTAATCCCAGGCCGGCCTGCTCCATCAACGCCGCCACCGGCAGCCCTTGGGCAAAAAGGGCCTCCTCCAGCTGCTGCATGGCGCGGCTGCTGAGCAGTAGATGCTGCGAGTCGGGGGCGGGCCAGGTCATGCCTTCAGGATGGAAGGCAGGATGAGGGAATGACCACGCTGTCTTCTCAAGCGGCTCCGGCGGTGACCGCCGTGATTGAGCGCCTGCAGGCCTGGCCTGGGGAGCATCGCGTTGCCGTGGGTCTCTCTGGCGGTGTGGATAGCTCGCTCACCGCGGCGTTGCTGCGCGATGCCAACTGGGAAGTGGAAGGGCTGACGCTCTGGTTGATGAGCGGCAAAGGGGCTTGCTGCGCGGAGGGGCTGGTGGATGCGGCCGGGCTTTGTGAGGAGCTTGAGATTCCGCACCATGTGGTGGATTCGCGCGACACCTTTCAGCAGGAGATCGTGCAGTTTTTGGTGCAGGGCTATGGCGATGGCATCACGCCGTTGCCTTGCTCGCGCTGCAACCGGGCGGTCAAATTTGGCCCGATGCTCGATTGGGCTGAGAAAGAACGGGGCATCACCCGAGTGGCCACCGGCCACTACGCCCGTTTGCGCCCTGATGCGGCAGGCGGCCGCACGCAGCTGCTGCGGGGCCTTGATGCGCGCAAAGACCAGAGCTATTTCCTCTACGACCTGCCCCAGGCGGTGCTGCAGCGGTTGATCTTTCCTTTAGGGGAGCTCACCAAGCCCGACACTCGCGCTGAAGCAGCGCGGCTGGGTTTGCGCACCGCCGAAAAACCAGAAAGCCAAGACCTTTGCCTGGCTGATCATCACGGCTCGATGAAGGCGTTCTTGGATGCCTACCTGCCGGAGCGGCCCGGTGAAATTGTGCTGGCTGATGGCCGCGTGGTGGGTCAACACGACGGCATTGAGCACTTCACCATCGGCCAGCGCAAAGGCTTGGGTGTGGCTTGGAGTGAGCCATTGCATGTGGTTCGCCTCGATGGGGCGATGAACCGGGTGGTGGTGGCTCCCCGCGCGGAAGCAGCCCGCGGTGATGCGGTGGTGGGCGCTGTGAATTGGGTGTCGATCGATCCACCAGCTGAACCAATGGATGTGGAGGTGCAGGTGCGTTACCGCAGCGCACCCGAGCGTGCTCGTTTAACCCCCTTGCCGCCGACCGACAGCGACCATCAGGCCGAACGCCCCCATCGCTGCCGCTTGGACTTTGCTGAAGAGCAGTTCTCGATCACCCCCGGTCAAGCGGCCGTCTTTTATGACGGCGAGGTGTGCCTCGGTGGCGGCTTGATTCAGCCCTGAGTCACCAATAGGGATCGCTGGCCAGTTCCACCTGCAGCAGCTCAGTGCTCTTCGGCACGTTGCTGATGCAGGCGCGCAACAGCTCGCCATTGACTTCGATTTCACATGCGCCGCAACTGCCGCCGAGGCAGCCGGTGGGGATGCTCACCCCGGCTGCTTGGGCCGCCTCCAGCCAGCTGCAGCCAGCGGCAGCGCCGCTGCTGCGTCCATCGGGCCATCGCAAGCGAACCGTGCTCATGTATGCAGTTGAATCAGCGGGCGCATTTGCAAAATCATGGCCAAGGGCTATTGGGTCTGCACCGGCACCATCCATACCCCCTTGGGCATGGTTTCGTACATCAGTGCCTTCAACAGTTGGCTGGAGGCCGTCGGCGCGCGGCTGCTGGTGCGCGATTTGTTCAGTGATGTGCGTGAGGGTGAACCGGGCACGGTCAACGTGATCGTGGAATTTGAATCTCGTGAGGCGGCTGTGGCGGCCTACGACTCAGCGGAGTACCAGAAGTTGATTGAACTGCGCACCCCCCATTCCGATCTGAGCGTCACCATCACCGAAGAGCTCACGGATCACTAAGCAGCGGCGTTAGATCAACGTTGGCTTCAAAGGCATCAGCAAGCCGATCGAGCAGAGCTTCCCGTTGCAGGGAGTGATGCCCTTGGTCTTCGGCGAGTTCGGGGAGCTGTTTGCGGCGCCTGAGTTGGTTGAGCCATTGACGCCGCCAGCGGCCGTTTTCCAGCAGGCCATGCAGGTAGCTGCCGGCCACTTGGCCTTGCACCCAGCCCAGCCCCTCTTCTTGGCACAGCGCTTGCAGGGGCTCAAGGGCGATGGTGCTGCCGCGATGCAGCTCGAAACCTTCGATTGGGCAGGGCTCAGCGGTTGGCCATTGGGCCACAGCGGTGCGTTGGCGCAGGGCTTTGCTGCCGCCAAAGCGGGTTTGCAGCGGCAGCAGATTCAGCCCCGCTGCACTAGCGCCTGCCGCTCCCTCCAGCCCATCAGGATCCAGCAGTTCCCTGCCGAGCATCTGCAGGCCGCCGCAAATGCCGAGCACAGCGCCGCCACCAGCGCTGAAGCGCTGCAGTTCACGAGCCAGGCCGCTGGCCTGCAGCGCCTTGAGATCCCGCAGGGTTTGTTTGCTGCCCGGCAGCACCACCGCATCGGGTTGGCCGAGGGCTTCGCCGGGTTGCACCCAGCGCAGTTGCACGCTGGGCTCGGCCTCTAGTGGATCGAGATCCGAGAAGTTGCTGAGGGAGGGCAGCCGCAACACGGCGATCTCCAGCTCAGCATTGGCTTTACGGCCGCGGCGCTCCAGCAGATCCAGGGAGTCTTCTGGCGGAAAGAGTTCATCAAGCCAGGGCATCACCCCAAGCACCGGCACGCCGGTGTTGTCTGAAAGCCAGCTGACGCCTGGATCAAACAGTTCCTGGCGGCCGCGGAAGCGATTGATCAATAGGCCCTTCACCAGGGGCCGCTCCACTGGCCGCAGCAATTGCAAGGTGCCCACCAGTTGGGCAAAGACGCCGCCCCGTTCGATATCAGCCACCAACAGGCAGCGGGCCCGCAGGTATTGGGCCAAGCGCAGATTGGTGAGGTCGCGGTGCTGCAGGTTCACCTCCACTGGGCTGCCGGCTCCTTCCAGCACCAGCCGGCCGTGGGGGTGTTGCTGTCGCAATTGCTCCAGTCCTTGGCGAATCGCGAGCCATCCCGACTTGAACCACTCCTGGTAGTAGGTCTCGGCCCGCGCCATGCCAACTGATTCACCGCCATGGATCACTTCACTGGTGCTGTTGCCCTGGGGTTTGAGCAGCACTGGGTTCATGGCGCAGTTCGGCTCCAGCCCAGCGGCCCAAGCCTGCAGCGCTTGGGAATAGGCCATCTCGCCGCCGCTTTGATCCACCCAGGCGTTGTTGCTCATGTTCTGCCCCTTAAAGGGCAGGGGCTGCTCGCCGCGGCGTTTGAGCACGCGGCATAGCGCCGCTGTCATCAGGGATTTGCCGGCACCACTGCTGGTGCCCAGCACCATCAAGGGGGTGGGCGGCGTCACAGCCGTGGCCAGCGCCGGCGGATGCCATGGCGCAGCCGCTGCCAGGGGCTGGCGGGGGGCCAGCCTTGCGGCCAGCGCTTGAGCAGTTGGTTGCCCATGGGGGTGAGCCTCACCCGCGAAGTCAGCCCTTGGCCATCCACTTCACGCCGCAGCACCCCCAAGCGAATCAGCCAGATGAAGCAGTTTTCGGTGGCATTGGCACTGAGCGGCCGGCAGCACCAAGCCTCGTTCCGGCTCACCTCCTCGCTGCTGAGGGGTTGCTGCAACACCGCGGCGTAGAAACTCGGCTGCAGCGGCAAGCAGGGCAGGGCCTCCGCTGCGCGTGCCAAGGAATGGGGATCGCAAGTCAGCATGGGGGAACCCTAGGAACCAGAGGCCATGACGTTGCTGTTGGCTTCAGCCTCACCGGCCCGTCGCCGCCTGTTAGAGCTGGCTGGGATTCCACACCGCGTGCAGGTGAGCGGCGTGGATGAAGAGGCCATCACTGATCCCAGTCCTGCCCAATTGGTGCAAAAGCTTGCGCAGGCCAAGGCCCAGGCTGTGGCTGAGCGGCTCAGCGCTGCAGAGAAGCCTGCTTGGGGCGTGTTGGGTTGTGATTCGGTGCTGGAGTTTGATGGCGAAATCTTTGGCAAGCCGGCTGATGCAGCAGAAGCCATTCGGCGTTGGCAGCGCATGGCTGGGCAGCACGGTGCCTTGCATACAGGCCACTGCCTACTGGCGGATCAACAGCATTTGGCGACTGTCACCACAACGGTGCATTTCGCCCCCCTGAGCCAAACGGAGATTGAGGCTTATGTGGCCTCAGGCGAACCGCTTCAGTGTGCTGGCGGCTTTGCCTTGGAGGGCCGCGGCGGTCTTGTGGTTGAGAGATTGGAGGGGTGTTACAGCAATGTGATTGGTTTGAGCCTTCCATTGCTCCGTAGCTGGCAAAATCAGTCGATAATCCAATTACTCGCATCCAAGTGATGGCTAAGAAAGCGGCTTCTTCGGGAATTGAGATCAACACTGCTGCTGACTCAACCTGGGCGAATCTGGCTGAATCTTTGCCTGATAATCTCACGATCAATGGTAAGGAATACAACACAGCTGATCTGAGTGCCAACACCAAGAAACTGCTGGCGATTTACTTATCAGATTTGCGGATTGTTGGGGAGCAAAAGGAAATGCTTGCACTTGCTGAGCTGGGACTGAAAGCCTTGGCTGCAGAAATTGCCAGCACTCTTCCCGATGGTTGAGGTGGTTTAAGGATGAAGTATTGGTCTTATTGAGGACGCTGAAGCTTTTGGAGCTCGCTCTTCAGAGTTAGCACCATGGCCTTGAGCTCAGAGATTTCTTTTTGCTGTGATTCGATGGTCTGAAGCACTTCTTGATTGATTGTTTCTGTTGTGCCTTTGCTCTTGTCTATTCGCCCTAACGGGAAAGAGAAGCCGAGGCGTCCTGCTACTGATGGTGTTGAACCAAAGTTGTAGTCAATGCTTGGGGCATAACTCACGGCACCGTTAAGGAAGAAGGATTCTGAAATTTTCACTGCACATCCCCCGGCGATGGCGTACTGACTGCCAAACCCACCAGTACCAAAGCCGCAACGTGCGGGTTCTCCGTTCAGCTGGGTCATGCTGGGAACAGCTGAGAATGCGGCAGCAATCGCAGCAGAGGTTTGTGTGGCTCGAGCGATATCACTGACGGACTGCTCCATCAGCTTTGGATTGAACGATGTTCCAAGGTTCCCCGAGCCATCCGTTGTCACAACGCGCGTCTGCCCTTGCTGAGATGAGCGACCAGCAAATTTGCCCGAAGCCCCAAGGCTTGGCACAACCAAGCTGCTTGAGGTTGTACCAAGAACCACTTGTCCAGGGGCCGTTGTGCGTGCACCAGCTCCGATTGCTGTTGAGCCGGTATGACTTGCCTGTGCTCCAGCACCGACCGCCGTGGCTCGTATGCCTGTAGCGGAAGAACCAGCACCCAAGGCTGTGACATCGGTGCCACTTGCGGTGGCTTGAGTTCCAATCGCTAAGCCATTGGTATTAGAACCCAAAGCTTTCGCTCCTGATCCAATGGCGACAACGCCAACGCCATTGGCTTCGGCGTTGTCGCCAATAGCAAGAGCTTGGCTACCGGATGCAATGGAGCCAGCCCCAAGTGCCGTTACATCATTGCCTTGAGTATTGGAATCGCTTCCCAGGCTGATGGCCCGTTT
Source organism: Synechococcus sp. Minos11 (assembly GCF_014279855.1). NCBI lineage: Bacteria > Bacillati > Cyanobacteriota > Cyanophyceae > Synechococcales > Synechococcaceae > Synechococcus > Synechococcus sp. Minos11. The sequence goes on along the minus strand of NZ_CP047953.1, from coordinate 1,531,647 downwards.
CCCAATGGCAGAGGAACTAGCTCCTAGAGCGATGACATCATCGCCTTCACTGGTGGATCCACTGCCCACACTGATGACACGATTGCCGATAGCTCGTGATGAAGCTCCAAAAGCCAATGCATTGACACCGTTTGATTCACTATCGGCTCCAAAGGCAACTCCATTTGTCCCATCACTTTCCGCGCTTGTTCCAAATGCAATGTTGTTGGAGTGGGCGCCATGCGCTTGTGAGCTGTGGCCATAGGCAATGTTGTTCGCTCCAGAGGCGCTGGATGATGCGCCGTAGGCCATCGATGAGCCGTTAAACCTGGACAGCAAATCATTCAAAGAGGCTTTGCCGGCAGCGACTAAGTCTGAATCTGGATCCCTCCAGCCTCCGACTGAAACTGAGCTGCTTGAACTGCTGTTGGAAGAAACACTCGTTGAATTTGAGGGTGCTTGAGGGTTGCAAGTAGCACTTGTGCTGCCGTTACAAACGACTGAGTTGGAGGATGCAGTAGAACTGTTGTAGATGGTGGTGGTAGTAGCAATTGAGCCGTTGGTTATGTATTTGGTTGTGGATTTGTTCGGTACCGGAGTGAAATAAAGTTTGCCAGTGCTGTCAACAAGTAGTTGCGAAAAGGTGCCTGTTGCATTCGCCCAATCGCCGGTTAATACAGCATTATGCTTAGTTGTTACTGTATTTACAAAATTTGTACTAGTGTTGTAAGCCTCCACAACATAGGAAGTGCCAGAACTGTTGACTGTGCCATAAGCAACTCCAACCGGTTGAGAGTTGACTGTGGTGATCGAGCTGATGCTGCTGTAGGAGTTATTGCTGTAATTGGTGTAGGTAATAGTGCTGCCCGAAGTTGTTTTGTTGACACATGAGAGCGTGGCGTTGCAGCCAGATCCAGTTACTGTTGGTGCGCTGGTCGCTTGGTTGTATGTAGTGGCTGTCATATTCTTTGTGCTAGACAACACAGTCTGCGTTATTACTTTATAAATATTCTGTGAGCTCACGTCTGGACCGCCGATCTCGGAGGAAGTTGGAGTGCCAGATGAACTGTTATACCAAGATTTGGATGTACTTGAATATGTTCCGTCGGAATAGGTTTTGTTGACAATACTCCAGACATAGCCGCTGGTATTGCTTGTTGTGTTGTACGTCGCGGGTACGTTGTTGAAATAATTGGTTGGTGTTGCAAGGCTACTAAATTGAAAGATTGAGTTTGCAACACCCATCACAAACGTGTTTGAGCTGCCATCTGGAACGACTGCACCTGGTCCAAAAGCAACGCTGTTTGGAGAGCTAGTTCCAACCATTGAGCCAGCTCCAAGAGCCATCGAGCGAACCGAACTGGCATTGACTTGAGCGCCTGTACCAAGCGCAATACTGTTGGTGCTGAGAGCAAAGCTTTGCGAGCCCATTGCGATGGCACTTGAGCTTGTTGCATTAGCTTGCAGGCCAATGGCAATACTCTGAAGCTGGCTGATGGCTTCAAAGCCAATGGCAATGGAGTTTTTGCCTTTGGCTTGGCTAGAGCGACCAATAGCAGTTGAGTTTTGAGCAGACGCATTGGCTCCAAATCCAACTGCCATCGAGTCATCACTATCTGCTAGTGCATTGGCGCCAATGGCCAAAGACTGTGCGCCGTTGGAGAGGCTATTAAAACCGAGAGCAACACCTTGATTTCCATTGGCGATCGCACCACTACCGATGGCAGTTGAATTGGAGCCATTGGCTTGAGCAGCTTGGCCAAAAGCAGAGGCATCATTGCCAGCGGCAGAAGCTGTCGAACCTACCGCTAGGGAGTTGGTTTTGGTGGCCGAGCTGTTGTAGCCCAGGGCAACACTTCGAGCTGCGTTGGCGACCGAGCCGCTACCAATCGCAACGGAATTAGAGCCATTGGCAGTAGCACCTTGGCCAAAGGCTGCTGAATTTGTGCTGTCGGCAGTTGCACCAGTGCCGATCGCAATGGCATTGGCGTCATTGGCGATCGAACTTTGTCCGATGGCTGACGCATTAGCAGCATTGGCTAAGGCTCCAGTTCCAAGAGCCAATGCATTGACATCATTTGCTTTTGAGCTTTGTCCCACTGCCAAAGCATTGGCTGAGCTTGATGCAGATGCATTGCCGATGGCGATGGCCATGGTGCCTACGGCGTTGCTGGCATTGCCTAACGCAACTGAGCCATCACCAACAGAATTAGCGCTAGCGCCAACGGCAGTGGAGTAATTGCCAGAAGCAGACGCTGTTGAGCCGAGGGCTAGTGAGTTGCTATTGGCGGCTGAGCTGTTGTATCCGAGGGCAACTCCTCGGTTCCCATTGGCAATTGCTCCACTACCAATGGCGGTTGAATTAGATCCATTGGCTTGAGCCGCTTGACCAAAAGCAGAACTTTGATTCGCCGCTCTGGATTGAGTTCCTATCGCAACGGACTGTGCACCTGCTCCGGCCGCTCCTGAACCAATAGACACTGCGCAGGCATTTGATGCTGAAGCTTGTTGGCCAAGAGCAATGGCTTGTGCTGCGGTTGCATTGGCGCTGGTGCCGATACCGATGGAGCCAAGGCTATTGGCAAGGCTTTGCGCGCCGATGGCCAGAGACTGAATGCCTTCTGCTGATGCCAGTGTCCCGATGGCAAAGGCTGATTCATTAACAGCACTTGCATTTTGGCCAAGGGCTCCTGAGTTGGTCCCTGTGGTTGTTTGCTTTAGACCAGAGGATCCGGAAGAAACGCCTTGGACGTAATCAGCAGCTGATCTCAGCGGGGCATTAATTGCTACTGAGACGAATACAAAACAACCCAGCGCTCCCCACAAGCCTCGATATGGATAAGGGGTAGCCACAACCAGGTCCTCTTATTTTGAAAAAATATTAGAAATGGGTGAGTGAGCAATGTCTTAAGGGAAAATAAATATCTTTGTCTTTGTAGACCAAGAATGAGACTGCTGAATTCCTGGTTGCTTTCTTTGTTTTTGCTCTTAGTATTTCCTCATTAATTAATTGGCATAAGGCCGTGTCAGCTAGGGGGCACCTGTTTAGGGGGGCCATCTTTTCTTTGGCCATTCTCTCTGGAGAGGCCGTTGCACAGGTTTATGGCCTTTGCGGTACCGGGGCGGGATATTTTTCTGGTGATTTAGAAGTTATTGAGGCTGATATAGCCGGTGCCATTGCGATGGATGGCAGCATTGATTGTGGTGGATTTTGTGGGGGAGGAGGCACCGCTACCGGCGGGCTTGATGGCTTCTTGACCATGAATGGTCAGGCATTCGTCTCTCTTGGGGCGGTGACCATGTCGGAATGTGGAACTGGCGTCGGTTTTGCAAGTTTGCTGGGTTCAGCTGTTGGAGAAGCGCTTGCAATTGGCCCGTCGACTGCTGGAGGCGTTGGGTCAATTGCAATTGGTCTAGGCGCTGCTTCTTATGGCCTTGATACGGTTGCTATTGGCAATGACATTGCAAATATTGCAGGTGCTTCCAACGTAATGATTGGAAGTAATATTGCTGGAGTTGGTACAGCTGATAATGTCATTATTGGTAAGGGAATTGGAACTATCGGGGCAGCTGGAAATATTATTATTGGTTCAGCTTCTGGCGATCTGGGTGAAGAAGCAAGCATCGTCTTAGGCAATGGCACTACAAGTCAAGACACAGCGGGCAGCATTGTTATGGGCAATGGTGTTGATGCTTCTGGGAACGTTGGGGGTGTTGTTATAGGTAACGGCGCGGCAGGTACAGGAGGCAGTAATCAAATTGCTATTGGAAACAGCGTTACGACGAATGCTAGTCAAACAGTCGTTATTGGTGATCATGCTTACGCAAACTCATCTGCAACAGGTGCAATTAGCATAGGTTCTTACACCAACGCTTCAGCCGAAGATGCATTGGCGTTGGTGAGTGGTATCGCCAGAGGAGACGCTTCGGTTTCTATTGGTAGCAAGTCCAATGCCACTGAAGATGGTTCCATTGCCATTGGTAATCAGTCGATGAGTAAAGGTATTGGCTCCGTTGCCTATGGAGCTGGTTCCAATGCTGATGCAGAAAACTCTAGTGCAATTGGTGCTAGTTCTTCTGCTTTAGGTACAGCTTCTATCGCCGTTGGCCATTCGGCCACTGTCTCATCGACTGGTGTTAATTCCATTGCAATTGGTTCGTCAGCGAATTCAGCTCGAGCTTGCTCAATTGCCATTGGAACCCAGTCAGCTGCTGGGGGTATAGCTTCTATCGGTATTGGTTATGGCTCTTCTGCCTCTGATACCAATGCCATGGCTTTTGGTGTCTCGTCCATCGCCAATGCTTCCAACGCAACTGCTATTGGGGCTGGCTCTAAGGCAACTGCAGCTTCAGCTTTGGCGATTGGCTTGTCAGCAAACGCGGCGAATGCTCAATCGATTGCACTAGGGGTTAGTTCAACATCTTCTGGTAACCAATCCATCGCTGTTGGCTATGGCTCTACTGCTGACGCTGTCAATGCAACTGCGTTGGGCCCTTCCTCCTTTGCTAACGCCTCTAATGCCATGGCCATCGGTGGTAGCTCCAAGGCTACGGCTGACTCTGCTGTAGCGATTGGTGTTTCCGCGAATGCTTCTTACGCCCAGTCCATTGCGATTGGTACCGATACAACATCAGCTGGTTTCCATTCCATTGCTGTTGGTTATGGCTCAGCAGCTTCTGCTGCTAATGCGGCTGCTTTTGGTCGTTCGACAATTGCTAACACTGCTAACGCAACGGCTCTTGGTGTGAATGCATGGGCCACCGCAGATGCAGCCTTGGCGGTTGGCTCATTCGCAAATGCTTCAACAATTCAATCGATTGCACTTGGCGCCAATACAACAGCTGGAGGAGCCCAATCAATTGCTTTTGGCTTCAATTCAACGGCCAAAGGAATCTGTTCAGTCTCTTTTGGTTCTGCATCCTTCACCAATGCAACTGGGGCAGTTGCTATTGGGCCTAATGCAAGTTCCACTGGTTCCAATGCAATTGCCATTGGTACTAATACAACTGCAACGTGTGCGAATTCCTTTGTCCTTGGGGCCGGCGCTGTAGCTGATGGTGTGGGTGCTGGTGCTATTGGCTATTTGGCGAATACCCAAGGCGTCGATGCCATGGCTGTCGGCGTTAAGGCTTGCGCGCTTGGAAATAATTCCATGGCCTTGGGGACTACTGCTTGTTCAACAGGTGTCGATTCAATCGCGATTGGTTTTAGTGCTTGTTCCTCCAATACCAATTCAGCCTCCATAGGCACCAATGCCACGGCGAATGGCATCAACTCGATGGCTTTCGGTGCTAACTCGCGCGCATCGGGTACCAACTCGACAGCCATTGGCGCTCAATCATTTGCTGATCAGACCAATTCATTCGTCATAGGTCCCAATACCAGCGCTTGTGGTGCTAACGCTGGTGCTATCGGTGCCAGTGCTAATGCGACGGGTGTGTCTTCCTTGGCCATCGGCGTTCAGTCGTATGCGAAGGAAGAGAGCTCTCTTGCTGTTGGAACGAACGCCCAGTCGATTGGTACCAATTCAACGGCTGTTGCTGTTAATGCCTCTGCTAGTGGTGCTAACTCGATGGCCCTTGGCAAAACAGCCAATGCAACAGGCACCAATTCCACAGCGATAGCGGTAGCTGCCAAAGCCAATGGCTTTGACAGTGTTGCCATGGGTGTTCAGTCCAATGCCCAGGGCAATAAGTCGATGGCTCTTGGTACCAATACGTTCGCTAGTGGCATCAACGCCACCGCGATTTCTTCCAATGCCACGGCTGTAGGAAATAACTCGGTAGCTCTGGGGGTTTTTGCTAACGCTCGCGCTGAAAGCGCGCTTGCTTTTGGTACCAATGCCCTGGCCAACAAAACAAATGCAACGGCCATTTCCTCGAATGCCACGGCTGATGGTGCTAACGCCATCTCCATTGGTGTTTTATCCAAGGCCTTAACAGCCAATGCCCAGGCCTTTGGCGTAAAGGCCTATGCCGATGGCATCAACGCTGTTGCGATTGCAGCTAATTCCAATGCCACAGGAGCCAATTCCATGGCCTTTGGTGTTGATTCCATCGCGAACAAGATCAACACGGTTGCTTTAGGCACCAAGGCCATTGCTAGCGGTGACGGTGCGTTGTCTTTTGGTGCCAATGCACAAGCCACAGCTTTGGACACCATGGCTTTTGGTGTTAACGCCTTAGCAAGTCAAGGCAATGCCACCGCCATAGGCCGTGATGCTCAAGCCACAAGCACCAATGCTATTGCTGTTGGCTTGTTCTCAAAAGCAAGTGGCAATGTTGCTGTCGCTATTGGCATGAATTCCACTGCCTTGGCCAATGAATCCATGGCCATTGGCGCATTTGCGAATTCTTCGGAAAACAATGGCTTGGCGCTTGGCACTAATGCGCAAGCCATTGCGGTCAATGCCATGGCGTTGGGTACTGAGTCCTATGCCAATACGTTGGATGCCTTTGCTGCTGGTTTGCGCTCTCGTGCCACTGGTGTCAATTCGATGGCACTGGGCATGCTTTCTAATGCCAGTAACACCAATGCCTTCTCTGCTGGTTCTTGTGCTAACGCGCTTGGTATTAATTCATTGGCCTATGGAACTCAGGCCTATGCCAATGCCGGTAATTCCATGGCTACGGGTACACGAGCTAATGCAACTGGAACCGATGCGATTGCAGCAGGCGTCTGCGCTTTAGCTGATCAACTTGGTGCCATGGCTTTTGGTGGTTATGCCCAAGCAACTGGTAATAATTCCACGGCTGTTGGTGCCTCAGCCAATGCCACTGCCAATAGTGCTACGGCCATTGGTACCTCGGCAATTGCTACTGGTGTGAATGCACTGGCTCTTGGTGAGAGCTCCCAGGCCACCCAACGCGACGCGTTTGCCGCTGGTGCAGGTGCATGCGCTCTCGCCAATGGCTCCACGGCATTAGGCGAGTTGGCCATTGCCTCTGCAAACAATGCATCAGCGCTGGGCACTAAAGCCAATGCGTCTGGAATTAACGCGATTGCCATTGGTACTCAAACGGTTGCTAATTCCACAGATGCATTCGCAGGTGGTTTTAAAGCCAGTGCCTTAGCGAAAAGCGCCATGGCACTGGGGAGCAGCTCCAATGCCAGTGCAGCGGATTCCTTTGCTGGAGGCTTTCAAGCCAATGCATCGGGAGCGAGCTCCCTTGCTTTGGGCGTGAATACCTCTGCAACCAAATCACGTGCTTATGCCGCTGGTTTCAAAGCTTCTGCAACAGGCATCCAGGCCATGGCTTTGGGTGCAGAGGCCTCAGCAAGCAATCTTTCAGCTTATTCCGCAGGTTCATTGGCGAACGCCTCTGGCTCTAATGCCATGGCGCTTGGAACTCAAGCCAATGCCAATGCTGAAAGTTCCTACGCGGCTGGTCACTATTCCAGAGCTAGCGGGGTTAACTCAACGGCAATGGGCACCCATGCCAAAGCATCTGCTAATGATGCTTACGCCATTGGCTTCTTCGCGAACGCTTCGGCCGTTAATGCATTGGCTTTTGGCCCAGAAGCCAATGCCAGCGGGATTAACAGCATGGCGTTAGGTAGTGATGCGACTGCCAATGCATCCAATGCTTTCGCTGCTGGTGTGGACAGCATTGCCCAAGGTGCCAATGCCATGGCAATAGGAACCAAATCCCATGCTGTAGACGATGGTGCAATTGCCTTCGGCGTTGATAGCCAAGCACTCGGGAATAACACCGCATCGTTTGGCTCGAACTCCACGGCAAATGGCAACGATGCGATTGCCTTTGGCCACAACGCCAATGCCAACGCCGCCGAAGCCATTGCCTTTGGTGCGAATGCCAATGCGCAAGCCGATTCAGCGATTGCAATGGGTTTTAACAGCCTGGCAACGCAGAACAGCGCCACAGCGGTTGGACGCTTTGCGAAAGCAACAGCGAACCAAACGATTGCTATTGGCTTTAACGCCAATGCGGATGCCAACCAAGGCATTGCTATCGGTGATCAGGCGTTGGCTAATGACACTTACACCATTGCCATCGGCTCTAACTCTGATGCATCTGGAGACCGGAGCATTGCGATTGGTTTTAACGCTAAAGCCACAGGAATTAATGCCGCTGCCGTGATGGTTGGTTCCCAGGCCTGTGGAGTCAATTCCCTCGCCTTTGGTCAATTCTCTTATGCCTGTGGTGTGAACAGCCTGGCGATGGGAGTGGATGCACGGGCCACGGCAACCGATTCCTACGCCATTGGGGTCAATGCCAATGCCACTCACACCAACGGTTTTGCCTTTGGTACTTACGCCAATGCCCAGGGTGTTAATGCATTTGCTGTTGGGCCGAATGCGTTTGCCAGCGGCACCAATTCCTTTGCCATGGGTCCCAATGCCTACGCAAAAGGCAATGATTCCTTTGCGATGGGCCCTGGCGCTGTTGCCAATGGAGATGGTTCTTTTGCTCTAGGTGATTTTGCTACTGACGCTTCTGGCGCGAATGATTCTTTGGTAACTGGTGATGGCGCCAACGTCAGCGCCAGCAATGCCTCTGCTTTTGGCACAGAATCAACCATTTGGAGTGGGGCTACTTACTCCTATGCCTATGGCTACGACTCACTGGTTTATATCGGAGCAGAAAATGCGATTGCATCAGGAACTCAAGCCAATGCCTTGGCCAACAATTCCATGGCCATGGGGATGCAAGCTCAAACTGGCGGCGCTAACTCCATCGCCATTGGCTTCAATGCTCGAACTTACGGGACCTCAGATCACCAGCAGTCCGTCAACTCCATTGCCGTAGGTATTTCGTCACGGGCCAATGGCGCCAATTCAATGGCCTACGGATCAATGGCCAATGCGAATGGAGCTAATGCCATAGCCTTTGGCGCTAACGCCTCTTCCAACGGTCCGAATCCCAGTGCCTCAGGTACAAACGCTAGAGCCATTGGCTTCAACGCGATTGCTGACGGAACTGACGCCCTCGCCGAGGGTCGCAACGTGATCGCCATTGGTGTTGGCGCCAAAGCACTGGATACAACACCAATGTCGTGTCGATTGGTACCGACGGCTATGCCGAGGGCACGAACGTAGTTGCTCTTGGCGCATCATCTCGGGCTATTGGCGTCAATGGCATGGCCTATGGCAGTGATGCGAGAGCAGAGGGCACCAATGTCTCAGCATTTGGCACTGGTGCTTGGGCCACAGGAGTGGGTTCAACAGCGATTGGTCCCCGTGCCTATGCCTTTGGAGTTCAGACCCTCAGTGTTGGTGCTTATTCGAGTGCAGAAGTGGCCTACGCCTCAGCCTTTGGCCCTGGTGCCACAGCGCGCGCGTTTGGCTCCACCGCAATCGGCATGAATGCGGTCACAACACGGCCATTTGAGGTGTCGATTGGTAGTGCGTATTCCCCGTACAGCCTGCCTGGCTTGCACCCCAATGGTTTCGTGGGTGATCGCTACCAAAAGCCAGGTGAGAAGCGCTTTGTCACCACAGACCAAAACGGCACCCTAGGCACCACGAGCTACAGCCCCGATCAGGTGGTGGCATCGATTGGAGCGGTTGGAGCATTGAGTGCTGCGATGGGCTCGGTTCCAGTGACAACGCTGCTGCCCGACGAATCAGTGCGTTGTGGTGTGGGCACGGGAACCTACGGCGGTCAATACGCGGGTTCGTTGGGTTGCGCCGCGAAAGTTGCCAATCGCTTGTTCTTTAACGGCGGTGTTGCGATGACAGCAACCGACACGGTGAATAACGGAGCGATGGGCCGTTTGGGTTTCTCCATCGGCTTTGGTGGTGCGCCCAAGAAAGCTAAGCAAGCGGAACTGGCTGCAATTCCGACGATGAATATGGGGGGCAACAGCTTGTTTGAGCTGGGTAATGGTCAGGGGGTCACGGCAGAAGTGGCTGATTCAGACGTCCTGATGGCAAAACGCAGTGAGCCTGATTTAATTCCAGCGATACAACCTCAGAATTCTCACGATCGCAATGAAAGGGACCAGTCGACTCAGCATCGTTTCGAGCAGTTGGAATCTGAAATCGCACGTTTAAGGAAAGAAGTTGAAAAGAATTCAAGTACTCAGGATAGGGACGATGAGTATTTCATTGCGCTTGAACAACTTGAGAAACTTAAGAAGGAAAAAGAACAGCTCAGTAAAATGCTTGGTTCTTTGCGGAACCAGTTGAATCAACAGCAAAAGACTATTCAATTATTGCTCGAGAAAGTTGAACTCAATGCTCAACGTTGATTGCGTCATTGCATTTGTGATTGTTTGGTAGTATCCAATTTTTTCTCTTCTCTCCGCCTCTTTCAGTTGTTTAATCCTGGGGATTTTCCTTGATTTCTCTTTGAAAAGATTGGCTTTTTAGATCTGCACGCCAATTGCCCTTTAAGTTGCTCTAAGTCCGCTGGTCTTTCAGCATGTTCATCCTCTGGCGATTTTATTTGTATTATCAGCAGCTGCTAGCAGATCATGCATCAGCAAGGTGAATGGTCGAACAAAGCAATGCATGCATAAACAGCGATCTGATTTCCAGCTGTTGCGAATACGGTGCTGAACCGTGAGAGGCAATAAAGTTAAGTTGTGGTTTGCGGTTGATTAACAGTTTATCCATCAACCCCTGGGCAGCTTTTTAGTTTTTATCGCTTGAGTCTCATTTTGAGTTTGCTTGACCTTGGCGGACTGGTGCGTAATATTTTTTTGTATCAAGCACTGACTGCAGTGTCTTACAAAGGCCACCTTATTAGAGGCATTGTTTTTGGGTTAGCAATGTCTTCTGGGCATGCTCTTGCCCAGGTCTACGGTATGTGTGGTGTCGGGGCGGGCAATATCACTGGAAATATGGAAGTGCCCTCGGCAGAGATTGCGGGCGCAATTGCTCTTGATGGCACAATTGATTGTTTCCTTCTATGCGGGGGCGGAGGTTCTGCCTCTGGTTTATTAAACGGCGAGATTATCATGAATGCTCAGGCATTCAGTGCGATAACTACTTTTGATCTCGCACTCGCAGAATGCGGATTTGGAGTTGGATTTGCCAGTTTGACTGGCACTTCAGTTGGCGGTTCATTAGCTATTGGACCTTCAGAAGCTGGTGGTGCTGGCACCGTTGCAGTTGGCATTGGCACCACAGCCAATGGCGTAGCAGCTGTTGCCATTGGTAATGGCGTTGAGGTTGCTGGAGCTAACGTTGTAGCCATTGGTAATGCCATCGGAGATGGCGGAACAGAGTCGGTTGTTATTGGCGATGAAGCCGCTGGTGGTGGAGCCGCAGCGGTGGCGATTGGTAATGGCGTAGCCGGTGCAGGAGCTGGAGTTGTAGCGATTGGCAATGGCGCCGGAGCTGCGGGTGATCAAACCATTTCAATTGGCAATGCGGTTGTTGTTGGTGGCAGCCAAACGGTCGCTATTGGTAACAACATCGCAGATGGTGGAACAGAGGCGGTTGTTATTGGCGATGAGGCCGCTGGTGGTGGAGTCGCAGCAGTGGCGATTGGTAATGGCGTAGCCGGTGGAGGAGCTGGAGTTGTAGCGATTGGCAATGGCGCCGGAGCCGCGGGTGATCAAACCATTTCGCTTGGCAATGCGGTTGTTGTTGCTGGTAGTCAAACGGTTGCGATCGGCAACAACATCGCAGATGGTGGAACAGAGGCGGTTGTTATTGGCGATGAAGCCGCTGGTGGTGGAGCCGCAGCGGTGGCGATTGGTAATGGCGTAGCCGGTGGAGGAGCTGGAGTTGTAGCGATTGGTAATGCTGCTGGAGCCGAAGGTGCAGGCGCGGTTGCGATCGGTAATGGTGTTGCTATTCAGGGTATTCGGGCTATCGCGATTGGTAATGCAATTGACGCAGCTGGTCTTGAGTCGATTGCGATCGGTGATGTAGCTGCAGGTGCAGGCGAAGGTGCTATCGCGATTGGCAATGAAGCGGCAGCTGTAGGGAAGCAACAAATTTCAATCGGCAATAAAGTTGCTTCAATTGATTGGTTGTCCAGCAAGTATTTTAGCACTGGTGGAGCTATTGGTATTGGCAATGAAGCCCTTGTGGCTGGTGATAGCAGCATCGCAATAGGCAAGAACACCATCGCTGTTGGTGACAGCCTCAGTCAATACACCGGTAGTAATTTGGTGAGTTCCAATAGTGGTGAAATTGCGATTGGCAAGGGAATGGCTGCTGGAATGACGAATATCTCTTTGGGTAGTTATAACGTTGTCGGCCAAAATAATACAGCCATTGGTTTTGGTATTAACTTGTCGAAGGTTCCCTCTTGGATGGCAGATAATGCATTCTTAAAGGCTCTCCAAAAGTATACTCAGAAAATCCCGAATATTGCCGGCTTTAACACTACTGCTGTTGGTTCATCCAATCTTGTTTATTCAGGCACTTCAGCCACTACTCTCGGCTACGGCAATGCCATCATTGGTGACCACGCAGTCGCAGTAGGTACAGGGGTCAACGGTGGATTTTGCAAATTCTGGCAGGTCTTTTCCTCAAGTACAATTATCAAACTTGCTGAGGGTGGAACGCTCGAGGATACCCTTACAGGTATTGAAGAATGCATTGAGAGTTTAGGTACCGGGAACATTAATCCTGCTGGCTATATTACTGCTGTTGGAGACAAGTCCAATGCTTTGGCAAATGCGTCTGTTGCACTTGGATATAAAGCGAATGCATCGAGCTATGGTGCGATGGCACTTGGTACAAATTCTTCAGCTTCCTCGGATACCAGTGTTGCTATTGGGTACCAATCCAAAGTAAGCGGTACGAATGCCATTGCGATTGGATCTAATACATCTGCTACTTGTGCCAATTCCTTTGTTTTAGGTGCTGGAGCGATTGCAAACGGTACGGGTGCTGGAGCCATTGGTTACCTCGCCAATACCCAAGGCATTGATGCCATGGCGATCGGCGTTCAGGCGTGTGCCTTGGGCAACAATTCCATGGCCATTGGTACAACGGCCTGTTCCACAGGAACTGATTCCATCGCCATTGGCTACAGCGCCTCGTCAACGAATACGAATAGCTCTTCCATTGGCACCAACGCCACTGCCAGTGGCATTAATTCAATGGCCTTTGGTGCCAATTCTCGCGCTTATGGCACCAATTCAACCGCTATTGGCGCTCAATCCTTTGCTGATCAAACCAACTCGTTTGTGATTGGCCCAAATACCACGGCCTGTGGTGTGAATGCCGGTGCGATTGGTGCGAGTGCTAATGCCAATGGCGAATCATCCCTGGCGATTGGTGTTCAGTCGTTTGCAAAAGAGAAGAGCTCTCTGGCTTTAGGTACCAACGCCAAGTCAATTGGTACGAACTCCACCGCCATTGCGGTCAATGCCTCGGCAACGGGAGCCAACTCAATGGCCGTTGGCTACTTCTCAAGCTCAGAAGGCGTGAATTCAGCTGCATTGTCGGTGAAAGCCAATGCATCGGGTGATAACTCCGTTGCTCTGGGTGTGTTGGCCAATGCGCAAGGTGGCAATGCACTGTCATTTGGCACGTTTTCAAAAGCAACGGGCACCAACGCCACGGCAATCAGCTCGAGTGCATCGGCAACGGGTGATAACTCAATTGCGATTGGCGTTGATTCGCTCGCGAATCAGCAGAATGCTCAATCGTTTGGTGTGAGTGCTACCGCAGCGGGTGTGAATGCGGTGGCGATAGCAGCAGGTTCCTTTGCTAATGGCGCCAATTCAATGGCGATGGGTGTGCTGGCCAATGCCACCGCTTTGAACGCGGCTGCGATTGGTACCTATGCCCATGCCACGCAAAACGGAGCGTTGGCTTTTGGTGCGAACTCCTCTGCCATTGCCAACTACACAATGGCTTTTGGCGTGAACGCCTTGGCGAGCAGCAATAACGCGATTGCGATTGGCCGATACGCCAATGCCACCGGCAATGTCTCCATTGCTTTGGGCATGTTCGCTAGTGCGATCAGCAATGACACCTTTGCTGCTGGTGCCTATGCCCAGGCCTTGAACAACAACGCCTTGGCCATTGGCACCAATGCCACAGCTACGGGTGAAAACACCATGGCCATTGGCACATGCAGTAATGCTTACTTGGCTGATGCCTTTGCTGCTGGTTTGCAAGCAGAAGCGATTGGTGCCAACTCGATGTCGTTGGGCTTCCAGTCCAAGGCGCTCAAGACCAACAGCCTCGCCTACGGAACACGGGCCAATGCCTCAGCTGATAATGCGATGGCAACGGGCACCGGCGCCATCGCCTCTGGTAACGAGTCGATTGCTTCTGGCACAAGCGCCAGGGCAATGACAAAGGGAGCGATTGCGATTGGCCCACAAGCGAATGCAACGGCAAATGAAACCATTGCGATGGGCGCTAGCGCAGATGCACTTGGTACCTATGCGATTGCAATTGGCTATGAGTCATTAGCTAATAAAGAGCGAGCTTTTGCCGCTGGCGCACAAGCACAAGCGACGGCTAATGGGGCGATGGCACTGGCCGCCTTTGCCAATGCCTCAGGTATGGACTCCATCTCTGCAGGATTCAACTCACTTGCCCAAGGTAACAACTCGATTTCGCTAGGTACTAGTACCAGGGCGTTGGCGGATGACGCCTTTGCAACGGGCTTTCAAGCCAACGCTAGTAATACCTCGGCCTATGCAATTGGTACCCAGTCCAATGCTTTGGGGAGTAATTCAATAGCGATTGGTACTCAAACTATTGCTAACGCGAATGATTCTTTTGCAGGTGGGTTTAAAGCAACTGCACTCGCTGATAGTGCCATGGCTCTTGGTACTTATGCGAATGCCAGTGCAGCGGATTCCTTTGCTGGAGGCTTTCAAGCCAATGCATCGGGAGCGAGCTCCCTTGCTTTGGGCGTGAATACCTCTGCAACCAAATCACGTGCTTATGCCGCTGGTTTCAAAGCTTCTGCAACAGGCATCCAGGCCATGGCTTTGGGTGCAGAGGCCTCAGCAAGCAATCATTCAGCTTATTCCGCAGGTTCATTGGCGAACGCCTCTGGCTCTAATGCCATGGCGCTTGGAACTCAAGCCAATGCCAATGCTGAAAGTTCCTACGCGGCTGGTCACTATTCCAGAGCTAGCGGGGATAACTCAACGGCAATGGGCACCCATGCCAAAGCATCTGCTAATGATGCTTACGCCATTGGCTTCTTCGCGAACGCTTCGGCCGTTAATGCATTGGCTTTTGGCCCAGAAGCCAATGCCAGCGGGATTAACAGCATGGCGTTAGGTAGTGATGCGACTGCCAATGCATCCAATGCTTTCGCTGCTGGTGTGGACAGCATTGCCCAAGGTGCCAATGCCATGGCAATAGGAACCAAATCCCATGCTGTAGACGATGGTGCAATTGCCTTCGGCGTTGATAGCCAAGCACTCGGGAATAACACCGCATCGTTTGGCTCGAACTCCACGGCAAATGGCAACGATGCGATTGCCTTTGGCCACAACGCCAATGCCAACGCCGCCGAAGCCATTGCCTTTGGTGCGAATGCCAATGCGCAAGCCGATTCAGCGATTGCAATGGGTTTTAACAGCCTGGCAACGCAGAACAGCGCCACAGCGGTTGGACGCTTTGCGAAAGCAACAGCGAACCAAACGATTGCTATTGGCTTTAACGCCAATGCGGATGCCAACCAAGGCATTGCTATCGGTGATCAGGCGTTGGCTAATGACACTTACACCATTGCCATCGGCTCTAACTCTGATGCATCTGGAGACCGGAGCATTGCGATTGGTTTTAACGCTAAAGCCACAGGAATTAATGCCGCTGCCGTGATGGTTGGTTCCCAGGCCTGTGGAGTCAATTCCCTCGCCTTTGGTCAATTCTCTTATGCCTGTGGTGTGAACAGCCTGGCGATGGGAGTGGATGCACGGGCCACGGCAACCGATTCCTACGCCATTGGGGTCAATGCCAATGCCACTCACACCAACGGTTTTGCCTTTGGTACTTACGCCAATGCCCAGGGTGTTAATGCATTTGCTGTTGGGCCGAATGCGTTTGCCAGCGGCACCAATTCCTTTGCCATGGGTCCCAATGCCTACGCAAAAGGCAATGATTCCTTTGCGATGGGCCCTGGCGCTGTTGCCAATGGAGATGGTTCTTTTGCTCTAGGTGATTTTGCTACTGACGCTTCTGGCGCGAATGATTCTTTGGTAACTGGTGATGGCGCCAACGTCAGCGCCAGCAATGCCTCTGCTTTTGGCACAGAATCAACCATTTGGAGTGGGGCTACTTACTCCTATGCCTATGGCTACGACTCACTGGTTTATATCGGAGCAGAAAATGCCATTGCATCAGGAACACAAGCCAATGCCTTGGCCAACAATTCCATGGCCATGGGGATGCAAGCTCAAACTGGCGGCGCTAACTCCATCGCCATTGGCTTCAATGCTCGAACTTACGGGACCTCAGATCACCAGCAGTCCGTCAACTCCATTGCCGTAGGTATTTCGTCACGGGCCAATGGCGCCAATTCAATGGCCTACGGATCAATGGCCAATGCGAATGGAGCTAATGCCATAGCCTTTGGCGCTAACTCCTCTTCCAACGGTCCAAATACCAGTGCCTCAGGTACAAACGCTAGAGCCATTGGCTTCAACGCGATTGCTGACGGAACTGATGCCCTCGCCGAGGGTCGCAATGTGATCGCCATTGGTGTTGGCGCCAAAGCGATCGGATACAACACCAACGTGATGGCGATGGGTACCGATGGCTACGCGGAAGGTACCAATGCGATGGCCCTGGGAACCAACTCCTACGCTGTTGGAATCAATGTCACGGCAATTGGCCCTTGTGCACGTGCTTGTGGCCTAGATACCACAGCTTTTGGCACTAAGGCGATTGCCTATGGCGATCAGGCTTTAGCAGTTGGTGCGTTTTCCAGTGCCTATGGCGACTACACCTCGGCCTTTGGACCTGGTGCGACGTCGAGGGCCTTTGGTTCCACCGCTATTGGCATGAATGCGGTGACGACACGGCCGTTTGAAGTGTCGCTCGGTAGTGCTGCCTCTCCCTACAGCCTGCCTGGTTTGCACCCCGGTGGATTCATTGGTTCTCGCTACCAGAAGCCAGGTGAGAAGAGGTTTGTGACGACGGATCAGACTGGGACGTTGGGAACAACGAGCTATAGCCCCGATGAAGTGGTGGCATCGATCGGAGCGGTTGGAGCATTGAGTGCAGCGATGGGCTCGATTCCAGTGACAACGCTGCTGCCCGACGAATCAGTGCGTTGTGGTGTGGGCACGGGAACCTACGGCGGTCAATACGCGGGTTCATTGGGTTGTGCGGCCAAGGTGGCCAACAGGCTGTTTTTTAACGGCGGTGTTGCGATGACAGCAACCGACACGGTGAATAACGGAGCGATGGGCCGATTGGGTTTCTCCATTGGCTTTGGTGGTGCGCCCAAGAAAGCCAAGCAAGCGGAACTGGCTGCGATCCCCACCATGAACATGGGAGGGAACAGCTTGTTTGAGCTTGGTAATGGTCAGGGGGTCACGGCAGAAGCGGCTGATTCAGACGTCCTGATGGCAAAACGCAGTGCACCAGCCGTTTTGGCTCCAAAACCTGACAACTCCTCATCTGAACTTGAGCAATTGCGCAGTCGTCTCGCTGAGCTTGAGCGGGAGATTGTGGAGTTACGTGCAGGGTCCTCTGATGACTCTGCTGAAGACCAGATTGAGAAGCTTCAGGCCTTGCTTGAGGAAAAAGAACAGCGTGAGCAAGAACTCAATAAAGTCTTGGCTTCTCTTCAACAGCAGCTCAATCAACAGCAGAAGACGATTCAATTGCTGCTCGAGAAAGTTGAACTCAATGCTCAGCGTTGATAGTGTTGCCTCATCGGCTTTTGTTTCGGTTGAAACGCTTTATTTATCCTCTTGCGGCCGTAGTTTTGTTGGTCGCTTCTGCTCCTGCTAATGCCTCTGAGCTGGCTGATAAGTTCAAGGCTGAACTAAAGCGTGCATGCCTCAAGGTCGATACGCCTGAGGTCTGTCAATGTTTTGCTCGTAAAGTCACTGCACGTTATGACGACGGACAGTTACTGGCTCTGTTGAAGTTGCTCAAGCCAAGAAATAAAGAGGTTAACCAGATGTTTATGGTGACCCATTCCGTTGAAGGTCGCTCCTGCAAATCGACTGATTGAGGTTTTTGCTGTTTGGCTTTCTGGACCCCCTACGCCGATTGGATCTATGTGGGCGTTAGCTCGACCGTGATGCTGTTGATTATCTTTTTGGTGCTGCGTCCTAAACCATAAAAAAGCCCCCGCCGAAGCGGAGGCTGATGCGATTGCTTGAAGCTGATTGAAATCAGTCTAGGTCGGGCATGGCCAGCACAGGCTCGGCTTTGCGGTCGATGCCTTTCTCGAAGCCAGCAGCAGCAGCACGGGCGCGGCCCGCATGCCAGAGGTGACCAACGAGGAAGAAGAAGGCCAGGAAGAACTGGGCTGCACCCAGCCACTGACGCAGGTTCACATAGTTCACCGAGTTGGGCTCGGTGATGATGCCGCCCACAGAGTTGATCGACGCGTTAGGAGCGTGGGTCATGTACTCAGCAGCGCGGCGAACTTGCCAGGGCTGAATGTCGTTCTGGAGCTTGTCGAGGCTCAGGCCGTTGGGGCCACGTAGGGGCTCCAGCCAAGGACCACGGAAGTCCCAGAAACGCATGGTTTCACCACCAAAGATGATCTCGCCGGTGGGGGAGCGCATCAGGTACTTACCCAGACCGGTCGGGCCCATGGCCGAACCGATGTTGGCACCCATGCGCTGGTCACGGACCAGGAAGGTGAAGCTCTGTGCTTGGGAGGCCTCAGCGTTGGTGGGGCCCCAGAACTCAGAGGGGTAAGCGGTGTTGTTGAACCAGATGAAGGCCGAGCAGATGAAGCTCATGAAGCTCAGGGCTCCAAGGCTGTAGCTCAGGTAGGCCTCACCGTTCCAGATGAAGGCACGACGCACCCAGCCGAAAGGCTTGGTGATGGTGTGCCAGATGCCACCGAAGATGCAGATCAGGCCGAGCCAGATGTGGCCGCCAATGATGTCTTCCATGGAGTTCACTCCGATGATCCAGCCTTCGCCGCCAAAGGGGGCGCGGGTCAGATAACCGAAGATCACACCAGGGCTGAGGGTGGGGTTCGTGATCAGACGAACGTCACCGCCACCGGGTGCCCAGGTGTCGTACACACCGCCGAAGAACATGGCCTTGAAGACCAGCAGCAGGGCGCCGACGCCAAGAAGAATCAGGTGATAACCAATGATGTTGGTCATCTGGTTCTTATCGCGCCAGTCCTGAGAGAAGAACGCGGAGTAGTTCTCCAGGATTTCAGGACCACGCAGGGCGTGGTACAAGCCGCCGAGGCCGAGCACGGCAGAACTGATCAGGTGCAGCACACCCACCACAAAGAAGGGGTAGAGGCTGGTGACTTCACCGCCGGGGCCAACGCCGTAGCCAAGGGTGGCCACGTGAGGCATGCAGATGAAGCCCTGTTCGTACATGGGCTTGTCGAAGGTGAAGTGACTCACCTCAAACAGCATCATGGCGCCGGCCCAGAAGACCATCAGTCCGGCGTGAGCAACGTGGGCGCCAAGGAGGCGCCCTGAGAGGTTGATCAGACGGGCGTTACCAGACCACCAGGCATAGCCAGTGGAGGGCTGATCCTTACCGCCGATAACGAGGGAGGAATTAAAGGGCGTTTCCACGGGGCAGGACCTCTTCGGGGAAGATGAAGTTTTCGTGGGGTTGGTCGGCCGGAGCCATCCAGGCGCGCAGGCCTTCGTTCAGAAGAATGTTCTTCGTGTAGAAGGTCTCAAATTCAGGGTCTTCAGCAGCCCGGAGTTCCTGGCTGACGAAGTCATAGGCGCGCAGGTTCAGTGCCAAGCCGATGATGCCGATGGAGCTGGTCCACAGGCCCATCACAGGCACGAACAGCATGAAGAAGTGCAGCCAGCGCTTGTTGGAGAAGGCGATACCAAAGATCTGACTCCAGAAGCGGTTGGCGGTGACCATTGAATAGGTCTCCTCTTCTTGGGTGGGCTCAAACGCCTTGAAGGTGTTGGCGCCGTCACCGTCTTCAAACAGGGTGTTTTCCACCGTGGCGCCGTGGATGGCGCACAGCAGTGCGCCGCCGAGGATGCCGGCCACGCCCATCATGTGGAAGGGGTTCAGGGTCCAGTTGTGGAAGCCCTGCAGGAACAGCAGGAAGCGGAAGATCGCTGCCACTCCAAAAGAAGGAGCAAAGAACCAGCTGCTCTGGCCGAGGGGGTACATCAGGAAAACGCTGACGAACACCGCAATCGGGCCGGAGAAGGCGATGGCGTTGTAAGGACGAATGCCCACCAGGCGGGCAATTTCGAACTGACGCAGCATGAAACCGATCAGGCCGAATGCACCGTGCAGTGCAACGAAGGCCCAGAGGCCGCCGAGTTGGCACCAACGCACGAAGTCGCCTTGGGCTTCAGGGCCCCACAGCAGCAGAAGGCTGTGGCCCATGGAGTCCGCTGGGGTGGAAACCGCAGCGGTGAGGAAGTTGCAGCCCTCGAGGTAGCTGCTGGCAATTCCGTGGGTGTACCAGGAAGTGACAAAGGTGGTGCCGGTGAGCCAGCCACCCAGCGCCATGTAGGCACAAGGGAACAGCAGCAGGCCGGACCAGCCCACAAAAACGAAACGGTCGCGCTTCAGCCAGTCATCGAGGACGTCGAACCATCCCCTCCCAGCTGGCGCCCGCCCTACAGCAATCGTCATCGATGTTGTTGCGGAGAATTCCCCGCGATGAGGTCGGATACCCGGCGATCGTAACAATGAAACCCAAGCCGCTGCGGGATTTGTCATTCCTCTGACATGCTTTGTGGCACAGGGGTTTTGCTGATTTTCACAGCCGCCGTAGGTATTTATTCAGTCGAAGGGTTGGGCTCATCGGTCAGGATGCCTCCACTTCTTTGCGCTCCCCCATGGACGCCCCGATTGATCAGCCGGTGCTCGGTTCGCGTCGTCTTTCCAACTATTTAGTAGCGCTGTTGGTCTCGATCGGTGGTGTCGGTTTTCTGCTCACCAGTGCGTCGAGCTATTTCGGCCGTGATTTCCTGCCCATTGGTCACCCGGCGGAATTGATCTGGGTTCCCCAGGGGTTGGTGATGGGGGCCTATGGGGTAGGAGCGGTACTGCTGAGCAGCTACCTCTGGGCCGTGATTGCCATCGATGTGGGTGGCGGCCGGAACCTGTTTGACCGTGGAGCCGACACGATCACGATTGAGCGCCGGGGCTTTCGCCGCCTGATCAGCTTCACGCTGCCCTGCGGTGATGTGCAGGCGGTCAAGGTTGAGGTGCGCGATGGTCTCAATCCCCGCCGCCGTTTGGCGCTGCGCTTGCGCGGCCGCCGCGATGTGCCGCTCACCAGGGTTGGCGAACCGATCGCCTTGGCGGAGCTCGAGCGCAGTGGCGCTGAACTCGCCCGTTATCTCAATGTTCCCCTGGAGGGCGTGTAAGCCAATGTTGATGACTTGGACGCGCCGAGGCGGTTTCGCCCTGCTGCTGGCCTTGCTGCTGGTGTTGCCGGCTTGCGCCAGCACCCCAGTGGCCTCTGGCTATGGCTGTGAGCAAAGCCCGGTGAGCTGCCTGCAGGGCAGTGCCCAGGTGGCGCTCACCACCGAGAAAGGTCGGGTGCTGCTGGAACTGCAAGGCCAACAAGCGCCGCTCACCGCTGGCAACTTCTTGGATTTGGTGCAGCGCGGCGCCTACGCCAACACGGTGTTTCACCGGGTGGTGCGTGAACCCAGCCCCTTTGTGGTGCAGGGCGGTGATCCCCGCAGCAGCGATCCCAAAGTGCCGCCCGGCCAATACGGAACCGGCAATTTCACCGATCCCGCCACAGGCTCACCACGCTTCATTCCCTTGGAGGTGAAGCTGCAGGGTGAATCCGAGCCCCGCTATGGCAACCCTGTGCTGGGTGCGGGCATCAGCGATCGCTTGGCCCTGCCTCACCAGCGCGGAGCACTGGCCATGGCTCGTTCGCAAGATCCCAATTCAGCCAGCGCGCAGTTCTATATCGCCCTTAATGATCTTCCTGAACTCGATGGCCGCTATGCCGTCTTCGGCCGGGTGATTGAAGGGATGGAGGTGGTGGATCAGATCCGCCAGGGCGACAAGCTGATCAAGGCCGAGATCATCCAGCCCTAGGCCGGCACGTAGGTCTGCGCTTGCTGCAGTTTGAGGGTTTCAGTGTTCACCCCTGAAGCCCGCTGCAGCGCCACTTTTCCGGTGCGCGCAATTTCCAAAATCCCAAAAGGCCGCAGCAGCTGCTCGAGGGCCACCAACTTGCCGGGATCACCCACCACTTCCAGGGTGAGGGCTTCATCGGCCACATCCACCACCTTGGCCCGGAACACCTGAACCAGGTCAAACACCGAGCCGCGGCTGTTGCTGTCGGCTTTGACCTTCACCAGCATCAGCTCACGCTCAACGGCGGCGATGCCGGAGAGATCGATCACCTGCAGCACGTTCACCAGCTTGAGCAGCTGCTTGGTCATCTGCTCAAGGGCGTTGTCATCGCCCGCCACCACCATGGTGAGTCGGGAGACGCCGTCTTGTTCGGTGGGGCCCACCGCCAGGCTTTCAATGTTGAATCCGCGCCGCGCAAACAGGCCGGAGATCCGGCTAAGGGCGCCGGATTCGTCTTCAACTAACACCGAAAGGGTGTGCTTCATCACCGCCTGAGGGCTTCGCCCAAACCTATCTCGTTGGCGACTGCTGTTTCAGCCAAGCAATCAGAGCGTTGTTGAAGATCTCCGGTGCCTCGTCATGGGGGCAGTGGCCAAGCTCCTCAAACCAGTGCAGGTGCACGAGCCCTGCTGGCGCCTGCTGAACTACTCGCTGGGCAATCACGGGGGGCACCAGACGGTCGCGGCGGCCCCAGAGCAACAGCATCGGCTGCTGCAAGCGCGTCAGCAGCTGCGGGGCCGTGGCCCGTGCGGGCCGCAGCGCCATGCCGCGCACCATCGCCCCGAGGGCACGGCCAGCGCTGCTGCGGCTAGCGGGCCAACGAATCAGTTGCACCAGTTCGCCATCGATCCGCTCGCCGTTGGCGTAAGCGCTGGCTAGGCCCATGCGCAGCAAGGGCTTCTGGCGCAGCACAGCGACCAGGAGCCCCAGCGGCAGGCAGCGGCTCACCAGTAGCACCAGCCAGCGCTGCCAGCGGCGGCTCCAGGGGCTGCGCCGCAGCGGCACCGGCGTGAGCAAGGTGGGATCAGGCAGCGGAGCTGCCGCTACAGCAACCACCAGCTCAGGGCGAAACACAGCCGTGGTGAGCCCCACCAGCGAGCCCAGGGAGTTGCCCACCACCACCGCTGGCTGCCCCACGACCTGCTCGAGGAAGCACTGCAGTTGCCGGCTCCAGAGGCGGTTGTCGAGCCTGCCGCCGGGTTGATCGCTCTGGCCAAAGCCCAGCAGATCCATGGCGTAGACGCGGTAGCCCGCCGCCGCTAGGGCCTCAGCGTTATCGCGCCAATGGCCGCTGCTGGCGCCAAAGCCGTGCAGCAGCACCAGGGCAGGCCGGTCACTGGCGCCGGTGCAGCGCCAGTGGCAGCGCCAAGACTCAAACTGAAACCAGCTCTGGTGGCCCCAGTCGCTGCCGGCCATGGCGGATGCAGGCGAAACCCACTCACTATTGCGAAGGTCAGGCGCGGCTGGATCCCGGGCCTGGCTTCTTTCGGCCTGATTCCAGGCCAGCACGCGATTGCGGCGTGCTGCTGCTGCGCTGGCTGGCGCAGCAAAAAGGAGCCGCTAAGCCCTTAGTGGTGCTGGATGGTTTGGCTGGCTGCGGCATTCGCTCCCTGCGCTACGGGCTTGAAGCCCATGCCACCGAGATCTGGGCCAATGACGCTGATCCCGATCGCTTGCCGTTGCTGCAAGGCAATCTCAGCGCGTTAGGCGGGGCGCACTGCAGCGCCATCACGATCCAAAAACTGCTGGCCCAGTGCGCAGCGATTGAGCAGCGGTTTGATTTTGTGGATCTCGATGCCTTTGGCGCGCCGATGGCCCTGGTGCCCTGGGCCCTTGAGGCGGTGCGCTTTGGCGGCGTCCTTTATTTAGCGAGCACCGATGGCCGCTCCTTCACGGGCCACGACCGCACAGCGGCGCTACGGCGCTTGGGGGCTGCCGCGCGGGCGCAGCCCTGCAGCTGGGAGCTGGCTCTGCGTTTGCAGTTGGGCGCGATCGCCCGTAGCGCTTGGAGTTTGGGGCGCGGTATTCGGCCGCTGCTGAGCTTCAGCGATGGGCGCACCTTCCGCACAGCGGTGCAGGTGTTGCGCTCGCCTGCCCCGGCAGAAGAGCAGCTGTTGGGGCTGCAGGGCTATTGCCACAGCTGCGGCTCCCACCGCGGCGTGTCATTGCTGCGCTGGCGCGAGTTGGGTGCTTGCTCCTGCGGCGCTGAGCCTGTGATGAGTGGCCCCCTGTGGCGCGGGCCGCTGCAAGAGGTTGCTGTTTTGGCGCAACTTCTGGAGATGGAGGAGCCGGGCTCGCCGCTGCTGGCTCCAGCCTCCAGGCGCTTGCTGCAGCGGCTGCAGGCCGATAACGGGCTGCCAGCGGAAGCCAGCGACTTGGCCGATCTGGCGCGCCAGCTGCAAGGCGGACCGCCAAAGCTCAAGGATTTGCTGTGCCGTTTGCAGCAGGGTGGCTGGTGCGCCCAGACCAGTGGCATCGCTCCTGAGCAATTCCGCACCGACGCGCCATGGGCTGAGGTGCTCGCCGCTGCCAAGGCTGGATAAGCTGGCGCACACTTGTTGCTCGTCAATGGCCTCAGAGATCTTTGGCACTGCTGCCCTGTTTTGGGTGCTGATTCCTCTGGGCTTGGCTGGCGGCGCCCTGCTGCTCAAGCTCCAGGGCGACTGAACCCACTCGCGCAGTTCTGTCCCTAAGCTCGCCGTCGCTGTAGTGCGCTGATGCGGGTTCTGGTACTTGGTGGAACGGGGACCCTGGGCCGCCAAATTGCCAAGCAGGCACTGGATGCCGGTCACACGGTGCGCTGCATGGTGCGCGCTCCGCGTAAAGCCTCTTTCCTCCAGGAATGGGGCTGTGAGCTCACCCGCGGCAACCTGCTCGATCCCGACTCACTGGCCTACGCCCTTGAGGATCAAGAGGCCGTCATCGATGCGGCAACCGCCCGCGCCACCGATAGCGAGAGCGTTTATCGCATCGACTGGGACGGCAAGCTGAATCTCTACAACCAGTGCCGCGCCAAAGGTGTGCGCCGGATTGTGTTCACCTCGCTGCTGGAGGCCGAGCGCTTTCGCTCGGTGCCTCTGATGGACATCAAGCACTGCACTGAGCAGATGCTGTTGGAGGGTGATTTCGACGTCACGATCCTGCGCACCTGCGCCTTCATGCAGGGCGTGATCGGGCAATTTGCCATTCCGGTTCTGGAGTCACAAACCGTTTGGGTGAGCGGCAGCAGCACGCCGATCGCCTACATGAACACCCAAGATGTGGCCCGCTTTGCTGTGGCTGCCTTAGGCCGTGAGCAAACCATTGGTGGCAGCTATCCGGTGGTGGGCCCCAAGGCCTGGAACACCGGCGAAGTGGTGCAGCTGTGTGAGCGCCTGGCCCGCAAGGAGGCCCGCGTGATCCGCGTTCCGCCCGCCTTGATGCAATCGATGCAGGGTCTGGTGTCGTTCTTTGAGCCCGGCGTCAACATTGCCGAGCGTTTGGCCTTTGCCGAGGTCACCGGCGGCGGCGTCAGCCTCAACGCGCCGATGGAGGAGAGCTACGAAGCCTTTGGCCTGGATCCAGCGGAGACCACTTCCCTTGAGGGGTATCTGGAGGAATACTTCAGCAGCATCCTCAAGCGCTTGCGCGAGATGGAAGCCGACCTCGATAAGGACGCCAAGAAGAAATTGCCTTTCTGAGCCCATGGCCATTGCCCAGATCAAAAACTTGCAACGGCGCCTGGCCAACATGGAGTCTGAAGCCACGGCTGCCTTGGATCGCGCTTGCGGCAACAGCCTGTGGGCTTCGATCGGCCCTGATGCCATCGATGGCTTGGAGGATCCAGCTGCCCGCGCCCAGGCGAACTACTACTACGGCCAATTGATGACCGTGCGTGAGCTGCAAGACGTGCTGGGCTAACGGCCCAGTTGCTTGAGCCGTTTCTCTTCGGCGGCTGACACCCAGCGCCACTGGCCTGGTTCCAGCCCATCAAGGTTCAGCGGCGGCTGGCCGTCCATCAGATCCAGGCTCCAGCGAATCAGCCGCAGCGTGGGAAAGCCAATGGCTGCGGTCATCCGCCGCACCTGACGGTTGCGGCCCTCGGTGAGCTCCAGTTCCAACCAACGGGTGGGCACGCTGAGCCGGTGGCGGATGGGGGGATTGCGCTCAGCGATGCCCGCAGCGACTGATGGATCCAGCAATTGGGCCCGTGCCGGGCGGCTGGGACCGTCTTTGAGCTGGATGCCCCGTCTGAGCGGTTCGAGATCAGCTTCTGTGGGCGCCCCTTCCACTTGGGCCCGGTATTGACGCCAGTGGCCAAAGCGTGGATTGGTGAGTTGATGCTGCAACGCGCCGTCGCTGGTGAGCAGCAGCAGCCCCTCGCTATCGGCATCCAAACGCCCAGCGGCATAGACGCCTTTGATCGGCACAAAAGAGGCCAGGCAGTCCCACCGGCTGCCTACTTCAGGCGTGAATTGGCTCAACACCCCGTAGGGCTTGTGAAGCAGCAGGCAAGTTGAAGCCACCAGACCTTATAAAGTGAATATTCCTTGGACGAGCGAACCCAGCAGCTGCATGATTGAAACCTCCGGAGTTATTGAGAAGGAACAGGGGAACGGTTTTTACCTGGTCACTCTCGAGCAGCCGGCTGGTCACCAGTGCCTCTGCCGCGCCGCAGGCAAGCTCACCAAGTTCCGCATCAAATTGTTGGCTGGAGACAAGGTGCTGGTGGAGATCAGCCCCTATGACCTCAGCCGTGGCCGCATCACCTACCGCGAACGCAACGCCGGTGGCCCGCCGCGCCGCCGTTAAAGCAGCGCTTCAATCGCCTGCTTGACCTCGCTGCGCTGCTGAACCCCGCGCCATTGCTTTTTGAGCTCTTTCCCGTAGAAGAGTTGCACCGTCGGCGTGCCGGTCACTCCGGCCTGCGCGGCGATCTCGGGTTCGTCTTCCAGGTTGATTTCCACCCCCTGGGCGGCGCCCTCGAGTTCATTGAGCACCCGCTTCAGCTGCGGCTTGAACACATGGCATGGCCCGCAACTCGGTGAGGTGTAAGTCACCAGAAGCGGTTTGGGGCTCTCGTGATACAGCCGCCTCAGGGCATAGCTGCCGCCTTGCCAGAGAGCGTCTGCGCTGAAATCGGCTTCGGTGGCCGTGGTGGTGGGCTGAGGCAGTTCCGCGGCTTTGGGCTCCACCTCCTCGCGGCTGACTGTGACCGCCAGATCGTGGTGGCTGAGCCAGCGCTCGGCAGCCAGGGCCGCTTGGCAGCCACTGGCGGCGGCGGTGATCGCTTGGCGCCACTGGGCATCGGCTACATCACCAGCGGCAAACACGCCCTCTTTGCTGGTATTGGGGGAGCCGCCTTCGATCACCAGATAACCCTTGGCATCGAGCTCGAGTTGCCCTTTCACCAGGCGGGTGTTGGGGGTGTGGCCAATGGCATAAAAGAGGCCCTTCACCGCCAGGGTTTCGCAGGCGCTGCCTTCGCTGTCTTGCAGCTGCAGTTGCTCGAGCCATTGATCACCACCAAAGCCGCCCACCTGGCGGTTCCAATGCACGGTGATCTGGGGATTGGCCAAGACGCGATCGGCCATGGCCCGGCTGGCCCGCAGGCTGTCTTTGCGCACGATTAGGTGCACATGGGAGCCGTACTTGGTGAGGTAGACCGCTTCTTCGCAAGCGGAATCGCCGCCGCCAACAACGGCCAATTCGGCTTTGCGGAATTGCGGTGTGGCGCCATCACAAATGGCGCAGGCGCTGATGCCGCGGCTCCAGTAGGTGTCTTCCCCGTCGATGTGCAGCCGATTGGCACTGGCCCCGGTGGCCAGGATCACGCTGTGGGCCACAACGGTTTGGCCATCCACCTGGATTGTGTAGGGCCGCTGGGAGAGATCGAGGGCTTCGGCATCGGCCTCGATCAGCCGGGTGCCCCAGCGCACGGCTTGGGACTTCATCCGGTCCATCAGCTCAGGACCAAGGATCCCGTCGGGGAAGCCGGGGAAATTTTCAACGTGGGTGGTGGTCATTAGCTGACCACCAGGGATGCCACCGTCTTGGTAGCCGGTGATGAGCAAGGGGCTCAGGTTGGCCCGTGCGGCGTAGAGAGCTGCGGTGTAGCCGGCAGGGCCGGAACCAATCACCACCAGGTTTTCCACCGCTGCAGCAGCGCTGCCCATCGACGCTTGACCGAACTCGATGGGCAAAAGGCTAACGGCCTTTATACGGAATCGCTACGGATTAAGGCTGGCGATGGTGGGCGGCACCAGCAGGGGCTCATGCATGGCTTCGGGCGAGCGCATTAACCAGTCAGCCATTTCGCTGGTCAGGGCAAAGCTGGCTTCGTAGTCACCCTTGGCCTCGAGTTCGGCCAGACGGGCTTCGAGCCACACCAGGGTTGGACCCAGGCTGCGGTGCGGAGACGATCCAATGGTCATGGCAACCTCCGATTGCGGACCACGCTGCTCGGGAAAAGCCCCGAATCAGCTGTGAGTTCGCGAAACGTCGCACTTTTCTGACGACCGGAGTGTTACGAGCATCACCGGATCAGCGACTGCTCACCGATCAATGGGCTCAATGCTGTCGATGTGTAGGGACCGGGGCAGGCCTGGGCGCACTGTGGGTTTCTTGAACCGGCGTTTGTTGAAGGCCGGTGGCGGGGTTAGCGGCGGGGCTTGGAGCTCCGAGGCCCTCTCCTCGGGCTCGTCACTCGGTACGCGCAGCCAGTCGTTGTCGACGCTGTCGTTCTCGGCTTCAGGGCGCGGCTCTTCCGCGCTGCTCTCCTCCTCGCTGCCGCCGCGGTAAGGCTGCACCTGCAAGGGCACCTGGCTGACCAGGCTTCCGCCCAGTAGGGCTGCGATCAGTGGAAGGGTGAACGCCATGGACGGGAGCGTACTGGGTCTTTCCTGGGCTTGGCCAAAAAAAAACTCCACTGCCCGGCAGCGGAGTTCGAAGTGACGTGTTCGCGGCTGGCTCCGGGGGCCTGTTTCGTTCCGCACTTTCATTAAGACCCATGCGAATCACAGAACTGTGACTGGTCCAGCCCCTGGCCTGACCAAATGTGACTGAGCCCTTTTGAGTACTTCTGCGCAGGCTGAACGCTTCTGGCGTCACTAGTTTCCGGCCATCGAGGCGCGTGAGATGAGATGCCCCAGTTCCCAACACCCAACCCTTCCTCTTCCTCGGTTCCACCGGGGTTGCGGCGGCGCTTCGAGCGCTGCTGGCACAAGGAGTGCGACATTGATCCTTTAATCCTGCGGCTTCGGCGTTTACGCCGGCGCCGAGGTGCACGGGCCCAAGCGGCAGCCCGCAGCGTCGAGCAGGAGATGTTGCCGATCCTTTGAAGCGTTGAGCCAATCCGGGTGGAGTGAGATCGCAGCAGCCGGCTTCCGGGCTCGCTTGCCCTGGCTGGGCGGGGACCTGCAAACCCTGCGCGACACCTTGAAGCCACCGCGGCTGCCCGTTGACCTCGGTGAGCACGTGCGGGTACCCATGGCTTGCGGCGGCCAGTTGCTGGCGGTTCACGACCATTGCCCCGATGCCCAGGCCCTGGTGTTGCTGCTGCATGGCCTCGGCGGCCATAGCGATCGCGAAGGCCTTAGGCGCATGGGCTTGGCGCTGCAGGCCGCGGGCTTTTCTGTGCTGCGCCTCAACCTGCGTGGGGCCGGGAAGGGGCGGGCTTTGGCCTCAGGCACCTACGCGGCCCTCTGCAACCGTGATCTCTGGCCTGTGCTCGAGCGTGCCCGGCAGCTGGCCGGTGGTAAGCCGCTGCTGGGGGCAGGCATTTCCCTGGGGGGCACGATCCTGCTCAACGCCTGCCTGGAGCAGGCCGATGCCCTCGATGGCTTGGTCTGCACCAGCAGCCCCTTGGATTTGGCGGCGTGTTCGGCCTCGATTGAGCGGCCCCGCAATCGCATTTATCAGCGCTGGTTGATGCGCCGTTTGGTGGCGCAAACCCTGGAGGACGACAGCTCAGTGACGCCCGCTGAACGCGAGGGCCTGCAGCAGGTGCACAGCATCCGTGACTTTGATGATCTGATCACCGCGCCGCGCTGGGGCTATGGCGATGTGGAGCGCTACTACCAGCAGGCCAGCCCAGCGCCTCGCTTGGGCCAACTGCGCACCCCAACGCTCCTGCTGCAGGCCGACGATGACCCATGGGTGCCCGTCGCTGAAGCCCAGAGGCAGCAGGGCCGCCACCGCGCCTTTGAGGTGGTGATCAGCCGGGGCGGCGGCCACAACGGCTTCCACGGCTGGGGTGATGCCCCCGTCGCCTGTTGGGGCGACCGGCTTACGGCAGCCTGGCTACAAGATCGCTGCAGGGCGCTTCCAGGGGCTCCAGGCAGAGATGCAGCTCCTCAATCGCGCTGAGCAGCTCCATGAGTTGCTGGGTTTGTTGCTCCTCACCCGCCCCTGGCACCTTGGCCAGGCTGCTCATGACCTGCTGAAACTGATCGCAGGTGCGCTCCAGCTGGGCGCGACGGCCGCTGGGCAGCTGCAAGCGCTTCTCCATCAAGCAATCCAGCAGGGTCTGGATTGAGCGCAGCTCTTGAACGATGTCTTGCATCAGTCGTCGTAGTGGCGTGTGCCCACCCAGCCGTCGCTGCTGGGCTGTTGATCGATGCGCCAATACCGCTCACCACCGCGGTACCAGGAGTCGACCATCACCGCTTGGATCTGTTCAGCGCTGTAGTGCTCAACGTCAGGACTCTCCAGAAGTTGGATCTCCTTGTTGGGGTCCGTCATGGGCCACAAAAAGACGTCGCCTTCAGTGTGGAAATTCCCTGGCGCGAGGGTGATGGGGTTCAGCAAGATTTCCCAATCGCTGCGATGCCAAAGGGCCGATTTAGGCTGCGGATGTGCCTTCTGGTGGCTGCGCAGCAATGTTTGAGAACGACCGGCGCCCCCCTTGGTTGAACTGGTTGTTCCTCGCCATTTTCCTGTGGTCCTCATGGACCTTGGCCGGCTACTGGTTCAACCAGATGCATCAATAGGGCTCCTTGATGGGCTGGCTTAGCGAATCGCCTCGCTGTGGTTGACGAGCAGGTGATGCACATCGTCGAGGCCATCTTTGGCCTGCTGGCGAGCCAGGTCAAAGTCGCCATGGGCTTCGCCCATCAGGGCCTCGCCAACCCGGTCGAGCAACTCCTCGTTGTGCTCGCTCAAGAAGGCCAACAGTTCCGTCTCGATCACCTGGCGCACGGCTTTGGAGCGCAGGTTGTTGTGGTCGGCCTCGGCGTAGGTGCCGCCCACCAGTTCTTGCACAAACAGGCGCTGCACCTCGCTGCTGCGGAAGAAGCTTTCCACGGCATTGATGGTGCCGTCAGCCAGGGTGCGCTCCACCTCCATTGGTTCTTCCGAGAGCTTGAACTCCCAGTCCAGGTGTCGCCGCTGCCAGCCCTGTTGCTGCAGCATCGGCAGCACCATCTGGGAGAAGGTGTCGACAGACATCTCGTAGATACGCTCGGCTAGGCGCTCGCACCAGTCGTGGCCATGGCCTTCCAGGTTCTGCTGGAGTTCAGTGCGCTCCACTTCATGGCCGCCGTGATGGCTGTGGCACACATCTCCGGGGCACTCAACTGCTTTTAGGGACATGGCCTAGCTCAGACTCTCTCATTGCCTTGCTAATGACGCTGCCTGGCCAGTCCTGACGGTTGCAGAATCTCTTCGGCTGGTTGTTACGCCGCCAGCGGCACGCTGCTGGTGTCTCGTACGAAGCGGCGTGCCCATTGATCCATAGCAAGCACATCATCGAGGCTGGGCTGGGCTTTGAGATCGTTGCGGTGGCGATCGCAGGCGGCCTCAATCAGCTTGGGGATATCGAGGAAATGGATGCGCTCCTCGAGGAAGAGGGCCACCGCCTGCTCGTTGGCGGCATTGAGCACAGCCGGCATCGTGCCGCCGGCGCGTCCGGCGGAATAGGCCAGATCCATGCAGGGGTATTTGGCTGGATCCGGGGCTCGGAAGGTGAGCTGCCCCAGTTCCGTGAGATCGAGCCTGCGCCACGGGGTTTCCAGTCGCTCCGGCCAGCTGAGGCAATAGAGGATCGGCAGCTTCATGTCGGGCCAGCCCAGCTGCGCCAGCACCGAGGAATCGGCCAGCTCCACCATCGAATGGATGATCGATTGCGGGTGGATCACGATTTCGATGTGGTCGTAATCCACGCCATAGAGGTAGTGGGCTTCGATCACTTCCAGCCCCTTGTTCATCAATGAGGCGGAATCCACCGTGATCTTGCGCCCCATGCTCCAGTTGGGGTGGCTGGTGGCATCGGCCACCGTGGCCTTGGCTAGATCGGCGGCAGCCCAGTCGCGGAAGGCACCGCCAGAGGCGGTGAGTTGGATGCGGCGCAGCCCCGGTGTGGGCACACCCGTGGAGAGCCGGGCGGTATCAGCCCAGGGGGTGCCCTGAAGGCACTGGAAGATCGCCGAGTGCTCGGAATCAGCCGGCAGCAGGCGGCTGCCGCTGCGCTCCAGCGCCGGCAGCACCACCGGCCCAGCGGCAATCAGGGTTTCTTTGTTGGCCAGGGCCAGATCTTTGCCGGCTTCAATCGCCGCCAGGGTGGGCAGGAGGCCTGCGCAGCCCACGATTCCAGTGACCACCAGATCGGCGCTGCTCCAGGCGGCGGCCTGGCAGAGCCCCTCGTTGCCGGCCACCAGTTCGGGACAGCGCGGCAGGTTCAGAGCCTGGAGTCGCTCGCGCAGCTCACTCAGCAGGGCGGGATCGGCCAGGGCCACCACTTCGGGCTGATGGCGCTGCACCTGCTTGCACAGCAACGCCAAGTTGCGGCCGGCGGTGAGGGCCACCACGCGGAAGCGCTCGGGAAACTCCTCAACGATTTCGAGGGTTTGCGTTCCGATGGAGCCGGTGGAGCCCAGCACGCTGAGAGCTTTCACGGCCACTGCCTTAGAGGGCACCCAGTCTCCCATCGAATTGGCCAATCACTGGCAAGCTGGCGCGGCATTGGGCTGGTGGGAGAAGGGATGGCAGCGCGGGAGAAGTGGCGCTCAGGCCTTGGTTTTGTGCTGGCCGCGGCTGGCAGTGCCGTTGGTCTGGGGAACCTTTGGGGCTTTGCCTATCGCGCCTCCCAAGGGGGCGGTGGGGCGTTTTTGTTCCTGTATGTGCTGATCGTGCTGGTGGTGTGTCTGCCGGTGTTGGTGGCGGAAATGGTTTTGGGCCGCAGCACCGGCCAAAGCCCCCTGCTGGCGCCGGTGGCGGCCGCTGGCCGTCGCTGGCAACCGATGGGCTGGCTGTTTGTTCTGGCGGCTTGCGGAATCTTGGCGTTCTACGCCGTGTTGATGGGCTGGACCGGCGTCACCCTGCTGCAGTCCGCCTTGGCTGGCTTGCCCCAAGACATGGGGGCCGCCGAGGAGTTCTTCGCTGGCCTCAGTGGCGGCCGCACGGCGCTGTTGGGTCAGCTGATCAGCCTTCTGCTGACCGCCCTGGTGGTGGCTGGCGGGGTGCAAAAAGGGATTGAACGTCTGTCGCGCTGGGGTTTGCCGCTGCTGTTTGTGGTGTTGATCGCCCTGGCGATTTGGGCCTCGGGTCTGGAGGGTGCCGCCAGCGGCTATCGCACCTTTTTGCTGCGTTGGGACGGCGCTCAGCTGCTGGATCCCACCACCATTCGCAATGCCTTCACCCAGGCCTTCTTCTCGATCGGCACCGGCATCGGCTGCATCCTTGCCTACGCGGCCTATCTCGATCGCCGGGCCCATCTTCCCCGCGAAGCCCTGGCGGTTGTGGGCATGGACACCGCCGTTGGCTTGTTGGCGGGCATGGTCACCTTCCCGGTGGTGATGAGCTTTGGTCTGAGCGATGTGATCAGCAGCTCCACCTTGGGCACGATTTTCATTGCTCTGCCCACGGGCTTGTCGTCGTTGGGTGGGAGCGGCCAGGTGGTGGCCGTGGTGTTTTTTGCTCTGGCCTATTTGGCGGCGATCACCTCAGCGGTGTCGCTGCTGGAGGTGCCCGTGGCCTGTTTGATCGATCGTCTCGGTTGGAGCCGGTCCAAGGCGGTGTGGGTGAGTGCGGCGGTGATCTTTGTGCTGGGCTTGCCGGCAGCCACCTCGCTTGGGGTTCTCGGCTGGATGGATTCGGTCTTTGGCGGGGTGCTGTTGATCCTGGGCGGGTTGCTGCTGGCTGTGCTGTTGGGTTGGGTGCTGCCCAGTCGCTTCGAAGACGACCTCAGCAGCAGCGGGGCCCCCAAGGTCGTGCGCCAGGGGCTGATGCTGCTGTTGCGCTGGGTGGCGCCACCGGTGATTGCCTTTGGATTGTTGGTCTCGGTGTGGGATCTTCTGCGCAGTTGGTTCGGTTAAATCGATGCCATTGATGGACTGGATCAAGCGTTGGAATTTCATTGAGCGCGCTCGCTACGAGCGACAGCTGATTGATGCCTTTGGCCGCGGCGAAGACATCGATGCCTTGGCAGCCAATTGCGAGCCGGGCTTTCAAAAGGAGGTGTGGGAGGCGATGGTGCCGCGCATTCGCAAGATGGAGCGGATGATGCGCGATCAGCAGCCACCGCAAAGCTGACGCCGCTCGTTGCGCGTCTTGCGCGACGCGGGTCAGGAAATGAGTACAACTGCTTACGGCGAGCCCTTGGAGCTGTTCAATGGTTCAGAGGCGCTAGCGCCTTTCTGTTCTCTGAACGGGGAATGTCATGAACCTTCATCAGGGAGTTCGCCTGCAGTTGCCAGGTGACAGCCGTTGTTTTCAGGTGCTCAGCGTGGATGCCCCGCGCGGCCGCTGTTTTGTGCGCCAGCTGCCCCTCACCCGCCATGGCTCACGGGTGATTGAAATTTCGCTCGACACCATTGAGGCTGCCCAGCAGGCTTAGGCCCGAATCCAGTCGGTGATGCCGCCGGGTTTGTCGATTAGCTCGATGCCTTCGGCTTTGAGTTCGGCGCGGATGCGGTCGGCTTCGCCGTAGTCCTTGTTGGCTTTGGCGCTCTTGCGGGCCTCGATTAAATCGTTGATCCGTGCGCCATCATCACCATCGCTGCTCGGTGCTGTGATTTCAGTGGCTAGCCCAAGCGCGCCGGCCAGATCTTGCAGCAGTTTCCACTGGCCCGCGAGTCCCTGGTCATCGGCGGTGATCGCATCACCGCGCTCCAGGCGGTTGGCCAGGGCCCGCAAGGGACGCGCCAGCTCAAACAGCACCGCCAGGCCGCCGGAGCTGTTGAGGTCGTCATCCATGGCCTCGATGAAGCGCTGCCGCTGCTCCTCCAGCTCGCTGCTCAGTTCGCCTGCGCCGCTGCTCCAGCCCAAGGCTTCTCCATGGCGCTCGCCCAGTAGCAGCGCGCTGTTGAGACCCTTCCAGCCGTTGGCTGCCGCATCGAGGGCTTCTGCTGTGAAGTCGAGTGGCTTGCGGTAATGGGCCTGCAGCACAAACAGACGCAGGGTCATCGGCGAGACGCCGCTGTCGAGCAGCGCCCGGATCGTGGTGAAGTTGCCGAGCGATTTCGACATCTTGGTGCCGCCGACATTGACCATGCCGTTGTGCATCCACAACTTCGCCAGGGTCGTGCCGTTAGCGGTTTCTGATTGGGCGATTTCGTTTTCGTGGTGCGGGAACACCAAATCGCCGCCGCCCAGATGGATGTCGATCGTTAGGCCCAGCTCCTGGCGCACCATCGCTGAGCATTCGATGTGCCATCCCGGCCGCCCTGGTCCCCAGGGTGAATCCCAGCTGGGTTCGCCTTCCTTGGCTCCTTTCCAGAGGGCGAAATCAAAGGGGTGGCGCTTGCGGCTCTCTTCGCCATCAGCTGTGCGGCCACTGGCGCCTTGCTGCTGTTCGTTGGGATCGCGGCCGCTGAGCTTGCCGTAATCCTTGGCTTTGGAGATGTCGAAATAGACATCGCCATCGGAGCTGTAGGCGGCGCCTTTGGCTTCGAGTTCGCTGATCAGTTTTTGAATGCCATCAATGCAGCCTGTGGCCCTGGGCATGCGATCGGCCGGCAGGATGTTGAGCCGACCCATATCGATTTCAAAGGCCTCGATATTGCGTTCACTCACTGCCTGCATCGAGCTTCCTTCTTCGGCAGCCCGTTTGAGGATCTTGTCGTCGATGTCGGTGTAGTTCTGGACGTAGGTGACGTCGTAGCCGCGCCAGATCAGGTAGCGGCGCAGCACATCCCAGTTGATGTAGCTGCGGGCATGGCCCAAGTGGCAGAGGTCATAGACCGTGACGCCGCAGCAGTAGATCGTGGCTTTGCCGGCCTCAAGAGGCTCGAACGCTTCAGTGCGGCTGGTGAGGCTGTTGGTGAAGCGCAGGGACACGGCAAGAACAGGCGCAGAACCGGAGGTTACGTTCCAGCCGGGATCTCTGTTATTTCGCCTCCATCCAGTTGGGGCCACTACCGATCTCAACCACCAATGGCACGCTCAGACTCACGGCCTGCTCCATCGTGCGTTGCACGCTGCTCTGCACCGTGGCGAGCGCATCGGGAGCGCACTCGAGCACCAGTTCGTCGTGCACCTGCAGCAGCAGCCGGGCCGGCAGTTGCTGGTCGAGCAGCAGCTGCTGCAGATCCACCATCGCTTTTTTGATGATGTCGGCGCTGGAGCCCTGGATCGGGGCATTGGCGGCGGCCCGCAGTTGCTGGGCTTCCATGCCGCCGCGCCTGGCCACATCGAGATCGATTTCAGCGGGATCGGTGCCCTTGAGCCGCCCAAGGCCTTGGGGATCGAAATGGAAGGGCCGCCGGCGCCCCATCAGCGTTTCCACGTAGCCGCGGCTGAGGGCCAGGCGCTCCTGCCATTCCAGGAACGCAAACACCTTGGGGTAGCGCTGCTTGTAGCGGCTGAGGAACTCCTTGGCTTCGGCTTGGCTGACCCCAGTGGCGCGGGCAAAGCGTTGGGCGCCCATGCCGTAGATCACCCCGAAGTTGATGGTTTTGCCCAGGCGCCGCTCCTCATCGCTCACCTCGCTCTTATCCAGTAGCAGGCGGGCTGTGAGCGCATGCACGTCATCGCCGCTGTTGTAGGCCTCCACCAAGGCCTCTTCGCCGCAGAGGTGGGTGAGGATGCGCAGCTCGATCTGGCTGTAGTCGGCGCTGAGCAGGGTCCAGTCCTGCTGGGGCAGGAAGGCTTTGCGGATCTGGCGGCTGTAGGCCGTGCGCACCGGAATGTTCTGCAGGTTGGGGTTGCTGCTGGAGAGCCGTCCGGTGGCCGTCACCGCCTGGTTGAAATCGGTGTGCACCCGCCCGGTCTCGCTTTCCACCAGCTGGGGCAGGGCATCGACATAGGTGCTCTTGAGCTTGCTCAAGGTGCGGTGCTCCAGCACCAGGGGCACCACCGGATGGGCGTCTTCGAGTTTTTCCAGCACCGCGGCATCGGTGCTCCAGCCGGTTTTGGTCTTTCTTGATTTCTTGCGGTCCAGCCCCAGGGTGTTGAACAGCAGCTCGCCCAGCTGTTTGGGGGAGGCCAGGTTGAACTCCTCGCCGGCCGCAGCGATGGCTTGCTGCTCGAGTTGCTGCAGCTTGTCGCCCATCGATTGGCCCAGCTCCTGTAGGTAGGGCACATCGATGCGGATGCCGGTGGCTTCCATTTGTGCCAGCACCGGCTCCAGCGGCAGTTCCAGTTCCGAGAGCAACTGCGGCAAGGCTTCTCCGAGTTGCTCGAGTTGTTGCACCAGATCAATCGCTAAGCGGTAGGTGAGGTGCACGTCCATGCCGCAGTACTGGGCTGCGGCTTCGATGGGCACATCGGCAAAGGTCTGCCCTTTGCCCACGAGATCGCTGAAGCTGGTGGGGCGGAAGCCGTAATGGCGCTGCGCCAATTCCTCGAGGTTGTGGCGAGCTGAGGCGTCGCGCAGATAGTCGGCCAGCAGGGTGTCGACGGCCACGCCATTGAGCTCCAGCCCATGGCGCAGCAGCACCAGCCGGTCGTATTTGGCGTTCTGCAGGCATTTCCGCTGCGTTGGACTGGCCAGCCAAGGGGCCAGGGCCTCGAGCACCTCGGCAAGGGGTAATTGCCCTTCGGCGCCGCTGTGGCCGATCGGGATGTAGGCCAGATCGTTGTCGGCTTCACCCCAGCAGAAACCCAAGCCCACCAGCTGCGCGCGGAAGGGGTTGAGGTCGGTGGTCTCGGTGTCGATGGCCACGGCCGGGGCATCGGCGCTGCGTTGCTGCAGCTGGCTCACCAGGGCTTGGAGTTGAGCGGAGCTGGTGATCAGCTGCGGTTTGAGCGGCGGAGTTGTGGGCGTTTCGCTCTCCGGTTCGCTCAGCGCTTCGCTGGGATCGGCAGAGCTACCGGTGTCCAAGCTCAGTTGGCCAGCGGCTGAAAAGAGCTCGGCAAATTTTTCGCTCTGCCGCTGCAGGCTGTTGAGCTCTAGCTCCTCCAACCGCTGACGCAGGGCCCCCAGCTCCACCAGGCCCAGACCCAACCGCGGATCTTCGGGCAGGGGAATGTCGATCAGGATTTCCGCCAGCATCCGCGAGCGGTAGGCGTTTTCCTTGTCGTTGCTGAGCTTGCCCTTGAGCGCCCCTTTGAGAGCTCCGCTGCTGGCTTTGGGGTCGCTCAGGGCTTCAAGCGCTTTGTAGACCCCATCGAGATCACCGTTTTCGCTCAGCAGGTTGATGGCTGTTTTGGGGCCAACGCCGCGCACCCCCGGGATGTTGTCGCTGCTGTCACCGGTAAGGGCCTTGAGGTCCACCACCTTGTTG
The DNA here is from genome assembly GCF_014279855.1 of Synechococcus sp. Minos11. Classification (NCBI taxonomy): domain Bacteria; kingdom Bacillati; phylum Cyanobacteriota; class Cyanophyceae; order Synechococcales; family Synechococcaceae; genus Synechococcus; species Synechococcus sp. Minos11. The sequence continues at coordinate 1,492,871 of NZ_CP047953.1, read as the reverse complement.
GGCATCACGCCGAGTTTGCTCACAACGCCCTCTTCACGGATCTCCGTGGGGCCGCTGCTTTTGGCGTAGGGGCCGCCACCCATATAAAGGACAGCGATGTCGCGCTGGTCATCCACCAGCTGGAATAGGTCGCGGTCGCCCGAGAGGATTCGCACCCGCCATCCCTCGTTGGCGCCGCGGTTGGCCAGGGTGCCAAGCACGTCGTCGGCTTCGTAGCCCGGGGCTAGGCAGAGGGGGATATCCAGGCAGCCTTTGAGGATCTCTTGCAGGTTGTCGACGTCCTGGAAAAAGTGATCGGGGGCTACATCGCGGTTGGCTTTGTAGGTCTCATCGGCTTTGTGCCGGAAGGTGGGCTCAGCGGTGTCAAAGGCGATCACCACCCCTTGAGGTTTGAGGCTTTTGCAGTTGTCCAGCAGCGCTTTGAGGAAGCCATAGGTCACGCTGGTGGGGATGCCGTCTTGGGTGCTTAAGCCCCCCTCGCCCCCCTTGGAGAAGGCGTAGAAGCTGCGGAAGGCCAGGGAATGCCCATCCACCAGCAGCAACAGAGGCTTGGTTGTGCTGCCCATCAGACGCTGGAATTGGCCCACAGCCTGCCATCCGGCATCCTTGGGTGAGACCTGCACAGCTCATGAGCCGTCGCCCGAGCCGCTATGCCGTGCATCTCTTGCTCGAAGGCGGCCATCGCCACCAGATTCAGTTTCCTGATCTCGAGAGCTTTCAGAGCTGGTATGCCGAGAGCCTCAACAAGCCAGATGCCCAGGCTTTTGTGAATGTGCCCATCACCGAGCTGGAGGGTGAATACTTTGTGGTTCGTCCGCGGGCTGTGCTGGCTGTGCATGTCGAACCCCAGTTCACGGGTCTTGAATGAGCGCTGAGCGGCTCAATCTGCTCTGGGGCATCACCATGGCCTCCGGGGCCACAGCCCAGCTGGTGGCCAAGCTCACGAGCCTGCAGGCGGTGGTGCTGCTGCTCGTCAGTGGTCTGGTGGTGGGCCGCGCCGGTTTCCATTGGGTTGAGCCGCTTGATTTGGGCTCCAGCCTCGGCACCGTGGTCGGCCTGCTGGTGAGCCTGGTGCTGTTTGAAGGCGGCCTCAAGCTGCGGCTCCCCGGCGGTGAGCTGCGCACGGCTGTGCTGCGCATCGTGGCGGTGCGCTTGTTGGTGGCCTTTGGCGGAGCCTTTCTGGCGGCCCACTGGCTGGCTGGTTTGAACTGGTCATTGGCCGCGGTGTTCAGTGCCATCGTCTTGGCCACCGGCCCCACCGTGGTGAATCCCCTGGTGCAGCAGATGCGCCTGCAAGAGCCCCTAGGTGAGGTGCTGGAGGGAGAGGGCCTGGTGCTTGAACCGATTGGCGCTGTGCTGGCGGTGATGCTGCTGGAGCTGGTGCTGGGAGATCGCACCGGCTGGCAGGGCGTGGCCGCTGGACTATTGCTGCGCTTGGGATTTGGCGTGGCCATGGGCTTGCTCAGCGGCCTGTTGCTCTCTGAGCTGCTGAGGCGTTTGCCTGCCGATTCCGGGGTTTTGGGTCTGCGGGTTCAGCTCACGCTGGGCATTTTGTTTTTGATGTATGGCGGTTGTGACGCCCAGCTGTCGGAATCGGGATTCCCAGCGGCGGTCGCCGCTGGGGTGGTGGTGGGGCGCCGGCCGTCCTCGGAGCCGCAGCAGCTTGATGACTTCATTCGCCAGCTGGCCCAATTGGCGATCACGGTGCTGTTTCCGCTGCTGGCTGCTGATGTTTCGTGGCGGGAACTCAGCCCCTTGGGGCTGGGCGGGGTTGGTTGTGTGTTGGTGCTGATGGTGGTGGTGCGCCCGCTGGCGATCTCATTGGCCAGCACAGGCTTGCCCCTGCAGTGGAAGCAGAAGTTGATGCTCAGTTGGATGGCCCCCCGCGGCATCGTCACGGCCGCGGTGGCCAGTTTGTTTGCGATTCGCTTGGAAGCCGCTGGCTTTTCAGGCGCTGGACGCCTGCAGGGTTTGGTGTTCCTCACGATCCTGATGACCGTGGGCCTCCAAGGCCTCACGGCGCCTTGGTTGGCGCGCCGCTTGGGCTTGGTTCAGCCTGATCTTGAGGCTGAAGCCGGCTCAGCCGAGGGCGCTGCTGATGCGCCCGCGGTCTTGCCCGGCCGCGTTCAGTAGCAGCCAGCTCTCCATCAGATCAGGCCCCTGCAGTTGCCCCATCAAGGCACCGCGGAGCGATTTCATCAGCACGCCTTTTTTCACATCAGCGGCCTTGCAGGCATCACTGAGTAGGGCTTTGGCCTGTTCGGCCTGCAGCGGCTCGTCGCTCAGTGATGTGAGCAGGGCCTTGAGGGCCTCTTGGGCTCCGGGTTGTTGCAGTTGCTGCTGAGCGTCCTCTTTGAGGGAGGGCGTTTCAAAAAACGGTCGAGCTTGCTCGACGCCATCGGCCAGGAGCGTCAGGGAGGGGCCCAGCAGCTCGCAGAGTTGCTCCAGCCAAGCTTGGCTGCGGCCGCTGGTCTCAAAGCCTGCCTCCTGCCAAAGCGGGGTGAGCTTGCGGTTGAGTTCTGCGGCACCAAGCTCATGCAGCACCTGGCCATTGAGCCAGTTGAGCTTGTCCCAATCAAAGCGGGCACCAGCTTTGTTGACGCGCTGGAAGTCGAACACCTTGGCGGCCTCCGCCAAGGAGAAGCGCTCGCCCATGCCCTCCGGCGGCGACCAGCCCAGCAGGGTCATGTAGTTGGCCAGGGCGCTGGCGGTGTAGCCCATGCCGCGGAAGTCGCTCACCGAGGTGACGCCATCGCGCTTGGAGAGCTTGCGGCCCTCTTGGTTGAGGATCAGCGGGGTGTGGGCGAACTCAGGCAGCGGCAGCCGCAGGGCTTCGTAGAGCAGCAGTTGCTTGGCGGTGTTGGCGATGTGGTCTTCACCGCGGATCACATGGGTGATGGCCATGGCGGCGTCATCGACCACCACCACGAGGTTGTAAAGCGGATCGCCGATTTGATCGGCTGGAGCGCGCCGGGCGATCACCATGTCGCCGCCCAGGTCGGCTCCGCTCCAGCTCATGGCGCCGCGCACCAGGTCGTTCCACTGGATGTTGCGGCTGTCATCGATGCGAAAGCGCACCGTGGCTTGGCGTCCCTCGGCTTGATAGCCGGCTTCCTGCTCGGGGCTGAGGTTGCGGTGGCGGTTGTCGTAACGCGGCGCTTTCTTGTTGGCCATTTGGGCCTCGCGCATGGCGTTGAGCTCCTCTTCTGAGGCGTAACAGCGGTAGGCCAGCCCGGCATCCAGCAGTTGTTGGATTGCTTGGCGGTGCTGCTCCACCCGCTCGCTCTGGATGACGGGCTCGGCATCCCAGTCGATACCCAGCCACTTCAGGCCATCGAGGATGTTGCTGGTGTATTCGCTTTTGCTGCGCTCTTTGTCGGTGTCTTCAATGCGCAGCACAAACTCGCCGCCATGGCGCCGCGCGTACAGCCAGTTGAAGACCGCCGTGCGTGCGGTGCCGATATGAAGCGTTCCCGTTGGGCTGGGGGCCAGACGAACACGCACCATTGAGGCTGTTGAGGTGAAAACGGGACCGACGGGATTCGAACCCGCAACTTCCGCCGTGACAGGGCGGTGCTCTAACCGGTTGAACTACGGTCCCATGACCGAACTTCGGGCTGCTGGTTAGTAACCAATCACGGTGAAAGTGATGGGTTTACAGCGCTCGAAACACGTCCATGTCCTCGCTTGGAGGAAAGACCAGTATTGGGTCTGGAGGGTCCCTCCGTCAACCAATTGTTGCCGGGGAGCGTGTGATTTTTTGGGCATAAAAAAACCGGCAACTGCCAAGTGACTGGGCCGGTTGAATGAGGTGATGAAGCGCCCAGAGCGCTTGTGAGGCAGTTGCTTTGATCTAGTTGTGGAAACCAGCGGGTTCGATCAGGCGCACCTGGTTGCCCCGGGCTGTGAATTCACGACCCTGGTCGCTTTGAACCACAACGCGACCTCCGGATTTGACGCGGATCACCCTGGCCCGCACCCAACCGAGGGCTGCGGATTCGAGCACCTTCACAACATCACCAGGTTGAAGATCCAATTCCATGCTTTAGGCCTCGATTCAAACCTCAAAAAGTGGACAAAAGGTGCATCGCACGCGCCGTGGAGGACTCGAACCCCCGACATCAGGTTTTGGAGACCTGCGTTCTACCAACTGAACTAACGGCGCAGGAGGCAATGCACCAATGCCGGTGCTGACTCTAGGCACCGGAAGCGGCCCTGGGCGGGCTGCTGTGTCAGCGATCGAAGCGCTGCTTGACCCGGGTGGCTTTGCCCATCCGCTCGCGCAGATAGAAAAGTTTGGCGCGACGCACCTTGCCGCGGCGCTCCACCTTGATGGAGGCCACCTGGGGGCTGTGGACCATGAACACCCGCTCCACGCCGATGCCTTGGAAGATTCGGCGCACGGTGATGGTTTCGTGCATGCCGCCGTGGCGCTTGGCGATCACCACACCCTCATAGGGCTGAACGCGCTCTTTGTTGCCCTCACGGATGCGGACGCCCACCTTGACGGTGTCGCCCACATAAACGTCAGGAAGATCGGACTTGATCTGACCTTCTTCAAACGAACGCATCAGCTCTTCGGCGCTCAGCTTGCGCGTGCTGACCTTGGCCGCGGCTGCCTTCTTGGCAGGGGCTTCCTCGGTGGCGCTGGCTACAGCGGTCTCCTCGGTCTTGGTTGCTGTTTCCTCTGCGGTCATTGCGAATCGATGCAACTCAACTGGTGAGTTGCCGTAGCGGGCCAAGGGTCCAGCTTACCCCTTCACCTCAACCATTTCCCCAGAAGCATCAGCAGTCCGGTGCTGAGCATCCAGATCAATCCCAGCCCATTGAGCAGTACGTAAATCGTTTCGCCATGGGCGCCCAGCCATTCCCCCTCATGCAGTTGCATCAACCAGTGGGCTTGGTCTCGGCCCCAGCCGCCCCAATCCCGCATCAGGCGGTAGCCCAGCCCTGTGCTGACCGTGATCAGCAGCGGCAGCAGGACGACTGGAGCCAGCCGTCCATGCCAGCGGCGGATCCGCAGCAACCAGGTGCTCATGGGTGCAGCTCCGCGACAAGACGGACAGCATTGATAGCTTGAAAGTACCGACGCCTGCTTTTGCTGAGATGAACTTGTTCGCAGAGCTGCTGGCGTCCTCGAAGCCTCAGACCGGTCCGCGCATCAGCAACAACCGCCGCGGCATCGAGATCAAGTCCGAGCGCGAGATCGGCATCATGCGCCAATCGGGCCGCATCGTCGCCACCGTGCTCAAGGAAATCATGGGGCTGGTGAAGCCCGGCATGACCACCGGTGAGCTCGATGCCTATGCCGAAGAGCGCATCCGCTCCATGGGCGCTGTGCCCAGCTTCAAGGGCTATCACGGCTTCACTGGAACGATTTGCGCCAGCATCAATAACGAGGTGGTGCATGGCATCCCCAGCAAAAAGCGGGTGATCCGTGATGGCGACCTGCTCAAGGTCGACACTGGCGCTTTCTATGAGGGTTATCACGGCGATAGCTGCGTCACGATCGGCGTCGGCTCCATCTCAGAAGAGGCTGAGCGTCTCTCCCGCGTGGCCCAGGAATCATTGATGCAGGGCCTGTCCCAGATCAAAGCCGGCCGCACCCTGCTGGACATCGCTGGCGCGGTGCAGGATCACGTTGAGGCCAATGGCTATGCCGTTGTGGAGGACTACACCGGCCACGGCGTTGGCCGCAATCTGCACGAGGAGCCCTCGGTCTTCAACTACCGCACCCGCGATCTGCCCAATGTGCAGCTGCGCTCAGGCATGACCTTGGCTGTGGAGCCGATTCTCAATGCCGGCGCCAAAAACTGCCGCACCCTCAAAGACCATTGGACCGTGGTGACCCAGGACGGCAGCCTCTCGGCCCAGTGGGAGCACACCGTATTGGTGACCGATAGCGGCTACGAAATCCTCACTGACCGGGACGCTGTGTGAACCAGCGGTAGTAGCGCTCGCGCCCCCAGCAGGTCAGCGGCATCAGGAGCCAGGTGAGCGGATTGGGGCTGACGATGATCAATTCACGTCCAGCAGCGGCTTGGCGCAGCACGGCAGCCGCCACCCCGCTGGCCCGCATGAATCCATAGGGGTTCAGCGCCGAACGGAAGGGTCCCAACACCAGCCGGCGCACGGTGCACACCGCATCAATACGCCTGAGGCTGACCAGTTGGCCCAGGGCCCGTTTGCTGATCTCATAGAGCGGACTGAACGCCGGGTTGACCTCAGCTTCAGAGGTGTTCACCCACAGTTCGCGGCCATCGCCGGGCTGGGCTGACTGCAAAAACAGCTCCATCAGCCGCAGCGCGCTGCTGAGGTTCACCTCGAGGCTGTCGGCGGTGGATTGGGCATCACGGGCGCCCATGCGGTTGATGCCGTGGTTGATCACCAGCAGTTGCAGCGACTCCAGCTGCGGACGCAGCGCCTCTTCCTCGCCCACCTTCCAGGCGATGGTTTCGATCTCCAGCTCCTGATCACCGTCCTGCAGTCGAATGGGCCCAGGGCTGGAGCTCAAGGCCACCGGGATGGCCCCTTGGCGATGCAGGGCGTGCAGCAGGGCCCGCCCCAAGCTGCCGCTGGCTCCAGTCACGGCGCAGCGTTGGCCTTGAAACAACGGCATCAAGGCTGATCTGTTGCCTACTCGTTAGATTTTCCCATCACTCCAGCCACTGCCATGGGCCACTCCGGTGCCACTCTTTTGGTGGGTTCCTGCGAACCATTCAGTGGCAAATCGGCCCTGGTGATGGGCTTGGTGCAGCAGCTGCGCGATAAGGGGCAGAGCCTTCGCTATGGCAAGCCGCTGGCCACCAGCATTGAGCAGCAAACCAGTGGCGAGACCCTCATCGACGACGACGTGCGCTTCGTTGGGGAAATCTTTGATCTACCGCCCAGCGCCTTGCTGCCCTCGCTCACCTCGAGCACGCCAGAGCCCACCAAAAAGCAGTTGGCCACAGGCAGCTTGGTGGCGCCTGAGCAAGCACTCGAGCAACTGCGCGGAGTGCTGGGGGTTGGCGAAGGAATCACCCTGCTGGAAGCGGCTGGCTCCCTGAACGAGGGTCTGCTGTTTGGCCTCAGCCTGCCCCAGTTGGCCCACGGCCTTCAGGCGCCGGTGTTGTTGGCCCATGCCTGGGAGGATGCCGGCAGCGTTGAGCCCTTGCTGCAGGCCAAAGCACTGCTGGGCGATCAACTGCTCGGTGTGGTGCTGAACAACGTTGAGCCCGATCAGATCACGGCCTTGCGCGCCGAGCTCAGCCCCGCCTTGCAGGCCTTGGGTTTGCCCCTGTATGGGCTGTTGCCCCGCAGCCCGCTGCTGCGCAGTGTCACCGTTGGCGAGCTGGTGCAGCGCTTGCGCGCTGAGATGTTGTGCTGCCGCGAGCGCAAAGACCTGCTGGTGGAAACCCTCAGCATCGGCGCCATGAACGTGAACTCCGCCATGGAGGTGTTCCGTCAGCAGCGCAATATGGCCGTGGTCACTGGCGCGGATCGCACCGATATCCAGTTGGCTGCCCTAGAGGCATCCACCCAGTGCCTGATCCTCACTGGAGCCGGTGATCCCCTGCCGCAGCTGGTGAGTCGCGCCCAAGAACTCGATGTTCCCCTGCTCAAGGTGGAGCACGACACCCTGGCCACGGTGGCGGTGATTGAGAAGGCCTTTGGCCATGTCCGCCTGCATGAAGCGGTGAAGGCCACCTATGCGGCCCGGATGGTGGCAGAGCACTGCGACTTCGCTGCGCTGTTTTCCCGTCTAGGTCTGGCCTAAAGCGCCAGCGTTGCTACGGTCGACAGGCCTTCTGTCCTGGCGTCCCCTGTGACCCGGTCCCTTGATCTGCCGGCTCTCGATCGGGTCGACACGTTGGCTCAAGAGCTCGCCCTCCTGCAGAACACCGGCCAGCGACGGATCGCCATCCTTGGCACGCGCCATGTGCCCGTGGTGTCCATCCATTTGGTGGAATTATTGGCTCGCTCCCTGGTGCAGGAGGGCCACTCCATGCTCACCTCAGGCGCGCAAGGGATCAATGCCGCAGCGATTCGTGGTGCCCTGGCGGTGGATCCCGCCAAGCTCACCGTGATCCTTCCGCAAAGCTTGGAGCAGCAGGCCCCGGAATCCCAGGAGTTGCTGGAGCAGGTGCTGCACCTGGTCAGCAAGCCAGAAAACGACGATCTTCCGCTCACCGAGGCCAGCACCCTTTGCAATCAAGAGATTGTGAGCCGCTGCGACCAATTGATTTGTTTCGCCTTCCACGACAGCGAAACGTTGATCCAGGCCTGCCAAGACGCGGAAGATCTCGGCAAGGTCGTCACGCTGTTGTTTTTTGATTGAGGCTCTGCCTCATTGCTGAAGCAGGGCTTTGAGGCCCTCGAGATAGAGGATGCCGCTGCAGAGCAGGGCCGAGGCCCAGCAGAGTCCTCGCAGGGGCGGCACATTGCCCACATAGGCCCCGATGTAGAGCAGCCGCAGCAGCGGGTGTAGCCAGGCAGCGGCCATGGCAATCGGTGCTGACACCCCAGCCACTAAGGCCAGCAGGCAGGCCGGGGCATGCAGGGTGAAGGCTTCAAAACAGTTTTGATGGGCCCAGCTGGCCCGGCGTCCCCAGGCCGGCAGGCGCTCGAACATGGCCCTAGGGGCGGCCAGATCAGCCATGCTGAAATCCGCCTGCGAACGGGCTGCCCCCAGCGGCACCAGGCTCAGCATCACCACCAAACCGGAGAGCAGCAGGGATGCAGCCAGTGGCGCGCTGCCGTGTTGGAGGGCGTTGAAAAGCTCCGCCATGGGTCCTCACAAGGGGCCCCTTTCTAGGCTGATGGGATTCCCTGCCGTTGCCGCCCTTCATGGCCGACACCTACAGCTTTGATGTTGTCAGCGATTTCGACCGCCAAGAGCTGGTGAACACCATCGACCAGCTGCGCCGTGATGTGTCCCAGCGCTACGACCTCAAGGACTCCAACACCGAGATCGAGCTGGAGGAAACCGCCATCGTGATCACCACCGCCAGTGACATGACCTTGACGGCTGTGGTGGACGTGTTGCGGCAGAAGGCCACCAAGCGCAATCTCTCGCTGAAAATCTTTGATGAGCAGACCCCTGAAACCGTTGGGGGCAATCGCATCAAGCAGGAGATCAAGCTGCGCAAAGGCTTGAGCCAGGAGATTGCCAAAAAGCTCAGCAAGACGGTGCGCGATGAGCTCAAGAAGGTGACCGTCTCGATCCAAGGAGAAAGCCTGCGCGTCACCGGCAAGAACAAAGACGACCTGCAGAGCGCGATCCAATTGCTGAAAGAGCAGGACATCGAAGTGCCGCTGCAATTTCAGAATTACCGCTGAGCCAATCGATTCCGTGCCTAGCTTGGGCTGTCGGGATCAGGCATGGACCAGGCTCTGCTGGCGCTCATGAAACAGCTCTCCGCCGAGGAGAAGCTGATGTTCCAAAGCGATTACGAAGATCAGAAGAAAAGCACCGTTCTGGCTGTGGTGCTGGCGCTGCTCTTGGGTGGCTTTGGTGCCCATTGGTTTTATTTGGGACGAACCGGCCGGGCGCTCACCTATCTGCTGCTCAACATCCTCGGCGGAGTGCTCACGGTGCTGCTGATTGGTTATGTGGTGCTGGCGGCGGTTTGGATCGCCTGCTTGATCGATGCGGTGTTCATGGGGGGCACCATCAGCGCCATCAATCGCCGCATCGGCCAACGGATCTTCGAAGCGATTGTTGGCCTGCGCGGTGGTCAGTTGCCGGGGCAAGCCCCATGAACGGCAAAACCTTTGTGATCGCCTTGGTGGTGTTTTTGGCCGCCTACATGGTCGTGGAATTTTGGGTGTTAAGGCAGCTGCTGCCTCACGCGGCGTGATCTTCCCGCTCATACCAAGCCAACACTTGCGTTAGTGCGGTGTCGGTCAAGGTTTCGAGGTAGACGCCAAAGCGGGGGTCGTAATCGATGCGGCCTTTGGAGTCGATGTCGTAGTGCTCAACGATGACGTTGATCGTTGCAGTGCGGTCCATGGTCCTGGCTGGGGCTGATGGATACCGGGTAATTCCTTATGGATTCATGCCTTCCAGATCGACCGTAAACCAAGTTGCTGGCGGCAAGACCTAACGACACAGGGCGTTGCAAGCTCAATCAAAAATTCATGAACTTTCCTGGCGGCGGCGATCAATAATTCGCGCCAGTTCAAGGAAATAACCGGCCGTGCACCAGCGGCCATAACTGCGGGAGCGGTTCTCAACATCCGAGCGAATCTCTGCTGTTTCGGCCATCAACAAATCGAGGTCGAGTTGTTCGAGCTCGTAGAGGTCCTGTAGCTCAATCTCGTCATTGAGCAGATGGCTTTTGAACCACTTCTTGGTTTTTTGCTCCTGGGCGGGAATCTCCATAGCCTCAGCCTGCAGCGGCCTCCTCATCGGGAAGGCTCAGCTTCAAGCGGCATTCGTATTTCTTGAGCGCGTGGGCCTTGATTGACTCCGCTTTCACCACTTGGTTGAGGTGCTGCGCCTCGAGCTGGAAATCTGAAGGAGTGGGGTTTTCTTCTTCCCAGCTCGCTTGGGCCCGCTCCAAGCGGATTTGCATCAGCCGGGTGATTTCATCGTTGCAGCGCTGCGGCCCTTTCTCAGCCAGCGCCGCTGGGGCGAGGAGCGGCAGGGCCAGCAGCAATGGCAGCCTGAAGCGGTGGTGGCCCATGGAATGGCGTGAGCGGACTCCTACTTTGCCTGGCTCTGATCGGCGCCAATCCGCTGCAGGAGCCTGGCCAGCGGGTGCGGCCGGTGCCGTCAGAGGCTGGAATCGTCTCCAGTCAGGAGTCTTTGGCCAGCGCCGCTGGTGCCTCGATCCTCGCCAAGGGCGGCAATGCCATCGATGCTGCTGTGGCCACGGCCTATGCCTTGGCGGTGACGCTGCCGCAAGCCGGCAACTTGGGCGGCGGCGGTTTTCTGGTGTTTTGGAATCAGCCGGAGCGCCGCGGCTATGCGCTCAATTTCCGTGAGATGGCGCCGCGCCGCGCTCACAAAGATCTCTTTCTTGGTGCTGATGGCCGCGTCGATCGGCAGTTGGCCACCCGCAGCCTGCTGAGCACCGGTGTACCCGGCACGGTGGCGGGCCTGCTGAAAGCCCAGGAGCGTTTTGGCGCCCTCAGCCGCTCTGAGGTGATGGCTCCAGCGATCCGTTTGGCTGAGCAAGGCTTTGCGGTGTATCCGGTGTTGGCGGATTCGCTCAAACGGGCGGCTCCCCTGCTGCAGGCCGATCCCAGCGCCAAAGCGATCTATTACAAGGCGAATGGGGAGCCCTATCGGGCCGGAGAGATCCTGCGGCAGCCGCTGCTGGCGGCCACCTTGCGGCGCATCGCTGAGCAGGGTCGCCCAGGGTTTTATCAAGGGCCTGTGGCTGAGAAGTTGGAAGCGCTGATGCAGCAGCGCGGCGGCTTGATCGATCGCCAGGACCTGGCGGCCTACCGCGCTCCTTGGGTTGAGCCGGTGCAGGGACGCTTCCGCGGCCTGACGGTGCTGTCGATGCCGCCCCCCAGTAGCGGCGGCGTCACCTTGATTCAGATGCTCAATCTGCTGGAGCCGATGGATTTAGAGGCCATGGGCCTCAACAGCGCCGAGTCGATCCACACGTTGGTGGAGGCCATGAACCTGGCTTACCGCGACCGCAACAGTGAGCTGGGCGACCCTGATCAGGTGGCAGTGCCAGTGCAGCGGCTCACTAACAAGGGCTATGCCGACGCGCTGCGCCCGCTCATTCGCCCCAAACAGCACACCCCCAGCGCTGCTTTGGGCGGCACGGCTCCACTACCGGCCAACAGCACCAACACCACCCATCTCTCGGTGGCGGATCAGCAGGGTTCGCTGGTGGCCCTCACCACCACCTTGAACTTCGCCTATGGCAATGGCGTGGCGATTCCAGGCACCGGTGTGTTGCTCAACAACGAGATGGATGACTTCACCGCCAAGCCAGGGGTGCCCAATGCCTATGGCCTTGTGCAAGGCGAAAAGAACGCCATCGCCCCAGGCCGCCGGCCGCTGAGTTCGATGACGCCAACGGTGGTGCTCAAACGTGATGGCAGCCCCTGGCTCGCCACCGGTACGCCGGGGGGCAGCCGCATCATCACCACGGTGTTGCAGGTGCTGCTCAACCGCATGGTGCACGGCCTCAATTTGGCCACCTCGGTGTTGAGTCCGCGCATCCATAGCCAGCTCTGGCCTGATCGGGTGCAGATCGAGCAGGGCATCAGCCCCGACACTATCGATCTGCTGGAGCAGTGGGGGCACGCGATCCAGCGCAGCCGGGCGATGGGTTCGGCCAACAGCGTGGAAGTGCTGCCTGAAGGCGGCAGCTTGGGGGTGGCTGATCCGCGCAGGCCTGAGGGAGCAGCGATTCCCCAGCAGCCTTAGCTGGCCTGGGAGAGGGCCGGCAGGGTGTTCACCAGTGCTGGGAACAGGATGATCAGCACCAGCACAGCCACCTGCACGGCGATGAACGGCCACACGCCGCGGTAGATCGCGGCGGTGCTCACCTCTTTGGGGGCCACGCCGCGCAAATAAAACAGGGCAAAGCCAAATGGTGGGGTGAGAAAGGAGGTTTGCAGGTTGGCGCCGATCAACACACCAAACCAGAGCAGGCTTTCGGGCCCCAGCAATTCGCGGGCGCTGGGCAGCAGCAGCGGCACCACGATGAAGGCGATTTCAAAGAAATCGATGAAGAAGCCCAGGGCAAAAATTACCGCCATGCTCACCACCAGGAAGCCCAGCTGACCCCCCGGCAGATTCACCAGCACCTCGCGGATCATGGCGTCACCGCCGAGGCTGCGGAACACCAGGGCAAAGGCCGTGGAACCCAGCAGGATCGCCATCACCATGGCGGTGACCCGCAGGGTTTCATCACACACCTTGGCCAGGTTGCTGCGGCTGAAGCCGCCTTCGATGGCGGCGAGCACCATGGCGCCCACAGCACCGAGCGCGCCGGCTTCGGTTGGGGTGGCAACGCCAAAAAAGATGCTGCCCAACACCAAGAAGATCAGCACCAAAGGCGGAATCAGCACACGCAGCAGCTGAGCCGGTGCCACGTTGGCGGCAGTTCGCGCAAGGCGCTCTGGGGCCAGTTGTGGGTTGAGCTGGCTGGCCACCAGCACATAGAGCGCAAAGGCCCCTGCCATCAACAGCCCCGGGATCAGCGAACCCAAAAACAGATCACCCACCGAAACGCCTAGCTGATCGCCGAGCACCACCAGCACGATCGAGGGAGGAATGAGCTGGCCGAGCGTGCCGGAGGCCACGATCACCCCTGAGGCAAAGGATTTGTCGTAGCCCGAGCGCAGCATCGCGGGCAGGGAGATCAGCCCCATCGTGGTGACCGTGGCGGCGGTGACGCCGGTGGTGGCTGCCATCAAGCTGCCCACCAACACCACTGCCAGCGCCAGGCCGCCGCGCAGCTGGCCCAGCAGTTGGCCCATGGCCTCCAGCAGCCGTTCAGCGATGCCAGAGATCTGCAGCATTGCGCCCATGAACACGAAGGTGGGAATCGCTAGCAACGTGAAGTTGCTCATGATTCCGAAGATCCGCGGCTGCAGCGCGCTGAAAAAGCGCGGATCGATCACGCCGCTGACGATGCCCAACAGGCCAAAAATCACGGCCACACCGCCCAGGCCAAAGGCGACGGGGTAGCCGCTGAGCAGCGCCGCAATCAGCGCCAAAAACATCAATGGCGCGAGCACCTCACCGGGGAAAAAGGCAATGCCCCAGCCCCCAACTTCCAGCTCAAATCCCATCAGCTCTGACCTCCGCCGCGGCGTAGCTGCTGCCTCAGGGCCACGGCTTCACGGATGCCTTGCAGGGCCAATAGCAAAAAGCCAAGGGGTACCAGGGTTTTGGCCAGATAGCGCGGCAAGCCACCGGGATCGGGTGAGGCTTCGAGCAACAGCCACGACTGCAGCGTGGGCTCCAGCGACACCACCAGCACCGTGAGCGCAAAGGGGAGAAGCAGCACCAAGGTGCCGAGCAGTTCGAGTTGCAGTTGGCGACGCGTGCTCTGGCGGTTCAACAGGATGTCGATGCGCACGTGGCCGCGCTGCTTGAGCGTGTAGGCCAGCCCCAGCAGGAAGGCCACATCAAAGAGAAACCATTGCGCCTCAATCAGGGCGTTGGAGCTCAAGCTCAGCCCTAGGGCCAGGCCCAGGTAGCGGCCCACCACGTTCCAGGCGCCAATGGCGATCATCAGCAGCAGGGCCCAGCGTCCGAGCCAGCCCGCTGCGCGGATCAGGCGATCAAGCACCATCGCTAATGCGGGAGAAGGACAGCTCGGTGACCTGGTTCCAGCCGCGGGCCACCTGGCGGAAATCTTTCCAAGCGCTGTACAGGCTGTTGAAGCCCACATCGCCGCGGGCGCTATCGGCCAACAGATCAGCTGTGGCGCTTTGGGCCTCTTTGAGAATGGCGTCGCCGTAGAACTCCACCTGGGTGTTGCCTTGCCTGAGCCGTTCGAGCGCCACGGCATTGAGCCGGTCGTAGCGGCTCAACATCAGCAAGTTGGCGCTTTGGCAGGCCGAGCGGAACATCTCTTGGTAGGCCTTGGGCAACTTGGCCCAAGCCTGCTGATTCACCAGCGCGGTGAGCGTGGGGCCTGGCTCCCACCAACCCGGGTAGTAATAGAAGCGCGCTGCCTTTGGTAGGCCGAGCTTTTCATCGTCGTAGGGGCCGGTGAATTCGGCCGCATCGATGGCGCCGCGCTCCAGCGCCAGATAGATCTCACCGCCGGGCAGCACCTGCACATTCACGCCCATGGCGGCCATCACCTTGCCCCCCAGGCCAGGGATGCGCATCTTCAGGCCCTTGAGGGAGGCGGGGCCATCGAGCTCGCGCTTGAACCAGCCCCCCATCTGGGGGCCGGTGTTGCCAGCAGGGAAGCTGCGCACACCGAAATCGCTGTAGATGCGATCGAGGGCTTCGTTGCCGCCCCCCTCATAGAGCCAGGTGTTCTGCTGCTGAGGCGTGAGCCCGAAAGGCACGGCGGTGCCGAAGGCCAGGGCTGGGTTTTTGCCCACGTAGTAGTAGCTGGCCGTGTGGCCGCACTCGACAGCACCGTTTTGAACGGCATCGAGCACCTGCAGCCCAGGCACGATTTCACCGGCGGCATAGGGCTCAATCGTGAAGCGCCCGCCGCTCATCACCCCCACCTGTTCGGCGATGGTTTGGGCGCCGCCATAGAGCGTGTCGAGGGCGTGGGGCCAACTGGTGGCCATGCGCCAGCGCACCGATGGCAGCTCAGCGCTGCTGGCCCCATCGATGCGGCGAATGCGGCAGGCACTCAGCAGGCCTGCCCCGCCAGCGAGGCTGGCGGCTTGGATCAGTTGGCGCCTCTGCATCAGCGCCTCAAGCGATCAGCTGGAAGCTTTCGCGGAAGGCCTCGAGGGTGGCATCAATGTCGGCATCGCTGTGGGCCAGCGAGGTGAAGCCAGCTTCAAAGGAGCTGGGGGCGAGGTACACGCCGCGCTCGAGCATGGCCCGGTGCAGCTTGGCGAAGCGCTCGCTGTCGTTGGCTTTGGCCTCCTCGAAGTTGCGCACGGGGCCATCGCAGAGGAAGAAGCCGAACATGGCACTGATGCTGTTGCCGCACACCGGCAGGCCAGCGGCTTTGGCCGCTTCCTGGATGCCTTCGGCCAAACGCTTGGTGGTGGCTTCGAGCTTTTCGTAAGTGCCAGGGCGCTTGAGCAGCTCGAGGGTCTTGATGCCCGCTGTCATGGCCAAGGGGTTTCCGCTGAGGGTGCCCGCTTGATACATCGGGCCTGCGGGAGCCACCATTTCCATGATGTCCTTGCGGCCGCCGTAGGCGCCCACAGGCAGACCGCCGCCAATCACCTTGCCCATGGTGGTGAGGTCGGGGGTGATTCCAAAGCGGGCTTGGGCCCCGCCATAGGAGATGCGGAAGCCGGTCATCACTTCGTCGAACACCAGCAGGGCGCCGTATTCACGGGTGATTTCCCGCAGACCTTCGAGGAAGCCGAAATCGGGGGGGATAAAGCCGGCATTGCCCACCACCGGCTCAAGGATCACACCGGAGATGGAGTCGGGGTTTTCGGCAAACAGGGCCTTGACCGCCTCAAGGTCGTTGTAGGGGGCGGTGAGGGTGTTGGCGGTGGTGCTGCTCGGTACGCCTGGGGAGTCCGGCAGGCCCAAGGTGGCCACACCAGAGCCGGCCTTCACCAGGAACATGTCGGCGTGGCCGTGATAGCAGCCTTCGAACTTGATCACCTTTTCGCGGCCTGTGTAGGCGCGCATCAAGCGCAGCACGGCCATGCAGGCCTCGGTTCCGCTGTTGACGAAGCGAACCATCTCCACGCTGGGGACGGCGTCGATCACCATCTCGGCGAGGGTGTTTTCCAGGGCGCAGGGGGCGCCAAAGCTGGTGCCCTTGGTGAGGGCCTGCTGCAGGGCCTCGATCACCTCGGGATTGGCGTGTCCGCAGATGGCGGGTCCCCAGCTGCCGATGTAATCGATGTAGCGGTTGCCATCCACATCCCAGGCGTAGGCGCCTTCGACGCGATCGAACACGATCGGCTGGCCGCCCACGGAGCGGAAGGCTCGTACCGGGGAATTCACACCGCCGGGCATCAGTTGTTGCGCTGCCGTAAAGAGGGCGTCGGAACGGCTGGTGTTCAGGGCTGCAGCAGTCACCAAAGCGTTATGAACAGAGACAGAGCCTCCCACTCTGCCCTGGCGCCGCTTTGTTCTGCGATCGATAGGCTCAATTGAACGAGTTGTTCATCTCCGTGGCCACCGCTTCCGCCATCGACTGGCCGGCCCTGGAGAAGGCCCTGCGGCAGGTGCTGCCGCCGCGGGCTGTGGTGAGCAAGGCCCAAGAGCTGCTCAGTTACGACTGCGATGGCCTCACCATGGACCGCCATCAGCCGCCCCTGGCGGTGCTGCCGGATTCCACTGAGCAGGTGGCGGCTGTGTTGAAGCTCTGCCATGAGCAGGGCGTGCCCTTTGTGGCCCGCGGCAGTGGCACCGGGCTCTCGGGTGGTGCCTTGGTGGAGCAGGAGGCGCTGCTGGTGATCACCAGCCGGATGCGGCAGGTGCTTTCGATTGATCTGAACAACCAAACGATCCGGGTGCAACCGGGGGTGATCAACAGCTGGGTGACCCGCGCTGTGAGCGGCGATGGCTTCTATTACGCGCCGGATCCCTCCAGCCAGATCGCCTGCAGTGTGGGCGGCAACGTGGCGGAAAACTCAGGCGGCGTGCACTGCCTCAAATACGGCGTCACCAGCAACCACGTCTTGGAGTTGGAGGTGGTGCTGCCCGATGGAACGGTGACCACCCTCGGTGGGCCGCTGGCCGAGATGCCTGCTTTGGACCTGCGCGGGGTGTTCATTGGCAGTGAGGGCACCTTGGGCATCGCCACGGCGATCACCTTGCGGTTGCTCAGGCAGCCCGAAGCGGTGGCTGTGCTGCTGGCTGATTTCACCAGCATGGAAGCCGCCGGTGAAGCCGTGCGGCTGGTGACGGCTTCTGGGATCTTGCCGGCGGGGATGGAAATCATGGACAACTTCACGATCCGCGCTGTGGATCAGATGCTCGAGCAGGAGCTCTATCCGGCTGATGCGGCCGCGGCGTTGTTGATCGAGCTCGATGGCAGCAGCGCTGAAGTGGAGTTGGCGGCAGCCACAACCGCTGAGCTCTGCCGCCAGGCCGGTGCCCGTGATGTGCAGGTGGCCACCACCAGCGATGACCGCGCCCGCCTTTGGCAGGGGCGCAAAAGCGCGATTTCAGCCCTGGGCCGGCTCTATCCCAGCTACTACCTGCAAGACGGTGTGGTGCCTCGAAGCGCCCTGCCCAAGGTGCTGGCCCGGATCGATGAACTCAGCCGAGAGCATGAGCTTCCGGTGGCTAACGTGTTCCACGCCGGAGACGGCAACCTGCATCCGCTGATCCTTTACGACGGCCGCGAAGAGGGCGTGCATCAGCGGGTGAAAGATCTCGGTGCCGCGATCTTGCGGCTTTGCGTGGATTCCGGCGGCAGCATCAGCGGTGAGCACGGGGTGGGGGCTGACAAGCGCTGTTTCCTCGATTGGATGTTCAGCCCGGCGGATTTGGAAACCATGCAGCTGGTGCGCAAGGCCTTTGATCCCTTGCAGCGCGCCAATCCCGGCAAGCTCTTCCCCACCCCGGTGAGCTGCGGTGAATCCAGCCGACGCGCTCAGCAGATTCAGTTGCCAAAGGGTGTTGAGGTGGTGTGACTCACCAGAGGTCTTCGTCTTCTTCCTCTGCGGTTTCATCAGCGAGATCCACACTCACCGGGGCGTGATCGCTTGGCTTCTCAAGGCCCCGTTCGCTTTTGTGGATCTCACAGGCCAAGGCCCGCTGCTGCAGCTCCTCATCGAGATAGAGGTGATCGATGCGCCAGCCGCGATCGCCGTTCCAAGCGCCTGAGCGGTAGTCCCACCAGCTCCAGTGGCCGCTGCCTTGCTCAAACATGCGGAAGGCATCGCGCAGGTCATCCCCGAGGCAGGCCTTGAGCGCCTCTCGCTCGGCATCACTGGCCATGATTCCGCCTGTGGAGCGCTCCGGGTTGTGCAAGTCGCGGGCTTCTGGGCCGATGTTGAAATCCCCCAGCATGCAAAAGGGTTCCCCTTGCTCGCGTTGCACGTGGAGGTAACGGCGCAGGCAATCGAGCCAGGCCAGTTTGTAGGCGTATTTCTCTGAGCCCACCTCCGATCCGTTGGGCACATAGAGGTTGAGCACCCGCACGCCATCCACCCAGGCGCTGATCACCCGCTTCTGCTGGCTCAGCTCGATGGCGGCCTCATCTCCCGGCAGCAGGGCGTCAAAACCGATGCGCACCTCTTCGAGCGGCTCGCGGCTCAGCAGTGCCACGCCGTTGTAACTCTTCTGGCCGCTGATCACGGTGCGGTAGCCGGCTTCTTCCATGACTGCCGCAGGAAATTGCGCGTCTTCCACCTTGGTTTCCTGCAGCCCCAGCACATCGGGCTTGGCCTGCTCCAGCCAGCGCAGCAGATGGCTTTGCCGGCTGCGGATCGAATTGACATTCCAGGTGGCGATCCGCACGCTGATCCCCTCTTAAAATCTGCCCATTAAACGATTGAAGCCATGACACGCACTTTGTTGGCCTGCGCCATGGCCCTGCTGCTGGCACCAGCGGCGATCGCTGGTCCCCAGGAAACCAACCGGGATAAAGACCTTTACAACTACGGGCCTAGCAGTCCCTCTGGTCTTGATATCACGAACCCGATGGGGGTCATGAACATGCTCCAGAACATGAGCACGGCTGGAGACTCAACCCCTCCTGGCGATGCGATCGATGCAGCCCTGAGTGATTTCGACTGGGATTCAGGCTCCGCTACCCCCAGCAAGACCGTCCCCTCCGGCCTCTAAATCACCGCTTGGGTCTGGGGCAGGAGCCACAGGTGCCTTGAGATCGGCTGCATTGGCTGAAGGCGCTTGCTGGCGAATACGGCCAACGGCCCAACCAGCAGCCACCTGATCGAGCACACCTGAAGCGACAGGAGTTGAGTTCAACTTGGCTTGCTGCAGCGAGACCCGCGCAGCTTCCAGTTGGCCCTGGGAATGTTGCAACAACGCCAGAGCCAGTAGTGGCCTGGGATCGGTGGGGTGGCTCGCCGCTAAGCCCTTGTAGGTGGCGATGGCTTCAGCGCTCAGGCCATTGCTTTGCTGCACGTCGCCGAGTAGCAGGCCAATGGGCAGCGCTTCGGGTGTGCCCTTGGCGGCTTCGGCAGATGCTTGCAGCTGCTGCATCACCTCTTGCTGACGGCCGAGCTTGATTTGCAAGCGGGCGTAGTCCTGCAACGCCTGGGGATGCAGGGGCTGCACATTCAGCACCTGACGGATGTCCCGTTCCGCTCCAGCGTCGTCGTCGTTTTGACTCTTGAGATCAGCCAACAGCAGCCGCAATGACGGCTGATCAGGGTTTTGATCGCTGAGGGGCTCGAGCAGCTTGATAGCGCCCGGCTGATCGCCCATGGCCAGGCGCAATCTCAGCAGTTGGCGCTGTTCCTCATCACTGGCCGTGCCCGCCGCCAGCTTGGTTTCCAGCTTTTCGCTGCTGCGCTCCAGGGTTTTCTGCTGGGCGTTGGCCGCTGCAGTGCTGGGCTGCCTTTGGCCCCACCACCAGCCGGCGCCAAGCGCTGCAGCGATGGCCAAGCCAAACAGGCCCAATTGGCGTAGCCGTTTGGGGCGCGGATCAGGGGTTGGGTTGAGCGAACCCAGGGGCACAAGACTGCTGCCGGTTGCCTTAGTAAAACGCCTGGGTTTGTGCCTGTCAGCAAGATCGCTAAATTCAGCATCACCCCAGCCTGAGGAGATGCGTCAGCACCCGATCCCCCCGGTCACTGAACCGATGCAATACCGGGCGATCGGTCTTGTGAATGCTGTTTACGTTCCCCAGGACGAAAAAACCCTGACCCGCGGCGTGTTGCGCTGCGAAGACGGCACCGAAATCGAAGCTGTGTTGCTGGGCCGCGTGCTCAGCGTGGTGAAGCGCCATCTGGATTTGGCCGCCTCCCACCAGTGGATTGTGTATCCCCGCAATCGCGAAGGTGAGGATCTGCACCTGCAAGTGGTGGGGGTTTGGGAACCCGCCACCCTGGCCACCGATGAGCCTGATCTGCCGGAAACCCTTCCTGAGGGAGACGGCTACTTCTCCGTGCGTGGGGAGTTGATTTTCACCAAGCCGGAAGAAGACCAGCTGGTGGTCAAGATTCGCCAGCAGCCCCGCAGTGATGGCACCCGGCCGCAGCCCTTCAAATTGCAATTGCAAGGGCAAATCCCCTTGGAGCACCTGCGCCATTTCGTCTCGCTTGATTTGCGCCGCAGCGGCCAAAGCCTGAGCGTTGAGTCCAGTGAGGTGATCGGCCCGGTGCCGCAGCGCAGCGATCGCCGCGGCGGTGGCAATAAGCGCTCCTCCCGCCGGCCAGTTGCGCGCCGCTGAGGCGATGAACCCCAATCGCATTGCCCTGGTGGTTGCCGTGTTCAGCGGCACGGCCGTTTTTGGCCCGATGGTGGGGGTCTCTCCGGCCTGGATCACCGTTGCTGTGATCAGCGCCCTGGTGATGGTGTCTGTGGATGCGGCGGCATGGAATGGCCGCGGCGGCCATCTCTTGGCTGAGGCCCTGCCGGGCGGGCAAGAACGCTTGCGCCGAATTGCTTTGCACGAAGCCGGCCATCGCCTTTTGGCCAGCCATGAAGGCATGGAATTGGGCGACACCCTGGTGGGCAGCCTGGCGTGTTTGCGCGCAGGCCATGACGCCTGCGGGCGCACCACCCTGCCCTTGCCCGCTTCCTCCAAATTGCCGCTCGAGGAGTTGCGCCGCTGGAGCCGGGTGCTGCTGGCCGGTATGGCCGCTGAGCAGGTGGTGCATGGCGGCAGCGATGGCGGCATGGATGATCGCCAGCTTCTGGGCCGCATCTGGGGGCTCTCGGGTCAAAGCGCTCAGATCGCCCAGCTGGAGCAACGCCGTGCCCGTCGTGAAGTGGAGCAGTGGCTCGAGCAGAACCGATCGGCCTTGGATCAGGAGTGTGAAAGCCTGTTGAGCCAAGCCCCTTCGCTGCTGCGCCCTGGCCATGGCCGCTAACTGGGCCTATCTGGATCTGCCAACGGGGGTCGCCGGCGACATGTTGCTCGCCGCACTCCTGGATCTGGGTGTTCCTGAGCGGGTCATTGATGAGCCGCTCGCAGCACTTGGCTTGCAGAGCAGCTACCGCCTCAACTGCAGCAGCGGCAGCTCAGCTGGTTTGCGCGGCCAGCAGCTTGTTGTTGAGCTGCTTGAGGCGTCGCCGCCGCATCGCCACTGGGCGGACCTGAAGCCCCAGTTGCAAGGGGCCGCCTGGCCGCAACCGCTGAAAACCAAGGTGCTGGAGGTGTTCCAGCTGTTGGCTGATGCCGAAGCCCATGTGCATGGGGTGGCGGCTGAGCAGGTGCATTTCCATGAGGTGGGCGCGATCGATTCGCTCGTTGATGTGATCGGCGTTTGCGCGGGCTTATTGCATCTCGGCGTGCAGAGCCTTTGGGCCACGCCGCCGCCGGCGGGTCATGGTCAGGTGCGCACGGCCCATGGCGTGTTGCCAGTGCCGGCGCCTGCGGTGCTGGAGATCGCCCGGCGCTGCCAGTTGCCTTTGGCCAGCAGCACTGGCTTTCTCCCCGGTGAATTAACAACGCCAACCGGTTTGGCCTTGTTGGCGGTGTGGGTGGATCACTGGGAGTCACCACCGGCCCACACCCCTGATCGGGTGGGCGTGGGTCTGGGCCAGCGCCAGCTGGATCGCCCCAACCTGCTGCGGCTTTGTCTTCCAGCAGCGGCTGCAAGTGATGAGCCGGCGGAACGTCAAACGGTGCTGGTGCAGCAATGCCAGATCGATGACATGGATGCCGAGGCCCTGGCGTTTTTGCAAGAGCAACTGCGAGCCGCTGGTGCCTTGGACGTGTTCGCGCAGCCTGCGGGTATGAAAAAAGGCCGCAGCGGTTTGCTGCTCACCGCCCTGGCGTTGCCTGAGCAGGCCGCAGCCTTGCGGGCCATTTGGTGGCAGCACTCCAGCAGCCTTGGCTTGCGTGAAAACTTTGAGCAGCGCTGGGTGTTGCCGCGGCGCGCCGTTGTGATGGATAGCCCCTGGGGGCCGGTCGCGGCCAAAGCGGCTTGGACGGGCAGCTGTTGGCGCTGCAAGCCTGAAGCCGATGCCCTGGCCCAGTTGGCGGCTGAGCAGGGCTTGAGCTGGGCGGAATTGCGGGCTGCTTTGCAGCCACCGGAGCTGAAGCCATGGGGCTGAAGCTGCCGAGCTGGCGGCCGCCTGGAGGGCTGCGGCCTTGGGTGGCGGGGATCTCACTGCTGCTGGTGCTGCTGGCCTTGTGGAGCCATGGCCAGGAGGTGTTGGCGTTGGCTCCCGATCAACGGGGCTGGGCGCTGCTCATCCTGGGTTTAGCGCTCACGGTGGTGGCCCAATGGGCCAATGGCCTGGCCTGGTGGGCTCTGTTGCGCTGGCTGCAGCTGGCGTTGCCGCTGCTGGAAATGGTTCAGCTGTTTGTGCGCACCAACCTGCTCAAGTACTTGCCCGGTGGTATTTGGCACCAGGTGGACCGGGTGCGCTTGCTGCGCCAGCGGGGGGCTTCCGGGCGCCGCGCGCTGCTGGCGGTGCTGCTTGAGGCGCTGCTGATGGTGATCGCAGCCTTCTGTTTGATCCCCTTTGGGGGCGTGCAAGGGGGGTTGGGTGTGGTGGCTCCCTTTGCCTTGCTGCTGCTCAGGCCCCGCTGGCTCAATCCGCTCTTGGAGCGCCTGCTGCGCAGCAAGCGCAAGCTGCTGCAGAACAGTGATGAACCGCTGGATTTTGAACCGTTGCAAGGGGCGCCATGGCAGCCCTTGCTCTTGGAATTCCCCTTCCTGCTGCTGCGGTTCTCGGGCTTTGCCTGCTGCGTGATCTGCTTCAGCGCTGGTCATCCGGTGGGCTGGGGCAGCTGGCTGGCGGGGTTTGCGATGGCCTGGAGCGTGGGGCTGGTGGTGCCTGGGGCTCCTGGCGGTTTGGGCGTGTTTGAGCTGGTGCTGCTGGCGCGCTTGGCAGGTGCAGTCCCAGAAGCTGAGGTGCTGGCGGTGTTGGTCAGCTACCGGCTGATCAGCGTGGCCGCTGAACTATTAGCGGCTGGTGGCGTTGAGCTGGATCGGCGGGCTTCTTTAGGCGCCAGATGATTCGGCAATTGAGAAGCACTTGCAAAAACGCGGGTGTTGCCTCTAAGTTGCGAGGCATTCTCATTTGCGGTGCCTTCCGGCGTGTCGTTTCATTTTCTGCCCGATGAGCCGGCGGCGGCGTTCAAGCTCAAGTCCGGTCAAACCGTGATGGTGGATCCCTCGGCTCGCCAGGGCGGCAGTTGCCTGGAGGTGCTCGATGGCGTGGCCCGCGTGTATTGCCCCTGCGAGGAAACCGAAGGGATGACCCTGGCCTTTTTGCAGCAGGGGGACCAGCTGCGCACCGATCGGTTGTGCAGTGAGGGGATTTGCGTGGAAGCCCTTACCCCTCTGTCATTTCGCAGCGATGCCGAGCCGCTGCAAGGTCAGGGGTTTGATGCGGTGAATGAGTGGACCCTGCAGTTGCTGCGCATTCGCCACCTCGGCAATGCGGAGCTGCGGCTGCATGCGCTGTTGGCGCTGTTGGTGAATCGCTTGGGTCGCCGCTGCGGTGACTGGTGTGATCTGCCCTTCCGTATCACTCATGAGCGAATTGGCGAATTGATTGGCTCCACGCGGGTCACCTCCACGCGGCTGATCTCGAAATTGCGCCGGCAGGCCCAATTGGCCACACCAGCTGGTCAGCCCAGCTTGCGTTTGGCGGCTGCTTTGATTGAAGCGGCCCCGGTGATGGGTTGATGGCCGTGTCCCAAGTTCATCTTCAGGCTCCATCGCAAAGCCTGATCGGCACCTTGTGCGCTGAGGTTGGTCAGCTACAAGGTCAGGCGCGAGCGCTGCAGGCCTCAATGGCGCAGTGTGGTGATTCGGTTTTGTTGGCTCGTTTGCAGGCCGATTGGCGTTGTCTGCGCCAGCGGATGAAGCAGCTCAAGGCCATGGCGGCCTCGGCAGCGATGGATCAACTCAGCGACCAGATGAGCGTTGCGTTTCTGCGTGAGCTCACCGGCCGCGCCTCTAAGCAACTCAGCCGTTGTTGAAGCGCTCACCCAAGTAGTTGGGGTTGCGCTGGCCGGCCGCCAGCTCTCCATCAATGATCAACAGGGCGGCTGCTTGGCCGCCAGCAAAGCGAACACGGCCGAGCAGGTGCGCGAACTGGTGTTCCGATTCGATCTGCCCTTCCACGATGGGATCGAGAAACACCGATGTGCGGGTGTCGGCGACCCGCTCAGCCTGGGAATACAGCTGCTGCAGCGAGGCGGTCACATCGGCTTCCAGTAAGAACGATGCGGCCATCACGTCTTCCACGCTGTCCCACTGCTGCCGAGGGGCGCTGATCTCTTCGAGCTGAACGCTTTGGCCGCGCGCCACAAGGTAGTCGGCGAAGCCGGCGGCGTGGCTGGCTTCTGATTTGCACTCGTCGTGGAAGAACTGGCTGAAGCCACGCAGTTCGCGTTCGCCAAACCAAATGGCATTGGCCAGATAAAACGCGCTGGCCTGGCGCTCCATGGTCAGGTGCTGCTGCAGCCCCTGCAGCAGGCAGGGGTCCATGGGTTGAGCAACCGCCCGGCCCGATGGGCCGGTGCTCACCTCAGGGCGCGTGGATGTGCCTTGGCTTTGCAGGCTGGCCATTGCTGCTTGGTTGCATCGGACGGCGTGGCAGCGAGCTACCACGACTCTTTAACAGCCATTTCGCGCCAGCGCGCAAAAAAAATGCCCGTATCAAATGACTATTGACCGGGGGCCTGGCATCCACATAGGCTCACCGTCTTGCAACTGGTTCTCAATTGCCTCCCCAGTTTGATTGCGCGCTTGATCTCCCGGCTGAGGCGCAGCAGCTGCAGAGCAAGAAAAAGGGCTGCAAAAAGCAGAAGTGCTCCAAGTGGAAAGGCGGCAAGTGCCGCTGTGGCCGCGATTCCTGAGCTCAGTGGCTCACAGCTTCCAAAGCCGAGGGGCTGAGCTCCATCAGGCGGCTTGAGACCACAAAGCCACCGCTTGAGGGGCTTGAAAACACATCATTTTGTTCCCTGAGTGCTTGGAGTTGGCGCGTCACCGTGCTGCGGCTTGAAGCAATCATTTCGGCCATTCGCGCATGGCTGAGCCAAAAGGGCAGGCTGTAGCTATCGCGGTGGCGAAAGCCAAACTCTTCGATCAAAAGTTGCAGCAAGGCAATCAAGCGCGATTCCGATCGAACCAGTTGGCGCACCAGGTGCAAATGGATCAGCCAATGGTTGATGGATTCGGTGCTGTCTGTGGACTCGCCAGCTTGAAAACTCAATTGGCAAGCGGTGATTGCCTCGAGCAGTAATGCACTGCAGCCTCTTGGCTTGCTGAGCTGCAGGCTGTTCCCCGCGCTCACGATGGCCAAGGTCACTTCGCTATTGGCTGCTGGGAAATGGCCGGCAACGCGCAGGATGCCTGAATGAATCAGCAGGCCGCCTAATGGTTGACCTTCATGCTCAAATATCTGGCGCTCTTTCAGGTCAATCTGGCGCGCATCTAGCACAGACAACAGTCGACTTTGTAAGGCTTTTGATGCTATTTCGTTGTTGGAATCTCTGCTGAGTTCAGCTACATCGGCGTGTAACCAATGATGCGTCGCACTGTGTTTTTTGATCTCAAGGCGGCAGCGTGCCCCTTGCTGACTCTCAATAAGGCCTGTTATTAAGAACAGGTGAGTGCTTTGTGGCTGTGGCCGTCTCAGGCAACCTTCGCCAAGACCTGCATGGCCGCGGTCAGCGGCTGACGCCGCAGCGCCAGCGCGTGTTGGACCTGTTTGAGCGCACGGGGGCTGGTCACCACCTCAGCGCGGAAGACGTGCATCAGCAACTGCTGCGGGGGGATTCGCGGGTTTCGCTGGCCACCGTGTACCGCACCTTGCGGCTGCTCACGACGATGGATCTGCTGCGGGAGCTGGAGCTGCCGGAAGGGGGCAAGCGCTTTGAGTTGGCCACAGAAAATGATGATGATCACCATCACTTGATCTGTGTGGCCTGCGGCCGCACAGAAGAGTTTGAGAGTCCAGAGGTGCTGCAAGCCGGGGCTTCAGCGGCTGATCAATTCGGCTTCAAACTCCTCAGCCCAAGACTTACGGTGAGGGGGCTGTGCCCTTCTTGCGCGGTTCTCCAAGGCGGCGAGGCGAACTGACGTTGACTCCATTTCTTGAAGTCAGGCGGCTGTGGCATCGCTACGCCAGTTCGAACTGGACGCTGCAGAACATTGATTTTTCTCTGGAGGCAGGCCAGCTACTGGGCCTGCTGGGTCCCTCGGGCTGCGGCAAAACCACGTTGTTGCGCTTGATCGCTGGTTTTGAGCGCCCTAGCCAAGGGGTGATCGCGCTGGCTGGCCGGGAGCTGTCATCGCCCTCGCGCTGGTTGGCTCCTGAACGTCGCCACGTGGGCATGTTGTTTCAGGACTATGCCCTTTTCCCCCATTTGGATGCCTGGCAAAACGCTTGCTTTGGCCTAAGCCCTGGCGCTGATCGCAACCGGGTGCATTGGCTGCTGGAGCTGTTGGGGTTGCAGGGGCTCGACAAGCGCTTCCCCCACGAGCTCTCTGGCGGGCAACGGCAGCGGTTGGCGCTGGTGCGGGCCTTGGCACCGCAACCCCAGGTGCTGCTGCTCGATGAGCCTTTTTCCAACCTGGATGTGGATGTGCGCCTGCGGCTACGCGCCGAATTGCCCAGGGTTTTAAAGCATTGCGGCGTGACCGCTTTGATGGTCACCCATGCCCCGGAAGAGGCCTTGGCCATCTGTGATCAGGTGGCGGTGCTCTCTGGCGGGTACTGGCATCAGTGCGCGCCTCCGCAGCAGTTGGTAGCCAAGCCCGCCACAGCGTTTGTGGCCACCTTTGTGCTGCAAGCCAATGTCTTGAGCCGTGATGCTCTGCGCGGGCTCACCACCGTGGGCCAGCAGCGGGCCTGCGATCAGATGCAAGCCGGCTCCACGAGCAGCTGGTTGGTGCGCCAGGAGGATCTCCAGCTCAGTGCCGATGCCTCCGGCCCTGCCAAGGTGCTTAGCCGTGAGTTTTTGGGCTACGAGTGGCTCTATGTGATCGACGTTGATGGCCAACGGCTCCGCCTACGCGTTGGCTTGGAGCACGACCTCTCTCCGGGATCGCCATGCCGGCTCAATTTGCGGGAGGGCTGGCAACCCCAGTTGATCCCCGACTCAGTTTTGGGATCAGGAGCAGCGTCGCCGCCAGTCCCAACAGCATGATCAACAGCGCCGGTGCAATGGCGGCACCGAGCCGTTCATCGCCGGCGTATTGAAAAACGCGCACCGCAAGGGTGTCGAAATCAAAGGGGCGCAAAGCAAAGGTGAGCGGCAGCTCTTTAACCGTGTCGACAAACACCAGTAGTGCCCCGAGCAGCAGCGGACTGCGCAGCAGGGGCAGGTGAACCCGCCGCAGCACGCCTCTCCAGCTTTCGCCAAGGCTGGTTGCGGCTTCATCAACGCTGGGGGCAAGGCGCTCCAGGCCTGCATCAAGCCCGCCTTTGGCCACGGCAATGAAGCGGTTGCCATAGCCAAAGATCAGTAAGAGCAGCGGCGGAAAGCCCAAGGGAGCCAACAGCAGCAGTAGGGCGATCGCCAGCACGGTGCCGGGTACGGCATAGCCGAGGCTGGCGGTGAACATGGCTTGCCTCAGCGGGCCGGGGCTGATCCAGCGCTTGCCGATGGCCAGGATCAATGCCATCGCTGTGGCCAACCCAGCGCCCACCACGGCGAGCACAAGGCTGTGGCTGCCGAGAATGAGTAAGTCAGCCAACGAGTCTTGGCGCAGTTGATCCAGGCTTCTGAGCAGCCAGACCAGCGGTAAGCCAACGCTGATTAGTGGTGGCAGGGCGCACAGGAGTTGGGCGCCACGCGCCCGCCAGCCCTGCAAACGCCAGCCTTCGCTGGCATCGGTGGGGCCGCCCATGTCCCAGCGCCGGCTCTTGCGGCGTTGCCATTGCTCTGCTGCCACCAACACCGCCACAACCGCGAGTGCCGTGAGGGCCAGAGCAACGGCTGCGGGGGGGTCGTCTTGCCCTTGCCAGCGCTCCAGTAATCCCGTTGAAAGCGTGGGCAAGGCCAGCAGTTCAACGGCGCCGTATTCGTTCACCACTTCCATGCCGGCCAAGGCAACGCCGGCGGTGATGGCTGGAATGGCGAGCGGCAGGTTGACCCGGAAAAAGCTCCTCCAGGCACCGAGGCCGAGGCTGCGGGAGGCCTCCAGTTGACGCCTGCCGCTGAGGCGGAAGTTGTCGCGGGATAGCAGCACTACATAGGGCACGTTCGCCAGGGTCAATACCGCTATGCACCAGCTGAGACCATTGATTTGTACACCTGCGCGGGCCCCTAAATCCGTCAACACAGCGGCCTGTAGATAGGCCGGCGTTGCCAACGGCAGGAGCTGAGCCAAGGTCAGCCAGCGTTTGCCTGCGAAGTTGCAGCAGGCGGTCAGCCAGCCGATCGCCGTGCCCAAGCAAGCGACGCCAAGGCCCACAAGCAGCACCAGCAACACCGTGTTGCTGAGCTGGGTGAGGCCATCGTTGCCAATGTCTAAAACGCCATTGCTGCCTTGCAGGCTGAAGGCCAGCAGGGCAGCAAAAGGAAGCAGATTGAGGCCGGCGGTGATCGTCAGCAGCAGGCTGAGGCCAGGGCGAGCCGGAGCCCAGGGCCGCTCCATCGTTATTTCCAGCCGTTTGCCTCCATTAGCTCTTGGGCCTGTTGGTTCATGGCGCCGAGTTGTTCAACGGAGACGTCATCGGGGGTGAATGCTCCAAATTTTTCGAGCACAGCGTTATCGCCGAGGCCTTTGACGGGGTATTCGTAGTTGGCTTGGGCATAGCCCTTGCCAGCAGCAGGAGAGGCGAGGAACTCAATCAGCTGCAGCGCTTCTTTGGGGTGTTTGGACGCTGCTGTGACCCCGGCGCCGCTGATGTTGACGTGGGTGGGATCTGGGAACACCACCGTGACCTTTTCGGCTAAGGCCTTGTTGGCCTCGCCCTTTTGGCCGCCGAGCATGCGGCCGACGTAATAGGTGTTGACCAGCGCGACGCCGCAGGTTCCGGTGCCCACCGCCTGGATTTGAGGGGTGTCGCTTGAGAAGAACTCTTGGCTGACGTTGCTGGTCATCCCCTGGATCCATTCGGCGGTGGCGGCCTCGCCGCGCTGGATGATTTGATCAGCAACCAATGATTGGTTGTAGGGGCTCTTGCGGTTGCGCAGGCAGAGCTTGCCTTTGAGGGCTGGATTGGCGAGGTCGTCGTAGCTCGTGATGGTGGCCGGATCGACGATCTCTGGGTTGACGATTGGCACGCGAGCTCGGCGCGTCAGGGCATACCAATGGCCTTGGGGGTCGCGCAGATTGCTTGGCACATCGGCTTTGAGCTGGCTGGAGCTGGTGGTTTGATAAAGCCCCATGCCAGAAGCCTTCACCAGGCGAGCCGCATCGGCGAGCACCAACACATCAGCTGGGCTGTTGCTGCCCTCGGCTTCGAGGCGCTGTAGCAGCACTTTGTCCTTGGCCTCCAGCAGGTTGATGCCGATGCCCGTTTGATCGGTGAACTGCTTGTAGAGCTGCTTGTCGGTGTTGTAGTGACGGCCCGAATACACCCCCAGGGTGACGGTGGGCTCTTGCGGGCTGCAGGCCGCTGCCATCACCAGCAGCGGCGCCAAAAGGCTGATGCGGCCGAGCGTGGGGAGACGGAGCAAACTGCTATTGCGAATCCGTTGCAACGTACACAACAGCCTGGTGATTTTGCAAGTCATTCTCAATAGCTTCGCAATAAGGCTGTCGTTTCTCTGTGAAATTCCGCTTTGGCTGCCGGTAAGCCATCAAAAAAGCCCAGGACCAAATCGACCCCAGGCTTTGAGCTATTCAGTTGGAACGGGTTTAGCGGCGGTACTGACTGCGCACGGGGACTGGCACAAACACGGGCTGCCTTAGGCCGCCGCTGCGGTCGTCGTCATCGGAGTCAGCGACCATCCACAGGGCAAGGCCAATGAGTAGAAAAACAGAGCCGAGTAGAGAAAGCTCCAGCATGGCCAGCTGCGGAATTGCCCCCGACTCTAGTCGCGTTTTTTGGCATTTGTGATCTGGCGCACCCCGAGCCCCATCACGCTGCCGATCAGGGCCCCCGCAAGGGCATGGCCCTTCAGCACAGCAGCCGTGATCAGGAGCGGCAGGAGGGCTTGGCCCAGTACGGCACTTTGAATGGCGGCTGTGAGGCTGCTGACAGCGACTTGCCCTGGCACCACTTGCGGCCAGAGCTCACCGAGGCCCATGCCGATCGCGCTGGCTCCAAAAATCAGTGGAAAAAATTGACCGCCAATCCAGCCGCTGCTGAGGCAAAGGGCGCAGAGCCCCAGCTTTAGGAGTCCCAGCAGCATCAGGGTGTGTCCATTCGTGACCAGAGCCCCTTGCAGCATTGGGGTGATTTGGAGTTCACCTGACATCAGAGCCAGGGGCTGGAGTTGGCTCATCGCTGCGAGTACTCCTCCTGTGAGCAAGGCTTGGCTCAACGGATTCCAGCGCTTGAGAGTTCGGCTCAAGTGGCGTCGTAGTCCCAGAAACAGGAGCCCAAGCACGCCTCCGATCAGGCCCAGGAGGAGTGCCCAGACAAGGTTTTGGCTGATTTCCTCAAGGCTGTGGGGCCAGACGTAGCGAACGGTTTGCTCGCCATCGCCAAAGCGGCTGAAGCCTTGAAACACCGCAAAGCCTGCGATGCCGCTCACCACACCGGGCAGCCAGCGCCAGAGGCCAGCGGGTAAGGGGCGATCAGGACGCTCGGCTAGGGCAACACCACCCACCAAGGGCAAGCCAAAGAGCCCCAAAGAGCCACTGATAGCTGAAGCGCCACGCCAGGGAATCGCTTTGAACCAGCCCCAGCGCGACAGCCCAATGCTCCATTCAGCCAGGCAGCGGCTGAGCAGGGCTTCTGGCCCCAAGCTGCCGCCACCCACCAGGGCCAGAAGTCCGAGGAGCCAATGGCTGCTGCGGGGTTGCAGCTTGTGTTCGCCGTGTTCATGCAGTTCTTCGATGGTGCTGTGCAGCTCGGGTAGGGGGTCAGCGCCGCGTTGGCGCAATAGGCCAATGGCAAGCCCAGCTCCCAGTGGCAGCAGCAGCTGCAGCACTTGAGGACCATTGGCTGGCTGCCCCAGCAGCACGGCATCACCCCATCCCAGGGCGGTCAGCCAGCTGATCAAAGCCATCAGCAGGGCGCCCATGGCGCCAGCGACCGCTCCGATCAGGGCGCTGGTGATGCTGGTGCTGAACGCCTCAGAGAGCATTAGCTCTCGTCAACAACACAGGCTTGAAGTTGTTGCTTGATCGTTTCGTGATCGAGATCCCTGCCGATGATCACCAGTTGATTTTTGCGGGTGCCTTCCCAATCCGTGTCGTCAATGGAGAAGCGTTTGCCCGCCAGGTGGAACACATGACGCCGCTCGCTTTCTTGGAACCAAAGAATCCCCTTCGAGCGAAAGACTGTCGCTGGTAATTGGTTGTCAAGGAAGTTCTGAAAAGCCCTCAGACCGAGGGGTTTGTCCGTTTGGAATGACAGCGACGTAAAGCCTTCAATCGAGCCTTCATGGCTGTGGTCATGCCCATGGTCATGGTCGTGGTGATGCGCGTGGCCGTGATCGTGTCCCTCGTGGTCATGGTGCGCATGCCCATGGTCGTGATGGTCGTGATGCGAGTGCTTGTGTTCCTCTTGGGCCTGTTCCTCAACGACCTTGTCGGACTCGAACAGGCCAACGCTCAGCAGCAGAGGCAGAGGGACATCGCCTTTGACCGAATGCAAGAAGCGAGCATCGGTCTTGATCTCACCGAGCATTCCTTCCAACTCTTTAAGGCGCTCTGGAGGAACCAGATCACTTTTGTTGAGCATCAAGATGTCGCCGTAGAGCACCTGAGCCCGGCCCACCTCGGTGTCGAGAATCTCTTCGCCAAAGTTCTCGGCATCAATCACGGTGATGATCGAATCCAGGCGCGTTTCATTGCGCAGATCACTGCCTAGAAATGTCATTGCCACCGGCAGTGGATCGGCAAGCCCAGTGGTTTCAACAACGAGATAGTCCGGTGGCTCAGGGCGTTCCAGCACCTTGTAGACGGTGTTGAGCAGCTCGTCGTTGATGCTGCAGCAGATGCAGCCATTGGTGAGCTCCACCATCTCGTCGTTGGTCTTGACGATCAGTTCATGGTCGATACCGATCTCGCCAAATTCATTGACGAGTACTGCTGTTCTGAGTCCCTCCTGATTGGTCAGGATGTGGTTCAGCAGGGTGGTTTTCCCTGCCCCCAAAAACCCGGTCAGGATCGTGACAGGAACAGGGCTATGGCTGTGAGTCGAAGTCAAGTTCACCGAGAACGGTTCTCACATCAGTTTGGCGTCTAAGCGGCCGCCGCAGTTCACCCAGCCCTCCATTGTTTCGCTGAGTTCTTGCTGAAGGTTCTGCAGAACAGCAATTTTTTGATGAATGGCTTGTTTCTGTTCACGCATGGATTGCTTCAGCTGCTCGCAGTGGCAAGCCCCCTCGCGTTTCGCAGCGAGATAACTGCGAATGGTGCCTAGCGGAAGCCCGAGGCCTCTCAGATTTTGGATGAGCTGGAGCTCCTCAACCACGTGCTGGTGATAAAGCCTGTATCCCCCTTGGGTTCGGCCAGCTACGGGAACAAGGCCCTCGTCGCTGTAGAAGCGAATCGTTTTAATGCTCATTCCAGCCTGCTGCGCTACTGCGCCAATGCGGATCCATTCGCTGGAGTCATCCACGGCTTGACTCTCCACTTACTGGAGACCTGATCATATAAATATTCTCAGCAAAAAAGATGCCGAAGCTGCTGTTGGCATTGCTTGTGTTGGCCTCTGTGGTGCCGGCATCGGCGCAACACCAAGGGCATGAGCATCACGCCATGCCTGAGAACGCACCGATGCACGAGGGGCATGGTGACCACCACCAGCACCATCAGCATCAGCATCACGATCATCACCAAAGCGAGCCCACAGGCCATGAGGGGCACGGTGATCACAGCAGCCACAACCATTCCGTTGGACCTGCCGGCGCCACCTATGACTTGCGTTGGCTTGATGCCATGAATCAGCACCACACCGGTGCATTGCGGATGAGCGAATACGTTTTTGGAATCGGAGCACCTGGGCCTGCGCATTTAGCCCACAGCATCTGGCGCGATCAGGCCACTGAAATCAAGGCCATGATCCGTTGGCGGAAGGCTTGGTATCCCCAGGCTCCTGTGTATCCGGTCAGCCTGAAGCCTGGTGGTGATCCTGATGCGATGACCGGTCTCCAGCGCATGAGCGATGAGCAGATCGCGATGATGCAAATGGTGGGAACACCACCTGCCTCTGGGGAGCAGGTGGATTGGTTTTTAGAGGGTATGTTGTATCACCATGGTGGTGCCTTAGAGATGGCCCACGAGGCGTTAGATCGCTCCAGCAATACAACGATCAGGCGATTGTCTCGGGACATCATTTTGGCTCAACGTCAGGAGATAATTTTGCTGAGAAGAATGTTGGCCTCCAGAGGCCTTTCGAAGCCCTCTTATTACAACTATGACCACTTGTTCCGCCTCTCATGATGATTCGTCTTGCCCCTCCTCTGAGTTGCGGCATCCTCATCTTTGCTGTCGCCCCAGCTGTTTTGCCTATGGGTGCCCAAGCCCATAGCACAGGGATTTATAAATCTGAGGCTGAAGCGAAGCAGCGTGCCACTGAGCTTGGCTGTGCTTCTGTGCATCAAAACAACGGACGTTGGATGCCCTGCTCCGATGAAGCTGAATTGCATCGCATGCTCAGAAAGCAATGAAGCCGAGAGTGGTCCACAGGGCAGTGGTTGTTGTGGCGGCATTGCCGCTACTCATCACTTCGGCAACAGGTTCGATCTATAGCTTGTTATTGGAGCAGGGAATCGATGCATTTTGGCTGCTCAAAATTCATACCGGCCGTTTTGGAGTGATTAATCTCCAGCCCTATTACTCCTGGCTGCTTGGAGTGCTAACGCTCCTCGCGATTGGCTCGGGAATCCTGTTGCTTTTGGTCAAGCCAAGACGCGCATTTAAAAGTTGAAGACCAGTCCCCCTCTGAGGATTTGAACAAGGCCTGGCTGTTCAGCTTGAAAGATGTAAGTCGGTTCGTATTCCACAAATAACTCATAGTGATCTGTTGGGCTGATTCGAAAGTCGACTTTGCCCGCCAGGTCTGTGTGTGGAGACCTGTTATCGCTCCAGCGAAAGCTTGGTCCCGCTTCCAGGGCGAAGGCAACTTGTTCAATCTCAAGACCGTATCCCAACCTGGGGCTTGCCAGGATCAACTCTTGATGTCCACCAACACTCCAGGCACCTTCTTGCTCAATCTTGAGGTAAACATCCGAAGCATCTGCAAAGCCTTGGCCAACATCAAATTGTGGTTGACTGGAAGGGCTAAGGGGAATGACCAGGCCCCATTTGGCTGTTTGGTAAAGCCCACTATTGTCAGTTTCAGTGCTTAATGCAGGCTCATATTCACCGTAAATTTCGAAGGGAGTGTTTTCCGGAACCCATGCTCCTTCTAGTTTTGCACTCCAGTCAGTTCGATTCTGCAAATCAAACGTACTGATGAAGCGCGGACCGAGTTCGAATCCAATCGTGAGTTGAGGGCCTTCCACTGCATAGCCAAGCCGTGCAGATGTCACTGCTGCTTCGGCATCTCCTTTCAACCATCCAACTTCTTGTTCCGTATAGAGGTAGAAGCCGTCACTAATTCCCGTTGTTTCCAATTCTTGAGCATTGGCTGGAACAGCGAATACTGAGGTGGTCGCGAGCAAAAATAATCCGAGAGCGCGATGCACCTGAATTGGACGGTAGTTGCCGAGAGGCTAGACGGGGTCTCCCCGTCTAGCCGTGAGGGTTGGCTCAGAAGCTAAAGGTCACACCGCTGCCGATGTGATGTTGGAAACCTTTGCCCCAACCTTCACCGCCTTGGGTGCTGTACATGGGCTCCCAGTGGGCAAACAAGACTGCGTTCTTGCTAACTGGTAATTCGAGAGCTATCTCCCCACCCCAATCGGTGCGACTGGGCAGTTTGGCGTACGAGCCTGGGGTGTAAAAGCGGGGGCCTCCTGAAATGGTGATGTTTAGGAGGTCGTAGTTAAAGCCAAAACCAGGCCAAACATCAGTGTAATTGCCGACATACATGCCATCACTTTCCCAGCCAGTTGCATTTTTTGCTGAGATGAAAATGCCATCAGCAATGGTTTCCAGCCCATCGCCCAAGGCAAAGTTCACATCGCCATCACCAAAGGCATAAATCGCGCCAAACACCATTTCGTTCTTGAGGCCTTTGGTCTCTTCATCGCCTTGGTCAGCGGTTACGTAGTAGGGCTTCCACTCAGCTGAGAAGGCGAGCTTTTCGTTGGGCTCATAGCGCACTTGCAGGTAGCCCTTCACATCCGTACGGCGATAGGGGGAGCCACTGCTGTGGCCATGGTCTTCGTGCTCTTCTTCGGCGTGTTCATCGTGCCCTTCTTCTTCCTCGTGATGATCGTCTTCGTGCTCCTCAATGTGCACCAAGCCATAGAAGTGCTCGGCTTCTCCCCAGACGGCAGCCTGTCCAACCTGCGCCTCAATCGCCAAGCTGCCGCCATTCTCTAGACCCCATTCCAGGACGCCGCCGAACAGGCCATCGATGGCGTAGTGCTGAGGCCTCCCCTCCAGGTTGTTCTCAAAGCCGCCATGGCCTTCGATGGTGATGACCGGCCGGGCGCGGAATTCTCCAGGCTCGAGCTCCTCTCCTTCGCCATCACCATGGGCATGCGCCTGAAGAGTGGTTGGCCCTGCAAGGCCCAATCCGCAGGCCATAGCAAGGCCTAGTGCCTGAGCGGTGTGTCTCGTCAGGCGAGGTTGAAAGGAGAAAAGCACCGATTCACTGGAAGAATGATAATCATTCTCGTTATTGGTCGGCTCGTTGGCTGCCTGCGTGTTCGCTTTAGTGGCTGACTGCTTTTGGCGAGCTCCTCAGCGGTCGTTGCTGCAATTCACGCAATACCCAAATACTTCCAGGGTGTGGAAGAGCGGCCTGAATCCGTCTGGGGTTGGCAGCGTTAGCCCTTGCTGCTCCATCGGGCAGAAGTTCAGCGGTTCACTGCTGCCGCATTCCAGGCAGGTGAGGTGATGAACATCCCGGCCCAGGGGGGCGTAGAGGGCTTCACCACTGGGCAAGTGGCGGCAACGAACTTTTCCTTGCTGCTGCAGAACCCGCAGATTGCGGTACACCGTTGCCAAGCCCATGGCATTGCCTTGCTGTTGGAGCCCGGCATGCAGCGCTTGGCCGCTTAATTCATTGGTGCTGGCTTCCAGTACAGCCAAGATCTGTTGCTGGCGGGCACTCAGGGCAGTCGTCGTCATCGAACCCAATCGGGCTTGGCCTCCCAGTAGGCGGCATTGCTGGAATTCTCCCTTGCTTCCACCTTCCAGCACCAGCTGCGTCCGCCATCGCGCTCCTGCAACAGGGCATTGACCTGCTCCCATACCCAGTGGGCACTGCCTTCCATGCCCACATTGGCCATCACCCTCAAATCCAAGGCGCCGAGCTCATGCAGCCGCTCCCACTCGCTCAGCAGGGGGTCATCGCTGTTGGCCAGAAAGGTGTGATCGAACTGATCGTTGAGCTGTTTTCTCAGTTCTTTGAGGCTGGAGAAATCCACCACAAACCCGTTTTCATCGAGCTCGCTGGCGCCAAACCAGCAGGTGAAGCTGCGGCTGTAGCCATGCACAAACCGGCAATGGCCCTCGTGGTTCGGCTGGCGGTGGCAGCACGGGAAGCCTTCGAAGCTTTTTGAGCAGGTGTACATCGCGCTGCCGCTGCGCTGCAAAGCTAGGTATAAGTCTCCCTTGCCCCATGGCCGAGCCGTTGCAGCTGCCGATTGAGCAGCTGCGTTTCAACGCCGATGGCTTGATTCCAGCGATTGCCCAGGACTGGCTGGATGGCGCCGTGCTGATGGTGGCGTGGATGAATCGCCAGGCCCTGGAGCTCACTCTCTCCACGCGCGAGGTGCACTACTGGAGCCGCTCACGCCAGGAGCTTTGGCACAAAGGCGCCACCAGTGGCCATTTCCAGGATTTGAAGGCCATCCGCTACGACTGCGATGCCGATGTCTTGCTGCTCACCATTGAGCAGCGCGGTGATGTGGCCTGTCATACCGGCGCCCGCAGCTGCTTTTACGAAGACGGACCTGCCCCGACGGCTGGCGGGCCCCAAGCTCTTCCTCCTCCAGCCGATGCCTGCACCGAATTGGCCCGGGTGATCGCAGGCCGCCGCGATCAGCCTGAGGAGGGCAGCTACACCAACAAGCTCTTGGCCGGTGGTGACAACCGCATCCTCAAAAAAATTGGTGAGGAGAGTGCTGAATTTGTGATGGCCTGCAAAGACGACGCCAAAGACGAGATCGCTGGTGAAGCCGCTGATTTGATCTTCCACATGCAGGTGGCCTTGGCCCACCACGGCGTGGAGTGGCGTCAGGTGCTCGAGGTGTTGGCGGCCCGCCGCGGTGCACCCCGGCGCAACTGAGTGATCTGCCGCGATGGCAGCCAGCCGGCATGGCCGATTGGCCCGGGGATCGCTTGCAGCACGCCGGTGTCGACGGTAAGCAGGTGGGCTTCAGGCAGGGCTTGGCTTGCCCCTTGCGCTGATCGCTGCTTAAGCAGCAACAGCAAGGCGCGCCGGCTGGGGTCGTAGTGCATCTGGCTGCCGGGTTCTGGTTCGTAGCCCTCTAGGGCCATGCGCTTGAGCACCTCACCGTCGCGGTTGAGCTCAACGAGCTCCAGTAGCGGGTCGGCCAGGCCACTGAGCAGCAGGATCCAGATGCGATCGGCTGCTCCAGCACAGGCGCTGCTCAATAGGGCTTCGGTGCCAATCCAAAGCTGCCGCGGTGCCCGTCCGGGTTCCAGCAGTTCGATCGAGCGGCGGTAGTCGGGCCAGTGGCGCACCAATACAGCGCGTCCGGCTTGCGGGCAGAAGCTGCTGAGATCGCGCAGACCAGGTAGGAAATCGCGCTTGGCCGGCAACGGCGGCAGGGTTTGCAGGGTGATGCCGTCTTCTTCTGGCACCACCGCCAGACCGCCTTGGGGCACAAGGCGGATGGGGCCGCCTGCCGTCATCGGCAGTTGGCGGCGTTTGCCTTTGGCATTCCAGAGCTCCACTTGGGCGTAGCTCTGTTGCAGCTTGGAACGCTGCACCAACAGATCACCGGCGTTGTTGGTGCTGAGGCTGGCGAACACCACCGGCTCCCGCTCCAGGGGGCGCTGGTCGATCAGAGTCAGATCTGGGGACAGCCGCAGCCGTTGCACCTGTTTTTCCAGTGGGTCGGTGGCGGTGACCAGAGCTGCCCCAGAGCCATTGCCGAGTGGCAGTAGGGAATGAACGCTGCCGCTGAGGTTGGTGAGCTTTTGCCAGCCCGTGGCCTCTTGCCAGCTGAGGAGTTGCTCGTTCTCGCCGGCCGGCCGGCTAGCCAAGAGCGCCGGGCGCGGTTCCCATTGCCATTGGCTCGGCTCGAGCGCATTGCCGCGTTGATCCACTCCGGCGATCTGCAGCGTGAGCGGCTTGCTGATGGGAGTGGTGCCGCTGAGCTGCAAGCGCCAGCGGTTGCCTTCACCCAGCAGTTCATGGGGTTGATCGGCGGGCAGCTGCAGATTGGCCTGCAAGCTCGCCCCATCCATCGGCCGGCTGAACTGCAGCTCCACAGCGGCCAAGCCTGAGCCGGCGGCAGCTGGTTCGATCGCCAGCAATCGTGGTGGCCGGCGCTGCAGCCACTGCTGCTGCACCGCCGCCAAGGCCAGAGCCAGCGTCAGCGGGATCCAGAGCCGCTTCATGGCTCAAACGGGCGTTTGGGTTTGGGGATTGGCTGCACGCGCTCAGCGATCACCACACTGCGCAGCACCCCGCCAACGCGTTCCACGCCCATCTCTCCGCTCACGGCGAGCCATTCATCAGCCTTTAGCGATTCACCCTCTGGCCAGATCACCGGAATGCCAACTGGTGTGGCATCAGCCAGACAGCAGCGCACGGTGAGGCGGGCGAGCACTGGAGCTGCCTGTGGGGTTGGCATCACAAAACCGCTGATGCGCACCGGATCGCCGCGATAAAGCTCAGGGTCGGGCTGACTGCGCAGCAGTCGCACCCAGTCGGTGAGGCTGCGCTGCTCTGGTGGGGAGAGGAAGGTGAGCGTTTCGTTCTCTCCTTCCAACGCACCACTGCTGCGGTTAGCAGCGAGGGTTGAAAACGAGGGCCGCGGCGGAATCAGCAGCACCAGCGGTGCCGCCAGCAGCATCACCAACGCGGGCGTGCGGCCGCTGCGGCGTTTTGGGGCAAAGCGCGCAGCCAGCCCAGCCAACGCCAGCAGCAGTAGGCCTGAGACCAGCACAAGCCAGTGGAAATCAGCTTGCAACAGCAGGTTCAGCCGGCCGCTGCCCCAGGCCTGCAGCAGCACAGCGCCCCAAAGCCCCAGCACAAATGGCGGGAGCCAGTTCATAGCAGCACCAAGTTGAGCCATTGGCCGATCAACAGCACTGCCACCACAACGCCAGCCAGCATCAAAAGGATGCCGCGGCGGCGAAAGATGCGGCTAAACAGGCTGATGCTTTTTAAATCGATCACCGGCCCGAGCAGCAGAAATGCCAGCAGTGCCCCAGGGGTCACCATCGCTGCAAATCCCAAGGCCAAAAAGGCATCCACGCTGGAGCACACGCTCACCACCACCGCCAGCAGCATCAAGCTCAACACCGACAGGGTTGGTGCTTGGCCAACGGCGAGAAACAGATCGCGGGGAATCAGGGTTTGGATCGTGGCGGCGATGCCGCAACCCAGCAGCAGCAGGCTGCCCAATTCCAAAAATTCCCGCAGACCGTGATCCAGCAGCACGCCCATTGAGGGTCGTTCGGCTGCGATGGCAGGCGTTGTGCTCAGTGGTTGGTTGCCGATCAAGCCGCTACGTCGATCCAGCAGGCTGGCGGTGGCCAAGGGCTGGCCCATGCGCCGCTCCTCCAACAGATCAGGGGCCAGCAAGGCAGCTTCACTGAGTTGTTGCAGCAATGCGGTGAGCACCAGCGCAATCACAACGCTGCCAAGCGGGCGCAGCAGCAATAACCAAGGGCGATCAGGGAAGGCGGCCCAGGTGCTCAGCAGCACGATTGGGTTGAGCACCGGTGCGGCAAAGAGGAATCCCAACGACGCTCCCATGGGCGCGCCTTGGGCTAGCAAGCGCCGGGCCACCGGCACGTTGCCGCATTCACAGGCCGGCAGTGCAAAGCCCAAAGCAGCGCCACTCAGCGGGCCGAGCAAGGGATGGCGCGGC
The DNA here is from genome assembly GCF_014279855.1 of Synechococcus sp. Minos11. NCBI lineage: Bacteria > Bacillati > Cyanobacteriota > Cyanophyceae > Synechococcales > Synechococcaceae > Synechococcus > Synechococcus sp. Minos11. Next base: position 1,451,922 of record NZ_CP047953.1, on the reverse strand, counting down.
AGCCGTTGTAGCCAGCGGCCGCGGGGATCCCATGCCCGCGCGGCCGTGGCAATGGCCACGCCAATCAGCAAAAAAGGAATGGCTTCCAGCAGCAACCCTTGAAAAACGGCCCAAACGGTCTGCCATTGGGAGCCATCGGGCCAATTCATTCCTAGTTTGAGAACGATTCCCATTCAGGTTGAACGGCGTGGCTCGTTGTCTCAGAAGGTTGGCGGGGACTCTGGCATCTGTGCCGCTGTTGGCGATGGCGGTGGCCTGTTCTTCAACTGAGCCGGTGGATCAGGCCAGCAGCCAGAAGCTGCAGGTCGTCACCACGATCCTCACCACCACCCTGTTCACCAAGGCGGTGGCTGGTGATTGCGCCCAGGTCAGCTCGCTGCTGCCAGCTGGTGCCGATAGCCATGCCCATCAAGCGCGTCCCCAGGATGTGGCCAGCCTCGGCAAGGCCCAGGTTTTAGTGATCAATGGCCTGGGCATGGAGAGCTTTCTGGAGCCAGTGCTCAAAGGTGCTGAAAACAAGGAACTGATCACGATCGACAGCAGCTCTGGGATCAACCCCTTGGCGATGGAAGAGAAGGACGATCACGGTCATGGCCATCATCACCATCACGACCATGGCCATGCCCACGGCGATGCGGTAGAAGCGGTGAACCCCCATGTGTGGCTCGATCCCACCTTGGCGGCCAAACAGGTGGAGACCATTCGCGATGGCTTGATGAAAGCCGATCCCAGTTGCGCCGATGGCTACCGCAACCGCGCCGATGCCTACATCACCAAGCTGCAACAACTTGATAGCGAGCTGGCCGCTGAGCTGGCGCCGTTTCAAGGCCGCACGGTGGTGAGTTTCCACGAAGCCCTGCCTTACTTCACCCGCCGCTACGGACTCAGTGATGAGGCCCTGGTGACCCTGCCGGAAGATCAGCCTTCACCGGCTGATGTGCAGCGCATTAATCAGGTGCTCAAAGCCAACAACATTGCTGGGGTGCTCACCGAGCCTGGTGGGGGCAGTGCTGCGTTGCAGTCGCTGGCGAAGGATTTGACCCTGCGCCTGGAGGTGTTTGATCCCCTGGAGCTGGTTCCTGAAGCTTCAAAGCGCACGCCGGAGCTTTACATCGAGGTGATGCGCCGCAATGGTGAAGCTGTCAAAGCCACCATGAAGTCTTGACGGCGTCCCTGCTGGAGGTGAACGACCTGTGCATCTCTCGCGCAGGTCATGAGGTGGTGTCTGGCGTGAGCTTTGCCCTGCAACCCGGTAGCGATACCGCTGTGATTGGTCCCAACGGGGCGGGCAAAAGCACCTTGGTGCAAGCCCTGGTGGGGTTGCTTCCCCATCAGGGGGGCACCATCCGTTTGTTGGGGCACACCCTGCCGCGCAGCGGTCGCCTGCCCAGAGAGGTGCGCGATCAGGTGGCGTACCTGCCGCAAAAGTTGCTGCTCGACGGCCGCTTCCCCTTGTCGGTGAGTGAATTTGTGCGGCTGGGCTGCAGCCCGTGTTGCAACCACCGCAAGGCTGTTCCCGCTGCTTTAGAGCGTTTGCAGGTGAGCCATCTGCGCCGCCGCTTGCTCAGCGAGCTTTCCGGCGGTGAGCTGCAGCGGGTGCTGCTGGCCTTTTGCACCGTGCATCCGCGCAAGCTGCTGGTGTTTGATGAGCCGCGCACGGGCCTCGATCCCCAGGCTGCTGTGCAACTGCAGGAGCTGTTGCAGCAGCTACGGCTCCAAGAGGGGCTGACGATTTTGCAAATCACCCACGACCTCTCGATGGTTCGCCGCAGTTCGGATTGGGTGCTGTGTTTGAACCGAGCCCTGTGCTGCCAAGGGCCGCCAGAGCACACCCTCAGCCGCGAGGAATTGGAGCGCCTTTATGGCCGCGACTACGTGCTCTATGAGCACAGCCATCACCACTGATCGCTATGGCACCTGAACTGATCAGCAGCCTCAGCTTGTGGCAAGAGCCCTTCATGCAGCGGGCGCTGATCGGTGGTGTGATCAGCGGCATCTTGGGGGGCTGGGTCGGCAGCATTGCTGTGCTGCGGCAGCTTTCTTTCTTTGCTGAAGCCTTGGGGCAGGCCTCGCTGTTGGGCATCAGCTTGGCGCTGTTGGTGGGCTTGAGCCCGCCTGTGCTGCTCTGGCCCTTCGCCCTGGGGTTTGCCTGGCTGCTGCGGGAACTGCTTAAACGCAGTTCGCTCTCAGCTGATGCGCTGCTCAGCTTGATGTGCTCGGGGGCCTTGGCCCTCTCGGTGGTGTTGTTGAGCTCACTGCCTGGGGCGCGCTTGAGCCTGCAACAGCTCCTGTTTGGCGACATCCTCGGCATCGCCTGGGCTGATCTGCTGCCCCTGACGCTGCTGTTGGTGGTCACGCTGGCCTATGGCGTAATCAGCCGCCGCGCCCAAATCCTGATCAGCGTCGATCCGGTGCTGGCTCGCTCCCGCGGGGTGGCCGTGGAAACTCACCGCTTGATCCTCTTGGGTCTGTTGGCCTTGGTGGTGGCGGCCTCGATCAAGGCGGTTGGGGTGCTGCTGATCAGTGGCTTTGTGGTGATCCCGGCCTGTGTGGCCCGGTTGCTCAGCCGCAGTTTCAACGTCTACGTGCTGCTGGCTGCAGCGATCGGAGCGCTGTCGGCGGTGGTGGGGTTGTTTGGATCGGCAGTGTTCAATCAGCCGTCAGGTCCGATGGTGGTGCTGGTTCAGGCGCTGTTGTTTGTGGTGGCGCTGTTGGCAGGGCGCTGGGTTGGTCAAACAACCACTGCAGCGTCTGTTGATCGCGCTCGCTGAGCTCGAGAGCTGGCTTGGCGCCGGGCACCGCTCCCATCACATCACTGCTCAGCTCGCTGTGGCCCCAGAGCCCAAAGCCATGGCCCAGTTCATGCAATGCCGTGGCTTGGATGGCCGCTTGCCGTTGCCCCGGGCTGATCAGCACCTCCACCAATGGTTCCAAGGCGGAGCTGTCGCGTCCTTGGCGTTGCACCTGTTGCAGCTGCAGCAGAGCCCGGCCATGGCTGGCCCTGCCGTTTTGCAGCGGCGGGCGCCGGCGCCAGAGTCGAAGTTGCGCATCCTCTGGGTTGCTGACGCGCACCAGCCGCACCTGCTCCCCCCAGGTTGAGAGGGCGGTTGTCACAGCTGTTTGCCAGCGCTGATTCCAGCGGTCGGTTGTTGGGCCCGGCTCCACCCAGACGCACCATTGTTTTTGGGCCACCCAGCCCCAGCGTGATGGCCGCAATTGGCTCGCGTAGCCAGGCGCACTCGCTGGAGCGGGTTTCGTTGTGACCTCAGCAGGCGGTTCAGCCGGTTGCCGCCACTCCACCGGCGGACAGGGAATCATCCCGGCAGGCCAACACCACGCGCCATCAGGCTGGCCATGAAGGGCAGGCTGCCGAAGGCCACAAGTTCAATGTTGATCACCCAGCCAATGCGGCTGGCCACCCCAGCGCTGACATTGGGGGCTTCGCCTTTGCGCAGCGGGATGGCCCACAGGATGTAGGTGATGGTGGGGTACAGCGACAGGGCACCGGCGCCTAGGTAGAGGCCAACCTTCCACCAGAACAGCGGGTTTTGGGTGTAGAACTCGCTGCCCTGGCCGAAATAAAGGACGCGCATGATGCCGCTGCCCAGCAGGGTCAGCGCGGCGAGGCCGTAAATGATGTCGGTGATGATCAGCTTTGTGGCTGTTCCCTGATCGGGGTCAGGGCGGATCATCAAGCGTTCAGCGGTCAGCGCTGCAAAACAGACCATGAAACTCAGTTCATGGGCGTAGGCCATCCCGGCACGGCTGAGCAGGTCTTCGGGCATGGCAGGTCAGCAATCGCCGGGACAGTAGCTCGAACGCTCGCGCCCTGGAGTGCTCATGCATGGTTCCGCTGAAGGAAGGGATTGAAGAACTAAAGGATTTGTGCTGATAAAGAGCTCAAAACATTGTCGATCCCAAAGGAAATGTTGAAGTGTTTGGAACTTGTTAAGTGAGAAGGAAATAGGAACTTGGAAGCCTTTGTGAGTCTTGCTGGGAAACCAATCATTTCCCCTAGGTTCAAATCATTGATATTTCGAGGGGCTTCGATATGACCACCAGTTCCCTGAGCGCGTTCCTTGGCGAGATTGGTCGTCACAAGCTTTTGACCCCCGAGCAGGAGCTCACCTTGGGCCGCAAAGTGCAAGCCATGGTGCCACTGCAAGACAAGCCCATCGAGAGCCTCAGCGAAGACGAGAAGAGGGTTCTGCGCCTTGGTGAGCGCGCCAAGAACCAGATGATTACGGCGAATTTACGCTTGGTTGTAAACCTGGCCAAGCGTTATCAGGGCAAAGGGCTCGAGTTGCTTGATTTGATTCAAGAAGGAACGCTTGGTTTAACTCGCGCCGTAGAAAAATTTGATCCAACTCGTGGACACCGATTTAGTACTTATGCCTACTGGTGGATTCGCCAAGGATTGAATCGCGCGTTGTCAACGCAAAGCCGCACAATTCGTATTCCCGTCAACATCAACGAGAAGTTGACCAAACTTCGTGCAGCCAAAGCCCGGTTGTTTCAGTCAACCGGTCGCCAGCCCATTGCTGAGGAATTGGCTGACTACCTCAAGCTGCCCCTCGATGAGGTGGAGGATCTGCTGGGCTGTGAGCTGCGCAGCGTCACCGTCAGCCTGCAGGGTGTGGTGAAGTCGAAGTCCGATCCCTCTGAGCTGGTGGATGTGCTCCCCAGTGAAGAGATGCCGCCGATGGAGCGCGCTGAGCTTGATGAGCGCACCCAAACGGTGTGGAAGTTGCTGGATCAGGCCAACCTCACGCCCAAAGAGCGCACTGTTGTGATGCTGCGCTTCGGCCTCGATGGCACCAATGAATGGCGCACCCTGGCTGAGGTGGCACGTCAGATGAGCTGCAGCCGCGAGTACTGCCGTCAGGTGGTGCAGCGCTCGTTGCGCAAGCTGCGCCGCGCTGGCATTCAGTCGGGTTTGGTGGAGTCGTCCTGCTGATTGGATTCAGCCTGTCAGCTCGTAATGCCAATCTGGAGGGATCGCGGTTCCAAAGGGACCATGGCCCCCAGCACACGGCTCGACCCTGACCAACTCGAGCAGCTCGAGTCATTCCTGAAAGATTGGCTGCGCCACAGCGGCCGCACCCAGGCCGATCTGCGCCGTGCGTTGCGGGCGGGATCGATTCGAATGCCGGTGTTGCTGCAAGAGCTGCAGCTCACCGTCTCCAAAGGCGGGGTCACAGCCTTGGCTGATCGTTTGTGCACCATCGAGGCGCAATGGGCCAGCGGAGCACCGGAGCTCCTGGAGGGCGGTGCGGCTGATAACGACGACATGTCGCAGCTCGATTTGCTGCTCAAATCAATCCAAAGCGATGCCGCTTGAGGCGGGTCTCAGGCAAAGTAACTCGATCGTTTGTGCCTCAGTGATGGCCCTTCGTTTCGCCTTGCTTGGAGCTGCAGCTGCTCTGCTGTTGCCAGCAGCAGCTATGGCCCAGTCGGGTAGCTACATCCTTGGACCCGGTTCCGATGTGGGCAAAGAGACCCGTATCGAAGAAAGCAACTGCGTCACGGCGGCTGATGGTTCGGTGACCTGTGACACCAAGATCGTGAATCCGCCGGGGCAAACGCGTGCGCGTCCCCAATTTGAGCCCTTCAGTAACTGAGGTCTGAGCTTGTGAATGGGCCCAAGAATTGGTTGAGCGACGACAGTGTCTTCCAGCAAGGCTTGCTGCGCTTTCAGCGCGTGCTGGCCAAGGTGTTGGCCGTGGCCATGGTCATCGTGATCATCGCCGCCACACTGCAGCTGTTGACGGTGCTGGCTTGGGAAGTTGCTCCTGCGCAGTTCCCCTTTTTGCTATCAGAGCTGGAGATGGTCCTCGGCCAGGTGCTTGAGCTGCTGATTGCCATTGAGGTGCTGGAGAACATCACCGCCTATCTCAAAGACCATCACATCCAAGTGGAGCTGGTCTTGGCGACGGCGATCACCGCTTTGGCCCGCAAAATTATCGTGATGCCCGAGCCGACAGCGGCTGTCGACAAGCCGCTGTTGGTGATCAGTTTGGGGGTGGCGTGTTTGGCACTCTGTGCTGCTTATTGGCTGATTCAGCGCAGCAGGGCCCGGATCCGTTCCAGCTCCCGCTGACGCGCTTCCAGATCAGCTAGGCGGTTTTCAAGGCGTCGCTGCAGTTTGGGGTGACAACTTCCTTTGCTCACCAGCGGCCGCAAACCCAGCAGTTCCAGGCTGTTGCAACGACGCTCAGCCTCAAGATCCTGTCGAATGGTGCCAAGCGAGAGGGATACCCCCATTCACCGTCTTTAGCTTTCCTTAATTTACTGCCCGGGGGGTGTTCCAGGCGTCATCAGATCGCCCATGCCCTGCTTCATCAGCACCTCACGGATGCCCTGGTGAAAGCTGCTCCAGTTCTGGTTTTCAACCCGATCCAAGATGCCTTCGCTGCAGCCGATGGCGCCATAGGCCTTGCGCTCGCCCATGTAGGCGGCATAGGCCTTGACCATCGCTTCCATCAATTCGCGGCGCGGCAGGCGCTCTTCGGCGCCAGAGGGTGCGGAATCAATCCAGGCCTGGGCCACGCGGCGGCCGGCTGATTCATCACGCCGCTCCTCGGGAATGGTGCGGCAAATGCGGAACGAATCCGCGGCATCGCGCATGCTTTGCGGCTTTTTCTGCTCCTGCGCCATGGCCGCGGTGGGGGCCAACAGCAGCAGCAGGCTGAGCAAAATTTTCATGGGCAGAGGTTAAGCGGCAAAAACAGGGCTAACCAGAGGCAGCCGCGCCCGCCATCGGTGGCCTCAACTCGGTGGCGCCGGTGCGGGGCAATCCAGAGCCAGTCGCCGGCCTGCAGTTGCCGCGGCTGGGGTTCATCTTCAAAGCGCAGTTGGGCGCTGCCCTGCAGCAGAGCCACCCACTCCCCTTGCTCTTGGTCGTACCACTGGCCTTCTGGAGTGCTGGCTGCGCAGGAATGAATGCGCTCCAGCTTCAGCTCGCCTTGCTCCAGCAGCACTTCGATCTGTTCGCTGCCCGCAGGAGGTGGGGTGCTGGCCAGCAGGTTGCGTTGCTCACTGGCCGCCGGTGGATCGCTTTCGCCCCAGCGGCGGCCGATCTCCAGTCCCAAAGTCGAGGCGAAATCCACCACCTGCCGGTGGGTGTCGCAACCAGCGAGGCGCGCGCGTAGCTGGGGATCAGCGTCGATCAGGGCCACCAGGGCATTGAGTTGCTCCACTTTGTGGAGAAAGCGCTGCAGCTGTTCCTCGGCCACCGGTGTGCTCATCGCCTTGTCCGATGATGCAGCGGTGCCGGCCCGTGTAATCCAACCGGTAGAGATAGGCGACTTAAAATCGCTCCAGTGCGGGTTCGAATCCCGCCACGGGCACTGTTCTTTGCCGTTGTTTCCTTGCCGTTCCAGCAGCTCCTCTCGCAGCTTCCTGATCAAGCCCTGCCAGTGCTGCTGGCCTATGGAGCCTTAGGTGGCGCCTATTTACTCGTGGTGCCTTTGGCGCTGCTGCTGTGGATGAACAAGCGCTGGCATCAGATGGGCAAGATCGAGCGCACTGCCATTTACGGCATGGTGTTCCTGTTTTTCCCCGGCCTGATCTTGTTTGCTCCCTTCATCAACCTGCGCATGGCCGGACAAGGGGAGGCCTGAGCAATGACGCGCGCTAAAGCGCTGCTGCTATCCCTGGCTGTTTTCGTGCTCGGTGGTGCGGGCTATTGGGGGTTCTCGGCAGCTGGTTTTGAAGATTTCGATGCCGGCATCGCCGCTTCGGTGGTGTTGCTGGTGGTGGTGGTGGGTTGGACCGCCACCTATCTGACCCGGGTGGTCACCGGAAAGATGACCTTCATGGAGCAGCGCCGGCGCTACCGCAGCGCCTATGACGCCATGGAGACCGAGGCGATGCGCGAGAAGTTCAATAGCCTCAGCCCGGAGGAGCAGGAGGCCCTGCTCAAAGAGGTGGGTCAGCTGGAGAAATAGGCTGCGCCACAGCAATCCCTGCCCGCTGCCATGACCGTGGCCCCTGGCTCCACTGCCATCTCCAGCCGCTTTGCTGGGCTCAAGCAGCAGGGCCGTTGCGCGCTGATGCCTTTCCTCACCGCAGGTGATCCGGATCTGGCCACCACGAGTGCGGCCTTATTGGCCCTGCAAGCCAATGGGGCTGATCTGGTGGAGCTGGGCATCCCCTACAGCGATCCCTTGGCCGATGGCCCGGTGATCCAGGCCGCTGCCAGCCGTGCCCTTGAGGTCGGCACCACACCGGCGTCGGTGCTGGAGATGTTGGCTGGGCTGAAGGGCGAGCTCACCATGCCGGTGGTGCTGTTCACCTACAGCAACCCGCTGCTGAATGTGGGCATGGAGCGCTTCTGCGCTGATGCCGCTGCTGCTGGAGCGGCTGGCTTGGTGGTGCCTGATCTGCCGCTCGAGGAAGCCGAGAAGCTCTCCCCCATCGCGGCGGCCCAAGGGCTGGATCTGGTGCTGCTGGTGGCTCCCACCACACCGGCTGAGCGCATGGCCCGCATTGCAGCCGCCAGTCGCGGCTTCACCTACATGGTGAGCGTGACTGGTGTCACCGGTGAGCGGGCGCAAATGGAATCGCGGGTGGCGGGCTTGGTGGGCCAGCTCAAGGCCATGGGGCCCACCCCGGTAGCTGTGGGCTTTGGCATCTCCGGCCCGCAGCAAGCCATTGAAGTGCGCAGCTGGGGCGCTGATGGCGCGATTGTGGGCAGTGCCTTGGTCAAGCGCATGGCCCAGGCCAAAGCTGAAGGCGGCGATCCGGTGGCCACAGCTGGTGCCTTCTGCGCAGAGCTGCGTGCTGCCCTCGATAGCTGAGCCGTAGGCTCCAAATCAGCACCGAATTGGCCATGCGTTTTGTCCTCTGGGGCACCTATTGCGAGAACGCGCTTGAGAAGCGCGCCCCCTACCGCGAGGAGCATCTGGCTGGACTGCAGCGCCTCAAAGATGACGGCATTTTGGTGACCTTGGGACCAACCGAAGGCAGCACTCACGTGTTCGGCATCTACGAGGCTGAGAGCCGTGAGCAGGTGGAAGGCCTCGTTAAAGGAGACGTCTACTGGCGTAACGGCATCTGGACCGCCGTTGAGGTCTATCCCTGGATTCAGGCGTTCTAGGACCAGCCCTCTTGCGCTTGCTGCCAGATCCACTCGGCTACAGCATCAGCGCCTTGCTCGCCAAGCACTTCGCCATAGCCACTCATTTGACCGCGCCCTTCCGTCGCGATCATCGCGATCTCTAGTGGGCCTTCAATTCCATTGCGCTCGAGGGCTTTGAGCTTCAGCGTTTTGCCGCGGCGAATGATGTTGCCGCCGTTGAGGTGGCAACCCACGCAATGGGCTTCAAACAGGGCAGCGCCATCTGCAGCGGCATGGACTGGCGCTGGAGCCATCCAGAGCCCAAGCATCAGCAGCAAGCCAACAAGCCACTTCATCTGCTCCAGCCCCGGTCAGAAGTTGGCGTCAGTCTGCTCCTATGACGACACTGAGGATGCAAGGCGCCTCCTTGATGTCCCCCAAGCCACCGCTGGTGCTCGTGCATGGCCTGTGGGACACCCCCAATGTGTTTCGGCGTTTACGCCAGCATTTAGAGGATTGGCCAGCGCCGATCTTGGCGCCCCATCTGCCCCACAAGCTGGGCTTCACGCCGCTGAAAACCTTGGCCCAGGATTTGGAGCTGGCCATTGATGAGGCCTTTGGTCCAGATCAAACCATCGACCTGCTGGGCTTTTCGATGGGGGCGGTGATCTCGCGCACCTGGCTGCAGCTTTATGGAGGTCACCGGCGAACGCGCCGGTTTGTCAGCCTCGGCAGTCCTCAAAACGGCACCTTGGTTGCCCAGCCATGGCCACGCGCCTTGGTGCCAGGTGTGGCCGATATGAAGGTGGGCAGCGCGCTGTTGCGCCAACTCAATGGCGATCCCTCCCTGCTGCGAGGCATCGACTGCATCAGCTTCTATTGCCCTTGGGATTTGATGGTGATCCCGGCCTGGACCGGGGTGTTGCCGGTGGGGCCGATCGTGCGGCTGCCGGTGTGGAACCACCGCGAGCTCATCCAGTCGCCGCGCTCGTTGGTGCCGGTGAGCGCCCATCTGCTCCAGGGGTGATTCACATTGAGCTTTAAGAAATTGGAGCAGAACTAGCCCAATTGCAGGCCCTCACTAGCTTGGATGCGAAGACAGTCCTGCTATGTGTTTTTCTGCTTCCGCCAGCTTCACGGCGGCTGCCGTCTTGGTGCCGATCGGCTTCTATGGCACTCACATCGCGCGTACAACCGATCAAAAGGCCTATGCGCCATTGGCCATGACGCCAGCTTTTTTCGGCACGCAGCAATTTGTTGAAGGCCTGCAGTGGATCGCCCTCGATAACGGCGGCCTGGAGCCTCTCGGCACCATCACGGCAAGAGGTTTCCTCTTCTTTGCCTACTGCTTCTGGATGATCTGGATTCCCTTCTGCGCTTACAGCATCAGCAAGGCGACGGACACGGAAGCCTTGCAGAAGCGCTTGAAATGGGTCTGGATCGTCGCCTCGATTTTGGGAATTGGCTTCTATTTACCCGTCTTTTTCCACCCAGAATTAGTCCAGCCAGCCGTTGAGGCTGGGCGCATCGTCTACAACGTCGACACCATCTGGCACAACTTCGTCAACACCGAGCCTTTGGGGCAACTCGTCTACTGGGGCTTCATTGTCTTGCCATTGGTGGCCCTCAAAGACAAAGGCGTGAAGATGTTTGGGGGCTTGATCTTCATCTCCATCTTCCTGACCTGGTTCACCCATTCCCAGGCCTTCAACTCGGTCTGGTGCTTCTACTGCGCTGTGCTGTCGATCTTCATCCTCTGGATCATCAACCGCCCTCGCCTGAAGCATGCTTGAACAGCGGCTCGAGCAGCTGGTTGAGAACACCGTTGTCTCTCTGCCAGAAGCCCACACAGGGCTGGTGCTCGTGGTGTTGGTGGGGTTTTCCTTTTCGCTATCGCACGTTTTCTCGCTGCTGGCGAATCGTTTAAAACCCCGCCAAATCCTGTTGCATGTACTGCTTGATTCCTTGGTGTTGGCGGCGGCTCTGCTGATCGCCAGCTTCATCAACATGGTGTTGATTGCGCTCCACACCCAGCTGTTGGTGGAGCCCAAGCAGTTTTTCAATGCCATCGGCGGCGCCTTGGCCCCAGGCCTCTTCTATGTGTTGGTGGCCGCTCCTTATGTGAGCGATTTGATCGCTATCGCAATCTGGGTGTTGATCCATCTCAACGTGATCACCCTGGTGCATTTGCGCTTTGGTCTTCCCTATGCGGAGGTGGTGCCGCTGGTTACCCCCGGGTATGTGGTGGCCCTAGTGCTGATTGCCTTGCTGTTCCGCTCCAGCTGGCGCCGCAGTTACGACCGCCTCGCCTCTGAGTTCAGGGCTTGAGCCATGGGCACCTCTGCTCCCCACATCCAAAGCCAAGTGCATCGCCACCGTGCCAATTGGCGCGGGTTGGTGGTGGTGTTGGTCTTGGCGGTGGTGATTGCCCTGGTGGGCGTCAGCCGCATGGAGGCGTTGCTGCGTGATCTGGTCAGTCTCAGCATCCTGCGCCAGGTGGGGATTGGCATTGGCCTGTTCTTCTTGATCCTGATCCCGCTCACGGGGATCTATTCGGTCGTCAGCCAATACGCCTTTTGGGAGGGCTGGCTGGAGGGCATCCCCCAGCCAGCTGAGTTGTTGCAAGCCAATGCCCGCCATGAGGGCGGCCAGCAGGTGCGCCGTTTTGTGATTTATCTCGATGGCATCCATCAGCAGGAGAAAGATCACCCGCCTCGGGTGAGTGCCTTTCTCGAGGAGCTCAAGCAACGCCTGGATGATGACCACCGATTGGTGCGTGATCTCGAGACCTACACCTTCCTGCCCGTTGCCTTGGCCGATGACAGCGGCAGTGCTTGGTTTTGGCGGCGCCTCTTCCACTGGCAGGAGCACCACCCCAACGGCTTTGTGCAGTTGCTGGCGGCGGTGCTGGTGCAGGCCAACAACGTGATCAAGGTGGGGATTTCATCGGATCGCCGTTATGGCCCGATCCGCAACTACGAGCTGGCCCTCAAGATCACCCTGCGTTTGGCGGAAGAGGGCTTTGATCCCAGCCAAGGGAGTGAGCTGGTCCTCCTCGGTTACAGCGGCGGTGGCGAGATGGCCATGGGTGTTGCCGACTATCTGCGCAGCATTTGCAAGGTGCCTGTGCAGATCATCACCTTCTGCGGTGTTTTCAGCGGTAACCAACTGCTCGAGCGCACCAAGCAGGTCACCTTGGTGGTGGGCACCCGCGACCCGGTGGCGGCCTTTGGCCGCATTGCCTACCCAGGCCGGCTGCCGCTGCTGCCCTTCAGCAAGTGGAACAAGGTGTGCCGCCAGGGATTGGTGCAACGTGAAGTGATTGCCGGCATGAATCACAACGGCAACCGCGGTCCCTTTTCAGAGCGCTACCGCGGTGAAGTCGTTGGGCGCGTGTTGGATGTGTTGCGACAGACAGAAAGGGCTGGATAGGGGCTGACAGCCCTGCAGGCGTCGCCAGGCCTCAGTACTGCTGCTGCCGTGATGGGAGAGATCCAGTGGTAGCTCCATCAGCGCCTTCTGATAGCGCTGCAGCGCGCTGCTAGCCGGTAGCCGTTGGCTGGTGCGCAGTAGCCGTTCCCTCCAGATGCCATTGAGCAGTAGCGGGAACAGATCGCACTGATCCAGCAAGGCCTGTTGCACCAGGGCGGTGGTGTCGATGCAGTAGCCCACCGAGCCGTAGCCGCCCCAGCGCAGCTGCAGCTCACTGGCCACGCTGTTGTGCACCAGAGCCATCACATCGGTGAGGTCCATCAGCTCCAGTAGGTTGCTTCCCTGCCATGGCTCGCCCATGTAGCGAACCGTGCCGTTATGGCGATCGTTCTGCCAAGGGCGCTGCAAATCATTGAGGGCTTCCCAGCCGCAGATCCCTTCAGTGCCTTGATAAAACTGCAATAGCAGCTCGCAGCCTTCCCCGCACAGCTCCATCTCCACAGCGCTGTGGGGCAGCAGCATGGTGATCTCTTGACCGTTTTGATCCAGCAAGCCGCTGCGCATCGGTAGGCCGATGGGGATTTGCTGCCAGCTGTCGCTGGCTTGGCTGCGGAAGCAGGCCCCCAGTCCAAAGCTCGCCACGCTGGCGCGGAAGCGGGCTTTGATCTGCCAGCCCCGTTGTTGCAGCGTTTCGATGAGCTCGCGGCTGCCGCCCCGGGCGGCATGGTGGTTCAGCCATTGCGCGGCTGCGCTGTTGGCCTGGCGGCGCGCCTGGTTCTGGCTGTAATGCAGCCCCAGGTTGTTCCACACCAACCCAGGTGCCAGATGGCTGGCTTTGGCCTCAGCACCTGTGGCATCAGCCGGCGCATCGCTCTGGCTGAGGGCCACCACCTCGCTCCAGGGCTTGAGGCTGGATTCACCAGCGCCGCGCCATCGCTCCAGTGGTGTGTTGGCTTGATCCGGTTGCGGTAGCAACTGGGCCATTTCATCCCCCAGCACTGCCAGCAGGCTGGGGGTGAGCAAGCCGCGCTCCAGCAATTGAGCCAGGCCATGGAGCTGCTGCGGCAGCTGCGCTGGGGCCAGCCGCCAGCGGCGCGGCAAGAGCCAGAGCAATGGTTGCAGCCTGGGTTTGTGCAGATCTTGGACAAGCCGTTTGATGTAGTCCTGCCGGCTCAAACCGCTCTGCAGCAGGCTTTGCTCGAGCGCTGTTTCCAGATCCAGCAGCGGCACCGCTGAGGGCCAGGCCGGATCCAGCTGCAAGGGATCCATGGCCTCAGCTCTCCTGCTCCTCAACCGGTGTGGTGTAAGGCACAACCACCAGAAACAAGCCCCACCAAGCCAGCACCGGCAGGCTTACCAAGGCCGATAGCCACCAGCGCTCAAACAGCAGCCAACTGCCGGCCATGATCACGGCCCCGGTCAGCAGGATCGACCAGGGCTGACACCACCAGGGCTTTTGCGACCAGAAGGACTGGGCCATTGTGGAAGCCTTCCTATCTCCGCAGCCTGCCATGGACGACGGGCGTCTGCATTTCCCGGCCACGGCTCGCAATCGTCAGGCAATTGCCGAGGTGTTGGAGCCGTTGCTGCCTCAACGCGGGCTGGTGCTGGAGATCGCCAGCGGCAGCGGCGAGCATCTCTGCCATTTTCAGCAGCAGTTTGCTTCCAGCCATCCATTGCTGCGCTGGCAGGGCAGTGATCCTGATCCGCTGCACCGGCGCAGCCTGCAGGCCTGGGCCGATGCCTTGGACCTCAAAGCCATGGAAGAGCCGTTGGACCTCGATGCCACCGCAGTGCCTTGGCCCGCGTTGGATCCAGCCTTGATCCTGTGCATCAACATGATTCACATCGCCCCTTGGGCTGCCTGCCAAGGACTGCTGGCTGAAGCCGGCCGGCAGCTCCCGAAGGGCGGGCAGCTGGTGCTTTACGGACCCTTTGTCGAGCCGTCGGTGCCCACCAGCCCCAGCAATGAGGCCTTTGATGCCAGCTTGCGCAGCCGCGATCCAAGTTGGGGATTGCGCTCCCTCGAGCAGGTGTCGACTTTGGCAGCCAGCCATGGGCTGCAGCTCATCGGCCGCTCGGCCATGCCCGCCAACAACCTCACCGTGGCGTATCGGCATTCTGGCTAACGATGCCGCTCCACTGCACCGCCTTGACCTGATCGCGCCGCCAGGAGTGAAACAGCTCCGGTTCAGCCACCGTGCACAGCGGGCAAATCGAGATTTGCTCGGTTCTCAATCCGAATTGCAGCAGTTGCCAGTGGGCCGCCCGGCGAATGTCGAGGCGATCGCGGCCCTCTTGCGGGTCATCCAGCAGTGCGCCGGCAGCCTGCAGATCGTCGATGGGGCCGAGCTGTTCGCTGGTGGATCGCTCCACTTGGTAGTTCGGGCCGCTCACGGCCGGGCCTAGGGCCACCAGCAGCTGCTCACGGCGGCAGCCGCTGGCCTCGAGCTGGCTGATGGCGGTGGTCAAGATGCCAGCCGCCACGCCGCGCCAGCCGGCATGGCAAGCCGCCACGCTGCCGCTGTCTGGATCAGCGATCAGCACCGGCGTGCAGTCAGCACCAGCCACCCACAGGCTTTGGCCGCCGGCATCACTCACCAGCCCATCGGCTTCTGGCCAGGGATCGTTGTGAGCTGCAGAGGCTGCCAGCACTCGGCCGCTATGCACTTGTTTGAGCCGGTGCACACTCACCCCGGAGCTCACATAGCCCACCAAGCCACCCGGTTCACGGCCATGCCATAGGCGCGTAAAAAAGCCGTGCTCAAAGGCGCTGAGCTGATCGCACTGCAGGTAGTAACCGCCGTAGGTGCCCACCCATGTCCAGCCAACGAGGGTGTTGAAGTCCTTGTCGGGGCGGTCGAAGGGCGGCTCGACGTGTTCAGACATCCGGAAGGTCGCGCAGCAGCCAAAAGCCAGCAAATTCTGTGGCGTCCGGCCCGCTCTGCACAGCTAAGAACTGCAAACCGCCCGCCTCTTGCCGTGCGGCCTCTAGCGCTTGCTGGGCGGAGTCAGCCTCGCCGTTTTGCAGATCGCTCACCAGCCAACGATCCTCTAGGCCAGCTTCCAGCACCAGCTGCTGCCCGCAGACCTCTAAGCGCACAGGCTCCAAACCACTGAGCCAGCCCGCCAGAGCCAGGGCCCGGCTGCTGCTGAACAGCCGCACGCCAGGCACCATCGCTTCAGCTTTGGTGTTGGGCAGGGGCACCAAGCCCGAAAAATCCATGGGCCATTCGCTGGCCTCCGCCAGGCTGGCGGCCGGCAGGCTGGCCCAGCCCCAGCTATCGCCGCGTACGGCTTCCGGCAGCGGCAGCGGTGCTGCTTGCAACGGTTGCGGTGGTGGCGCCAATGGGCCATTGAGATGGCCCTCCATTTCGGGGTAGATGCTGGCTTCGCGCTGCTGCAACCACTCCACCAGCGCGTAACAGCGGCGGCTGGGCACCATCTCCAGACCCACGCCTTCAGCGGCTCGCTGCACCATGGTGCGCATCGAGCTGCGCCAGCAGCGCAAGCGTTTGGGGGCTGGGCTGCTGGCCTCGTCTGCGGCAGCGAGGGCATCGCTGAGCGCTGTTTTCAGCCAAATGGAGTTAACGCTGTCGGCCGGGCAAAAGCGCTGCCACTGGAAGCTGCCATCACCAGAGCAGATCAGCGCTTCCCAGCGTTTTTTGCCGTTCTCATCGAGCAGGGGACGGGAGTAGAAGTCCAGCTCCCAGGTGTTGGCAGGCAGGCTCATCCCGCGCCCTGTTCTTGGGTGCGCAGCATGTTGCGGGCCCGGTTGGCTCGGTCTTTGGCCTCAGCCATCACCGCCTCTTTGTTGATCAACAGCTCGCCGGGCTGGTTTTCCAGCAGAGCTGTGTTGAGGCCGATGCGGCCGCGTCCAGGATCGAGTTCGGTGATCAGGGCCTGAAGGGAGTCGCCGGAATCAAAGATCTCCCGCAGTTCGCGCATGGTGCCGCCGGTGATGCAGCTGTGGTGCAGCAGCCCGCTGACGCCACCAAGATCCACGAAGAAGCCATAGGGCTTCACGCTGGTGACCAGCCCGCTCACCAGTTGGCCCACCTCCAGGTCGGCAAAGAAGGCAGCCATCGCGGCTTTTTTCTCAGAGAGCACCAACTTGCGGGTGTCGGGATTCACCTCGAGGAAGGCCACACCAACGGTTTTGCCCACCAAGGCTTCGTGGTTTTCGCCTTCGTTGAGCTGGGAGCGGGGAATGAAGCCGCGCAGACCTTCGAGATCACAGGTGCAGCCGCCGCGGTTGAAGCCGGTGATCTTCACCTGCACCACCTTCCCTTCCTTCTCCAGCTGGCGCACCTTGTCCCAGGCCTGGCGCAGGGCCAAGGCACGGCAGCTCACCGTGACCATGCCATCGGCGTTCTGCTCGCGGGTAACCAGCACCTGAACTTCGAGTCCTTTAGGGAAACGGTTCTTGAGATCGACGATCACCCCAAGGCCGCACTCGTTTTTGGGCATGAAGCCCGGGGCTTTGCCGCCGATATCGACATAAATGCCGTCGCTTTCGTGCTCAATGACCTTGCCGGTCACCACATCGCCGGTGGCGCCAATCGGCTCGTTTTCATCGAGGGCGGCGAGGAAGGCTTCTTCGTCGAAGTCGAAGTCATCCACCACCCGATTGGCAGCAGGGGTTTTGGGTGCTGCCTTGGGTTGATCAGCTGGACCCAGCAGGTCGTCCATGCTCAACCCGGCCAAGGGGTCGGGCGCATCAACGCCGCCTGCGGCGCTTGGCACGTTGGGCTGCTGCAGTTGCTGGGGTTGCTCGAGCTTGGCCTTGGCGGCCTCGGCCTCAGCTTCCTTGCGGCGCTTCTCTTCTTCCTCTTTTTTATTGATGGCCAAGATGGCCAGGGGCTTCTGCAGAGAGCCAGCGGCAAAGGGCTTTTTGGGGCTGTCGCTGCGGGAGCCGCTCATGACCGGGTTGGACGCGATCCCACACTGTAAGAACAGCACCCCTAAAGCCATGCGACGGCTTGAGCACCTCTGGTGGCCGGCACTGCAGGCTGCCGCGCAACAACCAGGCAGCACGGTGGTGCTTCCAGTGGGTGCTTTTGAACAGCACGGCCCCCATCTGCCGATGGGCACCGATCTGCTCTTTGCCGAGGCCGTGGTGGATCGCGTTTTGGACCGGCTCCCAGCAGAGCTGCCGCTGTGGCGTTTGCCGGCGGTGGCATTTGGTTTTTCCCCGGAGCATTTGGGGTTTCCTGGCACGGTGAGCCTCAGCGCGGAAGCCCTGTTGGCCCAGCTGCAAGGCATTGCTGCTGCCCTGAGTGAGGCTGGATTTCGCCGCTTGGTGCTCTTCAACGGCCATGGCGGCCAAATTGCGTTGCTGCAGGTGGCTGCCCGGCAGTTGCAGCAGCAGTTCCCCTCCTTGGCGGTGCTGCCCTGGTTTCTGTGGAGCGGGCCGCCGGGGGTGTTGGAGCAGATCCCTGAACCTGAGCGCAGCCAGGGGCTCCATGCCGGCCGCTTGGAAACCAGCTTGATGCTGGCGCTGCATCCCGAGCTGGTGGGTGAGCTGCCGGCTGGCGAAGCGATGGCATCACCACCGGCTGGGTTGTCGCTCGAAGGAGCTGTGCCCACGGCCTGGCGCACCCGCAGCCTCTCAAATTCCGGGGTGGTCGGAGATCCAGCTGGCGCCTCTGCTGCGGAGGGAGAGCTGTTGCTGCAAGGGCTTGTTGGGGGTTGGTGTGAGCTGTTCGACACCTTGTTGCGCAGCGATTGGCCCCACATGCGGCCCGTCGTCGGTACGATGCAGCGTCAATAACCGCCGCCCAGCTGTAATGGCTTCCTCACTTCTGGATCCTGCTGTTGACGGCACCCCTGTGCTGGACGTCGAATTGCCGGATTTCACCACCGAGGCTTACAAGTCGGCCTACAGCCGCATCAACGCCATCGTCATTGAGGGCGAGCAGGAAGCCCATGACAACTACATCTCACTGGGCACCCTGATCCCTGATCAGGCCGATGAGTTGGCTCAGCTGGCCCGCATGGAGATGAAGCACATGAAGGGCTTCCAGGCATGCGGCAAAAACCTCAGCGTTGAGCCCGACATGGTCTTCGCCAAGGAGTTCTTTTCTGACCTCCACGGCAACTTCCGCAGCGCCCTCGAGGAGAACAAGGTCGTCACCTGCTTGGTGATCCAGGCCCTGATGATCGAAGCCTTCGCGATCGCGGCCTATCACATCTATATCCCTGTGGCCGATCCCTTCGCCCGCAAGATCACCGAAGGCGTGGTCAAGGACGAATACACCCACCTCAACTACGGCCAAGAGTGGCTGAAGGCCAACTTCGACAGCAGCCGCGACGAGATCATCGAGGCCAACAAGGCCAACCTGCCGATCATTCGCCGCATGCTCGAAGAGGTGGCCGATGACGCCGCTGAACTCAAGATGGAAAAGGAAAGCCTGATCGAGGATTTCCTGATCGCTTATCAGGAAGCTTTGATGGACATCGGCTTCAACTCCCGCGATCTGGCCCGCATGAGTGCAGCAGCTCTGGTGGCCTAGGAATTGCTTGAACCGGATGGTGTCGTGGGACACTCATTCGGTTCTCCTTCCGGATCCTGACGTTTTGGCGTCAGTCAGTCAGCTTCCCGAATGTTTGGTCTGATCGGTCACTCCAGCAGCTTCCGTGATGCCCGCAACACGGCGCGGGATCTGGGCTTTGAAGATCTGGCTGACGGCGAACTGGATCTTTGGTGCAGCGCACCGCCCCAACTGGTGGAGTCCTTTGAGGTCACCAGTTCAACGGGCAAGACGATCGAGGGCACCTACATCGATTCCTGCTTTGTGCCGGAGATGTTGAGCCGTTTCAAAACGGCCACGCGCAAGGTGCAGAACGCCATGGAGCTGGCCCAAAAGCGCGGCATCAACATCACGGCCTTGGGTGGTTTCACCTCGATCATTTTCGAGAATTTCAACCTGGCCAAGTTTCAGCAGATCCGCTCCACCCTGCTGCAGTGGGATCGCTTCACCACCGGTAATACCCACACGGCCTGGGTGATCTGCCGTCAGGTGGAGCAGAACGCTCCGAGGCTGGGAATCGATCTCAAGGCCGCCAAAGTGGCCGTTGTTGGCGCCACTGGCGACATCGGCAGTGCTGTCTGCCGTTGGATGGCCAACAAAACCGGTGTGGCTGAGCTCTTGCTGGTGGCCCGTCAGCAGCAGCGCCTGGAAGATTTGCGCGAAGAGCTCGGTGGCGGCCGCATCCTCACGCTGGAGCAGGCCCTGCCCGAAGCCGATGTGGTGGTGTGGGTGGCTTCGCTGCCCCAAACGCTGGAGATCGATAGCAACAGCCTGCGCAAGCCCTGTTTGATGATTGATGGGGGCTACCCCAAAAACCTCGACAGCAAGGTGATCTCTGAGCACGTCACGGTGCTCAAGGGAGGCATTGTTGAGTTCGCCCGTGACATCGGTTGGCAGATGATGACCGTCGCCGACATGGCCAACCCGCGCCGGCAGCTGTTTGCCTGCTTTGCTGAGGCGATGCTGCTTGAGTTTGAAGGCATCCACACCAACTTCAGTTGGGGCCGCAACAACATCACCCTGGAGGCCATGGAGCAGATCGGTATGGCCTCGATCCGCCACGGTTTCTCAGCTCTGGGAATCGACCCCAACACCTTGAACCCCCAGCCCCTCGCCGCTTAAGCCCTGATGGCCCCACGTCGCCTGCTGCTTGATTTCGAAAAGCCCCTGGTGGATCTCGAGGAGCAAATCGAGCAGATCCGCCAACTGGCTCGCGACTCCGAAGTGGATGTCAGCCAGCAGTTGCTGCAGCTCGAAACCCTGGCGACCCGTCGCCGCGAAGAGATCTTCAGCTCCCTGACCCCAGCCCAGAAGATTCAGGTGGCCCGCCACCCCCAGCGCCCCAGCTGCCTCGATTACATCCAGCTGCTCAGCGATGACTGGATTGAGCTGCACGGCGATCGCTCTGGCAGCGATGACCAAGCCTTGGTGGGCGGCCTCGGGCGCCTGGATGGCCGCGCGGTGCTGTTTATCGGTCACCAAAAAGGGCGCGACACCAAAGAGAACGTGGCCCGCAACTTCGGCATGGCCTCTCCCGGCGGCTACCGCAAGGCTTTGCGCTTGATGCAGCACGCCTCCCGCTTTCAGTTGCCTGTCATCAGCTTCATCGACACCCCCGGTGCCTACGCCGGCCTGAAGGCCGAAGAACTCGGTCAAGGCGAAGCCATCGCCGTCAACTTGCGCGAGATGTTTGCCCTGGAGGTGCCCGTGATTGCCACCGTGATTGGTGAAGGCGGATCGGGCGGTGCCTTGGGGATTGGCGTGGCCGATCGTTTGATGATGTTTGAGCACTCCGTGTACACGGTGGCCAGCCCTGAAGCCTGCGCTTCGATCCTGTGGCGGGATGCAGCCAAGGCCTCCACTGCGGCCGAAGCCCTGAAGATCACCGCCCGCGATCTCAGCCAGCTGGGGATTGTTGATCGGGTGCTGGGCGAACCTTCAGGAGGCAATCACTGGGCTCCGTTGCAGGCTGCAGACACCCTGCGGACGGCTCTGTGTGATGAGCTCAATCAGCTCACTTCCCTGTCAGGCCAAGAGTTGAGGGATCAGCGCTACAGCAAGTACCGCCGCATTGGCCGCTACTTAGAGCACCCCGAGATGGAAGCTGCTGCTACGTCAGACACCCTGGAGTCGTCAGCCAGCGCGTAATATTCCTTAAAGAACCGGGCATTCGACCGGTTTGTCCACGTTCCTTTTTTGTTGTTGTCTTCGACTGCACTGATTACCGGGGCTTCCCGGGGCATCGGCGCTGCCACCGCTCAGCGGTTTGCTGAAGCGGGCTGGTCTCTCCAGCTCATGGCGCGTTCGGCCGATGCCCTTGAAGACGTCGCTCAGCGCTGCCGCTCCTTTGGGGTGTCAGTAGCGACTGAATGCGTCGACTTCAGTGATCCTGCTGCCATTGCACCGGCCATTGCCCGCTTGCAACAGCAGGAGGGCACCCCAGCGGTGGTCATCAATAACGCCGGTGCTGCGCTCACCGCTTCCCTCTCTGAGGTGAGCTTGGAGCAGTGGCAGTGGCTGATGCAGCTCAACGTCACCAGCGTGTTTCAGGTTTGTCAGGCTGTGCTGCCAGGGCTTCGTGCCCAAGGCGGCGGCTTGATCGTGAACATCAGCAGCCACGCGGCGCGCTCGGCTTTCCCCGGTTGGGGGGCCTATTGCACCAGCAAGGCAGCGGTTCAAGCTCTAACGCGCTGTTTCGCCGAAGACGAACGGCAACACGGGATCCGCCTCAGCACCCTCACTTTGGGCGCTGTGGACACTCCGCTGTGGGATACACCCACGGTGCAGGCGGACTTTGATCGTTGTGCCATGCTCCCCGTGGCCAAGGTCGCTGACACCCTGCTGCACATCGCGCAGCAACCCCCCCAGCTCCTGCTGGAGGACATCACCCTCATGCCCGCCGCTGGCGCGCTCTGAGCTCCATGACTGCACTCGACGACACCACTGCAATGGCGTCTGCTTCTCCTTCCATTGGTTCGCCTGTGCTGGATGGCTCCGCTGTGGCCCGCAGCATCACGAAGACCCTGCCGCGTTCCATCAGCTCCGTGATTCGGGCCCGCCTGGAAGCGGCCGATGCCCCCTACCTGGCCAACGACAACATCGCTGACCACCTCAAGCCCGGCGAGCTTGAGCTGCTCCAGCAGGAAGTCACCGACAAGGTGCGCGATCTGCTGCGTTCGCTTGTGATTGATATCGAGCGCGACCACAACACTGAGGAGACGGCAGAGCGCGTCGCCAAGATGTACCTCCAGGAGGTGTTCAAGGGCCGTTATCTCGAGCAGCCCAAGATCGCCAGCTTCCCCAACGTCAAAAATCTCGATGAGATTTACACCGTTGGTCCGATCACGGTGCGTTCGGCCTGTTCACACCACCTGGTGCCGATCCTTGGCAACTGCTGGATTGGCATCAAGCCTGGCTCCAGTGTCATTGGCTTGAGCAAGTTCGCCCGCGTGGCCGATTGGGTCTTCTCCCGTCCTCACATCCAAGAGGAAGCGGTGATGATCCTGGCCGATGAAATCGAGCGGCTGTGTGAGCCCAAGGGCCTGGCCATCCTGGTGAAGGCGCAGCACTACTGCATGAAGTGGCGCGGCGTGAAAGAGCCCCAAACCAGCATGGTGAACTCTGTTGTGCGCGGTGATTTCCGCCACGACCCCAGCCTCAAGGCCGAGTTCTTTGAGTTGGTGAAGCAGCAGGAATCGATGCTGGGCTAAGGCCGCACGGGCCCCAGCGGCCCTGAGGCCACGCGCCGGTGCCCCTCAGGGGTGATCACGATCGCCACAGCCATCAAATCCAGCCCCACATCGCTGGATTGTGCGGTGTAGCTGCTGCCAACGGCACCTGGAATCAGTAACCAGCCTGATTCACCTTGCCGATACCAGTGGATAAGCGTGGGCTGTGGACCTGTTGGGTTGGCAGCCAACCAGCGGGCTTCAATCAATTGACCGGCGATCGCTTCGCCTGCGAGCTCCAGCTCACCCAGGCTCTGAATCGCCGCTTGCAAATCCGAGGCCCGCTGGCTGGTGGCATCGATTTGCTGTTTGAGCACCTTGATTTCCTGCTGCGGCTTGAGGTGGTCCATCCCCGGCACGCACTCCAGTTGACCGCCGATCAACTGACAACCCATCAGCAGTCCTTGGGCCAACAGCCATGGAGCCGGCATGGCGGCAAAGCAACTAGCTGAATTGTGCGCATTTCAGCCGTGAACGGCTTTGATGAGCGCCTCCACCAGCTGCAAATCTTTCAGTCCCGGCGCTTGCTCCACGCCGCTGCTGGCATCGAGCCCCGTGGGCGTCAGCCCCTGCTGCGCCAGTTGATCAAGGGCGCTGCGGGCATTGCTGGGGCCGAGCCCGCCGGCGAGCCACCAGGGCAGCAGCGGCTGAAACCCTTGCAACCATTGCAGCGGCAAGCGCTCGCCCGTGCCGCCATGGGCCGAGTCACTCCAGGCATCGAGCAACAGGCCATCCACCACGGCGCTGTAGGCCTGGGCTTGTTGGAGGTCAGCGGCGCTGCGGATTCGCAGGGCTTTCCACAGGGGCAAGCCCAGCTCATCACGCAGTTGCTGGCAGCGCTCTGGCGTTTCTTCGCCGTGCAGCTGCAGCAGTTGATGGCCCTGCTCAGGCCGCAAACTCTCCAGCTCGCTGTCGCTGGGATTGACCACCACCAGCACCCGGCAGCAGTTGGGGTTGGTGCCTGCCACGGCCTCCCAGAGGGCTGGCCGCTGTGCTGGTTCTAAAAAGCGGGCGGAGCGGCGAGCAGCGATCACCCCGATGGCATTGGCGCCGAGCCCTGCCACAGCCGCCGCTTGCGGCGGTTGCATCAGTCCGCAGATTTTCAGCTGTGCAGCCATGACTGCGTTTCTAGGATGGTGGTTGTCGAAAGGGGGCAAGCAGGTGAGCAACGCCCCACAGGGCCAAGGCTGGAAGGTGATGAGCCTGGCCGGAATTCCGCTTTATATCCATCCCAGCTGGCTCTTTGTTCTGGTGCTGGCCACGGTTCTGTTTAGCCAGCAATTTGATGGCAACCCTGCCTACGGATTCCTGACAGCACTGCTGCTGTTCATTTCCGTGGTGCTGCACGAACTCGGCCATTCGCTGATGTCGCTGCGCCTTGGTGTCAAGGTGCGCAGCATCACCCTGTTCATGCTGGGCGGGGTGGCCTCCGTTGAGCGGGATCCCGCTACACCCATGGGCACTTTGTTGGTGGCCGCCGCTGGCCCGGCGGTGAGTGCGCTCTTGGCTTTCCTGTTGGCCTTGGCCGTGCATCCTTTGAGCCACATTCAGCCCCCCTTAGGGGAGGTGGCCCTGGTGCTAGCCCAGCTCAATTTGCTGCTGGCCTTGTTCAACCTGCTGCCCGGCTTGCCCCTCGATGGTGGTCAGATCGTTAAAGCTCTGGTGTGGCAGGCCAGTGGCAGCCGCGAGAAGGGCGTGCGCACGGCCACCCGCTGCGGGCAGCTGTTGGGGTGGATGGGCGTGGTGTTTGGCGTGTTCCTGTTTCTGCGCACGGGCTCCTTTGGTGGCTTGTGGCTTTTGCTTCTGGGCTGGTTTGCCCTGGGCGCCTCCCGCAACCAACTGCAGCTGCTGGCCTTGCAGCGGGCACTGCAGCATCTGCAGGTGAAAGATTCCGTGAGCCGCCGTTTGCGGGTGATGGAGCCCGGCAAAACCCTGCGGGACCTCAGCCAAATGCGCCTCTCCAATGATTCGCCGCGCCCGGATTGGGTGCTGATCTGCCAAGGGGGGCGTTGGAAGGGGTTCATTGATGATCAGCCTCTCAAGCAGGTGCCCGTGCAGCGCTGGGATGTGGAAACCCTCGAGCAGCACCAGCGGCCCCTCACTGATCTGCCCTCAATTGCTGAAACCGCGCCGCTGTGGCGGGCCGTGTTGGCTTTAGAGGAATCGCAGCAGGGCCGGCTGCTGGTGCTCAATCCAGCGGGGTTGCCGGTGGGCACGTTGGAGCGCCCTGAGCTGTCGGAAGCGGTGATGAGGCGGCTGTCGGTGCGGTTGCCCCAGCCCTTGCTGGAGCAGGCTCGCCGCCAAGGCGCCTACCCCTTGGGCTTGTCGCTCGGGCCTGTGGCTGAAACCGTGGCGGCCTTGCCTGAAGTGATGGCGGCCAACCGCTCAGGCTCCTCGGGCCAAGCCAACTGATTCGGCTTTGATCCCAAGAGCCACTGCTCGGCAAGCTGCACCAACACCTTGCGCAGCCGATTGGGGCTGAAGGCCTCAGGTAGGGCTGGGGGAGCTGGCTCATTGAAGAGCTGCTGCCAGAGCTCAGCTGGCGGCTGCAAGGGAATCGAACCGTGCTGCAGCAGCCGGCCCCGCTGCCAAAGCTGGGCGCTGCCGATCCGTTTGATGCCAAGCGGGTCCACCAAATCAGCCTCGGTGGCTTGGCCAAAGCAATTCTGTTGCCTGCGTTGCTGCTCGCTGTTGCCATCGATCAAGGCGCTGCCCAAGTGCGCAAAGCCCGCTTGCAACCATTGGTTCAGCAGCCGGTAGGCCCGTCGCTGCCCGCGGGGCGGCTGCGCCAAGGCGATGGCATAACAAAGATCGCCGCCATGGAGAACGGCCGCTCCGCCGGTGGGTCGGCGCACCACAGGGACATCCAGCCCTGCACTGTTGGGGAGAGGGCCCTGGTGATGCCCAAGCGAGAGGGTGGGCTGCTGCCATTGGTAGAAGCGCAGCAGCACCGGCTGCTCCTCGCTGAGCTGGCCCAGCATCCAGCGATCCAACCCCATCTGCACGCTGCCGGAGCTGTTCAGATCCGGATAGAGGCCCCAACGTTGGCCGTGGATCAACGAAGCTGGGGCCGATTGTGATGGGAGGGGATGCTCCAGCTGCTGTTGCTGCTGCCGTTAGGCATCCTCGCCGGTCTGTTGTCGGGCTTTTTGGGGATTGGCGGCGGCTTGATTTTCTCGCCGCTGTTGTTGGCGCTTGGTTTGGATCCCCATCAGGCGCTGGCCACCAGCACCTTGGCCATTGTTCCCACCACGGCGGCAGGCAGCTGGGCCCACTGGCGCCAGGGCCGCTTGCCACTGCAACCCGCGCTGGTGATTGCCCTGGCGGCTCTAGCCAGTGGTCTCGGCTTTGCGCTGGTGGGCAAGGTGCTCTCGGGCTGGCATTTGCTGGCGGTGCAAGCGCTTGTGTATGCGCTGGTGGCCCTGTTGGTGCGGCCGCGCCAGCAGTCCGCCACCGCTGTTAACAGCAGTGATCCCTCCCCGGCGCTGCTTCCGCTGGCCTTGGTGGGCTGCATCGCCGGGCTCTGCGGCGGCCTGCTGGGCTTGGGCGGCGGTTTGGTGATGGTGCCGCTGATGGTGGCTTGGTTGCGCATCCCCATGTATCTGGCCATCCGGCTCAGCACGGTGGCTGTGCTGCTGGCTTCTGCGGGAGCGGGGTCGCTATTTGTGCTCGAGGGCCGCGGTGAATTGCTGCCGGCGTTGCTGTTGGGGGGGCTGGCGGCGGTGGCGGCCAAGTGGGCGGCGAGCCGGTTGCAGCGCGTCAGTCCGCGCCAACTGGCCTGGTTGCTGCGGATTTTGAGCTTGGCCTTGGCGATCGACAGCAGCCGCCGCGCCATCACGCTCTGGCTTCAGGCCTGAGGCCAGAAGCCGGCTTCCACGTTGAAGCCCAACACGGCTGCCATTTGACCGAGCCGTCCGCGTAGGGCAAGCCCGTGTTGGTTGCCCCATTCATCAAGCCAGAAGAGGCGATGGCTGATCCAAAGGCTGAGGTCATCGGGATCAAAGCGCAGGCCTTCCGTGCGACTGAACTCATGCAGCACTTGCATGGCCACATGGCGGCTGAGTTGGCCGTCGCTGCGTTGCAGCAGCAGCGTCAGCCAGGGGCAGAGCGCATCGGCCCGCAAGCTCCACAGGCGGCACTCCGGCACTTCACTGAGTTCGCGGGGATCGTCATCGGCGCGGGGCCATTCCAGTTGCAGCGCGAGGCCGTCTTCCAGTTCCAGCAGGGCGGTGGCAGGGCGCTGCCGCAGCTCCTGCAGCGGGCTCATGTCTAGGCAGCGGATCTGGTCTGCACTGACATTGATCACAAGGCTTTCGCTCATGGTTCGCGCCGCGCCACCCGCTGGCTCACATTCACGGCATGGTCGGCCATGCGCTCAATGCAGCGCAGCACCAGCACCAGCATCAACTGATGATCCCGGCATTCGCTGGAGGTGCAGGTTTGAGTGAGCTCTTCCACCAGACGTTCGTAGTCCCGGTCCACCAGGTCATCGAGGGCCTGGAGCCTGGCCCCGGCGCTGAGGTCTTCCTCGCTGAGGCTGTTGAGGGCAAGGGCTAAGAGCGAGCGGCAACGATCGAGCATCGTCAGCACCTCGTCGCGGAGCATCACCGG
Organism: Synechococcus sp. Minos11; assembly: GCF_014279855.1. Taxonomy (NCBI): domain Bacteria; kingdom Bacillati; phylum Cyanobacteriota; class Cyanophyceae; order Synechococcales; family Synechococcaceae; genus Synechococcus; species Synechococcus sp. Minos11. Next base: position 1,424,557 of record NZ_CP047953.1, on the reverse strand, counting down.
CTGCGCCGGCAGCAATTGCTCGCCCAAGGTGGCCAGCTCTTTGCAGTAGTCGCCAAAGCGCTCGAGATCGCGCAGGCAGTGCATGTAACTCAGCACCTCGCGCACCTGGGTTTGGCTGAGGCGCTTGTGACACAGCAGATCAGCGCATTCCTCCTCCAGGCGCCGGTAGAGCTTGTCAATTCGGTCGTCGCCACGGCGGATTTGTGGTGCTGCCTCCATGTCGGGTCCCGACAGCACGGCCCGGGCCAGCACAGCTGATTCCTCCACCATTGAGCCCAGGCGCAACAGCTCTTGCTTCAGTGCCCCCACCGCATCAGCTCCTGAGCGCGCAGGCACCTGATTTCTCCAGGCGGAGAGCAGCATGGCGTTCAATCCTCTGCTGGCAACCTAGTTCTGACGGCCATCAAGAGCTGTGACAGCCCCCTTGGGAAGTCGGGGCTGGCACGGAAAATGGAGAGGTTCTTGTTGCGCACCATGGCTACTGCCTTGTCTCAGTCTGAGATCTACATCGCCCTCGTGGTGGCAGCCCACGCTGCCATCTTGGCCCTGCGTCTGAGCGTCAGCCTTTACCGCTCCTGAGGTCTGGGTGACTTGGCAGCTTCGGTGACGTGCGCTACAAGCGGGTGTCATGGAAGCTGTGGTGCCCCGGACTCGCCGCCCCGCAACGCGTCTCACCGCTCGGCAAGGGTCTCATCGGCCAGCGCCCTCGTCGTCGCAGCCTGAAGTCGTTTTGCCGTCTTCAGCAGCTATTGCCCGTGAAGAGCTGTTGTTTGCCTTTCTTGGCCTTGCCTTGAAGGCGGTTGGGTTGACCTTGGCGTTTGTCACGCTGGCCAAATTGGCCTTGGCCCATCAACAACGGCTGGATCGTCACAGCGAAATTCAAGCGGTTCTGGCGCTGCAGCTCGACCGGCTTGAGGGACAAAAGCGCTCCCTCGATCGCCTGTTCAGCATTGATGGTGAGCAAGCCCTGCTGCAGCAAGAGCAGCAATGGATCGCGCCCAACCGCCGCCGCATCATTTGGCTTCCGCCTGAAGCCGCTCCCACCCCTTAAGCATTCGTTCCATGACCAGTAGCCCGTCTTCCTCTCCATCGGCGCCACTGGCCATCGTCACTGGAGCCTCATCGGGCGTTGGTCTGTGGACCACCAAAGCCCTGATCGATCAGGGCTGGACGGTTGTCATGGCGTGCCGCGATGGCGCCAAAGCCCAACAAGCCCTGGTTGAGCTGGGTTTGGGTCGTCCGGCTGAGGCGATCATCCTGCCCCTGGATCTGTCCGATTTCGAGTCGGTCAAGGCGTTTGTGGAGCTGTTCCGTGGTCTTAATCGGCCCCTGACGGCGCTGGTGATCAATGCAGCGGTCTACAAACCGCTGCTCAAAGAGCCGGAATGGAGTGCCCAGGGCTACGAGCTCAGCATGGCCACCAACCATCTGGGTCACTTCCTGTTGGCCCGCCTGTTGCTGGATGACCTCAAGGCCTCACCAGCCGCCGACAAACGCCTCATCACCTTGGGCACGGTGACCGCCAACTCCAAAGAACTCGGCGGCAAGATCCCCATTCCTGCCCCTGCTGATCTGGGTGATCTGTCCGGCTTTGCCCAGGGATTTAAGGCGCCGATCGCCATGGCCAGTGGTAAGAAGTTCAAGCCTGGAAAGGCTTACAAGGACAGCAAGCTGTGCAACATGATCACCAGCTTGGAGTTGCACCGCCGCTTCCACGGGTCCACCGGCATCAGCTTCAGCTCGCTGTATCCCGGATGTGTGGCTGATACGCCGCTGTTCCGCAACAGCCTGCCGGCATTCCAAAAGATCTTCCCCTGGTTCCAGAAGAACATCACCGGCGGTTATGTGAGCCAAGCCCTGGCCGGTGAGCGGGTGGCCCAAGTGGTGGCTGACCCTGCCTTCCGCAGTTCCGGCGCCCATTGGAGCTGGGGCAACCGCCAGAAAAAAGATGGGAAGCAGTTTCAACAGGAGCTCTCCGATAAGGCCAGTGATCCGGCCACAGCCCTACGGGTTTGGGACCTCTCCAGTGCGCTGGTGGGCTTAACCCCTTAGCTCTTATTCGTTTGGCAGGGCGGCGAGAGCCTCTTTGCTGCCCATCACCACCAAGCGTTCACCGGCCTGCAGCACCAGTGAGGCCGGTGGGTTAACCGTGAACGCGTGTTGGGGGCCGGCGGCCAGCACGGTGACGTGATGGCTGCGGCGCAGGTTGAGCTCCCGCAGCGATTGGCCTGAGAAGGCTTCTGGCACCAGGATTTCTTCAATGCTGTGGTCGGCATCAAGCTCCAGCCGCTCCAGCAGATTGGGCCTCACCAGCTCCTCGCCCAGCCGCTGGCCCTGCAGCTTCAACGGATAGACCACCCGGTCAGCGCCCACCCGTTGCAGCATCTTCATGTGGATGTCGCTGTTGGCCCTGGCGATCACTTGTTTGACGCGGCTGCCGGGGGCGTCTTTGGCGATCAGCGTGGCGGTGATGCTGGCTTCAATCGAGCCGGCAATGGCCACCACAACCGTGCCCACTTGCAGCACGCCGGCTTCGCGCATGGCTTCTTCATCGGTGCAGTCCACCAAGCGCGCTTCAATCGAGGGTTCAACTTGGCGCAGCTCATCAACGGCCCGCTCTTCATCGTCGATGGCCAGCACCTCAGCACCCCAGCGCACGAGCTCTTCGCAAACCGCCAGGCCAAAACGCCCCAGGCCGATCACCGCATAGCCATCGGAGAGATCACGGCGATTGGATTGGGATAACCAGAGCTTGCCGGTCATGGCGTTCACGGTGGTGACTACAGGATGAGTTCTTCTTGCGGGTAGCGCACCCGGCTGGGGGGACGCCGGCCAAAGAGGGCCGAGAGCAACAACAGGATGCCGAGTCGGCCGATGAACATGCCAACCAGCAGCACCAGTTGTCCCCAGCGGTCCAAGCGGGCGGTGATGCCGAGATCAAAGCCAACCGAGGCAAAGGCTGACACGCAGGTGAACAACTTCTCCAAAAAGGTGAAGTCTTCATCCCCCAGCACACCGGCTTCGGTGTCCCCCAGCCCCAACAGCATGGTCATCAGCACCACCACTCCGGCCGAAGCCAGGGTGATGCCAACGGCCCGCAGCACCTGTTTGCCGGGGATGCGGCGGCGATTGATCACCACCTCGGTGCGGTCTTCCAGGGTGGAACGGGTGGTGCACAGCAGCACCGCAAAAGTGGTGGTTTTGATGCCACCCCCAGTGCCCCCGGGGCTGGCGCCAATGAACATCAACAGGATCAGCAGGAACAACCCCGCATGGGAGATGGTGTCGAGCGACAGGGGCACGGAGACAAACCCTGCGGTGCGCGCTGAGATCACCTGAAACAGCGAAACTCCAACCTTTTGCAGCAGCGGTAGGCCCCCCACCACACCAGCGGGGGCTAGCCGTTCGGTGAACAGCAGCCCCAAGGTGCCGGCCGCGATCAACAGCACGCTGCTGCGCAGCACCACGCGGCTTTGCAGGCTCAAGCGGCGCCATTCCAGGGGGTTGCGCCGATGAATCCAGAGATCGGAGAGCACGCGCCAGCCAATGCCCCCAGCGATCACCAGCGCTGCCACCACCGCGCAGACCACGGCATTGCTCTGATAAGCCTCAAGGCTTCCCGACCACAGGCTGAATCCGGCGTTGTTGAAGGCGCTGATGCTGTGGAACATCGCGGCCCAGAGCCGCTCGGCTGGGTTGCTGATGTCGGTGAAGCCGAAGGCATAGAGCAGCACCGTGCCAATCAGCATCAGCACACCGCCACTGATCACGATGGCCCGGAAGGTGGAGCCCACACCGCCCACGCCGAATTGGTCGAGGGTGCGGCCCTGGTCGATGCGTTGACGCAGGCCCGTGCGGCCCTGCACAAAGCCCTGCAGGAAGGTGCTGATGGCCATCAGTCCCAGGCCGCCGGTGATGATCAACACCGCCAGCACCAGCTGTCCAAAGAACGTCAGCTCCGTGCCGACATCAATGATCGAGAGGCCCGTCACCGTGATGGCGGAGGTGGCGGTGAAGAGCGCCTCCCAGAGGTCCACTGATGGCCCAGAGCACAGCGGCGTGGCCAGCAGCAGCGTGCCAAGGGCAATCACCAGCAAACCGCTGACAACGGTGAACTGCGGAACGGTGAGCTGGCGCTGCCAGGCGCTCATTGCAGTTCAAACAGCAGCAGGTCGGCGCCAGCGCTGCTGCTCACGATGGTCTGCCCCGGCGCGCCCTCGAAGCCCAAACCATCACCCCGTTGCAGTAATTGCCCATCCAGTGTGATGGCGCCATCAATCAGCTGCAGCCACCCCTGCCGGTTGGGCTGCAGGGGCAGTTCCAGGGGGATTCCTGGTTGCTGTTGGCTGCGCCAGAGCCGCACCGGCCGCTGAATGGCCATGGCCTCCGCCGCGCCGCTGGGATCCAGCAGGCAGGTCCAGCCCTCTGCGATGGCAAAGGGCTTTTGCTCGTATTGCGGATCTCCCCCAGGGGTTTGCGGTTCCACCCAGATCTGCAGGAGCCGGCAGGGGGAGGCGGATTGGTTGATTTCGCTGTGCACCACGCCTCGGCCGGCGCTCATGCGCTGCACCTCGCCGGCGCGGAGCACTTCGCGGTGACCCATGGAGTCTTGATGGGTGAGCTCACCTTCCACCATCACGGTGATGATTTCCATGCTCTGGTGCGGGTGCATGCCAAAGCCTTGGCCTGGGGCGATCGTGTCGTCATTGATCACTCGCAGCGGACCAAAACCCATCCAATCGGGGTCGTGGTGGTGCGAAAAGCTGAAGCTGTGCCAGCTATCGAGCCAATCGAGCTGGCTGTGGAAGCGTTCTGCAGCAGGCCGCAAGCGGCCCAGGCTGCGCAGAGGGGGTGTGGTCATCGCTGCTCAGGTGCCCAACGCGAGTGGTTGCATCTGCATCAGGCGGCGCAGCAAGTCTTGGATCGAGTCGTCTTTGGCTGGCTTGGCGAAATTGCTGAGCAACTGTCGCCCCACCACCTGGGCGCCGAGGTGGGTGAGTTGGATCCTCAGGGAGAGCAATAGCTCCATGCCGCCACCTCCAGAGAAGGTGGCCATGGCCACGGGCCGGCCGTTGAACAGGGCGCGAAAGTCATCCCCCTGCACCGAGAGCCAGGCCACGGCATTGCTGAACACTGGCGGGATGGAGCCGTTGTATTCCGGCGCGCAGATCACCCAGTGGGGAGCGGCCATGAGCCGCTCGTGTAAGCGCGCTAGATCAGCCGGACTGCCATTTTTTTCGGCTTTGGGGCGATAGAGGGGTAGATCCAGCAGGGTGAGATCCAGCACCTCGGCGCTGGATCCCAGCTTGCGGGCTTCATCGGCAAAGCGTTCGGCCAATTTGAGGTTCTCGCCATTGCTGGCGGCGAGCACCAGCACATCGACTGGTGTGGAGCTGCTCATCGTTGGCCTGGAGGTCTGAGATAAGCACATTGTGTTTTGCGCGGCGCCTCTCCACAAGACGGCAGCGCAAGCAGCGGTTAAGCCGGCCCGTTCACCAAGCTGATCCAGGCCTGCTGCAGGCTGATGGGGATGGGCAGCGGCCGGTAGTCACGGGCATCGGGTTCGCCATGACGCTGCACGGCATTCACCATCAGCGCCGGTGATCCCCCGCGGTTGATGGCCCCATGGGGAATCCCAGGGGGGATGCGAATCCAGCAGGCGTTCTCCACGCGCATGGGGATGGTGTGCAGCTGTTTGTCTTGCAGCACCACAAGATCCACCTCGCCTTGAAGCAGCAGCAGTTGGTCGGTCTGCTTGCGGTGGCAGAAGAGTTCGTGGGATGGGGCGGTGCCCACCGTGGCAATCAGGGTCTCGTCGCTGGGTTGGGGCGATGAAAACAGGGTGGAGCCAGCTTGGCTGGCTTGCATCGGCAGAATTTCAACCCTCGCTGGTGAACGCATCGGGGTACTTAGAAGTACCCCGAGCGTGCCGTGCGAATTTCTCGCTGGTCGTGTTGAAACGTACGAATTGACCCTGCCCGTGTGGGCAGTTGCTGACGATCAATGCGGCTTAATCGAAACCCAGCAGATCGAAGATCTCGCGATCTTTGAGTGATTCGGCTTCCAGTGGCTCGACGTGGTCGAGCATGTTTTGCGCCAGCCGGAGATATTCGTTTTGCACGGCCTCCACCCCTTCCTCGTCTTTGTCCATTTCAAAGATCGTGCATTTCTTCAGGCGTGAGCGCCGGATCGCATCCACATCGCGGAAGTGGGCCATGGTGCGCAGGCCGGTGCGCTCGTTGAACTTGTCGATCTGATCGGTTTCCGCTGAGCGATTGGCCACCACTCCACCAAGACGCACCTTGTAGTTCTTGGCCTTGGCTTGAATCGCTTGCACGATGCGATTCATCGCGAAGATCGAATCGAAATCATTGGCCGTGACGATCAAGCAGTAGTTGGCGTGCTGCAGCGGTGCGGCAAAGCCGCCACAGACCACATCCCCCAACACGTCAAAGATCACCACGTCGGTGTCTTCCAGCAGGTGATGCTCCTTGAGCAGTTTCACCGTTTGACCCGTGACGTAGCCACCGCAGCCGGTGCCAGCAGGAGGGCCGCCGGACTCCACACACATCACCCCATTGAAGCCCTCAAAAACGAAGTCTTCGGGCTGCAGCTCCTCGCTGTGGAAGTCCACCTCTTCGAGGATGTCGATCACCGTCGGCACCATCTTGTGCGTGAGGGTGAAGGTGCTGTCGTGCTTGGGATCGCAACCGATCTGAAGCACCCGTTTGCCGAGTTTGGAAAACGCAGCTGAGAGATTCGAAGAGGTGGTGGACTTGCCGATTCCCCCCTTGCCGTACACCGCAATGACCAGAGCCCCCTCCTCGATCTTCAGCGAGGCGTCCTGGTGCACCTGCACACTGCCATCGCCGTCTTCACGGCGACTGCTTGGTGGCGTCAAGGTTGTGGTCATGGCATGAACCGAACGGAGGGGCCTTTTCAACAGGTACCCACGCCAGCCAACAGCAACTGGGGGGTAAACAAAAAATCCGGCGGATCAAAAGTTGATACCGCGTTACTCAGTGGAGGCTCACCGGGAAAAGTGAGCCTTGGCTTCGTAGAGCACTTCATCGGTGATGTTGATGATGCCGCGCTCTTGCGCGTAGCTCTCGGTGTTCCGCTTCACCTTGCCGCGAACAAAGAAGGGAATACGGCTCAGTTCCGCCTGCCCTGAAGGGGCCCAGCGCAGCAGCTCCGCCTCATCCACCCCATTGGCCTCAGCGGCCAGGGTGATTGGATCAGCGGCCTCCGGCCCGGGTGGCTTTTCGCCCTTGTGGCTCATGTGGCCATCGACGAATTCAAAGTCGTGGCGGAACATTCCAATGAGGTGTTCCTCCAAGCCCATCATCAGCGGGTGAACCCAGCTGTCGAAGATCACGTTGGCCCCCTCCCAGCCCATTTGGGGCGCATAGCGGGCCGGCACGTCTTGGACGTGCAGGGGTGAAGAGATCACCGCGCAGGGAATGCCAAGGCGCTTGGCGCTGTGGCGCTCCATCTGGGTGCCTAGCACCAGCTCTGGGGCGGCTTCAGCCATGGCCGCTTCCACCTCCAGGTAGTTGTCGCTGATCAGGGCGGTGAGCCCGAGTTCCTCAGCCGCCGCTCGCACGGCGCGGGCCTGTTCGCGGCTGTAGCTGCCCAGGCCCACCACCTCAAAGCCCAGTTCGCGGGAGGCGATGCGGGCCGCGGCAATGGCATGGGTGGCATCGGCAAAGATGAACACCCGCTTGCCGGTGAGGTAGGTGGAATCCACCGAGCGCGAATACCAGGGCATGCGGCTCTGGCCACGGCCTTGGCTTGTGGGCTCGAGCCCCAGCAGCTCCTGCAATTCCCTGCAGAACATCTCAGTGGCGCCGATGCCAATCGGCACGGTGCTCACCGTGGGCATGCCGAACTGCCGCTCCAACCAGCGGCAGCTGCTATCGGCAACTTCGGGGTAGAGGCAGATGTTGGCCTCGGCTTGGGGGATGCGCCGTAGATCCTCGGGGCTTGCGCCCAAGGGCGCCACCACATGGGTGTCGATGCCGAGCTCATCGAGCAGCACCCGCACCTCCCGCACGTCATCGCGGCAGCGGAAGCCCAGCAGGCTTGGCCCCAGCAGATTCACCCGAGGCCGCCGGCCTTGCTCCTGCCAGCGCTTGGGGTCGGGTTTGCTCAAACCCGCCGGTGGAAGTTGCGGCTTGAGCAGTGTGCGAATCAGTTGGTAGAAGGTTTCTGCAGCCCCCCAGTTCTCTTTCTTGGAGTAAGCGGGTAGCTCCAGGCTGACCACCGGCATCGGCAGATTCATGCCCTGGGCGAGGGCGCCCGGTTGATCCTGGATGAGTTCCGCGGTGCAGCTTTCTCCCACCAGCAGCGCCTGGGGTTGGAAGCGATCTGCCGCATCGCGGATCGAGCGTTTCACCAGCTCGGCGGTGTCACCCCCCAAGTCCCTGGCTTGAAACGTGGTGTAGGTCACCGGCGGGCGCTGGTCGCGCCGCTCGATCATCGTGAACAGCAAATCGGCGTAGGTGTCGCCTTGGGGGGCGTGGAGCACGTAGTGCACCCCCTGCATCGAGGCCGCGATGCGCATCGCGCCCACATGGGGTGGGCCCTCATAGGTCCAAAGGGTGAGTTCCATGGCGCTCAGGCGAAGGTGAGGGCGCCGCGGCGGCGCAGGGGTCGGGCGAAGAGCTCCGCCAAATCGCCGGCTTGATCGCAGCCATGGATCGGGCTGAAGACCAGCTCGATCGACCATTTGGTGGTGATCCCCTCGGCTTCCAGCGGGTTGGCGAGTCCCATGCCGCAGACCACCAAATCGGGATGGCTCTGACGAACCCGCTGCAACTGCTCCTCCACGTTTTGGCCTTCGCTGAGTTGCACATCAGCGGGCAGTAGATCGAGCTCCTGCTGCTGCAGGGCGCGATCGAGATAGGGAGTTCCCACCTCCACCAACTCCATGCCGCATTCCCGTTGCAGGAAGCGCCCGAGGGCCAGCTCCATTTGGGAATCCGGCAACAGGAACAGGCGTTTGCCCTCCAGGGCTTTGCGGTGGGGTTCCAAAGCCGCACGCCCTCGGGTCACCAGCGGCTCGAGCACGGAGGTGGTGTGCTCATCGCTGATGCCAAAGGCCCTGGCAGCAGCCCGGAACCACAACTCGCTGCCTTCAACGCCGAGGGGGTAGGGGCTACTGATCAGCTCAGCGCCTTTGGCTTGCAGGGCCCTGGCTGTTTGCCCCAAAAAGGGTTGGGTGAGCAGAAGCTTGGTGCCTGGGCCAACGGCTGGCAGCTCGGTGGAACGCCGCGGCGGCAGGCTGGCGACAGGGCCAATCCCAAGGCGCTCAAACAGCGTCAGGAAGCGCTCTTCCACGCCATCAGCCAGGGTGCCCACCAACAGCAGCTGCGGCGTTGTGCTTTGCGGCATCAATGGCACCAGGGCGGTTAACGCCTGGTCTTCCCCTTGGGTGAAGGTGGTTTCGATGCCACTGCCGCTGTAGTTCACCACTTGCACGCGGCCGCGATGCTGCTGATTGAGGCGCTCAGCGGCTTTGCTGAGATCCAGCTTGATCACTTCGCTCGGGCACGATCCCACCAAAAAGAGGGTGCGGATTTCGGGCCGCCGTTGCAGCAGATCAGCCACCACCCTGTCGAGTTCCTCGTTGGCATCGGCGAGGCCCGCGAGATCCCGTTCGCCAAGGATTGCGGTGCCAAAGCGGGGTTCGGCAAAGATCATCACGCCGGCGGCGCTTTGGATCAGGTGTGCGCAGGTGCGTGAGCCCACCACCAGAAAAAAGGCATCCGGCATGCGCCGGTGCAGCCAAACAATGGAGGTGAGGCCGCAGAAAACTTCTCTCTGACCGCTCTCTTTAAGCAGTTGCAACTGCAATCTCCATGAACTCCCCTTCTTAGCTCTGGTGAGCGCTTCTAGGCCACGATTGCTTTACAGGGATCGCTCGGGATTGGTGACAAACCAGTAGCTGATTCCGTTTCGATAACCCAAATAGCCGGGCAACGAGGACGCACTGAGCTGTTGGCCGGCCACCACCTTGGCGAGGCCGGCGAGCTGGAACAGGTTGAGGTTGGTCTTGATGTTGTCGTTGGCGATCCGCAGCAGCTGGGGAAGCTTGGCCATGGCTTCGGCTGTTGCCAGTTGCCCCATGAGCGCATCCACCGCTTGCCGCTGCCGCCGCATTCGGCCGAGATCTCCTTCGCCGTCATTTCGAAAGCGCAAGTAGCCCTCGAGAGCGCGCCCCCGCAGGCGCTGATGGCCTGGCAATAAGTCGATCTCCAGGTTCTGGCTGCGGTCGCTGTACCGCATTTGTTTGGCCACTGTCATTTCCAACCCGCCCAGGGCATCCCCCAGTTCCCGCAGGGTTTCGAGATTGAGCACGATGTAATGCGGCATAGGCCGTCCAATCAGCTCCTCAGCCCCAGCGCTGATGGCTTTGATGCCTCCAAAGGCATAGAGCGCGTTGACCTTCTGCTCACCGTGTTGGCTGGAGCGAATGAACGTGTCGCGCGGGATTTGCGTCAGGTGGGCCCCCTCGCCGGTGAGATGCAAGCTGGCGATCACATCGGTGCGTAGGCCTTCGGCATCGGTTCCAAGGAGCAACACCTCCTGTGGAACGGGCGCCAGTACCTGCTGGAGCTGATGGGCACCCAGGCTGGTGCTCGAGCCGCTCAGCCGCAGCAACAAAGGCTCAACAGCAATGGCGCCAAATCCGAGGCCCCCCACCAGGGCAATCCCCATACCGATCAATGGAGTCAGGAATCTGAATCGCCGCTCTCGCTTCGTGGGAGCCATCGCAGGACCCTCCCAGATAGTGGTGTAATTCTTTCAATTCTCGATATGAAATTGAAGCGGTGGCGCTAGCTTCCGTTTTGCTTCTGATCAGCCTTTCCAGCCGGCCATGCGAGAGGCAGCGGCCGAGCGGGCATAGGCCCTGGCTGCTGGCAGAGCTGGCTCCAGTTGTTGTGAGTTGAAGGGCGGCAATGCTTTGCGCCTGAGCCAGGCCGCCCAGCGAAATTCATGGAAGGGAATCAGCGGAGCGCGATCAATCACGCCTTCGCGCTTCAGCTTCCACACCAAGCTGCGGTAGGGGTCGTCTTGGCAGCCCAGCAGGGTCTCGGGAAGTTCTTCTGGTGCCAGTGGTCCGAGCCCCCGGCCGTCATAGAGGTAAAGCCAGCCGCGCTGTTGCAAGGCCTGCAGCACGGCGCTGCGGTTGTTGAAGGGCAGATCCAGGGCGATGTAGCCCCAGCCGGTGGCCTCGGGATCCACCGCTAGTAGCCCCCGCAGGCGGTGATGGCGATCCACCATCCAGAGCTCGCCCGCTGAGCTGCGCACCAACGGAATCGGCTTGGTTTTCAAATAGCGCCGGCGCTCCTTGGGGGATTCGTTTTGGAAGTCAGCGATGCGGTGCTGGATCTCAGCCATGCCCACACACAGTTGGGTGGGATGGAGCGCCGCAATCGCCACTTCGATGAGATCACTGGCTGCTTGGGGCGCCTCGGGCAGGGGCTCGTAAGCAGGAAGTGGCAAGGTCATGGCAAAAGCGTAAGGGCCCCCGCCAGGCGGAGGCCCTTCTAATGCTCAGGCCTGACGGCCTGGTCCCTAACGGTGTAATGGCGCCCGAGGGCGGTATTGATAAAAGCGATGTCGCTGTTGTTGGAACGCGTCAAACGTTCCGGAATCGATGCTCAAACGGTTGGAACAGAACGGAAACAGGGCACTGGTTGTGTGAGACCCCTCATCGATTAGCCCTTGGCTGCGGGCCAAGACAGTGCTTGTCACTGCTGAGTTGTCGTTGCCCCTGAAACCATGGCGGCGTTGGTGGATGGTGATTCCAAGCGGGAAGGCGCTAATCCTGTTTTTCAGTCCACAATTCAGGATTTACGAATTCACGTGGGTGCAATGATTGCTCTCCCTCAATGTCAACGCGCTAGAGAATAAAAACTGGTAAGCAGCGCGATGGATTCAGGCGAAAAGCAGCACAGAATCACTGGCTTTGAAACGGTGTTCGATAACACCACAACCTCCTAGTCCAGGTTCATCGAAGGGGCCAGTTCACCCCGGAACAGCTGGCTTTGGAAAGATTGCTAGCTCAAAGCAGAGCAGTGATTGTTCACTGATCCATGCTCAACGTTGTCGTGGTGATCGTGCGCTCTCGGGTGGAGTGGCATCCGTCATTGGACCCTCCCTGTGTTGATGTTTTTAGTGTTGCTGATTCGCGCAGCAAAGCCAATAGGAGCAATTGCTGTTTCTAACTGTGTGCTCTTGTGAATGAGAATTTCATGTTCTCGAGCCCATTTTGCTGTGCGCTAGCGGCCTTGATGTCCAAAGATTTCGTGATCATGAAGGAAAACTGGAATCCACGGCGATCCCTGGAGAGTCCGGGCAATGTCAGCGAACTCACACAACCAGGAGGCCGTGATGAACAGCCGGTCCCCTCTCCCTTGGGCCCTGACTTGGGACGCCAATGGGGAGCTTGCTAATCACGATCGCTACGACTTACTGCAGGCCGATGCCGCCCTCGACAAGACCTGCGCTCTGCAGATCAGCTCTGAGATGTCGGGAAGCGGCGCGTGGCCTCCATCGTGCAAGTTTCACGGGCCGTACCCAGGCCATCACCGGCTTTGATGCGCTCACCCAGGCAGTCACAGGTGAAAGCTCCCATGCCTTCAGGCGCTTCTTTGCCGGCCTGAGCAAAAGCATTGTTGAAGCTGGCCACGCACAGCTTCTGGATCAGTTGCATGTCGCTGGCGCTGACTTCGGCGCGCGCTGGCATCGGGAGGAATCCCAAGCCAGCAGAGAGCAACGCCACAGGGAGGCAACCCTTCCAAGCGGTCATGGTTAGGACCTAAGTGGGATCGGTCTAAAGGCAGGGCGTGGGGCTTGTCAGCGCCGGCGGGGCAGCTCGTTAATCAGCCCATGGCCTGGCGGCTGATGCGCAATTCCTTTTGCATCACCCGAACCCCTTGCAGGCGCTTCATCAATTCCGGTGGCATCCCCTCGGGCAGATCCACAGTGCTGTAGTCATCAAAGATCGTGATCTTGCCGATCTGACGACCGTCTAGGCCGCTTTCATTGGCGATGGCACCCACCAGATGGCCCGGTTTGATGCGGTCTTGCCAGCCCACCTCAACGCGGAAACGCTCCATCGACTGCTGCACCCGGCCAGGGCTGCGGCGCTCTTGGCCGCGACCTTGTGGATTGCGGTTGTTGACCGGCATCGGTGGTTGCGGCACCACCAGCAGCGGTGAATCCCCTTGGGCCAAGCGCAGGGCGGCCAGAGCCAACTGATCGGGGGTGACATCCGATTCCCGTTGCAGGCGCTGCAGGATCTCGCCCATCAAGGCCACTTCCTGCTGCCGGTCTTCAGGGACTGGTTCGCTGACGAGATCACTGAGCTGCTGCTGCAGGTTGTCGAGGCGCTGCTGGTTGATCTCCGCATCGCTCGGCACATCCATTGCATCGATGCTGCTGCCGACAGCGCGCTCGAGGCTGTGGAGCAAACGGCGCTCCCGGTAGGAGAGGAAGAGGATGGCGTCGCCTTGGCGTCCGGCGCGGCCGGTGCGGCCGATGCGGTGCACGTAGGCCTCGCTATCGAAGGGTGCGTCGTAGTTGACCACCAGGCCAATGCGATCCACGTCGAGTCCGCGAGCTGCCACATCGGTGGCCACGAGCACGTCGATGCGCCCTTGCTTGAGGCGCTCGATGGTGCGCTCACGCAGCGACTGGGGCACATCACCATTGAGCACTGAGCAGGCGATTCCCTCGGCCTCTAAGGCTTCAGCCACCGTCACCGTGACGGCTTTGGTGCGGGCAAAGATGATCACCCCGCCAGGGCCATGGGCTTCGAGAACCCTCAGTAGGGCGCTCAGTTTTTGCTGATGGGGCAGCAGGATGTGGCGTTGGCGAATCCTGCTGGCGTCCGCTTTCTGCGTGCGGATGATCACTTCAGCGGGGTTCTGGAGATGCTGCTGAGAGATCCGCTTGATTTCTGGCGGCATCGTTGCCGAGAACAGCACCACCTGACGCTCGCTGGGGAGCTGTTCAAGCACCCACTTCACGTCATCGATGAAGCCCATGCGCAACATCTCGTCGGCTTCATCGAGCACCAATGTCTCCAGTTGGGAGACGTTCAGGGTGCCTTGGCGCATGTGATCCATCACCCGGCCTGGAGTGCCCACCACCACGTGAACGCCGCGGCGCAGCTTGTGGATCTGATCGCGGAAATCGGAACCGCCATAGAGCGGCAGCACGTGCAGCCCAGGCGTGCAGGACGCATAGCGCTGGAAGGCCTCGCTCACCTGAATTGCCAGCTCGCGTGTTGGCGCCAGCACCAGCACCTGCGGGTGGCGTGCTTCGAGATTGATGCGCGCCAGCAGGGGCAGGGCAAAGGCTGCTGTCTTGCCAGTGCCGGTTTGGGCTTGGCCGAGCAGGTCACGGCCGAGCATCAGCTCAGGGATCGCTGCCGCTTGGATTGGCGAGGGCTGCTCGTAGCCGCACTTCGTCAGCGCTTCGAGCAGGGAGTCGGGCAAACCGAAGCCAGCAAAGCCGCTGGTGGATTCGTTCGACACGACAAGTTGGTCTGTTTGGGTCACAGAAAAAGGCGTAAACGCCGCGGGTTGGCCTGAAAGTCCTTGTTCAGGCCGGCAGACCCACGTTCTGAACTGCCTTGCCTTATCTGCAGGAATTTCAACTCCCGAAAACTATCACCCCACCGGTGCCGCCACCCGGCCGTAGTCATCGGCGAAGCGTTCGATGTCGTCCTCACGAAGGATGCTGCCGCGCTGCACCTCCACGATCAGCAGCCCTTGATCGCCTGCGGTGGCGCGGTGCACGCAGCTGCAGGGCACATCAAAGCTGCTGCCGGCTTGGGCCTTGTGTTGGGTGCCATCGAGGTTCACCACGCCCTCGCCAGCGGCGACATACCAATGCTCAAGCCGATGCTGATGGCGCTGCAGTGACAAGCGCTGGCCGGGTTCGAGCCACAGCCGCTTGACGAGATAACCCTCCCCTTCGGTGAGGGTTTCGTACCAACCCCAGGGACGAGTGCAGCGCTCCATAGGCTGCTTTTAGCAGGCCTGAGACCGAGGGGCTAGCACCATTTCAATGAAGCTCTGCACATGCTGACTGTCGCTAAGCACGGGCCTCAGCCTGGCGCCAAAGGCCGCCAGTTCCGATGGTGAGAGCCGCTGCATCAACCCCTGCAGTTCTTCGCGGGTGCTCACGGACAGGGGCACATCACTGAGCCACAGGAAGGCGGCTTCCTGAAGCTTGCTCCAGGCCAGTAGGTAGAGATCGGAATCCATGCCCAGCATCAGCGGTCCATTGGCAACCTGGCAGAGCGGCCTGCCCTGAGGCCAGCCCTTGGCGAGAAGCGTTACGCCTCGAGGCTGTCTAACGGCGGACTCAGCAAGTCCAGCCGCTCTTGGGCCCGCGTTAGAGCCGTGTAGAGCAAGCGGCGATCCAATCCGCTGCCCGCTGGCAGCACCACGATCAGCTCGCGAGCCTGACTGCCTTGGCTTTTGTGCACCGTGAGGGCAAGGGCTGGTTCGGGGCAAGGCAACAGTTCCAAAGGCAGCCGCCTGGGGCCTTCGGCCGTGGCGATCACGGCCTCTTGTCCCTGCGGACCTGGCCGTACCAGGCCGCGGTCACCATTGGCGAGCCCCAAGGAGGCATCGTTGCGCCCCACCAGCAGGGGGGTGCCCGCAGGCCAATGCCAGGGCTCCCGTTGGGTGAGAGGCAGCCACCGGCGGTTCAGTTGGCTCACCCCCTGACGGCCACTGCGCCGTGGCGAGAGCACCAGCAAGTCCTCGAGGCAGGCCAGGGCCTCGGCATCACTGAGAGCCGTGTTGTGGGCCTGTTGCTCCAGCCGTTGGCGGTGCTGCTCGATGCGCTGTTGCAAGGCCAGGGGCCATCCCTGCTCAAGCGGCCACCAATGCAGGTTGCTGTGCTCAGCTTTGGCAGCCAGTTGTTGCTGTAGTTCAGCGGTGGGGCTGCCTCCGCGCAGCTGTTGCACAAAGCCCCCCAGAGCTGTGGAGTCGTTGAAGCGATGGGAGCGCTCCAGCTGCAACAGCAGCTGCGGCCGGTGTTGCTTGAGCTGCTGTTCGAGCGGTTCCAGCACGCTGCTGCCGCCAATGGGCGGCAATTGGGCGGAATCACCCACCAACACAAGCCTGGTGTTGCTCGGCAGCGCCTCCAGCAGGGCTTGCATCAACTGGGTGTCCACCATCGACACCTCATCGACCACCACCACCTCGGCATTGATGGGGCGCTGCTGGTTGCGGCCAAAACCACCGCTGGGATTGGCTTCCAAGGCGCGATGCAAGGTGGAGCACCGCATGGAGGCTGGCAGCGGGCTGAGGGCTTCCCGCAGCCGTGCCGCTGCCTTGCCGGTTGGTGCCAGCAGCAGGGTGTGGCGTTCACGCTCATCAGCGAGCAGTTCCCTGACGCGGGTGGTTTTGCCCGTTCCGGCGCCGCCGGTGAGCAGCAGCCCCCTGTGTTGATGCAGCCGTTGCTCCAACTCCATCAGCAGGCTCTGCTGCTGCTGGTGTTGCCGCCGGCTCCAGAGTTCAGCGCCTTGCGCGCCCTGCTCAACCAGCACCACGGGTAGCTGCTGCAGGGCGGATTGGCTGGCCGCCGTGAGTTCAGCGCGTTCGGCTGCATCGAGCTGCAAGGGTTCACGGCCCTGGAGTTGGCAGAGCAGCAAGCGTTCGAGCAGTGGTTGTAAGCCTTTGGCTTCCGCCTGCACCGCGGCTGGGGCCAGGCTCAGGAGTCGGGCAGCAGCCCGCTGGCAGCGACTGGCTTCGCTCATGGTTGCCCCGTCTCATCCAGCAGCCAGGCCCCCTCGCCGCTGCGGGTGAAGAGCATCACCGCATCAATGCGCACGGGGGTCTGCTCCCCAAGCCGCCAGTGCAGCCAGCGCTGAACGGCTTGCCGGTAGAGCTGGGCCTGCAGCCAGTAGTCCTTGGCGGCCATCAAGTCGTTGATGGGGCGCACCAGCCGGTTGGTTTTCCAATCGAGCACCACCCAGTGTTGGGTTCCATCACGGCTTGGCAGGCGGATGATCAGATCGATCACGCCATTGAGAAAGCCGCTGCTCAGTTGCGCTTGCCGCTGCTGCAGTCGCTCGCGGGCGTAGCTCTGCACCACCGGGTCGTGGTGCTCGGCGAGTTGCTCCAGCGCCTCGCCGAGCACATCGCTGCTGGGGGAGGCCGCAAACCCACTCAGGGGGATGTCGAACGGCAACTCCCGGAGGGTGTCGCCGCTGGCGATTTGATTGAGCTGGCAATCCCCGAGGGGTCCGCCCAGGGGGCGTTGCAGCAACACCTCAATCGCCCCCAGCAGGCTGTTGCTTAGTTGCGGATCCAGGCCGGAGCGGGCCACCTCATCGCGCACCAATTGACGCACCTCAGGGCTGCTGAGATCGGCCTCGAAATCCAGCTGCTCGAGGATGGCGTGCACCAGGGTTCCAAAACTGGCGCCACCGGGTAACTCCCGCCAGCAGGGATCTTCAGCGCCGCCGGGATGCTCTGGGCTGCTCTCCCGGTCGGGGTCAAAGCCCTCCTCCTCGCGCGCCGAGGGGCTGAGGGTTTGGCTTTGATCGTGCAGCCGGCTGTAACTCCAGCGCCCCCAGCTGCTGATGGGGCGTCGGGGCGGAATCATTGCGGCGGCTGCGGCCAAGGGTTGGGTGTTGGCAGCAGGGCGGTAGGCCGGGGGCGCCTCAGGGTTGAGGTCCTCCAGATGAATGCCCAGTTCATCGCAGCGGTGCTGCAGGGCTTGGCGTAAATCGCTGGCCCGGCTGATGTGATCAGCAATGGCCTGCCAGGGCTGCTCAGCCTCCTGTTGCCGCAGCTCCGGATGGAGCAACCAGGCCGGCAGGCTGGCGCCACTGTCTTTGATCCGGCCCCAGTCCAAACAGAGCTGGTGCTTGGCGCGGGTCAGGGCCACGTAGCCCAAACGCAGCCGTTCCTGCCATCCCTCGAGGCGCGCTTCCATCAGGCGTTCGGCCCGAGGACTGCTGCCGCTGCGGCGGCTGAGCTCCAGCACCCGACGCTGTTGGCTGGGATCCCACGCGCGGAACGGGGCTTCCGCATCGACGCCCCCATCAACTTCCCAGAGGGTGGGGCACCACACCAGGGGAAATTCCAGCCCCTTGCTCGAATGCAGGGTGGTGAGGGTCACCATCGACTCGCTGGCCACAATGCGTTGCTGCGCGTCTTCCCCCTCGCCGCCAAATAGCTGCTGTTCGGTGAGCCAGTGCAACAGCCTGGCGGCCGATGGACGGCCCTGGTCTTGCCAGCTCTGTTGCAGCAGTTCCGCCATTTGGCGCCGATCACTGAGGCGCTGCTCGCCATTGGCTTGCCCCCGCAATCGCGGTAGGCCTGGGCCTGCGGCTTGCACCACCTCCAGTGCCGCCAGAGGCCCCACCAGGGCATAGCGCTGGCGCGCTTGTTCCAGCTGTTGCAGCCAGGCTCCCCAGTCGCTGGGACTCCAGCCGCTGAGCTCAGCGGCCAGGAAGCCGCCGACGCTGGAGAGGGCCAAGGCCGCTGCCGCACGCCGATCCCCCTGGCGCTCGCTGCTCTCGAGCCACAGGCTGAGGCTGGCGGCCTCTGGGCTCTGCCAGAGATCACCTCCCCGGCCAATGCGCGCGGGGATGCCCCGGCGTTGCAGCTCCCGCTGCAGGGCCACGGCTTCGCGATTGCGGCCCACCAGCACGGCGAGATCACCCGGGTGCAGCGCTCGCCAGCCATCGCCCTGCTGCAGTTCCATGCCACTGGAGAGGGTGCGCTGCAGGTCATCGCAGACCCGTTGCGGCAACGAGTCGCGCAGCTCCCCCAATTTGAGGGGTTTGCCCCCGTCGGCTTCCCCCAGCCAGCGCATGCGCACCGGCGGGGCTGGGCTGCCATCGGCGCAACGCAATCGCGAAGGGCTGGCGTGCTCGGGCGCCTGAACCCTCCGGTAGTCGATGGTTGGGCTGCCAAAGCTGGCCTCCCCGGCAAACAAATGGTTCAGCACGCTCAACAGGGCTGGGTCGCTACGGCGGTTGGTGTCGAGTGAGAACCGTTGCCGCTCTGGCGTTGAAACGGCGGATCGATAGGTGCGGATGTCGCCGCCGCGAAAGCGATAGATCGCTTGTTTGGGATCCCCGATCAGGGTCAAGGGAGCTTCGCCATCAAATAAGGCGGCAAACAGGCGCCACTGAATTGGGTCGGTGTCCTGAAACTCGTCGATCAAGCAGCAGCTCAACTGCTGCTGTCGCCATTGCTTCAGCCCGGCCAACACAGGCGGACTCAAGCGGGCGGGATCAACCCGTTCCAGTAGATCGCCAAAGCTCATTTCCTGCTTGAGCTGTCGCCGTTGCCAAGCCCCTTGTCTCAAGGCGTGCACCAAGTCGGTGAGCAACTGCTCGATGGGTTCAAAACACAACTGTTCCGCTGCCCCATGCAGACCACTGCTGGGGGCTTGATCGGGGTCGGCCAACACGCGCTTGAGCTGACTGGTGCTGAAGGCCTGCACCAATTTTCGGTAAGTCTTGATGTCGTTGCGATCGCGCGCGATCGCGATCAGCTCGGGCAGCTGGGCCAGCTTGGTTTTGCCTAGCAGCGCTCCGGCTGGACTCTTGTTGCCTGTGCCTTTGCAGAGTTGCTGCATGGCTTCGCCGGTGCTGATGCCATCACTGGCGAGCAGGCGCTCGAACCTTTCATGCCGTTGCTGCCAGCCATCCACGGCCGTGGCACCTGTGTCCAGCGGTTCTGGAAGCAGCATGTCGCGGTCGTCGTCGACGAGCTGGGCCAGCTTCATCAGCCCGTCGAGGCTCAAGTCGCTGTGGCTTTGAACCCAGGCCTGCCATGGCGCTGGGGCCGGTGAGAGAACGCTGCGCCGCCAGTCATTGACGAGCTCCTGCAGCTGGCTGCGCCCGCCTTCGCGTAGGCGTCGTTGGGGATCGAGGCCCAGCAGTGTGCCGTTGTCCTGGATTAAGCGCTGGATGAAGCCATGGATCGTGGTGATGGGGGCCAGATCGATGCGATCAATCGCTTCCAGCAGATTCAGCAGCACTTCCACACCCTGAGGCGATGCCGCCCAGCGGCTGATCAGCTCGTCCAAGGTGGGATCACTGGCGAGCCTGTTCTCATTGGCCAGGCGGTAGGCCAGCACCGTTGAGGCCTCCTCCAGGCGGGTGCGAATCCGGCGGCGGATTTCCGCGGCAGCCGCGCGCGTGAAGGTCACCACCAGGATCTGATCGATCGCTCGGCCGTTTTCGCCCACCTCCCGCAACACCCTGTGGCTGAGGGCATAGGTCTTGCCGGTGCCAGCGCTCGCCTCCAGCACAACGGTGCCGCCTGTGAGGGGGCCATTGAGATCGAGCGGTTCGATCACAGCTGCCGGCCTCCGGCGGCTAAGGCCTCGCTCAAGGGGAGCAACCAGCGCAGGCTCAGCTGTTCGGCTTCGGGGTGCTCAAGCCAGCTCGCGATGCTGGGTGCTTCACCACCGAGCAATTGCAACCAGGCACTGGGCCATTCGTAGTCGTTGCGCCCTGGAGGATTCAGCTCTTTGAGTTGTTGCGCGCTGAGTCCCGGCAGTGAGCCGTCCTGCTGTTGGCTGAGCAGCTGCCAATTGAGTTCTGGAATCCAGGCGATGGGCCTCTGCAGCGCCTCTTCCCGCCACTGCTGCCAATCGTCGATCCAGGCTTTGGCCTGCTGGGCTTCCACCGCTGGCAGGGTCCATACCGCCGCTCGCTCTTCGCCTTTTTGCTCCATGGGGCCCAGCAGCAGGGTCTGCTGCGGACGCTCTGCATTGGCCCAGAGGTGCTCTAGCCAACCATCGAGGAGCCGTTTGGGTTTGAAGCGGCTGTTGCTCATCAGCACCACGGCCTCGCCATCGGCGTCCTGCAGCTCGGCCTGTTTGGCCAAGAGCGCATGGCAGCGTTGCCATGGCTGGTCGCTGGCGACGATGGCCGCTGGGCCGGGGGGGAGGTGGCCGCGGCGTGCGAGGGCATCACGCTGTTGCGGCCATTGGTTGGCCTCGAGCCGCTCGCTGCCCAGGTTCAACAGACGTTGTCCCAAAGTCCAGCGCTGCAGGCCATCGGGGGCGCTCTCCTCGGGGTCGCTGCTCTCATCGCCGCGCCGGTGCGGATGGATGCCATGGGCTTGCAGTAGCGCGCGGGCTGGATCGCGCAGCCATTGCTGCAACTCTTCCAAGCTGGCGGGCTCGCATTCATCCACCGGCCAGCGCTGATCCATCGGCCAGGGCGCTCCCACCACTTCCCGTGCGGTGAGGGGCGGCAAAGGGGGCTGCTGCTGCAGCACCCAAGTGGTGATCGGCTCCCCTGCCTCTGTGCGGTAACTGCGCTCGAGGCAACGCAGCAGATCGCTCAAGGGCGCCGCTGGGTTGCGTTCTTCTCCACTGCGCGGATCGATGGCGTTGTAGGTGGCGATCCAGTGGTCGCTGCAGGCTTGCAACGCCTCCAACAAGATCGCCCGGTCCTCTTGACGGCGATCGCGATCACCCCGCCATGGCCGTTGCAGCATCAGGTCATAGCCCGGCCGTTGATCGCGCCGCGGGAGCCGCTGCTCGTCCATGCCCAGCAGCACCACCACCCGGTGGGGGATGGAGCGCATCGGTTCAAGGGCACTCAGGCTCACCGCACCGCTGACATGGCCATAGCGCCCTTGTTGTTGTGCTTCGGCCTCTTCCAGTAGGCGCACCACAGCCGCCCGATCCAGGGCGAGGCCGCTGGCCTCTGGGTCGCGTAGTGGGGTGAGCAATTCGTAGACCTCGGGGGCCTGCCAGCCCTCGTCGTCTCCGCCACTGAGCTGCTGGATGGCGCTGCCGATCTGCTCGTTCCATCGCTCGGCTGGTAGCGGTCCGCTGAGGGCTTGCAGTTGTTCAAATAGGCGGCTGCAGGCGTCATGCAAAGCCAGCACATCGTTTGCAGTGGCAAGGCTTTGGTTGCAAGCCGCCAGGCCTCCCCATTCCCCACTGGCGGCCTCCTGCTCGGGGAAGCCATCGCTGAGCTCGAGCCCCAGCAGCAAGCGATCGAGACCCCATCGCCAGCTGAAAGCATCGCCCGCTGGGTAGCCCCAGCTCTGGCGGTGGTCGCCATCACGGCCCCAGCAGATCCCCGCCTGATCCAGCAGTTCACGCCATTGGGGCTGCGTTAGGCCGCCCAGCTCGAGATGCTCGGCCAGTTCAGGCAGCAACAACACATCAAGAACGTCGTCGCGGCTGAGACGACTACTGGCCAGTGCCAATAGACGGAACACCAAATCAACGCGGGGGTTGCGTTGCCGCAGGGTGCGGTCGGTGACGCGGACCGGCAGGTGGCGCGGATCGCTGGAGCGCCCCGGCCTTTCAAACACCGCCAGCACCAGGGGCGTGAAGCGCGCCACATCCGGTGTCATCACGAGGATGTGGCGTGGCTCGATCGATGGGTCGCCGGCCATCAAGCGCAGCAGGGCTTCATGGGCGGCTTCCACCTGCCGCCGATCGCCATGGCAGGCCAGCACCTCCAGGTTCAGCTGGTTGCGTTGCAGCTTCAGAGGAGGCTCAATCCCCGGTAAGCCCTCCCCCCGGGGTCTGCCCACCAGAAGATCAGCCTTGAGTTGTTGCAGCAGCCCAGCCTCCTCAGGGCAGAGGGGGGCTGGCCGTTGCTGCCGCTCGAATTGCTCCTGCAAATCAGCGGCAATCAGCTCCAATTGCCAGTGGAAGTCCCGTTGGGTGCGTCCAAGGCTGGCCAGCAGGGGATGCCCTTGGTGCAAGAGCCGGCGCTCGAGCCTGTCGAGCGCATCGCCCTCCTCGTGGTGGCTGGGTGGCAGGGATCCCCAGGGGTCGAGGCTGGGGCTGAGTTGGTAGAGCAGCACGGGTGAATCTCTGCTGCTGGCCCGTTGTGCCAGCAATTTCCATAGCGCTGGCGGCAGGCTGGATAAGCCAAAAACGTGAAGCGGCTCGTGCGGATCGCTCCGCTGGCGTGACTGCTCGAGGGCATGGAGGAGTCGTTCGGCTGGGTGGGGGATGCCGCTGGGTTCCAGCCGCTGCGCCAACTCCCTCAGCAGGGCTGGTTGCCATTGCTGATGGGCCGCCAGTGGTGCGTGGCTGCCATCGACGCTCTCGCCATTGAGCCAGCGGCGCACCATCTGCGGCCGGTACAAGCCGTATTGATCAAGCGTGTCGCTCAGCTGCAGGATCAGCTGCAGCCGTTGGGTATCTAGGCCGTTGTCCTGCTGCTGTGGACCTTGATGCCAAAGCTGCTGCAGCGGTTCCCAGAGTTCGGTCTGTGGAAGAGCGGGGATCAATTGGGCCAACTGCCAGCACAGTTGGCTTGGATCCCAGGGATCCCTGTGGCCGGCAGGTAGGCGCCCGTCGAGCTCAAGAATGAGCTGGCGCAGGTGCCGGCCAGCGAAGTCAAACTCAATCCCAGCGCAGATGCCGATGCGTTCGCTCAAGGCCAGCGCCAGCCAGCGGCTCATGGCGTTGGTGCTGATCAAGACCCGCTGGGGCGTGAGCGGATTGGCGGGCTTGTGACAGTTGAGCTCCGAGGCCAACGCCGTCGCCAAATCTTCGATGCTGTTGCTGCTGATCAGGCGGAGCACTGCACTCTCCGTTTAGGCACTATTTCTTTGGTTTGTTTCAAGGTTTGAGCAGTTAATAAAGCCCTGAACCAACAGCTTTTGCTGACACACTAATAGGACTATTTGACAGGACAACAACGGCTGTGCCCACGCATCTGCAATGGGGTTGTGACGGTGAGCTTCACCCCGAGGAATTGGCTGAATTGCAGAGTCTGCTCGTGGACCAGCTCAATGGCCCCGACTTGGAATTTCAGGCTCTCTCCGAGGCTTTCAAGCCCCAGCTAGAGGATCAGGAATCGAGTTGCTCGGTGCCTCAAACGACCCCTTGAGCACGTACTCAAGGCGCAGCTTCATGAAGTCAATAAACACGGCGTCGGTGGAGATCACGGCTGCCGCTGGCTGAGGGATGGAGCTGGCTTGCTCTTTGAATTCAGGGGCATGCAAAAAGGCAGGCTGTCGCACCAGCCAAAAGTCGATCTCTTTGCCTTTTTCGCTGTAATCACGCACGCGCTCACGCAGCACTTCTTCCAAGGGTTCCTCTTCAGTCAGGAACGCTGCGCTAGCGGCCACGAAGTAATAGGTGGACATCGGCTTCTCGAGCAGCTCAGGATTCTGCAGCAAGCCCTGCGCCAAAGAGGGGCTCTTGGCGCGGTGCGCTCACCAACTCCTTCATTTGCTTGACCGCCTCTTGCAAACCAACGGCCATGGCACGGGCCATCACGGTGTGGCCAATGTTGAGCTCCTCCATGCCGGGGATCGCTGCGATCGGTTCCACGTTTTGGTAGGTGAGGCCGTGTCCTGCGTTGACGCGCAAACCCAGTTGCCGGGCCTCGGTGGTGCCCTCGATGAGCCGTGCGAGCTCAAGGGGCTGCTGGCTCCAGCTCGCCTCCGCATAGCTGCCGGTGTGCAGTTCAACCCAGCGCGCTCCACTGCGCTGGCTGGCTTGGAGTTGCGCACGCTCGGGATCCACAAACAGGCTGACCGGGATCCCGGCCCCTTGGAGCTGGCTGATTTGTCCCTGAAGAGCGGCTTCTTGGCTCACCACATCAAGGCCGCCTTCGGTGGTGACCTCCTGCCGTTTTTCCGGCACCAGGGTCACCATGTCGGGCTTGATCGTTAAGGCGATGGCCACCATTTCAGCGGTGGCGGCCATCTCCAAATTCAGCCGTGTCCGCACGGTTTGACGCAGCAGTTCCACATCGCGGTCTTGGATGTGGCGCCGGTCTTCACGCAGATGCACCGTGATGCCATCGGCGCCGCCCAATTCGGCCAGCAAAGCCAAATGCACAGGGTCTGGCTCCACGGTTCGGCGGGCCTGCCGAACCGTGGCGATGTGATCCAGGTTGATGCCGAGACTGGCCATCGCAACTGCTGTCCAGCATTCAATTTAAGGAAGGCCTTCGCTCGATAAGGTCGGAGCTATGGCCAGCTCCAGCGATCCCATGGCAGCGAGTCGCCTGGCGCGGGCGCAGCGGCTTCGTAGCGACGTTGTGCCATGGCTCGCGCCCCTGGCGATTCTCACCACGGAAGACATCGCTTTACGGCTGTTCTTTCGTCGAATCTCCATTCTTGGCGCGGAACATTTGCCCACTGACGGCCCGGTGCTGTTGGCACCCACCCATCGCGCCCGTTGGGATGCCTTGATCTTGCCCAAAGCGGCTGGTCGGCGCGTCAGCGGCCGCGATTGCCGCTTCATGGTCACCACAACCGAGATGAGCGG
Source organism: Synechococcus sp. Minos11 (assembly GCF_014279855.1). Classification (NCBI taxonomy): domain Bacteria; kingdom Bacillati; phylum Cyanobacteriota; class Cyanophyceae; order Synechococcales; family Synechococcaceae; genus Synechococcus; species Synechococcus sp. Minos11. The sequence goes on along the minus strand of NZ_CP047953.1, from coordinate 1,399,288 downwards.
ATTGCAGGGTTGGTTTCTGCACCGTCTTGGTTGCTTTGCCATTGATCAGAGCAAGCCAGGCACCGCCAGCCTTCGCTACGCCTTGGATTTGTTGGCCGATCAGCAGCAGGTGGTGCTGTTCCCTGAGGGACGAATCAACCGTGACGGGGCTCCCATCACGGTTGCTCCGGGATTGCCTCGTTTGGCATCGCTGGCTCAAACCAAAGGATTGGGTTCTGTCCCTGTCATTCCAATTGGGATTGCCTACACCCGCCGGCTGCCCCGTTGGGGGGATTGCGCTGCGCTCTGTTTTGGTCCCCAGCTCCGCTTGGAAGGCAGTGGCAAAGCGGCGGCGTTGGCCTTGGCTGAACGCATCCAACAGGGCATGCGTTCGGCTGAGGAAGCGGCCCGCAGCTGCATCGCCGCTGGTGAAAACGAGGCCTAGATTCCCGCCATCGCTCGGAGTTCTCAGGCCTATGCGCCGTCTTCTGCTTTCGGCCAGCCTGGCCCTCCTGTTCGCCCCAGTGCCCGCGTTGGCCCAGGCCGAAACCGGTGTGCAAGAAGTTGTTGCCAGCTCCAGCGGCGACACCTTCAACATCAGTGCCGTCAATGAACTGTTGGCGCGAGGCGATTCTGAAGCAGCCAGCGGTGATCTGAGCGCTGCGATCGATTCTTATGACAAGGCTCGCAATGCGGCCCGTTCATTGCTTTCGTTTTATCGGGATCTGAGCGGCGCATTCCGCGGCCTCGATGCGCGGATTCCCAGGGCGATGGATGCCAAAGGCCGTGAAGCGATTCAGGCACTGGCCTCAGCCAATCTCCGTCTGGCCGCGGCCTATCGCCGTGAAAACCAGGCTGAGGTGGCTGTCCCTCTGCTGGTGGAAGTCATTAAGTTGATGACCCCGGCCAACGAAGATGGCCGTAAGGCGTATCAGCAGCTGCTGGAGATTGGCTTTGTCTCCATCCCCTACAACGCACCTGCTCCGCGATCCAACTGATTTTCAGGGCATTTCATGGTTCAACCCGATGCCGTAGCGGCGGCCATCCGCCAAGCCTTGCCTGATGCGCAGGTTCAAGTTGAAGACCTCACCGGAGGCGGTGATCACTTGCAAGTCACCGTGGTTTCTGAGGGCTTTCGTGATCTCACACGGGTCAAACAGCATCAACTTGTCTATGGAGCCCTTAGTCAGGAGCTCGCCAGCGAGGCCATTCACGCCTTGGCTCTTTCCACCTCTTGCCCCTCGTAGGGTTTCCATCTAGCCAATCCCGTTATGGACGCTCAGCTCAAAAGCCGGATCGAAACCCTGGTTGCCTCGAGCCCTGTCTTCATCTTCATGAAGGGCAGCAAGCTCATGCCCCAGTGCGGTTTCTCCAACAACGTGGTGCAAATTTTCCACTCGTTGGGAGTTCCTTTTGAAACCTTTGATGTGCTCTCCGACATGGAGATTCGTCAGGGAATCAAGGAGTTCTCCAATTGGCCCACCATTCCTCAGGTGTACCTCAACGGTGAATTTCTGGGCGGTTCCGACATCATGATCGAGATGTACAACTCCGGTGAGCTGCGCGAAACCGTAACGGTGGCCCTGGCCAGCTGATCGCGGTGATTGAGGTCACCCGCGGTTGCTCAGAGCAACAGATTGATGCGTTTCAGGCTCGCCAGTGGCCGATCTGGAGCTGTGATGCCAGCACCTTCCCCTGGCAGTACGACCAGCGCGAGCGCTGTTTGCTGCTCGAGGGTGATGTGACGGTTACCCCGGAGAACGGAGAACCCGTTCGCTTTGGTGCAGGGGATTTTGTGGAGTTCAGCGCTGGCTTGCGCTGCACCTGGCAGGTGCACCAAGCCGTGAAAAAGCACTATTGCTTTGGCTGAGATTTAGCGGCGCTCGGTTTCAAACAGGGTGCGCGGATCCCCGTCAGGGCCAAAGAAGCTGGATGGATCCATCAGCCAGCGATCAATGAATTCTTCGAATCGCCGCTGGCTCAGGGGATCCAGTTGTTGGCTGCGGCGCAGCGCATGGATGAATCCATCGGCATACAGCCTCAGTTCCGAGGGGCTGTGGTGTCGCAAGGTCAGTTCCTGACAGGCGTCGATCAGGCTTTGAAAGTGGCGGATTGCGTCAGGGTCCTGTAACGCAGTCATGGGGGGACAGCTGGTAAGGCATCGCCTGTTACCAGCATGCCGAAGAAACCCGCTTACGGTAGAGGTAACAGGTCTAAATGTGTGTCTGCCTCTGAGGCGTCCAACGCCAGTTGCATCCTTGTGGTGGAGCCTCATCCCACCTTGCGGATGGTGCTGGCGCAGCGTTTGCGTCAAGACGGGCATATGACAGCCGCTGTCGCATCGGCGGCTGAAGCCATGCAGTTGTGCCTCGATCAGCAGCCCGATTTGCTGGTCAGCGCTGAATTGCTCGAAGAGACCACAGCTCTCAAGCTGGGCGCCCAGCTGCGCTGCCCGGTGATGGTGTTGACGGCCCGAACCGGGGCTGAGGCAGTGGTTTCCCTGCTCGACTCCGGCGCAGAAGACGTGCTGCGCAAGCCCTTTGGCTTAGAGGAAATGGCGGCCCGCTGCCGCAAATTGCTGACCCGCAGTGGAGGGTTGCAGGAGCAGGTCACCGTTGGTCCCCTCAATGTTCATCTACTGCTGCGGCAAGTCACATTGCGCGATCAACCCGTGGAGCTCAGCCCACGGGAATTCGCACTCCTCTGCGCGCTGTTGATGCCCCCTGGTCATGTGCGCAGCCGCCAGGAGCTGTTGACCATGGCTTGGCCTCCCTTTAGTGGTGGTCCCCGTTCTGTTGACACCCAAGTGCTCACCCTGCGCCGCAAGCTCGAGCAGGCCGGTCTTGGTGAAGGCGGCGGGATCGAAACAGTGCGCCAGCAGGGCTATCGCTTCAGCCTCGACAACCTCCCGGAACGCTCGTTAGAGCTGGGTGATCCAGCGGAGGCCAGCCAACAGCTCAATGGCCAGCATCAACCCGCTTGAGATCGCCAGCACTTGGTAGGTCCAGGGCGGCGTCAGCCGTTGCACGTTGCTGGTTTCCAGCCCACTGGCGCTGCTGAACCGAACCAGGAAATCGTCAAAACGCTCCACCCGCTGCGGCAGTAGATGGGCTTGGCTGCCGCCACGGATGTAATAGACGCGTCCTCCTTGGCTGGTGCCCACAGGCACCAATGCTTTGACATCACCCCAGCTCAGCTGCCATCCCCGCTTGAGCACTCCGCCACACCAGGGAGCGGGGCCTACCCGCAAACCTTCCGTGCTGAGCTCCACCCGTTCACTCACCAAAGCCAGCACCAACACCAAACCCAACACCACCATCACCAACAGCCATAGCCGCATCGGTCCGTTGGCGAAGGCGGGCAGTGGCAAGACCAGCGCCAGATACAGCAGCACCAGGGTGCTGCGGATCAGCGGAGCCATCGGGTAGACGTGCAATCCGTCGCTGTTGCTGGGGGGCTCAGACATGGGGACGACTTTAGGAATGATTCCTTTGCCCTGGAGCGGTAGCTACCACTGAGGGGGTTGATCTCGATGTGCGTTCCCTGTGGAGACTTCTCGCCCTGGTCTTGACCTTGAGACCAACCTCGGCCATCGCCTGCAGCAACGCAATCACACCGATGCCGTGTTGCCGCGAGATCAGCTGGCAAAGCATGGATTGCATGCCGATCTGGCTTATCAGCTCATCCACGACCACTTGATGCTGGATGGCAACGCCATGCTCAATTTGGCGACCTTTGTCGGCACCTGGATGGAGCCAGAAGCGCTGCATCTGATGCGCGAGTGCGCCGACAAGAACATGATCGATAAGGACGAATATCCCCAAACCGCCGAGCTGGAAAATCGCTGCCTGCGCATGCTGGCGCGGCTGTGGAATGCCCCAGATCCTGAGGCGGCCGTTGGCACCTCCACCACCGGCTCCAGCGAAGCGTGCATGCTGGGCGGCATGGTTTTGCGCTGGCATTGGCGTCAACGCCGCGCCGCCCAAGGCCTGGATGATCGCCGCCCGAATTTGGTGATGGGCACCAACACCCAGATCTGTTGGGACAAGTTCTGCGCCTACTTCGATGTGGAGGCCCGCATGGTGCCGATCTCACGCGACCACCTGCAGATGACCGCTGAGGGCGCGGTGGCGGCCTGCGATGAGAACACCATTGGCGTGGTGGGTGTGCTTGGCAGCACCTTTGATGGCAGCTACGAGCCGATTGAAGCGATCCAGCAGGGGCTCGATCAGCTGCAAGAGCGCACGGGGCTCGACATTCCCATCCACGTTGATGGGGCGTCCGGTGCCTTTGTGGCGCCGTTTAATTCGCCTGAGTTGCCTTGGGATTTCCGCCTGCCCCGTGTGAAGTCGATCAACACCAGCGGCCACAAATACGGTGGTGTTCTCCCCGGTGTGGGCTGGGTGTTGTGGCGGGAGCAGGCCGATCTGCCCGAGGAGCTGCGCTTCAACGTCAACTACCTCGGCGGCCAGATGCCAACGATCGGCATGAACTTCTCCCGGCCGGGAGCCCAGGTGGTGGCGCAGTACTTCAACTTCATCCATTTGGGCCATGCCGGCTATTGCCAGCGCATGGCTTGCCTGGAGGCCACGGCCTCCTACCTCGCTGATTCGATTGCAGCGATGGCACCGATGAAGTTGCTGAGCCATCCCCGCGGGCAGCTCCCGGTCTTTGCCGTCACCCTCGAGGACTCGGTGGACACTTGGACGGTGTTTCAACTCTCCGAACGCCTGCGGGCCCGCGGTTGGCAAGTTCCCGCCTACACCATGCCGGCGGCTTGTGAGGATCTAGCCGTGCTGCGCTTTGTGATCCGAGCTGGTTTCACGCGCGATATGGCCGATCTATTGCTGCGGGATCTTCAGAACGCGGTGGATTGGTTCCAACAACTCAGCAGCCCGATGCCCGATCCCAATCCTGAGCATCGGCCCTTCCACCATTGATGGAGACCAGTTCGTTTCAGCACTATCTGATTGGTCTGCTGGCCATCGGCAACAACGTGTCGGCGTTGGGCGCGTTTCTGCTCCATACCCAGGGCATGCCGCGCGCCAAGGTGAAGCGCTTGATCCTGATGAGCGGCTTGGCCTGCTTGATCACGCTGGTGCTGTTCATGGTGGTGGGCACCCGCATCCTCGATTTTTTCGGAATCTCCGTCAGTGCCTTTCAGATTGCGGGCGGCCTGCTGCTTGGCGGTGTGGGCCTCGAGATGATGAACTCACGCACGCCATTGCCCACTGGTGCTGCGGCATCGGCTGCAATCCCACCTGCACCTGACCTCAGTGATGCGCAGTTTTATTCCGCGGCAGTGGTGCCGATCGGTATTCCGCTCACCATTGGTGCCGGAACGCTCTCTGCGGTGGTGCTGTTTGCCGAAACGGCCTACCGCAGTGGCACCGCGCTCAACCTGCTGGGCGCGATTGTGATCTTGGTGCTGGTGAACACCGCCATCTTCCGCTTCAGCAGCCGGATCATGGCTTGGCTGGGGGAGGTGGGGGTGACGATCTTCATCAAGCTGATGGGCCTGTTCACCCTGGCCATTGGCGTGGAATTTCTCACTAAGGGTCTCGGGGCGATCTACCTCAACCTGCGCGATGGGGCCCTGGCGTCATTGGGGTAGAGCCCAGGGATTGAGCCCTAGATCAGCACCGATCCGATGGGCGCAAGCAAAGCCACTAAAGGCCACGGCATTGAGCCCTTGCCCCGGGAAGCAGGAATCGCCAACGCAGTAGAGGCCATCGACGCCGGTGCGGTTGAACGGCATCGGCAGCAGGCCGGGCAGCCGCAGCGCTGGGATCGGGCCATAGCTGCCTTGGTGGCGGCCCAGGAAGCGGCGATGGCTGCGCGGGGTCCCCACTTCGCGGTGATGGATGCCGCCACTGAGGCCAGGCAAGAGCAGGGTCTCGAGGCGTTGGATTAAGCGGTCGGCATCCGCCTGTTTTTTGGCCTTGTAGGCCTCTGGCCCCAGGCCTTGCCAGTGCTCCATCGCCGAAGGCGTGAAGCAGTGCAAGATGTGCCGTCCGCTGGGGGCCAGCTCAGGATCCAGCAGGCTGGGCATCGACACAAAGATCACTCCCTGCTCGTCTTCCATGGCCTGCCAGTCCTCCAGCAGCAGGTGGTGGCAGTGGAAACCGCTGGGCACCAATGCGGCATCGATTCCCAGGTGCAGCGAGAGGAACGAGGGCGAGGCCTTGTAGCGCTTGCGCCAACGCGCCTCCCGTGCGGGTGTGTGATCGGCATCCACCAGCGGCGCTTTGGCTGAACCTTCCCCACTGAAGGTGTCCCAACGGGTGGCATTGCTGACCACGCGTCGAGCATGAAATGTCTCGCCATCGGCGAGCTCAACGCCAACGGCTTGGCTGCCGTCCATCAGCACGCGCGTGACACGGGCCTTGTAGCGGATCTGGCCGCCATGGCGTTCGAGGCCACTCACCAACCTGCAGGCAATCGTGCCAACGCCGCCTTTTGGGTAGTTGATGCCGCCGGCATGGCGATCGGAAAACACCATGCCGGCATTGATCATCGGGGTGAGATCCGCTGGCATCACCGACCAGCAGAAGCACTCCATGTCAATGAATTGGAGCAGCTGGGGATCGTTGATGTGTTGTCGGGCCACATCGCCGACATTGAACGGCAGCCAGCGGGCAAGCCCTAGGCAAGCCAGTGGAGCCCTGAAAAACACCTTGGCGAGATAGGCCGGATCCTCGAGCGAGAGCAGCGGCATCGCATCGAGGCAGCGGAACACCTGCCAACAGGTGTCATAGAAGGCGCGGATCCCTTTGGCTTCATGGGGAAACAGGCTGCTCAGCCGCTCGACAAAGCTTTCGTAATTGCGATCGACGGCCACGTTCAGGCCGCCTGGCAAGTGATATTCAAGCTGCACCGGGTCAGCGATGGTGTCGCAGTGCTCCCCCACATCGGCGAGGGCTCTGGTCAGCAGGTTGGTATGGCCTTTTTGGCCGAAGCCAAAAATCATGGAGGCGCCCACATCGAAGGTGTAGCCGGCCCGTTTGAAACTGCCGCCGCTACCTCCAGGAATCAAATAGCGCTCCAGCACCAGCACCTTGGCCCCTTTGGCTGCCAGTTGGCTGGCGGTAACCAGGCCGCCAATCCCGGCGCCGATCACGATCACGTCCCAATCCGGGCTGCTGCTCACAGGGCCGCTGCAGTGGCTTCGGCGACCTTAGGGGCTGAGCTGAAGGGGGCGAGGTCGGCCAGGGCTCGATCGCGGTAGGCCCCGTAGCGGCGGCGTTTGTCGCGGATGCGTTCGGGCAGCTCCGGCAGCAGACCGAAATTGGGGGGCATCGGTTGGAATTTACCGCTGGGGGCCTCGCTGATGAAGTGGGTCAAGGCTCCAGCCATGGTGGTGGCCGGCAGGTCGATGGGGGCATCGCCGCGGGCGATCCGGGCTGCGTTGGTGCCCGCTAGCCAGCCGCCAGCCACAGCGGCCGCATAGCCCTCGGTGCCGGTGATTTGACCTGCCGCCAGAAGGCTGGGCCGCTGGCGGAATTGCAGGGTTGGCTGGAGCAGCTGTGGGGCTTCCAAGAAGGTGTTGCGGTGCATCACCCCAAAGCGCACGAAGCTGGCGTTCTCCAGCCCGGGGATGAGCTGTAAAACCCGCTTTTGCTCACCCCATTTGAGGTTGGTCTGGAAGCCCACCAGGTTCCAGAGCCGGCCGTCTTTGTCCTCCTGGCGCAGTTGCACCACCGCATAGGCACGCTTGGCCCGGCGCACATCGCGGTCGGTGACATCTCCCCAGCGCTGGTCCCAAAGCCCGATTGGTTTGAGCGGGCCGTAGCGCATGGTGTCTTCACCGCGGCGGGCCAGCTCTTCAATGGGCAGGCAGCCCTCAAAGAACGTGGCGCTGTCTTTTTCGAAGTCCTTGAGCTCGGCTTGTTCTGCCGTCAGCAGGGCCTCGCGGAAGGCGAGGTACTGCTCCTGATTCATCGGGCAGTTGATGTAATCCGCATCGCCTTTGTCGTAGCGGCTGGCACGGAACGCCACCTCCAGGTTGATGCTCTCGCCTTCAACGATGGGGCTAGCGGCATCGAAAAAATGGCAGTCCTCGCGGCCGGTGAAGGCGCGCAGGTCTTCCGCCAATGGTTCGCTGGTCAGCGGGCCGGTGGCCAGCACCGTGATTTGCCCAGGTTCAGGCAGGCGCTGCTGCTCCCGCCGCTCGATCGTCACCAGGGGATGGGCGTCGAGCGCTTCAGTGAGGGCTGCGCTGTAGCGGCCGCGATCAACAGCAAGGGCCCCGCCCGCTGGCACGGCGTGGTGGTCTGCGGTGCTGATCACCAACGACCCCAGGCGCCGCAACTCCTCTTGCAGCAGGCCGGCGGCCCGATCACTGCTTAATGCTCCAAAACTGTTGCTGCAGACCAGCTCACCAAATTCACTGCTGTGGTGCGCTGGCGAGCGGCGCAGCGGCCGCATCTCCACCAAGGTGACCGGAAGTCCTGCTTGAGCCACCTGCCAGGCGGCTTCGGTGCCGGCGAGGCCGGCTCCGATCACCAAAACGTTCAACGGCTCAACCGCGTGCTCTCTTCAGCATGAGCTGCAGCTGGCCAACTGCGGCACGACCGATGTTGAAACCAGCCCAACCCACAGCCAGCAGGATCGGAGAGGCGACCAGGACGAGCCGGAGATCCATGGGCTAGCAGCACAAAACGGCGCTGATCCTACGGAATAATCCGCAGTTGCTGGAAGGCCTTTTGCCTTTTGCAGCAATTCGCTGGCAACTCAGCCCAAAGCCGCGTGCTGCTCAGCGAGCTGGCGGTAGTGCTGGGCATGGCTGCGTTGGCCGGCTACCGCGTCAGAACTGAGTTCTCGCTTGACCGCTGCTGGTGCGCCCATCACCAGGGCGCCGGCCGGCACATCTTTGGTCACCACAGCCCCAGCTGCCACCAGGGCGCCGGCCCCCACGGTCACCCCATTGAGAACGATGGCGCCGATGCCGATGAGGCAGCCGTCGTTGAGGGTGGCGCCATGGATGACGGCCCGGTGGCCGATGGTCACATCGCGGCCAATCAGCACCGGATCACCTGGATCGCCGTGCAGCACGGCCCCGTCTTGAACATTGCTGCCTTCGCCAATGCGGATGCTGGCGAGGTCCCCACGGGCCACGGCGGTGGGCCAGAGGCTGGCGCCTGCCTCCAGCTGAACATCACCAATCACCACAGCGCTCGGTGCCACCCAGGCGGCATTGCGGAGGTTGGGCTGAGGCCAGGGAGCAGAGCTCATGGGGCTGGGGTGGTGCGCGTGATAATTTTCGGTTTCGCCCCTTGGGGCACGGGTCGCTAGCTCAGCGGTAGAGCATCCGGCTTTTAACCGGCTGGTCCTGAGTTCGAATCTCAGGCGACCCATAGATTTGATCGTGTGATCGAGGTCGACCTCGCCATTGTTGGTGCCGGCCTCGCCGGTTGCGCCCTCACCCAGTGTTTGGGGCGCAGCGGTTTTGATGGCAGCACCCTGCTGATCGAAGCGGGCCGTGGCCCTGGCGGGCGCGCCTCCAGCCGCAGACATCGCAGCGATCCGATTTGGCGGCTCGACCATGGAGCTCCAGCACTGAATTTCTCCGCCCCTCCGCAAGGGGCCATCGCTGAGCTGTTGCAACCCCTTCTGGATCAAGGGGTGTTGGTGGAGGAACAGCGTCCGCTCGTTTGGCTTGATGGGGCGGCGCAGCGGATCGATGGGCCGCCCCAAGGGCTCAGTTACGCGGGCTCGCCCACCATGGCAAGCGTCTGTGAAGCTCTGCTGCGCCAAGTCCCTGGTCAGCATCAGAGCGCGTTTGGTTGTCGCCTGCGTTGGCTCGAGCACAGCTCAGGTCGCTGGTTGATGGCCAACGCCGAGCGCACCGAGGTGTTTGCCGCCAAACGTCTCGTGTTGACGGGAACGCTGTTGGCCCATCCCCGTTCGTTGGCGATGCTGGCTTGGGGGGAACCGCCGCTCCGCACAGCCGTCCCGATCGGAGCTGATCCTCAGTTGGATGCCGCTTTGCAGGCCATTGCCGGGATTGAGGCCAGCGTTCGCTGGAATTGGATGCTGGCGTTGCCAGCTACGCAGATCAGTGATCTTCCGCGTCAGGTCTGGCTGAACGACGAAGCGCAACAGCGTTGGGGTATCGAGCGGCTGGTGCTGCAACTGCAAAGCGATGGCCGCCTTGGGCTGGTGGTGCATGGCCTCGATGACGGCCAAAGCATCACGCCGGAGAGTCAGCCCGCTTTGCTGCGCCATCACGAGCAGCGCTTGCGTTCGGCGCTTCCGGCGGTATTGCAGCCATGGCCTCAGTTGCAACAAGCCCTTGAGCAGGCCGAGTCCTATGGCGTCATGCGCTGGGGTGCTGCGGTTCCAACCGCTGGTGGATTGCCGGCGGAGTTGCAGTGGTGTTCCAAGAGTTCGGTGGGATTGGCTGGCGACTGGATCCTGGGCCCGGGATATGGCTGCGGGGAGGGCGCATTGCGTAGTGCCATGGCATTAGCCAAGCAGCTCAAGTTGGCCTGATTTTGAGTATTTCCTCTGGCCAATAATTAATTCAATCTGAGGCTGGGTCCGGCTGGTCTTATTTGGCTACCTTGAAATTAAATTCGATCTGCTTCAAATGGCTTGGCTGCATTTGATGTGGGCTCCTTTCGTACTCACTTACCTCCTGCAACCCGGCCGGTTGCCCGGTGGATCCCACGCCTATCGCTGCGTTGTTCAGCGCCAGGTCAAGGAGCAAGGCGCTTGCCAGCAGCCCGTCTGGTCGCTTTAAGGGCGTGCTGGGCTGAGGCTTTCAGCTAGGGTGTGGTCTCCCACCGGGGCGTAGCTCAGCTTGGTAGAGCGCCGTCTTTGGGAGGCGGATGCCGTAGGTTCGAATCCTATCGCCCCGATGGATCAAAAGGAGCTGCAATTGCAGCTCCTTTTTTAATGCTTGATCACTGAACTTCCCGCAGGTGAGGAAGTGATTTAGTCGGCATCTTTGGCTTCAACATCAATCACGCTTTCACTGGCTGGCGTCTCGTCCTGCTGTGATGCCTGAAGCTGGCGGCTGATCAGCTTCCATAGCGTCACGGCCAAATAAACCAGGAGGCTGAAGTAGAGGAGGCGAATCATGGTTCCTCGCCTAGATGTGGCCGGCCCGGAGCCAAAACCATCCCTGTAGGGCGGCCAGGATGGCAATCAGGCTCCAGAAGACTTTGGGATTCACAGGGCTGGGGTGTGGGGTGCGCTAAATCGCTTTGCTGCGCCTCCATGGTCGCTTGAGCCAGGCCCAGCGCCACGATTGCGGCAGCGGTTGGTCAGCTTTTTTGACCTTGGCGGAAGCGTCGTTGCGTTGGTTGAGGCAGCTGGGGCAGATCGATTCAAGACCCACAAAAGCTGCTGCGTGGCTTGCGATCTGCACGCGAGCTCCGCAGCTGGAGCAAATCACGTTTTTCATTTCCCAGCTCTAGCCCAACTGCCCTGAGCTGGGTAGGGGATTTATTCGTTGCAGGGGCCGTCGCTGCTGACAACGACCTCATCGCCCAGCTTCACGCTCTTGAGCAGTGTGGCCATGGTGGCGTCATCAACATTGATGCAGCCCCCCGTGATCTTTTGGCCAACCCGACTGTTGTTGTTGGTGCCATGGATCGCAAAGCTGTACCAGCGGAACTTGCCGTCGTATTCGTTGAACTTGAACGGCTGCTCGGTTTCGGTCAGGGGCATGAGGCTGATGTAGCCCTTGCCGTATTCACCGGTTTCGCCATCTCCCTTGAAGTCGATGGCGCTCATGTTCTTAAACAGATTCTGTTCCAGGTACTCCTTGGATTTGCCGGACTGCTTGATCAGGGCAGAGTCCATCTCAAAGCGATCGGGGGTCAAGATCGCGTTGACCTTGAAGGTGCCCAAGGGTGTTTCGCCTTCGCGAAAGCTGGTATCGGCGCAGGCAATGCCGTATTTGCCGTAGCCCACCTGAAAGCTCACAGGCGTTGGTTTGCTCTGCAGGGTGCCCTCGCTCTTGGCGGGATCAGCCGTATCGAGCTCGATGCTGATGGTGGGTTGATCTTGGCCGCTGTTTTGGATGGCGCTGCAGGCGCTCAATCCCAGCAATGCCACCAGCCCAAAGGGCAAAAACCCAACGCGCATGGCCGCGCCCACGTCACTGATTTCATGATGGCGAGATTGTTTGATGGCGACATAAAAAAAGTGCAAGCAGCGCTTGCCATGCCTCGCCGCCGCAGCTAGTACAGGTGTACTGATGCGTGTGCATGGTTGTGGGCGAGTCTTGGACTTATTTGGAGCCAACAGAGCTCAGGCGGTCCCGTTGCAGCCGCGTATGCATCACCTGCCAGCACTTTCGCTTCAGCGCTGATGGCGATGGTCACACGGTGCTGGCGTGCGGTTGGAAGCAGCGGCTGATCGTCAGTGGTGATCACCTCACCAGGCGATGTGATCAGTGGTTGGTGCGCCGGGAGCTGGAACAGGGGTGGTGCCCGGAAGTGGCTTGAGCTCTATAACCAAGCCAGAGCCCATGGGCTGATGCCACTGCTGGATTTGTTGAGTGGATTGCTGGCGTGGCTGCTCGGCCTGCCGGCCCTCTTGGCTGGGCTCTATGCGTTGGTGGCTGTTCTCAAGCCTGTCCTCTTGATTCTGTTTGGCCTGGCGCTGTTCCTTCTGATTGAGTGAGTCAGCATGAGCGCAGAGATTGCCTCTGCCATGTCTTCGGCTCGCGATTTGATCAATGCGCACCTGTATCCGGTGCTGGCCACGTTTTCAGTGATCTATTTCGCGATTCAAGTGGCTCCGATGGCTCAGCAAGCTCGCCGCTTTAACCGCTGCGTTGATGGCATCGAGGCCCATCTCAAGGCCAGCAATATTCCTCTGGAGTACAGGCTTGGCAACGTGGCTATCCCCGAGCGCATTTGCAACGGCGGCTTTGACCATTAAGTCGATGGTGTGATTTGCCTTGCTGGCTACCGATCGTTTGCTCAGGCAGAGTCAGGATCAGTCCCTTCGCTGCTGGCCGATGCCCCCATTGTTCAGCTGCCGCGGCTGCGGGCTATCGATTGAGCGATCCATGGCCACCTACCGGCGCCTGCGCGGCGAGGTGCTGTGTTCCACCTGTCAGGACAAGCAGGAATCAGGGCAGGGTGAAGCCGGAGTTCATGTGCTCAACATCGATCATCACCCAGCCCAGCCAAAACAGCAGTGCCAGTAGGCCTGCTGCGGCGAAAACCTTGGCGGCTGTCCGCAATGCCACTTCGGTGAAACCCGTTTCTTTCATGGACAGTGGCGGCTCGCTGATGCCACCGATTGTGAAGGACATCTGCGCCGAAAAGAAAGCCGTCCCTTCACCTCGCGAGGAACGGCAAGTCGCTCGACGCCTGCCATGGGCAGGCTGATTCGTTCATGACACAGCCGCTAGCTCAAAGTCAATCCGCATAAGGCCGCCCCGGTTGAGGCATTCGATGCAGGAGTGCCGTACCTCTGGGTACGGCACTCCTCTCTGCCGAGGCACCGAAGCATGGCAGGCTTGAGCCAATGCCTTACCTCCCCCCCTCTCAACCTCAGGCGCGTTGGCTGGTGGTTTTGGCCCAGCTCAGTGGCGCAGTCCTGCTGGCGATGGTGCTGATATCAGCGCTGCCGTTTTTGCTGTTGTTTGCGGGGATTGGAGCGATCGTTCTGTTTTTTGCCTTGCGTCAATTGCGCCGTGAAGTGGAGCAATCTCCACTGCGTGAATCCTTTGATCTGGATCCCACGCGGCCTATCGACATCACCCCTTGGCACCAGCGTTGGATCAAGCAGTGGAATCAGCGGCAGCGCTGATTGCGACGAGCTTTGGCCGCACGACAGGTTTGTTGCCATTAATGGGTGAGACGACAACTCATCGTGCGTTGCTGGCTTCCCCTTGTTGCGGTCTCAGCGCTGCTCACACCCATGGCGGCTGTTGCTGCTGCCGGTGAGCCTGAACCGCCCACAACACGACAACTCTCCTGCCGCTTCAACGGCGGCGGTTGGCGCAACACCCGTGTGGTGGACTACGGCTTTGCGATTGAAGTGGCTCAACCCAGTGGAGAAACAGCCACCTATCACTTCGCTGTTGACACCGCCCCGCCGCGCGGCGGCAAGGCGGTCGACAACTTCGGCGAGAGTTGGCTGATTGCCAAGGTGCCGGCGCCTTACAGCTTGGACTTCTCCCAGGGCACAGGGCGTCAATCCATTCAGTGCAAAAGCTGATTTAATCCACGCAGCCACGTGATCGGGCGATTGCCGTACCAGCGATCGCCGTCCGTGTCGGTTGATCTTTGACTCCCGGTTCCGCGGCCATCGCATCAGCCAAGTCCGCCATCAACTGAGCGCTGTCGCGATCAAGCTGCTGACTGGTTAAGCAGATGCTGTCGGCATGGGCCTGTGCATCGGCTGCGCTGATGTCGTTTTGATCAGCAGTTGAACAAGCGGCAAGGCCACTCAAGAGCAAGCTCCAACTCGCCAGTAAGACAAGGGCTTGCTTTGGATTCACTTGCGACCCAGTAGCTCTTCCCAATTCAGATCTGCGCTGGGGGTTTTCACGGCTGCCGATCGCTTGGTCGTTGCGGTTGGGGCAAAGCTCTTTTCTTTTTTGGTTTTAGGCTGGCTCAAATAGCCGTCCAGCACAGCCCAGTGTGACTGGCTCATGGTTGGGTGATGGGGTTTTTAATTTTTAATGTCTAACAACCAAAAAAGGGTGTTTTTAAACACCAATTGGTTGACTTTGTTTGGATTTCAAAATCCTTGCCGGCGCGGGCGATTGCTGGATAGCGAGAGATTGCGTGCTGTTGTGTTGGCTGCCGGCTGAGGAATGGCCATCACATTGAAGGCCAAAGACCACCGCGCCCCATCGCCCCGAAAGGGCATGACCGAGTGCGGTTGCCATGCCGGAAAGATGTAAAAGCGGCCCGGTTTGGGCAACACGTAGTGGGCCATTCCCGTGCGGAAGCTCTGAATGTGCCACTCCTCTGGGCCATGAAAACAGAGTTGGCCATCGAAGCTCTCGCCGTTGATCTGCGGTGGCACCTGCAGAAAAATCACCCCTGAAAAGCTGCCGCCGTGGGTGTGGGTGGGGTTGTAATCACCGGCTTGCTGGCTGTTGAGCCAAACATCCACCATCCGCAACTGATAACGACCCGGTGTCCATGGCCCGCGCCCTTGGGGGGGCTGTTTGTCGATCACATGGCGGATCCAGCGTTCACAACCGGGTAATAGAACGCTGCTGCACAGCTCGGCGATGGCTGGCTCCTGCAGGGAGAGCTCCCGTTGCTGGGTGAGCTGCCCAGCCAACTTTGCGGAGGCATCGGGGCTGCGTTCCGGTTGCTGCAGCACGGCCTTGGCATGGCGCTGCAGGGGGGTCAGCAGGGCCGGCTCTAGATCCCCTTCCAGGATGTGCCGAGGGAATAGCTCGAGAACGTCCATGGTCAGCCCAGGTTCAGATACCACTGCAGAACGCCCAGCAGCTGGCCAGTGATTCCTTCGCCACTGATCCACTCCCCCATCACAGCGGCGGTGAATCCCACCATGGCGACGCGACCATTGAGACGTTCCACCACCACCAAGGCCTGCTTGTTCCAAGGTTTGGCTGTGGTGAGGCTTTCTCCGAAGGCCTCGACTGGCTCGTATTGAAAAGACGGCTTAGTCATCGCTATTGAGCCAACGGGGGGCCAGTTTGATGGCCAGGGCAATGCAGGCCAGGGCAGTGCCGCCAAAGGTGATGGCCTGGCCGAGGGAATAGACGGCGTAGATGTCGTTTTGCAGCAGAGGCCAATCAATGACTGAGCCCACAAAGCCCCAGATGATCACCCAAACGGAGACGTAACCAACTCCTCTCAGTGTTGACGACAAAACAGCATGACTGGGCCAGAAAGCCTAACCCGATCAGGCTGAATCCGAAGTTTCAGGCTTGCTAGGAGCTTATGCGATTGATGATGAGTGGAAAGAATTGTTAAAGGCGCAAAGTCGTCGCAATCAACACATCAACGCCGAAAAATGCTCGCTTTGGTTGGTTTAGGTGTTGACGTCCCGTGCGAATCCTCGCTCTGGAGATGCTGATATTGGTTCGCTTGTTAGCGAATGAGGGGTATTTCCTCGATCAACGGCGCATGCCCAATCCAAGGCGCTCATCAGATCTCACCCAGGCGATTCGCAGGCCATGGAGACGGGGCCGGCGCCCCCGACTGAGCACAAAGAATTCTCAATTGAGCGTCTCATTTTGAGACCAGCAACCGAAAACCTGAGACTCAGATGCAGATTGAAAGTAAGACCTCTGCGACTGCGCTGATGGAATTCTCTCCACCTGTGTTTGCTGCCCAGTTTGGTGTCCCCTTCCTTTGGTTGGCCATTGTTTTGCTAGATGGCTACCGCCGTCATGGCAGTTGGCGCGCTCCCAAGCGCGATGAGGTTGCCTCGCTGGGCTGACAGGTCTGCGTTAGCTGCGGGCGACGTTTTTGAGTTTGTTCAGGGTGGCCGCCATCCAGGCGAAAAACTCTGAGCCGCTGTTGTTCTCGAGTTCTTCGTCCATCAGCCGCAGGGTTTCATCGATGTCTCGAACCCGCCGCTGCCAGTCGGGAACATCGGATTCATCCTCGAGGACAAACTTGAGCTCGCCGTCGCCGCTGTAAGCGTCCCGGGTGTACTTCATGTAATAAGCAAAGCCAAGCTCCCAGTTCTCGTAACGGAAGCCGATGCCCTTGTATTTCAGGTACAGCCTGACGAGGCCAATTTCTTCGTCTTCGAGTCCTCGCCCGCGCAGCTCGCGCAGGGTTTGCTCGCCGAACTCAACAGCTTTGCGAAAGAGGAAGACCTGCTCAGCCATCGGCGCTTCACAAGATGCCGACTCTAGGCTGACTTCAGCGATGCATCAGCTTGGCGATGGCGATTGATCCGATCGAGCCCAAGCTGGAGCAAACCTTTGAATCCGAGCGCCTGGCTCGAATGATTAAAGAGTGCAGCGATCTCGAGGATTTGCGAGTGATTGCTCTGTCGCTGCTGACGCGCTTGGGGCAGCAGCAGGCCGCTAGTCGCTGGCTGGCTGAGCGCGGCAGTGAAGCTGAATCCGAGCGCCTTGAGATGTTGGCGAAGTTGATTCGCCAACAGCAAGGCTCAGGGCAATCAGCCGCAGAAGGGCAGCAGTGAGGTGTGGCAGGCGGCGTAGCCATCCACCAAGGGGCCTAGGCCGATTTGGTGAATGATGCCTTGGCCAGTGAGCCCCTCGGTGATCACGCCGATCACGAAGCCGAGCATGGCGGCGCGGCCATTGAAGCGCTCAACATCTTT
Organism: Synechococcus sp. Minos11; assembly: GCF_014279855.1. Taxonomy (NCBI): domain Bacteria; kingdom Bacillati; phylum Cyanobacteriota; class Cyanophyceae; order Synechococcales; family Synechococcaceae; genus Synechococcus; species Synechococcus sp. Minos11. Next base: position 1,382,053 of record NZ_CP047953.1, on the reverse strand, counting down.
GAGCTGCTCCATATGGATCTGGGCGGCGGCAGCGTCTTGGAACCACTTGCTGTTGGAAGAGGTGGTGGAGTTGTCCATATCTGAAAACCAATTGCGTTGACTGTAACGCCTTGTAAACGGATCTTGACAATGGTTTGGACTCTCTTACGTCCTCTAGGTTTTAAGGACCTGGATTGATTGGCATGAAGCCTCCCCAGCTCGGTGGTCCGAATTACGGCTTTTGGGCTGTTGTGGCCTTTGCCCTGGCTGGCTTGGCGATTGCAGCGCAGGTGTTTTTGTTTGCTGAGACCGATACGCCTGATCCCTGCACACTGCCCAATAACAACTGCAGCTCCTAGTCGGCTGAGAGGTTGTCGGCCGTGATGTCGCTGGCTGTGCCGTCGATGAAGGTCACGCTGAGGTTCGGGCCATTGAGGTTTTCGCCCCAGGAATAGATCGTGTAGGTGTGGCTGCTGGTTTTGCTTTCTGTCGCCAGCTTCCCTTTGCCCAAGACGCTTTCGACTTGATCCAGGCTCATGCCAATGCGCAACTGATCAAGCTTGGCCTTGCTCACCGTCGGGGGAGCCACGGGATTGGTGATCGCGTCTTGAATTTTGGGCGGCGGTGTCTTGCTTTCCTTGTCCAGCAGGCTGTTCAGGCCATAAACGATGCCACCAATCACCACGATGGTGAGGACCACATAGCCCAGGCCGCGAGGGCCCTGGCGGTCAGAGGGTTGGGGGGACGGGCCCATGCAGAAGCCTTAAGTGCTTCAGCACTAGCAACGTTTGGCTCTAGCCGAAGAAACCCTTGGATTGCAAAAAGAGCCCAATGGCCAGCAGCGGGCCAATGGCGGCAATCAGCAGCATCACCTTGAGCCGTAGCGGGGAGACCTGTTGGGAGGTTTGTTTGAGAGCCATGGCTAGAAACGGGATGCAAGCAACCTGAGTTGACCTGTGGCCAACCCTGACAACAACGATTCGCCGATTGTGATCCGCCAAGGCGGTAATGGGCTTGGGCTCGTCATTGCGGCATTGATTCTGGTGGGAGGGGCTGTCTACGTCGTCAATGTCTGGTCAACGCACCAAAAGGTTGTCCCCCAGGGCAATGGCCAGGTAATCAAAGAGGGAGTGGAGTCTCTTAAAGAGTCGGCTCGCCAGGGCGTTGAGGCGATCAAAGGGGCTGCCGCCCAGTAGCGATCAGTTGGCCGGAATGTTGTAGGGCTGAACAATGTCGACTTTGCCGTTGACAAAGGTGACCTCAACAACCGGTGCGTTGAGGTAGTCGCGCGCGACATCGCCGCACCAGGTGTAGCCGTCGCTGACTTCGCCGGCGGCGGTGTAGCTGGAATCTTTGGTGCCTTTGCCCAGGATCGCTTCGACTTGGGCGAGGTCCATGCCGGTCTTGACCTGCTCCAGGCTGGCCAGGGTGATGGTGCAATCACTTGTGCCGCTGCTTTGCTCGCCCCCTGGGCCGCCGCAGGCCGTCAGCGCCGGGATTAAGGCGGCACAGAAGAGCATCCGGCGCAAGGTCATGGCTTTCGGGCTAGTGGGCGGAAGCTATCACTGCCACCTCGAGGAAGCCGTGGCTGGGCAAATCTTTTTTCTCCGTGAAAAGGAAAAGAGTACCCACTGTCTCGTGGCTAGACGCAGGGGTGTCAACTTGCTTAAAGAGGCCATGGATCCCGTCAGCGTCGGCCTTCTGGTTATGGGCATCTCGACCACTTCGGTGACCGAGGCCAACCGGATGGAAGCTGCTCAGCCCGTTCTCGATGAGGCCCATCTGATCAGCGTCGAGAAGCCTGCGGAACAGAAAGACGCCCCTTCGTACTTCAAGGTCGGCACCGTCTCCTGGTGAGGCCTTAGTCCTGTTCCCTCGATAGCTCGGGCAGCAGGCTCTCCTTGCGCCAGAGCAGATCGCTGGGTGCAGCCAGCAGCGCATGGTGGCCGCCTTGGCGGAACCACGATTCGCTTTGCGCTTGCAAGTCGATGCCGTCCAGCCCCCAGTGCTGCAAGTAGGCCGCTTGCACCGCAGGCTCAGCGGCGACGGGTTGCTGCCAGTGCACCAGCGCCAGGGTGATCGGCTGCACGGTGTAGATCGCCAAGCGACGAGGCTCTTGCTCCACCAGGCAAGGTTCGATGCGTTCCTCGGCCTTCTCCTGTTGCACGTAAAGACGGAGCGGCCCCTGGGGCTCGCGGCCATCGAGGCAGTACTTGTTGAGATAAAGCTGACGGGCTTTGCGAAACAGGGCCGATGGGGCTCGCTCCATCAATGCGGCGTAGGCCTGCTGCAAACGATCTGCGCTCACCGGCAGTGGGTTGCTGACATCCATCCTGGTTTTCTCTTTAGGGAAGCGGCAGCCCGCCTGGGATGGGATTCACCTTCACATCCAACTTGCCCTGGATCTCTTTGACGGTGACGGCACCCGTGACGTCAAATGGCTCGTTTTGGGTGACGGGCACAGCTTGCTCGAAGCTGCCCACATCAATGGGTTGCTCAAAGCTGTTCACCTCAACGGCAACGCTTTTCTCAACGCTCACCTCGCCACTGACGGGCAATGGCTCTGACGCGGAGACTTGTACGACGGGCAGATCGATGTTCCGTACGGTGACACCACCCACCAGGCGAACTGGTAAGGGTGTTTGTTGCGGTAGGGCAACCGGCAATGGCTGCTTGAGAATCTGAATCGCAGCAACAGCAATAGCCCAGGCGGCCAGCACGATGGCAGCCGGCCAACGGCTCGCCATGGCCAGCACAAACCAGCGGGGCTCAGGAGGAGAGGTCATCAACTCAGCTGCGCAGAATCACGGCCACCATCACCCCACCCACCACGAGATACAGAACGCCGATCAGGGCGCGCCAACCCGCTTTGCTGCGCAAGTCAAATGGATTGGGTAGGTCAGCCATGGGCGCACTGTATGGAGGTCAACCAGCCATAACGAGCAAAGCTGTGGCAATGGCCACAGTTGTTTGCGGGCAGAGCCCTTAGACAAGGAATCTCTTGCCGAAGTGTCTGTGTCGAGCTTGATTTCGGTTGTGATCCTGGTGGGCCTTATTCGCGTTCTCAATACACGCTTCAGCTCAGCGCGCCTGGGTTGATCGGCGGTTGAGGTGTCTGCGGTTGCCTTTCTTGCTCAAGCAAGGCCAGCACCATCAGCAGTGGTGGTATCAACAGGGCAAGCAAGGCCAATCCGGCCCCAATTTGCAGTCCCGCCTGCGCTTTGCGGCTACGCCCGCCGCTGAGTTCCTCGTCCTCCTCTAGCCAGTCTTGGGGCTCAGGCATTGACGCTGCTGCCGCTGGTGTGGATCGTACGGGGGTTCTTTGCTGCTGGAGTTCGTGCGGCTGCTGTTCACGGCTCCGTTGTGGTCGCTGTTGATGACGGCCGTTGCCGTGGCTGCGCCATTGAAGGTGGGCGTCAGCGGTGAAGCCCCGTTTGTTGAACGCTCAGGCGACAAGTTCGGCGGCATCAGTTTGACGATTTGGCGCGAGATCGCAGGGATCAACAACCTCGACTACCAGTTGGTGCCGCAACCCAATGCGCAAGCCAACCTCGATGCTCTGGCGGCCGGTGAGTTGGATGTGGCCATTGGCCCCATCACGATCACTCCGCAGCGGGTTGCCCAGCCTGGATTTGATTTCACCCAGCCCTACTTCTACGCCGAAGAAGCTGTGTTGGTGCCTCGTGAGCGCGCCAATCTGCTGGTTCGGTTGCGGCCACTGGTTGGTGTCGCGGCGCTGAGTTCCGTGGCGGTGTTGCTGCTGTCTCTCTTTGCGGTCGGCAATTTGATCTGGCTTGCGGAGCGACGCAGCAATCACTCGCAATTCCCCCGCCAATACCTCCGTGGCCTTGGCAATGCGATGTGGTTTGCCCTGGTGACGCTCACCACCGTTGGTTATGGCGATCGCGCTCCGGTCTCCAAGACCGGGCGTGCCATCACCGCGGTTTGGATGGTTGTTTCGTTGATTGCCGTCTCTTCGATTACCGCTGGTTTGGCTTCGGCGTTTACCGTGGCGCTGGCGCGCAACAGCACAGCCCCGATCACCAATCCAACCCAGCTGCGCGGAGCCGTGATTGCAGTGGTGCGCGGCACCACCAGTGAGCTGTGGGCCGATCGCATGGGGGCCAAGTCGGTGGCGACTGACAGCCTCAAGCAAGCGATCGATTTGGTGCAGCAGAAACGGGCTGAAGGGGTGATTTATGACCGTCCGGCCCTTCGCTATTTCATTGCTCAAAATCCCAAGTCCGATCTTCAGCTGGCGCCGTTTGATCTGGCGAGTCAGACCTATGGATTTGCTGTGCGTTCAGGCAGCCCCTTGAGGAAGCCCATCAATGTCACAGTGATGTCGATGCACCGGGTCGGTGAAATTCGCGACATCGTCGATCGTGCGCTGCCTTAAAGCGGTTGACGTGGCAACCCGCGCGTGAGGGGAAGGCCCAGCAGCGCGACCACCAATACATAGCCCAGGCCAAGCCGAAGGGCCTGCAACTTGCTGCTGGTGTAGTCATCTGAGATGAGCTGAATTTGGTCGCTGGGAACGCCGGCCTTCTGCAAATAGCTGTTCAGCAGTTCCGGCGTCACCACCTGGATCCCCTCCTTTTGGGCCGCTTCAGTGGCCTGCTTAAGCACTGGATTGATCAAAGGATTGTTGTTGACCGTGGTGGTGAGCTGGTTGCCGAGGGCAATGAACAGGGCCGTACCAGCGATGGCAACACCGAGGGAGGCACCAAGGTTTTGAGCCGTGCCCTGCATGCCACCGATTTCGGTGCTGCGGGTTTGATCAGCGGACGAAAGGTTGACGTTGCCGATCTGGGAGATGGCCAGACCGATGCCAATGCCGATCGAGGCCATGGCCAAGGTGAACAGCACGCTGTCGGCTTGAGGGCGGATGGCGCTGATCATCAACACCAGGCCCCCGCAGGCGATCAACAGACCCGAGCGGATCAATTGCCGTGGTGAACGACGGCTGGCCAGCTTTGAGCCAATCAGGGCCACCAAAAACAGGCATACCGACATCGGCAGCATGCGAATGCCCGACTCCAGTGCGTTGAGCTCGAGCACGGTTTGCAGATACAGCGGGATCACAAAGAACGTTCCCGCCACGATGAAATACAGCACCAGTTGCGAAGCCAAGCCAGCACGCAAGCTGGGCAGGCTCAGCAGATCCAGTCCCACCAAGGGGGCGCCGCCATGGGTTTGCAAGTGCTCCTGCCAACTGATGAAGCCCCAGGCCACCATCGCTCCCACCACCACCATGGGCATCGTTGGTGAGAATCCCCACAGCGTGAACGGTGGATTGATCGGTTGAATCAAGCCCCAGGTGCTGGCGGAGACCAAAGCCAGCACGATCAATCCCATCGAGAGCGCTGAAAGCAGCACCCCGAGCCAATCAAATCTCCCTTGAATCGCCGTTGGGCGCTGGTCAACGATGCGCCGATGCAGGGGCAGCACCAACAGCAAGATGATCAACGTCTCCAAGCCAAAGACCCACCGCCAGGAGAGGTAGGTGGTCATCCAACCGCCAATCAGGGGGCCTGCGGCTGAAGCAGCTCCAGCAATGCCGCCGAGCACGGCATAGGCCATAGCCCGCTCACGGCCGCTGTAATTCACAGCCGCCAGGGCTGCGATGGCCGGCACCACCAGGGCAGCCCCTAAACCTTCCACTAGCGACCAGCCGATAAACAGGGCAGCAAAGCCAGGGGCGAAGGCGGTGGTTAAAGAACCGATGGCATAGATGACATTGCCAATCACAAAGGTGCGCCGCAGTCCAAGGCGCGTGCCAAGACCAGCGCCGGCCAGCATCAACGCCGCCATCGTCAGCGTGAAAGTGGCGATGGCCAGCTGCATGTTGCTGGTGGTTGTGCCCAGATCACCCACCACGTCGGTGATGGAGACATTCATCACCGTGCCATCCAGCACCATGACGAATTGGGTGAGCCCCAGCACCAGGATTGGGAGCCACTTCTTCATGGAAGGCTCAACGGCCGCTTCTTTGTCATAAACGTTGCAAGGGCAGCCGGCAGCTCTCCGGGGTGAACCACAGCGCGGTGATCAAGGTGATGGCTCCAGCCAAGGCAACCCAGTAGCCCGGCAGCAGAGGATTGCCACTGGTGCTCACCAGCCAGCTGGCGATCAGCGGGGTGGTGCCACCGAAATATCCCTCAGCGACATTGAACGCCAAGGCCAAACCTGTGCAGCGCACCGCTTGCGGCATCAACTCGACATTGGCTGGGTTTTTGGCTCCGGCCAACAAGGCCACCGCCAGCATCAGCAGTATTTCGCCCCTGCTGATCCATGTGGGATTGCCGCTGTGCAGCAGCTCAAAAATCGGTAGGCCTGCGAGCACGAGTAGCAGGGAGCCAGCGATGAGTAGCGGTTTGCGTCCCAGCCGATCTGAGATCCAGGCGGCAATGGGATAGAAGATCAGCAGCAACCCCATGACGCGGGTGTTGAGGGCCAGCGCGACGCTTTCGCTTTGCCCTGCTTCGCTTTGGATGTAGGTGATGACGTAGACGAAGGCCGTGTAGAAGGCAACGCTGCTGGCGACATTGAGCAGCAGAACCCGCAGCACAGCGCCGCTGTGGCGAGCCAAGGCCTGCACGGGGCGGGCACTAGCCGCCGGTGGCGTTTCGCTGTTCAGCCCCCGCCGCAGGACGAAGCCAGTGAGGGCCACCAAAAGACCCAAGGCAAAGGGCAGACGCCAGCCCCAGCTGGACATTTGCGCAGCGCTCAGGCTGTCTGAGAGCAGCGTCCCTGCCGCTGAGCCCAGCAGCATGCCCAGCACCGATCCCCAGAGTCCCCAGATGGTGACCAGGCCGCGGCGATTGGCCGGAGCATGCTCAGCCAGAAACACGATGGAGGTGGTGTATTCACCGCCGGCAGAGAGTCCTTGGAGGATGCGAAGCAACACCAGGGCGATCGGGGCCCAAAGGCCCACCTGCTGGTAGGTGGGCAGGATCGCCATCGAGACCGTGGCTAGTGCCATGGCCATCACTGAGAGGGTGAGAGCTTGGCGGCGGCCAACCCGATCGCCGATGCGTCCAAGCACCACACCTCCGAGGGGTCGCACCAGAAAGCCGGCGGCAAAGGCGCCAAAGGCGGCAATCAGCGAAGCGTTGGGATCACTGGAGGGAAAAAACTGATCGCCGAAGATGCCAACGAAGTAGCCGTAGAGGGCGAAGTCGTACCACTCCATGACGTTGCCAATCAGGCCAGCCAAGATCACCCGCCAGAGCGGTGGCTGATGGGCTCCCATGGCGGCCTGCTTGCTTGCGCTCACCATTAGGAATGAAGTCAGGACCCTGCAAGGGTTCGCTAAGACAACGACGTTTGCTGCAGAGCGATGGCACGTTGGACCGCTGATGCCATGGCTGATCAGGCCGGTCGGCTCGCCCTTGTCACAGGCGCTAATACGGGAATTGGGTATGAGGCTGCTTTGCAGCTCGCCCGCAAAGGTGCCCAGGTGCTGCTGGGCTGCCGCGACGAGCAGCGGGCCAAACAGGCCATCGAGCGCATCCAAGCTGAAGCCCCGAGGGGTTCGGTGGAGTGGCTGCCTTTGGATCTGGCGGATCTCGCCTCCGTCGCTGCTGCCGCCGCCCAGCTGCGTGCGGCCCATCAGCAGCTCGATTTATTGATTTGCAATGCCGGTGTGATGGTGCCGCCGGCGGGGCGCACGGTGGATGGCTTTGAGCTGCAATTCGGCATCAACCATCTTGGCCATTTCGCGCTGGTGTTGCGAGTGCTGCCGCTGCTGCAAGCCGCAACGGCCGCCAGGGTTGTTGCGGTGTCGAGTGGCGCGGCGCTGTTCGGCCGGATGGTGTTTGACGATTTGAATTTTGAGCGCCGGGGCTACCAGCCCTGGGCCGCCTATGGGCAGAGCAAGTTGGCCAACTTGCTTTTCATTGAGGCCTTGGCGCGCCGCCTCAAACGAGCTGGCTCATCAGTGGTGGCCTGCGCTGCTCACCCGGGAGTGACGGCAACGGAGTTGCAGCGCCACAGCCCCAACATGCAAAACATGCCTGCCTGGTTGGCCATGCCAGCCCCCCAGGGCGCCCTGCCTAGCTTGCGCGCCGCCACTGACCCCGCTGTGGAGCCGTTGGACTATTTCGGTCCCGATGGCCTGCTGCAGATGCGCGGCTACCCCAAGCGGGTTCCATGGCCCAGCGGCGCCAAACAACAGGCGATTGCCGATCAGCTTTGGGAGCAGAGTCTGCGCAGTTGTGATCTGGCAGACCCGCTTGTCATGGCTACACCGTGAGCATGGGTAACCACCTCAACAGTGCAGCCATTGCGTTGCTGGCCTTGGCGGTGATTTTTTTGGCGATTAAAGAGCCCAAGTGCGATCCGCCTCAGGGCTCTGGCACAGCAGCGGCTCCGGCGGCTCCTGCCGCCCCAGCGCAGCCACGCCCGCCGCGGGAGTTGCGCAAGTTTTAGGACCAAAAAAAAGCCCCGGCTGGGCCGGGGCTAGATGGATCAAGCGGCGCCGTGTTGCTGGCGAGCCAACAACACTTGTGCTTGATGCAGAGCCTGCTGTTTGGTGGCCTGCTTACGGACGAGATGGAGGATGTTCATCAGTCTCCTGACAGCGTTCCAGCCCCCGTTGCCTGACTGGAATCGAGCTGCATCCCCTTAGGGATCAACGTGACAAAAGAATAACAGTTTTTGGTAGCGACCGCTACGGTTTGCGGCCGAAAAATTGCACCACGGCGCTAGGCCCCTGATGGGCGCTGCCTTCAGCGATCTCCCGTTCGACCTCTTGGAGGATCAACGGTTTCAAGGCTGCGAGCTCGTGCTTCAGCTCGGCTGCATCGATCAACAGCTCCCGTCGCGTGGGCCCGCCGCTGCTGAATCCCAGCTGCTTGGGGCTATAGGCCTCGATCAGCAGGTGTCCCCCTGGCCGCAAGGTCTCTATGGCGTGCTGAAACACCCTGGCTCTGAGGTCAGGCTCCACGTGCATCCAGATTGCTGCGATCAGATCAACGCTGGCTGGTTCGGGATGGAACGCGGCTAGATCGCAGCAGAGGGTGTTGATGCTGACGCCCCGTCGGTGCGCCAGTTCCTCGGCTTTGCGCAACCCCACAGGGCTGATGTCTTGGGCGCACACCTGGTGGCCAAGCTCGGCGAGAAACACCGCATTGCGGCCTTCGCCTTCGGCCAGGCAAAGGGCCTGGCCTGCCTTGAGCCCAGAGGCGTGCTCGTTGAGGAAATCGTTGGGCTGCTCCCCATAGACAAAGCCCGCGCTGGCGAAACGCTGATCCCAATAGCCCTTGGGCCCAAAGCCAGTGCTCATGCCTTGACGGGAAACCCTGCTGCCGGTGAGCGTTCCACAGCGGCGGCTGTGGCTGGTCCCCACAGTCCGTCTTCGACGAGGGGGGCTTCGGGGTTGTGCTCATTCCAGAGCTCCTGGAAGGCCAGCACCTGGGCGCCCCCAAGGTCCACGCCTCCACCTGTGTAGTCAAAGTGCATCGGGTCCCAGGCCCCGAGCCATTGCCAGCCGTGCCGCTCGAGATAGGGGCGCCACCCGCTGGAATCTTCAATGTCGATGGCGAGGCCGCTGTTGTGGTTGCTGAACGGGGGAGGTGCTGCCGCCTGAATGCCGCATTCACCCCGCTGCGCTTGTTGGTGAATCAGGTACTGCTGCATGGGCGTGCGCAGGGCGCTGTTGATCACCAAGGGTTCGCCGCGCTCTTCAACGGCAGCGATCAGAGCCTCGGCTGCCTGGGGTTGCAGCCAGGGGTTGTTGTGGGCGCCCTCCAGTTGGATCAGAGGGTGCGCAATGGCCACCAAGGCGCCCTGCGTTTCGAGGCGATCCAACACCTGCTGAGAGAGTCCGGCAATGGCTCCGGTATCGCAGGCGCTGCTGGTGCCTGCCACGGTGACTGGCTGGCCGCGGCGAATGGTGTCGCTGAAGCGATTCAGTCCATGCTGCCCTCCATTCACCAGGCGTCTGGCGGCAGCCAAGTTGTTACTGGCAAGGGCATGGCGTAGCGGTCCCTCACGCTCTTTGAGGAAGCGGGCCAGAAGGTGGGCGGCCACTTCTGGGTCGTTGGCTAGTTCTGGGCGCTTCAGCAGATCAACGCCAATTTGTTCGCCATAGCGGGCGTAGTTATCCCGTCCGGTGAGTTGCACAAAGCCGCGGCCGCGAAAAGCTTCACCATCGCCAGAGCCGAGGTTGCCCAAATCACGGCGTTCGTCGTAAAGCCCGTAGGGATGGCCGCCGGGAGCCGTGTTCCATGTGGATGGGTGCTCATCAATCGGCTCAAAGCCTTCGCTTTCGGCCCGGATCGTGGCCAACGCCAGCAAGGCCATGGCTCGATCGCCGATGCCCTCCTCCTGAAGGGCCGAGCTGATGTAGGGCCAGTAGCGCGCAATGTTGGTGTGGGGTGTGGCGGCTGGGAATAGCTCGCTGACCTCCGCAGCTGTCAATGGTTGGTGGGCCTGCGCCATGGTGCAGTGATCGACCTATCTGGTGTAGCCATGGCCTTGCCCTTGCCACCTTGGCGGCCGTTGATTCGCTCGGCTCAACAGCGGGAAGGGCGCTCCCCTGCCGCCCGCTGGTTGCAGCTTGCGACTGTGGCCCTCGATGGCACGCCGCGGGTGAGAACCCTGGTGTTTCGCGGTTGGGGCGGGCCCGATCAATTGGATCTGTTGACCGATTCACGCAGTGCCAAGGCGCTGGAGTTGGAGAGGCAACCGGCGATTGAAATCTGTTGGCTGATGCCGAAGGCCAAGCAGCAATTCCGGTTGCGGGGGGTCTGGCAGCCCAGCGGAGTGGACGCAGCTCCAGAGCGACAGCGCCATTGGCAACAACTGAGCCCGGCTGGGCGTGCCCTGTGGGCCTGGCCGGCTCCTGGACGGCCATGGCAGCCCAGTGATCCGTTTGTGGAGCAGCTATCTGCGGAGGCAGAGATCCCCGAACATTTCCAGTTGTTGCGCCTTCAGGTTGAGCGCGTGGAGCAGCTGGATCTAGGCCAGCACCCGCATCTGAGGCAGTCATGGCGACGGGATGAGCAATGGAATGCGTTGCGACTCCGGCCTTGACCCCCTAAATTTTCGCCACTGTCAGAGAACGCTGACATGGATTCCATTCGTCACGACGACACCAGCCTCAAGTGGGCTGCCGATGGGGAGCTCTCCCCTGTTGACCAGCAGCGGATTTTGGCGAGGCTGAGTGCCCAGGACCCCACCGCCCAAGGCCTGTTGCAGTGCTCCACCGAGGATCAGGCTGGAGGTAGTCCTTCGATCAGCTGAATGGCTTCGCAAGCCGTCCTTCTGCAGGCCCATGAGGAGTTGCAGGTTCTCACCCGTGGCGAGGGTTTCCAGCGCATTGATCCCGAGCTGAATCAGTGGATTGCTGCCACCGGCATTCAAGTGGGTGTGCTGCATCTCACCTGTTTGCACACCAGTGCCTCGTTAACGATCAACGAAAACGCCGATCCCCGCGTATTGGAGGACCTGGCGGCTTGGATGCGGCGTGTCGCGCCTCAAATCGGGGTGAATTCCCTGGGGGAGCGGGAGGGGTATCACCGCTACCGCCATGACGATGAAGGCGATGACGACATGCCGGCCCACATCAGAACAGCGCTGACATCCCAAACCCTGAACCTGAGTGTGGTTGGCGGGCGCCTACAGCTCGGGATCTGGCAGGCCGTGTATCTGTGTGAGTGGCGTGCGCGGGGATCATCCCGCCGCATTGCCCTGCATCTGTTGGGCTCGTAGGGCGTGTGCCTCACTCCGCCAGCGGATTATCTGGCGCTTGGCGCGGCAACTCGTCTGGGCTGACATTGCCCGTGTCTGCAGCGCGCTCCACCAGGCTGAGGCCAACGACCAGGGCGATGGCAGCTGCGATGGCAATCACTCCTGCTTTGCCCATGGATTGCGGCGACGCGCTAGGCCAACCATGGCTCCGTTCGCGTGAGTTGGCGACAACCCCTGAGCTGGATTGGAGCTCAAAAGGGCATTAGGAATCCAGGGTCGACCCCTGGTTCACCGCCAAAGTCCCAGCCCTCAGGTCCAGTGGGCTCGGACATGTTGGCCTCGCTGGGCACCGGACCAGCTGTGGGCTGAACGCCATCGAGGCAGCTCATCGGCGCGTTGAAGCCAAAGTCTTCGCAGTTCACCAAATCAGGTTGCGCCATCACGCTGGCCGGGCTGCCCAGCAGGAGTGAGGCCATGACGACGAGAGGGCGGTTCATGCCGGCAGAGCGTCTTGTTTCATGGTGGCCGTCGATGGCGTGCTTGAAAGCGAACGCGGGAATTACCAGCGCACGCGGATCTTCCCGCCATTGGGGCCTTCGAAGCTAACGCTGCCATCTGCCCGGCCAGGACGGTATTCAGGCCCCCAATTGATTGGGCGGCGGCCATCCCACCAATCACCATTGCGGCGGCAGATGCCCTCGCCGGCGTAGTGATAGCCAATGGCGCAAACCTGATGATCACGGCGTCCATTCGGTTGGCAATAGCCCGCGCCCAGGGCTGCTCCGGTTTGAACCCAACGCGCATCGGGCCCACAGTTCTGGGCAGCTTGCGTTGCATTGGGCATCAGCATGAGCGCGGATGCGCCAAGTAGCAGTGTCATCCAGTGGCGCATGGGTTGACTCCTGAAACTCACAGCCTGGCTGCGCCTGCTTGCGCTGTCAGCTTGGCTTGGTGTCCCGTAGGTTTGGCGTTCTCGGATTCAACAGATGGCATCGGGTACATCCAAGGCCATTGGCGCTGTTCGCCGTGCGGGGATTTATGGACTTTTGAGCTATTCAGGCTTGGTGCTGATCAATAACAGTGGTCTTGAACTCAGCAACATGTGGGTGGCTTATTTGCCGATGTTTATTGCTGTTTATGTGGTGACCCAGTGGGCTGATCGGCGTTGGTTGATGCGGCAGCAACAGAACGATGAATGAATCCCAATAAAAAGCACCCGCTGCTCACGAGTGCCACTGCCCATGTTGAAGACCGGTTACCACAGGTCTTGGTTCATTTCTAGCGAGACGATTAGCAGGTGAGATGTTGCATTGACGACAAAAGTTGAACAATGAGAAGACCCGCTGACTGGTTGACTCTTTCAGTGCGCATTGTTGTTGCCGGTGGCTCAGGCATGGGCAGATTCTGAGAACTCACTGAGAAGCCCCTGAGGCTTGTTGTTGCCTGTAGTGCCCAGAACGTTTTTCAGGTTTTAACAGTGCGATTGTCCAGCGAGGTCCACAGCAAGCCCCGTGGGCCAAGGGGGGAATTCGTTCCGCCAACGCTCCCCCCGCAAAATTCAAAAGATGGCTTAAGCCGCCAAGAACCAAGCTCTGGACTGAATAGTCTCCGTTCAGTCAAGCTCCTTTGATGCGGTTTGTTCCGTTGGCCTTGCTGTTGAGCTTGTCGCCACTGCCGTTGATGGCTCACGACGCCCATGGGGCTGCCGCCCTCGGCGTCACGGTGGAAGGTGTGCCCACCACCGTGCTGCAACAGCCACAGCCGGGCGCGCAACGATGAGCCAGCTCTGGCCCGTGGCTCTGGTGCAGTTCCAGGTGAGCCCTGAGCCCCAGGTCAATCGACAACAGGTGCGCCATTGGCTCGAGCAGGCGATGACACAGGCGGGGACGTCGAGCTCGCCCAAGCTGTTGATGTTGCCTGAAGTGTGGAATTCGCCTTATCAAGCTGAACGGTTCGCTGAGTTTGCTGAGCCCATTCCAGAGCTTGGCGCTGATCTGCGTGATGGGCCCTCGGATTCCCTCAAGGTGGTGGCCGACTTTGCTGTCAGCCATCGGGTCAGCGTGATTGCTGGCTCGATTCCTGAATGCAGCAGCGATGGGCGCATTTTCAACACAGCCACAGTGATCAGCCCCGCGGGCTGTTTGCTGGCTAAGCACCGCAAGATGCATCTGTTTGATGTGGATATTCCCGGTGGAATCCACTTCCATGAGTCAGACAGCCTGACGGCTGGCGATCAGATCACCGTTCTCTCGGGTGTGGGCGATCCCCTGGCCAGTGGTGCTGCAACCCCGCCCAATCTTGGTCTGCAGATCTGCTACGACATTCGTTTCCCAGAGTTGGCACTGCTGATGCAGCAGCAGCTGAGCTGTGATGTGATCGCTTGTCCAGCGGGCTTTAGCACCACAACGGGGCCGTTGCATTGGCATCTGGTGATGCGTGCCCGCGCTGTTGATACTCAGTCTTTTGTGCTGGCTTGCTGCAGCGCCAGGCCTCCGCAGGATTCAGGCGACTACCCAAGTTATGGCCACTCGCTGGTGGTGGATCCCTGGGGGCACATCGTGGCGGAGGCGGGCATTGGCGAAGAGGTGGTTCACACCGAACTTGACCTCGATCAAATCGCTGCCGCTCGTGCGGCCATTCCCACCTCTCGCCAACGGCGAGGGGATGTCTACCGCCTTGAGCCATCAGCATGACGATTCCCCCCCAGCTAGTGGCCACGGCCCGTTGCCTCTGGTGGTGGCAATGGCAACGACTGATGGATGGCTTGGCTCCGGCTGATGCGGAGGGCAACTACCAGCGCCGCCCGTCTCAATTCGCTGGACGCCCACTCGAGCCATTGCTGCAGCAGTGCACAACAACCGTTCAACGTCCGCTATTGATCATTGGCCGCAGCTGCCCTTGGGCCCATCGAACCCGCCTGGTGCATCAGCTCTGTGGCCTCGCTGATGCTGTGAACCTCGTGTTGGTGGAGCCCGATCCTCAAGCTGGACGCTGGGTTTTCCCTGCGCCGCTGTTGGGCTGCCGCAGCTTGCAAGAGCTCTATCGCTTGGCTGGGGCCAACCCGCAGCAGCGTGCCACGGTGCCGCTGCTGCTCGATCCAGGCAGCGAGTCGCGCTCACCGGTGATCCTCAGCAATGAGAGTGCGGAGTTGGTGCAACTGCTCAACCGCTGGCCCGGATCAGCGATGGATTTGGAACCGGAGCCTTTGCTGGAGGCCATTGATCAGTGGTCGCAGCAGTTGCAGCACTCCCTCAATGACGGCGTCTATCGCTGTGGCTTTGCCCGCAGCCAAACCGCCTATGACCGAGCTGAGGCCGCGCTCTTTGCTGCTCTTGAAGCCTTGGAAGAGAGCCTGTCGGGTCAAGGGCCATGGCTCTGTGGCGCGCAACTGACCCTGGCGGATGTGCGCTTGTTTCCCACCTTGATCCGTTGGGAGCAGGTGTATGCCCCGCTGTTTGGCTGCAGCCGCCAGCCGCTCTGGTGTCTCCCGGCACTGTGGCAGTGGCGGGCCCGTTTTCTGGCCTTGCCGGGTGTGCTGGAGACCTGTGATCCGCTGGCTTGGCGCACCGACTATTTCGGAGCGCTATTCCCACTGCGTCCCTCAGCTCTGGTGCCGGCTGGCCCGATGGATGGCGCCGCATTGCAGCAGTTGGTGCAACGGCCCGTGCCCTCCACAATGGAGACATGAGCGTTCCTCCGGTTGTCTACGAAGGCGTCTACGGCCCCTACACGGTGACGGGGGAGCATCGCCGTGAAGTGTTGGCCTACCGGATGAGTTTGTTGTTGCTGGCGCTGGCCCAGGTGGCGTTGCTGGTGCAGTGGCGATGGCTCGGGCCGAGCTGGTGCTGGCCCTGGTTGCTGTTGATGGCTGCCGGTTTGGGGGGTGCGCTGCGCTGGGTGCACATCTATTTGGTGCCGTTGCACCGGACCTTGCAGCTGTTTTGGCTGCTGGGCTGTGCTGGTTTTGGGCTGTTGGCTTACCGCGCTGGTGCCGCGTCGATGCTGCCGCAGTTGGTGGATCAGCCGGTCTGGATTTGGTTGGTGGGCCCCTTCTTTGCAGCCTTGGCCGGCTTGGGATTTAAGGAGTTTTTTTGCTTTCAGCGCCCTGAGGCGATTGGCCTGACGCTGCTTTTACCGCTGCTGCTGTTGGGCTGGTGGCTGGGGCTGTGGTCCGCGCCTGTGGCCTCGGTGCTGTTGGCGGCCCAGTCGCTGCTGTTGATGGTGCTAGCGCTGCGCAAATTCCCAATGCCCGAGGAGGCCGACCTGGGGGATTTGAGCGTGTTTGCCAAGCTGGCCGGTGAGCTGAGCTGACGCGCGCCTACAAAGAAACCCCCAGCGAGGCCGGGGGCTTCTTCGGAGCGTCCACGTAGCGAGGAGGCTCATGGCCGACGGGGGCTTCGTCGCCGGGTCCTTCGTCTTTTTAGTCATCCTGTTTCGGGTTGGATTCGCTTGATGACCGATTCCTCACATCTCGTTTCAGAGCCTGTTGAGCCCTTGTCGTGGGCTGAGTTGCAGGCTCTGGCACCGCCGGCTGGCGACCGGGTGGAAGGGCCCACCAATGCGCAGGCCCGCTTGCGCTTGTTTGGCCGCAGCGAGGAGGAGGTGCGGGTGGTGCTTTACCGCGACCATCACGCCTGGTGCCCCTATTGCCAGAAGGTCTGGCTGTGGCTCGAAGAGCAGCAGGTGCCGTATCGCATCGAGAAAGTCACGATGTTTTGCTACGGCGAGAAGGAAGCCTGGTTTAAACGCCTGGTGCCATCGGGGATGTTGCCTGCCTTGGCCCTCGATGGAGAGCTGATCACCGAAAGCGATCGCATCCTTCTGGTTTTGGAGGCAGCGTTTGGCCCCCTAGGGCTTCCCTTGGAGCATCCCCGCATGCTGGGCTTGCGCCAGTTGGAGCGTGATTTGTTCCGGGCCTGGTGCACGTGGCTTTGTTACCCGGGTGATGAAGCCCAAGGCCAGCAACTGTTTGAAGCCCAGATGCAACGGGTGAGTGAGGCCCTCGAGCGCCATGACGGCCCCTGGTTCCTGGAGAGCTTCAGCAGCGCGGATCTGGTCTTTGTTCCGTATGTGGAACGGATGAACAGCAGCCTTCTGTATTACAAGGGCTATGAGTTGCGGGGCCATTGGCCCGCCTTGGATCGCTGGTTTCAGGGCCTTGATGGCCGCAGCACCTACCGCGGAACCCGCAGCGATCACCACACCCATGCCCATGATTTGCCGCCGCAGATGGGCGGCTGTTACTCCAATCGCAGCGCGCAATCGGCCCAGTGGTCGCAGCGGATTGATCAAGGCCCCTGGCAGGGGCTCTCCGATGCCAGCGAAGCGGAGCAGAGCGGTGCAGCGGCCGAAGCCTTGGGCCGTGTGCTGCGGCATCGCGCGGTGCTGTTGCAGCAACACAAGGGATTGGATGACTTCAGCTTGCGATGCGCCTTAAGCCGATTGATGCAGGGCACTGCTTGTCAACCAACCGCTGGCGCCGAGCGTGGCTTGCGCAGCTTGCGGGACCGCATCAGCGTTCCGCGCGATATGGGAGTGCATGCCGCCCGCTTGTTGCGGCAGGCCTTGGAGGACATCGCGTCATTGCAAGGCCCAGGCCAAGGACCGCCGATTCCCGTGCGACACCGGCGGGATCAAGATCCGGCCCCGTTTCTCAAATGTCGTTGAGCAACACCCGTGGATGGGTGGGATCGAGGGCCGAGAGGATGCGCAGGCTGGGGCTGCGGTAGCTGGATTCGCGGAGGGCTGGTTTCTGACGCGCCTGCTGATAGCGATCGCAGCCGTCGGTGGGGGGGACGATCGGGGTGGACTGTTGGGCCATCCAAAGGAAGGACTCTCCACTCGTTATGACGCCCGCTTCGAGGTCCTGATGTGCCCAGCGCTACCTGATAGCCCCGAGTTTTGGGTTCTGGGGCTTGCAGAGTAAAGTCGCCCGGCATCCGGGTGGCTTCGCCGCCTGAAGTCACCCCATCCGAGGTACCCCATGGCGCTTGTTCCGCTTCGTCTGCTGCTCGACCATGCCGCTGAAAACGGTTATGGCATCCCGGCTTTCAACGTGAACAACCTGGAGCAAGTCCAGTCGATCATGGAGGCTGCCTACGAGACCGATAGCCCCGTCATCCTGCAGGCTTCCCGCGGTGCTCGCTCCTACGCCGGTGAAAACTTCCTGCGTCACCTGATCCTGGCGGCTGTCGAGACCTACCCCGACATCCCCGTGGTGATGCACCAAGACCATGGCAACAGCCCTTCCACCTGCTACGGCGCTGCTGCCAACGGTTTCACGTCCGTGATGATGGACGGCTCCCTGGAAGCCGATGCCAAGACCCCTGCTTCTTACGACTACAACGTTGCGGTCACCAAAGAGGTGGTGGACGTGGCCCACGCCATTGGCGTGAGTGTTGAAGGTGAGCTCGGTTGCCTGGGTTCTTTGGAAACCGGCAAGGGCGAAGCCGAGGACGGCCACGGTTTTGAGGGTGAGCTCTCCAAGGACCAGCTGCTGACCGACCCTGCTGAAGCTGCTGACTTCGTCTCCAAGACCAACGTTGATGCCCTGGCCATTGCCATCGGCACCAGCCACGGCGCTTACAAGTTCACCCGCAAGCCCACCGGTGAAGTGCTGGCGATCTCCCGCATCGCTGAGATCCACAAAGCCATCCCCAACACCCACCTGGTGATGCATGGCTCCTCCTCCGTTCCCCAGGAGTGGCTGGAGATGATCAACAAGTTCGGCGGTCAGATCCCCGAGACCTACGGAGTGCCTGTCGAGGAAATCCAGGAGGGCATCCGCAATGGTGTGCGCAAGGTGAACATCGACACCGATAACCGCCTGGCCTTCACCGCTGCTGTGCGCGAAGCGGCTGCTGCTGATCCCGCCAACTTCGACCCCCGTCACTTCAACAAGCCGGCTCGTAAGTACATGAAGCAGGTCTGCTTGGATCGCTACACCCAGTTCTGGGCCGCTGGTAACGCCAGCAAGATCAAGCAGCGCGACATCAACTACTACGCCGGCCTGTATGCCAAAGGCGCCCTGGACAGCAAGGTTGCTGTTGCTGCCTGATTCAGCGTTAGACGTTCAACGCATCGAAGGGGCCCTGCGGGGCCCTTTTTTTTGTGCCTACGAGGCCACCAGCTTTCGCAGGGCGCTGTTGAGATCGTCCTCCATCACAAAGCGGCGACCATCGGTGACGATCACCTTCACCAAGGTGGGAATGCCGCCGTTGCGGGCCTGCAGATAAATCGGCTCGACATAGAGCAGTCCCTTGCCCAAGGGAATCACCAGCAGGTTGCCCTGCAACACGCGCGAGCCCTCTCGGTTCCAAAGACCGAATTGACGGCTGATTTCAGGCTCCTGTTCGATTAAGGCGGAGATCTGCTGTGGGCCCAGCAGCAGGCGTTGCTGCGGGAAACGCCACAGCCGCAGTTGGCCGTAATCGGCAACGGTGTTGCGCGCCGCCAGCCAGCTCACCATGTTGGGCCGCCGCAGGGGGGTGAAAGGCAGAAGTAACACAAATTCCGGGGTGTCTTTGCCCGGCAATTGCATGGTGACGTGGTACGGCCTGACCTCCACTTGCTTGGAGCCATAGATCTCCTTGGGAATGCCCCAAACGTCGTCGCCGTTGTAGAAGCTGCGCACATCGGTGACGTGAAAGCGCAGCAAGCGTTCGGCCTGAACTTGGAACTGGGTTTTGGGAACCAGCAGGTGATCGCGCAGCGCCAGCGGCATCGACTCCAACGACCGGAACATCTCCGGGAAGGCATTGCGCCATGTGCGCAGCACCGGGTCACCGGGATCCATCACGTAGATCCAGACACGGCCGTTGAGGGCATCCACCACCACCTTGACCGGGTTGCGGAAGTAACGGATGCCGCTGGGGTTGGCGGCGCTGTAGGGGTAGGAGCGGCTGCTGGTGAAGCCATCGAGCAACCAGTACTGGTGCTGCTCAGCCCGGTAGCCATCCACGGCGGGAACCCGCGCGGTGACGAGGTAGGGCTGGCTTTCAAAGGTGAGGAAGGGGGCAATGGCGTCGAGCCGCTCTTGAACTTGGCGCCGCAACAGCAGGCGGCTGTCGTGCCGCAGTGAGCCGTCAAACAGCAGCCGTGGTTCTCTCAAATAGGCCGCAGCCAGAAGCCGCTGCAACGGATGGCCAATGGGGAGGCCGCCGTCACCGCTGTAGTGCGAATAGAGGTTCTCTTCCCCATCGGGGTAGTTGAACTCGCGCACCTTGCTGGGTGCCACGGCATAGAGCGATGGCGAGGCGCCGTAATAAAGCTCTGGTTTGCCAATCGGAAAGGCTGCAACGGCCTGGGCTGTGGTGACACCCAGGTTGGGCAACCCCTGAACCACGCTGTTGCGCCCCAGATCTTTCACGAAGTACTCCGGTAGTCCGTCGGGGCCCCAGCTGTTGACCGGTGAGACGGTGAAGCCAAAACCATGGGTGAACACAAGGTGTTGGTTCAGCCAGGTCCGGGAGGTCGCGGGCAGTGCCGTGACATCAATTTCCCGGGCCGCCACCATCACCTGTTGCCGGCCTTGGCTGAGGTCGTCGCTGAGTTGGTAGCGGTCAACGGCAGCAGACCAGAAGTCGTAGACCAGCCGCAGTTGTTGCAGCTGGGCGTTGGCTTCCAGCAACGGTTGGGTGTCCCAAAGGCGGATGTTGTCGATCGTGCCGGGGGACTGCTCGAGATCGGCGGCGGTCAGTTGTTGTCTGGGGTTGAGCGTGCTCACCCGCATCCTGTTGAGATCAAAGGCTTGCCGTGTGCCTTGGATCATGCGTTTGAGATAGGGGCGCTCCATCTGCAGTTCCCGCGGCTGCACCAGCAATTTCTGCACCAGGGGTGCGGCGATGACTTCCGCGATCGGCAACAGCAGTGCCGTGATCGACACCGGCAACAGCAGGCGCCGCCGCTGCGGCAGTGGCAGCAGCAAGCTGAACAGCATCGTGAGCAGCACCAGGCTGAGCAGAAGCCTCAGCGGCAGCCGCAAGTGCAAATCCACCCAGCCGGCACCAGCCACCACGCCATGGCTTTGCACCATGAGTTCAAACGGCGCCAGGGAGGCCATCAGTGCGGCCACCAGGGCCAGCACCGCCAGCTGCGGCCGCAGCACCGCTTGCTGTTGACGGTTGAAACCAGCGAAGCGCCAGTCGCTCAAGGTGTTGCCTTGGCTGAGGCACAACCAAAAGCAGGCGCTTAAGCCGACCAGGCCTTGGGCCATCAGCACGCTGAGCACCAACTGGAAGGCCGGTAAGCGCAGCACTGTGAAGCTGAGGTCAATGCCGGTGACCGGGTCGCCTTCGCCAAACGGCGATGCCAAGATCGCCGGCAACCAGAAGCTCCAGGCCCGAGCCAGGGCCGTTGCTGAGGCCAGGATCGACAGGCTGAGGCTGATTCTCAAGGTGGTCAGCGGCCACCGCAGCAGAAACACCAACAACACCGCTGCAATGCCCAGCACCAGCGGCAGTGGCAGTGACCCCAGCACCGGGAAGCTGCTCAAGACAATGCCGCTGAACGGCTCTTGCAGCAGCCCGAGGGCCTGCACAAATAAATAAGAGGTGGCGGTGCTCAACAGGCCGAGCGCGATCACCAGTGAAACCAGTAAGCCCCAGCTGCGAAGGGGCATGAACATGCTCTCGCCGCGGTAGGCCTGGTCACGCCGGCGCAGCTTCCAGCAGCGCTGCAACTGATTGAGTTGCACTGGGATGCCGATCCCCAGCACCAGCGCCAAGGCCAGAAATTGCAAGCCCCAGCGCTTGAGCACCACGGGCCCCAGTTCAAATTGTTGAAACCACTGCAGTTCAATCCACAACCGCGGCAGCACGACCAACACCATCGCCGCGGCGGCGATGGCCAGCAGCACAGCGGGGCGGCTCAAACGTTTCATGGGCAGAGGCTAGTCAGCACGTGCGATCTGGCATGATCAGCTAAACCCGATGGTGAGAGTCGGGATTAACCAGGAGCCGGGCTTGGCGCTGCTACGGTTTCGGGCAACTGCTGCATCGGTGTGACCGCAACCCTGACATCGCAGACCTTCGCAGGCCTGCGCTGCAAAGAATGTGGCCATGCCTATGCGCCCGAAGCGCGTCACGTCTGTGAAGACGTCTGCTTTGGCCCCTTAGAAGTTGTTTACGACTACGACGCCATCCGTTCCCGCGTCAGCCGTGCCTCTATTGAGGCCGGTCCTGCTTCGATTTGGCGTTATCGCGAGTTCCTGCCCATCGAGGGTGATCCGATTGATGTCGGCACTGGCTTCACCCCGTTGCTGCGCGCAAACCGTTTGGCTCGCCGCCTCGGTCTCAAGGAGCTTTACATCAAAAACGATGGGGTCAACATGCCCACCCTCTCGTTCAAAGACAGGGTGGTGAGCGTGGCCTTGACCCGGGCCCGGGAATTGGGCTTCTCCACGGTGAGCTGTGCCAGCACCGGCAACCTCGCGAACTCCACCGCCGCCATCGCTGCGCACGCCGGCATGGAGTGCTGCGTCTTCATTCCAGCTGATTTGGAAGCTGGAAAAATCCTGGGCACCTTGGTCTACAACCCCACCTTGATGGCGGTTCGCGGCAACTACGACCAGGTCAACCGTCTCTGCTCTGAGGTGGCCAACACCTATGGCTGGGGCTTCGTCAACATCAATCTGCGTCCCTATTACTCCGAGGGTTCCAAGACCCTGGGCTATGAGGTGGTCGAGCAGTTGGGCTGGCGCCTGCCGGATCACATCGTCGCGCCCCTCGCCTCCGGCTCCCTCTTCACCAAGATCCGCAAGGGCTTTGATGAATTCATGAAGGTGGGCCTGGTGGAGGAAAAGCACGTGCGCTTCAGCGGTGCCCAGGCCGAGGGCTGCTCCCCGATTGCGCAAGCATTTGCCGAAGGTCGCGACTTCATCACTCCGGTGAAACCCAACACCATCGCCAAGTCCATTGCCATCGGTAACCCCGCTGATGGTCCCTATGCCCTGGATATCGCTAGCCGCACCGGCGGCTCGATCGCAGCGGTGAACGATGAGGAGATCATCGAGGGCATCAAGCTCTTGGCCGAAACCGAAGGTGTGTTCACCGAAACCGCCGGTGGCACCACCATCGCCGTGCTGAAGAAGCTGGTGGAGCAAGGCAAGATCGACCCCTCCGAGACCACCGTTGCCTACATCACCGGTAATGGCCTCAAGACCACCGAGGCGGTGGCGTCCGCCGTTGGTGAGCCGCTCACCATCGATCCTCAATTGGCTGATTTCAATGCCGCCTGGGAGCGCGCCCAGTCATTGCAGCGCGCCACCTGGGACACCGTTGGCGTTTGAGTAGCGCCCTTCTTTCGACTGATTGTTTGCTGTTGCCATGACCGTTCAGGTTCTGATTCCCACCCCCCTGCAGAAGTTCACCGCTGATCAAGCCACCGTCAGCCTCGAGGCCACCAGCGTCGATGAGCTGATCAAGGCCCTCGATGGCACCTTCCCCGGCCTGGGCAATCGCCTTTGTGATGAGAACGGCAAGCTGCGCCGCTTCCTCAACGTCTACGTCAATAGCGAAGACATCCGCTTTCTCGACAACCAAGCCACCGCACTCGCTGATGGTGATGAGGTCAGCATCGTTCCAGCCGTGGCTGGTGGCTGATCAGCCAGCGACAACAGCCGGTTGCGTCTGAGCGGTTTCATAGCGCTCGACCCGCTCCCTGAATTCATCGCCACTGAGGGATTCCATCTCGATCAGGTTCGTCACCAGCTCATCCATGAGCTGCCGGCGGGGCTCCAGTAGCTGCACGGCGTGATCGAGTGCTTGGCGGGCGATTTGTTGCACCTGCTGATCAATGGCTTGACCGGTGCTGGCGGAATAGTCGTGCTCAGGGCGTGTCCAATCGCGACCCAGGAACACTTCACCGCTATCGCTTTCGTAGGCCACCGGCCCCAGCACGGAGAAGCCATAGCGGGTCACCATTTCCCGGGCAATTCGCGTCACCATCTGCAGGTCGCTGCTGGCTCCTTGGGTGACTTCTGAGGCTCCAAAGACCACGAGTTCAGCAGCGCGGCCACCCATGGCCACCACGAGCCTGGCTTGCAGGTAAGCCCGGCTGATCAGGCCACTATCGAGAATCTCTTCGTCGGGGGTGGTGCGGGCAAAGCCGCCAATGCCGCCGGACCTGGGCAGGATCGTCAGCTTGTCGAGGGCATCGGCGGCGGGCAGCAAGGTGGTGATCAGGGCATGGCCCACCTCGTGGTAAGCGATCAAGCGCTTTTTGGCGCTGTCCTGCAGCGGCCTCGCCCCCATGCCGAGGGTGACGCGCTCCAGGGCGTCGTGCATGGCTTGCTCATCGACGAACGTGCGTTCACGGCGGGCCGTGAGGATGGCCGCCTCGTTGATCAAGTTGGCGAGATCCGCTCCGGAAAACCCAGGCGTCCGCCGCGCCCAGAGTTCCATGGAGACTTCATCGCTCAAGGGTCGACTGCGGGCATGGACGCCAAGGATGGCTTCGCGGCCGCGGCGATCAGGAAGCTCCACCATGATCTGGCGGTCAAAGCGACCTGGACGCAACAGGGCCGTATCCAAGACATCGGCCCGATTGGTGGCCGCCAGCATGATGATTCCGGAGTTCTCTTCGAACCCGTCCATTTCCGTGAGCAACTGGTTGAGCGTTTGTTCGCGCTCGTCGTTGCCACCACCGATGCCAGCCCCGCGTTGGCGGCCAACGGCATCGATCTCGTCGATGAAAATGATGCAGGGGGCCTTGGCCTTGGCCTGGCGGAACAGATCGCGCACGCGGCTGGCACCCACCCCCACGAACATCTCGACAAATTCCGAGGCCGACAGGGTGAAGAACGGCACCTCGGCTTCTCCGGCAATGGCCCTGGCCAAAAGGGTTTTGCCGGTTCCGGGAGGGCCAACTAACAGCACGCCGCGGGGAATCCGGGCGCCCAGTGCCGTGAAGCGTTCAGGTTCTTTGAGGAAGGTGACCACTTCCTGCAGTTCTGTTTTGGCTTCGTCGATGCCAGCGACGTCGTCAAAGCGCACGTCCACGGATCCTTCCGGTTGCACCCGCGCTTGGGTGCGGCCAAAGCCCAACGCTTTCTGAGCAACGTTGGCGGAGCGCCGGAAGAGCAAGACCAACAGCCCCAGCACCATCACCGCCAACAAGCCATTGACCAGCAGGCCGGTCATGGCGGCTTCCCCCTGGCTGTTACGCACATCGAGGGGCACGTTGTGGGCCTCAGCGGTGCGCAGCACCTCCTGGTCGTTCGGGAAAATATTGACCTTGGACGTCTTCCCGTCTTTGAACTGAACCTGCACCAGATCCTGGTTGGGAAGCAGCACCAACTGCTCCACTTGGCCGGCGCGCATGGCTTCCAGCAGTTGGCTGTAACTCGGTGAGTCGCTCAAATCACCTATCGCCACTGCGTTGGCTTTCTGACCGGAGCTTAGCGATTGACGAAGGGACTCTCGAGAACAGACAATTTCTGTTTGCCGGCATTTGAGCAGCGATGGCCGTTCCCAAGAAGAAAACCTCCAAAGGGAAGCGCGACCAGCGTCATGCCCACTGGAAAGCCAAAGCCCGCGTGGCTGCACGCAAGGCGTTGTCGGCTGGTAAGGCCGTTCTCAGTGGCCGTGCCCAAGGTTTCGTTTACCCGATGCCTGAAGAGGACGGCGAGGCTGAATCCTGAGTTAACTGCCGATCTTGAACGCTTCTAAAACGATCAGGTAGAGAAACCCGATCCGGAAGTTGTCGATCGCAATCCAGGCCAATCCAGGCTGCTGGCCGGCGTAACGCTGGCGCAGCCGGATCAGGACTTCAAAAAACAACAGCAGCCCCAGCGCGCCCAGGCTCTGCACCTTCAGCAGGCTGAGGTAGAGCGTGGTGACGTTGGCTGCTGTGTATCCACCGGCAAACAGGGCGATCAGCGCCACGCTTTTGTCGCGCCAGCGTCTGGTGACCCAGCCGAGCAGGCGTTCGCCAACGGTGGTTTGCAGCTGATTAAACCGGGTGTTTTGCAGCGGCGGTTGGGTCATGGCAACAGGGCGCTGAGCTGCTTGAGGGTCACAGGCCCCTGGCTGAGATGCTCCACCACCAAAGCGGCCTCGGCAAGGGCTGTGGCGCCGCCGCTCCAGTTGTCTGTGGTGATCACCACCTCAAGCCCAGCGCCCTTGGCAGCGGCGAGGCCTTGGGGTGAATCCTCAATGGCGAGGACCTCGCAGGCCGGCAACTTCAAGTGCTCCAGGGCGAGGGTGTAAGCCTCTGGATCCGGTTTTTTGCGTTGCACGTCGTCGCCGCAAATCCAGCCGCCAAAACAGGCCTCCAGCTCCGGTGTGTTGTGGAGCAGCGCCGCCACGGCAGCGCGCCCACTGGTGGTGACAATCCATTGCTGCAGCCCAGCTGCCGCCGCTTCGCAGGCCAAGGTCAAGACGCCAGGACGCAATGGGACGCTGCCCCGGCGCAATAGCTCGCTGTAGTGCTGTTGTTTGCTGCGGTGTAGCTCGGCGGCAAGGCCCTCATCGCGCTGAGCCACCTCAGCCATCCAGGCCAGGATCCGCTCGCGTCCACCGCTGGTGTGCAACAGCCGCTGGTAGGTGCTGGTGTCCCAGTGCCACGGCAATCCCGCGGCGGCGAAGGCGGCATTGAAGGCTGGCCGATGACCCTGCTGCTCGGTGTCAGCCAAGGTGCCGTCCACGTCCCAGAGCAGGGCTTGCAGGCGGGGCATCATGCAGTGGAATTGCGCGAACCCTAGGCGGCTCCCATCAGCACCTCTTCGGCTCCCCATTGGCAGTTACCGGCCCCGTTGCCACCGCTGCCTCTCCCCCAATCGCTCGCGCTGCCCCCGGCTCTGGTGGCGGTCCTGCAGCGCCGTGGGGTGCAAAGCCAAGAGGAGCTGCAAAGCCTGTTGCAGCCCGATCCGGCACCGGAGGCCAAGGCCCACTTTCCCGATCTTGAAATTGCTGTGCAGCGGCTGCTGCAGGCCTGTCGTGAAGGCCAAGTCTTGGCGGTCTGCGGCGATTACGACGCCGATGGCATGACCAGTACCGCCCTGTTGGTGGGGGTGCTGAGCCGTTTGGGGGCCAAACCCCAGGCGGCGATTCCTAGCCGGCAAAGCGAGGGCTATGGCCTCAATGCCGCCATGGTGGAGCGCCTGGCTGAGCAGGGCGTCAAGTTGCTGGTGACCGTCGACAACGGCATCAGCGCGCGAGAAGCCCTGGAATGTGCTGAAGGGTTGGGCTTGGAGGTGATCGTGACCGATCACCACACCATTCCGCCGCAGCGTCCACCGCTCTTGGCTCTGCTGCATCCAGCTCTCACACCGCCCAGCTCGCCCTACCGCGGTTTGGCTGGCGTTGGTTTGGCCTACGTCTTGGCGGCTGCTGTGGCCGAGCGACTGCGCAACCCCCAGGCGCTGCGCACAGCTCTGGATTTGTTCTGCATTGGCACCATCGCCGACATGGCGCCGCTGACTGGTGTGAATCGCCGCTGGCTGCAAGAGGGCCTGCCGCAACTGCACCGTTCGCTGTTGCCGGGACTGCGGGCCTTAGCGGAACTCGCCGGTCTGGAGGATCGCCCCATCGACAGCCAAGGGGTTGGCTTTCGCTTGGCCCCGCGCCTCAATGCGGTGGGTCGCTTGGCCGATCCACAGCTTGCTGTAGAGCTGCTCACCACCGCCGATGCCGATCGTGCTCTGGAGCTGGCGGAACGCTGTGAACAACTGAACCGGCAGCGACGTGAGCTCTGTGACGGCATCGAAGCGGAGGCCAATGCGCTGGTGGAAGCCGATGGTGATCAGCGGCCAGCCTTTCTTTTATTGGCCCAAAACCATTGGCACCACGGCGTGATTGGCATCGTGGCTGCTCGCTTGGTGGAGCGCTGGGGTCTGCCGGTCGCCCTGCTCGCTGGGGAGGGCAATGGTCGGTTGCGCTCATCGGTGCGGGCCCCTGAGGGTTTTGCGGTGGATGCCGCGTTGCAGGCCTGTGCTGATCTGTTGGAGCGCTTTGGCGGTCACCCCGCCGCCGGCGGATTCACCGTTCAGGCCACCCAGGTGGCCGCCCTGCATGAGCGGCTCAATGGCTTGGCCAATGACTGGCTTGCGGGCCGGGAGCATGCCTTGGTGCTGCGCCCCGAAGCCTTGCTGCCGCTGGAGCAAATCGACCGTGATTTTCTTCAGCAACTGCGACGGTTGGAACCATTTGGCGCTGCCAACCCCAGTCCCCTCTTTTGGGCTCGACACTGCAAGGTCAAACGGCAGCGCTTGCTTCGCGGCGGTCACCTACTGCTCGAACTGGCTGTCCCGACGGGGTCACTGAGTGCGATTGCCTGGCGTTGGAGTGGTCCTGAGCCCAGCAGCCCGACGCTTGATCTGGCTTTTCGCCTCAAAGAAGACCACTGGCAGGGGCAGCCCAGGCTGCAATTGGAATTGGAGGCCCTACGCCCCGCCCTGCATGAACGGGTCACCCTCTGGCGCCGGCAGCGCTGCTATCAGTGCGAGCGCCAGGGCGATGCCTTGGTGATTCGTAATCCAGAGGGGCGCGAATTGCGTTGCCAGTGGCCCCAAACCCCTGGTGACAATTCCGACCCGGTCCAATCTCACCCCGATACCGCTGAGCTGGTGCAGCATGCTGCTCTTGCTCTCGGCTTTGTTGCCTGATGTCTGTGGCCTCAGCACCGCGCAATTGGTTGCCGTTGATGCTGCCGTTGATGTTGCTGGGCTTGGTGATCGGGGTGATTTGCATCCCGCTCAACGAGATCGACAGCATCAGCGATCACGTTCTGACCGATGTGTTTGCCCTTGGCGAAGGCCTGGGTTGGTTCGTGTTGCTGCCACTGGTGGCGATGCCACTTGTCTTGCAGCTGCAGCAGCGCTGGCTGCGGCCTGGAGCTGGTTCTGGCATTCCTCAGGCGGATGCCTGCATCGAAGACCCTGAGCTCGCTCCCAAGTTGTTGGGCCTGCGGCCCCTGCTGTCGCGGCTGGTGCTCTGGTCGATTGCCGCTGGCTGCTTGCTGCCGATCGGCCGGGAAGGTCCGGTTGTCTTCGTTGGTGCCAGTGCGGTTTGGCTGATGCGCCGCAGCCTCAAAGGCCCCCTGCGGGAGATTGGCATGCCTGTTCTGTTGGCTGCCGCCGGTGGTGCTGGCTTGGCTGCAGGCTTCAACACGCCCTTGGTGGCCATTCTGTTTTCGGCAGAAGATCTGCTGAAGCGCTTCAACTTGCCGCTGGTGTGGTCGTCGCTGCCCGTCGCCCTGCTGGCTTCCCTGGTAGCGGCCTATGGCGGGCAGCCCACCTTTGCCTACGGCGAGCTGCCCATGCTGGTGGAAGGCCCCATGCAGATGCTGTTGGCCCTGCCAGTTGGTGTGGCCTGCGGTTTGATCGGTGCGCTGTTCAGCTATCTGCTGCTCACCTTCACCCGCAAGGTGGCACCCCTGGCTGTTCGCTACCCGCTGCCGATGGGCTTGCTGCTGGGCTTTGGAATGCTGTTGATGGCCCTGGGGAACCCCCGCGTGTTGGGGGAAGGTTCCGCTGTTCTGCACGACATCATCAACAACGCTGGTGAGGTGCCCCTGTGGTCGGGCCTTGCCGTGATTGCAGAGCGGGTCTTGGGGCCGATCTTGGTGCTGGGATCAGGAATTCCTGGCGGCCTGATCGATCCGGCCCTGGCCTTTGGTGGCGTCACCGGAGCCGTTGTGATGCCGTGGTTTAGCGGTCACACCGGATTGATCGGCATGATTTGCGGAATGGCTGGCGGCTTGGCTGGAGCCACCCAACTGCCGATCTTTGCGGCGCTTTTCACCTTGAAGCTGACCGGCGCGCTGGATTGCGTCCCCGGACTGCTGGTGACCAGTGCCATGGCGGCTTACATCAGCCGTTGGCTGCAACCCAAGCCGATTTATCACGCCCTTACCGAGATCTTTCTCGGTAAGGACGATTTGCCAGAAGAGCCGGAACTACCGAAGGCGTAAGGCCTCAGAGGGCGCCGCGGCGGTAGAAAAGGATGAAGACCACAGCCGGACCAGCCAGGGCGATCAGAGCCAGGGCTGCGAAGTTGGCAATCAGGGAGAAATCGATGCCCATGGCGAGCGGCAGTGATGCAATCCCTGTGACTTTACGGGCTTTGCTGCCGAACTGGCCCGCGATGGCCCACAGGCTGTGATGGCCTGTCACAGCTGGCAGTGCATCAGCGGCTGTGGTGCCTGCTGCCGCCTCGATCCCGAACAGCGGGGCGAGGCCCTCGACGCCCTCAGCCCTGAGGAGAAAGCCCAGTACCTGGAGATGGTGGGGCCTGATGGGTGGTGCATTCACTACGACACCGGCGCTCGCTCCTGCCGGATCTACAGCGAGCGGCCGAACTTTTGCCGGGTGGACCAATTGGCTCAGCGCTTTGATGTGGCTGCCCAGCACCAGGATTCCTTCGCGATCGATTGCTGCCGCCAGCAAATCCGTGTCGAATACGGTGGGCGCAGCCTTGAAATGCGCCGTTTTGAGCGGGCCATCCGAAACAACAAAGGTGGTGGAGGCTCCCCTTCAGACCAGTGATTCCCAGCCCACGGGGCGTTGGGTGTTGTTTGTCTCCACCTTCACCACCGTTTTTTTGGCGGAGCTGGGCGATAAGACCCAATTGGCCACGCTGTTGTTGTCAGCCCAATCCGGCCGGCCCCTGCTTGTGTTTGTGGGCGCGGCTTTGGCTCTGGTGAGCACATCACTGGTGGGTGTGCTGCTGGGGCAATGGTTGTCCCGTCATGTGCCGCCGCGGCAGTTGGAGCGGTTGGCAGGCGGTTTGATGGTGATTTTGGGGGCGGCCATTGGTGGTCGTGCCCTGGTTCAGTTGCTGCCGAGCTGAGCGATGCCAACTCCTTTTTCCAGTGCTGATTTCGCCTTGGTGGGTTCCACCTTTTTGGCCGTGTTCCTGGCGGAGCTCGGAGACAAGACCCAGCTGGCCACCGTGGCCATCAGCGGTACGAGCAAGTCCCCAGTGGTGGTGTTTGTCGCCAGTGCCTCGGCCCTGGTTTTGGCCAGCTTGATTGGGGCCTTGGCCGGTGGCTCGTTAGCCCAACTGGTGCCAGCTGAGTTGTTGCAGCTGCTGGCGGCGGTGGGATTCCTGGTGATTGGTGCTCGCCTGCTTTGGGCGGCCTCGGCCAGTGATGGCTCGCCCCATAACTAAACTGAGTCGTCAGGCTGACGCTCTACACCCCAGCCTGGGATGGCTCACGCATGAAATTTTCCGTCTCCGATCTGCTGGATCAGCTGCGGGGGGACGCGGTGCTGCCGCTGACGAATCTGGAGAAGAAGCTGGCCCTTAAAACCGCGGTTGAGAAGGCCCAACTGGAATTAGCGCTGCAAGCGCTCGCCAAGGTGGGCGTGATCGCCAGCGGGGAGGAGGGAATCAGTCGCGCCTCCAACGACGCGATCTTTGAGGCTCGGGTGCGCTCCTCTAGCAAAGGCTTCTGTTTCGCACTGCGGGAAGACGGCGGTGAGGACGTCTACCTGCGGGATCACCAGCTCAACCATGCCTGGAATGGCGATCGGGTTCTGGTCAAAGTCACCCGTGAAGGCGGCAGGCGCCGTTCTCCGGAGGGAGTCGTTCAGTGCGTCCTCGAGCGAGCGAACACCACGGTGTTGGCCCAGGTGGAGCTCCAGGCCGAACAGCTGGTGGCTGTTCCCCTTGATGACCGGCTGCATGCGGCTATTCAGCTTCCGGAAACCGACGCCGCCCACGCGGAAACCAGCGATACCGCCGTGGTGGAGGTCAGCCTTGACCGCTTCCCGGTGGGCCAGTTCCCGGCCCAGGGGCACGTCGCCCGCTCCCTCAAGGTTCAAGGTTCAGAAGCCGATGATCATGAGCTGCTGTTGGCGCGCCATCGCCTCAACACCAGTGGCTTTAGCGGTCGTGCCAGCCTCAAAGTTCCAGCCGAATCAGGTCGTGATGATCTGACGGCGCTTCCCACCGTGTTGCTGCAGGGGTGGAGTGCCAAAGATGCCCCGCTGCTTCCTGCGGTGTCCCTGGAAGCCCTCGATGACGGTGCGCAACGGCTGTGGGTTCACACCCCGAGCGTGGCGGAACGCTTGGCCTTGGAATCACCCCTGGAGCGTTGGTTGCGTCAGCACGGCGAAGCCCTCAGCCTTGGCAGCAGCTGGATTTCACTGCTGCCGGCCACACTCCACAAGGCGGCGGCCTTGGTGGCAGGCAAAAGCCAAGATGCCCTCTCGGTGGCCTTGGATCTCAGCGCCGACGGCACGCTGCAGCACTTCCGCTTCTGCCGCTCGCAGGTGCAAGTCGATGGGGTGCTCGATCTCAAAGGCCTGGCAGCTCTTCTGGCCCGCAAGCCCAAAGCCCGCACCACCCCCGCTGCCCTCAAGAGCCTGAAGGACCACCTGCCCCTGCTCGAGCAGCTTCAGGCGTTGGTGGAGCTGCTGCGCCAGCAACGGCTGGCCACCGGCGGCCTGGAATTGGATCTCCCCGTGCCTCCGCTGGAGCCCCTGGCGGAGCTGGCCTCGGGCCTGCCTGATCAGCGCTGGCAGGGATGGTTGCCGGCCTGGTCGGCGGATCAACCCTTGCATTGGCTTCGGGAGCTGCTGCGTCCGGCTGAACAGGCCCTCGGACGCCACTTTGCGGCCCTGGAGCTGCCTGGCCTCTTCCTCACCCATGGGGCGCCTGATCCCGGCCAACTCAACGATCTGGTGAAGCTGGCGGTTGGCTTGGACATCCCGCTCGAGTTGGGCAGTGATGGCAATGCCCCGGCCGCTCAAGCCCTGGCCGCTGCGTTTGCCGGCACCGATCGCAGTCGGGTGCTGCAGCAGCAATTGCGCGAGGTGACGACGCCGGTGCAGCTCAGCGCTGAGCCTGGGGCCAATGCCTTGGCGGCTGAGGAGACGGCCTATGCCCCCTGGTGCTGCCCGTCGCTCCACTACAGCGCCATCTGGAACCAACTGCTGTTGGTGGCCCTGCTGAGTGAGGGCAAGGATCGTCCCAGCGTGCGCCACAAAACCCGTCTGGATCTCAGCTCCGAGAGCTGCCACGGACAGGTGGAGTGGCCCTTGTTCAGCCCCAGCCTGATGGCGCAATTCCAGGACCCCATGGCCTCCGGCCTGGTGAGTCGCCTCAATGGCCGCGCCCGTTCGGCCGATGAAGTGGAGCGTGATGCCTTGGCTCTGGTTCAGGCGCGCTCTGCCCAGGGGCTGGTTGGTCAGACCTTGCCCGGCGTGATCAGTGGCATCCAGAGCTACGGCTTCTTTGTGGAGATCCCTCCCACCCAGGTGGAGGGGTTGGTGCATGTCAGTTCCCTCAAGGACGACTGGTACGAGTACCGCTCGCGTCAGCATCGTTTGGTGGGCCGCAAAAACCGCCGCACCTACAAGCTCGGCGATGCCGTCGAGGTAGAGGTGCAAAAGGTCGATGTGTTGCGCCATCAGATCGATCTGGTGGTGCCCGATGCCGCTGAGGAAGGGGATGACAACGACGCCAGCTAACGATTCAGCACCGCTGCTCCTGGCGGTCTGTGGCGCCTCAGCTCAAGTCCTGGCTCTGCGCACCCTGCAGCTGTTGCTCGAGGCCGATCAGGCCGTTGAGCTGGTGATCAGCCGCGGTGCTTTTGAGGTTTGGCGCGCTGAGCTAGGGCTGGTGCTGCCGGTGAATCCAGCTGAGCAGGAGAGGGTGTTGCGCGAGCAGTGCGGCACAACGGCCGGCAGCCTGCGCTGCCACCGCTGGAATGACCAGGCAGCTCCACCGGCCAGTGGCAGCTATCGCTTGCGGGGGATGTTGATCCTGCCGGCCTCCATGGGCACGGTGGGCCGCATCGCTTCCGGGGTGGCCACCGATCTGATTGAGCGCGCTGCCGATGTTCAACTCAAAGAGGCGCGGCCCCTGGTGATTGCTCCAAGGGAAATGCCTTGGAATTTGATCCATTTGCGCAACCTCACCCAGCTGGCGGAAGCGGGTGCTCGCATCGCCCCGCCAGTGCCAGCCTGGTATGGACAGCCGCAGAGCCTCGACGACATGGTTGATTTCATGGTGCAACGCACCTTGGATCTGTTTGGTTACGACCTCGCGCCCCTGCGCCGTTGGCAAGGTGCGGTGGAAGGGGCTCAAAAACTGTCATGAAGCGTTGGCTGCTGCTGCCGCTGTTGCTTCCCCTGGCGGCTGCGCTGGCAGTCGCTGTTTTGAATCTGCGGGTGCCGGCGCGACTGCGTCTGTTGGTTTGGACCAGTCCGCCACTTCCGTTGGGAACGTGGGTGTTGATCGCCGCTGGTGGTGGTGCTGCCGCCGCTGCTCTCGCTGGTTTGAGTGCCCCTGGAGCTCCGGCCCGCCAGCCGCAACCCTGGGAGGAACCGCGTCGCCGTCGCACCCGCCGAGCGGTGGATGCCCCGGATGAACCGCTGGACTCCAGCGAGGCAGAGCCGCCCTTTGATGCGACCGAGCCTGCAACCCAGCCGCCACCAGAGCGCTCACCCCATGAGGCACCACCCACGGTGGCTGTGCCCTTTCGGGTTGTGCAGCGCTCAGCTAGTGAGCCAGCCCCATCCGGGAGTGTGGATGACTGGGCTGATGCTGCTGACGATGACTGGTGAGTAGCCTGCTGGACAGCTCTGACAGCAGCGCTTGAGCGACTCGGCGGCCACCCCAGACAAGCCCACAGACCAGCCCCAAGCGGCGAAGGCGCCTCCGGCGAAGGCCAAGCCGCCGAAGCCGGAGGACAAGCCCTTCGCGGAATTTGTGCCTCAGCTGCTGATTCCAGCGCTGGCCAAAGAGATCGAGAGCTATGGCGGCCCTGCCCCTGCGCTGGAGCTCGAGCAGGCCGCGATGCCGGTGGTGGGGGAAACCTGTTGGCAGATTCGTGGTGAATTGCCTGGTGATCGGCGCTTCTGGCTGTGTTTCACCAAAGACGACATCCAGGCGCCCAAGACCTTTGCCATCGCCGAATCGGGAGCTCCACCAAGCCTGTTGGAGTCGTTTTTGATTGATGAAAAGCGCATCACCCTGGCGTTGCTGGTGAGCCGAACTGTGCAGAGACTCAACGGTCAGAAATGGTTAGGGCCCAATTGAGCGATAGAGCCCTTACAGTGATTGGCTAGTCAGCACAAGACGACAGGATGGTTCCCCCCACCGCGATCGCCGAAGCTTCTCGCTCTGGAGGCGAGCCAGCCATCAAGGATCCGGTGAAGGACACGATCCTGACGCCGCGCTTCTACACGACTGATTTTGAAGCGATGGCCGCCATGGATTTGCGGCCGAATCAGGAGGAGTTGGAAGCGATCTGCGAGGAGTTCCGCAAGGACTACAACCGCCATCACTTCGTCCGTAATGAGGCGTTCGATGGTGCAGCCGACAAGCTCGATCCAGAGACGCGCCGCGTGTTTGTCGAGTTCCTCGAGCAGAGCTGCACATCGGAGTTTTCAGGATTCCTGCTCTACAAGGAGCTCAGCCGGCGCATCAAGCAGAAGAATCCGCTTCTGGCTGAGTGCTTCGCCCACATGGCTCGCGATGAGGCCCGTCATGCCGGCTTCCTCAACAAAGCCATGGGCGACTTTGGTGTGCAGCTTGACCTCGGCTTCCTGACGGCGAACAAGGCCTACACCTTCTTCAAGCCGAAGTTCATCTTCTACGCCACCTACCTCTCTGAAAAGATCGGCTACTGGCGCTACATCGCCATCTACCGCCACCTCGAGCAGAACCCCGACAGCAAGATCTTCCCGATCTTCAACTTCTTCGAGAATTGGTGTCAGGACGAAAACCGCCACGGCGATTTCTTTGATGCCCTGATGAAGGCCCAGCCCAGTTCGGTGCGGGGGCTGCAGGCTCGCCTCTGGTGCCGCTTCTTCCTGCTGGCCGTATTCGCCACCATGTATGTGCGTGATGTGGCCCGCAAGGAGTTCTACGAGGCGCTCGGCCTTGATGCCCGCGAGTACGACAAGTACGTCATCGCCAAAACCAACGAAACCTCCGCCCGAGTGTTCCCGGTGGTGCTCAACGTGGATCACCCCAAGTTCTATGAGCGCCTTGAGCGGATTGTTGGCAACAACAACGCCCTCTCCCAAGTCGATGCCAGTGGCGCTTCGGCGCCCGTGAGGTTGCTGCGCAAGCTGCCCTTCTGGGGCGCGAACGCTCTTGAGATGGCCAAGTTGTTCTTCGCTGCCCCGATTCGCAGTGAGAACTACCAGCCCGCGATTCGCTGAGGCTGCTGGTGAGTTTTCTCGATTCGTTTTGGCAGCAGCGTCTTGAGCTGCTGCTGTCAACTGGTCGCGCTGCCGGCGCTGACCTGGTGGAAGTCTTCCTTGAGCGCGGCGACCGTCTCGGCGTGATGGCCGAGCAGGAGCGGGTGACCAGTGTCTCGCCCGCCTTTGTCTCAGGGGCTGGTGTGCGGGTCTTCCGGGGCAAAGACCACGGCTACCGCGATGGCTTTGTCAGCACCAACGACCTTTCGGAAGCTGGTTTGCTGCAGGCCCTCGATCAGGCCCTGGGGATGCTGGGCTTAGAGCGCAATGGCGCTGCAGCTGCTGCTGATTTTCAAGGCTTGCCCGAGCTGAAGGACTACGGCATCAGCAAACAAGGCTGGTTGGATCAATCCCCCGGTGTGTCGGTGATCGCTGAGCGCTTGCTGGAAGGCACCGCCAGGCTTGAGCAACACGCCCAACATCTGCAGGCGCGCCGTGGCAGCTACTCCCGCGATTGGCAGGAGGTCATGGTGGCCGCTAGTGATGGCACCTTCGCCCGCGACTTACGCCTGCACCAAACCCTGGGCCTGAGTGTGCTGGCTGCCGATGGCGAGCACCGCGCCAGTGTCGCTCGTCGGTTTGGCAGCACCGACCATCCCGACGATTTGCTGGTTTGGGATGCCGATAGCACCGCCCGCGACATCGCTGCCAGCACCGGAACGATGCTCTACGCCGATTACGTCGATGCCGGCACCTACCCCGTGGTGCTCGCCAACAAATTTGGTGGCGTGATCTTCCATGAAGCCTGCGGCCATTTGCTGGAAACCACCCAGCTGGAGCGCGGCACCAGCCCCTTCGCTGGACGGATCGGCGAGCCCATCGCCCATGAAGCGGTGACAGCGATTGATGAAGGCCTGTCCAACCGTCATTTCGGCAGCATCGCCATGGATGACGAGGGCTTAGAACCCCAGCGCACCACCTTGATCGAGAACGGTGTGCTGAAGGCTTTCCTCTCCGATCGCGCTGGTGAGTGGCGCACTGGTCAGCCCCGCACCGGCAGCGGCCGGCGCCAGAGCTATGCCTTCTCTGCTGCCAGTCGGATGCGGAACACCTTCATCGCAGCTGGCCCCCATAGCCCGGCTGAATTGATCGGTTCGATCGATAACGGTCTCTACTGCAAGGTGATGGGCGGTGGCAGTGTTGGTCCCACCGGTCAGTTCAACTTCTCCGTTGAGGAGGGGTATCTGATTGAAAACGGCGAACTCGGCAAGCCGGTGAAGGGCGCCACCTTGATCGGTGATGCCGAAACGGTGATGCCACGCATCTCCATGTGCGCCAATGATCTCGACTTGGCCGCTGGCTTCTGCGGCTCGGTTAGCGGCAGCGTTTACGTCACCGTTGGCCAGCCCCACGTCAAAGTCGACTCGATCACGGTGGGGGGACGCTGATGTTGAACTCCGATCTACTGCACGATCAGCTCAGTGCCTTGGCGCAAAACCATGGACTGAGCCGTTGGGATATGGGAGCGAGTTGCAGCACGGATTTGTCCGTGCAGGTTGACCGCGGCAAAGCCCATCAACTCAAGGGTGCCCAACGCAGTGCCGTCACCGTTCGGGTGTGGAACAGCGATGGCCGCGTTGGCATCACCAGTTGCTCGGACCTCTCAGCCGATGGCCTGGCTCAGGCACTCTCTGGAGCTGCTGAGGCCAGTGCCTTTGGTGATCTGCAAGATCCACCGGATCTCTCGCCTCGCTCCACTGAATCCCTGGAGCCCCTGAAGCGGGAGCCGCAAGCCACGCGACCGATCCAGGAGATGGTGCAAACGCTGATCTCGGCTGAGCAGCGGCTGTTGGATTGCCATCCCAGCATCGGCACCGTTCCTTACAACGGCTTATCCCAACGGCGGGGTGAACGGGTCTACCTCAATAGCCTCGGCGCTCGCCGCCATGAGGAGCGCAGCTCCGCCAGTCTTTACCTCTATGCCCGCGCGGAGGAAGCCGGCCGCAAACCACGCAGCGCTGGAGCCGTTCGCCTCGGCCATGGCACCGATGAACTTGACGTTCAGGGCTGCATCGACGAGGCCGCTGAGCTGACCATTTCCCATCTTGATTACGCCCCGATCGATACGGGCACGTACACCTGCGTGTTCAGTCCAGAGGCGTTTCTCGATTTGATGGGGGCCTTCAGCAATCTGTTCAACGCCCGATCGGTTCTCGATGGCCTCAGCCTCTCCAAGCGCGAGTCCCTCGGTGAATCGGTGGCGGTGCCCTTCTTCAGCCTCTGGGATGACGCCCGTCATCCGGCCAATTTGGGGGCTTCGGCGTTTGATGGTGAAGGCACCCCAACGGCTCGTCTGCCCCTGATTGAGGGCGGTGTCCTGCGTCAATTTCTGCACAGCGAAGGAACGGCACGCCAGTTCGGTGTGGCCTCGACCGGCCATGCCGGCATGGGTGCCAAGGTCTCGGTGAGTCCCGATTGGTTTGAAATCGGCGCCACACCTGGCGCTGGCTGTGGTGATGCCTCGTTGAACCGCTTCCAGGCCGATGGTGTGGTGTGGATTGATTCCCTCTCGGCTCTCCACGCCGGTGTCAAAGCCAGCCAGGGAGCCTTCTCTCTGCCCTTTGATGGTTGGCTCGTCAAAGGTGGTGAACGCCGCTCGATTGAAGCCGCCACCGTCGCTGGCGATATTCGTCAGGTGCTGAAGTCACTGTTGGCATTTGAAGGTGAAGCCCAGGTGACGCCTGATGGGCTCTGCCCCCATGTGTGGGTGGAGGGTTTGGCGATCACCGGCGAGGCCTAGTGCGGGTTCTGTTCTGGGGAACGCCGGCCTATGCCGTGCCCACCCTGGAAGCCCTGCATGGGGCGGGCCATCAGATCGTTGGTGTGGTTACTCAACCCGATCGCCGGCGCGGTCGCGGCAGCTCATTAATGCCGTCTCCGGTGAAGGCGCGTGCCTTGGACCTGATCGGTGATGTTCCGGTGCTGACGCCTCAGCGCATTCGCCGTGAACCTGAGACCCAGGAGCAGTTGGCGGCTTTGCAGGCTGATCTCTCGGTTGTTGTGGCGTTTGGTCAGTTGCTGCCGCCGGAAGTGTTGCAACAACCCCCCTTGGGCTGTTGGAACGGCCACGGCTCGTTGTTGCCGCGCTGGCTTGGAGCGGGGCCGATTCAGTGGTGCCTGATGGAGGGTGATGCTCAAACCGGTGTCGGCATCATGGCCATGGAGCCTGGGTTGGATACCGGCCCGGTGCTGCTTGAGCGTGCCCTCGATGTCCAGCTGCTGGAGAACGCAGCGGGATTGGCCGAGAGATTGAGCCATCTCACCGCGGAATTGTTTGTGGAGGCTTTGCCAAGGATTGAGGCGGCAGGTCCTGGCCCAGAAGCTGAGCGCCTCAGCCGGTTGGCGGTGACCCCCCAAAGCGACGAGGGCGTCAGCTTGGCTCGCCTGCTCAGCAAAGACGACTACCGCATTGATTGGAGTGAGCGCGCCTTGGCAATCCACCGCAAGGTGATGGGGCTGTTTCCTGGTGCCCACTGCAGCTGGCGCGGCAAACGTTTGAAGCTCCTGGCCACCGAGCCGTTGGTGGCCCGCTTGGCCGATCAGTTGAGCCCGCAAGCCGCGGCCTTGAGTCAGCGCCAGTGGCCGTCAGCGGAACCGGGTTCCATCCTCGAGGCGGTGCGCGGTGTGGGCCTGGTCCTGGCCACCAGCGGCTGTCCGATCCTGCTGCGGCAGGCGCAACTGGAAGGCAAAGCAGCCAGCAGCGGAGATTCGTTGATTCAGCAGCTCAGCTGAGGCTGTAGTGGCTGCAGCGCTCGCAGGGGCCTTCTGGCAGCACGGCGCAACGCAACAGGGGGCTGCGGGCATTGAAGCGGCAGCTGGGATCGCCAATCACCCAGCGATCGTTCCACCAGCGGGAATCGGCGGGTTGCTTTTGGGCTTTCACCATCAAGGCCACGCCGCTGAGTTGGTAGCGGCCGCCCCTGAGGCGGTAGCGATGTCGCCGTTGCAGCACCAGGTAGCTCAGGCCCTCCACCTCCAGCCAGCGGCCCGGCTGAGGCACGTCTTCCAGCATCAAACGGTGCAGCACCTGCTCACTTCCGGCCTGGCGCAGTTCAACGGCCATGCTCATGGCTGAACCTCTTCGGCCTCCGGATGTTGGGCTGAAAATCCCCACAAAAAGAGCAGACCCACTAGCACCAGTAAGCCCCATTCCGGCAACTCCAGATCGGGGCGGAACACCCGAACACTGAGTTGAATGCCCACCAGGCCAACGGCCAGATATCCCGCTGCCTCCAAGCGCTGATAGCGCTGCAGCAGGCGGATGAACAGTCCAGAGCTCAAGCGCAACGCCACGACCCCCACCACGCCGCCGGTGATCACCAGGCCGATCCGGTCGCTCACGGCAACCGCTGCCGCCACGCTGTCGAGGGAAAATGCCAAGTCGGTCAGCGCGATGGTGAACGCTGTTGCCGCTAAGGATTTCGCGGCTGCTTCTGCTGGTCCTGGAGACTCTTCCGATGCGGCGTCATTGTTGTTGGCGGACTGCAAAAAAAAGTGGCTCATGCAGAGCCAGAGCAGATACACCGCACCGGCACCCATCAACGGACGGAAGTTCAGCACCCACTGCGCCGCCAGGATCAACACCACCCGGAACAGCAAGGCAAAGATCAGCCCCAGGTTCAAGGCCCGCTGTTGGGCCGCTGGATCAGGTTGTTTGCGGGCGATTGCCGCCAAAGCAATGGCGTTGTCGGCGGAGAGAACGATCTCAAGCCCGATCAGCACTGGCAGGAGCAGGGCCACTTCCTGCCATGCGTCGGCCGCATGCAGCAGGGGCGTGAGGGCTGAGCTAGTGGACGCTTCCATGGCACCGGTCGTGCCGGCAGCCTAGAAAGCACCGGTTGAGATCGCCTTGATGGGCCGAGACGCCACCTCTGTCGCCCCCGGTTTGGTGGAGCTTCTCCACGCCGATGCGCAGCGGGTGATCGTGCGCATCACTGCCGGTCAGGGGGCTGCGCTGCAGTCGGCTTTGGGGGAAGGCAGCACCGCTGAAATCGCCGAAGACCGTGCGCGGCAGCGCCTGGCCCAGGCGTTGCCGCAGCCACCAGTTCGCAACCCGGCTCCGGTTCCCGCACCAGCTCCTGCACCAGTTGCCGCCCCAGCACCAGCAAGTGCTCCCCCCTCGCCTCAGCCTCAGCTCGAGCTTCAGCCTTCTCCTGAGCCGCCGCCCTCTTCGCCGCAAGCCGCACCTGCCCCAGTAGCAGCTGAGCTGCCGGTGATCCCAGAGCCAGTCCATGAGCCACCGGCGGAGCCCGACGATTGGAGCGAAGAGCTCACGGCTGTGGAGATGGAGCTGCAGCGCTTGGGCTGGCAGCGCGAGCAGGAGGGTGAATTCCTGCAGCGGGCTTTTGGCCATCCCAGCCGTACCCGGCTGGTGAATTACGCCGATGTGGTGGCCTATCTCAAGGCCTTGCGTTGCCTCGAGCCCGGCTGCGCACCAGGTTCAGCGCCGGTGCCCCTGCGCCGGCCCGATTTGCTGCGCTGCAGTGATGAGCTGCTTGGGCAGCTGCAATGGGGTGCAGCCCAAGGCCGCCAACTGCTGGAAGAGCAGTTTGGGAAAGCCAGCCGTCAGCAGCTCAGCGATGAGCAACTTCTGCATTTCAACCAGCTCCTCGAGGAGCAATTGATTCAGGTGGGCTGATCCTCAGCAATAGCGCTTGGCCATGGCTTCACCAACGCTGCCGGGCTGGATGGGCACCCAGCCACTGCCCAATTGACCAACGGCCACTTGATTGCCGTAGCAATCCAGATTGAAGTTCAAATCGCTGGAGGCTCTGCCTGTGGCATCAATGCGATGCGCTGAGATCTCGCGCACTGCGTAGTTGGTGCTTTTGAGCTTGGTGTAAAAGTCGCTGCCCGTTTCGGTGCGCATCAGGTAGTCGTGACCCTCTGGAATCCCTTCAGTGGCCACCGGACGATTCAGCCTTGTTGTCTGCTGGCAACCCTTGAAACCGGCGATGGCAGCCACGATCAGGCCGCAGGCAAGGGCGATTTGTGCCGCTCGATTCATCGCCTTGCTCATCCGCCCTCGCTTTCTTTTTGCGATGGAGCCAACGCTATGCCAGTCGCTTGCTGGGCGGACTGCTGTCCCTGCCGCTAAGCAAACGGCACCCCAATCTGATCAAGGCCGGCGGCTAAGTCCATCGGCATTAAGGCGCATTGCCTTTGACCACCGGCAGGGCAAAAGTATGGGCATCGAACACGGAGGCGCCCAATGGACGACACGCCACCTGAGACATCAACCGCAGCACTCTGAGCGAGGCGCCTGCTCCAACAGTCTCCACAAAGCGTGGGCGAGGAGCTGAGTTGACCACCGACTGGACGTTGATTCAGCGCCACTCCTCTGCATCGTTGAGGTGCCCCATAGGAGTCCGCCCGATACACCTGGACCCTTGGCCCCAGGTTCGCCTTTGACCAGACGCTGCCCAATCAGCCATCACGAAAGCCGCTCCTCCCTTGAGGGGCGGCTTTCTGCTTGTTGCGGGGTTCAGGGTTCCGTTAACACCTCCAGCTTGCGCTGCTCTTGCTCCACCTGCTCTGCATTGGGCGGCTCCATTTGAGGTACGCCCGTTTGTAGGGCCTGGCAGCCGGCCAGCGCTAAAGCCATCGCGATCACGGCAGCGAGCATGGGGGGCTGGCAACGGAAATGTTTTGGGGGCCTGCGTGCTGGCGGCCCCCAAGGTGCCGGGTTGTTACCCCCGTGGATGGTCGCCCACAAGCACCAATGACAGTGCTAAGCACGCCGGATTTTGTCGCCAAGCACGGGCTAAATGCTTTGGGCTTAAAGGCCAAAGAAGAACAGTGGCAGGGCAAAGGTGTAGAGCTCGGGCTGCGGCTCAGCGGGAAACACGGCAATGCAGGCCATTTCCCGATCCTGGAAGCAGTCCTGCGACTTCATCACAAACTCGGTGGCATCCCCAGCGCCCCACATCAACTGACCCTGTTGGCGCTCTTCGAGGTAGGCGTCGTAGAGGGTGTTGAATTCGTCGCTTTCGCCGACGTTGTTGGCCATGGTGTCCAGGGCCGCATCAACGCCTTGGCTGTTCACCAGAGCCAAGAACTGCTCCATGAGGGGATGGTCGATCACCGTGGAAGTGCGGATGAAGCTGCCGATGCCTCCCACAGAGCTGTTGTGCACCGCGGGCAGGCCGCTGCTGCAATCGATCACCGCGCAGCGCAGCGATAGCGACCAGCGCTCCGTTTTGGCGACTTGCTGCGCAATGGGGATCAACTGCTCTCGGTTGGCCGCCACCAGCTGGTCGAGATCTGGATCAAACGCGTCGAGCATCGCTCGAAGCTACCGATAGAGGTGGCTTCAGGCTTTGCGGCGCCAGCCCTTTTGCACAGAACTTGAAAATTGATTGATCAAGGCAATGGCGCCGATCAAGGCGGCCAGTGTGATCCAGCTGGGCAGGTCGCCCTCTGAAAGAACATCCATCAGGCGCCACCTTTTTGCTGACGTGCCATCAGCTTTTGTGCGGCCTGCAGGCGTTGGGCTTTTTTGTTGTGGGCTCGGATGATCGTCAGTGCGCTCATGGGTTCTCCTTTCGTCTTTCCTTGCTCTAGAGCGGCTGTCAGGTCACAAGGAAGCGCTCAAACCGATCCGTTGGGTTCGGTTTTGCGACCCTCTGAGCACCTCTGGCTAAGACGCTCCTAGAGAGCGATCAGCCGTGAGTGGTCTCGACTTTGATGGTGACTACGGCCGCCAGTACCGCCAGCGGATTCGCTTATCGATTCCGGCCTATGACGCGGTGTTGGAACTGGGCGCCGCCGCCTTGGCGGCCAAGACGCCAACTGCTCGCCAGGTGCTGGTGGTGGGACCGGGCGCCGCTGAGGAGCTCCCAGGCCTGCTTCAAGCCATGCCGATGGCGCGCTTCACGCTGCTGGAGCCCAGCGGGCAGATGGCCGAATTTTGCCGCCAGCAGATTGCCTCGCTCCATGCCATCAGCCGCTGCTCGCTGCAACAGCAAAGCCTTGCCGGCAGTGGCTTCGATCCCGAGGGGTTTGATGCTGTGGTGTGTCACCACGTGCTGCACCTGTTGCCTCCGCAGCAGCAGCAGCAGGACTTGGCCTCGATGCTCAGCCAGCTCGCTCCTGGAGGCTGTCTGTTGCTGAGCAGCTACAGCGAGCCATCGGGGCAAGAGAACGACCCAAGCCTGCTGGAGATCATCAAGGCAAGGCTGCGCATGCTCGGCATGGATGAGGCCACCTTGGAGTTGTTTCTCTCGGGCAGGAACAAGGTGGTGTTCTCGTTGGCTGAAGAGTTGATTCAGCAGCAGGCGCAGGCCAGCGGTTGCGCTCCGCCTCAGGTGCTGTTGCGGGCAATGTTCAACGGCCTGTGGCTGATTCAGCGGCCCGCCACTTGAGGTGCCTGTAAGCGAGGATCAGCAACTGCTTTCTCTTCGCGTTTATGCCCCTCACCGCTTTGGTGCGCCAGCTGCAGCAGGTGCCCCTCACCGGCGAGGTGCTGGAACGCTCCCGGCGGCCTGATCGCCTGCGATTGCAGGGGGCCAGTCGTGGTGCCCGGGCGCTGTTGGCCTCAGCCATGGCCCGCTGCGAGGGCGCTCCTTTGCTGGTGGTGGTGCCCACCCTGGAAGAAGCCGGCCGCTGGGCAGCCCTGCTGGAGTTGATGGGCTGGCCCACCACACAGCTTTATCCCACCAGTGAGGGCTCGCCCTACGAAGCCTTCGACCCCACCAGCGAGATCACCTGGGGGCAGTTGCAGGTGCTCAGCGAATTGGTGGATGAGCAGGGCGACGGCTGGCAGGGGGTGATCGTGGCCACCGAGCGGGCCTTGCAGCCCCACTTGCCGCCGCCGGCCGTGCTGGCTGACCAGTGCCTCACCCTGCGCAAAGGCGCCAGCATTGATCTGGAGGAGCTGGCCGCCAACCTCGCCCGCTTGGGCTACGAGCGGGTCTCCACCATTGAGCAGGAGGGCAGCTGGAGCCGTCGCGGCGACATTGTCGATCTGTTCCCGGTCAGCGCTGAATTGCCAGTGCGATTGGAGTTCTTCGGCGAAGACCTCGAGAAGTTGCGGGAGTTTGATCCCGCCACCCAGCGCTCGCTGGATGCTGTTGATCTGGTGCGGATCACACCCACC
Source organism: Synechococcus sp. Minos11 (assembly GCF_014279855.1). Lineage (NCBI taxonomy): Bacteria > Bacillati > Cyanobacteriota > Cyanophyceae > Synechococcales > Synechococcaceae > Synechococcus > Synechococcus sp. Minos11. The sequence goes on along the minus strand of NZ_CP047953.1, from coordinate 1,337,123 downwards.
GGCTATGGGCCCCTGGTGGCTGATGCCCTCAGGGCCAACCTCCCCGATCAGCTGGATCAATTGCTCAATGCCGAGGCCATGGAGCAGCTGCTGGCAGGCGATACCCCCGAAGGCATGCGGCGCTTGATGGGGCTGGCTTGGCAGCAGCCATCGTCTCTATTGGATTACTTGCCCGAGCACACCTTGCTGGTGCTCGATGAGCGCCGTCAGGCCATGGCCCATGGCCAGCAGTGGTTTGATCACGCCGAGCAGCACCACGGCGATGAAGTGGATGGCTTGCTGCCACCAACACTGCATCGGCCGATCAGCGACACGATCGAGGCCTTGGAGGCTTTTGCTGGCTTTGATCTGGCGGAATTGGCTGAAACCGATCAGCACCCCAACAGTTTTGATCTGAACAGCCGGGCGGTTCCCGCCTACCCCAATCAGTTCGGCAAGTTGGCCGGCCTGATCAAGGATTTTCAGCGCGAGAAAACCCGCGTTTGGTTGCTGTCGGCCCAGCCCTCACGCGCAGTGGCGTTGCTGGAAGAGCACGACTGCATCACGCGCTTTGTGCCCAACCCCGGCGATCAACCAGCCATTGAGCGGTTGATCGAACAGAACACGCCGGTGGCCCTGAAGACCAAGGGCACTGCCGAGCTCGAGGGATTGCAGCTGCCGGCCTGGCGTTTGGCGCTGATCACCGACCGGGAATTTTTCGGCCAGCAAAACCTCACCGCGAGCGGGTATGTGCGCCGCCGCCGCCGCGCGGCCAGCCGCACAGTCGATCCCAACCGCATGCGACAGGGGGATTTCGTGGTGCACCGCAACCACGGCATCGGTCGCTTTTTGAAGATGGAAAAGCTGGCCATCAGCGGTGATGCCCGCGACTACCTCGTGGTGCAGTACCTCGATGGTTTGCTGCGGGTGGCGGCCGACCAGCTGGGCAGCCTGGGCCGCTTCAGGGCCAGTAGTGATGCCCCGCCCCAGCTCAACAAGATGGGCGGTGCCGCCTGGGCCAAGACCAAGGCCCGTGCCCGCAAAGCGGTGCGCAAGGTGGCCTTTGATTTGGTCAAGCTCTACGCCGAGCGCACCGAATCACCAGGGTTGGCCTTCCCGGTGGATGGGCCCTGGCAAAACGAACTGGAGGATTCCTTCCCCTACGAGCCCACGCCTGATCAGCTCAAGGCGATCACCGAGGTGAAGCGCGACATGGAGCAGGGCAAGCCGATGGATCGGTTGGTGTGTGGTGATGTGGGCTTTGGCAAAACCGAGGTGGCTCTGCGCGCCATCTTCAAGGCCGTCACCGCTGGTCGTCAGACCGCCCTACTGGCGCCAACCACCGTGCTGGCTCAACAGCATTGGCGCACCTTGAGCGAACGCTTTGCGCCTTATCCGATCAAGGTGGCGCTGCTGAATCGCTTCCGCACGGCGAGCGAGCGCAAAGAGATTCTCAAAGGCCTCAGTGATGGGGCGATTGATGTGGTGGTGGGGACCCATCAATTGCTGGGCAAGGGCACCAGCTTCAAGCAGCTGGGCTTGTTGGTGGTGGATGAGGAGCAGCGTTTTGGCGTGAACCAAAAAGAGAAGATCAAGGTTCTGCGCAAAGACGTTGATGTCTTGACCCTCTCGGCAACCCCGATCCCGCGCACGCTCTACATGAGCCTCTCCGGGGTGCGTGAGATGAGCTTGATCACCACGCCGCCGCCCCTGCGCCGTCCGATCAAGACCCACCTGGCGTCGCTCGATGAAGAGGCGGTGCGCAGTGCCATCCGCCAAGAGCTCGATCGCGGCGGGCAGGTGTTTTATGTGGTGCCGCGGGTGGAGGGCATCGAGGAGGTGGCCGGTGGGCTGCGTCAGATGCTTCCAGGCCTAAGGCTGCTGGTGGCCCATGGCCAGATGCCGGAGGGCGAATTGGAGAGCGCCATGGTGGCCTTCAACGCCGGTGAGGCCGATGTGATGCTCTGCACCACGATCGTTGAGAGCGGCCTCGACATTCCACGGGTCAACACGATCCTGATCGAAGACTCACAAAAATTTGGCCTCTCACAGCTCTATCAATTGCGGGGTCGTGTGGGCCGCAGTGGCATCCAGGCCCACGCTTGGCTGTTTTATCCGGGTGACGCCAGCCTCAGTGATGCCGCAAGGCAGCGGCTGCGGGCGATCCAAGAATTTGCCCAGCTCGGGAGCGGCTATCAGCTCGCGATGCGGGACATGGAAATCCGCGGCGTTGGCAATTTGCTGGGGGTGGAGCAGAGCGGACAGATGGAGACCATCGGCTTCGACCTCTACATGGAAATGCTCCAAGAGGAGCTCGCCGAGATTCGTGGTCAGGACATCCCGGCGGTGGATGACACCCAGATCGATCTAAGCGTGACGGCTTTCATCCCAGCCGATTGGGTCACCGAAGCCGACGAGAAAATGTCGGCTTATCGCGCTGCCGCAGACTGCGACAGCCGGGAGGGCCTGCTGCAGCTGGCAGCTGATTGGGTGGATCGTTATGGCCCCCTCCCGGCTCCTGTGCAGTCGCTGCTGCAGCTGATGGAGATCAAGCTGCTGGCCAAGCGTTGCGGTTTCTCGCGCATCAAGCCTGAAAAACCCAACTTGGTGTTGGAAACACCCATGGAAGAGCCCGCCTTCCGCCGCCTGCGCCAGGGTTTGGCCACCCACCTGCATGGCCGTTTGGTGTATCAGGCCGGCAGCGGCACCACCGCCAAGGTGCTCGCCCGCGGTCTTGGGGTGTTGGCGCCCGACAAGCAGCTGGATGAGCTCAAGTCTTGGCTGGAGACAATGGCGGCTCAGATCCCTGATGCCGACGGGCTTTCTGCCGCTGAGCGTGAAGCCAAACAACAGGCTGACAACCAGGCTGTTTTGAGCGTTTGACAGGTTTTCCTTAGAAAACGCTTCTCAGGCTCGCAAGAGTTCGTTACACTGCGGCGAGTTGAAAAGCGAGCTGCGCATGAATGCCATCGTCGAATTGAATGACGGACTTGGCGCAGTTTTCGCAGCGGGTAGTTCTTTTCCCTTCGGATTGTTCGGTGCCGTCATCGGCGCCGTGGCTCTGGGTTTCTTCGCCCTGTGGCAATCCGAGAGCAACGACGACGACGATTCCAGCCCCGGCGGCGGCTTGATGCAGCCGGTTTCCTGATTTTTAGTTGGCGCTGAAAACGTTCAGTTGAACGTCTCCCTCAAAGCTCACTTCGGGCTTTGCGTTGCTTTGGCGCAGCAGCTTGGCTAGCTCTGATTCGGCGACCCGGTATTGAGGGTCATTGCGGGTACCGAGGTCTTCAAATTTCAGGCGCTGAGCCTGGGCTTTGCTGAGGTTGGCATTCACATCCGGGGTGATGCCCTGTTTGTGGATGTCTTTGCCGCTGGGGGTGAGGTACTTGGCGATGGTCACCGTCATCCCGGAGCCATCGGAGAGCCCACGCACCGACTGGATCAGCCCCTTGCCGAAGGTCTTCTTGCCGACCACAACACCGCGGTTGTTGTCTTGAATGGCGCCCGAGAGGATCTCGCTGGCGCTGGCGCTGCCTTCATTAACGAGCACCACCAACGGCGCCTTGGTCAGGGCACGGCCGCTGGCCCGTTTGACATCACTCACCCCATCACGGGTGGAGCTGGAGACGATCACGCCTTCATCGAGCCACTGCCTGGCGATTTCCACGCTCGCCATCAGCAAGCCGCCGGGGTTACTGCGCAGATCCAGCACAAAACCGCTGACGCCCTCACCGCTGAGTTCATTGATGGCATTGCGCATGTCCTTCGCCGCATTGGCGTTGAACTGCTTCAGGCGGATGTAGCCCACCTTGGCGCCGTTGGGGGCCACATTCACGCTGGAATCAACGGCGGCCAGTTCGATCCGATCGCGAATCAAATCCACGGTCACGAATTGACCGGCGCCGCGGCGCAGTTCCAGCACCACCTTGGTGCCAACCTTGCCGCGAATCAGCTTGACCGCGTCTTCGGTGGTCATCCCCCGGGTGCTTTTGCCGTCGATGGCCGTGATCACATCTTGGGGTTGCACCCCCGCCCGCGAGGCGGGTGAGCCGTCGATGGGTGAAACCACCACCAGCTCTTTGCTGTCCTTGTCGAGGCTCAGTTGAATACCCACCCCAGAGAGTTCCCCTGAGGTGTCGATTTCCATCTCCTTGAATTCACGCGGGTCCATGAACCGCGTGTAGGGGTCATCCAGGGTGCCGAGCATGCCCCGAATGGCTTCATAGGCGTCTTTGGTATTGCCGTAGCTCTTGCTCAGCAGATCCCGCCGCAGGGTCTTCCACTTCTCCTCGCTGTAGTTCCCCGTGGTGTCGAGGTAGTCGCGGAACACGATCTGCCAGGCCTCATCCATCACCTCCTTGGGGCTGTCGGAGATGATCGCGGCGGTGCTGCTGTGCAGCAGCAGATCACTACTTAGAACGAGGGTTCCCGCGAAACTGCCGGCACCGGCCAGGGCGACAAGGGCGATGCGACGCAGACGCGTTGAAGCCATGGAAGTTGCCAGTATCTACCAACCGTAACGTCACGGTTGGGCTTTGGTTAGAGCGCCTGCCGGCTGGTCTGTGACTGGATGTGGCCCCAGCTTCAGGGATCAACCCAGCGGCCGTCTTCTTTGATCAGGTCGATCAGTGCCTGCACGCCTTCAGCCTCCGGCACGCGGCGAATCTCTTCGCGTCCCCGGTAGAGCGAGATGGTGCCGGGGGTTTTGCCCACATAGCCGTAGTCGGCGTCAGCCATTTCTCCAGGGCCGTTGACGATGCAGCCCATCACAGCGATGTCGAGGCCCGTGAGGTGGTCGGTGGCGCTGCGCACTTGCTGCAACACCTCCTCGAGGTTGAACAGCGTGCGGCCGCAGCTGGGGCAAGCCACGTACTCCACCATGGTTTTGCGGAGCCCCAAGGACTGGAGGATGCCGTAGCAGACCGGAATTTCCTTCTCGGGAGCCTCGGTGAGGGAAACGCGGATCGTGTCGCCCAGGCCATCGGCTAGCAAGGTGGCGATCCCTGCGGTGCTTTTGATGCGGCCGTAATCACCGTCGCCTGCTTCGGTGACCCCCAGGTGCAGGGGGTAGTTGAACCCCTCGGCATCCATGCGGTGGGCCATCAAGCGGTAGGCCGCCAGCATCACCGGCGCCCGTGAGGCCTTCATCGAAATCACGATGTTGTGGAAGTCGAGTCGATCGCAGATGCGAATGAACTCCAGGGCTGACTCCACCATCCCCAGCGGGGTATCGCCGTAACTGAACAACATGCGCTCAGCCAAGGACCCATGGTTGACACCAATCCGCAGGGCCTTGTCCTGCTCCTTCAGGCTGCGGACGAGGGGTTCAAAGGTTTCAGTAATCCGCTCCCCAATGGCAGCCACCTCGTCCGGTGTGAACTCGGTGCGGTTGGGATCGGGCTTGTCGAAGACAAACAGCCCAGGGTTGATGCGCACCTTGTCGACATGCTTGGCCACCTCCAAGGCGATCTTCATGCCGTTGTGGTGCACATCGGCCACCAACGGAACGCTCGCCCCAGCGGCTTCGAGGCGCTGACGGATCTCACCGACGGCCTTGGCGTGGGCGAGGCTCGGCACCGTGAGCCGAACGATTTCGCAGCCTGCTTGATGCAGCCGCAGGATGCCGGCGGTGGCCCCCTCCACATCGAGGGTGTCCTCGTTGATCATCGATTGCACCACCACCGGGTGCTCACTGCCGATCCAGATGTCGCCCACCCGCACACTGCGGGTTTTGCGCCGGTGAATCACCGTGTCAAAGCGCGGATCCTGGCTCCAATCGGTGTCGCTCAAGGTGGTGGGGGCCAGGGTGCCGGTCATGGAGCGGGCCAAGGTCTGCGCAAAACCATGGCATAGACCATTAGCTCATGGGTTCGAGTTCGCCGGGGTGCAGCAGCTCCCAGCGCTCAAATGGCTGCACGATCCAGGGGTTTTCGGGTAGATGCATGGCCCAGAAATCTGGTTGAAAGCTGCTGCCGCCTTTGAGCCACAGCACCCCCGTGAGCAGTTGGGATGGCCTCACTTCCGTGTTGAGCCAGGCGCTGGCCTCCACCAAGGTGGTGCCGCTATCCACCAAGTCGTCCACCAGCAGCAGCCGAGGCCCTAGCTGGTCGCATGTGTGGGCCAGTTGATGGCCGAGCTTCAGTTGGCCCTGAATGCGATCGCCATCGCCGCTGTAGCTGCTGGCCGCCATCACCACCAAGGGCCGATCGAACAGACGGGAGAGCAGATCACCCACCCGCAAACCGCCGCGGGAGAGGGCCACGATCTGATCAAAATCCGCTGCGGCTTGATGCAGTTGCAGCGCCAGGTGCTCGATCAGCCGGTGGTATTGCTCCCAGCTCACCACCAGCTCACCAGCGGTGTTGTCGCTGATGGCCGGGGGCTTGAGCTGGGGCAGTGCTGTCATTGCGGCCAGTCCTTCCGATCCAGTCTGCGACGAACATCCTGCATGTCCGCGAGCGTGAGCTCTTGGGGCGCGCCCGGAGCGCGGGAGCCAAAGCGCAGCAGATAGGAGGGATGAAACACCGGCAGGTAGGCGCGCCCTTGCTGCTCAATCCATTGGCCCCGCAGTTTGCTGATGCCGCCTTTGATGCCCAAGACCGCCTGCAGTGCTGTGGCTCCCGCTAGCACCACTAGGGGGGGATCCAGCAGCTCCAGTTGCTGATGCAGCCAAGGCAAGCAGCGCTCGATCTCTGTGCGCGTGGGCTTGCGGTTTTGGGGTGGCCGGCACTTGATCACATTGGCGATGTAGAGGTCGCGGCGGCTATCAAGCCCGGCTTCCCCCAAGAGCTTCTCCAGCAGTTGTCCGGCCCGGCCAACGAACGGTTCACCCTGTTCGTCTTCCTGCTGGCCTGGGGCCTCACCAATCAGCAGCACGCTTGCCTGGGGATTGCCTCGCCCCACGACCACGTTGTGCCGAGTTGTGGCCAGCTCGCAGCGTTCACAGCCGTGGCAAGCGGCGCTGAGGTGGGGCCAGGAGCTGCTCATCGGGCCCACTCCAGAAGCAACAGGCGATTGCCTTCGGGATCTTCGATCCAGACTTCACGTCCAAAGGACTCCTGGCGAATCGATTCCAGGGCTCTGGCCCCTTGGGCCAGGGCTTGCTCAAGGCTGCTCTGGAGATTGGCGCTGGGCAGGCAGAGCGCTAGACGGCCGTGTTGCGCTGGTTGGGGCCTTTGCGTTGAGGGTTGGTAGATGACCAACTGCTGGCCCTGGTTCAGCGTGAGTTGCTGCACCGAACCCTGAATCTCAACGGGCACGTTCAGCAGCTGGCTGTAAAAGCGTGCCAAGGCCGCTGGGGCCTCACTGGCTAGAACCCAGAACGGTGCACCCATTGCCGCGGTGTTGCCCCGCACAGCATGCCCGAGTGCTGAGGCACACTGGAGGATTCGAAGATCCGAGCGGCACCACGAGGGTGTGCCCATGCCCATGAAGCTTTCGGCCCGCGCGGCTTCGTTGCAGCCATCTCTGACGCTTGCCATTGCGGCCCGGGCTAAACAGCTGCAGGCCGAGGGGCAGGACATTTGCAGCCTCAGTGCTGGAGAACCCAACTTCGACACGCCGGCCTTTATTCGCCAGGCGGCAGCGGCGGCCCTCGAGCAGGGCATGACCCGCTACGGCCCAGCCGCTGGCGATCCAGAGCTACGCCAAGCCATCGCTGAGAAGCTCAGCCGCTGCAATGGCATGGCGGTTCGCAGTGACCAGGTGCTGGTCACCAATGGCGGCAAGCAGGCGCTTTACAACCTCTTTCAGGTGCTGCTCGACCCTGGCGATGAGGTGTTGCTGCCGGCGCCGTACTGGCTGACCTACCCCGAGCTGGCGCGCTTGGCAGGGGCCGAGGTGCGCTTGCTCAGCAGCAATGCCAGCGATGGCTTCCGCCTTGATCTCGAGGCCCTCGAAGCCTTGATCACACCCAAGAGCCGCTTGCTGGTGCTCAACACACCCTCCAATCCAACGGGATTGGTGTTGCAGCGCGAGGAGTTGGAAGCCATTGCCGCCTTGTTGCGCCGCCATCCGCAGGTGGCTGTGGTTTGCGATGAGATCTACGAGCACCTGCTCGCCGATGGGCAAACCCATCACAGCCTTGCCGCTTTGGCGCCTGATCTGGCTGATCGGTTGTTCGTGGTCAATGGCTTCGCCAAAGGTTGGGCCATGACGGGCTGGCGCTTGGGCTATTTGGCGGGTCCTGCCGAGGTGGTCAAAGCGGCCATCGCCTTGCAGAGCCAGAGCACCAGCAATGTCTGCAGCTTTGCCCAGCGCGGGGCTCTGGCGGCATTGCAAGCACCGCTGGACTGTGTCCAGGAGATGGCCCGCAGCTTTTCGCAGCGCCGCAGCCATCTCACCGCTGGTTTGCAACAGCTCAGCAATGTGGTGGTAGTGCCCCCGAATGGGGCCTTCTACGCCTTCCCGGATATCAGTGCCTTTGGCCTCGATTCAATGACCTTCTGCCAGCAATTGCTCGATCAACAAGGATTGGCGGTAGTGCCCGGGGTGGCCTTTGGCGATGACCGTTGCATCCGTCTGTCTTGTGCCGTCAAGACGGCCACCATCGATGACGGCTTGAGCCGTCTGAACTCTTTCCTGCACACGCTCTGATCTTCTTGATTCGGTTTCTTTCTCTGGCTCTGGTGCTGCTGCTGGCACCGGTGGCCCCTGCCCTGGCTTTCCAGGTGCTGAGGATTAGCGCGATTCCCGATCAAAACCCAGAACGGCTCAACCGCCTCTATGGCCTGTTGGCCAAAGAACTCAGTGATCAGCTGGGCGTGCCGGTGAAGTACAAGCCCGTTGTCGATTACGGCGCTGCTGTCACTGGCTTCCGCCGCGGGGATCTTGATTTGGTTTGGTTTGGCGGGCTCACCGGGGTTCAAGCTCGGTTGCAGACCCCTGGCTCCAAGGTCATTGCGCAGCGCGATGTGGATGCCAAGTTCCGCTCGGTTTTCATCGCCAACCAATCGGCTGGTCTGAAGCCTTTCAGTGCTCAAAACGACCTGCAGCAACTCAAGGGCAAGCGCTTTGCCTTCGGCTCAGAGAGCTCCACCTCCGGCCGTTTGATGCCCCAATACTTCCTCGCTCAGGCAGGGGTAACCCCGAAAGACTTTGCCTCTGGCCGCCCGGGTTTCAGCGGCAGCCACGACGCCACCCTTGCGCTGGTGCAAAGCGGCGCTTATCAAGCCGGTGCCCTCAATGGCCAGGTGTGGGATAGCCGCCTGAAGGAAGGCAAGGTCGATACCAACAAGGTGGTGCTCTTGTGGCGCACTCCGCCCTATGCCGACTACCACTGGATCGCCCAGGGCAATTTGGATCAGCGCTTTGGTGCTGGGTTCACAGGCAAGCTGCAGCAGAGCTTGCTCAACCTCAGCCCAAGCCAGCCGCGCCAAAAAACCATCCTGGAGCTGTTTGCGGCAGGACGGTTCATTCCGGCCAAGGACGCTGACTACGCCAATATCGAGGCGGTGGGCCGATCGCTCGGCAAGATCCGCTGATGCTGGAGCTGAGGGATGTCACGGTTCCAGGGCGTGAGCGCCCGCGGCTCCGTGGCCTCAGCCTCAGCCTCAAACCTGGAGAGCGCGTTGCCCTGGTGGGGGCCAGCGGCGCGGGGAAAAGCACCCTGCTCGCTGTGGCCAATGGATTGATTCAGCCCAGCAGCGGTTCGGTGCAGTGGTTTGGCGAACCACGGCTTCGCCGCCGCTTGCGCTCGCGGATTGGCACGCTCTGGCAAGACCTGCGCTTGATCGAAGGAATCTCTGTTCAGCACAACCTCAACACCGGCCGCCTAGCGGCCTGGTCGTGGTGGCAGGTGCTGCTCAACCTGCTGCAGCCCTTGGAGTCTCGCCCCTGCGCTGAAGCGCTCGCCCAGGTGGAACTGGACGCATCACTGCTCCCCTTGCCCCTGAGCTCGCTCTCGGGTGGGCAGCGTCAGCGGGTGGCCTTGGCGCGGCTGCTGCGTCAAAACGCGGAGTTGCTGTTGGCCGATGAACCCCTCGCCCAGCTCGATCCGCCCTTGGCACGGCGCTTGTTGCAGTTGCTATTGGGGTTGGCAATGCCTCCGCGGGGGTTGTTGATGAGCCTGCACCGCTCCGATTGGTTGGAGGATTTTGATCGGGTGGTAGGCCTGCGCCACGGTGAACTGTTATTCGATTGCCCTCCTTCGGCGCTGTCAGCCGCGGATTTGGAGCAGCTGTATTCATGAGCCCCGCTGGCCAGCTGCTGCTGCCCGCGTTGGTGCTGTTGCCGCTGCTGGCGCTGCTGCCAGCGTCCTGGCATGGCGGCGGCTTTGATCTGATCGGCCAGTTCCTGGTGGCGGCGGTTCAACCCAGCACCGATCCAGCTTTGATCGCGGCATCGCTCAGAGGAATCGCCGTCACCGTGGCGGTGGCTCTCTGGTCGTGGCTGTTCAGCTTGTTGCTTGGCGTGATTGGCGGGGTTCTCTCCGCTGAGGTGGTGAGCCGCACGCTCTGGGGGTGCAGTTGGCCGGCGCTGCTGTTGCGCCGCGTGCTCGTGATTCCGCGCTCGTTGCATGAGCTGCTGTGGGGCTTGATCCTGTTGCAGCTGCTCGGCTTGCATCCGGCTGTGGCGGTGCTGGCCATTGCTCTGCCCTATGGAGCCTTGTTTGCCCGTGTGGTGGCCGAACAGCTCGATGGCTTGCCGCGCCGCAACCTTGAGGCGTTGCGGTTGGCGGGTGCGCCGGCTCCCGCCGCCTTGTTGATGGCGCTCTCGCCGCCGCTTTGGCCCCAGTTGCTCAGCTATGGGGGCTACCGGCTTGAGTGCGCCTTGCGCTCGGCCACCTTGCTGGGGGTGTTTGGCCTTGGGGGCATTGGCGCTGATCTGCGCTTGGCCCTGCAGTCCTTGCAGTTCCATGAGGTGTGGACCAGCCTTTGGCTGTTGGCCGCGGTGATGCTGGCCCTCGAGCTGGTGTTGGCGCGCTTGCGGCAGCGCTGGCAAGAGCCCAACCGCGAATTGCTTGGTGGCTTCGCCGCCTTGCTGTTGCTGTTGCTGCCAGCATCGCGCTGGTTGGAGCTGCGCTGGCAGGTGCTGTTTTCCCCCTGGCAATGGCCGGAGGTGCTGCCCCTGTGGGACCCCAATGGTTGGCTGCAGGACTGGCCGCAGTTGATTGGCAGCACGCTGCTGCTGACTGCCTTGGCGGCTTTGTTGGCGGTGGCCCTGTTGCCGTTGTTGTTGCTGCTCTTGGGGCCAGGGCGCTGGCCGCGCTTGTTGCTGTCAGCGTGCGGTCTATTGGCGCGTTTGCTGCCGCCGCCCTTAACCGCTCTGTTGCTGCTGTTTGTGCTTCAGCCCGGGCTATTACCGGCGGTGTTGGCGCTGGGTATTCACAACGCCGGGATCCTTGGACGTCTTGGTCTGGAGGGGCTGGACGCCTTGCCACCACAGCCGGCTCAGGCATTGCGGCTCGCCGGCGGCAGTCCGCGGCAGGTGTTGCTGATGGCTGGCTTCAACGGCATCGGCCGCAGCTATCTGAGTTTTGGTGCCTACCGCGCTGATGTGATCCTGCGCGAAAGCGTGGTGGTGGGGCTGGTGGGCGCCGGTGGTTTGGGGGTGGTGCTGCTGGAGTCGTTGAGTTCGTTTGCCTGGGGCGAGGTGTTGCCGGTTTTGGTGGTGTATGCCGCCCTCACCTTGGTGGGCGAACAATTGGCTGATCTGTATCGCCGCCGCTTGCTGAGCGGTCCGCTCCCCCAGGAGGGGTGTCCCCCCTCTGCGAGCAGCTAATCAACACCATGTGCTGGAGCTGAGCCTGAGGTTCAGAGCTCATCTGCACCGTGATGACCAAATCTCAAGCGCCGACGCCCGAGCTGTTGGCCTTGCATCGCCGCTATGGCCAGAGCCGTTGCCTCAAGCTTCGCAACCGGCTTGTTGAAGCCCACCTCAATCTCGTGCGTCAGCAGGCCGCTCGCTTTTCCCAGGCCAGCAGCGCCTGCTACGACGACTTGTTTCAGCAGGGCTGCTTTGGGCTGCTCGATGCTGTTCAGCGCTACCAACCGCAGCGCGGCTATGCCTTCAGCACCTATGCGGTCACGTTGATTCGCGGCCAAATGCAGCACTACCTGCGCGATCGGCACCACCTGATTCGCTCCCCTTGGCGGCTGCGTCAGCTGTTGAGCCGTTGGGATCAGTTGCAAAACCAGCGCCAGCAAGCCGGCCTGCCGCCTCTGGATCGGCGCGGCCAGGCCCGCAGCCTCGGCTGCCGCGTTGAGCGCCTGCAGATGGCTTTACAGATGCGCGCAGCCTTGAATCTGCGTTCCTTCGATGCCGCCCCTGAGGGCAGCGCTTTCGAGCCCGCCGATCAGCGTCCTACCCCAGAAGCACGCTTGGCGGAAGCGGAACTGGAGGAGTGGATCGAGGCGCAGAGCCCGGATGATCAACTCCTCTTACGCGGCGTGATGCACCAAGGCTTGAGTCAGCGCCAGTTGGCACGTCAATTGGGTTGGTCGCCATGCCGCGTGAATCGGCGCCTCCAACAGCTGCGTCAGCAGGCGCTGCAGCAGTTCAACGCAACACCACCATCGCGGCCGCGGCGGCAATGGCCGTCATCAGGGCATTGACCCCTTCATTGCTGAGCCAAGGCAGCTGAGGCTGCAGTTCGCTGCCGATCAAGCTCTCCACCAAGGTGGCGAGCCAGGCGATCACGCTGATCGGCAGCAGCAGCTCCCAACCCACGAGCGACAGGCTGCAACCAATCAGGCTGAACACACCAGCACCAGCCAGGCTGGCGAGGGTGCCTTCCAAGCTCACGGCGCCTTCGGTGCCTGGGGTAACCACTTGCAATCGGCTCAAGCTGATGGTTGTGCGGCCCCAGCGTTTGCCGATTTCACTGCCGCAGGTGTCGCCGAGCTTGGCCGCAAAGCTGGCCACAAAACCCACGAGCAACAGATGGGTTGGGGCTCCGGGCAGTTGGCTCAGCAGCGCTAATGCTGCGCCTGTGGCCGCTGAGCCCCAAACGTTTTCTGGGCCGCGCCGGCCGCCACGGGCTTCTGCAATCCCCAGTTCCGCCTTGCGGGCAAAGCCCAACTTGGTAACTGCCGAGCCAAGGGCCAGATAGAGCACCACCGCGAGCCAGCCCCGCCATCCCAGCGTGGCTCCCAGCAGGGTTCCCAAGGCCCAGGCATGCCACCAGCCGCTGCGCGTCAGTACTGGCACACGCTTGACCGGCAGGATCAGGCCGGCATTGATCAGGGCACTGAGGCCCCAGGCCGCTACGGCCCCCATGGCGATGGCGCAAAACCGGTCCAGTCAAGCGGGACAGCACCAGAAACCAAAGCAAATATTTGAATAAGAAGAGATTGTGTGACGGTTAAGATACTGCTTATTGGTTTGAGCTATCAATATTGGTTGATGTGTTGAATGGCACGTCTCATCAGGAGGAGGAGTGAGCGACAAGGTCGCTGCAGCTGCCTGGGATGAGTGTCTGGTTGAATTGGCGGGTCCACCGGCTGGTTGGTGGTACGTGCGCCCTGTTCCCAGAGCGCTGCAACAAAGCTTGGGCCGGCGTTCCATTCGCCGCTACCTCGCCTCGACATTCGTTCAAGCCCATCGCCTGGCGGCCGATGTGCATGAGCAGGTAGAGCGTTTGCTGGGCCTCAGCGCCGGAGAGCTTCAGCTGCGTGGGCGCGAAATTCGCCTGGTGGCTCGCGAGTGTGCCCGCCGCTGGCGTGAGCGACTCTCAGCAGCAGCCCTGCCAACCCCAAGCCGGCCTGATGAATCCGAGCTGGTGGAGCTGTTGATGAACGGCTTCCGCAGTCGTGGATTGGTGCTTGAGGAGCCAGATTTTTTGGAGGCGCGTGAGGCGTTTCTGGCCCAGCTCGTCAGGCCTTTGCCGCCGCTGCCGGCCCCCCGCCTTCGGCCCAACACCGTGGCGGGTTGGGTCGCCGCGCGTCAGCGTTTGCGGCCTGTGAGTGCCAGCACGCGCCAGGCCTGGCAGCGGGAGCTGCGGCGGCTGCTGGTCTTTAGCGATGTCAGCCTGCCCGGGGCGATCACCGAGGGCGCGGCCTTTCGCTGGCGCAACCATGTGCTGAGCAGCGTCAGCCTCGCCACAGCCCAGCGCCGGTTGAGCTTGATTGATGCGTTTTACGCCGATGCCCTGCGCTCGGCCCTGGTGGAGCACAACCCCTTTGCCTCTCTGCCGCCGCTCCACGCCAGCAGCCTCCCTCTGAGGCCCCTCAATCCTGAACTGCTCAAAGAGCTAGACCACGAGCGCCGCAGCGATCCCATCTATGCCCTGGTTCGTTGGCTTGGCTTGAGGCCAAGAGAGGCGGCTGAGCTCAGGCCCATCGATTGGACCTGCCTCGATGGCAATCCAGTGCTGTGCATTCGTTCGGGCCGTTCGGCTCAGCAGCGCTGTCTGCAAATTCCCGAGCCCTTGAAGCCGCTCTGGCAGCAATGCAATGGGCCTGGCGAGACCCCCCTCTGGGGTGAGTTGCCTGATGTAACCCCGCCGCTGTTGGCCCGCCGCTGGGCTGATGGCCTGCGGCGTCACAGCTTTTGTAATGCCACAGAACTGCGCCAAGAGTGCGCCCGCCAGTGGCGCCAGCAAGGGGTTTCCGAGCCGGTCGTGCGTCAGTTGTTGGGTGCGGCCAGGAGCACGCGGATGTTGCACTGCCCAACGGAAACCACACAGCCGGACATCTGCACCTGATAATCAGCGCTGGCCTTGGTGTGAGCTGTGGTGCTGGACAAGCTTCTTGGTGGTGAGCGCAAGCCTTTTTTGGTGCTGTCAGAAGAGAGCAACACCGATGTGGTGATTGCCCCCACCAGGCCTGAAGAACCCGAGGCCGATGAGGCCAGCGCAGCCTTAGAGGCGCCGATCCTGTTTGCCCAAGGCGTTGCACCAGCACAGCCAGCTGCCGCTCAAGCCAAGCCCGCAGCCACCAAATCCCAGCCTGCAGCAGCCCAAGCGCAGCCCGAGTCCAGCCCCGCCCAGCCGGAAAAAGCGCTCACCACTGCCGAGTTGCTGGCTGCTCAGCGCGCGACAGAAACCAAAGCAGCTCCGGTGCGCAGCACCGAAACCTTTGCGGCTGAATTGCTCAACCCCGCCAACGTCCTGCCCCGCCGCCGCCGCCGCCCCGGCGCTGCCTTGGCTGGTTTTAAAGAAATGGTTGGGAATTTGTCGCGCTGAGCCGCTGCCTTTGGTGTTGCATCACGGCTAAGCCGCTGATGGCAGCGGTGGACGCTCGCAAGATGTTTGGTCCCAAGCTCACGGGCTGCCAACCATGAGCGGCAGCTGCTTGGCGCTCATCGTCCGTCCAGCCGCCTTCCGGGCCGCAGGCCAACTGCCAACGTTGTGTCGGTGAGGCTGCTTCCAACACCTCAGCTAAGAGCGGCACGCCGGCTTCGCGGGTCACGCCAATGCAGCGCAGCTCCCCGGCTGACTTGGCCTGGCTTAAGCCATCGATGGCGCTCGACACCGGGTGCAGTTGCGGCAGCCAGAGCCGCTCGCACTGCTCACAGGCTTCCTGCAGCTGCCTTTGCCAACGCTGTGGGCGTTGACCCTTGGATTCCACAACCGAGCGTTGGGCCTGCAGTGGTCTGAGCTGATTGACGCCCAGCTCGCAGGTCATGCGCACAACAACCTCAAAATCTCGGCGGATCAATCCCATCAACAACACCAGTTCGAGTTGCTGGGGTGGTTGTTGCTCCACGCATGCCCCTTGTTGCGCCCAACCGTTGCTGCGTAACTCGGCCTGGTGCAAGCCGCCCTGGCCATCGACGATGGCAAAGGGGCTGCCAGGCCGCAGCCGCAGCACCTTCTCGAGGTAGTGCCGTTCATCGCTGGTGAGTTCCACATCCTGTCCGCAGCCGGCTAAGCGCTGCGGTGTGATCAGGATCCGGCGCAGTTCAGCCATGGCGAGCGCCTCGGCTCACTCTTCAAAGAAACGTTCATCGCCAGCTTCTGCTGGCCAGTCGTCATTGATACCGCCCACCCGCAACTCAAGGATCTCCACGTACTCGCGATCAATACTGTGCAACCCATTGATCAGGGCATCGAGGCCCACGCCATCGCTCGTGCCGAGATCACACCAAATGCGTGCCCAGTTGTCCTGGTATTCCATATCGCCGATGTTGTGCATCAACGCATTGGAGCTGCCGCTCACGCTTTCGTTGTCGTAAGCCATCCAGCTCACATCAGCGCCCTGCTCATGCACTTGCAGGTTTTCTGCGTTGAAGCTGCCCAGCCGGCCCAGGTAATACCAGCTGTTAAATAGCTCTTCGATGTATTGGCGTTCGCCCTGCCCCGGTTGGTTGGGAAACCGCAACCAGAACCAGCAATCGAAAGCGTCGAATTCGCGAAACTGGACTTCCATGGCGTCAAGCTAGGTCTCTGTGCGGCGAGGACGCCAAAGGGTGCTGGAGCTTGATCAGGTTGCTTATCACCCGGCGGCAGCTGAGGCCGCGATCCTTAGTGGAGTGAGTTTGAAGCTGGCTGCGGGGCGTCCGGCCTTGGTGGTGGGCCGCAGCGGCAGCGGTAAGACAACCTTGTTGGAGTTGATTGCTGGGTTGGCCAGCCCGGATCAAGGGCAGATCAGCTGGCAAGGTTCCCCCACCACCGCCCGTCAACGGCGCTGGCTCAGTGGTTTGGTGTTCCAATTCCCCGAGCGCCATTTCATTGGTTTGACGGTGGGCCAAGAGCTCAAGTTGGGGCACCGTCGCCTCAGCTCTGAACGCTTGCAGCAGGCCTTAGCCCAAGTGGGCTTGGCCGGTTTGCCACTGACCCAGGCGCCCGAACGCCTCAGTGGCGGTCAGCAGCGGCGCTTGGCTCTGGCGGTGCAGTTGCTGCGCGAGCCAGGCATCTTGTTACTCGATGAGCCCACGGCCGGTCTGGATTGGTCAGTGCGTCAGGAGATGGTGAGTCTGGTGGGCGAGCTGGCCCGCGACCGGCTGGTGCTCATCGTCACCCACGAACCGGAGGGGTTTGATTCTGTGGCTGGGGCCTCCTACCTCCTGCAGCAAGGACGCTGCGTACCATTCAGCCTTTCGCGCGCTGCCCATGGCTGATCGGTTGGTGCGTGCGATGGCTGCAGGAGGTGGTATTCGACTGGTGGCGGTCACCACCACCGAAACCACTCGAATGGCCCGCGAGCGCCATCAGCTCTCGTTTTTGGCCAGTGCCCTGCTCGGCCGCGCCATGACCGCTGGCCTGCTGCTGGCCAGCTCAATGAAGGTGGCCCATGGCCGCGTCACCCTGCGAACCCAATCCGATGGGCTCCTCAAAGGGCTCAGCGTCGATGCCGGCCGGGATGGCCGGGTGCGCGGTTATGTGGGAAACCCCAGCCTCGAGCTTGATCTGGTGGGTGATCCGGCCAGCTTTGATTTCAAGCAAGCCCTTGGCACGGGCTATCTGAATGTGATGCGAGATGAGGGCCAAGGGCCCCCATACAGCAGCACGGTGGAGCTGGTGAGTGGCTGCATTGGTGAAGACGTGGCCTCCTACCTGCTGCACTCCGAACAAACCCCCTCAGCAGTGTTTGTTGGCGAGCACATCGACTCCAGCGGGATCCGCTGCAGTGGAGGCGTGTTGGTGCAGGTGCTGCCCAAGGCGGCCCGTGAGCCTGCTTTGGTGGCCTTGCTGGAAGACCGTTGCCGCGAAATCACAGGCTTCTCACAGCGATTGGAGGCCTGCCAAGGGGATCTGCATGCCCTGCTGCGGGATGTGTTCCCTGATCTGGACCCTGAGGTGCTGGCCGATGAGCAGGCTGAGCAACCCGTGGAGTTCTTCTGCCCCTGCACGCGGGAGCGCAGTCGAGGTGCGCTTGCCTTGCTGGGAGCCGAGGAGCTCGCCGACATGATCGAGAAGGACAACGGAGCTGAGCTCACCTGTCACTTCTGTGGAGAGGTCTATCGCTTCAGCGGCGAGGAGCTGGCAGCGCTGATTGAAGCGCTGCCTCGTTCGGCTTGATCTAGCTCAGCAGCAGGCTGATTGGTCCCATGCCAGCGGCTTGGCGGCGTTCTTGCTCCAGGCTCTTTTCGTAGAAGGCCTTGAGGTCTTGGTGCTTTTTGACCGGTTGGCCGTAGAAGCTTTTCGCCTGCAGGGTGGGTAGTGAGGCCCACTCGGGAGCCAGCTTGGCCAGCAGTTGCGGCGTCAGCTCGCCTTGATCAGCCATGGCCAGGGCATTACGGCGCTCAATTAAAAACAGCGCGGCCTGGTCTTGGTTGCGGGGACCGAAATCTCCAAGCCCCAGCTTGCTGGAAGCCATCTTCCAAGTGCCGGGTAAGAACTGATAAGCGCCAGCAGCAGCGCTGGTGTAGCGCTTGACGATCACTTTTTCTGGATGCTTCGCAAAGCTGCTGAAGGTGGAACCTCCGTAGAGCACCCGGTAGCCCAGGTCAGAGCCCTTCTTCCAGGTGCCTTCGGCAAAACGAATGGTGTTGAGCAGAGCTTTGCGCTCAGGGGTCAGCACATAGCTCGGGCGTGCTTGCTCCTGCCGCGCGGTCAGAACCCGTGCAGCCATGGAGGATTGCAAGTAGGAGGCACTTCCTTCGGAGGTGATGACCAGAGCGCCACTGAGGGCGCAGAAGCTCAAGCCAAGACCAGATCGCAGAGTGAGGGCCAGATCCATGCAGTCGCTGTTAATCGACGGACCGCCAGTGTTTCGAATTAACGGTTGTTTACGCTCTGCCCGACGAAAAGGGTTGCCAACACGGAAGGCCGTCCTAGCCGAATCGAGAGAAGGGCCAAGACGCGCAAGTCGCAGTCTGCGACAGAGCTGAGATCAGGGGTATCGGCGTCTGAGGGTTTGATGAGGACGGCCGCCGAGGCGCCCAATGATTACCTCTGTTTATCTTTGCTTCAGAAACTAATTAGCTGTCGCGGGTCTGGCGAAGCCCATGGCTTCTTGAACCCGTTGCAGGGTTTGCTCGGCCACCGCGCTGGCCCGTTCCCGCCCCGCCGCCAGCACCTGATCGAGGCCGCTGCGGTCAGCACTGATTTCGCTGTAACGCTGCTGAATCGGCCTGAGGGCCTCCACCGTGGTCTCGGCGAGCAGGGGTTTGAAGCGTCCCCAGCCCATCTCGGCACATTCGCTGGACACCTGCTCACGGCTCTGGCCGCTGAGTAGCGCATAGAGCCCAAGCAGGTTGTCGGCCTCAGGGCGCTCAGGGTTGCCGAATTCCAAACCCATCACCGGGTCGGTTTTGGCGCGCTTGATCTTCTTGGTGATCAGCTCCGGTGGATCGAGCAGGTTGATCCGCGCCCCCTCGTTGGGATCGCTTTTGCTCATCTTGGCGCTGCCATCGGTGAGGCTCATCACACGGGCCCCCTCTTTCATGATCATCGGTTTGGGGACCTTGAGCACCGGCGTCTCCTCGCTGCCAAAGCGGCTATTGATCCTCTGCTGCGCAATGTCTCGGGCGAGTTCGAGGTGCTGTTTTTGATCTTCGCCAACCGGCACTTGGTCGGCGTCATAGAGAAGGATGTCGGCGGCCATCAACACCGGGTAATCCAGCAGGCCCACGGACACGTTGTCGCCCTGTTTAACGGCTTTTTCCTTGAACTGGATCATTCGCTCAAGCCAGTTCAGCGGCGTGACGCAGTTGAGGAGCCACGCCAGTTCCGCGTGCGCGGGGACCTGGCTCTGCACGAAGACAGTGGCCTGCTCCGGATCGATGCCGCAGGCCAAATAGAGCGCTGCCGTCGAGCGCGTGTCGGCGGCGAGTTGCTTCGGGTCGTGGGGGACCGTGATGGCATGGAGGTCCACAACACAAAAAAAGGTGTCGTGGCTGCGTTGCAGGTCCACCCAATTGCGGATGGCTCCAAGCCAGTTGCCGAGATGCAAAGACCCTGTGGGCTGAACACCCGACAGCACCCTGGGTCTTGCCATCAGGCCTCCGCTTCGGTGCTAGTGGCCTCGCTGGCCGCTTCGGTGCTGGCTTCGTCGCTGGCTTCTTCGCTGGCCGCTGCTGATTCCGTTGTTGTCTCTTCGTCAGCAGCAGCAGCAGGTTCTTCAGCAGCGGGTTCGGGCTCGGGCTCGGGAGCCGCAGGCTTGCTGGGACGGGCAAACGGGTTGGGGCGTGCATCGCGCTGGCCTTGGCCATCGCCGCCTCGGCGTTCGCCGCGCGGGGGACGGCCGCCACCGCTGCGCTTCTGCTGACTGATCACCTCATCGAGGGCCCCCTGCTCCAGCAGATCAGCCATGGTGCGCAGGGAGAAACCCAGCACGGCCACGGTGGAGCGCAGTTGAAAGGCTTCTTGCAGCGTGCGGGCCGCCTGCAATTCGTTATCGCTTAGGCGGATCCGGAAGCCGCCAGCACCATCGCGCTGGCTGCCTTGGCGAGAGCGCCCGCGTCCTCCTTGTTCCCGATCCTGATCGGCCATCAACCCTGCCCGTTGCAGCGGCTCAGTTTGGCCTATCGCCGGTCGTTTTGGGCAGCCAGTGACAGCTCAGCCGTTGTTTGCCGTCGCGGCGCGGCAGGACCAAAAGTGGCAATTCAGGCTTGCCGCTGTGGAGAGTGCGCCGGTAGCGCTCAATCAAGGTGAGGTAGTCCTCAAGACTCCACAGGCAGCTGGGCTGCTGTTGTTCTTGCCAGAAGCGGCGCAGGGCCCGATGGCAGGCCTCAGGGCCAAAGTCTTGCCAGCACAGTTGTTCGGCTTCATCGGCCGGCATTCCTTGCTCCAGCAGCGACTGGAAGCGCACCAACTCCGGTGCGTGGGCCGAGCTGTCGACCGGGAATTGGCCCAGCAGCGCATCAATGCTGAGGATGTCCAATTGCAGCCAGCTGCGATCGAGTACAGGGACGGGCAAGCCTTCATCCCAGCCCGAAGTGGCCAGCAGGAGCTCCCAGCAGCGTTGCAGCTGAAGGTGCAGTCGCGGTAGTGGCGGCAGTGGCGATCCCATCGTTCCCAAGGTAAAAACAGCGTCCATCCCTTGCGAGGGGTCTTAGACAGGGGCTGTCAACGCCGTTTCATGCCGATCCCCGCGCTTGCCACTCGCCCTTGGCTGAAGCCAGCCCTTGTGGGCTCAGCCTTGCTCGGTGGTGGTGTGGTGCTTGGCGATCTTCTCCATGGCGGCGCCAGCTCCCTTGGTTTGTTGGCGGCAGCGTCTGCTGGCTTGTGGTGGATCGGCGGTCGCCGCCAACAGCCGGAAGACCGGCTGCCCCAGTCCCCCAAAGCTCTGCTGCAGCACTGCCGCGGCTTGCTGGAGCAATTTGACGCCCTTGAGCTGCCCTCCCAGCCACAACAGCAGCAACTCGAACAGCTTGAGCAGCTTGGCGACCGTCCGGATCGTCACGTTGTGCTGGCCGGAGCTGGCGAATTGGAGTTGGTGGAGCTGCTGAAGCAGAAACTGCCATCGAGCGCGCCGCTTCAGTTGCACCTGGCCAAGAGCCTGCCGTTGGCCCCTGAGCGTTGGGCCTGGCCTGAGCAGCTGCTGCGGGCGGATTTGGTCATCTATGCCTTGGCTGCTGCACCCAGTGCTGCCGATCTGCGCTGGTTGGAAGCAGCGCCTCTGGAGTTGCCTCTGCTGGTGCTGGGCCCTGCTGAAGGCAGCGCTGAGCAGATGGCCGCCTGGTCGTCGCAGTTGGGTTCCCGTTTTCAGTTCTGGCAGCGCAATGAAGCTCTGCCGATCACGCTTCCGTCATTAACGCGTCAACGCCAGCAGACCCAGTTGCGGTGTTTGCGTCAGCTGCACGGGCATTGGCAGCGGCAATTGGAGGTTGAGCGCCGTCAGCGCCTGCAGCCGCTTGTGGTGCGCAGTCAATGGATCGTGGCGGCGGCTGTCTTTGCTTCCCCGCTTCCCTCGGCCGATTTGTTGCTCGCGGCGGTGATTAATGGCCTGCTGCTGAAGGAGATGGCGCAGCTCTGGCGTTGCCAGTGGACCAGTGAACAACTGCAAGCTGCCGCCCTGGAACTTGGCCGCTGCGCCCTGAGTTTGGGAGCCCTGGAGTGGGGAAGCCAGGCGCTGGCTGGTTTGCTCAAGCTGCATGGCGCCACATGGCTCGTTGGCGGTGCCTTGCAGGCCTTGGCGGCCGCTTATTTCACGCGGGTCTTGGCGCGAGCGATGGCGGATTACTTGGCTTTGGCTGCTGGAGTCCCCGCCAGCGAGTTGAGTCAACTCAAAGCCCGACTGCCGGTGATTGTTGCTGAGGCGGCTGAACAAGAGCGCCTGGATTGGAATGGCTTTGCCGACCAAGCCAGCAGCTGGCTAAAGCAACATTCCTCAACGTCGCTAAATATTAGTTAACACTCCAAAAAGAATAAGGCCGTTCTCTTTACATCGCTTAAAAAACTTGAGTGACTTTATTTGTCTTAGCGATTGCTGATGCGTACTTTGTAAGGGCTGCCATTTTTTGGCCGCATACATCTCAATCACTCCGTCCTCATGTCCACCGCAGTTCGCAGTGGTCGCCTCAGTAGCTGGGAAAGCTTCTGTCAGTGGGTCACCAACACCGACAACCGCATTTATGTGGGTTGGTTCGGTGTTCTGATGATCCCCTGCCTCCTGGCAGCGACCATCTGTTACATCATCGCCTTCATCGCCGCTCCGCCGGTTGATATCGACGGCATCCGCGAGCCTGTTGCTGGCTCTTTCCTCTACGGGAACAACATCATTTCTGGTGCTGTTATTCCTTCCAGCAACGCTATTGGCTTGCACTTTTATCCCATCTGGGAAGCAGCAACTCTTGATGAGTGGCTGTACAACGGCGGCCCTTATCAGCTGGTGGTTTTCCACTTCCTGATTGGCATTTCGGCCTACATGGGCCGTCAGTGGGAACTCTCCTACCGCCTGGGCATGCGTCCTTGGATCTGTGTGGCCTATGCCGCACCGCTCTCAGCGGCCATGGTGGTCTTCTTGATCTATCCCTTCGGTCAGGGTTCGTTCTCTGATGGCATGCCTCTGGGCATCTCTGGCACCTTCAACTTCATGTTGGTGTTCCAGGCCGAGCACAACATCCTGATGCACCCCTTCCACATGCTTGGTGTGGCAGGCGTCTTCGGCGGCAGCTTGTTCTCCGCGATGCACGGCTCCCTGGTGACCTCCTCCCTGGTGCGTGAAACCACCGAGAGCGAGTCCCAGAACTACGGCTACAAGTTCGGCCAAGAGGAAGAGACCTACAACATCGTGGCTGCCCACGGTTACTTCGGTCGCCTGATCTTCCAATACGCCTCGTTCAACAACAGCCGCAGCCTTCACTTCTTCCTGGCT
This sequence comes from Synechococcus sp. Minos11, assembly GCF_014279855.1. Classification (NCBI taxonomy): domain Bacteria; kingdom Bacillati; phylum Cyanobacteriota; class Cyanophyceae; order Synechococcales; family Synechococcaceae; genus Synechococcus; species Synechococcus sp. Minos11. The sequence goes on along the minus strand of NZ_CP047953.1, from coordinate 1,314,000 downwards.
GCCTGGCCTGTGGTTGGCATCTGGTTCACCTCCATGGGCATTGCGACCATGGCGTTCAACCTGAACGGCTTCAACTTCAACCAGTCCATCCTGGATGCGCAGGGCAAGGTGGTCCCCACCTGGGCTGACGTGTTGAACCGCGCCAACCTCGGCATGGAAGTGATGCACGAGCGCAACGCGCACAACTTCCCCCTCGACCTGGCAACGACTGAGAGCGCCCCTGTGGCTCTCCAGGCTCCTGCCGTCGGCTGAGGCTGAAGTTTCTCAAGACCGGTTCAGCTCAGCTGAACCGCCAAGCCCTCGCCCTCCGGCGGGGGCTTTTTTTTGTGCCAAGGCGAGCGCAAGAGGCATCAGCCGGGCTTATCGGTTGAATCAGCTGCAGCGATGAAGGTGGCGCGTTACATCCCGCAATGTTCGTTTACAATTCGGAGACCGGAAATTGTTCCGGGAATCCATACCGCCTCCGGGCACACCCCAAACGCACTCATGCAAACCACCATTCAGCAGCGCTCCGGCGCCTCTGCGTGGCAGCAGTTCTGCGAGTGGGTCACCAGCACCGACAACCGCCTCTATGTGGGTTGGTTCGGTGTTCTGATGATCCCGACTCTGCTGGCTGCCACCACCTGCTTCATCGTTGCCTTCATCGCCGCTCCCCCGGTTGATATCGACGGCATCCGCGAGCCTGTCGCCGGCTCCCTGCTTTACGGCAACAACATCATCTCCGGTGCTGTTGTTCCTTCCAGCAACGCCATTGGCCTGCACTTCTATCCCATCTGGGAAGCCGCTTCCCTCGATGAGTGGCTGTACAACGGCGGTCCTTTCCAGCTGGTGATCTTCCACTTCCTCATCGGCATCTACGCCTACATGGGCCGTGAGTGGGAACTCTCCTACCGCTTGGGCATGCGCCCTTGGATCTGCATTGCTTACAGCGCCCCTGTGGCTGCTGCTTCTGCAGTGTTCCTGGTTTACCCCTTCGGTCAGGGTTCGTTCTCTGACGCGATGCCCCTGGGCATCTCTGGCACCTTCAACTACATGCTGGTGTTCCAGGCCGAGCACAACATCCTGATGCACCCCTTCCACATGCTGGGTGTGGCAGGCGTCTTCGGCGGCAGCTTGTTCTCCGCGATGCACGGCTCCCTGGTGACCTCCTCCCTGGTGCGTGAAACCACCGAGAGCGAGTCCCAGAACTACGGCTACAAGTTCGGCCAAGAGGAAGAGACCTACAACATCGTGGCTGCCCACGGTTACTTCGGTCGCCTGATCTTCCAATACGCCTCGTTCAACAACAGCCGCAGCCTTCACTTCTTCCTGGCTGCCTGGCCTGTGGTTGGCATCTGGTTCACCGCCCTGGGCGTGAGCACGATGGCCTTCAACCTGAACGGCTTCAACTTCAACCAGTCCATCCTGGATTCCCAGGGTCGTGTGCTGAACACCTGGGCTGACATCCTCAACCGTGCCGGCCTCGGCATGGAAGTGATGCACGAGCGCAACGCTCACAACTTCCCCCTCGACCTGGCTGCTGCCGAGAGCGCCCCTGTGGCTCTCCAGGCTCCTGCCATCGGTTGATCTGGAATCAACAAACGATTCAGATCAACTGAATCGGAAAGCCCCCTCCTCGGAGGGGGCTTTTTGTTGTGCGGATGTTGTTCAAAAACGCGGTGACTAACTGTTGGCTTGCGGCCACCACTGGCTGACCCGTTCGATCGAGCCATACCAAGGCTGGCCAAACAGGCCCCCATGGGCAGTGGCCTCCAGCTCGATCAGCTTTGAACCCTTGAGCCAGGCCGAGCTCACGGGCACTAAACCATCGCCGGGATCCTCGGGCTTGGCGCCGATTTGCTTGTAGGAGTTGGCCGCGCTGCGGCGAGCAAAGCCGCTGGCTTGCGCGCTGGCCAGATCCAAATGGCCAGCAACGGAGACATAGTCCACTTCCGGCGCACAAGCGCAGCCAGGGAGCAGCCGGTCCACCATCGCCCGCAGCCGAGTGGCGCGCTTGGCCTGGTGGGGACTGCCGAGGCAGATCAGGCGATTGCAGAGTTGGCGACCGTTGAGGCTGGCGCCCTCAAGGCCGCGTTCAGCGAGATAGAGCCGCAACATCACCCCGCCGGAGCTATGGCCGATCAGGGTCACCGGTTTTCCTGCGCAGCGACGGCGGGCTTGCCGCACGGTTTGATCGACGCGTTGCAGCAAGCGCTGCCAGCCCCAAGCTGAGCTGGTGAGCAACCAATCCAAGCGGCTGGCATGCACCACGCTCACATCAATGTCGCCCTGCCCGTGCAACCACTGAGCCATCGGTCTGTAGGCCTCATCGGTGATCAGAAACCCACCGAGGACCACCACCGGTTGCATGGAGCTTCTTCTCAGCTGGCTTCAGCCGCTGGTTCGTTCTTGGTCAGCACAAAGCGCAACAGCAGCGGGGCTAGGAACGTGGTGCCGATCACCATTAACAAGATCGCCGCCTCCAGCGAGGGGCTCAGCAACTTGGCCTGGCTGCCCAAGCCCAGGAAGATCAAGCCCACTTCGCCGCGGGGCATCATCCCCAAGCCCACCACCAGGCGATTGGTGGGTTCTTTGGAGGCATAGAGCCAGCCGGCCGCCACCTTGCCCGCGATGGCCACCACCAAGAGGAAGGCGGCAATGATCAATCCCTCTCGGTTGGATGGATCAAAGGGGTTCACCACGCTCAAGTCCATCTTCGTGCCGATGAGCACAAAAAAGATCGTGGCGAACAGGGCCACCACGGGTTTGACCTGTTGCTCAATGTCGTGGCGGTGTTTGGACTTGCTAAGGATCAGGCCAGCAGCAAAGGCCCCAAGGGCTGCCTCCAGGCCAATGGCTGTGGCGGTGAAAGCGCAAACCACCAACACAACAAACGACGCCACCACGATTTCACCGGTGGCTTTGAGGTTTTCAATCAACTTGTCGAACAGGGGGGCAGCGCTACGGCTCAAGGCGATGGCAGCCAGCACGAACACCACCGCTGCAGCGACAAGGGAGATGATCGGACCGATCGTCAACGCACCGCTGCTCGCCAGGCTGACTACCACCGCCAGGATCACGATGCCAAGGATGTCATCGAGAACTGCGGCGCCCAGAACAATTTGGCCTTCCGATGAGCGCAGCATCTTCAGCTCCCCAAAGACGCTTGCTGTGATCGCAATGCTTGTAGCCGTCATCGATGCCCCGGCGAACACCGCTGGGATCAAGTCCACCTGGAAGATCGCCATCAGTCCTGCCGTGCCGATTGCAAAGGGCAAAACAACCCCAGCAATGGCGACCGAGGTGGCTTTGCCGCCAACGGCGACCAGCTCGTCGAGATCACTTTCCAGGCCGGTGAGGAAGAGCAGGGAGAACAGTCCGAGGCTGGCGACCGCCTCCACGCTGGGGAATGTTTCGGCATAGAGCTCGCCGACAACATCGCCTGGTACGTGAGCTAATCCCCCTAAGACGGCGCTAAAGCCTTCACTCAAGGCTGATTGGGTTTCCGGTGGCACCACCAGGTGCAAACCGGAGATGCCAACGATCAGACCAGCGACCAATTCCCCCAGGATCGTGGGCAGCTTGAAGCGCACCATCGTCTCCGCGAGGAGTCGCGCTGCGACCAAGATCACGAGGAAGCGGGCGCCGCTGATCAAGGTCTCGGTGACTTCGAGGCTGTGCGCACTCAGCTCGGGCATCGATTTATTGGTTGACCTTTCAAGGTTATGGCCCGAAATCAGTCCGTCAGTAAGAACCCGCAGATTTGGTTTCTATCTGCTGCTGAATGGCGACAAACTCCGCATAATTCGTTCAACAACGGCTATTGGGGTGCGTCTTTTCTCCAGCGTGATGGTCCTCGCCGGGACCAGCGTCCTATTGGTCGGCTGTGGGGGTACCCCTTTTCAGGCGCTTCCCGTTCAGGAAACGGCCGTCAAAAAGGTTGAGTTCACCGAAGACATCCAGACCGTCAGCACCCTGGAAGCCAAGGACTTGGTGGCCTTGGCAGCCCAGGCCGGTGGCCGCATTGATGAGTTGAAAATCGCCCAAGGCGATTTGGTGAAGGCTGGCCAGCTGCTGTTGGTGTTGGATCAGGAACAGGAAAACGCCAGGCTGCGCAGTGAGGTAGCCAAAGCAGAGACCGACAAGCTCAATTACCAGCGCTACGAATACCTCGCTTCCCAGGGTGCTGTCTCTGAGATGCAGCGCGACTCGCGTCGTCAGGCCTACATCTCTTCAAGGGAGCGGGCGATTGCTCAGCAGGCCACCGTTGGCTACAGCAACCTCACCTCGCCGATGGCGGGAACCGTCGCTGATGTGAAGGTCAAGTTGGGCGATGTGCTTCGCCAGGGCGATGTCTTCACCATGTTGGTGAAAAACAACACGCTCGAAGCGCGCGTTGATATTCCGGCCAAGTTCGGTGATCGCGTGGAAGTTGGTCAAACGGTCAAGTTGCTGAAGCCAGGGCTCAGCGACCCGATCGCCACCAGCACGGTGAGCTCCATCGATCCAGCCGTCCAGGCCGGAACCCAGGGATTGCTGGTCAAAGCCATCTTTGAGAATCCCAACGGCACCCTCCGCACCGGACAACGGGTGCTCACCAGCGTTCAGCTCGGCAGCAAAAAACTGGATGCGGTTCCTTTCACGGCCGTAGCCACCGCCTCAGGCCAAAATTTTGTTTTCCGCGTTGGCAGCTTCCAACAGCTCGAGCAGCAGCCAGGCCAAGCGCCGCTTGACAAGCTCAAAGACTTGCCCGAGGGAACCAAATTTGCGCTGCAAACACCGGTGAAGGTGGGCCCTGTGCAAAACAACCTCTACCCCGTGTTGGAAGGAGTTCAGCCGGGGGAGATGGTGATCACCTCCAACTTGATGAACCTCAAGCACGGCATGCCAGTTCAGATCAAACCTGCCCAGCCAAAGCCGGCCCAGTGATCTGAACGATGTCTCTCTCTAATAACTTCATCACCAGGCCTGTCCTCACGTCGGTCTGCTCACTGTTGATCGTGATCGCGGGTTTGATTGCGATCCCGATCCTGCCGGTGGAGATGCTGCCGGACATTGCCCCGCCCACGGTGCGGGTGAGTGCGAACTACGTCGGTGCTGATGCCGTCAGCGTTGAGCAAGGTGTCACCTCGGTGCTCGAGCAGCAGATCAACGGGGTGGAGAACATGGACTACATCAGTTCATCGAGCTCCTCCGACGGCAGCGCGTTGATCACGGTGATGTTCAACAGCGGCACTGATGGTGATATCAACCAGGTCAACGTGCAAAACCGGGTGTCACTGGCTGAACCCCGTTTGCCGTCTGAGGTGAAGCAGTCGGGTGTTGTGGTGGACAAGGCATCCACCTCCACCCTCCTTGTTTACAACTTCACCAACGAAGATCCCAACAAGATCGACTACAGCGTTGAGACGATTAGCGGCTATCTCGATCAAAACCTCACCGACAGCATCAAGCGGGTCACCGGTGTTGGCAGCGTTACCTATTACGGCAACCGCGAACTTGCGATCCGCATCTGGCTTGACCCCAACAAGCTGGCGGCCATGGAGCTCACCTCCAGCGATGTGGTGAATGCCATCCGCAGTCAAAACCGCTTGGTGCCCTCCGGCAAGGTGGGCGGTGCTCCCGCCCCTGACGATCAGCAGTACACCTTCACCATCCAGCTGCAGGGCCGCCTGACCAGCGAAGACGAGTTTCGCGATCTGGTGATCAAAACCACCAAAGACGGGGGCCTGATTCGCCTTCGCGATGTGGGCCAGGTGGAGCTCGGCGGTAACAGCTACGAGATTTCGGCTGTGAACCTCGAGGGCAACCCCGCTGTGTCGATGGCCATCAGTCAGCTGGGCGGCAGTAATGCTCTGGTGGTCTCCGATGGCGTCAAGCAGGTCATCGAAGAATTCAAAGAAAAGATGCCAGTGGGCATGAAGATCGAGCAGGTCTTCGACTCCACCGAATTCATCACGGCATCGATTGAGGGTGTGGTGGGCTCCCTGCGTGATGCGGTCGTTTTGGTGGTGTTGATCCTGTTTCTGTTTTTGCAGAACTGGAAAGCCACCTTGGTGCCGGGCATCGCCATTCCCGTTGCTCTGGTGGGCACCTTTGCCTTCGTGCTCGGCTTTGGCTTCTCGCTCAATCAGCTGACGCTGTTTGGCTTGGTGCTCGCCACCGGCCTGGTGGTGGATGACGCCATCACGGTGATTGAGGACACCTCCTCCAAAAAAGAGACGGGCTTAACCGCCGTAGAAGCGGCGAAATCCACCATGGATGAACTCTTCTCAGCGGTGATCGCCACATCACTGGTGAAGATGTGCGTGTTCCTGCCTGTGCTCTTCTTTCCAGGCGCCACCGGAACGATTTACAAGCAGTTCGCGGCCACGATCATCTTCTCGATCGCGATCTCCACGTTTAATGCGCTGACCTTTTCGCCGATGCTCTCGGCTCTGCTGCTGAGCAGCGAATACAAAGAGCCCAACCGCCGCACCTACACGATTGCGGCCACGGTGATTGGTTTTGTTTACGGCTTGCTGTTTGTGGGTGATGGGGCCGCAATGGCACTGATCCCTGCGGGTGTGGCCGGCATCATTGGCTTTGCGATTTCCAAAACCAGCGGCCGCCCCTTGCGTCTGCCTTTTGCCGTGGGTGGCGCCGTTGTGGGTTTAGTGATTGCGGGTGTTTGGAATCCAATCCCGGTGATCTTCTTCACCGGTTTGGGCTGCGCCCTGGGCTATTTCGTGCCGGTTATCTTCAGCACCTTCAACACCTACTACGCCCGCTTTGAGCGGTTCTATGCCTGGTTGCTCAATTGGGTGTTGTCGCACCGCCGCGTGATCATGGGCGCCCTGGGGGCGGGAATTCTGCTTACCGGTTTTGCCTTCAGTGCGGTGCCCGCTGGCTTTGTCCCCACGGAAGATCAGGGCTTCGGCATTGGTTTTGTGATGGCGCCTGAGGGCACCTCCAACGATGTCACCAACAAGGTGAACAAAAAGATCGCCTCGATTTTGCGAACTGAGCCTGATGTGGCTGCGGCGGGCATCTTTAGCGGTGCCAGCTTGGATGGCTATGGCCCCAACCGCGGCCTGTTCTTCTTTGGTGTGAAGAACTGGGATGACAGGCCCCAGAAGGATCAAACGATGGCGGCTATCACCCAGCGCCTCAATCAAAAGATGGCGGCCCAAATCGATGAAGCCAGGGTGTTTGTGGTGGAGCCACCGGCCATTCCTGGCTATGGCGCCAGCGCTGGCTTTGAGTTCCAGCTCCTTGATCAGAGCGGCGGCTCCTATTCGATGAGTGAATTTGCTGCCTCAGCTGGGCAGATCATTCAGGCTGCCAATAGTGATCCCACCTTCGCCAAGGTGTTCACGCAGTTCATCCCTGATTCACCGCAACTCACCATTGATGTCGATCGCGATCGGATGATGGCCTTGGGGGTCGACTTCGGTCAGGCGATGCAGACCTTCAGCATCTACTTCGGCTCCAGCTACGTGAATGACACCTTCCAAGAGGGCAAGGTGCGCCGGGTGTATGTGCAAGCCGCTGCCGATAGCCGCTCAACCCAAGACCAACTGGGCTCGATTTACGTCAAGAACGCCTCTGGAGAGCAAATCCCGTTGGCGGAATTCTTCACGGTGAAGCAAACGATTGGTCCGAGCATCATCAACCGCTTCAACCTGTTCCGCTCGATCAAGATTGAGGGATCTCCAGCTCCAGGCAAGAGCTCTGGCCAGGCCATTACTGGCATCCAAGACGTGTTCGCCGCTCAGAACTTCCAGGGCCTCGGCTTTGACTGGACCGGCATTTCCAGGGAAGAAGTCAAAGCCGGTGCTCTGGCCGTGGTGATCTTTGGCATGGGCATTTTGGTGGTGTATCTGGTGCTCTCCGCCCAATACGAGAGCTACACCGACCCGCTGATCATCTTGATGACCGTACCCACCGCCATGTTGGGCGCCTTGGTGTTCCTCTCGGGGGCAGGCCAGGTGCTCAACATCTATGCCCAGGTTGGCTTGGTGATGTTGATTGGCCTGGCGGCCGGTAATGGCATCTTGATTGTTGATTTGGCCAACCAACGTATGGGTGAGGGGCGATCAGCCCTGGAGGCTGCCACTGATGCAGCCAAATCAAGGCTGCGTCCGATCTTGATGACGGCGATCTCGTCGCTGTTTGGTTTCTTGCCGCTGATGCTGGCCAGCGGCGCTGGTGCACAAAGCCAGGCTTCTTTGGGCTTGGTTGTGTTTGGCGGCTTGTCGGTGGCCACCGTGCTCTCCACCTTGGTGGTGCCGGTGTTCTACGTGGTGATGAAAAACCTGGTGGGCAAGGCTGGCCCCACCGCTGGAGCCGCTTGATTGATGCCAAGCCCCAAACGCCCAAGCTTTAGTGGTGCCCGGGTTGTTGTCGCCCTGGGGATCGGCTTTGTGGTGGGTTTGTGTTTGGTGTTCTTCTTTCAGGTGATCATCAGCCATACCCCGGCTGACATCCACGACATGCGCATCCGCGGCTTCTACGGGATGTTGATCATCTCCAGTTCATTGGCGGCCATCGTGATCGAAACCACCCGCCAGTTGCAGGCTGGCAGTAGCGATCCCTCCTATCACCAGCACTGGTGGGGCCGTTGAGCGTCTAGCCCTAAAGCAGGTCGAAGCGGTCGAGCTCCATCACCTTGCTCCAGGCAGCGCTGAAATCAGCTGCCAGTCTTGCTGACCCGCCCGCTTGGCCATACACCTCGGCAATGGCACGCAATTGAGCATGGGAGCCAAACACCAAATCCACGCGGCTGGCTCGCCAGCGGGGCTGCTTGGTTTCGGTATCAATGCCTTGATACAGGTTGCTATGGCCCTCAACCGGGCTCCACTGCGTTGACATATCCAGCAAGTTGACGAAGAAGTCGTTGCTGAACTGTCCTGGCCTGCTTGTGAACACCCCGATGTCGCTGCCATCCCAGTTCAGCCCCAGCACCCTGAATCCCCCGATCAGGGCTGTCATCTCCGGTGCGCTCAGATGCAGCTGTTGGGCGCGATCCACTAGCAGCTGTTCAGCCTTCAGAGGTAGATCGCTGCGCAGGTAATTGCGAAAGCCATCGGCGATGGGTTTGAGGGCATTGAATGAAGCGGTGTCGGTCTGCTCAGCGCTTGCATCCACACGCCCCGGCGTAAAGCGCACTCGGCAGCGCTGGCCGGTAGCCGCCATGGCTTGCTCCACTGCAGCGCTGCCGCCCAGAACGATCAAATCAGCCAGCGACACCTGCATGCCGCCTTGATGCTGCTGGTTGAAGCGCATTTGCACAGCTTCGAGAACGCTCAGCACGCGCTTGAGTTGCTCGGGGTTGTTCAGTTCCCAGTTGCACTGCGGTTGCAAGCGCAAGCGAGCGCCATTGGCCCCTCCGCGGCGATCGGATTGACGAAAACTGGCAGCAGAGGCCCAGGCGGTGCTGATCAGCTCGCCATGGCTGAGGCCAGTCTTCAGAAGCTCTTGCTTGAGAGCATCAACCGCTGGGGCATCGATGGTTGGATGGCTCGTGGTGGGCAAGGGATCTTGCCAACTCAGCACTGCCTCGGGCACATCAGCGCCGAGGTAGCAGCTGCGCGGACCGAGATCCCGATGGGTCAACTTGAACCAGGCCTGGGCAAAGGCGTCGCCAAAGGCTTGTGGGTCGCCGAGAAATCGGCGCGCGATTGGTTCATAGACGTGGTCAAACCGCAGTGACAGATCGGCTGTGGTCATCATTGGCGGTGCACTGCGCCCGGGCACATGGGCATCGGGAATCATGTGCTCGGCTTTGACGTCTTTGGGGTGCCACTGCCAAGCGCCCGCAGGGCTTTGATGCAGCTCCCACTCGTAGCCAAACAACATCTCGAAATAGCCTTGATCCCACCGGGTTGGGTTGGGTTTCCAGGCCCCTTCAATGCCGCTGGTGATGGTGTCAGCACCGCAGCCACTGGCATAGGTGTTCTGCCAGCCCAAGCCCAGCTGCTCGAGGGCTGCACCTTCTGGGTCAGCTCCAAGGTGGACGCTGGGTGCGGCTCCATGGGCTTTGCCGAAGGTGTGCCCGCCGGCCACCAGAGCCACGGTTTCTTCGTTGTTCATGCCCATGCGGGCAAAGGTGTCACGCACCTCGCGCCCTGAGGCAACCGGGTCTGGTTCACCGTGCGGGCCTTCTGGGTTGACGTAGATCAACCCCATTTCGGTTGCCGCCAAGGGGCTTTCGATGGCCCCGTCGTTGTCATGGCGTTCATCGCTCAGCCAGCTGGTTTCGCGTCCCCAGTAGATGTCGTCTTCTGGTTCCCAGATGTCTTCGCGGCCTCCAGCAAAGCCAGCGGTTGGCAATCCCATCGATTCGAGGGCGCAGTTGCCGGCCAGGATGATCAGATCAGCCCATGAGAGGTTGCTGCCGTATTTGGCCTTGATGGGCCAGAGGAGCCGCCGGGCTTTGTCGAGGTTGGTGTTGTCAGGCCAGCTGTTGAGGGGAGCAAAGCGTTGGTTGCCATGGCCTGCCCCGCCACGACCATCAGCGAGGCGGTAGGTGCCGGCGCTATGCCATGCCATCCGAATGAACAGGCCGCCGTAGTGTCCCCAGTCCGCCGGCCACCAGCTCTGGCTGTCGGTCATCAATGCCATAAGGTCGGCTTTCACAGCATTGAGATCTAGGCTGTTGAAGGCTTGGCGGTAGTCAAAGTTGCTGCCTAAGGGGTTCGCCGCTGGATTGTGTTGATGCAGCAGTCCCAGGTTGAGTTGCTCAGGCCACCAATGCTGATTGGTGGTGGCGCTCGCTGGTGTTGTGGCTGCGCCATGGCCGCTGAATGGGCAACGCATTTCCGCCATCGACACGTTCTGCTAGGTGTCTTTGGATTAGTCCGCCCGCGTTAAGACTTCTCTTAACGCGCTCTCTCCAGGCTGAAGAGATGGACATTGATTTGCATGCCGCTCCGGTGCAACAGGCGCTGCCCGCGGTGAGAGAGCTACTCAAGGGCCGCAGCAAGTTGCTGTGTTTTGGAGATCGTCTCCTGCTGGCCGCTTTGGCTCTTGGCCAGATTTTTCAAGACGGGCTGATGGGTGCCTGCACGAGCGAGCAGGAAGCTTTAGCCCATGCGGCGCAGGCCCCTGATTTGGTGCTTGTCACCGAAGACCTTGAGCAGGGCTATGGCATCAGCTTGGTGCGTGAGCTGCGCCAACGCTGGCCCCAGTGCATCTGTTTGTTGTTTCTGCGCCGTGAAACCCAGGAGGTGGTGCGTGAGGCCCTCGATGCTGGTGCCCAAGGGGTGATCTTTGTGTCGTCGCTTGGCAGTGGTGAGGGCGACTTCATGAAGGCGATTGCTCGCACCCTGGAAGGTGGCACCTATTTCCCAGGGCCTGTGCGGGATGCTGCGGCGTTTCACCCTGATGATGAGGCTGAGGGGCTTGAGGCCTTGGATCAGCTCTCCAGCCGGGAGCAGGAGGTGCTGCAGGCCCTAAGTGAGGGCTACTGCAATCGGGAGATTGCCCAGCGGCTGTTCATCTCACAAGAAACGGTTAAAACCCATGTCAGCACTGTGATTAGCAAGTTGGGTGTGCGTGATCGCACCCAAGCGGCGGTGATGGCCCTGCGGATGGGGCTACTCAGCGCGGTTTAAATCGTTTGCCCGAATTGTTTTCACACTGAAAGCAGTCCGTTTGTCCCTGCCATGGCTGATATCACCGAAACCCCTGTCGTCGATACCACCGCCGACATCATCGAAACCCATCCCCTCGTCGACAACGATGAGTTGCATGCCGGTGTGGCTGAGCGCCTGCGACATTCCCAAGAGTTCGGCAGTGCCCTGTGGGATGCCACCAAGGACTACCTGCAGAAGATGAACCTCACCGCTGAGGAGCGCAATCAGGTGGGTGATTGGTTGCACCAGAAAAAAGACAAGTTCCAGAGCAAGGTGGTTGAGCAGCTCCATAAGCTGCACAAAGTTGACGACAACAAGCTCTGAATCAACAGCTGCTGTTAGTGCTCAGCTTCTCCTTCAAACAGGGTGCTGAGTGGTTCGCTGGCGATTCCCTCCACTTCGCGTAGGTAGCGCGCCAACACGTCGCTTTGGCCATGGGTCACATACACCTGTTGTGCCTTGGATTCGCGCACGGTTTGCAGCAGACCGGGCCAATCGGCGTGATCACTCAGCACAAAGCCACGCTCGTAACCACGACGCCGGCGGGCTCCGCGCACGGCCATCCAGCCGGAGGCAAACCCTGTTTGCGGCGCCTTGAAGCGCTTCATCCAGGGGCTGCGGTGTGCCGAGGGGGGTGCCAGCACCAACCTCCCCGATAGGTCTGCCAGACGTGGCAACGAGCTCAATGCTTCGGTGGGCACCATTGCAATGCCCTCATCGCGATAGGCCTGGGTGATCGGCACCATGGCCCCATGCAGCAGCACCGTGTCGCTAACCCCGAGCTGATGCAGCTCAGCGAGTAGTCGTTGGGCTTTGCCGAAGGCGTAGCAGAACAGCAGCGATGCCCTCTCAGGTGCGTCGCGCCACCACTGCAGTAGATCAGCCGCCACTTGTCGGCCAGCTGGCCAGCGGTAGATCGGCAAGCCAAAGGTGGCTTCGCTGATTAACACATCAGTACTCACTACCGAGAAAGGATCACAACTGGGATCGCTGTCACGTTTGTAGTCGCCACTGACCAGCCAGGTTTCACCGCCGGCTTGCAGGCGGATTTGCGCTGAACCCAGCACATGGCCAGCGCTGTGAAATGACACTCGTGCATCACCAATGCGGTGCTCATCGCCGTAGTTCACGCAGTTGAGAGTGATCTGCTGCCCCAGTCGCTGACGCAACACAGCAGCGCTGCGACCAATCGCCCAGTACTCGCCACAACCAGCACGGGCATGGTCGGCGTGGGCATGGGTGATCAACGCCCGCGGTACTGGTCGCCAGGGATCAATCCAAGCGTTCGCGGCTTGGCAGAAGAGCCCTTCGGGGGTGTGCTCGATCAGCGGCTCAGCTCCAACATCCGCTCGATGGGCTTGAGCGCTCGTAAGCGCAGGTCTTCATCGAGTTCGATTGCTGGTTCGAGAGTTTCGAGACACTGCTCCAGCTTGTCGAGGGTGTTGAGCCGCATATGGGGGCAGGCATTGCAGCTGCAGCCGTCGAGCCCCGGCACGGCATAAAACTCTTTGTTGGGGACTGCCTTGCGCATCTGGTGCAGGATTCCCGGTTCGGTGAGCACGATGAAGCCGCTCGCCTCACTGGATTGGCTGTAATTCAGCAACATGCTTGTGGAGCCAATGAAATCGGCCAGGTCCAGCAGATGTTGTTCGCATTCGGGGTGGGCGATCACCGCCGCATCGGGGTGGGCCGCTTTCAAGCCAAGTAAGGCTTCTTCGCTGAAGGTTTCATGCACCATGCAGCTGCCAGGCCACAGCGTGAGCTCACGACCCGCCTGGCGGGAGACCCAGCGGCCCAGGTTTTGATCGGGAGCAAACAGGATCGGTTGATCGCTCGGCACCGACTGCACCATCGCCACGGCGTTGCTGCTGGTGCAGATCAGATCGCTTTGGGCTTTGATCGCTGCTGAGCAGTTGATGTAGCTGATCACCACGTGGTCTGGGTGTTCCGCCTTGAATTGCGCAAAGCCATCGGCCGGGCAGGCATCAGCAAGCGAGCAGCCGGCGTTGAGATCTGGCAGCACCACCGTTTTCTGCGGGCTGAGGATCTTGGCGGTCTCCGCCATGAAGTGCACCCCGCAAAACACGATCACCTCGGCATCGGTGTTGGCTGCTTTGCGGGAGAGTTCCAAGGAGTCACCGATGAAGTCGGCGATGTCTTGGATGGCGTCCTCTTGGTAGTAGTGCGCCAGGATCACGGCATGGCGTTGCTGCCGTAGCTGCGCAATACGTTCGACCTGATCCAGACGCGGAGCGGCGGATTGAGTGGCGGCAAACACGCGGGGAGTGGAGGGCGCAGTGCCCTAAGAGTAGAAACGCCTGCGCGCCGGACTGTGCTGCGACTTGCCATCGCTGGAGATCTCCACGGTCAGTGGGACCAAGGCGATGCCTCGTTGCTGACGATTTTGGCGCCCGATGCCCTTCTGGTGGTGGGGGATCTGGCCGATGGTGATGTGAGGTTGCCGCGCCTGCTGCGGGAGCTGGAGCTGCCGGTGGCTTGCGTTTTGGGTAACCACGACGCGGCCAAAGATGCCAGTGGCCGCACCCTGGCGCGGATGGAGCAAGCGCTTGGTGGCCTGCACTGCGGCTGGTCGCTCAAGCCGCTGGATCCAGTACCCCTCTCTGTGGTCGGTGGGCGGCCAGGCAGTGCTGGCGGTGGCTTTTATCTCTCTCCTGCGGTGAAGGCCCATTGGGGCGAGCTCAGCTTGTTTGAGTCGGCCCAGCGCATTAGTGCAGCAGCCCTTCAGGCACCAGCAGATCGTCCCTTGGTGCTGCTTGCCCATAGCGGTCCAACCGGGTTGGGGAGTGAAGCGGCTGATCTCTGCGGCCGTGATTGGAAACGTCCGGCCTGTGATTGGGGCGACCAAGACCTGCAAGAAGCGATCCGTTTGATCCGCAAGCAGAGGCCCCTGCCCTTGGTGATCTTTGGCCACATGCACCATCGCCTGCGGCATGGAGCCGGGCAACGCCGCACCGTGCAGCGGGACCGGCAGGGCACCGTCTATCTCAATGCCGCTTGTGTTCCGCGCCATGGCATCGATGCAAGCGGTAGGCCCTGGCGTCATTTCTCGTGGGTCGAACTGGATCACAACGGCGACGTCCAACTCGCGGCCCACCGTTGGTATGGCCTCGATGGCGAGCTCTTGGAGCAGCAGGTGTTGCTGGATTCCGGTGGGCTTGTTGCCCCCTGAGCTGCTGTGTCGTAACTAGCTCCATTCGACACATCCATATACGCCAATTCTCACAAGCAATTTGCATGTGTCGTAAGTAGGTGTCACGCTAGAGGCATCCACTTACGGCAATAGGCCCCATGGCGCTCGTTGGTTATGCGCGTTGCTCCACAACGCCCCAGGAGCTCGAGCATCAGCTCGAGGGCCTCAAGGCGGCTCTTGTGGATCAACTCTTTAGTGAGCACATCTCCGGTGCTGCACCCTTCAGCGAACGGGTGGAGCTGCAGCGGGCCATTGATGCCTGCCGGCCCGGGGATGTGCTTTTGATCCCCAAGCTCGATCGGCTGGGCAGAACCATGGAGGACTGCGTCAGCAGGGTCGCTGAACTGCTCGAGCGTGATGTGCACGTTCGAACCCTTGATGGGCGCGTCGATACGAAAGGCCTCGGGACCATGGCTAAGCCGGTGGTCGGGGTCCTAACGGCTGCTGTTCAGGTGGAGCGTGAGCTCTCGTTGGAGCGTTCCCGTGAGGGCATCCAAGCCGCCCGCAACAAGGGCGTGCCCTTTGGTCCCAAGCGCAAATACACCAACGAGCAGGCTGAGCATGTCCGCGACCTTCGCGCCCAGGGCAAGAGCTATGGCTCCATCAGCAAAGCCACTGGCCTGACGGTGAGCACGGTCCGCCGGATTCTGGGGGTGGTTTAGATGGAAGAGACCGAAGACTTTTTTCGGCCGGCCTGGATGGTGCCGCCGCCCCGGCAACACCGCTTGGCTTGGGTGCTGTGGCAGCGCGGCGATGTGTGGCGACTGTTGGCGAAAACTCTCACTGATGAGGATTTGGCTTGGGCGCAGCAGCATGGCGATGAGCCCTCCCTTTAGCCCTGTGCCCTAGCGCGATGTTGGTGGTGACTTGCATCAGTAGCCATGGCTTTGGCCATGGCGCCCGGGTAGCAGCCGTGCTGCAGGCTCTAGCGGCTCGCCAGCCGGCCTGCCGGTTTGTTCTCTCAACCGCATTGCCGGCGGCGTTCCTGCGGCGAACCTTTGTGGGTCTCAACTATGAACACCGCTCCTGCCAATGGGATGTGGGCGTGGTGCAAGCCGATGCCTTGGGCAGTGATCCCGAAGCCACGGTGCAGGCCTTGGAGCGTTTGGAGCAGCAGCTGCCTCAGCAAATCGAGGCCGAAGCCCGCTGGCTAGAGCACTGGCGCCAGGCCCATGAGCCCGTGGTGATCGTTGCCGATGTCCCCCCGGCCGCTGCCCGCCTAGCCGAGCGCTTGGGCTGGCCGTTGCTGTGGCATGGGAATTTCGGTTGGGATTCGATTTATGCCGACCTGGGTGGTCCATTGCAGGAGTGGGCTCAAAGCAGCCTGGCTGACTACCGCCGCGGTCAAACGCTGCTGCGCTGCCCCTTCGCCTTGCCGATGCCGTGGGATGTTCCGGTGCAACCCCTGGGGTTGGGCGCCAGCGAGCCCCGTTTTCAGCTTGAGTGCATTGCTGAGCGTCTCAATTGGCGCGGCCTGAGGCAGCGCTCGGCCCTGCTGTGCTTTGGCGGTTTGGGCTTGCCGCTAGAGCCAGCTCTGCTGCAGAGCTGGCCCGATTGGCAGTTTTTGGTTGTCAATGAAGCCTTGGCACAAGCCGCCAATGCCACCTGGCTTGCCGAGGACCTCCGCCCGGTGGATGTGATGCCCTTGTGTTCAGTTGTGATCACCAAGCCTGGTTACAGCACGTTTGCTGAAGCGCTTTCGCAGGACTGCGGCTTGGTCGTGGTGGAGCGCAGTGGATTTGCAGAGGCTGAAGTTCTGCAGAAAGGCTTGCAGCAACATGGTTTTCATCGGCTGCTGACTCGGCGCGCCTTTGAGCAAGGGCAGTGGTTGCTGGATCAGCCTTTGGCCCAGCCTCAGGGTCTACCTTTACCGACTGATGGGGCTGCTTCAGCGAGCGAATGGGTGTTCGCAGCGCTGTCGCAATCGCGCTGATACTGACAGCTTAATGCCGCTATTTTAGCTGCCAATTTGTTAGTCAAATGCTGCTGAATTGAGCCTTCAAGTTGTTGAGGTGTCCGACCAATTGGTGTCACGCAAGCGCTCGGGGACAATTTATTATCCGTCCGCAGGATAATCCCATCAGTCTCAATTCTGGGCATATTTGCGCCGATCGCTTCTCGTGGTTCGCCGCGAGCGCTCCCGTTAATTCCTTATCTGTGATGCTTCAGCACCCTCAAGCTTCCAGGTTGTTTGCTGCTGTTTTGCTGGCACCTGTAGCCGTGTTGCCGGCCACCCCTGTTCTGGCTGCTGGAGCCAAAGCTCAGCCCGCCGCTGAACCGGAAGCCAGCGAATTGGCACAGTTGCGTTTTCCCCGCCTGCGCATGCCGAGCGTGCCGCGCATGCCGAAGGTGTTTGCGATCACGCCTGAGCGCCGCGCACTGCTCAACACGATCCGCTACGCCGAAGGCACCTGGAAGGAAGGCGCTGACATCGGCTACCGCGTGATGTTTGGCGGTTCATTGATGAAAACCCTGAACCGCCATCCCGATCGGGTGAATTACACCAGCGGCTATGCCAGCGCCGCCGCTGGGGCCTATCAATTCATGCCAGCAACCTGGCGCATAGCTGTTCGGGCTCTGGACTTGGTGGGCTTTGGTCCCCATGCCCAAGATCAGGCCGCGCTGTATCTGATCAAGAAACGCGGCGCTATGCATTTGGCTGATCGCGGCGAGCTCAGCCCGCAGTTGGCTGCCAAGTTGGCACCTGAGTGGGCATCGTTCCCCACCCTGCGTGGCTACAGCTACTACGGCCAACCGGTTGTGAAATACGGCCGCCTCAAGCGTTTCTATGAGGCCAACCTGCAGAAGTTGCGTCAGATCCACCCACCTGTCGCGCTGATGGAAGAGCCCCAACAGGTTGAGGTGGCCCCTGAGCCCTGCAACGACGACAGTCTCGAGTGCATGCTCGCCAAGGTGAGCGAGGGCCTTTGATCTAGGGGTTGTCGCCTGCTTGGCTGTTGCGGCTGGTGAGATATTGAGCCAAGAGATAAGCGGCCACGCTGCTGCCAATGAAGCCGAGAATATTGCGGCTCAGTGGCAACCAATCAGCCGTGCGGGTTACCACCGGGCCGATGCCAAAGACGCCAAAGAGAATCACCCAAAGCGGTGAAAGCAGCAGCACCCAAGACCAGGCGATGGTTTGATCCGGTTCCCGTGGGAATGCAGCAATTCCCACGATCAATCCCCCCAAGATGGATGTCATCAAGGTGAGAATCCACTGCTCTTGGGGCAAACCAGGCACCACTTGGCAACCACCACGCTCCAAGCAAATTTCAACGGCTTCGAGGGCATCAAAAATGGCGCCGTCTTCGCCGTGGTCGCGCACATAAAACTGATTGCCAAAGCGGGTTTGTAGTTCCACCCAGTAGGTGCGCGGCATCAGCGCAAAGAGAGCGTCGCCCACGTTGAAGTTCAACAGGTTGCCGCCGCGGGGGTCGGCAATCAACAGCAGGCTGCGCTCATCCAGCTGCCAGAAATCGCGCACGGCCAGTCCTGGTGTTTGATCGAACTGGGTGAGTACGCGCAATTTCCAGCCCACCTTGGCTTCAACGCCATCGAGTTCTTGCTCCAGGTTTTTGCGCTGGCTGTCGGTGAGGATCCTGGCCAGATCAATCACAGGGGTGGGTTGATCCGGTAAGACCGAAGGGTCGTCGATGGCGAGGGCTGCCGATGGCTGCCAGAGGCACAACAGCAATGCGCAGATGGCAGACAGCAACCAGCGGGGCATAACCAACGGCATTGAGGTGGTGCATTCTCGTTGATGTCCAGCGGAGGTGTTGTGGTGGAACAGCAGCAGAGCTCCTGGCTGGTGCAGCGCCTTCAGGCCAGCGCTGGGCCGCAAAGCTTTGTGGCGGTGATGGATTGGCTGCTCAATGACCCTGCCTATGGGTATTACGGCAGTGGCCAGGTGCGCTTCGGCTCTGGCGGCGATTTTGTGACCGCTCCCTCTCAAGGCCCAGTATTTGCCGAATTGTTGGCCCGCCAGTTGCGGCCCTGCCTGGATGCCCTGGCCGCCGAGTCAGGACCTCTGACCTTGATTGAGTGGGGTCCTGGCGATGGTCAATTGATGCGCGATCTCATCGCTGGGATCGGCGTTGAATCTCCGGCTTGGTTGGATCGGCTCGAGCTGGTGTTAGTGGAGAGCAGTCCGGCGCTGCAGGCGCGTCAGCGGCAAACCTTGGCCGGCTCAGCGGTGCCTGTGCACTGGTGTTCCCCGCAGCAGCTGGCAGCGGAACCGCGCCGCGGATTGATCGTGGCCCATGAGCTTCTTGATGCCTTGCCAGTCCAGCGATTTGGCCTGCAGAACGGCAACTGGCATGAGTGGCTGGTGGGCCTCGATGGGCAGCAGCAGCCCTGCTGGCAGGTGGGCGCTGGCTTGGCTCCGGCGGTGCTGGAGCAGTTGGAGCAGCTGGGGTTGCCGCCCGGTGGCGGCGGGCGGCCTGATGGCTGGAGCAGTGAATGGTGCCCTGCGCTGGGCCCCTGGCTCGAGCAGGCACGGGCCTGTTTGCGCCAGGGATGGCTGCTAGCGATTGACTACGCCATGCCGGCATCGCGTTACTACGCCCCAAGCCGTGATGGGGGCACCTTGTTGGCCTGCCGCGAACAGCGCACTAGCACTGAGCTGTTGCGCGATCCCGGGCGTATGGACCTCACAGCCCATGTCTGCACAACCTTGGTTGAGCAGCTCGCTGCCGCTGCCGGTTGGCGCTGGCAAGGGGCTGCGCTGCAGGGAGAGGTGCTGCTGCAGTTGGGGCTGGCCCAGGAGATCACAGCCCTCTCCGAGCCAGGTCCATTGGCGTTGGCCGATCGCCTCAGTCGCCGTGAACAACTGCTGAGGTTGGTGGACCCGCATCTGTTGGGTGGGTTCTGGTGGTTGTTGCTGGAAAGCGATTCGGCGACGCCACCGCAGCGGCCTGCCTGTCCGCCGGCTTGGTGGCCCAGCTGATGGCTTCAATCAGAACAGGACTCAGCCTTTCGGGGGGCATCGAGTAGCTGCGCTACGCCATTGCCAAAGGACCAATCTTCTGGGTTGCTGGGTGTAATGCTGATGAACAGATCCTCAGGTCGAAAGCCAAGTCGAGCAAACTCGCCGGCAAGCAGCTTGTAGAAGCTGGTCTTCATCTCTGCACTCCTTGGCGAGGAGGTGATTTGCAACAGGATGGGTGGATGACTGGAACGCTCGATACCCCACATCGTTCTGTCGATTCGCATTCTTGATTGGGGACGCTCGCTGATGAGGTAGAAGCCACCGTTGTCAGGAATGCCCCAAGCTTTGACCAAGCAAGCATGGGTTGCCTGCTGGATCTGATCAATTTGAGTTTCGGACAGTCCCTGCCAGACATTGATAGTGACCAGGGGCATAACGCAATGGCGAGATCAGCGGAGTCTTGCGCAGGATCTTTGAAGCGTTGAAGGGGCGTATCCAACGATCAACCGGTGATCGCGCAGCGCGTTGCCAGGGGAGCCATGAATCCGATTGACGGATCCATCGGCAAGCTGCTTGGCCAGCGCTCTCCGTTGGAATGGATGGAGCCTGCCTTGTGATCCAAGGTCAGGCCTGGCGTTTTGCTGCGAACGAGCGGCAGCCACAGCAGCGGATAATCCTCCTTAGGGTTGATGTAGTTATGTAAAGCCCATGCCAGTCATGGCTCGATCCCTTGGACTTCTGCTCCTGCGCATTTGCGTGGGAAGCGTTTTGATCCACCACGGCTACGACAAGCTTGCTGATATCCAAGGCTTTGCTGAGTCGGTAGTTAAACCACTGCATCTGCCTTTCCCCGTTCTGCTCTCCTACGTCGCCGCCTATTCCGAAATCGTCGGTAGTTGGTTGATGATTTTCGGTCTTGGTGCTCGCTTGGGTGGCCTGGCCGTTGTGGGAACGATTTCAGTGGCGATCTATCACTCAATCGTCGTCACCGGTGGATTCAACATTTACGCGCTGGAGTTGTTGATCCTCTACTTCGGTGGCTCGGCGTGTGTGGCTCTCCTTGGGGCTGGTCGTTTCTCATTGGACTTTTTGATCATCCGCGCCATCGGCATGAGCTCTTCACCGCTGAAGGCTTTTGTGATGCGCCGTCCGCAGCTGGATGAACTCGAGGAGTTGGTTGGAATTCCGGTCACCACCAGCGATAAGTACTGAGCGGGTCATGGCCCAGATAGGGATGTTCGTTGATTGCTCCAATCGGCGCAGCATCCTGCCATTAGGTTCTCTTAATGCCTAATCCCTGTTGTCCTCCCGATCACCGGGATGCCATAGACGAGCGTTATGGCGCTGCTGCCCTTGAGCAGGAAACTTGCTTATGTGCTGCAGTCCCGTTTGATCCGGCTCTGTTAGCGGCCATTCCCAAGGACGTGGTCAGCCGTGATTACGGCTGCGGAGACCCCACCCGCTGGGTTCGCCCTGGCGATCGCGTGCTTGACCTAGGCAGTGGTAGCGGTAAAAACGCCTTCATCTGCAGTCAGCTGGTGGGCGCTGAGGGTTCGGTGCTCGGACTCGACCGCAATCCCAACATGCTGGAGCTGGCCAACAGCGCCTGCGGCTCTGTGGCGAGTCAAATTGGTTACGGGAATGTGTCGTTTCGGCGCGCTGAGATCGATCAGCTGGCTGAAGACCTCGACGGTCAGCCCTTGCTTGCCGATGGCTGCATCGATGTGGTGCTGAGCAACTGCGTATTGAATTTGGTGCAGCCGTCCCGGCGCGGCCAGCTGCTTCAGGAAATCAGGCGTGTCACGGCGCCTGGGGGGCGCCTGGCCATCAGCGACATCATTTGCGACAAGCCAGTGCCGTTGGAGTTGCAGCAGGATCCCGATCTGTGGAGCGGTTGCATCAGTGGCGCTTGGCTGGAATCCGAGTTCTGCGCAGCCTTCGAGCAGCTGGGATTCAGCAAGGTTGCGCTCGTTGATCGCCAAGAAGAACCTTGGCAAGTGCATGCCGGCATTGAGTTTCGCTCCGCAACCCTGACCGCCGAGCTGCCCTGCTGTTAGGCCTCAACGCCGCTGGTGGCTTTGAGCGCCGCTACGGCAGCCTCGAGATCCACGTCGTCGCGGATCACCACCTGGCCGATGGCGGTGGGCAGCACAAAACGGACGCGGCCGTTTTGCACTTTTTTATCGCGCAGGATGGCGGTTCGGATCGCTTCGGTGTTCAGCTCAGGGGCTTGCCACGGCAGGCCGCAGCGCTTCAGCAACGTCAACTGTCGCTGCTGCTCATCAGCGCTCCATAGCCCAAGCCGCTGGCTCAGCAGACCAGCGGCATGCATGCCGATGCCAACGGCTTCGCCGTGCAAGTAGGTGCCGTAACCCGTCAGGGTTTCCACCACATGGCCAAGGGTGTGGCCGTAATTGAGAATCGCCCGCAAGCTTCCTTCCCGCTCGTCATGGGCCACCACGCGCGCCTTGGCCGCTGCTGAACGGCGCAGGATCTGTTGCATCAAGGTTGAGCCAATGGCCTCGAGGCTGTCCAGCGGCCCGTGGGCCTCGAGGGCTTCAAACAGCACCGGATCGCCAATCACGCCGTACTTGATCACTTCGGCCATACCGGCGTGGACTTCGCGGATCGGCAGCGTGCCCAGGGTGGCGGAATCAATCATCACCAGCCTGGGCTGGTGAAAGGCGCCGATCAAGTTTTTGCCGCCGGGGTGGTTCACGCCGGTTTTGCCGCCAATGGCGGCATCCACCATCGCCAGCAAGGTGGTGGGCACCTGCACCACGGCGACACCCCGCAACCAAGTGGCGGCAGCAAAGCCGGTCATGTCACCCACCACACCGCCGCCGAGGGCCAGCATCAACGAGCTGCGCTCGAGCTGCATGGCGTAGGCCTTGTCATGGATCTGAGCCACGGTGGCCGGCGTTTTTTGCTCTTCCCCGGCTTCAATCACCAGCAGCTCGGCTTCGTAGCCAGCGGAGCTGAGCGATCCCATCACTGTGGCGCCGTAGTGCTCAGCCACCACTGGGTTCGACACCACCAAAATTTTGGTGCCCGCTCGGATGGCTTGCTGCTTGAGGCGCTCGCCCAGCTGTTGCAGTGAGCCCTGGCCAATCACAACGTCATAGGGGCGCTTCAGCTCCACCGTCACGGTTGTCATCGCGCCGCCGCTGTCCATCGACACCACAGAACCAGGGCTTCTGAATGTATGGCCTGTTTGGCTCACAATGCGCAGGCAGCGAACCGAAGGCATGCGCCGCTCCCTCTGGCTTCCTTGGCTTTTCGTGGCGCCAGCGATGGTGCTGGTGTGCCTCACCGTGCTGGTGCCGGCCCTGATGGCGCTGTTGATGAGCTTCACCCGCTCTGGCCTCGATGTCAGTGAGCCACTGCAGTTCATTGGCTTGGCCAACATCCAACGGTTGCTGGCTGATCCGATGTTTTTGCGGGTGCTTGGCACCACGGCGATCTACTTGGTGGGCGTGGTGCCACCGATCGTGTTGGGCGCCTTAGCCCTGGCGGTGCTGGTCAATCGCGCTTTGCCGGGGATGCATTGGTTCCGAGGCGCCTTCTACACCCCTGTGCTGGTGTCGATTGTGGTGGCCGCCATTGCTTTCCGCTGGCTCTATGCCGAAAACGGCTTGATCAATGGCTGGGGCCAAGCGCTATTTGGTGATGCCTTCACGCCGATTGGCTTTCTCACCGATCCTCTGCTCGCTTTGCCCTCGGTCATGCTGGTGACCCTCTGGAAAGGCCTTGGCTACTACATGGTCATCTTTTTGGCCGGGCTGCAGGGCATTCCCAAAGACCTCTATGAAGCCGCTGAACTTGATGGCAGCGTCGGCTGGAGGCAACACCTCGACATCACCTTGCCCCTGCTGCGCCCCTATGTGGCCTTGGTTGCGGTGATCTCGGCCATTGCCGCCACCAAGGTGTTTGAAGAGGTGTTTTTGATGACCCAGGGCGGACCCGCTGATTCCACCCGCACCGTTGTCTATTACGTCTACGACTTGGCCTTCCAGGAGCTGGAGATCAGCTATGCCTGCACAGCGGGTTTGGCCCTTTTTCTGGTGGTGCTGGTGCTTGGCCTGATTCAGCAAGGGCTGAAGACCGGTAGCGCCAACTAGATTGAGAGATTGATTTGAGCTGCCTGTGAAGCGGCCGGGCATCGTTGGAAGCGGCCAGCTGGCGGTGATGTTGGCGGAAGCTGCCGCTGCGATGGGATTGAACTTGGCCCTGCAGGCATCCAGTGCCAGCGATCCAGCTTGCAAGCTTGTTGATGAGGTGGTGATCGGCGCGGCGCCTGATGGCGCGGCGACAACTCAGTTGGCTGAGCATTGCGATGCGATTGGTTTTGAGAACGAGTGGGTTGATCTCAAGACCATTGCTCAGCTGGAGAAGCGTGGCTTGGAGTTTCAGCCTTCGGCGGCTGTTCTGCAGCAGTTGGTGGATAAACGCAGTCAGCACCTGCTGCTCGAGCGGCTGAACCTGCCTTGCCCGCGCTGGTGCGACCTGGCGGAGGTGGTGAGTGCTGGTGGTGCGTTGCCGGAGCACATGGAACTTCCCGCCATGGCCAAGGCGATGACAGGCGGTTACGACGGCCAGGGAACCGAACGGGTGCTGAACCGCGCATCGCTTGAAGCGTTGTTGATGCGTGTTGATCCGCGCTGCTGGATCCTCGAGGAACTGGTTCCGTTTGAGCATGAGCTGGCCGTGGTGGTGGCGCGCGATGCGGCCGGGCAGGTGGAACTGATGCCATTGGTGGAAACCCACCAACATCAGCAGGTCTGCGAGTGGGTGTTGGCACCAGCAGGCGTGAGCCATGCAGTGGAGGCCCGTGTCCGTTCGATTGCGGTGTCACTCGTCACAGCACTCGACTACGTCGGCGTGCTGGCGATCGAAATGTTCTTGGGGCCTCAAGGACTGTTGATTAATGAGCTGGCTCCGCGCACCCACAACTCCGGCCACTTTTCGATTGAGGCCTGCAGCACCAGTCAGTTCCAGCAGCAGCTGAGGTTGCTGAGCGGCGAACCGCCCGCAGCTGTGGAGTGGCTGGCCTCAGGGGCCTTCATGGTGAATCTGCTTGGCTTTGAAACGTCGGACTGTCCCTACAGCGATCGTCTGCAGCAGTTGGAGCGCCTGCCTGGGGCCCACGTGCACTGGTACGGCAAAGAGCAGTCGAGGCCAGGGCGGAAGTTGGGTCACATCACCTTCCTGCTGCAAGCCAAAGACCCTGGGTTGCGCCGTCGTGAAGCCATGGAACGTTTGCAAGAGGTGCGTGAGCACTGGCCTGCTCCTGGTCAAACCCCCTAAATTCGGTTCGGACTGCTGTGTTGGTGTTTGCCCTGCCAAGTGTTCTGATCTGACTCCCTTTTCGACTTGGGGGAGATGTCCCGGAAGTGACGTAGACCGGCCCAGTAGCTGGAAACGAAGCTCCGCTTTTCTCCCCCTTCTGGTTTATCCAGGTCGAACCTCAGGTCATCACGGCACGGCGGTCCACCCAATTGTTGTGGCAACGCGTCTCGGGGTTTGTCGGCTCCCACCGCTGAGTTGAACGCCTTGGTGATGGCTCAGCGCTGGCGATAAATCCACGCTGATTGGCTCGACAAGGCCCTGGTTGGAGAGGAGTTCCAACGCTTTTGCACCCCGCTGGAATGGGTGCTGATGCCTTCCAATGACACCCACCAGGGTTTTGTCTTGGCTTTCCAGCGCCGCGATGCGCTTGCTTTGAGCACTTTGTTGATTAAGGAGAACCAGAGCGGTCCGGTTGAAACGCTATGCATGGATGTCGTTGTCCTTGGCTCGCTCGATCAAATCCAAGACACGCTGCTGTGTTGTGCCATCGAGGTCGTCATACGACGTAGGGACTCGAAACGTTCGGCAACGAACTTCTGTTTCGATGGACCGGCAACGCCTGATTCCCCCGGTTTTCAGAACTGCTACAGCGCTTGAGAGGTTCTGATTGGGCAGGTGCCGTGTTGTCGATTCACCAAAACGGGGGATGCGGCTGGACCGCTGCTGTCCACACCCTGGAAGGAGATGTTGATCTCCTATGAACGCTCTGACTCGTTTGGTGATTGGCTCTGCCGCTGGCGGTTTGATCGGTGGAGCAGTATTTCTTGGCGTGGAGGCTGCCACGGCTCACAAAGCCTCCGCTGAATCGTTCCAGAACCGAGAAGCAACGGTGTTCATCAAGGACGATGCGCTGGCTAACAAGTTGGGCACACGCTTCCTCGAGGAATGCGAGGCCAGCCAACGCAGCGGTAGCGCCCACGTTGAGGTCACCTGTTGGGGCTCGTTTTGAGTGTTGGTGTGTGACTTGGTGTGGGCAAAGCAGGCGTGCATTGGATTTGGTCGTCAACAGCCTCTTACCGGGGGCCTGCCAAACCATCCCAACAGCAGCACACTGGCTGTATGAAAAGAATCCTCTTCTCTTTGCTTGCTCTTGGTTTGAGCAGCCCAGCGCTGGCCCAGGATCTCGACCAAACCGTGGAGCAGTTCCAGCAGCAAGCTGCAGAGCAGCGCGCCCAGCAGGAAACATGCATCGCTAGCTGGAATGAGGCTCAGTTCCAAGCGGCAGATCCGATCTTGGTGAACGAGCGTTTTCTGCTCAAAGATGGAACTGTGCAGGGTTTCAACTACGACCCAGAGATTGTGCGCAACAACGACGAGTGCCTCATCGGCGATGTGGTGTCGTTGATGGATCAGCAAAACACACCTGGTTGTATCACCCCTTCAACGGTTCTGATTCCTGGTTTGGATGATTGCCAGGCAACGATGTATCGCCTCGAGGTGGATGGTTTGGTGCTTTATACCAAGTCAAAATCTGATCAAGACAATTCCTTGACACGGAATTTGATCGGAGTTCGGCGCGTTGGCTACTGATCAACGCCCAGCGATGCTGACCTTGGGTTGATGAAGGTCTGACAACATTCATTGGCAGCCTGGTAGCTCAAGTGTTTGAGTGCCGCCAAAGGAAATTTTCCATGGCCTGGTGGACTGCTGTTTTTAAAGCGCGCGATGGCTCCACAGAAGAGCTAGAGGTGAGCACCACGACGACCCTGCAATACGAGGCTTGGAATAAGGTCACAACCATGTTTCCCAATAAAGAGCTGCTGCAACTGAAAAGTGGTGATGAGCTGCCGAAAACCCTTGAGGAGTGGAATGGACGCAGCTGAGCCCACCGTGTTGACTGGGGAGATGCCACTGCTTTTCCACGATGCGTTTTGTTGAGGCACTGCGCCGCTTCTGGAAAAAATTCCTGGCGAATCTCAAAACCAATCGGGCTCCCCTGGATCTCTTCGGATCGGGACAGCGGCCTTTGAAGTAGGAGCTGATCAGCCCCAAGATTGATTAAACCGGAGTAGATCCCGGCGAGCCGATGCGCATTGCTGTCAGTGGAGCCCATTCCCAGGGCAAAAGCACCTTTGTGCATGACTGGGTTGCCCGCCATCCGCAGTACGTGCGGGAAGAAGAGCCATTTCGAGCGCTGCATGCTGAGGGCTATGACATTCGCTTCCGTCAGGAATGTCATCGCTTCGATAATGGCTTGCAGATGTACTACAACATCAGCCGCGTTCACGCTTACAGCAACTCAAGTGATTGTGTGATTTTTGATCGTTGCCCCATCGATTACATCGCTTACTCCCAGTACACGGCTAACTACAAAACGACCGACATCGATGATGCATTCGTTGAGATGATGGTGCCTGCGGTGCGCCGCTCATTGGAGTCTCTCGACTGGCTTGTGTTCTTCCCGATCACGAACGAATGGCCAGTGGAGATGGAAAACGACGGGATTCGTCCGATTGATTTGCCCTATCGCGATGAGGTGGATGCCATCTTCAAGCAGATTTATCGCGATCAGCGTTGGGCCGTGTTGCCTGAGCAGGCAGCTCCAAGGGTGTTGGAGTTGTGGGGGTCCCGGGAGCAGCGCTTGGAACGCCTCGAGCAAGCCATTCAGCAGCAGGCCTAGGCCATGGACCCTGAAGTTCAGCGTTTGGTGATTGAGCAGCTGGTGGTGATTGGTTTGGTGGTGGGATTGTTTTGGTGGGCTTGGCTGCGATTGCTGGACTAACAACCGCCACGGGATTGCCGCGAATCCAAGGGCATTCGGTGGTTTAAGTCCTTCAGCGGTGCATCCAGCTATCGGAAGTTCATGGCCCAAGCCTCCCCCATTCCCCTGATGGGTATCGATCACGTTGTGATTCGGGTGCGTGATCTTGAGCCCATGCTGGCCTTCTATACCGAGGTTCTCGGCTGTGAAGTCGCCAAGCACAACGCTCCCCTCGATCTATGGCATTTGCGCGCTGGTAGCGCCTTGATTGATTTGGTGCCTGTCAACGGAGTTCTGGGCCGCAGCGGTGGTGCCAGCGGCGATACCAAGCCCCCGGCTGCCTCGGGCCGAAATGTTGACCATGTGGCCTTCAAGGTTCAGCCCTTTGATCCGCCGGCGCTGCTGAGCCATTTGCAAAGCCATGGCATCGATGCCAAAGCCACCTTGCAAAGCCGCTTTGGCACAGATGGGGATGGTCCGTCGATTCAGTTCACCGATCCGGAAGGCAATGGGATTGAACTCAAGGGTTATTGAGTAAGGCGTCGAGCCGCTGCTGCAAGGCGCTGCGCTCCAGGGGCGTGACAACGAACACCTCCTGTGCGCTGGTGCCGCGCCGAGCCACCACTTTGTGGCCCCCGCTAATGGGGGCTGAGATCCGCAGCTTGAGTCCTTGGCAGCGGCCTTTGACGCGGCTGATCACCGCCGGTGTCACCGTCACCACTTGGGGATCCTTGGCCAATTGCTTGAGCAGCGGGATCAATCCTTCGAGGTAGGTGCTGTGGGTGATCACCACCCGCCCCATGGCCTCAGGCCCGCTCCAGTGGGGCCATGGTCAGGCCCTCAGCGCCCAATTGCATGTGATACAGCTCGGCTTGCTCCTGCGGACCCACCCAGACCACGGCTTGGCCATCGCTATCGATCTGCTGAGCTAATGACCAGGCGCGGTCGGGATCCATGGCAGGGATGTACTTCACCAGGCAATCCACCACGTGCTGGAAGGTGTTCACCTCATCGTTGAGGACCACCACCTTGAAATTGGGATAGGGAGCCCGCTCCAGCAGGGTGCTGCCGGCTGTTTGGCGGCTGGGAGCTGAGCTGGTCAATGCTGAATTCCTACCAACTGCGCCATTCTGCGCAATCACCCCTCCAGCTTTCAGTACAGTCAGCACGTTTGATCGACCGTCCAGTGCTGATCTCCTTGGGTTGGGCTGCTTTGGCTGCCACGTTCACCTTCTCGATCGCCATGGTGGTCTGGGGCCGCAACGGCGACGGATCCATCAATTTCTGATCCCCATCTGATGTCCGTGGTTGAGCTGCCGGGGACAACCCTGCTGGCCACGGTGGCAGCGGCTTTGTTGCTGTTCGTTAGTGGTGGTGTGATCTACCTCTCAGCGGTGGAGTGGCGTGATCGCCGCCGCCGCAAGCGTGATTAATCGGCCATGCGCCGTTTGCTCGGATCCCTAGCGGCAGCTGCAGGGCCAGCCGCTTTGGCTGCGTTGCTATGGGCGACGGCGCCCCCATCGGCCAGCCCAGAGCTGACGCAGCTGCTTCCCATCAGCGACCTGATTCAGGCATTTCCTGTGCTGCCTCGGCCGCAGCCTCCAGCGCTGTGGCTGCAGCGTTTGCCGCAACCTTTGGCCGCAAAGCTCTGGCGCAACAAAGCGATCAGCTGGTTTCAGCTGTGGGGTGAACATGCCGGGGCTCCCCCCTATTTGATGTTGCGTGGGGGCGCAGAGCTCGATGGGATTCCCCACAGCCTGCGTTTGGGGAATTACCGCCTTGTTGCTGCCGATGCCCTCAGCCTCCAAAGCCTGCAGCAGGGGTTGGAGGGTCAAAACAGTTCTGAACTCCGCTGTGAAGCATTGGCTGGTTCACCACCGGCTCTGTTTTGGCAAGGCGAGGCCCTGGCCGGTTGGTTGGGGAGTTGGTCTCCTCTGGCTGAACCCCTGCGCTGGGGCTGCTTAACGCTGCGCGGGGATCGTTTCTGGGGACAGGTCAGCACCCGTCCAGCAGCCCTGCAAGCCGCTTTGCGGGCCCCGGCGAGACGTCCATCCAGCATCTTGCCGGACCCCATTGTTTTGCGGCTCCAGGGGCGCCGGATGGCGCCGCTCTTGCAGCCCTTGCTGGATGCCCTCAGCTGGCCTGCAGTGCTGCTGCCCCATCGCAGCTGGCTGCTGAATAGCCCATTTCAGTTGGAGCTTCGCCGCAACCCAGAGCAATCGCCCTATCGCGCCAGTCTCTGGCTTCGCTTGTGGCCCGCTGATCGCCACCGCTTGGATGTGGCGCGTTTGCAGCGGCAGCTAGAAACTCAGCAGGCGCCGGGATGGCCTATCAGCGCTGAGGGTCCGATCAGGCGCGTTCAGCAGCCTGATGGTCCTGTTCAAGCCGGATGGCGATGGTTCCCCAGCGGTGAATTGTTGGTGGTGTTGGGGGCTGATGTCCCGTTAGCCAGCCAGCCCCAACCACCATCTGGTGCTGTGTTGCGTGAGGGCTTGCAGCTCAGTGCCGCCCCTGCAGCCATGCAGCAGCTGCAGTTGCTGCCGGTAGGGCTACCTGCGTTGTGGGGCGGTCTGCAGCAACTGGATGCCGAGTGGCAGCCAGCGCATCAAAGCGGTGGCCCCGCTCAGCTGGCGGGCTCGCTCACTTGGCCTGTGGCAGCAGAAGCAGGTTCACCCTGACGCTGCTCGCGCTTGCGGCGTTCAGCAGCCACGGTTTCCTCGAGTAACTCCACGGCCTGCGACATCTTCTCCAGATTGCTGGCATAGAGGCCCATGTCTTTCTGCAGTTTGTCTTTCTGCAATCCCATGCTGTGCCCCAATTGGTGCGCCCGCTCTTGCAAGGCTTGGGGATCTTGGTCATCGCCACCGCTGAGGTCTTGCAGCAGCCCCATCAGCCCAACGGCATGCAGGCGTGAGTAGTGGAAATCGCTGCGGCCTGCCTGCTGTAAGACGTGCTTGAGCACATCCGGTGCTCCTTGGCCCTGCTGCTCGATCCAGGATTTGATTTCGGCTTCGCCATGGGGAACCAGATGCTCCCTGAGCTGCTTGGCGTCTTTGCGTAGTTGATCCGCCTTTAGGCCAGCTCCAGAGCAGATCGCCGCAAACAGCTCCTTCTGACGTTCAGCAGGTTTGAACCCCTGCATCAGGTTGTCGAACACCTGGGTGAGCCCCATCGCAAACAGCGAATCGGCCTGGAAGCCGGCCTGCCCAGCGAGCAGGTGCAACTCCACCAACAATTCATCCACCACCCGCCGGTAGAGACCGGGGATGACATGGGGGTAGGCGGCGTAAAAACGGCGCTTGCTGTCGGCAACGGTTTGCGGGTTGCTCAAGACCATGCTCTGCAGGACTGAGACCTTAGCGCTCAGAGTCCTGGTTTTCGTCGGTAAGATCGCCCTATCTGACCTGATGTCCCCATGATTCCCATCGTGATCGAGGAGTCCGGACGGGGCGAAAGGGCGTTTGACATTTACTCCCGCCTGTTGCGTGAGCGGATCATCTTCATGGGTGAACCGGTGACCGCCGAATCGGCCAACCGGATCGTTGCTCAATTGCTGTTCCTCGAGGCAGAAGATCCTGACAAGGACATCTTCCTGTACATCAATTCACCCGGTGGTTCCGTCTATGACGGCCTTGGCATTTTCGACACCATGCAACACGTCAAACCCGACGTGCAGACGGTGTGTGTTGGCTTGGCCGCCAGCATGGGTGCTTTCTTGCTCGCCGCCGGCGCTCCTGGCAAGCGCAGCAGCCTGCAGCACTCGCGGATCATGATTCATCAGCCCTTGGGCGGTGCCCAGGGTCAGGCCAGCGATATCCGCATTCAGGCCGATGAAATCTTGTTTTTGAAAAAGCGCCTCAATGAGGAACTGGCCCAACGCACCGGCCAGCCCCTCGATCGGATTCAAAAAGACACCGACCGCGACTTTTTCATGTCTCCCGCTGAGGCGGCTGAGTATGGCCTGATCGACAAGGTGATCGATCAACGACCGATTCACGCGATTTAAAACCGTTCAAACAGGACTACAAATCCAGTAACTCACCTCGGCTTTCTTTGAGATCCTTCCAAATTTGGCGGATCTCACTGAAAGCTTTTTCTTGGCTGATTTTTCCGTTGCCTTGCAAGGCAACGATCAAGCCGACTCGCTCAGCAAATTGTTCCAGATTTTGGTGGAACATCAGCCGTTGAGGGGACCAATCATCCCCTCGATAACCCGTATGACTTTCCATCGGCGAGTGGGTACCCACTTCGCCTGATGGAATTGGCCCCTCAAACTCTCCGTCCTGATCGCTCAGCTTCGGCACGGGGTGTAATGGCTAATCGGCAGTCTTCCTACTATGTCCCCGCTTAGCTATTGACAGGTAAAAGAGGGCTGAAACGATCCTTTTCAGGGATGCTCGCGAACTCAGCAACAACATCTCTGAAGTCATCGCCATCAAGGGTTTCCTTCTCGATCAGCAGATCCACCAAGCGATCCATGCAGTCGCGTTGATCGGCAAGCAGGTCAACGGTTTCCTTGTAGCAGCGCTCAACGATGGAGCGAACTTGCTCGTCGATTTGATTGGTGATCGAGTCTGAGACGTCGCTGCGGGTCATCAGGTCACGGCCCAAGAACACCTCCTGGTTACCAGCCTCGAGGGAGAGAGGACCCAAGTCACTCATGCCAAAGCGGGTCACCATTTGCCGGGCCATGCTGGCCACCTGTTGGATATCGCCACCGGCACCGGTGGTGACTTCAGCGTGGCCAAAGACAATGTCTTCAGCAGCGCGGCCGCCGAGAGCGCCCATGATCCGGGCACGCAGTTGGGCGCGGCTCACCAGCATTTGCTCTTCATCAGGAGCAAACCAGGTCAAACCCTGGGCCTGACCGCGAGGAATCAGGGTCACCTTCTGCACGGGATCGTGATCCTTGACCAGGGTTCCCACCAAGGCATGGCCCACTTCGTGATAAGCGATCAAACGCTTGCTGCGGCCATCGGTCAGAGGTTGCCCCTCCATGCCAGCAATCACGCGATCAACGGCATCGTCGATTTCGGCCAACGTGGTGGCTTCCTTGCGGCGGCGTGCCGTCAAAATGGCGGCTTCGTTGAGCAGGTTGGCGAGATCAGCTCCTGTGAAACCAGGGGTGCGTCGAGCGATCACCTCAAGGCTGACGTCTTCGGCCAGCTTTTTGTTGCGGGAGTGCACTTCCAAGATGGAGAGGCGGCCCTTGATGTCGGGTGCATCCACCGTCACCTGACGGTCAAAGCGGCCGGGGCGCATCAGCGCTGAATCGAGCACATCGGGGCGGTTTGTGGCCGCCAGCAGGATGATGCCGCTGTTGCCTTCAAAGCCGTCCATCTCGGTGAGCAGCTGGTTGAGGGTCTGCTCGCGTTCGTCGTTACCACCACCAACACCGGCACCGCGTTGACGGCCAACGGCGTCGATCTCGTCGATGAAGATCAAGCAGGGAGCGTTCTCTTTGGCGCGCTTGAACAGGTCGCGAACGCGGCTGGCGCCAACGCCCACAAACATCTCGACGAATTCCGAACCGGAGAGGGAGAAGAACGGCACACCGGCTTCACCGGCAATGGCCTTAGCCAGCAGTGTTTTACCGGTTCCGGGAGGGCCCACCAACAGCACACCGCGGGGGATGGTGGCGCCCAGTGCAGAGAAACGCTCAGGCTGCTTCAGGAAGGTGACCACCTCTTCGAGGTCTTGCTTGGCCTCTTCCACACCAGCCACGTCGTCAAACATGACGCCGGTTTCCGCTTCCATGGCAAAGCGGGCCTTGCTCTTGCCGAATTGCATGGCCTGACCAGGGCCACCGGGCATGTTGTTGGAGCGGCGTGCCAAGAAGATCAGGGCGCCGATCAGCAGCAGCGGGAAAGCCAGATTGCCCAGGATCCCGAGAGCCGGTGGGGTGGTGCGGGGAGGATGCACATCGAAGCTGATGCCTTGCTCTTCGATCTGGCTGATCAGTTCAGGGGCAAGACCAGGCAGGTCAACGCGCAGGCGCTGGACGCGGTTATCGATATAAGGGTCAACCGCCTCGACAACTGCAGTGCGGCCACCGTCGTACACATCAACAGCGGTGATGCGGCCGGCCTCGAGGTAGTCGAGGAAACGGCCGTAAGCCACGCGCGCCACGGCGCTGTTGCGCGGAGCTTCGGTGGGGCCATTGGCCGCCTGCATTGGGCCGCCGCTGCGAACCACTTGCAAACCAAAGAAGACAACCAGGGCGATGGGCAGGGCCCAAAGCGCAATCAGTCGCCAGCGGTTGTTCATAGGAAGCGCCCCGTGCCACCAAAAATGTTTCGCGATTGTAAAGTCTTCTCAGGCTTGATCGCGTTCTTTTTTCAGCTCTTGTACGGCCCGTTGCAGCGAAGGGGCTAGCGGGCGCCGTTGTTGGCACTTCGGGCTCCAGATAGAGCCGCTGAGCAACTCATCGAGTGCGGCGACCACCATGTCTTGCCCCTCCAGCAGGGTGAGGGACTCCAGCGGAACGGCCAGAGGGCCTCGAAAAAAATGGCGGATGCGCTGGTCATCGCGCTGTTCAAACCAAGGGGCCAGATCGCTGCCAGCCCAATTGATCTCTTCTTCCAGTTCGCGCCGCAAGGCCACCTCAGGGGTTTCCCCGGGATCGAGATGTCCTCCAAAGAGGGCCCACTGGCCGGGATAGAGAATCCCCTCGGTGTCGTCACGCAGCTGCAGCAGCCAGCGGCCGTCGCATTCGATCATCGCGATGGCCACTTCGTTCATAGGCGTCTGAGGGCCACGATCGGATCGAGTTGGGCGGCGCGGCGCGCTGGAACAACGCCAAAGAACAGACCGATCGAGCCGGAGAGCAACACCGTGCCCAGCACGCTCACCGCTCCAATGCTGGCGGGTAGCGGGGTGAACGCCGCTACCGCCATCACCGCGCCAACCCCAAGACCGCTGCCCAGCAAGCCACCAAGGCTGGAGACCACCAGCGCTTCGACCAAAAATTGCAGCAACACATCACCGCTGCGGGCTCCCACGGCCTTGCGCAGCCCGATCTCTTGGGTGCGCTCACTCACCGACACCAACATGATGTTCATGATCCCGATGCCGCCCACCAAGAGGGAAATACCGCCAATGGCGGCAAGCATCAAGGTGAGCCCTCCAGTGATCGTGCCCACGATCGAGAGGGCATCTTTTTGGGATCTCACAGCGAAATCGTCTTCCCGCAGGATCCGGTGCCGTTGCCTCAGCAGGTTGGTGATCTGAAACCTTGCGGCACTAATGGATTCCGGGTCGCGGGCCTCAACGCTGATGAAGCTCAAGGAGGTGCCATAGGTGGGATCACGTCCACTCAGGCGGTTCACCATCGTGGTCAACGGCACGTAGGCCGCATCGTCTTGGTTTTGTCCCAGGAAGGCCCCCTTGGAGGCCATGATTCCGATCACCTGGAAGCTCTGGTTCTTGATGCGAACAGAGCGTCCGATCGGCGAGCCTTCAGGCAGCAGTCGCTCGGCTAGATCGGGTCCGAGCACCGTCACGGTGCGCGCAGCTTTGAGGTCTTCGTTTGAGAAGAAACGGCCCTGGGCCATGTCGAAGCGCCGCACCGAGAGAAATTCCGGCGTGATTCCCGTCACGGTCACCGTGGCGCTGAGGTTGCCGGCCCGAACCGTTTGGCTGGTGGTGATTTGAGGGGCCACTTTGGCCACGCTGGGCACCTGCTCCGCGATGGCGTCGGCATCGGCCAAAACCAGGGTTTTGGGATTGCTAATGCCACGCCGGCGGGTGTCGTTATTGCCCGGCACCACAAACAGCACGTTGGCCCCCAGGCTGCTGAGCTGATCTTTGGCGAGATTTTGGGCGCCCTGCCCCACACCCACCAGGGTGATCACCGAAGCATTGCCAATGACGATGCCCAGCATCGTCAGCAGAGAGCGCAAGCGGTTGGCCCCGAGCGCGCCCAGGGCCATTCCGACGGTTTCACGGAGCGGTAGTCGGGCAACGACCACCGCGGCGGATTCAACCGATCGTGTCGGCGCTGCTGTGGTCATGGACGTGGGTGCCGCGGTGCACCATCCCGTAGCGGACATCGAGGGTAACCACCTCTCCTTGGCGCACGTCGCGGGTGGCATTGGCCACCCCTGTGATGACTGGGATCCCGAGACGCTGGCCGATCACAGCGGCATGGCTTTGGCTGCCATCTTCTTCAGCGATCACCCCCCCGCAGCGGCGAATGGCTTCGAGGTAGTTCGCATCGGTGTGCGGCACCACCAAGATCCCGCCGGCTTCGATGCGGGCGGCTTCCTGGGGTGAATTGGCAATGCACACCTGGCCGCTCACCGGTTGGCTGCCAAAACCTGTGCCCCGTCCCAGCACGGCTGAAACGATGCCCACCTTGACCAGATCGGTGGATCCACTGACGCCGGCCAGAGTTCCAGCGGTTTGGATCACCAGATCGCCGTCTTGCAGCAACTTCTGTTCTTGGGCAACACCCATGGCAAGGCTGAAGGTGCGGCTGGTGGAGGCCTGGGTGGCAATCACCAGGGGATTCACACCCCAAACCAGTTGCAGCTGGCGGGCCACCTTGACGTCGCTGGTGATCGCCAGGATTGGCGTTGAGGGGCGGAACTTGCTGACGGTGCGCCCCGTGGCGCCACTTTTGGTGAGCGTCAAGATCGCGGCCGCATCGAGTTGGGTGGCGATCGTGCTCACCGCCATGCTGATGGCGTTGGGGATCGTGCAGGCCAGCTGGGTGTCGGGCTGGCGGTTTGGGTAATCCTTTTCAATGCGCCTGGCGATCCGGTCCATGGTTTCCACGGCCTCAACGGCGTAGTCGCCAACGGCGGTTTCGTTGGAGAGCATCACCGCATCGGTGCCATCGAGGATCGCGTTCGCTACATCGCTCACCTCAGCGCGGGTGGGCCGGGCATTGGCCACCATGCTGTCGAGCATCTGGGTGGCCGTGATAATCGGGATGCCCATGGAGTTGGCCTTGCGGATCAGCTCCTTCTGCAGCAGGGGCACTTCCTCGGCCGCCATCTCCACGCCCAGGTCGCCACGGGCCACCATGACGCCGTCGCAGAGCGGCAGGATGGCGTCGATCTGATCGATCGCCTCAAATTTTTCGATCTTGGCTACCACGGGTGTGGCATGGCCCAAGGAGCTGATTAGCTCCTTGATCTCCTGCATATCCGAGGGGTTGCGCACAAAGCTGAGCGCCACCCAGTCGACGCCGAGCTGCAAACCAAAGGCCAGGTCATTACGGTCTTTGGCCGTCAGCGCGCGGACCGAGAGCAGGCAGTCGGGGAAGTTGACGCCTTTGTTGTTGGAGAGCTTGCCGCCAACGGTGATCTTGCAGTGCAGGGTCTGTTCGGCCTGGTCGATCCAGTCGACCTTCATCTCCACCTTGCCGTCATCAAGAAGGATGCGGCTGCCGGGCTCCACTTCGCTGGCCAGCTTGTCGTAGGTGACTGTGGCGATGCTTTGGGTGCAGGGCACATCGCGGGCCGTTAGGGCGAAGGAATCCCCCTTGGCCACGGTGATTGGACCGTCGGCAAAACGGCCGAGGCGGATCTTGGGCCCCTGCAGGTCTTGCAGGATTCCAACATGAACTCCCAGTTCATGGGCCACCTGTCGGATCGTGGCGGCGCGCTGGGCATGCTCCTCGTGATCTCCGTGGGAGAAGTTCAGTCGGAAGGTTGTGGCACCGGCCAGAATCAGCTGCCGAATGCTGTCTGGTGATTCTGTGGCCGGCCCGATTGTGGCGACGATTTTGGTGCGTCGCTGATGATCGGGCAGGGGCATGGACCGGGCCTGAAGCGTTGCGGAAGCTACCACCCGAACGTTCCCATGGATCTCAACAATTATCAGCGGCAAGCGCGCAACACAGCCCTGTACCCCGATCTGGGCAGCAATCCCATCTATCCAGCCTTGGGGCTCTGTGGGGAAGCCGGAGAGGTGGCTGACAAGGTCAAGAAGGTGTTGCGGGATGAGGCAGGGGTGTTTAGCGATGAGCGCCGCCAGGCCATCGCCTTGGAGCTTGGTGATGTGCTCTGGTACGTGTCTCAACTCGCCGATGAGCTGGGCTTCAGCCTGGAGACCGTGGCGCAGGCCAATCTGGACAAGCTGGCCAGTCGAGCCCAGCGTCAGGTGATTGGTGGCAGTGGAGATCAGCGATGAAACGCGCCTTTTTGATGGCCCTTGTGGTGCTTGCCCTGTGGTTCCCGCAGCCGCTCTGGGCCGCTGAGCTGAGCGTTAGTGATTTGCAGCTGGCCCCTTGCCCAGAGGGTGACGCCGGCGCCCAGCCGGATTTGAAGCGGCCTGTGGGGGCGAGCTGCTATGCCCTGCGCGGTGTGGTCCACAACCCCGGCAAGCGGGCCGTGGTGGATGCCGATCTGTTTGCACAGATCTTCGATCGCGGCGGTGAGCCTGCTCTGCAGAACCGCACCCGGGTCGGATCCCTTGGCGATGTGCCGCCTGGTGATTCCGACTTTGCTCTGCGCTTATCGATCCCTGCGGGCACCCCAGAGCCTTTGAGCGTGTCGAAGGCACGGGCCAGGGGCTTTACCGCGCCCGTGCGCACCCGCGCTGGCTCAGACGATGAATTGCTGCCCTTGGAGCTGGAGCTGCAGGGCTAAGGCCCTTTCCGGTGCTCGATCTGTTGACTTCACGCCTGAAGGGTTGCCCAAGCCACCACAAAGGCCAGCCCCACAAACCCCACAAGGCTGAGGTGAAAGCCGTCTTCGAAGATCTTTTCGGCCGCCCACAAAATCACGCAGACACACAAGCACCTGATCGCCAAGTCCATGGGTGCGGTGAAATTTTCGAAAACCATGCGTCAGCAAGGTCAAGGAGCCGTTGCCTTGGGGTAAACATTCGGTAAACACTTGGCTAAGACCAGTGCTCAGTGCTCAAGCCTCTGGTTGGCTTGCCTTGCTGTAGGGCACTGATTTGGGTTTGCGGTATTGGCGATAGCCACCAGCCAGGCGTTCCAGGCTTTCAGCGATGTGTTCGTCACTGCAGCCACTCATGGCCTTAAGGCGGTCC
The DNA here is from genome assembly GCF_014279855.1 of Synechococcus sp. Minos11. Taxonomy (NCBI): domain Bacteria; kingdom Bacillati; phylum Cyanobacteriota; class Cyanophyceae; order Synechococcales; family Synechococcaceae; genus Synechococcus; species Synechococcus sp. Minos11. Next base: position 1,275,208 of record NZ_CP047953.1, on the reverse strand, counting down.
AGTAGCCAAACCACCTCGTTGAGCGTTTCTTGAGTGGCAGCCGCCACTTGCTCGCGGTTCACCTAACCAATCAAAAACACCTGATTAGTTTGCTCCACCAGCTGGCCTTGTGGCCTGGGTTTGGTGCTGATCAGTAACCGAAGCCACCGCTGTAAAACGATGCGCTAGCGCTTGAGAGGAGTGACTGCAGCAGGTTTAAGGCGATAAAGGCAATGATCGCCGACAGATCCAGACCGCCAAGGGGAGGGATCAAACCTCGGAAGACATTCAGATAGGGATCGGTGATCGAGCTGACAGCGCTCAGTACAGGGTTGCCCCAGTCAAGGTTGGGAAACCAGCTCAGCAGGACACGAACGATCAGCACGACCGTGTAGATGCTCAAGGTTTGAGCCAGAACACCGAGTAGGAAGCTGAGATCCATCGTGCGTGGGATTTACCCGAATCTATCCAGCATCTCTTTTAAAGGAAGAGGGGCTGTGGTGGCAGCCCCTGATGGGTCGACAGCAATCAAAGACCCAGGAACATCGCTGGAATGCGATCAAGGGCATGAATTCCGGCCATCTGTGAGAGCACATTGACGAGCATTCCGGCCAGGTGAGCGCCACCGACAAGGGTTAGACCACGCCAGAGCTTTTCGTAATTGGCTGGGGGCTTGCCAGCACCCCAAGCGGCCGACACGCCAACGAAATTGACCTTCTTGCTCACCTTGATAGGCAAAGGAGTGCCTTTGGTGAGGTTGCCAAGCAGGATTGAGGCCGATCCGTTGTTGCGATCGCTGGTCACAAAGTTTTGCTCCAGCGCTGCCATGCGAACAAAGTTGATCATTGGCATACCGCTCGCTGAGGTCCAGGCCCTGGAATAGGGAACGGTGTCTGCACCGAAGACTTCGCTGTATTCGGCGGAATCCACCAGGCTGTCAACCAAGGCGTCGAAGCCATGGGCGGCTTGTGTTGCAATCGCAGCGGAGATTTCTTGCTGATGCAGCGGCGGGCGGCCCAACAGGTGTTTGAAGGCCAGTTCAATTCCCCGATGTGGTGACACCACCGAGAAAAAACGATCTCTGTAGAAGTCACGCTTCACCAAGGCCCGCACGAATTCGCGAATGCTCAGTGAGCCATGGCTGAGCTGGGATTCCAGCTCAGCGGCGCGCTCGTTGTCCATGACATAGCAGTTGCCATGAAGATGCCGGTAGGCGGCATGTATGGCCTCCTGCAACGTTGCGCTATCGGAGGGTGAGTAATAGTCAAAAGTCACCCGGTGCGGGCATTCCTGGTGATCACGGGCGCCAACACCCAGCTTCATTTGAGCGCAGGAATCCCTCAGGAAATCGGCAGTGGTGAGGGCGGCAACACTGCTAGCCCCATTGGAGTTGTTGTAAGTAACGCCCTCTGTTTTGGTGATCCCACCAAAGTCCATCTTGGGTGACAGGGAGTTGTCCATGGGGCGTCAAATGTGGGTTCAGCTGAGGCCACGTCCACAGCAATAAAGCCTGGCTTGGGTGGCACTAGAAGGGCTTTTATCAAGCCTTCAAGCCAGCTCAAACTATTCGCTATCACTGCAACAACATCGCCGGGCAATCAAACTTGAATTACCTCAAAGAAAATTTGCGTTGAGGAATGTGAAAGTACGAACTTCAGGCTGTTTTTATGTGCTGCTTCTGCTGCGCCGCTTCGGCGCTGACGTTGTTTAAGGCAAAGGTGCGATGAAATTTTTCGGTGAGGCTGATCCAAAACGAACGGCCTTCGCTCTGGCGTTTGCGTTCGATGAAGCCGTGCTGGAGCAGCTCTTTGATGTGGTCGTAGGCCCCACTGCCGCGAAGGTCCACCAGCTCCGATTGGAGGATCCTTTTTTTCAGCGCCACCGTGGCCAGGGTCCGCAGGCTGGCGGTGCTGAGGTCCACAGGAACCAGTTCTTGCACTAAGGCCGCCAGGTTTTGGCGCAATTGCAGGCTGTAACCAGCGCTTTCCTGGCGGATTTCCAGCGCCGTATCGCGGTGGGCGTAGTCCGCCATCAAGGTGATCAGCGCTAGCTCCACCTCATCGCGCTCACAACCGGCGAGCTCGCTCAATTCCGCCAGGCTCAGGCAGCGCCCCTTGAGGTAAAGGATCGCCTCGAGTTGGGCCGGAAGAGAGAGCTCGGTTGAGACCATTGGCGCAACGTAGCGGTCGTTTTTGCCTCAGGCCAGGAAAAGCTGATAGGCGGGGTTATTGGTCTCCTCCCAGCTTTGGAAGGGCAGCCCAGCCAAAACCTGCTGCCATTGCTCCAACTCCTCAGCTGGAACTTGGACTCCCACAACGATCCGGCCCACATCAGAGCCCTGGTTTCGGTAATGAAAAATGCTGATGGTCCAGCCCGGGTGAAGGGCTTCCACAAACGCCATCAGGGCACCGGGGCGTTCGGGGAATTCGAAGCGATAGAGCCTTTCAGGGACTGGGTCTTGCCCTGGTGCTGCTTCTGGTAGCCGCCCGCCCACCATGTGGCGCAGGTGCAATTTGGCCAATTCATTGCTGGAGAGATCCACGCAGGAGAATCCCCCCTCTTCCAGCAAGGCCATTAATGCCATGGCGTCTTGGCGGTTGCTGGTCTCCACCCCCACGAAGATTTGTGCCCGGTGCCCGCGGGCCTGGCGATAACTGAATTCCGTCAGGCTGTGACTGCCAAGCAAACGGCAGAACTGCCGAAGGCTGCCGGGCTGCTCAGGAATTTCCACGGCCAGCATCGCTTCGCGTTGCTCGCCCAATTCCGCCCGTTCGGCCACAAAGCGCAGCCGCTCGAAATTCATGTTGGCGCCGCAGGCCACCGCCACCAAGGCGCTGCCCTGGGGCCAACGGGCCGCGTCGGCTTTCAAGCCAGCCACAGCAAGGGCTCCAGCAGGTTCAAGGATTGAGCGGGTGTCTTCAAAGACGTCTTTGATGGCGGCGCAGATGGCATCGCTATCGACCGTCACCATCCGGTCCACCACCTGTTGCGCCACGCGAAAGGTTTCTTCCCCCACTTCCCGCACAGCCACGCCATCGGCAAACAGCCCCACCTGCTCGAGCCTTTGGCGCTCGCCGGCTGCGAGCGAGCGGGTCATGGCATCGGCATCCTGCGGTTCGACGCCAATGATCTGAACACTTGGCCAGAGGGCTTTGACGTAGGCGCCAACCCCAGCAATCAGCCCCCCTCCCCCCACGGCCAGGTAGATCGCCGCCGGTGGTTCATTGCATTGGCGCAGGATTTCCATGCCAATGGTTCCTTGCCCAGCGATGACTTCGGGGTCATCGAAGGGATGGATAAAACACAGCCCCCGCTCCTGCTCCAGGATTCGGGCCTGGGCCTGGGCGGCGTCAAAGCTGTCGCCATGGAGCACCACTTCAGCTCCGCGGCTACGCACCGCTTCAACCTTGGTGCGCGGCGTTGTCACCGGCATCACGATCACCGCTGAGCAGCCCAGGCGCTCGGCGGCCAAGGCCACGCCCTGGGCATGGTTGCCGGCACTGGCTGCAATGACCCCGCGCTGCAGCTGTTCGGCGGGCAGCTGCACCATCTTGTTGAAGGCGCCCCGCAGCTTGAAGGAGAAAACCGGTTGCAGGTCTTCGCGTTTGAGCAGCACCGAATGGCCCAGCCGCTGCGATAGGCGCGTGGCTGGCTCCAGTGGCGTTTCGCGGGCCACCTCATAGACCCTGGCGCGCAGGATCCGCTGCAGGTAACCCTCCATGACCTGGTCTTGATTGCCTCCATCCTCCCGGTTTGCTGCCGTTGATGCCATCAACCGTTGGGAAGGGGTTTTAGATTTGTCGCTTACGGGACGTCAGCCGAATGCATCTCAGCGAGCTGAGTCATCCCAATGAATTGCATGGTCTGAGCAGCTCAGAGCTCGAAGACGTTGCGCGACAGATCCGTGAGAAGCACCTGAAAACCGTGTCCACCAGTGGTGGTCACCTGGGCCCAGGCCTGGGGGTAGTGGAGCTCACCTTGGCCCTCTATCAAACCCTTGATCTCGACCACGACCGGGTGGTGTGGGACGTGGGCCACCAGGCCTATCCCCACAAGCTGATCACCGGGCGTTTCAACGAATTCCACACCCTGCGCAAGAAAGATGGTGTGGCTGGCTATCTCAAGCGCTCAGAGAGCAGCTTTGATCATTTCGGCGCAGGCCATGCCTCCACCAGCATCTCGGCGGCCCTGGGCATGGCGATTGCCCGCGATCGCCAGGGGCAAAACCACAAATGTGTTGCGGTAATTGGCGATGGAGCCCTCACCGGCGGCATGGCCCTGGAGGCCATCAACCACGCCGGCCATCTGCCGAAAACGCGCCTGTTGGTGGTGCTGAACGACAACGACATGTCGATCTCACCACCGGTTGGGGCCCTCTCCAATCACCTCAACCGCATGCGGCTTAGCCCGCCCATGCAATTCCTGACGGGCAGTGCGGAAGAAGCGGTGCGTCATCTGCCCTTCATGCAGGGCCAAGTGCCAGCTGAGCTCAACCGGATCAAAGAGGGCATGAAGCGCTTGGCGGTGCCCAAGGTCGGTGCTGTGTTTGAGGAGCTTGGCTTCACCTACATGGGCCCGGTTGATGGCCATGACATCGGGGCCCTAGTGCGCACGTTCCAGGAGGCTCACCGCAGCGAAGGCCCGGTGCTGGTGCACGTGGCCACCACCAAGGGCAAGGGCTACCCCTATGCCGAAGCCGACCAAGTGGGGTATCACGCCCAGTCGGCCTTTGATCTCACCACCGGGAAATCCTTCCCGGCGAAAAAGCCCAAGCCCCCCAGCTACAGCAAGGTGTTTGGCCAAACCTTGGTCAAGCTCTGCGAGCAGGACTCACGCATCGTTGGCATCACTGCGGCGATGGCCACTGGTACCGGCTTGGATTTGTTGCAGAAGGCCGTTCCCGATCAATACGTCGATGTGGGCATTGCCGAGCAACATGCCGTCACCCTGGCCGCAGGGATGGCTTGCGATGGCCTCAAGCCTGTGGTCGCGATCTACAGCACGTTCCTGCAGCGGGCCTACGACCAGCTAATCCACGACGTGGGGATTCAAAAGCTGCCGGTCACCTTTGTGTTGGACCGCGCCGGCATCGTGGGCGCTGATGGCCCCACCCATCAAGGCCAGTACGACATCTCTTACCTGCGCTGCGTCCCCAACTTCACGGTGATGGCGCCCAAGGACGAAGCCGAGCTGCAACGCATGCTGGTGACCGGTTTGCGCCACAACGGTCCCATTGCCTTGCGCATCCCACGGGGCTCCGGTGAGGGTGTTCCCTGTTTGGAAGATGGCTGGGAACCCCTCGAGATCGGTCGCGGTGAACTGCTGGCTGAGGGTGATGATCTGTTGATCGTCGCCTATGGCGCCATGGTGGCTCCAGCGATGGCCACAGCTGGTCTGCTGCAAGAGCAGGGCATCCGCGCCACCGTCGTCAATGCCCGCTTCCTGCGTCCCCTTGATGAAGCGTTGCTGGTGCCTCTGGCCAAGCGTATCGGCCGCGTGGTGACCATGGAAGAAGGCTGTTTGGCCGGCGGTTTTGGTGCTGCAGTGATGGAAGCGCTGCACGACCGTGATGTGTTGGTGCCGATGCTGCGGTTGGGCATCCCGGATCAGTTGGTGGATCACGCCAGCCCCGATGAATCCAAACAAGCCCTTGGTTTGACGCCGCCGCAAATGGCTGATCGCATCTGCGAGCGCTTCGGCTCGGCCTTTGGCGATCGTCTGCAGCGCCAAACCCTCTCGGTGTGAGTTCTGGAGCGTTGCTCCGTGCTGGTGGTGGGAGCCGGTCCTGCGGGGGCTGAGCTCGGGCGTTGCCTGGCCAAAGCCGGCGTTGATGTCTGCGTGATTGACCGCTTGCCTGACCTAAGGCGGGCGGCCTTCAGCAGTGCTGCCATGCCGATGGCAGCTGTTGAGGAGTTTGGCTTGCCCGCCCAGGTGGTGGGTTCGCGCTGGACGAGCTGGAACTTGCTGGGGCCTAGCGGGCAGTGGCGCGCTTGGCAGCAGCAGCAGCCCTTGGGGGTGGTGCTGGATTTCGGGGCCTTGCGCTGCTGGCTCAGTGAGCAACTGCAAGCGTGGGGCGGCTGTTTGCAGTTGGGTTGGACCGCCCTTGGCAGCGAATCGGCAGCCGATGGCGGGGTGATCACCCACTGCCGTGATGCCAGCGGCGCCCGCCGCAGCATCCGCAGCGATTGGCTGATCGATGCCAGTGGTCAGCAACGGGCCTTGATTGGCGATGGCGCCTTGGCTCCCGATCCGATGGTGAGCGGGGTTGGCTTGGAGTGGTTGCTGCAGGTGAATCAGCAGCAGTGGTTGCGCTGGCAGGGCAGCTTGTCGTTCGTGTTGGGTTCCCAGTGGGTTCCCCAGGGCTATGGCTGGGTGTTTCCGATGCAGCCAGGTGTGCTCAAGCTTGGGGTGTGTCGTTTATTGGATCCACGCCGCCCCCAACCGGGCTTGCAAACCTTGCAGCAGCAGCTGTTGGCGCAGTTGGATTTGGCCAATGCTGAGGTGCTGGATCGCCATGGCGGTTTGATGCGCAGCCGCATTCGGCGCCAGGACTGCCACGGCCGTGGCCGGCTCGTGGCCCTGGGCGATGCCGTGAGTACTGGAAATTTGTTGGGGGGAGAGGGGATTCGCCATGCCATGACCAGTGCTCGCGTGCTGGCTTCGCTGCTGCAGCATCCGCAAGCTGACCTGACCAGTCGCTACCGCAAAGCGCTTCGTCAGCAGCTCGGTTGGCGTTGGAATTTGAGCGGCCGTTTGGCCCGGCGCACCTGGCTTGGCTTGCACAGCCCCAAGTCTGATCAGCGCCTCGAGCATTGGCTCAGAGCGCTTGAACGTTGCAGCGCGGTTGAGCTCTCCGCGCTGCTGTTTGACTATCGCTTCGAACGCTTTGGTTGGCGCGCCCTGCCCTACGTGCTTGGGCTAGGGCGCTAGGGACCCGCTCTTCAGAGAACGCCGCTGGCAGCCAAGCCTTGGATGCTGGCGATGCCGATCACGTGACCCAGGCTGGTGGTGCCGAGCAGCGCGCCCATGCCCATGCCGCCGAAGAAGGAGCTGTTGGGCAGAGCACCGCCCTCATTTGGGTACTTGATGGTGGCTTTGCCGATGGCAATGGCCATGACGTTGCAGAGGATCATCACCAAACCAACCTTGGGGCTCCAAGCCACGGTCGCGGGAGCCAAGGCGAGCAGAGGAGACACCAATGCGGGAAACAGGGTCATGGGGAGAGGCGCCTGCAGGCAGACGGGTCAAACGGGATGTCCCCGGAATCATCCTTTGAACTGTTCGCTTTTGTGTCAGCTCGTAAGAGTTGTTCACCGCCAAAACCCAGCAGCAAGATCAGATTGCTAAGGCTCAAAAAGGCTTCCGCCCCGCCATGGAGCCAGTCCACATTGGCCAGCTCGGCGTCGTAGCGCAGCTGAGCTACCAGGGCGGCGGCAATGGTGATCACCACAAACAGCAGGGTCAGGGCAAAGCCCAGCAAAGCCAGCCGCGGAAAGCGCTGACTCCGCCAAGCCCACCACAGAAACAGCAGATAGGGCAGCAGCGAGAGGGCAAACAGTGGGGCGGCAGGATCGTTCATGCGGCCTCCTGGCGTTGACGGCGCCAAATCCACCAAGCCGCCATGGCCAGAGCGCTATTGCCCACCAGGGTTAGTGCGGCTTGAACGGTGACCAGCCAGTGCAGCTCAGGGGCGTTATCAAACAAGTGCCATGTGCAGGCGCAGAGGGCGCTCGCCAGGGCCGGCAGCATCGCCACCGCCAGCCAGCGCCATTCCGGCTCGGCGCGCCGCTCTCCCCAGAGCGTCACCGCGGCAATCGCCAGCATCCACTCCAGAACAGAACTGATGTGGATCACCCAGGTGTGAAAGGAGAGGACGTGCATGAACCTCAGCGAAGATCCGTAATGTACGGGCCCTGGATTTGCCTGCGTGACGCCCACTTCGGCCGTGTTGGCTCGCCCCCTTCTCTGCGGTTATTACGGCGAACACAACATCGGCGATGACGCCCTGTTGCAAGCGCTGCTGAGCGGGTTGCCGGCCGGGGCCAAGCCCTGCGTCACGGCAGCTGATCAACAGCAGGTTCAGCAGCGCTTTGGCGTGTTCACCTGCGATCGACGCCGTTTGCGCTCCACGTTGCGCGCCTTGGCTGACTGCGATGGCTTGATCCTGGGTGGCGGCAGCCTGCTGCAGGACAGCACCAGCTGGCGCAGCCTGCTCTATTACGCCGCCTTGATCCTCACGGCACGGCTGCAGGGCAAGCCTGTGATCCTCTGGGCTCAAGGGCTTGGCCCCTTGCGGCGGCGCCGTAGTCGTGTACTCGTTTCACGCCTGCTGCCGCTGGTGTCAGCTGCGAGTTGGCGCGACCGACAGTCGGCTGCGTTGGCCCAGCGGCTGGCGGGCGTCAGTCGTGCGATGGACCCCGTGGCTGCTGATCCGGTTTGGACCTTGCCGCCGATGCACTGGCGTGGCCGCGGTGGCCCGATCGTGCTGGCTTGGCGATCCTCAAGCCTGCTCAGCGATGCCGATTGGTGCGTGTTGCTCCAGGCCCTGAGCGCCTTGGCAGAGCAGAGCGATCGCCCAGTGCTGTGGCTGCCACTTCATGACATCCAAGACGGGGGCTTGATGGAGCGCCTGAAGGGGCAAGGGCTGTTGCCGAAATCCTTGGCGGCGCGCAGTCGCGAAATTCGATTGCAGCGCCCCGAAGAGTTGATGGCCCAGGCCTCAGCAGCAGGCCTGGTGTTAGCGATGCGTCTGCATGGCTTAATCCTGGCGGCGCGCGCCGGTGCCCCGGTCTCGGCACTGAGCTACGACCCGAAAGTGGCGGCCGCTGCCGATGCCTTGGGCTGCCCTTGGGCTGATTTGCAGCCATTGCCTTCGGCTGATGCGCTGACAAGCAGTTGGCAGAAACAGCTCGATCAGCCCCTGCCCAGTGCCGCCATCGCCGCTCAGGTCCAGTCGGCTGCGCAGCACCAAGGGCTGCTTAAACCTGCAACTCCTTGAGCGTGCTGAGCACTTCTTGGCTGTGAATCGAGGGATTCACACCAACAAAGCGGGCGCGCAGGACGCCGTCGGGGTCGATCACAAAGGTGTGCCGTTGGCTAAAGGGGGGAATCCACGAGCCATAGAGCTTGCTCACCGCGCCGCCTGGATCGGATAACAGCGGGAAGTCGAGCCCTTCGCTGGTGCAAAAGCTGGCGTGTTTGTCGCTGCCATCCGCGCTCACGCCCACCACAGCACCGTTAGCGGCTTTGTAGAGGCTCAAGTCGCGCTGAAAGCCACGGGCTTCCAGGGTGCATCCGCTGGTGAAATCGCGCGGATAGAAATAGAGAACGAGCCAGCTGCCGCGAAAGTCATCGCGCTGCAGACGCTGCCCAAGTGCCCCAGTTTGGCCCGCTGATTCGAGATCGAAATCAGGAGCGAGTTGATCGAGCGCCGGCAAAGTCCCGCCCATCGCTGCGGCAGGCCTGGGCCGCAAGGCCAATAGGGGGAGAACCCCGAGCAGTTTGAGAACCTCTTGACGCCGCATCACAGCTGTAAAGCGACCGCCAAGCTAGGCAGCGCGCTCAGATCTTGGCGAGGTTGATGCCCAGCTCTTTGGCGTAAGCGCCCAAGCCTTTTTTCTGGATGGTGCGCAGCGCTGAGGTGGAAACGCGCAGCTTCACCCAACGGTTGCCTTCGGCCCACCACAGGCGCCGCTGTTGCAGGTTCACCTGTTGCAGCTTCTTGGTGCGCACGTGGGAGTGGCTAACAGCCATGCCGTTGTTGGCGCGCTTGCCGCTGAGTTGGCAGACCCGGGACATGACTGATTCCTTCCGAACGAATTGAATCGGACACAATGATCCGATCGGCCAATCTTTGATCAATTAGCCAAGGACTAAGCCTACCAACCCACTTCAATCTTCAGTCAATCTCCCGTTGCCGCTGCCTGAAAGCTCCGCTCAGGCGAGTTAAGACCGAAGGGTGGTGATGCAAGGCATGGCCGAACCCCTTTTGCTGGCCCTTGATCAAGGCACCAGCAGCTCCCGCGCCGTGATTTTTGATGGCAGCGGACAAGCCTTGGCGTCGGCGCAAGTCCCGTTGCCGATTGAGTACCCAGCTGATGGTTGGGTGGAACAGGACCCGCTTGCGATTTGGAGCAGCCAGCTCCAAGCCGTGCAGCAGCTGGAGGATCAATTGAGCCCGGAGCAGCGTGCTGCCGTGGCCGCCTGTGGCATCACCAACCAGCGCGAAACCACAGTGTTGTGGCGATCTGACCAAGGCCAGCCCTGCGGCCCGGCTTTGGTCTGGCAGGACCGGCGGACCGCTTCTATTTGCCGCCAGTGGCGTCAGCAGCCCGAAGCTGAGAGCTGGCAGCAGCGCACGGGGCTGGTGCTCGATCCCTATTTCAGTGCCAGCAAGGTGCAGTGGCTGCTTCAGAACAACGCCGAGGCCGCTGCAGCCCAGGCCGATGGCACCCTGCGCTTTGGCACTGTCGACAGCTGGCTGCTGTGGCAGCTGACCGCTGGCTCGGTGCATGCCACTGACCTCAGCAATGCCAGCCGCACCTTGCTGTTGGATCTCGATCGCGGCTGTTGGCTGCCGGAGGCCTGTGAGCGGGTGGGTTTAACGGCCTCGGCCCTGCCGGAGCTCAAGCCCTGCCGCAGCCATTTCGGCTGCATCGCTGAAGGTCGGCCCTTTGCCGGGGTGCCGATCACCGCCATGCTCGGAGATCAACAGGCCGCCAGTTTTGGTCAGCTGTGCTTGGAGCCTGGCCAGGCCAAATGCACCTATGGAACGGGCGCTTTCCTGGTGATCAATGTGGGCTCAACGCCTGTGCGCGCACCCGGGGGCTTGCTCAGCACCGTGGGATGGACCGAGGCCGATGGCAGCACCACCTATTGCATCGAAGGCAGCCTCTTCAACGCCGGAACCGTTGTGCAATGGCTGCGCGATGGCTTGGGTCTGATTCCCAACTCAGCGGCGATTGAAGAGTTGGCCGCTTCGGTTGATAGCGCTGGTGAACTGATGCTGGTGCCCGCCTTCACCGGTTGGGGCACTCCCCACTGGGATCCCGAAGCCCGTGGCTTGGTGATTGGCCTGACCCGAGACACCGGGCCTGGCCAGATTGCCCGCGCGGCCCTCGAGGGCATTGCATTAGCCGTAACAACGCTGATGCAACTGGCTGAGCAAGCCTTGGGACAGCCGCTGCATGAGCTGGCGGTCGATGGCGGCGCCGCCGCCTCCGATCTCCTGTTGCAGGCTCAAGCCAATAGCAGTGGGGTGCCCGTACGCCGCCCCGATCAGCTGGAGAGCACGGCCTTGGGTGTTGCCCTGCTGGCTGGTCTCTCAGCTGGATGTTTGAGCGATCTCAACGCCGTGCGCCAAGCCCGTGCCGCCGGCAGCCGGCGCTTTGATCCGACGATTGATTCAGCCGAGCGTGAACGCTGGCTGCAGCGCTGGGAGAGCGCCGTTCACCGTTGCTTGGAGTGGCATGGCGATGCCCTGCGCTGACCTGCTGATCATTGGCGGCGGTTCCAGTGGCGCAGCCCTGGCCTATGAAGCCGTGCGCCGCGGGCTCAAGGTCACCCTGCTGGAGGCTGAAGATCCAGCGGTTGGCACCAGCTCTCGCAGCACGAAGTTGTTGCACGGCGGTGTGCGCTACCTGGAGCTCGCCGTTAAAAAAGCCGATCCCGCCCAGTTCAAGTTGGTGCGCGAAGCCCTCGTTGAACGGGGGCACTGGATCCGTCAGGCGCCCTTTCTGGCCCACACCCTCAATTTGGTGCTGCCGACGGAGGGGCTGATCGAGCGCAGCTACTACCGTCTTGGGCTTGGGTTTTATGACCTGCTGGCTGGTTCAGCTGGGCTTGGAGCCACCAGCAGCCTGAATGCCGAGGGGGTGCAGCGCGCCTTCCCTGGGTTGGATCGCCGCTTCAACGGCGGGGTTCGTTACAGCGATGGGCAGTTCAACGATGCACGTTTGAACCTTCTGCTGTTGCTGACGGCGGCACAAGCGGGTCTCGAGGTGGTGCGGGATTGCCGTGTTGTGGGCTTTGAACGCACAAATGGTCGCCTCAGCGCCGCCATCAGCGAAGGCCCAGGGGGTGAGCAGCAACGCTGGCCGGCTCGCGTGATCGTCAATGCCACTGGAATCGCTGCCGATCAGCTGCGTTTGCTGGCTGACCCCGACGCTGAAGCGCGGTTGCTCGTGAGCCGCGGCACCCACCTTGTGTTGAGGGGCAACCTCTGCGCCGGCGGAGATGGTCTTTTGATTCCGCGCACCAGTGACGGCCGCGTGCTGTTCTTGTTGCCATTTTTTGGCCGCACGCTGCTGGGGACCACTGACATCCCCTGCCCAGCGGCTGAAGCCACCCAGGTGTCTGATCAAGAGCGCACCTATCTGCTCGAGCACCTGGCTCGCTGGTTCCCCGATGGCACCACGGCTGAGGTGGGCAGTGCTTGGGCAGGAGGCCGGCCCTTGATTCGCGCCGCCGGGAGCTCCGCCTCCAGTAGTCGTTTGGTGCGAGAGCACGAGGTGGAACAGCTGCCCAGCGGACTCATCAGTCTTTTGGGTGGCAAATGGACCACTTGCCGGGTCTTGGCCCTTGATGCGTTGCATCTAGTGCTGCAGCGTCTGGGTGGACCTGAGCCGGCAGCCAAGCCTTTGCCGCTGCTTGGCAGTGCTGCCGATTCAGACCAGACCGTTCCGCAGTTGCAGGCCCTGCGGCCGCGCCTGCTGCAGCAGTTGCCCGATCACCCACAACAAGCTGCCCAGGCCGAACACCTCATCGCGAGCTATGGCCTGCGGGCTGAGGAGGTGATTCACCACGCCAGGCAGCCCGCTGAGCTGGAGCCACTGAGCGAGGTGTTGCCCATTTGCCGCGCTGAGTGGCGCTTCAACATCGCTCAGGAGTGGGCAACCACCTCCAGTGATCTGCTGAGCCGGCGCAGCCGCTTGGCGTTATTGGATCAGCAAGAAACCGCCAGGCTGTCGGCGATGGCGTCGGAGCTGCTGGTGGATTCAGGCTCCACATCACCGATCAACCACCAGCAGTAGTCGTAGGCCGAGAGGTAGGCAAACCAATGCTCACTGGCGACAGGGAAGGGGCAGCCACCGAGCACCTCGCGCACCTGCTGTCCTTGCCAAGCGCCCAAATCCAGCCGCGTCGAGGCGGGATTGCCGCTGAGATTGACCGCCACCAGGATGGTCATCTCCTCGGATTGGCGGATGTAGCTGATCACTCCTGGGTGGGAGTTCTCCAGTAATTGGAAGTCGCCATACCGGAGGGCAGGGAGCAAGCGGCGGCTGAGCAAGGTGTTGCGGTGCCAGTTCAACAGTGAGCCCTGCAGGCTTTTCTGCACGGCCACATTCATCATTTGGAAGTTGTACCCAGGCCGGGTGATGGGGGGGAGCACCAGCAGAGGGTCGGGTGCCTTGGAGAAGCCACCGTTTCGCTCTGATGTCCAGGCCATCGGCGTGCGATTGGCGTCCCGGTCCCTGAGGCCGGGATAGTCCCCCATGCCCAGTTCATCGCCGTAGTAGATGCAGGGCATGCCCGGCAGGCTGTAAAGCAGAGCGTGCAGAGCCTTGTTCGGGCGCGGATCGCCGTTGAGTAATGGTGAGAGCCGGCGGTTGATGCCCCAGTTCAGCCAATGGCCTTTGGCATTGGGGAAGCCCTCGCGGACGCGGTCGACGATCTCCTCGGGCACCAGGTGTCCATCGCCGAGCCAGAGCTCATCGTGATTGCGTAGCGGCAGAGCCCAGCGGCAACCGGCGTTCAATTGGCGAAACTCCAACAGGAAGTTCTGCAGAGCACTCACCTCCCCGTGCGCCACCGCGGCGAAGAGGTGGGCCGTTAGAGCGAAATTGAAGGCTGAGTGCAGTTCGTCGTCAGCGACGTATGGCATCGCTTCATGCACAGGTTGGATGGCCTCAGCCAGCAGCAGCACCTCCTCACGGCCCAATTGCTCGCAGCGTTCTTTGGCCCTGCTGCGCAGCCGGCGCAGGAACGCATGGGTTTCAGGCAGCCCCTCGCAACGCGTGCCCTCCCGTTCAAAGAGGAAGGGGATGGCATCAAGCCGAAAACCATCAATGCCTCGATCAATCCAAAAATCGAGCACATCGAGCATCGCCTCTTGAACCTGGGGGTTGTCGTAGTTGAGATCGGGCTGGTGCCGCAGGAACCGATGCAGGTAGTACTGGCCGGCCACCGGATCCCAGTGCCAATTCGAGTCTTCGAAATGGCGGAATAGAACAGGCGCATCGCTGTAACTCTTGTCGTCGTCGCGCCAGACGTAGAAGTTGCGCTCGGGGGAGCCGCGCTCAGCCCAACGCGCACGCTGGAACCACAGATGCATGTCACTGGTGTGGTTCAGCACCAGATCGAAGAGCACCTTCAAGCCAAGCGCATGGGCATGACGAATCAGGGAGTCGAGAGCCTGTAGATCACCGAGGTCGGGATGGACCGACTTGTAATCGGTGATGTCGTAGCCGCCGTCGCGCAGCGGTGAATCACAGATGGGGGTCATCCAGACCGCATCCACGCCAAGCCAGTGGAGATAGTCCAGCCTTTGTTTCAGCCCGTCGAGGTCTCCAATGCCGTCGCCATTGCCATCAGCGAAGCAGCGGGGGATCAGTTCGTAGATCACTGACCCCTCCCACCAGGGGGAGGCGAGTTCAGCTGCGGAATTGGTAGGCATGAAGCGGGCACCCTCGACGAGGGTCTGTATCTGGAATAGACCCGCCTTGCCTTGCTTGTCAGTAGTTGGTTAGGCCCCTAGTTCGGTGGCGAGTTGCTCAAACCAGGCCACATAGGCATCAGGCCCGCCTGGAACGAGCACATCGGGCTTGAGGGGATCCTCGGGATCGCTTAAGCCCTTGAGTTCTGGGTCTTGCAAGCTGGGGCGATCCACTTCGCCAGCGCTGCTGTCCACCAGCACAACACGGTTGCTGCGGCCGAATGGGTGGCCCAGCTCCTGCAGCAAGGTCAAAAAGCCCCGATCACTGCCGCCGCGTCGCCACCCACCTTCTCCATCGGGCTCTGAGGTGATGGTGTCGCCTACCCCCACCAGCACAGGCATCTGCTCAACGGGGATGCTGCGCTGGCAGAGCTCTAGCAACTGCGCATGATCAGCTGGGGCACTGCGGGCGTTGAAGGCTTCACCCAGTGGGGCAGTGCCCGTGCCTCTGGCGATGTGTTGGTTGATCAGGGCCAAGAGGCCGGCCTCCTTCACCGCACCCCGCAGCATGAACTGAACATCGGTGGTGCCAACGTTGCCTGGCGCAGCTGGTTTGAGAACTTCCACTCCGCCGCTATTGCCCAGGTTGGGAGCCAGGTGCAAGAAAAAGCAGGCTTCCTGGCCATTGGCTTCAGCCTGCGCCAGCAGGGTTTGCATCACAGCCAAGCTGCGCTGCTGCAGCTGCTGCTGCCGCTCCACATCCCCGGTTAGGCAGCTGAACAGGGCATTGAGATTGATGGTGGGGCTGAGGGGGTTCGCCAGGATTGTGCGCTCGTACAGCGCCTCGCGCTCCGCCTCACTTAGCTCTGGCAGCAGGGGTGTGAGCTGCTCGCGCAGGCCCTTCAAAATTTTGGCTGGAAGGGTGTCCAAGGTGGCTAATTCAGCTGTGCTGATGCCGGGATAGGTGATCTGGCCAAAGCGGTCTTGCCACTGCACACCACCAGCGGCCAGGCCAGGCAGGTAGAGCCCCTCGATGGCTGGGTTGGCAGTCCCGGCAAGGGCTCTTTCCACCAGAGGGTTCACACCGCGACGTCCGGCGTGTTCGCCGTTGGTGAGCACGCAAAAGCGACCCTGCAGTCGTGCGGCTGAGCGGATGTAGGCCGCTGGCATGACCCTGGTTAGTGGATCGAGTACCAGCGGCATGCAGACCCCATCGAGGTCTTGCACCATCAGCCAGTCCTGTTGGTGCCGCAGTTCTTCCAGCAGGGCCTCGAGGCTCAAGTTGGCCATGGACGGACGCTGGCAGGGAGATCAACGAGGATGGTGGGATGCACCTGCTCGGTCAAGACCTGAGCAGGTGGATTGAACGGTTGTAGGTGCGTTTTGAAGAACGGCTTTTTTGAATCCAGCCTTGATCCCAGTCGCATCCGCGATCGCCTGCTGGAGCTCGAGAACGGCAAGGTTGGCTTTTACAGCGTGGGGCTGTATCCGATTTCGCTGGCGTACAACTGCGCCATGCAGACAGCGGATCCTCAGCTGCTGCTGGCGCCGCGACCTGGCCGCGCTCTTTTGGGGGCCTTCTCCAAAGACGACATTGCCGGCATGGATCCAGACCATTTGGCGACCGTCGAGGCCATGGGCTCCCACTTGGACGGGTCGGAGCGGGTCCCTAACAACCTGGAGGATCTGATTCGGCGCTGTGAGTTGGTTGTTCTGAGCTCAAACAGCAACCACGTGGAAGACGATTTGCAGGAAGCCATCGCCATGCGCGAGGCCCTGCAGCGGGAGCATGTGGTGTTGGCCTGTTTGGCGGGATCGTTCACCAACGATCCGATCGCCAATGAGGCCTATGTGCTCTGCGATAAGACTCCGAACCTGGCGTTCTTTTCGGGCTTTCATCGTCACGGCGCCCTGCGCAACCCGCTCGATAGCTTCACCGCCAATTTCTGTCATCCCGATGCGCTCACAGCACTGCTGGGGGCACGGATGCTCGACCGCCTCTCTCCGAACATTCAGGTGTCACCGGGTGTGCACAACATCGAAGGGCAATACATCAAAGCCGCCAAGAACATGGCCTCGATCTTTGCGGGCTTTGGTTACACCTTTCACTCAGAAAATCCCGGTGTCCTGCCCACCCTGCTGACGCTGTTGCTGGAGCAGTGTCTTGATCAGGCCGCCACGGTCTCCATCTCGCGGCGCGATCGTCAGCGCCTCTACCACCGGCAGGCCATCGCCCTAACGGAGTTGGGCTACGGCGTTCAGCGCATTGAGGCCGCCTTGGTGCGCGATGGAGATATGGAGAAGGTCCGCGACCACACGTTCTCCCAGCTCACGGCGATGGTGGCTGATGTGCGCGGCAGCATGATGCCTCCCACCATTGGCAACCCAACCCGAAACTTTCAGGCCGGTGTGCAGCTGGCTCTGCAGATGCGAAAGCTGGGCCGCTGCCCCAATGGCATCGACGAGTTGGAGCAATGGTGTGAAGACGCGGGCATCGCCAAAGGCGGTCTCGAAGGCCTCCGTTCGTTGCGCTATTGGCCCCAGATCGTTCGTCAATACGGCATTGCCCTGCACGATGCCTCGCTCATCAATCTGCTCTACATGGCTGTGTTTGGCCGTCAGGCCTCCAAGGAATCAGCCTTTGAGGTGATGACGCAAAGCCGTGAGCTGAGCAACTACTGCCAGGAATCGGTGCGCCCCACCCACAGCCGGCGCTACGCCGAGGCGCTGCAAAATCTGGATAACCCCGCTGCCATGGATTTGGTGGTGAGCGCTGTGGTGGCGGCTCTGGCGAGGCGCTCGAAGGATGACGGCAGTTTTGTCGACGATGCCAGTGATGACGACGACATGCCGGCTTATCTCAAAGCGATGAATGTGATCGAGACCGTGTGGTGATCACGAGGGCTCGATCCGTTCACCCGATCGGGCATCGAAACAAAGTGCATCGCCTCGGCTCCACTGCACCTCCAGGTGGGCTCCAGGTTGGAGACCAGCGGCCAGTGTGTCGCTGCTGGGACGCATCACTTTCAGCGGGCCGTTGGCACTGCTGAGATGGAGCAGCAAACGGTCGCCGAGCCACTCGCGTGTTGTGAGCTGGGCGTTGAGGCTGGTTTCGGTTGACGCTGGCGCAGCTCCAGCCGGTGCTAATCGCAGTTGTTCAGGGCGTAAGCCAATCAGCAGGCCGGGACGCAGCGACAGCAGGTTGATCGATGGATTGCCGAGGAAGCCCGCCACAAAGCTGTTGGCTGGTCGGCGGTAGAGCTCTTCAGCACTTCCCACCTGCTGCAGCTGCCCCCGCTCCAGCACAGCGATCCGATCAGCCAAGCCCATGGCTTCATGTTGATCGTGGGTTACGTAGATCACCGGTGCACCGATGCTGCGCAGGATGTGCTGCAGTTCGGCGCGGAGCTCCTCGCGCAACTTGGCGTCGAGGTTGCTCATGGGTTCGTCGAGCAGCATCAACCGCGGCCGGCGCAACAGGGCACGGCCGAGTGCAACCCGTTGCCGCTGGCCTCCCGAAAGCCCTGCTGGCTTGCGGTGCCGGAGGTCTTGGAGCTGCAGCAGATCGAGAACCCGGTTGATGTCCTCTTTGATGAGTTCGGGCCGGGTGCCCCGCAGTTCGGGGCCAAGGCTGAGGTTGCGCTCCACGCTCAGGTGGGGATAGAGCGCGTAGCTCTGAAACACCAGGGCCACCCCGCGATCAGCTGGTGGGGTCGCTGTGATGTCGTCGTCGCCCAGCAGGATCTGCCCGCTGCTAGCTGGATCCAGTCCCGCCAGCAGGCGCAAGGTGGTGCTTTTGCCGCAGCCACTGGGTCCCAATAGGGCGAGGATCTCCCCAGGCTGAACCGTCAGGCTGAGCGACTCCAGCAGCTGCTGGCGACCCACACGTCGCCCGAGCTGTTGCAGCTTGAGGGCTCCCTTGGACCCATTGGTGTTGGCTGCTGCGGTCATCCCTTGATGGCTCCTTGGGTGAGTCCGCTAACGATCTGTCGCTGAAACACAAGCACCAACACAATGAGCGGAATGCTGCCGAGAACAGTGGCTGCCGCAAATCCCCCATAGGGAACGGTGAACACCGAGGACCCAGCGATCCTTGCCATCGCTGGGGCCAAGGTGAGCAGATCAGCGCGGCTGAGCCAGGTCAGCGCAATGGGGTATTCGTTCCAGCAAAACAGGAAGATCAGCAGAGAAGCGCTGGCGATGGCGGGGGCCATCAGTGGCAGCAGCACCCAACGCAGCCGCTGCCAGAGCCCGAGACCTTCCAGCCGAGCGGCCTCCTCAAGCTCGGGCGGGATGTCCCGAAATGAGGCCTGCAGCAGCAGGATCGCCAACGGCAGGCTCAATCCGGTGTAGGGGAGGCTCAGGGCCAGCAGGTTGTTGCCCAGGTGCAGATCACGCGCAAGCTGCAGCAGCGCCAAGAACAACAGCACGTAGGGAAAGGCCGCGGCGATGGCGACCAGCACGTTGACGTTGCGAGCCGTTTTGCGGCCAAGCCGGCTGAGCCCATAGGCGCAGGGCACCGCAACCACAAGGGTGAGCAAGGTGGAGCTCAAACCCACCACGCCGCTGTTGAGCAAGTAGCGCCAAAAAGGAGGATTGCCCCCAAGCAGGGCCTGGTAGTGCTCGAGCGTCCAGCCGCCTTGCATGGGATTGCCGGTGAGCGTGGCATTGGGCCGAAAGGATGTGTAGAGCTGCCAGAGCATCGGACCGAGGCTCCAGAGAATCAGCAGCAACCTGTTCATCGTTGCCCTCCTGCCCAACGCGGCCGGCTGACTA
This sequence comes from Synechococcus sp. Minos11, assembly GCF_014279855.1. Lineage (NCBI taxonomy): Bacteria > Bacillati > Cyanobacteriota > Cyanophyceae > Synechococcales > Synechococcaceae > Synechococcus > Synechococcus sp. Minos11. The sequence continues at coordinate 1,255,800 of NZ_CP047953.1, read as the reverse complement.
GCCATAGCAGCACTGCTCCACCACTGAGCAGCAGCATCAGTAGGAACGCCGCCAGCATCAGCGTCGCGCTGTAGCCGAAATCGAGAAAGCGCATGGCATTGATGTAGGCGTAGAGCGCCAAGCTCTCGGTGCTGCCTGCCGGGCCGCCTGCCGTGAGCACCTGCACCAGGTCAAACACCCCCAGGGCCTGGGCTAAACGAAACAAGACTGCAATCAAGATGTAGGGGGAGAGCAACGGCAAGGTGATCCGCCGCAAGCTCTGCCAGCGATTGGCACCCTCTAAAGCCGCCGCTTCATAGAGATCCGCTGGGATGGTTTGCAGGCCAGCCAACAGCAGCAGGGCCACAAAGGGAGTGGTCTTCCAGGTGTCTGCCCACACCATGCTCAGCCAGGTGATGGCGGGATCACCCAAAAACGACACGGTGGGAAGACCCACCTGAGCCAGCAGCAGATTGATCGGGCCAAAGGGATCATTGAAGATCCAGCGCCAGCCCAACGCCATCACAGTGGTGGGCAGGGCCCAAGGCAGCAGGCTCACGGTGCGCAGCAGCGTTCGGCCCCGCAGCGGCTGATTCAAGAGCAGGGCGACGGCTAAACCCAGCACCAACTCCAACCCCACAGAGCAGAGGCCGAACCGCAAGGTTTGGAAGGCGTCTTGCCAGAAGCGCCCGTCCTGAAGCAGACGCTGCCACTGGGCCAACCCAACTGGTTGGGGCTCGAGCTCGGTGAGCACCGTTTGGGCCTGGGTGCTGAGCCAGGCGTACTGCAGCATCGGTAGGGCGAAGACCGCTAAAAGCAGCAGCAACGCCGGTGCCATCAGCAGCCACAGCCGTTGGCCTCTCAAATCTCACCTCCCACGGTTCGGCGCAGCTGCAGCGTTTGCTCCTGCAATTGCTCCATTCCCTGCTGCGGGCTCACCCGAGCGGTGAACACCCGGCTGAGCTCGCGGTAAAGCAGGTCGCTGATCTGTGCATAAACCGGAGTCAGGGGGCGAAGCACGGCATCAGCGAGGGCTGCCTCCAGCTCCGGCAGCTCAGGGTGAGCGGACACCAGCTTGGGATCGCGGAACACCGCTTGGCGTGTTGGGGTGTAGCCAAAGTCTTCGTAGAGCCGGGTTTGGCTCTCCTCGCTGGTGAGGAACTGCAGGGCTTCGATTGCGGCGCGCTTGTGCTGGCTGCCCCTGGTGAGGGCGAGCCCCCAGCTGCCCTGGGTCGCCACGTGGGGCTGGCCCGGTTCAGCCACCATTGTGGTGATGCCCACTTTGCCGGCTAAGGCGCTGCCAGCGCGGTTCAGTTCGTTCCAGGCGTAGGGCCAGTTGCGCATGAAGGCGGACTGACCAGCGGCGAACACTTGCAAGGATTGCGGTTCGGCCATGGTGACCACCGATGGCGGTGAGATCCCCTGGCGGATCAAGCCCTCCAGCCAGCGGGTGGCCGCCACGGCTTCCTTGCTGTCGAGGGTTGGGCTGCCATCAACGATCCAGCGGCCACCAAAGCCCCGCAGCATTTCGAGATAGACCGTGCTCAGGCCCTCGTACTGCCGGCCTTGCCAGACATAGCCCCAGCGCACGGCACCACTGGATTGCAGCTCCCGGCTGATCCGAGCCAATTCCATGGGCGTGCGTGGCGGAGCCGCCATGAGATCCGTGCGCCAATAGAGCAACCCCATCGAGGCCACCATGGGGAAGCGCCAGAGGTGGCCACTGAAGGCATTGCCCAAATCAGCGCCAGGAGCCAGGGGAGCCATGGCGTCATCACCAAGCCAGCCCTCGAGCGGTTCAAGCCAGCCGGCAGCCACGTATTTGGGCGTCCAGGTGACATCCATCAGCAGCAAGTCGTAGGGGCTGCTGCCCAGCAGCAAGCTGCTGATCGCCAGATCCGACACGGATTCGGTGTCGAGCGGCCCTCGGGTGACCTCTAGGCGGATGTGGGGATGGCTGGCGTTGAACTCCCGCACCAGGGGTGCGCTGGCATCGGCAAAGGACGCCGGCATCAAGACAGAGACCGGGATCGTGGCTGCTGGCACACCTGTTGCCATCAGCAGCAGGGTGATGCTGGCTAGCACCACTCCCAGCAACCGGCGGCGCAGCGTCATGGGCTCTAATGCTCGAGCGCGTTGAGCTGCTCACTGGCCCAGTTGGCCACGCTCAAGGTGTCAACGGCACGCTCCATGCGCTGCATGCGCTCGCGCTGCTCGGCCATCGGCATCATCAGCGCGGCGTCGATCGCCTCGTCCATGCGCCGATGGGAGTAGGGGTTGGTGAGGATTGCGCCATCGACAACCACCGAGGCACCGGTGAACTCCGACAGCACCAAACTGCCCCCTTGGCCCTTGCGGGCCGCCACATATTCCTTGGCAACAAGATTCAGCCCGTCCCGTAGTGGCGTGATCCAGCAGATGTCGGAGGCGGCAAACCAGGCCACGATTTCCTCGTAGGGGATCCGCTGCGTGGTCAGTCGAATGGGCACCCAATCGATGCGGCCGAAGCGACCGTTGATCCGGCCCACGGTCTCTTCAATGCTGCGTTGGGTGTCTTCGTAGACCTTCATGCCGGTGTTGGCTGCTACGCAGGCCAGCATCAGCACCACGTCGCCATGCATTTCTGGGCGACGTTCGAGCAGGCGCTCGTAGGCCAGCAGCAGCTCTTCATTGCCTTTGGTGTAGTCCACCCGGCTGGCGGAGATGATCAGCTTGCGACCTTTCTTGGTGTCGCGCTCGATGTCTTCGATCAGGTCCTGAACAGGGGCTGAGTCCCTGAGGGCTTGAATCACATCTGGGCTTGTGCCAACAGGTGTGGAAACCAGCTGCACGGTGCGGCCTTGGTAGCGAAGCCAAGGGGTGCAGTCGGGCTGGGCCAGGGCGCTGCCATGGTGCAGGAAATGGGATGACACCTCCTCTCGGGGCCCCCGCTCGACGGCCAACAAGCTGGAGGCAGCACGGCTGAAGTTTTCGGCGTAGCGAGGGATGTGAAAACCCACCACATCACAGGCCAGCAGGCTGCTGATGATTTCTTCTCGCCAGGGAAGGATGCCGAACACATCGGCGCTGGGGAACGGTGTGTGGTGGAAGAATCCGACCTTCACATCCGGTCGTTGCTGGCGGATGTATCCCGGTGTCAGCCATAGGTTGTAGTCGTGCACCCAGATGCAGGCACCCGGTGCGGCTTCATTGCAAGCGGCCTCGGCAAAGCGCCGATTCACCTCCTGGAATGTGGCCCAGTCGGCGTTGTTGACATTGAAGTGGCTGGGGAAGGTGTGCAGGATCGGCCAGGCCGACTCCTTCGAGGTCACGTGATAGAAGCTCGAGATCTGCTGCTGTTGCAGCGGAATCCGGCGGAGCCTGATCGTCAGTGGCTCCTCGATAACCGTTGTTTCATCCTCGCCGTTGTTGTTTTCGTCTTGGCGCCAAGCAATCCAGGTGCCCGAGGGGTGATCTCGGAACAGGTTGCGCAGGGTTGGGATGATGCCGTTGGGGCTTTTTTGGTCTTGCCAGCTGCGGTTCCCGTCCGCGTCGATGACTTCATCGAAGGGTGAGCGGTGGTAAACGAGAACAAACGAGCTCGGCACGCAGTCAGGTTGTAAACGGCGGATATAGAGGAACTTCGCGCCCCCAACGCAGAGCGCTGAGGAATGAACCAGACCTCGACTCGTACACCATCGACCCGCGGCCTGGTTGCTGTCAAACCCCTGATTTGGTCAAAGCGGTAACCGCACTGATGCTTGCGGTCGAATATCGTTTACAAAAAGAAAGAAAGTCATGGCCCTCGACCTGGCCGGCCTCTATCAACGCCTCCAGGCTGAACAGCGGCCGATGCTCCCTAGTGGAGAACATCGGGCTGTCGTTGGCTGCGGCTATGTCGGCCGCCGGCTGGTGAGTGGTTGGAGTGATGAAGGTCACACCGTGACGGCCACCACCCGCCGCGATTCGCGGCTGCATCAGCTGCGCTCGCATGTTGATCAAGCCGTGCTGTTCGACTCCGAAGCCACCAGCAACGACCTGTCGTTCTTGGGCGATGTCGATGTGTTGGTGGTCTCCTTGGCTCCGACTGGCCAACAGCATGTCTGCGTTGAGGCCTACGAATCGGTTTATCGCCGCGGCATTGAAATGTTGTGCGATGGCATCGCCAACCGCCACTCCAATCGGCCCCTGCAAATCATCCATCTGAGCAGTTGCGGGCTGTATGGCAATCGCGATGGTGCTCTGACCTCAGAGCACATGGGCTTGGATCTCAATCACCCCGTGAATGCTCTGCTCGCTGGCGCTGAGCAACAGCTTCAGTCCCTGCGTAGTGAAGCGATCAACGTCTGCACCCTGCGCCTGGGTGGCATTTATGGCCCCGATCGTGAGATCCCCGAATGGCTTGTGGCCGCTGCTGGCCAGTGCGTTGAGCGCAATGGTGACCATGTCCCCTGCTGGGTTCATGTGGACGACGTGGTTCAGGCGGTGAACCTGGCGGCGGAGCAGAAGCTCAACACCACCTTGAACGTCGTGGATGACATCAAGCTCTCCAAGCGCGCCATCACCGATCAGCTCTGTGAAGCCATCGGTTGTCCGCCAGTGATTTGGATGGGTTCAAGCCAAGACGAGCGCATTTTGCATGCCGCCATCTCGAATGAGTCGTTGAAAGACTTGGGTTTCCAACTGCAGCACCCTTCGATGCTGCAGTGGTATCTCAAGCGCCGCGCCGCTTCGGTCTGAGCCCCGGGGCTTAAAGCCCCCGGTTCATCAGCTCACCCATCAGGTCGCAGCTTCGCTGTTGGAAGCCGGCCAGCTCATTGGGTTCGAGGCCTCCGACCGAGAGCTTGGCCATTTCATAGACATGGCGGCTGAGTTGCTCGGCGAGTTGTTGGCTCGGCGAGCTCGCGCCCCCGCCGGCAATCACAGATCCAGCGGCCAGCTTTTGCATGCCTTCGACCAACCGGTGCCGGCGGTTGATCAGCAGCACGTGGTGATCAGGCAGGCCCGGGAGGCGTTGCTCCATCAAGGCGCCCATGTCGTTGATGCGGCGCATTTGCTCTGGCAGCAGGATCAACGCAGCCGGGGCGTTGTCACCCTTGAGAGCCTGCACCTGGATGGTGACTTTGTCGTTATCCAGTGAGGCCTTAAACAGATCCCGCAGGCTTTCACTGCTGTCTTTGCCTTCAGCATCGGTAACGCCGCTGTCTTTGTCTTGCAGCGAATCATCCAGCTCGGCATCCACCCGCTGGAACTTCAACTCCTCGTGGCGGTATTCCAGCCAAGGAATGAACTGGGTGTCGATGAAGGTGTCAGCCAGCAGCACTTCAGCGCCTTGCCCTTGCCAGAGCGCCAAGGCCCCGGCCTGCCCGGCCTCATCGGTGCAATAAAGGATGCGCTTGTCGTTATGGGCGCTGAGCCGTGAGCGGTAACCCGCCAGGGTGGTAAATCGCTTGCCGTCTTCAGCTGCGACCGGATCGGGGGTTTCGCCTACGCCTGCCGCTGCGGTGGTGCCAAACAACACCAGCTCGGCGACTTGATCAGCAAACTTCTCATCCTCCATGGCGCCGATCTTGATGAAGGGAGCCAACGACTCCCAAATTTCGGCATAGCGCTTGGGCTCATCACGATGCAGCTGCTTCAACCGGTCGCCCACCTTCTTGGCCACAAAGCCGCCGATGGAGCGCACCCGGCGATCGGTCTGCAGCGCCGAGCGGCTCACGTTGAGTGGGATATCGGGTGAATCGATCACCCCGCGCAAGGGCAGCAGATACTTCGGCACCACCTCCTTGATGGAGTCGCTGACAAAGACCTGATTGCAGTACAGCTTGATTTCGCCCTTTTCCCAATCAGCGCGGCCGGTGGATTTTGGGAAATAGAGGATGCCTTGCAGGTTGTAGGGGTAATCGGTGTTGAGGTGAACCCACAGCAGGGGATCGCCTTGGAATGGATAGAGGTAGCGGTACAGCTCGATGTAGTCCTCATCGCTGAGCTCCCGGGGGCTCTTGCGCCAGGGGGCTTCGCGCTTGTTGACCGTCTCCCCTTCCAGCTGCACCTCCACCGGCATGAAGTCGCAGTAGGTGTTGATCAAGGTGCGAATCCGGGCGGGCTCGATGTACTCGAGCTCCTCCTCCTGCAGGTGCAGGATCACATCGGTGCCGGGTTCGCTGCGCTCAGCGGCTTCGAGGCTGAAATTCGGTGAGCCATCGCAGCTCCAGCGCACCGCTTCAGCGTTGGGGCGAGCGCTCAAGCTCACCAGCTCAACCTGGCTGGCCACCATGAAGCTCGAATAAAAGCCCAGGCCAAAGTGGCCAATGATGGCGTCGTCTTCGCTCTTGTACTTCTCCAGGAATTCCTCGGCGCTGGAGAAGGCCACCTGGTTGATGTAGCGCTTCACCTCATCGGCGTTCATGCCGATGCCGTTGTCGCTGATGGTGAGGGTTTTGGCTTCGCGATCGATCTTGATGCTGATCAGTCCGTCGGTGCCTTCGCTGCAATCACCAGCCATGGCCGCCATTCGGCGCTTGCTGATCGCATCGGTGCCGTTGCTGACCAATTCACGCAAAAACACCTCGTGGCCGCTGTAAACGGCCTTCTTGATGATCGGGAAGATGTTTTCGGTATGGATCTGGATCTGGCCTTGCTCAAGCACCGACATGCGCCGTCTGAATTGGGGTCCACGACCCTAGGAACAGGAGGGCGACCCGCTCAATGGCTGCAGTGGTGTGAAGCCCGAACCAGTGACTCAGTTGCTGGTTTGCAGGTCGGGGCGCTCTTCCGGAACGATGGCTCCTTCCACAGGGCAGACCTGCAGGCAGATTCCACAATCGATGCAGGTTTGAAAGTCGATCCAATAAAAGCCAGTGCCCTTGGTATTGGCGCCTTGACCAGGATGGATGCAGGCCACAGGGCAGGCATCGACGCAGTCGGCGATCCCTTCGCAGACGTTGGTGACGATGGTGTGTGCCAAGAGGGGCTTGCAGACCCGCTGATCCTAAGGATTCAACCCACCCAGCGAACCGTTTGAACGCCGCGTTGTGTGGCGATGCCTTGGGCCTCGTCTTGGTTGGCGCAGGGCTCGGGCCAGAGCTCAGCGGGTTGGCCGCTTTGATGCAGCTGCTCCAGCAGGTTCAAGGCCGCATGCAATTGGCTGGGCTGGCTGTAGGCCACCAAGACCAGTTGGCCGTCTAGCCGCGGGGGTAGTTGATCGGCTTGCTCCAACAGTTGACGCACCGCCTCAACGGCAAAGCTGAATCCCACACCGCTGGCTACCGCCCCCACTGGGCTGAAGCGCTGGACCAAAGCGTCATAGCGGCCGCCACTGGCGATGGCCACCGGCGCATCAAGCCCCTGGCAGACCAACTTCACCATCACCCCGTCATAGAGCTCGAAGTCGGGATGGAAGGTGGGATCCAGCTGCAGGCGAATGCCGGCGTGGCTGGCCTGCTCCTCAATGATGCTGATCAGCTCTTTCAGCTCGGCGAGCAGACCCGTTTCTCCCAGCAGGGCTTCTAGTCCGTTGAGTACCGCTGCGGGTTCCCCGCGCAGCTGCAGCAATTGCAGCAGTTGCAAGCGTTGCTGCCCTGGCAGCTCTAGCTGGGAGAGGGCCACGCGGTTGAGTTCGCAGACGTGGCGGCGCACCGTGCTGCGCAGCGATGGCTCCACAGCTTCGAGCAGCACCGACAGCAACCGTTGATGGCCGATCAGCAGGGTGGGCTGATGCTCTGCGCTAAGCGGCAGATGGGAGCCGGCATCGAGCAGCAGACGCAGCAGTTCGGCATCACCGGCAAGCCCCTTGGCGCCCATCAGTTCCACGCCGCTCTGCAGGTCTTCGACAATGCGCAGACCTTGGTCTTCCGCTCGTTGGGCTTGGAAGGTGGAACCGCGGTAGTGCAGCCGTAGGGGGCGCTGCATGGCTGCCAGGCGCGTACAAGCGGCCCGGGCGATGCTGGCGGTCATTTCCGGGCGCAGGCCGAGAGCCTCATCGGCCACCACTTGCACCACCTGGTGCGATTGGATTGCACCGCCGGCCTCGAGGGTGTCGATCCGCTCCAGGCTGGGCGGGGTGACCTCTTCGTAGCCCCAGCGCTGGTAGACGGCAGCCAGTTGCTCTGCAATCCAGCGGTTAACCCCCACGTCGCGGGGCAGGAGGTCGCGGGCTCCACTGGCGGGCTGAAGGGCCATCCGATCGGCACGGTTGCCGCCGAATCCTATGGACCAGCGGGGATCTCAGCGTTGTAGGTCGCAGGCGGCAGCGGTTGGCATTCGGATAGGCCCTGCAACAGCGGGGCCTGCAAGGCGGCATTAGTGGCCACCACCCGGCCACTGGAGAGCTCAAGCGCACTGCCGTCGTAGTCACAGACCAGACCACCGGCGGCTTGAACCAAGGCCACCCCGGCCGCTAAATCCCAGGGCTGCAGGCCCCGTTCCCAATAACCATCCAGCCTGCCGGCGGCCACAAGGGCCAAATCCAGTGCTGCCGCACCACCGCGCCGCACGCCATGGGTGCGGTGGGAGAAATAACAGAACTCGCTGTAGTTGTTGTCGATTCGCTCGCGCCGGTCGTAGGCAAATCCCGTCACCAGGAGGGAATCCGCCAAGGATTGGCAGCTCGACACCTGCAGTGGATCCCCATTGCACCAGGCTCCGAGGCCGAGCCCACCGCTGTAGCGCTGATTGAGGCCAGGAGCGGCAATGGCCCCCAGCAGTGGCTTGCCATGGCGCAGCAGGCCGATGGAGCAGGCAAAGAAGGGAAAGCCATGGGCGTAATTGGTGGTGCCATCGAGTGGATCCACGCACCACTGCAGCTCGCGGTCGCTTCCGGGTTGATGCCCGCTTTCTTCGGCTAACACCGCCACTTCAGGTGTGCGCTCTTGAAGCAGTCGCAGCACAGCGGCTTCGGCGGCCAGATCGGCTTCAGTGACCAAATCACCGGCGCGCCCTTTGCTGCGCACCTGGCTCAGATTGCCCCAGTAGCGGCTCAACTCGGCAGCGCCGGCATCGGCCGCCGCGCTGGCAATCGCCAGCAGCTCTTGATCGCTTGGGCTCATTCTTCTTCCAGCGGAATAGCAGCGCGCACGGTGCCTTTTCCAAAGGCATTGCCGAACTGCAGCATGTAGACCTCGTCTTCGTCCTGGGTTTCCACCGTCACCGGTCCATAAGCGCGAGCCACGCAAAGCAGCCCATAACCCTGCCGGCGTAAATCGTGGGAGAGGCCCAAGGCTTCGCGTTGATCCAGCTCGCCGCTCAGCACCCTGACGGCACAGGCGGTGCAGCAGCCATTTCGGCAGCTAAATGGCAAGGGTTGGCCGCTGGCTTCAAAACCTTCCAGCACATAACGACCCTCCTCGATATCGGCGCTGAGGACTCGATTGTTCTGCCGGTCATGGACCGTGACCCGGTGCCGTGGGCTCATCAAAGCTGGCCAAGTTGAACTGCTAGGTTGCCAGCTGCATAGCCCAGCTGTGCAGAGGAGAGGTGGCCGAGTGGTCGAAGGCGCAGCACTGGAAATGCTGTATAGGGGCAACTCTATCGAGGGTTCGAATCCCTCCCTCTCCGTGCCTCACCAAGCTGCCTTAATGCAGCCAAAAAGTTGGCAGTGGACCATATCAACAACGGTTGATGGATCCGATGGTTCCCCTTCGCGCGGTATCCGGGATGCTCGCTGTGGGCGTAGGCCTGTTGACAGCATCAGGGGCTGGAGGGCTGAAAGCTCAAGCCACGGCACCGATCCTGATTACGGGGTCGAGCACAGTTGGGCCCATCACAACCTTGGCGATTCAGGGATTTCGATCGACTGCTGCAGGTCGGAAGGTGCGCTTTTCGCCTGTTGTCGAAAGTGGCACCAGTGCTGGATTCCGTGACTTCTGCAGCGGCAAGACCCCGATCAGTAACGCCTCTCGACCCATCAGCCAGAAAGAGCTCAAGCGCTGCGCAGATCAAGGCATCAAGTTTTTTGAGCTGCCGATTGCGTTTGATGCCATCACTGTTGTGGTCAATCCTGCCAACACCTGGGCAAAAAGCATCAGTGTTGCCGAGCTGAGACGTCTTTGGTCCCGCTCTGCCCAGGGAACGATCAAGCGCTGGAATCAGGTGAGTTTGGATTGGCCTGAAAAGCCAATTGTGCTGTACGGACCCGGCGCTGATTCCGGTACGTTTGACACGTTTAATCAGGCCATTAATGGCAGTAAACGAGATAGCCGTAGTGACTACATCAGTAGCGAAAATGACAATGTTCTAGTCCAAGGTGTGGCCTCGAATTCCAACGCTCTTGGTTATTTTGGTTATGCCTACTATGCAGCAAACCGAAACAAGCTCAGGGCTTTGCCGGTTGAGAGCGATCAAGGACCTGTCATGCCATCGCTTGAGACTGTTCAAAATGGAAGCTATTCACCGTTATCACGGCCTGTTTTTATTTATGTCAATGCTAAGAGCCTAAAAGACAGTTCTTCGTTAAGGGCTTTCGTGCAGTATTACCTGAATAATGCAACGCAATTGGTTGAGAAAGAGGGATCAATCCCTTTGACCAAGGCCCAGTATCTTGTCGTCAAGAGCAAGATGCTCAAACAAGTTCAAGGAACTGCTTTTGGCGGGAAAATCCCCGTCGGTTTGACGATTAGTGAACTTCTCAATCGCAATATTGATCAAACCATTAAGCGGCCTGAATTCCATCAATGAAAACGAGGGCAGAGAGAGGCTTTTCCTGCCTTCATTCTCTGCCCTTGGCTGCTAAATGATGGATTTGGAGAAATTATCCAAACCGACCGCTGACATATTCCTGTGTGGCTTCTTGTCTTGGGTTGTTGAAGATATTGCTGGTTTCATCAAATTCGACCAGGTACCCCACTTTGCCTGAGCCGCCTTCCACGGCCACGGCGTTGTAGAAGGCGGTCATGTCTGAAACCCGCACAGCCTGCTGCATGTTGTGGGTGACAATCACGATGGTGAAGTCCTTCTTCAACTCGTGCATCGTTTCCTCCACTTTCAGTGTGGAGATTGGATCGAGCGCTGAGCAAGGCTCGTCCATCAAGATCACATCCGGTTGAGTGGCAATGGTGCGGGCAATACAAAGTCGCTGCTGCTGACCGCCAGAGAGGGAATAACCGCTTTCGTTGAGCTTGTCTTTGCACTCATCCCAGACAGCAGCGCGCCGCAACGATGTCTCCACCAGTTCGTCCATATCGCCGCTGTAGCCATTGATGCGGGCACCGAAGGCGATGTTTTCGTAAATCGATTTGGGGAAGGGATTAGGGCGTTGGAACACCATGCCGATCCGACGCCGCACTTCGACAGGATCGACATTGGGGGCATAGAGATCTTGCCCTTCGTAGATCACCCGACCCTTGAGCCGACAGCTGGCGATCAAGTCATTCATTCGGTTGAGGGCTCGCAGCACTGTGCTTTTGCCGCAACCGGATGGTCCGATGAACGCTGTGACCTGGCCTCGGGGAATTTCGAGGAAGACATTCTTGACCGCTTCAAAGGCGCCGTAGCTGATTGTGACGTCATCACAGGTGATGGCCACTTGATCGTCGGGAACGTCTGCGATGTGGCTAGAGAGCGTCATTGGTTGGGAAGCTGAGGGGCTCTAGGGCAAGTTTGACAGTGAGCTTTTAACGCTGGGCAAAGCTCGAGAGCCAGCGGGCCAGAAGATTCATGGCCAGGATCATGATCACCAACACAAAGGAAGCAGCCCAGGCCAGTTGGACTTGGGCTTCGTAGGGCATGATCGCGTAGTTGAAGATCATGACCGACATGGTGGCCATGGGCTCCAGCAGGCCATCAGGCCAATAGGGGGAGAAGAAAGCCGTGAAGATGAGTGGTGCAGTTTCTCCTGCCGATCGCGCAATGCCCAGAACGACTCCGGTGGCGATCGGTGCAATGGCGGAGGGAACCACCACCTTGATGGTGGTCACAAATTTTGAGGCCCCCACACCCAGTGCCCCCCATCGCAATTCCTGAGGAACCAGCTTGAGGCCTTCATCGGTGGTTTTGATGATGGTGGGCAACATCAAAACGGACAGGGCCAGGCCACCAGCTACGGCTGAGAAGGTGCTGCCGAAAAGAATTCGGCTGGAAACGATCAAGCCGTAAATGAACACGCCAGCAATAATCGATGGCACACCAGCCAGGACATTGGTGCCAAAGCGGATGAATTCGGAGAACTTATTTTCTCCGCCATATTCCGCCAGATAGATGCCACCCCCGACGCCCACAGGAATCGCAAACAGGCAGGACAGCCCGGTCACGATGAAGGTGCCGAGAAAGGCATTGCCAATGCCGCCGCCCATTTCTTGGCCTGGGACTGGCGGCAGCTCAAAAAACATCGCTGGCCGCAGGAATGCAAAGCCCTTGATTAAAACAAACAGGATGACCGCAATCAAAGGGATGATCGCGATGACGGAAAAGGCCGCAGCGATGCCCGTCATCAATCGGTTGCCCTGATTGCGAAGCAGGCCTGGCTTGAACAGCAAGTCGCCTTTGGCTTTAAAGCTTGATGAGGTCATTGGATCACTCGTATTTGAGGGCCAAGCGCCTGACAATCCACTGCGCCAGAACATTGACGAGGAACGTGATGATCATCAACACCAATGCGGCATACATCAGTGCTGACATCTGAAGTTCACCGGCTTCTCCAAATTGATTGGCAATCAAAGAAGCAATGGTGTTTCCTGGCGCAAACCAAGAGATGTTGAAAGAGGTTTGGTTGCCAATGATCATCGTGACGGCCATGGTTTCACCCATGGCTCGACCGAGGGCCAACATGATTCCGCCGATAATCCCTGAAATGGCGGCTGGAACCAGAACGCGCAAGATCGATGTCCAACGTGTGGCGCCGATGCCATAGGCGGCTTGGCGCAGATCTTGGGGAACCTGATTGAGAGAATCGCGGCTGATCGCTGTGATGATCGGCAGCAACATGATCGTGAGAATGAAGACCGCTGGCATCACACCGGGGCCCGATGGAACGGTGCTGAAAAAGGGGATCCAGCCAAGAACGTTATGGATGGCCATCAGGATTGGCCGGACAAAGGGTTCAAGAACAAAGATTGCCCAGAGCCCTAAAACCACCGATGGAATGGCTGCCAGCAATTCCACCATGTTTGAAATCACCTCACGGACTTTGCCGTTGATGAAATCTTCGGTGAGGAAGATGGCTGTGCCCACTCCCAACGGCACGGCCAAGACCAAAGCCAGAAGTGACGTCAGCAGGGTCCCGTAGATCGCCGTGAAGGCTCCATAGGTGTCCCTAACCGGATCCCATTTGGAGCTGAGTACAAAATTGAGCCCAAAGGCTTTGATCGCTTCTGCCGCTTGGCTTCCAACAACGATAAAAATGCCGATCAAGATGATCGCCACCATCAGAGCCAGAAGAACGACAAGGTTTTTGAATCCGTTGTCCACCAGCTTGTCGCTGGGAGGACGGTGACGCAGCTTGTAGAGACTGCTTTGCCCGGAGGCTGACATTGCACTCGTCACAGTCGATCCAAAGATACGCAGTGATGCTTAGGGACTCATTAAATTCCCACAAAAAAAGAGGGGGCTTAGCCCCCTCTTGCGATGAAATTCGCTAAGTCCTGACGCTTGGATCAGTTAGCGATCTTCTGAACAGCTGCCAAGGAGATCTTGCGGATGCTGCTGGGCAGGGGCACATAACCCAGGCTCGGTGCCTGGCTTTGGGCCTTGTTGCTCAGCATGTAAGCAAAGGTCTTCTTGAGGGCGGGGGTGTTGTCACCGTTGCCGCTGGCGTAAGCCAAGATCCAGGTCAGGGTGCTGATTGGATAGGCATTGGCGCCGGAGGGATTGGTGTCGGTGCCGGTGTTGTAAGCATCAAGCTTGATGCCAGCCAGGCCAGCCGAACCGTTCTTGGAGGTGGGCTTGACGTAGTTGCCGTCCTTGTTCTGGATGGCAGCAGCCTTGATCTTGCCTTTGACGTAGGCCTGGTTCACATAACCCAAACCACCAGGGGTGTTTTGGATGACGCCGGCGACGCCGCTGTTGCCCTTACCGCCGGAGCCCACGGGCCAGTTGACGGATTTGCCAACGCCGATGGTGTCTTTGAAGTCGCCATTCCAGGCGGCAACGGCGTTGGTGAAGGCGAAGGTGGTGCCGGAACCGTCAGAGCGGTAAGCCACGGTTATCGGACCAGCAGCACAACCCAGTTGGCTGTAGTCGGTGATCTTGCCCAGGAAGATCTCGGCCACCTGCTTTTGGGTGAGCTTGAGAGTGCAGCCTGGCTTGTTGTAGCCAACGGCGATCGTGCCCCCAGTCATGGGGATCTGGATCACGCCGCGTTTGATCTTGTCGCGCTTTTTAGCGCCCAGGGGCTTGTCAGATGCACCGAAGTCGGAGGTGCCAGCGATCATCTGGCGTACGCCAGCGCCGGATCCAACAGCTTGGTAGTTGACCTTGGGGCCGCCGGCAGCAGCCAATTCCTGGAACCACTTTTGATAGAGAGGAGCCGGGAAAGAAGCACCTGCACCGTTCAGGGATTGCTGAGCGATAGCGGGGGCGATGGCGGCAGCACTCAGAGCGACAAGGGAGCTCAGAGCAACAGCCTTTTTGGTGACGGGCATGGGTTGCCTGCGAGACGTCAATGTCCTTGATACGAGCCATCCCTTAAGGACCAGTTATCTCTTTTGTATCAATGGTTACAGGGAAATTAAGGCTTTACTCAGCCATAAGAAAACGGCCCCCAAGGGGGGCCGTCAGGAGTGTTAGCTCTCAGCGCTTCACTGCTTGATCAGTTGAACCTGATCGAGAGCTGCCTTGCGGATGGACTCAGGCAGGGGCACATAGCCAAGGTTGTCGGCCTGGCTCTGGGCAGGGTTGCTCAACATGTAGTTGATGGTCTGCTTGAGAGCATCGGTGTTGACACCGTTGCCGTTCTCGTAAGCCAGCACCCAGCTCATGGCAACCAGGGGATAGGAATCCCGGCCAGGAGGGTTGCTGATGGCCAGAGGCTTGTACTCAGCGGCGCGAATACCTTCCAGAGCCGAGATGCCGGTGGCGGAATTCGGCAGCATGTAGTTGCCTTCGCTGTTCTGCAGAGCAGCAGCTTGAACTTTGCCCTTGATCGAGGGCACGTTCACGTAGCCGATCGAACCAGGGGTGGTTTCGATGAAGCGACGCACGCCTTCGTTGCCGCTGGTGGTGGTGCCAACGGGGAACTTGACGCGCATGCCGGTGCCAACGGTCTGACGGAACTCAGGGCTCCAGTCAGAGAGGCTCTTGGTCAGGGCCAAGGTGGTGCCGGAGCGATCCGAACGGGTGCTCACCTTGATGGGGCCTTCTTGGCAACCCAGGGTCTTCCAGTTGCTGATGGTGCCAAGCAGCACCTCGCTGAGCTGCTGCTGGCTCAGCTTCAGATCGCAACCGTCTTTGTGGTAGCCGATGGCGATGGAGCCAGCGACGACAGGGATTTGCACCAGACCGCGGCGCACCAGGTTGGCGGTGCGAGGGGCGATCGGACGATCGGTGGCGCCGAAGTCAACTTCCAGCTCAACCAGCTGACGGATGCCTTGAGCGGAATTCACCGGTTCATAGGTGACATTGGGACCGTCTTGGTTGCGCAGGCTGTCGAACCAGGTCGCAAACATCGGTGCGGGGAAGGAAGCCCCGGAGCCGTTGATTTGCTGTTGGGCGATGGCCGGAGCAGCAGCACCAGCAGCCAGAGCTGCGATGGCGCCGAGGGCAACGGTCTTCTTGGACATGAACATGGGCGACCAAAAAAGTATTGGGTCAACAACGGTGATATGGACCGTCTGTTAAGTCGCAGTTAAAGACTGGTTAGAGACACTAAGAACTAATCATCAAAAGGTTTTGATCTCACTTTCCGTCTTTGACGCTGTTCAACTGGCTTGGGTGCTTGGATCAGGGTCGAATGCCCGGTAGCGTGAGCACATTTGCTCGGGAGCATGGGCCGGATCGTCGGCATTGATCTGGGCACCACCAATTCCGTGCTGGCTGTCCTGGAAGGTGGCCGGCCTGTGGTGGTGGCCAATGCAGAAGGTCTGCGCACGACCCCTTCGGTGGTTGGGTTCAGCCGCGACAAAGAATTGTTGGTGGGTCAGGCGGCACGCCGCCAGCTGGTGCTCAATCCTCGCGACAGCTTTTCCAACCTGAAGCGCCTGATCGGGCGGCAGTGGCAAGAGCTCGATGAGGCCTCCCAGGCGGTGGCCTACACCATCCGGGCCAATGACTTGGGTCAGGTGCGGGTGGTGTGCCCGGCTACCGAGCGCGAATACGCCCCTGAGGAATTGGTGGCTTGCCTGCTGCGCAAGTTGGTGGATGACGCTGCCACCTATCTCGGTGAGGAGGTGGAGGCCGCCGTGGTGACGGTTCCCGCCTATTTCGATGATTCCCAGCGCCAGGCCACCCGGGATGCCGGCCGGCTTGCGGGCCTCACGATTGAGCGAATCCTCAATGAGCCAACCGCTGCAGCCTTGGCCTATGGCTTTGATCGCAGCCGCTCCCAGACCGTTTTGGTCTTCGATTTGGGTGGGGGCACCTTTGATGTCTCGCTGCTGCGCATTGCCAATGGCGTCTTTGACGTCAAGGCCACCAGCGGCGACACCCAGCTCGGCGGCAACGACTTTGATCAACGCATCGTTGATTGGTTAGCGGAGGGGTTTCAGCAGGCCAATGGCGTGGACCTGCGGCGCGACCGGCAAGCGCTGCAGAGGCTGTTGGAGGTAGCGGAAAAGGCCAAGCAAGAGCTCTCCGGAACGCTGAAAACCACCATCTCGCTTCCGTTCATCGCCACGGCGGAATCAGGCCCCCTCCATCTCGAAACCAGCCTCGATCGGCGCACCTTTGAATCGCTGTGCCCTGATCTTCTTGATCGTTTGCTGAGGCCAGTGCAAGCCGCTTTGCGGGATGCCCGCTTGGCTCCTGAAGATGTCGATGAGGTGGTGTTGGTGGGTGGTTCCAGCCGCATGCCGATGGTGCAGCAGTTGGTGCGCACCTTGGTGCCGCGCGAACCCAGTCAGAACGTCAACCCCGATGAAGTCGTTGCCGTTGGCGCTGCTGTGCAAGCCGGAATTCTCACTGGTGAGCTGCGCGACTTGATGCTCAATGACGTCACCCCTCTCTCGGTGGGGTTAGAGACCATTGGCGGCTTGATGAAAACCATCATTCCTCGCAACACGCCGATCCCGGTGAGACGGTCTGATGTGTTCAGCACCTCGGAAGCCAATCAATCCTCCGTCGAGGTGCATGTGCTGCAGGGTGAACGGCCCATGGGCGGCGATAACAAATCACTGGGCCGATTTCGCTTAGCAGGGATTCCACCCGCACCGCGCGGGGTCCCGCAAGTGCAGGTGTCCTTTGATGTGGATGCCAACGGGATCCTGGAGGTGTCGGCTACTGATCGCACGACGGGGCGCCGCCAAAGCGTCACGGTGCAGGGCAGTGCCAATCTCACCCAGCAAGAAATTGATCAGTTGATCGCTGAAGCGGCGAGTCAATCCATGGAGGATCGCCGCAAGCGCAGCGCCGTTGACCGGCGCAATCGCGCCGAAACGTTGATTGCCCAGGCCGAACGTCGACTCCGAGATGCAGCCCTTGAACTTGGACCCTATGGGGCTGAACGCCAGCAGCGTGCTGTGGAGATGGCTCTGCGGGACCTTCGCGATGGGCTTGAGCAGGCCGATGAGCGGGAATTGGATCTACTCACCAGTCAGCTCGAAGAAGCTCTCTATGGCCTCAACCGCCGCTTAACGGCTGAACGGCGCGAACTCGATGGCGGTGCTGGCCCGTTGGAAGGGATCAAGAGCACGCTCGGCTCCCTTAAAGATGAGCTCTTCGCCGAAGACGACTGGGATGACTGGGACCGGCCAGGAGGCGGCCGTGGTCGTTACGACCGCTATGACCGCTCCGACGATCCCTGGGGGCGCTATTGAGCCCAACGATGGACCACTGGGCTGTTCTTGGGCTTGAGCCCGGAGCTGACGCCGAGAGCCTTAAGCAGGCCTTTCGCCGGCAGGCTCGCCGTTGGCATCCCGATCTCAATGGCAACGATCCAGCTGCGGAAGAGCGTTTCAAAAAGATCAATGAGGCCTATGAAGTCCTCAGTGATCCCCGCCGCCGTCAGGCTTGGGAAGCCGGGGGCACCAGCCAGGCCGGCCATCGCGATCCTTTCGCAAGTGGGTTTCCCGACTTCCACGACTACGTCGATCAGTTGTTTTCGCGCCGCCGTGAACGGCGGCCGGCCACAACGCCGCCGCCGCCGCCGCCGCCAGTTCAAGCCCACGACGATTTGGAGACCGCCGTTTCCCTCACTCCAGAGCAGGCCCTCGATGGCACGTTTGTGGAGGTGCAACTCAGTGATGGCATCACTGTGGAAGTGCAAACCCCGCCAGAAGCAGGTGATGGTTGGCGCCTACGCCTTGAGGGGGTAGCCCCGGGAGGGCGTGATCATTTTCTGCAGCTGCAGGTGCGCACTGACGAAGGGTTGCGCGTTGATGGCCTGCGGGTGCTCTACCGGCTGGATTTGCCGGCCCCTGATGGCGCCCTGGGTAGCAGCGCCGTCGTTCCCACTCTTGAAGGCCCTGTGCGCTTGCGTATTCCACCGGGCACCTCGAGCGGGCGCCTGTTGCGCTTGCGCGGCAAAGGCTTAGAGCGTGATGGCCGCCGCGGAGATCAGATCGTTGAAGTGAGGTTGGTGGTGCCTGACCCGCTGGCAGAAGACGAGGAAGCTCTCTACAAGCGCCTGCAGGAGCTGCTGAGAGAATGAAGCTTCTCGCCCTGTTCTGATTTGAGTGACCGGGTCTTTGTGCTGCTGTTTGATTCCGGCAGCGAGGTGGAAGGCATCCACACCCTTGAACTCAATGGCCGCACGGTGGTGTTGATGTTTGAGGAGGAAGACGACGCCTTGCGCTACGCCGGCTTGCTGGCGGCCCAGGATTTTCCCGAAGCCACCCCTGAGGCGATCAGCCGCGAAGAGATTGAACTGTTTTGCGGCCAAGCTGGCTACGAAGCCCAATCGGTGCCCTCCGGTTTTATGCCAGGCACCGCTGAAGAGCGTCTGATGCTGGCGCCGCCGGAACAAAATCTCGACACCAATGAGTGGCGTGAGCAGCAGGATGAGCCCCAGCAGGCTCCCGCTGAAACTGCCCAGCCAGCGGTGAATCCAGAACTCGAAGCGTTTCGTCGTTCCCTGGAGGGATTGCTGTGAGCAGCGGAATTGATCGCGGTCATCTGCTCACCGAGCAAGCCAATCCGGCTAGCGCAGACCTTGACCTGCTCAGCACCTCCGAGCTGGTGCAGCTGTTTTGCGAGGAGGACCTGCGCCCCCAGCAAGCGGTTGCTGGAGCAGCCGCTGAGCTCAGCGCAGCCATTGATGCCATCGCCTTACGGCTGTTGGCCGGCGGTCGACTCTTCTATCTGGGTGCTGGCACCTCCGGCCGCTTGGGTGTGCTGGATGCGGCGGAATGCCCGCCCACCTTTTGCAGCCCGCCGGAGTTGGTGCAGGGCGTGCTAGCTGGCGGGGCCCCAGCGTTGTTGCGCAGTTCAGAAGGCCTGGAGGATTCCCGCGAGGGCGGCCGCCAGGATTTGTTGGAGCGGGGGTTTACGGGCGCTGATGCTCTGGTCGGCATCGCCGCTGGGGGCACCACCCCCTATGTCCATGGTGGTTTGAACCTGGCTTTGGAGCTGGGCGCTGAAGCGATCGCTATGGCCTGCGTGCCAGCTGATCAAGCGCCAATGCCTTGCAGCATTGATATCCGTTTGTTGAGTGGTCCTGAGTTGCTCACGGGCTCCACACGCCTCAAGGCGGGAACGGCCACCAAGATGGCGCTCAACATCCTCAGCACCGGCGTGATGGTGCGGCTCGGCAAAGTCTTCGGCAATCGCATGGTCGACGTGTCGGTCTCCAACAGCAAGTTGGAAGATCGCGCCCGCCGAATCCTGCGTGATCTGGCCGGTGTTGATTCGGCCAGGGCGGCCGAGTTGCTGCAGGTCAGTGGCGGTTCGGTGAAGCAGGCGCTGTTGATGGCGGCCACGGGCTGCGACGCTCCTGCAGCCCTGGCGCAATTGCAGGGCTGTGATGGTTCCTTGCGTCAGGCCCTCGCACAAGCTGGAGCTCAGCTGGCCGCTCCCCAGTAGGGGCGCGTGAACAGATCCAGTTTTTGGCGAGTGGCGGCCGGCACGGCCTCAGGCGCGGTGAGCAAACCGTTTTGCAGCGCGCTGTGGGCCGGGCTGGAGGGCTTTTGCCTCTGAATCGCCTGGGCGGCATGGCGCACCACTTGCTGGGCTGTGGTGGCGTTGGCGCGCAGGTTGTTGATCACCATCTCAACGGTCACGGCATCGTGATCGGGATGCCAGCAGTCGTAGTCGGTCACCATCGCCAAGGTGCTGTAGGCGATTTCGGCTTCACGCGCCAAGCGGGCTTCGGTGTGATTGGTCATGCCGATCACATCGCAGCCCCAGCTGCGGTACAGCTCAGATTCAGCCTTGGTGGAGAAGGCAGGTCCTTGCATGCAGAGGTAGGTGCCGCCGCGGTGCAGCCTGCGCCCTTCCGGCAGCACCGATTGCGCAGCATCGGCCAAGAGTCCAGAAAGGGTTTGACAAAAGGGATCAGCAAAGGCCACATGGGCCACGGCTCCTTCGCCAAAAAAGCTGGCTGCACGCCCTTGGGTTCGGTCGATGAATTGATCCGGGATCACCAGGTCCAAGGGCCTGTGTTGCTCTTGCAGTGAGCCAACCGCGGAGCAGGAGAGGATCCAGCGCACGCCCAGGCTGCGCATCGCCCAGATGTTGGCCCGGTAGGGAACCTCAGAAGGGAGATAGCTGTGGTGCCGCCCATGGCGGGCCAAAAAAATCACCGTGGTGCCATCGAGATTGCCGCGGATCAGCCGATCCGATGGCTGGCCAAAGGGCGTTGGCACCTCCAGCTCCTCCACATCGCGCAGCTCCTCCATGGCATAGAGACCGCTACCGCCGAGGATGCCAATCGTGGCGTTGCTCAGGTCGGAAACAGGTGGTTGCGCAGTCGCCATCGTCTTGTGCGAAGGTTCATGGACCACTTTGCCCCCGAGCTCATGACCAAGGCCGTGATGGACACCGACGCCGGCCAAATCACCCTGGAGCTATTTGATGCTGATGCTCCCAACACCGTCGCCAACTTCGTGAAGCTGGCCAAGGATGGTTTCTACGACGGCTTGGCCTTCCACCGGGTGATTGATGGCTTCATGGCTCAGGGCGGTTGCCCCAACAGCCGTGAGGGAGCCAAGGGCATGGCGGGCACCGGTGGCCCCGGCTACACGATTGATTGTGAGATCAACAGCCAGAAGCACCAGGCGGGCACCCTGTCGATGGCCCACGCCGGTCGTAACACGGGTGGCTCTCAGTTCTTCATCTGCCATGAGGCCCAGCCTCACCTCGATGGCGTCCACACCGTCTTCGGTCTGACCGGTGACATGGGCGTTGTGCTGGCGTTGAAAAACGGCAGCAAGATCAAGACCGTCACCATCAGCGACTGATTAGCTCCAGCGCAGCAACGTCCAAGGGGATTGCTCAGGGTTGATGGCCGCAACGGCATCAACCCCTGATCCTTGGCGTAGCTGTTCGAGTTCAAGCGCTGTGGGCTCGAGCTGAGCCGGTGGGTGCTCACTGCGATCAAGATCCGGGCCAATCAGCAGTTGCAGCTGCTGTGTGCTTGGTTCTTCGGCCAATTCCTGCAACAGGGCCCAGCAATTGCGTTGCAAGCTGCCCCGCTCCGCGGCCCCAACACGCACCGTGAGATCCGGTTTGCCCAGAAGGGCGAGTACCCGGTGCTGCTCTTCCACTTCCATCGTCAGCCCGAAGGCATTCAGCTTGCTGGCCAGTTGCTCTTCGAGTTGGTGAGCGCGTTGGCGGGGATCATCGCCGGAGCCGCTCCAGGCCAGCAGTGCACCTGGGCCATGCAGTAAATGGCCCAGTTTGCGGGCCTTGGTGCGCAGGTAGTCGGCGTTGTGTTGGCCCGGATCCATCACCAGGGGAACCCGGTCCACCACTTCCAATCCGTAGCCACCGAGGCCAGCAATTTTTCTGGGGTTGTTGGTGATCAGCCGCAGCCGCTTAATGCCCAGGTCGGAAATGATTTGGGCGCCCACGCCGTAGTCGCGCAGATCGGCGCCAAAGCCGAGATGTTCATTGGCTTCAACGGTGTCGAGGCCAGATTCCTGCAGGCTGTAGGCCTTGAGCTTGTTGATGAGTCCGATGCCGCGGCCCTCTTGCCGCAGGTAGACGACAACGCCTTCCCCCTCGGCTTGGATCATGCGCAGCGCTGATTCCAGCTGCGGACGGCAATCACAGCGCAGCGAGCCAAAGGCATCCCCGGTGAGGCACTCCGAGTGCACGCGCACCATCACCGGCGCGCTTTGGCGACCGGGGTGGCCCTTGACCAGCGCCACATGCTCACCGCCATCGAGAATGTTGCGATAGCCAATGGCGCGGAAATCACCGAATTCGCTGGGGATTTTGGCTTCCGCTTCGCGCACCACAAAACGCTCGTTTTCCAGCCGATAGCGGATGAGATCGGCAATCGAGATCAGGTAGAGGCCGTGCTCAGCGGCGTATTCCGCCAGCTGCGGTAGCCGCGCCATCGAGCCATCTGGATTTTGGATCTCACAGATCACGCCAGATCGATGTAGCCCCGCCATGCGCGAGAGATCCACGGCGGCTTCGGTGTGGCCGGCCCGTTTCAGCACTCCCCCATCGCGGGCGCGCAAGGGAAAGATGTGGCCCGGGCGGCGCAGATCTTGGGGTTTGCTTTGCGGATGCAAGGCCACCTGGATGGTGCGAGCCCGATCTTCTGCGGAGATGCCTGTGCTGACGCCAGCCTCAGGTCCGGCATCAATGCTGACGGTGAAAGCGGTTTGGTTGGTATCGGTGTTTTGCCCCACCATCAGCGGCAGGTCGAGGGCGTCGAGCCGCTCGCCTTCCATGGCCAGACAGATCAACCCTCGGGCTTCGGTGGCCATGAAGTTGATCTGCTTCGGCGTTGCAAATTGCGCCGCGCAGATCAAGTCACCTTCGTTTTCCCTGTTTTCGTCATCGACCACCACCACGCAGGCCCCATCCCGAATGGCCTCAAGGGCCTTTTCAATCGGGTCGAAACGGACGGTGCTGGTCACCGCTGGGGAGCTCATTGCGGGCGTTCCAGTCCCTTGTTTATAGAGCCCGGGCGGCTGCCAACGGGTCGATCACTAAAGTCAGCCTTCCTCAATGCAGCCGGTGAGGCCTGTGGCGCCCACGTCTTTCAAGCGAATCGCGGTCATTGGAGCCTCCGGCTATGGCGGCCTGCAGACCCTGCGTCTGCTGCAGGACCACCCTCACTTTGAGGTGACCTTTCTCGGGGGTGAGCGCAGCGCCGGCAAGCGCTGGTCGGAACTCACGCCTTTTTTGCCGCTCGGCGATGACCTGGTGGTCCAGAGCCCTGATGCCGATGCCATCGCTGCTGCTGCTGATGCAGCGGTGTTCAGCCTCCCCAATGGCTTGGCCAGTCAATTGGCCCCCCAACTGCTGCAGCGTGGTGTGCGGGTGGTGGACCTCTCGGCGGATTACCGCTTTCCGAGCTTGAGCCAATGGTCGGCGACCTATCGCCAAGAAGCCGCCGCTCAACAGCGCCAAGACGATGCGCTCTGTCAGCAGGCTGTTTACGGCTTGGTGGAGTGGGCCGGTGACGCCCTCGCTGAGGCCAAACTGGTGGGCGCCCCAGGTTGTTTTCCCACAGCCAGCCTGTTGGCCTTGATGCCCCTGTTGCAACAGGGACTGATCGAGGGTGAGGGCATTGTTATTGATGCCAAAACCGGCACCTCAGGTGGTGGCCGGGCGGCCAAAGAACACTTGCTACTTGCAGAAGCCGCTGAATCGGTTAGCCCCTACGGCGTTGTTGGCCATCGCCACACCGCCGAGATCGAACTGCTCGCAAGCCGCGCAGCCGGTCGTCCGATCCAGTTGCAATTCACGCCCCACCTGATGCCGATGGTTCGCGGCTTGCTTGCCACCGTGTATGGCCGGCTGCGTGACCCCGGTCTCACCGCGGAAGATCTCACCACCGTCTATCAGGTCACCTACCGCGATCATCCCTGCGTTGAGGTGTTGCCGGTGGGGACCTATCCCGCCACCAAGTGGGTGCGCCAGACCAACCGAGCCGTGCTGTCGGTGGCGGTGGATCAGCGCACCCGCCAGGTGATCGTGATGAGTGCGATCGACAACCTGTTGAAGGGACAGGCCGGTCAGGCTGTGCAATGCCTCAATGTGATGGCGGGCCTGCCTCAGCAAACCGGGTTGCCGTTGCTGCCCTTCTATCCCTGAGTGCGCTGGCTGAGCAGGCTGAGCCCCTTTTCGATCACAACGGCTGGCAATAGCTGATGTTCAGCGATGTGGATGCGGGCCGAGAGGCTCGCCTCATCATCACCGGCTTCGATGGCCACGGCCTGTTGCCCCAGAACTGGTCCAGCGTCCACGTCTTCCACCACTTCATGCACGGTGCATCCGGTGTGGCTGACGCCAGCAGCCAGGGCTTGACGGATGGCGTTCATGCCGCGAAACGACGGCAGCAAGCTGGGATGAATATTGAGCAGTCGGCCTTGAAAGGGTCCGATCAAGGCCGGCGTCACAATCCGCATCCAGCCAGCCATCACCACCAGTTCCACCGCCGCGTTCTGCAGGGCTTGCACCACGGCAGCATCCACTGCTTCGCGGCTGTCAAAGCGGGTGTGATCAATCAGCTGGCAGGGGACGTTCAGTTGTTCAGCCCGCTGTTGCGCCCCACACCCCGGGCGATTCACGATCAGCAGCACCACCTGCAAGCGCGGCTCATCGCGCAGCGCTTCCACCAGGGCCTGGAAGTTGCTGCCGGAACCGGAGGCCAAAACGGCCAAACGCAGTGGGGCATCGCTAGGGTCAGGCGAGAGGAGCTGTGCGGCATGTCCCATCTCTCCATCCTGCCCACCGTCTTGCACGATGTGGAGCGGTTGGCTGAATGCCTCGAGACCTTTGGACTTCAGGTCTACCGAGGCGGTGAGTTGAGTACCCCTGTTGGCCGCCAATCCGTGTGTCTTCGGGTGAGCGTGGAGGGCGGCCAACAACTGGGTTGGCGCAAAAGTTCGTCGGGCAGCTTGGAGTTGGTGGCTGATCTGGAGCGGGTCAGCCGCGATCACAGCTTGCAGACCTTGTTGTCGCGCCTGACGCGCGCCTATGCCGCACGGCAAGCCCTCGACAGTCTTGAGCAGTGCTCTGGCGCCATCGCTGATCCCTCGTTGGTCTGAGGTGCTGGGTCCCACATTTCAGCTGGATCTGAGGCATCCCCAGAGCCATAGCTTTTCGGTGCAGCTGAACTTCCGCGCTCAACAGCAGCGCGAATCCGTCGCCCTGCCGAGCTGGACCCCGGGGTCTTACCTGGAGCGTGACTATGTGCGGCATCTGGAGGGATTGCAGGCCTGGGTCAATGGCCAGCCGGTCCCACTCCAGAGGCAATCACGCCATCTCTGGTGGCTGGAGGACTTGCCCCCTGGGGCTGAGGTGGAGCTGCGCTACAGCCTTCTGGCTGTGGAGGCCAGTGTGCGAACCAATTGGCTGGATGTGGAAACAGGCTTCCTCACAGGGGCGGCTTGGGCCATGGCTGTCGAATCCCAGCGTTGGCTGCCGCAGCAGCTGAGCTTGCAGTGCCCGCCTGGCTGGAGCGTGGCCACCAGCCTGGAGTCCACCCCCGAGGGTTGGCGTGCAGCCAGCTACGACGTGCTGGTGGATAGCCCTCTGGCCCTTGGTGATCTACACACACTCCATTTTGAGGTGGGTGGTGTTCCCCACCGCTGGGTGTGGCAAGGCTTGCAGCGGCCGTCGCCACGGCAGAGCTGGCAGCAGCAGTTGCCCAAGATTTGCGCCGCCACCTGCGCCCTGCTGGGTGCTGAGCGGCCCGTTAGTGACGACTACCTGTTCATCACCCGCTTCAGCGCCACTGGCTATGGCGGTTTGGAACATGACGATGGTTGTGCCTTGATGTTCAGCCGCCGCGAGCTGGCTACGGCCGCCGGGCAGCGGCAATTGCTGCAGTTGGCAGCCCATGAATACCTGCATCAGTGGAATGTGCGGCGGCTCAGGCCCGTGGGCTTGCGTCCCTACCGCTACGGCCAAGCGGTATTGATTCCTGAGTTGTGGTTTGCCGAAGGCGTCACGAGTTACTACGACCAACTCATCGTTCTGCAGGCGGGGCTCTGCAGCGAAGAGGAGTATCTCGAGGATTTGTCTAAAGATCTCAGCCGTTTCCTCTCCACCCCGGGCCGCCACGTGCAGAGCTTGCTGGAGAGCGCCACAGAAGCCTGGGTGAAGCTCTATCGCCGTGATGCCCACAGCGATAACCAGCAGATCAGCTACTACCTCAAAGGTGCTCTGGTCTCCTTGCTGCTTGATCTGCATTTGCTGGCGCAAGGCCAGGGCCTGCATGTCCTGCTGCAGCAGTTATGGCTGCGTTTTGGTCGGGTTGGCCGGGGTTACAGCCAGGCCGACATTGAGCAGTTGGTCGGTGAACTCGATCCGCAGTTGCCAGCGTTGCTGCACAGCTGGCTCTCTGGCGTGGACGATTTACCACTCTCTGGCTATTTAAAAAGTGTGGGCTTGGATCTTTTACCGGATCCCGCCGAGTCCCCCTACAGCGGATTGCAGTCGACCTTCCAAGAAGGCCAATTGACGATCAGCAAGGTGGACCGCGATAGCCCTGCAGAGCTGGCCGGTCTCTCTCCAGGAGACGAGTTGCTGGCCCTCGACGCAGAACGGTTGCGTTCCCCTGAGCAGTTGCCCCCTTTGCTGAGCGCTGGTGGGCAGCACGAGCTGCTTTTTTGCCGCGATGGGGCAGTTCGCTCCACGGCCTTAAGGCCCTCGACTCCCCAGCCATGCCGTTGGTCCCTACGGCTTGACCCCAATGCCTCTGAGGCTGCATGTCATCTCCGTCGCAGCTGGTTCCAAGGTCCCGCCCGTTAAGACGCGGACTGCTGGTGGCTGCAGGGCTTTGCGCCACAGCTGGCCTGGTGACCATTGCGGTGCTGCAACAACCCCTCAAGCGCCAACCCATCGCCGAACGCCCTGGCTTGTTGATCAAGCCGGAGATGTTGGATTGGTTGCAGCAGGCGGTGGATGGCCCCACGGAGGAAAACGCCAAAACCCCTGCACCACCGGTTAACAAGACCTGGGATTCACCGCTGTTGAAGAGCTGCCCTGTGGTGGATCCCGGTTTGCAGCAACGGCTTGTGGCGATGCCGCTGCAACTCAGCCGGATCAATGCAGCACCGACCAACTACGGCGAGCGGGTTCATCTCGATGCCCAAGGCCAGCGGATTGATCCCACCCCTGCGGTGATCGTTCTGCATGAAACCGTTTACAGCTTGGGCTCAGCGATCAATACCTTCACCACCCCCCATCCAAACGATGCGGATCAAGCCAGCTATCACACCCTGGTTGGGCAGAAAGGGGAGATTGTTCAGGTGGTTGATCCCAGTAAGCGTGCCTACGGCGCTGGGCACTCCGCCTTTGATGGCCGCTGGGTGTTCACCTCCAAGCACTTCAGTGGCTCGCTCAACAATTTCGCCTTGCACGTGAGCCTGGAGACCCCTCCCGATGGGGCAACATCAGCTCAGAAACACAGCGGCTACACGCCAGCGCAATACGACGCCTTGAGCCGCGTGCTGGCGGACTGGATGGTGCGCTACAAAATCGAGCCCCATGCCATCACCACGCACCGCCATGTGGATCTGGGTAATGCCCGCAGCGACCCACGCAGTTTTGATTGGCAGCAGCTGCAAACCAGGCTTACGGCATTAGGTCTGGTTTGCTGAGCCGCTAGATGATCGGGTTGGTGAGCCGAAGGGTGCGTCCGTAGATCAAGGCGTGCAGGGCCGGATCTTGCATGTAGCCCAAGATCCGGGCCGGATAATCGAGTTTGCCGTTGTGCAGGTAGGCCAAGGTGGCGATCCAATGGGCATCGCGGTAGCCGTTGCTGGCCTCCAAGAGGTGTCCGCTGGGGATGCCCAGGGCGCTGGAGAGCCGAGCCATCTTTCCAGCGAGGAGGGCCACATTGCGCTGGGGATCGAGCAGTTGTTCGCGGGCCTGTTGACGCTGCTCGGGGCTGGGATCGGCGGGCAGCAAGCCTTGGTGGATTAGCTCTTCAACACCGAGCTGAGCGGGCCCGTGGGTTTGCAGCAAGCCGGAATGCACAAGCCAAGGGGAGTTTTCGCCCGGCTTGGCATGTTGAATTTCGTCGTAAAGGATGGCCCCCAGCAGCATCGGGTTGAGGGTGCGAGCCCTGGCCTCACGGCGGATGGTGGGAACGAGGCTTTCGATCTGCTCGAGGGTGTTGCGCCGCAGCGGCTGCCATTGATCCAGGCCTGCTGTTAGAAGCTGAGCCAAGGCCGGCTGCGGACCATGCACCCCAAAGCGGCGCTGCAGCTCTTGCAGCTCTTCAGGACTGAAATCGGCTGGGTTGGGTTGCCCGCCCTCCGCCATGAGTTGTTGAAGCTCAGGCTCAGCCGGCAAACTCCAACCCTCCCAGGGTTGGGTGGCCGGAAGCAGGGCGGCTAGACCCAACAGACTGGCGGTAATGGCAGTGGGGAAGCGGCTCAGCGGCACTGGTGCTCGCAGATATCTCTGACAAACTGAATTTATGAACGTTAGTCAAAATCACTACACAATCCAAGAATGTTCTTGGCTTTTGGTGATCACTGTCTTCCCATAACCCGGACCTGGTTTTTTCTGCATACCTTGTTCAGAAGAGCCTTTCACGGGTTATCAGATGAGCACGACGCGTATGGCGACCCCTCTCCCCAACCTCAACGCTTCTGATCCAGCGGCTCAGTGGCAGCGGTTCTGTGACCTGCTCTGGCACCACGAGCCCCTTGGTCTTTGGCTCGATGTCAGCCGCATGGCGGTGAGTGCCGACCAGCTTCAGGCTTTTGAACAGCCCTTTGCCCAGGCGTTTGCGGCCATGGATGCCCTGGAGAAAGGGGCCATCGCGAACCCCGATGAAGGGCGTCAAGTGGGTCACTACTGGCTGCGTAATCCTGAGTTGGCGCCAGATCGCTCAGTCGGTGAGCACATCAGTGCTGAATTGCGCCGTCTGCAGAGCTTTGGTGCTGAGGTGCTGGAGGGGCGCCTGAAAGCCAGCAACGGTGAACCCTTCACTGATGTGCTATGGGTTGGCATCGGTGGTTCAGGCCTGGGCCCACTGCTGATGATCCGTGCCCTGCAGGACAACCGTCAGGGTCTGCCATTCCATTTCCTCGACAACGTGGATCCAGCCGGCATGAGCCGGCTGTACGACGAGCTCGGCGAGCGCCTCAAGACCACCCTGGTGATCATTGTCAGCAAATCAGGCGGTACCCCTGAGCCCCACCTCGGCATGATCCAAAGCCGGGATCGCCTTGAGCGCCTCGGCTGCCGTTGGAGTCAGCATGCCGTCGCTGTGACGATGAAGGACAGCAAGCTCGACCAGGAAGCCGCTGCTGAAGGTTGGCTCAACCGCTTCGACATGTTCGATTGGGTTGGCGGCCGAACCTCCATCACGAGTGCCGTCGGCCTGCTGCCCGCTGTTCTGGCTGGCATCGATAGCGATGCTTTCCTGCGTGGTGCTGCCGTGATGGATGCCGCTACCCGCCGTCCCAGCCTGCGCGATAACCCCGCCGCTTTGATGGCTGCGTCTTGGTATGTGGCCGGTGATGGCAAAGGCAAGCGCGACATGGTTGTGTTGCCCTACCGCGATCGCCTCGAGGTGTTCAGCCGCTACTTGCAGCAGCTGGTGATGGAGTCCCTCGGTAAGCGCCTCGACCGGCAAGGCCGTGTCGCCCATCAGGGCATTGCGGTCTACGGCAACAAGGGCTCCACCGACCAACACGCCTACGTGCAGCAGCTTCGCGACGGGGTCGACAACTTCTTTGTCACCTTCATCGAGGTGCTGGAAGATCCAACCGATATCCCGGTTCTGGAGGATTCTCTGCCCGGAGACTTCCTTGATGGCTTCTTGCAAGGCACCCGCGCCGCCCTCTCTGAAGGTGGTCGCCAGAGCATGACGCTGACCCTGCGCCAGTTCAATGCCACCAGCCTGGGCGCCTTAATTGCATTGTTTGAGCGCGCCGTTGGCTTCTATGGCGAACTGGTCGACATCAATGCCTATCACCAGCCTGGTGTAGAGGCCGGCAAGAAGGCAGCGGCGGCGATTCTCGATCTGCAAAAGCAGGTGGAGCAATTGCTCAGCGATGGCACCGCCCGCAGCGTGCAACAAATCGCCCAGGAGTTGGGTGATCCCGCCCATCAAGAAGCGGTGTTCTTCATCCTGCGCCACCTCAGTGGTAATCCCCGTGGCATTCAAGCCAGTGGTGATTGGGCCGACCCTTTGAGCCTGCAGTTCCGCCAGGTTTGAGTTCAAACGCCCATCCAAACCATTGCCCCCTGCACCGTGTCGAACACCGTCCAGGCTTACATCGAGGAAATCCCCGCCTGGTCCAGTGGCACGGCCATGGCATCAGCGCCGCTGTCTTCTATGCAGTGGCTGGTGTGGTCCCTAGCCACCGCGGGCAAGTTTTTCGAGGGAATGATCGTGTTCATGGGGGGCATTGCTCTGCCCCTGCTGACAGCTGAATTCGGCCTTGATGATGTAGCCAAAGGTGCGATGACATCGGCCACCCTGGCCGGGATCTTGGTGGGTGCTCTGGTGCTCGGAGGCCTGGCCGATCGCTTAGGGCGCAAGCCGGTGTTCATTGGTGAGATGGTGCTGTTGCTGGTGGCCTTGATCGGCGCTTCAACCAGCCCAGGCATTGGGGTTCTAGTGGTATGGCTGTTCGTGATCGGCCTGGCATTGGGTGCTGACTACCCGACCGCTCACCTGGTGATCTCCGAGAGCATCCCCGCTTCCATCCGCGGTCGTCTGGTGTTGGGGGCCTTCAGTTTTCAGGCCATTGGAGCCATCGCTGGAACCGCTATTGCAGCGGTAGTGCTGGCCCAGAAACCTGAGCTCTCTACCTGGCGCCTTTTCTATCTGTTACCAGTGATCCCGGTGATCCTGGTCATCTGGGGGCGCTTGTTCCTGCCTGAGAGCAGCCATTGGCTCGTCAGCCAGGGTCGCCATGAGAAGGCCGAAAAGCAGCTACGCAAGTTGCTCAATCGCAAGGACATCGACTTGCTACGCGTTGAGATTGCTGATCGGACCAGTACCCCAAAGCGCTCCAACAATTTCGCCAAGTTATTTAAAAGCAAGCAGCGCCGCCGCACGATCCTGGCTTCATTGCCCTGGTTTTTGCAGGATCTCTCCACCTACGGCATCGGCATCTTCACGCCGGTCATCATCGCGGCGGCTTTCGGCGCCAAGGCTGGCGGTGCTGATGTCGCATCGATCATCCACGACGACCTGATCGGTGCCAAGGGCACGGCCTTGATCGATATCGGTTTTTTAGTGGGCATCAGTGTGGCGATCTATTTGGCTGATCGCTGGGGCCGGATTCCGCTGCAGATCACCGGGTTCATTGGTTGTGCGGCTGGCCTTTTCTTTGCATTGATCGGTCGCAGCGGCGGTGATGGCAACCTCCCTTTGATCGTTGTGGGCTTTGTCATCTTTCAGTTCATGACCAATCTGGGCCCCAATTCCCAGACCTATCTGATTGCTGGTGAGGTTTTTCCCACCAAATACAGGGGCATCGGCGCTGGTTTTGCTGCGGCCAGCGGC
The DNA here is from genome assembly GCF_014279855.1 of Synechococcus sp. Minos11. Lineage (NCBI taxonomy): Bacteria > Bacillati > Cyanobacteriota > Cyanophyceae > Synechococcales > Synechococcaceae > Synechococcus > Synechococcus sp. Minos11. The sequence continues at coordinate 1,224,155 of NZ_CP047953.1, read as the reverse complement.
AAAGTCGGCGCTGTGCTGACAGCGTTCTGCTTCCCTTTATTGATGGCGAGCATCGGCACCGAGCGCCTGCTGGTGCTGTTGTTGATCACCTCCCTGCTGGGGGCCCTGGCCACCTGGCTGTTTCGCGTGGAGACCAAAGGCTTGGATTTGGAGAGTCTCTGAGCAGCTCGCTCAGAGCTCCAGATCATCGAGGCGTTCTAGCAGTGTGACCGCATGGGGGTAGTGATGGGCTCCAAGACCCGGAGCCGGAACCACAAACACCCGGCAGCCAGCGGCAAGTGCGGCTATCGCACCCGCTTGTGAATCCTCAAAGGCCCAGCACAGTGTGGGGTCCACACTGAGGCGACGGGCCGCCTCGATGAACAGATCTGGTGCTGGTTTGCCCTGTTGAATCTGGGGATCATCCCCATGCACTCGCACGGCAATGCTTTGTAGCCACGGGTGTGGGGCCAGCTTGATCTCCACTGATTCCCGACCGCTGCTGGTGGCGATGGCCAGCGGCATCCCAGCGGCCTGCAAGTGCTGAACCAACCGTTCGGCGCCCGGCATGGCCCTGGCTTGACGCACCTTGGCGCGTGCCAAGGGTTGTTGCACCGCCAGCAGCTGCTCCACCGAGACCGTCAACTGCAGTGCCTCAATCAGGCCTGAGGCGTTGTCGAACTTGTTGCGCCCCCTCAAACCCAGCAGCAGCTCGGCGCTGGCAGAGCCGCCAAATTGGCCCACGGCTTCCGCCCAGGCTTGTCCATGCAGCGGCTCGGTATCGAGTAACAACCCATCGAGATCGAACAGGCAGCCCGCCGGCATGGCTTTGTCACTGAATGCCTCCATTGAACAACCGTGTCAGCCGTGTCCCGTCTGGGCAGTGGAGTGGGTTTAATTCCTTTGGTATGCACGGCCCCGTTGATGGCGGACCCTCAGATCGAATCTGTTCTGCAAGAAGAGCGCGTCTTTGCTCCACCGCAGTCCCTCTCTGCTGAGGCGGCCGTTGGCTCCTTGGAGGCCTATCGCGCCTTGGTGGCCCAGGCCGACGCTGATCCCGATGCTTTCTGGGGAGAGCAGGCCAAGGAACACCTGCATTGGTTCCAGCCCTTTGAGCAGGTGCTCGATTGGAGCAATCCCCCCTTCGCCCGTTGGTTCGAAGGCGGCACCACCAACCTCTCCTACAACTGCCTGGATCGCCATCTCGATGGCCCCCGGGCTGAGAAGACAGCTTTGATCTGGGAGGGCGAGCCTGGCGATGTGCGCCGCTTCAGCTACCGGGAGCTCCACGCTGAGGTTTGCCGCGCTGCCAATGCCCTCAAAGCGCTGGGGATTGGCAAGGGCGATTTGGTCGCCCTCTACATGCCCATGGTGCCGGAGGCAGCCATAGCGATGTTGGCCTGCGCCCGCATTGGTGCTCCCCACTCGGTGGTGTTTGGTGGCTTTTCCGCCGATGCCCTGCGCGATCGCCTGATTGATGGGGAGGCCAAAGCGGTGATTACCGCCGATGGTGGCTTCCGCAAAGACAAGCCGGTGGCCTTGAAGCCGGCTGTGGATGAAGCCTTGGCGGGTGGTGCGGTGCCGTCGGTGCAGGCGGTGTTGGTGGTTCAGCGCACCCAAGGCGCCGTGACGATGGAAGCGGGCAGAGACCATTGGTGGCACGACCAGGTGCCGCTGCAAGCGGCGGATTGCCCTGCTGAGCCGATGGCCAGCGAAGACCGCTTGTTTGTCCTCTACACCTCCGGTTCAACCGGCAAGCCCAAAGGGGTGGTTCACACTACGGCTGGCTACAACCTCTGGGCCCACCTCACCTTCCGCTGGATCTTTGATCTCAAGGAAGACGACGTGCACTGGTGCACCGCCGATGTGGGGTGGATCACCGGCCATAGCTACATCGTTTACGGCCCGCTTTCCAATGGCGCCACCACCGTGATGTACGAGGGTGCGCCAAGACCCTCTAAGCCAGGTGCGTTCTGGGAGCTGATCGAGAAACACAAGATCACGCTCTTCTACACAGCACCCACGGCGATCAGGGCCTTCATGAAGAGTGGCCGTTCGGTGCCCGATGGCTACGACATGAGCTCCCTGCGCATCCTCGGCACGGTGGGAGAGCCGATCAATCCTGAGGCTTGGATCTGGTATCGCGATGTCATCGGCGCCAACCGTTGCCCGATCATCGACACCTGGTGGCAAACCGAAACCGGTGGCGTGATGATCAGCCCCCTGCCCGGGGCGACGCCCACCAAGCCTGGATCGGCAACCCTTCCCCTGCCGGGAATTGCTGCCGATGTGGTGGATGCCTCCGGTCAGTCGGCTGGTGCCGATGAGGGTGGCTTCTTGGTGGTGCGCCGGCCCTGGCCGGGAATGATGCGCACGGTGCATGGAGATCCCGATCGCTTCCGCCGCAGCTATTGGGAACACCTGCGTGCTGCTGATGGCAGCGCGATCTACTTCGCCGGTGATGGGGCCCGCCGTGATGGCGATGGCTACTTCTGGGTGATGGGCCGCGTTGACGATGTGATCAACGTCTCTGGCCACCGTTTGGGCACGATGGAAATTGAATCGGCGTTGGTGAGTCACCCTGCTGTGGCCGAAGCCGCGGTGGTTGGCCGCCCCGATGAGCTCAAAGGGGAGGGCATCGTCGCGTTTGTCAGCCTTGAGGGGGGGCGCCAAGGCAGCCCCGAGTTGATGGCCGAGTTGCGGAAGCACGTTGGGGCTGAGATCGGTCCGATCGCTCGCCCTGATGAGATCCGCTTCAGCGACGCCCTGCCCAAGACCCGCAGCGGCAAGATCATGCGCCGGATCCTCAGGGCCCTAGCCGCTGGTGAGGAAGTCAGCGGTGACACCAGCACCCTGGAGGACCGCAGCGTTCTCGAGCGGCTACGGGCTGAGGGTTGAGCCCATGGCGTTTGCCCTGAGTTTTCTGCAGTTGTTGCTGGGGATTGCCCTGCTGTTCGCCGGTGGCGAGTTGTTTGTGGCTGGCTCGGTGGCGTTGTCGCTGCTGTTTGGGATTCCCCAAATCGTGATTGGCCTGACGGTGGTGTCTTTTGGCACCAGCGCGCCGGAGTTGTTCGTCAGCCTGCTCTCGACCCTGCAAACCGGTGGCAGCACTGAAAGCATCGCCGTCAGCAATGTGGTGGGCTCCAACATTTTCAATCTGCTGGTGGTGCTCGGTGCCAGTGCCCTGGTGATGCCGTTGAGGGTTCAAAGCCGCTTGATCCGCAGGGATGTGCCGCTGCTGCTGGCCATTTCGATGGCGGCCTGGGGCATGGCCTCGTCTGGCACCCTCACCTGGGTGGCTGGTTTGGCCCTGCTCACCGTGCTGCTGATCAACTTGATTTGGGAGGTGCGAACGGCTCGTGAAGAAGGCGCTGGTGATGAGCCTCTCGAGGACGACGCTGCCGCCCCCCTGCCGGTGGCCCTCGGTAAGGGCTTCTTGGGCTTGGTGTTACTGGTCGTTGGCTCCCAAGTGTTGGTGAACGGGGCCACGGGCGCAGCTCTGGCTTTGGGCGTCAGTCAAACGGTTATTGGCTTGACCATCGTCTCGGCCGGCACCGGCATGCCAGAACTCGTTACGTCCTTGGTGTCGGTGTATCGGGGGCGAACGGATCTGGCGATCGGCAACGTGGTGGGCAGCAACCTGATGAATCTGCTGCTGATCCTTGGTGGTTGTGCCTTGGCCACTGGTGGCAGCGGCCTGGCCGTTGATCCGGTTTTGATCAGCCGTGATTTCCCCTTAATGGTGGCGGCCACCTTGGCTTGCCTGCCGATCTTTTGGAGTGGAGGGGTGATCAACCGCTTGGAAGGTGCGGTGTTGGTGGTGCTCTATGCCCTCTATTTGGTGGAGCAAGTGCTCAGCAACACCATGCCATTGGGTGATGAGGATCCCTTTCGTTTGGTGGTGTTGGTGGTGGTGCTGCCGGCTGTGCTGGTGTTCATCGCCTGGAGCACGCTCAGCTGGCAACGCAGCCGGAGGGCGTGAGTCCAGGGCCTTGCTTCCACCAGCGTTCAATGTTTTCGGCCAATTGATCGAGCTGGCGTTGCCGCTGCTCATCGCCAAGTCCTCCCAACCACTGCTGGCGTAAACCTGCGCTGGCTGGGGTGAGATGGTCGCCGCTGAGTTCCACCAGTTCCACCTGCTCTCCGATGGACTGCAACTGCCGCAGTAACGGGCGGCTCTGATCGAGCTGATCTTGGCGGAAGCGGATCAACAGACGCTGGCGGCGATGCTCTTGGCTAGTGATCAGGCGCAGGGTTTCCTCGGGTCCTGGGCTGAATTCACTGCGTACACCCAGGCGCGGGGCCAGTTCCCCCAGCAATGGAATCGAGCGATCTGCTGAGAAGTTGTTGAAGCTCAGCAGGGCTTCCCCACGGCAGCCACGCCCTTGATCGGGGGCGAGCAAGTGCAATTTGCAGCCCATGCTGTGGCCCAAGCGCAACACCGGCAGGTCGTTTTGGCGCTGGCTGCGAAAGCTTCGCCAGGCTTGGACAGCCAAGAGTTGGTGGTCAAAACTCGGCAAGTAGGACCAGCACTGCACCAGCCAGCCCCGGCGACTGACCGCTTCAAGCAACCGTTTGTAGCTCAGTTGCGGGCTCGCGCCTAAGCCACTGCCGCCAAGAAACTGCACCACCCCCTTCGGTTGGGTTGGACCCACGGTCCACAGCTCACCGCGCTGGCGCCAGGTCGGCATTAGCCCTTGAGTTGTTGCAGGGTTGCCATGGCTTGGCGCACATGGGCGTTGGCATCAAGCATCTCGTCAAACACCAGACGCACCACACCGCCGCCATCGATCACATACGTGACGCGACCTGGGATGACAAACAGGGTTTTGGCAACGCCAAAGGCGTCGCGCAGCGCATTGCCCTCATCTACCAGCAACGGGTAAGGAAGCTGGAACTTGCTCACAAAGCGGCGGTGACTGCCTGCCCCATCACCACTAACGCCCCAAACTTCAGCGCCAAGCGCTTGCAGGGCAGCGTATTGATCCCGGAAACCGCAGGCCTCGATGGTGCAGCCGGGCGTGTCGTCCTTTGGATAGAAAAACAGCACCAGAGGTTTGCCGCCCAAGTCGGCGAGGCAGCGCTCCACTCCGTTTTGATCTTTGGCTTTGAACGGAGGAGCTTGATCGCCAACAGCGATGGGCATCGAATCGATCCTTAAGCCACTGCACGACCATAAACATCTCGCTGGCGCAACGGATGGGTGGCTGGGACCATGGGCTGCAGCCGGGCGTAAGCAATGTCTGAATCGCTGGAATCCCCCTGGCAGCAGACCTCCTTGCTTCCCCTGGTGGCACCACCGAAGGTCAGCGCTGATCAGCTCTTAATTCTCGACACCGAAACCACGGGTTTGGATCCCGAGGTCGATCAGGTTCTGGAGGTGGGAGCCATCTTGTTTTCGGTGCCGCAGCGGGCCGTTTTGGCGCAGCTGTCGTTTCTGCTCCCAGTGGAGGCCAACGCTGCTGAGCCCCTCAATGGCATTCGTGCCGGGGCGACGCAGGCTCCCCAGCCGTGGCAGCCAAGCCTGCAGCTGTTGCAGCAATTCGCCAGCTGCGCGCAGTTGGCTGTGGCCCACAACGCGGCCTTTGATCGGCAATGGTTTGGCCATGGGGCCTTGCCTGATTTGCCACTGCCCTGGCTTTGCACCATGGAGGACATCCATTGGCCTGCCGATCGTTTGCTGCGTCCGCGGCCGTCGGTGCGGGATCTAGCGCTGGCCTACGGGGTTCCGGTGTGGGCCGCCCACCGCGCCCTCACCGATTGCATCTACTTGGCTCAGGTGTTTGAGCGTTGCGATCAGCTTGAGCAACTGATTGCTGAGGGCCGTGAGCCTCGCCATCTCTATCGCGCTCAAGTGAGCTACGACGAACGGCATCTCGCTCGTGAAGCTGGATTCCGCTGGAACGACCCGGTGCACGGTGCCTGGAGCCGGCGGTTGAGTGAACGCCAGTTGGAAGCGTTGAAGTTGCCCTTCAACGTGGTGCCTGTGGCCAGCTGAGGTTCGAGGGTTTCTCTTCAGCACTCCGAAAACCTTTGGTGTGCTTTGCACAGATGCGTTTTCCAGCACCACGCTGGAACTATGCAGAGCTCTGCCTCCATCAGTTTGCGGCTGGCCACGTGGCAACGGGCCCGCACCCTGGCTCGCCTAATCCGCGAGGCCGAGGACCTTTGGCATGTGGATGTCAAAGATTTGCGCCGCCTCGGTGCTCTGGAATTGGATCAGTTGCTGCATGAAGTGCCCGCCAGCCTTAAGCCTCGCGTGAACCGCTGGCTTAAGGGTTATGGCGCTGCCACGCGGCTGCACTGAGCGTCAGCTCAGTTCTTGCTCAACGTTGGTCTTGATGGTGCAATCGCTGGTGGGATAGCTCACGCAGAGCAGGGCATAGCCCTGGCCCATTTGATCGTCATCGAGAAAACTCTGATCGGCTTGATCCACCGAGCCGCTCACCAATTTTCCGGCGCAGGTGGAGCAAGCCCCCGCTCGGCAGGAATAGGGAAGGTCGACTCCTGCTTCTTCAGCAGCATCAAGGATGTAGGTGTCATCGGTGCAGCTGAAGCTGCCTCCACCCTCGATGGAGATCGTGTAGGAGCCCATGGAAAAGCAATGCCTCCTTTGTTGGTAGCAATGCGATCACCAGTGGGCATAAAAAAACCGGCCGAAGCCGGTTGAGGGTTAACGATGGATCGGAGCGGCGGGATTTGAACCCACGACCCCCACTACCCCAAAGTGGTGCGCTACCAAGCTGCGCTACGCCCCGTTCAGCTAGAAGCTATCACGACGCTGCCTTGTCAGCGACGGCGTTTCAGCCGCTTCAGCAGCTTGCCGTTGAGGCGGTCCCGTCCCATGGCTGCGTAGCCCCGTAGTCGCAAGCCCTGGGCTAGCTGACGCAGCTGAGCCAGGCTCATGGAGGCCAATAGCAATTCGGGCACTCGGCGCCAGGCTGCGGATGTGGCGGGCAAGGGCTCACCGGTTTCCGGGTTCTGCAAGCCAGCCAAAGCGCCGCCAGCGATCCATTCCGGAACCAGCACCATCAACACGGCCAAGAGGCCATAGAGCTCAACCAGCCCTCGCGGCAGAGGGTGGAGGGTTTTTAGAGGGCTGTCTTGGTGCTCTTCACTCACGCCTGCTCAAAACGTTGACAGCGTCGGCGCGAGATTAAATCTTCAATCTCAATTTCATCACCGCGGATGGTGACGCTGAACTGGCTATTGGAATAGCGCTTCAGCAGTGGACTTTGCTGATCGCGGAAGAGGTTCATTCGATACCCCCGCATGAAGAGGGAGGCTTGGCTGTCGTTTCGTTCGATCAACACCTTCTCTTCTTCCCCACAGCGATAGCGATCGCTGCGGTCGTAGTGCTCCCACCAAGGGGATGGCCCCGCCCAGGCAGCGGTGGGGGCCAACAATCCCAAGAGGAGTGCGGCCTTAAATCGCGATTGGGGCATTCTCACCACGCAGCACACAGTGGCTCACGCTCCAGTCGTAGTTGGTCCACACCTGCGATGGAAGCTGGTAGGTACAGCCCTCGAAACGGCCTAGCGCCACCTTGGTGGGCATGGCTGAGCAATACGGACGGCTGCCGGGCTTGGCCAAATACTGCTGGTGGTAGCTCTCAGCGGCGAAGAACGGCACCCCCTGCCGGATTTCTGTGGTGATCGCTGCAAATCCAGCAGTGCTGAGCAGCTCCTGGTAAGCCTTGGCACTGGCGCTGGCCAGTTCAATCAAGGCGCTGTCGTTGGCGTAGATCGTTGAGCGGTACTGACTGCCGCAGTCATTGCCTTGCCGGTCCCCCTGGGTCGGGTCGTGGCATTCCCAAAACAGCTTGAGCAGATCACTAAACCCGATCGTGCTGGTGTCCCACACCACGCGCACCACTTCCGCATGGCCTGTGCGGCCGCTGCAGACCTGTTCATAGCTGGGATTGGCAGCGCCGCCGCCCGCATAGCCCACCGCGGTGGTCACCACACCTGGTAGGCGCCAAAACCCTTTTTCGGCGCCCCAGAAACAGCCGCAACCAAACAAGGCCTCCTGCTGCCCTGGCTCGAGCGGAGCATCAATGGCGGTGCCTAACACCACATGCACACCGGGTTGAGGAGGCGTGCCGCCGCGAAGCCAATCCAGCATCAGAGTTCAGCTGCGTTCTGAGTTGCCTGTGGTTCTAGGGCAATGTGATTCAGCAGCGTGGTCGTGAAGGCAAAGAGCAAGAACGGCAGCGACAACACCAAAATCAAGCCCACACCGAGCAGCGCAAACAACGGCCTGCTTGCCCCCATCAAGCCCAAAGCGGTGGCCAGGCTGGCGAAGATCACTCCCATCCAGGCCAACACCTGGGCGTAGATGTCGCCAAAGGTGAGGGTGCAGTGCACGCGATAAGGACCCATCGCTCCAAAAGCCGTTCGTCCCCCTAGTCAAGCCATGGCCTCCGGCTGGGTCTTCTGGGTGGCTGAGTTCTTCAGATTTCAGGGCCTTTAGGCCGCCTCCAGCTGTGTTGCAGCTTGTTCTCGCTCCCATAGCCGGCGGTAGGTGCCGCTCTGTTGGACCAGCTCGCGGTGATGTCCCTGCTGAACCACCCGTCCGTCGTCGAGCACCAAAACTCGGTCGCAAGCTGCTGCCGCTGAAAGCTGGTGGCTGATGAACAACACGCTGCGCTGTTGATTCAGGGTCAGTGACTGCAAAATCGCAGCGGCCGTGCGGTTGTCGACGCTGGCCAAGGCGTCATCCAGCACCAGGATCGGAGCCTTCACCAGCAATGCCCTGGCCAAAGCTGTGCGCTGCCGTTGACCGCCGCTCAGGGTGATCCCCCGCTCCCCCACCAGAGTTTCGTAGCCATTGGGAAAGGCCTGAACATCCCCCTCCAATTGCGCCTGGCGGGCCGCTTGCTGCATCTCAGAATCCGTTGCATTGGGCCTGCCAAAACGCAGGTTTTCGGCCAGGGTTGCGGTGAACAAATAGCCCTCTTGGGGCACCAAGGAGATTTTGCTGCGCAGGTCATCGAGGCTCAGGGCCGTGATGTCTTGCCCATCGATGCTGAGTTGCCCTGCTGGCACCTCCACCATGCGGCCTAGGGCTCGGGCCAAGGTGGTTTTGCCGCAGCCCACCGGGCCTACCACCGCCACCAATTCCCCGGGTTTGACGTGGAAGCTGAGGCCCTTGAGAGCATCACTGCTGCTCTCCTCGTAACGCACGTGGAGGTCATGGGCTTCGATGCCCCCGGGCCGGCTGATGCGGTGCAGCTCTTCGGGCTGGACTGGCGATTGGATGGCTGGCTCGCGTCTGAGCAGCTCTTCAACCCTCTCGAGGCTGACTTGCCCGGTTTGAAACGTGCTCAAGGTGAATCCGAGCAGGGCCGTTGGGAAGACCAGGCGCTCCACATAAAGAATGAGTGCCACCAGGCCGCCCAGCGTGAGGTTGCCGTTGGCTAGTTGGCTGGTGCCCAAGCCCAACAGCACCAACAGCGACAGCGAGCTGATGCCCTCCAGCAGGGGGAACAAGGTGCTGCGGGTGCGGGCTAACGCCAGGGCTGCATCGCGATAACGATTGCTGAGTCGGCTAAAGGCCGCTTCTTCAGTGGGTTCTTGGCGGTAAATCTTGATGGCGCTGATGCCAGAGAGGTCCTCCTGGATCAGATCGCTCAAGCTGGCGAGATCGCGTTGCTGCTGCCGCTGCTGACCCATCATCCGGCCGCCGCTGACGCGCACCACCAGCAGCATCACCGGGTAGAGGGAAATGGCCGCCAGGCTGAGCCAGGGGTCAATCGTCAGCATTGCCGGCAGCGTGAAGCTGTACACCAACACCGTGTTGGTGAGGCTGAGCAGGGCAAAGCCCAGCAATCGCCGCACATTTTCCACATCACTGGTGGAGCGGCTGATCACCTCACCGCTGCCGGTGCGTTGCACCCAGCCCGGTTCTTGCTTCAGCAGGTGATCAAAGATTTGTTGGCGCAAGGTCACTTCCACTTGCCGGCCAGCGCCAAACACCAACAGGCGTGACCACAGCCTCACGCCACCCATCAAGGTGGCGAGTCCAGCAATGATCAGCGCCTGCTGCAGCAGTTGGGGCAAAGAAAAGCCCGGTTGCAGTTCATTCACCGTGCGCTGAACCAGCAGCGGCAAGCTGACGCCAACGATGTTGACCAGCACCAAAGCCAAGGCCCCGCGCAGCAAAATCCAACGCTGCGGCCGGAGATAGCGGGCAATTAATCCCAGCTTGAGTTGGCCGGCCATCACGGTTGCGGTGATGGGCCCAAACTACGGGCTCGTTTTGCATTGCCGTGAGCCATGGGCGCGTCTCCGGAAGCCTCAGCGCAGCAGGCCCATCCTTTGGAGGCCTCCGACCGTGATCTGGTGGACGGTTTGCTGGCGGCCACAACACCCAGCGATGACCAGCTGGTGGATGCCGCCCGCTTGCTGATTCGCTACGACGGTTTTCCCGGAGCTGTGGCGTTGAAGGCTGATCTCGAGAAGGTCATCAAGCTTTGGAAACTCAGTCGTGATCAGCTGAATGCACGGGTCCAACAGTTGTGGGCTGCTGGCTATCGGCCCGGTCAAGGAGGATCGCTGGAGACCCCGGCTGTGGGCAGTGGCTTTGATGCGTCGGATTCCGAATCGCCCGCTTAAGGCTGATTGGCGTCCGGGCGACAGATTTTTGAGGCTCTAATGCGTTAAATATGTGCCGTCCCCATCACCTGGCCCAGGATGCTGTTGCATCCGGGTCTTTTTTTTGTCTGTTTGAGAGATGACCTCATCTTGGCCCCAGCTGCTGGAGTTACTGCTGCGCGGTGGTGAGCTTGAAGATGATCAAGCCGCTGCCTTGATGCAAGCGTGGTTGGCCGAAGAGTTGGAACCGGTTCAAACCGGGGCTTTTTTGGCTGCCCTGCGCTGCCGCAACTACCGTCCTGTGGAGCTGGCGGCGATGGCCAGGGTGCTTCGCGCCGCCTCGCCACTGCCCTGCCCGCGCCCAGCACTGCCCCTGGTGGATACCTGTGGCACCGGTGGCGATGGCGCCGACAGTTTCAATATCTCCACGGCGGTGGCCTTCACGGCTGCTGCCTGTGGGGTGGTTGTGGCCAAGCATGGCAATCGCAGTGCCAGCGGCAAGGTGGGCTCCGCTGATGTGCTGGAGGGTTTGGGCTTGCAGCTTCAAGCGCCCTTACAGCAGGTGGTGGGAGCGCTAGAGCAGGCCGGCATCACCTTTTTGTTTGCACCGGGCTGGCATCCAGCCCTGAAATCGCTGGCCCCCTTGCGCAAGTGTTTGGGTGTCCGCACGGTCTTCAATCTGCTGGGTCCCCTGGTGAATCCTTTGCAGCCCGATGCCCAGGTCTTGGGTGTGGCAACGGAGGACCTCCTCGAGCCCATGGCTGGTGCCTTGCAGTTGCTCGGTCTCAAGCGCGCTGTGGTGGTGTATGGCCATGGTGGTCTTGATGAGGCCAGCTTGTCGGGCACCAATCAATTGATGGTGTTGGAAGACGGCCAATTGCGCCGTGATCAGCTCGATCCGCAAACGCTCGGCCTGGCCTTGCAACCGATCGATGCCCTTTCCGGTGGTGATCTGGCCCGTAACCAGACCATTTTGAAAGCGGTCTTGCAGGGTCAAGGCAGCCAAGCTCAGAAAGATGTTGTTGCTCTCAACACGGCCCTGGTGCTGTGGTCGGCTGGTCAGGTCAGCAGTTGGCGTGAAGGGGTGCAACAAGCCCACGATTGCCTGGCTAGTGGCACGCCCTGGCAGCGATTCGAGCAGTTAGCAGCAGCCCTGACCCCTGTTGGGGGATGATCGACACAACCAGTCAATAGATATGGACGGATTGCTGGTGCTGGCCGACGGCACGGTGTTCAGGGGCCAGGGTTTTGGGGCCAAGGGAACAGCCATCGGTGAAGTGGTGTTCAACACCGGCATGAGCGGGTACCAGGAGGTCATCACCGACCCCAGTTACACCGGCCAGCTGATCACCTTTACCTATCCCGAGCTCGGCAATACCGGCGTTAACCAAGAAGACCTGGAAGCCGATACCCCCGCGGTGAAAGCCGTGCTCTGCCGCTGTTTGGCACCACAGCCCAGCAACTGGCGTAGCAGCGGGACTTTGGAGCAGTGGTTGGAGCAACACGGGGTGGTGGGCCTCAAGGGCATTGATACACGCGCAGTTGTGCGCCAGCTCCGGGAAGGTGGGGCCATCAATGGAGCGGTGAGCACCGATGGCACGAGCCCCGCGGAGTTGTTGAAGCAGGTGTTGGCGGCTCCTTCGATGGCGGGACAGAACCTGGCTGAGCGGGTGTCCACAACGCGTGCCTATCGCTGGAGTTCACCCACAGCCGCCGCTTTTGATCAGCGCCTTCAGGACCAGCCAGCCGATCGTTATCGCGTTGTGGCGATCGATTTCGGCATCAAGCGCGCCATCCTTGAACGGCTCAGCGCCCATGGTTGTGACGTTGAGGTGCTCCCTGCCGGCAGTGATGCTGACGCTGTTTTGGCGCTCAAGCCCGATGGTGTTTTCCTCTCCAATGGCCCCGGTGATCCCTCGGCGGTCGGCAGCGGCATTGCCTTGGCCAAACAGCTGTTGAGCGATCCGGCGTTGCCGATGTTTGGCATTTGTCTCGGCCACCAAATCCTTGGTCTCGCCCTCGGCGGCAGCACCTTCAAATTGGGCTATGGCCATCGCGGTTTAAATCACCCCTGCGGCGGTTCGGGTTTGGTGGAAATCACCAGCCAGAACCACGGCTTTGCCTTGGATGCCAACTCGCTTGATCCCCAACGGGTTGCCGTCACCCATCACAACCTCAACGACCGCACGGTGGCAGGACTCGAACTGCGCGATCAACCAGTGTTTGGGGTTCAATATCACCCGGAAGCCTCCCCTGGCCCCCACGACGCTGATCACCATTTCGCGCGGTTTATCAACCTGATGGCAAGCCGGCGCAACGCGGATAAGATTGAGCGCCTTTCATAGGCGTCTCCGCTCGTCCAAGGGGTCTAGGACCATCACTGATCTACAGCGACTCACTGTTTCGCTCCGGGCTGGTTTTGAGCCCCAGGATCAATGCCTCCTGTTCCATTTCACGGGGCAGTTGGATGCCTATTCCGAGCGACAGTTCCGGGATTTCATCGGCGATAACGCCCCCTCTGGTTTGAAGCCTTTGGTGATCGATCTGAGCAAGATCGATTTCATTGATTCTTCTGGCCTTGGCGCTCTGGTGCAGCTGGCCAAGCAGTGGAATGAGGGCAAGCGTCGTTTTCTGATCGTTGGCAATAGCCGTGTCGTGCAGACCGTCAAATTGGTGCGCTTGGAGGCTTTCTTGAACCTCCAGCCCGATCTGCCCACTGCCCTCGGCAACATTGCTGCTGCCTAAAGGCTGCCAACCAGGCCCAGCCCAGTTGGCTTGGCTGGGTGATGCGGTTTGGGAGCTGCATCAGCGCCGTGCTTTGGTGGCCCAAGAGGGCACGATCCAAGAGCTCCACAAACGGGCTGTCGCCCTGGTTCGGGCCGAAGCCCAAAGCGAAGCCCTCGCCAAGCTTGAACCCCTGCTCAATGCCGAGGAGCTCGACTGGGTCCGGCGTGGACGCAATGCCTGTGGCCGTGGTCCCCGCCGTGGTGACCCCAGCGTCTATGGCCGGGCCTCAGGATTTGAGACAATGGTGGGCTGGCTCTACCTCAACCAACCCGAACGGCTTCAGCAGCTGTTCCACCAGTTGGATTTGGGGTGATCGGGCCGGGTTTTTGATACCCCCTTCATGGCAACTCCTCGTCCTCGCCGTTCTTATGGCCGCCCCGATGGGGCTGGCAGGCCCCCGGCTCGCCGCGGGGGAGGCGATCGCTACGAGCGCCGTGGCGGCCCTGGAGGCGGCGACCGTTTTGAACGCCGTGGCGGACCTGGAGGCGGTGACCGTTTTGAACGCCGTGGCGGACCTGGAGGCGGCGACCGCTTTGAACGCGATGGGGCTCCGCGGGATCGCCGCTACCGGCCTGATTCCGAGGGTCGACCCAGTGGCCGGTTCGACCGTGCTGGGCGTAACAATCGCTTTGATCGTGGTGCTCGTTCGGATCGCACGGACCGCGGTGGTCGTCCAGCTCCCCGTTATGGCCGCCCTCCAAGCGACGCCAATCGTGAACCGGAAGCTGAAAGCCTGACGCCCCCGGAACACAACGATTTGGTCTGGGGTCTGCATGCCTCCCAGGCGATTCTTGAAAGCGAGCGTCCGATTCACCGCATTTGGTGCACCCCAGAGCTGCGCTTCCGCAGTCGCTTTCTGCAGTTGCTGCGAGAAGCCAAATCCTCCGGTGTGTTGGTTGAAGAGGTCACCTGGGCGCGATTGGCCCAGCTCTGCGGCGGGGCTGTTCACCAGGGGATCGTGCTGCAAACCGCGGCTGCGCAAACCCACGACCTTGTGACCCTGATCGATAGCTGCGCCGGCCTGGGTGAGGCACCGCTGCTGATGGCCGTTGATGGGTTGACCGATCCCCACAACCTCGGCGCGATCGTGCGCAGCGCCGAGGCCCTCGGTGCCCACGGGTTGGTGTTGCCCCAACGCCGCAGCGCTGGTCTGACCGGATCGGTCGCCAAGGTGGCAGCTGGGGCCCTGGAGCACTTGCCGGTGGCCCGCGTGGTCAACCTCAACCGTTCTCTGGAGCGACTGAAGGACGCTGGTTATCGGGTTGTTGGTTTGGCCGAGGAGGGCAGTGCAACCCTGGCCGAGGCTGATCTCGATGGTCCACTGGTGGTGGTCACCGGTTCCGAGGGCCAAGGTCTTTCGATGCTGACCCGGCGTCACTGCGATCAGCTGGTTCGGATCCCCCTGCGCGGGGTCACGCCAAGCCTCAATGCCTCGGTGGCCACGGCGCTGCTGCTGTATGAGGTGGCACGCCGCAACTGGATGGGTGCCCTGAAGGGCACCGACCCCGCTCCGCGGCTGCAGCGATTGCAACTGCAGGGACAGCAACCTGCAGCTGTTCCAGCAGAAGCTCCAGCCGAGGCAGCTCCTGCGGCTGAGCTACCAGCGGCGCTGGATGGGGATATTCGTCTTTAGGGCGGCCCTAGGGGTGTTCCTTCACAATGAGGTGAAATCCTTTCCCGTCCCATGTTGCGTGCCTCGGCGAACCTGTTGGGTCTGGCCTGGTGGGCCCGAGTCGAGAGTCGCAATCCTGATGTGACCTACTGGTTTGGTCCGTTCGTGCGCCGCAGCACCCTGGAGCGGGAGCTCGAGACCTTTTTGACGGACCTGCGCAGTGAATCTCCGGCCGTGCTGGAGCATCAGCTGTTGCGCACGCGCCGCAGCGAACCGTTCACCGTTGAGCATCCTCAAGGCTGATCAGCACCGGCGCCTTGATAGCGTCCAAAGCCATCAGCTGCTCTTCGCTATGCCCATCGGCGCTTGGTCCGATGCCCTCCGCAACGGCTCCGCAACAGCCAAGGAGCACAGCGAGCAGGCGCTCGAACGCATTGCAGCGACCGAATCGGAACTGAAGGCGTTCGTCAACGTCACTGGCGACCAGGCCCGGGCCCAAGCCGAAGCGGTGGATCAAGCCATCGCTGCCAAGCAAGATCCTGGCCCGCTGGCCGGGGTCACCACCGGGATTAAGGACAACCTCTGCACCAAGGGTGTCACCACCACTTGCTCCAGCCGCATGCTGGAGAACTTCGTGCCCCCCTATGAATCCACCGTCACCGAGCGGCTGTGGAAAGCGGGCGCCGTGATGGTCGGCAAAACCAATCTCGATGAGTTCGCCATGGGCAGCTCCACGGAGACCTCTGCCTTCGGCATGACCTCCAACCCCTGGGATCCAGGGCGTGTGCCTGGCGGTAGTTCAGGCGGCAGCGCGGCCTGTGTAGCGGCGGGGCAGTGTGATGTTGCCCTGGGCTCTGACACCGGCGGCTCCATTCGCCAACCCGCCAGCTTTTGTGGCGTGGTGGGCCTGAAACCCACCTATGGGCGCGTTAGCCGCTGGGGCTTGGTGGCCTTTGCCAGTTCCCTGGATCAAATCGGTCCCTTCAGCCGCACCGTGGCTGATTCCGCTGCTGTGCTTCAGGTGATTGCAGGCCATGACCCCCGCGATTCCACCAGCTTGGATGTGCCGGTGCCGGACTACAGCGCTGCGCTGAATCGCCCGATTCAAGGGCTCAAAATCGGCATCCTCCAAGAGGCTTTTGTTGAGGGGCTTCAGCCGGAGGTGGAAGCCTCGGTCAGAGCTGCTGCTGAACAGCTGGCCAGCTTGGGTTGTGAATTGGTGGATGTCAGTTGCCCGCGCTTCCAGGCCGGCATTGCCACCTACTACGTGATTGCCCCATCGGAGGCGTCCGCCAATTTGGCCCGCTACGACGGCGTCAAATACGGCTACCGCGCTGCCGACGCGGAATCGTTGAGCGCGATGACGGCCAAGAGCAGAGCGGAGGGATTTGGTGATGAGGTTCAGCGCCGGATCTTGATCGGCACCTATGCCCTCTCTGCAGGCTATGTCGATGCTTATTACAAAAAAGCCCAGCAGGTGCGCACCCTGATTCGCCAAGAATTTGACCGCGCCTTTGAGCAGGTGGATCTGCTGCTGACCCCCACCGCACCCACCACCGCCTTTGCCCCAGGCCAGCACAGCAATGACCCGCTGGCGATGTATCTGGCTGACCTGCTGACCATTCCCGCCAACTTGGCTGGGCTGCCGGCCATCAGTGTTCCCTGCGGGTTTGATGGCCAGGGGTTGCCCATTGGTTTGCAGTTGATGGCCCCGGTGCTGCAGGAGGAGCGCCTGTTGCAGGTGGCGCACCACTACGAGCAGGCGGCTGATGTGATGGCCAACCGTCCTGAGGCACCTCTGGTGGCCTAGCTGCAATCTGTCGCAGCTGGCACCCCAGATCTGGTGTGTCTCGGTAGGCTTGCTGTGTTCGATCAGTGGTTGCAGGCTTGAGCTTCGTTCCTCTGCATAACCACAGCGATTACAGCCTCCTCGACGGGGCGACCCAGCTGCCTGCAATGGTGCAGCGGGCCGTTGACCTCGGCATGCCAGCGGTGGCCCTCACCGATCACGGGGTGATGTATGGCGCCATCGAGCTGCTGAAGCTGTGCTCGAAAGCGGGCATCAAGCCGATCATTGGCAATGAGATGTATGTCGTCAACGGCAGCATCGATGACCCCCAGCCGAAGAAAGAGCGTCGCTATCACCTCGTGGTGCTGGCCAAAAACAACGTTGGCTACCGCAACCTCGTCAAGCTCACCAGCATCAGCCATCTGCGCGGAATGCGTGGTCGCGGCATCTTTGCGCGCGCTTGCATCGATAAGCACCTGCTGCAGCAATACAGCGAAGGCCTGATTGTGGCGACAGCCTGCTTGGGCGGTGAAATTCCCCAAGCGATTCTGCGCGGCCGCATGGATGTGGCCCGTCAGGTGGCCAGCTGGTACCGCGACCTACTGGGAGATGACTTCTACCTCGAGATTCAAGACCACGGCTCACCGGAAGACCGCATCGTCAACACCGGCCTGCTGACCCTCTCGCGGGAGCTGGGCATCCAACTGATTGCCACCAACGATGCCCACTACCTCAGTCGCGATGACGTTGAAGCCCACGACGCTCTGCTGTGCGTGCTGACGGGCAAGTTGCTCAGTGATGAGAAACGTCTGCGGTACACCGGAACCGAATACATCAAAAGTCGCGAGGAGATGGAGCGTCTCTTCGTTGACCACCTGCCGGCTGAGGTGGTGCAGCAGGCGCTCGACAACACCGTGTCGGTTGCCGAAAAGGTCGAGGACTACGACATTCTCGGCCGTTATCAGATGCCGCGCTTTCCCATTCCGGAGGGCCATACGCCGGTGTCATACCTGCACGAAGTCACCGAGCAAGGGTTGCGCCAGCGCCTGCAGCTCGATGCCGATTCCAGCATCGATGAGCTGTACGGCGAGCGCATGCGCCATGAACTCAAAATCATGGAGCAGATGGGATTCCCCACCTACTTCCTGGTGGTTTGGGATTACATCCGCTTTGCCCGTGACAACGGCATCCCCGTGGGGCCCGGCCGTGGTTCGGCCGCTGGATCCCTGGTCGCCTATGCCCTCGGCATCACCAACATCGATCCGGTCAGCAATGGATTGCTGTTCGAGCGCTTCTTGAATCCAGAGCGCAAGTCGATGCCTGATATCGACACCGACTTCTGCATCGCTCGGCGCAGTGAGGTGATCGACTACGTCACTGAGCGCTACGGCGATGACAAGGTGGCGCAGATCATCACCTTCAACCGCATGACCTCCAAGGCCGTGCTGAAGGATGTGGCGCGGGTGCTGGATATTCCCTATGGCGATGCCGACCGACTGGCGAAGTTAATTCCAGTGGTGCGTGGCAAGCCCGCCAAATTGGCACAGATGATTTCAGAGGATTCACCGGAGCCCGAGTTCCGTCAGAAGTACGAAAGCGATCTACAGGTGAAGCGCTGGGTCGACATGGCCCGCCGGATCGAGGGCACCAACAAGACATTTGGTGTGCATGCCGCTGGTGTGGTGATTGCCGCTGACCCCCTCGATGAATTGGTGCCCCTGCAGCGCAACAACGACGGGCAGGTGATCACCCAGTACTTCATGGAAGACGTGGAATCCATGGGGCTGCTGAAGATGGATTTCCTCGGCCTCAAGAACCTGACCATGATCGAGAAGACCCTCGAACTGGTCAGTGCCGAGCATGGGGATCGTCCCGACCCCGACCAGCTTCCTGCCGATGACCCGGAGACCTACCAGCTGTTGGCGCGCGGCGATCTCGAGGGAATCTTCCAGCTGGAATCCACTGGCATGCGCCAGATCGTGCGCGACCTCAAGCCCTCGTCGCTGGAGGACATCTCTTCGATCTTGGCCCTCTACAGGCCTGGCCCCTTGGATGCCGGCTTGATCCCCAAATTCATTAACCGCAAGCATGGCCGCGAGGCCATTGAATTTGCCGACGCCAAGCTGCAGCCGATCCTGCAGGAGACCTACGGGATCATGGTGTATCAGGAGCAGATCATGCGAATTGCGCAGGATCTGGCGGGCTACTCACTCGGTGAAGCCGACCTGCTGCGCCGGGCCATGGGCAAAAAGAAAGTCTCTGAGATGCAGAAGCATCGCGGCATTTTTGTTGAGGGGGCCAGTCAACGGGGCGTTGACGCCAAGGTGGCCGATGAGCTGTTTGATCAGATGGTGCTCTTTGCGGAGTACTGCTTCAACAAGAGCCATTCCACGGCCTATGGCGCCGTGACCTATCAGACGGCCTACCTGAAGGCTCACTACCCCGTGGCCTACATGGCCGCGCTGCTGACGGTGAACGCCGGCGTGACGGAGAAAGTCCAGCGCTACATCGCCAACAGCAACGCCATGGGCATCGCGGTGTTGCCCCCTGATGTCAACCGTTCCGGTATCGACTTCACGCCCGTGGGGCAACGCATTCTCTTTGGCCTCTCTGCGGTTCGAAACCTTGGTGATGGTGCCATCCATGCCCTGATCGCCTCACGCCAGAGCGATGGACCGTTCACATCGCTGGCTGAACTTTGTGATCGCATGGCTGGCATTGGCCAGCTCAACCGGCGCTCGCTGGAATCATTGATCCATAGCGGCGCTCTCGATGCCTTGGAGCCCGATGGCAACCGGGCGCAGTTGATGGCCGATCTGGATCTGCTGCTCGATTGGGCCACAGCCCGGGCCCGAGATCGCGCCAGCGGCCAGGGCAATCTGCTCGATCTGCTTGGTGGAGGCTCCGAAGCTGAGGCCGCGAGCGCAACGCCGGCTTCGGCCCCGAAAGCAGCCTCAGTGCCCGACTATGCGCCCACGGAGAAATTGCGTTTAGAGAAGGAGCTGGTGGGTTTCTATCTCTCCGATCACCCGCTCAAGCAACTGCAAGACACCAGACGGCTGCTGATGCCCGTTGGTCTGGGCAGCCTGTCTGAGCAGAGCGATCGGCAACGGGTGTCCACCCTGGTGATGGTGCCTGAGATGCGTGTGGTGACCACCCGCAAGGGTGATCGCATGGCGATCTTGCAAATCGAAGACCTCACCGGCAGTGCTGAAGCCGTGGTGTTCCCCAAAACCTATGCCCGCCTCAGCGACCATTTGATGGTGGACGCCCGATTGCTGCTCTGGGGGCAGGTGGACCGCCGCGATGATCGGGTGCAACTGATCGTTGACGACGTTTCACTGATCGATCAACTGGATTTGGTGGTGGTTCGACTCGATGGCCCGCAAGCCGCAGACATCACCGTGCAGCACCAGTTGCGTGAGTGCTTGCAGCAGCACCGCATCGATCCTGAAATCTTGGGCAGCCGAGTGCCGGTGGTGGCTGAGGTGCAAGCCGCCAACCAACGTTGCTTTGTGCGTTTAGGGCATCAGTTCTGCGTGAACGATGCCCAAGCGGCTGCCGCCAGCCTTACGGCTGCTCGCTTCGACGTGCAACTGCGCCATTGCGCAGCCGCTGGATGTTGACGCCGATTTGCTCAAACCCCAGGAAGCTGCCTGGCGCTTCTAGCCAGCTGCTTGAAAACAGGCCGTAGCTCAAGCCCAGCAAACCCAACAAAAAGAAGCCACCTGAGACGAGCAGCGTCAGGGCTGGTGGCACGTCGATGATTTGGCGGGAGACGAGCCAGTAGCTCACCAGGAATGAGGCCATGCCCAACGCCGTTGGTATGGCGGCACAAATGGCCACACGCCGCGCCATGCGATTGGCGACAACCGGCGGGATGGTTTGAGTGGTTTTGGGCTTGGCTTGTTTGGGAGCTGGTTTGACCGCTGGGGCGTTATTGGCTCCGAATCCGCCAGTCTCTTTGGGGCTGGCCATGGGGGCGGCTTAGCCGCGAATGCCGAGCTTTTGAATCAGCGTGTCGTAGCGCTCGCTGCTCTGGCTCTTCAGATAGCCCAGCAGGCTCTTACGGCGGCCCAGCATCTTCATCAGCCCCTGACGCGACGAGTAGTCGTGCTTATTGCTCTGCAGGTGGCCGGTCAACTGTGTGATCCGCTCACTCAGCATCGCCACTTGCACTTCCACAGACCCCGTATCTGTTGCGTGGGTCTGGTGGGAGTTGATCAGTTCTTGTTTCTTCTCGGTGTTGAGGGGCATGCGGGAGGGGAGACCCAGCTCGTGTAATCCAAAAGCATACCGTTCGCGGTTCTCTAGCCCGCTTGACGGCTCAGCCACGCCAAGCAATGCCGTAACCACTCCTCCATGGGTTGTTCCGGATCAAGGCCTTGGCTGCCCGCTTGGGCTACCGCCGCGCTCACTTCTTCTGGCCCATAGCCGAGGGCTTCCAGGGTGGCGCGCAGTTCCCGGCTTTCCGCCACCGGCTCCACCAGGCGCAGCGGTGTGGTTCCCCCCTGCTGTTGCCAGCGCTCTTGCAGCCGTGAGCGCCATTCCAGGCTGAGCCGCTCGGCGGTGCGTTTGCCAACGCCGGGCGCTTGGCAAAGCACTTTGACGTCTTCTGCTGCCATCGCTTGCAGCAAGCTCACCGCGCCCAAACCTGAGATCAGTCCCAGGGCGACCTGCGGACCCACGCCATTGACACTGATCAACAAGCGGAACAGGTTGCGATCGGCTTTGGTTTCAAAGCCATAGAGCTGTTGGCCGTCCTCGCGTTGCTGCAGATGGGTATGGACAGTCGTTGGGCTCTCCAAAGCGGTGCCTTGCCAGAGGCTCTCGCTCACCTGCAGCTCGTAACCAACCGGCCCGCAGATCAACAGAAGCCAGCAGCGGTTGCCCTCTTGCCAGCGATCACCGATCGTTCCATGCAACCAACCGATCATGCTGTGCCTAGAAGTGCTGCCATGTTGCCGTTGATCGCCGTGCTGCGCCGCCTTGTGGTGGGAATGGCTCTGTTGTTGATGCTGGTGCTGTTGCCCGCTTGCAGCGCCTCAGGGCATCCCCCACGGCAGATCTTGATGCAGGCCTTGGCGATGCAAGTGCAGTTCACCCAAGAGGACCTGGCTGCTGCACTACAACTGCCGGCCCTCAGCGGCGAGCCCAGTTTGCGCCGCATTCGGCTTGAGCAGCAGGGACGTGAAGCGGTGGAAGGTCAACAAGCCCTGCACTTGCAGGGACGCTTTGATTGGAGCTTGCCCGACGATCCGATTCGGGTGGATAGCCCCTTTGATTTGCTTTTGCTGCCTGGATCCAAAGGCCAGAGCTGGCGTTTGCTGCGACCCCCGGCCGAGGAGGGTGTTGGCTGGCGCAGTTATCCACTCACCCGCCAGGGCCTCGTTGTTGACGCTGCTGACGCCTCTGGCTAGTTCGTGAATAGAACTCTCTGGACAGATGAAATTCCCGCTGCTGGTAGCGCTGCTGGCCGTAGCCCTGCCGCTGCCGCTTCAGGCCGAGCAGCCCAACAGCAACGCAGCGGTGGATTTGAAGCAATCGCGCCCATGCGCTTGGAGTGATGGCACATCCGGCCGCTGGGTTGAGGCTGGCCGCTGCCGCATCGAGGGCTGGCAAGGAGCCGGCGAATTGCTGTTGACCGTGCAGTGGCCCTCGGGGCAGCGCAGCGTGATTGAAACCATCCCCGGTGGCGGCAAAGCTCAAGTCAATAGGCGGCCTGCATCGTTCCAGGCCTCCGCTGATGGCACCTGGATCTTTCGCCTCAGCCGCGGGGGAGCCATGCGTTTTTCTGCCAGCTGAACAGTGGCATTGGCCGATTTGTCTTAGAGAATGAGGCCCCTTCGGTGCGTCCGTGAGCGTTCCTCGGCTTCATCCCCGCACGATTGAGGCTGTCAAAGAACGGGCCGACATCGTTGATGTGGTCGGTGAGCACGTGATGCTCAAAAAGAAGGGCCGCGAATTTGTCGGCCTGTGCCCCTTTCACGACGACAAATCGCCGTCGATGACGGTGTCACCGGCCAAGCAGTTTTATTACTGCTTCTCCTGTGGGGCTGGCGGCAACAGCCTCAAGTTCCTCATGGAGCTGAAGCGCCAAAGCTTCAGCGATGTGGTGATGGAGCTGGCCAGGCGCTACTCCTTGCCGGTTGAAACGCTGGATGCCAACCAGCAAGAGCGCCTGCGGCAGCAGCTCTCTCGCCGTGATCAGCTGCACCGCGCGCTGTCACTAGCTAGCGGCTGGTTTCGTTCACGCTTGCAGGCCCCAGAGGGTGCCGCAGCGCTCGAGTATTTGCGTAAGCAGCGGGGGCTGAGCGCCGGCACGATCGAATCCTTTGAACTGGGCTATGCCCCCGAGGCTTGGGATGGGCTGTTGCGCCATCTCCAGCAGGTGGAGGGCATTGATCCCAGCTTGATGGAAGCCGCCGGCTTGGTGGTGCCGCGCAAAGGCGGCAATGGTTTCTACGACCGTTTCCGCCATCGCTTGATGGTCCCCATCCACGATCGTCAGGGCCGAATCATTGGCTTTGGCGGCCGCAGCCTCGATGGCAGCGAACCGAAATACCTCAACTCCCCTGAAACGGAGGTGTTTGACAAGGGCAAACACCTCTACGGCTTCGATAAAGCTGCCGATCCCATCCGCCGGGCGGACTGTGCCCTGGTGGTGGAGGGCTATTTCGATGTGATTGCCCTGCATGCCGCAGGTGTGCGCCATGCGGTGGCGGCCTTGGGTACCGCCATGAGTGCTCAGCAGATCACCCAGCTCTGCCGCTGCAGTGAAAGCCGCCGGATTATCCTCAATTTCGATGCCGATGGCGCTGGGGTGCGCGCTGCCCAGCGCACCATTGGCGAGGTGGAGCAGCAGGCGTTGCAGGGCCAGCTGGAGTTGCGGGTGTTGCACCTGCCAGCGGGCAAGGACCCCGACGAGTTCCTCAAGCAACACAGCCAGGCCGATTACCTCGCCTTGCAGGACAACGCTCCGCTGTGGCTGGACTGGCAGATCGAGCAGGTGCTGAGCGGCAAAGATCTCGGCCGGGCCGATCAATTTCAGCTCGCGGTTCAAGGTCTGGTGGAACTGCTGGGGAAGTTGCCCCAGTCAGCCCTGCGCAGTCACTACCTGCAGCGGGTTGCGGAGCGGCTCTCTGGTGGTCAAGCCCGCATGGCGCTGCAGCTGGAGGAAGACCTGCGTCAGCAGGTCAAAGGTCAGCGCTGGCATGGCCGCTCCAGTCGCCATGAGCAGCCAGGCGATGCCTCCTTGCGGGAGCGGGCGGAAGCCCAACTGCTGCGGCTGTATCTGCACGTGCCCAGCTTGCGGGCCACGATTCGCCAGGAGCTGCGGCAACGGGAGCTCGAGGACTTTGGCCTGCCCCATCACCGCAAGCTTTGGGCCCACCTTTCGGCCCTTGAAGAAGACAACCTCGGCGTGGGATTACTCGAGAACATCAGCCGCGGCAGCGAGCCGGGTGATCAGTTGGCTGATTTGGAGTTGCCCCGCCTGTTGTCAGACCTGCTCTTAATCGAAGATTCCCCGTTGCTGCAACGGCTCACGGCGCTGCTGGAACCTGGCGAGCTGCAGCAGCTTGGCTTGGTCAACCCCAGTGATCAGCTGCGCGGCACGACCGCGAGCTTGGAGCGTCATCGCGTGCTGCGCCGTTGCCGCCACCTGCTCGAGGCCTGGGGATCGCAGCGACTGCAAAGCCTGGAGCAGTGCATTGCGATGTTGCTGGAGAGCAAAGAGGACGAGGGGGATGCCGAAACCCGCATCGAAGCGCTGTTTCAACGACTCAACGCCGATGCCTTGCGTTTCCAAGAGCTCTATTACACCGAGCGCCAATACCTCCAACAGCTCGATCAGCAGCGATGTCGGCAAAGCGCCTAACCATTGCTTAAAATCTCGTTACATGAAATTCACAGTGGATGGTTTCGGCGGTCGCCATTGACCTGGTCTCGACCCTGTTTGGGGTGCCACTCAGGCAGATCGGCTTGGCGCTGAGCTTCGCTCCGGTGCTGTTGCCCCTGAGCTAAGCGTCGTCCTCTTCCAGCAGCATCTGTTCGAATTCGCTGTAGAGCGAATCGTCTTGGTTGGGATCGCTGCTCGTGCCCTTGTTGGCTGATGTTCGTTTGGCGTTCGCTTCCTGGGGTGCTCGTTTCCGCTGAGCTTCGAGCTGCCGCAGCCGGGCCATCAGGTGCTCAGGCACCTTGCCGTCAGGGCTCACCTGCATCAATTGGCGAAAGAGTTCTTCCGGGTCCTCTTCGATCTCAACCCGGTGTTGCCGCTGAGGCTTCGTCTGGGCTTGGGGCGTTGGTGCCTCCAGGGGCTTGGGGAGTTGGCGACCCAGTTCCTGGAGACGCTCCAAGCTGCGGGGATCAAAGCTCATGGCAGCTCAAGGGCAGCCCAGGGTGTCCCGGGTGTCGCGACCTGTCACCGAGTTGGTGCCTTCGGCCACGGCACACAGGGTGCTGAGGGCATCACCTCGCAGGGGCACATCGCTGAAATCAGCACCGGTGATCGTGACACCACTGAAGCGGGTGTTGAAAGCAAAGGCGCCTTCAAGGCGGGCATCACTGAGATCGGTGCCGTTGAAGACTGCTGAATCCAGCGTGGCTTCGCGCAGATCGCTGCCAGAGAGATTGGCGTCTTGAAGCTTGGCGCCGAACAAGCTGGCGGCGCGGAGATCAGAGCCCGATAGATCGGCTTCGCGCAGGTTGGTGAGGTTGAAGGTCACGCCCCTGAGATCCCGACTGGAAAAATCAGCGCCAATGAGCACTTGCTTGGCGTAGTCCATGGCCGCATCGGCCGGGAGAACAGGCAGGAGCAGGAGCCAAAGCAGGGCTAGCAGCCGTCGCAGCATCACGTTGAACCGGTCGGCCAAAAGCCTAGGGCCGCTGTCGGGGAATCCTGAGTGCTCCTGCTGGCGGTCGTCATGGCATGGGGCGCCGAGGCGGAGGCCCAGGTGGCTGTGTTGCTCTGCCGCCGCCATTGGCGTCTGCTGGATTGCAACTGGTGCTGCCGTTGGGGTGAGTTGGATCTGGTGCTGGCCAAACCCCAGCGGCTGCTGCTGGTGGAAGTGAAGGCCAGGCGGCGCTGGGGCCTTGATCACGGCGGGCTACTGGCCTGCGGACCCCGCAAGCGCTGCCGGCTGGCCAGGGCGCTGCGCTGTTGGCTGGCGGCCCATCCGAGCTACGCCTTCCACAGCATTGAGGCCCACTTAGCGCTGGTGGATGGGGAGGGCCAGGTGCGCTGGTTTCCTCTGGAGCATCTGGGCTGATGCACAGTTGGAGTCATGGCCTTTTCTGGACATCACGCGCGCAAACGCTTTGGCCAGCACTGGCTCAAGGATGAGAGCGTTCTGCAGCGGATCGTGGCGGCTGCAGCGCTGCAGCCCGATGACCATGTGCTGGAGGTGGGGCCTGGGCGCGGCGCCCTCACGGCGCAATTGCTCGCCAGCCCAGCTGCCTCGGTGCAAGCGGTGGAGTTGGATCGGGATCTGGTGGCGGGTTTGCAGCAACGCTTTGCAGCTGAGCCCCGGTTTCAACTGCAAAGTGGCGATGTGTTGGCTTTGCCCCAGTTAGGTGATGGGGAGCGCCGTCCCACCAAGGTGGTGGCCAATATTCCCTACAACATCACTGGACCACTGTTGGAGCGTTTGGTGGGTCGCTTGGACCGTCCGGTTGAGCCCCCGTATCAACGGCTGGTGCTGCTGGTTCAGCAGGAGGTGGCCCGGCGCATCAGTGCCAGAGCGGGGCAGAGCAGCTTCAGTGCCCTGAGCGTGCGCATGCAGCTGTTGGCCCACTGCCGCTCGGTGTGCCCTGTTCCGCCCCGCTGCTTTCAGCCGCCGCCCAAGGTGCAGTCCGAGGTGATCAGCCTCGATCCACTGCCTGCCGATCAGCGTCCGCCCCAGGCGGTCGCCAAGCAGGTTGAACATCTGCTGCGCCTGGCCTTTTCAGCGCGCCGAAAGATGGTGCGTAACACCTTGGCCAGCGCTGCTCCAGCCGTTGGCTTAGAAGCGTGGCTGGCTGATGCCGGCCTCACGCCTCAGCAGCGCCCGCAGGAAATTGCAGCGCAGCAGTGGGTAGCGTTGGCCGCTGCTCTGCAACCGGCTCTGTGAGTTCGCTGTCCCTGCGTGCCCCGGCGAAGATCAACCTTCACCTGGAGGTGCTTGGTCTCAGGGACGACGGGTTTCATGAGCTGGCCATGGTCATGCAGACCCTGGATTTGGCTGATGAATTGGCGGTGGATTCGGCCCCTGCCGGGGAGTTGAGCTTGTCTTGCAGCGATCCCCAATTGCCCGTCGATGGCAGCAATTTGATCGTCAAGGCCGCCGAGGCGCTACGCCGCCATTGCGGCAGGCCAGAGCTCTCAGCGCAGTTGTCGTTAACCAAACGCATTCCCATCGGTGCTGGCTTGGCCGGTGGATCCAGTGATGGAGCAACGGCGTTGTTGCTGCTCAACCGCTATTGGGATCTGCAGCTCAGCGCTGCAGAGCTGCACAACTTGGCGGCACAACTTGGCTCTGACGTGGCGTTTTGCCTGCAGGGAGGCACGCAACTCTGCTTTGGCCGTGGTGAGCGGCTTGAAGCGATTGCTGTGGCTGCCAAGCCGGCTGTGCTGCTGATTAAAAATCCCAACGTCAGTGTCAGCACGCCTTGGGCCTACGGCCTCTGCAAAGAGCGCCTGGGCTCTGGCTACCTCAGCTCGGAAGCTGACTTTGAGCGCCAGCGTCAGGCCCTGCGCCAATCGCCGCTGCTGGCGTGGCTCAAAGCTGAGCAGCAGCAGTTACCGCCGTTGCGCAATGATCTGCAGCAGGTGGTGGCACCTGAGAACGCCAGTGTGCAAAAGGGCTTGGCTTTGCTTGCCTCAGCGGGCGATCCCCTGCAAGTGGCGATGAGCGGATCGGGCCCGAGCCTGTTTGCGCTCTACCGCGATCAGCCGGCCGCCGCCGCAGCCCAGAGCGCCCTGGCACCGGCTTTGGCGGAGAATGGCTTTGAGCACTGGATCTGCCAGTTCACAGCGGAGCGTCATGGCTGAAACCACTAGCAAAGGGCCCTTGAGTTATCTCAGCGGCAGCCTCACCAGTGGGTTGTTCTGCGCCATCTCCGTGTGGATCACCCTGAGGTTGATCAACTACTACAGCCTGCATCCACCTCAGTACAGCCAGCAATTCGCCCAGTCGATCGCCACGGCCTTGAAAACACTCATCATCGGCAGTGGTTGTGTGGCGGTGTTCAGCTTTGGCTTGATTGCGGCAGGTTTGCTCTTGCTGTTTTTCCAGGCTGTCTTCCAGAACGAGACCAAACCAGCTGCCTAGCCTGGGTTAGCTGAATCCTTGCCATGACTCCCCACGATTTGGGGTTGCTGGCCTTGCTGCTCTCCCCGGGCCTGCTGCTCTCGGTGCTGCTGTTGGCCACCTTTGCGGCCGGGGGCTAGGGCTCTTTTCCCCGCCTGGCGCTGATAAGTTGGCCGCTTGCCGGCTTTGCTCGGTACGCCGCCTGCGCCTGACCCTGTGGCTGAAACCCTCCTGTTCAACGCCTTGCGTGAAGCCATCGATGAAGAGATGGCCCGCGATGCCCATGTTTGTGTGATGGGGGAGGACGTCGGCCATTACGGCGGTTCCTACAAGGTCACCAAGGATCTCTACGAGAAATACGGCGAGCTGCGCGTGCTCGATACCCCGATTGCGGAAAACAGCTTCACAGGCATGGCGGTTGGTGCTGCCATGACCGGTTTGCGCCCGATCGTGGAAGGCATGAACATGGGCTTTCTGCTGCTGGCCTTCAACCAGATCTCCAACAACATGGGGATGCTGCGCTACACCAGCGGCGGCAATTTCACGATCCCAACGGTCGTGCGTGGACCCGGTGGTGTGGGCCGTCAGCTGGGTGCCGAGCACAGCCAGCGCCTCGAGGCCTATTTCCACGCGGTGCCGGGTATCAAGATCGTGGCTTGCAGCACCCCCACCAATGCCAAGGGGTTGATGAAGGCCGCGATTCGCGACAACAACCCCGTGCTCTTTTTTGAGCATGTGCTGCTCTACAACCTCAGCGAAGAGCTCCCGGAAGGGGAGTACACCTTCGCGCTCGATAAAGCTGAGATGGTGCGGGAGGGCAAGGACGTCACCCTGCTCACCTACTCGCGCATGCGCCACCACTGCCAAGCGGCCGTAAAGCAACTGGTGGAGCAGGGCTATGACCCTGAACTGATCGATTTGATCAGTCTCAAGCCCTTCGACATGGAGGCCATTAAGCGCTCCATTGCCAAGACCCACCGGGTGGTGATCGTTGAGGAATGCATGAAGACCGGTGGTATCGGCGCCGAGCTCATCGCTCTGATCACAGAGCAATGCTTCGATGAACTCGATGCCCCCCCGATCCGGCTATCCAGCCAAGACATCCCAACGCCTTACAACGGCAAGTTGGAAAACCTGACGATCATCCAGCCCCATCAGATCGTCGAGACCGTTCAGCAATTGGTGCAGCGATGACCCGGCCCCAAGGTTGGCTGGCGCTGATCCTGGCGCTGGCCATTGGCAGTCTTTTGGTGCTGCGCTCCTTACCGCTATCCCTCGGACTGGATTTGCGGGGCGGCAGCCAACTCACCTTGCTGGTCAAACCAGCCGGTGACATCACCAAGATTGAGTCCAAACAGCTTGACGCGGTTAAGGAAGTTCTTGAACGCCGCGTCAATGGCCTGGGTGTTTCGGAAGCCAGCGTCACCACTTCCGGCAGCGACCGGATCGTTGTGCAGCTGCCTGGGGTCCAAGATCCACGCCGCGCTGCTGAGGTGCTTGGCACCACGGCCCGCCTTGAATTTCGCGCGCAAAAGCCCGAGACCCAGCAAGAGCTCACCAACCTCACGCGCTTGAAGCGATTAATCGTGGCGCGCCAAGAGCAAATCGCTGGCCGCACGCAAACCAGCGATGGTGAGCAAGCTCCCGATGTCAGCGGTCCTCTCACCGACCTGCTGAAGCAACAGGGCATTGAGGCTCCAGCCAATGCCAGCGAAGAAGAGCAGCTCGAAGCGCTGTTAATCGAAACCGAACGGCGCATCACGCCATTGTTTGGTGAGCCTGAGCTCACCGGATCAGACCTGGTGGATGCTGGCCGTCAGCAACAACAGGGCAGCCAGAGCTGGGAGGTGACGCTGCGCTTTAGCCAGGCTGGTGGCGAGAAATTTGCAGACCTCACCAAGAGCATTGCCGGCACCAACCGCCTGCTGGGAATCATGTTGGATGGCCGCTCCATCAGTGAAGCCAGCGTTGGCCCGCAGTTCGCCACAGCTGGCATCACCGGCGGTGCCGCCACCATCACCGGTCGCTTTTCCGCCGATGAAGCGCGTGATCTAGAGGTTCAACTGCGTGGCGGTGCCTTGCCGCTCCCGGTTGAAATCATCGAAAACCGCTCGGTTGGTCCCACGCTCGGAGCCCAGAACATCCGCAACAGCCTGATTGCCGCCGGCTCGGGTACGGCGCTGGTGGGTGTGTTCATGGTGATCATCTACCGCCTTCCAGGAGCGGTGGCCCTGTTGGCCCTGTTGCTGTATTCGCTGTTCAACCTGGCGCTCTACGCCCTGATTCCCGTGACACTCACCCTTCCTGGGATCGCCGGTTTCATCCTCTCGGTGGGTATGGCTGTGGATGCCAACATCCTGATTTTTGAGCGCAGCAAAGAGGAGCTACGCGATGGCAACACCCTGTTCCGCTCGGTGGATACAGGCTTCTCCAGGGCGTTTTCCTCGATCTTTGATGGTCACCTCACCACCTTGATCAGCTGTGCTGCTTTGGGTTGGTTGGGTAGCGGCTTGGTGCGGGGCTTTGCGGTGACCCTGGCCATCGGCGTGCTGCTCAGCCTGTTCACCGCTTTGACCTGCACGCGCACCTTGATGCGTCTGGCCCTGAGTTACCCCGCCCTGCGTAAACCCTCCCTCTTCCTCGCCGCGTCTTCCCAGCCATGACTTCCTCCAGCGGCGCCATCCTGCGTGAACCCAGGTTGCGCATCAATCGCCATCGCCGGCTTTGCCTCAGCATCACCGCGGTTTTGGTGGGGCTCAGTGTTCTCGGTTTGGTGCTCTCATGGCTGTCTCCGATCAAGGCTCCTCTGAAGCCAGGCCTTGATTTCACCGGTGGAACCTCCATCCAGGTGGAGCGCAATTGCGGCGATCGCTGCGCTGAACTCACTGTCCAGCAAGTGCAAGACGCCTTGCCCGCTGCAGCGGTGGTGCAGCTTCTTGATGATGGCCAGGCCGTCAGCGTGCGCAGCTCAGCGCTGAGCCCTGCCGAAAGTGGCGCCTTTGTTGACGCGCTTGAGCAGGTGGCGGGTCCGCTGATCGCCACCGACACCCAGATCAACACCATCGGACCTGTGTTGGGCAAACAGCTGCTCTCCAGCAGCGTGTTGGCCTTGACCGTCAGCTTTGCGGCAGTGGCGCTTTACATCTCAGCTCGCTATGCCCGCCTCTATGCCGCCTTGGCCCTGTTGGCGTTAGCCCATGACGTGCTGATCACCAGTGGCTTGTTTGCTTGGCTGGGTTTGTTTGCTGGCGTGGAGGTCAACAGCCTCTTTGCCGTGGCGTTGCTCACCTTGGCCGGCTATTCCGTCAACGACACCGTGGTGGTGTTTGACCGTATTCGGGAACAGCAACGGCTCTTGCCTGATTTGAGTGTGGAAGACCAGGTGGATCGCGCCGTTGATGGCACCTTGACCCGATCGATCTACACCTCGCTCAGCACGGAGATCCCCATCTTGGCGTTGATCCTGTTTGGCGGCGCCAGCCTGCAGTGGTTTGCCGTTGCACTGTTTGTTGGCATTGCTGTGGGTGCATGGTCGAGTGTGGCGGTGGTGCCGCCGCTGTTGCCCTTGATGGGCGGCCGTTTGCCGCAACGGGCAGCAAGCTCTGGCGTGGTTGCATGAGAATTCCCGCTGCGGTGTTCTGGGTGGTGTTGGTGCTCGCCCTGTTGGAACTTCGCAGCGAGGTCAAGTTGTTGGCGCAGCACTTCACCTGGACGGGCCTGTTGTACGCCGTTATTCACCACAAGCTCGCCTGTCTGATTGTGGTGCTCAGCCCCTGGTGGTTGCTGAGCTCAACCCGCCATTCCGGTAGCCGATTCCCATGATTGGCGCCTGGTTCGCCTCGGCGGTGATGGTGCTGGCTGATCCGGCCCCGCCGCCCCCTTTGCCGTCCACAACCGCTTTGCTTGAGGAGCTGAACCAGAGCCCTGAGGGATCGGCCCAGCTGGCGATTCACCACCGCTTGCTGGGCCACTATTGGCGTGATGTGGCCAGTGATGGCGATCAGGCTTTGCCGGAGGTGGAGCTGCTCGCGCCTGGTGCGCGTTTCTCGGCTTGCGGTAAGGCACCAGCCAGCAATGCCTACTGCCCTGAATCAGCTCAGATCGGCATTGATGCCCGTGGCTTGCTATCCCGCTTGCGGCTGCAATCCTCACCAAGCACTGAGCTCACGGCGCTCACCGTGCTCGCCCATGAATGGGGCCATCACGTCAACCAAGCGATCGATCAAGGCCCCTTCAAGGGCCGGGAAGAGGATGCCGCTGACTGGCGCGCAGGCCGATATCTCGGCTGGTTGATGGCCAATCAGGCGTTGAGCGTTGAGCAGTTCACCGAAGCCGCCAACATCTTGTTTCGCATTGGCGACTATCACCAGCTCTCGCCGCATGGCTACCCCTTAACGCGCTACCGGGCCTTCACCGATGGGGTCAATGGTGAAATCACTCCTGGCACGCAATTCGACAGCTGGATGATGGACACGCCGGAGACGTTCTCTGAAGTTGTCGACTTCAACCCGCAGGAACCCTGGGTTGATGCGGTGATCAAGGTTTATCGCTTTGAGGTGGAGCGCGGCGGCCAGATTGCTGGCAACTTGTTTAGCGCCGCTTTGGGCGTGTTGAACTGCGGATTCGGCGGCTCTTCAAGAGCATGCGCCGGGGCTCTGACACGCCAAGGTCAAGCCAAGCCCGATGGTTGGTTTCGGCTGCGCAAGCTGCAGCTCAATTGCTACAACGGCGTCTTCGACATCCTTGGCGACGGCATCAAGAGGCAGCGGATTTCAGCGGATCGAAAAGGACAAGCTCAGCGGATTGCCCAACGCCTCTGTTCAGCTGCCCAGTAGTTGCTGCTGATCGGCATCAATGATCTCCTGCCGGCGGCGGCAGATGGGTTCGACAATCCCCTTGATGGTGCGTGGATTGCGCACGGTCCCCACCGTGTATTGCTCGGATCCTTTGATCAGCCACAGCGGTTGTTCAAAGCTGATCTGGCGGCGACTGAGCTCGTCTTCTACCCCCAGCATGCGAATCGCTTGGCTGTTGTTGTCGAGATCGATGATCAGCGGTGATCCCTGCGGTAGGGCGATCAGGGTGAACAGCGGCCGCCGCGTTTCCTCTTCGGTGTCGCATGTGATCCCCACTTCAGCGAGGGTGTATTCGACGGCATAGCCCTTGAGATCGGGCGGGCGATCAGTGCGATCACTGAGGTCACCCCAGCCAGCGGTGAGTTCAAAGACTGAGCCACCGGTGCTGGTGGGGAGCAATGAACTGGGAACAATGCAGCTGGAGCGTTTGAGCTTCATCAATTCATCACCGCGCCGCTTGATCTCCAGACCATCGGCGTATTGCTCGGTGAGGCCATTGATTTGGCAGTTGGGCTGCTCAAACGAGAGCCGTGGTGCCCAATAGCGCCAGTTTTCATAGAGCTGGCGATTTTTAGCGGTGGTGGCCAGTGCTGCGCGCAGCTGGGCCTGCGTTTCTGCTGGCTCCTTCTCCTGTTGCCATGGCGGATTGCCCCAGCTGCAGCCTGCCAAACCAGCGGCTAATGCCAAGGCGGCCCATCGGCTGCTGCGCACGGTTCATCCACAAGTTCTGCCCAGCCTGCCAGAAGTTTTGCTTGGCTTTCGCAGATGATGGACGCTGCAGAGCGAGCAGCTGGGCGGGCGCTAATGCCGATGTACCTGGGAGTGGTGTTGATCGGCTTGAGCATTGGTACAGCTTTGGCGATCGCTGCTGTGGTCGGATTTGAGCGCTGGAAACGCCGCAACGACTAATCAGCCGTTGCTGCTCTTCAGGGTCCAGCGGTCCATGATCTCTTTGACAAAGACCTCCTGCAGGAGCACTTGCAGCACCACCACCAAAGGCAGGGCCAGCAGCACACCGGGCAGACCGAGTAAGGCGCCCAGGCTCAGCTGCGCCATCAAGGCCACTGTGGGCAGCAGGTTGACCGTGCGCGAGAGCAACAGGGGCGTTAGCAAAAACGCCTCACCGTTTTGAAGGATCAAGCGCAGCACGATCACCTTCAAGCTCAGCTCCGGTGACACCACCAACGCCAGTGCGGTGGGCAGCAGCGTCGCCACCGTTGGGCCGATGGTGGGAACGAAGGTGAGGAGGCCGCAGACCAAACCACTCAGCAGGGCCAAAGGCACCTGCAACCAGGCCAGTCCAGCCCAGGTGAGCAGAAACACGCTGATGGCGGAAATGGTCATGCCCGCTAGCCAGCCACCGAGGGCATCACGGCATTGCTGCAGCAACCGGCGGCCTTGCGGGCGATAAAAGCGTGGTGTGGCAGCGATCAGCAGATTGATGTGGTGTTGCGGATCGAGGCACAGCAGCAACGCCAACAGCGCCATCAGCAACACCTGAATTGAGCTGTTGGCGGCTCCGCCAGCCAGGCCCAGCAATTGACTGCCCAACGGTTGCAGGGCTGAGAGACCACCAGAGGATTCGAGGCTGCTGCCAAGGGGGCCCACGCCGCGGATCTCCGAGAGAAAAGCACCCACCCGCTGCAATAGCTGCGGCAGTAACTCATTGAGGGTGGCGACCTGCTGCACCAATTCCGGCAACAACAAAAACCCCAATTCCCAGCCCAGCAGGACCAGCAAGCCAACCACCACCACCAGGGCCTGCGGACGATGCAGGGGAGTGCGCCGCATCAAGACCTGCACCGGTACATCGAGGGCCACGGCGAGCACCACAGCGCCAAAGAGCACCAAGAGGACCCAGCGCAGCTCCCACGCCAAGAGCCCAAGCACCACCAGGGCCAAGGTGCCGAGAATCGCTGGCCAGCTGACCAAGTTACGGCCTTCCATCAGCAGAACCTCCCCGGGCGCTTCCAGGTGTCGAGCACATCGCGAACGACGAGCTCACGCACCACCACCTGCAGGCAGACCGCTAAGGGAAGCGCCAACAGGAGTCCCTTAAAACCAAAGATCACCGTGAAGATCCCCTGTGCAGCCAGGGTCAACCCCGGGAGCAACTTGACCTGGTGATGCATCACCGACGGCGTGATGACGTAGCTCTCGAAGTTTTGGATCACCACATAGAGCGCCAAGACCGCCAGCGACATCCAGGGGGTGTCCAGCAGAGCCACGGCCATGGGGAACACCACACTCAAGGTGGGGCCAACGTTGGGGATCACATTGAGCATTCCCGCCAATAGGGCATTGGCGGTGGTCAGCTTGACCCCCAACAGGCTGAGGCCAACAAAGGCCATGAAGCCAACAGCAACCGAGCTGATCAGCACACCCACCATCCAACTGCTGAGTGCTTGCCCGCAGCTATCGAGCACGCCAGCAATTCGCCGGCGCAAGTAGGAAGGCGCCATCAACACGGCGACTTGGCGGTAATCCTCTGGCTGAACACTGAGCATCAGAGCGACTGCCACCACAAACACCAGCTGCACCAGGCCAATGCCGAAGTTTCCGGCCAGCTCCACCACACGGCTGAAGCTGTTGGCGAGATTCCACTTCTCTGGATTGGAGATATTGCTCTGGATTGCTGAGCTCAGATCACCACCAATGAGTTGTTGCAGTGCCTGAGCAGCCTGCGGCAATTGCTCGATCAGCTCTCGAAATTGCGCACTGAAGGGGGGGACCAGGGCGACCACCACAACGATCACCAGCACCACAACCAGAAGCAGCGAGAGCGCTAGCGATGGCCAGCGCCGCCAACCCAGGCGGCTCTGAACAGCGCGCACCAAGGTGCAGAAGGCCACAGCCAGAACAACCGAGCCAAACAGGTCTATTAGGACAAATCTCAGATCCCAGAGCAGAACCACCGCAGCGATCAGCGCTGCGAATCCAACCCAGCGACCAAAGGCTATTTGGCCGTCAGCTTTGGCTGAATCCAAGGTCGTGGCTGGCTGCGTAGCGCTCAGCAAAGCGCATGAAACGCTGGAAGTCAGCCTCGCTCTTCCAGGTGTAAGTGGCCTCCAATGCAAAGGCGACGCCGTTGACAAAGCGCGCGTTGACATCGCGGCTGGTCAGTTCGCCTTCCTCATCGACCATGAACATGCCGGTGATGTCGCCCATGGTTTCCGGGGCCAAGGCTTGAGGCTCCTCAAACACAAACTTGGCCTGGCCGGTCATCCCATCGCGCGAGCGGGTCAGCTTGATGTCGGGAATAACGGGCTCGTCAACGCCACGGAAAAACTGAATGGCTGCGCCCATCGCTGACTGCCCCGAAAGAGGGAGAGCTTACGCAGATTTCAGCTGCAATAGCTGGTGTGCCACGGCAGACGCACTTAAGCCCTCCACCGCCAACCTGGTGATGGGAGTGGAGCGCCGATTCAGCTCATAGCTGTAGCAGCGGTCGTAGTAATCAAGAATCACCGCGCAAGCGCTGCTGAGATCTCCAGATCGGATGCTGTCGGTGGCGTCTTTCGTTCGTTGCGGTCCAAGTCGCCGTTGTAATCGCTGGGTGGCTTCCAGCAATCCTCCATGGGCTTCGGCGCCGTAGAGGGCCACCAGCGCATCAATCCGTTCCTTCTGCGGCCGCTCCAACACCACCACAGGTGCCTGCTGCATTTGCTGCCAGAGCCCGTTGGGTAGGCGGCAACGGCCGATTTGAACGCTTTCGGCCTCAAGCCACAGAGGCGCTTGGCCTTCTAGAGCCACCAGCGCCACAGCGAGCTCGTTTTCAAACATCTCCGTGCTGGGTTGTTCAGGCTGCCCCAGCCCGCCAAAGCTGCTGCCGCGGTGATGCGCCAGCCCCTCGAGATCCACCATGGCCCCGCCCTGCTGGGCTAGGGCCAACAAAACGTCGGTTTTTCCGCTGCCGGTGCCGCCTCCGAGCAGTTGAACCGGCCAGGGCCTCTCGAATTGGCCGAGTACCCAGCGGCGAAAGCTCTTGTAGCCGCCCTCGAGCACCACGACATCGATATCCAGGGTGGAGGCCAGCCAGGCGACGCTGCCGCTGCGCATGCCGCCGCGCCAGCAGTAGATGCGCAAGGAACCGGGACCTTGCTGGGCGATCTGCTGCAGCTTGTGGCCCATGGCAGCGAGCTGGGGACCCACCAGTTCCAATCCCCGTTGGATGGCCTGCTGACGACCTTTTTGCTTGTACAGGGTGCCCACCTCAGCGCGCCCCTCGTCATCAAAAAGGGGCAGATTCACAGCGCCAGGCCAGTGCGCTTTGGTGAATTCACTGGGGCTGCGCACATCCACCAGAGCACCGGGTGAATGCATCAAGCTGTCGATGGCAAGCCGGTTGGTCATGGCTGCACTGCGATACTGGCGACTGGCCCCATCCGCCATGTTGTCTGGTTCACCCTCATCTGCTGCTTCCGGAGGTTCGGAGCAGGCCGTTGTTGAACCGGCCGCACTGTTGCAAGAGTTCCTCAAAGGCAATAGCCGCCAGCGACAGCGGCTCTGGAAGACATTGCCGGCCCAGGCGCCTGAACTGGTCGAGTCGATCTGGGATCTGCTGACCAACCAGAGCCGCCAGCCCGACGATTGGGCCATTGGCAGTTTGCTGCGCCTGCTGGCCGCTGATCCCGATCAGCTCGCCAAGCTGCAAACCACCTACCCCGTCGGTTGGCTTGTTGCCCCTGGGATTGGTGCTGACCGCTGCGCAGAACTGCAGTGTTGCCTGATGTGCGGTGAGCTGGAAGAGGCCGACCGCCTCACCACAGCCCAGTTGCGCGCCTTGGCCGGGCCAGCGGCCGAAGAGCGTGGATACGTGTACTTCAGTGAAGTGCCTGGCATGCCCATTGCTGAGCTCGCCCACCTCGATTCCCTCTGGTGGTTCTACAGCGGTGGCCGCTATGGATTCCGCATTCAACGCCAGAAGATTGAACGCTTGCGTTGGCGCTGGGAGCAGCTCTGGCCCCAAATCGGCTGGAAGAACGAAGGATCCTGGACCCGTTATCCCGGTGCCTTCACCTGGAGCCATGACGCCCCGGAGGGGCATATGCCCCTGGTCAATCAATTGCGTGGGGTGCGCCTGATGGATGCCTATCTCCGCCATCCAGCTATCGACCAAGCCCTCGAGGCTCCATAAGATCAGAACTCGGGAACCAGGCGGCAGGAACGTGCTCTTGAACCTGACAAAGCGATGTCGCTGGTTTGAGTTCATCACCCCATCCACCTTGGCTTTGCAGCCCTTGCTGGAGCTGCTGCTGCAGCCAGCGGCCAATGAGCATCGGGAATTGCTTCAGCTGGGCTTGCAGGAGGCGCTGGTCAACGCTGTGCGCCATGGCAACGGCAACGATCCAGCCAAGCTTGTGCGCATTCGCCGCATCCACAGTCCGCAGTGGTTGATTTGGCAAGTGCAAGATCAAGGCCCTGGGCTGCAGCCTGAGCAGCGTTTGGCCTTACTGCCGGATGAATTGGACGCCATCTCCGGTCGTGGGCTGTTTTTGATGCATCAATGCTTCGACGATGTGCGCTGGAGTCCGCGCGGTAATCGCGTGCAACTGGCGAAGCGGCGTTAGGACGAGCGCCTGCCGTGATCTGGGCAGCCGGGGTCCCGTTGCTCCCGCTGGATCCAACGCTGCGCACTCTCCAGCAAGGCCACCACATCCCCATCCGCCTGGGCGCCATTGCGCAGCAGCAGCAATAGCGCTGCTGAGAGCTGCTCAGCAGCGCGCCGGTGACGGTCGCTTTTGAGGCGATGCCAATCCCGTTCCTTGATGGCGAGATGGCGTTGCAAGGTTTCGGCCAGCTGCACCTGGTCTTCGCTGAGCCCTTGCATGGAGAACTGGCAACAATGGGAATTGTCCTGCTTGGAAGCACGCCGTGCCCCGTCCGCTGCGCTGGATGCATCACCTCAGCCCAGTGCTGCAAATCAGTTTGGCCAAAGCGGAACGCCAACCATCGGTTGCCGGGCGCCGACAACAGCAACGCCAACGGCTTCTTTTAGAGCTGCTCAGCTCGGCTGAGCTTCCCCTCACCGGTGGGGATGGTCGCTTCTGGCGTGCTTTGCGCTGGGGAGGTGCTGGATTGCTACTGGGACAGGCCCTGCATCACTTCCTCCCGCGGTGAGATGGCGGGCTCCAGCTGCTGAGCGCTGCGGATCAAGTTGTCCTGCAGCGTCAGCTCTTCGCCGCGTTCAACATCAAGCACGGTGTTGAGCAGATGCATCGGGCCACGCTTCCAGGCATTGCGCAGCGACCGCCGCAGCCTGTCTTCTTCGAGCACCAAGCGATCGGCTGCTTCGGTGGGGGATTCGCCCTGGACAATCACAGCCCGCAGGCAAACCCCGAAGCCATAGGCCTCAATCGTCGGTTGTCCCCCTTGCAGAACGGTCTGGAAGGTCCAACCTTCGAGCCATCGCACCCGAAATGGGTTAGTCATCAACGGCCCCTGTTACAGCCCCATTGGAGCTAAGAATCGTTCAAGTTACAACTTTCTTCCACTTTATGTTGCGATCTGAATATCTACCGCATATAGGTTTATATCAACCAGATTTACGAGCTGTCCAAACTCTCGTCATAAAATAAGATTTGGCTTCAATGACCTCAAAGCCACTGCGCTGCAGCCTTTCTGGAATGTTATCGGCAATGTAATCGCGGTAATAAGGCTCATGGAAAACGCGCCTGAAGTTCTCCATCACGGCGCCAAATGTAGGGCTGTCATCCAGCTGAATCGAATCCGCTAGCACCAGCACACCACCGGGCTCCAGCACGCGCCAAGCCTCATCCAGCACCTTTTGGCGGGCCTCACCAGGAAGCTCATGGAACAGGAACACACAGGTCGCCGCCTGCATCACCTCGTTGGCGAAGGGAAGCTCCTCACCATTGCCTTGGACCAGCTGCGGTAATTCGCCAGGAATCTCTGACAGCCAACGGCTGGCTTGACGCAGGTAGGAGGAGGAGAGATCCAGGCCCACCAACTGCGCTTTCGGCAACGCTCCCCGCAGCTGGCGCAAGGTGCGACCGGTGCCGGTGGCAATGTCCAGCACGCGAATGGCATCGTCACGACGGCCACCCAGCTGATTGATCAATGGGCGGATTAGGCGACGCCGCATCGCATCAGCAGTGCCATTGAACAGAATTTCCACCTGCAGGTCATACAGCTCTGCTGAGCGATCACTCAGGTAGCCATCGGTTTGGTGGTGGAAGTTTTGGAGGTAATAGTCCGGGTAATCCTTGGGGTTGATCTCCACCGGTAGATCGGTCACATCCCGCCGCGTGCGGCGCTGCCAGATGGAGGGCAGATCCAGCCAGACCAGGGGGTATCGAACAGCCCAATCGAGCCAGGGAGCGTCAAACAGCAACGAAGTGGGATAGAGACCCTGCTGCGCTTCTTTCCAATCCAGCTCCAGCAGCTCGTTCATGCTGCTGCGCAGCTCCCCCAACATTTCGGGGGGCACAGGCACTGTGCTGGCGCTGGCCTGGGGAGCGACCAGATCCATCAGGCGAGTGCTCACCTCTTTATGGGCCAAACCCAGCAGGCTTTTGCCCTGCTGCATGGTTTGGTACGCCAGCTTGGTGACGGGGTCGCTCATGGCCCTTTCTGGGGATCACCCATTTCAACCGATCCAGACTAAAAACGTGGCCTAGACACAAAAAAAGGGGGCCCTTCGGCCCCCTTGGGATGAAACGTCGCCAGTGATCAGGCGTCGTAGTACATGGTGAACTCGTGGGGATGCGGGCGCTGACGGAGTTGCTGGACTTCCTCGTACTTGAGATCAATCCAGTTCTCGATGAAGTCTTCAGTGAAGACGCCACCGGCCAGCAGGTAGTCCTTATCGGCATCGAGAGCCTGCAGGGCCCCATTGAGGGATGAGGGCACTGTGGAGATCTTGGCCAGTTGCTCGGCGGGCAGTTCGAACAGGTCGACGTCGGTGCCGTCACCGGGATCGATCTGATTCTTGATGCCGTCGAGGCCAGCCATGAGCATGGCGCTGAAGGCCAGATAAGGGTTGGCCAGGGCATCGCCGGAGCGGAACTCCAGGCGCTTGGCTTTCGGGCTGGGGCCGGTGAGTGGGATCCGCACAGCAGCGGAGCGGTTGCCCTGGGAATACACCAGGTTCACCGGGGCCTCAAAACCGGGCACCAGGCGCTTGTAGCTGTTGGTGGTGGGGTTGGTGAAGGCAAGGAAGCTGGGGGCGTGCTTGAGCAGGCCGCCGATGTACCAGCGGGCGGTTTGGGACAGGTTGGCGTAGGTGCCCTCACCGAAGAACAAGGGCTGGCCACCTTTCCACAGGCTCTGGTGCACGTGCATGCCGCTGCCGTTATCGGCAAAGACAGGCTTTGGCATGAACGTGGCGGTGCGGCCGTATTTACGGGCCACGTTGCGCACGACGTACTTGTAAATCATCACGTTGTCCGCCGCGCTGATCAGATCGGCGAACTTCATGCCGAGCTCGTGTTGGGCGGTGGCCACCTCGTGGTGGTGCTTCTCAATAGGGATTCCCAGGTTGGCCATGGTGAGCAGCATTTCGCTGCGCATGTCCTGCATGGTGTCGTTGGGGGCGACGGGGAAGTACCCCTCTTTCAGCTGGATCTTGTAGGCCAGGTTGCCGCCTTCTTCTTGGCGGGCACTGTTCCAGGGAGCCTCAACTGAATCGCAGCTGTAGAAGCTGCTGCCGTTGCCGGAGTTGTAGCGGACGTCATCAAAGATGAAGAATTCTGGCTCGGGGCCAAAGAAGGCGGTGTCAGCCAGGCCGGTGCTTGCCAGGTGATTGATGGCCTTCTGGGCCAAGGCACGGGGGCAGCGCTCATAGGGCTGGCCGCTGCGGGGCTCCTGAATCGAGCAGATCAGGCTGAGGGTTTTTTCGCCATAGAACGGATCGACCCAGGCGGTGCTGGCATCGGGCACCATCGCCATGTCGGATTCGTTGATGGCCTTCCAGCCGCGGATGGAGGAGCCGTCAAAGGCCAGGCCTTCGGTGAAGGATTCCTCTTCAACGAGGTCCTTGTGCACAGTCAGGTGCTGCCACTTGCCATGGACGTCGGCAAATTTCAGATCAATGAGTTCGATTCCTTCGTCCTTGATCTGGCGAAGGATGTCCTGCGGTGTCTTGGCCATGGACGACGTAGTGGACGAAGAGCAGAAAGCTGAACGTACGGAGCACTTTGGACCCTCTGTGTATCAGCTGATACAAAAAAACGGACCTTCCGT
Organism: Synechococcus sp. Minos11; assembly: GCF_014279855.1. Classification (NCBI taxonomy): domain Bacteria; kingdom Bacillati; phylum Cyanobacteriota; class Cyanophyceae; order Synechococcales; family Synechococcaceae; genus Synechococcus; species Synechococcus sp. Minos11. The sequence continues at coordinate 1,182,045 of NZ_CP047953.1, read as the reverse complement.
TCAGGTGACGGTTTCTGTCAAATCGTGGGAATCCAATTGGGAACTGGCTTTGCGCTGGTTCAGAAGTGCTAGTTTCCGCCCACTACCCAGGGATGCATGCAGGACGCAGTCACCGGTCTGATCGGTCGCTACGACCAGCAGGGTCGCTATCTCGATCGCTTGGCGATTGAGCAGATCGATGCCTACTTCGTGGAGGCTGACCTTCGCTTGGCGGCTGTTGCGTTGATCAATCGCGAAGCGGCAGAGATTGTTCGCGAGGCCAGTCAGCGCCTCTGGCTTGCCGATCCGGAATTGTTGTTGCCCGGCGGCAATGCCTACACGACCCGCCGTTTGGCGGCCTGCTTGCGCGACCTCGACTATTTCCTTCGTTATGCCTCCTACGCCTTGGTGGCGGCTGATTGGAAAATGCTGGATGAGCGGGTCTTGAACGGACTCAACGACACCTATAAGAGTCTCGGTGTTCCGACAGGCCCCACGGCACGGGGCATCTTGCTGCTTTCTGAGGTGGTGCAAGAAATGCTCTCTGCTGAGGGCGTGCAGTCGGCCGACGTGGTTCGTGCTCCCTTTGAGCACATGGCCAGGGCCTTGGCGGAAACGAATATCAGCGGTCGCTGATTCCGACTCCACGAACTTCTAACCTCTGCACATCAAACCTTTTCTCGTCACGTGACTGTCTCGTCGCTTTCTTCCGCAGCACTGTCCGTGAACGAGGCTCATCGTCTGCGCCTGGATCCCATCGCAACGCCTGATCGGTTGCTGCTTGGTCCCGGTCCTTCCAATGCTGATCCGCGGGTTCTGCAAGCCATCGCGAGGCCTCCGCTCAGTCACCTTGATCCGCTCTATCTCGAGCTGATGAATGAGGTGCAGGAAATGCTGCGCTACGCCTGGCAAACCGATAACCGCTTCACCATTCCCGTGAGCGGAACCGGCAGTGCCGCCATGGAGGCCACCATCGCCAACACCGTGGAACCCGGCGAAACGGTGGTTGTCGGCGTGATCGGTTATTTCGGCAAGCGCCTGGTCGACATGTGCGGCCGCTACGGGGCCAAGGTCGTTGAGGTGTCGGCTCCTTGGGGTGAAGCCCTCAGCCTTGACACCCTCACCCAAGCGGTGGAGCAGCACAAGCCTGCTGTGCTGGCCTTGGTCCACGCTGAAACCTCCACCGGCGTTCAGCAGCCCCTCGATGGCATCGGTGATCTCTGCCGCGCCCACGACTGCCTCTTGCTGCTCGACACCGTCACCTCTTTAGGGGGTGTTCCGCTGAAACTGGATGAGGCCAAGGTTGATCTGGCCTACAGCTGCAGCCAAAAGGGTCTGAGCTGTCCTCCAGGACTGGGTCCTTTCACAATGGGTCCTCGGGCGGAGGAAAAGCTGGATCGCCGCAGCGGCAAGGTGCCCAACTGGTACCTGGACATGTCAGGTCTGAAGTCCTATTGGGGCAGCCAGCGCACTTATCACCACACGGCGCCGGTGAATATGAACTATGGATTGCGCGAAGCGCTTCGGCTGCTGTGTGAGGAAGGTTTGGAAAATTCCTGGGCCCGCCACCGCCGCAACAGCGAGGAGCTGTGGGCTGGTTTGGAGCGCATGGGTCTTGAGCTGCACGTGCCCCTCTCCCACAGGCTTCCCACCCTCACCACTGTGAAGATCCCTGATGGTGTCGATGGCAAAGCCTTCGCGACCCATCTGCTGAACAAGCACGGCGTTGAGATCGGTAATGGCCTTGGTGATCTGGCTGGTCGCGTCTGGCGTGTTGGCCTGATGGGCACCAATTCCAAGCCTGAAAACGTTGAGCGCCTGCTCAACCTGTTGGATCTTGAGCTGCCAGCTTTCCGTCAGGGTTCCGCTGCTGCCTAAACCAGGCCTGTAGCTGTTCACGGCAGGCTTCGCCGCGCACACCGCCGATCACCTCCATGTGGTGATGGGCAGAAGCATCGGTGCTGAGATTCAGGCATCCGCCCAGAGCCCCGCGCTTGGGATCCGATGCGCCGAACACCACGCGGCCCATGCGCGCCTGGACCAAGGCGCCCGCACACATTGGGCACGGCTCAAGGGTGACCAGCAGGGTGTGCTGATTGAATCGCCAGTCACGGCGCAAGCTGCTGGCTTGGCGGAGAGCCACAAGCTCCGCATGCCCGAGGGGATCTTGTGCAGCCTCGCGTCGGTTGCTGCCCCAGCCAATGGCTCGACCGCGTGGATCGAGCACGACCGCCGCCACAGGCACTTCGCCCCGCTGCCCCGCCTTGGCGGCCAGCCGCAGCAGGCGATCCATCCACGACTGATAGAGGGTTTCCATCAGCAGTGAGAATGACCCATCAACGGACGCGCTGCTTGCAGGTCCTTTCCAGCCCATTTCCAGAGGGTCTCCCCCTGTTCCCTGGCCCTGGGGCGGTGGATCCCAAGCTGCAAGCGGTGTTGAAGCACAGCGTTGAGTTGCTTTGTCGTTGGTATGGGGACTCCCATCAGCATGGTCCTCGCCCCCATCTGAGTTTGGTGCCTGGGGCTGCACCGCTTGAGCAAGGGCGCTCTCCGGACGCCTTGCTCGACGATTTGCGCACGGTGATGGCGGGCGCCTTCCGGCCCAACCATCCCGGCGCCTTGGCCCACTTGGATCCGCCGCCGTTGGCGATCTCGGTGGTGGCTGATTTGGTGGCCTCAGGCCTCAACAACAATCTGCTCGCCGAAGAGCTCTCGCCTTCGCTCACCCGCTTGGAGCGGCAATTGTGCCGCTGGCTTGCTGATCGCATTGGGCTCGGCCCTGACGCCGGTGGTGTTCCTGCCAGTGGCGGCAGCCTCAGCAACCTGATGGCGCTGGTGTGTGCCCGCAAGCAAGCCGGCCTGCAGACCAGAACGGATGCGGTGGTGTTGGCCGGCTCTGCAGTCCATGTGTCGTTTCTCAAGGCCCTAACGGTGATGGGCTTGCCGCCTGAGGCCCTGCGCACGCTGCCGCTGGATCAAGCCGGGCGCCTTTGCCCTGACACGCTGCGGCAGGCTCTGCAGCTGGCCCAACAGCAAGGGCGGCCTGTGCTGGCCGTGGTGGGTGTAGCTGGCACCACCATCCAAGGGGCCATCGATCCGCTTGCGGAGCTTGGCGCGCTCTGCCGTGAGTTCGGCGTGTGGTTTCACGTGGATGCGGCCATCGGCGGGGTTTGCGGCCTCAGTGATCAGCACCGCTGGCGGGTGGCTGGCTTAGAGCTAGCCGATTCGGTTTGCCTCAATCCCCAAAAGCTCCTGGGAATCAGCAAACCCTCCTCGGTGTTGTTGGTCCGCCGCAGCGAGAGTCTCGCCGACACCTTCTCCACAGCGCTGCCCTACATGGAGGAAACGGCGAGTCCCCAAGGTGGTGATTTGGGTTTGCAGGGCACCCGAGGCGCTGAGGTTTTAAAGCTCTGGCTGGGGTTGCAGCATCTCGGCCTGGAGGGCATTGATGCGGTGATTTCTGCTGCTCTTGAGCGCCGCCAGTGCCTGTTGCAGTTGCTGGAGCCACTGCAGCTCACGCTGCTCCCTGGCGATCTGCACCTGCTGAGCTTCCGCCATGCCTCGCTTGCTGGCGAGGCGGCCATGGGCTGGCGGGATCGCGTCCATCAGGCCCTGCTCGAACACAACCTCTGGCTGTCGAAACCAAACCTCAATGGCCAACCCTTGCTCAAGGCCGTGCTGGGCAATCCATTCACAGGTGAGCGCGAGTTGCAGCAGATTGCTGCGGTGCTCCAAGCCTCATGAGTGAGTCCTCTCCCCGTGGTCGCTGGGTCGCCATTGCGACCGGGGTTATTTCGGTGCTCTTGGCCTTGGCCTATTTGGCCCTGGTGATGGTTCTGGATCGTCAAGGTCCACTGCGTCCACCACCGCCTGAGGCCTTTGCGGCGGCAGGCGCCGTCCCCGGCGCAGCGGCTCCACCACCTTCGCCAGAGCTTGCTCCAGAAAACGGCTGAGATCGAGGTCGCGACGATCCAGGTCGTATTGACGTCGCACCACTTCGCCGATACCGCCATCACCCCAGGTCTGCTGCTGGCTGAAGTAGGTGATGAAGCTTTTGCCCGCCAGTCGTGTCAGCCAGGCGGCGGTGACCGCTTGAATCGCTTTGCCCGCAATCAACGTGGGCAATTGGCTGCTGAGTGCAGCCCCCAGCAGGCTGGCTCCCCCTTTGACAACGCCCAAGCTGGCCAAGGTGCGTCCCAGGGAGAGGGCCAATTGCTGCCCTTGCTCGCGGGTGATGCTGACGCCATAGACCTGAGCAATCTCCACCACCATCTGCGCGTTGACGGCGGCGGTGGCCAGAAGATCAACCCCGGGCAGTGGCGTGACGGCGATCACCCCAGCGCCGATCCAGCCGTAGCGCTCTACCACTGCCATTGCCTGCAAGCCCCGTTGACGATCCAGCAGGCTTTGGGAGGTTTCGGCCAGGCGGCTGCTTTGCAACAAGATGTTGTCGGCCAGGAGTTCTTCACCGTCGGCGCGCAAAACAGCGGCCAGCCGGCGCAGCAACCGCTCAATCTCGGCTGGTGGTTGCCATGGCCGCTCGCCCGGCCTGGGCACGCTTTGCGGTGCAGCGCTGGCACTGACAACGTCTTGGGACTCCACCAGGCCTGTGCAGCGGCGCCGCAACAGCTGCAGCAGGCGTTGCTCTTCGGTCTCACCGCGCAGGTCGCATTTGTTGAGCACCAGCAGGGTGCGTTTGCCTACTTCGGCCAGGCTACGCAGCACGCTGAATTCGCTGCTGCGTAGATCGCCGTCCACAACAAACAAGATCAGATCGGCCAGCACGGCTTCCGAGCGAGCATCCCGTTCACGGTCGCTGCCCTGCTCACCGGCTTCGAGGATTCCTGGGGTATCGCGCAATTGGATCGAGCGACCCAGACCGGCCAAGCGCAGCCGATAGCTGTTGGTGCTGGTGGTGGAGCCCATCGCTGCGCCCACCGAACCCACTTGGTCATTGAGGAGGGCGCGAATCAGCGAGGTCTTGCCGCTGGAGCCGCTGCCAAAGACCACCACCCTGAAATCACCCCGCTCCAAGGATTCCTGTACCTGTTGACGCTGTTGTTGCAGGGCTTGACGCGCGACGTCATCACTGAGTTGCGCCAGTTGCTGATCAATGGAGTCGAGATTGCGGCGGGCCGCTTCTTGACGGTTGCTGGGTGGTGCAGGTTGGCCCGCTTTGGCTTGGCCTCGTTTCCCGCGGATCAACGGTTCCACCAGCGGCAGCAGGGCCAGCACCAGGGCGCCAACCAACAGCAACAGGATGGGGCCCACCAGCCATCCAGGTAGCCAATAACTCAACTGCCAAATCAAGCTGTTGATCGCTTGCATCACGATCGACAGCACCACAACCACCACCAGCAGACCGCCAAGAATCAGCCAGAGGCGCGTGCGTTTCATGGCCGGCCCTCCGCATCAGCAGTGCCCTGGCCTGCAGTCCGCATGATCTCCCACCACAAACCAGCAGCGGCGGCGCTGGTTTGGCCCGTGGGGCTGTTGTCGTCATTGCCTAGCCAAACGCCCATCACCCAATGGCGCTTGGGTTCGTAGCCAATAAAGGTCAAATCGCGACCTTCATTCGTCGTTCCCGTTTTTCCTCCCTCGTTGCCGCCCAGGTAGGCAGCACGGCCCGTGCCGGATTGGATCACCGATCGCAACAGTGTTTGCATCACCAAGGCTTGATCGGTGGGCAAGACCCGGCGGCTGCGTTGGCTGGCCAGGGAGCGCTGGGCACAATCGCTGGGATCGAGTGGACAGGTTTCGGTGTCAGTGAGTCGGCGAATCGTGCTCGGTGAGGTCCAGATGCCCCCATTGGCCACGGCCGCATAGGCCGCCGTGAGCTCCAGCAACAGTGTTTCTGATTGCCCAAGCACCAAACCCGGGACCGCTGCCATCGGTGTCGTGATGCCGAAGTCGCGTGCTTTGCGAACCACAGCATCAAGGCTGTAGCGGCGTGCCAGATGCAAGGCAGCACAGTTGTCGCTGGATGCGAAGGCCTGCTTCAGGCTGCTGCTGCCGCGGCAACCTTGGCTGTAACGCAGGCCCCCCCACTCGATTGGCGATGCCGAGACAGGTGTTGTTGGCCTAACGCCTCGATCAATGGCCACTAAATAAGGGAAGAGTTTGAACACGCTTCCGGGCTGCCTCAGGGCTTGGCTGGCGCGGTTGTATTGGCTGGTGCTGTAGTCGCGCCCCCCCACCAGGCTGAGGATTCCGCCGGTGCGGCTATCGAGCACCACAACGGCCCCTTGGTTGATGCCGCTGGTGCTGTTGGCTCGTAGAAATCGCTGCAGGGTCACTTCAACGACCTCTTGCAGCGTTGGGTCGAGATGGGTTTCCACGATGAAGTTCCCCTCAGCGGCCACATCGTCACCAACGAGCTTCTGCAGATCGCGCTCCACTTGATCGCTGTAGAAGGGAGCTGGTCTGCGGGCGACACCGGTGCAGGCTTCAGGCGCCAGTTGAATCGGAGTTCGCCGGGCGATGCGTCCTTGATCAGCCGAGAGGCGACCTTCCCGCACCATTTTGTTGAGCACACCATTGCGTGCCGCCAGCGCAGCTTCCGGATAGCGGCAGGGGTCGTGGCCATTGGGCGATGGCAGTAGCCCCACCAGCAGCGCCGCCTGCGGCAAGGTCAATGCACTCGCTGAGTGGTTGAAGTAGGCCTGCGCGGCATCTTCAAAGCCCCACCCGACGCCGAGATACACCCGATTGAGGTAGCTCAACAGCAGCGTTTGCTTGCTGAAGCGCGCTTCCAATTGCAACGCGACCAGCAGTTCATTCCATTTGCGCTGCAGCGTGTCGCCCTCGCCCACCTCGTTGGGATAGAGGCTCCGGGCCAGCTGTTGGGTGAGGGTGCTGCCGCCCTCCAGCACTTGGCCGCCAGCAATGTTGACGAGCAAGGCACGGGTGATGCCAATCGGATCGACCCCTGGATGCCACCAGAAGCGGGTGTCTTCGCTTGAAAGCAAAGCCGCCCTAAGCGATGGCGCGAAATCGGCAACACGCTCCTTTTCGCGGTGGTTCGTATCAAAGCCACTGTTAATCGGTGTGCCGCTGCGGTCGTAGAGCACCAAGGGCCCGCGCACTGGAGCCAAACTGCCGCGCACCGGCACGCTGACGGCGCCGAAACCGAGCACCAACAGACCAGCCCCGGCCAGGCTCAATAGGCCTGAACTGAGTGCCTTCCTCCAGGGGAGCCGTTGACGGCGGGAGCTGGGCTCAAGGAACTCCAGCACTGGTAGCGATGGATCAGCCTCTGGTCCAAGGCGAATGCGATCCCCATCGCGTAGGGCCAAGAGCTGCACCGATCGGCCCTTCCAGCTCAAGCCATTGGTGGAGCCTTGGTCCCTGAGCTGCCAGTGGCCATGGCGGCGCTCCAGCAAGGCATGGCGCTTGCTGATCGCAGGGTGCTGGATCACGATTTCGGCGTCGGGATCGCGCCCCAGTCGATACACCTCCCCCAGCAGCTGGATCTCCCTGCTGGGTTCACCGTTGATGTGAAGGCGTAGGGATGGGCTCATCGCTGGCGGATGGCTTCGATCAACAGACACAACACGGCCAAGTTGATCGCAACGTCGGCCAAATTGAAGACGGGAAATGAGAATGGCACCAGTTCAAGGCCATCGATCACCGCTCCATAGCGCCAGCGATCGATGCCATTGCCGACGCTTCCTGCCAGCAGGAATGCGGCAGCTGCGGCTTGCCAGCGGGACCACTGCCGCCCACGGCGCCCAATCCAGATCAACAGGCCAACGCTGACTAGCAGGCTGATCCAGCCCAGCCACTGCGAGCCACTGCGAAACAGGCTGAAGGCGGCGCCATCGTTCCAGACCAGCCTCAGGTTGAGTAGTCCAGGAATCCAGCTCTGGCTGACGCCAGGTGGCAGGTTTTGCAGCCACCACTGCTTGCTGAGCTGATCCAGCAGCAACAGCCCAGCAGCACTCAGCAGGATCCAGAAACGTTTGCCAGCCATGACCTAGTGGTTGACCGTCAGCAGTGGTCGCAGCAGCCGGCTCACCACAGCAACGACTGCGCAGAGCAAGATCTGGCCTCCCAGGGGAAGCAGTCCATAACTGAGCAGCAGCTGCGGTAATGGTTCGGCCCAGCGGCCTGCCCAATGGCCCACCACCAGATTGAGGCCGCCGCAGAGTTGAACGGTCAATACCCCCAACAGGGCAATGGCCATCAAGTGTTCGAGTTGATTGACGTCATCGCGTTGGGCCAGCCGGCCGCAGAGCCAAGCAGCTGGCAAGAAGCCAGCGATGTAGCCAAAGGCCGGAAGCTGCAGGTAGCTCAAGCCCCCTCCGCTGTGGAACACCATCAACACGCCGCTGAGGCCGAGGGCGAGGTAGGCAATGGCAGCCATCAAGGCTGGGCGCGGGCCGCAGATCAGGGCTGTCAGCAACAGAGCGGGGAGCTGCGCTGTGACGCCCAAATTGATGCTCTGCCATCCGCTGGTGTCACTCCATTGCAACCAAGCTGGATGCAGCAGTCCCCCAGTGATCAGTAGCAGCAGGCCGGCCAGGGCACCACTCCAGTTCAACAGGGCCCGCACTGCTGCTCTTGTGCTCTCTGGCTGTCATCCTGCAACACGTTCCCCAGTCCAACAACGGTGTCTGAGCCAGCTTCAAGCGCGTGCCCTGTTGGCGCCAGTGTGGTGTTGTCTGAACAACAGCCTTATCTGAAGACGGCCGATGCCATGCCGATGTTGCGGCCTGGCGATCTGGTGAGTGCCGGAGAAGAGGGGGAAGTGATTTCCCTGCTGCCCAAGGATCAGCGCGGCGTGCGCTTTCGGCGCGGCAGTTTTGTGGTGCCGCTTAGTGCCCTGCAGGAGATAGGCAGCGACTGAGCCGCTGCTGCCAACGTTGCTCAACCCTGTGCAGGCTGGCCGCTGGACCACTGCCACTGAGGCACGGTTGCTGCAGCCAACGATGAGCCACCTGCTGCAACTGCATCGCGCTGATGCTGTCCAGTTGCTTCATGGCCTGGGCATGGAAATCGCTGGGCAGCCCATAGGCCTGGCAAAAGGCCTGCCGTTCTGCCCGCTGGGCACCGGTTTGCCGGCCCATGGCTTCTTGGCCGCGCAATTTCGCTTTGGATAACTCAAGTTGGCTTGTTGCCAGGGGTTCATCGAGCAGCCGTTGCCATTCATCCAGTAAGGCCTCAAGGGCACTGCTGGCTTGATCGGCACTGGTGGAGAGATGCCAGATGAATGGAGAATCAAACCGGCGCATGGCCAGCTCGGCGCCAACGTCGTAGACGAGTCCCAGCTCTTCGCGCAGTCGCAGAAACAGCCGGCAACTCATGCCCAAGCCGAGATGCACCTGAAGCAGCCTCAAACCCAAGGCATCGGCATGCTGAACGGGCAGGCTGCGAAACCCCAACATCAGCACGGTTTGCTCAGTGTCGAGGGGATCAGCGCTCCAACCGCAATCGCCCTGCGCCAATGGCTGAGGCGCTTTGACGCTGTCGTGGGCAAAGCGCTGCAAACGTCGCTCAAGACCATCGGCTAAGGCTTGATCGTGGGCCGCGCTCACCACCAGAAACGCCTGGCGATTGGCTAACCGCGGCCGTTGGTTGACGACGTCTTGGCTGCTCAGTCGTTGCAGCGATGCGGTTGTCCCTAGGGGGTCATGGCCGTAGGGGCCATCGCCAAACATCAGCTGCCGCAGACGGTCTTGGGCGCGGCTGAAGGGGTCTTCTTCCAAGCGCTGCAGGGTTTGAAGGTTGAGGTCCCGCTCGAGCTCGATTTGGTCATCGCTGGCAGCGGGCTGCTCCACCATTTCGAGCAACTGCGGCAACAGGACATGGCGATCGCTACCCACCCCTTTCAGCATGATTTGCAGATGGTCATCGCCAGCTTCACAACGCAGGCTGGCCCCCTGGTTTTCGATCCACTCGGCAAAGGAGCGCGCATCGTGGCTGCCGCAGCCGCGGGTGAGCGAACCGGCTAGGAGCTGGTGCAGTCCGGCTTGGCCCGGTGGATCAGCAGCACTGCCCAGCGGCAGCACCAAGCGAGCCGCCATCACATCGCCGAAGCCCGGCTCAAGCCATTGCAGCCTTGTGCTCATTTCGGCCTCACCAGCAGGGTGCAGGCCAGATCTGGATCGAGATCGCGGGAGAGCTGCTGAAGATCCTCCGCTTGCCATTGGTGCCAGCGCGACAGGGGCTCTTCGAGGGGTTCCAATCGCTTCATCAAGGTGGCTTGCCCCAAGTGTTGGGCCAGTGAGCCAATCCCCTCCATGGCAAAACGGTGCCCATGGTCGAGCAGGCGTTTCGCACGCTTGAGCTCTGTGGCGCGGGGGTCTTGCTGCTGCAGTTGACGCAAGATCGCGCTGACGTCTTGATGCACCTCGTTCAGCCGGTCACTTGGGCAGATCGCTTCGAGGATCACCAAGCTGCCCTGCTCCAAGGCATGCACATCCATATCGATGGATTCGACCACTTGCTTCTCTTCGCGCAGGCAGCGCACCAGGCGGCTGCTGCGCCCCTCGGCCAGAACGGTGGTGAGCAGATCGGTGCCGCTTAAGGCCATCAATTCCTTCGCCGGCGGTGCCGACCACAGCATCAGCAGCCGGGCCGACTCGAGCCGTGGAAGCTCCAGCGCATGCAGGCCCGGTTGAACCTTCAGCCCTGGCTGCTGTGGATCGATCCCAGTGGTGCCTGGGAGCTCGGCGAAGGGGCTGGCCTCGAGCAGTTGTTGAACATGGCCCAGGTCAAAACCACCACTGAGGCTCACAGCACAGGACTGCGCCCGGTAATGACGCTGTTGAAAGGCCAGCATCTGCTGAGGTGTTTGCTGCAGCAGTTGCTCGCGAACTCCCAGGATTGGCCTGCCATAGGCATGCTCACCGCAGGCCAAGGCCAGGAGCTGTTGGAAGGCTTGCTCCTCGGGTTGGTCTTCGCTTTGGGCCAACTCCTCGAGCACCACCTGGCGTTCGAGGACAAAATCCTCAGCCCTGATCTCGGGCTGCAGCACCAGTTGCGGCAACAACTCACAGGCCAAAGGCAAGGCCTCTTTGGGCATCAACACGTGATAGTGGACGTCATCAAAGCCGGTGGCGGCATTGCTGATTCCGCCACTGGCTTCCACCTGCCAATCAAAGGCTCCAGCCGGGAGTTGTTCATTGCCTTTGAACACCATGTGTTCCAGGAAATGGGCCATGCCGTGCTCCTGGGCCTGCTCAACCGCACTGCCGGCGCTGCACCAGAACTGAAGACAGGCCACGGGTGAATCGGGCACCGGCAGCAGGCTCAACGGCAAACCGTTGCTCAGCGCGGTGGTGTGTGGGGTGCTGTAGCCAAGCCCTGCGGGCTGATCCAACGCATCAAGGCAGCTGATCTCCTCACTATGGCGATCCAGCCTTGGGTCTGCGCCATTTAGGGTGTTGGGCTGCTCCGTTGGCCGCCTGTTTGCGCGCTTTTCACCCCCTGATCCCGGTCATCGCTTCGGGCCTCAGGGGTGCCTGGCAGCAGCTGATGGAGCTGCAACCCCTGGCATTGCCTGCCGGCTTGGCCGAGATCCGTGGTGAGCTCGAAGGGGACGCCATGGCCATCGACAACGAGCTGTTGTGTTGCCCTGGGCTGCGCAAGATGCACCTGGAAACGGCCCAGGTGGGGGCTCGATTGGACATCCTCCACTGCGTGTTGTTTCCAGACCCGCGTTACAACCTGCCGCTGTTTGGCGCTGATGTGGTGGCTGGCCCTGCTGGTGTTTCAGCAGCGATTGTTGATCTCTCTCCCACCGGCGAGAGCTTGCCGCCACCTCTGATTGAGGCATTGGAGGGTTTGCCGCAACGCCCCTACAGCGAGCGCCGGGAGGTGCCCGCCTGGGGCTCGATCTTTTCCAAACAGGTCTTGTTTGCCCGTCTCACCAATGCCGAAGAAGAGCGTTGGTTTGAGGCTGATCTGCTGGCCTTTCACCGCATTTTTCTGCAGGCGGTGAGCGCCGCAACGCCAGAGCCAGCCGGCAGTGACGCTGTGCAACAGCGCTGGCGCAGGCAACAGCACTACTGCGCTCAACAACGCCGCAACGACAAGACCAGGCGCGTTCTTGAAGTGGCCTTCGATCCACAGTGGGCCGATAACTACATCCAGAATCTGCTCTTCGACGATCCACCACCCCCCTGCGATCCGTGACCTTGATGCCTCCCATCAGTGGTCGTCGTGGCTTGGTGGTTCTCTCGGCAGTCCTTGGAACCGTTGCTGTTGTGGCGGTGTGGAGCTGGCGCTCGCGTCCACAGCCCGAGCCGATGGCCGCACCAATCAGTGCTCAGTCGCCGCAACCTCGTGGTGTGTCTGCCTTAGGCCGGCTGAATCCAGCTGGCAATGTGCGCCGGCTGGATGCTCCCTCCGGTGCGATGGGTTCATCGCCGCGGGTTGAAACCTTGCTGGTGGAGGAGGGTGATCGCGTCGAGGCCGGCCAGGTCCTGGCTCAATTCGACACCCGCCCCGACCAGCTGGCTGACTTCGAGGTCGCCAAAGCCACGATTGCAACGCTGGAGCAACGCCAAGCTCTGCTTCAGCGCGAGGTGCAGCGCTACGAACGGCTACTGCGTAGCGGCGCGATTTCCGCGGAAACGCTTGATGTCCGCAAAATCAAGCTGCTCACCGTGCAGCAGGAGCTGCGCAAGGCCAAAGCTGAGTTGCAGCGCCAGCGCATCAAGTTGCCCGATGGCGAGCTGGTGGCCCCCTTCAGTGGCACGGTGCTGGAAATTTTTGCTCGCCCCGGTGAGCGTCCCGGCTCCGATGGCGTGCTGTCCATCGGCCGCAGCGATCAGATGGAAGCGGTGTTGGAGGTGTATGAGAGCGATATCGGCCGTGTACGCGTTGGTCAGCGGGTGCTGCTCTTGAGCGAAAACGGTGGCTTTGATGGCGAGCTTCAAGGCCGCGTGCGTCGCATCAACCCACTGGTTCAGCAGCGTGATGTGCTCAGCACTGATCCAACAGCTGACACCGATGCCCGCGTGGTGGAGGTGTACGTCACCCTTGATCCAGCTGATGCTCGGCGCGTTCGCCAGCTCACTGGCTTGAAACTAATCGGCCGGCTGCAGCCATGATCCAAGCGCTTTGGCGCCGGCGCGGCGTTCCCTTGGCTTGGTTGCTGCTGAGTCGTCAACCGGTGCGGCTGCTGATTGCTCTGGCCGGCATCAGCTTTGCCGGGATCTTGATGTTCATGCAGCTGGGCTTTCGTGATGGCCTGTTCGACGCCAGCGTCACGATTCATCGCCTGTTTGATGCCGATCTGGTGTTGATGAGTCCGCGCTCGATGAGCTCGATCAGCATGGCCGGTTTCCCCGAGCGGCGGCTGATTCAGACCATGGCGGAGCCAGCGGTTGAGAGCGTCAGCCCGGTGCACTGGAATTTTGTGCTGTGGCGCAATCCCGAGACCCGCTCGACCCGCTCACTGTTGGCTTTGGGGTTTGAGCCGGATGACGCCTTGTTTGTGGATTCGATGCTGGCTGATCAATCGGCCAGCCTGCGCCAGAAAGGCCGCGTCTTGTTTGATGCGCGCTCGAGGCCTGAATTTGGTCCTGTGGCTGAGCGCTTCAATGCCGGCCAGGTGGTGGAAAGTGAGGTGGCTGGTCAGCGCGTGCGGGTCTCGGGTCTGGTGGAGTTGGGCCCCTCGTTTGGTGCTGACGGCAACCTGATCACCAGCCGTGAAACCTTCCGCTCGCTGCTGCCCTCCACGTCTCGCGGCAGCATTGAGCTTGGCTTGATTCGCCTGCGCGATGGTGCTGATCCTGAGGCTGTTGCTGAGCGACTTCGCGCTTGGCTTCCCAATGACGTGAGCGTCTTCACCAAGAAGGCGTTCATTGAGTTCGAGAAGAACTACTGGCGCAGCAGCACAGCCATCGGGTTCATCTTCAGCCTCGGCGCTGCCATGGGTTTTGTGGTGGGTTGTGTGATCGTTTATCAGATCCTCTACGGCGATGTCAGTGACCATCTGCCGGAGTACGCCACCTTGATGGCGATGGGATATCCCCTGAGGGATCTGCTTGCTGTTGTGGTCCGTGAAGGCTTAATGCTGGCCCTGGTGGGGTATGTGCCGGCCTATGCCGCTGGCGAGGGTTTGTATGCCCTGATTCGTGGTTCCACCCAGTTGCCGGTTGGCATGTCGCCGCAACGGGCGGTGCTGGTGTTCAGCCTGATCTTGGTGATGTGCATGGGTTCGGCCCTGGTGGCCATGCGCAAACTGGCGGACGCCGATCCCGCTGAGATCTTCTGATGGCGGATCCAGCTCCCATCGTTGCAACCAACGTCAGCCACAGCTACGGCACCGGTTCGATGCGCCGTGAGGTCTTGCAGGACATCAACTTCCGGGTGGATCCCGGTGAGGTGGTGCTGCTGACGGGACCGTCCGGGTGCGGCAAAACAACCCTGCTCACCCTGGTGGGGGCGCTGCGGAGCTTGCAACACGGAGAGCTGAAGGTGCTGGGGGTGCCCTTGGCCCAAGCTGGCCGGGGTGATCGCCGTCGCCTGCGGCAACGCATCGGCATGATTTTTCAAGGGCACAACCTCTTGCGTTGCCTCACTGCCGAGCAAAACGTGCAGATGGGCGCCGATCTGCTGCCCGGCCTCAGCTATGCCCAGCGGCGTGGTCAAGCCCGCGAATGGCTTCGGGCCGTGGGCTTGGGGGATCAGCTCAGCAAAGTGCCCCACGATCTATCGGGCGGACAAAAGCAACGGGTGGCGATTGCTCGCGCCTTGGCGGCGCACCCCCGCTTGCTCTTGGCTGATGAGCCCACCGCGGCCCTTGATGGCCGTACCGGCCGTGAAATCGTTGAGCTCTTGCAGCGGCTGGCGCGTGAACAGGGTTGCGGGGTACTGATGGTGACCCATGACCCACGGATCCTTGATTTGGCTGATCGCCTCTTGGCCATGGAAGACGGCCGTTTGATTGAGAACAGGGTGGCTTCAATGCCCGCCGGGTAAGGTGAGAGGAGATTTTCCAGGCTTGATCGATTTATGGCCAAGCGCCGCAACCTGAAACGCGAGAAGCAAGAACGCAACCGCGCCTACGCCCGCAAGTTCAAAAAGCGCAAGCTGCGTGGTGATGGTCGCGGAGAAGGTGCTGGTAATGGTGTGACCGGAACGGCCAACAACGGCGGTGCTGCTGACTAAGTCGTTCGTCTGACCGAACCAAAGATCTGAGGGACCTGATCGGTTTTTAACCGATCAGGTTTTTTTGATGGATTGTGACTAGTTTGAAATTGCCCGAGCTCGTTCCCAATCGTGCTCCAGCAGTTTTTGCTTGGAGGCCCTGTGATGGTGCCTCTGCTGTTGCTTTCGATCGCCGTTGCCGCTGTTGGGGTTGATCGCTTTCGCTTTTGGCGGCGGTTGGGGTCCCCAACCGATCGCCGATGGCGTCTGATCGAGAACCAACTGCTTGAGGGAAGCTCCCCAACAGGGGTTCCCTCGTCCAGCCCAGTGGGGCACTTGATGCGTCAGTTGACTGCTGCCGATGGTCCAGCGGCGCGTCAGCTGGAACTTCAGTTGATTCTTCAATCCCAAGCTGCGGCCATGGCCCGTGGTGAGCGAATTTTGGAAGCTGCAGCGGCCTTGGGGCCATTGCTGGGTCTGTTGGGAACGGTGACGGGTTTGATCCGTACCTTTGCCGCCCTTGGTCGTGAGGTTGGTTCGGCCTCAATGGATCGTGTGGCGCTGGGTATTTCCGAGGTTCTGATCTCCACCGCCACGGGGATCTTGGTGGCCCTCTTCGCCATGGTTGTGTTGAAAATCAACATGGCTTACCGCAGTAGCTACCTCGCTCTGCTGGAGCGCTTGGCTCTCAGCTTTGAGCGCAACACCCATCAGCTCGTTTGTCGTGGCTGACCACACAACGTCAGGCAGCACCAACGATGTCTTGGTGCCCCTCATTGATGTGCTGTTGGTGGTGTTGTGTTTTGTGCTTTGGGCTGGTGTCACTCACGTCAAGATGCCCCTGAAAACCGCTGCACCGCAGGAGAGTTCAGCGGTTGCTCGGCCCCTTGTGCGGATCGAAATGCAACCGCGTGGTTTCTGGACTTGGAACGGACGCCCCTTACGTGATGAGGAGCTTCGTGGCCGGCTTCAAGAGCAGAACCTGCAAGGCAAATCCCCCACCCTTGTGTTGATTCCAAGTGATGAATTGACACTGCTTGAAGTCAGCCAACGGTTCAACTCTCTGGAGGTCTTGGCTGGTGATCGCTTGCAGTTGCAATTGCCAAGTCAGCCGCTGAAGTCATGAATCTCCATCGTTCAGATACTCCCCTCACTTCGAGTCAGTGGTTGCCGCTGGCTGATGTTCTGTTGGTGCTGATTGCCTCCAGCACCTTGTTGATTCCGCTGCACCAGTGGTTCAGCAAGCCTTCGATGGCACCGGTGTTGCTGGTTGAAATCCCAAGCGCCGAGCAGATCGTGATCCAAGGCCGCACCATTCCCTTGGATCGGATGTCATCTGTTGCCAGGGCTTATGCCGCCCAAGAACCCGATGGTCGCTTGCGGATCAAGCCATCGAAGCGTTTGCGCTGGGGCGAGTTGCGGACCGTTTTGACGGCCATGAGGGGATCCCCCGTGGCCATTGAGCTCAAGCTGCCCAACACCCGATGAGCAACTACTCAGTCCCCCTTTTGATCAGGCGTCGCTGGCAGGCCAGGTCCGTCTGGACCTCGCCGGTGGCCATTGCCCTTGGTCTGCATGCGCTGCTATTGGCTGCTCCTGGTGGTTTTGAGCCTCTGCACAACGCCGCTTCCCTTGGCCCGGCGTCCCGAGGTGCTCTGGTTGATCTCAGTGATCAATTGGGCCTGCCGGCCTCGGGCTCCACTGCGCTTCAACCGCTGCGGCTGCCAGGTGTCAACAGTCTTCCTTTGCCAGCCCATGAGCTGCCGCAATTGCAGGCTCCCTCCCTGCCACCGGTGATCAACCCCGTCGAACCAGCAGACAATCGTGCTGATGCTCAGCTGATCACATTGGATCCAGCTTCAGAGGCTCCCCAGTCCCAGCCACTGGACTCCAAGCCATCGCGTCCGAGCCTCGAAACGCTTTTGAACAGCATTACCAGTGCGGACCAACCCCTGGGGTTCTCGCCTGTTGCCCCCAGCTCGTACGCCTTGGACCACCTTGACGCCGATGAGCGAACCCAATGGTTGAAGTCGCTCAGGGGTTTGGCATTCGCCACGAGATGGTTTCAACGTCCCTTGAATTCTTGGGAGCTGCAGCGACCGGCCCCGAAGGACCTGGTTTGGCCCGATTCGTTCAGGACGATGTTCCGTCTCCGGCTAAGTCCCTAACGGAATCAGCGATCATGGGAACACCTTGGATCCAGCTGTGCTCGTCAGCGTTGTTATTCCCACCTACAACCGCCTGCCGATCCTGCAGCAGTGCCTCAGGGCCTTAGAAGCCCAGCTGCCTCTCGATCCTGGGGATGATTTTGAGGTCGTGTTGGTGGATGACGGCTCCACCGACGGCACGGTCGAGTGGATTCAACAGGAGGCTGCTGAACTGCCCCATGTCCGCCTGATCTGCCAAGAACATGGAGGCCCTGCGATCGGCCGCAACCTTGGCGTTGATCACGCCAACGGTGAGGTGATCATTTTTATCGACAGTGATTTGGTGGTGGTGCCGGACTTTTTGCAGCACCACCTGCGTTCGCTTCGCCAAGCCTGGCAGCGGGATGGCGACCGTCTCTGTTTCACCTATGGGGCGGTGATCAATACCCACAACTTCGAGTCCCCAGAGAGCGAACCCCACAAACTCAGCGATCTGTCGTGGGCCTATTTCGCCACCGGCAATGTGGCCATCGACAAGACGGTGTTGCAGGAATCAGGGTTGTTTGATCCCTCCTTCCAGCTCTACGGCTGGGAAGATTTGGAGCTCGGTGAGCGCCTCCGCCGCATGGGGGTCCGTTTGGTGCGTTGCCCTGCGGCTGCTGGCTATCACTGGCATCCTCCGCTCAACTTGGAGCAGGTTCCCGAGCTGGTTCGCAAGGAGCGGGAGCGGGCCAAGATGGGGTTGGTGTTTTACAAAAAGCACCCCACCCGGCGGGTTCGCTTCATCATTCAATTCACCATCTGGCATCGGCTGCTCTGGGAGCTGCTCACCTTGGGTGGCTTGCTCAACGAGCGCAGCTTGCGGCCTTTGCTGGCCTGGTTGATCCGCCGCGGTCACCCTGGCGTCGCCATGGAGCTGCTGCGCTTGCCCCTCAATCGCATCAGTGTTGTGGCGATGCAGCGTGAAGCGCAGGCCGCTGGAATCGCCTGAACCCAGGCCAGGACACGGCCTGATAGGTTGGGACGTCCCTTCAAAACCGCACACCCGCACGTTTCGGGTGAGGACATTGGCCGATTTGGGCCGTCCTCCCTGGCGGGTGGTGGCCAACCCGAAACCCCCAACAACATGGCAGTTGTCACGCTCTCCGAAATGATGGAGGCCGGTGCCCACTTTGGACACCAAACCCGCCGCTGGAATCCGAAGATGCAGCGGTATATCCACTGCGCTCGCAACGGCGTTCACATCATCGATTTGGTGCAGACCGCCGTCTGCATGAACAACGCCTACAAGTGGGTGCGCAGTGCTGCTCGTAGCGGCAAGCGCTTCCTCTTTGTCGGCACCAAAAAGCAAGCCGCTGAGGTGGTGGCCCTCGAGGCCAGCCGTTGTGGCGCCAGCTACGTGAACCAGCGCTGGCTGGGCGGCATGCTCACCAACTGGAGCACCATGCGCGCCCGCATCGAGCGCCTCAAGGACCTCGAGCGCATGGAGAGCTCCGGTGCGATTGCGATGCGTCCCAAGAAGGAAGCCTCGGTTCTGCGCCGCGAGCTGGATCGTCTGCAGAAATATCTGGGCGGTCTGAAGAACATGCGCCGCCTGCCTGATGTGGTGGTGTTGATCGACCAGAAGCGCGAATACAACGCCGTTCTGGAATGCCAGAAGCTCGACATTCCGGTTGTGTCGATGCTGGATACCAACTGCGATCCCGACCTCTGCGACGTGCCGATCCCCTGCAACGACGACGCTGTGCGTTCGGTGCAGTTGATCATTGGACGTCTGGCTGACGCCATCAACGAAGGTCGCCACGGTTCAAACGACCAAGGGGATGAGGGCTAAGGCCCTCCCCCCGCTGTTTACACTCCCCCCGCTTTTCACTTCCCCGCACCCCGTCATGGCCGAGATTTCCGCCAAGCTCGTCAAGGAGCTCCGCGACCAAACCGGTGCGGGGATGATGGACTGCAAGAAGGCCCTTAACGAGACCTCTGGCGATCTCACCAAAGCCACCGAGTGGCTGCGTCAGAAGGGCATTGCTTCGGCTGAAAAGAAAGCTGGTCGCACCGCGGCTGAAGGTGCCGTTGGCAGCTACATCCACACCGGCGCCCGTGTGGGTGTGCTGGTGGAAGTCAACTGCGAAACCGACTTCGTGGCCCGCGGTGACGCGTTCCAAGAGCTGGTGCGCAATGTGGCTATGCAAATTGCTGCTTGCCCCAACGTGGAGTTCGTCACCACCGATGACATCCCTGCCGATGTCAAAGAGCGCGAAACCAACATCGAGATGGGTCGCGATGACCTGGGCAACAAGCCTGAGGCCATGAAGGCCAAGATCGTTGAAGGCCGCGTCAACAAGCGCCTCAAGGAACTCGCCCTGCTGGAGCAGCCTTTCATCAAAGACAGCTCCCTGTCAGTGGCCGAGATGGTCAAGCAGCTCGCCGGCAAGATCGGCGAAAACATTCAAGTGCGGCGCTTCACCCGTTACACCCTGGGTGAAGGCATTGAAGTCAAGCAAGAGGATTTCGCGGCAGAAGTCGCCGCCATGACTGCTTGAACTCCACGGAGGGGGCAACGGCCGAACAGGCGCGTCAAGAACTTGACGCGCTCGATGCTTTGAGTGATCGGGCTGCCATCAAGCTCTACAGCTTGCTGCAGGACTACCTCGAGCAACTACGCCTTGAGTTGCCCCATCAATTGCTGCAGGCGGTGTTCCACCTCTGCACCAAGCTCCAGCCGGAGGCGTTCAATGCCATGGCCGAGAGCCAGCGCCATGTCATGCGCGAACGCCTCCTCCATCTCACCCAGCGCTGCAGCTCGCTGCTGACCATTGAGCAACTGGCGCAACTTGGCAGTCGCCTGCTGAACGCCGATGACACGGCCGACCCCGAAGCTGATGAGCAGGCCCCTGGCGATGACTCGGTTGAGCCACTGATGGTCTCTGCTGATCTTGATCCTGGCGCCGGACTGCAATTCAGCCTCGAGATGCCCTCGTTGCTGGGCAACTTTGACCCAGCGCAGTTCTGCTCCACCCTGTCCTCTGAAACCCCGGGATTGGTGGATGAGGAGGTGTCGTCCCAGTCCCTGGATCACGAGCAGGCCTTGAATTGGCTGCGGCAAATGGCCAGCGGCAGCCTGTTGGGTTCATCCCTGAGTCCCGACGATCCGATCAGCAGCCCATTCCCGTTGCCGCGCGATCCCCAGCAGTTGCGCGTGTGGCTTGGGGTCTGGGATCAGGCGCTGCAGCGCCGACTTCGCAACCTCAGCCACGCCATCAATGTCGAACTGCTGCGCAGCGGACTGTGCCAAAGCCTGATGCCCCTGCCCCTGCTGGATGCCTCATTGGCCGGCCAGGTGGAGCAACAGGGTGTGGCCCCCAACGTATTGACGGTGCGGCTGCCCATACCCGATGGCCTGACCAGCGGTGAGTTGCAGCTCAACGGCTTGTTGATCCGTGTTTCAGAACTGGAGCATGCGCTGCCCCACTTGCGCGACCTGCGCAATGCATTGCACAAGCTCGATGGCAATCTGCGCAAAATGGAGCGTCGAATTCAGCACTGGCAGCAACGGCTCGCCGTTCTGCAGGCGCAACAGCTGTGGTCGCAGGACAACAACCCCACCGTGCAACCCCAGATCTGAGCCCAGCTCCGCTGAATGCGGAGCTGGATCGCTGGCTGCGTCAACTGCAGCGCAGCCTCAGCCTGGAAGCTGATTCAGGGTTTCAAGATCTCCAGGGCCAGCGGTCGCGATTTAGTGCCTTCCTGGAGCAGCAATGCCGCTCACCCTCACCGCAGCTGCCAGCGAAGGACTGTCAGCTGCTGGCCCCGTTTGCTGCTCAATTTTCTCGATATTCAGAGGCCAGCCCAGCGCAGCGCCGTTACTTGGTGACGCAGCTGCGTCAGCACTTGCATCAATTGCGCCGTCAGCTCGATCCACCTGCACCGCTCTCCCCGCCTCGGCTGCGGCTCACAGACTCCCCTGCCTCGGCAAGAGCTGGCCGCAGCACTGCTGATCTACCGCTCTCAGAGCTCAAGGGCATTGGCCCCAAACTCGCCACCCGCTTGGCGCAGCTGGGCTTGTTCTGTCTCGAGGATTTGATCGGCTACTACCCGCGCGATTACGTCGATTATTCGCGTTTGGTGCGGATCCAAGCCTTGGTCCCTGGGGAAACCGCCACGGTGGTTGCCACCGTGCGCCGGGTGCACGCCTTCGCCAGCCCCAAAAACCCCAACCTGGCGATCTTGGAATTGCAATTGCAGGACCCCAGTGGCCGGCTGCGGATCAGCAAGTTCATGGCGGGTAAGCGTTTCACCTCCTCTGGCTGGTTGCACCAACAGCAGCGCTTGTACCCGCTGGGCGCCACGATCGCTGCCAGTGGCCTGGTCAAAGAAAACCGCTTTGGCATCAGCCTGCATGACCCCCTGTTGGAGGTATTGGAAGGACCGGCCAGCCAGGTGCAATCCCCTGAAATCGGCCGATTGGTCCCCATCTATGCCCTCACCGAGGGGTTAACCGCCGAACGGCTCCGCCAAGCTGTGGCGGCGGCGTTAGCAGCCGTTCGCCCTGGCCCTGACCCCTTGCCAGAACCCTGGCGCCAACAGCTGACGTTGGTGGCCAAGGCCGATGCCCGCAGCGGAATTCATCAACCCAGCAACCGGGATCATCTCGATGCTTGCCGCCGCCGCTTGGTGTTTGACGAGTTTCTGCTGTTGCAACTGAATCTGGCTCAGCGGCGTTTGCAGTACCGCCAGCGTCAGGCCCCAGCGGTGCCGGCGGGGGCCGTCGGTGAACGGCTCAAGGCCTTTCGGAACCTGTTGCCTTTTCAATTCACAGGCGCTCAAGAGCGGGTGCTCAACGAGCTGCTCGCCGATATGGGCCAGCCCAAGCCGATGGCCCGATTGGTGCAAGGGGATGTGGGTAGCGGCAAGACGGTGGTGGCGATCGCTGCCCTCTTGGCCGCCATTGATGCAGGGTTGCAGGGGGCGTTCATGGCGCCCACCGAGGTGCTTGCCCAGCAGCACTACGCCAAGCTCTGCGAGTGGATGCCGCAGCTGCACGTCAATGTGGCGCTGTTGACCGGCTCCACGCCGGCCAAGCAACGCCGCGCCCTGCTGCAGGACTTGGCCAATGGCCAGCTGCACCTCTTGGTGGGTACCCATGCGGTGCTGGAGGACCCGGTTGATTTCGCCCGCTTGGGCTTGGTGGTGGTCGATGAACAACACCGCTTTGGTGTTGGCCAGCGCAATCGCTTGCTCAGCAAAGGCTTGCAGCCCCATTTGCTGACGATGACCGCCACGCCGATTCCCCGCACCCTGGCGCTCTCAATCCATGGCGATTTGGATGTCAGCCAAATTGATGCGTTGCCGCCTGGCCGCCAACCGATCAAGACCGCCGTGTTGAGTTCAGCCCAGCGGCCCAAGGCTGATGCGTTGATTCGCGAGCAAATCAACGAAGGCCGTCAGGCCTATGTGGTGTTGCCGTTGGTGGAGGAGTCCGAAAAGTTGGATTTGCGTTCGGCTGTTGATGAGCACAGCCGGCTTCAGCAGGAGGTCTTTCCTGACTTGCAGGTGGGTCTGCTGCATGGCCGGCTCAGCAGCGCTGAAAAACAACAGGCGATTGAGGCCTTCAGCCGCGGAGAGATCCAACTCTTGGTGTCGACAACGGTGGTGGAGGTTGGCGTTGATGTTCCCAACGCCACGGTGATGTTGATCGATCACGCCGAGCGCTTTGGTTTGGCCCAGTTGCACCAGTTGCGCGGCCGTGTGGGCCGAGGTGCTGCGGCCTCCCATTGCCTGTTGGTGAACGACAGCAGTTCGGCGGTGGCGAAACAACGCTTGGAGGTGCTGGCCCGCAGCAACGATGGCTTTGAAATCGCTGAGATGGATTTGCGGTTGCGGGGCCCCGGTGAAGTGCTGGGGACCCGCCAATCGGGATTGCCTGATTTGGCCCTCGCCAGCCTCAGTGATGATGGATCGGTGCTCGATGAAGCGCGGCAAACCGCTCAAGCGATTCTCGATGCCGATCCAACCTTGGAGCAGCATCCCCATTTGGCGCAGTGTTTGGAAGCCCAGCGCCGCAGCCTCACCGCCTCCGCTCGCCTCAATTGATGGGCCGTCCCTGGCATCCGATCCCAATCGTCGACAACGGTGAGCCGTTGCTGGCGTTACCCCCAGCGTTCTTGCGCTGGCAGCCCCACCCCTACCAAGCCCTTGGTGCTCCCTATCCAGCCGGCACTGATCCGTTTCAGTTGCGCCAGAGCGTTGTGGAGCGTCTGCTGCAAGTGCAGCAGGTGTTGCGGGATCAACCCGCGCCGCTGCAATTGCTGATCTTTGATGCCTTCCGGCCCCTGGCCGTGCAGCAATTCATGGTGGATCACACCCGCGCGCAGCCCGGGGTGAGCGAAGAGCAAGTGCTGGCGCTCTGGGCTGAGCCAAGCTCTGATCCCACCACACCACCGCCCCACAGCACGGGAGCGGCCGTTGATCTCACCTTGGCCACCCCCCAAGGCGAGCCCCTGGAGATGGGCGGTGATATTGATGCGATCGGCCCGATTGGTCACCCCAATCACTTTGCCGCTGCCGATCCAGCCTCTGCTGAAGGCCGCTATCACCAGCGGCGCTGCCTGTTGCATCGCGCCATGGAATCAGCTGGATTTGTTAGGCACCCCAAAGAGTGGTGGCATTTCAGCTGGGGCGATCAGCTCTGGGCTTGGAGCAGTGAGGCCCCTTGCGCCCATTACGGCCGCAGTGCTCAGGCTTGAAGCGTCGCCTCGAGTTGATCGCCGAGTGAATGGCAGTAGTCGCCAAAGCTTTGCGAGGGAGCCTGCTCCTGCCACTGCTTCAACAGCGGGCGCAGGGTGGATTCCATCTCAGCCAGCGGCATTTTTTGCAGCACCGGCCGTGCCAAACGGGTTAATCCAGGACTGCCGCCGAGCCAGAGCTGGTATTGCTCAACCCCACTTCCCACCATGCCGAGTTCAGCCATGTAGGGACGGGCGCAGCCGTTGGGGCAACCGGTCATCCGCACAAGGATCGGTGAGTCGATCTTGAGTTCTTCCAACAGCGTTTCCAGGCGCCCCAAAACATGGGGAAGGATGCGCTCCGATTCAGTCACCGCTAACCCGCAGGTGGGCAGCGCCGGGCAAGCGATGGCGTGGCGGCTGAGCAGCGAGGTATGCGATGGATCGGCCCAGCCCATGGCATCGAGCTGTTCTGTGATCTCTTGCTTTTGGTTTTTGGCGATGTTGCAGAGCAACAGGTCCTGATTGGGTGTGAGGCGGATCTCGGGTTTGTAGGTCTCAACCAGCTGGCGCATCTGCCCTTTGAGATCGCCTTCGAGGCGCCCGCAGAGCAAGGGCAGGCCCACAAACCACAGCCCATCACCCTGCTGGTGCCAGCCGAGGTAATCCAGCAGCTCGGGCTTTTGTTCGGTGCGGGCTGGCTTGATCTCACCGCTGAAATAACGGCTGATCTCCTTGCGGAACCACTCAATTCCGTTGTCGTGCAAGAGATATTTCATGCGGGCATGACGCCGCACCTTGCGGTCGCCATGGTCGCGCTGCAGGGCCACCACGGCTTGAACCAACGGCAGCACGTCGGTGCCTTTGATGTAGCCGAGGCAATCAGCCGTGCGGGCGAAGGTTTCTTCTTTGTTGTGGGTGCGCCCCATGCCGCCACCGACATAGACGTTGCAGCCCCGTAGCCGACCACCCATATCGGTGAAGGCCACCAGGCCCACGTCTTGGGTGAGCAGATCGACGGAGTTATCGCCCGGGACAGTGACAGCCACCTTGAATTTGCGTGGCATGAACGTGTCGCCGTAAAGCGGCTCATCGCTGTCGCCGCTGAACACCTCACCGTGCTGCTGTTGTTTTTTGAAGCGGCTCGCCAGCACGGAGGGGCGAATTTTGTAGCGCTTCTCGCCATCCACCCAGAGCTCGAGATAGACCCCTGCAGCAGCTTTGGGTGCCAGCAGATCGGCAATGTCATCAGCCAGGCGCCGGGCCACGGGATAGCCGTGCTGCTGGAAGGGCGCCGCCGGTGCCATCACGTTGCGGTTGATGTCACCGCAGGCCGCCAGGGTGGAGCCCATGTTGCGCACGATGGTGCCCACCACGGTGCGTAGATCGTCTTTGGGGATGCCGTGGAGTTGGAAGGCTTGGCGCGTCGTGGCCCGGATGCTGCCGTTGCCGTATTGATTGGAGAGATCGTCGAGCGCTAAGTAGAGCTGGGCTGGGATCCGTCCTCCCGGGCTGCGCAGGCGCAGCATCATTCCCCAATCCTTCGATTCGCCTTTGCGCCTGTTGTCGCGGTTGTCCTGTTGATAGCTGCCGTGAAACTTCAGGATCTGAACCGCATCGTCGGTGAAATACGGCAGATCGTTTTCCAGCTCCGTGGCCAGAGGCTCGCGCAAGTAGGCGCTATTGACCTTGAGCTGTTCGAACTTGCTGCGCTCAGCCGTTTTCTTCCCTTCGGGCGCAATCGTCACGATTGATGCAGCAGCGGCGGACAGAGATGCTTCGACCCTAGGCAATGGAGGGGTTCGGCGGATTCATAAAGTCACAACCTGCTCGTAAAGCTTCTGTGGCCAGCTTCCTGCTCGAAATCGGCACTGAGGAATTGCCCGCTGATTTCGCCGCTCAGGTGTTGGCTCAGCTGGAGCCAATGGTGCGGCGTGATCTCAGTGAGCAGCGCCTGGCCTGTGAGGGCCTGAGCTGCACGAGTACTCCGCGCCGGATCGCTGTCTGCATCGATGGTTTGGCGCCATCAGCCAGCGACCTTCAAGAAGAGCGCAAAGGTCCCCCTGCTGCCCAAGCTTTCCAAGACGGCGTGCCGACCAAGGCGGCGCTTGGCTTTGCCCAACGCTGCGGACTCCAGCCTGAAGAGCTGGAAATCCGTGAGACCCCCAAAGGTCCCTTTGTGTTTGCTTCGGTGCTGGAGAAGGGACGCCAGGCCTCCGATCTGCTCGCTGAGCTCATCCCTGGCTGGATTGCTGCCCTGCAAGGCCGCCGCTTCATGCGCTGGGGCGCTGGCGAGCGGCGCTTTTCGCGGCCGATTCGCTGGTTGGTGGCCCTTCTTGATGAGCAGGTGGTGGAGCTGAGCTTGGAGGGCAGCGATCCGCCTGTGCAATCAGGCCGCACCAGTTTTGGCCACCGCTTGGTGGCAGCTGAGGTCTCCATACCAGCGGCGTCGGCCTATGGCGACTGCTTGGCGAGTGCCGGTGTGATGGTGAACCGCCAGCAGCGCCGCCAGCTCATTGCTGATGCCATTGCGGCAGGCGCCAGCAAGCGCGACGCTCGCGCTGATCTGCCTGACGAACTGCTCGAAGAGCTCACCGATCTGGTGGAGCGTCCCAGCTTGATTGAGGGTTCCATTGACGATGGATCCTTGGATCTTCCTGCTGAGGTGCTCAGCACCGTGATGCGTAGCCATCAGCGTTATGTGCCGCTGTATCGGCGTAGCGCTGAGGTGGATCCGCTCAGCCTGCAGGCACGCGGTTGCTTGTTGCCCCAATTCCTCTGCATCGCCAATGGGCTCGATGGGGCTGAAGACTCAATCCGCCGCGGCAACGAGCGGGTGCTGAAGGCGCGACTGGCTGATGCGGCCTTTTTCTTGGATGCTGATCGCGCCGTGGCCAGTGAGCAACGACGGGCTCAGTTGAGCCGGGTCACCTTTGCCGAAGGGCTGGGCAGCTTGCTGGATCGTTGTGAGCGCCTGGAGTGGCTCGCTCAAACCTTGGGCCGCTGTCTGGCTCTTGATGCTGCAGCCCAAGCCGATGCCTGCCGCGGCGCCCACCTCTGCAAACACGATCTCGTCAGCCAGATGGTGGGTGAGTTCCCTGAACTGCAGGGTTTGATGGGCGGCAAATACCTGCTGGCCGAGGGGGAGCCAGCGTCGGTGGCCTTGGCGGTGCAAGAGCACTACCTGCCCCGTGGCGCCGATGATGTGTTGCCCAGCTCGGATGCCGGAGCGGTGGTGGCCCTAGCGGAGCGCCTGGAGCTCTTGCTCAGCATCTTTGCCAAGGGTCAACGACCCACCGGGTCATCGGATCCCTATGCCCTGCGCCGCGCTGGTAACGGCATCCTGCAGATCCTCTGGGAGCGTCAGTGGCGCCTCGATTTGCAGGATCTCTTGCAGCAGGCTTGCAACCACTGGGCGGAGCTGTTGCCTGGTTTTGCAATCGATGCTTCCCAGCTGCTGGCGGATTTGCACGAGTTCCTGCGCCAACGCTTGATCAGCCAATTGGAAGAGCAGGGCGAAGCCGTGGATTTGGTGCAGGCCGTGACGCCCCAGAGCGCTAATCAGCGCCTGCTGCGTGATCCCCTCGATGCACTCGATCGTCTGCGCTTGCTGGAGCAGCTGCGCTCAGCTGGGGAGTTGGCTCCGGTGCAAGCGGCGGTGCAACGCGCTGTTCGCCTGGCTGAAAAAGGCGATTTGGCAGCTGATGTGCTCAGCAGCACTGGGGTGGTGGATGCATCGCTGTTCGAGCAACCCAGCGAAGCAGCCATGCTCAAAGTTGTCGATCAACTCTCCGGGATCGTTGGCCAGCAGGGGGCTGATCGTTATTCGAAGCTATGTGAGGCACTAGCGGCCAGTAGCAGCACCCTCGCGGCCTTCTTTGATGGCGACACCAGCGTGATGGTGATGGCTGATGACATGGCGGTGCGCCGCAACCGCCTGAACCTGCTGGCCGTGTTGGGCAACCAGGCGGCGGTGTTGGCTGATTTCGCCGCAATTAGCGGCTGAGCACCACGTCGCGCTCTTCAGTTGGGGCCTTGGCGTCGGCTTGCGACTCCGCTGCAGCTTCGGCTTGCGCAGCGGCTTCGCGGCCAGCCTTCAATCCGCCGCGGATGCCACCTTCTGCCAGCAAACGATCGGCTTCATCTTCGCTTCGCACAGCACTGGGTACTGCCTTGTAAGTGCCTGGTGCCAGGGCGTTCCCGCGCAGCACAGCACCAACGGTGAGGAAGGTGAGTTTCAGTTGCTGCCAGGGGTTCATGGTCACCACCCGCTTGTACAGGTAGCTGTCGAAGGTGAGCCGTTGAACATCCTTGTCATCGCACATCTCAACGAAGGCTTCGCGGGCTGCATCGTTCCGGTAGAAGATGTTTTGCAGGAGTTCCAGCACCTTGTAGGTAGCGCCGTACTTGCGGTCCCATTTGCGCAGGTAGCCCTTGAGATCCTTCTCGGTAGGAACGCGCTGACCGCTGCCGCTGGCGGCCACGATTTCTTCAGCGCACATGCGCCCGCTTTTGGCAGCGAAGTAAATCCCTTCGCCTGAGCTCTTGGTGACATACCCAGCGGCATCGCCCACCAGCGCCATACCGCCGACCACGCGACGGGGGCGGGGGTGCTCGGGAATTGGATGAGCTTCTACCTTGATCACTTCACCTTTGATCAAGCGCTTGCGGGCTCGCTGACGGATGCCGACTTGTAAGTCTTTGATCAGGGCTTGGTTTTCCTGCATGGTGCCGGTGCCGACAGCCACGTGGTCGTATTTGGGGAACACCCAGGCGTAGAAGTCAGGCGAGACATCGGTGCCGACATACATCTCGGCCAAGTTCTCGTAGTAGCTCATCTCCTCGGCCGGGAGCTTGATCCGCTCTTGAAAGGCGATGGCCACGTTGTAGTCGCCAGCATCCATGGCTTTGGCGACGCGGCTGTTGGCACCATCAGCGCCAATGATCAGATCCACCTCAAGGCTCTTGGCGGTACCGGTGGCTGCGCCATCGCTGTAATCGGTGTACTGGAGGGTGTAAGGCCCTTGGCGCTTGGGCCCGGTCTCGATCTTGGTGACCAGGCCATTAATCAGGTTGGCTCCGAGGTCGGCGGCTCGGTTGCGCAGGAAGGAATCCATCACTTCCCGGCGGCACATGCCGATGTATTCGTTCTCGTTGTCGAGATTGATCTCCACTTCACGGTTGGAGGGGGAGATCATCCGCATATTGCGGACCTTGCGGTCGATGATGTTCTCGGGAAGGTCGAACTCTTCGACCATGCAGAGGGGAATGGCGCCACCGCAGGGCTTGGCGTTGTCGAGCTTGCGCTCAAAGATCCAGGTCTGAATTCCTGCTTTCGCCAAAACTTCTGCAGCACAGGAGCCACTGGGCCCTCCGCCGACAACGGCAACACGCAACATTCCTGGGATCCCGGGTGGGCACAGACAGTTCTTTGAAACTAACACTGCAAGCCGGTTGAATGCTGGTGAAATCCATTCCTGCGACTAGGATCTGACAATTCGAAACTCTTAGCTTCGATGCTGCGCACCCGTGAGGATCTGCCTGTAGCGCGGCGTCAGCAAGCCACGAGGAGGCCAAGGCCTTTCCCCATTGGCCCCGTGGTGCTCAGCGTCAGCCTGGCTCTGGGGGGTGGCTTGGCCGCGTTGTTCCTGTTGCAGGAGCAGCTCTTGGAGCGTTGGATTCCTCCTGCGGGACTGGTGGAGGGAATCGAGGCGCGGCCTGATGGCGATGGCCGCTTGTTGGGGCACTTCCCCTATCCAGAGGCTGCTGAGTCGGAATTGGTGGAGATCTGGCCTGGAATTCGCCTGCAGCGCGATGCCGCCGCGGAATTGCGGCGTCTGCTGGCCGATGCACGCCGTGATGGCATTCGTCTCACCGTGGTGAGTGCCTTTCGTTCAGTCGATATCCAGAACGAGGTTTTCTTCAATATGAAGTCGCTGCGTAATCAGAGCGCCGAAGAAAGGGCCAAAGTCAGTGCTCCACCGGGCTATTCGGAGCACAGCACAGGCTTTGCTGTCGATTTCGCCGATCTCACCAGGCCGCAAACCGAGCTCTCAGAAAGCTTTGAATCCACTCCTGGTTTCGCCTGGTTGAAGAACAACGCCCACCGCTATCACTTCACCCTGTCGTTCCCGCGGGCCAATGCTCAAGGGCTCAGTTTTGAGCCTTGGCACTGGCGTTTTGAAGGTTCAGCCAAGGCTTTGGAGCAATTTGAGGCCGTGCAACGTTTCCAACGTTCCGCGAGACGATAAAGTCTCACACTCCACCGCTTGTCTCATTCTGAGCCGGAGCGGCCGTTACCAGGATCTAACCCCAATGAGCGCCAGCACTACGCGCGCCGCGATTCGCAACATTGCGATCATCGCCCACGTTGACCATGGCAAAACCACCCTGGTGGATGCCCTGCTGGCCCAGTCGGGCATTTTCCGCGAAGGCGAGGCAGTGCCCACCTGCGTGTTGGACTCCAACGACCTGGAGCGTGAGCGTGGCATCACGATCCTGTCGAAGAACACCGCGGTTGATTACGAAGACACCCGCATCAACATCGTTGATACCCCTGGTCACGCTGACTTCGGTGGTGAGGTCGAGCGTGTGCTCGGCATGGTGGACGGCTGTTTGCTGATCGTTGATGCCAACGAGGGGCCCATGCCCCAAACCCGATTTGTGCTGAAGAAGGCCCTGGAAAAAGGCCTGCGGCCGATTGTGTTCGTCAACAAGATCGACCGTCCCCGGGCTGACCCCGAAGTGGCCGTCAGCAAGGTGCTCGATTTGTTTATCGAGCTCGGCGCTGATGACGACCAGTGCGACTTCCCTTACCTCTTTGGCAGTGGCTTAGGTGGTTTTGCCAAACCCGACATGGCCACCGACAGCGAGAACATGCGTCCGCTGTTCGACGCGATCCTGCGCCATGTTCCGCCGCCGGTTGGTGATGTCAACAAGCCCCTGCAGCTGCAGGTGACCACCCTCGACTATTCCGACTTCCTGGGTCGCATTGTGATCGGCAAGATTCACAACGGCTCGATCAAGGCGGGCCAGCAGGCGGCGTTGATCAAAGACGACGGCAGCATCAAGCGCGGCCGCATCTCCAAGTTGCTGGGCTTCCAGGGCCTGCAACGGGTGGAAGTTGAGGCAGCTCACGCTGGCGATCTCGTTGCGATTGCTGGTTTTGATGAGGTGAACATCGGCGAAACCGTCGCTTGCCCGGACAACCCTGAGGCGCTGCCCCTGATCAAGGTGGATGAGCCCACCTTGCAGATGACCTTTGTGGTCAACGACTCGCCATTCGCTGGTAAAGAAGGCAAGTTCGTGACCAGCCGCCAGGTGCGTGATCGCCTGCAGAAGGAATTGCTCACCAATGTGGCGTTGCGGGTGGAAGACACCGATTCCCCAGACCGCTTTGCGGTGAGCGGACGCGGCGAACTTCACCTCGGCATCTTGATCGAGACGATGCGCCGCGAGGGCTATGAATTCCAGGTGTCACAGCCGCAGGTGATCTTCCGCACCATCGATGGCACCCCCTGTGAGCCCTTTGAAACCCTGGTGCTCGATGTGCCCGAGGCTGCTGTGGGCAGCTGCATTGAGCGGCTGGGAACCCGCAAAGGTGAGATGCAGAACATGGAAAACGGCGAGGACGGCCGCACCCAGATGGAATTTGTCGTGCCCTCCAGGGGCCTGATCGGTTTCCGTGGTGACTTCATTCGTGCCACCCGCGGGGAAGGAATCATGAGCCACTCTTTCTTGGAATACCGCAAGATGCAGGGCGACTTCGATACCCGACGCAATGGTGTGTTGATCTCCTTTGAAGAAGGCACCGCCACCTTCTATGCCCTCAAGAACGCGGAAGACCGCGGCCAGTTCTTCATCAGCCCAGGCACCAAGGTCTACAAGGGCATGATCATTGGCGAAAACAACCGGCCCCAGGACCTCGAGATCAACGTCTGCAAGACCAAGCAGCTCACCAACATGCGCTCCGCTGGTGCTGAAGAGCTCGACACCCTGCAGTCCCCCGTTCAGATGACCTTGGAGCGGGCCCTCGAGTACATCGGACCCGATGAAATGCTCGAAGTGACCCCGGAATCGATCCGCCTGCGCAAGTTGCCCTCCAAGAAGACGGCCAAGCGCTGAGCTTGGATCCATTCCGCGATCCCCGCTTCAGCAGCGGTGTTGAGCTCTTCAATGGTGGTGAGTGGTACGCCGCTCATGACGTTTTTGAAGAGCTCTGGCATGACACGGCCGAGCCAGAACGGCGATGGCTGCAAGGGGCTGTGCAGGTTGCCGTGGCGATGGTTCACCTTGGACGCGACAACCTCAACGGAGCTGCAATTCTTTTGGGCGAAGGAACCGGCCGCTTGATGCGCTCGCAAGCTTCACCGCCGGGCTGGCAAGCGGCTGCATTGCTGGACCCCTGCCGTCAGCTGCAGCAGCAATTGCAAGGCCCCGAGCCCCTCGCTTCTGATCACCCGTGCCCCCGTTTGGTTTTTGATCTGAGCGAATGACTTCCGTAAACTCAAACGTCCTAACCCTGGGCGTATCGATGGGCCGTTGGCTTGCTCTTGCGGTGGCAATGGCCCTAGCGCCAGTGGTTGCTGAGTCCCAATCAGCTCCAGTCAGCGAGCAGCTCAGCCCAACAGGGACAGCACCAGCCCTACGCGCAGAGCCTGCTGCTGAAGGAGAGCCATCGGGTTTGGTCACCGTCGAATCAGACCTGCAGCAGGCAGACAACGTCACTGGGGTGGTGACTGCCACGGGCAACGTGAAAATCTCCTATCCGCCCAAGCAAGTGCAAGCCTGGGCCCGGCAAGCGCAGTACTTCACCAAAGAAGAGCGCATCGTGCTCACTGGCGATGTGGATGTGATCCAAAACGGTGGCAACAGGCTCAAGGCCGAGCGCATCACCTATCTCGTCTTGGAAGACCGCATGATTGCTGATCCGGCTCCGGGTGATCAGGTCTTCAGCAACTACCGCATCCAACGGACGGCCCCGCTGGAGGCGTCGCCATGAGCCTCAAATTGGATGCGGTTCATCTGAGCTTTGCTGGACGCCCTGTTGTTCAGGGCGTGTCGTTGGAACTCCACCCTGGTGAAGTGGTTGGATTGCTTGGCCCCAATGGCGCTGGCAAAACCACCACCTTCAACTTGGTGACGGGGATGCTTCAGCCCGATCGGGGCGATGTGTTGCTTGATGGCTCTTCGATCAGCGAGCTCTCGATGCCAGAGCGCTCCAGGCGCGGCATTGGCTACCTACCGCAAGAAGCCAGTGTTTTCCGCAATCTCAGCGTTCGCGACAACCTGCTGCTGGCGATGCAGGAAAGTGGTTTCCCCGACCAGTTGCGCCGCGAACGCTTGCAGGAACTAGTTGATGACTTTCAACTGGAGCGTTTTTTGCACCGCAAGGGGTTTCAGCTTTCTGGTGGAGAACGGCGCCGAACCGAAGTGGCTCGGGCTCTGGCGGTTGGCCCCAACGGCCCTCGCTTTCTGCTGTTGGATGAACCCTTTGCCGGCGTCGATCCGCTCGCTGTGAGCGATCTTCAGCAGCTGATCAGCAGCCTGCGCGATCGCGGTGTTGGCATGTTGATCACCGACCACAACGTCAGGGAAACCCTGAGCATCACCGATTACGCCTGCATCCTCACCGATGGTCAAATCTTGGCCTCAGGCACTGCCGATGAGCTGGCTGCCGATGCTCAGGTGAAGCAGTACTACCTCGGGGAGGACTTCCGGCTGTGACTGTGAGTTCCACGTCCTTCTTGCAGGAGTCCGCAAATTTGGTCCGCCGCGGTCAGAGCCAGGCGATTCGCCAATGGCGCCGGCTGCCCCTGATGGATCGCTGGCTGACCGGTGAATTACTGGGCCCGTTGCTGTTTGGCATTGCGGCCTTCACCGCGGTGACCCTCTCGGTTGGGGTGCTGTTTGAGCTGGTTCGCAAGGTGGCCGAAGCCGGGCTGCCCATGGGCGTGGCCGTCCAGGTGTTGTTTTTGCGGTTGCCGGGCTTCTTGGTGCTGTCGTTCCCGATGGCCACCCTGATTGCCACCTTGCTGGCCTACAGCCGCCTCTCCGGCGGCAGCGAGCTCACCGCACTGCGCAGCATTGGTGTGGCCACCTACCGGTTCGTGATTCCAGGCCTGGTGCTAGCCGGCTTGATGAGTGTGCTCACCTTTGTCTTTAACGACGTTCTGGTGCCGCCAGCCAACCGCGCTGGCTACGTGATGCTGCACAAGTCCTTGGGACGCAGCATCGATTCAGAAAAAGGCGGAAACATCATTTACCCCCGCTATGGGCGTGTGACCGATGGGCCCAAGGACAACAAAGAGCGATTGATCCAGCTCTTCTATGCCAAGGAATTCAAAGACGGAAAAATGATGGACGTCACGCTGATCGATTTCAGCCGTGCCGGCCAGAAACAACTTCTCAGTGCCGAAGAGGCCGTGTTCATGGAAGGTCGCGGCACCTGGGAATTCCGCCGCGGCAGCATCATCAATGTGGCCGATCGCGGCGGGCGCAACACCACCGCTGACTTCAACACCT
Source organism: Synechococcus sp. Minos11 (assembly GCF_014279855.1). Taxonomy (NCBI): domain Bacteria; kingdom Bacillati; phylum Cyanobacteriota; class Cyanophyceae; order Synechococcales; family Synechococcaceae; genus Synechococcus; species Synechococcus sp. Minos11. The sequence continues at coordinate 1,147,568 of NZ_CP047953.1, read as the reverse complement.
ATTACTACCCACTTGGTGAAGGCCCACTGGATTTGGCGTCTCTGCCCAAGGACGTCAATGTGATGTCGGTAGCCGAAGCCAATCAGGCTTTGGAGATCATTGAAGAAGCCGGTGATCGCAAGGCTGCCCGCAAGATGCGGGTGCGCCTTCAAGAGAAGTTCTCCTTCCCGGCCATCTGCTTGGTGTTTGGTTTGATCGGAGCGAGCTTGGGCTCGAGGCCCAACACCCGCACCAGCCGCAGTCAGGGCTTTGGCATCAGCGTGCTGCTGATCTTTGTCTATTACCTGCTGGCTTTTGTGTTCAGCTCCTTGGGCGTCAAAGGCACCCTCACCCCCTTCCTCTCGGCATGGACTCCGGTGCTGATCGGTTTGGGTGGCGGTTTGCTTCTACTCAGGCAAGCCAGCCGCTGATCCCAGCTGGGATGTCCTAAACCTGAGGTGGTGATGACAGGGCTTTTGAACGATCCAGTTCTGCTGCTTGGGCTGATGGCTTTTGGAGCGTTGCTCCTCGCCTTGCCGTTGGCCTTTTGGAATCTCAGCGGTGAGCCGCGCTCCAGCACCAGCCGCGTGGTGCAGCTGTTGGTGGTGGCTGCAAACTTGCTGCTCACGGCCCAATTGCTCTGGCGCTGGCTGGATTCGGGGCATTTCCCGATCAGCAACCTCTACGAATCGCTCTGCTTCTTGGCCTGGGGTTGCACCTTCACCCAGTTGTTTGTGGAACGCAGTTGGCCTTCGCCCCTGGTGCCGGCAGCCACCACACCCATGGCTCTGGTCTGCGTGGCCTTTGCCAGCTTTGCCCTTCCAGACACGCTGCAAAACCCAGCACCGCTGGTGCCAGCGCTCCGGTCCAGCTGGCTGGTGATGCACGTCAGCGTGATCATGATGAGTTATGCCGCTTTGTTGGTGGGCTCGTTGTTATCAGCTGCGGTGCTGTTCACGCAGCCGGGCCAAGCCATGGAGCTGCGTAGCAGTTCGATTGGCAGCGGAAGTTTTCAAAAGGCTGGCCTGCAAACCGATGGAGGCACGGTTGTTTTGGAGGCTGCCCCCATTGCCCTGAGCGAACGCCTCGACAACCTCAGCTACCGGACGATCACTGTGGGCTTTCTGCTGCTCACCGTCGGCATTATTAGTGGTGCCGTGTGGGCCAATGAAGCCTGGGGGAGCTGGTGGAGCTGGGACCCCAAAGAAACCTGGGCTCTGATCTGTTGGTTGGTGTACGCCGCCTATTTGCACACACGCCTGAGCCGCGGCTGGCAGGGACGCCGACCCGCTTGGGTGGCGGTGAGTGGCTTGTTTGTGATCAGCGTTTGCTACATCGGCGTGAATCTGCTGGGCATTGGTTTGCACAGCTATGGCTGGTTTTTTGACAGCTAATTGAGACCAACACCGGCAAGACACTGCGATGTGTTGATTCTTGGTTGTTCAATATTGAGACGAAAGATTTTGTTTCGTGTTGGCTGCTCGCTTTGATCAACATTGAGTAATTGGTTTTAGCCTCAGTCAGTTCTCGTCTCATCTAGGGACTTGAGAGACCTGTGAGATATGGATTCGGTTGGATGAAATGCGACTGAGAAATGACTAAAAAGTTACGAGTAATGCATGGTCCGTGAAAGCACGCCGTTCAGCCAAGGTTGCATTCATCGCATCTGTGATCGCAGCAACACCAGTTGCGACCACCATCAGTGCTCAAGCTGGTGCGTTAACAGGTACGTGCTCGACAGGCACTGACAACACCACGAGAACGATCACCCTCAACGGCGCCGGGAGTAGCACCTTGAGTGGTACCGCAAGCGGTTCAACTTCTAGCCTCGCTGTGGGTGGCAGTGCGTCGAGTTTATCTGTTGCTGCAGGAACACCGGCTTCTGCAGTTGGAACGTCGACTTTGCTGACTATCGGTGGTACTGCAACGACTTTTAGCTCCAGTCTTTCTGGTACACAGACAATGACTTCATGGAGCCAGGCCTGGAGTGGCACTGGTTCAGAAACTGATATCTCTCTGAATACTTGCGGTACTTCCACTAACGACGGTCTTGCTGATCTCTACGGCACAGCTTCTGCAGCCAATGCCGTTTCGATTGGTAATGGATCAACTGCAGTAGCTGCTAATGCTGTTGCGTTAGGCCAAAACGCTGATGGTGGCGGCACCAATGCTGTGGCTATTGGTGTTGATTCCGATGCCAACGGTGCTGGAAGTGTTGCGATTGGCTCCAACGTCCTTGCAGATACCTTGGGCTCGATTGCTATCGGCGAGAACGCCGTTGCCAATGGAACTCAAAGGTCTCTAGCCGTTGGTTGGAGAAGCCAATCAACGGGATTGGTTTCTACTGCAATTGGTGATCAAGCTGTAGCCCAATCAAATCAATCAACAGCAATTGGTTGGACAGCTAACGCCGCTGGGTTTTCTGGTTTTGCAATTGGATCGGCTGCAAATGCAGCAGGTGGCAACAGCACTGCTATAGGTACCCTCGCAACAGCATCCGCAGCAAATTCAACTGCCATTGGTTACAACTCAGATGCCACTGCAGCGAATTCTTTTGCAGCGGGCACTGATTCATTGGCAAATGATGTCAATGCTTTAGCTGTCGGCGTTAAAGCGCAGGCGAATGCCGTCAACGCTTCCGCTATTGGCGTTAATGCAATAGCGAATGACGTCAATGCGCAGGCCTTTGGCGTTGACTCTCTTGCTAACGCAGCTAATTCAGTGGCGATTGGTGTTAAGTCCAGATCAGAAGCTGCTAATGCAATTGCAATTGGTTCAACTTCAAATTCCACCAAAGCCAACGGTGTTGCCATCGGCACCCTCTCAACTGCTGATGGGGTGAATGCAACTGCCATTGGTACTGATGCAGGTGCTACGGCAGTCAACACAACAGCAATTGGTCCTGGCAGCCGTGCTTCACGACCCAATGCAATTGGTGTGGGCTATCTAGCCAACGCTATAGACGTCAACTCGATCGCCATTGGTTCTTGCTCCAATGCCGTTGGCCATAACTCGACTGCCATCGGCGCCGATGCCAATGCCAATGGTGTGAACTCCTTTGCTGCTGGCTACAAAGCAAGGGCTAATGGAGGCAACACAACCGCTGTTGGTCTCAACGCTCTAGCCAATGGTTTTAACGCCCAGGCCTTTGGACGTGATTCAGTTGCTAACGGAACTGATTCCTATGCCGGTGGTGTGAATGCGGTCGCTTGCGGCACCAATGCGTTTGCCTTTGGCCGTGATGCCCATGCCAATGGCGATGATTCCTTTGCCTTTGGTGATGGTGCACGTGCCACAACCACTGCCCTGAACTCCTCAACCTTTGGCACCGATGCCAACGTCAATGCTCCTTGCAGTATGGCGTTTGGTATGGGCTCAAGAGTTCTCACTGGCGCGAATTCAACAGCAGCTGGTACGAATTCAACAGCTAATCAGCACAATGCCGTTGCTGTTGGCACCCTTTCTAACGCCAATGCAAATAATGCAGCTGCTTTTGGCGCTTGCTCAGTGTCATCGGGTGTTAACGCTTTTGCCTTTGGTTCCCAGTCGACGGCGAGTGCAGTTAATAGCACCGCATTTGGTGCGAGTTCTGTTGCCAATGCAGTGAATTCCTATGCGATGGGTTCCAATTCCGATGCAGTGGCAACTAACGCCTATGCCTATGGCTCCAATGCATTGGCCAATGGCATCAATTCATCTGCCTTTGGTGCAGATTCGAGGTCAATTGGCCTGAACTCAATGGCCTTCGGTGTCCGTTCCACGTCACTTGGTGTGAATAGTTCCGCTGAAGGCACCGATGCCACAGCCAATGGTTCCAATGCCTATGCCTACGGTGCGTTTGCACGCTCCAATGGTCCCAATGCTTATGCCTTTGGTGCCGGCTCGCAGGCTTACAACACCAATTCCATTGCCTTTGGCTCTGGCAGCGTTGCCTCTGGTTGGCAGGCCACGGCCTTTGGTACTGGAGCTACGGCTTTCGATACCAGCTCCCTGGCTGTTGGTCCTTATTCCAGTGCCACTGCTCCCTATTCATCAGCCTTTGGTGCAGGAGCCGTCGCTAAGGCAGCTGGCGCCACAGCGATTGGTGCCGGTGCTGTTGCTGATCGCGCCTATCAAATGACTTTGGGTACGAAGGCCTCGTCTTACAAACTGCCTGGCCTTTCGCGTAATGGTTTTGTTGGCAGCCGCTATCAGAACTCAGGCAGCAAGCGCATCGTCACCACCGATAACGACGGCACCATTGGCACCACGGACTACAGCATCACCAAGCTGGAAAACTCCATCGGAGCTGTCGGTGCGTTGAGCGCTGCTTTGGGTGCGATGCCCACCGAAACGCTCTTGCCCAATGAAACCTTCCGCTGCGGCGTCGGCGGTGCTGGTTATGCCGGCCAGTACGCAGGCGCTCTGGGTTGTGTTGCCAAAGTTGGTAATCGCGTGTATTTCAACGGCGGTATCGCCGGCACGCCTACTCAAACGGTGAATAACGGCGATGTGATGGGCCGGATCGGATTCACTTTCGGTTTTGGTGGCAATGTGCTCAAGCAGCTGCCAGCAGAGGTGGCATCGGTTCAGTCCATGTCCAGTGCTGAAACAATGTTCAGTGTTGGTAGCGGTGGTTCTGCTTCTCCAGCCCAAGCTGAGGTGCTGATGGCCAAGTCCACCTCAGTTGATGCTTCAACAACCCAGTTAATCGATCAAAAGGCTGACTCTGAGGATGTTGATGCTCTCCGTGAACGCCTAGCTGAACTGGAAGCTGAGATCACCACATTGCGTGATACTGCTGCTGCAACAGATGTAGATAGCGACGACTCAGAGCTGAAAGCGGCCTACGACCATGCCATGACAACCATCGATGATCTCCTGGCTGAGAAGGAGGAGGTCGAAGAGGCCTTGCTGGCAAGGATTGAAAAGCAGGATCAGCGCATTGCTGATCTTGAGGCCATGGTCAAAAAGCTGATTGCAAGTTCTGAGAACTAGATTCGTTATCTAACAGTTCATGAAAAAGCCCATCGTTTCGATGGGCTTTTTTTGTGCTCGGTTAGTTATCACCAGTGGTGTCTTTGCAGTTCTTGCCGATTTGCGAATGGATCACGAGAAACATGTCATTGGCTTCTGTGTCCTTTAAAAGGTTAAAGATGGCCACCAGTTGTTTGTCGTTGTACTGACTCGTGACTTGCTTGGCGTAGCAGCTGCACATTTCAGGGGTTTCCTGGGCCTCGCAGGCTGTTGTTAACGCTGCCTCGAATCTTTCGCTTGTTTCAGAGGCATTGGCAGAAAGATTGAGCCCGATCGGTACAACCGCAGCGGCCAGCAGTAGAACCCGAAGGCTGATCTTCATGGCACAAAAAAGGGGCACTCAGCGTACCCCTGTTTCATTTTTATGTGGACCGTTTCAAGCAGCTGCCAGTTCAGGGCGCTTGCTGTTGCGGATGCCTTCGATGGCTTCGGCGTAACTGGGCTGATTGAAGACGCCCGAGCCGGAAACAATGGCATTGGCGCCAGCTTCGATCACTTTCCAGGCATTGCCAGCTTTGATCCCCCCGTCAACTTCGATCCATGGATCGAGGCCGCGCTCGTCGCACATGCGGCGCAGGTCGCGGATCTTGTCGACCTGATTCTCGATGAAGCTTTGGCCGCCAAACCCAGGGTTGACGCTCATCACCAACACCAAGTCGCAGAGCTCGAGGCAGTATTCGAGGGTGTCGATTGGGGTGCCGGGGTTCAGCACTGCACCAGCTTTTTTGCCCAGGTCTTTGATCTGAGCCAGGTTGCGGTGCAGATGGGGGCAGGCTTCCACTTGGACGCTGATGATGTCTGCGCCAGCTTTGGCGAAGTCCTCGACGTATTTCTCGGGCTCAACAATCATCAAGTGCACATCCAGCGGCTTGCTGGTCACCGGCCGCAAGGCCTTAACAATCATTGGACCGATGGTGATGTTGGGCACAAAGCGGCCATCCATCACATCGACGTGAATCCAGTCAGCGCCGGCCTGGTCAACCGCCCGCACGTCCTCTCCAAGCTTGGAAAAGTCCGCGGAAAGAATCGAGGGGGAAATAACCAGGGATTTCTGGGACATGGCCTGAACTGATGGGCCGGTGATTGTAGGAGACCCTTTCCCGGCCGTTAGCCACAGCAGCACTGATAAAGTCCTGCCCGCTTTAGCCGTCTGAGCGGCTGGGGCCTTGTTCTTTACCGCCGCCTCACATTGGACCGCACGCTCATCCAGGAAATTCTCGAGGTCGTCGAGCAGGCCGCCATTGCCTCGGCAAAACTCACCGGCTGTGGCCTCAAAAACGAAGCTGATGCGGCTGCCGTTGAGGCCATGCGCGACCGCATGGGCAAGATCAATATGCGCGGGCGCATCGTGATCGGCGAAGGCGAGCGGGACGAAGCTCCGATGCTTTACATCGGTGAAGAAGTGGGCAGCGGCACCGGCCCCGGCGTTGATTTCGCTGTGGACCCTTGCGAAGGCACCAACCTCTGCGCCAACAGCCAGCGCGGTTCGATGGCTGTTCTGGCGGCTTCTGAAACCGGCGGTTTGTTCAATGCCCCTGACTTCTATATGAAGAAGCTGGCTGCTCCTCCGGCCGCCAAGGGCAAGGTTGACATCAACAAGAGCGCCACTGAAAACATCAGTATCCTCAGCGAATGCCTTGGCATTGCTGTGTCTGACCTGGTGATCGTGGTCATGGACCGCGCCCGCCACAAGGACCTGATCGCTGAAATCCGCACCACCGGTGCCCGCGTGCAGCCCATCTCCGATGGTGATGTGCAGGCCGCCATTGCCTGTGGTTTTGCTGGTACCGGCACCCACTGCCTGATGGGCATTGGCGCCGCCCCTGAGGGTGTGATCTCCGCCGCCGCTTTGCGTGCCCTCGGTGGTCACTTCCAAGGACAGCTGGTTTATGACCCGGCTGTGGCTCAAACCAAGGAGTGGGAAGGCCTGACCCGTGAGGGCAACCTGGCTCGTTTGGCTGAGATGGGCATCAGCGATCCCGACAAGGTCTATGAAGCCAATGAGCTGGCTTCTGGCGAGAACGTGGTGTTCGCCGGCAGCGGCATCACCGACGGCCTGCTGTTTGGCGGCGTCAAGTTCGAACGCGACTGTGTGCGCACCAGCAGCCTGGTGATCAGCACCCTGGATAACTCGGCCCGCTTCACTGACACAGTTCATATCAAGCCTGGCGCCCAGAGCATTGCTCTGCGCTGAGCTCTGGCATAGTCGGGGTTGGGCCTAGGCCTGGCCCCGTTTTGATCACTCTGAACTGACGTATGCATCTCGCCGTCGTCGGCCTTAGCCATCGAACGGCGCCTGTTGAGGTCCGCGAGCGGCTAAGCATTCCGGAACACCATCTGGAGACCTCACTCCAGTCGTTGCGCTCCCATGAGCAGGTCCTTGAGACCTCAATTCTGAGTACCTGTAATCGCCTCGAGATCTACTCCTTGTTGCGCCATCCTGAGGATGGTGTGGAGGCGATTCGCGATTTTCTGGCCAATCACAGTGGCCTGGCTGACCCCGACCTGCAGCCGCACCTGTTTGCGCTCCACCACGAGGAAGCCATCCAACACCTGCTGCGGGTGAGTGCTGGCCTCGACAGCTTGGTGCTCGGCGAGGGGCAGATCCTCAGCCAGGTCAAAAAGATGTACCGGTTGGGTCAGGACCACAAGTCCATCGGCCCAATCCTCAACCGTTTGTTGAATCAGGCCGTTAGTACAGGCAAAAGGGTTCGCAGCGAAACCAACCTCGGTTCCGGTGCCGTTTCGATCAGTTCAGCTGCCGTTGAACTCGCTCAGCTCAAGGTGGGCCAGGAACAGGGCGTTGATGACTTGGTCTCCCTCTCCCAGGAGAAGGTGGCTGTGGTGGGGGCTGGTCGGATGGCTCGCTTGCTGTTGCAACACCTGCAATCAAAAGGGGCACGCAGCATCACGGTGGTCAACCGCACGGTGGCCAAAGCCGAAGTGCTCGCCAAAGATTTCCCTGATTTGGTGATCACCTGCTGCGGGCTGGACCAGCTCGATGCGCAGTTGGCCAGCAACACGCTGCTGTTCACCAGCACCGGCGCTGATGAGCCGATCATCGACCGCCAGCGCTTGGACGCGATTACCCGTCAGGCGCGTTTGATGCTTGTCGACATTGGTGTTCCCCGCAACATCAGCTCCGATGCAGCTGATGTCTCTGGGACCTTGAGTTACGACGTTGACGATCTGCAAGAGGTCGTGGAGCGCAATGTGGCCGCGCGGCAGCAATTGGCTCAACAGGCTGAGGTGCTGCTCGATGAAGACCGCCAAGCCTTCCTGGATTGGTGGGATGGCCTGGAAGCTGTGCCCACCATTAACCGCATGCGGCAGCAGTTTGAAGAGATCCGTAAGCAGGAGTTGCTCAAAGCGCTCAGCCGCATGGGATCCGATTTCTCACAGCGCGAGAAGCAGGTGGTGGAAGCGCTCACCAAGGGCTTGATCAACAAGATCTTGCACGTTCCGACAACGGCCTTGCGGGCGCCACAGCCACGCCAACAGCGGCTTGATTCGATGGCAGCCGCACAACGCCTCTTTGATCTGCCTGGCGACGACGCAGATCGAGATCGCAGCGACGCAAAATAACTCGGTGGATCTGGCGTCAACCCCTTGATCAATTGGGTCCCTGGGCCCAAAGTGGCCGCGCTGCCAGGGGTTGATGAAACGGGTTCTCGCAATCATTCTCGGTGGCGGTGCGGGTACGCGGCTCTATCCGCTGACCAAAATGCGGGCCAAACCAGCCGTGCCGCTGGCGGGTAAGTACCGCCTCATCGACATCCCCGTTAGCAACTGCATCAACAGCGGGATCAACAAGATCTATGTGCTGACGCAGTTCAACAGCGCATCACTGAATCGCCACATCGCTCAAACCTTCAACCTCTCCTCGGGGTTTGATCAAGGGTTTGTTGAAGTTCTGGCGGCCCAGCAGACCCCAGATAGCCCCAGTTGGTTTGAAGGAACAGCCGATGCTGTTCGTAAATACGAATGGCTGCTGCAGGAGTGGGACATCGACGAAGTGCTGATCCTTTCGGGTGACCAGCTCTACCGGATGGACTATGCCCATTTTGTGGCTCAGCACCGCGCCAGCGGCGCTGACCTCACCGTGGCCGCCCTCCCGGTTGATCGCGAGCAAGCCCAGAGCTTTGGCTTGATGCACACCGGTGCAGAAGCCTCCATCACCAAGTTCCGCGAAAAGCCCAAAGGCGAGGCACTTGATGAGATGTCCTGCGATACCGCCAGCATGGGCTTGAGCGCTGAGGAAGCCCAGCGCCGGCCATTCCTGGCCTCCATGGGCATCTACGTGTTCAAGCGGGACGTGCTCTTCCGCTTACTGGCTGAAAACCCCGGTGCCACTGACTTCGGTAAGGAGATCATCCCCAAGGCACTCGACGATGGCTTCAAACTCCGCTCCTATCTCTTCGACGATTACTGGGAAGACATCGGAACCATCCGTGCTTTCTATGAAGCGAATCTGGCGCTGACCACCCAGCCGCGTCCGCCCTTCTCTTTCTACGACAAGCGTTTCCCGATCTACACACGTCACCGCTACCTGCCCCCCTCCAAGCTTCAAGACGCGCAGGTCACCGACTCCATTGTTGGTGAGGGGTCCATCTTGAAGGCTTGCAGCATTCACCACTGCGTCTTGGGTGTGCGTAGCCGGATTGAAGACGAGGTTGCCCTGCAAGACACCCTGGTGATGGGCAACGACTTCTATGAGTCCGGCGAAGAGCGGGCCATCCTGCGGGAACGTGGTGGCATCCCCATGGGTGTGGGCCGCGGAACCACGGTGAAAAAGGCCATCCTCGATAAGAACGTCCGCATCGGCAGCAACGTCAGCATCATCAACAAAGACAACGTTGAGGAAGCCGACCGCGCTGAGCAGGGCTTCTACATCCGTGGCGGGATTGTGGTGATCACCAAAAACGCTTCGATTCCCGACGGGATGGTGATCTGAATCAGTGCCTTAGTAGGCCCTTAAGCCAGGCGTGGCCACACTTGCTGTGACTGGTTCCACGCGGGGCACTATGGGCAAGGGGCATTTCGGCCTGATCGGGCTTGGTGTGATGGGGGAAAACCTTGTGCTCAACGCTGAGCGCAATGGTTTTTCGAGCGTGGTTTACAACCGCACCCGGCAAAAGACCGATGAATTCATGGCTGGCCGTGGCGCCGGCAAACAGATTCAGCCGGCCTATTCCTTGCAGGAGTTTGTCGACAAGCTCGAAAGGCCCCGCCGCATCTTGATGATGGTGAAGGCCGGTGGTGCCGTGGATGCTGTCATCGATCAAATCTCGCCGTATCTGGAAGCCGGCGACCTGCTGATTGACGGCGGCAACTCGGAGTACAAAGACACCGAACGCCGCGTCGCCAAACTCGAAAGCCAGAGCTTCGGCTTCATTGGCATGGGCGTCTCAGGCGGCGCCAAGGGTGCTCTGGAAGGTCCCAGCATGATGCCGGGAGGGACCAAGGCGTCTTACGACGCCATTGAAAGCCTGGTGACCAAGATGGCCGCCCAGGTGGAAGACGGCCCCTGTGTCACCTACATCGGTCCTGGCGGTTCTGGCCATTTCGTCAAGACCGTCCACAACGGCATTGAGTACGGCATTGAGCAAATCCTGGCTGAGGCCTATGACCTGATGAAGCGGGTCAAGGGCATGAACGGCGATCAGATCGCTGACGTTTTTAAGGCCTGGAACGCGACCGAAGAGCTCAACTCCTACCTGGTGGAGATCACCGAGGTGTGCCTGCGCACCAAAGATCCCGATGACGGCACCGACCTGGTTGAAAAAATCATGGATCAGGCCGGCCAGAAGGGCACTGGTCTCTGGACCGTGGTGACAGCCCTAGAGATGGGGGCCTCGGTGCCCACCATTTATGCCGCTCTCAATGGGCGGGTGATGAGTTCGATGAAGCCCCAACGCCAGAAGGCCGAATCGATTTTGAAAGGTCCCGCCGTTGCCGATGCCGACCTGGGCACACCATCCGATGCCATGGGCCCGATCATGGATGCGGTGGTGCTCTCGTGTATCGCCAGCTATGCCCAAGGCATGGAGCTGCTGCGCATTGCTTCAGCCGACAACAACTACAACCTGCACATGCCCGCGATCGCTCAGATCTGGAAGGGCGGTTGCATCATTCGCGCCAAGCTGCTGAAGCGCATCCAAGATGCCTTCAACGCTGATCCTCAGCTGCCCAATTTGATGACCGATCCCTGGTTTGCTGATCAGGTGAACCGTCGTTTGCCTGGCCTCGCCAAAGTGGTGGCGGCTTCAGCGGCCAATGGCATTCCTGTGCCCACCTTCAGCAGCACCCTCGATTACATCAACAGCTACCGCACCGGCCGCTTGCCACAGAACTTGGTCCAGGCGATGCGTGACTGCTTCGGTTCGCACACCTACCAACGTGTCGATCGCGATGGCACCTTCCACACTGAGTGGCTGCAGTGAGCCAGTACGAGCTGATCCAGTTGGCGGATCGCGGCAGTTTGGCCAAGCGGGCTGCCGAGACGATCGCCCAGGTCATTGACCTCACCTTGGCGGAACGGGACCGTGTTCAAATCGCCCTCTCCGGTGGTTCCACACCGGAAGCCACCTATCACTTGCTGGGCCAAGAACATTTGGCCTGGGACCGGGTTGATCTGTTGATGGGCGATGAGCGCTATGTGCCCGCCGACGACGCGCTCAGCAACGCACGCATGGTGCGCGGCAGCTTGATGGCCGAAGGCCCTGGTCAACATGCTTGCTTTCACCCGGTGCCCACCGATGGAGCCGATGTGACCGCCGATGTGGCGCGTTTCAACAGTTCGTTAGAGCAGATCTGCGGCAGCAGTCCTCCGGAATTTGATTTAATCCTCTTGGGTCTTGGCGACGACGGCCATACGGCCTCCCTGTTCCCAGGCACAGCAGCCACGCAGGTTCGCGATCGCTGGGTCACGGTGGGGGAAGGCAAGGGCATTCCGCGCATCACCCTCACACCACCGGTTCTCTGCGCAGCGCGCCAGGTGGTGTTTTTGGTGGCTGGCGAGGGAAAGCAGCAAGCGTTGGGCCGGCTGCTTGACCCTGCCGAAGATCCAGGGCGAACACCAGCCAAACTGGTGCAGACCCAAGCGAAGATAACGGTTCTGGCTGATGCTGCGGCCTGTGGCGCTCTGGCCTGAACTGTTGACGATCTTGATTGCTGCTGGTGATGGCTTTAGTGGCTGGGCCAGCTTGAACGACACGATCATGGGCGGCCGCAGCAGCGGCGAGTGTGTCGTCAATTCCGATGGTTTGCTGATGCAGGCCGAGGTTGTGGCCGAAGGTGGCGGCTTTGTGAGTTGCCGTTCCCCGGTCTGGCAACCACCCCTCGATTTGTCATCGGCAACGGCTTTGCGTTTGCGGCTGCAAGGCGATGGACGGCGCTACAAACTCGCTGTTGCTGTTTCTGATTTGGCCGGACGCCTTGGAGATCTGGTCCCTGGCGGCCTGAGGTGGGTGGAAGATTTTGATACGCAGCCCAGTGGCATCAGCGAGGTGGTGATCCCCTTTTCTGATCTCAAACCCGTCGTCAGGGCCAAGCCCGTGGGTTTTCCCCTGCGATTTGAAGCTGCCAAGGTGTCGCGTTTGCAGATCCTCCACTCCCGCTTTGCCGACGATGGGGAGAGCAACCCTGGTTTCCGGGCCGGTCCATTGCGGCTTCAGGTGCTCTCGATCGAAGCGATCCAGTAATGGCCAAGGACTGGCTACCGGCCTGCATCAGCGATCCTGAAGGCTGCGAGCTCTTGACCCAAAGCATCTGCCGCGCAGCCGATCTCAGCAGGCCCCCTTATCGGCATGCTTTTTTGCCCTCTGAACAACTGGGTGACAGTTGGATTGGCCGTTTGGAAGTTAGAAGTCAAGATGGTCAACGCCAACCCGCTCTGGATCTCGAGCTGGAGATCTATGGCGCAGCGGCTGATCCGTCGCTGCAGTTGAGCTGGTGTGAGGACGAGGAGCGGCCCCTGCTGTGGCAGGGCCGCCATCCGGTGTGGATGGACGGCACCTCCGGACAAGCCTGCCCCAGGCCTGACGACGGCATTCCATTGGAAACCCTGGCGCGTCGCTTGCGCGCCGAACTGGTTCAGGGTTGATCAGTCACAGCGCCCTTGCTGCTGCTGCTCACCAAACGGGCGTATTTACCCAAAACACCGGTGCGGTAACGCGGTTCTGGTTTGACCCAAGCTTGCTTGCGCCGTTCCAATTCAGCGGCATCCACATTGAGCTGCAGCAATTGTTGTTGGGCATCCACGGTGATGGAATCGCCCTCTTGCACCAGGCCGATCATGCCGCCTACTGCTGCTTCTGGGGCCACATGCCCAACCACCAGGCCGTAGGTGCCGCCGCTGAAGCGACCGTCGGTGATCAACGCCACCTTGTCGCCGAGCCCTTCACCAACGATGGCGGCGGTGGGCGCCAACATCTCCCGCATTCCCGGGCCGCCAACGGGGCCTTCATTGCGCACCACCACCACATCGCCTGCATGGACCTGGTTCGCCAAGATCGCCTGCAGGCACTGCTCTTCGCTTTCAAACACCCTGGCTGGGCCTGTGAGCACTGGTGTTTTGACACCACTGATCTTGGCGACAGCCCCTTCACTGGCGAGGTTGCCTTTCAACACAGCCAGGTGCCCTTTGGCATAGAGGGGATTGCTCAGGGGCCGGATCACCTCCTGATCAGCCGGCGGTTCTGAGGGAACATCAGCCAGAACCTCTCGCAAGGTTTTGCCCTCCACGGTGCGGCAATCGCCATGGAGCAACCCACCATCGAGCAGAAGTTTCATGACTTGCGGAATGCCACCAGCGTTATGCAGGTCGACCGTGACAAAGCGTCCGCTTGGTTTGAGATCGCAGATCACAGGCACCCGTTGCCGAATCGTTTCGAAGTCGTCGATTGACAGTGGTACGCCGGCGGTGCGTGCAATCGCGAGCAAGTGCAACACCGCATTGGTGGAGCCACCCACGGCCATGATCACGCTGATGGCGTTTTCAAACGCTTCGCGGGTCAGCAGATCCAACGGACGAATGTTGGCAGCAATGGCCTCCACCAACACCTCAGCCGAGCGAGCAGCGCTCTCGGCTTTCTCGGGATCTTCCGCCGCCATGGTGGAGCTGAACGGCAAGCTCAACCCCATCGTTTCGATGGCCGCACTCATCGTGTTGGCCGTGAACATGCCACCACAGCTGCCAGCTCCTGGGCAAGCGTTCTTTTCAACAGCGGTGAGCTGGGCTTCATCGATCTTGCCGCTGCTCAACTGACCAACCGCTTCAAAGGCGCTGACCACGGTGAGGTCGCAGCCGCCCAATTTGCCGGGCTTGATGGTGCCGCCATAGACGAAGACACCTGGGATGTTCATCCGCGCCATCGCCAACATGGCGGCGGGCATGTTTTTGTCGCAGCCGCCGATGGCCAACACGCCATCCATGCTTTGACCGTTGCAGGCGGTCTCGATGGCATCGGCAATCACTTCGCGGCTCACCAGGGAGTACTTCATCCCCTCGGTGCCCATGGAGATGCCATCACTGACGGTGATGGTGCCGAAGAGTTGCGGCATCCCCCCGGCTGCTTGTGTGGCTGCTTCGGCGCGCAGGGCTAGGTCGTTGAGCCCCACATTGCAGGGCGTGATGGTGCTGTAACCGTTGGCAATCCCGATGATCGGTTTGCTGAAGTCACCATCTCCGAAACCAACAGCGCGCAACATGGCGCGGTTGGGACTGCGCTGAACACCTTTCGTGATGGCGCTGGATCGGAGGGGGGCCATGGGTCCGTGCGGTTTGCACGATCCTCTCAGTTGCTGCTCTCAGGAGCCATGCTCTCCAGCTGACGGCGCACATCCTCGATCGCCAGGTTGAGGCGGTTCACCTTTTGCTCGAGATTTTCTGGTGAGCCTTGAGCTGACGAGCCGTTGGTTGGAGCGCCGTTGAGGCCAAGACGCTTGAACTGATCTCCAAGGGCCTGGCGACGCTCAGCGCGGGACAACAGCCACCAGGTCAGACCTGCAGCGCCAACCGCCGCACCGGTGAGCGCGCTGAGAAGAAGCGATGCGGAGCTGCTGTTTTGTTCAGCCATGCTCAAAACGTTGTCCCTATCAGGCTAGGAAGTCCTCCGACTCTGTGCCGTAAAGACGATCGCCCGCATCGCCTAGTCCAGGCACGATGTAGTTCCGTTCATCGAGTTCGGCATCAATGCAACCGGTGTAGAGGGTGAGGTCCTGAAATTCCTCAGCCAGGCTTTTGAGCCCTGGTGAGGAGGCCAGAGCGGTGATCACCCGCAGACGCGATCCATGCACCCCAAGCTCCTTGAGTTGGCGGAGCACCATCGCCAAGCTGCCACCAGTGGCGACCATCGGATCGAACACCATCACGCCCACCCGCTCGCCAATGCGCTTGGGCATGCGGTCGAGATAGCTGCTGGCCTGCGCCGTTGCCTCATCACGCACCACACCCATATGGGCAACCCGCGCATGGGGCAGAACGTCTTGCCCGCCAGCCCAGAGTCCCAAACCAGCGCGCAGGATTGGGATGGCGAGCACCGGGGTTGTGGGGTCCATCACTTGGCCTTCACAACTGGCTAAAGGCGTTTCAACCGTGATGTTGCGCTGGGGCAACCAATCGCGGGCCGCCTCATAGGTGAGCCAGCGGCCCAGCTCTTTCATCGCTGTTGCGAACAACGGCGAGGGGGTTTGCTTGTCGCGCAGCACTGTGAGCCAGTGGGCCACCAAGGGATGGGGGGGCACCACCACACGAAAGGAGGATGGCATTTCACCTAGCTTGTGCGCCAAGCCTACGGGGATTCATGCGGCGCTTTTTGCTGTCGGCCACCGCGATGTTGTTGGTGTTGCTCTTGCAGTGGCCTGGAGCCGCTGCTGCCATCACAGCTCCAGAGCTGCGAGGGGCGAAGTCGATGCAAGACCTCTCCAGTGACATGCACGGCCGAAACCTTCAGCAGAAGGAGTTTCTGAAGATGGATTTGGAGGGAACGGATTTTTCCGATAGCGACCTACGCGGCACGGTGTTCAACACCACGCAATTGCAGGATTCCAATTTCTCCGGGGCCGATCTGCGTGATGTGGTGGCCTTCTCCAGCCGTTTTGACCGGGCTGACCTGAGCCAGGCCAGGCTCGATAACGGCATGTTGCTGCAAAGCAAATTCACCGACGCCACGATCGACGGTGCTGATTTCACCAATGCCGTGCTCGATCTACCGCAGATCAAGCAGCTCTGTGCCAGAGCCACTGGAGTCAACGAACGTTCCGGTCTCTCCACAGCTGACAGCTTGGGCTGTGGCTAGGGGACGGCGATGGTAATTTCAGGATCCGGTTTCCCTTGGGATCAGCTCGGGAAGGAAAGGGGGAAAGTCCGGTGTGAATCCGGCGCTGTCCCGCAGCTGTGAACCCCAAGGGGTGAGTCAGAACGCCCGCCGGAACCTCCCCACTTCCCCGGCGCGGACCGGATCTTCTGGATGATTGATTCCCTGCTTGGGTTCCTACCAACGGTGTTGGCGCACCATCCATTCGGAATGGAGGAGATCAGCCTCTCTCCTCTTCAAGGTTTCCTCAGTGGTGTGGGTCATCCCTTGTTGGGCCCCGACCATCTTTTGTTTTTGGCAGCTTTGATGCTGGTGGGTTGGGATCAACCCCGCCGCTGGATTCCAACCCTGCTCGCCGTTGGTTTGCTCGGCGCGGCCTTAGCTCAGGTTGTGGTGATCCCTGAGGCCTTGGTTCTGCCCACCGAAGCGCTGGTGTCACTGTCTCTGGTGGTGGAAGGCTTGGTCATCCTTGGCACCCTTTCCACCGGTTGGTTGTACCCCGCCTTTGCGCTGCATGGCGTGATGCTTGGGGGAACCATCGTTGGCGCCGAGCCCACGCCCCTGGTGGCTTATTTCATCGGTCTCTTTGTGGCTCAAGCTGTGATGCTTTTGTTGGTGCGCCGCTTCTCTGATCCGGTGGTTCGCCTGATCGGTGATCAGGGCCTGCGCTTGGCCGCTGGGATCTGGATTGGCATTGGCTGTGCCTTCAGCTGGTCGTTGCTGGTGGCCTGAGCGTGGCGTCCACAACCCGTTTACCGGTGACGGTGGTCACCGGGTTCCTTGGTGCTGGCAAAACCACGGTTTTGCGTGAACTCTTGCGGCAATCGCAGCAACGGCTGGCTGTGCTGGTTAATGAGTTTGGCGAGGTTGGCATTGATGGACAGCTGCTTAAAAGCTGTCAGGTGTGCGATGAGGACGAGTCGGTCTCTGCTCCAACCATCGTGGAATTGGCCAATGGCTGCCTCTGTTGCACCGTTCAAGACGACTTTCTTCCCACGATGGAAGCGGTGCTTGAGCAAGCCGATCAGCTCGATGGGATCGTGATTGAGACCAGTGGGTTGGCTTTGCCGGAGCCCCTGCTACAGGCCTTCCAATGGCCGGAAATTCGCCATCGCACCCGCGTCAGCGGGGTGGTGACGGTGGTGGATGGCGAAGCCTTGGCTCGCGGCGAGGTTGTGGCCGATGTGAATCTGCTGGAGCAGCAACGGGCTGATGACCCCAGCCTGGATCACGACGACAGCATTGATGAGCTGTTTGACGAGCAGCTGGAACAAGCTGATCTTGTGCTGATTAGCCGGGCCGATCGGCTCTCTGATGAGCAGCAGCGCTTGGCGGCCCAGCAGCTTGAGTCGCGTGCCCACTTCCCTGGCGTGATGAGCCTGCCGATCAGCCACGGCCGGGTGGATCCGGAGTTGTTACTTGGTTTGAGTCGTCATGAGGCGGCGGACCCTGAGCCCGAATCCCATGATGATCATCACCACCACCACGATCACCACCACCCAGAGCTGCTCTCCGCCAGCCTGCAGCTAAAGGGTCGTTGGCAGCAGGAGGGTCTTGAGAGCGTTTTGACAGGCGCCATTGAAACCATGGGTTTGTTGCGGCTTAAGGGACGGATTCCCATTGCCGGCAAAGTGTTGCCGCTGCAGGTGCAAGCCGTTGGCCGGCGACTGGATTGTTGGTTTGAAGCGGACCAAGCCAGCAGCGACCAGCTCAACCTGGTGTTGATTGGCCGTTCACCCGATCAGAGCCGCTTGGCGGCGCAACTCGCTTCCCTGCAGGCTTAATCGAGGGGCAAGGGCCCACGGGCACAGAGCTCTCCCCAGCACAACACCCCTGGCTCCTGCCAGCGCGCTTGCGCCGGAACCCACTGGCCCCCAGCTTCGCGAATTTGCATGGAACCACTGCCGTCGTGGCTGATTTGCCAGTGCTCATTAGGCAAGCGCAGATCCCAGCGGCGGCCTGGATCGATCCAGTCCAAGGAACACTGCTGCCAAGCTCCATCTTTGCCACGACATTCCTGGGCGAGGCCAGGCACGGCCATGCCAATGGTCAGTAGCAGCAGCAGGGCCTTGGCCAACGGGGCGTGGGGGCGTTTTTTTCACCATGCCCATCAAAAAAAGATTTGGCAGCAGCAACTGCGAAGATCGTTGCGATTGCTTGTTCGCTTTGCCCCGTTATCAAGCTCGTGTCGAAGTGCAGCTGCGTCCTTCGGTTCTCGATCCAGCTGGTGAAGCCACCCGATCGGCTGCGGCCCGTTTAGGCGTGGAAGGACTCCAAAGCTTGCGCATTGGTAAGGCCATCGTTCTCAGCCTCGAAGCGCCTGATGCCAAACAAGCGGAAGCGCAGGTGGGAGTTCTCTGTGATCGCTTGCTGGCCAACCCTGTGACGGAAAACTGGAGCATCAGCCTGGAGGAACTCCAAGCGTGACCGTCGGCATTGTTGTTTTCCCAGGGTCCAACTGTGATCGGGACATGGCCTGGGCCCTGAGCGGAATCCTCGATCTGCCCTGCCGGTTTCTTTGGCATGACACCACCAGCCTGGAAGACATCCAGGCGGTGGTGCTCCCCGGTGGTTTCAGCTACGGCGATTACCTGCGCTGTGGTGCTTTGGCGAGCCTGTCTCCACTCCTTCATGCCGTCCACGCTTTTGCCGCCGATGGCGGTCCTGTGTTGGGCATTTGCAATGGGTTTCAGGTGCTCACGGAGATGGGCCTGTTGCCGGGCGCCCTCACGCGCAACCAAAACCTCCATTTCATCTGTGAGCCCTGTGAGTTGGTCGTGAGCCCCGGCTCCTGCCATCTCCTGAAGGGCTATGGGGACCAGGAGCGTGTGCAATTTCCAATTGCCCACGGTGAAGGCCGCTACCAATGCCAGGCCGACACCTTGAGCGAGCTGGAGCAGCATGGTCAGCTGGTGCTGCGCTACGGGCACAACCCCAATGGCTCCATCCTTGATGTAGCCGGCGTTTGCAACCGCCGTGGCAATGTTCTTGGATTGATGCCCCACCCTGAGCGAGCGACCGATCCCCTGCTGGGGGGCATCGATGGTCAACGGTTGCTGCAGTCTCTGCTGGGATGAAGCTCAACCGTCGCCAGATTTTGGCCAGTCTCGGTTTTGGGGCTGCGCTCACCGCAACAGGCTTGCCGACACCTGTGCAATCGAGCCCGTCGGCTTGGCCTGCGCCATTGCGCTTGGGTGATCGCTTGATCGGCGTGGCTCCTGGCACCTGGGTTGATCCCGACACCTTGCAGGGGGATCGTGGATGGCAGCGGCTCTATCAAGACTGGGGGTTGGATCTCGTCATCCCTAAGCAGAGCTTGGGGCAATGGACCTATTTCTCAGCCAGCGACCCAGATCGCGCAGCCCTGTTGCAGCAAGCCTGGCGTGATCCTGGAGCTGACGGTGTTGTTTGCATTGCCGGGGGCTGGGGAGCGGCCCGCAGCCTCGAGGCTGGCTTTGACCCTGGTCCAACGCCACGTTGGTGCGTGGGGTTTTCCGATAACTGTGCCCTGCTTCTTGCCCAGTTAGCAGCAGGCGGACGGGGCGGAATTCATGGCTGGAAAGACGAACGGGTGCGCCAGCTGTTGATGGGAGAGGCCGTCGGGCCGCTCACCGGGCAACCGTTGCGTGATGGTGTTGCGGAGGGAGAGCTTGTGGTCACCAACCTCACCGTTGGTACCCACCTGATTGGAACCCCTTGGATGCCATCACTGGATGGCACGATCCTTGTGCTGGAGGACGTTGGAGAAGCGCCCTACCGAATCGACCGGATGCTCACCCAGTGGCGCACCGCCGGTTTATTGCAGAACCTCGCTGGCATCGGCTTGGGACACTTCCGTTGGATTCCTGAGGATGTGCTTCCCGGCGATTTGAGCTTGGCGGACGTCTTGGAAGACCGCTTGGGTGATCTTGGTATTCCGATTGTCCAGGGCCTGCCAGTGGGTCATGGACGACCAAATAAAGCCCTCCCGCTAGGCAGGAGGGCTCGTTTGGACGCTGAAGCTGGAACCCTGTCGCTGCTCAGTTGACAGCAGCGAAGAAGTCCTTGCTTCCGACCGGATCAGGGTTCATGGTGCGCTCACCAGGCGTCCAGTTGGCGGGGCAGACCTCGTCGGGGTTGGCCTCAACGTGCTGGAAGGCCTGAAGCACACGCAGGGTTTCCTCCACGTTGCGGCCCACCGGCAGGTTGTTGACGGTGGCGTGCTGGACCACACCCTCGGGATTGATGATGAACAAACCGCGTAGGGCAACGCCTTCGGCTTCATCGAGGACGTTGTAGGCGCTAGCAATCTCCTTTTTGAGGTCAGCAACCAGTGGGTAGGCAATGTCGCCAAGACCACCTTGCTTGCGCTCAGTTTGGATCCAGGCCAGGTGACTGAACTGGCTGTCGACGGAGACACCCAGCACTTCGGTGTTCAGTGCTTTGAAGGCGTCGTAGCGATCGGAGAACGCTGTGATCTCCGTTGGGCAGACAAAGGTGAAATCGAGGGGGTAAAAGAACAGCACCACGTACTTGCCGCGGTACTGGGATAGGGAGATGTCCTTGAACTCTTGGTCAACCACTGCGGTGGCGGTGAAATCGGGGGCCTGCAGGCCAACGCGGAAGACGCCGGTGGTCATGGAGAAAGGCAGAGAATTAACAGCTGCTTAAGCGGATTCATTCCGTTTAAGCATCCCTAAGCTATCACAATTGCCCCGCTCCTGCGGCTTAGTCTGGGTAGGAATTGCTGTGGGTTTTTGGCCTGGGATCAAGCGCTCATGCGCAAGTACAACAACACCGGTCACTTCCGGCTTCTGAATCAACTCCGCAATGAGCTGAAGAAGGATCCCATTGTTCGGTCCAAGCCAACCTCAAACCAAGAGCAGCAGGCGCGTAACTCCAAGACTGTGGAGGTTCGTCCGCAGAGCGTGGCTTATCAAAATCGCAACGCACCTGCACGTCGCAGTGAGCCCCGCGACAATGCGGTGGGAAGCAGCTTCCGTGATCGGCTCAACGCGATCGAAATGCGCTGAAACTGAGGTTGATTGAGAACAAGGCAATGGCTCGGGGGAGACTTGAACTCCCGACCCCAGCGTTATGAATGCTGTGCTCTAACCAGCTGAGCTACCGAGCCTTGAGCGAATGAGTGTACGGGATCGTCAGCCCCGACGGCTCAGGTGACTGACAGGGTTCACGGCTCCAAGGCCGGGCTTGATGATTTCAAAATGCAGGTGAGGACCAGTGCTTCTGCCGGTGCTTCCCATCCGTGCGATCGCGGTTCCCTGGCGAACGCTTTGGCCCTTCTTCACCAGCAAGGCGCTGTTGTGGGCATAGCGGGTTTTGCTGCCATCGGTGTGGGCCAACTCAACCAGGTAGCCGTAGCCGCCTGAACTCCAACCGGAGAACACAACCTTGCCATCGGCGGCCGCAATGATGGGGGTGCCGACGCTGTTGGCGACATCAATGCCGCGGTGCATGCGGCCCCAGCGCCAGCCATAGCCAGAGGTGAGCGTGCCTTTCGCAGGCCAAATGAAACCGGAGAGCTGTGGCCGGCGCAGCTGCCCGAAATCAGGGAGTTCAGGCCAACTCAAGCCGCCGCTCATGCCAGGCACGATGGCGAGGGTTTGGCGGGCGTGGACTGGGGGCAGGGTCGACTGGCTCACCAGCTTTCCAAGCCGCTTCATCTTGGCCGCCAGGTTGTCATCGGCGAAGGAATCGGGTTTGGCGTCTTGGGCCGAATTGGCGTCGAGAGAGGCCACTAAAAACAGTGATGACTCAAGTGACTCAGGCAGGGCGACCCACTGCTGAGCTTCAAAATTGTCGAGGGCGCTGAGACCATTGAGCTGGGCCAAACGAATTGGCTCCATCTCCACTTGCTCAGCGAGATCCATCACACTGACTTTCTCCAAGGTCTTCACCCAAAGGGTGGAGACAGAGGCCGGAGCTGCAGCCACCAGGGGGGGCAGCTCGGGAATCACCAGATCATCGCTTCGACTTGGAAAACCAGCAGCCATGGCCAACACCACGGGTGAGCTGCAGGTGCCCAGAACGAAAAGGGTGCTTGGCTTCACGCAAAAAATGACTGAGAACCAATCCCCTCAGGCGGGATCGGGCGTAAATTACCTGTCCGTAGGTAAATGATCAAGGGTGAGGTGGGATGAAATCCACCGATCATTAGATAAACAGATGCTTTAACCGTTTATTAATTGGCGACGAGATTCAAATAGCACAACCGCTGCAGCCACAGACAAATTCAGGCTTCTCACCGCTGAACACGTCATCGGAATCAGAAGGAGGTCATCGCAATTGGCTTGGACTTCAGGGGCTAATCCTTTGGTTTCACAACCGAAAATCAGCCAGTCGTCTGCTCGATAATCAATCTCCAGGTAGGAGCGGCTGGCATGGCGGCTGAAACCCAACAAGCGTCCTGAATGATGCTGATGGTGCTTCAAAAAAACTCCCCAGCTGGAGTGTTGCACCAAGGGAACGTGGGGCCAGTAATCCAAACCAGCACGCTTCAACTGGCGATCATTGATCTCAAAGCCCAAGGGTTCCACCAGGTGGAGGGGGGTCTCTGTGGACGCGCAGGTGCGGGCGATATTGCCGGTATTGGGCGGAATCTCAGGCTCCACCAAAACGATCTGAGGCATGACTCAGGGTGCGGGATTGAGGCGTTGTGCGAGCTGATGGAGAGGCAAGGCGCGTCCAGCTGCCACGAGCCAACTTTCCGAGCAGAGTTGCTCACACTGCCGGGTCAGGCTTCCATTGCGATCGCGAAAGCGTCCGCCGATGGCGGTTGTCGGAACCACGCCCCAGCCCACTTCCTCAGCCACCAACACCACAGGGGTTGATCGTTTTTCGAGAGCCATCAGAAAGGCAGCCTGCAACTCCAGCCAGCACTCCTCCTCGAGCTCAAGGGCTGAGGCCACAAGTCCACCGAGGGAGTCCAATAAAACGAAGTCCTCCTGGCAGTCGCTGCCCTGCTGGAACAGCTGGCTCACTGCTGAAATGGAAGAAGCTTCCTTCAAACGCCAATGCTCTGGGCGCCGCTGGCGGTGACGGCTCAGGCGCTGTTGCCAGGCAGCGTCATCGGGGAGTGTGGGTCCGGTGGCGAGATAGGTGATTGCGGCTGCACCAGCCATCTCGCGGATGCGCTGTTCCGCCCATTCACTTTTGCCGCCGCGCGATGGACCGGTGATCAACAGGTGATTAGCCACCACCATTCATGCCGCGCAGGGTTGTCACAGAGGACGGCGACACGCGGTTGAGGTAGCGGAAGATCCAGTACTTGAAGATCGTCGCCAGGATCACCGGGAAGGTGGCGATGAACAGATCAATGAATTGCTCTTCAGCTGGAATCCCCAGGTGAGAAGAGATTCCCTGCAGGAGCACAGTCCAACCCTCTGGGCTGTGGAAACCAACGAAAATGTCGGTGAACAGGATGATCACAAATGCCTTGGCGTTATCGCTGAGGCCGTAGACAACCTCGTCAAAAAAGCCGCGCAGCACACGGATTTCATCGCGGCCAAACAGGCAAACCAACACAAAGCCGATGGTGGCCACCACATCGGCGAGCACGTTTTTGATCGCTGTGGTGCTCTCGGAGTCCGCCTCATCTTTCAGCTCGGCTGCTTTGAGCGTGAGCTTTTGGCGCAGCTCTTCCACCGATGGGCTGTCTTCTCCCTCCAGTAGGGCTGCAAATTCGATCTCAGCTTTGTATTCCCGCAGGCTGGCCACCGCAGATTGCTGCAGCCGTGGCTTGGTGTAACTGAGGAAAGGAATATCAGGGGCAATGCGATCCACCAAGGGTGAGATCACATAGGTGCGCGAAATCTGCTGCAACAGCAGTGGCACCAAAATCATCAACAGCAGGATCCGCAGCGACACCAACGTGGAATCACGCCGGCGCCGGAAACCAGCCACCACATTGGCTTCGGCTTCTGGATCCAATTGATTGCGAACCCGATCAAACACCCCAAGCAGACTGCGGGGTAGAGGGTCCGGGCGTTGAAACAGGGTTTGACCGTCTTTGCTGCGATAGCGCCGCACCACCGACTCAATCAGCTGCAGCTGCCGCAGTTCCTGGCTGTCGAGCTGGGCGCGCTGGCGCTCAATCGATGAGAGCAGGGCACGGCAAATCTCCAGTGCCGAGCGAAAGCGGCGAAAGATCTGCGTTTGGGTTGCTTGCGGCAAACCCAAATTGACATCGGTGCGAACAGGGCGGTCGTTGAAATATTCGAGCTCTAAGCCTTGGATCATCAGAGCAGCCTCATAGGCCTGCTCCAAATCGCTACTCAAATCCAGTCCTTCGGCCTTGGCAAAGGTGCCAAGCCAGTCATTCAGTCCCATGCCGTCGAACTGGGCGTCAGCCCATGATGCCGAGGTTCAGCGAGAGAACACCCACCAAGTGGCCATCGGCACAAGCGTTCCCAAAACCAACAGCACGGCCACCCAAATCAAGGCATTGCTCTCTTCGGTCTCTTCCTTGGTTGGGACATTGCTCACAACGGCCACTTGCTCAATCAGTTCGGGAGGACCGGGATCTTCTTGACCAGCTAAGACCGTTTCCAGTCGGGAGAGGGCATCAATCGTGGCCTGGCGGTAACGGCCACCATCGCGCAGGGCTACCGACATCGTTTCATCGGCTGTGCTCTCAAGCAGCGCATTGGGCAAACGCTGCAACAGGGTGGGGTCGGCAGCAATACGAGCTGCGTTTGCGCCTGAATCAATCGCGATCAACAGATCACTGTCATCGTCGGAACCGTGCCAGCGGCTGAGCAGCTCAGAGGCAAACGAATCAAGGTCAACGTTGTAGTCGAGACGCTTAACCGTCACCAAATTCGCGTTGATGTGATCGCTCTCAAAGTTGGCTAAGCGTGCACCCAATTCACCAGTGGAGGCCCGGCTCAGCACATCAGCTGAATCCAACACGTGGCCCTCGGGTGCGGCGGCTGGAAAGTCTGCGGGAGCAACAGCCAAAGCCGGCAAGGCAGGCAGCGCCAAGCTGACGAGCATAAGCAATAGCGGCAAAAGACGAGCCATGACCCCCAGGCAATCGCTGCCCAGTCTGCCCTTCATTCGCCCGCCATGGCCAAAGCGTCACGGTGCAAGATGTCCATCACCGTGATGATCTGCTGGCTCATTGTCTCGGGTAGGGCCAAATGGCCGGCGAGCTGATCAATGAATTTGAGTTCTTCAGGCTCAATGATTCGATCGGCGCGGACCAATTGAATCGCCACCGCCAAAGCGGTTTCACGCTGCACCTGATTCAGGCAGGGGGCTGCTTTGGCGACCAAGGCTTCGGTGCCCTCGCTCCTCCAGAGCTCCAGCAGATCGTCAAACAACCCCGCCATGGTGGCTTCATCCATGCCCACATAGGGGGTTCGAAACTCCAACTCAATCCGCAGGCTTCGGGCCTCATCGCGACCCACCACCCCATCACTGGCCACAGCAGCCAGACAAATTGCAGCGAAAGCCTGTTCCGGGGTCATCGCATCAGCGGGAGTTGCCCCTATTTCAGCCAAAGCGCGGTGGAATGGCAGCCTTGCAGCAAAGCCATGAGGTCCATGCCATCACAAGCCCGCGTGGTTCTTGGCTGTGGTGTCGTTGGCTTGCTGCTCGTTGTTATCAACTCCCTGCTGATCCCCGTTGATTTGGGCAGCGCACTGCCGATCTTTCAACGCGCATCGGTGCTCGCTGGTGTGATGGCTGTTGGACTGATGTTGGTGGCGGTGTTGTGGACCCGGGCCAATCCCACCACCCGCGAACGCGTCAGCTTGGAAGGACCCCAGGGCTTTGAGCTCAATGAAGGGTTGCCTGAAGGCATTCGGCTGGAGCTGGCCTGGGCCAGCCATCAATTGCTCAAAGCAACTCCAGCAGCGAGTGTGTTGCTCGTTTGGGATCAGAACGAATTGATGCGGCGCGGTGTGTTGACCTCCAAGCCATTTGAGCCGGGGCCCATCGTCCAACGGGCCCGAGAGCAACAGCAAACCGTTGGCCTGGTCAATTTGACCTTGTATCCAGGCCGCAGCGAATTTGCTTACTTCCCTGAGAACACTCCAGCGGTTGTGGTCGAACCCCTAGGCGCCAGGGGATGGCTTTTGGTGGCGGGCTGGTCTGTGCGTTGTTTCAGCCGCAGCGATGAGATCTGGATCAAAGGCGTGGCTGAAAAGCTCAGAACTGCACTGGAGCAGCTTGATTGCGATCCGATGGCTCAGCTGAATCAGGCTGATCAAACTCGAGCCTCGTCTGCACCCGAGAACCAGGAGCTGTGAAGCGAATCTGCCCATCCTCACCCGTGAAGCCCTGCATGACTTCCGCTCGCGTGAGTTGATTGAGTTGTTCACGCCGCAGCTCAACGGAACCTCGGGCCATCAATTCACCGGTGTCCCAATTCCAACGGCACTGTTTGGCGTTTAACGATTGATCAGGCTGTTGCAGCTGGCAATCGCTCGTGAGCAAGAGTTCCTTGCGCTGATCCCACAGCTCAAATCCGCCACCACTGGCTGTGAGCTTTTTGAAGGTTCCCTGAGCCGGTGCGCTTGAGCTCAGGCGGTTGTCTTGGGTCCACCAACGGGTTTTACCGGCTCGCAATGTCAAGCCTTCGGCGGCTTCATCGACTGTGACGGGAGCCTCAAAGTCAATCCAGTTCTCGGTTGTATTGCCGGTCAATGCGGAGGCCGACAACAACCGTTGCCGGTTGGCCTCGGGCCGCTGCACTCCTTTGACAGGACCTGCCACGGTCAAAGCGCCAGATTTGAGATTCCAGTCAGCTTCTGGGCTACGCAACAGCAAAGTTGCTGGCTCACGGTGCGATTGACCTTTGTTCCAGCGTCTCAAGACCAAGTTGTCGCGCAACTGAAGTTGTTCGAGTTTGGAATCGAACTGAGCGTGCTTTGCGGTGAGCAGTTGCTGTGGATCCTCAGCCTTGGGAGAACCTTGCAAGACCAAAAGATCGTCATTGGGTGTCCATACAGCACGGTTGCCTGTGATCACCAACCCACTGCCATCCAAGGCCCGAAGGTGAACGCCATCAATCAGTTCGACTTGCTCGCCATCGCGGATTAATAACCCTTTGGGTGCACTCAGCCGATAGGCGGGCTCCCCTTTTCGATAAAGCACCCCCACTGGAGCGGTCACAACCGCTTGGCGGTTGTCGAGTTGATATCGGCTGCGGGGGCTGCGTAACTCCCAAAGGGGCTCACCAGCCTCATCGTTTTGCCGAAGTGTGAGGCTACGGAACTGAAACGGTTTCGCTGGCTCTGGACTTTGCGACACACCGACGCATCCATGCAACAGCAAACAGAGCAGCCCCGCTCCCGCGCCTAGAGCAAAGACCTTCAAATTGGCTCCTCCAGCTCCAAGCGTTGCAGCAGCGGGGATGGTGCATCCAATGGGCCTGGCGTGAGCTGCCCCCAATTCAAAAGCTCGTTCCAATCCCCTGAGGGTGCATTGAGCTGCTGCAAGAGCCGTTCACTGAACTCGGGCAAGAGCGGTTGCAGCACAACACCCACCACGCGGCTGGCTTCCAACACCGCATACAAGTCAGCGGCCACTTGATCGCGGTTGGCTGGATCTTTGATGGCCTTCCAAGGAGCTTGATCACTGAGGTAACCGTTGGCGGCAATGGCCAACTGCAGCGCCTGTTCGGCCACAGCATGGAACCTGAGCTCTTGGTAGTAGCTCGCCACATCAGCCACCGCGGCTTGTGCGGCTTGCTTGAGGGGATGGTTGCTGGGGAGCTCTTGAGGCAGTGATGGAACACCCTCAAACCATTTACGCGCCATCGAGATGGAGCGATTCACCAGATTGCCGATGGTGTTGGCCAGATCGTTGTTGACCAGATCCAAGAGGCGCTGCTGCTGGATATCGCCATCGTCGCCAAATTGGATGTCGCGCAGCAGGTACCAGCGCACAGCATCGCGGCCGCAGAGCTGAAGCAAACGGGTAGGGTCAATGGAATTCCCCATGGACTTGCCCATTTTTTGACCTTCCCGGGTGAGGAAGCCATGGCCAAAAACCCCTGTTGGCAAATCAATCCCAGCGGATAAACACATGGCGGGCCAATACACAGCGTGGAAGCGCAAGATGTCTTTGCCAATAACGTGCAATTGGGCTGGCCAGCCATTACTGAGGGCTTGATCCAGCGTGGCTGGCTGATCAGGCTCTAGAAGGGCTGTGATGTAGCCCAACAGGGCGTCAAACCAGACGTAGAAGGTGTGCCCGTCATGACCAGGGACAGGCAGACCCCAGCTCACGTTGCGCCGGGAAATGGAGAAATCTCGAAGGCCGTTGGCAACAAAATTTTCAACTTCTTTGCGCCGGCTGGCTGGGCGAATGAAGCCCTCGGTTGCAATGAGCTTTTCAATGGCGTTTTGGTAACGACTCAGCCGGAAGAACAGGTTGGCCTCATCACGCCATCCCAAGGGTTTCTGGTGAATCGGGCAGTGGGGTGATTGGGCCTCTTTCGGATCATCTTTGTATTCTTCACAGGCAACGCAATACCAGCCTTGTTGCCGGCCTTCAATAATGTCGCCGTTGGCTTCGACTCGGGCGAAGAACTGCTCAACAATCGATTGGTGGCGGGGATCTGTGGTGCGTATGAAACGATCATTGCTGATCTGCCACTGCGACCACACCGATGCAAAGGTGCTGCTGATTTGGTCGCAATGTTGCTGAGGATCAATCCCCGCTGATTCAGCGGTTCGTTGAATCTTTTGACCGTGTTCATCGCATCCCGTGATGAACACCACATTCTCGCCGCTAAGTCGCTTAAAACGGGCCAGAGTATCGACTGCCAACGTGGTGTAAACACTGCCGATGTGGGGCTTGTCGTTGACGTAATAAAGAGGAGTGGTGAGTGTGCTTGTCATCAACGCGATCTTACTGAGGCTGCGCCCGTCAGCATGATGATCTCAGTTCAGTGCAGCGATGGCTTTTCAGCAGGGCCACGTCCCCGTTCTGGTCATAGGTGGCGGCATTGGTGGCTGTGGCGCCGCGCTCCAATGCGCCCGCTCTGGCGTTGAAACACTTCTGGTGACACCCGGCCCCTGGACCGGCGGAATGATCACCAGTGGTGGTGTGTCGGCCCCCGATGGCAATGAGCTGAGTGCCTGGCAGAGCGGACTTTGGGGTGCCTTGCTGCGTCAGTTGCGTCTTGAACTACCCGACGGGCTCGATCACAACTGGGTCAGTTGCTTTGGGTTCCGCCCGCAACAAGCTGAATCGATCCTGCAGCGCTGGATCCGTGAAGCTCGCCGCCTGAGCTGGTGGTCGGGCGTTGAAGTGTTGAGCCTGGAGCGCAATGGTGATCAGCTGAGCAAGGCCGTTCTGCAGCGCAATGGGGAACCGATCACCATCAGTTTCGATGTGCTCGTTGATGGCAGCGAGCTCGGCGACAGCTTGGCGTTGGCAGACATTCCCCACCGTTTGGGTTGGGATTCCCAGCAGCAGTGGGGTGAGCCCAGCGCCCCCTCAGCTGAGGCACTGAAGGCTCCTTTTTTTGAGCGCGAACCGGTGCAATCACCCACCTGGGTGATCCATGGACAGTGGCAAGGGCCTTGGACTCCACCAGAGCAGCCGGTCGAGCCCTTCAGCGCACTCTTCAAAGGCTGCGCTGATCGTTTTTCACTGCCCCAACTGCTGAGTTATGGCCGACTCCCAGGCCAGCAATTGATGCTGAATTGGCCCTTGCACGGCAACGACTGGCCTGTTGATCCAGGGGCGGTGTTCAGCGGGGATGCCCAGCGCCAGCGAGAGCAGCTCACAGGCCTGCGTCAGCACAGCGAGGCTTTCCTGGCTCAACTGCAAGCCGCTTGTGGCCCGCAGCTGCAGCCTGCATCAGCCTTTGCTGGAGAGGCCTTGGCCTTTCAGCCCTACTGGCGTGAGGGGCGCCGCTTGATAGGGGCCACCACGGTGATTGAGCAGGACTTGCTGCCGCACTCCCCCAATGCTGAACACCAACAACAAGCGATCGCCATTGGGAACTACGCCAATGACCACCACTACGGCGAACGTGAGTGGCCCTTGGCGGATAAATCCATGGCCTGGGGTGGGCGCCGCAGCGGAACGCCATTTGTGATCCCCTTTGGTGCGCTGTACACCCCTGAGATCAGCAATTTGTTGATGGCTGATAAATCCATCAGCGTGAGCCACATGGCCAATGGGGCGACCCGGATGGGCCCATTGCTGCTCTTGGTTGGACAAGCCGCTGGTCAAGCGGCCGCGCTCTGCGTGCAGCAGCGCCTTGCTGTGGCTGAGCTGCCGGTGTCCGAGCTGCAGCGGCAGCTGCTGAATGATCCGGTGGCCCCCTCGGGTGTTGTTCCGTGCCCTGAGATGCCGTGGCATCAGCCCGACTGGGCTCAGCTGCAGCTGGATCGGCTCGATGGAGAGTCCACTCAGCATCAACCCGCCACGGCTCCACACGAACCAGCCAGCCAGCAGCAACGGTTGTTG
This sequence comes from Synechococcus sp. Minos11, assembly GCF_014279855.1. Taxonomy (NCBI): domain Bacteria; kingdom Bacillati; phylum Cyanobacteriota; class Cyanophyceae; order Synechococcales; family Synechococcaceae; genus Synechococcus; species Synechococcus sp. Minos11. Next base: position 1,116,822 of record NZ_CP047953.1, on the reverse strand, counting down.
ATTCAGATTGACGGTGAGCGTTGGTGGGGCGATACCGAATCTGGGCAGCGCCTATCCCTGATCACCCTCGAGCCGCAGGTGCAGCAGGTCCTGCCTGATCAACACGGACGCTGGCTGGATCTGGAGGGTTCTGCCAATCCCTTTGGACCCTGGTGGCGGGTTAACCGGCTATGCCCTTAAGACGCAGCAGGTCGCTGGCGGGATCAACCCGCTCCAGCTGGATGAAGAGCTGATCGCCAAGCCCCAGTCCGGCTTCAATTTGGGCCGGCAACTCCATGGCCCAGGCCTCCAACCGCACCAGAGCGATGCCGTTGTCTTCCCGCAGCCAGCTCAGCAGGGTCGCTGGCTGCGGCCATTGCGGGATAGGTCCGGCCAGCCATTCCAACAGGGCCATGCGTTGGTCTTGCCGTGCAATCAAACTCGCCTCCCGTTGACCTTGATCCAAGCGCTGCAGTAGCGCGCCGATGGCTTCAGCGTCGAGCGGTTCGCCCTCAAGGTGTCCACTGAATTGCAACCACTGGCGGTGAGCCAATAAATCGCCGTAGCGGCGGATCGGGGACGTCCACTGCAGGTACATCGGCAGACCCAGTGAGCCATGGGGCTCAGCTTTGCTTTGCAAGCGGCTGCGGCTCAGCCCCCGTCGCTGCTGGGCCCAACGCACTGGGCCTTGGGGCCATTGGTTGGCCTCTGCATTGTCCTGACTGGATCCGGCTTGCACCCGAAAGGGCATCGCTAACTCGTGTTGGCTCGACCATTCGGCCATGGCTGCACCAGCGAGAATCATGGCTTCGCTGACGCAGGAGCGGGCTAGGCCGGGTTCGGTGATCTCGAGCGCGAGTTCAGCCGCGCCGTAGCGGAACAAACGACCTTCGGCCTGCTCCATCAGCAGCGCTCCCTGTTGTTCGCGCCAGGCTGTGCGGCGTTTGAGGAGCTCCGCCAATTCCGCCAGATCAGGATCCTCAGGCGGAGCCAGCTCGATTAAGTCATCGGCATCCTCATAGGTGAGCCCATAGGAGACCTTCACCCAACTGCGGCAAGGTTCGACCGCGGTGATGGCGCCGTCGGCATCGAGCAGGACGCCCACACTCAAGGCGCCGCAGCGGCGCATGGGCCGCAAGCTCATGCAGTCACGCGCCACGGCCATCGGGAACATCGGCATGGCCCCGCCACTGAGATAAAGCGTTGAGCCCCGGCGCTGGGCCTCAAGATCCAGACGATCTCCCGGCTCCAGCCATTGATGGGGATCAGCGATGTGGACCCAAATCCAGAGGTCTCCGTCGCGGCGCTCCAATCCAATGGCGTCATCCACCTCTTGGGTGGAGGCACTGTCGATGCTGAAACAGCTCAGATGGGTCAGATCTCTGCGCTGTGGATCGATCTGGGCTGTTGGCAACTCCACCTCGGAGTTGCTCTCCCATGCTGATCCCAGCAACCGCAAGGGCTGCCCTGGTTGCAGCAAACCCAGGTCCACCAACACCTGCTGCAACACCTGGGCTGAACCGTCGTATCCAGCCCGTTGCAAGGCTTGGTGGAGTTCAGGGGCCAGGCTCACCTCCTCTGGCTTCTCAGCGCCAGCGAGTTGCTTGAGCCCCCGCAAAAGCTCCTGGGCCGGCTTCGAACCCACGAGGGCCGTGATTGGTCTGCGGGCTGCTATCGCATCGAGCAGCCCTTGCCGGCCTGCTTGCTCGAGTTGTTGGGATCGGCGGCTGCGGCGCAGTTGCCGCAGCTCTGAGCTGCTGCGGGCTGTGGCCAACCCCGCTTTCCAACGCCACAAATCTTGCGGGCCCTGTAAGGACAGCCACAGAGCCGCCAGCTGTTGTGGTGTGGGGTCGTTGCGCAGCAGTTGACCCAAAGACGCCAGCGAGTAGCTCTGAGCCGGTGATTGCTGTTGCTGCGACTCCATCCAGGCCAGGGCCAGTTCAGTGGAGCTGCTGCTGGTGGCGGACAGGGCATGGGCCAGGTCGCTGCTGCTGCTGGCACTGAGGGGAACGATCAGTTCAACCTGCTTCAGCGGCACAGGGCGCTGCTGCTGGCCACTAGCGGCGGCATAACGCAACGAAGCCCTGCCGTTGGACAGGGCTTCGAGGAGAGCCAGGCGGGGTTGTTTGCGGTCGTCGCAAACACCCACCAGATCACCTGGCTGGATGGCGGGTTTCGAACTCAGCCTTCTGGATTCACGAAGGGCAGAAGCGCGACGATGCGGGCGCGCTTGACGGAGTTGGTCAGGTCACGCTGCTGTCTGGCGGTGAGGCCAGTCATGCGACGGGGCAGAAGCTTGCCGCGCTCAGTGATGAATTTCTTCAGCAGATCGGTGTCCTTGTAATCAATCGGATCACCGGGCTTGATCGGAGACAGCCGCTTTTTAAAGAAGGAGGGAGGCATGGGATTGGAGAGTCAGTGGAAGTGGGATAACGAGCGTGAGATCACTTGATCTCTTTGTGGACCGTCATCTTGTTGTCGTGGGGACAGAACTTCTTGATCTCCAGCCGTTCTGTGGTGTTGCGGCGGTTTTTCTCAGTGGTGTAGCGGGACACTCCCTGAGACCGCTTATCAGTGTTGGACCGGCATTCGGTGCACTCGAGAGTGACCACAATCCGGACGCCCTTGTTTTTGGCCATGGAAGGACGTGCGCTGCTTGAGCGGAGCGGTGTGACAATCCGCCACCATAACTGAGTGGCTCCCGCTCATCGGTAGGATCCGCCCGCTTCCAGCTGGATTTCATGCGCGTATCGCTGCAGTGGCTTCGGGACTTGGTTCCCTTCCGCAGTGACGTCGACAGCCTGGCTGAACAGCTTTCAATGGCTGGCTTTGAAGTGGAGGAGCAGGAGGACTTAGCAGCCCGTGCGGCTGGTGTGGTGGTGGGTCAAGTGCTCAGCAAAAACCCCCACCCCGATGCCAACAAGCTGAATGTCTGTTTGGTCTCGATTGGCGGCGGCAGCGAGCCCCTACAAATCGTTTGCGGTGCAGCCAATGTGCGTGAGGGCATGGCCGTTGCTGTCGCCACCGTTGGGAGCCATTTGCCGGCTGTGGACCTCACCATCAAACCCGCCAAACTCCGCGGCGTTGACAGCTGCGGGATGCTCTGCTCGCTCTCCGAGCTGGGCTTGGAAACCAATTCCGAGGGCTTGGTTGACCTCGAGGTTGTGGCTGGCGAGCAGGGTTCACCGCTACCACAACTTGGTGAACCAGTGGGCCCCTTGTTGGGCTTAACCGATCACATCCTCGAGTTGGCCATCACCGCCAATCGACCCGATGGCATGTCAATGCTGGGAATTGCCCGTGAGGTGGCGGCCCTGGAAGACCTCAGCGTTCAGGAGCCTCCATCTGCTGAGCTAGAGCCAGCGGTCCAGTTGGAAACAGCTCCTTTCGGTGATCACGCCCTGCTGTTCAGCCTCACAGCACTTGAGGGGATCAGCAATGGGCCATCCCCCAAGTGGCTTCGGCAGCGTTTGGAAGCTGCCGGCCAACGCAGCATCAACACCGTGGTGGACATCACCAATTTGGTGATGCTGGAAACCGGCCAACCCCTTCACGCCTACGACCGCGACCGGCTCGCAGACCTTGGCCCAGAGGGATTCGGCTTGCGAGCAGCCAGCAGCGATGAGTCCATCGAGCTGCTCGACGGACAAACCCTCAAGCTGCGCGCAGACAATCTCTTGGTCAGCCATGGCGGCCAAGCCGTTGCACTGGCTGGCGTGATGGGAGGCCAAAGCAGCGCTGTCACCGAGTCCACGCAGAGGATTTGGCTCGAGGCCGCCGTCTTCCCACAAAATCTCGTGCGCCGCAGCAGCCGCATCGCCGGGCTGCGCACCGAGTCCAGCGCCCGCTTTGAACGAGGTGTACCCCAAGCCTTGACGCTCGAAGCCAGCAACCGCGCTGTTGCCCTGCTTCAGGAGCTTTGTCAGGCCAAGGTCACCGGCCGTTGGCAGGCGAGCCCTGTGGCCAGCGCCACCGAACCGCTGGTTCTGCGGCGTGAAGCACTCGATCGGCTCTTAGGCCCCTTGGGCAGTGGTGAATGGATTGAGGATTCCAAGGTGGGCGCCCTGCTGGAGCGTTTGGGCTGTTCTTTGCAATCGCACCACGACGACGACGATCAGATCAGCCATTGGAGTGTTCAGATCCCACCGTCGCGGCAACTGGATTTGCAACGGGAAGTGGATCTGATCGAGGAGATCGCCCGTTTGGTGGGTTACGACAACTTCGGCTCCCACCTGCCTGATCCTGTGGAGCCTGGCGGTCTAACGGCTGAGCAGGAGTTGCTCAGGCGGTTGCGCTCCAACCTGCGCGCAGCAGGCCTGCAGGAGATCAGCCACCTGTCGCTGGTGGCCAGTGAAGAACCGAGCAATCCAGCGCAGGTGGCGATTAGCAATCCATTGCTGACCGATTACGGCTGCCTGAGGACCACTGTCGTTCCGGCTTTGCTTGAGGCTGCTGCGCGCAATCTTCAAGCCAGCCAGGCGGGCTTCTGGGGTTTTGAAATCGGCAAGGTGTTTGCCCGTGATGGCGACGTGTTCAGCGAAGAGGAGCGGCTCTGTGGTGTTCTGGCCGGTGAGCGACGTCAGGGCCTGTGGAGCACGAGCGGTCAGCCTTCCCCTTTGAGCTATCACCAGGGTCGCGGCCTCTTGGCACGCGCCATGGCCCAATTGGGCTTGAGCTTGCAAGACCGCCGCTTAGAGGATGACGAGCGGCTGCATCCAGGGCGCAGCGCCACCCTCGTGCTCGAAGGCAAGGTGATTGGCGTCTTTGGAGAGCTGCATCCGCGCCTGGCCGAGCAGCAGGATCTGCCCGCTGGAACATTGATCTTTGATCTAGCCCTGCAGCCAGTGCTCACCGCGGCCAGCCGCACGAACCGCTACTGCCCAGCGTTTAAGTCTTTTGCGACGGTGCCAGCGAGCGAACGCGATCTGGCCTTTGTTGTCGAGGACACGCAGGATGTGGCCAGCGTGCTGCAAACGATTCGCAAGGCTGGCGGCCAACTGCTCGAGCACGTGGATTTGCTCGATCGCTACAGCGGATCACCAATCCCAGAAGGCTCTTGCAGCCTGGCTGTGCGTCTGCGCTTCCGTGACCCCAAAGCAACCCTGCGCGATGAGCAGGTCGATCCACTGCTCAACAAGGTTCGTCAAAGCTTGGAAAAAAGTTTCAAAGCTGAGCTGCGCTGCTAGTCAGGATTGCCATCGCCTCGATGTGGGTGGTTTGCGGGAAGAAATCAAACGGCACCACCTTCGTCAGCTCAAAACGCTGGTCGGCGCAGAGGAGCGCTAGGTCGCGGGCCAAGGTGGCTGGATTGCAGCTGACATAGGCCATGCGTGCTGGTGGTTGCTCCCTGATCGCCTCACACACCCGGGCATCCAATCCCTTGCGCGGTGGATCGAGGAGAAGCACATCGGTAAAAGGCAGGAATTCCTGCAGCCGGCGCTCGACAGAACCGGCATGGAAGTCCGTGTCTTCCAGTCCATTGAGCAGGGCATTGCATTGAGCCCGCTCAATGCTTTCGCGGCTTTGCTCAATGCCAATCAGACGAACACCCTCTTGGATTAACGGGAGTCCAAGGGTGCCCACACCGCAATAGGCATCGACCAACACCTCCCCGGATTGGAGTTGCAGCTCGCTACGCAACGCATCCACCAGCGCTTCCGCTTGCTGGTGGTGCACTTGAAAAAAAGTGCCTAAACCGATTTGGAAGCGGCGTCCTGCAAAGCTTTCCATCAACCAGGGCCGACCAGCCAGAAGCCGTTCTTTTGGGCCGAGCAGGGTGTTGCCTGGTTTGGGTTGCACGTTCAGCACAACACCCACCAGTTCGGGCCAGCGCTGCATCCACTGCTCAGCCAACTCCTGTGCCCCTTGGAACTGATCGTCTCGAACGACCACCCCAAGCAACAGTTCACCGCTGGAGACTCCGGCTCGCAGAACCAACTGACGCAACAAGCCCTTTTGGGTGTCCTCGTTGTAGATCGGCCAGACGGCGGCTTGAAGATCTGCTTTGAGCGGCTCGATCAAGGCATCCAGCCTGGGGTCGAGAACGGGGCAGTGGTTCATGTTCACCACCTGGTGACTGCCGCGTTGAAAAAAACCAGCTTTTAAGGCGTTATCCCGCTCCTGCACCGGGATGATGGCGCGGTTGCGATAGCCCAACACCGCCTGGGTTGAGCGGATGGGCTCCACCAAACATTCCAAACGTCCCACACGGCGCAGGGTGTTTTGCAGCTGCTGCTGTTTCCACTGGCTCTGGGCCTGGTCATGCCAATGCAACAGGCTGCAGCCACCGCATTTGCCAGCAAGGATGCAGACGGGATCACGCCGATCAGGGCTCGAGCACGTGAGCTCGCTGATCTCGGCGTGAAGCTTGCCCCGACCTTGCCCTGTGATTCGAACCGTGGCGGTTTCTGCCGGCAGAGCACCTGAAACAAAGACCAACTTGCCGTCGTGTTGAGCAAGGCCGGTCCCGTCGAGGGCGAGATCTTTGATCTCCAGCGTCAGCTGGTTGGGATGGCTGGCATCAACAGGCATCCCTTGACGCTACCGCTGGGCATTACAGCTCGCGTGGTTTCTGCTGTTCGGCAGCCAGAGGCGAGTTGAGCTCAGTAAAGTGGCGGCGGCCAAGGTGTTGCGATGAGCGTTGTAAAGGATCTAATCCTTCAAGCTGACGACGAGCTCCGTTATCCAACGAGCGGTGAGCTTCGCTCGATGGCGGCCTTCTTGAACGACGGCGATCGCCGTGTTCGGGTGGCCCGTGTGCTGACTGAGAACGAGCGCAAGATCGTTGATGAATCAGCCAAGCAACTCTTCACCCGCAAGCCCGACTATGTGGCGCCCGGCGGCAATGCCTATGGCCAAAAGCAACGGGCCCAATGCCTGCGGGATTTCAGCTGGTATTTGCGGCTGGTGACCTACGGCGGTTTGGCCGGCAGCACCAGCTTTATCGAAAGCACAGGTCTGATCGGCGCCCGCGAGATGTACAACAGCCTTGGCGTGCCGATGCCGGGAATGGTGGAAGCGATGCGCTGCCTCAAGCAGGCTTCCATTGCTTTGCTCTCCCCTGATGACGCCCAATTCATTTCGCCGTTCTTTGATTATTTGATTCAAGGGATGCAGACCAGCACCTGATCAGGCGTCTCACCTCGGACTTGTCTCAAGTCCTGCGTAGAGACTCGAATGAACCAGTCAATACATTTAATTCATGCGGTGTTGCTTCGCCTCGTCATCACTTGTCGGTTGCCTCGCCTCGGAGCACTTTTATTCGTCTTGCTAATCCTGTTTGATTCTCAAGCCTGGTCTCAATCTTTGAACAGATTGCGTTGAACGAGATTAGTTACTTTTGGTCGGCGATCCCCATCTTCCTGGCGGATTTTTTGGTGGGCGATTTAGCCGCTGAGCTGGGCTAATTTCGCTGTGCTGGCTGTATCAAATGAGAACCACTTCAGGCCTCACTTCAAGTCTTGACTCAGACTCATAATTCACGTCACTCAGGCCTCCATCCCGCTTGCGTCACTGTGTCAAACACAGATACGCTCCAAATCATCAGGGATGGCAAAATCACTGGCAGGACTGGATTTCGGCTTTCTTCGTTCTGGCCTGTCCAATGGCATTGGACAGGCGATTTGGCCATCGCGTGACCGGGCCCGATCAAGTGGCTGATTCTGAGCATTTTTGTTTGAGGCTTGCATCCATTGCCTCACGGGCAACGCAGCCGAAAACTCCGAAAAAACAGGTTTTTTAGCTTTCCCAAATATTCTGTTTGTTTGTATCAGTTGTGGCTTGTCCTGAGACCCATTAGTGGTCTTGCTTGAGACTTTTGAGTTACTCATTGAGTCGCACGCGCGAGGGTTGGCGGGCGGCAATCCTCAGGGGGGAATTTTTCAGCTCGATGTTCTAAGGCAAGACAAGACCTAAGACTCACTAAGAGTCTTAGTTGGTACGCACGTAACGCTGTTTGAGCAGTTGATAAGCCTCATTTAACCGGCGCATGTCCTCTGCTGATCCACCGGCATCGGGATGGCAAGCCAGAGCCTTTTGGCGGTAGGCCTCACGGATGTCCGACAAGCTGAGCTTGAAGCCAGGCGCAGTGGACAACCCCAACAACTTCAATGAGCCCTGGGTGCTCATCGTGCTCTGTAGATCCAAAAATGGTGAGCCACGACGCCGGCGCCGCAACCGTTGGGTCATCCGACCCACCAGCGATGGCACGCGCATTGGAAGCGATGCTGCGCCAAAGGGATCTTCCAGCACTCCAGCAGCCACAACGACCCGATCAACGCTGGCTTCTCGGATCTCCCAACTGGGACAGAAACCGAGCATCACCTGTTGAACGGCGTTCCAAGTGAAGCTTTGGCCTTCTGAGGCATCTGCACTGGGCCAGATGTCTTGACCGAGCCAGTTCATGGCTGCTTCGAGAACAGCGGCCGATGGCTCACTGCCATACAGCGACATCCATTGGTTTTGAACAGCTGAAATGGATGCGCTGAGCTGCTGGTCGTCCATCACTTCAAAACGCTCGCCACTGGCTTGTGCCTCGCTCACAACCGGTTCTTTGAGGCTCCGCTTGAGCTTGGTTGTGCGCCGCGAGACGAACCCGGGCAAATTGATCCCTGTGCTGCGTTCCTCTGGTTCCGGTTCTGGGGTCTCATTGGTGGAGGACACCAACACGATGGCCCCCTGCAGATGATCCTCTGGTTGGGGGTCTTGCTCTGATTCAACATCGTGCTCCGCTGGCAGATCTTGCAGCAGATCGTCCAACAAACGCTGAATGGCCGCGCCGCGGCTGCGGAGCGACCATTGCTTGCGCAAAGCGTCGAGGCGTTCAATCGTGTCCTCGCGCAATTCAAGGCTGACCCTGCGGCCCTTGTCGTTTAACGGTTCAGCCAATGGCGCATCAACTGATAGGGACGAGCTGGATCAAGCATCGCCGGAGCAGGGTTTGGCCAGCCGCCATAGGGGAGCAGACGTGGAGCTGTCTTTTGCAGAACGGCTCCAGCACCCAAGCGCTGTTGTTGTGGGATGGGCGGTGGCGGTGCCACCGGCATCAGCGCTGGCTGAGCTGGCTGCTGAGCCACTTGCATCATGGTCTGCTTTTGTCGCAGGGCCAGCAACTGTTGCTCAGGCACAACACTGAGCAGGTGGCCTGGGGTGGCATCAGCGGGATACACCATGCTGATGCGCAGATTGTGTGGCTGGCCTTCCCGTAATTGCAGCGCCTTCAGTTCCAGGCTTTGGCCAGAGCGCATCCCGACATGCAGCTCTTCTGTTTCTTGGCCGTCGGTGATGGCAATCGTGCCGCGGAAGGCCGTGAATTGACGCCCCGCGATGCTGGGGTGGCTGAGCATCAGGCGATGGTTGCCACTGCCGATCAGGTTGAGATCGACGTCATAGCGAACGCCGTAGGTCCCCACGTTGTCGAGCGATGAATCGCGCATGCGTGTGGCCAGACGGTTCACCTGGTTCTCGCCAGTGCCGAAGTGGTGCCGCGAGGTGGTTGTGAACGGCACATGCAGGGGGCTGGTCCTGAGGTCATGGCTGATGGCAGCGCTGTAGGCATCACCAATGGCAACGCCACCAACCCGTGAAAACACTTCGCCGTTGTTGATCTTGGCGACTTTGTCGAGGTAGATGCGACCACCAGCGAGCTGTTGGCCATCCAAGACCGCAAAGAGATCAGCATCGGATTTGGGATCTTCCGCTGCCACCACAGCCATTTGGAACGGTCCTGAGCTGGTTCCTTTGAGTAGCGCGTTGGCAATGCCTCGTGCCGGCAGGTTGGTGCTGAACAAGATGATCCGGCTTCTGGCGGGAATGGTGATCTGCTCGGGCAGCTTGCGATCCAACTTGCCGCGCAACATTTGCACCGATGTGGCGTCGCCAGGACCCGCATTCCAGGGCCGATAACCCTGCACCTTGACGCCCATCAGGCCGTCGACTTTGTAAGGCGCTTCAAAGCTGTTTTTGACTGAGCCTTGGCTCATCTGCAGGGTGACGGGTGCATCACCGTTGTTGATGGCGATGGTGGCGATGGTCAGCGTGCCCCGTTGGCGAGCACCACCAAGGCGACTGGCATCGGAGGGGTAGTACTTGTGATGGGCGTGAATACCGAAGTCGCCGTTGAAGGTGTAGGTGGCATGCCTCAGCATCTGCCCGTTTTCAGCCCTGGCTTGACCTCCTGTGGTGGAAACCAGGATGCCTGGACCGGTGACCTGCTCCGGCTGGTTGGAATGCAACACCGGCACGCTGTTGAACTCCCCGCGAAGCGGAGTGGCCCGCTGCCCTGCCATCAACGCCACATCGGCCCACGCCGCTGGGGCGGCACCCAGAACAGCCAGAACAGCAGCAAAAGCAACAGGACGCATGGGACGCATGGGGCTTACTGCTCTCACAGTGCGTCTCAGTTGCGACCAGGATGAAAGGTCAACAGATTTTCTTTTGATCAGCGAGTAATCAATAGCAGTGGCGGCCTTGTGTTGTGGGTGGCGCACAGCAACAAGGCGACATCAACGACAGCGACTCTGCCTTCGCTACAACAGGCAGGACGGCACGAGTTCCCCATGTTTCCGCTTCCTGGTTGCTGCTGGTCTGAACCTGGTGACAGCTCCTATGCCAAGTACCAACAGCGCAAGCTCCACATGCTCAGGGGTTGGCGTGATGCTGTTGAACGCCAACTAGCCGCCGCTAACGCTGCGATCGCGACGCTGGAACAGCAGATTGAGCGGGATGCGGCCAGCTAAACGCTGACCTGATCCAACAACGCATCTCCGCCACAGTTGGCCAACCAACTCATGTCCGACGCATCGGTGGCGAGCATGTAGCCGGCAAAGCCGAGGGCATTCACGCTGAATCCTGCGTGGCTCTCTTTTCGGCGGCGCACCATCACCATCCACTTGTCGCAAAGCAGCAGGTTGTAGGGGTGCTTGGGGCGTTGATCGCTCGTGGCTGTTCCGATCCCAAGCGCAGCCGCTAGCTCTTGATAACAAGCCAATAGATCTTCGGCGTTGCAGGCTGGCTTGAGTTGTCGTGCCGCGACGGCGTGTTGCCAAGCCCATCGAGGGGATCCCCCTTGGGCCAAAGCCTCAAATTCCGCATCCAATGGACACGGCGGCTGGCCGACGTCTCGGGGTAGCAATTGCAAGTGTCGGTGCGGCTGACTGGCTCCAGCAGCCGCTGAACTGTTGAAAAACCAAAAGCCAGCCTGCTGCTTCCACACTGCCGAAAGCGCTTGCCAGTCCTTGGCTTGCAACCAATCAACCTGCGCCTGCCATTGCTTGGTGATCAACAACAGATGCCCGGCTTGGACCGGATATTTATTCAGCAACACCACATGCTCTGGCTGGCAAGCCACCTCCAAACGCGGATCCCACGGTCGAAAAGGGTTCGGTTTCGGGCCGGCCTTGGTGAGGTGTTTAGGCGTGGCACTGATCAGGCGCCTCAGTTGGAAGCGCTCATCGGCTCCAGAGATCAATTCCGTCTTTAACGGGATCAACGCCCCGGATTGCAACGCAGAGCGTTGAACCGCCAAAGACCGATTGGGCAGGTCGTGCATGGCAGCTCTCACGAGCGTTGCAACCTCGCCAGGCTCGCACCGGGGTAGTACTTAGAGAGAATTTGCGTGAATTGGTAACCCTTGTCCGCCAAGCTTCGGGCTCCCTGTTGGCTCATGCTGGCCCCCAGATGGCCATGGGCTTCCACGGTGAGTTGCCGGTCAGCGGCATAGAGGCTTTCCACAATGCCGCCCTCAAAACTCAGAATCAGCCCTTGCGTGTCAGCCGCCGCCGCGCGGCTGCTCTTGCTTTCTGTGCCCAGTCCCCCATAGGCCTGCCAGCGCGTGGTGGCCCCAAGATTCCAGGCCTGGCTGGCTGGTCTGGCCAGGTGAGCCATGGCGTAAGAACGGGCTGCAACCGCCTGCGCCCTTAAGGCTTCAGCTGGCCAGTGGCTGGGCATCTCAGCGCCCACCACCGAGCTGATGTAATCCTCTAAGGGCACATGGTTTACCACCAAGAGCTTGTTGCCCTGGCAGAGCACCTGCACACCGCCGCGGTAACGCTGTTGATTCAGGCCAACAGGCTCGCCAGCAACCGCCTGGAACCAACGCCCAGATCCCAAGGGCTGTGGAGCCCCGGTGAGTTGACCGCCTCGGCAGTTCAGCGTCTCGGAGCGCTCTCCATGGTGAATCGACACCGGACCTGGATCGTGATGGAGCATCACACGAATGGCTAACGCAGGCTGGGCTCCCAAGGGGGGAACGGCCAACTCCTGAGCAGCGGCCGAGGCTCCCGCCGCTGCTGACTGATGGCTGCTCTGCTGATCGAGGAGTTCATCCACCAACGACTTCGACAAAGCCTGTGAATTGGGCTGCTGGTCCTGAACGATCCAAGCCAAGATCGCCCCACCCATCAGCAGTGGAAGCCCCAACAGCAACACCACAGGCCCCGACGCACTCAGTTGGGATGCAAAGCGAGCCATGGCTCCGCAGATGGATGGGCTGGTTCGCTGCGCAAGTCGCCGTCCCAAAGGATGACCCCATCGCCGGTTAGGCGGATCATGCCGCTGCTGAGTGGTTCACAACAGAGTCCACCGGGACGGTGTGATGGCTGCCATCCACGCACCGAGCTTTGACGGAGCTGTTCACACCACCAGGGGGCCACCAAGGCATGGGCCGATCCCGTCACAGGGTCTTCCCGCAGTCCAAGACCTGGAGCAAAGAAACGCAGCTGGTAATCGCTAGGCCCGCTACATCGCTGCATCAGCACCCAAGCTTTTTCAAGGGAACTGGCCCAGCAGGGATCATCGGGATTGAGCTGCTTGAGATCTGCTGTGGGCTCCAGCAACAGCACCCCGTAGCCAAGATCAGAGGTCCACTGCTGCAGCGGCTGGAATGGCGCCATCCATGGGTCCTTCCCGCGTGGCTTCAAACCATCGCTGGGCAAATCAATCGCTGCCGAGATTGGACTCTGCAGTTCAATTCGCAGCGGGCCACTTCGGGTCTGTAGCTGTTGGGGTGAATGGATCGGCAGCTGCTTCCAGTGATGCAACGCCAAGGTGGCCGCCAAGGTGGCATGGCCGCATAGATCCACTTCACAGCTCGGCGTGAACCAGCGCAGATACCACTGACCCCCATGCCGCCACAGAAAGGCGGTCTCGGATTGATTGAACGCGGCAGCCATTTGCTGCATCCAATGCCGATCGGCTGGTTGCTCAAGCCACACCACCGTCGCGCCATTTCCGCCTAGGGGCTCGGCGCTGAACGCATCAACAGCAACCACGGGCAATGTCATTCGCAGCGCAGCTCGCGCTGCATCAGTTGCTGAAGAGCTTGAGCGGGAGAGAGCGCGCCCTGAAGCAGCAATGCCACGCTCTCGGTGATTGGCAGGGACCATTGCTTTTGCCGCCCCAGCGAAGCAATGGCTTCACAGGTGGGAACCCCCTCAACGGTGGCTCCGACCCTTTCAAGGGCCTGCTGCCGGTCCAAGCCATCGGCCATACAGAGTCCGAACCGGTAATTGCGGCTCAGCGGGCTCGTCGCGGTCGCCAGGAGATCACCAATGCCAGCTAGGCCGTACAAGGTGTCCTGACGGCCTCCCAGGCCGTGGAGCACCGTGGCCATTTCGGCCAAGGCACGGGTCAACAAGGATGCGCGGGCATTGGCGCCCAGCTGGAGGCCATCACAGATGCCAGCAGCCACCGCCATCACATTTTTCAGAGCACCGGCCAATTCAGTCCCAAGTGGGTCGTTGTTGCGATACAGGCGAAATTGCTCTGTGCTGAGCTGCTGCTGCAGTGTCCTGAGCAACCCCTCGTCATGGCCAGCCAGCACGCTGGCCGCTGGCAGTCCCTGTTGCAGCTCACTGGCCAAATTGGGGCCACTAAGGACCACAACAGGCCACAGGGGGCAAGCCGCCTTCCACAGGGCACTCGCTGTTTGACCGCTGCTTGGGTCCAGGCCCTTGGAGCAACTCACGATCGGTCTGGCTGACCAGCCCTTGATCTGTTGCGCCATGCCACTGACACCGACCAGGGCGGTGGCTCCCACCAAAACCTCAGAGGCTGCAAGAGCTTGCAGAGCTTGTGGGCCGTGCTCACGCCGCCAAATCTGAACGCGATGGCCGCCATGGCTCAGCAGTCCGGCCAAGGTGCTTCCCCAAGCACCTCCTCCAAGCACACCAATCGTCAGGGCCACGCACTCAGGACGATGTGATGGCCATCATGCGACAGCGCATCGGAGTTCCCATGCCCGTTCCAGCCCGCCTGCAGGAGCTTGATGGTTCGGCTTTGGTTGTTGGACAGGGGGGCATTGGCTCAGCCATCAGCGAGCTACTGAACCAGGAGTGCCCACGACTCACGGTGTTGCCCCTCGGCCGACGCAGTCAGCCGCGCCTGGATCTCTGCCGCGACGAGGATCTTGAAGAGCTCAGTGGTTGGCTGCAGCAGCAACCGCCGCTGCGGATAGTCATCAACACCGCTGGTTGGTTGCATGAGGGCGGCCGTGGCCCTGAAAAACGGTTGCAAGCCATCCAGCGCAGTGGTTTGGAACAAGCGTTCAACATCAATGCCTTTGCTCCGATCCTGCTGGCTAAGGCCGTCGCCCCAGCCCTGGGCCATGGCCAGCCGTGTTGGTTTGCCTCCCTCTCAGCCCGCGTCGGCAGCATCGGCGATAACCACCTCGGCGGTTGGTATGGCTACAGAGCGGCCAAAGCCGCCCAAAATCAATTGCTGCGCACGTTGGCCTTGGAGTGGAAGCGGCGTTTGCCGCTGGCTTGCGTGAGCCTTTTGCACCCAGGGACCACGGCAACCGAGCTCTCAGCACCGTTTCGCTCGGCGGTGCCGGCTGAAAAGTTGTTCAGTCCCCAACGGGCAGCGGGACATCTGTTGGATGTGTTGGCGCAGCAAACACCAGAGGATTCAGGGCGCTTCCTGGCTTGGGATGGAAGCGTCATCCCCTGGTAAGGCGAGCTCCTTGAGCAACTCCAGCGGGATCACCTCCAGGGCCGATTGCTCGCATCGCTCGAGGATCACAGGCGGAGCCATGCCGTCGGCGTAGGCCTGCAACCAGCGAGCCGCACAAATACACCAATGGTCCCCAGGCTTCAGCCCCGGGAAATCAAATTGGGGCATCGGCGTGCTGAGGTCGTTGCCTTGGGCCTTGCTGTAGCTCAAGAACGAGTCGTTCACCTGGCAACACACCGTGTGTTGGCCCACATCAGCCGCGTCAGTTCGGCAAAAGCCATCGCGGTACCAACCGGTCATGGGTTGGCAGCCACATCGCTGCAAAGGCCCTCCCAGAACGTGTTTTGGAGCATTTGGGTTGGAGTTCACAGGCCACAAACTGCTATCAAAAGCTTGACGGATTCGGGGGGGTAGGCGCTATGGGTCATGGGGGCCACGTTGTGGCTGTCTGTTTCGACCATCGACACCTGCTGAACTGATGAGCTGGGATTTCACCGAAGATGCGGCCTTCCACGCTCTAGTTGATGCCTTTGCAGAGAGTGGCGAGAGCTCCGCGATGGAGTTTCTGGCGAACGGAGAAGGCGCCTTCCACTTCCAGGATTTGACCCAGAACGCCGCCGGAGAGGGGGAAGATCTCAGCGACTCCTCCGCCCTCGATGCGTTTCAACAAAGCGTGATCGACGCCCTGGAAGGGCGCGTCAGCGAATAAATCAGCTCAGCTGTAGAAGAACGCGATCTCCTTGGCCTTCAGACCATCCCAGCCAGCGTCAATGAGGCGTTGGTTCAAGGTCTCTTGATCAAAGTGCTTGGCCCCGGTTTTGACGATCCGGTTGCGCATTGATTTTTTGACGCCGCTGCGGGCTCGCTTGCTCTCAAGCTCCATCACCTCGCGGTAGAGGTCCAACATCGGCCCGGGAATCGGTGTTCCATCGAGGTCCAGGCCAGCGGCAATGGCGTCATCAACGCCGCCAGGTCCAGCAATCGCCATTGTTTCAGCGCAGCAAGCGCTCAGGCTCTCACAATCAAGCGCTGAAATAGCGCGCCTGGCTGTGCAGGGCCACCAGGGCGGTTGTGCTCTGTTCTGGCTCCAATTGATCGCTGTCATCCATGGACAGGCCAATGCGATCAGCCTCAAGCCAATCCAGCTGAGGCCTTGAATCGGCGACGTTGGGACAGGCGGGGTAGCCAAAGGAATACCGGCTGCCTCGGTAGCGCTGGGCCAACACATCCCGCAGGGCTTCAGGCTCATCGGCAGCGAAGCCAAGCTCAGCGCGAATGCGCGCGTGGGTCCACTCAGCAAGGGCTTCAGCCATCTGCACACCCAAGCCGTGGAAATAGAGGTAATCGCTGTAGCGATCTGATTGGAAGAGCTCCTTGGCAAAAGCACTGGCCTTCTCACCCATGGTCACCGCTTGCATGGGCAACACATCGGTGGGTTCGCCATTGCTGCTGAGATCCCGATAAAAATCAGCGATGCAGTAGGTGTTGCCAGAGCGTTGGCGTGGCAACTCAAAGCGTCCCAGCTCACGCATGGTGTCGTTGGGATCGAACACCACAACGGCGTTGCCATCGCGTCCGCAGGGGAAATACCCATAGGCCACACGCGGCGTCAGAAGCTTTTCGCTGCGGGCCCGTTGCAACCACTCCTGCAACACCGGCTCAGCCTTATCGCGGAGTTGTTGCTCATACTCCTCGCGGCTTTGGTCCTTGCTTTTGCGCATTTGCCACTGGCCTGCAAACAGCGCGTTGCGATCGAGGTAGCCAAACACTTCCTCCAGATCGATGTCCTGCTCGCTGAGCACCTTGGTCCCCCAGAAGGGAGGCTCTAGTGCCGGTTCTTCTGGCACAGCAGCGGATCGCTCAAGGCTCACAGGCAGTGATGGCTTCTCCTTGGTGGGCTCGCTGGCTGCGCCATCCGAGCTTGCTGAATCGCTATGGGCATCGCCGTTGAGCCCCAGACCCTCGGGAACGGCTCCAAGGAAGCCCTCGGTGTCACTCCACTCACCACCTTTTTTCGCATCCACCAGCGCGTCCATAAAGCGCAGATCAGCGAACGCATCACGGCCATAGATGACTTGGCCGTTGTAAACCTCACGGCAGTCCTTCTGCACAAAGCGTGGCGTTAAGGCTGCTCCGCCAAGGATCACAGGGACCGAGATGCCGGCGTCGTTGAAGGCCTGCAGGTTGTCCTTCATGAAGGCCGTCGATTTCACCAGCAGACCGCTCATGGCAATGCAATCAGCCTGATGGGTTTGCTGGGCCTCGATGATGGCATCAACAGACTGTTTGATGCCGAGGTTGACCACCTCATAGCCGTTATTGGTGAGGATGATGTCAACCAGATTTTTGCCAATGTCATGCACGTCGCCTTTCACCGTGGCGATCAAGAATTTGGCCTTGCCTGAACTTTCCCCTTCTGTTTTCTCCATATGGGGCTCGAGATAAGCCACAGCGCTTTTCATGGTTTCGGCGCTTTGCAGCACAAACGGAAGTTGCATTTGGCCCGAACCAAACAACTCCCCCACCACCTTCATGCCATCGAGCAAAAAGGTGTTGACGATCTGAAGGGGTTTGTAGTTCTGCAGGCCTTCATCCAAGGCCGGCTCTAAGCCAATTCGTTCACCATCAATGATGTGTTGTTTGAGCCGTTCCTCGACCGGCAAGTCAGCCAATGAGGGGCCGGAGGATCGTGCCTCTTTGGTGCTCACCCCTTCGAACATCGTGGTGAGTTCGGTGAGGGGGTCGTAAATGCAAACCGAGCCCTCAAAACGACGGTTGTCGTTGATCAGATCCCGGCAAACCTGTTGATGCTCATCGCTGATCTTCATCAGCGGCAGGATTTTGGCTGGGCTCACGATGGCGGCGTCCATCCCGGCTTCACAGCAGTCATGCAGGAACACGGAGTTCAAGGTGATCCGTGCAGCCGGTGAGAGACCAAAGCTGATATTGCTCACGCCGAGGACAACGTGAACTCCAGGCAAGTCGGTGATGATGCGCCGAATCGCTTCAATGGTTTCGCAGCCATTGCGCCGGTCTTCTTCGATGCCGGTTGAAATCGGTAACGCCAGGGGGTCGTAAAAGATTTCATGGGCCGGGATTCCGAACTCCACGGCATCTCGATAAGCGCGTTGGGCAATGGCGAACTTGCGATCGGCGGTTCGTGCCATTCCCTCTTCATCGATGGTGCCCACCACCACACCAGCGCCATAGGTCCGAGCCAGCTCCAGCACTTTGAAGAAGCGCTCGTCGCCGTCTTCGTAGTTGGTGGAATTCAGCAGGCACTTACCACCAGCCACCTTCAGCCCGGCCTCCATCTTTTGCCATTCGGTGGAGTCGAGCATCAACGGCAGGTTGACGTTGGTGACTAAACGGCTCACCAAGTCGTGCATATCTTTCTCGCCATCACGGCCGACATAGTCGACGTTGACATCGAGCACGTGGGCATTCTCTTTGACCTGGCCCCTGGCAACAGCCACCAGGCCATCCCAGTCTTCGCTGTTCAGCAGCTCGCGCACCTTCTTGGAGCCACTGGCGTTGAGCCGCTCACCAATGATCAAAAAGGAGTTGTCCTGGTGATAAGGCGTCGTGCCATAAATCGAGGCCGCCGATGCCTCAGCACCCATTAAGGGGCGTTGGTGTTGGGCCTGGGGCGTGCGCACCGGCCGTTCTGCTGGGGTCATCTCCTGGGCCAACTCAGCCAGGGCAGCGATGTGGGCTGGCGTGGTGCCGCAACAGCCACCAATGACCTGAACCCCGAGGTCTTCGATGAAGTGGTGCATCGCCATCTTCATTTCCACCGGGGTTAGCCGGTAGTGGGCCACACCCCCAACGTTTTCCGGCAAACCGGCATTGGGGATGCAACTCACCACAAAGGGAGCATGCGCGCTGAGGTAGCGCACGTGCTCTTTCATTTGCTCCGGGCCCGTGGCGCAATTGAGACCCAACACATCAATCGGGAAGGGTTCGAGGATCGCCACCACAGCCGCGATGTCGGAGCCCACCAACATCGTGCCGGTGGTTTCCATCGTGACGCTGACCATCACCGGCCGCCGCTCGCCAGCGGCAGCAAACGCCTGCTCAAGGCCAGCTAAGGCTGCCTTGATTTGCAGGGGGTCTTGGCAGGTTTCGATGATGAACAGGTCAACATTGCCGGCCAGCAAGCCGCGGGCCTGTTCGGCAAAGGAATCGCGCATCGCATCGAATCCCACATGCCCCAGCGTTGGCAGCTTCGTGGTGGGGCCCATGGAACCGGCCACAAAGCGCGGCTTCTCTGGGGTGCTGTAGCGATCGGCCATCTCACGGGCCAGTTGAGCCGCTTTGACATTGAGCTCGTAGGTCTGGTCCTGCAGGTCGTATTCGGCTAACACCAACGAGGTGGCCCCGAAGGTGTCGGTTTCAATCACATCGCAACCGGCCTCAAGGAACTGCCGGTGCACCTCTTGCACGGCATCCGGCCTGGTCACCACCAGGTTTTCGTTGCAGCCCTCCAGGGCAGCGCCACCGAAATCATCGGGGCCAAGATCCATCTGTTGGAGCGAGGTTCCCGTGGCCCCATCGAAGACGAGAACTGGCCGCTCCGGAGCGTGCAGTCTCTCCAGAAAGCGGTGCATCACTTGATCCGAATCCGCGTCACCCAGTGCTCAAAGTTAGGGTCTCGCCCCTCGGTAATGGCGGTGATGCGCTCGCGCAAGGCATCCATGACAGGCCGATCAGAGGACAGGTCGGTGCATTCCACGCGCCGCACCGGGGTGACCTTGGCGGCGGTGCCGGTCAGGAAAACCTCCTCGGCAACAAATAATTCGCTCTTGTCGATCGGCCGTTCCACCACGGTGTAGCCCATGTGGCGAGCCAGCTCGATCACGCTGCCACGGGTGATTCCCTCCAAGATGTCCTGGTCGACGCCAGGGGTGTAGAGCACCCCATCGCGAACGATGAACAGGTTCATGCCGCTGGCTTCGCTCACCTTGCCGCGGCTGTTCAGAAGCAGCGCCTCATCAAATCCACTCTTGACTGCCTCTGTCTTGGCCAGGGAGCTGGTGATGTAAGCCCCACTGATCTTGCCCCTCAGGGGGAGAGAGCGGTCCTCCTGGCGTGTCCAGGAGCTGATCCGGCAGCTGACGCCCTCCGGAGAGAGGTAGTCCCCCAGTTCCAGGCCATAGATCAGAAAATCGGTCTCGATGTCGTGCAGCCGCGGGGCGATACCGAGATCGGAGGTGTAAACGAATGGGCGCAGGTAGATCGGACAGCTGGGCTGGTTGGCCTTCAGGAAAGCCTCCACCGCCTCCAAAACAGTGGACGCGGGCAAATCAGTGAGCAGCAAGCGTGCGCTCTGGCTCAGGCGCTTGGCATGGCGATCAGCCCGGAACAGCAGGATCTCGCCGGGATCTTGAGGATTTGGCAGGGCCCGCATGCCGCCAAAGGCACCGGTGCCGTAGTGCAAGGCATGGGTCGCCACCGACAGCGTGGCTTCAGCAAATGGCACGCAGCGTCCGCCGAACCAGGCGTAGGGCAGGAAGCGATGCATGGAGCGACACAGACCTGGGCAGATCTTCTCACCTCCTCTGCTGAGCGAGAATCAAGCCATGCACAGATTGGCAGCACTGCCAGGGGATCCCGGCGAGGGGGATGCGGTCCTGGTTGAGCAGGAATCCCTGCCGGCTCTGGTGCTAAGTCACGCCGATAGCGATCTCAGCCTGATTGCTCAGCGGCTCTCAGCCGCTGGTGATCCCGCCTGGATGCGGGGCTTGAACCTGGCGGCGTTGAGCCATCCAGCCGCCATCGATCACTACATCCGCAGTTCGCTGGCATCCACCCGCTTGGTGGTTGTGCGGTTGCTTGGTGGCCGGGGTCATTGGAGCTACGGCCTGGAGCAACTGCGTGAATGGGCCGCCCAATCACCGCAGCGCGCTCTGTTGGTGCTCGGCGGCACCGCCGATGGTGCCGAGGAATTGGCTGACCTCAGCAGTGAACCTGCCACCACCGCCCTGGCGTTAGCCAGCTGCTTGCGCCATGGAGGTCCAGACAACATTGATGCGGTGCTCCTTTGGTGTCAGCGCTGGTTGGCCGGGGCTGCACCCAGTGCCCCTGAGCCGCAGCCGCAACCCGACCCGCTCTGTTTCGACTGGCAAACCGATGACGGTCCAACGGTGGGGGTGGTGGCCTACAGGGCCCTGTGGAGCAGTGGCGACACGGCGATGCTCCAGGAAATCGCCGCCTGTCTACGTCGAGCTGGTCTTTGCCCGCGAATCCTGTTGGTGAGTGGTTTACGGGACCCGGCTCTGCAGCAGGCCGTCCGTGATCACTTCTGCCAGGCCGCTGTAGAGGCGGTGATCTGTTGCACGGGGTTTGCCTCGGTGCAAGCGGACCGGGCCGGTGATGGGGCCCCCCTGTGGCAACAGCTCGGCGTTACCGTGATTCAGTTGTTGATCAGCTCCGGCAGTCAGCAGCGCTGGCAAAGCAGCTCCGTGGGCCTGAGCCCATTGGATTTGGCGATGCAGGTGGCGTTGCCCGAGCTCGATGGCCGTTTAATGGCCCGCATTGGTGGCTTCAAGGAGCTGGCAAAGAGAGACGACGCCCTGCAATGCGCCATCCAGCGCTATCAACCCGACCCTGCCGGTGTGGCCTGGAGTGTTGAGCTCATCAAGCGTTGGATCGCCTTGCGGCATACGCCCGAGCCCAACAAGCGCATTGCCCTGGTGTTGGCCAACTACCCCACGCGTAATGCCCGCTTAGCCAATGGCGTGGGGCTCGATACACCGGCCAGTGCCGTAGCGATCTTGCTGTGGTTGCAGCAGGAGGGTTACTGGCTCGGGGAGGACCCAATCCCTGCCACAAGTGCGGAGTTGATCGCTGAGCTCAGCTCTGGCCGAACCCCTGATCCTGAAACGTGGCACCACCCCGCTAGCGAGCACCTGATGCTGGCGGACTACGACGCGATCTGGAGCCGCTTTGCGCCAGAAGCGCGGCAAGCCGTGCTGGAGCGTTGGGGCGATCCCACCACCGACCCAACATTGGATGGCGACCGCTTTCCGCTTTCGGCGAAGCGCTACGGCAACGTCACCGTGATCCTGCAGCCCTCGCGGGGCTATGACCGCGACCCGAGCCTGAATTATCACGCCCCTGATCTTGCGCCGACGCACGCCTACCTGGCCCACTACATCTGGATTCAACGGCACTTCGACGCCCATGCCGTGATCCATTTGGGTAAACACGGCAACCTTGAGTGGTTACCTGGCAAGGGGATGGGCCAAAGCCCGGCCTGTTTCCCCCAGTTGTGCCTGGGGCCGATGCCCCATCTCTACCCCTTCATCGTCAACGACCCTGGTGAAGGTTCCCAAGCCAAACGGCGGAGTCAGGCCTTAATCCTCGATCACCTCACTCCACCGCTGGGACGTGCTGGGCTGCATGGGCCCTTGGCCGAACTGGAAGGGCTCGTTGATGAGTATTGGGAGGCCATCCAGCTGGGCAGTGAACGCCGCAAATTGCTGCGGCAACGCCTTGAGCAGAGCCTTCGCGAGCTCAACCTCAACCCATCGGAGGCCAGCTTTGAAGAACGCCTCGATAGCGTTGATGGCTATCTCTGCGAACTCAAAGAAGCGCAGATTCGCACTGGTCTGCACATCTATGGCAGTCAGCCCGAACAACCCCAGCTCGATGAATTGGTCGTGGCCATTGCCCGTTGTCCTGGGCCCGGGCGGCTGGGCCTAACGCGAGCCCTCGCTGAGGACCTGGCCTTGGAGTGTGATCCCTGGACGGATCAGGAATCGATTGCTCTCTCTGCGGCAGATCAGGAGCGCTTGGTTGCCCTGCAACCCAACCGCGCCACGCCGAGGCAAGTTGGTGATGCGGTGGAGGTGCTGGAGCAGCTAGCGCTGCAGTGTTTGCAGGGCAGTGCGGCATATCCAGGTGAGCAAACGCGGCAGGCGTTTCACCACATCCAGCGGGTGATTCAACCGGCGCTGATGGCCTGCAGCAGCAGCGAACGGCGCAACTTGTTGGCCGGATTGCGGGGCGAACGGGTGGAGGCCGGGCCCTCAGGGGCCCCGACACGCGGCCGCGCTGACGTGTTGCCCACGGGCCGCAATTTCTATGCGGTTGACCTACGTGGTGTGCCCACCGAAACAGCCTGGGATCTGGGCTACCGCAGTGCCGATGCGCTGTTGCAACAGCACCTGCAACAGGAGGGTGAGCATCTCAAGCATTTGGCCATCTCCATTTGGGGGACCAGCACCATGCGAACCGGTGGTGACGATGTGGCTCAAGTGCTCGCCTTGATGGGTGTGCGACCCCGCTGGGATGGCCCCAGCCGGCGCATGGTCGGGCTGGAGTTGATTCCCGAATCCGCCCTCTGTCGCCCAAGGGTGGAGGTGACGGTGAGGATCTCGGGCTTCTTCCGTGATGCCTTTCCGCAGCTGATTGGCTGGCTCAATCAGGCCGATCAGTTGGTACGCGCTCAGCAAGGCGATCCCAGTCAGCGGATGTGTGCCATCTATGGCTCAGCGCCTGGCGCCTATGGCGCTGGACTGCAAGGCCTCATCGATTCCGGCCAATGGGATGAGCGATCGGATCTGGCCGAGGCCTTTTTGAACTGGAGTCAATGGGATTACGGCAAAGCCGGTGAACCCCTCAAAGACCGCAGAGGGCTGGAAGATCGCCTGCGCCAGGTTGAGCTGATCCTGCACAACCAGGACAACCGCGAGCATGACCTGCTCGATTCCGATGACTACTACCAGTTTCAAGGGGGCCTGGCCGCCGCTGTTGGGACCCTGAAAGGCGAAACCCCTGCCCTCTGGTTTGGTGACCACAGCCGCCCAGAACGACCCAAGCCCAAGCCCTTACAGCAGGAACTCGACAAGGTGATCCGCAGCCGATTGCTGAATCCGCGCTGGATTCAAGGGATGGCCAAACACGGCTACAAAGGCGGTTTTGAACTGGCCGCCAGCCTTGATTACCTCTTCGCCTATGACGCCTGCACCAATGTGGTACCCGATTGGGCCTATAGCGAAGTCTGCAAGCAGTGGTTGCAGTCGGAGGCCGTGCTGAACCACCTCAGAACGCACAACCCCTGGGCCCTGCGGGATATGGCTGAACGACTGCTCGAGGCCAATAACCGCGGTCTCTGGGAATCAGCCGATCCCCAACAACTCGATGAATTGCGAGCTTTGGTGCTCAGTAGTGAGCAGCAAATTGAAACAGGCAATCAGCGCTGAACTCAGCGCATGTCCTTGAGCATGTCTTTGAAAGGATCAATCGAGCCAGGCTTGGCGGAGCCAGGAGCGCTGCTGGGAGCAGACTTGGGCGCCGGAGCGTTGCCACTGCCAACGGCCGGCATTGGCGGAACAGGGGCCATCTGGGGGGCAGCCGCGGGCTCACTGGGTTGGGCTGCAGGAGCCGGCGCGGATTTGGAACTGGTGCCCGGCACGTTGGTGCCCAGGGCTGATCCCTTCATGCGCTCCTTCAGCTCTTGCTGGGACATCGGCTGGGCGAAGGTCTTTTTCACCGGTTTGGGGACACCGGGATCGACGCGTGCAACGGACTGATTACCACCAGCTTCAGGTAAGCCCTCGGAGACCTTGGCCATCTGAGCTTCCATCGAGGCCACATCCTCGATGCGCTCTTTCATCCCAGGGTTTTCAGCCGTGCCAGGGAAGGTGCGGCGGATGGTGTTGGAGCGCCGCATGAAATCCACATCACCCAGGCTGCTGGATTTATCAGCATCTAGGAAAAAGCTCTTATCTCCTTCGTCAGACTCACCAGGCTTTTTGCGGAAGCGATCAAACAGACCCATAACCGTCCATAAGAATCCGCCGAATTTAGCGGCCCTTGAGGCTTAACCCGTGGCTATCGGTGCCACAGGACTGCAAAAGGTTGAGATCGCCAGCCAGTGATGCCTTGTGTTCGCAGATCAATGGGCTGGGTCGCCACTGGGGTTGCATTTCGTAGTCGTACCAGCATTCCGCCCCGTCGAAACCCAAGGCTGCGGCAGCGCGCATCAGGGGCTTAAAGCCCAGCCGGTACCTTGCTGGATGGGCCAATAAAGCCAGGCCAGAACTGGCATGAATCGCCTCAACCACGGCGGCAGCCTCCAGCTGCTCACCGATCACGGCATCACCCTGCAGATAGGGGGCCATCGCGCTGTGGTTGCGCTCGTAGCCCAGGGCGAGGACGTGCACCAAGCAGGTCTCTAGAACGCAGCTGATCTCACAGCCGCTCCAGAGAGTTGGCACCGAATGGCCTGCTTCGCTCCATTCGCTCAGGCGTTGTTGCATGGGATCCCAAGCATCAGCGCTGTGGTGGTCGGTCACCGCCATGTGCTCAAGACCGATTTCAACGGCCTGGTCAGCAATTTGAGCGGGCGAGAGGCTGCCGTCGCTGCAGAGGCTGTGGCAATGAAAATTCAGCCGCGTCGGGCAACTGTTGGGATCAACAGACTCCAGGACCGATCGCAGTGGGTGTTGATCAACCGGCATGGGCAGCCTCCCGCTCAGCACGAAGCCGGCGCCAGCGGGCATAAAACTGAATCGAGGCGGCCATGAACACCACCAAACCAACGGTGAGCCAGGTGGCAGCACCGGTGGGGAACTGCTGCTTGAAGACCACCAACAGCACCACAATCACCAGCAGCAAGGTGGGCAACTCGTTGAGTGCCCTCAGCTGCCGTCCACTCCAGTTGCATTCGCCCCGCTGCAGCTGACCCATCAGGCGATAACAAAGCCAGTGGTAGCCGAGCAAAAAGGCCACAAACAGCAGCTTCGCGTGCATCCAACTCTGCTGCAGCCAGCTGGGGTTCACCACCAACAAGCCCACCGCACAACTGACAGCCACCGCCATCCCCGGGGTGGTGATGATGTTGGCCAGCCTGCGCTCCATCAAGCCGTATTGCTGCTCAAAGGCCGCGCGGATCGGCTGTTCCTGCTCAGCGGCTTCCACGTGATAAATGAACAGCCGCACGAGATAGAACAGCCCGGCAAACCAAACCACCACACCAATGATGTGGAAGGTTTTGAACCACAGGTAACTCTCGGGCGGAAGGCTCAGGGCCATCAGGCAGCAGGGGGTTGAGCCCATTCAAGCCCGCTTGCCGTTGATCGGATGGCTTCAAGCTCCGCTGGGTCGATGCGATCGAGCTGGCGAATCATCAGGGCCATGCGCGGATGGTTGCGGAAACGCTCTTGGTGGCGCGCCATGAAATCCCAATAGAGAACGTTGAAGGGACAAGCCTCAGGGCCACTGCGCTTGGTTTGATCAAAGCGGCAGCCCTTGCAATAGGTGCTCATCTTGTTGATGTAGCGGCCGCTGGCGGCATAGGGCTTGCTGCCCAGCCGGCCGCCATCAGCCCAGAGCCCCATCCCTAAAACATTGGTTTGCATCACCCAGTGGTGGGCATCGACAAATTGAGCTTGAAACCAGCTGGTGAGGTCTTGGGGATTCCAACCCGCCATCAAGCCCAAGTTGGTGAGCACCATCAAGCGCTGAATGTGGTGGGCATAGCCCCGCTCGTTGAGTTCCCCCAGCACGGTGTCAACGCAGCCCATGCCACTGCCCCCCAGCTGATGCAAAAACTCCGGTAGAGGCTCCAGAGCCTCTAAGGCATTGCTGTGGCTGTAGTCCTCGCCGAAATGGTGATAGAGACCATGGGTGAATTCACGCCAACCCAGGAGCTGCCTGATCACACCTTCCAGGCTTGCCAAAGGAATCTCGCGTTCAAGCCCGGCGTGCTCAAGCTGGCGAATCACGGCCAAGGGCTGGAGCAAACCGAGATTGATGTAGGGGCTGATCAGCGAATGCCACAGGGTGGGCTGGCCGCTGACCATGGCGTCTTGGTAGGGACCAAAACCCTCGAGGCGAGTGGCGATGAAGTGCTCCAGCACCTCCTGCGCTTGCTGCTGGCTCACGCCCCAGCGGAAGGGGTCGCTTGTGCCAGGCAGCTCGTAGCGCTCAGCCAAGCGGTTGAGCTTGGAGATCACAGCGCTGGTGATCGCGTCGGGCTCAAACCACAGGGGCTCAGGCCCCTCAAGGCCTTTCGGTGGGGGCTTGCGGTTGTCTTGGTCAAAGTTCCACTGACCGCCTTGGGGCTGGTCCCCATCCATCAGCACGTCGAAGCGACGTCGCCCCTCCCGATAAAAGAACTCCATGCGGAGCTGCTTTTTGCT
The DNA here is from genome assembly GCF_014279855.1 of Synechococcus sp. Minos11. Classification (NCBI taxonomy): domain Bacteria; kingdom Bacillati; phylum Cyanobacteriota; class Cyanophyceae; order Synechococcales; family Synechococcaceae; genus Synechococcus; species Synechococcus sp. Minos11. The sequence goes on along the minus strand of NZ_CP047953.1, from coordinate 1,089,742 downwards.
GCCGGCCCAACGACTGAATTCCTCTGCTGTCCAAAGGAATTGGTTGTTGTCAATCCACTCCAGCTCGCAGGGCCACTCCGGTTGTTGGGATAAGCGTTCAATGGCTTGGCGAATCGGCCGATCCGGTGGTGCCATCACCACCAAACGGCTGATGCCCTGTTGCTTCAACCAAGGAATCAGAGCTTCAGCGTGGGACACCGCCTCTAGCTGATGCACGTCCCAACCAGCTGTCTGCAATTCGGCCGCGAAATGTCGTTGCGCGCTCCAGAACAGGATTTGTTTTTGCAGGTGAGGCCGCACCCGCAGCAGAGCTTCAGCCTCCACAAACACCACCGAGGCCTCGCCGGGTTCATAGCTGGCTAGGGCTGCCTGGGCCTGATGCAGCTGGTCATTGAGAACCCAGATGGCGATGGCCATCAGATCACGCGCAAGATGGGGGTCATCCTGTCGCGCACTGCATGGACTTTGACTTGCTCGTCATCGGCGCTGGCTCTGGCGGTCTGGCCAGTGCCAAACGTGCAGCACGTCATGGTGCCAAGGTCGGAATCATTGAGGGTGACCGCGTTGGAGGCACCTGCGTCATCCGCGGCTGCGTGCCCAAAAAGCTGCTGGTCTACGGATCGGAATACCGCGAGATTCTCAGCAATGCCGCCAGCTATGGCTGGGCTGTTGACAACACTGACTGCAACAGCTCAGTGCTGCTGGAGAACGTTCGCCAGGAGGTGGACCGGCTCAACGGCATCCACATCAAGGCCCTGGCAAACGCTGGGGTGGAACTGATCACGGGCTGGGGCGAATTCGTGGATGCCCACACCGTTCAAGTCGGTGATCAGCAGTTCACAGCTCGTCAGATCATGGTGGCTGTGGGCGGCAGGCCACAACGGCTGGCGATTCCTGGAGGTGAGCTTGGCTGGATCAGTGATGACCTCTTTGTTCAAAAAAAGCTGCCCAGCTCAATTTTGATCATTGGAGCTGGCTACATCGCCTGTGAATTCGCCTGCATCCTCCAAGGCTTGGGGGTGGCCGTCACCCAGGTGATCCGCGGTGATCGCATCCTTAAAGGCTTTGACCAAGAACTCTCTGATGCGGTGCGCGAGGGCATGGAAGAACTTGGCATCACACTGCGTTTTGGATTGCAGCCCACCGCAATCGAGCAGCCCCAGAGAGGCATGGTGTTGCGCTGTGGCGACACCGCTCTTGAGGCTGATGTGGTGTTGCAGGCCGCAGGCCGGAAAGCCTTCCTTAAGCCGCTGGCCCTGGAGAAGGCGGGCATTGACCATGACGGGCATCGCATCGCTGTTGACGCACATCAACGCACCAACGTTCCCCACATTTATGCCGTTGGTGATGTCACCGATCGCATCAACTTGACCCCTGTGGCGATCGATGAGGGTCGCGCCGTTGCCGATGCTTTGTTCGCCGCTGGCACACGCACGGTGAACCATGACTTGGTGGCCACAGCGGTGTTTACGCAACCGGAACTGGCCAGTGTTGGTTTGAGCGAAGAGGACGCAAAAGAACGCTACGGCGCTGATGCCATCACCATCCACAAAGCCCGATTCCGTGACATGCACCAAGCCCTGCCGAAGCGTGGTCCCCGTTGTTTGCTCAAGCTTGTGGTGGAAAGCAGCAGCGATCGGGTGTTGGGATGCCACATGGTTGGCAGCCATGCCGCTGAAATCATTCAGATGGGCGCCATCGCCTTGGGCATGGGGGCCACCAAGGCCGATTTCGATCGCACCATGGCCCTTCACCCGAGCATTTCAGAAGAGTTCGTGACCATGGGGTGACGAGGTGCTCAGATTTTGACCATCCCACATCGCATTCCTTTCAAAACCGCCTGAACCCTGTTGTTGACTTCGAGGGTTCTCAACAACCGCTTGGTGTAAGTCCTGGCGGTTTCTTCACTCACAATCAGCTTTTCAGCGATTTCACGATCACTCAAGCCACTGGCCAGCAAATCAAGCACCTCATATTCACGGGGTGTGAGCCGCGGACAGCTGAGATACGGCAATTGGCCTGAGCGCAGGGAAACGCTGCGGTAGCCGTGATTTCCCATGACAGCAATAATTGCCGCTTCAAGTGGTTTTTGATCATCAATAAAATCAGCTTCAGCAACAACGGCCTGAAGCCAGTCAGCGTCACTAAATTCAACCGGAATCACATCGCCGAGCGCTAAAACAACCGTTTTAAGGCTGGGCTGCAGTTTGCGAGCTTCGTGGACCAACTCAAAGCCGTTGCCATTTTCTAAAAAATCGGTGCAGATCAGAAGCTGAAAATCCTGCTCTTTTAGATAATGCAAGCAGCTTTTGGCATCAGTTACAGCGCAACCAATCAAGTTTTGATGTTCAAAACTTTCACAAAAACACCGCAGAAAGAAGCGGCCCTTCATGGCCAAGGCAATCTTTCCATCGACCGAGACTGAGAGCAGGGCTTCCCCCAAGCTGGAGGACTGAAAGGTGTCCAGATAAGGGGTGAAATCCATAGCCTTGCTTGATTTATCAACCCATCTGCTCTGCCATCATCTCGCCCCTCAAAGGCAACTGTGGCCAGGTTTACACTTCTTTGAGAATTAAGGCGTCATTGCCATTGTTATGGCGAATTTGCAAGTCTTCGAGTGCACGGCCACTCATCACCACAAAAGGTTCCAAATGGATACCAAGATGCTGATAAAAACTCTCGCGTAGCTTGCACAGGCTATAAAGACCGCATTCTGCAGCTACCTCCTCAACCTGGCGATGGGGGGTCTGCTTGAGCAGCCTGCAAAACCAGCTAATGCGATGGTGTTCAATATATTCTTCACAAGAACGCCTTGAGCTTTTAAACAAGGCAGTGTCAAGTACCGACAGATCGGTATCCAAGCGACTTGCAATCCAATAGGCATTGAGTGCTGGATCAGAGCGATTCGACGCCACAAGATCAGCCGTTCTTTTAAGGAGTTCGGTGTAGTCATCCATAACTTGGCCCTGAACCTTTCGCATCAGTCTTCAAAAACACGACATTTGGGGTCATCAGGGTTCATGTCGCAGAAGACCTCTAACGAGTTCGGGTCATGGTTTTCATCAGGATGATTTTTTTTGTAGGTGAGCAGATCATTCAACTCGCTGGCGTAATGCCGAGCACTGGGTTGATCACCACGCTGCTGCGCAGCAGAGAGTTCCCGTTTGGCTTGACTGATGTGTTCGTCGAGCTGATTCATTGCCGCAGGTGAGCCTGGGCACGATCTTCTTTCTATCGATTTATCTCCGGATACCCCCAAATGGGGGCAGCGCTAGGGCGAAACCTGTTTCAGGCTTGCGCGCGGATGAGACAATTGAGCCATGGCTAAAGCTCCCAAGATCACGATCGACGAACTGGAAGCGAAATATCCGCTCTATTGCAAGGCGCTCAAGCTGCTGGTGAAAGAGGCTCGCGCCATTGAAGAGATCAAGCGCTCCCTCTGCTGGGATCGGTTGGCCCTGCTGCATCGCTCACTGCCAGGCCGCTACAAATCACCGGAGCACTTGATGGACCTGCTGCAACGGCCTCAACCGGTCTCCTGAGCGTCGGCTTCGGCTTGCGGATGAAAGAACTGGTGGATTTGTAACGCCAAGGCAGGCCCCACCCCTGGACATTCCGCGATCGTCTCTGCACTGGCCAGCTGGATCGCATCGATCGAGCGGAAATGGGCGAGCAAATCTTTGACTCGCTTCGGACCAAGTCCTGGGATGTCGCTCAGGCGTGAGCGTTTCATCCGTTCACCCCGTTGCTGCCTGTGGAAGCTCACGGCAAAACGGTGCGCTTCATCCCGCAGGCGCCTCAGCAGCTGCACACCGAGCTGATCGGCCTCGCTCTCCAGCGGCTGGCTGGCTCCTGGCCGAAACACTTCCTCCCGTTGTTTGGCCAAGGAACACACCACCAGTTCGTCAGCCAGATCCAGCTCCCGCAGCGCCTCCATCACCGCAGACAGCTGGCCTTTGCCGCCATCGATCATCACCACATCGGGCCAATCGGTGAATCCATCGGTTTGCAGGGCTGAGCCGCGTCGTTGGCGCAGCTCAGAGAGGTTGGCGCCAGTGGCCTTGGCTTGGCTCCAACGCCGAAATCGGCGCCGCATAATTTCCGCCATGGCCATGAAGTCATCGCTATGGCCAGAGCGGATGCTGCTGCTGCGGATCTTGTATTTGCGGTAGTGCTGCTTCGCCGGAAGGCCATCGATGAACACCACTTGGGAGGCCACCGCATCACTGCCTTGGATGTGGCTGATGTCGTAGCCCTCAATGCGCCGCGGTGGATGCTCGAGCTCGAGCAACTGGGCCAGATCTTCTGTGGAGAGCTGCTGCTGCTCGGCGCCGCGCTGAGCGCGGGCCAACTCAAAGCCCGCATTGCGCTCCACCATCTCAATGAGATCGGCCTTTTGCTGCCGTTGCGGCACCTGCAAGATCACCTTGCGGCCCCGGCGATCACGCAGCCATGCCTCCAGAAGTTCTTGCTCTGGCAGTGGATGTTGCAGCAACACTTCAGCTGGCAATTCCACGGGATCCAGCTGGCTGTAGTGCTCCTCCAAAACCCTCTGCAAGATGGCGCCTGGCTCAGCGGCCTCTGCATCGGCGGTGAAGCCCAAACGACCCACCAACTTGCCCGCCCTGACCTGGAACAGTTGAACTGCAGCGACGCGGTCGTCGGCGGCTAGGGCAATCACATCGCGGCTGACACTGGCATCGGGGAGCGCCACCTTCTGATCAGCCGTGAGCAACTCCAAGCCCTGAAGCTGGTCGCGAACCCGAGCAGCGGCTTCAAAATCGAGTCGCTCGGAATAGCGCACCATCTGTTGCTGAAGAAGGTCCTGCAATTCCTCATTGCGACCCTGAAACACCATCGACACCTTGCGCAGGATTTGCTGGTAATCGGCAGGGCTGATTTTTTCCTGACACACCCCAGGGCAGCGACCAATGTCGTAGTTCAGGCAGGTGCGGTCTTTATGCAGTGGCTGGGGCCGTTGGCGCAAGGGAAACACCCGCTTGACCACAGACAGCGTGCGCCTCAACAGGCCCACATCGACATAGGGCCCATAAAAGCGATCCAAAGGGCTGCGAAAACGCCGCCGTCTGGTGATAAAGATCCTTGGGTAATCTTCACTCCAGGTGATGCAGAGGTAGGGGTATTTCTTGTCGTCTTTCAACAGCACGTTGAAGTGCGGCTGGTGGTTTTTAATCAGATTGGATTCCAGCGCTAGGGCTTCAGCCTCGCTGTCGGTGACGATGAACTCGATGTCCACCACTTGACGCACCATCAAGCGGATCCGTGGGCTGATGGGATTGCCACCACGGAAATAGCTGCGGACACGGCTACGCAGCTTCTTGGATTTACCGATGTAAAGGATGCGATCGTCGCGATCGCGCATCAGGTAACAGCCAGGTTCAACAGGGAGATTGCGCAGCAGCGTTTCCAACCGCTGGCTGTCTTCAATGAGCGGTTCTTTTCCGGCCGGCAGCCCCAACTGGCGAACAGCCTCGACGTGCTGCGGCACTCTAGGGAGAGCTCGCCTGAATCCATGCGTGCGCTGTATCCCGGCAGCTTTGATCCGGTGACCTTTGGTCACTTGGACCTGATCCAACGTGCATCACAGCTTTTTGATGAGGTGATCGTTGCGGTGTTGCGCAACCCCAACAAGCAGCCGAGCTTCAGCCTCGAGGAACGCCTTGAGCAGCTCAGCAGCGTGACCAGCCATCTGCCGCAGGTGCGGGTCACCAGCTTTGAAGGTCTAACCGTGCATTTCGCCTTGGAGCAGGACGCCCGTGTGATTTTGCGGGGGTTGCGGGCCTTGAGTGATTTTGAGTTTGAACTTCAGCTGGCCCACACCAATGCCAGCCTCTCGGGCCAGGTGGACACGTTATTCATGGCCACGGCCGTGCCCCACAGCTTTTTGAGCAGCAGCGTGGTGAAAGAGGTGGCGCGCTTTGGTGGGGATGTTCAACACCTGGTCCCTGAGACGGTGGCGATTGATCTCCGCAGGTTGTTTAATCAGCGGGTTGATGTCGGCGGTGATCGATGAGCCAGGCGCGTTTCGAGGTTCTAGAGCAGCTTGATCAGCTCGAAGAAATCGTGCTCGAGGGGGCCCGGGTGCCCTTCTCCGGGGGACGCTTGGTGAATGAAAGCGATGCCGTCGATATCCTCGATGCGGTCCGTCAGTCTCTTCCCAGCGAACTGGAGCGCGCCGCTGAGCTGCTGCGTCAGCGCGAAGCCTTTTTGAACCAGGCCCGCCAACAGGCTGAAGAACTCATGAATCAGGCCCGCCGAGAGCGGGAATCACTCATCGGCAGTTCCAGCATTCGCCAGGAAGCCGAACGTCAAGGCGCTGAGTTGCGCGAGCAAGGCCGCCAGCAGGGCGAGCAAATGCTGCAGCAGGCTCGCCGACAGGTGGCCAGCCTCGAGCAGGAACACCAGGCCAAAGCCTCCCAGCTGGAGCAACAGCAAGCCACCCGCCGGCAACAGCTGGAACAGGAAGCCGCCAGCCGTTTTCAGCAACTCGAGCAGGAGCATCAACAGCTCAAGCGCTCCCATGCGGAAACCCATGAGCGCAATCGCCAGCAGTCGCTTCAGGAACTCGAGCAAATCCGTCAGGAGTGCACTCGCCTGCAACAGGAAACGCAAAAAGACGCCGAGCGTGTTCGCCAAGAGGCCCTGAGCTTCCGTCAGAGCACTCAGCAGCAAGCTGAAGCGCTTCTGCTACGGAGCCGTCAGGAAGCCGCCAGCGTTCAGCAGGGCGCCAACCGCTACGCCGAGCAGGTTCTCGGTGAGCTCGATACCCGCTTGCAGGACATGGCGAAGGTGGTCATCGGTGGTCGTCGGGAATTGGTGCGCCTTCAAAACACCGATGTGGAACTCACCCAGCCCGAAAGCAACGAGAACAAAACCGTGCCGATCAACCGGGTGCGTCGTTCCGCGCGGCGGGTTAAAGAGACACGGGACGGCAGCCGCTCTGCTTGAGGCTGGCCATCAGCACCCGCTGCATCACCCCAACCGGTCCCCAGGATCCGTTGGAAATCATGCTCACGTAAAGCGGACCGATGTTGGTGTCGAGCTTGCCGCTCACCGCTTTCACGCCGCTAATCGTGCCGGTTTTGCCGCGGAAACGTCCCTTCAGTGGTGAGCCCTGGAAGTAGTAGCGGAGGGTTCCCCGCTCACCGGCGACGGCCATGCTCGCGTAATAGTTTTTGGCGTAGGGGTGCTGCTCCATACGCAACATCAAAGCTGTTAACAGTCGGCTGGTGACGCGGTTGGCACGGTCAAGCCCGGAACCATCGGCGACGCGTACCCCTGCGATGGGGAGCCCCTGTTGGCGCATCCATGACATGGCTCGCCGTTGGGCTTCCGGTAGGGACCAAGAACCCGTGCCTTCACGCAACAACACCTCGGCCGTGAAGTTATGGCTTTCCCCATTGGCCAGGCTCATGAGGTGATGCATCGACTTCGATGACTCGCTGTGCAGCAAAACGCTGCCGGCGGGTTCGGGAGTGCCCGCAGGGATCGTGCTGATCTCAGCGTTGGCGCCGTTGCGATAAATCTCACTATTGAGCAAGCGCTTGAGACGCTGAGGCGGGTTGCGAACCGAGAGATCCACAGCATTTGAGGTCACCGCCAGACGGGTGATCGGTGCGCCATAGGCATAGCTGCGATCAGGTTGCGACCAGCCCTGGGGCCACCAGCGGGAAGCATGTTCTTCCTCCAGCTGCAATTTCACGGTGCCTGAGCTGGTGGAGCTGCCGCCTCCAGAACCAGCAGCCAACTTGGCAAAGCGGCGCAATCCACTAAAGCCAAAGGTGGGATCACCACCGCCTTGGATGCGGAAGGTGCCATTGGGCAAGCGCCAGAGCTCCGTGCTGATGCGGTGGTTGGGGCCGAGGCGATCCATGGCGATCGCGGTGCTGATCAGCTTTTGGTTCGAGGCGGGAATGCGCGACTTGTTGCCATGCAAATCGGCCAAGACCATGCCGTTGCGATCGGCGACGGTGATGCTCCAGACACCCGACTCCGCTCCGGTGGCGGCCACAACGGCTTTCTGAAGCGCAGGGCAAATGGTGCTGGCCTGCTGCAGCGGTAGCCCCACTGGTGCCAAGAACGGGGGCGGGGTGAGGGGCGGATGCTCCGCCACAGGATTGAGCTTGTCTTCGTTGTCCTCTTCGATGCTGCTGAGCAGCGATTCGAGACCTTGGGCTTGCACCGCAGCAGGAATCAACAACGCCAAGGCGGCGAAGCAAAGACGCTTGCCCATCACAAGCCCTCCAGCTGGATGCCGCTCACCATGCCTTTGATGCGGTAGGTGGGGCCTTCCAGCTCAACGTGGGAACCGATTTTGAGCGCCTGGTTACCCACCACCACACCGCCTGATGACGTGCGCTGGCCTTCTCCTTCGAGCACGAGCCTGGCATCGAAGTTGGTGAAGATGTCGTCATTTGGGTCAGGCACCGACTGCACTTGGCCATCGGGAAACACAACGGCCACTTGGCGCTTCAAGCGAGCCACGCTTTTGACGGCAACAGTGCCGTGGGGCTGGTTGCGAATCACCAAACTGGTGCTCCCCCGCTGCTCGATCCGTTCCAGCAAGGCTTCAGGATCAGCAGCGGGGGTGTGCTTGATATCAACGCTGAACTCAACAGGCTGTAGGGCTCCAGTGGCCTTGGCCACTGCACCAGTGAGCTTTGGACTCCACAGCACCCCTGCGGCTGCACCCAAAACAGCCACAGCAGCGCCGAGATCAACCCAACTGATGCGGGGTAAGCCCATGTAGAGCAATTAAAAAGTGCTCGAATTTTAGTGGCGTCTCCAAGGACTGCCAGGCTCAGCCACTCAGTTCGCGCATGAAGCGATCCACCGAACGCAGGCCTGCCGTTGCAGCGCCACTGAGCAGTTCATCCAATTCTTCCGGTGCTGGTTTGGCCTCTTGGGTTCCGGCCAATCGGTATCCATCAGGGTCGAGCCGGTAGATCTGCCAATCGCTGGGGTGGGCATGGCGCAGCGCCGCTGCATTGAGTGGCTGCAGGGTGTAGGCGCTTTGCCATTGGGCCATGAAGCCGCGCCGACGCTCACGGGCAACGCTGCCGATGCCAACGGCCGCATCTTCGAGCCGGCCATTGAGCAACACCACAGGGCCAGCAAACTTGTCGCAGAGAATTTCCACCTCGTCGTAGTCCGGTGGGCCTGGGGTCACGCACACCAGCACAGTGCTTTCCGCTGGAAGCTCGCCGCGATAGCAATCCGAGACGCTGGTGATCGCATCGGCCTGATCTGGGGCATCGCGCTTGGCCAAGGCTGTGGCGCCAGCATCGGCAAAGAGAAGCCGGCAACGGCGTTCCGGTTGGTCCAACTTCCGTTGCAGTCGCAGGGCAACCGGGGCCAAGCGCAGCCCTTCAAAGCGCAGATCCAAGGTCCAGCGACCTTTTGCATTGCTGGCCAGGGCCGACTCCAGCGCTGTCAGCATCTCGGCCTCAGCGGCAACGAGATCAGCAGGAAGGCTCATGGCAACTCAACGGTGGGCAATTGGCGCAGCACCGATTCCAGCAGAGGCGGTAAGCCAATGAAGTCCTGTGGCTGCAGCCAGGGCCCCACACTGAAGCGCAATCCACTACGGGCTTGCCTGGGGTTGTAACCCAATGCCAACAGCGCCGGGTTGGCTTGATCAGTGCCGCTGCTGCAAGCCGAACCACTGCTCACCGCCACACCGGCTTGGGCCAGTTGACGCACGGCGGCGCGTGCTGAGAGCGGCTCTCCCTCCACTGACGACAGCAGCACAGCCAAATGGTGTGGCAAACACTCCGAGCCCCTCCAGCGGCCAACCCGCTCAAGGCCAGCAACGGCGGCTAGTCGCTGCCAAAGCTCATCCCGCAGGTCAGCCATCGCTTCAGCCAGCTGGGGTTGCAGGTTGAAGCGACATTCCAGGGCATCCACCATGGCTGCCACCAACCAAGGTGATTCGGTTCCTGATCGCAGACCTGATTCCTGCCCGCCGCCAAGCAACTGAGGTTGCAGAGCCTGCGGCTTGGGCATCACCAGGGCGCCCACTCCCCTGGGGCCCTGAAATTTGTGGGCGCTGATGCTCAGCAGATCCACCGGCAACGGAAGCAACTTCGAAACGGGGAGTTGACCGACCACCTGCACCGCATCGCTGTGCAATGGCACACCAGCTCGATGGCACAGGCGGCTGATCGCTTCCATGGGCTGCAGAACACCGAGCTCTGAGCTGGCCCACGCCACGCTGACAAGGCGAGTCGGTGGAACTAGCAATCCTTCGAGTGCCTGAAGGTCGATCCGCCCGTGGTGATCCAGGGGCAGGATCTCCACTTGCCAGCCCTCGGCGCGCAACTGATCGGCGCTGCGGCCAATGGCCGCATGCTCAAAGGCTGAAATCAACAGACGGCCCGGTGTTTGCCTGCGGCATACCCCGAACAGGGCCAAGTTGTCCGCTTCCGTGCCGCCTGATGTGAAGACGACCTGGCCATTGGGGCAGTCCAATAGCTCCAACAGCCGCTGACGGCTGCGTTCCAGTAACTCGGCAGCAGCAAGCCCTGCCGGATGAAGGCTTGAGGGATTAGCCCAAGCCTGCTGTTGGTAATCCAGAAGCCGTTGCCCAAGCCCCTCAGCAAGGGGCGTTGCAGCGCAGGCATCCAGATAGATCAGAGGCCTAGAAGCCGGCACGACGGCGGGTGCGCTCTTCAAGCGATGAATTCGCCAAACCCACCATGTCATCAAGCGACAGACGATCAAGGAATGTCATCGCTTGTTCCCGTGCCGCAGCACTGGGGCAGGCCTCAGGCCGGATGCAGCCGTCGCTGCAGAGGCTGGCGCAGTCAATGGCCTCAACGGCATCACTGCCGCCGGCTGCGGGCAGAACCCCTTCAAACACAAAGACGGCTGGACCGGCCATCTGAATGTGATTGGAGCTGTCCCAATCGATCTGAAGCGGCCCTCCAGGGAGCTGCACCGTCGCCTGGCGAGCACAGGCGCCACGCAGATGGGTTGCCACCACGGTGGCGCAGGCACCGGTGCCGCAGGCCAGCGTGGGGCCAGCACCCCGTTCCCAAACGCGCACTTGCAGCTGATCAGGGGCATGCACCTGCACGAAATGAACATTGGTGCGGGCCGGGAAGGCTGGGTGTTGTTCGAGAGCAGGGCCGAGACGCTCGAAGTCCAGCGACTCCAGGTCATCAACTTGCACCACCGCATGGGGATTGCCCATGCCAACGGCGGCAACCTGCAGCGAGATCCCAGCCACCTGCAATTCGCCATCCGGCAGCGGAGTTCCCGCCGCAAGGTTGGTGGGGATGGAGGCCGGCTCCAGGAACGGCTCGCCCATGTCAACCGTGACCTGATCAACCTCCAGCAAGCGCGGAATCATCAGCCCGGCCGGTGTTTCCACGCGCCACTGGGTGCCGCTGGCTGAGCCATCAAGATCCGCCAGAAAACGGGCAAAACAGCGGATGCCATTGCCGCACATCTCAGCCTCGCTGCCATCGGCATTGAGGATTTGCATGCGCACATCACCGCCCTGCTGCGGCGGGAGCGCCAAGATCAGGCCATCACCGCCAATGCCAAAGCGGCGATCACACAGTTCTTTGGCCGGATCACCGCCCATCTCTGGCAACGGTGTTGTGCGGCCATCCATGAGGATGAAGTCATTCCCCAGGCCTTGATATTTCCGAAACGAACGTGTCAAAACGCTTTGGCCACCTGATCTGATCGTATGGCCCCCGACCACGAACTCGACACGTCACTACCCGGGGTGCGGCTGCTGCAGCAGTGGATCCGCCAGCGGCGCACGATCAGCATCCAGCTCGCCAGCGGCCTGGAACTGCAAGGGCGGCTGTTGTGGCAAGACAGTGAATTTCTGGCGCTATTGCTGGCGGGTGCGGAACGGCCTGAGCTCATAGCCCGCGGGCGGATTGAACGGATCCGCTCGTTGGATGGGGACCCATCAACGGCCACAATGCCGTCTCCGCGGCTGCCGTTGCCGCCCATCTGACCCTGCCGATGGCCAGTTCCGAGTCCCGTTACAGCCCGACGTCTCTGGAGCCGAAATGGCAACAGCGTTGGCAGGAGATGGGACTGGACCGAACGCCAGAGCCCAGTGCAGAGCGTGCCGAGAATTTTTATGCCCTGTCGATGTTCCCCTATCCCTCGGGGAACCTGCACATGGGGCACGTGCGGAACTACGTCATTACTGATGTCATCGCCCGCTTGATGCGCCTCAAGGGCAAGCGGGTCTTGCATCCCATGGGCTGGGATGCCTTTGGGCTCCCGGCAGAAAATGCCGCCATTGAACGAGGTGTGGATCCGGCCGACTGGACCGACCGCAACATTGCCCAGATGCGCGAGCAACTGCAGCGTCTTGGCTTATCGATCGACTGGTCGCGCGAAGTGGCGACCTGCCACAGCGACTACTACCGCTGGACCCAGTGGCTGTTTTTGCAATTTCTCAACGCTGATTTGGCGTACCGCAAAGAAGCCACCGTCAATTGGGACCCCATTGACCAAACGGTGCTTGCGAACGAACAGGTGGACGCCGATGGTCGCTCTTGGCGATCGGGAGCTTTGGTTGAGAAAAGAAAGTTGCGCCAGTGGTTTTTGAAAATCACGGCGGTTGCCGATGAGCTGCTCGACGACCTCGAGCAACTCAAGGGATGGCCGGAGCGCGTGCGCACCATGCAGGCCAATTGGATTGGTCGCTCGAGCGGGGCCACCTTGCGCTTTGACATCGAGGCGGATGGCAAGCAGGCCATCGAGGTGTTCACCACCCGACCCGACACCGTGTTTGGCGTCAGCTATGTGGTGCTCGCCCCAGAGCATGACCTGGTGGATCAACTCACCAGTCCGGATCAGCGCCAAGCCGTTGAGGCTTTCCGGCAGAGCTTGCAATCCATCAGCGAACAAGACCGCGTGGCCGACGACCGGCCCAAACGCGGTGTCGCCACCGGCGGCACGGTGCAGCACCCCTTCACTGGACAAGCAGTGCCCGTTTGGATCGCCGATTACGTGCTGCCGGATTACGGCACCGGCGCCGTGATGGGTGTTCCGGCCCATGACTCCCGCGACTTTGCCTTTGCCAAGCAATACGACCTACCCATCACCACGGTGGTGGTGGAGCCAGGGCAAGCTCCTGACTCCGGCGAACCCAGCGAAGCCTTCACAGGCCTGGGGGAGTTGGTGGGCTCCGCTGAATTTGATGGGCTCCAGGGTGAGGAGGCCAAAACCGCGATCATCCAGGCCGCCGAACAGCGCGGTGTTGGTGCAGCCAAGATCACGTTCCGTTTGCGGGATTGGTTGATCTCAAGGCAGCGCTACTGGGGTTGCCCGATCCCGGTGATTCATTGCGATGACTGTGGCGTCGTGCCAGTGCCGGAATCCGACTTGCCGGTGGAACTACCCCGTGATGTGGACCTCAGCGGCAGCGGCGGCAGCCCCCTCGAGCGCGCCACCGAGTGGAAACAGGTGCGTTGTCCCAAGTGCGGCAAACCAGCCACGCGCGAGACCGACACGATGGACACCTTCATGTGTTCGAGCTGGTATTACCTGCGATACACCGACGCAAACAACGATTCAGCTGCCTTCACCAACGCCAGCATTGACGCCTGGATGCCCGTGGATCAATACGTCGGCGGCGTTGAGCACGCGATCTTGCACCTGCTGTATTCCCGGTTTTTCACCAAGGTGTTGCAGCAACGCAACTTGGTGAGTTGCTCCGAGCCATTCCAAAAGCTATTGACGCAAGGGATGGTGCAGGGGGTGACCTACCGCAACCCCAAAACGCGCAAGTACATCGCCCCCAGTGCTGTGAGCGATCCCAACCAACCAACCGATCCAGACGACGGCGAGGCCTTGGAGGTGTTCTTTGAGAAGATGTCGAAGTCGAAGTACAACGGCGTCGATCCAGGAGCCGTTGTGGATCGCTATGGCGCTGACACCGCCCGCATGTTCATCCTGTTCAAGGCTCCCCCGGAAAAGGATCTGGAATGGGATGACGCCGATGTGGAAGGGCAATTCCGTTTCCTGCAGCGCATTTGGCGCTTGTGTGATGGAGCCAAAGCCTCTGGATTGCAATTGCAGTCACCACTGCCGTTGCCCGCTGAGCTCACACCCGCCGAAACCGATCTGCGCCGAGCGGTGCACACCGCCATTGAGGCCGTCAGCGACGATCTCCAAGGCGATGAATTGCAGTTCAACACCGCCGTCTCTGAGCTGATGAAGCTCAGCAACGCCATGGCTGGACAACTGGAGGCTGTCAGCACGGCCGTGGCCCAAGAGGCTGTGCGCAGCTTGTTGCTGCTACTGGCTCCATTTGCACCTCACCTCGCTGATGAGCTCTGGGAGCAGCTGCAAGGCAGCGGCAGCATTCATCAACAGCGCTGGCCCGAAGTGGATGCCTCCGCGTTGGTGCGCGACACGATCACGGTGGTGCTGCAGGTGAAAGGCAAGGTGCGCGGCAATTTGGAAGTGCCAGCGGCCATCAGCAAAGACGAGTTGGAGCAGGTGGCTCTCGCCAGTGATGTGGCCCAAAAATGGCTGGAAGGCAATGCCCCCAAGCGGGTGATTGTGGTGCCGGGCAAGCTCGTCAACCTGGTGCCCTGAGTGAGCTCAGTGTTGATGGTGTCCGCTGGAGTGGACCTCTAAAAACTGCTGCATGGTGCTGCAGGGCATCCACAGCTGACCACCGGGTCCATGGGGATGGGCACCCACACATCCCATCTCGCGGGCCCGGGCTTCGGCTTCTTGCTGGGTTGCAAACATCAGTGGCGCTTCGGCCTGGTGACTCTGGCCACCCACCTGAATCGGGCCCATGCCAGCCATGCCGCCCCAGATCAATCCCATGGTGGTGAAACCAGCGGTGATCACCCCCATGCTCACCACTCCCAGGGAGATCACACCCATCGGCACCACGCCGATCGCAATGATTCCCATCGGCACCACACCGACTGACACGATCCCCAACGGAGAGATGCCAGTGGCCACCAGTTTGGGTTGATGGGAACTGCAATCCATGGATCCAGGCTAGGTAGGTTTTGAGGTTTCACAGGCAGCAGGGCCATGGCTGAGCGCGTTGCGGACTACCCACGGCCGCCGGCCTTGGTGAGTTCGGCTGCCGTGATCGAAGTGGTGGCTTTGGGGGTGGTGATCTGCAGCACCAGCCGCAGCCTGCGGGTGTTGGAAACGTTCCATCCGCCGACCTACTACCTCCCCCCTGAAAGCATTCGCCGCGATCTGCTGGTTCCTGGCAGGGGCCGCAGCTTTTGCGAGTGGAAAGGGATCGCCACTTACTGGGATTTGCAGGTGGGAGACCAACGTCTGGAGGGGGCCATCTGGAGTTATGAGGGACCAACCGATCGTTTTGCCGAGCTGGCCGGTTGGTATGCCCTCTATCCAGGTCGCATGGACCGCTGCCAAGTCAACGGTGAAGACGTGCAACCCCAACAGGGGGGCTTCTATGGCGGCTGGATCACATCGGATCTGATCGGCCCTTTCAAGGGTGATCCAGCCCACCCCGAACTGATCTGAGCACCACCGCGCTTAACCCAACTCCAAGCTGAGCTGGCCGTTATCCGCAGGCGGCCGCGCCCGGCGGCGACGGCGTGAACCATGGCGGCGTTGAATCGCCTCGGCTTCGCAGCGATACCCCTGTCCCTTTCGCAGGCCCCAGACCTGATCACGGGCTTGGCGCGCGGCCGCTTCGTAATCGACCACGGGATGCGGATAGGTCTCAGGTGGTTGAGCTAACAACCATGGGGTGTGAATCCCAGAAACGGGAACACCCTGCAATTCCGGTAGCCATTGACGGATAAACGCTCCTTCGGGGTCGTGATCAAGGCCTTGCTTGATCGGGTTGTAGATACGAACGGTGTTGATGCCCGAGGTGCCCGATTGCATCTGGCATTGGTTCCAATGGATACCGGGCTCGTAATCGACAAACAAACGGGCAAGGGCTTCACCGCTCTGCCGCCATGGCAGCCAAAGCTGATAGCTCGCCACCGACATCAACATCGCTCGCATGCGGAAATTGATCCAGCCGTGGTGCCGTAGAGCACGCATGCAGGCATCCACAAACGGCCAGCCAGTGCGGCCTTCAATCCACAGCGCCAGCCTCTGGGGATCATCAGCGCGCAAACCGTCGTAGGCGCGATGGGCATTTTGATATTCCAACGACGGCTGGCTCTCCAGTTTCTGGATGAAGTGGCAATGCCAATGGAGGCGTTCGACGAAGGCTTTTGGTCCGTTGTTCAGGCGCGCGGTCTGCACGATTTCACGCATCGACAACGTGCCAAAGGTGAGGTGAGCCGACAGGCGAGAACAGGACTCAAACGCTGTCAGAGGACTGGAGAGTTCCTTGGCATAGCGGCGGCCGCGATGGTGCAAAAAACTCTCCAGCAGCGCCACACCCTGGGACCGCCCGCCCCGTTGGCGACCTGGGCAAGGATCACTTGGAAGCTTGAGATCGCAAGCGCTGGGAATCCCACCGGGATCAATCCCTCCAAGCCTGGTCAGGGGCGCTGGATCAGCGCAAACGGGTTGGCGCATCAACAACTCCCAAGCCGGGGCCCAACCATCTCGGTTGCCCATGGCACGGATCACACCAAAGCTGCGGGGCTGATGCCACCGAATCGATTGCTCACGGCACCAGCTCGCCACCAAGCGGTCGCGGCGATAGGTGAAGTCATTGCCGGTTTCCTGATGGCTCCAAAGTTGGGCGATACCCCGTTGGCGGTGCAGCGCTTTCAGCACCGCCAAGGCTTCACCGGTTCGGATCACCAACGGCTGACCGAGAGCAGCCAATGCTTCGCGCAGCTCCGCCAGGGATTCAGCGCAGAACTCCCATTGACGAGCTGAGGCATCGGGCTGAGCCCAGAACATCGGCTCAACGATGAACAACGGCAGCACGGGGCCCGAGCGGCTCGCCTGCGACAGCGCCCCGTGATCACTCGTGCGCAGATCACGCTTGAACCACACCACTTGCAGTGATTGCCTTGGCTCTGAAACAGATTCGGAGGTTGTACTCCTGCTGGACACGTTGTCCCTGCTGCACAACTCGGCAAAGGTTCTAGCGATTCGCCAAACCACTCTGCGCCTCTTGACCATCCAGCCCTAGACCACCAATGCGTCACGGCTGTCTCGGTCGACAAGACGACCAAGAAAGCCCTCGGGTGGCAGATGAAATCAACGAGCTATCAGCGTCTGAGAGAGAAGTTTTTTTAACGGGAATCGGTTTTAGTCCCTACTGAGCGTGCTTCTGAGCGCCTCTCTTCGCGAGAGGACCAAAGCCCCCCTGAAGAGAGATTGTGAACAGGAAATAAAAGCTCATCAGAGAATAATCAGAGTAGTGGACTTCCATAACGCACTCCCTACATTCCCTTTGAAATCGCAGGCAGCCGATGCAAGACGGTCTCGATAACTACTCAAAAGAGGATCTGTTGATGCTGAGAGCTCAATGGGTCTTGCGGAAACACGAGAAAGACTTCAAAGCCCTAATGGAGTGCTCAGAGTTCAAGAGCTGTTGGCCCACTAACTCTGGAGCCAGACAGTTATTACTCCAGATGAGAGAACAGAACAGACGTGTTTGGAGGCAAGTTGGCAGGGAGCTTTATCCATGCCATGAGGCTGCCTAACTAGCTTTATCAACTTGGTATTTGAATCAATCAGTGTCAGTGATTTGAGCCGGTTCAAAAAGACAATGGAGGATTGATTGGATCAATCCATTGGCAGCGCACTCACCGCAGCAGCTCAGGTGGGGATGGACGGCGCTGCACGGCTACGGCGGCGATCAAGCCACCGACAAAACCAGAGATATGGCCGATCCAGCTCACACCCGGCGGATTGAGAAAGGGCAACAAGGCGGGAAGCAAACCGCCATAGGCGAGCAAGCACCCCAACGACAAGATCACGCTCAACGGTCGCTTCTCCAACCAACCAATCAGCAGCAGATAGGCCAGCAGGCCATACACCACACCAGAAAGCCCATGGCTTGCCACAGGCAGCCACAACCACACCATGGCTGCTGTGGCATACACACCAATCCAAACGGCCACATAGGCCCGGACGCCATTGAGTAGGACGAGATAGGACAGCGGAAGGAACCAGAGACTGTTGGACACCAGGTGTGACCAATCGCTATGGCTAAACGGGGCTGTCAACACACCCCAAAACGGCCCGCCATGGACCATCGGCAGGGCCCAACGGCCTCCAAACAGCAGCTGGTCGAGACTTTCCTGAAACCAGGCAATCCCCAGCAGCACAAGCGGCAGCAGCAGCATGCCGGCGCATCAAGGACCCGTATTCAAACGAACCCAAAGCTCATGCGGTTGATCGGCACTTACTCAAACGCTGGCTTGCAAGCCACAGCAGATGCCGCCTTGGCGTTTTACGAGCGCCGCCCTGATCTACACACCAGCGGACTCAGCTTTGGCGACGACCCCAGCAACCCCCGCAAGGTGTCAACCGACATCTCGCTGGTGTGGGTGGACCGGAGTGATCCCGAGGCCTTTGGCATTAGCGACCTGTTAATGCGAGCTGTTTCCGCTGGATTGAATCAATACCTCAAAGAACGGGAGCTCTTCAGCCAAGTGACCCCTGAGGGATCGCTGTTTGTGGTGCCTTTATTCAACTTGCAGCGTTATGCGCCAGGTGAAGGTTTCAAGGCATGGCATGCCGACTGGAGCACAGCTGATGACATCACCCAACCGATTCGCCGGGTCTTGGCTTGGATCCTTTATCTCAATGACGTCGACAACGGCGGCACGGAGTTTCACTGGCAGGATCACCACGTCGAAGCACGCCGCGGCACCTTGGCGATTTTTCCAGCCGGCTTGAGCCACGTGCATCGCGGCCGTGTGAGCCAAGAGCAGCCCAAAACCATTGCCACGGGCTGGATCAACGCCGGGAGCTTGGATGGGTTTGTGCAGCACCTCCAACAGGCCTAGTCGCGCCGTCACTCAACATTTCGTAACATTGGTGAAACAGCTCGGGGTCTACCCATGCTTCCGCTGAATCGCGAATTCTCCGTTGCCCTGCACGAGCGTTCGATTGATGCCTGCCAAGACATCGAAGAACTGCGTGATGTCGCCAAATCACTGCTGAGGATTTGGCAACTGCAGGCCTCAGTGACCGAGACCTACGGTGCCGAGCTCCTCGGATTTAAGCGCAAGCAAATCTGAAATGGCTGAGCTGACACTTCTATTTGATGGCGGTTGCCCCCTCTGTCTGCGGGAGGTCAACACCCTCAAGCGTCTCGATGGGGGACGTCAGCGGCTGGCATTTGTTGATATCGATGATCCCCATTACTCCCCAGATCTCCACCAGGGCATTAGTTACCGCCAGGCCATGGGACGCATTCACGCCATTGCAGGCGATGGTGAGATCGTTACCGACGTGGCTGTGTTCCGGCGGGCCTACGGATTGGTGGGTTGGGGCTGGCTATACGCGCCGACGAACTGGCCGGTGGTGGGCCCTGTTGTGAATGCGCTGTACGGCTGGTGGGCAGCCAAACGCTTGCAACTCACGCGCCGGCCCAACCTCGATCAGCTCTGTGACAGCCGCTGCGACATCACACGATCATCAGCACCGATCAGCTAAGGCATCAAAATTGAGTCAACGAGGTTGTTTGGGCTGACCATGCGTCTGGCCAGTGCCCGCTCCTACGCGCTGCTTTCCGTTGCGGCGGCACTGCTGACCATTGCCCTCAAGACGCTGGCCTGGTCAATCACCGGCTCTGTGGGCTTGCTCTCCGACGCCCTTGAATCCTGCGTCAATTTGGTGGCAGCGCTCACAGCGTTTTGGGCCTTAGGCCAAGCCTCCAAGCCCGCTGATCGCAACCACAGCTTCGGCCATTCCAAAGCGGAGTACTTCTCCAGCGGCCTTGAAAGTGCCCTGATCGTTGTTGCAGCGATCGGAATCATCTGGACTGCTGCCGGACGGCTACTCAACCCCGTGCCGATCAGTTCGGTGGATCTGGGCCTAACGCTCTCATTGATCGCCACGGCGCTCAACGGCGCTGTTGCCTGGCTGCTCCTGCGGGCAGCGCGCCGGTTCCGTTCGATCACGCTGCGGGCCGATGCTCAACACCTGCTGAGCGATGTGTGGACATCGGTGGGAATCGTGGTGGGGATCGTGCTGGTGAAGCTCACAGGTTGGCTGGTGCTGGATCCATTGATCGCCATTGCCGTGGCCATCAACATCACGCTCACCGGAGTGCATCTGTTTCGAGAGACCGCCTCTGGATTAATGGATCATTCCCTCCCTGAGGCGGAACTGCAGAGCCTCGAGGCTTTCCTCACCCAGCGCAGTGGCAATGGGATTGACTTCCACGCCCTGCGCACCCGCGTGGCTGGCTCAAGGCGATTCATCTCTCTGCATGTGCTGGTGCCCGGTGGCTGGAGCGTCAAAGAGGGCCATGACTATTGCGAAACCATCGAACGTGAAATCGCTGCGCTGGTGCCTGAGTCCCACGTGTTCACCCATCTCGAGCCGATCGAAGATCCGCTCAGCTGGCAAGACCGCAACTTCCGCTGGGATAACGAGACCGAGCCGCTGTAAGTAACCAACAAAGGATCTGGCACTGATCTGGTCTGATTTTGGTCTCACCAGTGCCAATTTGAGCCTTTATGCTCCATTGGCGTGCAGGAGTCACAGCCCCAACACGAGCTCACCAGCATTGCCCGCTGGTTCACTGGTCATGGCGAGATCGCCTCGATTCAGCCCTTGGGCAACGGCAATGTCAACGACACCTTCTTGGTCGAACACGGCGATGGTGTTCCCCAGCGGTTTGTGATGCAGCGCATCAACACCACCGTGTTCGAACGTCCGGAAGAGGTGATGCACAACCTCGTGCAAGTCAGCCAGCACGTGGAGCGCAAACTCAGCCAAGAGCCCACTCAGCCAGGAGAGCGCCTGTGGGAGATGCCGCGGGTGATTCCCCTGCATTTCAGCGAAGGGCACTGGGTGGAAGCGGAAGGGTCGTTTTGGCGCGGCATCAGCTACATCGGTGCAACGATCAGTGTTGATGTGGTTAGCAGCCTCAAGCAGGCCTACGAGGTGGGCTATGGCCTCGGCATGTTCCATCAGCTCATTGCCGATCTCCCCAGTGAGCAGTTGCGTGACACCTTGGAGGGTTTCCACATCACCCCCTCTTACCTGGCTGATTACGACGCGGTTGCGGCCCAGGCTTCCGTTCCGCTCACCACCCAGGAAAGCCACTGCCATCAGTTCATTGCTGATCGCGCCCGGTGGGCATCGGTTTTGGAAGATGCCAAGCAGGCCGGCTATTTAAGCCTGCGGCCCATCCATGGAGACCCCAAGGTCAACAATTTGATGATGGATGCCGAGTCAGGCAAAGCCATTGCCTTGGTTGATCTCGACACGGTGAAGCCTGGCCTGGTGCATTACGACATCGGCGATTGCTTGCGTTCCGGGTGTAACCCCTTGGGAGAAGAAACGCGCGAACTTGAAGCCGTGGTGTTTGACCTCGAGCGCTGCGAAGCGATTTTGAGCGGTTATCTGGAAACAGCAGGACAAACCCTGAGCGAAGCCGATCACCGCTACCTCTTTGATGCGATTCGCTTGATCCCCTTTGAATTGGGACTGCGATTTTTTACCGATCACCTCAAGGGCAACAGCTACTTCAAGGCGGATCGAGCGGGACACAACCTCGATCGTGCCCTGGTGCAATTTGCCCTGACCGCCAGCATCGAAGCGCAAGAAAACGAGATTCGGGAGCTGCTCGATCAGCTGCGCTGAATGACCTGGCATCAGCTCACCTGCTTCGGCGACACGGTCGCACCCGATTGGCTCTTGAAGGCACGCCTTAAGCGTGTCAGCCATCGATGTCTTGCTCTGGACTATGAACTGCTCGCCCCAGCGGCTGAAGTGATCTGGCCGACCGCCTCGATCAGCCCTCAACGCCGTGATGAGCTGTGGCTGAGCACCTGCCTGGAGCTGTTCATCGCCACCCCCGCTGGTCAGCCGTATTGGGAGATCAACCTCTCACCCACTGGCGATTGGAACCTCTACCACTTGGACGACTACCGCCAAGGACTGAAACCTGATCCAGACATCGAGCCCATCAACATTCGCTCGAACTCAGCCGCTGATCACCATCAGCTCCACGCGATGCTCCAGGTTCCTCCAGCACTGCTCGAAGCGCCCAAGCTGCAAGCCAACCTTTGCGCGGTGCTGCAACACGTGAACAACACCAACAGCTACTGGGCTGTGTGCCATCCCGGCCACGAGGCTGACTTTCATGCCAGGGCTGGCTTTGTGTTGGAGGTGTGATGCTTTTGCTGGCCCAAGCCGCTGCGGCAGCGGTGATCTATATCGGCGGTTCAGGCCAGCAAGCTGAGCAGGCGGTTCGCAGCAACCACGGCGATGTGGGAAGCACCATGGTGCAGCTCAGCCGCCGCTGGCTTGGTGCTCCTTACCGGGCCTTCAGCTTGGATCAATCGCCTCAGGAGCGCTTGCAGGTTGATTTGCAGGGTTTTGATTGCTTTTTGCTGGTGGAGCAAGCGCTGGCCTTGGCCCGCAGCCAAACCAAAACCGGATTTGAACAGTCATTGCAGCAGCTGCGCTACGGCGGCCAATCAACCGACTACTGCCACCGGCAGCACTACTTCACCCGCTGGGCCCAAACCGCCATCGACCAAGGGGCGATTAGAGATCTCAATCCAGCTCTACCGGGTGTGACGAGCCGCCAACGACGCCTCAATTTCATGAGCCGTCACCCCGACAGCTACCAACCCATGCAACAGCGACGAAACCGCGACTGCATTGGCAAGCTTGAGCGCGACTTGCTCGTGAGCCAAAGCTTTGTCCCTCTCAAGACTTTGCCCGCGGCGTTGGCAAAGCTCCGCAATGGCGACATCTTTGCCCTGGTGACGGATATCAACGGCTTGGATGTCACCCATGTGGGCCTGGTGGAGCGCAACGGCAACCAAGTGAACGGGCTGCATGCGGCCCCAGGCCATGGGGTGATCCGCAGCCCTGATCTGGTCCGTTATGGAGGATCGATCGACAATGTGATCGGGATGAGTTTTTTCCGCCCCCTGCCGCGATGAGCGTTCAAGACCGCCGAGATCTTGCCTTTTTGATCCTGGCTGGTTTGTTTCTCGGAACGATGGGGATGTTGAACATCCTCGGGCTCACGCGCTTTTTGACGCTGGGCACGATTGGTCAGTGGCCGATTGTGGTGGCCATTGGCGCCCTTCCCTATCCGATCACCTTTCTCTGCACTGACTTAATCAGTGAGCTGTGGGGTGAACAGAAAGCCTCACAGCTGGTTTGGGTGGGCCTGCTGCTCAATGGCTGGGTGGTGTTCATCCTCTGGTTGGGCGGGTTGCTGCCCGGCACCGATGGCGATGTTTTCTTTGCTGTGCAACGGCTCGCCTTTGGAGCCGTTGGCGCCTCAATGGTCGCCTACATGGTTGCCCAGTTCACCGATGTGCGTTTATTCCATTTCTGGAAACGCCTCACCAAGGGCCGTGCCCTATGGCTACGCAACAACGGCTCGACGTTGGTGAGCCAACTGGTGGACACCACTGCTGTGGTGCTCATCAGCCACTACGCCGGCCATGTGTTGCCTGTGAATGTCGAGGAGCGGCTGATGCCGCAACTGATTGGGTTCATTGCCAGTGGCTACCTGTTCAAGGTGCTCGCCGCCTTGCTCGACACTGGGCCCTTGTATGTGCTGGTGCATTGGCTGCGCCAGTGGTTGGAGATCCCGGGGGAAGGGAGTGAGATCAGCGATGTCAAGCCAGTTGCCCCCACACCGTGAGGTAGCGATCCTCCCGTTCGATCACTTTGAGTTGCGGCAACTGGGCCTGCTGCAGCTGCTGGTGCACCTCTTCGGCGCTGAAGGCGGCCCGCAAGGAGGCTTCATAGTCGCGCTTGAGAACGGCAGGCGCCGTTGCGGCATGGCGCTCGACCAGCTGCTGCAGACCCTCTTCGTTGTGGGGCCGGCGCAGGTCATGAATCACCACAACACAACCCGGAGCAGCGACGTGTTTGATGGAATTCCACAGCACGGCAGGCTCGTGCAAGTGATGCAGCAGGCTGTTGCTCACCACAGCGCTCGCCCCACCCGGGAGTGTGGGGTCAGGCAAACAGGCCTGTTGCCATTCCAATCGCCTGGCTTGATCGGACGGAAGAAATTGGGCGCGCTCTTTTGCCACCGCCAGCATCTTTGGCGCGCCATCGACGCCCAACACCTCAAGCTGCGGCCAGCGCTGGACCAAAAGCAGGGCAATGTTGCCTGGCCCGCACCCCAAATCGATCACCCTCTCGCCCAAACCGGCGGGGAAGCGCTGCGCGATCCACTC
Source organism: Synechococcus sp. Minos11 (assembly GCF_014279855.1). NCBI lineage: Bacteria > Bacillati > Cyanobacteriota > Cyanophyceae > Synechococcales > Synechococcaceae > Synechococcus > Synechococcus sp. Minos11. The sequence goes on along the minus strand of NZ_CP047953.1, from coordinate 1,065,419 downwards.
CACCAAGGCTTGATCGCTGTGGGAAAAGTCCGCAGCGGCATAGGCCTCCACCTGGTCGGTGGCATTCATCAATTCCGGTTCAACTTGGCGCTTCAGCATCGTCAATTCACGTAGAGCGTTCGGGCTTGATCGAGAACGGCCAAAAGGTCGTGATCGTTGAGCCGTAACGCCTCAGGCCAAAGGCCGCCAAGCCATTGACGAAAGCGCTCGGCATCGCTCCCATCCCCCCGTTGCCAAGGCTCAAAAAATGCCTCTTGGGAGGCCAAGACCCGAAATTTGAGAAATTCCAGCAGCCTGGCTCGCAAGCGCAGTTGTTCTGAGGGATCCAGCATCAGGCTGGCTTGGTGGCGATGACCGCGAAAAAGGGATCGCCTTTGCCACCAATCCAGCCCATCACACCGCTGGCCTGCGTGTCTTCAGCAATCAACTCCGGTTGCGGCCAGCCTTGGGCCATCAACACCTCAGCCACGTAGCTGAGGTGATCACGATCGGAACCATCGGCCCATATCTGGGGCGCCTTGGTGAAAAACATGCGATTGCTGAAGGCCACGATCAATTGCGAATCGGGCCGAAGCACACGCCATAGCTCACGGGCCACCGCCTCGGGCTGTTGCAGGTACTGCCAACCCGCCACGATCAAGCAGGCATCAACACTGGCATCCTTCAAAGGCAGCTGTTGATCACGGTTGAGGTTTTGGCGCCAATGGCGATCGAGCCGCGGGTTGGCCTCCAATTCAGCGGTGTTCAGTCCATGGCCGATCACCGTCTGATAGCTGATTTCATCGGGCAGATGACTGACCCAACTGCTCATTAAATCCAGCACCACCGCACAGGGGGGGATCCTCTGCCGGTAGAGCTGCGTTAAGCGGCGACGAAACGCCTCATCGAGATGCTGAACAAAGCGCGGCTCGGCATAAAACAGATCGTCGTTGCTTTCGTCCCACTTGCGGCGTTGGTCTTCAGTCAGTACGGCCATCGCCAGCGATCAACTCGAAGTCATCAAAACAAAATCCTGGCGACACCGTGCAATGCACCAGGCTCCAGTCGCCCAGGCTGCGGGCGCTTTGCCACTGATCAGCCTTGATCAATTGCCAGGTGGGCTGCGGGAATGGTCCGAGCTCGAGGGTTTCCACGCGACCTCCGGGCTGCTGACGCAGTAACTCCACGGGGGCGCCGGCGCTGTAGTGCCATATCTCATCGGCACCCAAGACCCGATGCCAGGCGCTCACCACACCAGCTGGAAGCAAGAAATCGATCACCGTGCAGGCCTGACGCGGCTGCCCGTCGCTGCGTTGAACCACCACCTCAGAGCGATGGCACTCGCGGTAAAAACCACCCTCTGGATGGGGCTGAAGTTTCAGATCAGAGATCAGCTGCTGGCTGAGATTGTTGAGAGACACAAAAAAAGCCCCGTCTGCACGGAGCCTCTGGGGGTGTGTGAGGAGTAGCTGATGGGCTACACCTTTAATTTCGTCTCAAAATTCTCGAACTGGACTTGCGCCGGGACGCTTGGCACAGTGGCCTATGCCTCGTACCGCAGAGATGCTGCCCAGCCGCGAACGACTTGAGCAACTGTTCGACAAACCGTATGGGGAGACCGCTCCAACGGAAGACCAGTGGCGAGCGTTCTACGCCGAAGGGGTGCATTTCATTGATCCAACCCAAGAGAAGCAAGGTCTCAAGGCCTACCTCGAAGCGCAAGAAGGGTTGGTCAAACGCTGTGACGACGTGATGCTCAAACCAGCCGCCGTTGCCATCGAGGGGGATGTGGCCTTTGTGGAGTGGACCCTGGGCCTGAAGATTCGCGGCATCGAATTTGTGTACCCCGGGGTGAGTCGCCTGCATTTTGATGGGCAAGGGTTGATCGACGATCACCGCGACTACTTCGATTTCGTTGGTCCAACCTTTGGCCCGGTTCCCCTACTCGGCCCCTTCGTGCGCTGGATGTACAAGCGCTTTGTCTCATGAGCGAGCTGGCGGTGGTGGGGCACACCGAGTGGGTGGAATTCCTGCGGGTGCCGCACCTGCCGAAGCCTGGGCAAATCCTCCATGCAGAGGGCCTGTTGGCTCAGCCCGCTGGTGGCGGGGCGGTGGCGGCAGTGCAGCTGGCCCGCTTGGTGGGTAGCGCCCACTTCATCACGGCTCTTGGCCGTGATTCGCTTGGTGAACAGGCTCTCCAGCAGCTCCAGGCGCTGGGGCTCAGGGTTTCGGTGGTGTGGCGTGATCAGCCCACACGGCGGGCCATCACCTACATCGATGCTGATGGTGAGCGAAGCATCACCGTGGTGGGGCAACGGTTAAGCCCCCAGGCGGGTGATGCGCTGCCATGGGATGAGTTAACCCACTGCGATGGGGTGTACGTCACTGCCAGCGATGCAGCAGGACTGCGGTTAGCGCGCAAGGCCGCGGTGCTGACCGCCACTCCGCGAACAGGTTTAGGGATCCTGGAGGCGTCGGGCGTTCAGCTCGATGCCTTGATCGGCAGCGGGCGCGATCCGAGCGAGCAGGTGCCAGACGGATCCTTAAGCCATCCCCCCACACTGCGGATTGCCACCGAAGGAGACCAGGGAGGCTGGAGTGAACCTGGGGGACGCTTTGCCGCCATAGACCGGGGGGAGCCCCAAGGCGACACCTACGGAGCCGGGGATTGTTTTGCCGCTGGTGTCACCGCGGGTTTGGCCATGGGCATGGGCTCGCAGCAGGCCATCGCCCTGGGATGCCGCTGCGGTTCCCACTGCATCGATGGGGTTGGCGCTTACGCAGCGATGATGGTGGGACTCTGAGGCATCCATGGCTGGGATCCGCGATCGTGACTTTCTGACGGCTTGCGCTCGCTTGGCCAGCTGCCTCAACCTCAGCGCTGCTGCTGCGCGCCAGCGGGTGGACGTGCAGGCACGCAAAGAGGGGTTGCGCGATACCCAAGAGAAACTCGCGTTGGTGGAGCGCCTGCTGGAAGAAGCCAAGCAGGACCAACAACAGCAGGAAGCCCGCTTGGACGATCAATTGGAGGCCCTGGAATCCGAGGCCTATTTCCTCACCGAGGATTGAGCATGGAAAGCGAGTTGCTGGCTCTCTTGCAAGACGCCAAGCCCGACCGCGACAACGTTGAAAGCCTGATCAAGGCACTTGAGGCTGCCGCCACGATTGATCTGGCGCAGGTGGCTCAACAGCAACAGCTCGAGGGAGTTTGGGAGTTGCGCTGGAGCAGCTCCAGCCAGCCCTATCTGCAGGTGCAGCCCTGGCTTGAAAATTTGCAGGTGTTGATGCCTAGCCAAGGACGTGGCATGAATCTGCTGCGGCTGCCGCCTCCACTTGCCGCAGCCGGGGTGGCTGTGGAAGCGGAATTGACCCTAGAACCGCCCAAACGGGTTCTGGTGCGGTTTCGACGCGGCGGCTTAGTCGGACCACAACTCGCGGGTTGGCGGGCCAATCTGATGGCGGGGATCCAACAACGCTTTCCGGCTTGGCTGGATATCACCGCCCTCAGCGATGAGCTTCGACTGTGCCGCGGGCAGAACGGCACGCTGTTTGCCCTGCGCAAGCGCCATGATCTCGAGGCCTCTGTCTTGCTGCCTTGAGTCGTCGCGCCCTGCTCGAGCACAACAGCGGCGAGTGGCATGGACTCTTCATCCGGTTGGATCATGCCGGCGTTGAGCAAACACGCTTCAACACAGTGCTGCAGGTGCATGACGAAGCTGATCAGGTCGTCGCAGCGTTGACCGACTGCAGCACCGGACAAACCCGCACGATGCGCTTTGGCGAGCTGCCGGCTGCGATGCAAGTGGATCCAGCGGGCCATTGGAGCCTGGGGCCTGATCCGTTCACCCCCTGGAATTGGAACTATGAGCTGTGTTTGGCCGTTGGACAACAGCGCCGGCGTTTGATCGTCCGAGGCAACAGCGGTGGTCTGCACTCACTCGTGATGGTGCAAGAAGCCCGCGCCGGCATTCCACTCGAGGAGCCAGAAACGCCATTGCGCTGCTCGATCGAAAGCCATGGCGATCGCCACTGCTGGAGCTTGCAACCGGATCTACAGATGCTGCTGGATGGCCGCAACTGTTCACTGCAATGGCAACAAACCAATGGAACCTGGCTGGCTATTAAGCGGCACTACGGCGCCGATGGAGCGCTGTTGGCGTTGACGTCCGCAGCGGCAGCTGGTGCAGCACATCCGGCTGAATGGCAGCACTGAAATTCGGATCACAGCTGAGCAGCAACACCTGAACGCCTCGCTCCCGAGCGCGCTGGAACATGGCGTTGAGGGCAGACCAGCGGCTGGGGTCGACATTGGTGAAGGCATCGTCGAAAAGCACCGGCAAGACGCCGTCGTAGGCAGCTGCCAACACCTCTGCCATCGCCAAGCGCACAGCAGCAGCCAAGAGCTCCCGAGTTCCGCCGCTGAGATCGTCAAATCCCCAAGCAACGCCTGAATCCCGCTGCCAATCGAGATCAACAAAACCTTGGCGCGGATCAAACCGCAGGCCAAGCCGTGATGGGGCCTTGGTGAAACAACGCAGGTAGGCCTCAAGGGAGTCGGCCAAAGGAGCGCTGTAGCTCTCAGAAAGCTGGGCCTGCTCCTGCTCGAAAGTTTGGAGCAGCAGATTCAGCATCCGAGCTTCATCCTGCAGGGTTTGGCGCTGTGAGGCGCAATCCTCGAGATCAGCCCGGGCCATCTCGAGTTGTTCCTGTAAGCCCCGCTCCCCTTGGCTTTCCAAGAGGGCCCGGCTAGCGGCCCGTTGCTGCAGCCATTGATCACGCTGGTGTTGAACCGCAACAGGGCTCACGCCATCAAGACGGTGCACACCCTGACGTTGCAATTGCTCATCGAGCCGTTGCAGCTGCTGCTGACCCTGCTTGAGCTCCTGCTGCAGACGAGACACCTGCTGCCGAAAGCTCTCTAATCCACCATGGCTTTGTTGCACTTCCTCCAGCACGGTTTGCGCCCGGGTCTGATGTTGCAAGTCGCTCTGGCAGGAGGCCTGCAATTGCTCCAACTGCTGGCGCTGCTGGCTGAGATCGGCCTCGGCTTGATTGCGCTGTAGCCGCAACGCTTTGCCTTGGGGCACCAGGGCATCCAGCTGCTCCCGCAATTGGCTCAGATCGGCATCCTTTGGCGGTTCGGGCAAGGCAGCGATCTGTTGGCGTAGTTGATCCACGGCAATCGCTCCTTGTTGGGAGCGGAGTTGGCGCCATTCAGCGATCAACTCGCGGCGTTCGCGCTCGGAAGCTTTGGCGGCCTTAACATCCGACAGGTTCCAGCGCTGCAGCGCTGCTGAAAGCTGCTGGTCCAACTGGGCCTTGGTTTGGCGCAGCTGGTCCAAGCGACCGGCACCGCCAGGACGAATCTGCAACACAAAGCCACCTGAAGCCGAGCGCAATTCAGCGTCTTGATCCAGATCGAGCGCATCCCCTGCCCGAAGCGGTTGGTCGTTGAGCAACAGGGCTTGATCGGTGGCTGTGAGCTCGAGGCCCGTGCTGAGGCTCGCCAAGGCAACGGCCGCATCCTGATGCGAACGCTCGAGCTGTTGCAGAGACTCAAGATCCGCCGGCTCCAGGGCTGGTAGCTGCTCGGCCCTCTGCTTGAGCTCAGCGCTGCGGATGGCTAGCGCTTGCAGCTGATCAGCCTGCTGTTGCAACTGCAAAACGCGCATCCACTGCTGCAAGGTTTCCGCCTGAGCGATGGCTTGATCCAATGCTTCGCTGGCGGCTTTAAAGCTGAGCTCGGTCTCTGGCAGGCGTTGTTGCAGCGCCTCGAGCTGCGCTTGCGACGGAGCAAGTGAGTGCCGCAGCTGCTGAAGGTGTTCGGCTGCTTGCTCGCCGCGCTGCAACACGGGTTGCCATTGCGACAACTGCTCTTGAACGCGCTGCTGTTGGTCCTGGAGCTGTTGACGTTGCTTGAGCAATGGCAACTGGACATCGAGGGCCTGCAATGCACTCGCAGCTTCAGCAAAATCCCGCTGGGCCTGCTGCTGAGCATGCTCGTCCTGCTCCAATTGGCTGAGGTTTTCGGCGGCCTTGGCTTCCGCTTTCAGCGCACGATCAAGTTCAGAGCCCGCACGCCCTTCGCGTCCACCATCGGTGTGGCTGAGGGACCAACGCTGGCGAATCGCCTGTTGAATCTGCTGATCAAAGCCTGATTGGATGGTTTGGGCTTGATGCTGGAGCTGTTGGAGCAAGCGCTCTTGATCAATCGTGGCCGGAGCCAGGCTCAAGGGATCAACACCTGCCTGCCCTTGCCACACCCAAAGGTGAGCCCAACGCTCGCGCAAACGTCCGAGATTGCCGCCACGAACGGCTGAAGCGCCGACCAACTGGGCCAGGCGCTCTTCAGCCCGTTCCCCTTCCAGAACGCTGCCGGCGGCGTCGCTGAGGCTGACGCTGCCGCGGCTTCCCGCGAAGGTTTTGCGCAGCTGGTAGGTGTTGCCATCTGCACTGAACTGCAGGCTGATGGTGGGATCGGCCTCAAAGGGGCGTGTGCGGAGTTGGTTCAAAGCAGCCCCGGCAGTGCGCGCTGGCAAAAACAGCGCCCGATGTATGGCCTCAGCCAAGGTGCTCTTGCCCGATTCGTTGGCCCCCTCAAGGACCGTGATGCCACTGGCCAGCGGCAGGTTCAACTGCCGGTGCAGGCGCACATGCTCAAGGGTGATCTGAAGCAACTGCATGGTCAGATCTCCTGGGATGCCAGCAGTTGCAACTCCCGCAAGGCCAGAACGGCCAAGCGCGATTCTTCGGCATTGTCCTGTTGGAGGCTCTGCTCTTTCAAAGAGCTCACCACCCGAGCAAATAACGGATCACCAGGCCGGTCCAACAAAGGTGCCAGTTCGGCGTCACTCGGGAGAGTTCGCACCCGCTGGCGATGTTTTAAACGCAACAGACGGCTTGACAGCGACGTCAGCCAAGCTTCCAGCCGTGCGGCACCGGTCAAGGACAGCTGGCCGTCGAGCTCCAGCAGCAACAGGTCTTCACCACTGCGCTGACCCAGATGCTGTTGAACCTGGCGCTCGAGCAACTCGAGATCAGCATCCCCCTGCAGCCGCATGGTGATGTGATGCCACTGCAGGGCGCCTGTGGGCTCGATGCTGACGGCAGGAGAGCAGCCACGCTCCAGCTCCACCAGCAACACCTGGGAACTGGCGTAATCGGCAGTGCGAGGGAAGCGATCCTGTTCAGGACAGCCGCAATACCAGGCGTTGGCGCTGACCTGCTTGAGGCCGTGCCAATCACCCAAGGCGATGTAATCGCAGAGGCCCTGCGGAAGCTGCTCAAGAGACAGCTGGTTGGAGCTGGCCTCCTGGGAATCAAGGGCCGCAAAGCTTTGAACAGATCCGTGGGCCAAAACAATCCGGGGACCGTCGGGCAATTCACTGGTGTCGAGCTGCGTCAGCCAGCTGAGCGGATCCTCGACAGCGGTTTGGCGCATCAGGGGACACGGCAACACCACAGCCCCGCATAACGACACCGGCTGCCGCTCGAGCAAGATCTGAAGATTGGGGGCGACATCGGCGCTGAGCTCCTGAAACCAGCCCTGATGCCAAAGGCTGCCAGGACCGCCATGGTCGTGGTTCCCGGGAATGACCAGCACAGGAGCAGGGATTTGGCCGATGGCACTCAAAGCTTGAGCAACCTCTGAGCGGGCTGGTGCTGGCGAGTCAAATAGATCCCCCGCCACCAGAACGAAATCCAGCTGCTGCCGTTGCACCAACAGCGCCATGCGTTGGATCACAGCAATCCGAACCTGCTTGAGGCGAGCGCGGTGGTCTGGATCAACCACCCGGGCATAGGGCTTGCCGATCTGCCAGTCCGCCGTGTGCAGAAAGCGAACCAAGCGCAGCCCTCAAACAACGCTAGTTCTAGCGTACTACTGGCGATTCGTCCCCATGCCCTGTGCCAGAGGCAAAACCCCTTCGCTCAGTCATGAACAGACACAAAACAGGGGAATAAATCCATGCGAACTGTTGCGGCGGTTACAAGGCAGTAACACCAGCGGCTTAAGGTACTCTTAATAGTTCGGAGGTCGATTATTGATTCATTTCCCACTACTTCTGGCTGCAGCGGTTCTCGGCGGGATCCCCCTCAATAGCCATGCCTCTTTTTGTCAAGACAATCGCCATTCCATGGGCGGATTTGACCCTGCCGTGGGCAGCGTGACCCTCTGCAGAAAGAATCTCAATAGAGAAAAAAACTCCTATCTCAATGTCATCAAGCACGAACTGGCCCATGTGGTTCAACACCGCATGGGACGCAACGGCGATGCCTTGATGCCGAGTTCGCTGCTTTCGCCGCTGGTGCGCGAACTACTGCCTCAAAAAGAGGTGATGGCTGTCCTGATGCAATACCCCAACCACGAGATCAACGGCGAACTGGAAGCCCGACTGGCCAGTCGCTACATCCCTTCTGAGCTCATTGCCGTGGCTGTTGTTGCGACCCGGAACTGGAGCCAAGGCCAGGGCCACCACGGCGGACCGCTTCTCAGTAGATAAACCTAGGAAGAGAAAAGTTGTTGAATCGCAAAGATTCATCGTGTTGGCACAAAGAACTTATAAAAGCCCGTCAAAGTTTCAACACATCAGGCATAGTGATAAGAGTTGGTTAGGAGCGACGTTGGCTGGCCTGTTGAACCTGCATAGCCAGCGGATGTATCGCTTAACAAGCCTGAACGGGGACCCCCATCCCGTTCTGGATGATGTTTACGAAAGCTTTGATTCCGCCTGGACTGATGCATCATCCTGGTGGCAAAATCATGGCCATACCGAACAAGAACCAATCCCTATTGGTGTCGAAGTCAGTACACGCAGCGGCAGCTGGCGAACCCTGCAATACCCCTGTCAGCAAGAAGGTCGGGCAGTGCTATTTCCTCAGCGTCCGATTCCAACCAAGCGCCACAAAGCCTGATTCTTAGGCCAGACAACCAATCCGCTGTTCGAGCAAGCTGACCACCTGCAGCCAGGACAAGTGCAGTGGACGTGATGCACTGTGTCGCTGCAGCTCCTGTTGACAATGCACCAAGATTTGGTGGTGAAGTCGGCTGATTTCCTCTGGATTGATCTGCGGTGGCAGCTCACAAATCAGGCATGGGTGACCCCATTGATCCGTCAAGGTGATGCAAGAGGGGGCAAGCGTCGGCACGACCGGGATCCACCTGGTGACTTAGCACTCCTAATCCTGGTCGGCCCACAATTGGATGCTTCATCACCATAAATTCCACTTCCTGGCCAGAGAATTTCTGATACCTTCCCAGCACCTTTGGGACAGGCTGGTTGGATTTCAGCGGCTACACGGCAGCACAAAAAATCAGTGCCCTGGTGCGTGGCATTGAAGGAGACAAACGCTGGAACACAGCTCTTGCCAAAGCTCCAACGGCAGACGCGATGCTTGATTTGCTGGAGTCAGCTAGCAACAAACTGAAGTTGGGACTCAGCCGCCAAGAGCTGGCCACAACGCCTCCTTTACGGGATTGGCTGTGGTTCAAAAAGAACAAACCTCTGTTCACCATTGGCGATGAGTTGCCCCGCTATCGCCAGCAATAGAGCGGCTTAGTACAGCCGGCTCAGCACAAAGTCCGGGAGCTCCATCAAGGCATCACGCGAGGCGCTGGCCGGCAGGAACTTGAGATTGGTGGTGGATTCACGGGCCATGGATTCAGCTAGGGCCCTCGCCCGCTGGATGCCCTGGCTCTGACGCACAAGGCCCAAAGCTTGATCGAGGTCGTCGGGTTCGCTGAACTCCCGCTCAATCAACACCGCCAAGGAGGGGTGCTCCTCCATGGCATAGATCACTGGGGCTGTGAGGGTTCCAGACGCCAAATCGGAAGCAGCTGGCTTACCAAGCTGATCGTCACTGCCCGTGAAGTCGAGGATGTCGTCCACGATCTGAAAAGCCAGACCAAGTTGACGACCAAAGCTGTGCAGCTGGTTGAGCTGATCGCGCTCGAGCTCTGAGAGCACACCAGCGGCTTTAGCGCTGTTGGCGATCAAAGACGCTGTTTTCCAATAGCTCTTTTCGAGATAGGTCTCGAGGCTTTGACCGGTGTCGTAGCGGAATAGACCCTGACGGATTTCACCTTCCGCCAGATCCATGATCACGCGGCTGAGAAGCTTGACCACTTCAAGGTCATCCAAATTGGCCAGATGCCAACTGGACTGGGCAAACAGAAAATCACCAGCTAATACCGCCACACGACTGTTGAAACGGCTGTGAACCGTGGGCACACCGCGGCGGGTATTGGCCTCATCGACAACATCGTCATGAACCAGCGAGGCCGTGTGGATCATCTCGGTGATCTGGGCCAGGCGCCGGTGGCGCAGGCTGAGCTCACCAGCGGGATCCAGGGCCCGGCTCAGCAACAAGACAATTCCGGGCCGTAAGCGCTTACCGCCGGCACTGAAGAGATGCTCAGCTGCCGCCTGAAGAATGGGGTGACCGGCGCCAATTAAGGCGCGCAAATCGCTGAGAAGCTGCTCGAGGTCGGACTCGACGGGCTGAAGAAGCTGGGCAACCGTCGACATGGCTCCGCCTGAGTGAGCCGATCCTAGTGGCCGTGACCCTCTGGCTGGAGAGAAATCTGCTCAACCGGGGGCCGTTGACCCAACCAACGGGCCGATCCTGCAGCAAATTCAGCGGGATCGCCCGTGGCCACAACCCGGCAGCCACTGAGATCTGGCTCAATGGCGGGCCGCCGTTGATCAGGAAAAAGCGACAGGGTGAGATCGACCAGAGCATGGGCTGGATCAATTAGCTCAACGCCCGCTGGCAGCAGATCGCGCAGCATCGGCTCGAGCAGCGGGTAGTGGCTGCAGCCCAAAACGATGGCTTCGACGCGAGCATCCAGCAGGGGTTCGAGATAGCGCTGCGCTGCTCGCCGCAAGGCCGGTGTGTCGAGCTGATGGGCCTCGACAGCTGGAACAAAGGCGGGACAACCCATCTCAACGATGGTTAAACCCTGGCGCTGAGCCTGCAATGCGCGGCCGTAGGCGCCACTGGAGGCTGTGGCTTCCGTGGCAAGGACGCCAATGCGCTGTTGCTGCACCTGACGGGCCACCGCATCAATCAGACCCAACACCGGCACCCCGGCTTCGGACTGGGCCACATCAAGGGCCAAAGCATTGGTGGTGTTGCAGGCCATCACCACGGCTTCCGCTCCTTGCTCACGCAGCCAGCCCACCACCTCAGCGGCAATGCAGCGGATTTCAGCGCGGTCGCGGCTGCCGTAGGGAACGCGGGCCGTATCCCCCACGTACACGCACCGCTGGCCTGGCCGCTGGCTCAGCAAGCGGCGCAACACGGTTAGGCCACCCAAACCGCTATCGAACAATCCCAACAGGGCCTGAGGCCGCAACCCGGTGAACTCCGATGTGGCCACGCGCTGCAACGAGAGGCTCAGGGCATCAGCAGAAGAGCTCAGGGTCATCCGGCCACTCTCAGATAGTTGAGGATTCCCACGGCGATCGCCAGTGCCAGCTGACGACGGTGGGCAGGGTCAGCCAGATCGGCAGCATCGGCGGTTCCGGTAAGGAAACCGAGCTCCACAAGGCTCGCGGGGCTGTTGGTGCGGCGGATCACGTAGAACCGCGCCTCCTTGACCCCTCGGTCTTTGCGCCTGACTGTCCTCAGGATTGAGTCATGAATCAAGGAGGAGAGTTTTTTTCCCTGAAAGCTTTGGAAATAGAACGTCTCGAGTCCGTTGACCTCCGGTCTACGCATGCTGATCGCATTGGCATGGATGCTCACAAAGGCATCAGGGCGCCATTGGTTCGATAGACGGGCGCGGGGAGGCAAATCGACCGTGGCGTCTGAGCTGCGCGTCATCTTCACGACCACACCTTTGCTGCGCAGGTGTGAGGCCACCTGCCGCGAGACATCCAGCACCACATCTTTTTCGCGGGTGCCACCAATGCCGATAGCGCCCGGGTCTTTGCCCCCATGGCCAGGATCAAGCATCACCCGATAGGCCCCGCGCCGAACCCACGGCAGACTCGCCACCGTGAGGGTTCGCAGTGGGGCCCTCGAGCGTCCGGGCCTGGTTGGCGCGCTGGTGAAGGCCACCTCCCGCTGGAGGATGCCTTCACCCATGGCCACAAAGCGGGCGTCCTGGAGCGGGAAGCGCATTCGCCAGCTGTCCCAGTCGAGGCCCACCAAACGCAGCTTCGATGGGTCGAGTTCAACGCCACGCTTGAACTCGATCACCAGGCGCGTCACACCGCGCTCGGGCATACCCACACGAATTTCGCGAACGGCGCCTTTGCCTGGGATCTTTCGCGGCCGCTGGGGGCTGCCAGGGAAATCAATCCAAATGCGATCGCCATAGCGGCCATCGCCGTCTTTGAAAAACGCGTCAAGATCAAGGTTTGGAGAGGTGCGCAGCAGCAGTTCACCCTTGGCCGTGATGGCCCAAGCCGCAAGACGGCTGAAGGCACGGGCCGGCAGCACGGGGATGAGCTGAGCAGCCAGAACTCCCGCCATCAGGCTGGAAGCCCAACGGCGAGCCTCAAACATGGGCGGGCTCAGAACAGGGCTGGGCGACGATGACGCAGGCTCGGCATCTGCGCGCGAATGCGCTGCAGATGGTCGGTGTCGATCGGGGCGATGGCCACACCAGGGCCCACGCCTGCATCGGCGAGAACGGTGCCCCAGGGATCAATGACCAGCGCATGGCCGTGACTCTGTCGGCGCCCATAGTGCAGCCCGGTTTGCGCCGGCGCCAGCACATAGCTGGTGTTTTCGATGGCACGGGCTTGCAGCAGCACCTGCCAGTGGTCTTTGCCGGTGTAGGCCGTAAAGGCGGCTGGCACCATCAACAACTCAGCGCCGGCTCCTGCCAAATGGCGGTAGAGCTCGGGGAAGCGAACGTCGTAGCAAATGGAGAGACCAACGCGGCAGAGCCCTGGAAGGTCTGCCACCGGTGGCAAGGAACTCCCAGCTGTGATCGTGTCTGATTCGGTGTAAGTATTGCCGTCAGGCAGATCGACATCGAAGAGGTGGATCTTGTCGTAGGTGGCCAGCACCTGACCATCGCGGCTCACCAGCTCGGAGCGATTGAACGTGGCGGCTTCACCGGCTGGAACCGGGAAACCACCCCCAAGGATCGCCACTTGGTAGCGACGCGCCATGGTCACCAGAAAGCGGCTGCAGCGCTCAGCCAGGGTTGGTGCCAGCTCGAGACGTTTGTTCTCAGCACCTAAGAAGGCGAAATTTTCGGGCAGGCCAACCAACTCAGCCCCGCGACGGGCCGCCAGATCAATGAGCTCCTCAATCTGGGCAAAATTCGAATCTGGATCAGGGGTGCTCGTGCACTGCAACGCCGCAGCCAGAAAGCTCTTCACCACAGATCACCCAATCGCTAATGACTGTAATCAGCTCAACCGCAAAACACCCGGTTCGTCCTGGCTCGGAACCACCGTGAGGCTGTCAACCGCCGCGCAGCAAGCCAGATCAGCATCGTGGTCGCCCAAGCGCTGCAAGCGCTGGCCGTGGCTGGCCAACCTGAGCAGGGCTTCGGGTTGATCTTTCCATTGCTGCCAGAGGGCATGGGCGGCGCAGGTTTCATCGTTGCCGGCCAAGTCCAGCAGGCTCGCCCCACTGCCCTCGAGCAGGGCATCCGCCAGGGCACCGGCCGCCAGGCTGTCCTCCAGGGAGTACGCCCCTTCCCAGCCGCTACCCACCATCCAAATCTGATCAGGGCGGTGCTGCAGCAGCCGCTGCGCCACAGCGCTGCGGTTCACAAGGGCAGCCGTGAGCAGCATCGGAGCAGAGCGCACACGATCCAGGGCTCGGGTGCCATTGGTGGTGCTCATGAAAATGCGCCGGCCGCCGATCCGCTCAGGCGTGACCGCCAAGGGGGAATTCCCCAGATCAAAGCCTTCCAGCTTTTGGCCGCCGCGCTCACCAGCGCGGAGTGATTGGTCATCCGGCCAGGCCGATGCGGCTGCATCCAGTTGAGCCAAATCGGCAAAGGCCTGAATCGCTTCAGCTCCGTTGTGCAGGGCCCAAGCCATGGTTGTGGTGGCCCGCAGCACATCGATCGCAACAGCGGCATCGGCCATCCCTTCGGCAGGGACGCGATCGGGGCTGTGGAAGTAGCTCAGGCGCATGGGGCAACAGCTGGCTTTTGCGTGCGCGACAGTAGGGCCCTTTGCCGCGGGGCCATGGGCCAAAAGGATCTACAGGATTTCCTGCGGCTCGTTGAGCAGCGAGGCCAACTGCGTCGTATCACCGCTCCTGTCGATGGCGACCTCGAAGCCGCTGCCATCGCCGATCGGGTTTTGGCCATGGGCGGGCCGGCGCTGCTGTTTGAAAACGTGAAGGGCAGCTCGATGCCCTTGGTGCTCAATCTCTTGGGCACCGTTGAGCGGGTCGCCTGGAGCATGGGTCTCGAGCGGGTCGAAGAGCTCGAAGACCTGGGCAGCCGCCTAGCCCTGCTGCAACAGCCCAAACCACCCAAGGGCCTCAAGGAGCTGACCAGCTTTTCACGAGTGCTCTGGGATCTGGTCAAGGCCAGACCCGATCGTGACCTCACACCCCGCTGCCACCAAAAGGTTGTGCCTGAGGCTGAGCTGGATCTCAACCAGCTGCCGCTGATCCGCCCCTGGCCAGGCGATGCAGGACGGGTGATCACCCTGGGCTTGGTGATCACCAAAGACCCGGAAACCAAGGTTCCCAATGTGGGGGTCTACCGGCTGCAACAACAGGATGCCCGCAGCATGACCGTGCACTGGTTGAGCGTGCGCGGCGGCGCGCGTCACCTGCGTAAGGCTGCAGAACGAGGCGAAAAACTCGAGGTAGCCGTTGCCCTAGGGGTGCACCCGCTGCTGGTAATGGCTGCCGCCACGCCGATTCCTGTGCAACTCAGCGAATGGCTCTTTGCCGGGTTGTATGCCGGCCAAGGTGTGCATTTGGCACGCTGCAAAACCGTTGATCTGGAGGTGCCCAGCCACAGCGAAATTGTGCTGGAAGGAACCATCACCCCGGGCGAAACCCTCGGGGATGGCCCCTTTGGCGACCACATGGGCTTCTACGGCTTGGAGGAACCCTCGCCGTTGGTGCGCTTCCACTGCATGACCCAGAAGCGCGAACCGGTGATGCTCACCACTTTTAGTGGCCGGCCTCCCAAAGAGGAAGCGATGCTGGCGATTGCGCTGAATCGCATCTACACGCCGATCCTGCGTCAGCAAGTCAGCGAGATCGTCGACTTCTTTTTGCCGATGGAAGCCTTGAGCTACAAGCTCGCGGTGATTTCCATCGATAAGGCCTACCCCGGGCAGGCCCGGCGAGCCGCCATGGCCTTCTGGAGTGCCCTGCCCCAGTTCACCTACACCAAGTTTGTGGTGGTGGTTGATAAGAGCATCAACGTGCGCGATCCCCGTCAAGTGGTGTGGGCCATTGCCGCTCAAGTGGATCCGCAGCGGGATCTTTTTGTTCTCGACGACACGCCGTTTGATTCATTGGATTTCGCCAGTGAACGGCTCGGGCTAGGGGGTCGCTTGGCAATCGATGCCACCACCAAAGTGGGCCCTGAAAAACGACACGACTGGGGCGAGCCCCTGAGCCGTGATGCCGAGAGCGAAGCCAAACTCGATTCCCGCTGGCAGGAGCTGGGATTGGGTGATCTGGTGGGCCATGAACCCGATCCCAGCCTGTTTGGATTGCAGCTGGAACACGTGCTGAAACGGCTGAGCTGATGCTGACGCGCGCCGGAACCATTGCCCTGCGCGCCTTGGTGGAGCTGGCCCGGTCTCCGCACAGCGTGATCTCGGGGCCTGAACTGGCCAAACGCCAGGAGCTTCCGGAGGCTCGCCTCGAGCAAATCCTGCTGCAATTGCGGCAGGCCCAGTTGGTCGAGGCCCGTCGTGGTCGCAGTGGGGGCTATCGATTGAGCCGACGCGCCGACGATCTCAGTGTTCAAGATGTGCTCGACGCCGTTGGTGGCCGCAGGCAGCTCAACCTTGAGATTGAGTCAGCAGAAGGCGCGATTGGCCAAGCCGGACAACGGCTGGAACAGCAACTGCAACAGCGGTTGCAACGGGCTGTGGAGCGGGAGCTCTCCCAACTGAGCGTGGCGGAATTGCTCTATGACCAGCGCAGCTGGGAAGCCAGCCTGGACCCCGATCAGGGCTTGATGTTGGGTTGAGTTGCGCTGCGGCAGTACTGACGCAACGCGGACGGAGCCGTCCAACGCTGAACACTGGCCAATGAACGAGCCCGGGTGATGCGCACCACCTTGGGTTGGGGCGTGCAGCGATAGAGAAATTCGAAAGCCTCAGCCGACTGAGACCGGCCGCTGGAGACCTGCTTGTACATCAGCGGAAAGCCGCTGGTGTCGCTGTCTTGCCAGCGGTAATCACAAATGAGTTGCTGACCATCCACGCAGCCTTGGCGAAGCCAAAGGCCCGGTGGCGGTTGGGGCTCAGAGCGAACGGCCTGGGGAATGGCCAAGGAACTGAGCACCAACAGCAACAAGCCGGAGCGCATGGGAGTTGATCAGCACTGGGCGCAAGGTATGGCGTCAGCGCTGCGATGCAAGCCCCTGAACCTCAAGAGCAGGTGTAGTTCTGCCCGCGATACGAGCACTGGCTGGGCTGCTCGATGGGGGTGTCGTGATGGACGTCGACATAGGCGACGCCGCGATAGGCCTTGGCCATCATCAACTCAGCTTCAAAGCGGCGCTGAGCCTTGATTTGCCGGTCTTTGATCATCGAGAGGACGTTCATGGGGACCTCCACGTATTGCCCGCGTCCCCGTTGCCTGGCGCGGGTCTGACTGCACCCCTTGCCGGGGCCAACGTGAACACAATGTAAGTCCTTTGGTAGCAATCGCTACCGTTTTGAACTTTTGTGTTCTGGGTCGTCCTGCAGCATGGGGGCAACTTCCGAGCGGCTATGGGCAGCGTCTGCCTCAGCGGTGGCGGCAGCCTTCACGGCTCAGTGCGCGTCCCCGGTGATAAATCGATTTCCCATCGCGCTCTGTTGTTTGGAGCCATCGCGACAGGCACCACCACCATCGAAGGGCTGCTGCCTGCAGAAGACCCCTTGAGCACCGCCGCTTGCCTCAGGGCCATGGGCGTCACGGTCTCAGCGATCGACAGCAGCGGTGTGGTGCGCGTGGAAGGCGTGGGCCTCGATGGGTTGCAAGAACCAGCCCAGGTGCTCGATTGCGGCAATTCCGGCACAACGATGCGGTTGATGCTGGGCCTTTTGGCTGGCCGTCATGGCCGCCATTTTGTGCTCGATGGGGATGGCTCCTTGCGGCGCCGGCCCATGGCCCGAGTGGCCCAACCGCTCGCTCAGATGGGAGCCGAAATCGGTGGCCGCGAGGGAGGCAACAAAGCACCACTGGCCATTGCGGGCCAAACCCTGAGCGGCGGCACGATTCGCACGCCCGTTGCCAGCGCTCAAGTGAAAAGTGCGCTGCTACTGGCGGGATTAACAGCCAAGGGCAGCACCACCGTGATCGAGCCAGCACTATCGAGAGATCACAGCGAGCGCATGCTGCGCGCCTTTGGAGCTGAACTGATCAGTGAGCCACACGCGGCGGAAGGCCCCACCGCGATCGTGCGGTCCGGCGCTGAACTCCATGGACAACATGTGGTGGTGCCAGGTGACATCAGTTCCGCTGCGTTTTGGCTGATCGCCGCCTTGGTGGTGCCCGGCACCGAGCTCACGATTGAAAACGTGGGCATCAATCCCACCCGCACCGGAATCCTGGATGTGTTGGAGCAGATGGGTGCACCACTTGAAGTCCTCAACCAACGGGATGTGGCCGGCGAACCGGTCGCGGATCTGCGTGTTCGCTACAGCCCGCTGAAAGCCTTTGAGATTGGTGGTGAGCTCATCCCCAGGCTGGTGGATGAAATTCCGATCCTCTCGGTGGCGGCCCTCTGCGCCGAAGGCACCAGCGTGATCCGCGATGCCGCTGAGCTGCGGGTCAAAGAAACCGACCGCTTAGCCGTGATGGCAAGACAGCTGCGGGCCATGGGGGCCGAGCTGGAGGAAACCACAGACGGCATGGTGATCCCAGGTGGCCAGCGCCTCACTGGTGCTCAGGTTGATAGCGAGACCGATCACCGCGTGGCCATGAGCTTGGCGGTGGCAGCACTGATCGCCAGCGGCGACACCTCCATTGACCAAAGCGAGGCTGCAGCGGTCTCCTACCCAAGTTTCTGGGATGAATTGGCCCGATTGCAGCGGGGCTGAAGGGCTGCTGAAGCCGTGCCGCTGCAAGGACGGCAGCTTCAGCCTCTGGAGTGAGGATTACGGGCAGGCGTTTCATAGCGAGCGAGGGGCCATCCAAGAGGCCCAAGACACCTTCCTGGCACCGGCAGGCCTTGAGCGATTTGCGCCTGGCAGCACGCTGCGGGTTTTGGAACTGTGCGTTGGCACCGGCACCAACACCGCTGTGTTGCTCGAGGCCTGTCAGCAGCGCCAACTGCAGCTGCAGTGGTGGGGGCTTGAGCTCGACCCCCAGCCACTACAGCTGGCCTTGGCTGACCAGCGCTTTCAACAGCAGTGGCCCCACCAGATCGTCGAAGCGCTGAAAAAGCGAACAGCCTCGATTCATTGGGGGGATGCGCGTCAAAGCCTGCGTGGGCTGCAAAGCCAATTGGTTGGGCGCTGCGATCTGGTGATCCATGACGCCTTCTCACCAGGGGTGTGCCCGCAGCTTTGGAGCCTGGAGTTCCTCGCGCTGGTGAGCCAATGCCTGGCGCCCCAAGGTCGGTTGACCACCTACTGCTCAGCCGCATCCGTGCGCCAAAGCCTGCTGACCCATGGGTTGCAGCTGGCTGGATTGAAGCCGCACGCCGGCAGCGCTCGCCACCAGTGGAGCGGCGGCACCGTGGCCAGTCCATCTGAGTTGCCACTGGCTGAACCGCTGGTGGCGTTTTCGCTGATGGAGCAAGAGCATCTGCGAACCCAGGCCGCTGTGCCCTACCTCGATCCCACTGGCCAAGGCACGGCTGCTGAAATCCAAGAGCAACGCCGCCAACAGCAGCAGAGCAGCGGACAGTTGAGCACCAGCGCTTGGCGCCGCCGCTGGCAGCAGGGGGAGGGCCTGCGGAATGCCGGTAGATTCCCGCCCAGTTGACACGTCGTGATGCTGGCGGTTGCCGTTCTGGCCGCGGGGAAGGGAACCCGCATGAAGAGCAATCTGCCCAAGGTGTTGCAACCCCTCGCTGGAGCCACCCTGGTGGAACGGGTGCTGGCCAGTGCCCGAAATCTCAGCCCCGAGCGGCGGCTGTTGATCGTTGGCCATCAAGCCGAGCGGGTGGAGCAGCAGCTCAGCGCTGTGGGCGGACTGGAATTTGTGCTGCAGCAACCCCAAAACGGCACAGGCCACGCCGTGCAACAGCTGCTGGACCCTCTGGCCAACTTCGAGGGTGAATTGCTGGTGCTCAATGGTGATGTGCCGCTCCTGCGCGCTGAAACCATTGACCAACTCGTGAGTACCCATCGCAGCAGTGGTGCCCAGGTGACCCTGCTCACAGCTCGCCTGAACGATCCAACCGGCTATGGGCGCGTCTTTGCCGACGAGGAAGGCGCTGTGAGCAGCATCATTGAGCATCGCGACTGCAGCGCGGAGCAGCGCCGCAACAACCTCACCAACGCAGGGATTTATTGCTTCAACTGGACGGCGTTGGCAGAGGTGCTGCCCAAGCTGAGCACCGACAACGACCAGGGCGAGCTCTACCTCACCGACACGGTGGCGATGTTGACCAAAGCCATGCACGTGGAGGTGGCTGACCCTGATGAGGTCAATGGCATCAACAACCGACAGCAGCTGGCACAGTGCGAAACGATGCTGCAAGAACGCCTGCGACATCACTGGATGGCGGAAGGGGTCACCTTTGTGGATCCGGCGAGCTGCACCTTGAGTGAGGGCTGCCAATTCGGACGTGATGTGGTGATCGAACCGCAAACCCACGTACGTGGTCGCTGTCAGATCGGCGATGAGAGCAGGCTCGGGCCTGGCTCGTTGATCGAAGACGCCGAGTTGGGCCGAGGCGTCACGGTGGTCATGTCAGTGGTTCGCGAGGCCACCGTTGGTGATGGGGTGTGCATTGGCCCCTTTGCCCACCTGCGTCCTGCTGCGGTGATCGGCAACAACTGCCGCATTGGCAACTTTGTGGAGGTGAAAAAGAGCACCGTTGGCGAGGCCAGCAAGGTGAACCACCTGAGCTACATCGGCGATGCCGAGTTGGGAGCCAGCGTGAATGTGGGAGCCGGAACCATCACGGCCAACTACGACGGCGTCAACAAACACCGCACCGTGATTGGTGATGGCAGCAAAACCGGTGCCAACTCGGTGTTGGTGGCGCCGATCCAACTGGGCAAGAAGGTGACAGTGGCCGCTGGATCAACGCTCACCAAAAACGTTCCTGATGGGGCCTTGGCCCTGGGCCGCGCCAAGCAGCTGATCAAAGAGAACTGGGCTGGCCCGGCTTGATCAGCTGAGTAGCGGAATCAACCGGTCCAAGGCAATCCCTCGGCTGGCTTTCAGCAGCACGTGATCACCTGGGCGCAACCACTGCTTCAAGGGTTCAGCGGCCGCTTCCGGACTTGCGACGCAGACCAACTTGCTGAGCCCAGCAGCACCCTGCATCACAGCACTGGCCTCAGGTTCCTCAGCCACGACCACCAGCCCATCGAGGCCCAGGGCCGTCGCTTTTTCCCCCACTTGGCGATGCAGGGACAAACTTTGATCGCCCAGCTCCAGCATCGTGCCCACCACGGCATAACGATGGCCGCCGGGCTGCTGCTTCAGAAGCTCCAGGCTGGCCAACATCGCTTCCGGTGAAGCGTTGTAGGTCTCATCGAGGACGCTGACCCCATTGATGCTCAAGCGCCGCGCGCGTCCACCAGGCAGCGACACCGACAGATCACGCAGCTGTTCTGCCGTGACGCCCAACTCCTGAGCAGCAGCGAGAGCCAGCAGGAAATTGCGGGCGTTGTGGCGCCCCTCCAATGGGTTGGTGAGCTTCAACCCTTGGCTGGCCAATTCGATGCTCTGCCCCTGGAGTTGAGCGACCCAATCGGGGGCTGGTGTGCCTGGCTGCAGGGGGTCATCACTGAGCGCCACCCGTTGCACCCGCCCGCTCCAGACGCGGCTGACCTCGGCTTCCAGCAGTGGATCACCAGCTGGAATCACGAGCAAACCCGAGGGCTTAAGGCGATCGGTGATCTCACATTTGGCCTGGGCAATGGCAGCCCGACTCCCCAGGCGCCCGATGTGGGCGGTGCCGATGTTGGTGATCACCGCCACATCGGGTTCCGCGCAAACGCTGAGGCGATGAATTTCGCCCAGGCCGCGCATCCCCATCTCCAGCACCAATCCGGCATGGCTGCTATTACTGCGCAACATCGTGCGGGGAACACCGATGTCGTTGTTTTCGTTGCCAACACTGCTCTCAATGGCTCCTAATGGAGACAAGCAAGCCTTGATTAGCTCACGGGTTGTGGTTTTACCGGCTGAACCGGTCACGGCCACCACGGGGCAATGGAGCTGTCGGCGCCAGGCCAAGGCGATCTGCTGGTAAGCGCTGAGGGTGTCATCGACCACCACAGTGGCCAGCTGCTCAGGCACGTAACCAGCCCAATCGCGGGCGATCAGGGCACCGGCAACGCCAACACTGACGGCCGCATCAAGAAAATCGTGGCCATCAAAACGTTCGCCCCGCAACGGGATAAACAAATCACCCGGCTGCAGCGCGCGGCTATCGGTGCTGATGTGTTCAAACGTCCAAGCCAAGGTCGTTGGATCAGCAGGGGCGCTGCGCCGCTGCACCGGAGCATCCAACAAGCGGGCCAGATCCTGCAGGCAAAGCGAGGGGCTCATGGGTTGGCCAGGTTCCAAAGAATCATGCCCTCGCCAACCTGGGCTGAACGCCCCACAAGCTTGCCAGTGGCATCAACGAGCTGCAGGTTGTCGTAACCGATCGAACGACTCAGATCCAACCAGTGATCGGCTTGTTGCTGACGGGCAGATGTTGAGAGCGCGGCAAACCCATCGCTTGGGGTGAGCTCCAGCACCCCTTGATCCGGCAGCGGATGAATCGAAGCGATCAGATCAGCCGTTGAGCCCTCGTCCAACAAGGCCAGCAAGGGATCCAGACTCACCAGCGGTTCAGCTGGCAAGGGCAGAGGATTCACCTCCGGCTCAGCGGCCGGCAGGGGTTGAGGAGCCGGGGGCGTTGGCTCAAAAGCTTGCTGCAACTGCTGCTCTACAGGCAGCGGTTGTTCCAGCACCACAGCCGGTGCTGGTGTGGTTCCGCGCCCCAGCAGCAACGGCAGGCTCAGGGCTACGGCCAGCAGCAGCGGCCAGAACCAGGCGCTCAGCGCTTGGGGCCAAAAGCCTGGAACCGACAAATCACCTTCGCGATTGCGGCGCCATAGCTCACGCAGGCGCAGCACGCTCGCGGATCCAACAGCCGGTAAGTCGCGCGCCAGATCCTGCCGAAGTTGCTTCCAGGGGCTGCTCCAGGGAACGGGCAGCAGCGATGGCTTCTCCGGTGTGGTCTGGGGGCCGTCCATCAACCGCCGTTTCGGCGCAGCAATCCAAGGGGATTAAAGCGCCGCTGGGGGTTGGGGTCAGCGGCTTCAGCGGCAGCACGAGCGGCCTGCTGTTCAGGCGGCTGGGGAATGGAGAAGGCCGCCACCGCATCGGCTTCCGGCGTGGGCTCCTTCATTCCGCAAACATCGCGGTACATGCGGTCGTATTCCAAGGCGGAACGAGCCCAGCTGAAATCAACCTGCATCACCCGCTTCATCAGTTGCTGCCAGCTGTCTTGATGGCGGTAGGCCTCCCAGGCGCGCACCAAGGCGGTGTAGAGGTCGATCGCTTCATAGCGGTCGAAGCAGAAGCCATTGCCCTCTTGGGTGGCGGGAACATAGGGAGGCACGGTGTCGACCAGTCCACCGACGCGGCGCACCACCGGGATGGTGCCGTAGCGCATCGAGAGCAACTGGCTGATGCCGCAGGGCTCAAAGCGCGAAGGCATCAAGAAGGCATCACTGCCGGCGTAGATCAGCCGGGAGAGATCATCGTCGTAGGTGAGGAAGGAAGCGAAGCGGCCGCCGTGCTGACTCGCCATTTGCCACAGGCCCGATTCCAAATGGCGATCCCCGGTTCCCAACACAACGATCTGCGTATCGGTGTAGGCAAGGAAGCGTTCGGCAACCTGCAGCAGCAGGTCGACGCCTTTTTGATCCACCAAACGGCTCACCAAACCGATCACAAAGGTGTCGGGGTTCACCTGAAGCCCCATGCGCTCTTGCAGAGCCCGCTTGCAGACGGCTTTGCCACTGAGGTCAGCAGCGCTGTAGGTGGCCGGAATCCGCGAATCAGTGGCGGGATTCCAAGCCTCCACATCGATGCCATTGAGGATGCCGCGCAGCTTGCCGCTGATGTAGTTCAGCAACCCCTCCAGTTGTTCGCCATATTCCGGCGTGCGGATCTCTTGGGCGTAGGTGGGTGAAACCGCATTGACGCGGTCGGCATACAGCAAGGCTGCCGCCATGGTGTGGTCGCCCTGCATATACCAGGGGCACCAGGTCATGCGCTCGAGCTTCCAGCGCCAGGGACCTTGGTACTTGAGGTTGTGGATGGTGAAGACCGTGCTGATCTCGGGGTCTTGGTGCATCCACACCGGAATCATGCCGGTGTGCCAGTCATGGCAATGCAGCACCTGGGGCTTCCAAGCGTTCCAGGCAAATTCGGAGGTGGCGCTGGCGAAGAAGGTGAAGCGCCAGTCCTCGTCTTCACCTCCATAGATGCGCTCACCATCAAAAACCGGATGGCCCACCAAATAGATCGTGAGCCCGGTCTTGGGGTGACGGGTCTCATAAACAGCAAAATCGGTGCCCATGGTTTGGGCACGCCAGATCGGCTCGCTGGGCACATCAAGCTGGGACCAGAGCTTGCCGTAGCCGGGCATGATCACGCGCACGTCGTGACCCAACTCAGCGAGGGCTGGAGGCAGAGATCCCACCACATCTCCCATGCCGCCGACTTTCACCATCGGTGCGCATTCGGCCGCAGCAAAGAGGATGCGCATCAAAGTCCCGCCATGTGCGGGGGACTTTACGAAGGAATCAAGGCAGAACCGTTACGGGAGTGCCGGTGCGCACACGGTCAAACAAATCGCGGATGTCCTCATCAAAGAGCCTCACGCAGCCATGGGAGACCGCATGGCCGATGGTCCAGCGGTGGGGTGTTCCGTGGAAGCCAGCGGTGGTGCAGCCTTTGATGTCGAGCATTTGCTCGCCGTCGAAGCCTTTGCGGCCAACACAGTCTTTGTAAAAGCCGATCCAGCGGCTGCCCAGCGGATTCTTGGGATCTTCGCCAGTGACCACCTCACCGGTTTGGGGATGGGCCCAGGAAGGATCGCTGACCTTGTTGAGCACCCGGAAGGTGCCGGCTGGGGTTTCCCAGCCGGCCATTCCCACTGCAACCGGATAGCGGCTCACTAACTGCCCCTGCTCGATCAACAGCAGCTGACGGCGGCTGCGATGCAGCACCAGATGCCGTCCTGCGCGACCGACCACATTGGAGGGCAGCTCGGCAAGCTGCAGCTCCAAAGGACGCAGGGGATGATCGGGATCACTGAGGGGGCCGGCCTGCAGCGGGGTGGCTGCAGCGATCAGCGCTGAGAGGAGCAGAGGTTGAAAGAGCCGCATGACTTCAGTCGATAACGCGGACGCGAGTGCCTTCCTTCACCAGGTCATAGAGAGCCACGGCATCGCGGTCAAACATTCGAACGCAACCGTTGCTTGCCGCCGTGCCGATCGACTTCACGCTGCCGGTGCCATGGAAACCAATTTCATTGCAGGCGCCGGGACGAAATACCGGAGGGTTGGCGTCGAGCGAGGAGCGATTACCGCAGGTGTACCAAAAGCCAATCCAACGGGTGCCGATGGGGCCAAGGGCATGGGGCTTGACCTGGCGGCCGGTCCAAGGGCTCGACCAAACCGGGTTTTTCATCATGCGGTGGACGGTGTGCTCACCCAGTGGGGTTGGCGCGTCGGAGCGACCCACAGCCACGGGGAAGGTGGCCACCACCTGACCGTTGTGGAACACCTTCACCTTCTTGGTGCTGCGGCTGAGCTCCAGGAGAGTGGTGGGGGATTTTTTGAGGGCCAGGTCGGGCTCTTCCCAAGGAAGGGCTCCGGCACTCGCCGCCGAGGGCAGACCGAGAAGTAAGGCCAGGGGCACCAGCAGACTTTTCATTGGCGAGGGGGAATTCCCCCTTCTGCTAGCCAGTGCGTCTCACTGGACTCATCAGTCTTTATTTATTTCTCAGGGTTTAAGGCAGCCAAGGCTGATCGGAGAAATCTGGAGCGCGTTTTTCGAGGAAGGCATTGCGTCCTTCTTGGCCCTCTTCTGTTCGGTAGAAGAGATGGGTGGCCTGCCCGGCCAATTCCTGCAATCCGGCCATGCCATCGGTGTCGGCGTTGAAAGCGGCTTTGAGGCAGCGGATCGCTGTGGGGCTGTGCTGCAGCACCTCCCGCGCCCAGCGCAGGCCCTCACTCTCGAGCTCAGCGAGGGGGACCACCGTGTTCACCAGTCCCATCGCCAAGGCTTGCTCAGCGTTGTAACGGCGGCAGAGGAACCAGATTTCGCGTGCCTTGCGCTGGCCCACCAGCCGTGCGAGGTGGGCGCAGCCATAGCCGCCATCAAAGCTGCCAACCCGCGGACCGGTTTGACCAAATTGAGCGTTGTCGGCCGCAATGCTCAGATCACAAAGGAGATGCAACACCTGGCCGCCACCAATGGCATAGCCAGCCACCAAGGCAATCACCACCTTCGGCAGGCTGCGGATCAAGCGCTGCAGGTCGAGCACATTCAGCCGCGGGGTGCCCTCCTCATCGAGGTAGCCGCCATCGCCGCGCACCGACTGATCACCACCGGCGCAAAAGGCATAGGCACCATCGGCAGCTGGACCGGCACCGGTGAACAGCACCACGCCAATGCGGGGGTTATCGCGCACCCTGGCAAAGGCGTCATACAGCTCGCTGACGGTGCGAGGCCGAAAAGCATTGCGTTTCTCAGGTCGATTGATGCTGATGCGCGCAATCCCCTCATCAGCCGACAGCTCGAAGAGCACGTCGTCGTAGTTGCCCTGACGGATCCATGGGTAGGCGGGCACAGCCATCAAGGAGCTGGTGTCTGCTCCCACCATGGCTTGTCACGCAACTGCTGGCGCAGCTGGGCATCACGGGACCGGTCGGTGGAGCATCGCAGCAGGCGCATCGCATCACCAGGTTCCAGCAACCACTGCAGATCGGCGGCCAAGGTCTCCATGGCACTGCAGTCACGGGCCGCCACACCGTGTGCTGCCGCGAGGGCCATGGCATCACAGCTCTGGGGCATGGCGAAGAGACGATCAAAATCCATCGACTGCCTAGGGATTGGCAACTGCTCAAAGACGCCACCGCCGCCGTTGTCGATCACAACAAGGCGCAACTCTCCAGAAAGCTGACGGCGCCAGAGCCAACCGTTGGCGTCATGCAGCAGGGCCAAATCACCGGTGACCAGCACCAGTCGCTGCCACTGCTGCGCGATCCCAGCGGCCAGTGAGAGAGTGCCATCAATGCCCGAGGCGCCCCGAAAGCTCACGATCGTGCGGTGGCCGCTCTGGCGCCCGGCAAAGCTTTCCCAATCCCTCACCGGTGAGCTGCTGGCCAACATCACCGGCCACTCCGAAGGAATCAGGTTCTGCAGGGCCCGGGCCAAGGCCGGTTCGCTGCAGGGGCCCTGCAGGGGGAGGTCGTGATCGAGTTGCTGTTGCAGCAAGGTTTCCGCTTGTTGCCAGCGAGCGGCATCGGCGCGGCTGGTCGCCGACGGCTCGTCTGAAGGCAGCAGTTCCACCCAAGCAGCCAACCCATGGGGATGCTGGGCGCAACCACTGGCCAAGGGGTCCTGCCGCCTCGGTTCGGCTTCGGTGATCACGAGCTGGGGCCCTTCAAAGGTCTGCAGCCATTGCTGCAGGCGGCGGCTGGCAGGCATCGAGCCCAAGCGCAACACCTGATGGGCTGGCGGCAACCGCTGCGGCTCAGCCAGCAGCAGGTCGTAACCGCTGACGAGCGGCAAAGGCAGGCCCCGAAGCCCGGAGGAGGCATCCGCCAGGATCGGCCAGCCCGTGCGCCGGTTGAGCTGCTGCAACGCGGCCACAAAGCGGCCGCCATGGCCGCGCCGCCAAGGGCCCACCACAATCACCCCGGGCTGATCGGGATCCAAAGGCTCCAAGCTCCCCAGCCCTGGCGGCTCAAACAAGGGGGGCAGCTCCTGCGCTGCCGGCGGAGCAGCAGCTGGCAGCCCGCTGAGATCGGCATGCAGCGGCTCATCAAAGGCCAGGTTGAGGTGCACCGGCCCTGCAGGCGCACCGAGGGCGTGGCGCATGGCCGACTGAGCTAGGCGCAGCAAACGCTCATCACTAGCGTCATGCAACCCCGCAGCGGGCCCTTGAAGCAGGGCACGGCAGGCCGGCTGCAAATAGGCCTCCTGGTTCACCGTTTGATTGGCGCCGCAGGCCTTCAGTCGCTCGGGGCGATCAGCCGTGAGCAAGAGCAGCGGCAAGGCGCTGAAATCAGCCTCCACCGCTGCCGGCAACAGATTGGCCACCGCCGTTCCAGAGGTGGTGATCACAGCGGTGGGTTGGCCATCGGCGCGGGTTTGGCCCAAGGCAAAAAAGCCAGCTGAGCGCTCATCAATGCCTGTTGTCAGCGCCAGGCCATGGGATTCCAAGCGCGAGGCGGCCAGGGCCAATGGACCGCTGCGGCTTCCTGGGCACAGCACCACCCGTTGGAGCCCCAACCCCATCAAGGCCGACAGCAGGGCTTCAGCGGCGCGGAGATTCTCAGCAGCCTCGATGCTCAACGGGGGCCTGGTGGCGCGTCACGATTGTGCTCGCCGATCGCCCAGTGATGGAACAACGCAACACATGGCGCCAGCAGCTGCAGGGTCTCTTGCTGGTGGTGGTGGTGGCCATCGCCCTGCGCTGGGGCGTGGTGGAACCGCGCTGGATCCCCTCGGAATCGATGCAACCAGGCCTGAAACCGCAAGATCGAATTTTGGTTTGGAAGCTCGGGCATCGTTTGGGGCTCAGCCCCGGCCGCAATGCGGTGGTGGTGTTCCGCACCCCAGAGGTGTTGGCTGCCGCCGGGTATGACCCCAACGCAGCACTGATCAAACGGGTGGTGGGGGTTCCCGGTGATGCCATTGCCGTTGAAAGCGGCACGTTGCAACGCAATGGCCTGCCGGTCAGTGAGCCCTGGATCGCCGAAGCAATGGACTACCAACTCGAGCCACTGACGGTGGAGGAAGGGACATTGCTGGTTTTGGGGGATAACCGCAATGCCAGCCTTGATTCCCACCTCTGGGGCCTGCTCAAGGAGGCCGATGTTGTCGGCACAGCCCGTTGGCGCTATTGGCCTCTAGCGGGTTTTGGCCCGATCAGCGCGCCGGCGATGGGCTGAGGGTCAAATCTGCTGATGCTGTTAAGTTGTTTCCTGGACAACAGCCAAGGGCGGAATGTTCAATCCGGAATTTCTGACCTCGGAGTCCGACGCGATCAGTGGAAATGACCTGATCAAGTACCTCCAGGAACAGAGCCCGGATGTGCTGCAGCGAGTCGCCCGCTCGGCCAGCCCTGAAATCCAGGAGATCATTCGCCACAACGTGCAGGGCCTGCTGGGCCTGCTTCCCGGCGAACAGTTCGAAGTCAAGATTCAAACCAGTCGCGACAACCTCGCTGGCTTGTTGGCCTCCGCGATGATGACGGGCTACTTCCTGCGCCAGATGGAGCAGCGCATGGAACTCGAAGGCGCTGTGTTTGGCCCAGACGGCGACGAGCCCATCGATCTTTAAGGCTTCGGCACCAAGCCAAAGCGTTCCACTTGTCGGTTGAAAGCCCGCAGGAAAGCTCTGTCTTGCAACTCAGCGGCAGGTTGATCCTGCTGCTCCCAGCCGTCGGCTAAGGCGTTGAGTTGCTCTGTCGTGCAGGCAATGGGTGCATCGAAATGGGCGGGCACAAGCCGCCTCACCGGCAATTGAGCGCAGCGCCGCAGCCACTGGGCCATCAAGGGGCGCTGCCGCGGAAACACCAGATCCTCGAGGATCGGCGCCACGCGCAGCTGCCCACCACGGCTGATCGCTGCAAAATCCTGCTCCCAGCCGCTGCGCCAACGAAAAGGGAAGCGCCTCCACACCTGCTCAACAGCCTGCGGCTTGAGGCAGGTGGCAAACAGCACCAGACGTTTCCACCCCCGTAAGCGACGTTGCGGGCAGTCGTCCATGGGTTCTGTGCCGTCGTTGCGGCCGTGATACAGCAGCGGCTTGGGGTCGAGATCCAAGAGCTCGGGCCAGCGCTCGGACACGGCGATCAAGCCATCGGTGCACAGCAAGCTGCCACTGGCCTGATGCAACACGGTGGCCTCACAGAAAGGACCAGGCCCCAGGGGCAAGGGACCAAGCTGCTCCCAGTGCAATTCGTCGCCATGGGGCACCCCATCGTCGAACAGCACCTTGGTGCGGCGTGCAGGGAAGCCGAGCCAGCTGAGCGGTAGCGGCAGCGGAAAGCTCCACTGCCCCGGCGTGACCCACACATCGGCGCTTGGAAACGCCCGCGCCATCGCTGGCACGCCCACTTTGTGCTCAAGGCCGGAACTGGTGGGATGCACGATGCTCACCACAGGCCCATGCTCAGCTTCCAGCTCGCGCACCAGAGCAATGCACTCGGCTGTGGCAGCCACAGGGGCATACAGCAACAAGCCAGCCTTGAGCTTCACCGCAGTCATGCGGATGGGCACAGCCACGAAAAACACCCCTTGGAGCTGCTCAAAGCTCCAGATCTGACCAGGCACCAGCTCACGGCGCAACGTGCGCCTGCGGCCAAAGGGGTACAGGGGCAGCAGCGGCCACCAAGCCCACTTCTGATCAGCCGGTTGGGCTCCGCTTACCGCCACGCCATCTGTCAGTGGTGCCTCAATTCTGCAGAGCAGCTGGCTGCCGCTGATAGCGGCCATGGCCATTTGCCTTGGTGACTTGCTAGCGAGAAGGCAGCGGGTTTAGCAGCATTGCCGGGAGATACGGCCTACAGCGATCCACCGGCTTGGGTGGCCGAGGCTGTGATCTATCAGATCTTTCCCGACCGCTTCCGCCGCAGCGGACGTGTTAACGAGCAGCGCTTGTTGGCCTTGAAACCCTGGGGAAGCGATCCCACCGAACAGGGCTTTCAAGGCGGCGATCTCTATGGCGTGATCGATGCCCTTGATCACATCCAGGCGATGGGGGTGAACTGCCTCTACCTCACGCCGATCTTCAGCTCAGCCGCCAATCACCGATACCACACCTACGACTATCTCCAGGTCGATCCCCTTTTGGGGGGCGATGCGGCACTCGATGCGCTGATCAGCGCTGTGCATAGCCGGGGCATGCGCCTGGTGCTCGATGGTGTGTTCAACCACTGCGGCCGCGGGTTCTGGGCCTTCCATCACGTGGTGGAGAACGGAGCGGCCTCCCCCTACCGAGATTGGTTCCACGTCCAGCAATGGCCGCTCAAGCCCTATCCGGGCGACGGGGAAAGCTGCGGCTACGACTGCTGGTGGGCAATCCCCGACCTGCCGAAGTTGAACCACGCCAACCCCGCCGTTCAGGACTACCTGCTGAGGGTGGCCCGCCATTGGCTGGAGCGGGGAATTGATGGCTGGCGCCTCGATGTTCCCGATGAGGTGCCGCAGGAGTTTTGGATTGACTTCCGGAAGACGGTGCGAGCCGTGAAAGGCGATGCCTGGATCGTTGGAGAGATCTGGGGCGATGCACGCTCCTGGCTGCAAGGCGATCAGTTCGATGGGGTGATGAACTACCGCATCGGCTGGAGCACGCTCGGCTGGGCCGGAGGCAAAGGTTTGCGCCAGGGCTACCAAAACCCGGACTACCCCCTGCAACCACGAAGCACCGAGGAGTTACTCAACATCTGGAGGGCCACCACCAGTTGGTATCGCCCCGATGTGAACCGGGCTCAGATGAATTTGCTCGACAGCCACGATGTACCCCGGGCTCTGCACAGCCTCAATGGCGATCTCAAGGCGTTGAAGCTGGCCTTGTTGCTGCTGTTTCTGCAGCCTGGTGCGCCGTGCATCTACTACGGCACTGAGGCAGGCCTGGCGGGAGGGCCGAATTCAGACAGGTCCAGCGGGCCCGAGCCAGCCTGCCGTGAAGCATTTCCCTGGGATGAAGACTGGCCTGCCGATCTGGGCGCTTACATCCAGCAACTCGCTGAACTCAGGCGCCACCATGCGGTGATCCAGCAAGGGGAGCTGAGCTGGCGCAGCGTTGGCAGCGATGGCCTGGTGGCACAGGCCGATGGATGGGAAATCTGGATCAACCGAAGCCGCAACAACGCCCTGGCTTTGCCCGATCCCCAAGCCAGCGCCGAAGTGCTGTGGAGCACAGAAGCGGCCACACCTGCAGGCGCGATTGCAGCGCAATCGGCCGCGTTACTGCTCACAGCTCCCAGATGAGAGCCTTCTGGCTCACAACCTCGAGAATGTTGCGCCGTGCCACCGGATTCAGTTCAGCCGGGAACCACACGCCGGCTGGGATACTGGATGCACCTATTGATCCACTGCTACGGCCGCGCAGCATTTCCAACGCAAAAGCAGCTGTGGCCTGACCAACACAGTCCTCCAGGCTGTGGTGCACGCAACGCAAAGAGAGGCTCCCGGCAGCGCCATGGGCATCGATGCGCATGGCATTGGTGCTGCCAATGACTGCATCAACCGCACGAATCACCGGCATCGAAACCAGCGAGAAGGCATGCATGGCCTGGCGATTCAGTAGCAGCGGCCTAGGCAGCTTTTGCATCGCGGCAAACAACCGGTTCCACAGCGCGGGTGCCGTGCCAAAGCGTGATGCGCAATTGGCGATTTGCAGCGCCCCGGCAGTGCTGGGCACATCAGGGTTGTCGAGCAGGAAGCAGGCGCGACGGCCAACACCATGGCCAAAGTCGACGATGCGGCGCCCACTCCAAGCTGGTTGGCCGCTGAGCTGACCAGCGCTCAAGGTGAGCGCATCACTGGCCAGCAATAAAAACGTGGCGCTGACGATGGTGGGCCCAGCCCCTCCAGTGCCTGCTGTGAAAAAGCTCAGCTCCAGCTCATCACAGGCGCCAGGGCCGCCCAAGCGATCCACGGCTTCAGCAGCCATCAAGGCACTGGCCCCAGGCCAAATGCCACTGGAGACCACAGCCGGAATGCCAGCAGCGACCGCATCAACACTGAGCAGCTTGGCCTGCTGGCTTAAGGGCCACTCATCACAAACGTCGCAGTAGGCAACGCCGGCCGCAATGCAGGCCTGAAGCAACTTGGGCTGGCTGCACCCTTGAAAGGGCCCGGCGGTGTGCACCACCAACTGGACCCCACGCACGGCTGCGGTGAGCTGCTCCACCGAACCGCCTAGATCAATCTCAACAAAGGCCAAATCCGGCTGCTTGAGGCGCCATTGACTGGCCTGAAATCGGGAGACGCTGCGACCGCCGCTGGCGAGCTTCAGTGGCGCCAAGCCAGCATCAGCTCGGCGACTGAGCCGATGCAACCAGCGCAAGGTGGAGCCGCCCACCCGGCCGCTGCCGCCAACCACCAGAACATCAATGGCAGAGAAGCAAGGCTTCGGCATCACTTAAGCCGGCAACAGCACGGCGCCAACAAGAGCGCAAGCCATCACCACCCGCCATGCCGGCTGTTTCCAGCCGACTAACAGCAGAAAGGCCACCAAGGCCAAGCAAAAGTCAGCGACGCCACGAATTGCGACTTGCCAGAGCGGTTGAAACAGGGCCGCCAAAAGGATGCCAACCACCGCCGCGTTGATGCCTTGAAGAGCACGCCGCATGGAACCCAAGCGACCCAGGTCGCCCCAAAACGGCAAGACACCGCCAATCAACAGGAACGCCGGGGTGAACAGGGCGATTAACGCCAACAACGCACCGATCACCCCATGCAGTCCGCCCTGCAGATCAAAACCCAGGAACGCCGAGAAGCTGAACATGGGACCAGGTACCGACTGCGCCAATCCGTAACCCGCCAAAAACTGATCAAGGCCAAGCCATCCCGGCGGCACGAGCGATTGCTCAAGCAGCGGCAACACCACATGGCCGCCCCCAAACACCAGAGCACCAGCGCGAAGGAAGCTGCTCAACTGCTGGATCACAACCGGCCTGGCGGACGCCCCCAGCCAGGGCAAGGCGAGCACCACGAGCGCGAACAAAGCAAGCAACAGGACGGCAATCGATCGCCGCACAGGCACCTGCAACATCGCCTGAGGTGCGGCTCCCGCTTGAGGAGACGCCAGCCAACTCAGCCCAGCCAGAGCACCGGCAACCAAAGCCAAAACCTGAACCCAACTGGTCTGCACCAGCAGCACAAGCACAGCCGAGCCCACCATGACGCTGGCCCGCTGCGGATCTGGCGCTAGACGACGCTGCATGCCGACGACAGCCTGCGCCACCACCGCAACAGCAGCCACCATCAGACCTTGCAGCCATGGAGCAGACATCCAATCCGGATGGCTGGTCAGCAGCGCTGCCGCCAGGATCATCAGCACAGCCGATGGCAAGGTGAATCCCACCCAAGCCGCCACCGCACCAAACCATCCGGCGCGCAACAGGCCAATGCCCATGCCGACCTGGGAGCTCGATGGTCCAGGCAACAGGCTCGCCAGGGCCATCAAATCGGCATAAGCCGCATCGGTGAGCCACCGCTCGCGTTCCACAAATCGCTCACGGAAATAGCCCAGATGGGCTGTGGGTCCGCCAAAGGAGCTGCAGCCCAGCAGCAAGAACTGGCGGAAGACCTCAAAGGCAGGAGCCATCATTGGCCTCCATGACATGGAAACCGTAGGGGCGGCGGTTTAAAGGCGACACATGGTTGCAACGGCACGGGAGACTATGGGGGCTTGAAGGCAGACGTTATGGCTGACCACAGCGACCAACAGCTCTCAGCTCGCGAGATGGTGCGGGCCCACACCTACCCACTCCTGGCCGCCATCAGCACAATCAGCTTGCTGGCGATCACGGTGCTGTTGATCCCCCAAGCGGTGAAAACCCATCGCTACAACCGCTGCATTGATGCTCAAGTTCAGATGCGGGTTGCCGTGAACCCGCAAGGCGCCACCTCACCAGGGAAATTGAATTACCTCAAAGCGGTGGAGCACTGCGAAGGGCGCTAGCTGCTGCTGGCGCCGAGTGGACGCTGGACACAGCCAACCCCGCTTGACCACAATGAGAATGATTCCCGCCGAGAGCTGAGTGCTCCATGGCCCAAACCTGGCTGATCTCCGGGCCTCCGGGTTGCGGCAAAACAACTTGGATGCTCAACACCCTGAAAAACCATCAGGGGCAGCGGGGCTATCTGCGCCTACCGGGCATCTCAACCGCTGGCCTTGAGCAAGCAGATGATGGCGGCATTGATCAGACCTATTTGCAGGATCAGATCACCGATCTGATTGACCTCTCCAACACCGATCCAGCGCCAAACGATCAGGAGCAGCAGCTCAATCTCGTCGAGCTGACCCAATTTGAGCCGCCATCGTCAAGCGCTCTGGAGGGCGTGGACTCGAGCGTGATCCAGCAGCTTGAAGCCCTGGGCCTGCGCCTGGATCGGGCCCTGCATTTCGGGCGAGACGAGGACCTCCCCAAAGACGACGCCTTGGAGTTCAGCCGGCTGGAGGCCTGGAGCATGCCCCTGGAGAGATGCGTTTGGGATCCCAACAGCCTCAGCAGCTTTTGGTTTGAGCTGGTCAATGGCGCCTACGGCGATGTCTACCGCGCCAAAGCCTTAATGAATCTGCCTGATGGCCGCGCGTTTTTCTGCAACTGGATGGTGAGCCAAGGAGGCTCTCAATTCCTGCCGTTGGAATCGGTGGCACCACCCGATGGCAGGCCCAAGCGCTGCTCGAAGCTGAGCGTGCAAGGCAAAGCCCTCGATGGCGGAGGGATTCAAGCCACCATCGCCGACTGCCTACTCAGCGATGAGGTGCTCGAGCTGCATCAAGAGCCCCAGCGCCAACAAGCCGAACTCACCCAAGCCCTCTGATCCGATGAGCCACGCCGTCATCTCCTGCCTGCACGCCAACCTTGCCGCCACCGAAGCGGTGCTGGCCGATATCGATCGCCAGGGGATTGAACACATCACCTGCCTGGGTGATCTGGTGGGGTATGGCCCGCAGCCCAATGAGGTGGTGGAGCTGATCCGCCAACGCCAGATCCCCACCTGCCAAGGCTGCTGGGATGAAGACATCATCGATGGGCTCAATTCCTGCGAGTGCAGCTATCCCTCCCAACTCGCTGAGCGCCGTGGCCACCGTGCCCACCAATGGACTGACGCGCAGCTGAGTGAGGAGAACAAAGCCTTTTTGGCTTCCTTGCCCATGACCGTGCAGCGCGAGCGGCTGCTGTTTGTCCATGGCAGCCCCAACAGCCAGCACGAGTATCTGCTGCCTGACATGGATGCGTTTGCCGCCTTGGAGCGCGTTGAGAGCTCCGGCGCCGACACCTTGTTTTGCGGCCATACCCACATGCCCTATGTGCGTGAACTCAGCGGCGGCTCGATTCGGGTGAAGGTGAAACAGGCTGGCGAGGAAGCGGCCAGCGAACGCAAGCTCGAGCTGCCCATGCGCCGCATCGTGAATGCCGGCTCCGTGGGAGAACCACGCCATGGGAGCACCGAAGCCACCTACGTGATCCACCACGAGGACAGCGATGAGATTGAGATTCGCGAGGTGGCCTACGACATTGAACGCACCTGCCGGGCGATTGTTGACGGTGGACTCCCTGAGGTGTTCGCCTGGCGCTTGAGCCATGGCTTTGAGTACGCCGAACGGGCCGACGATGCCTCCCACGTGTGTGAGCGCTGATGGAACGCTGGGCCCTGATTAGCGGACTCAAGGGAGACCTTGAGCTCTATGAGCAGATTCAACGGGATCTACAAGCCACCCGTGGGGTGAACACCCTGTTTGTGCTCGGTGATGTGATCAGCCCAGATCGCAACTGTGATGCGCTCTTGGACCGGCTGCAAAATCCGAAGCGGGGAGACCTGCGCCCCAACTGCATCTATGGCTGGTGGGAAGAACAGCTGCTGGCGGAGACCGGCTTTCGGGGTGATCGCAAAGCCGATGCCTTGCGCCTCAATCATGGCGAGGAGGTTATTGATGCCCTGCTGCGCGCTGTGGATCCGGCGCACCTGCGCTGGTTGGTGTCGCTGCAGTTTGGATTTGTTGAATTGGACTGCGGCTTGATCCATGGCAGCTCCGCCGACATTGGCGATGAGCTCACACCCGAGACATCCCCGCTGATCTTGATTGATCGGCTCACGCGGCTCGACGTGAACCGCTTGTTCACCGCCCGCAGCGCCCAACAATTCCGCCTGGAGCTCACCGGTGGTGGGATCGACTCCCATGTCAAAGCCCTTGGGGGTGAGCACAAGCAACAGCAGCCGGTGCCCAAACGCAGCGTGATTGGCATCGGTGCCGGTGCCCACTACACCATTTACGACGCGGGCAGTGACCGCGTTGATTTCCTCAAGGCAGGGGCCAAGGCGGTTGCCAACGGCCGCGGTTTTGGCTGAGTCCCCGCAGAGCTGAGTATTGGCTGAGCCGTTCGGTTTCTTCGCCATCACAACCGGTCCCAGAACACGCCAGCGGGGTTAGTTGTTGATGGAACCGATTCAGGACCAGGGAATGGCTGATACAACCTCAACCGGCGCCAACCTCGAAGCCGCCTTTGGCGGCGAGAGCATGGCCAATCGCAAATACCTGTTCTTTGCCGATGTGGCCCATGCACTCGGCCACAACGAGCTCTCCAAGCTGTTCCGCGAAACGGCAGCCCAAGAAACCGAGCACGCCTTCGCCCACTTCCGGCTGCTGCATCCAGAGCTGACGATCGCTGATCCAGCCAGCCTCAGCGAAGAGCAAAAGCAGGCCATCTTGGCCCGTTGCCTGGAGTTGGCGATTGAAGGCGAAACCTACGAATACACAACGATGTATCCCGGTTTTGCGGCCCAAGCCCGCCAAGACCGCGACAGCGGAGCAGAAGCAGAATTTGATGAGCAAACCGCTGAATCGAAAGAGCACGCCGGCATCTTTCGCCGCGCAGCCCGCAACTTCGGGCTGCTAACACCGATTGAGCATCACCACGCCGATCGCTACACCGCCGCCCTGCAGGGTTTGCAGGGCGGCGGCGAGGCTGGCCTGGCTGCAGAGCCAGTGGCTGGGCTGTGGATCTGCAAGGTGTGCTCGATGATCTACGACCCCAAAGACGGTGATCCGGATTCCGGCATCGCGCCTGGTACGCCGTTCGAAGACATCCCCGAGGACTGGGTCTGCACCATCTGCGGAGCTCGCAAATCCAGCTTTGTGCCCTACCGGCCGGTGGATCTCAAGGCAGCCTGACGGCTGGCTACGCGCCCAATGCCAGGGTCGCCGTGAAGGCCGTATCGACGCTAAGGGTGCGCTCACCGAGATGAACACGCTGGGCCACCACAGCGCAGGCCAGCTCAATTTCAAAGGGCACAAACCCGCCCTCCGGTCCCACCATCACCACGGCATGGCCGGCTGGCGCTGAAGCCAGCGCCAAGGGCGCCCCTTGATCGGTGATCCAGCAAGGCCGGCCAGCGCAGAGTGCAGAGAGCTCGTCTTCCACAAAAGGACGAAAGCGCTGGTGGAGATGAACCTGCGGAGCGATCGTGTCGCGCGCGCGCTCCATGCCGGCCTGCAACGCCTCCGCCACCTTGGCCGGCTTCAACAGTGGCGTTTGCCAAAAGCTCTTCTCAACACGCGCACTGTTGATCAAGTGCAACTGGCCAACGCCAAATTCAGCGGCAGTGCGAAAAATGCGGCGCAGCATTTTGGGGCGAGGCAAGGCCAGCACCACGTCGAAACGATGGCGTGGTGCTGGCGGCTGATCCAACGCCACCGACAGCACAACAGCATCGGCATCGAGTGCGGTGATCTCTGCTGTGCCTTGAGGGCCGCCCATCAGGCCAACGCGAACGGTTTGCCCCAGAACGGCTTTGAGCTGCTGGCGAATGTGATCGGCGCGGCGACCAACCAATCGCACCTGATCAGCGCTGATCCAGGCATCGTCAGGCTGCAGCAGGATCAAATTCATGGCGCCAGCCGCAGCGTAAGGATGGAAACGGCTTGATCAGATCTGCCGATGCAGGAGTTCCATTGGGCCTTGCTGATCTTCATCACTGGAGGCCTAGTCACAGCGGCCACGGTGGTGATGATCATCCAAGGTCATCGCCGCTACGCCGCTGAGTTGGGCGAGCGCCATGGCTGAACCGTTCTTGGCCCCCGGCATCGCCTGGATGTTGGTGGTGGTGTTCTCTGTTTTATGGATTGCCTTGGGCATCTGGTGGGGTCGCCAAGGCAAAGGCGACGCCGATGACTTCATGCTCGCCGGCCGCAATATCGGCCTGGCCCTGAGCACAGCAACCTTGATGGCGTCGTGGGTCACCGGCAACACAACCCTGTTGGCGCCGGAATTCGGCTACCGCAACGGCCTTTGGGGCATGTTCAGCTACGCCCTGGCGGGTCTAGGGCTGATCCTGTTTGCCCCTTTGGCCCTGCGCATCAAGGACTTGATGCCATCGGCGCGCACCAGCGGCGACTTCATTCGCCTGCGCTATGGCCGCGCCGCCTGGTGGGTGTTCATGGTGATCACAGCGATTTACACCCTGGGCTTTTTGATCACCCAGGCCATGGGGGCCGGGATCTTGCTGGAGGCCCTCTCCGGTTTTGACTACCGCCTCGGGATGGTGGTGGTGATTGGGGTGTCGACGATCTACACCCTGTTTGGCGGCATGCGCGCGGTGGTGGGCACCGACTTCATCCAGTCGCTGCTGATCATGGTGTTGCTGC
Source organism: Synechococcus sp. Minos11 (assembly GCF_014279855.1). Lineage (NCBI taxonomy): Bacteria > Bacillati > Cyanobacteriota > Cyanophyceae > Synechococcales > Synechococcaceae > Synechococcus > Synechococcus sp. Minos11. The sequence goes on along the minus strand of NZ_CP047953.1, from coordinate 1,026,521 downwards.
TGGTGGTGGCAGCACTGGCCTACATGCGCTTCCCCAGCAGTGAGGTGCACCAGGCCTTGATCGCTAGCCACCCTCAGCGGCTCAACCTGCTGCTGCCAGCGGGCTTGCTCATCGCTTGGAACTCCGCCCTGTTTTCGATGGGAGAGGTGTTTCACAGCAACATCTGGTGGTCGCGTGTGTTTGCCTCGCGCCGCAACGTGGTGTTCCGCTCATTTGTGTTGGGCGGTTTGGGCTGGATGACGATCCCGATCGTCACCGGATCGATTGGCTTATTGGCCCTGGCCAGCAAGCTCGAGGTGCCCCAAGTGAACATGGTGTTCCCCGTGATGACGGCGCAATTGCTAGGGGCCGGCGGCGCTGCCTTGGTATTCATCGTGGTCTTCGCCTCGCTCACTTCAACGCTGGATTCCTTGCTGGCCTCCACCGCTGATCTGTTGGCGGAAGATGTGTTCTTGAAGCTGTTCAAACCAGAAGCCAGCGACCGGGAACTCAAGCTCGCCACCCAGTGGATGGTGGTGCTGCTGGGCGGGCTGACGCTGCTGCTCTCCTGGCCGCGTTTGGATTCGCTCGCCAGCGTGCTGTTCTTCACCGGTGCCTTGGTGGCTTCCACGGTGTGGCCAGTGGCCTGCGGGCTGTATTGGCCAACAGCGAGCCGCAGTGGTGCCATCGCTGCCATGCTCGCCGGAACGGCCTTCGGACTAGCGGCCTACTGGCTGATAGCGCCCTACTGCGCTGCGGTGCTTTCGGCCGCTGTATCAGCTGTGGTGATGATCGTGGCGAGTCGCTTCTGGCCCGCTGAATTCCGCTGGTCCCAATTGCAGGAGGAAGCATGAAGCGCCGTTCCTGGTTGTCGCTGAGTGGGGTTAGCAGCTGTCTCGCCATCGCAGCCCATGCCGCCGAGCAAGACGCGCCCTCAACACCGAGCTTGGAAGTAGGAGCCGAAGGATTCCGCTGGATTGTCTACGGCGGATTGTTTGGGCTTTTACTCGCCACGGTGGTTTTGTTGGCGATCTGGTTTCGGGAATGGCAGAAGGGAAAGCTCTGGTGACATCAGCGAAACCAACCGTCATCAATTAATTCGTATTTTCTGCTGCTCAGGCTGTTGCTGAACGAGCCAAAACACCTCGCGCCAGTAGCTCTTGATACTGAAATCTCAACGCTCTCAATCACGAAGGAAAGCTGAATATCGCAGCCCTGATTCACACCTGGATCACTTTGCTATGACGGGTTGATGGAGTCGATCGATACTTTTCGGCCCATCAAGCACTGCTCAGTTGGATCCACGCTATGGGCCAAGCCGTTAGCCATTTGCAACCTGACCAGTTGGAATTCAAGCAACAGCTGCGGCTCAACCGAGAGAAGGCCGACACCGCAGGGATTGCCTCTCCAACGGATTTGCTGTCGTGGATCCATGAAGACGGCGAAGCGCTGCATGAGCTGATCAATCAGCACGTCATCTCGATCAACGCTTACAGCCCGCGCACCTTGCGTCAGCTGTTTCGTTTGTCGGCGAAATTTGAAAGCAATCCAGCGCGCTACATCCGCTTCAACTCGCCGCTCAAGGGCAAGATCCTCATCAATGCCTTCTATGAGCCCAGCACCCGCACCCGGCTGTCCTTTGACAGCGCCTGGCACCGCTTAGGCGGTGACTCCATCAACATCACCGACCCCTCCACCACAGGGCTTGCCAAAGGGGAATCCCTCAGCGACATCGCTGAGATGTTCAACCACTACGGCGATTGCGTGGTGCTGCGCGACACCAGCGAGACCGCCATCTATGAGATGGCCACCTCGCTGAAGATTCCGATCATCAATGCCGGCAACGGGATCGGTGAGCATCCGACCCAGGCGATGACGGATCTCTACACGATCCTCAAGTGGAGGCCATCGCTGTGCCGCCAAGAAGTGGAGCGCTCCGATCGCATCCGCATCGGAATCATTGGGGTGCCATCACGCATGCGCACCGTTCGCTCGCTGCTGCAGATCCTCGGCAAATTCCCGCAGATCGTTGAGGAGATCGTGATCCTGCACGACCCCAAAACCGATCCCGCCGAGACGATGTTCGATGCGGGCCAACGGGAAGCGCTCGAGCAAAGCGGCTTGAAGCTGCGCTTAGCCACCCGCCTCAACGATGAAGTGGGCCGCTTCGATGTCACCTACATCAACGCGATCGCCTGGGTTGGCGATGGCTTTGAAGTGCATGGCAGCAACTTCCAGCTCAGCTCCGACACCGATTTCAAGGAGGGCTCAATCGTGTTGCACCCCCTGGCACGGGGCCGCGAGCTCTGCTCTTCGCTGGATGAAACCCCCCAAAACTGGTATTTCGCGCAGGCCAGGGGAGCGGTGTTCCTGCGCATGGCGCTGCTCACCTGCATGGTTGAGCGCACCGACCAAGTCATGGATGTGATCTGACATGTGCGGCATCGGAGGCGTTTTCACACACCACGCGGGTGATTCAATCGATCCCCAGCTGCTGGTGAACATGGCCGCGATCCAGGCCCATCGCGGTCCGGATGGCTTTGGCTACCAAATCCACGACAGTGGCGTCGGCATGACCCATGCGCGCCTCTCGATCATTGATCTCGAGGGCAACCGCGCCCGCCAGCCATTCCGATCCAGCTGTGATCGGGTGCTGATGGCCCACAACGGCGAGTTCTACGACTTCCAGAGGATTCGCGCTGAACTGGTGGCGCAAGGCGTGCGCTTCAACAGCAAGAGCGACTCAGAAATCCTGCTGCATCTGTATCTGCGCGAGGGGCTCGAGGCGACCCTGCCGCAACTGCGCGGCGAATTTGGTTTTGCCCTGTTTGATCGCGACGAGGACTGCCTCTATCTGGTGCGCGATCGCTTCGGTATCAAGCCCCTGTACTGGACGATGACCAGCCAGGGACTGGTGTTTGGCTCTGAGCTGAAGGTGTTGTTTGCCCACCCCGCAGTGAAGCGGGATTTCAGCTCCGAAGGCCTGTTCCACCAACTGATGCAAACGATGGTGCCGGGCAGCACCGCCTTTGCCGGCATTTTCCAAGTGCAACCAGGCCATGTAGTGAAAGTGCAGCGCGATGGCGGGCTGTTGCGCACATCCGGCCATAAATATTGGGACCTTGATTTCCCCAAGGACCACGAGCGCGACCAAAGCATCAGCGAAGAGCAGCACATCAACGCCATCCGCCGCTCGCTGTTGGAGGCGATCGAAATGCGGCTGGTGGCTGATGTGCCGGTGGGTTGTTATCTCTCCGGCGGCATCGACAGCTGCTCGATCTTGGGGTTGGCCGCCGCGGTGAATCAAACCCCGGTGAAGGCCTTCACGATCGGCTTTGACGACAGCCGCTACGACGAAACCGATATCGCCAAGGAGATGGCTGAGGCCACAGGTGCCGAACAGGACGTGATGCGCCTCTCAGGCGATGACCTCTACGACCATTTCGAAACGACCCTCTGGCACACCGAGCGCACGATCTACAACACTCTCGGCGTGGCGAAATATCTGATGAGCCGCCATGTGCGGCACGTCAACTACAAGGTGGTGCTGACCGGCGAAGGCTCCGATGAACTGTTTGCCGGCTACCCCGCCTTCCGGCGCGACATGTTCCTGCACGGCAGCGATGGGGGCGACCAAGACCAGAGCCAAAAACGGCTGGATCAAGCCAATGCCCTGGTGACAGGAGCCATGCTCGCCGCCAAGCCCGTGGACGATCCCCACCTCACAGCAACGGTGGGCTTCACCCCTAGCTGCCTGCAGCCGTGGCTGGCCTGCGCCCCGCTGGTGCCAGGACTGCTAGCCAGCGAACGCCGCGAAGCGATGGCTGGCTATGAGCCAGGCAAAGCCATTGCCGCCACCTTGGATCGCTCACAACTCGACGAGCGCCATGTGCTGGACCGGGCCCAGTACGTGTGGATCAAAACGATGCTGGAGGGCCAAATCCTCACCTGGGGCGGAGACCGGGTGGACATGGCCAATTCGATGGAGGCCAGGCCACCGTTCCTGGATCACCATCTCGCCGCCGTGGCGGTGCAGGTTCCCCCCGACCTAAGGATCAAAGACCAGCGCGAAAAGCATGTGCTACGCGAAGCCGTCGCTGGACTGCTGCCTGAGCGGCTCTATCACCGCGAGAAATTTGCGTTCATGGCCCCACCGGCCCATGCCGATGAGGAGAAGCTGCAAAAGCTTGATCAGCTCGTAGCGGCCCATCTCAGCCGCGAGGCGATCGAAACCTGCGGTTTGTTGGATCCAGAGGGTGTTGCGCAGCTGCTCGAGCGCCACCGCAACCCAGAGACACCAGCAGCAGAAAAGGTTCAGCTCGATGCGATGGTGAATCACTTATTGGGAGTGCAAATCCTGCACAAGCTTTTTGTGCAGACCGATGTGCCCGCCCAGGCCCGCCAGGCCGCCGATGCACGGGGCTGGCATGTGAGCGAACCGGCACAAGTTTTTTAACTGGCTCCGCGAAATAGTCGCCTGCGCTACCTCAGTGATTGGCCACAGTGGCCATTGTTACGGGGCGTCTGCTGTGCTGCATGCCTCCATCGGTTGCTCTTTCACTCCAAACACCCAGTTGGACAGCAACAGTTGATGAGGCTCGCCTCAGCGCGAGTTTGGATGCCATGGCCGCCATCGGCCTGCAAGACGATGGCTCAGTCAAGCGTTTGGCCTTCACAGAGGACGACTGCCGCGCCCGCACCCTGTTCAGCGAGTGGTTAATCGCCGCTGGAGCCAGCATTCGCATTGATGCCGCTGGCAATTTGATTGGCCGCATTGAAGGCACAGAACCAGGCCTGCCCGCCCTGGTGACGGGATCCCATCTCGACACCGTGCCCACCGGCGGCCGCTTTGACGGTGCCCTCGGAGTGTTGGCTGGGCTGGAAGTGATCCGCAGCTTTAAGGATCAAGCCATCAGCCTGCGCCACCCCTTGGAAGTGGTGGCCTTTGCCGATGAAGAGTCCACGATGGTGGGTTGCAAGGGAATGACTGGAGTCGCCAGCGACAACCCGGCTGACTACACCTGCAGCAACGGCCAATCGATCAGCGACAACCTGCCCCGCACAGGCGGCAATTGGCAGCAGCTGGCGCAAGCACGGCGTTCTGACGACGCCATCGCCGCTTTTGTTGAGCTCCATGTGGAGCAGGGCGGCATTCTCGAGAGCCGCGGTGATGCCATCGGTTTGGTGGAGGGCGTTGTGGGCCAGCGCCGTTTTTTGGTGCGCATTGAAGGCCAGGCCAACCATGCCGGCACCACACCCATGGATGCCCGTCAGGACGCCTTGGCCACTGCGGCCCAAGTGATCCTGGCGGTGCAAGAGCTGGCCAACAACCACCCCGGTGATCCCGTGGGCACCGTTGGCAAACTCCAGCTCTGGCCAAATGCCGCCAACGTGGTGCCAGGCCAGGTGGAGCTGAGCGTTGATCTGCGCGACCTCAGCCTCGAGGTTCTGAGCGAATTGGTGGAGGACTTGGAAAGCCGGCTCCACAGCATCAGCAGGGCGAGCGGTTGCCCCATCTCTTTGCTGCCTCAATTCAGCGTTGATCCCACCCCCGCCCATCTGAGCGTTACTGAGGCCATTGCTGCCTCCGCCCAAACCCTGGGTTTGAGTTGCAGCGCCCTGCCGAGCCGAGCCAGCCACGACTCGCAGGAAATGGGCCGACGCTGGCCCATGGGAATGATCTTTGTGCCCAGCCGCGGCGGATTGAGCCACTCAGCAGCTGAATTCACCAGCAGCCGTCAGTGCGCCGACGGCACCGCTGTCTTGATGCAAAGCCTGGTGCGCCTGGATCAGCGCTTGAACAAGGTGCCGGGCTGATGACCTTTTCGATCGTTGCCCGAGACCCTGGGAATGGTCGATTTGCTGTCGCTGTGGCGACGTTCCACCTCGCTGTGGGCGCCACCGTTCCTCATCTGCGCAGGAACATTGGAGCTGCTGCCAGCCAAGGCGCCACCAACCCTTATCTGGCCCACCGCGGACTGGAAGCCCTCGGCAATGGACTGAGCGCCAATGAAGCCCTCGAATGGCTGCTCAAAGGCGATGAGCAACGCAACGCCCGGCAGATTCAACTGGTGGACGCCGAGGGGCGCTCATCGGCCTGGACCGGTGGAGAGTGCAATGGCTTTGCCGGCCATCTCTGCGGCGAGAACTTCAGCGTGGCTGGCAATTGGCTCGAGAACCCAGCGGTGCTGGAGGCCATGGCCGAAACCTTCCGCGACAGCAACCCCAGCTGGAAGATTGGCCGGCGGGTGTTGAGCGCGCTGGCGGCCGGTGAAGCCGCTGGTGGTGATCGGCGCTCACCGATGGCCAGCTCAGCAGCGCTGCAGGTCAGCGGCGAGCTGGATTTCCCGCTGCTGGATCTGCGCGTGGATTTCAACGCCACCGCCGTCGGCGAGCTGCAACACCTCTATGAGTACAGCCAGCAGAACTGGGTGCAGCACTGGCGTGATCAATTCGCAGCCCTTCCCGACGGCAGGCCCAGGCCCGCTGATGACGGCGGCTTGAACGCCGGGGTGGCCTAGCCGCCTTCGCTCAACGAGGGCTCAGCAAAGAAATAGGCAATCACGCTGCTGCAGGCGATCGCCAAAAAGATGTGATCCAGCCAGCCAAATTGCACGCCCATCCCCATAAAGGTGATCCAACCGTTCACCACCACCATCACCAGCAAAAACACCGCCAACACCAGGCTGAAAACGAGCAGATCTTGCTTGCGGCGCACCCAGAGCTGCCAGAGCAACGGCAGCAGTGCCAGCGTGGAGAGCCCATGCAGGATCCGCATCGACACTTCGCTATGCAGGTGCGGGGTGATCGCAGCCCAGAGGTTGGCCGGGATCAGCAGTGATGTGGCAACGAGGTAGGCGAGCATCAGGTGTGATCGGCGCGTTCAACGGGTCGCAGGTGCAGGCTGAACACACTGCCTCTGCCGAGCTGGCTGCGCAGGCTGACCTGGCCGCCCATGCCCTCCACCAACAATCGCACCACCGATAAGCCCAAGCCAGAGCCCTCACCAGCAGGGGCATTGGTGGCGCGCTGGAAGCGCTCAAAGATGCGTTCTTGATCCTCAGGCGGCACCCCAATGCCCTGATCACGCACTTCGATCGTCAGCTCGTCGGGGGATGACAGCAGGGCCAGCTCAACCGGCGCTTGGGGCCCGGAATACTTGCAGGCATTTTCAATCAAATTCAGCAGCACCTGCTGCAGGCGATCGGGATCGGCATTGGCGATCAGCTCAGCGGAATCCGGCAGCAGCAAAACGATGCTGCGCTGCTGCGTGCTCTGGGCCAACTCCTGCACCTGCTCCAGCAACGGCAACAACGCCACCGGCTGCTGGCTCACGCTGAGCCGACCTGAATCACCGCGTGATAAATCGAGCAGATCATCGAGCAAATGGCGCATACGCAGGGTTTCCTGCTCAGCGGTTTGCAACCCATTGCGCTGGGAAACCTCGAGGGTGTCTCCGGTGCGGAGGGTGCGTTTGATGTAACCGCCAACAATGGTGAGCGGTGTACGCAGCTCATGGCTCACAGCGCTCACGAACTGGCGTTGATGGCTCCACGACAGCGACAAACGCTGCAACAGCTCCTCATAGTTCTCCGCCAGGCGGCTGATCTCTTCAGGGGCAGCGCTGAACTGCACGTGGGAGTTCTGCAACGTGTCGGCTGTCACCGTTTCGGTGAGCTCGCTGAGTTGCCGCAAGGGCCGAACAATGCGCCGCACCAACACAGTGACCACCAAGAGGGTCAGCACCAAACAGACCGACCAAATCAGGATCATCCAAGAGATGTAGGAGCTGAAGGCCAGCGAGCTAACGCTCACATCACAAGCAGCCCAAACACTGCCCCCACTGGGCAAGCGCTGCACCTCTTTGGTGAGAAAGCGCCGTTGGGCATCGGTGATCACCTGCTGTGAGGGCTGGGCCTGGGCCCGCTCCAGCAGGTAGGCGCTGGGGGGCTGCAGCGGCGATCGCGGAAAGATCAGCGAGCCATCGTTCTGTTGAAACCAAAAAATGGTGCGCTTATCGCTGATGCTCTCGAGTTGCTGCTGCACCCGTAGACGACTGGGCGGATCCGGCAACCGCTCCAGGGCCTGAGCAATCCCAGCTGCCGACTGCTCAACCATCATGCTGTGTTGGCGAAACAGGTTTCGCTCGCTCACCCAGAGCCCCGCGCAGGAGGCTCCGGTGAAGCCCAGAAACACCGTCACATAAGTGGCCAGCTGCAGCTGCCCCTGGAGGGTGCCCAGCAAGCGATCGCGCCAATGTCTCTGGCTTGTCATCTCTCCATGGTCAACAGCCCAGGCGCTGTTGTCAGCTCTGGCTTTCAAGCGCAAACCGCAAAACCTGATCAGGATGAGAGTCAGCCTTCCAGCGGCCATGTCAGCCCTGAGCTTTGCGGAGCTGCAGCAGCGCCTCTCAGCGGATGTCGATGACGTGGATGGATCACCAGCACCGTGGGATGTGCTGGTGGTGCCATCGCTGAATCTCGATGCCCAGCAGATTGCCCTGGTTCAAGGGGTGCACCACTACGAAGAGCGCCAGCTGTTTGAGCTGATTCGGCTACGGCAGCCCAAGGCGCGCATGGTGTTTGTCACCAGCAAATTGCTGCCAGAACTGGTGGTGGATGCGGTGCTGGAGCTCTTGCCCGGCGTGCCGATCTCCCATGCACGCCATCGGCTCAAACTCTTCGACACCGACGACGCCAGCCCCAGGCCCTTGGCGGCCAAATTGCTGGAGCGGCCGCGGCTGCTGCAACGCATCCGCCAAGTGCTCAACCTGGATCGCAGCTACATCAGCTGCTTCAACGTTGGCGAGCTGGAGCGCCAGCTCTCAGAAACCTTGCAAGTGCCGCTGTTGGGCACCGATCCAGCGCTGGCCTACTGGGGCAGCAAAGCCGGCAGCCGCGAGCTGTTCAGCCGCTGCGGGCTCACCCATCCCGCTGGCTCAGAGCTGGTGCACAGCTTCAGCGATCTGGTGGAAGCCTGCGCCGAACTCGTCGAGCGCGAAAGCGAATTGCAGCGTGCTGTGGTGAAGCTCAATGAGGGTTTCAGTGGGGAAGGCAATGCCCCCCTGGAGCTGGCTGGCCTGGAGCGCAGCCATGCGGCTGGCCTGCGGCAGCAACTCAGCGAGCGATTGGAGCAATTGCCCATGCCAGCGGCTGGCTGGCGCGAGCTGCTGGTGAGCCAAGGGGCCTTGGTGGAGGCTTGGCTGAGCGGCGGCGAGGAGCTGAGCTCACCGAGCGTGCAGGGAATGATCCATCCCGGCGGGCATGTGGAAGTGCTCTCCACCCATGAGCAACTGCTGGGTGGCCCCAGCGGGCAGACCTATCTCGGCTGCCAGTTCCCGGCTCGTGATCACTACCGCTGCGAGCTGCAGCGATGGGGCCTGGCTGTGGGCGCTGAATTGGCCAAGCTTGGCGCTCTGGATCATTTCTCCGTGGATGGGCTGGCCCGCCGCTTCGGTGAGCAGTGGGATCTCCAAGCCATTGAGGTGAACCTGCGCAAAGGCGGCACCACCCACCCGATGCAGGCTCTGCGGTATCTGAGCAATGGCCGGCTCTGCCAAGACAGCGGACGTTTTCTCTCCCCCACCGGCAGCGAGCTGCACTACAAGGCCACCGACAACTTCACCAACCCGCGGCTGCGCGGGCTGCTGCCGATGGATCTCATTGATCTGGTGGCTGGAGCCGGGCTGCATTACGACGCCCTGGGTGAAAGCGGCAGCGTCTTTCATCTGCTCGGTTGCCTGTCGGAGCACGGCAAGCTCGGCATGACCTGCATCGGCCGCAGCGCCCAGGAAGCCGAGCAGGTCTATGCGCGCACCAAAGCGCGCCTACTGGGCGATCACTAATACGATCCGTCCATGGGCAGCAGACCTTGGTTGGTGTTGATGGTGTTAATGGCCGTGGCCATTGGCACCCAGCTGGTGCGTGAAAACCGGATGCTCAAGCACCGCTTGCTGCTGCAACAGCAGTTCATCAAGGCCCTGCCGCAACGGGAGTGCCCCAAGGTGCCCAGCGGCAAGCTGATTTGAGGCTGTTTCGAGACGGCCGGTAGGATCCCGGCGCTTCTCGCTCCAACCGATGGCCAATATCGATCACGCGCCCAGCCGCACGATGCTGAACCTGCTGCACGTGCTGCCGGCTTTCGCCGATGCCGACGAGCTGCGTTTGAACGTGATCGTGGAGCTGAACTCCATGACGATCAATAAGTACGAGCTGATCACTGAAACCGGCCACCTGAAGCTGGACCGGGTTGGTTACTCCTCCCTGGCCTATCCCTTTGCCTACGGCTGCCTGCCCCGCACCTGGGATGAGGACGGCGACCCGCTCGATGTGGAGATCGTTGGCATCACCGAACCCCTGGTGCCCGGCTCCTTGGTGGAGGCCCGCATCATCGGCATCATGAAATTCGATGATGGCGGTGAGGTCGACGACAAGGTCATCTGCGTGCTGGCCGATGACAAGCGCATGGATCACATCACCAGCTACGAGCAGCTCGGTGAGCACTGGATCAAAGAGACCACCTACTACTGGGAGCACTACAAGGATCTGAAGAAGCCCGGCACCTGCACCGTGAACGGCTTCTTTGGCAATGACGAAGCCGTGAAGATCATCCGCGACTGCGAAAAGCGCTACGACGAGACCATCGCTCCCAAGCTCGTTAACTGAGCCAAGCCTTTGTGTTGTCTCGGCCCATCACCCTTGCGGTGGTGGGCTTTTTAGCAGCCGTAGTTCAAGTCAGTGCTGCCCCAAAGGGCACGCTTGGCCTGATCGCCCTCGCGGATGAGCAGGCGAGCTTCTTCACGGTTGGTGCAACTGCGGGCCTTCTCTTCGATCCGCATGATGTTGACCAGCTGGAGGACTTGAGAGTGGGCCGATGATTTACGCATACCTCCCTCCCTGTTTGACGCTTGGTTAAAGCCTATTTAACGAAGACCCCCTGCGGGGCACAAGGTGTGAGGGAGTTTCTTAATTTTTGAGCCCCTTTCCTTAACCTTGCTGAGCTCAGCGGTGGCTGAGGAACTCCTCAAAGCTCATCCCGATCTCCTTGGCGATCCGCCGGGCTAGGCCGGGCAACAAATCACTGCCGGGGTGCACAGGAACCACCGTGTGGCGGCCGTTGGCATCGCGAAAGTGCTGATGGGAGCCGTGGTTGCGCACATGTTCAAAGCCAAGGTGTTCCAAGATCCGAACCACCTCCTTGGGCTTGAGCACATCGCTGTGGTGATGGCTCATGGGCTCAGAGCAGCTTCACCTTGGTGACCTTGGCCTCAATCGCCTCCTCACCTGTTTTGATCTGAATCGGCCGGCGCGTGAAAATCTCCACCCGAATCCCAGCGCGGGCAATGCTGATCCCGGCGCGCGTCAACAGCCACACCACGATCACCAACGCCACCGGCCAGCGGAGCGAATCGAGCCAAGAGGTCATGCCCCTTGTTTAGCCAGCTTCAAGCCGGTTGGAGCTCTGAGCGCAGGGCCAGACGGTTGTGCAACACATCAAAAACCGAATCGATGCGATCGGATTCAGGCTTCGCGATCGACAGGATCAGCGCCAGGTGGTCCAGGTGGCGCCGCTCATCGGCCTCGTAGGGGCCATCGGAGCGCATCAACTCGGACGCCATGGCGTAGGCCGTGAGCGATTGCGTGCTGCTGAGGGCTTGTGCGGCCTCAAGCATCAGAGCTGTGTTGCCGATTTCGCGGCGACGGGTCAGCAGGCAATCCATCAACTCCACCATGTCTTGCTCATTGAGGGAGCAGTAGGGCTCGCGGTAGTCGAGGGCATGACGGAACGCGCGACCACCAGCAGGGGTGAGCGAACCATCCCAGGCCACAGCCGTCAGGCCAATGGCGGCAAACGCAGTAAGGGAATCCATCAGGGCACGATCAGGCGTCTGGTTTTGATGTCGGCGTCAACTTCGCGGCGATTGCCGCACTGATGCCGATGATTCCAAGCACAGCAATGATTTCCATCGGCTGTAGGCGTTGTGCTCTATCAATGTGCGCCGCGCTCACACACACCGGTGGTGGCCGTGATCACTCTTTGGCCAACTTGAGCAGTTCCACCCAGTTCACAAACAACACTCGCGCTAGCGCAAAAAATCCAGCCGCTACTGGCTGGCCTGCTGGGCCTGCAGCAAACCGCTGAGATGGCGCGCCACGGCTTCCCCAACGCGTAGTCCATCGATGCCAGCTGAAAGGATGCCGCCGGCAAACCCAGCTCCTTCACCAGCCGGGAAGAGCCCTGGGGTGTTGGTGCTCTGCAGATCAATGCCGCGCGTAATGCGCAGCGGTGAACTGGTGCGGGTTTCAACGCCGGTGAGCACCGCATCGGGGTGATCGAAACCAGGGATCTGTTTGGCAAAGGCGGGCAAGGCCTCGCGGATCGCCTCAATCGCAAACTCCGGCAGGGCTGTTGAGAGATCAGTGGGCGTGACGCCAGGGGCATAGGAAGGACGGCCGCTGCCGAGATCGCTGCTGGGCTTGGCGGCCAAGAAATCAGCCAAGCGCTGGGCTGGTGCTTTGTAGTTGCTGCCTCCCAGCACAAAGGCGCGTGATTCGAGCTCGCGCTGGAAATCAACACCAGCCAAGGGTCCCCCGGGGTAGTCGTCGGGGGTGATCGCCACAACGATGCCGCTATTGGCATTGCGTTCATTGCGGCTGTATTGGCTCATGCCATTGGTGACCACCCGGCCCTCTTCTGAGGTGGCCCCCACCACCAGCCCGCCCGGGCACATGCAGAAGCTGTAGACGCTGCGGCCATTGCTGGCGTGGTGCACCAGCTTGTAATCGGCTGCCCCGAGGATCGGGTGGCCGGCGTGCTCGCCCCAACGGGCCTGATCGATCAAGGGCTGGGGATGCTCGATGCGAAAGCCGATCGAGAAGGGCTTGGGCTCCATCGCCACGCCCTGGCCATGCAACAAGGCAAAGGTGTCGCGCGAGCTGTGGCCCACGGCAAACACAGCCGCATCGGTTTCAATGCGCTCGCCTGTGGCCAAGGTCAACGCCTTGAGTTGGCGTGTGCCCGCTGATAGCTCCACACCAGTGACGTGGTGCTCAAAGCGCACCTCACCACCAAGATCGGTGATGCGCTGACGCAGCTGACGCACCACCCCCACCAGCTTGAAGGTGCCGATGTGGGGCTTGTTGAGCACCAGGATTTCGGGATTGGCGCCCGATTCCACCAGCTCCTCTAAAACCCAACGACCATGGCGCTTGGATTCCTTGACGCCGGAATAGAGCTTGCCGTCGGAGAAGGTGCCCGCTCCGCCTTCACCGAACTGGGCATTGGAGGCCGGATTAAACGGCAGGCGCCCTTTCCAAAAGCCAAAGGTGTCGGCGGTGCGCTGCTTCACCGGCTTGCCGCGCTCTAGCAAAAGCGGCCGGTAGCCCTGCTGGGCCAAAAACAAAGCCGCGAAATAGCCGCAGGGCCCGGCACCCACCACCACCGGCCGGGGCCTCTGCCCATTGGCATAGGCAGCAGGCGCCGGAATCGATGGGCGCACCAAGGGATCGGGGGTGGCCATCACCCGCGAATCACGGCGCAGCTTGCCGAGCACCGCGGCTTCATCGGCAACCGGCACATCGATGCTGTAAACCAGCTCAATGGCGCCCTTGTGGCGGGCATCCACGCTGCGGCGAAACAGCTGCAGCTCGCCGAGGGCCTCGAGCGGCAGCTTCAAGCGCTTGGCCACCGCTTTGGGCAACGCCTCGGGCGGGTGATCCAGCGGCAGGGCGATCTGGTGAACGCGGATCACGGGGGCGCAACCAGCAGCAGCACCCTTCAATTTGGCAGGCGGCAGCCGCTGCGAATCCCTGCTACATCAACACCACCAGCAACGCTGCCATGGGCCTCTCTTGGTTGAAACCCGCGGCTGGACTGCTGGTGGGAGCGGTTTTACTGCGTGCCGTCTTCCCCCAACCCAATGCCGACTGGATGATGGGCACCTGGGTGCTCGTTGATGAAGACAACGTGCCGTTCAACCTGATCCTGCGGCCCGATGGCAGCTCATTGACGGTGACCGGTAAACGCCATCCCAATCTGGGACGGCCCCACCGAATGGCGAGCGACCAGCTCTTGCAGCGCGGCCGTTGGCAGACCTGGGGCAATGGCATCCGCTCCACGTACACCGATGGCTGGATCGACACGATCCAAGTGGGTCCAGCTGGAGCGGTGCAGTGGTCGTGGAAACCAGGCAGCGGGCTCACGACTGAGAGCACAGCCGTGCAGCTCACCAGCCCGGTGATGGGGTGGGTGGGGGCCTACAAACTCGAGCCCACCCAAAGCGAGAAGCCGCCCTATATGGCGGTGCTCACCTCCTCAGGCATGGCCTTTAACAACATCGACAAGGTCTCAGATGGTTCCTGGACGCTGCGGGACAACGGCAGCGTGATGATCAAGTGGACCAGCGGCTGGCGCACCCAGCTCAAACCAACCGCCCATGGCATCCCCAAACCGGACCAAGGCTTTGCGGTGAAGCACTGGCGGCCCGGGGTGCCGATCAACCAACCCGCCAGCGCCAACCGCAGCGGCATCCGGCTCTAATCGCCGATGATGCAAAGGCGGCAGGCCGATACCCAGCAACTCTGTGCCAACCACCACCAGCTTCGCTGAATTCAGCCAACAGGCCGACTACTCATTGATGAAGACGCTGCGGGCCGACCCGCAGGCCAGTAGCGATGGGGATGACCATGAGCCCAGGCAGGTGTATTCCGGCCACTACGTGCCGGTGACGCCAACGGCGATCCCGGAAGCTGAATACCTGGCCCACAGCAGCGAGCTGTTCCAGGAGCTGGGCCTCAGCGACGCCCTGGCCCAAGACGCGCAGTTTCAACGGCTCTTCAGTGGCGACAGCCGCGTGGCCACTGGAGGCATGCGGCCCTACGGCTGGGCCACGGGCTATGCCCTCTCGATCTACGGCACCGAATACATCCAGCAATGCCCCTTTGGCACGGGCAATGGCTATGGCGATGGCCGGGCGATCTCAATTTTTGAAGGCGTCTTCAACGGCAAGCGCTGGGAAATGCAGCTCAAGGGTGGCGGCCCCACCCCCTATTGCCGCGGCGCTGATGGCCGCGCTGTGCTGCGCTCCAGCGTGCGGGAGTTTCTGGCCCAAGAGCTGATGCATGCGTTGGGCGTGCCCACCTCGCGCTCACTGACGCTCTACATGTCGCGCGCCGAAAACGTGCGGCGGCCTTGGTATTCGGAGAACTCACGCTCCTTTGATCCCGACATCTATGTGGACAACCCAGCAGCGATCAGCACCCGGGTGGCCCCATCGTTTTTGCGCGTTGGCCAGCTGGAGCTGTTTGCCCGCCGCGCCCGCAGCAACGCCCACCCCGAAGCCATGAACGAGCTGCGGATGATCGTGGAGCACCTGATTGAGCGCAACTACCAAGGCGAGATCGATCCAACGCTGCCATTCCCTGATCAGGTGGTGGAGCTGGCGCGGTTGTTCCGCGGACGGCTCACGGCCCTGGTCGCCAACTGGCTTCGGGTTGGCTACTGCCAGGGCAACTTCAACAGCGACAACTGCGCCGCTGGCGGCTTCACGCTCGACTATGGCCCCTTTGGCTTCTGCGAGCTATTTGACTTGCGCTTCCAGCCTTGGACTGGCGGCGGCGAGCACTTCTGTTTCTTCAACCAACCATCAGCGGCAGAAGCCAACTACCAGATGTTCTGGAAGGCCCTGCGGCCGCTGCTGGCGGACAACACAACAGCAGAAGCCGAGCTCGATGCCGTGCGCGATGGCTTTGGCGAGGCGATGGCCGATGCCATCAATGGGATGTGGGCCAGCAAGCTGGGCCTGAGCACCCCAGCCCCTGAGCTCGCCCAAGAACTCTTGGGGCTGATGCTGGCCTCCAAACTCGATTACACGATCTTTTTCCGCCAGCTCTCAGAGATCCCAACAACGATCGAACCGCTCAAAGCCAGCTTCTACGACGGCAGCACTGAGGAGCTCGATGGCAAGTGGAGTAGCTGGCTGCAGCGCTGGCGAGCGCTGCTGGAGAGCCAAGGCAATCGCGATGCCGCGTCTGCAGCGATGAAACGCGCCAACCCCGCGATCACCTGGCGGGAATGGCTGGTGGCCCCGGCCTATGAGCAGGCCAGAGAAGGGGACACAACACTGATCAAGGAACTGCAGCAGGTGTTCAGCACGCCGTATGAAGCACCGCCGGCTGAACTGGCCCGCTACGACCAGCTCAAACCGCGCGAGTTCTTCAACGCCGGCGGGGTGTCGCACTACAGCTGCTCGTCGTAAGCGGCAGAGCGATGGGAAGCAAACGAAACCTTGGCGTGGTGCTCTTTAAGGGCTTTGAACTGCTCGATGTGTTTGGTCCGCTGGAGATGTTTGGCCTGGCGGCCGATCATTTCAAGATCCGCTTGATCTCAGAAACAGGTGGCGTGGTGGCCAGCCGCCAAGGCCCCAAAAGTGTCTGCGACGATTCGTTCCAATCGGCTCCAGCGATCGACGTGCTGCTGGTGCCAGGCGGCATTGGCACCAGGAGAGAGGTGAACAACCCCGTGCTGCTGGATTGGCTCAACGAGCGCTCCAAGCAGGCTGAACTGGTGGCTTCGGTGTGCACTGGCAGCGCCCTGCTGGCCAAAGCCGGGGTGCTCGATGGCCTGCGCGCCACCAGCAACAAGCTGGCATTTGCCTGGGCGAGCGCCCAAAGCGAGAAGGTGCAGTGGCAACAGCAAGCGCGCTGGGTGGAAGACGGCAAGGTCTTCAGCTCATCGGGCGTGTCGGCGGGGATCGATATGGCGCTGGCGGTGATTGCCCAGTTGGTGGGCGAGCAGGCAGCTGAAGATGCCGCCAACTTCGCGGAATACACCTGGCAGCGCGATGCCGACTGCGACCCCTTCGCCTCAGTTGTAGGTGTGTCTGAATCTGCCTAAGCCTTGTTCCTAGAGGCGATCACAACAGACTGCCCGGGCTAGCAACAACACGTGCAGACCTGGTTTTCAGCCACGCTTTGCTTGAGCTTGGGCCTTTACGCCTTCATCGTCTACGACCGAGTTGTCATGCCCAACCGCGGCATCGACAACCGGGCGTTCCCCTTGCCGCAGCTGTGGCAACACGAAGCGATCAGCGCCCCAAGGCTGTGATTGCTTAATCCGAATCTCGCTTGGCTTTGCCGCCGCACTTGTGGCGCGGCTCATAGCCCTGGGTTTCAGCCAAATGGCGCAGATACACGATCTGATGGCGGTCGGCCAAACCCACCGCAGCGATCAAACCCAGCGGACCAAAGATCAGCCCCGCCCAGAACCAGTTCTTGCTGCTGCGGGCCTTCTGCCCGGCGATGGTTTTGCTGAAAAAAGCGCTGGCAACATGCGCCACCACAACCATCACCAGCAACTTCAATTCCATGGCCCTGCTTGTATCCATCACGACAGCTAGCCAGCTGGCGCTCTGATGTCAGCGTCAGCCGAGCGGGCGGAATCGATAACTTGTTCGCTTGCGCGCTCTGGGTCCATGCCTGCCAAGCCTCTGCCCAACACCGGTGCGGTGAGCGGCCTGAAGGAAACCCTCGATTTCTTTGGTGATCCGGGCTTTGCCCAGCGGCGCTTTGAAACCTATGGCGATGTCTTCGCCACCAAGCTGCTGGCCCAGCCGATCGTGTTCATCCGAGGTGAACGGGCCATCAATGATCTGTTCAGCCAAAGCGAGTCGCTCGAGGGTTGGTGGCCGGAGAGCGTGAAAAAACTGCTGGGCAGCCGCTCATTGGCCAACCGCAGTGGAGCCGGCCATAAAGCCCGCCGGCGCGTGGTGGGCCAGCTGTTCTCAAGCGCAGCGCTGGCCCGCTACACGCCATCAATCATTGGCCTGGTCGATGAGCTCGCCGATGAGCTGATCAGTGCTGATGGCCCGGTGCCCTTGGCCGGGCGCATGCGCCGCTTTGCCTTTGCCGTGATTGCCACCACGGTGCTGGGCCTTGATGGCGAAAGCAGGGAGGCGCTGTTTGCTGATTTTGAGATCTGGACCAAGGCCCTGTTCTCGATTCCTTTGGCGATTCCCGGCACCCCCTTTGCCAAAGCCATGGGCGCGCGCCAGCGGCTTCTGAATCGGATCAAAGAAGTGCTCAAGGAGGGCAGCAACCAAGGCGGGCTGGATCTGATCAGCGGCGGCCTTGATGAAGCCGGCATCCCGCTGGATGACGACGATCTAGCCGAGCAACTTCTGCTGCTGCTGTTTGCCGGCTACGAAACGACAGCCTCATCGCTGAGCTGCCTTTTCCGCGCTTTGCTGCTGCATCCGGAGGTGATGGAGTGGCTCAGCAGCGATCTGATGGCCTCCCCTTGGCCAGCGGCCACATCACCGCAATCCGAAAAGCTCGATGCCACGGTGCTGGAGGTGATGCGGCAAACACCGCCAGTGGGCGGATTCTTCCGCCGCAGCAAGCAAGCCATTGAGCTGGCTGATGTGGCGGTGCCAGAAAACAGCGTGATCCAGGTGGCGCTGACGCCAACCGCCGCCACCAGCGGCACCGATTTGAGCGAATTCCGCCCGCAGCGCCATCTCGATGGCTCCTTTGAGCAAACCCTGCTGCCCTTTGGCGGTGGCGAGCGGGTGTGCCTGGGCAAAGCGCTGGCCGAACTGGAGATCCGGCTGATGGCCGTGGGCTTGCTGCAGAAGGTGCAGCTCGAGCTGCTGCCGGATCAGGATTTAGCGCTGCAGCTGGTGCCCAGCCCCACACCACGCAGCGGGCTGATGGTTACCGCAACAGGGCGATAGAGCCATGCGCAGCTTTGAACCAGAGGAGCTCGATCGGATCATCGAGATGGCCTGGGAAGACCGCACAACCTTTGAAGCGATCGACTACCAGTTCGGCCTCTCGGAGCAGGAGGTGATCGAGCTGATGCGCCAAGAGATGAAGGCCTCCTCATTCCGGATGTGGCGCAAACGGGTGAGCGGCCGCAAGACCAAACACGGCGCCACCAACCCTTCAAATCGCTTTCGCGCCCAATGCCACAAATGAGCTCAGGGGCAGCGCCTCACGCGAGCCACTGATCGGCATCCATGATCTTTTTGATCAACAGGCCCAGCCGCTTGAACTCAGCGAAGTTCACGTCTTTCACAGCCTGATCCAGGCCGCAATCCACCCATTCCTCACCGCGCTTTTCATAAATGGTGAAGTCCTGCTCGAGGGTCTCACGGCGGATGCAATAGGTGATGCCGTCGTCATGGAGGAACTCAGCGGATTGCAGCTGCAAACCCATCGATACGCCTTTGATCAATGGGCTGATGCTGGCGCACCACTGCCATCAGCGATGATCCCCCCACTGCCGAGCACCCTGTGGCCCTCGATCAACTCAAGGCATTTCTGCGGAAAATGCAGCAAGAGGAGAGCCTCAAGCAGCAGGTGCTGGCCGCTTCCACAGCTGATGACGTAGCCCGTATCGCCTTCGGCCTGGGCTTTGAATTTTCAGGCGATGAGCTGCTGCGCTTCTCGGGGCAAAAGGTGGGCCGGGTGACCGTCTCGAAGCAGGAGCACCCCGGGGAATATCACTGAGACCTTGGGCCCAATCCTTATGGCGGGAACTCACCAAGCCCCCAGCAAACTCACCCCATTGGGGGATGTTTTCTCACCGGAGCTCAGGAGAAACTTGAGAGATCAAACGGATCGCCGTGAGCCAGGAGCAAACGCCAGAAGGGCTTGAGGCACTGCTGCAGGACATCCAGAGCGAGCCTGCAGGGCAGCCAGCCAAGAAGCGAGGGCGGAAGCAAAAAGATGCACCCGCCAAGGACTTCAAGGCAGTGCTCTGGGCATCAGCGGACAAACTCCGTGCCCAGATGGATGCCGCTGAATACAAGCATCTGGTCCTGGGACTGATCTTCCTCAAATACATCTCCGACACCTTCGTTGAGCAGCAGCAGAAGGTGCTGTCGACGGTGAGCAACCCAGAGTCCGACTACTACCTGGGAGATGACCCAGCAGATCACCAGGAAGCACTGGAAGATCGGGACTACTACACCCAGGAGAACGTGTTCTGGGTGCCTGCTGATGCTCGCTGGGAATCGCTGAGGAACCAGGCAAAGCAACCCGACATCGGGCAACTGATCGATAAAGCACTAGTTGCCATCGAGAACGAGAACCCCACGCTTCGGGGGAAGTTGGACAAGCGGTTTGGTGCTGCCCAACTGGAACCAGGGCGGATGGGTGAACTGGTGGACCTCATCTCCACCATCGGTTTTGGGGAAGGGAAGAAGTCAGGGGATGTCCTTGGTGAGGTCTACGAGTATTTCCTTGGTCAGTTCGCCAGTGCTGAGGGCAAGAAGGGCGGTCAGTTCTATACCCCTGCCCATGTGGTGAAGACCCTGGTTGCTGTCCTGGCACCTCATAAGGGTCGTGTTTATGACCCCTGCTGTGGATCGGGCGGCATGTTCGTCCAAAGCGAGCGGTTCGTTGAAAGTCACGGCGGGCGTCGTGACGACATCTCCATCTATGGGCAGGAGAGCAACCCCACCACCTGGCGGTTGGCAGCGATGAACCTGGCGATCCGTGGGTTTGCTGCTGACCTCGGTCAGGAACCTGCTGACACTTTTGCCAGGGACCAGCACCCCGACCAGAAGTTCGACTACATCCTTGCCAACCCTCCCTTCAACATCTCGGACTGGGGCGGCGAGAAATACGACAGCGACCCCCGCTGGACCTTTGGGCGTCCTCCTGCGGGGAATGCCAACTACGCCTGGTTACAGCACATGCTCTGGAAACTTCGCCCTGGTGGTGAAGCAGGTGTGGTGCTCGCCAATGGATCGATGAGTTCCAACACCAGCGGTGAAGGACAGATCCGAGAGGCGATGGTTCGTGGCGATGCCGTGGAAGTGATGGTGGCGTTGCCTGGTCAGTTGTTCCTCAACACTCAGATCCCCGTCTGCCTTTGGTTCCTCACCAACGACAAGACCCTGCGTGGTCGGGACAGGCGAGGAGAGACCTTGTTCATCGATGCCCGTCAAATGGGTTCGATGGTCAGTCGTGTGGAGCGGGTCCTGACCGATGAGGACATCGCCAAGGTTGCTGACGCCGTTCATGCCTGGCGTGGTGATGGCGAGGTCGAGAATGCCTATGAGGATGTTTCTGGGTTCTGTTATTCCGCCAAGTTCGACGAAATCGAAAAGAACAGTTTTGTCCTGACTCCTGGTCGTTATGTAGGAGCAGCAGATCAGGAAGAGGACGTTGAACCCTTTGATCAGAAGATGAAGCGCCTCACTTCTCTGCTCAAGCAGCAGCAAGAAGAAGGGGCAAAGTTAGATCAGCAGATTGCCGAGAACCTGAGGAGAGTGGGATATGAGTTCTGATTTTCAAGTATCTCCCCTTGCTGATGTATGTCTAAAAATAGGTAGCGGAGCAACACCTCGCGGAGGCAAAGAGGCATACAGGGGTGGCGATTTTGCTCTTATAAGAAGTCAAAATGTCTACAATGAAGGATTTACCCCAGGCGGTCTTGCCTTTATCAACAAAGAACAGGCAGACCAACTGTCTAATGTAGAAGTCATGCCTGGCGATGTTTTGCTCAACATCACTGGGGACTCCGTGGCACGCTGCTGCTCTGTTCCAGACAACGCTCTGCCCGCAAGGGTCAATCAGCACGTCTCAATACTAAGAGCGGATGAAAAGCACCTACATGGCGACTATCTTAGGTATTTTTTGATATCTCGAAAATCACAGAATCTTTTGCTCGCTCTCGCCTCAGGTGGTGCTACCAGAAACGCTTTGACGAAGGGAATGCTGGAGTCCTTTCTTATACAACTTCCGCCTTTCTCTCAACAGAAGGCAATCGCCCATATCCTCGGCACCCTCGACGACAAGATCGAACTGAACCGAAGGACCAACGAAACTCTTGAAGGCATAGCGAAGGCGCTTTTCAAGTCCTGGTTTGTCGACTTTGATCCTGTAAGAGCAAAGGTAGAGGGGCGACCAACTGGATTGCCCGATGAGATCAGCGAGTTATTCCCAGATTCATTTGAGGAGTCGGAACTGGGCGGGATTCCGAGTGGTTGGTCTTGTTCTTCTGTCTACGACCTTGCCGATTATGTAAATGGGGCATCTCACTCTTCCAAGACTCTTAACGAAAATCGCCTTGGATACCCCGTTATAAAGATCAACGAACTAAAGAATGGTTTCACAGACCAGACCAAGTATTGGGATGCCGATTTTAAAGATAAGCATTTAGTTGTCAGCGGCGACATCCTCTTCTCATGGTCTGGGAATCCCGACACCTCAATAGGAACTTTCGTCTGGAGCAAGCAAGATGGTCTCCTTAACCAGCATATTTTCAAGGTCGTCCCACAGAACAGTAAATGGCGATCATTCGTCCTTTCGGTGCTCAGAAGCAATCAAGGATCTTTTGCTGATATTGCCAGAGACAAGCAAACAACTGGATTGGGGCATGTGACTGTCAAAGACCTAAAGGAAATGATGTGCCCAATCGCCTCAGTTAACGTGATGTCGTCATTTTCCGCTTTGACAGATGACATCTTTAATAGGTGTCAAAACTTGATTTTACAGATTGATGTTTTAAAGGACCTTCGTGATGCTCTGCTCCCCCGCCTCATCTCAGGCGAACTGAGAGTTCCTGATGTCGAGAAGATGCTTGAGGAGGTTGGCATCTGATGGCGGCATTCATCTCAGAAGACGATCTGGAGCAGATGTCACTGGGTTGGTTCCAGGAGATCGGATACACCTTCATCCACGGTCCAATACTTGCTCCTGATGGGGAGACCCCAGAGCGGGATGACTTCCGCCAGGTGGTTCTCACTGGTCGTCTTCGTTCCGCACTGAAGAAACTCAACCCAGGGGTGCCAGCAGCAACGATTGAGTCGGCAGTGCTTCAACTGGCGAACCCCAATACCCCTGGTCTTCTCCCATCCAACCGTCAGTTCCATCGCTGGATGACGACGGGTCTGCCCATCACCTTCATGGATGGGAACCAAGAGAAGGGCATCCGCCTCAAGGTGATCGGATTCGACGACCCCAAATCCAACGATTGGTTGGTGGTCAACCAGTTGGCGATCCAGGGTCCAAAGCACAACCGCCGCCCTGATGTTGTCGTTTACCTGAACGGTCTCCCGATAGCAGTCCTGGAACTCAAGAACCCTGCTGACGAGAAGGCAGATATCTGGGCAGCGTTCAACCAACTCCAGACCTACAAAAACAACATCCCAGACCTGTTCACCTCCAACGTGCTGATGGTGATCAGTGATGGCACCTATGCCCGTGTGGGATCGCTATCTGCTTCCAAGGAACGCTTCCAGCAGTGGCGGGTGATCGACGCCGAGCAGGACCTGGACCCTTTGGGCAAGTTCCGTGAACTGGAGACGTTGATCCGTGGTCTCTTCGATCAGAAGCGACTACTCGATTTCATTCGCTTCTTCTGCCTGTTTGAGGACGACGGCAAGATCATCAAGAAGATCGCTGCCTACCACCAGTTCCATGCCGTAAGAGCAGCAGTGGAGCGGGTGGCAGAAGCAAGCAAACCAGGCGGTGATCGAAAGGGTGGCGTGGTCTGGCATACCCAAGGTGCTGGCAAGAGCATCGAGATGGCATGCCTGGCGGGCAAGTTGCTCACCGATCAACGCCTCCAGAACCCAACGCTGGTGATGGTCACCGATCGCCAAGACCTTGATGGGCAGTTGTTTGGGGTCTTCGCTGGAGCAGGGGACCTGTTGGGCGAGAACCCTCAACAGGCAGACAGCAGACAGGAACTACGGGACCTGCTCGCCAACCGACCCAGCGGTGGAATCATCTTCACCACGATCCAGAAGTTCGGCACCGAAGAGGGTGAGGACAAGTTCCCCACCTTGAGCCACCGCCACAACGTCGTGGTCATCTGTGATGAGGCACACAGGACCCAATACGGGTTTAAAGGTCGCCTCGACAGCAAAACAGGCGAGATCAAATACGGACTGGCAAAGGCGCTACGGGATGCCCTGCCTGAAGCAACCTTCCTTGCCTTCACGGGAACACCCATCTCCCAAGACGACCGTGACACCCAGGCGGTCTTTGGGCATTACGTCTCTGTTTACGACATCCAGCAGGCAGTGGAAGACGGTGCCACGGTGCCGATCTACTACGAGTCCCGACTGGCGAAGTTGGGGTTGAAGGAGAGCGTCCTTGCTGGCGTGGACGACAAGGTGGATGACCTCTTCACAGACGAGGACGACATTCCTGCTGCCGAGCGAGCGAAGAGTCGTTGGGCAGCACTGGAGGCACTGGTGGGTGCTGAACCTCGCTTGAAGCAGGTGGCAGCAGATCTGGTCTCCCACATCGAGCAGAGATCCAAGACCCAACCAGGCAAGGCAATGGTTGTGGCGATGAGTCGGGACATCTGTGCCCGCCTTTATGACGCCATCAAGGCACTCCGTCCTGATTGGCACGACACCGACACCAGCAAAGGTGCCATCAAGGTCGTGATGACGGCATCGGCATCAGACGACCAGCACCTCCAACCTCACCACACCAGCAAGCAGCAGAAGAAGGACCTGGAGAAGCGGTTCAAGGATCCTGCCGATCCCTTGAAGATCGTGATCGTCAGGGACATGTGGTTAACAGGTTTCGATGCCCCGTGTATGGCGACCATGTATGTCGACAAACCGATGAAGGGGGCGAACCTTGCTCAGGCAATCGCCCGTGTGAACAGGGTCTTCAAGGACAAACCAGGTGGTCTGATCGTCGATTACATCGGCATCGCACCTCAACTCAAAGAAGCACTGGCGACCTACACCGCAGCAAACGGCAAGGGCAAACCAACCCTCGACACCAGTGAGGCGGTTCGGATCCTCAAGGAGCAACTTCAGATCGCCAAGGACATCCTTCACCCCGTGGATTGGAGCGGGTTCAGGGAGAAGGGCAAAGCACTCGAACTGATCTCAAACTGCCTCGACCACATCCTTGGCATTGCTGATGGCAAGCAAAGGTTCTGTGACACCGTTCTGAAGGTCACCAAGGCATTCGCCCTTTGTGGCACCACTGAAGAGGCGATGGCAGTCACCGAAGAGGTGGCGTTCCTTCAGGCGGTAAGAGCACCCCTGATCAAGGGGGACGGCAGCGGGTCAGGTGACCCAATCGATGTGAACTACAAACTCCAGCAACTGCTGTCTGAGTCGCTGGTGGCAGAGGGCGTCATGGATGTCTTCAAGGTTGCTGGTCTGAAGAACCCCGACATCAGCATCATGTCGGACCAGTTCCTAGCAGAGGTTGCCAAGATCCCCCAGAAAAACCTGGCGGTCGAACTGCTCCAGCGCCTGATCAAGGACGAACTGAAAACCAAGTTCAAGACCAACGTCGTCAAGCAGAAGCGGTTCAGTGAACTGCTGACGGCATCTCTCAACAAATACTCCAACCGTGCTGTTGAAGCAGCACAGGTGATCGCTGAACTGATCGAGATGGCGAAGAAGTTCCGAGAGGAACTGGAGCGAGGTGTTGCCCTTGGGCTGACTAATGCCGAACAGTCCTTCTATGACGCCCTCGCAGACAACCCATCAGCACAGGAACTGATGAAGGAAGACGTGCTGGCAACCATGGCAAGGGAACTGGCGGAGATGCTCAGACGTGACGCCACCATCGATTGGCAGTTCAAGGAGAACGTCAGGGCAAAACTCCGCCTCAAGATCAAGACGCTGCTCAAGCGATACAAATACCCGCCTGATCAGCAGGTCACTGCCATTGATTTGGTGCTCCAGCAGGCAGAAACACTTGGAGACGAATTTTCAGCAAACAATTAAAAAGCCAAGACGAGTATGCATATGAATCGATTAACCAGGTCGAGAGCACCAAAGCGTTGCCCAAATTGCAAACACACTCCTATGGCAACGATTATCTGGGGCTTACCTAGCAATCCACTGATATGGGAGAAGGTCGAAGAAGGAAAGGCAATCCTGGGAGGCTGTTCTAGAGACTTTGATCATCCAACTTGGGAATGCAGCAAATGTCATTTGCAAATCTGGCGAAAAGATCCCAACAAACAAATGTTTTTAAAACACATTCCCCAATGCAATGAAGATGGAAAGTAATTCAATTATCGAAAACAACCAGCTCACAGCAGCACAGATCCCAGATCCCGATGGCAACCTCAGAGGCTGGGTGCACTTTGCGCACAGCTTCAACGGCTATGAATTCGCCGGCTCGTTTGAGGCCTGCGCCGCCATCGCCAACAGCGGCAAGGCCAGCAGCCTCAGCGAGCTGCGTTGCGCCCTCTTCTTTGAAGCCAGGCGTGATCGCCATTCAGGCGGCTACACCGATGTGACACCAACCGTGCGGGAACTGCTGCGCCAGATCAAAGCCAAGCTCAGCTGAACGTCAGTCACGATCACGCTGCTGCTTCGGCTCTCCAGTGAGAGGGCATCTTGGTGACGATCAGTTCAGGCATCTCCGCAATGAGGCGCTGAACTTTGTGCAGTCCCCTGACCACGTGGCAAACGCCTTCTGGATCGCAGACCCGGTAGTACTCAAAGCCTTCTGGTGGGCTGGTGCGCTTGATCGGTCGTCTCATCCGATTCCTCCAGAGAGGACAACAATGCGCTGGCCAAAGGAAATTTCTCGGCCTCCCAAACATTTGTTCATGCAGCTGAACCCCTTGTTTATGGCTCCAGCTGCGCAAAGGTGAACTTGCAGGCTTGAGAGCTCTCTGGTGACCGTATCGATAACGCCTGAAGACCTCGCGGACTATCTCCGGCGCCATGAGGATGAATACGGCGCCTTTGATCCGACCGAAGACGGCGTGATCGAAGACCAACCCCACCACGGACACGCCAGCTCAGACACCAGCGAAGACTGAGCCACCCATTCACCCAAACGGGGGAGGCGGGGAACCATCGGCAGCCGCGACGCTGGAAACAGCCGAGAAAGATCGATGTTCATCTTTGGATTCACCGCTGGTGTGGCTTTCGCCTTTGGCGCCACGGCTTACGCCTATCGACTGCTCAAGCAGATCCCTGGGGACACAACCCAGCACTGAGCCGTGACACAGATCAAACCCCAGCGCATCGCCGCACTGGTGCAGCTGCTCGTTCTCCTTGCCATCGCACCACCGGCCCAGCACGTTCAGGCGCACTGCACGATCTCTTGCCAGCCAGCCATCAACAGCTGATCCGCCTGGCTCGAAACAACGCCAGGGCGCAGAACCACCGCGGAATTGATCAGCTACTCAGAGCGCTGGGCGGCAAGGATCGCAACGGGAGCCATGCCGATGAAAACGCCGAGGAAAGGCCCGGTCCAACTCAGCACAAGCAACACCAAATTGATGCCGCTGAGCAGGTTGCGCTTGCGGGCGATGGTGGTTGCCAAGACACCACAAAGAACAATGGCTGAGATCGCCCCAAAGGCTGTCATCGCTTTGTTGACCGCCATCGCTACATCACCAAACACCAGGCCAGCCACGGTGCCGACCACAGCACCCAAGATGGCCAAAACGATCACCAGTCCAAAGCTGTAGGCGAGATAGAACCCCAGGGCTTGCAACGGAGTGCGGCGCATCGCCAGATCGGTCAAACCGCTGAACATCGGCGCTCATCTCCCAGGCACTTTTGAAGCGTAGGGAGAAAAACCGGTGGCGCCACGCTGGCCGCCAGGCCCCTCAACAAGGCAAAAAAAACGCCCTGGAAGCCCCCAGAGCGTCAGATGTCCGATCAGTCGTGTGGATCGGCTGCTTGCTTCCGATCCACCTCTCCGGTCTACGGCTGCTCAGCAGCCTTTTGGCAATGGCCTGGTGATTGATCGGTAAAGATCCCGCTAAGTCCTCCAAACCGGAGAAGCAGGACACCATGAGCCGGCGAAAAGGCAGTGGTGCCTCATCCATTGCGTTGGGGATTGATCGGGGGCCAACACGTCAAACACCCCCGGCGCTGGCCTGGCCTCGCAGATACCAAGACGGCGCTGCCAATCGTCCTAAGCGGTCCAGACCGGACTGCCCTGTCTCGAGGGGCACATGGGTGATTAAGGAAACCGAGGCTTATGCGGCTGAGGCGATGTCAACTGGGTGGGGTGGCTCGAGCTTTCTCCAGCTGAAGCCAGTCGCTGTTCAATGTCGGCAAGAACTCTTCAAAAGAAGCCACCGCGAGAATCACCATCACCACCCCTGCAAGCCAAACCAATGAGCAGAGGGAAATGGCTGTCGGTGAAAGCTGAATCGAGCTTCCATCAGCCGTTGTGCAGTAACTAGCAATCACTTGATCGATTCCCGTCTCAATGATCGAAAACATTGAGGCCAGAAACATCAACGTGCTCGCCAGTTTGGACCGTGCTGCAATCAGCTGGTCTTTCGCAAACCTGGCGACATTCAGCTGGTAGTTGGCGAGGAAGAACAGCAGGGTGAACACCGCCACATGGGTGAGTTGCCGCAACTTCAGATATTCCTTGCCCTCGGCAATCAAAAAAGAGAACGCCAAGAGCCAAATCAGCACGCGAACCACCCGCAACATGAGCTTGCTTGGCGGCAGCTGCATCGGGAGCTTGGGCAAGGGCGCATCGCTGGAAACCAATCAGAAGGTATCCAGACCCGTCAGCCGAGCTAGCTGCGCTTCAGACAAGCTTCCATTCACACGAGATGCTCTGTGCCTCAGGCTCAAGCCAATTTGGTTTTGCGGTCTTCCCAGAGGCGCAGCTGATGGCGGGCCATCCGGCCTAACTCGCTGGCTGGGCCATGCAACACCAAACGCGCCTTCCAGCGTTCAATCACCTGCTCGGTGACCTCAGCTGATTCAGTGATGCTCTTTTTGGTGGGTGGCTCCACTGGCTAGCGATCACGGAGGAACATTCAACGTAGGGAGTTAAGGCCGTCCCTGCAGCCTATGGATCGTTTTGGGGTGGTTATCCGAACGTCTTGCAGGCAATTGGAGAGACAAGGACTCGCCGATGTCGATCGGCCAGAGCCAAGTCATTAAGCCTGGGCCTGGACGATCAAACCAAGAATCAGCTTGAGCGAAAACGCACTCCAGGCCAAAAGCGAAAACATCACCATCACAGAACTGATGGTTTTCAGAAGCGCCTGTTTGGCCGAGAGGATCAGCAAGGCCTGAAGGCGTCTGTCTTCACTGTGGTAGCCAGCGCTGATCAGGGCTTTAGATCACAGAAAGTCAGCTGATCCAGCTCGGGACCCTGGCTTGGTTGAGCTGACATCATCAATCGCCCCAAGCCAAGCCAGGCCAATGTTCTGGTCACGCTGAGCAGACCGAGGCCAATGCAGATGGGGCAGTGAAGAGGTCCCATGTCTCAAGGATCACCACATGTATTGGGCGGGGTCTGGAACACCAGCTTTGATGCGTGCTTGCTTCAGCAACTGGTCTTCCAGCTTCAAGGTGGCGGCACGTTCGGCTGCCCTTTCTTGCTGATAGGCCTTACTGCCAACGCGTGGAAGCTTGGTGGTGGTGTAGTCCATGCCTTTGGTCTAGCCACGCAATCTGCTGAAAGCCGGTTGGAAATATGGAGAGCGTTGGTGGTCGTGGCTATTGCTCTCAAGCAGCTGTGCATGAGTGGCTGCAACCTCACACACCCACAGGGCTCCGCAATTCGACGGGGCTTTTTTTGTCAGTGATGAGTTGATGGCTGCTGATTCAGCGCTCACCCAAGATTTCTTCCCAGGTCGGCGATAGGCATCGCTGCTCCATCGCGTGAATGGAGGCGAGGATTTTGTCGGCTTTACGAATGAGATGCAGACCATCTTTTCTGCCGCCAGCAGCATCGATCTCCAGCAGCAAATCTGCATAGGAACTCTTCAGTTGTTTCAGGGTCATACGTGTCTTGGACTGGTGTTTGAAAACGAGTGAATGGACGTCGGTCGAGTGTCGCTGAGGTATTAGGCGGTCAGAAGCTGGTCAGTTCTTATTCCTGGATTACCAAACCGAAATGATCTTAGAGCAGTTGCTGCCGCATTGCTTCAGCGCTGTGCTGATCTGGCATCAGCAACGGCTGCATCCCATCAAGGTTTGAGCACGCCGTTCCCACTCAAGGTTTTTTCTCCTCAAAAGGCAATGCGCGTTTTCACCGATGCGAAAAAACCTGAGCCGTCGGAAAGTAGTGCCATCGAGATCGGAGGAACGCATGACAGCCGACACTCCACCCCAGCGAATCCAGGAAGCAGCCTGACTGAATTGGCCCCTGCTCCAACAGTTTCCCTTTATTCGTGAGGTTGGTTCTCTTCAAAACTCCTGGCTGATGCCATGGGTTGAGAACACTCCATCTGCACCGTGTGGTGCCCTCAGGAGTCACATCAACTGCACACCTGGATGTCATGGCCCCAGGGAGCCATAGCCAAGTCGCTTCTGCCTAGGTCGTCTCTTCTGCTGGAGGGGCGGCCTTCTTATTTTTTAGAGGTGCCAGCCCATGACCAAGAAGCAGATCCAAAACCTTGTGATCAGGCTGGCTTTGACAGCCATCTGCCTGAAGTTCCCCTATCTGCTTTTGGTCCCTGCGCTCTGGTTCATTTGGTTTGCCAGGGATGGCCAAGGCATCTGGATTGATCGCAAGGCCAAGGCTTTGCCGTTTGATGAGGACGTCCTCAGCCAGGGCTAACTCCCATGACTGACCCAACAGCGCCATCAAAGTCCTTAACGGCATTTCTTCCCATAGATCTGCGGGATTGACCTCTCTAGACAACGCCTAGGCCCAAACAGGTCATGCGGGTTTTGCTCTATGGCCCATGACCTCGGGGTGAGGGGGAGAACCGCTCCCCCTAATCAATCGAGAAGAACTGGGGCTATTTTTCTCATGACAGCAACCCGTCTCGGGATCAAGCTGCCACCAGTGGATGACTCGGCGAGGGTCTTCTTCCTCGCCCTAAGGGAAGCGCGCTGACTGCGTGGGCTGTGCTCTCGGTTCTCCCTTGGTCATCAATGAAAAAAATCAAGCTCAAAGGCGATGGCATGGATGCATGCCAGTGGATTCATCGCGGCTACACCGTGACGCTGAACCCCGAGCCGCGCGTGATCAGCATTGATGGCATCACCACCAACCAATACGAGATTTGGGGGCCTGACGCTGATGGCACCACCTTCATTGCCCAAGCTCATTCGCTGTTGGGAGCAAGGGAAGTCATTGATGCCGACCTCACGCGTTTAGCCAGCAGGGATCTCGGCGGCGGTCTTTGGACATAACTCGCCCTAACACCAAAGCCGAGCTGCCCTGAGCATCACCCCAATGGGGACAGCTCACAGAGCTCTCTGGGCTGACTCATCAGCGCTGAACGGCCCATCGTTCCGCTCGTTGCAAGCTTCGCTTTGAGCCAATTCAGGATCCACCGCGCACAAACGCTCCATCAAGGCCTGATGGTCGTACTCAGACAACGACCCATCAGCAGACCACTGCAACGAGGTGTTTCCAACCCGAATGTCCTGGATGGCCGAAGGTGCCATGGTCGCCTCCCTCCTTCACCGGTCCAATCTCCCAACTGACAGAGACAAATCGATACCCCCGTATGGGGGCCAAGCAGAAGCCATAAAAAATCCCCCAGTAACAGCTCTGGGGGGTCGTGACGTCGATCCGCTCTCCTGCCGGAGGGCTTCTTTTGATCATCTAACCGGGTGCCTCAAAAGGACTACCCCCAGATGGGGACCCCCCGCCTGAGAGATCAGTCGGGGGGAGATCACACCGCTCCCAGAGGACGGCTAGGAGCGTCGCCCGGATGCTGGTTGGGGTGCTGGCTCGTGTGCCAGAGGAAGGGCCACTCAGAACTTCCGGGGGTATGGGGGAGTGCCAGCCAGTTCCAGGTTGATTTCGCGGCAGATATTCATCCAGGCGCCCAGCCCGAAATTCACCCCGTTAGGGCCGTCGATGAACTCCTGAAAATGCTCAGCACTGATGCCCTCACGCACTTCCCAGATGCAGTAGGCCGGCCCCTCAGGAGAGATCGGGCAAAAGCAATGGTTGTAGAAGCCAGCGTCCAGGTTCTTGGCAACAGCCTCGTCCCAGCCGCCACCAGGAGCCATGGCGGCTTGAGCGCTCTGCCACCAAAGCTGAGCTTTGCCAGCTCGAAACTCGTGGTGAACAACGAAGAACTTGGAAGCCATCAACAGCGCCAGAAACCGGTGGAGTGTCCCACCAACCAAGCAGCAGCAATGTTCAAAAAGCGGTGCTGCCCATCACACCAGCAAAGGTGAGCCAGAACACTGCGGCGATCAGCGTTGCGGCCATAGGGTCCCGCCACCTGCTTTTTTGCCATGCAGCTCTACTGCGTAATCGGAACCTTCCCCGACATCGATTGCCAGCTCGCCGGCTACCGCGAATTCATCAACTACTTCGATGGCGGCTGCCTCAACGATTGCTTTGAAGGTTTTGAACTGCTGCATCGCGTTCACCTGCCCGGCCAAGGCCAAGTGGTTGCCCTGATGAAAGCCAACGGAACTGCCGAGCTGTTCAAGCACCTGGCTCCTTGGCGTGCTCAATTCGGCGTTGAGATGGACATCACCCCCGCCATCAGCGATGCCGACGTGGTGGCCAACCACAAGGTGCTGTTTGCCCAGATGGACGCCTGATCAACACATGCCGCAACGGCGCTTCTGCTCAGGCGCACAACAGCTCTAGGTGCTTAGAACCGACTCAAGCGTTCCCTGTTTCTCCTGCCAGGGATAAGGGAGTGCCTGACGGGGAGGAAGTTCAAGTCCCGTCGCGTTAAGGGGCACCTGCTTTGTGATGAAGCAGGTGCTTTTTTTTGCCGTTATCAGCGTCACAAGAGCCTTAAGGCCTCCCCGAACGAGCAGGCCCTTTGAGAGCTCAGCTGTCGCTATACGCGCTGATCACCGTGCTTTCGATCACGTGGCCGGCACCGCGGATCATCTCTTTGTTGTCTTCAAACAGCTTTTGCGCCACGCCAACGGGGCCTTGTTGCACCGCGCAAACCTTGCTGGGGTCCTCTTTGCTGACACCGCGATAGAGGCTCTTGATGCCAACTGCTGCATGCATCTTGGCCACATCGTCGCTGTCGTAGATCGCGGCCCACTGCGCAAAAGGAACGCTGAGGCTGAAGGTCCAGACGGTGGTTTCCATGCAATCAAAACACTGCCCGCGGAGTGAAGCACCTAGGCCGCTGCAGGGGTGGTGATGGCTGTGACAGCGTTCCTGCCGCGCCCGCACCCCAGGCCCATGCAGTGGAGCGCCGAGCAAGGAGAGGGCGCCGTCTTATGGATGGAGCTTGCGCCGATGGGGAGTGCCAAGCCGCACCAATTGGCCATTCACCCACAACGGTGGGGTGGGGTGGCTGTGCAACGCAAAAACCGCTGAGCGGCTTCGCCAATGGAAGAGGAGCGGACCGCGTTGCTGACGCCGACGAAGCCGCAAGTAGGGACGCGCTGTCACCAATCAACAGTGCCAAGGCTGTGCAAATAAAACGGATCGGCAAGGTCTTTGATATCAACCCTGACCCGATCACCACTGGCGACGTACTCAATAAAAAAAGCGCATTCGCCGCTGTCGTCGATGGTTTCCTCCTTGATCACGAAGCGGCGCTGGGATTGGCTACTCATGGGAAATACGAGCTATGGGGAGGGGATGTGGGAGTTGCTTCGTTCCTAAATCCAGCTCGGGCCGACCATTTGCAGCGACGGCTGCATAAGAGCCAACAACTGACACCCCAGCCTTGGGCCGCAGATCTACCCACCAAGAACCGGTGCTTTGGTGCCAACGGCGACGAGATGGAATGGTGTGACCGCATAAGCGGAATGAACCAGGTGCCCGCCGCTACCAACCAGGCTCATGGGCCATGCCTGCTGGCACAGCACCGCTGTGTAGGCAATCGTTCATGGAGTGGCTTGAAGTCCACAGCAAAACAAACGGTTTGAGCTGCACAGCGTTCAAGAAGCTGCGAGCATCCACAGGTGGTTGCTTCAGCGCCAATGGCCAAACGCGTGCTCGTGCTGCTGATCCCGTTTGCTCTCGTGCTGGGAGTCGTGACCACGGCACTGCTGTTGGGCGCCAAGACGGGCACCTCAAAGGGCAATTACTGGATCTACTTCTGCCGTATTGGCGTTGGTGCGGCGGCAGGACGCGATGGCGTCAAAACAGTGGGTCCTGTTGAGCCGGGTTATGTCTCCAACATGCTGGGGAAGATCGCCGGCTGCTGGTGAGCTCAATCCGATGAGCGCTTGCCGCTAGCGAAAGCGGGGCTCGGCTCCCACAGAAAACGTGCGGGTCACGGCGTAGCTCGTTTTAACTTCCGAGGCGGGCAGGTCGAGCACCTGAGCTGCGATCTCCACCGGATCACGACTGAAGCGTTTGATCCGAGCCGCCATCGAGCCCTGCGAATCGCTGGAACGTAAAAACCCTGAACGGGAATAGGCGCGTTTGCGCTTCAGCTGGCAGAGCATGGCTTTCCCGTCACTGATCTCGGTGTACCAGCAGGCTTGTGTTGGTCGGTCGCATACCACGAATTCAATTGGGATCTCACCAAAGAACGACCTGCACCGCTTAAGAGCGGACAAGCCGATTGAGCAGCACTGGAAGGCTCTCTGCGACGTGGATCAGGGAGCCTGGAGCGAGCTCACAAGAGCTAGACACACTTGGTGATGCAGAAGACAAGCTGAGACCCCTTGCACCGGCTCTGATCATCTGCTCCTACTGGGGATGAGCATGAGTTCGTGAGGGCGGGTGGTTCTGCCCTCTTTTTATGGGCGACAAGCCGTTGGAATGGCGCGCCACGACCAGCCAAAAACCTAGTTTACAATCCGTCACATCCCTGGGGTGATAGCCGGGGATGCATTCCAGACGTTCTTCGAGGGTGGCCGTGGGAAGCCACCCTTTTTTATGTCTGCGGGCGAGCCAATAAAAAACGCCCTAGGGGCCGCCCAGAGCGTCACTTCGACGTTTCGTCAGCTGGTTACTGCCGACAGGAGCAGTTTTAAGAGCCTGTCCTCTTGGCTGTGGAGGGCGCGGCCAAAGCGTTGCAGTCATTCACCAAAGCTCACAGCCAACTCGTTCACTCGATTTTCACCAGAACTGCTGCGATGGCTGACCACAGCCTGACCAGTCGCTCAAAAACTCAATGGAGATGGTGCTGGTGTCAGGGAGACATCCCACCACCAACCCACTGCCATGACCCGCTATCAAAAACTGTTTTCGGTACAGCGATCGGCATCTCCGCCGCACTGTGGTCGCTAGCTGGTTTCGTCGCTCCAGCGATAGCCAGCTCTGATTGCGCTCAGGTACCTGGCATCGGCCCCTTCCCAGGAGCCACTTGCTTTCAAGACGAGTTCGCACCCTTGATGCGTCAGGGGCTCTCCGGAAAAAATTCCTGACCGAAATCCAGGCCGTGGCTTCCAGCGAACCGCCGAGGGCACGGGCAAACGTGCAGACTGCCCACATGAAACAGCCGAACCAGCAGCAGCTCCGAGCGCTTCGGCTTACGGCACTGGCCAGGGACAGCCAAGTGGTGGCCGACCTCAACGCCTCGATTGCAGACACCCCCGACTCGCTGGTCAAAGAGCTGATGGACACCCATGGCTGGCCAGCCCATGAAGCCTTATCAGCCGTTCAACAGCTGCAAGAAAAAGCGCTTCGAGACACCTATGAACAAGCCGCAGCCTGAGCTGCTCAAGGGCTTGCAGGGATGAGACCAGCATCACAACCTTCTCCTGATGCACTCAGCTGAGTGCGCCCCGTGGCATGGTTGGTGATCAAACAGGCCTTTTCTTTTGACCATTTACATCGGCAATCTGTCTTGGGATTGCGAACAAGAAGATCTCCATAGCCTTTTCGCCGAATATGGCGCGGTCAAGAAATGCAGCCTGCCGCTGGATCGCGAGACCGGACGCAAGCGCGGCTTTGGCTTTGTCGACATGGCCAGCGAAGCCGACGAGCAAAAGGCCATTGATGATCTCCAAGACGTCGAGTGGATGGGCCGCTACATCCGCGTCAACAAAGCCGAGCCCCGTCAACCCCGCCGTTAATCGCTGCGGTATCGGCTGAGCCCCTGCTCGATCGGGCGCTCAGCAGGCTCAACTTGGATTGGTCTCAGCCTCTGGCTTGGACCAACTGCAGACCCACTGGAGATGGTCGGCGTCATCAGGCAGCAGCACGTCCTTCCAGGTCCAGACCGAATCAATCTCAGTCCAGTGCAGCTCTTCGTTCAGATAGCGCTGGTGGACAAGATATTTCTTGGTTTTGCAGTTGAACTTTTTGATGTAGGTGGTGTTGCGCCCATTGAGACGATCGGGGAAGACATCCGATCGGATCACAACGATCCCGCTTGGCTCTGTGCGCAAAAACCAATCGCGAGCCACCGGTTCGCCTTGGCCCCAAGGCTTGTAAACGGTGAAGTGATCAGGCTGGGCTCGCGTGGCCGGTGCAGCACTCAGCAGAGCAAGGGCAGTGATCAACAGCAGCTTCATCCAGCCACCAGGCCTTGGCTCATCCTCTCCCATGGCTGGCACCAAGCCTGATCAGCCAGCCATGGCAGAGCCAAGGGAGTCATTGGCCACAGCCCCGCTTCTCATCCAGTACAGGCCAATCGCGACGCCTGAACCAAGGTTGTCGCGTTCGGCAGAAACGGTCGTCACTGCCAACACCCTGCCGCCTGGCCTCTGGTGGCAGGCAAGTCCCAGGGGTGAGGGTTCGGAGCCCCTGGGCACCACTTCTTTTTCAGTACGCATGTACTAACGTGAAAACCTCTGGAGTCAGCGCATGCGGCCGATCTTTCTCGATGTCCAGGTGGGTGATGTTGTCGCGGTTAACCCGCCGCGTGAGAAGGCCTATTTGGCGCAAGTGCTCTACGTCGAAGGCGGGGCGAGAACCAGCGATCCCAACTTTGTGCAGGTCTGCCGCGAGCTCGACTGCCACGTGATGAATATCTGCCCAAGCTGGATCATCGAGCGCTTGCCTTACCGCCCTGAACCAGAACCACCACAACACCTCGCACGGCGTTGAGAAGGGTTGTTCGAATGAATGAGGGAAAGCACCCGCCCACCTCGACGGGTGCCAGACCCATGTCCACCTCCAATCGACGCTTCGGAGCCAGACCACTCGGTCATAAGTTCATACCGATACAAAACACCTGAGCACAACTACTCAGCGCTCACCAAGAAGTAAATGTTGGCTGCGAGAACTTGGCTGTTGCCAAGGTCCAACCCTGAGCGGTGAGTTGGCGCAAACCATCCATGAGCGCTTGGGTGTTTCCAGTGCGCAGCCAGGCCTGCTTCAGCTGCGGCAATGTTTCGAGAAAACAGTCCATCGGCAGCTCAAGCAACAGCAGGCTTTGCAGTCCCTGCGCGCGCTGAATGGCTCCGTCGTCGCTCTGCTGCCACAGCCTCAGCAACAGATCGAGGGCGAGCGCATGCCCATCGGCTCCTGGATCGCTACCGGCAGGGATGGATTGCTGGAGACCTTTGCCGCCAAGAGGTAAACGCCGTTGACCGTTTTGCTCGATCAGCGCCAGACAAACCAAATAAGGGTTATCGGCCATATCTGCGTGATCACAGCAAAGAGGAGCCGAACCTAATGCCCTGCAGATGAAGACCTAACGGCTTAGTAGTCGTCGCCGTAGGGCACATCAGAACCAGAGTCCATCCAGGCCACGGTTGTTCTGTAGCCCTGGGCTTCGGTGGCCTGCCGCTGCAGCGCAATGTCGCGAACTCCCTCAGGATCAAACCTGGGCGCGGTGATCCAGCTAAAGCCCTTGCCAAAGGTGTTGTCGGGATCAACCACATACCAGTGACAGGCGGTGTCAGGCACGTTCACCGAACACTGTTTCCAATCGACATCCCACTGGGGCACCTGAACGAAGTTGAGCACTGCGAACAATGCCCCAAAGATGCTCAACAGCACTGGATTTCAGTTCAGGGGGGCGGAAGCTAGCACCGATGAATCGTCTGCCGTTGGAATGCTGAAAGCAGGCAGTAAAAAACCCCTCAGCATCCAGTGATGCCAAGGGGACATTCAAGATCCAGCCGAAGCCAGTTATTTCAGGGCTTCCTTACGGGCCTCCAGGATCGGAAGCATCTCAGCGGCTTTGCGGCCAGCAGGGCTTTCAACGCCATGGACGTCTTGCCGGGAGTTCCAGCGGTGGATCAGCCGATCCAGCAGATCTCGTTCAGTCATGAGGCCAGAGCGTCACTGATCAGACCGTACGGGCAGCCAACCCAGCAATCGATGCTTCGCAGGAATCTCTCCATACGCCTGGCCAGCGAAATTACAGGCCGGGGCGGTTATCCCTCCTGAGCCAGGCGGCTGCAGCAAGGAAGCGGTTCATACCGTTTGAGCAGAGATTTTTGATTTGATGTCTGAAGACACCAGCAATAAAAAAGACTGCGGCGGAAAGAAAAAAGCGATGCTGGCCTATGGCGTGATTCAGATCTCAGCCACCGTTGTCTCCGCCATCTCGCTCGCCGCCATTGCTCTGGGGCTCTGCTCGATCAAGCAGGAGAGCAAAGCCTTCAACAACTGCGTCGATGAGGTGATCGCCGAGGGAAAAACCACTGCTGCGGCTGTGCGCTTCTGCAATGGCGGCGCGATCTAGGCCTCCCCAAGATTTTCCTAAAGGGGCCATTCATTTCAGGGAAGGAAATGCAGGGTGGGGGCAGCTCTTGAGCTCCTCTCTGAGATGACCAAACTTTTTGCCATCGCTGCGCTAGCCGGCCTTGGCCTCACGGCCACAGCCACCCCAGCTCAGGCCAACACCGTTTGCTACTGGGAAAACGGCCGTCAGGTCTGCGCCAGCCGCAATGTGCATGTGGCCCCACGCCGCAACGTTGATGTGCGCGTCAACGGCAACACCGGTGGTGCTGCCGTACGCGTGCAAGGTCCGGCAGGCACCCGGGTGCGCGTCTACCGCTGAAGCTCACAGCCCCCGCCACCGCGGGGGCTTTTTTTTGTGCGGTTAGGGCTGCAAGGTCGTGATCTGTTGGCTCTGATTCAGTGGCATCACCTTGATCTCGCCTCCAGCGAGCGGCAGATCGGCAAAACGGAGTTGGCGCAGATCGGGATTCTCAAAGGTTGTGATCGAGTAGGTGCCGTTCTTTTGATCTGCAACAACGCTCCACTCGGTGATCTCGTAGCTGGCTTTGGAGCTGCCGCCACCAAACGCACCACCCGGGGGGATGCCAATGCTTCCAGGGGGCAAATCAAATTGGCCGAGCAGATGAAACGCCGTTCCCACCTGCTGTTCTGAGCTCAGGTTTGTGGGTGCATTACGGCTGATGATCAGCGCGCGGATGAAACGCGACGTGGCCAGGAAGTCTCCAGGCAAGCCATGCAAACCAGCGCCTGAGCTGGCTGGCGGCAAGCTCAACCCATTGATGCGCATCTCTGCAGGAGGCATGGCACTGAGATTGGCGTAGTTGCCAGCAGCAGCCAGGTGATACGGGAGCGGTGGATCGTTGGTGTAGACCCCAGTGGGGTTATCGAGCATGTTGAGCTCACCTTTGATGTATTCGACCGAGAGGCTCTGACCTGAGCGGTCGTGCAGGGTCATGTGGATTGGCACCGGGCCGCCAAACGCTTGCAGTACTGAGCCATTCACAAAGATGTCGGGGAGCGCCTGCTTGACCTCAGCAATGGATTCAAAGTTGCTCAAGACATAGATGAGCAACTGCCAACTGGCGATTGAGCGATCCGCCTCACCAGCGGGAACATCTTGAAACTGGGCATACCCGTCGAAATACAGCAGGCCCCCGGCCATGCCGCGTTCATTCATGCCATCGACGACCATGTCATCGACACCAACAGCATTCATGCCAACCACGGCATAGCGGCTGGTCCAAGCCAAACCGGTACCGCTTTGCCCTGATGGTCCGGCCCCTTGCAGTGATGTGCCGCGTTGAATCAAAACGGCATCACTATTGAGTGGCTTGGCAAATTCCATCGTGCGGCCATAGACCCTGCCGCCGTCGTTGCCTTGCAGCATGAAGCTGGTGCAGGCCTGCGCAGCGTTGAAGCCTGAGCCCATGAAGCCGATCCCCAAGCCAATGGCCAAGCTGCGTCGCAACAGTGATGCCATGCCGTGGTCGCTCAAAACTGATCAACCCTTGCTCTGTCACCAGATCAGGGTTCCGGGGTTCCACTTTTTTTTGGGCTTCCAAGCAGGTGAGGTGTTCCTACTCACAGGGGATCCACACCAATCAAGCCCTCTTAGCAGCAGTAGCGTCAAAGCAGCCAGAGGAGGGTCATATGACGTTCCTAATTGCTCTCAACCTGGTTTTGCTGGCCTTACTGGCAGGACATGAGCTTTTTCAACGCGCTTCTGATCGTTTGCTCGAGTGGATGCGCGTCAGAGCGCTGCGTCAAAGCCATCCCGAGATGGAGGGTGTCACTGAGGAAGAAGAGCTTCTTGGCTTCCAAATTGATGAAGCCCTCGGCGCAGTGATTCTGAACAACGAGCACCCAGGTAAAGACGAACCGTTCCTTTTAGACCCTGCCTTCTTTGAAGACGATGGAGAGTGATCAAAAGTTAAGGCCTCTCTCCCCATAGCGACAAGAAACACACCGCCATCGACCTGCAACCGAGCCTCAATTGGCCATCTGGATTGGAGACCAGATGGTGTCCCCAAGGCGAGGCGGAGATCACCACTCCCCCGAGTTCATGACTCCAGTCAAGGCTCGAAGACCAGCGTTGTCATCAGACAATGCATCCCTTCAATCGACTTGTCTTCCACGTGACTGTCTTCATCGCAGTAGAGATCGATGTAGAAGAACGCATCCTCAGAGCAATAACAACACGCAACCTCTTCGTACTGGCCATCAAGTGAAGCCGAAGCATCCATGACGACCCATCGCTCTTTGGTCAAAGTCATTGATCACCTCCCTATTCCCTTGACCGTAGAGAAAAGTGCTTTTGCTCTAACGAGGAAAAATTTCAATGCAACATCCTGTATTTAGGAGCTTCTGCTCATCTCTGTGTATTGCAATGAACATCATTCTCAGCGATGTGGCGATCTGAATCGGCCTCCTCTCAGCCTCTCCAAGTGGGTTTACCGTCAGGGAACAGGTGCCCCCGTTGGGTCCAAAGCTGAGCTGGCGTGACTTCCAGGCCGTTGGCTCGGCAAAAGCGCACAGCTTCGTGGGTGGTGCTCAGTTGATGAAGCCCATCGGCGAAGTTTTGATCGTTGCTGATCCTGCGCTTCAGCAGAGCAACAGTACTTGAAGTGGACATATCGAACCTCCTGGTCGCTATACCTCCAGTGTGAACCTGACCAGGAGGAAAGGTATGAGCACAAAGCCTTACTACGACAAGTATTTCCCCGACGGCTTGGTGGATGGCAGCTTCTCTGTTGTGTATCTACTCTGCATCTGGCTTAACCAAGATGTCACCAGTGACATGCTCGATGGTGTGGGCTTGGTTCTTGATGATGAGGATGGTGAAGTCCTCGGCGATTACGTACTCGATGGTGATCAAATTGTTGTCCAACTCTTTCTGCCGACCAGTGCAGGAGATATCGACGGCAAAGACGATGAACTACCCCACGGCTGGGAGAAGGACATACCGGCCATGATCGGCCTCAAACCAGAATGGGTTGACGACGTGGAGTGGATGACAGGCGAGTGAGTTGAGTTATTGGCCTCCATAAAAAGCCCAGGGAATCCCAAACGACACCAGGTCGTAGGGATTACCAGGGAGCAGAGCAACGATGGCGAGCTCTTGATCATCAAACGCCTCTTTCGACTTCACCACAAAACCGGCGGCATCCGATGCTGACCACAGCGGTGAACCGAGGCGACGCTCCTCTTTGTAGGTCTCAA
The DNA here is from genome assembly GCF_014279855.1 of Synechococcus sp. Minos11. Lineage (NCBI taxonomy): Bacteria > Bacillati > Cyanobacteriota > Cyanophyceae > Synechococcales > Synechococcaceae > Synechococcus > Synechococcus sp. Minos11. The sequence continues at coordinate 984,894 of NZ_CP047953.1, read as the reverse complement.
AGAGTTGGGCGAATTCATCGCCGTTCTGCTCATCGTTGAGCATGTGCTCAAGAGCAGCATCCGAGCCTTGCTGTTCATAGAGCTCAAAGAGCTGCTGCATCAACGGGTTATCGGCCGTGGTTGACACCCGCAAAATATTGCCGATGGTGCCCACCGCTGAGATGTGAAAGCGATGGGGCGTCTTGCGCGCATCGATCACAGCCACTGGAAGGTTCATGTCCCAGCGGCCATGGCTGCAGACGTCGAGCGCCAAACCCTTCAATTGCTGACTGTGCTCGCTGCACAGCTGCTGCACCCTCTCAGCTTTATCCATGCCAACCAGCCGGCCCTGGCCTCACAGGGCTGTTCATGCTGGTTTAAAGCTGATCACCAGGGACCGATCTAAAACGGGCCTGGGGCTTAACCGACTTGTCTTCAATGTGGCTGTCCTCATCGCAGTGGATGTCGATGTAGTGAAAGGCATCGTCAGACGAGTAACAGCAAGCGACCTCCTGATAGCTGCCATCAATCGAAGCCGAGGCATCCATCACAACCCATCGCTCAGCACGACTTGGCATGGGTGGTCTTGCGACTCCATCAACACTAGGAGTCTTTTTTTTGGGCTTAAGAAGAGATAACGACACCCAGGCACCTAAGCGTTTCTGCTCATGTCGATGGAGTGCCGTGCACATAGACCGTGCTCAGGCACTCCTTGGGTCTATGTGAGTGTCGGCCGAGGCTGGTGCGGAACACCACCCGGTGGTGAGGGAGCACCTGCCTGATGGGGCAGGTGCTTTTTCATTGTTTGCCGTTAATCAGCTGCTGCAGCCTCAACCGCAGGCCACATGGCCGCAAATTCAGCATCACTAACGACCGCCGTGACCTCGAACTGAATCCCAAACCCCTTGATCCAAGGACCCAAGTGCGCCCACACCTTGCCGATGTCGCTGGCGACGGCGATGGCAACACCACTACCGCTGACCGGCTCACAAACGCGGTATTTCAGTTCAAAGCCATCAAAACGATCTCCAGGCGCTCCGGCATTGATGTACTCAGCAAACCCCGGGCAGGACTCCCAAGCCCCATCCACGGTGGGGAACGACCAAACAATCAGATAGTGCTGCATCAAGACCGAGGCAATAAGGGCTTACTAGCTCGCCCAGAGCCGCTGGGGAACTGGGCGAGCAGTCCCTATCAGGACGACAACTCAATCGGAGCGTCGAACTCGGATTCCCACTGACGCCGATTCAGCACCGATGGAGCAGGTGGCCAAACCGGGCGCTTGAGCGGAGCTGCTGGTTTGGGTTTCACCGACTCCGCACCTGCCAAAACCTTGCTTGTGAACGCAGCGGTAGCCATGGGCAACCTCGGCAGTGCAAGAAAACGTCTTGCTTCTGGGCCGACCATGACGGACTCGAACTAACCCAGGAGTTACGAAAAAATCAAAACGACGAGATTCAAAAACAGATGCTCCCGAAAAAAAACGCTCCGGGAGCAACCCGAAGCGTTTGACCCTCATGAAAGCTCGGTGTCTCGTTGCCGAACTGTTGTCAGTCTCCAAGAGCTGAGCTGGTTTGTGCAGGGGGCGAACCGAACAGCTGCGTGCGGCTTGCCGCTAGGCAAACGGCACCCCAATCTGATCAAGGCCGGCGGCTAAGTCCATCGGCATTAAGGCGCATTGCCTTTGACCACCGGCAGGGCAAAAGTATGGGCATCGAACACGGAGGCGCCCAATGGACGACACGCCACCTGAGACATCAACCGCAGCACTCTGAGCGAGGCGCCTGCTCCAACAGTCTCCACAAAGCGTGGGCGAGGAGCTGAGTTGACCACCGACTGGACGTCGATTCAGCGCCACTCCTCTGCATCGTTGAGGTGCCCCATAGGAGTCCGCCCGATACACCTGGACCCTTGGCCCCAGGTTCGCCTTTGACCAGACGCTGCCCAATCAGCCATCACGAAAGCCGCTCCTCCCTTGAGGGGCGGCTTTCTGCTATCAGCCAGATCCATGGGCTGTGGTTGGGTCATGGGTACGGGTATTTCCCGCACAGCGAACTCAGCAGGTTGGCGATGGTGTTGCCATCCATTGCTTGTTGACCATGACCACCGAAATTCGCAATTGGGGTGTTGTTGCCGCCGCGATGGAGGCCCAAGGCGCAACCAACAGCTTCATGTACAAACGCGCCAAGGCCATTGCTGAAGGCCAGCCTGATCCAATGCCCACGAGCTTCCCTGCCGCACCACTGAGCATTTCAGCGGCTTGATAGCCGGCAGCCAAGATCACTCACCGCCCCCCTGAACGGGGGGTTTTCTGTTGGAACAAGCCAAGCTTGTTTGGAGGGCGATTGAGGCAGACCAAAAAGCCGACGACGCCGATACCAAGGCATGAAGATGCCAACTAGGGCAGCTGCTTAACGGCCTTCTAATTGCTTGAGGCGCTGCTGATGGTGCAGCAAATAGCCCTCCCACAGCTCAAGGCCTTCCTCCGTGAGACTGGGCGACTTCAATCGCTCGAGGCAGGCCTCAATCTGAGCGCGGTGCCACTCAGGACTCTCGGCTTCGGATTTGGCTTTGACCATTGAGCAGCAGATGCCCTTCAGTTCTAGTGACGCCGACACCACTGCTGCCGTTCAAACCATGAGGAAACCAATGCGGTCAGTGCTGATGAGTGTCGCGGGAATCCTCCTGGTAGCCCCCATGCCTGGACTGGCTCAAAAAGAGATCCCCAAGGCGGCAGGGCACGACCAGTGTCCACTGGGCTACGTCAACACCCTGGGGACGACATGCGTGTCACCGGTGGACTACGAAGTGGCTCCAACCCATGGCCAAGCTTGCAAGCCAGGCTGGATGAACATTGGAGCCGGCTACTGCAAAAAGAAAAAGGGACCTCTAGGAATTTTCTAAACGCTCTGTGTGATGGAGAGGGGGAAACCCGAACCACAGAGCCCTGAGTCGCCGCGCCATCGTTTCATCAGCTTTCAACGTTGGTGATGACGATCGAGCAATTGCAACGCCGCTACCACTGGCTGAAATATGAAGCCGACTTCATCGCTGATGCACAGCAAGCCCATGTGATCAGCGAGCAAGCCAATCAAGTCATGGCTGAGATCAAACAACGACTCGCTGCAGGCGACGTCAACAGCTGATCAATCAACAACAAAACCAAGGAATAACTCAACAATCGTGAGCCCGATCAAAAAGGTTGCGGCAAAAAACGAGGCTTCTTGAAAGCGTCTACCCAAAATAATGGCCCCCGTCACGCAACACATTTCAATTGCCACTCTGGGCCACTCGACGGCGAAATCAAACACGCTTACGAGTTCTTTGAATAGATCAACATTAAAAAATATCCCGCCAAGGGAAAGTTTCAAAAGCTACATGTTTCACGAGCAATTGTACAAAACCTCAGCCCTTGAGCTGGCCTGTGATATTCACCATCACCACCCCTGCTGTGATCAATGCCATGCCTGACAACTGGGTTGGGGTTGGAACTTGCCTATAGACGAACACGCCCACTAGCACGATGGCCACAATTCCGATGCCGCTCCACAGGGCATAGGTGATGCCTAATGGAATGGTCTGCACCACCCGCGACAGCAACAGCATCGACGTGCTGTAGGCCAGCAACACCACAACAGATGGCCACAATCGGCTGAAACCATCGGAGAGCTTCAGGCACGAGGTGCCGATCACCTCAGCGGCAATCGCCAGGAGCAGCAAAGACCAAGCAGGAAGCATCAAAACACCACACCAGCCCTAGGCCTAGCAGCTCTGCGAGCCTGGGCTTCAGACCTGATCCAGCCAGTCCTCCCCTTCGTACCAAGCCAAGCAAGCCAACAGACTGTCGTCAGACAAACACTCCAGGTGATCACCAAAGCATTCGTCGTAGTCGACGCGGCCATGGTTTTCAGCCTTGTAGTGCTCGAGCACAAATTCGATCACAGCCTCGCGATTCATCTCTCTCCCTCCTCTCTTGGTTTGATCCAAGGTTTTTGGGTTGATCGAAGTCAATCCAAATGAGCTGAGAACGGTCTAAGCAGTTACTGGGATCAGCCTAGAGCGGCTGCAATCTCTTGGTTGGAATACCAGCTAAACGCCCCTTCACGCACCGCCTGAATCCCGAGCTCGTTGCGCAGGTCCTCGAGATCCTGCTCAAAGCGCTCCTCCCAAAGGACCGGGAACAGCGGCTTGGCCTGGGCCGCCATCTCCAGTCCATGGCCAATCATGTGGAACACATAACCAGCTGTATGGGCCTGCTGCTTGGCACTGGTGGCCTCATCGAAAGGCGTTTCATTAAGCAGGAACTGAAGCAGCAGATCAATCAAATCAACAAACCCCAAGCCCGGGTGGTTGAACTGGCCAACGCTGATGCTGATCACTCCGGTTTCGCCAAAATTGTCGAGGCTGAAGCCGCTGAGGATGTGGTGGATGTCGTGGGTCGCGTACACCCGGTAGTTGATGTAGTCGGCGTCGGTTTCCAGGTTGGCGAAATAGGCCGGATCGGGGAAAAAGTTGATGTCGTAGCCGATGGTTTCCATCACCACCGCATAGGTGTGGCCCAAGCTGCCTTTGGGGCAGGCCTTGAGGGCATCGAGGTCATAGGGGCCCACCAAACGGCGCTCAGCAATCAAGGCAGCAGACGCTGGGTCACGCTGCAAGACGCGCTCACACAAGCGCATCGGCTTGGAGTCGCGCAGGCGGTGCGACAGCCGAAAAACGTTTTCAGCTGAATCGCCGCCACCGGCAGCCAAATCAGCGAGCTCAAGAAACTGCTGAATGTGCTGACGGCTGGCGATCTGATCGAGATAGCGAAATCCCATGGCTTTTCAAGCAGCTGGAGGCAATACAACGGAGCCCTCAGCGCGACAGTATCCAGAGTCGTCAGGGGGCGGAATAAAACCCCCCGAAGCATTTCAAGATCAGCGGGATGACCAGCTGGAATCACTCAAACCGTCACCGGCAAGCAGCTGGCACCCACACCCCCCTCAAGGCCGAGAGAACGGCAGATGTGGCCATCGCGAAACGTCCACACCCAGGGCGTCTGGGCGCGCGCCGCTTGAAGTGCGCAGTTCCCATGCAAGGAGACCGGAATGAACTCCGTGGCGAAATCAAACGCCTGATCACGAATGGATTGGTTCAGCACCACGCTGCCGCTTTCAGCGGACACCGAGCGATGGAACGTGCCAATCGGGATTTGCAGCGCCCCCATGGCTCGAATCAAATGAATGACATGGTGCGGCTGGTCCCATTGAGGATTGAGCAGGGTGTAGATACGACCCCCCTCTAAGACCAGGTTGTGATCAATCTGGTGTTGATGAACATAATATTGTTCGCCATTGAGATCATCGGGTGGCGAAATAGCAGCACCGTGGTGAGCGACCACATCGGTGCCATTACTGCCTTCAACACTGGCATCAAAGAAAGTGACAGCTGGTGTTTCACGAAACACATGAATTGGAATAAATATCAGACGCATACATCCTCCTTTTCACAAACGATGGGGCAACTTCTAGACCTCAACAATCCATTTGAGATGAACCACAAGGTCATCTGACAAACTCCTCATCACCGGACAATCCTGAGCAGCCTGTTTCAAAAACACGATTTGCTCAGCAGTCAACCCAGGTGGCAAGTGAACATCCACATCGAGCCTCTCAATTTTCCTGGGTTGCTCTGCGCTCATCGTTTTGCGAACCAATGCATGGGCCCGGCCCAGGTCCCAGCCCTTTCGGCGCGAATGGATTCCCATCACCGTGAGGATGCAAGTACCCAAAGAACTGGCAAAAAGGTCTGTCGGGGCAAAGCCTTCGCCGTTTCCATCATGATCAGGCGGCGCATCAGTATTGATGATGGAAGCTGATGGAAGATGCTTGGCTCGGCAGTGGAGATTGCCAGCGTAGAAGCACTGGATAAGTGTCATAAAACCCCGAATCAATGGATCGAGATCGGCAGCGCAAGCCCTCAACTGAGGTCTATTCGCAATTCAATTCATCACAAATCATGCGTGCCGTATTGAGGTCATTGGTTTCCCAATGACGCCCTGGAAAGCGCTGATGCCTGACGCGAAACGTGTTGGCGTGTTCCCGCACAATCACGCAACCATGCTCATAGGGAATCTGTAGCGGCTCAGATTGCGCTTGATGCTCCTCAGCTTGACCAAGCGGAACATCAGATTGATCAACAACCATCTCTTTTCCCTCGACGATGCAATTGGTCTACGCCCGACCATCGACCTGAGCGCCAAGGGAAGTGGAACGAAAACACTCTGTAATGATTCACGCGGATTTGATGTGATCAGCAGTCTCAACAGGCCATGGCTGTCAGCAACAACACCCGTTGATGCATGACAAAAAAGCCCCCAAACCGTTGGGGGCCAATGAATCCATACACGCCATCGAGCGTTGACTGCGTTCGTCTGAACGCCACACAACACTCAAACAACGATGGGGCACCCCACTACCCCCATTTAGGGGTATTGACCGCTGCCAGAGGATTTCTAGGTTTGGAGCATCCGGCAGGCACCATTGCCATGACGCTCGACTTTGCATTTTCCGAAAGCATCGGTTCTGTGATCACCGATGGCAAACACCCTCCAATCCATGCCTTGGCCTGCCCCCTGAAGGTGACATGCATTTACAAACGCAGCACCAGCCAACCGGCGATGAAGATCTTGAACAGTTGAGCAAAAGCTTCCAAGGAATAACGAGCTGAGCTTTTTGATCCTGGAAGAGCAGGTTGAAGACCGCGCTCGCTTCACGCACTGCGTGTTTCGCCTGATTGGCCTGCTGCTGATCCACACCCTTTGAATGCACGCAGGCATGCACGGGGAAAGAAGCTCACGATCCTCAAGGCGAAATTGAGGAATTTTCCTCACTGCCTGAAGTGGGAGAACAATGGCGAGCTCTCGACAACCGATCAACGCCGGATCATTGCGGTGATGTGCGCCATGGACCCCAGCAATTGCCCCGATCAATCCAGAAACGATCAGGACGCTTGATCGCTCACCTGTTGTTGAGAGGCGAATCGCATCGCCCAACTGCGGGCTATCAGGGTGGTTAAGGCTGCGCCAGTGGCCAAAAAGACGAGTAAGCCCTGCTCAACTGTCATGGTGCTACCGCTAATTACCTGTCTTCTAACGAAAAAGTTGCCCTGGCGCGGTTGCTACATCCACAAACCAACACCGACCCCATCGGGGCAAAGGCTGTTCTGCTCTTCTGGTTTGAAGACTGCCGTCCCTGGCAGTGGTTTCGCCAGCGTGATGCCTTTGATGCCTTGATCAGAGCGCGCTTTGGCGTCCTGGTGGCATCAGCCCTTGCAGGCCAGCTGGCGAGTTGGGAGCAAGAGAGCGATCAAGCCCTGGCCTTGGTGTTGCTGCTCGATCAATTCACGCGGCAGGTGTATCGCGGCAAGCCCCAGGCCTACAGCGGCGATGTCCACGCTCTGGCGCTCAGCCAGCGAGCACTCGCCAACGGTTGGATCAAAGCCGAACCGCAGCGAGTGCGGCGTCAGTTTTGGTTGATGCCGATGCTGCACAGCGAGAACGCAGCTGTGGTGGAGCAAGCAATCCCGTTACTGGAGCGCTTCGCCGATAGCGGCACCGCTGATGTGGCCAGGGCCAACTTGATGGAGTTGCAGCGCCATGGGCACTACCGGCGCCGGCGTCAGCGTTGAACCCAGGCCAGGGTTTGCTGCACCGCCTGCTGCCACTGGCCTGGCGCAAACCGATGGCGGTGGCCATGGCCCGGCAGCAGCCAAGCCACATCAAGATCCTGCAGCTTTTTGAGCGAGCGGATTTGCTCCTCGAAATTCCACCAGCAGTACTGCTTGGAGCACACCAACACCTGCTGCTCGGCGTTCCACCAGAGGTGATCACCACTAAACAACACGCAGCGGGCCTCACCCAAGACGGCGCAGAGCGAGCCTGCCGTGTGCCCCGGTGTTGGAATCAACTGCAGGCCAGGAGCAATGGTTTCGGCATCGCAGCCGTTGAGCTGATGCTCCGCCTCGGGTGCCGCATCACCATCAGCTTGATGAATCCAGCGCGGGCATCCCAAGGCCTGGGCCCAACGCTGGTGATCGGCCACGTCGTCGCGGTGGGTCAACACCATCGCGCTCACGCCCCCCATGGATTGAAGCCGGCGAGCCAAGGGGGCACTCCAGCGGGGCACATCGATCAACACATTCCCCGCAGGGCGCTTCACCAACCAACTGCGGGCACCAAAGCTTTTGCGCGAAGCCCAGCCGCAATAAAAGATCTCGGCATCTCCGGCGGTGGTGATCAACGCCGGAAAACCATCTGCGGGGGTTTGCCGCAGCAGCTCAGGGCTGGTTTCAATCGCCGCAACCGGACAGGCTTGCAGAGCTAGAAGCGCTTGGCACTGCGCCTCAGCTCCGCTCGGTTGACGATGCACAAAAGCCGTCTCAGCCGCGGCGCCGTAGTGCTCAGGGTCAAACGTCCAGCAGGTGCCGCAATCAATGCAGCGCTCATTGACAAAAAACGGTCCTGAAACGTTGTCAGCAACAGCACGGGCCATGGACCCATGCTGACAACGCTGGGCTCATGCCGCCTGTTGATTCATGCTGCGACTGGTCTGATCGGCCACTGGCCACACCAGGCAACCCTCAGCAATCAACTCCTCTCGGGTGCGCTCAAGGTCTTCCAGCGGGATCTCCACAGCGCGGGAGATGCCTTGGCGAAATGTGTTCAAACGGATCAATTCAGCCATGGCGAGGGTGGCGCATTGCAGAGGGTTTACCGGGCCCGCTACGACGGGGCAAGCCCAGCTGTTTTCGGCCCCTGACATGCAACGCTTCGATCCACCGATCTGCGGCTACGAAGCAGCGATCCACCAGGCCACGCACCAACAGGGCAATCTCTGGCTTGAGCACAGCAATATCAACTGGAGTCAGCTCCAGTCGGGATTTAGTTGCGCCTTGCACATGCACCAGCCCACGGTGCCGGCTGGCCCCGATGGCGCCTTCATCTCCCATCTCCAATACATGGCGGAGCACCCAGGCGAGGGCGACAACCACAACGCCGAGCCCTTTGCCCAGTGCTACCGGCGCTTAGCCGATCTGCTGCCGCAACAGATCGCCGAAGGCTGCAACCCCCGAATGATGCTGGATTACTCCGGCAACTTGCTCTGGGGCGTTGGTCAGATGGGCCGCAGCGACATCAGCGGTGCCCTCAATTTTTTGGCCACCGATGCGCTGATGCAACGGCATATCGAATGGCTGGGCACCTTTTGGAGCCATGCCGTCGCGCCATCGACGCCAATCCCGGATTTACATCTCCAGATCAGCGCTTGGCAGCACCAGTTCTTCGATCTATTCGGCGCAGACGCCTTAGCCCGGGTGAAGGGCTTTTCGCTGCCGGAGATGCATCTGCCCAATCACCCTGACACCCTCTACGCGCTCATCGAGGCTCTGCTTGAATCGGGCTACCGCTGGCTGCTGGTGCAGGAACACAGCGTTGAGCAGCCCGATGGCACGGCACTCACGGGCGGGCAGAAATATGGACCCAACCGCTTGGTGGCGCGCAATAGCCAGGGGGAAGAGCTCAGCATCACCGCCTTGATCAAAACCCAGGGCTCCGATACCAAATTGGTGGGCCAGATGCAGCCCTACTACGAAGCCCTCAGCCTCGGCCGCCAGTCATTTGGCCAGCAGCAGCTGCCCTCGCTGGTGGCCCAAATCGCCGATGGCGAAAACGGTGGCGTGATGATGAACGAATTCCCCGCCGCCTTTGAGCAGGCCAACCGCCGCCAGCGGGATGACAGCCCAAACACAGCCGCCATCAATGGCAGCGAATACCTCGAGTGGGTCGAGGCCTCAGGCCTTGAGCCTGCTGATTACCCCGCCATTCAGGCGGTGGGTCAAGCCCGCTTGTTTGAGCAGCTGGGCGATGCCCGTGGGGCTGATGCTGTCAGCGCTGCCATCACGGCAGTGAAAGCCGGCGATAGCCACTTTGCGATGGAGGGGGCCTCCTGGACCAACAGCATCAGCTGGGTGGAGGGCTACAGCAACGTGCTGGAGCCGATGAAGCAGCTCAGCGCGCAATTCCATCGCCGTTTTGGGGAGCTCAACAGCAGCAGCCCCAGCTATCACCAAGCGCTGCTGCATGTGTTGCTGCTGGAGACCAGCTGCTTTCGCTATTGGGGCCAGGGCATCTGGACCGACTACGCCCAAGCAATCTTTGCCCGTGGTGAAGCCTTGATGGGCCTTGATGCAGCGGCTTAGCCGCCGTAGTTCCAGCCAGTGCTGCTGAGCTCCAAGGCGGCGGCATCACGGTGCAGCTGAGCGCTCTTGACCTCACCGACAAACACGGTGTGATCGCCATGGGCGACCTGGCCGACCACGGCGCACTCCACCCCACCCAAGCCGTCATCCAGGATCGGCAACCCGTGTTCGCCAAGTTTGTAGGGGGCGGCGTCAAAGCGTCCGCCAACGCCTTGTTGCGGCTTGAAGAACACAGCGGCCAGATCTTTTTGATCAGCCGCCAGCACGTTGAGCGAAAACTTGCCAGTGCGCTGGATCATGCCGTTGCTGGTGCTGTCGGCCCGCACCGCCATCACCACCAATGGCGGCTCAAACGAGCCCTGGGTGACCCAGCTGGCCGTAAAGCCATTGACCACATCGCCTTCGGCCACGCCGCAGATGAACAGGCCGTGGGGGATCTTGCGCAGCAGCACCTTCTTGGCGTCAGCGTCGAGGCTCATGGCAGGGGAACGATCTGCTTTGATCCTGGCAGCTCAAGCTGAAGCGGCTTCAGCCGAAATCAGATCGAGGGCTTCGCGCCGGCCGCGCAAAAAACGCACCGGACAGGAGCGCTCCAATTGCAAGCGCTTGAGCCGCTCCCGCTGCAGGGGGTCGACCACAGCAATCACCACCTGCCGGCCCTGCTTGCCGGCATCACGGCAGAGCGAATCAATCGCCAAGGAAGCCGTCACCCCGAGGTAGCTCACGGCGCTGAGGTCCAACAGGATCGTGCGGTAGGCCGCCGACACATTCAGCAACTGGGTGAGGTAGCGGCTCGCGCCAAAACTCAACGGCCCCTGCAGGCTGAGCAGCACCACATCAGTGCCGAGCCGCTCCAACAGCCCCTGTTCCTCATCGTTGAGGTTGTCGTAACGGTGGCCGCCCTCAAAACGCTGGGTCTTGCGCTCAAGCGCCGTGGTGAGGCCCTTGATGGTGAGCACGTTGGCCACAAACACTCCCACCACCACCGCTGTCACCAGATCCCAGAAGATCGTGAGGAGCAACACCAGCCACATCAAGGCGGTGGCACGGGCCGATAGCCGGGGCGCGCGGCGCAGGAAATTCCAATCAACGATCTCGATGCCAACGTTCACCAGGATTCCGGCCAGCACCGCCATCGGGATGACTGAGGCCAAGCCGCCAGCACCGAGGGTGACCACCAGCAACACCAGCGAATGCACCACGCCCGAAAGCGGCGTACGACCTCCGGCTTGCACGTTGGTGACGGTGCGCATCGTGGCGCCAGCGCCGGGCAGACCGCCCAACAGCGCAGCACCCATATTCCCTAGGCCCTGACCAATCAACTCACGATCAGAGTTGTGCTGGGTGCGGGTGATGTTGTCGGCTACCAGCGAGGTGAGCAGCGAATCGATCGAGCCCAACACCGCCAGGGTGAGGGCATAACCGCCCAGCATGCGCAGATCACCCAAAGCCAACTGCGGCCAGCGCAGCTGGGGGAATCCCTGGGGAATCTCGCCCAAGCGCGGCAGGGCATCGATGGGCAATAGCAAGCTCAAAGCCGTGACCCCCACCAGCGCCACCAGCGGCGAGGGCAACACGGCGTTGAAGCGCTTGGGGTAGAGACGCACCACCGCGAAGGTGAGCGCACCAATCAACAAGGCAAAGGGGTTGAACTGCGGCAATTCCTGCCAGAGGCCGCTCAAGATCCCCGGCACCGAGCCGCCAAGGTCCAACCCCATCAACACCGGCAGCTGCAGCACCAGCACAATCCCGCCGATGCCCGACATGAAGCCGGAGATCACCGAATAGGGCATCTGCACGATGTATTGGCCGAGGCGCAGCAACCGGAAGATCACCTGGAACAGGCCGGCCACCAGGGCCACGGTGAACGCCAACGCCAGGCCTGCGCCGGGGCCATAGCGCTGCACCATCGTGGCGATGATGCCCGCCATGATCACGGTCATCGGACCGGTGGGTCCTGAAACCTGGGCCGGGGTACCCCCCAATGGAGCTGCAATCAAGCCCAGGGCAATGGCACCCCAAAGCCCCGCAATCGCACCGGCGCCGGAGGTAGCGCCAAAGGCCATGGCCAGCGGCAAGGCCACCACGGCCGTTGTTAATCCGCCGGTGACATCACCGCGCCAGTTACTCAACCAGGTGTTGTGCCACAGGCGGCTGAACCGGCGGCCGCGCACCTCAGGTGGCTCTTGAAAAGGAGAGCGCATCGCAGCGGCGCTAGTTGCTGAATCCTGACGACGCCAAGATTGAGATGGCAAGGATCAACCGGCTCTCCCCTGGATTAGGAGACGATTTGGTAACAACGGCAACGATTCAGCGCGAGTTGCTCGACAAATCAGATGGATCGACAGGATTGCCAGTAGCAGCGTTTGTGGTGGAACTCACAACCCCGATCGCGATCTGGGTGGCTGCCACGACGAACAGGGCAACAGACAGGGACTGCTGAACGCGGTTCATGGAACGACTGCCTTTGGCAACCGCAACCTAAGAAATCTTCCCTCTGACGCAAGAAAAATCTGTCCTGTGCCAGCTAAGACTCATGACCTCACAGGGAGTCTGGCCACACCGATTGGCAACCAGGATCGCGCTTGAGCGCTGCTGATTTGGCTTCCACAGCCGCTTGATGGCCCAAATCTTTGCCGATTAACAGCACCAAACGCCTCAGCGACTGGGTGGCTTTGTCGGGCTCCAACCAGCCCAGGCCGTAGTAGGTGCAGGTGGCTTGCAGCCACCCTTGGGCCTGCCCCTCAAGGCTGATTTGCAGTTTCTCGAACCCAGGCATGGCGGCCGCAGGGGCCGCCATCAGCAGGCTGGCTGCAGCAGCACGCATCACAAACAGGCGCATACGGCAGCAGCGAGTGGCCGCATCATGCCGGCACATGCACTGAGCCGAAAGCCCCTCATGGTGGGTCGCCGCCAACAAGCGCCCGATGAACGGTCAAGCGGCCAGTGAATCGGTATGGTCGAAAGGTGTATTGACCCAAGTCGTGTTCCGCTTTCTCTGCGCAACGTTTGCCCTGGCTGCCCTGCTGCTGCCTGTTTCGGTCAGTGCCCATCCGAACCACGACGCCAGCGATGAGGTCGGCGTCGAGCACCAGCACTAAACCCCGCTACAAACCAAGGCTCTCCAGCAGTTCCTGTTGGTTCTGACGGCCCAGGATTCCGTGGGCTGCCAAGGCGCCACTAGCGGCCACCGGAGGAATACCAATGCCAGGGAAGGTGCTGGAGCCACACATCCAAAACTGTTTGAGCGGTGTGGTCACACCAGGGAAGAGTCCCTCATTGGCTGGTAGCGCTGGCCCATAGCTGCCGTTGTGAACGTTGAGAAAACGTCGGTGGGTGAGAGGCGTTCCTTCCATCACCACATCGCAGCGCTGGCGAATGTCGGGAATGCGTTGCTCCAACACATCCCAGAACACCTGACAGCGCTCACGGCGCAACTGCTGATAGTCAGGGCTATCGCGCTCAAGGCCCTGCCAAAGCTCCCAGGGCTCATTGGCTGGCGTATAGGCATGCAGCACGTGGCGGCCAGCTGGTGCCATGGAGGGATCCAGGACAGAAGGAATCGACACCACAACAGCGTTGCGTTCGGCGGTGATGCCGCGCTCCCAGTCCCCCACCCACACCGTGTGAATCGGTAGGTCGTCCAGACCCGTGGCATCGAAGCCCAGATGCAAATGCAAAAACGAGCCGCAGGCTGGTGTGGCGACCCGTTGCCGCTGCCAGCGCCGCGCCACCCCCTCGGGCAGCAGCTTGAGCGTGCTCCACACATCGGCATTGCTCACCACATGCTCGGCGTGGATCTGCTCTCCGCTCTCCAGCTCAACGCCAATGGCGCGCTCCCCATCGAGCAGCACGCGCTTGACGCGGCTGCGCAGACGCAGCTCACCGCCATGGGCTTCCAAACCGCGCACCAAAGCCATCACCACAGCCTTGCTGCCGCCTTTAGGGAAATCCAAACAGGCATCGGGTTCAAACCACTGGCCAAACAACGTGGCCATCGCTGCGGCATTGGTGCCGCCCATCGGTAGACCGCTGATCAAAAAACAGAGCAAATCCACCCAATGGCGCAGGAAAGGATCACGCAGGTGCTGATCCACCAAAGGGCCAAAGGCACCACCGAGATGGCGCATTGACGCCAGGTGCGGCAACAGCTGTCCGCCGCGGCGCAGCAGCTGGGCCATCACATCGGCTCCTGGGCGAAGCGCCAACAGCGGCAAGGCATCGGCAGCAGCTGCAATCGGCTGCAAAACCTGCATGAAGCGTTGCCATTCCGCCACCGCCGCGGGCCCCCGCAACTGCTGCACCACCACTTCGAAGTCGGCGTTGCCCACACCAATGCGCAGATGCCCTTCCGGGAACAACACATCCCAATCGCGGTATTCGATCACCTCCAGTTCCTGGCCGAGGGCCCGCAGGATCTGGGCCAGGGGATTGCTACTGGGCCAGCGGCCCAAACCACTCCATAGCGAGGGGCCGGATTCGTAGTGATAAGTCTTGCCAAATCCGTGGGCCGCACCACCGGGCTTGCTGTGGGCCTCCAGCACCACCACCTCCTTGCCACCGCGAGCCAGCAGTCCGGCGCAGCAGAGCCCGCCAATGCCGCTACCGATGACGATCACGCCGGTTTTGCTGGCCACGGTGTTCCGCGAGGATGCCGCCAGATTGGCGCCTCTTGGCCGCATCCGTGAAGAAGCAGGAACGCGTTGCAACGATCATCCGCCGGCTGAATGAGCAGTACCCCGAAACACCCATCCCGTTGGATCACAGCGATGCCTTCACGCTGCTGATCGCTGTGCTGCTCAGCGCCCAATGCACCGACAAGAAGGTCAATGAGGTCACGCCGGCCCTGTTTGCCGCTGGCCCCAATCCAGCGGCGATGGCGGCATTAAGCGAAGCGGAGATCCTCGGCTTGATCCGCCAACTGGGCCTGGCCAAAACCAAGGCCAAGAACGTCAAACGCTTGGCTGAGTTGCTGCTGGAACGCCATGGGGGCGAGGTGCCAGACAGCTTTGAGGCCCTCGAAGCCCTGCCCGGAGTGGGACACAAAACAGCCAGCGTGGTGATGTCGCAGGCCTTTGGCGTGCCGGCCTTTCCCGTGGACACCCATATCCACCGGCTGGCCCAGCGCTGGGGCCTCAGCAATGGCGACAGCGTGGCTCAAACTGAAGCCGACCTCAAACGGCTGTTCCCCAAAGAGCACTGGAACCGCCTGCATCTGCAGATCATTTTTTGGGGCCGGGAGTTTTGCACGGCCCGAGGCTGTGATGGCCGCCAGTGCTCCATGTGCACCGAGCTCTACCCCAACCGCCGCAAAGCGGTGATCTGGCGCAAACCCTGATCACGATGCGAACAAACGCTCGCCAGAATCACCACGCCACGCCGCGATGCCGATGTTGTTGCCCTGCCCTCTAACCCCGCTGCTGGCCGCCAAGGTGGCTGGCCTGAAAGCCACCGTTGGCTTGTTGATGATCTTGCTGATCAAAAGCCAATTGCTGCGCGTGAAGATGTCGTTCCTCGGCAGTGTTGTGGGCCTGGTGCTCACCCTCAGCTTCTTGGTCACCAGTGGCGCGCTGGTGGTGATCAGCGCCGGTGCTGTGGCTTGGGGCCTGCAGCAACGCCGCAGCGCGGCCGCCTAACTAGGGCACCACACGCACGATGTCCCCCTCTTTGACGAGATCAAAGAGGGAAATAGCGTCTTGATTGCGCAAACGCACGCAACCAAAGGTGGCCGCCTGGCCAATGCTGCTGAGCTTGCCTGTGCCATGAAACCCAATCTCGCGGCAGTTGTCGGCTTCAAACCGCGGCGGCCGGCGATCGGTGGAGCTGCGCTTGCCGCAGCGATACCAAAAACCAATCCAGCGGGTTCCTAAGGGCCCAGTGGCTGATGCCGTCACCTGCCTTTTGCGCCAGGGGCTGCTCCAGATGGGATCTTTCTCGAGGCGATGCACCCGGTGGGTGCCCAGTGGTGTGGGATTGGTGGCGCGCCCCACCGCCACGGGATAACTGGCAATTTGGCGGCCGTTTTGAATCACCCGCAGTTGCCGTTTGCTGCGTTCGAGCACCAACTCAGTTGGTTGCCAAGGCAACGCCGCTGCAAGCAACGAAGTCAACACAGCCAGCACAACGCCTTCCATCCGGTGATGTGCCTGATTGTGCGAGTGCTGTGCCCCGACGCAGCTGAAAGACCGCTGAGAAATTACTTCTAGGAATGACTAACAGCACCTGTAGAAATCACTGCTCACCTCTCACCACAAGTTGCTATGGCTACCAAAAAGGCGAGGTAACGACCAACCATGAAAGTTTTCTCCGCTCTGGCTTGCGCATCGCTGCTGACCATGACCATGGCCGCACCAGCGCTGGCTGGGGTGAAGGTCAAAAATGGCAATGGCGGTTCGGTCAACGTCAATCGCGGTGGCGTCAAAGTCCAAGGCGGTGGCGGATCCAAGGTGAAGGTGAATCCTGGCCGCAATGGCTCGGTCAACATGAACGGCCCCAACGGCCGTGGCGGCAGCGTCAGCTGGTAAGCAGCTGGCTAGCTGGGTTAAGACCGAAGCATTTGCAGCGCTGTCATGGCTGATTTCAAACCAGCTGGAGCCGATGGCGATTTCCAGGCTTGGGCCAAACACCACGCCCACGACAAGAAATTGCACGATCTACAGATCGCTGAGGGCAAGCAAGGCGATGGCGAACCAGAGGTGAGCAGCGCTCATCTGCAAGAGGGCTGGGCCAAGGAGCACGAGCACGAAAAGCGTCTCCACGACAACGCCATAGAGATGGAGCGCCATCAATAACGAAGTGATCGCCCTAGCTTGTTCTGATTAGGGCGAGCCAATGAGCGAGCTTGAGCTCCACGATCGCGTGATCGCTCGCTGGCGAGCGCGCCTACTGCAGCACGGCCCTGAGAGTGATTTGGGCCGCGAAGCCCGTCGTCAACTGATCAAGCTGGAAGCCGAACGCATTCGCATGGTGGGGCGGCAATAACCACCACAGTCATTCGGCTTTCCCGACAGCCTGACGACAAATTTGGAATTAAACAGAAAGCATCAACCCTGGAAGGGCCACTTTTCTGACGGTCAAAACATTTCGGCCTATAAAACGAAAAGCATTAACCGACGTACAGCGAGAGACCAGCAGATGCAAAAGAAACTCTCCAACCTCAAAAACCAATACGTGCGCTTGATGCACAAAGCCGAGTGCGCCACTGGCCGTAAGGAAGCTGTGAAGCATTTCCACAACGCCTCCAAGGTGGCTGATGAGATCAAGCTGCTGTCCACTTGGAAATAAAACCAACCGCGCCACCGGTCACCGCGGCAGTTGCCGTTTTGCTTTTGTCGGCTTGCGCCAAATCAGTGAGCAAGCCGCCAGAGATCGTGTTGAGCCATCAGCAACTGCATGACCCCTTGCTCACGATTCGCGGAGCCAATCGCGTTTGCCATAGCGATTCAGAACAGTGCAAACGCTGGACTGTGCTGATGCTGGATTGCGAGCAGGGAACCGCTGATCGCTGCCAAGAAGCTGAAGACCTACGCAAACAAGCCAGCGGGGTGGCAACGGAGAGCGAGCCTGAGGCGTATGCCTTTTAAAGCATCAAAAGTGCTGTGAGCTGATCACCAGAAGCAGCAACAGCGAACAACAAGCGATCGCGGGAAGGGTGCTGACCATGGCTCTTCCTGGTGATGGTTTCGAAACCTAAGCGCACCTCGGCACTCCCGTCATGCGTATTTCTGCTGATGGCTTTGTATCCCCGCGAACATAGCTTGAAGGAACGCTCCCAGGAGTGGGAGTCGTGCGTTGAGTGGGATACCTGGGGTGCTCTGAGCATGGGCACCCTTTTTTTGGGCTTGGATTCGCCAGCTCATCGGCGTTTGCACCCGCTGACAATCGGGCCAAGCAGGCTGACCACAGCAGAAGGCCGCCGCTAATTGTTCTGTGGAACAAAAGCTGCCAAGACTCGTTTGAACGCTGAAAAGATCTGGGCCTACGTCGCTGGTGCTGCGCTGCTGCTGAGCGCTGCCAGTGCTTTTGTTTGAGCGAGCTCAGCTGCCGTTCAATAACGAACTGGATTCCAAGGCGATAGCGCTCGATCAGCGCGCTGGCGAGCGCAGTCACGCCAATAAAACCACTCCTTCTCCATCGGCGTTAGGTAGCCATGGGGCAAGGCGTCGTCGTACCAGAAAGCAGATGAATCAAGTGATGCTCGAGCAGTCGAGCAGCAGAACCTCGTGGCCACCTCGTCAGTCACCTTCTGCTTTCAGCATGCCGATGGAATGCCTCGATGCTGATGACTGCTTTTAATTTTTCAACAGTGGATTACCGCCCGCCCACAATCACCGGACCGGGGGGCATGCAAAGCCGGCTTTCCCTCCTTTGGGGGATCCGCTGATGGCAGTACCAGAGCGACGGTGAAGGCATCGGAGCAAGACCCATGACCCTCATCACTGCAATCGCTGGAGCCACCTTCGCCCTGGGGCTACGTCACTTCATCACCTTGATGGCTAACGACGGCGCTCGGGCGACAACCCTCAACCAGATTTGAAGCATGAAGCGCTAGCAAGAGCGCCCCTTGCACAGGAGCGTGCAAGACACGCTGGGCTGCCTGAGGTTGTCGTTCACCCAGCCATCAACAGAACCATGGCTCTGCTTGAGCAGCGTTTGGATGGATTGCAAGCTCACATTTTTGTAGAGGTATGACATTCCCTCCTTAAAGGCGACAGCTGCAACGCCAGTGTCTGGGTCCACAAGCACCGACTCGGCGCAGGACGAGGCGGTGGACACGGTGACGAAGCTCATCAGCAAACCGTTCAGGATGAACAGTTTGGATCAAATTTATTTGATGCGTGGTTTTTTTATCCCCACTTAATAAACGCTCCGGGCAGGGGCATCCGGTGTTCAGCAACACAGTGATTCCTGGACCAGGGAACCAGCCAATTTGGCCAGCTCAGGCAAGCTCTGAGTGTTCATTCATGCGGTGCTCTCAAAAGCCATGGCCTCCAGCTCGGCGGAATTGACAGTGGTGATCGACACCCCGGTGACAAGTGAACAGGCATCGCTACCACCAGCGATGGAGCTCTACCGAATTCGCAGACGAGAGCAAAAAGCGCAACGGCTCCATCATGCAGCGATCGCACAACTGAAACAGGAGTTGCACAGGCGCTGGTGCTTTAAACCACCATCACCTGGTTCGCTGCACGACCGGTCAGATCAAGATTGATGGCCTTAGCTGCGCGCGCAACGGACCATGACATCCGATGAAACGCATTTTCTTCGCTTTGATCGGCAGCATTCTGCTTGTTTCCTGTGGAACCAAGAGCGAAGCGCCCAAATCTGAAAGCCCAGCCCCGTCTCAAACCGAGCAGGCCAGTGAAATGTCGCTCGACGAGATGATCAAGGAGCCTTACAAGGCCGATCAATAGACGCAGCCACCACACGTTCAGCGTTGTGACCTTTTGGCCCCTGCCGCAGCAGGGGCCAATTTTGTTTTTAGCCACTTAATACCGGCTTGGGACCAGGGGTTTAAGCAAGAAGTGGTCCTAGGCATCTGGCTCATGAATCAATCACAAGATGGGCGCCGTCACAGCGGTGATCAAGCCCATCACCCAGAGCATCCCGAACCGCGCAATCTCTCCGTGGAGGTGACCCGAAATCGGGCGGTCAACCATCCATCCGTTGATCCCCAGGATCTACCTCTTGAGGCCATCAACGCAGAAACCAACGCCTTGCTCAATGAGCAGGGTCCAGCCCAATTTCGTCAGCCATGAGCAACGAACACCATCAAGCAGGACGCCGTCCTGACAAAGCGACAAAGGAACGACTGAACCCAGAGACACGCCCCAAGGAACCCCTTGGTCAGGCTTCAGGCAATGAGCAACACCCTCAGCCCAACAGCAAGCCAGCGCGACAACACGACCACCACAGCAACATCGAAACGTTGAAGCAGCTCAACAACAACCAGAGTTGAGCCCTATAGCCCCTGCTCCACTCCTCAGGATGGATGTCATCCAGAACACGCACGTCGTGGCGTCTAGGAGATCCACCCAATCCAAGGATTCAGGAAAAACTGCTGCGTGGTGAGCAGGGGCCTTGGGAAACAAACTCTTCTGGCTGGCATACCGGGTCGGAGATCGCTACAGGCTTTGTCCTTGTCGCGCCGAGTCACGGCAGGCCGCCCTGCACCACGGCATCGAACATGTGCTGGACAGAGAGCTTGTCGCCGTGTTCTCCGACGACGTCGGCATGACTCACGCTGAGATGCTAAGGCTGGCTCCATTGCTGCCACCACCCTGCTCACCGATGTGGTCACCTGAAGAGTGGTGGCCAGAGGATGAATAACAGGCTCGATCACGGCGTTATCGCCTGCCCACAATCACCGGAGGCGTTCCAGCACCCCCGCTTCCGGGCAGTCCAGGGACCAACTGGGTAATGCCATCCCACTTATCCAAGAACAGCTTGTAGAGGACCGGTTATTCGCTGATGAAGCCAGTCCAGCACTGAAGCTTGGTGCTGCTGTGCGTACGGCGTACGCCGAGCTGTACGCAGGGCTGACACACCATTGGTGTGACGTACGCAGAGACGCTGATGGCAGCTGGGCGGTGAACCGAACCACTGGAGCGTCATCGGCCGCGCCAGCGTTGAGTCCGATTTCCCCCTCTGTCATGGATCCTTCTATTGCGATCGTCGGTTGCATCGCTGGTGTTGCGCTGGTGTGGAAGTGCCTGACCTTCTGATCTGTCCAGGCCGTGGCGCAGCAGTACATGCGTACTAGCCTGAAGTGCTCTGCGTGGAGCTCATGGACAGGCCCGATTTTCTGAACGTCCAAGTCGGCGACCTGGTGGCGGTCAACCAGCCAGGCGAGAAGCCCTATCTGGCCAGCGTGATCTATGTGGAGGGCGGCGCCCGCTTCAGTGCCGCCAACTATTGCCAGGTGGTCAGAGAGCCCGACTGCGCGGTGATAAACATCTGCCCCAGCTGGATCACCAACCGCCTACCCCGTGGCCCAGAGCCTGAGCCTCAAGATCTCGGTAGGCGACGGTGAACACCCTGAACGGGGGATAGCAGGCTTTGCAGAACCACCCCTTTGGGTGAGGTGCTGAGGGTGGTGCCGGAGTGATGGTGAAGTCATCCGAGAGGAACACTTATGACTAACGCAATGAAATTCCTGGCCGGCACCATCGGCGCTGTCGCAGCCATCACTGGACTGGCTATTGCTAAACCAGAGCCTGCTCAAGCAGACCAACAAGCCAAGCAGTTCGACCAGTCCTATTGCTTCAGCGCATCAGCTGCTGACCGTTGGAAGCCCTGTCGTTAAGGCCAGCAGTAAGGAATTAAGTGAGTCAGTAAGTCCAGCTACAGCCCCTGCTTCGGCGGGGGCTTTTTTATGGCTGTGCGTTGGAACGTTTGGTTGATGCACATATTGCGTGCATTCAAGGTGTCCCGGGTCACCGCGTAATAGCTTCCTTGGAGTGCAAGGTGAAAGGCCCCTCAGGGCTTCTCATGACCTTCCTAATGCACTGGCAGTTCAAGACCGGCTATCACGAGAAAGCCGCCCGTCAGTTCATGGCTACCGGCGCTCCATTTCCTGTTTGCACTTCTTGGAAGCGCTTCCATGCGCCAGGTTCAGTCGAGGGCTGGATTCTTGTTGAGACCGATGATGCCGCCGTTTGTTATGAGCATGCCGCGGAGTGGGCTGAATACCTGGACTGGAAGGTGAGCCCTGTTTTCACCGACGAGCAGGCTGGTCCGCTGATTGGCAAGGTGTACAGCTGAGCACTAGCGGCATTTGGCGCGTGGCCCTGAGCCTGAACCGCAGGATCTAATCAGGCGCCGCTGACTCAGAAAAGTCTCATCATCAAATCACCAGTCATGGGGAGAAAGCATGCTGGCTGTCAGGCCAAGACATGGATAGCCAATGGAGATGACATGGCATTCATTCCGCTGGGACTGATCGTGTTTCCGCTGATAGCGACAGTTAGCGCTCAACCCAAATTGCAATGGTGGAAACGGCCACCTCAACAGCTAAGGGACCAAGAGGAAACAGGCTCCGACAGAGGATGCACAGGTTGCGTGTAGCGCAAAAGCGCGGCGGAACCGCAAGACCCCAGCAGGCGCCGCTAACCGTTCGGCTAGGTCAGCCACCAGCCGAGCAGGAATCCAAAGATGCAGGCTGAGAACCAGACCAATGCGGCCATCTGGTATTCACCCAGCTTGAGTCGGTCTTTGATCCAGAAGTAGGCATCACGGTCTGCCAGGACGACAGCTCTGATCGGTTTAATCAGCCAATCCATTGGGTTTGTCAGAGTTCACGGTTTCCCCTCTGTTGTAGGCGCGGTTCAATTCACCCAAACGGGAGTCGCCACACCAAATGGACAGGTGCTTAAAAGTGCACGCAGAGGGCTACGTAGGGGCAAGATTTCGCTGACAGATCCCTGACCGTCAGTGGAGCATTAACGACGCCCCACAATCACCGGAGGCGTTCCACCAGAACCACTTCCCGGCAACCCAGGGACGACCTGGGTGACGCCATCCCACTTATCCAAGAACAGCTTGTAGAGAACCTGATCATCCAGGCTCTTGTTCAAGGTGTCGTAACGCAGAGCCTCCTGCTCAGCGATCTTCACCTCGGTTTGCGCCCGCAGCAGTTGCTGCTCAGCAATTTGTTTTTGCTCAATCGCCGCGCGGTATTCCTCAGCGATCTCAAGACCGGTCAGGTCCAGGCCGCGCACTTCGACGTAGTCGAATTTGTCGAGCTCCTCAGCGACAGTGCGCTCCACCAAGGATGAAATGTCATTCCATTCCGAAGCGATTGTCACCAGCTCGTACTGGGAGAACACCGACTTCAGGGCCTTCAGTAACGACGGCTGAATGATGCGGGGATAGACATCGCGGTCATTGCTGGCAATCGTGCTGTAGACGCGGCCGGCTTCATCAGCGCGCAGGGCGTATTTGATCGTGGCCGTGGCCTGGATCACCTGCAGGTCCTTGGTGAGCGTTGCAAAGTCCTCGGGCCGCACCTGGGTGCGGATGCTGAAGGGCCAGGCCTGCTGCACCAGGGGCAATTTGATGTTTAAACCCGGCTGCCTGGGCAAGCCGCTCACCTTGCCCAGGGTTGTGATCACCGCCACTTCACCAGCGGGAACGATGAACAGCGCTTGAGCAAGCAGCAACAACGTTGCCAAGCCAATGGCCACGATCGCCACCAACCCGGTCTCTGGACCCTGAGGGCTGGCCGATCGCATCGGGCTTTGCATGAAATCTGTAGCAGTGCCCCTCTCTTAGCGGGAATCCGGGTCAACTGGGAGCCCGCGCAGTGCCAGTGCGGCGCGCCGTGCCACCAGCAAGAAGGGATAGAGGGCGCCAGCGCGCTGGTTTTGACCAAACAGCGGGATCAGCAATTGCAGCAGCGGTGAACTGGGCTGAAGCCGCTGGGCCATCCAATGGATGGCCTCAGAGCCATGCAGCAATTGATCACCGTCGATCACCACAGCACCATCACGAAGATGACAACCGCGCTGAGCTAACGATTGACGCAAGGCATGGTCAGCGCGGCCATCGCGAATGATCAGGCCAGCAATGCCGCCGCGCAGCTCACTGAGTTCGGCAAAGTGAGAACAAAAGGGGCATCCCCCGTCGTAAACGAGCACTGGCCCATGCGTGTTGTCCTCCACCTGGTGTTGCTGCTGTCACTTGTGATCGCCCCATCCTGGCGCGCCCAAGCCAGCTCCTACGTCTGCGACGGTGATGCCTTGACCGCCAGGATCGATCGCGGAGCTGTGGATGCCATCGGCATTCCCAATAGTGTCGATGGCACTGTTCCTGGGTCGTTTGTGGTGCTGGAGTGGCGTGATTTGCATCTACAGCTGCCACGCACGAATAACGCAGGAGCACCCAGCTTCAGCGATGGCAAGTGGTGGTGGGATCTCAATGACCCACAGCATCCGGGCTTCAAGCTGCGCCAAGGCGCTGGGCGCGCTCAACTCATCGCCTGCGACGCAGCTGTTGAATAAAAACAGCTGCCAAACAGGGCAATGGAAGAGGAGTTCACTGAAGTCTTGGAGGCCTTCCGGGAATTTCGCAGCGTCATCACGTGCGATGACTGGGATCGCTACTGCGAAGTGCGCGAACTCGACACCCTGCTGAACCTGCTGGCCGACCTCAGCGAGCGCCAGCAGAGCTGAGCCAGCGCACCAAGGCTTTGGCTGGATCAGCCAAGTCGGCGATGGAGCTGTAGAAGTGGTCGCGCCAGCTGTGTTCAGGCAGGCCGGCAAACAGCATCAGGTTGAGCGGGTAGTCCTCAGAATCGCTGCAGACCCGGAAATCATCTCGAAACAAAAAAATCGGCTTGTGGAGCGCAATGGCGATTCCCAGCTCCACCATCACCCCCTCATCGGGGGGCGTTCCATTGACGATCGCAAAAAATCCATCGGCCTGCTCCACGTCACGCACATCCGCGCACGCCACCTGATAAGCCCAACCAGGCTTGCTCAGATCAATTTGGTTGTTGCGCTCAAAGGGCTCCCACACCTCGGCACCTAATGACTTAAGGGCCTGGCAGAACTGCGGCAAAAGCTGCTCTTTCCATTGCGGCGCGAAGCCATAGGGAGAGGCCAGATAAAGGCTGGGACGGGCCATACCAAACAACGGGGGAGGCAAAGCTGGCGCTTCAACAATGAAGGACAGCTAAGAAGCAAGAAGCTGGGTTAAGAACGGCTTGTGACATGGCACATGCGAGACCAGACTGAGCATGTGGACACGGAGGAGCGGTTGGAACTGAGTTGAACCTCAGGCGCTCCAGCACCACTTCTCCGTTCCGCTTTCCGATTCAGGAGGGCCCAGCAATGGACGACACCCCGCCGCAGCAGATGCCAGGAGCGCGCTGACGATCCGGCCCCCTGCTCCAACAGTCTCATCCGATTTCAGGTCTTCAGGCTGATCAGCCACCCCGACGCACCGCCACAGGTGCCCCCGAGCTTTTGGAGACCCCTCTGGATCCCATGGCCCCAGGAGGCCAGCGCCGGCAGTTCCGAATTGCATTCACCAAAGCCCGGGGTCAACAGCTCCGGGCTTTGTGCTGGTGAGGGACAACCGAACATGCCGAGCGGTTAACCGTTCTTGAGTTGGGGCAACGGTCTTCGTAGGACCAAGACAGCTGAAGAGAGAACCATGAAGCTCGTCGAAGGTCTGGTTGTGTTTGCTCTGGGATTCGGACTGGGGGCGGCCTTGATACCAACCCTCCACGACCCACCGCAGCTGGAACCAGCCACCACAACGGCCACAGCCCTGGTAATGAGGGGGTAAAGAGCTGGTCAAGAAAGCTTGAATAACACCACCACCACGTCAACGGTTTAGAAGGGAGTGATTGAGATTGGAGCGTGGACGCCAACGCCTTTCAGATCATTGGTTTTCTGTTGGCGGCCTATTCGGTCGTAGCCAACGACTCACTGCAAACTCTCGGCACCTACCTGTCCAGTAACAAGGGCCGTACCCCCAAGGCTCTGCAGATGTTGTTCATCTGCGGAGTCGCTGCTGCTGTGTTGCTCATCGGCTGGTTCCTGCATCCCGCTGGCGGCGGCCTGGGGGATCCGGCCTGGGGACGCCTCGAGAAATTTCCCCAGCCAGACAACTTCACTTGGGTCTATCTCCTCCCCCCCATTGCCGTTCTGGCTTTGACCCAATGGGGGGCGCCTGTGAGCACCTCCTTTTTGGTGCTTTCAGCTTTTGAGCCCAAGAACGCCACCAAATTGGTGCTCAACTCCCTCTCTGGCTACGTCATGGCCTTCGTGCTGGCCTTGGTGGTTTATGGATTGCTGATGTGGATCCTGGAGAAAAAGGTTCTACGCACTAATCAAGAGGGAACAGAGGTCAAGAACTACTGGTTTGCACTGCAGTGGCTCTCAACCGGTTGGCTATGGAGCCAATGGCTGGTGCAAGACATGGCCAATATTTATGTCTACTTACCGCGCCAGCTGAGCTTTGGCGAAATGGCGTTGTCGGCTCTCATGCTGTGCATTGGCCTTTGCGTCTTGGTTTGGATTGGCGGTGGTCCCATCCAAGGCGTGTTGCGCAGCAAGATCAACACCAACGATCTGCGTTCAGCCACGGTGATCGACTTCCTCTTTGGATGCGTTCTGTTCTGGAAAGCCAACATCACCCAATTCCCGTTAAGCACCACCTGGGTCTTCCTTGGATTGCTTGCTGGACGCGAGATCGCGGTTCGGATCCGGTTGAAGCTGAGTGACCGTCAGCCTCTCTACAAAGTGTTGGGTAGTGATCTGTTCAAAGCAGGGGTTGGCATTGTCGTGAGCCTGATCGTGGCCCTCGCCATTCAGCCCCTCAAAGCATTGGGCTAAAGCGATTGTGGTGGCGCTGCCTCAGCCAAAAGGTCAGCATAAAGAGGCTTGTTGGGTGACCGATGGATTGCACATGGCCTGTGGTCGGCATCCTGCCGTCCACTCTGATGGCGTTGCAGCCTCCGACTCATCACAGTGCTGCCCGCGGCGACATGAGTAGGGGTCAACCGGGCAACTTGGTTAACAACCACACGGTGGAGTGAGGAAATGCAACACGGCATTACCTCCAAGTTGTCGAACACCATCAAAGGTTCGAGGTTGCGCCGCTCCAGTGGTGCGCTGAAACCTCATCGCTTATCAGAACGCCCTGGCGATTTGCCTGGCCCACTGTTTGTGCATGGCGGCATTGCGCCAACCCGACTTGAGGCACTCATCTTTCACCCAGATGGATTGCAGCGGCGCGCCAATCTCAACCTTGAGCAGCTAGAAGACCTCAAACAAGGAGGAGCTCCGCTTTGGTTGCGTGTCCAGGGTCTTGGTGATCCGCAGCTGATTGAGCAGGTCTTAGCACTGCTGGAGGTTCCTGCGGAACTCCACCCGGCCCTAGTGGAAACGCCTCAGCGCACCAGGGTGGATGTCTTGGGTGAGTCACTGCAGGTGGTGACTCACCGCTTTGAGATGGGTGCTTCCTGCCAACTGATCAGTGAGCAAGTTGGCATTGTGCTGCAGTCCAATTTGGTGCTCACCATTGAGGAGGTCCCGAGGCCATTGGCCTTTCCGGAGCTCACGCACTGGATGGAACAACTTCAGCCTCCTCCGGGTTATGGCCAACTCGATGACATCTTCTTTTTTCTAGTGGATGAGGTGCTCGATCAAATGCTGCCCTTGCTCGAGCAGCTGGCTGACCAACTTGACTATCTCGAGGAGGCCACCCTGCGACGGCCTACGCCACGGGTCTTGCGCCAGGCCTATGAGATTCGCTCAACTCTCAGGCATGCGCGAGCAATGATCTGGCCGCTTCGAAGTCAACTCATTGTGCTGATGCGTCAAAGCAAGCGGATTCTTGATCGCGAAGCGATCCGCAGTTTTCGCGAAGTGACGACCCATGTCGAGGTTGTCTTTGAAACAGCTGAATTGCTGCGTCATCAATGTGATGGGGTCACCACCAGTTACATGGCCAGCATCAGCAATCGCATGAACCAAGTGATGAAGGTGCTCACCATTATCTCCAGCATCTTCGTTCCACTCACATTTATCGCTGGGGTCTACGGAATGAACTTCAATCCGGAGACGTCACCTTGGAATATGCCTGAGTTGGATGCCTATTATGGCTATCCGATTTGTCTAGCTTTCATGCTGGCAATCTCGTTGCTTCAGCTTTATTGGCTTTGGAAACGGGGATGGTTCCAGGACTGGACGGGGATGCGTTAGGCATTCAAAAGGCCTGGTGGTGGCGTGGCCTAGGCCAAACGGCCAGCATGGAAAGGCTTGTTTGGTTGCCGATGAATCGCACCCTGCCAATCATCGGGGTCCTGCTGTTGATCCTGGGCGTGATGGTCGCTTGCACCGATATCGAGGTGCGTTTTGTGCGTTGGTTCAACTGCGGCCCGCTCAGCACACCCAACGAAGAAACCAGCGAAGTGTGCCGCTGATCAAGGCTGATCGGCCTGCCAAACGAATCGCGGCGGCTCGGCGCCGCACTGGCGCTCCAGATGGCCCGGCACCAAAACCTTGAGGCCCTGGCCATGCTCAGCTGTGCAGCGTTGCCATTGTTTGTGCTCGCTGCGGCTGACCAGGTTCAGCGCCGGTGCCCAAAACAGCACCAGTAGCGCCAACAGCACACCAGGCAGCGCCAGCACAACACCCACCCCACACCCCACGCCAAGGGTGCGCTCGAAATAAAGCCGAAATTCAGAGCCGATTGGAGGCCTCATACCAAGCGCGGCTGGGTTGCAGTTTCAGCATGAAGGGCAGCGGGATGATGTCGAGGCGGCCGCCGCTCACCCAGAGGGCCTGCTCGTCACTCCACAGCTTCTGACTAGGAATGATCAGCCGTGATTTTGAGGCGTGATCAGGCAAATAAGCGGCGCGGAAACCGCGGGCTTTCACCAGCAACTCCAGATCGCTAAACAGCAGTCCATCCGCTGTTTCCAGCAGCTCCAAGCGGCCATCGTCTCGCCAGGCATAGACGATGCGCACATCCGCCAAGGTCATGGCTTGATAAACGCCCTTGTAGCTCTCAGGCGGCACGGCTTCGCTGTGGTGGAACGCATGCAAGCCGCCCACAAAGATCCGGTAGCGGCTGGAGTCCTCCCGGGGCAGTCGCCCATAGCCAAACTCCAGCTCACCACCAGTGGTAATTGCCCAGTAGGCGCGCTGACGGGCAGCGGCGCGGTTGCCGGCATCCCACTGGCCATTGGCCAGCACCAGATCTCCGTGCAGGGCGATCCCTAAATCGTTGAATCCCTGCTGCCGCTCATAGGTAGGCCCTGTGACAAAGGCCAATGCACTGCTGTCTTCATTGGCTTCCAGTTCCCGCTCCCAACCGCCGTAAAAGGCCAAATCAACCCATCGAGGATCGGCCACCACAGCGGAGTAACGCACCGTGATCTCCCTGCCAGTCGGGCGCAACAGTCGGATGCTCTGATCCGGTAGAAACTCCACCAGCTGCTCACGCGCCGGTGGCAGAACAATGGGTTGGGGGGGGATTAGCTCTGGCGGAGGGTCCCAACTCAGCGGCTCAGGCTCCTGGGGCAGTGGCCACAGGACAGCCGCGCCAACCACCGCACCGGCGAGAGCAAGAAGCACGGCCAGGCTGCGGCCCATCACCCCAACACGGTTGCTGGTTTCATTGTGGTGAGATCTCAGTGATCTGCAGCGGCTAATGCGGCGCTTTCAACAGCTGTTGCAAGGGCTCGATCGCACCACGGGCACCAGCGCCAAGCAGCAACTGCTGGAGAACTATTTCAGGGAAGCGCCAGCAGCTGATGCCGCTTGGGGGCTGGAGTTGTTGCTGGGCAAACGCCGCCGGCGTCTGATCACTGGCCGGCGCCTACGGCAGGTGGCCCAGCAGCTCAGCGGCCTGCCGCCATGGCTGTTTGACGACTGCCATGCCCAAGTGGGTGATAGCGCTGAAACGGTTGCTCTCACGCTGCCGGCTGGCAACAAGCAGGCCGTCGACCAACCACTGCATCAATGGATGGAGCGCAGCCTGCCTGACCTGGCGGCACTCGATAGCGAGCGGCAAGACAAGGCATTGGCGGCGCTTTGGGATGGGCTCTGCCAAGACGACATTTACTTGCTGAGCAAGCTGCTAAGTGGTGGCTTTCGCGTTGGGGTCAGCAGCGGTGTGGTGCAGAAAGCCCTAGCGGGGGCAGCTGGCGTGGAGCCCAGCACCATCGCCCAGCGATTGATGGGCGGCATCGAGCCAAGCGCAGCCACCTTTGAGCAACTGCTCAGTTCAGAAGCCGAAGCTGGTGGTCCGCCGCCTGGTCGCCCCTATCCATTTTTTCTGGCCAGCCCCTGGGACAAAGGCAACGCCCCGCCATGGCAAGCCGATCACTGGCAAACGGAGTGGAAGTGGGATGGCATTCGCGCCCAACTGATCCGCCGGCAGGGTGAGGTTTTTCTTTGGAGCCGCGGCGAGGAGCTGATCAATCAAGCCTTCCCCGATGTGGTGCAGCTGGCTGAGCAGCTCAGCGACGGCACCGTGCTCGATGGCGAGCTGCTGGTGTGGCCAACCGGCAGTGATCAACCACAAGACTTCGGCTCACTGCAACGCCGGCTTGGCCGCAAAAGTCCTGGCCGCAGCTTGCTAGCCGACTGCCCCGCGGCCTTGATCAGCTACGACCTACTCGAAGCCGCTGGCGAGGACCTCAGAAGCCAACCGCTGCGGCAACGGCGCCAACAGCTCGAGGCCATGGCCCAGAACTGGACCGGCAACCTGCGGCTGTCGGCAACGTTGACGATCGCGAGCTGGGAGGCCCTAGAGCAGTGGCGATCACTGGCCCGGACCCATGCCGCCGAAGGATTGATGCTCAAGGCGTTGGACTCCCCCTACCTGGAGGGGCGCAAGCGAGGGCATTGGTGGAAGCACAAGCTCGATCCCCTCAGCCTGGATGCCGTGCTGATCTATGCACAAGCCGGCAGCGGGCGCCGCGCCAACCTATTCACCGACTACACCTTTGCGCTTTGGAATGCTGAGCTCCCCCCCCAGCTGGTGACCTTTGCCAAGGCCTACTCCGGCCTCAACGATCAAGAGATCAATGAACTCGACCGCTGGATCCGCCGCAACACCGTGCAGCGCTTTGGCCCGGTGCGAGCCGTGAAACCAGAACAGGTGTTTGAAATTGGCTTTGAGGGGATCCATGCCTCAAGCCGCCACAAATCCGGAATCGCGGTGCGCTTTCCGCGCATCCTGCGCTGGCGCCAGGACAAACCTGCCGGCGAAGCCGACACGCTGCAAACCGCGGAGGCATTGCTGCAGCAATGACAACTCTGCAGCCGATCGAAGCGTGGTTTGAAGCCCAGGGCTGGACGCCACTGCCCTTCCAACGGCGCTGCTGGCAGGCCTACCTAGCGGGCCAAAGCGGGCTGATCCAAGTGCCAACGGGATCCGGCAAAACCTTTGCCGCCGTGATGGGACCGATCGCGCGGATGCTGGAAGAGAGCCCTGCCCCTAAAGGGTTGCGGCTGCTCTACATCACGCCGCTTCGCGCCCTCAGCAGGGATCTAGCCCTGGCGATTTCTGAACCCATTGAAGCCATGGGCTGGCCGCTGCGGGTTGGCATTCGCAATGGCGACAGCAGCAGCACCGAGCGCAGCAAGCAACTCAAAGCGCCGCCGCACATCCTGATCACAACGCCCGAATCGCTGACGCTGCTGCTTTGCAACCGCAAAGCCGAGGAGCTCTTCGGCCAGCTCGATGCCGTGGTGCTCGATGAATGGCACGAGCTGATGGGCAGCAAACGCGGCAGCCAATGTGAGCTGTGCCTGAGCTGGCTGCGGCAGCAGCGGCCCGCGCTTCAAACCTGGGCCATCAGCGCCACCATCGGCAATCTCCAGCAGGCCGCAACCCATGCGCTCGGGATCGGGAGCGACCCCTTGATCATTGGCGGTGCCCCCAGTCGCAGCACCGAGATCCGCAGTCTGCTGCCCGACAGCATCGACGGCTTCCCTTGGGCCGGCCACCTGGGCTTGCGCATGTACGAAGAGCTCGTGGGAGCCATGCACCCGGGAATCAGCACGCTGCTGTTCACCAACACCCGAAACCAATCGGAGCGTTGGTATCAGTGCCTGCGCTTTGCCTGCCCCGAGATGGATGGGGCCTTGGCGTTGCACCACAGCGCCATCGACCGCAGCGAACGCGAAGCGATCGAAGCAGCCGTGAAGGCTGGAGACATCCGCTGGGTGGTGTGCACCAGCTCGCTGGATCTCGGCGTTGACTTTCAACCGGTGGAGCGGGTGGTGCAAATCGGCAGCCCCAAAAACCTGGCGCGTTTGTTGCAGCGGGCGGGCCGCTCAGCCCACCTGCCTGGCGGCACCTCCCAGGTGCTGTTCATGCCCACCAATGCGCTCGAGCTGTTGGAAGTAAGCGCCGTGCGGCGTGGGCTTTCCGAGGGTTTGGTGGAGCAGCGCAAACCACCACAAGCGCCTTTGGATGTGTTGCTGCAACACCTCACGAGCCTGGCGTGCGGCCCTGGCTTTGAACCCGAGGCCACCTTGGCGGCGGTGCAATCAGCAGCGGCCTTTGCTGGCCTGAGCTCAAGCCAATGGCAGTGGTGCCTGCGCTTTCTCGAGCAGGGCGGCGATTGCCTTGGGGCCTATCCCAACTACCGCAAGCTGCTCTGGGATGGGGACAGCGACTGCTACCGGATCAGCAGCACCACCTTGGCGCGGCTGCATCGCTTCAACATCGGCACGATCACGGCGGCGCCCGCGATCACGGTGCGCTTTGTGCGCGGGGCTGTGTTGGGCCATGTGGAGGAGACCTTCATCAGCCAGCTCAAGCCCAAGGACGTGTTCTTCTTCTCCGGGCGTCAACTGGAATTCGTGCGCCTGCGCGACATGACGGCCTATGTGAAGCTCAGCACGCGCAAAAGCAGCACGGTTCCCGCCTGGGCTGGCGGCCAGATGGCCCTCTCGGATTTGCTCACCCACCACCTGCGCCATGAGGTCGCCAAGGCCAGCCGCGGCGAACTCGACACCCCAGAACTCCAGGCGCTGCAGCCCCTCTTCACACGTCAGCAGGATCTCTCGGTGTTGCCACAAGCCGATCAGCTGCTGGTGGAAACCTGTCGCACCCGAGAGGGGAGCCACCTCTTTGCCTATCCCTTTGAAGGCCGCTTTGTCCATGAAGGTGTTGGCTTTCTCTGGGCAGCACGGCTCACCCGTATTGAGCGCGGCACGATCACCGTGTCGGTGAACGACTACGGCTTTGAGCTGTTGGCGCCGCGCAGCTACCCCATGGCGGAACTGCTCGAAGATCACCAAGCCGAGCTGCTCGACTGCAGCAACCTGGAAGACGACCTTGAAGCAGCGCTGAATCTCTCGGAGCTACGGCGTCGCCGCTTCCGCGCCATCGCGCAAATCGCCGGGCTGATGAACCGGGGCTACCCCGGCTCCAGCAAAAGCACAGGCCAGCTACAGATCAGTGCTTCACTGCTCTTTGACGTGTTTGAAAAGCACGAGCCGGCCAATCTGTTGTTGCAACAAGCGCGCCGTGAAGTGCTCGATGATCAGCTCGAGCTCTCCCGCCTGCAGCAGGCCCTCGAGCGGGCTGGAGGCCAGGAGTTCAT
Organism: Synechococcus sp. Minos11; assembly: GCF_014279855.1. Taxonomy (NCBI): domain Bacteria; kingdom Bacillati; phylum Cyanobacteriota; class Cyanophyceae; order Synechococcales; family Synechococcaceae; genus Synechococcus; species Synechococcus sp. Minos11. Next base: position 951,596 of record NZ_CP047953.1, on the reverse strand, counting down.
TCACATCAACACCCCAAGGCCGGGCCCCTTGGCCTTTCCACTCTTGGTGGAGCGCCTCAACAACCGGATGAGCAACGAAAGCGTGCTCGAGCGGGTGCAACGCATGATGAAGGAAGCGGAACGTCTCGAAGCTTGAGATCTCCCTTACTCAACGACTTCCTCCCCCGCGTTGAGGGACTGCGGTTTCAACATCTCGCCGTCTTAATGACGGTGGAGTTGTTCCTACTCGGAATCGCTTTCCCCGATGCCACTGAGCTCACCGGTGATGTGCTGCTGTTCATGCTGCTCGCACCACTGCAGTTCTTCAATCGCTATGTGGGCCTGAAGCTCAGCGGTGAGCGTCCGCGATTGATTGCCCTCTATCGCCACATCTTCACGCTCGTGCTTCTGCTCTGGCTATTGCTGCAGCTGGCACCGATGGGCTATCGCGCCAACCTTGGCATTCATGTGGTGGTGTATGCCGTCCTTACAGCCATCTCAACACTGGTTCTTGTTCGCATCCTCTACAGGATCTGGAGGATTGAAACGATCAACGCCGATGTGCTCTTCGGCATCATCATCTGCTACGCCACGGTGATCGTGATTGGCTTTGAGCTGCACGCCATCAACCATCAGCTGCACCCCGGCGCCTACAACTTCTTGCCGGAGATGAAGCATCACTCTCAACTGCTGTTTCTGAGCATGGGCAGCACCACCACCCTTGGCGGACCGATCACGGTCAACACCACCACAGCCCAGCTGATCAATTACTTCCAGTCCTATGTCAGTCAGGTGTTCCTGGTGGTGTTCGTCTCGCGCATGATCGGCTTGCACACGGGCAGCAACGAGGGGTGAGCGTCAGCAGCCTCCAATGGAATGGGCAAACCCTGGTGTTTTTGCCGGAGAAAGCCCTGTGGGTGGAGCAGCAGCGGCTGTTGCTCATTGCCGATGTGCACCTGGGCAAAGCCGATCACTTGCAGGCCCATGGCATCGCCATCCCCAGTGACGGTGAACGGGCGAACTTGGAGCGCATCGCCCAACTGAGCCAGCGCTGGCAACCGGCTGAGTTGATCGTCCTGGGCGATCTGGTTCACCACCCCAAAGCGGTGTCAGGGGAGCTCGAGGAGCGGGTGGTGGCCCTGCTGGACTCGCTGAATTGCCCCATCACCTGGGTGGAGGGCAACCATGACCGCCGCCGCCGCCTCGGCCAGCTGCAGGGCCAACCATCCCAGTCCAGGCAAGGGGTATGGCTGAGTCATGAGCCCGAGATGCCGCCGGAGGGGCAGCTCAATATCTGCGGCCACTTGCATCCTGTGTCCATCTTGAGACAGACGAGCGATCAAATGCGCTTACCCTGCTTTTCGCTAGTCAGATCAATTCCGCGGCTGGTTTTACCAGCCTTCGGTTGTTTGACTGGCGGGTTCCCTGCTGACAGGTCATCTGAGCAATGGGTCGTCGCGGACGAAACAGTGCTGCCACTGCCGAACGGCAGCCCGCGACGTCGCGCGTGGCGTCCGCGCGGCTAAAGCAGGCCGAACAAGGCTCGATCGCAGCTCCCACGGCGCCCCGCACCTGGCGCTGGCTGCTCTGGAGTGCCCTGGGGGTGCCCCTGGCCGGCCTCACCTTTTTGATTGCGATTGCCCCCACAAACCCCAAGCGGGAGCCAGTGACTCCAGAGAGCGACAGCAGGCTGCTGGCGCCGATGGTGAGCGACAGCTTCCGGTATCTGCCTGACAAAGACGTTTACGCCCTCGATTTCGATCCGCGCAAGGTGCAGTTCGATCTGTTTGAAGGCTGGGACCGCGAACAAGACGCCTATGCCGATGGAGGCAGCTTGGCTTTCGTGAGCGGCCCGATGTATGAGCGCCACTACAGCGATGACGGCCGCGAAGAAACCGTCCCATTGGGCGACATCAAGCTGGGCAACCGGGTCTGGCGAGCCCGCAACCGCTCAGCCTCCCTGCAGCGTGCCTTCATCGGCATCAACTACAGGGGCAAGGTTGATTTCGGCTACGGCGAATTAACGCCAGAGCGGGCACGCCGCTATGAAACCTTCATCGGTGGTTTGCACGAGCTCTACAACGATCTCGCCACAGCTCCCAGCGGTTACAAAGGCGCTTACAGCGTCAGCATGGGCCAGCGCATCCGCTACTACCTGCCGCGCATCCGCATGGTCATGGGCCTCCGCGATGACGGCCGGCTGGAGGTGTTCATGAGCCGCGACGGTCTCACCCTCGAGCAAACCAAGGCCATGGCTCGCAGCCGCGGTTTGGTGGCGGCCTACATGCCCGACCACGCCTCCAAGAGCCGCTTCATCATTCCCGGCGTCAAGGGCTTCACCGAGGAAGACGCCAACTGGATTAGCGGCGGGGCCACCAGCTTTGTGCATGTGCCCTACATGCTCAAACTCGAGCGCCGCTCCTACAACCTTCAGGGCAATTTGCTGGCCAACCTCAGCCCACTGGGCACACAAGCCGGTTGCAGCAATCCGATCGCCTGCGGCATGGACTTCAGTGGACAACTCGCTGATCGCGCCTTGGCCGGATTCAATCGCCTCATGGAGCAAGGCGTGGTGCCCCTGGCTCGCTTGATTTGGAGCCCCAGCAAAACGCCAAGCCCAACGCGCCCATCCAGTGGTGCGCCATTCCGCGAACCACCGATCACCGCCGACCCCACCGAGCTGAAACAGGCCCCAATTGCCCCGGCGATCCCCAGGGATCTCAATGATCTGCAAACGCCGGTGATGCCAGCGCCGCTGCCGCCGGATCTGCCCTCCCCAGAAACCTTCAGCGAAGCGCCTGCGCTGCCTGAACTGGAGGCCTACGACCCCTACGGCTTCCCGATCATCGAACCCGATCTCGACCTAAGCGCACCAGAGCTGCCCGTATTGCCGCCTGCCCTGCCGCCGCAAGCGAACAATTGGGCAGAGCCTTCATCACTTCCGATCTTGCGCTAGGCGCCAGCTTCGGCCAAAGCACGCACCACATCGCCTCGGGTGAGCACACCCACCAAGGCCTGCTGGGCGTCCACCACAAACAGCCTCTGGGTGCGGCGGTCCTGCAGCAGCTTGGCTGCCGCTGGCAAGGCCAGATCTGGCTTGCAGGTGTGGGGGTGGCCAGCCATCAGCTCACCAACGCTGTTGCCCAGCACCTGGTGCACTTCCTTGTCCCACTGCAGGGGGTTTTTCAGGTAGATCACACTGTCGAGCAGCATCACGTAAGGGCCAGCCTCGAAGCCCGTTTCACGGGCCATCAGCTGCTGCTCACTGAGTTCACCAACGAGCTTGCCCCCATCCACCACGGGTAAACCGCTGATGTGGTGCTCGCTCAGCAATTTGACGGCCTCCTGCAATGGTGTCTGCGGCGTCACGCTGATCACCGGCCGGGTCATCACCTCCGACACCAAGCGCTGCACCACCATGGGCTGATCCCGTCTGTTCCCATTGTGCTGCGGTGATGAGATCTGTCCGTCTGCGTCAATGGGCCGATGGGCTCACGCTGATGCGGGCCGTGCTCGGCCTGCCCTTGCTGATCGCGTTGATGGCAGGACACGCCGCCTTGGCCTGGTGGCTGTTGGTGCTGGGCGGTCTCAGCGATGCAGCCGATGGTTGGCTGGCACGGCGGGCCGGTGGTGGCAGCAGCTGGGGGGCACGGCTCGATCCGCTCACCGACAAAATTCTGATCAGCGCGGCCCTGCTCTGGCTCGCAGCTGATCATGTGCTGCCTCTCTGGGCCATCTGGTTGCTGTTGGCACGCGAATTACTGATCACCGGCTGGCGCAGCGGTCTGAGCAGCGGAGGACCGGCCTCAAGCAGCGCTAAAGCCAAAACGGTGCTGCAATTTGCCGCTCTACTGTTGATGCTGTGGCCAGCGACCTGGCCATGGGCTGCTGGGCTGCAAAGCCTGGGTTGGTGGCTGTTCTGGCCCTCGCTGGTCCTTGCCCTGTGGTCAGCGGTTGGCTACGCGCGTCAGGCCTGAAACAAGCTGTCGTCGCGGCTGAAATCCACATCAGCGGCGGGCCGCTGGCTGTGGTCTTTGCTGTAGCTATCGCGCAAACCGGCCTCGAGATCAAACTGCGGCGTCCAGGCCAATTCCTTGCGCAAACGCTCCACTGAGGTCAGGAAGTGGGTCAACCGCAGCGGGAACGCTTTGCGGGCTTTGGGATCGAGGCCGCTGGGATCAAAGCTGCGCAGCTCCACCTGCTCTGGATCCTTTCCACAGGCGCGCGCAGCAGCAGCCACCAGACCGCGGAACGTCACCCCATGGGTATCGGTGCAGTTGTAGATGCGATTAGCGGCAGCATCGACCTCGAGGCAACGGGCCATGGCGGTAGCCAGATCCTCCACATGGCCGAGCTGGGTGATGGTGGTTCCATCACCAGGGATCGGCACAGGGCGTCCGTGCACGATGCGATCAAAAAACCAGTTCTCGACGGGGTTGTAGTTCCCAGGCCCGTAGATGTAGGTCGGGCGAAAGCTGGTGAAGGGAATGCCTTCGGCTTGCAACCAGGTTTCGGTTTCCGCCTTGCCAGCGTGGCGGCTGGCCGGGTCGGTGGGAGCCGACTCATCGAGCGGCAAGCGGGCGTTGTCGGCATACACGCCAGCTGAGCTCACATAGACGAGGCGATGGCGCGGGGCGCCTGTGATGGCCACAACGCTTTGCGTATCCGTCAGGGTGCGGCCAGAGCTGTCGACGATCACATCGAACTGGCGGCCCTTGAGAGCTGCCAAGCCCTGGGCATCACTGCGATCGCCACGGATGTGTTCCACCCCCTCGGGCAGGGGCTGCTTACCGCGGGTGAACAGGCAGACCTGGTGACCAGAGCGCAACAAATGACCCACCAGCGGCCGGCCAACAAAGCGGGTGCCACCCATCATCAGGATTTCCATCGTTCTCCCGCTGCGATGCCGCAGCATTCTGCGCTGACGGCTGTTGGTGAGGATGGCGGCAGTGATCGCCCTGCCCCATGCAGATCATTCCCGCCATCGACCTGCTGCAAGGCTCCTGCGTCAGGCTTCATCAAGGCGATTACGACCAGGTCACCCGCTTCAGTGAAGACCCGGTGGCGCAAGCACTCGAATGGCAGCGCCAAGGTGCCAGCCGATTGCATTTGGTGGACCTCGATGGGGCCCGCAGCGGGGAGCCCACCAATGATTCCGCCGTCCGCGCCATCACGGCTGCCCTCTCCATTCCTGTGCAGCTCGGGGGCGGGGTTCGCAGTCTCGAGCGGGCGGAAGCCCTGCTCAGCTTCGGCTTGGACCGGGTGATTCTCGGCACGGTGGCCCTGGAGCAACCGGAACTGGTGGAGCAACTCGCGGCCCGTTATCCCGGCCGGATTGTGGTGGGGATTGATGCGCGCAACGGCAAGGTGGCCACCCGCGGCTGGATCACCGACACCGACACCGAGGCCACCAGTCTGGCCAAGCGTTTTGAAGGCCTTGGCCTGGCAGCGATTGTCAGCACCGACATCGCCACCGATGGCACCTTGGCTGGCCCCAACCTGACGGCGCTACGGGCCATGGTGGAAGCCAGCTCAACACCGGTGATCGCCTCGGGCGGCATCGGCACGGTGAGCGATCTGCTCAGCCTGCTGCCTGTGGGCGTCAGCGGCGTGATCGTTGGCCGAGCCCTCTATGACGGCACCGTGATCTTGAGTGAAGCGCTCCAAGCGGTTGGAGATGGCCGGCTCCAAGACGCCTCAAGCTCCCAAAGCAGCCCTTGCTGACTCCATAAGATGGAGTCATGCAAGGTCGATCACCTGCTATAGGCGCCACCACTGGGCTTGATGAGGCCTACCGGCTGTGCCGCCAACAGGGCCTACGCCTGAGCCGCCAACGCCGTTTGGTGCTCGAGATTCTTTGGCGCTCCGGCGAGCACCTCAGTGCCCGTGACATCTTTGATCGCCTCAATGCCGATGGTCGCCGAATTGGCCATACCTCCGTCTACCAGAACCTCGAATCGCTCCACAGCAATGGGGTGATCGAGTGCCTTGAAAAGGCACAAGGGCGCCTCTATGGCCACCGCGCTGATCCCCACAGTCACCTCACCTGTCTGGAGAGCGGCCGGATCAGCGACCTTGACATCGAACTTCCAGCTGATTTGGTTGAGGCGATTGAACAACGCACAGGCTTCAGCATCGAGAGCTACAGCCTCAACCTCCAAGGACGACCACTCCCATGACGGTCCAGCCCGGACGCCGCTTACTGCTGATCGGATCGGGTTGGGGCGCTGAATCGCTAAGCCGCCAGCTCAGGGAGCAGACCAACCCGTGGCAGGTGACGGCCTGCAGCGGCCGCCAAGCCAACCCAACTGCAGGTGCAGATCTGCTGCTGTGGCTGCTGCAAGAGGCCATTGAACCCAACGCCCTGGACCATGAATTAGGGCTATGGCGGCAGCAATGGCCCCAGACGCCTCTGCTGTTGGTTCTGCCAGCGCAACACCGCTACAAGCGCCAATGGCTCTTGGAGCGCTCAGTGGAGGGGCTGCTGGATCAACCCGCAGCTGATGCCATTGCCGAAGCCCTTGAGGTGCTCGCAGCTGGTGGACGCGTCATCGAGCTCCAACCTGAAACCACAAGCCAGCATCAGCGCCGCGGCCAAGGCCTCGGCCATCGTCTCCTCTGCAGTGGCGTTGATCAAATCGAACGCGAGCTGGAGCAAATCAATGCCGTGCTTCAACTGGCTCCGATCCATCCGCTGCAGCGATTTGTGCTGGAGGGTCGCCGCCGTGAACTGCGCATGGCCCGTGAGGTGCTGCACCTGCTTTGGGGTCAAGAGCCCATCCCCCAGGCCCAAGCCTCAGCCCCAGCCGAACCACTCCAAATCGTGCTGGCCAACCGCAAGGGACTCACGGTGCTTCACACCGTCGAAGAACGCCTAGCCCACGCTGTTGCCAGCCTCGATGAGGCCCAGCCCAGCCCCTTGCTGGCCTTAGAAGCGCTGCTGCCGGACCGTCGCCGCCAGCTGTTTGAAGCCCTACTGCTGGAATTCCGCTTGCTGGTGGAGCGTCTGCAGGCTGATCCCACAGTGGCCAGCAGCCTGTGGAGCGGTCAGCAACCTCTGTTGCGTGAACGCGCCCTGCAGCAACTGGTGGGTGCCTACACCCAATTACCCAGAGAAGGTGCCTTGGTGCATCTCGGTGATGCCCTGGTCTCGAGCAGTGACCTGCAGCAAGAGGATCCAGAACTCGCCGACTTGCTGCCTAGCCTGCTGGCCTTGATTGAAGGTCGTCCGCTGTTGATTGATGGCGGCTTGCAAGCGCCCGATGAACCCGCAGCTCTCTTGCATTTGCAGCGCTTGGTGAGCAACTGGCTGATCCGCAACGGCGAATTGATCAGCCGCGAGTTACTCAACAACTGCAGTGGCTGGCCTGAACTACGCCGGGCCGTGCTGCTCCCGGATCTATTGGCTACCCGTCAACTGGATCAACTGCGCAATCGCATCAACAGCGCCGAGCGCTGGCACACCTTGGTGGAACGCCCCTTAGCGATCTACGAAAGCCGCCGGCTGCTCTTCGACATCCAAGCCGGACGCGTGGAGCCCACCATGGTCTGCGACCTGCGGGATGCCGAGCTGCGCCAACTGAGCTGGTGGCAGCAAGCCTTCACCCTGCTGCTGGAAGCCCGTGATGCCCTCGCCCCACAAGTGGAGCTGCTCATCAACCGCGTTGGTGGCTTGATGGTGTTGCTGCTCACCCGCGTGGTGGGTCGCGCCATCGGCCTGGTGGGACGCGGAGTCATGCAGGGTTTGGGGCAAGGCCTGCAGAATGCCCCTTCCTCTGGCGACCAACGCTCTTGATCACCCTGCGCAATTGGCTGGCGGCCCTGTTAGCGGCCGTGGTGTTCTTGCTGCCGTTGAGCCCCGTTGAGGCGGCGCGCGGAACCGACAGCTACGACGGCAACATCTTTGCCCTCTATGCCGGTGATGGCGCCCTGGTACCTCCCCGGCTGAGCTTGGCGGACGCCCTCGATGGAGACAAGCCGATCCTGCTGGCCTTCTATCTCGATGACAGTGCCGCCAGCAAAGACTTCGCCCCCCTGCTCTCCGATCTCGACGGACGCTGGGGACGGGTCACCGAAGTGATTGCCTTGACCACTGATCCCTACAGCGTGGATCCCAAGGCTCCGCCAAGCGATCCCTCCCACTATTGGCGCGGCACAGTTCCGCAGCTCCTGGTGCTGAGCTCAGGCGGCAAGGTGCTCTACGACGTGGATGGCCGCATGGATGTGGGCAGCATTGAAAAAGCCCTGTCGGACGCCACAGGGATTGCTTTGCCAAGCGATCAGGCCGAGCGCTCCAGCAGCAGCTTCAACGAGATCAACAGCGGATACAGCAGCTGATTGCGTTTTTAGATAAAAGAGCCGATGAAGACATCAGAGAAGTTCCGGTCGAAGACGTCGTGACCGAGATCCGCAAGCTCGTTGTCACTCATTCCGGCGAGTCGGTGGAAGTGATGCCGCATCACCGTTGGCTTGCTGAGTTCATGACCATGCTCAGCGGCAAGCTTGATCAGCTCGTCATGGCTACGCACCTCTTTCATGCGGTCACTCAGAGAGGTGTTGGTCCGTGCCTCTTGCAAGAAACGATCCAGGTTGGCCTGGCTCATGGTGAGCGAAGGGAGCTGTAAGCGGTCTAACGCTGTTGGACTAAATCCACGTGAACAGCTCGGCTCACCAGATTTCCAACTGCTCGCGAGCTTTGTCGTAGAGGTCTTGGGCGTGGCCGAGATCTACGTTGTGGGCCTTGGCCATGCTCAGCAACTGCTCTAAATCTGCGCTCTCAAGTTTCTGCTTGAGCTCAGGGCTGGTCTTGATCTGATCGAGCAGCGCGCCCACTGGAGCACTGGGGGATTGCTTGGGAGCCTCAATCTCGTGCCCAACACCCCAGAGCTCCATGCCGTGCTTGGCATGGGCGTAGAGGGCATCCGCCTCACCCATGTGCAAATCGTGCTCGCGAGCAATCGCAAGCAATTCGCTGAGATCGGCCGACTGCAAACGCTGCTTCAGCGAGTCGCTACCTGACGCTTGTTCAACGAAGGCGGTGACGCTGGGATGGGCCATGGCGAAGCTGCACGCGTTCACAAGCTAGGAACGTTGGCCCGGAGCGGGTACCCTCCGGCCAGCAATGCAATGCCACCACCGGATGAACTCACCGCTCTGCTCGCTGTTCTCCGTGCTGTTGGTGGCGCTACTGATTTTTGGTCTGACGCTGCTGTGGCTGGAGTTGCGTCACCGCTTACGGCCCCGTTCTCCTCTGCAGGTCAAACCGCAGAACTGGAGTGTGCAGCAGCGCGATGGGCGGCTGTTTGTGGAGGGGAGTGTTGAGATCAGCAACTCCCATCAGCGCATGGAGGTGTTCGTTCCCGAGCTCACCGTGGTGCCCACCCTGCTCGGCCGGTGTGATCTCGCTGATGTCGCCATCACCAGCCGCATCACGCCCCAACACCCCGATGAGGAGGCCCGCGACGACGGCTATTGGTTCGCTTACATCGTCAAGGGCCACAAGCGCACGCAAGCAACGATCAGCTTTGAACTGCAGGGTCTTGATCTCGAGCAGCGGCTCGACACCCTCTGGGTCGACGTCCACTGGTGGAACTACGGACCTTTTGGTCGTCTGCTGCGCCGCGACGGCTTCCTGGTTCCACTGCGCCACCCCGAACGGCTCACGGCCAGCGATGCGGTTTGGAATGCCGGCGATGGCTGCCAGGTGCTGCCGGTCCGCACCCACCTCCTAGGACGCCTTGACGATGTCGAAACCGTGCTGCGCCGCTACAGCGCTGCGGTGATGCAAAGCGGCGACATCCTCACCGTGGCCGAGAGCCCCTTAGCGGTGATGCAGGGCCGCTATCAGCACCCCTCCCAACTTCAGGTCTCTGGCCTGGCGCGCCAGCTCTGCCGCATCTTCCACCCCACCAGCAGCCTGGCCACAGCTTGCGGACTACAAACCCTGATCGATCAAGTGGGCCCGGCCCGGGTTCTGATGGCTTGGCTGATTGGCACCGCCTTGAAGTTGGTGGGCAGCAGGGGCTGGTTCTACCGACTGGCCGGCGAGCAAGCGCGGTTGATCGACGACGTCACCGGCTCAACACCCCCCTACGACCAAACCATCGTGCTGGGTCCCGAACGCAGCCAAGAACTGGTTGAGCAGCTGGCCGCCTCACTTGGCCATGGCGTCGCCGTGGTGGATGTGAATGATCTCGGCCGGGTCAAGGTGCTGGCCTCCAGCCAAGGTTGTGATGAGGCCCTGCTGGAGCGGGCACTGCGGCCCAATCCGGCCGGCAATGCCAACCAACGCACTCCGTTGGTGGTGGTGCGTCCGCAGTCGGCAGAACGTCGATAGCATCCAGGTAGGAAGGGTTGCGCGATGGCCATTGGCCCTCAGTGCGAACTGCTGAAGCTGCAACCGCTGGGTCTCCAACACCTGGCGCTGCTTCAAGGTGCCCGCTGGCAGCCCCTACGCCCTCGGCTGCAGCACCTGCTGCTTCAGCGGTGGCCGCAACGACTGAACAATCTGATCAACCGAGCCGCCAGCTCACCGCCCGTGGCCCTGGTGGCCTTGCATCCCTCAGGTGGCCTCGCTGGCCTGCTGGTGGCGGAGCCCTGCAACCGCCGCGGCACCTGCTGGCGAATCGATGAGCTGCTGCTGGAAGACGAGGTGCAAAGCCGCACCGACACCACGATCCTGCTGATTCGTGAGGTGATTCAACGGGTGCCTGGCGCCCTCAGCTGGATTGCCCGCGCCGGCAGCCATGACACCCCCGTGCTGGCGGCCCTGCGCGAACAGGGCTTCCAAACCCTGCAACAGCAGCAGGTTTGGCGCCTGAGCAGTGCTGAACACCTGCAGAGCTGCCAGCAACTACCAGGACAGCTCAAGCTCGAGACGCTCAACAGCACCAACAGCGCTCTGTTGCTGCAACTTGAGCTCTCCGCCACCCCCAGCCTGCTGCGTCAAATGCAGGATCTACGCCGAGAAGACCTACTCGATGATGCGCGCAGCGGGAGCTTGTTGTTGGTCGACAGCCAACGTCACCAAGCCGTTGCAGCAGCCCGGCTGCTCAAGCGCAGCAACAGCGATGGTGTGGAGGTGGAGCTGAGCTTGCACCCCGCTTGGAGCCAACTGATGGGGCCGCCGCTGGCTGAATTGTTGCGTCAAAGTTGCCAACCCCACTGGCCCATCAGCCTGCGCTGCGAAGTGCGCAACCAGGCCGGCATGGCCTGGCTGGAGAGCCAAGGCGCCGAGGCTCTGCAAGAGGAGTTGGTGCTTGCCCGCAGCCTTTGGCGCCGCCAAGAAAGCCCCGCGGTTGGGGAGTTGGCCAGCCGCACCCTGGAGCGTTTGGTGGGGCAATTGCAGCCTGGTCGCCCAGTGCCCGGGGCGATGCCTTGGCGCTGAAGCAGCCGCCGCAAGCCCGCTCCGCTTTGGCGCTCGATGTGGGCCGGCGCCGCATTGGCCTGGCCGGTTGCGATCCGCTCGGACTGAGCGTGACGCCGCTACCGGCCCTGCAGCGAGGCCGCTTCCACCAGGACCTGGAGCAGCTCAAACCCCTGGTGGAGCAGCGCCGCTGCTTGGCGCTGGTGGTCGGCCTGCCCTTGGATCCCGACGGGGCCTTCACGCCCCAAGCCGAGCATTGCCGGCGCTATGGCGAACGACTCGCCCAAAGCTTGAGCTTGCCTGTGGCCTGGGTGAATGAGCACTCCAGCAGCTGGGCGGCCGCCGAACAGCACGGCCTGCATGGGGATCGCACCGGGCGACTCGACAGTGCCGCTGCTGCCCTGTTGCTTCAGCAGTGGCTGCAGGACGGACCGGAACCTGTCCCCGCCTCGGGCCCTAACCACTGACAGCCCGTATGCGGTAAGGGAAGCTGGAGGCGGATCCCAAGCGGCGATGAGCGAGCAACCCCCGATCAGTGGCAGTGGTGATGTGCCCACGGTCCATGTCAAAGACGGGCAAGGCCAAGAACTGCTCTGCTTTCTCGAGCAACTCATCCCCCTCGATGGCAACGACTACGCCTTGCTCACCCCGGTGGACACCCCCGTCTGCCTGTTTCGTCTCTCCGATGACGACGAGCCAGAGCTGATCGAGCCCGCCATTGCCAGTGAACCGGTGCTCTCCACCGCCGAGGTGGTGCTGCAAGAGCATGAACTCAGCTTGGTGCGCTCGGCCGTGACCTTGACCGTGGCCGGTGAGCTGGATGAGCCCGACCCCGAAGAACTCGACGTGGACGCCGACGATGACGACGATGACGACGCCGAAACCTATGAGTTGCTGGTGAGCTTTCTGGTTGCTGAACAGGAATACGGCCTTTACATCCCCTTAGACCCCTTCTTTGTGGTGGCGCGGATGGAGAACGGCCATGCCCAGCTGGTGCAGGGCGATGAATTTGAGCGGATCCAACCCCGAATCGAGGCCGAACTGGAGGAGCGGGAGAGCCAGGATTGAACCTCAAGCGGCTGCTGGAACCAAGCTGGGCGCCCCAAGGCACACTCTGCGATCTGCCGCTGGAGGTGTTCAGCGATCGCGGCATTGAATCCTTGGTGCTCGATGTGGATTGCACCCTGCTTCCCCGCCACAGCCAGGTGCTGCCCGAACGGGTGGTGCGTTGGGTCCACGACGCGCGCCAACAGTTCCGTTTGCATCTCTTCAGCAACAACCCCAGCCGCCGGCGCATCGAAGCCGTTGCCAACAGCTTTGAGTTGCCTTACACAGCTGGTGCCGGCAAGCCGCGGCGCGGCCCCCTGAGGCAGGTGTTGGAGCAGTTGCAATTGCCGGCGCAGCAAGTGGCCCTGATCGGCGATCGGGTGTTCACCGATGTTCTGGCCGGCAACCGATTGGGACTGTTCACCGTGCTGGTGCAACCCATTGGTGTCAGCGGCCGTGCTTCACACAACGACCGGCTGCAGCGCGGAGAGCGCACCCTCGCCCGCTGGTGCGGAGCGCGCGTGGATAGCGGTCTGCCCCAGTGACGCAGCGCACCCTGGTGGTCAAGGTGGGCACCAGCCTGCTGAGGGCTGGTGATGAGTTTCTGCAGGCGCTGGCCGCCAACCTCAGCGCCGAGAGGCAGCGCGGCACTCGCCTGGTGCTGGTCACCAGTGGCGCTGTTGGTTTGGGCTGCAATGAACTGGGCTTGGCGCAGCGGCCGCAACTGGTGGAGGAGCTGCAGGCGGCAGCAGCCATTGGCCAAGGCCAACTGATGGCGCGCTACGACGCTGTGTTTCGGCCCCATGGTCAAACCGTGGCCCAAGTGCTGCTCACCCGTGGTGATCTGGCCTCACGGCGGCGGTTCATCAAGGCGAGCCGCACCCTTCTGCAGCTTCTGGACTGGGATGTGCTGCCGATCATCAACGAGAACGACACCCTCGCCACCGAAGAGCTCCGTTTTGGCGACAACGACACCCTCTCTGCTCTGGTTGCCGTCGCCATTGGCGCCAATGAGTTGCTGTTGCTCACCGATGTCGATCGGCTGTATTCGGCTGATCCCAAAGCCAACGCCAACGCCCGGCCGATTCGGGAAGTGCGCGACCTCGATGAACTCAATGCCCTCGACTCCGCCGCCGGTGATGGTGGCCGCTGGGGAACCGGTGGGATGACCACCAAGTTGGCGGCAGCCCGCATCGCCACCGCCAGCGGCATCCAGGTTCGCCTCGGCAATGGACGCAGCCCAGCTGTGGTGCGTGAGTTGCTCGGTGGTGGTGACCATGGCACCCGCTTTTTACCCAGTTCCGAACCGATTCCAGATCGCAAAGGCTGGCTGGCCCATGCCCTGGTGCCTGAAGCGGACGTGGTGATTGATGCCGGCGCTGAAAAGGCCCTCATCGAGCAGGGTGGATCGCTGTTGGCCGTTGGGGTGAGCAGCATCGAGGGTTCCTTTGAGGCCCAACAACCCGTTCGCATCTGCAACAGCAGCGGCCAGGAATTGGCCCGTGGCTTAAGCCGCTGCAGCAGTGATCAGGTGCAGGGCGTGGTGGTCCACCGCGATCAGATGGTGATCACAGCTCACCTGAGTCGGCCTACGATCCCGCCGCCCCCTTAAACCACACCGGCATGCCCCGCTTCAGCGCCCTACTGGAGAGCCTCAGCGGTGCAGACGGAGCGGAGATCCATCTCGCCTCAGACCCGGACCTCGAGGGTGCAGCGGCTCTCGATCAAGCCGGCAAGGGCCAGCTCAGTTTTCTGGAAAAAGACAATGCCCTCAGCAAAGCGCTGAGCAGCACAGGGGCTTCAGCGCTGCTGCTGCCCTGTAACGCCGAACTTCAGCAGCAAGCCACCCAGCTTGGGATTGCCTGGGTAGCCCTCAAAGACCCACGGCTGGGCTTTGCCGAGGCCCTCGAGCAGCTCTATCCGGAAGCCAAGCCGGCGGCGGGTATCCATCCCACCGCCGTGGTGGACCCCAGCGCTCAAATCGGCGCTGGTGTGCACATTGGCCCGCGGGTCGTGGTTGGAGCTGATGTGGTGATCGGAGCTGACAGCACCCTGCATCCGGGCGCTGTGCTCTACGCCGATGTGCAACTGGGAGCTGGTTGCACCATTCACGCCAATGCCGTGCTGCATCCGGGCAGCCGTTTGGGCCAAGGCTGTGTGGTGAATTCCAATGCCGTGGTGGGATCGGAGGGCTTTGGCTTTGTGCCCACCGCCAGCGGCTGGCGCAAGATGCCCCAAACCGGCCAAGTGGTGCTGGAAGATCTGGTGGAGGTGGGCTGCGGCAGCACCATCGACCGACCATCGGTGGGTGAAACCCGCATCGGCGCCGGCACCAAAATTGACAACCTGGTGCAGGTGGGTCACGGCGTGGTGACCGGCAAGGGCTGTGCGTTGGCCTCGCAGGTGGGAATTGCCGGTGGAGCCCGCCTCGGCAATGGCGTCATCCTGGCCGGCCAAGTCGGTGTGGCCAATCGGGCTGTCGTGGGCGATCGCGCCATCGCCTCCAGCAAGTCAGGGATCCATGGGGAAATCGCTGCCGGTGAAGTCGTGAGCGGCTACCCCGCCATCCCCAACCGCCTCTGGCTGCGCTGCTCAGCCGCCTTCAACAAGCTGCCGGAAATGGCCCGCACCGTGCGGCGCCTGAACGAGGAGAAAGCCGGACAGTAGGTTCAGCGCCTGGACGTTCAGGCGTTGATGAGCAGCTATCGCATCACTCTGCTGGCCGGTGATGGCATCGGCCCGGAGATCACGGCCGTGGCCCGTCGGTTGCTCGAGGTGGTCGCCCAACAGCACAACTTCAGCCTCAGCTTTGACCCACAACCGGTGGGAGGTGCGGCTATTGATGCCACCGGTGAACCGCTACCGGCCAGCACCCTGTCGGCCTGCCGCGGGGCCGATGCCGTGCTGCTGGCCGCCATCGGTGGTCCCCAATACGACAACCTTCCGCGCGCCAAACGGCCGGAATCGGGCCTCTTGGCCCTGCGCGCGGGCATGGAGCTCTTCGCGAATTTGCGTCCCGTCAAGATCGTGCCGGCGTTGATCGGCGCCAGCACCCTGCGCGAAGAGGTGATCAGCGGCGTCGATCTGATGGTGGTGCGGGAGCTCACCGGAGGCATCTATTTCGGCCAGCCCAAGGGCCGCGTCACCACCGACAGCGGCGAGGAACGCGGCTTCAACACCATGACCTACAGCAGCAGCGAAATCGATCGCATCGCGCGGGTTGGGTTTGACCTGGCTGTCCAGCGCAGCGGACGGCTGTGCTCGGTTGATAAAGCCAATGTGCTCGATGTCAGCCAGCTCTGGCGTGAGCGGGTGGATGCCATGGCCAGCGATTACAGCGGCGTGGAGGTGAGCCACATGTATGTGGACAACGCCGCGATGCAATTGGTGCGGGCCCCGCGGCAGTTCGATGTGCTGCTCACTGGCAACTTGTTTGGTGACATCCTCAGCGATGAAGCCGCCATGCTCACCGGCTCGATCGGCATGTTGCCCTCGGCCTCGCTGGGCAGTGATGGGCCTGGGCTGTTTGAGCCGGTGCATGGCTCCGCCCCTGACATCGCTGGCCAAGACAAGGCCAACCCGCTGGCCATGGTGTTGTCAGCGGCGATGATGCTGCGCATTGGCTTGAAGCAAGAAGCCGCTGCCGCCAGCCTTGAAAAAGCCGTTGACACAGTGCTGGCCCAGGGGCTGCGCACCGGCGATTTGATGGCCGAGGGCTGCACCGCCGTGGGCTGTCAAGCCATGGGTGAGGCCTTGCTCAAAGCCCTGGGCTGAACCAACGGGGGGGCTTCATGGCAAACTCCCCCGAGCACGTGCCGTAGTTGATGTCCAGCCTCCACCCGATCGTTGCCGTCACCGGTTCCTCCGGAGCTGGCACCAGCACTGTGAAGCGGGCGTTTGAGCACATCTTTGCTCGCGAGGGCATCACCCCTGCTGTGGTGGAGGGCGACAGCTATCACCGCTACGAGCGGATGCCGATGAAGGAGGCCATGGCCAATGCCCTGGCTGCTGGCGAGAACTTCTCCCACTTCGGCCCCGAAGCCAACCTGTTCGACAAGCTCGAAGAGCTGTTCCGCACCTACGGCAAATCTGGCGGCGGCGAAAAGCGCTACTACCTGCACAGCCCAGAAGAGGCTTCCGAGCACAACGCTCGCCTCGGCACCAACCTCGACCCCGGTCAATTCACCCCCTGGGAGCCCATCCCCAGCGGCACCGATCTGCTCTTCTACGAAGGCCTGCACGGCGGCGTGGTGGGCGACACCTACGACGTGGCCTCCCTGGCGGATTTGTTAGTGGGCGTCGTGCCCATCACCAACCTCGAGTGGATTCAAAAGATCCACCGCGACAACGCCGAGCGCGGTTATTCCGCTGAAGCGATTGTGGACACAATCCTGCGCCGCATGCCGGATTACATCAACCACATCTGCCCGCAGTTCAGCCGCACCGACATCAACTTCCAACGGGTGCCCACGGTGGACACCTCCAACCCCTTCATCTGCCGGAACATCCCGACTCCCGATGAGAGCTTCGTGATCATCCACTTCCGCAAGGGAGCTCGCGAGAAGTGGGGGATTGACTTCAGCTACCTGCTCAACATGATCCACGACTCCTTCATGTCGAGCCCCACCAGCATCGTGGTGAACGGCGGCAAGATGGGCTTCGCCATGGAGCTGATCTTGACCCCGATCATTCACCGCATGATCGAGGAAAAGCGCGCCCAGGCCTGAACATTTGCTGCGTTGCAGCTAATTTGAGGGCGTGAGCATGCCCTCATTCGCAATACGCGGCGCCCAGGCGTCGATCGATCCGGGTCCAGCGCGATGGTCACCGGATCAACTGTCGCGATTGCTGAGTGTTGGCCGTCAGCTTTATCTGGCTCATTTGGAGCGTTATGGCGCTCGCGTAGAGCCGCTCGGGGTTGTGATTGAAACCCGAAACTTCAGTGGCCGGGTGATATTTGAGCCACCCGTTTTGCTCCCTGAGGAGCAGTTTCTAGAGCTCGACTTGTTGCGCCGCCGCACCCATGGCCGGCTGCGCCAACGGCGATGATGCTGCTCGCCCTGCTGCTGGGGCTCTGCATCGGCAGCTTTCTGAACGTTGTGGTGTGGCGCCTGCCGCGCGGTGAATCCGTGGTGTGGCCCGGCAGCCACTGCCCGCGCTGCGGCCATGACCTGCCCTGGACCAACAACATCCCAGTGCTCAGCTGGGTTCTGCTGCGCGGCCAGTGCCAGTTCTGCCATGGCCCGATCAGCGTTCAATACCCCTTAATTGAGCTGCTCAGCGGTGGGCTCTGGGTGCTGCTCGCCCAGCCGGGGGTTGGACGCTTCGGCCCCTTAGACCCATTCCCCAACCTGTTGGCAGGGGGCCTGCTGCTGAGTTTGTTGCTGCCGCTGGCCCTGATCGATCTGCGCACCATGCGCCTGCCTGAACCGCTGTGCCGTTGGGGTGTGATCAGCGGCCTAGCTCTCTCAGCGCTAGCGGGCTGGTGGCTTGGCCTCGGAACTGAACTGTTGCTGTGGCATTCGGTGGCCGCCGCCACCGGACTGCTGATTTTTGAAGGCATCAGCGGCCTGGGCGAAAAACTGCTGGGGGCCCCGGCGCTGGGTTTGGGTGACGCCAAGCTGGCGGCCCTGCTGGGGGCTTGGCTCGGCTTGCAAGGACTGGCCGTGGCCTGCGCTGTTGCAGTGGTTTTGGGCGCCGCCTTTGGCTTGACTGGCCGGCTCAGCGGCTTGTTAGGTCCCAAGCAACCCTTTCCATTTGGGCCCTTTTTGGCCGTTGGCGGGCTGCTGAGCTGGTTGGCCTGTGATGCCCTTTGGGCCCTCTTGATCAACCCGGGGCCCATGGGCTTTTAATGGTCCCCATCAGAGGATTGTCGTTTGTCGCTGCTCGACTGGTTTGCTGATCGCCGCAAGACGGCTCCCGCGTTGCGCCCAACGCCTGAGCCCGATGAGGGTGATGGCCTGTGGAGCAAATGCCCGGAATGTGGCGAGGTTGTGTACCGCAAAGACCTCATTGCCAATGCCAGTGTCTGCGCGTCTTGCGGTTATCACCACCGGATTCACAGCGAAGAGCGGCTGCGGATTTTGCTGGATCCCGGCAGCTTCATTCCCGTCGATGGTGAACTCAGCCCCACCGACCCGCTCGCCTTTAAAGACCGCCGCGCCTACGCCGATCGTCTGCGCGATAGCCAACGCCAAACGGGTCTGCGTGATGCCGTGGTCTGCGGCACCGGAACCATTGAAGGCCAAGGCATTGCATTGGCGGTGATGGATTTCCGCTTCATGGGCGGAAGCATGGGCTCGGTGGTGGGCGAGAAGATCACCCGCTTAATCGAAACGGCCACCGAGCAACAGCTGCCTGTGCTTGTGGTGTGCGCCAGCGGTGGTGCCCGCATGCAGGAGGGCATGTTGAGCTTGATGCAGATGGCCAAGATCTCCGGCGCGCTGGAGCGGCACCGGTCTAGAAAACTGCTCTACATCCCGCTGCTTACCCACCCCACCACCGGTGGTGTGACCGCCAGCTTCGCCATGTTGGGCGATCTGATCTTGGCCGAGCCCAAAGCCTTGATTGGCTTCGCCGGGCGCCGCGTGATTGAGCAAACTCTGCGCGAAAAACTGCCCGACAACTTCCAAACCGCCGAATACCTCCAAGACCACGGGTTTGTTGACGCCATCATTCCGCGCACCCAGCTGCGCAGCCGACTGGCGAGCTTGCTGCAAATGCACCAACAACCAGCAGCTGTCTCGGCATGAGCTCCCGGCTGCTGTCGTGGCTGCTGCTGTTGATCCTGCTCCTGGCACCCGGGCCAGCCGCCTGGGCCGGACCAGTGGAGTGGATCGAAGTGCCGGCCACTGAGGAAGGCCAACAGTGGTGGGACAAAGGCAGCCTCAGGCTCAACCGCCGCGGTGAGCTCACCGTGCTCAGCCGGTTCACGCCAGCGGCCACCGATGACAAACCCAATCCATCCGGCCAGTTGTATGTGATGGCGATTGAGTGCGGAAGCCAGCGCTTTCGTGATCTGCAAGTCAATGGCCTGCCCAAGCTTCAGGCCGATTGGGAGATTGCCTCCGAAGACGCCTTGATCTCCAGCGTGATGGAGCAGGTTTGCCAAGAAGCTCAGCTGGAGGGTTTGGCTTGATGAGCGCTCCACGCCCCCTTGGAGTTGCCGTTGCTGGTCTGGGCTTTGGCGAGAAGGTGCACATACCAGCGCTGCGGGCCTGCCCCCAAGCCGTGCCCGTGGCGTTATGGCATCCACGCCAAGACCGGGTCGAGCAAGCCAGCCGCGCCGCCGAGCTGCCCGGCAGCAGCAACTTTGAGCAAGTTCTTGGCGACCCTGCAGTGGAAGCTGTGGTGATTGCCACCCCACCAGCTGCTCGGTTTGAACTCGCCAAACAGGCGCTGTTGGCCGGCAAGCATCTTCTACTGGAAAAGCCTGTGGCCCTCAATGCCTCAGAAGCCCAGCAGCTCGAACAGCTGGCCCTTGAACGCGGGCTGATTTGCGCGGTGAATTTCGAATACCGGGCCGTTCCAGCGTTTCAACAGCTGGCCGCCCTGCTTCACCAGGGCTGGCTCGGCGATCCCTGGCTGCTTCGTTTTGATTGGTTGATGGGCAGCCGGGCCAACCCGCAGCGCCCCTGGAATTGGTATTCCCAGCAGGCCCTCGGAGGAGGGGTCTTGGGCGCCTTGGGAAGCCATGCCTTCGACATGATGCAGTGGCTGGTGGGCCCCGTCCGCCAAGTGCAATCTCAGCTCTCGGTGGCGATCAGCGAAAGGCCCAAAGCTGATGGATCTGGGCTGGGCCAGGTGGATGCAGCCGACACGGCATTTGCCCAACTGCAACTCGAACCCCAGTGGCCAGGAGCGCGTCAACAGCTCTCAGCCCAGCTCGCCCTCGCCTCCACAGCCCGCCAAGGGCGCGGCTGCTGGATGGAGTTCTACGGCTCAGAGGGAACGCTGGTGCTGGGGTCCAGCAATCAGAGCGACTACGTCCATGGCTTTTCCCTACAGGGATCCAAAGGTGGCGCTGGGTTGGCGCCCCTGCCTCCCGATCCAAGCTTGAGCTTTGCTCGCAGCTGGGAAGACGGCCGTATTGCTCCTGTGAGCCGCCTGATCGGCTGGTGGGCTGATGCCGTTCGCAAACAGCGCCCCATGGTGCCGGGGCTCCTGGAGGGGCTCGCCAGCCAGCAGGTCATGGATGCCTGCGTGAGCAGTCATCAGTCGGGACAAACCGTGGGGCTCGGGCTCTAGAGAAAGCCAGGCGATAGCGTCGCTTGCAGTAAGGCCAACCCATGGCGGACGACTTCACCAGCGCAGACGGACTCGGCGTACTGATCTGCGGCCATGGCAGCCGCAATCGCTTGGCCGTCGATGAATTCGCCAAGCTGGCTGATGGCCTGCGCCGCAAGCTCCCCCAGCTACCGGTGGAACATGGCTACTTGGAATTTGCCAGGCCCATCCTTCGCGATGGCCTCGAGAAGCTGAGGCAGCAAGGGGTTCAGCGGGTGCTCGCCGTGCCCGGAATGTTGTTTGCCGCAGGCCATGCCAAGAACGACATCCCATCGGTGCTGAACACCTACAGCGCTGAGACCGGTCTGCAGGTCGACTACGGCCGCGAACTGGGGGTTGACCTCAAGATGATCCAAGCGGCGGGGGCACGCATCCGCGAGGCCATTGATCAGGCCAGCGGCGATGTGCCCTTGAGCGACACCCTGCTGGTCGTGGTGGGCCGCGGCTCATCCGACCCTGATGCCAACTCCAATGTCGCCAAGGTGACCCGGATGCTGGTGGAGGGTTTTGGCTTTGGCTGGGGTGAAACGGTGTATTCCGGTGTCACCTTCCCCTTGGTGGAGCCTGGCCTACGCCATGTGGTGAAGCTGGGTTTCAAGCGCGTGATCGTGTTCCCCTATTTCTTGTTTTCAGGGGTGCTGGTCAGCCGCATCCGGCAACACAGCGAGCGCGTTGCCGCCGACCACCCCGAGGTGGAATTCCTACAAGCCAGCTACCTCGGTGATCACCCAATGGTGATCGACACCTTCATCGAACGGGTGGCGGAGGTGGTTCGCGGCGACACCGCCATGAATTGCTCACTCTGCAAATACCGCCAGCAGGTGCTCGGCTTTGAAACCGAAGTTGGCGCTCCTCAGCACAGCCATCACCACCACGTCGAGGGCCTCAATGAGCCCTGCCAACTCTGTGAAAACGAATGCACCGGGGCTTGCCAGCCCGATGGCGTGCCGCTTCCCCAGGGCAGTCATGACCACAGTCACGACCATGGTCATCACCACCCGATCTATCCCCACGCGGATCACCCCCTCGGGCCTCGCACGATGCAGATCAAATCGGAAGAAAAACCCAGCATCTAACGATCACATCCGTCGCGCTCTCATGCCAGTCTCGCAAGACTCACAATCATTAGCCCTGCTAATCGTTTCCTGTTCTCCACAGCCAAGCGGGCTTTTCCCCAGGCGGCCGGGGGGCTTTCCACAGGTTTTCTCCTTACAAGCTCCTAATTTGGTCGTTCTGTGGAGATCGCATCAGCCCGAACGAATCACTTGACGCTCGAGGCCAAGCGATTCAATCAGCAGAAAGTCGTCATGTTCGGTTGATACAGACACTGGTAGCGAGAGCAATCTCAGCGATGAGACAGGAGCTGATTCGACATCAGCACCACCTTTGACGAAGCACCCCGATGTGTGGCTTCATCACTGGGCAAGCGGAGAGCCAACGTTGAACGACGGGTGCAACAGCCAGACCAGTAACGCCAACCCAAGCCAAGAAATCATCAGCCTGGAAGCCGAAATCCCCGAAGCCCTGTTCGGCAGCATGCAGGGCTTCCTGCAATCCAACCCGCAGTGGGATCAATACCAACTCGTGAGCTCGGCGTTGGCCAGCTTCCTGTTCCAAAACGGCAGCAGTGATCGCGCGGTTGCCCAGCACTACCTGAACGGCCTGTTCAGCCGGTCCTGCGATGTTGCCGCTAGCTGAGCAGGGGGCAAACCATTTGATTGCCAATCAATACGTTTTATCCCCGATCAATAATTCACGAGCCAGACAATCCTGATCGCCATTAACACCGTCATAGGGCCCTTTACAGGGATGAACCTCAGGTTTTTGGATGGCTCTGTATTACTCAGCCAAACGGGCAGCCAATGAGGCAGAAAGGCTCCAAGCCCTCGCCGAATATCGCGTGCTGGGGACCCGGCCAGAGCAGTGTTACGACGACATCACCCGCATCGCTTCGATCACCTGCGGTACACCAATTGCCCTGATGAGCTTGGTGAGCGATGAGAAGCAATGGTTCAAGTCAACCGTTGGCTTAGAAGCGCGAGAAACACCACGGGATTGGTCGTTTTGCGCCCATGCCATCGCCGATTCCGAGCCGATGATCATTGAGGACGCCCTCAACGACACACGCTTTCGGCATAACCCTCTGGTCAGCGGCGATCCCAACATTCGCCTCTATGCCGGCTTCCCACTGGAAACACCCGCGGAGCATCGCCTCGGCACCCTCTGCGTGATTGACCGCAAACCGGGAGCACTCAGTGATGCGCAGCTGATCGTGATGAAGTCGCTGGCCCGGCAGGTGGTGACCCTGTTGGAACTGCGCCGCCGCTCGCTGCGCCTGCTCAACAGCTTGAGCAGCATCACCAGCAGCCAACAGGTGCTCCCCATCTGCTCCTATTGCAGAAAGGTGCGTGATTCCGAAGGGGACTGGGACTACCTGGAGAACTACCTCAGCCGCACCACCTCGATGGGCTTTAGCCATGGCGTCTGTGACCACTGCCTCGATGAGCACTTCCCTGAGGTGGTGGATGCTTTGAAGACGTCGTAGTCGTTATGGCTTGCAGTCAATGCAACACAAGTAACGCAACATCACGTTGAACGTCACAGAGTCCAACGTTCTGAGTCGAAAGAACAAATCAACGCCATTTCTGGCTGGTTCTGATAATTTCGCCTGAGCGAATAATGGTTGAAATGTCAGACACCATTTCATTCATTGAAAAGCTGGCTGAGCGCCGCAGCCAACTCATCCAGCGGGCAGAAGACGCCACAACAGAGGGCGAACGCCAGCACTGGCTCGAGGTGGCTGAGCAGCTGCAAATCATGATCCACCTCCACACCACACCGATTGCAGCCTGAAACCAAGCGGCAAAGTCGGCATCCTGAAACCCAACTTGGGCAATCCCATGGGCAAAGGACTCGGCCGTGAATTTCTTGACTTCATCAACCGCGGCAACGTGGTTGATCTGGCGGTTGCCGTGATTATTGGAGCGGCCTTCACCAAGGTGGTGCAAGCGGTTGTGGAACTGTTCACCACCGCAGCCCTCAACCCCACCATGGCCGAGCTGGGCATTGATTCAATCAGCAGCTGGCCAGCAGGCAACCTTTTGGTGGCACTGCTGAACTTTGTGGTCGTGGCGGCGGTTGTGTTTGTGGTGGTCAAGAGCGTGGAGCGGCTCAGGCACCGCACCGCCAAACCCGATCCTGCTGCGGAAAGCCAAAAGCAATTGGCGCAAGCGGTGGAGCGGCTCAGCGCAGCTTTGGAGGAGCGACGTCTCTAGGGCTGTGTCGTTGTGAGTCGTACGACTCTTGACAACAACCGCAACGATTCAGTCGCGCGGTGGTCACACAAAACCCATTCAGTAGGTTCGCCAGCTCCTGAAGCGGTGGGATGCAGGGGAGCTGGCTGGGCTGGATCGTTCCGCAGACACCAGCCCAACTCTTCACACCAGCTGAGCAACCATGGCGATCACCAGCAAACGCTATCCAGACCCGCTGCAACTCACGCGCCGCGAATGCGAAGTGCTACAGCTGCTCTGCGATGGCCTCACCAATCAGCAGATCGGCCAACGGCTGCATATCGCTGGCTCGACAGCCAGAGGACATGTGCAAACGATCATGCAAAAGCTTGATGTTCAAGGCCGCACAGCAGCCGCAGCGGAAGGGATCCGGCGGCAGCTGGCTCATTAGGACGTTGCCACCAAAGGGCTGAGATCCCGCTGACGACACCGCGGTGCTATCAGCAGCTCAAACGGTTTCGAAGCTGAGATGCGCATTGATGCCAACGAGCTCATCGTCAATGTCACAGCACGGCAACACCTGCTAGCCATCACAAGCTGCATCTGCAGAACCGAACGGCGAGCGTGGGAGAAGCGATCCGCACCCACCTGATAGCTGGTGGACTAAGCCAATAAAAAACCGCCCCCAGAAGGAGCGGTTGAAGGAATTGGTGGCGGGGGGGAGATTTGAACTCCCGACCTTCGGGTTATGAGCCCGACGAGCTACCAGGCTGCTCTACCCCGCGGCAACCGAAACCAAAACTTAGGTGACAACGGCGACAGTTGGCAACCAATCAAACCAATTCGCCGATCACCTCAAGCCGCTGACCAGCCATCGGAATCATGAATTGCTGCTCCAGTTCCTCCAAAGCGGTGGGCGTGAGCCAATCCAACTGACGCAACAGGTGCAAAGCCACCGCACGTTTGGCGCGGCTCGCGCCGTCTTCCACCTTGATCGCCAAACCAAGACCCTCGCCCACACGAGCCAGGCATTGAATCCCCTCAGCGCCACCTTTGCTGATCAGCATGTCCAAGCCGCGGCGCATCAGCTCGGTGTCAAAACGACCAACCCCTGCCACCAGCTCGGGGTGGGCCTGCATCGCGCGCACCAAGCGCTCGAGGTTGGGCAGCGTTCCAGCCCCAAGGTGGGCAAACAGCAGCGCCATCTGACTCAAAGGAAGCTGAACGGTGGGGGCGCCACAGTCATCGCTCGCGATGATCAGTTCATCTTTTGGCAACCCCAGGAGCTCAGCGATGCGGCCAAACAACTCCTGCTGCAATGGGTGATTTTTGTTGAGGTAGCCCTCCAAAGGCCAGCACATGCGCCGGCAACTGGCCAAAAACGCCGCATGCTTTCCCGAGCAGTTGTGCTCCAGCGGGCTCTCTTTGCCCGCTGGGACCGGGCAACGCAACATCGACGCATCGATGTCGGCCCGCCAGAGAATCTGGAAGGCTTCACGGGCTTTGTCTTTGCCGCCGTCATGGGAGGCGCAAGCAATCGCCATTGCGCGCTCCGCGCCCCCTTGAGCATCGAGGGCACCACTGGAGACAAAAGTCTGGGCTTGAAAGGGCTTGAGCGCCGAACGAATAAAGCTCAGATGCTGGGCATCTCCAGCGCGCATCAACAGGCGGCCGCGCTGGTCACAGACCACGGCATGCACCCGGTGCACCGATTCGGTCATCCCATCGCGCAGCAGCCGCACCTCCAGCGGGGGATGGCCCGCAAGGCTGGAACCACTAAGACCCATCGATGACGTCATGCGTCGGTGCCGATCTCAAAGAGCCTGGCAGAGGCTGGCGCCCCAGAGCAGTAGCGCAGCCAGAACACTGATAGCCCGCAGCAAACGGCCCAGCACAGGCCTCACCTGATGTTGAGCAATCAACAGATCTTTCTCACGCCACTCCAAGGGCTTCTCCCACTCCTGCCCGTCGTACCAACCCGATTCCTCATAGGTGATGCGCTCACGCATCAAGCGGCGATGCACATAGGTCCAGCCCAGCCACTGACGCACCAACAGCAGCAAAGGCAACACCAAGGCGGAAACGGCACCAGCGGCAAACAACCGCGGCACGTCGTGGCGCAACGGAATGCTGCCGCTGGCCACCAACAAAGTGATCGGCAGCAGCAGCAACCAACCCTGGGCTAGCCGGCGGCTCAAGGCCGCAAAACTGGTGGAAGGCCACCGAAAAAACCAAGACGCGGTCAGTTCCTCGTACTGGCGCAGGGGTTGTTGTTCCGCCGGCACCGGACAGACGCTCATGGTTCAGCTTGAAGATCCAGTCGACGCCACCGCAGAGACAAAAGGAACAGTTGTTCCGTGTCCCCAGAAAGCCTCCAGATCGTAGTAACTGCGTTCTTCTGGTGTGAGCACCTGGACAATCACATCGCCGTAATCCAGCAGGACCCAGCGCCCTTCGCTGAAGCCCTCCTTGCGCAAGGGAAGCTGCCCCTGCTCTTCCAAACGATCTTCAACTGAGCGGGCAATGGCCTTGACCTGCACCGTGGAGAGACCGCTGCAAACCAGAAACCAGTCGGTCAAGGTGGTGACGTCATCCACCTTGAGCAGGCGGATATCAACGGCTTTGCGGTCGTCGGCAGCTTCAGCAGCCAGCTGCACCAGCGCTTCACTATCCATACACGTTCTCACTACTTACAGAGCGACTGCTGCCCTGCTGTTGGGCCATTTCAGCGCGGGCGCGGCCAGCGCTCTTGCGCAGAGCTTCAAGCCGATCTTCAAAAAAGCTGCGCTGCCGCTTTTTACGGGTCTGCTCGATGCGTTCCTTCAGGGCGCCACCCAAGCTTTTGTAGGCATTGGGCAGGGTGTAACCAAAGCGGGTGGCCAGGTTGATGGCCCGCTCATCAGCGGCAATGGCGTCTTGCAGACGCTTCTCAGAATTGTTTTTCAGATACAAGCGATAGCCGGCAAAGCCCGAAAGCCCCATGGCCAACACAAGCAGCAAGCCGTCTTGAACCCACAGCTCACCAATGGCACCGCCTAGGCCGATGGCCAAGGCAGCCATTTCCCAGCCATCGCGGGGAATCGCATCGTTTTGGATGCGGCCCACCTCATGCCAGAAGAGCAGATTGCGGTGGTCGAGCGCCAGGGCATCCCACTTCTCGAGATCCACCTGGATCTCCACCTCATCACGCCCGATCTCCTCAAGGCTCACCAGCGGTGGATCAGCAGCGGCCGCGGCCTCCACGAAGACCCAGCTCTGCATCTCTGGAGGCAGCAGCCCTTTCAGGCGCTGAAGCTCACTCATGAACGGGGACGACTCAAAGGTCAAGGTCAACCTTCAGCGTAGCGACCGCCAGCCGAAGCACGACGGGGGGATGAGAAGCTGAGAATGTTTTGAGTCAACGCTGGCCCATGCCCCGTCGCACGGACCTTCGCCGCATTTTGCTGCTTGGATCTGGGCCGATTGTGATCGGCCAGGCCTGCGAATTTGACTATTCCGGCACGCAAGCCTGCAAAGCCTTGCGGGCTGATGGCTTTGAGGTGGTGTTGGTGAACTCCAACCCCGCCTCGATCATGACCGATCCAGAGATGGCAGATCGGACCTACATCGAGCCCTTAACCCCCGATGTGGTGCGGCGTGTCATTGAGCTGGAGAAGCCCGATGCCCTGCTGCCCACCATGGGCGGCCAAACCGCGTTGAACTTGGCCGTGAGCCTGGCCAAGGACGGCACACTCGAGCGCTATGGCGTGGAGCTGATTGGCGCCAACCTGGCTGCCATTGAGAAAGCCGAAGACCGCGACCTGTTCAAACAGGCGATGGAACGGATCGGTGTGGGGGTATGCCCATCGGGGATCGCCACCTCCATGGAAGAAGCCGAAGCCGTTGGCAATCAAATCGGCAGCTACCCACGCATCATTCGCCCCGCCTTCACCCTGGGAGGTTCGGGTGGCGGCATCGCCTACAACCCCGAGGAATTTCGGGCGCTGTGCAATAGCGGTTTAGAAGCCAGCCCCGTTGATCAGATCCTGATTGAGAAGTCGCTGCTCGGCTGGAAGGAATTTGAGCTGGAGGTGATGCGCGACACCGCCGACAACGTGGTGATCATCTGCAGCATCGAAAACCTGGATCCCATGGGGGTTCACACCGGTGATTCGATCACGGTGGCGCCAGCACAAACCCTCACCGATCGCGAATACCAGCGCCTGCGCGATCAATCCCTGGCGATCATCCGCGAGATCGGTGTCGACACCGGCGGCAGCAACATCCAATTCGCCATCAACCCAGCCAACGGCGATGTGGTGGTCATCGAGATGAACCCCCGCGTCAGCCGCAGTTCGGCCTTGGCCAGCAAAGCCACTGGGTTCCCGATCGCCAAAATCGCTGCCCGCCTAGCCGTGGGCTACCGGCTCGACGAAATCATCAACGACATCACTGGCAAAACGCCGGCCTGCTTTGAGCCCACCATCGACTACGTGGTGACCAAGGTGCCCCGCTTTGCCTTTGAAAAGTTCAGTGGCAGCTCATCGGTTCTTACCACCTCAATGAAATCGGTGGGTGAAGCCATGGCGATCGGACGCTGCTTTGAGGAGTCGTTCCAGAAAGCCCTGCGGTCGCTGGAAACAGGCCATGCCGGCTGGGGCGCTGATCGCGCTGAAGCCAATCCCAGCGAAGGGGATCTCGATGCCAACTTGCGCACCCCAACACCCGAGCGAATTTTTTCGGTTCGCACGGCGTTGCTGCGGGGCCGAAGCATTGAGCAGGTGCATGCCCTCAGCGCGATCGACCCCTGGTTCCTGGCCAAATTGGCGGCCATGCTGCACCGGGAACAAGCCTTGCTTCAAGGGCGCTCCCTCAACGAGCTCAATGCCGAGGCCATGCTCGAGCTCAAACAGCTGGGCTACAGCGACCGGCAAATCGCCTGGTGCACAGGCAGCGACGAATTGGCTGTTCGAGCCCATCGCCAAGGGCTGGGAATTAATGCGGTGTTCAAAACAGTCGACACCTGCGCCGCTGAATTTGCCTCCACGACGCCTTACCACTACTCCAGCTACGAGCGCCCGGTCGAATGGCTCAATGCTGCAGGCCAGCTTGAGGTCTTGGCCCCGCAGACGGAGGTCGCGCCGGAATCACGCCGAAAGGTGATGATCCTTGGTGGAGGTCCGAACCGGATCGGCCAAGGCATCGAGTTCGACTACTGCTGCTGCCACGCCTCCTTCGCCCTGCAAGAGGAGGGGCTCGCAACGGTGATGGTGAACAGCAACCCGGAAACGGTTTCAACTGATTACGACACCAGTGATCGCCTTTATTTCGAACCGCTCACCCTCGAAGACGTGCTCAATGTCATCGAAGCCGAGCGTCCCGATGGGGTGATCGTTCAATTCGGCGGACAAACCCCGCTCAAGCTGGCCCTGCCACTGCTGCGCTGGCTGGAATCGGCGCAAGGCCAAACCACCGGTTGCCGCATTTGGGGCACCTCACCGCAATCGATCGACCTAGCAGAAGACCGCGAACAATTTGAAGGCGTGCTGCGCAAGCTGCAGATTCGCCAACCGGCCAATGGCATCGCCCGCAGTGAAGACGAGGCCCGAGCCATTGCTGAGCGCATCGGCTACCCGGTCGTGGTGAGGCCCAGCTACGTGCTGGGGGGCCGTGCCATGGAGGTGGTGTTCGGCGCCGATGAATTGGATCGCTACATGCGCGAAGCCGTGCAGGTGGACCCCGATCAACCGGTGCTGATCGATCAATACCTGGAAAACGCCACCGAGGTGGATGTTGATGCCCTCTGTGATGAGAGCGGTCAGGTGGTGATCGGTGGGCTGATGGAACACATTGAGCCGGCAGGGATCCACTCCGGCGATTCAGCCTGCTGCTTGCCGTCGGTCAGCCTCAAACCCGAAGCCCTGGCCACGATTCGCCAATGGAGCGCCGATTTGGCGCGTTCCTTGCAGGTGCAGGGCTTGATCAACCTGCAATTTGCCGTCTGCCACGACGAGGTGTACATCATTGAGGCCAACCCCCGTGCCTCGCGCACGGTGCCCTTTGTGGCCAAGGCAACAGGCGTGCCCTTAGCCAAGTTGGCGAGTCGCCTGATGGCGGGCCGCAGCCTGGAGCAGTTGGGATTGCAAGAGGAGCCCAAGCCTCCGCTACAAGCCATCAAGGAAGCCGTCTTGCCTTTCCGCCGCTTCCCCGGTTCCGACACTGTTTTAGGCCCAGAGATGCGCTCAACTGGCGAAGTCATGGGCACCGCCAGCAACTTTGGAATGGCGTACGCCAAAGCCGAGCTAGCTGCAGGCGAGGTACTTCCCACCAAGGGCACCGTGTTTCTCTCCACCCACGACCGTGACAAGGAAGCTCTGGTGGAAGTGGCCGGCAAATTGCAGGAGCAGGGATTCGAGCTGATTGCCACCGAGGGAACCGCCAAGTACCTCTGCTCCAACGGCCTCAAGGTCAAACCGGTGCTGAAAGTCCACGAGGGCAGACCCAACATCGAAGATGCGATCCGCTCCGATCAGGTGCAGATGATCATCAACACCCCAATTGGCCGGCAAGCCGCCCACGACGATCGTTACTTGCGCCGGGCCGCCCTCGACTACCGCGTGCCGACCGTCACCACCCTCGCGGGGGCCAGAGCGGCAGTGGAAGCAGTGGGCTGCCTGCAGCGGCAGAATGATCTGCCCATCAACGCCTTGCAGGATCTGCACCAACAGCCATGAGCGTCAGCACTCCCATCGCCCCGGGCACCGACATTCGTTCCCTCTTCGCAGAGGCCTACAACAACCGCTACACCTGGGATCCTGGCTTCGCTGGTTACAGCGGCCGCTGCCTCTGGAGCCAGGGCGATCAGCAGGTTGAGGGCCGCTTCAAAGTTGGCAGCGACCTCAAGGCTGAAGTTGAAGGCATCAGCAATGAGGAGGTGCACAAAGCTGTGGCTTCCCAACTTTGGGAGGTCTGCATCCACCGGGTGCGTCGCCCCTTTGAGGTGACCCACAAGGACAACCAGTTCAGCGCGGGCGACAGCACCGATGAAGGCCTTGAGGTTCTCGTAGGCGGCAAAGGGGAAGGCGACAAGTACCGCATCAAAGACAATGTGGTGACGATGGTGCACCGCCACATCCACGGCACCGTGGTGACCATCCACACCGCAGAAGTCACCGACACCGGCAGCGGCTATTTGAGCAAGCGCTACAGCAGCCAATACGCCGACCCAGCCAGCGGCGAAGCCAA
Source organism: Synechococcus sp. Minos11 (assembly GCF_014279855.1). NCBI lineage: Bacteria > Bacillati > Cyanobacteriota > Cyanophyceae > Synechococcales > Synechococcaceae > Synechococcus > Synechococcus sp. Minos11. The sequence goes on along the minus strand of NZ_CP047953.1, from coordinate 920,462 downwards.
AGGTGGTGTGAATCACTTCACCGACACCTTCGTGCCATTGGGTGAAGGCGGAACATGGGTGCTCAGTGAGCGCGTGATTCGCACCGAAGCCTTCGGTGACAGCCCAGCTGGAGAGCAGAGCTTTCAATTTCTCGACTTGAAGGCCAACTGAGCTGAAACTGGCTCAGACCTGTGGCACCATCCCTCGGACAACCGAGGGATGGGATGGAGCAATTCATCAGCAGCATTAACGATCCGATCAACGGGATCGTTTGGGGGTGGCCGATGGTTCTCCTGATTGCCTTCACCGGCATCGTTTTGATGCTGGGGCTGCGCTTCATGCCGCTGCAACGGCTCCCCTATGGCGTTCGCATGCTGTGGCAGCGCGAAGCTGGTGAAAGCGATGGCGACATCACCCCCTTCCAGGCGTTGATGACATCGCTGTCAGCCACCATCGGCACCGGCAACATCGCAGGCGTTGCTGGTGCCATTGCCATTGGCGGACCGGGTGCTGTGTTTTGGATGTGGGTGATTGCCGTGTTCGGCATCGCCACGAAGTACGCCGAAGCCGTGCTCGCCGTTCGCTACCGGGAAGTCGACGGACTCGGCAACCACGTCGGTGGCCCGATGTATTACATCCGCAATGGCCTAGGCCCCAACTGGCAGTGGTTGGCGGTGCTGTTTGCCCTGTTCGGCATGTTGGCCGGCTTTGGCATCGGCAATGGTGTGCAGTGCTTTGAGGTTTCCAGCGCCCTGGCGATGCTGGGGGTTCCCCGGTTGGTCACAGGCATCGTCCTTGGGGCGGTGGTCTTTGCGGTGATCATTGGTGGCATCAAGCGCATTGCCCAAGCCGCTTCAGCAATCGTTCCGCTGATGTCAGTGCTTTATCTGCTCGCTTGCTTGATTGTTCTGCTGATCAATATCGAATCCGTGCCAGAAGCCTTTGCCACGATCTTTGGCAATGCTTTTTCCGGCGAAGCGGCTGCAGGTGGCGCCTTCGGCCAGGTGGTGTTGATGGGCTTCAAGCGCGGCATTTTCTCCAATGAGGCGGGCTTGGGCAGTGCACCAATCGCTCACGCCGCTGCCAAAACCAACGACCCCGTGCGGCAGGGCACGGTGGCCATGCTCGGCACCTTCATCGACACCCTGATCATCTGCACCATGACGGCACTAGTGATCATCACCACCGGGGTTTACGCCAATGGCGAAGCAGGTGCCGTGCTCTCCATCACCGCCTTCAACACTGGCTTGATGGGAAGTGGTGGGGTGGTTACCGCAGGCCTGGTGGTGTTTGCCTTCACCACGGTGTTGGGCTGGAGCTTCTACGGCGAGCGCTGCACCGAATTCCTGTTTGGCGAAAAGGCAATTCTTCCCTTCCGCCTGGTTTGGGTGGCTGTGGTGGTGATTGGTTCAGTGGCGGGCGATCGCGGTGTGGTTTGGGGTGTTGCTGACACCCTCAATGGCCTGATGGCCCTGCCCAACCTGATCGCCCTGCTGCTGCTCTCTGGAACGGTGTTCCGCCTCACCCGCGACTACCGCTTCAACCAGGCAGGGGAGTGACGTCCTTGAGGCGCTCATTGAGCTGGAAGGCCATCGACTGACGTCCGATGGCCAACACCTTGAGGGTGTCCTCGTACATGCGCAGTTGGGCCTCAGCCACCTGCATCCCGCGCACCAGCTCTTTGAGCTCATCGGAGAGGGAATTGATGTCGTAGCGCTTGCCCTCAAACGTGAGAATCGGGTTTTGGTCCTGGGGGGTCTGCATGTCAAAGGCATGGATGCACCCATCCTTTTAGAGCAGGCCTGAAAGTTGCGGTAGAGGTCCTAGGACGCTTGAAGAAGACGATCACACCCAAGCCGGTGATCAGATCAGAGCTGGGCGAATGATTTGGCGGCTGCACAGGGCGCTATACCGCCCACCAGAGCGCATCAGCTCATCGTGGCTGCCTTGCTCAACGATGCGGCCCCGCTCAAGGAACAAGATGCGATCGGCTTCTTGAACCGTGGACAACCGGTGGGCGATCACAAACACGGTGCGGCCGGCCATGGCCTGCTCCAGCCCCTGCTGCACCGAGGCTTCGGCCTCAGCATCCAGAGCGCTGGTGGCCTCATCGAGCAGCATCACCGCGGGATTGCCGAGCACAGCACGGGCAATCGCAAGGCGCTGCAATTGACCGCCTGAGAAGTTGCTGCCGCGCTCTTCCACCCGGGAGTCGTAGCCCTGGGGCAACGACTCAATGAACCCAGCAGCATTCGCCAATTCAGCGGCTCGGCGCACCTCCGAGTCGCTGGCGTTGCGTCCAAAACGAATCGCTTCGGCCACCGTGCCGGAGAAGAGGGCGCTCTGCTGCGGCACCAGGGCAATCGAGCGGCGCAATTCAGCCGCGCGCAAATCGCGCAGATCAACGCCATCTAAGAGCAGTTCCCCCTGTTGGGCCTGGTTGAAGCGCAGCAACAAGGAGAACAGGGTGGTCTTTCCTGCACCGGAGGGACCCACCAACGCCACCACCTGGCCGGGCTCGACGCGCAGGTTGAGCTGCTGCAACACCGGCTTGCCAGGCTCATAGGCAAAGCTCACATTGCGCAGATCCAAGGCTCCCTGGAGGGCGGGCATGGGCCGGGCATTGGGACGATCAGGCTCTTCCATCGGCTCGCGCTCGATCTCGCGCAAACGGCCGAGCGAGGCCTGACCCTGCTGGAACTCATTGAAGTTATTGATCAACCGAGAGATCGGATCGATCAGGATCAGCAGTGCCGCAATGAAGCTGCTGAAGCCGGCACCGCTCAGGCCACCGGCACTGATCCGCAGGGCACCGATCAAAAGGATGGCCAAGATCCCAGCCGCTTCGATGAAGCCCACCACTGGGTGCTGCAGCGCCAGCAACCGCATGGTGCGGTAGCGGGCACGGCGGTGCTGCTCGATCTCCTCTTCAAAGCGTTGCTGCAACCAAGGCTCAGCAGCAAACGCGCGCACGAGCGGCAAGCCAGAGATGGCCTCGCCCAATAACCCGGCCAACTCACTGACCTGCTTTTGACTGCGCTCAGCAGCGGTGAGAACCCGGCCCGCAAAGCTGCTCACCAGCACAGCCACCAACGGGGCCAGCAGCAGGGTGGCCACTGAGAGCTGCCAGTCCAGCGAAATCATGTAGCCGAACATGACCACCAGCTGGAGAATGCTGGGAACGGTCTCCTGGATGTTCTTGTAGATGACCTCACCGATCCGGTCAGCGTCTTCGGTCAGGCGATAGGTGAGATCACCGGCTGAAAGCGTTTCCAGCGCTCCAAATTCCAAACGCTGCAGCCGGGCAAAGCTCTGGCGGCGCAGGGCTTGGGTCACATGCAGGGCAGGATCAGCCAGCAGGGTGTCCTGACCAAATTGAGCCAGCTTCTGCAGCAAAAAGAGGGAGAGGGACACGGTGATGACCCGCAACACCCGGGAGAAATCCCCATCCCCGATCGCTGGAATCAACTGACCGACCTGGGCCGCCAACAAGGGCCACGACGCCACGAACAGCAGCATGCAAATGCCGCCCGCCAGCAGCTCCCTCTTGTAGGGCTTCAGCAGAGGCAGCAGCCTGCGAAATCCGGCTGAAGAAGGTGCAACCATGGCGGCAGGCTACGCGGTGCCATGCGCCTAGATCAGGCCCTGAAATGGCAGGGGCTCGTTGCCACCGGTGGGGAAGCCAAGCTGCGCATCCAAGGCGGCGAAGTTCAGGTGAACGGCAGCGTGGAATCCCGCCGCGGCCGGAAGCTGCAATCCGGTGATGTGGTGGAGCTCGCAGGCCGCCGCTTCACAATTGAGCCCACCGAACCAGGGGATGGCACAGCCACCCCGTAAGTTAGGCAACCCTTAATGAGGAGCGCAGGTGAGCACTCAGTCCCGGCCGGTCGTGATCGCCGGTAACTGGAAAATGCACATGACCTGTGCTCAAGCCAAGCAATACGCCGCCGCGTTCCTGCCCCAAGTGGCCAATGCCCCCAAGGACCGCAGCATCGTGCTGGCGCCGCCCTTCACCGCCATTGCGACACTTCAAGAGGCCTTGGCTGGAAGCGACGTGCAGATCGCCAGCCAAAACGTGCACTGGAAGGACTCAGGAGCCTTCACCGGCGAGATCTCTGCCGAGATGCTGCTCGAACTGGGGGTGGGCTACACGATCGTGGGCCACAGCGAACCGCGTAAATACTTCTCCGAGAGTGACGAGCAGATCAACCAACGGGCTCGTGCCTCCCAAGCTGCTGGCTTGATCCCCATCCTTTGCGTGGGGGAGAGCGATGAGCAGCGCAGCAGTAACGAAACCGAGCGCGTCATCCGCCGTCAGGTGGAGCAGGGACTCGAAGGCATCGATCCCTCCAAGCTGGTGGTGGCCTACGAACCGATCTGGGCCATTGGCACCGGCAAAACCTGTGAATCCGAGGAAGCGAACCGCGTCTGCGGCTTGATCCGCAACTGGGTGGGCTATCCCAATCTGACGATTCAGTACGGCGGCTCGGTGAAACCCGGCAACATCGATGAGCTGATGGCCAAATCGGATATCGACGGCGTGTTGGTGGGTGGCGCTTCGCTGGAGCCCGATAGCTTTGCTCGCATCGCCAACTACCAGATGGCCAGCGCAGCTGCTGCGGCATGACGCCAGATCACCGCACCGCGGTGATGGGAATCCTGAACATCACCCCGGATTCCTTTAGTGACGGTGGCCGTTTTCAGTCGACTGAACAAGCGTTTCGGGGCGTCAAGCGCATGGCCGCCCAGGGCGCAGATCTGATTGATCTCGGGGCGCAGAGCACCCGCCCTGGGGCCACCGATGTGGGAGCTGAGGTCGAGATCGAGCGATTGCTGCCGGTGTTGAAGCGGCTGCAGCAAGCCCGGCGTGATGGCGATCTTCCGGCCGAGTTGCTGTTCTCCATCGACACCTTTCTGGCACCGGTGGCCGATGCCTGCCTCGATGCTGGGGCCGACTGGATCAACGATGTCTCCGGTGGCCTTGGCGATCGGCAGATGTGGCAGGTCGTGGCCGAGCACCGCTGCCCCTATGTGCTGATGCACCGGCGGGGCGATGCCCGCACGATGAACAGCCTCGCCCACTACAGCGATGTGGTTGCTGAAGTGAAAGCTGAGCTGCTGCAACTCTGCGAGCAGGCCCAACAGGCCGGCGTTCAGCGCCAACAACTTGTGCTGGACCCCGGCATTGGCTTTGCCAAAACCACCCAGCACAACCTGGAGCTCATGCAGGGACTGCCGCAACTGCAAGCCCTTGGCTACCCACTGCTGGTGGGCACCTCACGCAAACGCTTCATCGGCGAGGTGTTGAACGAACCCAGACCCCACGCGCGCCTTTGGGGAACAGCCGCCAGTGTTTGCCAGGCCGTGGCCGCCGGGGTGGCTGTGGTGCGGGTGCACGATGTTGGACCGATTGTTCAGACCTGCCGCATGGCCGAGGCCCTGTTCAAGCCAAACGCCGCAAGCAGAGCTCCTCAAACGCTGGCCTGAGCAGATAGGGGTACTCGCCAACCCAAAGCCGGGCCTGGGGCACCCAAGCATCACTGATCCGGTCGATCCGCGAAAAATCCTTGCGCTCAGAGAGCACCAGACAGCGCAAGGTCATTCCACGGCGCAGCGCTTTATGGCCCTTTTCCAAGGGAAAACGCAGCTGGCCCAGATAGCCCTCCTCATCTTCCAGTTCCAGACACAGCCAGGTCCGCCGGTTTTCCACCATCTCCAGGCGACCTTGGCGATCGGTGGTCTCTTGGCGACCCTCCAAGCGTTCACGCGTGAACAGATCACCAATCTCGCCTTCAAACAGGGCGGCTGAGGGGTAGCGGCGCAGCTGGGCATTGCGGCTGCCGGCCTGCACGATCGGTCCCCAGAGCATGTAGAGGAGCATCACCAGCCCCACCACCAGCCAGATGCTGCTCCAGCGGCTGCCAAAGCCGCCCTGGGCGATCAGCAGGGGGATCACTCCACCAACGCTGGAGATCAGCAAGCGCTGCAGCAGCTGTTGGGGGCTGCCGGAGCACTTATTGAATTGAGGACCACTGGCCACAGCAGGGATCAACCGCTGCAGTTCGCCGGGTTTGAGCGGAAGCAACATGGCTTACAGCAGCCGCTCCAAGCCATACACAAGAGAGCCAAGCTGACGCACCTTGCGCACGGTCAGCAGCACCCCAGGCATGTAGGCCGCTCGATCAAAGGTGTCATGACGCAGCACGTAGCGCTCGCCGGCTCCGCCAAATTGAACTTCTTGATGGGCCACCAAACCGGGTAGGCGAATCGAATGGAGCCTGAGGCCACTGGGACGCAGGCCGCCACGGCTGCCCTCGAGGGTTTCGTGCTCCTCCACCTCTTGGGCATTGAACTGTTTGCCCAGCTCCTCCATCAGCTCGGCGGTTTTGATGCAGGTGCCGCTGGGGGCATCGGCTTTGCGGTTGTGATGCAGCTCAACCAGCTCGGCATGGTCATAGAAGCGGGCGGCGGCGGCAGCGGCTTGCTGCAGCAGCACCATGCCCACCGAAAAATTGGGGATCACAGCACCCCCCATCGAGGCCTTAGCCGCAAAGCTGGCCAGCTCTTGCAGCTGCTCTGGCGCGAGGCCAGTGGTGCCGATCACGGGCGTGACCCCATAGGCAATGGCGGCACGGGTGTGCTCATAAACCACCTTCGGGTGGGTGAAATCCACCAACACTGCTCCGGGGTGCTGCTGACTGGCCAAGCAGAGAGCGCCCTCAAAATCCTGGGTCAGAGCCACTTCGAGCTCACCCAAACCCAAGGCCAAGCCAACGTCTTCGCCTTCGCGACCCTGGCAGGTATCAATCGCCCCTACCAGCTGACAGTCCCCTGCCGTGTGGACCGCTTTGATCACTTCCGCGCCCATCCGGCCTAGGGCTCCGGCCACCACGACTGGGATCTGATCTGTCATAAAGCGCGAGGTTGGCCCCAATGGGACGAGTCTGTTCGTAATCTTTCCTGATCGCCCGCCTTCGCGCATGTTCACCCAGGTCCGTTCTTCTAGCCGTCGCGTCTCGCCTGAGGCCGCCGACGGACGGACCGTCATGCGCGCCGTCTATGTGGTTCTCGAACCGCAATACCAAAACGCGCTGACCCAAGCCGCCAACAGCCTCAACGCCCAAGGCGGCGAGCTGGCGATCGATCTCTCCGGCTACCTGATCGAAGAGCTCAGGGACCCCGATAACTACGCTGCATTCTGCGCCGATGTCGCTGAAGCCGATGTCTTCATCGCTTCGTTGATCTTCATTGAAGATTTGGCCCAGAAGGTGGTGGACGCCGTCGCTCCCCACCGCGATCGCCTCAAAGCGGTTGTCGTCTTCCCCTCAATGCCGGAGGTGATGCGGCTCAACAAGCTGGGCAGCTTCTCGATGGCCCAGCTCGGCCAAAGCAAGAGCGCAATCGCCAACTTCATGCGCAAGCGCAAGGAGGCTGGCGGCGCCGGCTTCCAAGACGCGATGTTGAAGCTGCTGAACACCCTGCCAACGGTGCTCAAGTATTTGCCGGTTGAAAAAGCTCAGGACGCCCGCAGCTTCATGCTCAGCTTCCAGTACTGGCTGGGAGGAACGCCGGACAACCTGCGCAACTTCCTGTTGATGCTGGCCGACAAATACGTTTATCCAAAAGGGGAAGACAACAGGCCAAGCCTTGAGGTCGCTGAACCGGTTGTCTTCCCTGATCAGGGCATCTGGCACCCACTGGCGCCAGAGATGTTTGAAGATCTGCGGGAGTACCTCAATTGGTATGAGGGCCGCAGCGATGTGGCCAATGGTCCCCTAATCGGCCTGGTGCTGCAGCGCAGCCACATCGTCACCGGAGACGATGCCCACTACGTGGCGCTGATCCAAGAACTGGAATACCGCGGCGCTCGCGTGGTGCCCGTGTTCTGCGGCGGCCTGGATTTCTCTAAGCCGGTCAACAGCTTCTTCTTTGATCCGCTTAAACCCGACCAGGCATTGGTGGATGCCGCGGTGTCTCTGACTGGTTTTGCCCTGGTAGGGGGGCCTGCTCGCCAGGATCACCCCAAGGCCATCGAAACCCTGAAGCGGCTCAATCGCCCCTACATGGTGGCGCTGCCCCTGGTGTTCCAAACCACCCAGGAATGGGAAGCCAGCGACCTGGGCCTTCACCCGGTGCAGGTGGCTCTGCAGATCGCCATCCCTGAACTGGATGGCGCGATCGAACCAATCGTGCTCAGTGGCCGAGACGACGCCACCGGCAAGGCCCACACCCTGCAGGACCGGGTGGATGCCATTGCTGAACGTTCGATTCGCTGGGCGAACCTGCGCATCAAGCCTCGAAACGAAAAGAAGCTGGCCATCACGGTGTTCAGCTTCCCCCCCGACAAAGGCAACGTCGGCACCGCCGCCTACCTTGATGTTTTTGGCTCAATCCACCGGGTGCTCGAAGAGATGCGCGCCCGCGGATACCAGGTTGGTGATGTGCCAGCCACGCCCAAGGGCTTGATGGATCTGGTGCTCACCGATGCCGAAGCCATGGAGGGGGCACCTGAGTTAGCCATTGCCCATCGCATGAGTGTTGAGGAATACGAGCGCCTCACTCCGTATTACGAGCGCCTGGAAGAGAACTGGGGCAAAGCTCCTGGTGAACTGAACAGCGACGGCCAAAACCTGCTGGTCTTTGGCCGCCACTTCGGCAACGTGTTTGTTGGTGTGCAGCCCACCTTCGGCTACGAGGGTGACCCGATGCGGCTGCTCTATTCCCGCAGCGCCAGCCCCCACCACGGCTTCGCGGCTTACTACACCTATCTCGAGAAGATCTGGGGCGCTGATGCAGTGCTGCACTTCGGCACCCATGGCTCTTTGGAGTTCATGCCCGGCAAACAGATGGGCATGAGTGACACCTGCTATCCCGACAGCCTGATCGGCGCGCTGCCGAACCTCTACTACTACGCAGCCAACAACCCTTCGGAAGCCACCATCGCCAAGCGGCGTGGCTACGCCTCCACGATCAGCTACCTGACGCCCCCTGCTGAAAACGCTGGTCTCTACAAGGGCCTCAAGGAACTCGGCGAGTTGGTGGGCTCCTACCAACAGCTGCGTGAGAGCAGCCGTGGCGTCCAGATCGTCAACGCCATCGTTGAGACCTCACGTCTGTGCAACCTCGATAAGGACGTTGCCCTGCCTGAGCAGGACGCCTCTGAGCTGAGTGAAGAGCAACGTGATGCCGTTGTGGGCGCGGTCTACCGCCAACTAATGGAGATCGAAAGCCGCCTGCTGCCCTGCGGCCTGCACACCATTGGCAAACCCCCCACCGCCGAGGAAGCCATTGCCACCTTGGTGAACATCGCCGCGCTCGAGCGAGAAGACGATGGCTTGCGCTCCCTGCCCAGCCTGCTGGCCGAGAGCATTGGACGCTCGATTGACGAGGTCTACCGCGGCAACGACGAAGGCGTGCTGGCCGATGTGGAACTCAACCAGCGCATCACCGAAACCTGCCGCCTCACCGTGGGCGCCATGGTTCGTGCTGTTACCGGCAACGATGGCCGCGTCACCCTGCAGCAGAACTTCGGTTGGCTGCTCAAACTGGTGGAGTCGGTGGGCATCAAGCTGCCGAGCCCTTGGCTGCGGACCGTGCGCCAAGCCGGGTTCAACAGCGTTGATCAGGAGGAACTTGACAAGCTCTTTGGTTATCTGCAGTTCTGCCTCGAGCAGGTGTGCGCCGACCAAGAGATGGAAAGCCTGCTGAAAGCTCTCGATGGCGAATATGTGCTGCCTGGTCCTGGCGGCGACCCGATTCGCAACCCCGGGGTACTGCCCAGCGGCAAAAACATCCACGCCCTCGATCCTCAAGCCATTCCCACCCGGGCAGCTGTGGCCGCCGCCAAGGTGGTGGTGGATCGTTTGATCGAGCGCCAAAAGGCTGAGCAGGGTGCTTGGCCTGAAACCATCGCCTGCGTGCTCTGGGGCACCGACAACATCAAGACCTACGGCGAATCCCTCGCTCAGATCCTTTGGTTCATCGGTGTGCGCCCAGTGCCCGATTCCTTGGGCCGAGTGAACAAGCTGGAGCTGATTTCCCTCGAGGAGCTGGGGCGACCCCGCATCGATGTGGTGGTGAATTGCTCCGGGGTGTTCCGCGATCTGTTCATCAACCAGATGGCCCTCATCGATCAGGGCGTGAAGATGGCCGCTGAGGCCGACGAGCCTCTGGGTCAAAACTTCGTTCGCGCCCACGCCAGCGAGCAAGCCGAAAAAGAGGGCACCAGCCTGCGCGATGCTGCCACCCGGGTGTTCTCCAATGCCAGCGGCAGCTACAGCTCCAACGTCAACCTGGCGGTGGAGAACAGCAGCTGGGAAGAAGAGGACGAGCTGCAGGAGATGTATCTGAACCGCAAGACCTTTGCCTTCAACGCCGATAACCCCGGCGAGATGAACCAGAACCGTGAGGTGTTCGAATCGGTCATGAAGACCGCTGATGTCACCTTCCAGAACCTGGATTCCGCAGAGATCTCGCTCACAGACGTGAGCCACTACTTCGATTCCGATCCCACCAAATTGATCGCTGGCCTGCGCGACGACGGCAAAGCCCCCTCCAGCTACATCGCTGACACCACCACGGCCAATGCCCAAGTGCGCACCTTGAGCGAAACCATTCGCCTGGATTCCCGCACCAAGCTGCTCAACCCGAAGTGGTACGAGGGCATGCTCGACTCCGGCTACGAGGGTGTGCGTGAAGTGGCCAAGCGCCTCAACTTCACCCTGGGCTGGAGTGCCACCAGCGGCGCCGTCGACAACTTCGTTTATGAGGATGCGAACGACACCTTCATCAACGATCCAGAGATGCGCAAGCGGCTGATGGAACTCAACCCCCACAGCTTCCGCCGCATCGTTGGAACGCTTCTAGAGGTCAACGGTCGTGGCTACTGGGAGACCTCGGACGAAAACATCCAGCAACTCCAGGACCTGTATCAGGAGATCGAGGACAGGATCGAAGGCGTCAGCAGCTGAGAAAAATCAAGGGGCGCCGTTACATAACGCAATACTGCGTTACAGTCAGCAAAGAACACGGCATCACATGACCTCCTCCTCCTCCGCTCCGATCCGCGGCGCTGTGGTGACCACCGAAGACGGCGGCCGCCTCAATGCTTTTGCCTCTGAACCCCGCATGCAGGTGGTTGAGCCTGAAAATGGCTGGGGGTTCCACGAGCGCGCTGAAAAGCTGAATGGCCGGATGGCCATGCTCGGCTTCATCGCTCTGCTGGCCACTGAATTCGCCATGGGCGGTGAGGCCTTCACCCGCGGCCTGCTGGGCATCGGCTGATTACCGGATCACCAGTCCACAACTTGACTCCATCCCGCGGCAGACTTTCTGTCGCGGGATTTTTTATGCAACGCGCGGGATCAGAACGCACCGCATGGGTCCGCGGAGCCGGGCCCACCGGCAGCTTGGCGGCCCTGGCTTTGGCCGAAGCCGGCTGGCGGGTGCACCTGCTGGATCCCCAGACCCCTGAGCAGCTGCTGCAGCGCAGGCGGGCCTATGCGCTCACCCACTCCACCCAGGAGCTGCTGATCCAGCTCAAGCTTTGGAAGCATTTGAGCAGCTGCTGCCATCCCTTCCGGCGCCTTGAGCTGCACGACCGAGGCAGCAAGGCCAGCACACTCTTCTCAGCCCCAGAAGCGGTGGGCTGGATTGCCGATCACCGGCCCTTGCAACAGCATCTGCTGGAGGCCTGCCACCAGCACAAGGCCGTGGCGATGCACCTGGGCACGGGCAGCAGCCCCAGCCCCAGCCCCGATGACCTGCAAGTGATTGCAGAGGGCGCAAACTCCAGCAGCCGGGATGCCTTGGGCATTGGCTTTCGCGGTTTTCGCTACCGCCAAAGCTGCCTGACGGTGCAGGTGAAGCTGACAACCACCAGCTCCAGCTCGGACGACACGGCCTGGGAGCTGTTTCGCCCCGAAGGCCCGCTAGCCGTGCTGCCATTTGGCGCCGGAGTGGCCCAAGTGGTGTGGAGCGCCCCTCAGCAGCGCTGCCAACAACGCTGCGAGCTGCACCCTGAAGCCTTCCTGGCTGCGCTCAACCAAGCCCTGCCACCTGCAGCCCAGGCGGAAGTCTTGCTCGACCAACCAGCCTGGTTCCCCGTGGAATGGCGGCTCGCCCCACGGCTGGGCCGAGGCACCACCTTGCTCTGCGGCGAAACAGCGCACCGCTGCCACCCGGTGGGCGGCCAGGGACTCAACCTCTGCTGGCGCGATGTGGCCACCTTGGCGGCGTTGGCTCAACAACCAGAACTGGGGGCCCGCCAGCTGGTGCAGCGCTATGGCCGCAGGCGCTGGCTGGATCTCATCGCCGTAATGATCGCCACCGATGGCCTGATCCGGCTGTTCTCCAATGGCCATCGCCTGCTGCTGCCGATCAGACGTTTTGGCATCGCCCTGCTGGATGGAATACCAGCGCTCCGCCGCTTGAGCCTCAATCTGGCCACCTATGGACCAGTAGGAATGCTCTTGACAGGTGCGTGGCAGCGGCCAAATAATCAACCCCCTTAAGGCGCTCTTAACGGCTTTCTGATCCAAACGAGGGCACACTCGTGCGTACGGAAAGCCTTCAGCAACCACTCCGCCCCCTAACCGGCCATGGTGATTACCACCACGCCACAACCTGTTCCCGCATCGGCCCTGGTGGATTACCTGCGCCGAGACATCGGTTTGAGCGAAGACGCCCTAGCTCTTGGCGTTCGTCAAGCCATCCAAGAGCAGGCCCCGCTGCCGGTGACCCTTTGGCGTTTTGGTTTGCTCAACCTGGGACAACTCGACCAAGTGCTCGATTGGCAAGACGGCCAAAGCTGACCTCAGTAATGAATCAGTGACTCCACCGGCACGCCTCCGGGGAGTTTGCTGCGGCCGCCAAGGGCTGTGAGCTCAGCCACAAAGCCGTAACCGCACACGGCCCCGCCAGCTCGGCTCACCAATTCCGCGCAGGCTGCCGCAGTGCCGCCAGTGGCCAGCAGGTCATCGACCACCAACACGCGCTGGCAGCCACTCAAGGCCCCCTCTTGGATCTCCAGCCGGTCGCTGCCGTACTCGAGGGCATAGTCCACAGCGGTGATCGGACCAGGGAGTTTGCCGGGCTTGCGCACGGGCACAAAGCCCAGGCCCATCGTCATCGCCAGGCTGGTGCCAACGATGAAGCCCCGCGCCTCAATCCCCACAATCACCTCAGGCTGCAAGCCAGCCAAAGACTGCTGCATCCCCTCCATCACTTGCTTCCAAGCCTGGGGATCGCGCATCACCGGTGTGAGGTCACGGAACAAAATTCCTGGCTTCGGGAAATCCGGCACATCCCTGACCAGGGCACGTAGTTGCTGCTCAAGGCTCTCGGCCATGGATGGAGGCTCCTAACAAAGAGGTGACGGCACAAGGCCTCAACTGGCATCATCTCAGCCATTGCCCCCGGTCCTTGATCGCAACAGCAGCGCCTGCCACTACCAGCCGGATGCCGCGCCGCGGCATGGAGCGGCTCGACCTGCTCTTGCTGGCCATCGAAGCCCTTGATTTGCATGGCAGCGAAGCCATGGTCTGGAGCTGTGAGCAATTGCAGCTGCAAGAAGCCTTTCCCGATCGCGTCGCCCTCTGGAAATCGCGCTGTCGCAATCCCTTGCGCCGCGCCAGCCGCCGCGGTGAGCTCAATGCCGCTGAACAACGGGGCCTTGTGGAGCTGGTCTGCAGCCTCGCCGATCGCCTCTACCCAATGCTGCGCCAATTGCTCTCCAGCAGCGAGCCCGCTGAACTCAATGCTCAGCGCTGGGGCTTGTTTCGCGAGCGCTACAACGACTTGGTGGAAGGCCGCATGAATGGCCGCAGGGGGGCCATTCGTCAACTGCTGGATCCAGCCGATGGCGAGGCCTTACGCCAGGAATTGGTACTGACCCTGGCCCTCTGCTGCGGCCCCGGTGGCGTGCAACGGTTGGAAGCCAGCCTGCTGGACGGCAGCCGATGACCAACTTCTCCTCCCTGGCGAGCGCAGCAGGGCTCAGCGGCACCCAGTACAAGTTGCGCTACGAGCAATCCAGCTGCCGCCTAGAACTCACCGGCCTGCCTGATGTCACCGCCGCTGCCAGGGCTGACCAGCCGCAACAGCAGCTCAACATCCTCACCGGCTGGGACCTCAACTTGGGGCAGAAGGCCAGTCTTCAAGGCAAACGCGAGCATCTCCAAGCCCTGGTGAGCGCCGTTCAGCCCTATGTGCGGCTCCTGGTGAGCGCGCAGCCCTGCCAACAAAGCGGCGGCAGTGACGCGGTGGTGAGCCTGGAGCCACAAGACGACGGGCGGCACCTGCTGCGGTTGCGCTCAAGCCAGCCCGACACCCCTCCTCTGGAGCTGGCGCTCGATCACGCCGAGCTTGCTGATCTCAATCACTGCATTGATCAGATGTTGGTGGACGCCCGCTGCGCTCTGGGGCTTGAGGTGCAAAGCCCGCAGCCATTGCGCCGGGGACAGTACCGGCGCTCCAGCGTGCGCAGGCAGGGGCAATGGATCGCCCCTGCCGCGGCCTGCGCCAGTGTTGTCATCGTTGGTGCCTTGGTCAGCTTGCTGCCGCTTCCGCAGCGCACAGCAGAGCCGACTGGCAACACAACCACCACCGAACAGAGCAAGCCATGATTCCGCGTAAGTCCAGCGGCGCCCTGGAGTGGAATGAATGCCGCCGGCTGGTGAGCCGTCTTGGTGCCAACCTCGATGTGGTGGTGCGCAGTGACCCCGAGGTCTGCGGACTCAGTGGTGATGACTTCCGCCTCAGCCTCCACCACTCCGGCCATGGCGACTGCACCGTCGGCAGCATGAGCCTGGTGGACTGCCCCAACAGCTTGGTGGTCGAAGAGTTCTTGCGCTGGATGCAACAGGCGGGCCGGCTGCAGGACAGCCCCCTCGACGACACGCAGGATTGACCCGCCCCAGAAGGCCGATACCGTTGGCGTTCTGCTGCTCCTGAGTCCCGTGTCAGCCCAACGCCGCGGCAAGCAGGGACCCACCCGCCTGCGCTCTCTGTTGACCTCGGCTCTCTGGTTGGGTGCCGGTGGTGCCTTGATGTTTGGCTTGGCGCAGTTGCCGAGCTATCTCGACACCGTGCTGTTTTTCAGCACCGCGGTCCGCAACCTCACGTTGGGGCTGATGCATTTCGGCGCCGGTGTGCTCCAGCTCGCAGGAGCCCTGCTGCTGTTGGCCCTGGTGAGCCTCAGCCTGGTGCTTTTGGTTGGCGGTGTGGTGCGCGGAGTGAAAGCATTGATGGCCGCTCCAGCTCGCCCCGCGCGCCGCAAAAACCAACAGCGGTCTGTGGTTCAACGCCGCCAACCCGCCACCAGCTATCTGCTGCAGAGCCGCTAGGGGCTCAATGGCCGATGTCTTCGGCCCAAAGATCGGGCTTGTGCTGCAGCATGCGCTCCATTAAGGCCATGCAGCCGCTGTCATCGAGGCAGTCCACTTCAATACCCGCATCCACCAGCCAGGATTCCTGACCGGCAAAACTCCGGCGCTCACCGATGAGCACCCGGCGAAATCCCAACAGCACCGCGGTCCCCGCGCACATGGGGCAGGGAGAGAGCGTGGTCACCAAGGTGAGCTGATGCCAATCACGCCGGCGCCCGGCGTTGCGAATGCACTGGGTTTCGCCATGGGAGGTGGGGTCACCGTTCTGCACGCGCTGATTGTGTCCGCGGGCCACCACCTCCCCCGATTCGGTGGCCAGCACCGCTCCAATTGGAATGCCACCTTCGGCCCAGCCCAATTCCGCCTCAGCCCGGGCTTGATCCATCAACTGCTGACGCAGGTCGCGGTCCATCGCTAGCGGGGACGGCGCGGGGAGAGCGACTGACGCATCGCCATCAACTCCTGAACCGAGACGTAGCCATCACGATTGCGATCGAAATGCTCAAAACGATGACTCAAGCCAGGCAGAACCTGTGATTCAGCCCTGCTCAACAAGCCATCACCGTTGCGATCAGAGCGGCGAAAAGCCTGCAACAGGCGCTCGCCAATGAATGGTGCGCCTGGCGGTGTGATGTCTCTCAGCAACAAGATGCCATCACCATCGCGGTCGAGGTTGCGCATGCTCGGGTGCAGACCAGCCTCTCGCAAATACAGGCGACCGTCGTTGTCGTGATCGAGGCGATGGAAGAGCTCCAACATCCTCTGACGATGGCGCTGCACGGCTTGGGGATCCTGCGCCAACGCCGGCGTGGTGGCCGCCAGTAGCAGCAACAGCAGTGGCAGCAGCTTTCGGTGCATAGCCACACCTTATGGAGCCAACTCCCAATCAATTCTTCCTATGCAGGATCTTTTTGACACCAACCTGTGACGGAATCCAACTGAAACCAGTCTTGGAAAGATTCAGTGCGCGGCACCTGCTGCCCAGCCATGGCTTGGCGGCGCTGAACTCCATACGATCTGCAGGTCCCGGCAGAAGTGCGGCGTCATGGCCAAACAGCAGACCATCTGGGTGGTCGACGATGACTCAGAACTGCGGCAGCTGCTGAGCACCTACCTCAGCGAGCAGGGCTATGAGGTGCGCACCCTCAACGACGGCAAGCAGTTCACAGCACGTCTGGAGTTTCAGCGCCCTGATTTGGTGGTGCTCGATTTGATGATGCCCGGTGACGACGGGCTGACGATTTTGCGGCGCCTGCGCGACGGCGGTGATGATCTGCCGGTGGTGATGCTCACAGCACGCGGCGAAGCTGTGGACCGAATCATTGGCCTCGAGCAGGGCGCTGATGACTACCTGGCCAAGCCATTCATGCCACGGGAGCTCTCCGCTCGGATTGAGGCGGTCTTGCGGCGACGCGGCGCCGTGCCCGCTGGCACGCCGGTGGCCGATGGCGAGGTGATCGGCTTTGGCAACAACAGCCTCGACCTTTCGGCGCGCACCCTCGAGCGCGATGGGGAGCCAGTGGTGATCACGAGCGGCGAATTTGGCTTGCTGGCCGCCTTTGTGCAAAACCCCCACCGCCCCCTCTCACGGGAGCGACTGATCGAATTAGCCCGCGGCCCAAGCAGTGAAACCGATAGCCGCAGCATGGATGTGCAGGTCTCACGCGTGCGCAAATTGATCGAGCCCGATCCCAGTCGTCCCCGCTACCTGCAAACCGTTTGGGGCTATGGCTACGTGTTCGTTCCCGATGGCGAACCGCGTCAGAAGAGCTGACCAACCTGCTGAACGCGTCTAGGTTCTGCGGCGAATGACGCGTTCCATTTCAGCCCGCTCCAACCGCTTGCCCTCCGCTGGGTTGTTGCTGCGGCTGGGCCTGTTTTTGCTGCTCAGCTGGGGGGGCAGTTTGGTGGTGCTGCAACTGCTGCTGGGCCAACGCCTCGATCGCGCTCGCATGGTGCAGATGGGCCGCGATTTGGCCAGCAACGTTCGGCTCAGTGAAGTGGCCTTGGAGCAATTCCCCCCCTCGGTGGTGTCGGAGCTCAGCGGCCTCGCCATGGTGACTGGCGATCAACCAGCACCAGCTGGCGATAGCGAATTGGAGGGCCGTGCCCGGGAGCTGCGGTTTGAGCTGTGCCGCCGTTTGCCCTATTGCCCTGAAGTCTCACCCACCTTGAATCCCGGTCATGGGGTGTGGGTGGAGCTGCTCAACCCCCTCGAGCAGGTGTGGCTGTTTGCACCGCTGCCACCGAACAAATGGTGGCCGCCCGATCCCCTGCTCGCGTCGTTGTCGTTGATCAGCGGCAGCGTGATTGCCGGTGGTTTTTTTCTTCTCTTGGAAGTGCAGCGGCCCTTGCGCAGGCTGGAGCGTGCCTTAGCGAGAGTGGGCCTGGAAGAGCGCCCAGCCCCGGTTCCCCAAGAGGGGGCTGGAGAAGTGCAGCGCTTGAGCCAACGCTTCAACGCGATGCTGGCGCGGCTACAACGCAGCGAGGAAGAGCGGGCCACGATGCTCGCTGGCATCGCCCACGACCTCAAAAGCCCGATCACGCGCCTGCGCTTACGCCTGGCCGTGGAGGGCAATAGTCCGCAGGCAGAAGCCGATCTCGATGCCCTTGAGCGCATAACCGGGCAGTTTTTGCTGTTTGCCGGTGGCGGACAGAGCGAAGAACGGGTGCTGCTCCCGCTGCATGGACTGCTTGGGGAGGTCTTGGCCCGCTACGACCAACAACCGGTGGACTTGGAACTCGAGGAGTTCCAAGCGCGGGTGCAGCCTGTGGCCTTGGGGCGCGCTATTGCCAACTTGGTCGACAATGCCCTTTCCTATGGCGAACCACCGGTTGTGGTGCGTTTGCAGCGGGAAGGGGATTGGCTGCTCATTGCCATTGAGGACCAAGGCCAAGGCATTGACCCCAGCTTGCGGGATCAGGCTCTGATGCCGTTTCAACGTCTCGATGCCTCCCGGGGCGGCAGCGGCCACTGCGGCCTCGGCCTGGCCATCGCGGCTCGGGTGGTGGAAACCCATGGAGGGCGACTGGAACTTCGCGACCCACCCGAGGGGGGCTTCAGCGTTTGCCTACTGCTGCCAGCAATGAGCTGACGCAGCGCCAAGCGCTATCCACACTGAGATCATCAGCCTCCATCAACACTGTGGACGCAGTTCCTCCGTGGCCCATTCCGGGCTTGCCCTGGTCGCAGGCGGCCGCTGTTGAGCTGCCGGCCCTGCTGCGCGAACCCAGCGAGCGCCGGTTGCGCCATGAAGGGTTGCTCTACCAGTGCCAGATGCTCAATCCCAATCAGGGCCGTAGCCCTGAGGTCTGCTGGAACGATCACTGGCGATGAGCCTGCCGCATCGCTGCCTGTTTCTCAGTGATGTGCATCTCGGCACAGGCCGCACGCGGGCGCGCGCCCTTTGGACACTGCTGCAAAGGGAACCCAGCGAGCGGGTGGTGCTGGTGGGCGACATCCTGGATCTCACGAGCTGGCAGCAGCGGCACCCTCGGTTTTCACAAGTGGAATGGCAGGTGCTGCAGTGGTTGCTGCAGCGCCATCGCGCCGGAGAACTGGTGTGGCTGCTGGGCAACCACGAACAGCCCTTGCGCGATTGGCTCGGAACATCCGCCGCTTGCAGCTGGATCAGCGAGCAGCTGACGTACACCAGCCTTCATGGCCAGAGGCTGCTCGTGACCCACGGTGATCAGCTCGACTGCCAAGCGATCAGCTTCAACCGCGGCGAAGAACTCGCGATTCGGCTGTGTCATCGCCTCGAGAGCCAGCATCTGCGCTGGAATCTCAAGCTGCCCAGCCCGAGTGCGCTGGCCATGGGCACCGCGAGCGGACGCCGTCTGATCAGCCGTTTTCATAGCGCCCAGCTCGAAGCAGCACGCCAAGCAGGCGTCGACGGCATCATCTGCGGCCATAGCCATGGGGCTGCCCTAGAGCAGCGCGACGGATTGCTGCTGATCAACACCGGTTGCTGGACCCATCCCCCTGGCACCGTGGTGGTGGAAACCGCTTGCGGCAGCTGGGAGCTGCTGGATGGCAACGGAGGACGCCAGCAATGGCACCCAGAGACAGCATCAGGACACACCAATGTCTCGAGTGTCAGAGCCGACCAGCTCTAAACGGCGCATCTGAAGAGCCGTTTTGTAATGTCATGAACTGAGTACTTATGCGTCACATGACGGTTGAAATCTGAAGCGCCTTGATTAAGGTCTTTGTTTCCGACATTGTCTGCAATCGGAAGAAACCCGGGAGCCCGCAGAGATAAGCCTTCACCAGAGGATATTTTCCGGGCGAACTGACACCGCAGCCAAGCCAGGTCAGTGGCCGTCAAAAGAGCAGCAACCATCACCAAGGCGCGCCGCTTTTGACCTCAGAAACCAGGCTTCAGCCAGATTCGAACGCTGGGCAGCAACCTGGAGATCAAGAATCAGCAACGAGCAAAACCCTTTGATGCAACTGGGGTTTGCGTTGATGGATGAAACGGAGGGGGTGGGATTCGAACCCACGGAAGCTCTCACTTCGCCGGTTTTCAAGACCGGAGCCATCAACCACTCGACCACCCCTCCAAGCCAACACCTGCGCGAGGTGCGGTGATCGGATTTTGCCACAAGCAGAAGGGCAAAAGCCCAGGGGCAGCAGCGGAGTCTCAAGCAAGTCTCACGAGACAGAACGGCACGGTGGAAGTGGTCGCCCCCGCCGCGTCATGTCTGTTCTCAACACCGATTTTCTGGCCATTCGCACCCGGCACCTGGCTGAAATGATTCAAACCCTGCCGGACTCTGCCTGTCCACAACATCAATGCAATCGCTGCAATGAACTCCTGCAGCAACTGGTCAGCGCGCTCGACACGCTGACCTTGATGGAGCAAAGCGGGACTTAACCCTGCTTGGCCAGCGGCAACAGGCACTTGTCGGAGTCACAACCAGCTGGACCGGCTTCCACCAGTTCGCCTTGGTCGTAACGCTGCAACGCCTCAAAGAAGTCGCTGGTGCTGCGGCGCTTGACCACCTCAGCCTGCAGCTCTTCGTAGCCAGCCTGATTAATGGGCTCAAATGGCAGCCGGGGGAAGGTGGCATTGGCATCGAAACGAGCCAACAGAGCCGCAGAGATGTAGCCCTTGCCTTCGCCAATAGAGGCGTGGATGGCTTCAGCCAGAGGCTCAATCTCATTCTCACGGAATTCGATCGTGGCTGAGGTGTTGTGCGCCGTGTAGTGCTGCTGCACCTGCATGTAGAAGTCGAACTGAGCCATTGCGGAGAAGTTGTTGATCTCCACCTGATCAGCGCCAGGAAGGTTGGCCCAGCTCACTTCAGTGGGGATCTCCACCAACCATTCGGTGCAACGGGGATCGAACGGATCATCGAGAAGGCGGCCCTGCTCATCCTTATCGGACTGGGACGGCACAATGGAGTAGCCGTAGTCCATGCAAGCCAACGCCACGGGGTCGTTCTTGCGGAACGTGATGCGGCGAATGAAGCGCTGAGCTTTGGGGGGATGCCAGCCGGGGGCTGCGCCGGTTAGCAGGCTCTTGGTGCCAGCCGGTTGAACCGTGGTGCAGCGGTTGGGACGACGCAGCCCATGGCGATCGCAGTAATCCCACACCGCCTCATTGACGGTGGTCTTCCAGCGAGCCAAGAAGGCAGCTTCCTGTTCTTTGAACGCCAAGCCTTCTGCTGTTTCGGGGCGGCCTGCAGCCCACCACTCCAACCAAGGGGTACCAAAGGCATGCACGAAGAAGTCGAACAGGCCGGTGAAGCTCACACCAACGATGGGGTCCCAAGCGCGGCTCTGGCGATAACGCTCCACCTCAAAGCGGTGGTTCAACAGGCAAGCCACCGAGAGGCCCGCGGCGCGGAAAGCATCGCTTTGACCTTCCAGATCGTCGGGGTCCAGGCGGTTGAGATGAACCTCTGCCAAGTTGCAGTGGAAATCAGCGCCGAGGATTTCACCGCAGGGGTTGAGGCCATAGCGGCCTAAACGGTGCTCCAGCTCAGCCTCAGTGATCTCCGGGTGGTTGAGCTGCAGCCAGCGGCCGGCTTCCTGGCGGCCCTGCTCGCAATAGATCTCCTGGAATTCCTGACGCAGTTCAGCGGTGGTGAGCAGATCGGCGTTGGAGCGAGCAATCGCCTCAGGAGCGAATTGAATTGCACCCTCACCGGAATGGAACTGCTTGGTGACCGCCTCTTGCACCACCTCAAGGCTGGGGCGCGTGTGGAAGACGCGGGTGTGATTGGCCATGCGCAGGGCATCGCGCTCAGGATCGATACGCCAGTTGCCATCGCTGTCCTGCTGCCAAAGGTTTTCTTTGGCACCTGCAGCAGCGGTGTCTGCTGAAGCGAACTGCCGCATACCAGCGCTGCGGCGAATGTTGCCGGCAACGATCGTCACAGCGGCCTCATCAATCAGCAGGCAGCACTCGACCGAGGTGAGCTGGCGGCCAAGGGCGTTGTTGAGGATCTGGGCCACACGGCCATAGAGATCTTTGAGCTTGACCGGGTTGGCCATGCCACCAAAGCCCTTGAGGGTTTCACCAACCGGGCGCACATCGGAGAGGTCAACCTCGATTTCAACGGGGCCGCTGAAACGCTCATCGCTGCTGAGATCAAGCAACAGCTGATAGCTATCCACCCAACCGCGGCGGGTGTCGCCGACCTTGATCTGAACTTTGTGACCTTCGATGCTGTGGGAGGTGGCCTCTTGGCGCTCGGCAGCGGGGGTCGCGCCGATGTTGCTAACGCTCAAGACGCGCAGCTCATTGCGCACGACTGGCAGACGTTCCACCAGGTGGGGCTCAATGATGGCGCCAGTACCGCAACCCATCATCGCCAGGTCCATCATCAGACCAAAGGCTTCCCAATCCACGAGGTTGGTGGAGGTGCAGTTGTAGGCGCCAGAAAAATTCTCTTGCTTCTCAATCCAAGGAGTTCCACCAATCCACAGCCAACGGCCCGAGGGCAGTGAGGCTTGCCGCAACTGCATGCGGCGCATCAGATCGATCTCATCGTCATTCAGCTGGCCCAGGCTCTTGAGGCCGGCCAAGTTGCGCTCAACCACTTGCTTCCAGCTCTCCCGGCCGGTGGCGGTTTTACGGCTATAGGTGCGATAGAAGACCGGATTCGCCGCAGGCGCTGTCGCAGGGAAATCCCCCTGCAGCATTGAGGATTCCGGTGGCACAAGCAGTTCAGCTGGAGTCACGACACTAGATCTAGTAGGTAGAGGGAAGCGGAAACCCCACAGGAAGCGGTAGCCCATGGATGACGGCCGCTGATCTGACCATTACCAGCAACGGCTTGCGATGGCTGTGGCTAGGCCAGCAACAACAAGCTCTGGCCGTGATGGCGCGCTTCAAGACCCTGCTGCAAACCCTCAAGCAAGCCCGCCTCGTAGTGGAGGTTGGCCGGCAGAAAGGAGAGCTCAGCAGCGTGGCTGATCTAGTGGACAGCTTTCTGGACACGCCCCAGATGGAGGCCTGCCTGAAGCGCTTTCGGGCCGATCCCGACGGCGGCGCCTTGCTGGAGGAGCGTTACCCGCCGCTGCAGCCAGATCTCGAACGAATGCAGAAACTGCCGACCAACAGCCTTGGCTTTCAGTACGCAAGGCTGATCTTGGAGCAGGGCTATGACCCCGACTTCTTCCGTCCGCGACCGGTGGAATCAGACGCCCAGTGGCTGACGCAACGCGTTGCCACGACCCATGACATCCATCACGTCGTGGCTGGTTTCTGCACGCGGCCGGAAGGAGAGGCCGGTGTGCTGGCCATCACCGCGATGCAAATCGGCTTCCCGGCCTACATCAGCCTGACCAATGCAGCCGCGATCAGCCGCTTTCGCTTGCAACCGGAATCATTCGGCGAGATGAGCCAAGCGATCAGCCATGGCATCAGCCTTGGCTTTGGCGCCAAAACACTGGCTGCGATGCGATGGGAAGACGGCTGGGACAAGCCACTCGCGCAATGGCGCCAGGAGCTGGGGATCGGCCATCCGGCCAACCCCTTTGCCTATGGCTTGGATCAGTAGCCCAGCAAACGCATCCGAAATTGCACCAACTGCTGGGCTTGTTCGGGCTCGCGCTGCAGAAAGGGATGTTCCGCCAAGCTCTCCAACACCAGCTTGAGCTTGGCCTCACGCTCCAGGCCATGGGCTGGATGCTGACGCTCGTAGTCCTCCCAGGCTTCGCTGAAAGCCATGGCGAAGCCATCGGGGTTGTCAAACACCCGCTGAGTCGGCAAACGGTCCGGATCAGGCAGGGGCACCACAGCACCTTCGCTGCTCAGCAGATTACGGAGTGGGAAGCTTGTGCTTTGCGCTGTTCAGCAGAAGCCCCATGGCGCCGAGCCCGCAGGATCTGACCAGCGCCGAGATGGACGAAGCGGTCGCCAAGCGCCGCAACTTCGCGATCATCTCCCACCCTGACGCCGGTAAAACCACCCTCACCGAAAAGCTGCTGCTCTACGGCGGTGCGATTCAGCAGGCCGGCGCGGTCAAAGCGCGCGGTGAGCAGAGGCGCGTGACCTCCGACTGGATGGAGCTGGAAAAGCAACGGGGCATTTCCATCACCTCAACGGTGCTGCAGTTCGACTACTCAGGCAGCACCATCAATCTGCTGGACACCCCCGGTCACCAGGACTTCTCCGAAGACACCTACCGAACCCTGGCGGCGGCGGACAACGCGGTGATGCTGGAGGACGCCGCTAAGGGGCTCGAACCCCAAACCCGCAAGTTGTTTGAGGTCTGCCGCATGCGGCAGATCCCGATTTTCACGTTCATCAACAAGATGGACCGGCCGGGCCGAGAACCACTCGAGCTGCTCGATGAAATCGAAAAGGAGCTGGAATTGCTGCCCTGGGCAGTGAACTGGCCGATTGGTAGCGGAGAACATTTCCGAGGGGTGATCGATCGACGCACCCGTCAGGTCACCTTGTTTGAACGGGCTGAACGGGGCCGGCAAGCCAGTGAACGCAGCCTTGATGCCGCCGACCCTGAGCTGCGGGAGCTAGTGGAACCCGAGCTCTTGGATCAAGCGCTCGAGGAGATCGAATTGCTTCAGGAAGCTGGCGCCGATCTGGATCTGGAGTTGGTCCATGCGGGCGAGCAGACGCCTGTGTTTTTCGGCAGCGCCATGACGAACTTTGGCGTTCGTCCTTTTCTCAACGCCTTTTTGGAATTAGCCCAACAACCCGTGGCACGACAAAGCCATGAGGGGCCTATCGATCCGCTGCGGCCTGAATTCAGCGGCTTCGTCTTCAAGCTGCAAGCCAACATGGACAGCCGCCACCGTGACCGCGTGGCCTTTGTGCGGGTCTGCTCAGGCAAGTTTGAAAAAGACATGACCGTGCAACACGCCAGAAGCGGACGTGCGATTCGCTTGTCTCGACCTCAAAAGCTGTTTGGCCAAGACCGAGAGGTGGTGGAAGAGGCCTACCCGGGCGATGTGATCGGTCTCAACAACCCAGGCATGTTTGCCATTGGCGACACCCTCTACATCGGACCGCGGGTCGAATACGAGGGCATCCCCTGCTTCAGCCCAGAGATCTTTGCCTGGTTGCGTAATCCCAACCCCTCAGCCTTTAAAAATTTCCGCAAAGGGGTCAATGAGCTGCGTGAGGAAGGCGCCGTTCAGATCCTTTACGACACCGACCAAAGCAAGCGCGATCCGATCCTGGCGGCGGTGGGGCAACTGCAATTAGAGGTGGTGCAACACCGGCTGGAAAAAGAATACGGCGTTCCAACGCGCCTAGAACCGCTTGGATTCAGCGTGGCGCGCTGGGTGAGTGGCGGTTGGGGCGAACTCGAAAAGCTAGGCCGCATCTTCAACTGCAAAACCGTTCGTGATGCCTGGGACCGTCCAGTGCTGCTGTTCAAAAACGATTGGAACCTGAATCAACTGGTGGAAGATCACCCCGACCTGGAGCTCGCCTCCGTCGCGCCGGTTGTGAGCGGACTCGAACCGATCAGTCTCTAAACGAACCACGCTGGCGCGATTCTCTCGCCAGGATGTTGGTCTCTGAACGGTTCAACGTGCTGATTCAGTGGTGGGTCAAAAGCCATCGCGATGGCAGCTGCGACTACGTGCGTGTGCGTTCATCCGATCAACAGGAACTTGAATGGGTTGAGGGTTCCCATCTGCCGCCCCAGATGCCTTTGCTCAAACATCGCTTCACGGTGAGCTTCGAAGCAGCGCAACTGCGGCAACAAAATCTCTTGGCAATGGGTTTCAAGCCGGGCCAGCCGCTGTTCTGAACGAGGCGTTCGCCGATACGCTTTTCTCTAAATAGGCCCCAGTTCATGGCCCAGGCTCCGCCACCCCCCAATTCCGATAGCAACGACCCCTACGACCGTTTGGGGCTCAAGCCTGGCGCCAGCTTTGAGGCTGTTCAAAACGCCAAAGTCGCCCGCTTGGCTGAACTACCAGCCGACGACATGAAGGCCCGTGCCCAGGTGGAAGCGGCCTATGACGCGGTGTTGATGCAGAGCCTCAAAGAACGACAGCTGGGGCAACTCACCGGAGCTGCTGCTACTGCCTCGAAACAAGAAGCTGGCGGTAGCAGCTCTGGGCCACTCAGCGGCGGAAACTTGCCGCGCTTGCCATCGCTACCGGCACTACCCAAGCCGCAACTCTCCATCGCCATGCCCGAGCTGAATCTCGCCGAAGGCGAGCAGCTTTGGCAGCCCTTGGCGGCCCAAGGCCTGTTGCTGGTGGTGTTGTTGTTGGTCGGCCAGCAAGCAGGAACACCGGAACTGCTGCTCTCGGTGGCTGCGCTGATCACAATCGCCAACCTGCAGCGCCGCAGCCGCAAGTTTTTCCGCAGCGTCGGCCTCACGGTGCTGGTGCTGATCGTGGGCACCTTGCTGGGGGGTCTAACTAGCAGCGGCCTGGCTGCTTCCGGTCTGCCGATAACGGCCTCTCAATTGGCGGCCCTGCCCACCTTGATCCTGTTGGCGGCTCTATCGGTCTTGGTTGACTAAATCTGCGGCATGGCATCAAGGCCGTAGGGACCCTCAGCGCTGATGCCGCAGCTGGAGGCTGCCTGCAGCCAGGCGCGGTCAAAGCGCTCCCAACGAAAACTGCGGGGATCGCGGCGGCTATGGCTGCGGTCAACCGCGGCGTGGGTGGTGATGCGGCGCATGGGGATGCCCCAGCGCAGCTGCCAGATCAGCACATGCTCCGCCAGGCGCTCGTATTGCGCTCGGCTATAGCCGCTGTGGGCATCGTCATCGCCGCGGCCATCAGCAGGCGACTCAAGGCTGAGGTGCAAAGCGACGTTGTTGATCGAGCCACCAGCCAACGGGCTGCTCAAGGGGCGGTGCCGAATCGAGCCATCCCCCCAAGCACTCCACCCCGAACCAAAGGCCCGCTTGGCATCAGGAACCAAGCGGTAGGCCATACCGCGGCGATCCAACAGCAGGTGATAGCTGGCCTGATCAGCATCGCGGGGATGGGGTGTCTGAAAAAAGCGCAGCGTGTCGCCCAGCGACATCACCGTTTCATGCAAAACGATCACCGATGGCTGGTTGGGCACCAGCCCCCCTTCAGCATCAGTGGGGCGGCGCTCGCCGAAATTCGTGGGATCAGCAGGCGTTGGCCGTTCGCGAATCGCCAACTTGGCGGCACAACGGCGCGCTGCCTGCGGATTGGGCCGCAGCAGCGGTTGCAGGCCAGCCCCTTGGGCCCAACCACGCTTGGGTTCTGGGGCAATGGGCGGCTCGCGCCCGGCCACCACTACAGCAGCCACACCCAGACCCACCCCAAGCAGCACGGCGGCAACCGGACGGACCGGGAAGGCAGGCATCAAGCCTTGGTGGAGCTGTAGAGAGATTGCAGCAAAAAGGCAGCCAGGGGAAGCCACAACCCCAGCAGCCACCAGCCAATGCCAAGCGCTAACAGGGTCAGCCCCCAGAGCAGCAGCAAAGGCGCCAACACCTGCTGACGGCGGCGCAGCACCAGCTGGCCGCTGCGCGCCATGGCATCCCAGGCTTCACCGCCTTGATCCAGCAACAGCGGCAGGGCCAAGCTCCAAGCCAGCAGCAACACCACGCCCGGCAGCACAAATGCCAGGGAAGCCAAGGCCACCAGCGTGCCAACGAGCAGCGGCAGCAGCAGCAGCGGCCACGGGGCCCGGCGCAAAGGCAGCCAAAGGCTGGCCAAGGTCATGGGGGATTGCCGCTGCGCCACGTCAATGAGTCCAGCGCTGGCCCAGCTGAAGCACAGCAAGCTGGCCCCAAACTGGAGCCAAATCGGCAGAGGCAACAGGGCCATCAGCTGCCAGAGCAGCATCCACCCCAACGCCCAACCGGCCAGCAGCACAGGGGCTTGGCGGTAGCGCTGCCAGCTGCGCTGCAACAGCAGCAGCGGTGGCTGCAGGGGGGTGGCAGTCATTCAACTCAGCCCAATAACACAAACGTAGAAACTGAGTCCAATTTGAGCCACAACTGTTACCAACCCAGGGTTTAAGGCTCCCGGTAGACCACGCGCCCTTGCGCGTCATTGCTGATCAAAAGCAGCTCGTGCTGTTGCAAGTCGTCCAAGACACGGCGCAGCTCAGTGAGCTCAACGGCCGGATCCAATGCCAAAACGGCGTCATTGAGGCTGAAACCGGCTGAACCTTTGCTGCGGGCCAGCAGCAGCAGTTGGCGATCAATCGGCTCAACCGCTGCGCGCGCTTGATCCAACAGCGTGGGGGCATTGGCATGGCGCACCAAAGAGGGGATCAAAAACAAATCCACCACCGTGCCGATGCCCAGCAGCCCAAAGCTGAGCAGATACAACACGCCACTGAGAGGCCGGCGGTTGTAGATCCGCTGCACGCCGCAGATGCCCACCAGCGACAGGCACCACAGCAGATAGGACAGATCCAACCGGCGCAACGGTTGATCGGCTTGGGAAACGGCTCGGGGCACACCCGTGCTGCGTAAGATCCCCATTCTCACTGCAAAAGAGTCGGTGTCTTCAGCAGCCGCCGTGGCGCTTCCTAAGACCAGCGAAAGCCCTCAGCTGCTCAAGATTCGCCATTCCATGAGCCATGTGATGGCCATGGCTGTGCAGCAGCTCTTCCCCAACGCCCGCGTCACCATCGGCCCCTGGACCGAGACGGGCTTCTATTACGACTTCGATAATCCCGACCCCTTCACCGAGGCCGACCTCAAGGCCATCAAGAAGGGGATGATCAAGATCATCAACCAAAAACTGCCGCTCCAGCGGGTGGAGGTGAGCCGCGCAGAAGCCGAGACGCGGATCAAAGCTCAAAACGAGCCCTACAAACTCGAAATCCTCGAGGGTCTGCAGGAGCCCATCACCCTCTACACCTTGGGGGAGAAGTGGTGGGATCTCTGCGCTGGTCCCCATGTGGAGCACACCGGCCAGCTCAATGCCAAAGCCTTCGAGTTGGAGAGCGTGGCCGGTGCCTACTGGCGTGGTGATGAGAACCGGCAACAGCTGCAGCGGATTTACGGCACTGCGTTTGAAACGCCTGAGCAACTCAGCGAGCACAAGCGCCGCATCGAAGAAGCCAAACGCCGCGACCACCGCCGCATCGGTACCGATCTGGATCTGTTCTCCATCGAAGATGAAGCCGGCGCTGGCTTGGTGTTCTGGCATCCCCGCGGCGCCCGGATGCGTCTGCTGATCGAAGACTTTTGGCGCGAAGCCCACTTCGCTGGGGGTTACGAACTGCTCTACACCCCCCATGTGGCCGACATCGACCTGTGGAAGACCTCAGGCCACTTGGATTTCTACCGCGAATCGATGTTCGGGCCGATGACGGTCGATGAGCGGGAATACCAGCTCAAGCCAATGAACTGCCCCTTCCACGTGCTCACCTACGCCAGCACGTTGCGGAGCTACAAGGAGCTGCCGATTCGCTGGGCCGAATTGGGCACGGTCTATCGCTATGAGCGGCCTGGCGTGATGCACGGGCTGATGCGGGTGCGCGGTTTCACCCAGGACGACGCCCACGTGTTCTGCCTGCCCGAGCAGATCAGCGACGAAATCCTCAAGATCCTCGACCTCACCGAGACGATCCTGTCCACCTTTGATTTCCGCAACTACGAGATCAACCTCTCGACCAGGCCGGAGAAATCCATCGGCGATGACGCCGTGTGGGACCTGGCGACCAAGGGACTCACCGAAGCGCTGCAGCGCAAAGGCTGGGACTACAAGATCGATGAGGGGGGCGGTGCCTTTTATGGCCCCAAGATCGATCTCAAGATCGAAGATGCCATCGGGCGCATGTGGCAGTGCTCAACGATTCAGCTGGATTTCAACCTGCCTGAGCGCTTTGGTTTGGAGTACGTCGCCGCCGACGGATCCAGACAGCGGCCGATCATGATCCACCGGGCCATTTTCGGGTCCCTGGAACGGTTCTTCGGAATCATGACCGAGAACTACGCCGGCGATTTCCCCTTCTGGCTGGCCCCTGAACAAATCCGGCTGCTGCCGGTCACCGATGAGGTGATGGGCTACGCCGAGACGATTCAAAGCGAGCTCAGTGCAGCCGGTATCCGCAGCCGCATCGATCGCAGTGGCGAGCGCCTCGGCAAGCTGATCCGCTCGGGAGAGCAGCAGAAAATTCCAGTGCTGGCAGTGATCGGCGCACAAGAAGCCGAGCAGGGCACCTTGAGCTTGCGCAGCCGCCGGCAGGGTGATCTCGGTTCAGTGGCCCGAAGTCAGGTGCTCCAGGCCGCTACCGCAGCCAATGCCGCGCGCGCCGCGGGTTTGGAACTCGGCGCGTCTTAACCGAAGCACCCACTGCCATGGCCAGCCTGAGCGCGATCGGGTGGGCTGATGACGCTGCTGCTAGCGGGTGATCTGGGCGGAACCAAAACCTTGCTGGCGTTGTATCGCAGCGACGGCGATCAACTGAGCTGCGTTGCCCGCGAGCGCTACATCTCGGCGGAGTGGCCCCACCTCGGGCCGATGCTGCAGCGCTTTTTGGCCGATCACAACAACAACGGCGCTGAGGTGGCCGCCGGCTGCATTGCCGTTGCCGGACCGGTGCGTCAAGGACGCGCCCACATCACCAACTTGCCCTGGGATCTCGAACAAGCCGCCCTAGCGGCCGATGGGGGTCTCAACCAGCTGGAACTGGTGAATGATTTCGCGGTGTTGGTCTATGGGCTCCCCCATCTGAGCGAGGAGCAGCAGGTTGTGCTGCAGGAAGGGGAGGCTGATCCCCAAGGACCAATCGCCATCCTCGGCGCCGGCACAGGCCTGGGCATGGCCAGCGGCGTGCGGCTCAGCAATGGCGCCTTGATGACCCTGCCGAGCGAAGGCGGACACCGGGAATTTCCGCCCCGCAATGCCGAGGAGATGCTGATGCTCGGCTGGTTGCGGCGCGAGTTGCAGCTCGAGCGGCTTTCGGTGGAGCGCATCGTCAGCGGCACCGGCCTGGGCCTGGTGTTCCTCTGGCTGTTGCACTGCGGCGGCGATCAACCCATCAGCGACTTGCACCAAGCCGCCATGGACTGGCATCAGCAAGCCCCTGGCACCCCCGGTCGCCCCGATCTGCCGGCCCTGGTCTCGCAGCGGGCCCGTGATGGGGACATGCTGGCCAGCAAAGCCGAGCAGATTTGGCTCGGGGCCTATGGCTCAGCGGCCGGTGATCTGGCGCTGCAAACCCTCTCCACTGGTGGGCTCTGGGTGGGCGGCGGCACCGCCATCAAGCAGCTGGAGCGGCTGCAAAGCGATGCGTTCCTGGCACCGATGCGCTGCAAAGGGCGGTTTGAAGACTTCATCAACAAGCTGCCGGTGCGGGCCCTGGTGGACCCTGATGCCGGCTTGTTCAGCGCCGCTTGCCGTGCGCGCATGCTGGCAGGATGCCTTCAATAACGGGCTGAGCCGCCCAACGCGCACCGATGGGAAAACCGGAGATCGGCACCACCGTGGTGGTGGATGTCCCCGCGACAACCGCCAATCTCGGCCCTGGATTCGACTGCCTCGGGGCAGCGCTTGATCTGAACAACCAGTTCCAGCTCAAGGTGCTGGAGGGGGGCGCTGAACGCTTTGAGCTGATTATTGAAAGCAAAGAGGGCTCCCACCTGCGCGGCGGCCCCGACAACCTCGTTTACCGCGCTGCCCAGCGGGTTTGGCGCGAAGTGGGCATGCAGCCGATCGCCTTGGAGGCGCGGGTGCAGTTGGCCGTACCGCCAGCTCGGGGCATGGGCAGCAGTGCCACCGCCATCGTTGCGGGGCTGATGGGAGCCAATGCTCTGGCCGGCGAAGCGCTTGGCAAGGAAAAACTGCTGGAGCTTGCCATCGACATCGAAGGCCATCCCGACAATGTGGTGCCCTCGTTGCTCGGCGGGCTTTGCCTGACGGCCCAAGCCGCGTCGCGGCGCTGGCGCGTGGTGCGCTGTGAGTGGCACGAGAACGTGCAAGCGGTGGTGGCGATCCCCAGCATTCGGCTCTCCACCGCCGATGCCCGCCGGGCCATGCCCAAGCAGATCGTGGTGCCCGACGCCGTGTCCAATTTGGGCTCGCTCACCCTGCTGCTGCAGGGTTTGCGCAGTGGCAATGGCGATCTGATCACCGATGGCATGCACGACCGGCTGCATGAGCCCTACCGCTGGCCGCTGATCCAAGGCGGCAGCGCCGTGCGCAAAGCGGCGATGGATGCTGGAGCTTGGGGCTGCGTGATCAGCGGCGCCGGACCCAGCCTGCTGGCGCTCTGCCCGCCGGACAAGGGGCGCGCCGTGGCCGAAGCCATGGAGAAGAGCTGGGAACAAGAGGGGGTGCAGACCCGCGCCTTGCCGTTGAAGCTGCAGAGCGGCGGTAGCCGCTGGAGACCCAAACCAAGCTGAGTAGATCTACTCACAACGCTCAGCCCTGGCTGATAGGTTGACCCGTACGTATCGCAAGCGCGTCCCGTGGATCTCAGCCTCATTGTGCTGTTACCCCTGGCTGGCGTGCTTGCCCTTGTGCTGCTGCCGGCTTCGCTGCAGAAGGCCTGCCGCTGGGTGGCCTTCACCACCCTGCTGGCCGATCTCGGTCTGATGCTGTGGTCCTTCAGCCGCCACTTTGATCCCGCCTTGGGCAGCCTGCAGTTGGTCGAGCGGATCGACTGGCTGCCAGCCATGGGGCTGCAGTGGTCGCTGGCCGCCGATGGCATTTCAGCTCCCTTGGTGCTGCTCAGTGGCTTGGTGACCTTGCTAACGGTTGCCGCCAGCTGGGATGTGGAGCGCAAACCACGGCTGTATTTCGCCCTGCTGCTGGCGCAAGCCTCCGCCCAGGCGGTGGTGTTCCTCTCGCAGGATTTCCTGCTGTTCTTCCTGGCCTGGGAACTGGAACTGGTGCCGGTGTATCTGCTGATCGCCATCTGGGGCGGCCAGCGGCGCCAATACGCCGCCACCAAATTCATCCTCTACACGGCCACCGCCTCACTGCTGATCTTGATCAGCGGCCTAGCCCTGGCCTTCCATGGCGACGGCTTCACCCTCAACTTGGCTGAGCTGGCTAGCCGCAGCTATGGCGGCAGCTTTGGCTTGCTCTGTTACTTGGGCTTCCTGATCGGTTTTGGCGTGAAGCTGCCGATGTTCCCGCTTCACACCTGGCTGCCGGATGCCCACGGCGAAGCCAATGCACCGATCTCGATGCTGCTGGCGGGTGTGCTGCTGAAGATGGGCGGCTACGCGCTGATCCGCTTCAACGTGCAGATGCTGCCGGATGCGCACCTGCAGCTGGCTCCGGCGCTGATGGTGCTGGGGATAGTCAACATCGTCTGGGGGGCCCTCAACGCCTTCGCCCAAGACAACGTCAAACGCCGCATCGCCTGCAGCTCGGTGAGCCATATGGGCTTTGTGCTCCTGGGCGTTGCCGCCGTCAATGACCTCGGCCTCAGCGGCGCCATGCTGCAAATGATCAGCCACGGGCTGATTGCCGCTGGCCTGTTCTTTGTCACCGGCGTCTTTTACGAGCGCACCAAAACCCTCTCGATTCCAAACATGGGCGGCTTGGCCAAGGTGCTGCCGATCACCTTTGCCCTGTTTGTGATCACCTGCTTGGCCTCCCTTGCCCTGCCCGGCATGAGTGGCTTTGTCAGCGAGATCACCGTGTTCCTTGGGATCACCAGCAACGACGCCTTCACGACGGGCTTCAGGGTGATCACCATCGTGCTGGCGGCCATCGGCCTGGTTCTCACACCGATGTATCTGCTGAGCATGTGCCGGCGGGTGTTCTTTGGACCTCGGATTCCGGCGCTGGCCAAATTGGGCGACATGAGCCCCAGGGAGCTCACGATTGCTCTGGTGCTGGTGGTCCCCACCTTGATGATCGGCTTCTGGCCGCAGCTGGCCACCGGCCTCTACGACGCCACTACTGACAGCATCGCTGCCCAGCTTCACAACACCGTGCAGACCGCCCTAGAACTGCCTTCTGTTTTTGGCTGATCGCCCATGGGCCAGGCCCCAGCTGCTGCGGACACCCTGCTGAAAGGGGAAGGTTTACCCGACTATCAAGCCATCACCCCAGAGGCGGTGAGCCAGGGGATGCCCTGGCTGCTGGAGCAGCTGGAGGCTGAACTGGCCCGCATTGAATCCAACCTGGGCAGCCAAGGCGACGCGCTGCGCTGGGACGATCTGATGCCGCCGATGCAACAGCTGGGGGAGCGGCTGCGCTGGAGCTGGGGTGTGGTGAACCACCTGCTGATGGTCTGCAACACCCCTGAGCTGCGCCAGGCCCACGAGCAGCAACAGGCCGCTGTGGTGCGTTTCTCCAGCCGGCTGGGCCAATCCAAAGCGATCTACCGGGCCCTCAAGCAACTGAGCGCCGACAATCAACTCACCCCCTGCCGCCGGCGCATCCTGCAGCAGGAATTGCTGGGCATGGAGCTGCGCGGGGTGGGACTCGAAGGCCCTGAGCAAGAGCGCTTCAACGCACTCACTGAAGAGCTCACAGCGTTGAGCACCCGCTTTTCCAACAACGTGCTGGATGCCACCGCCTCCTGGGAGCTGCTGCTCAGCAGCCCCGAGGAAATGGATGGCTGCCCCGACAGCCTGCGGGAATTGCTGGCTGATTCAGCCCGGCGCAAGGGCCATGAGCAGGCCACAGCGGCGGATGGTCCCTGGCTGATGGGCTTGGACTACCCGCGCTACGGCCCCTTTCTGCAACACAGCAGCCGGCGCGATCTGCGCGAAACGGTGTATCGCGGCTTCATCAGCCGCGCCGCCAGCGGCGAGCACAACAACAGCGATTTGGTGGGGCAAATCCTGGCCCTGCGTCAGCAAAAAGCTGCCTTGCTTGGCTATGGCAACTGGGCTGAAGTGAGCCTGGCCAGCAAAATGGCCCCCTCAGTGCAGGCGGTGGAAACGCTGCTGGAAGACCTGCGGGCCCCCAGCCACAGCGCGGCGCAACAGGAGCTCAAGGACCTGGAAGTCCTAGCGGGCGCTCCACTGCAGCCTTGGGATGTGAGCTACTGGTCGGAGCAGCTGCGCAGGCAGCGCTTTGATCTCGACAGCGAAGCGCTGCGCCCCTGGTTCCCCCTTCCCCAGGTGCTCGATGGCCTCTTCAACCTCTGCGGACGCCTGTTCGATATCCGCATCAACGCCGCCGATGGGGAAGCACCGATCTGGCATGAAGACGTGCGCTTTTTCCGCATCAGCGATGCCAGCAGCGGTGAACCGCTGGCCGCCTTCTACCTCGATCCGTTTAGCCGTCCGGGGAGCAAGCGCGGCGGCGCCTGGATGGACGACTGCTTAGGCCGCCACACCAGCCCCGATGGCAGCAAGGTGCTGCCGGTGGCCTATTTGATTTGCAACCAAACCCCACCCGTGGGGGAGACCCCCAGCCTGATGAGCTTTGGGGAGGTGGAAACGCTATTCCACGAGTTCGGCCACGGCCTGCAGCACATGCTCACCACCGTGGAAGAACCGGAAGCTGCCGGCATCAATGGCGTTGAGTGGGATGCCGTGGAACTGCCGAGCCAGTTCATGGAGAACTGGTGCTACGACCGCCCCACCCTCGACGGCATGGCGCGCCACTGGCAAACCGGAGAGCCCCTTCCCGAAGCCGAGCGCCAAAAGCTGCTGCAAGCCAAAACGTTCATGGCCGGGGCCGGCACCCTGCGTCAGGTGCACCTAGCGCTGACCGACTTGCGTCTTCATGAGCAATGGCGCGCCGAGGATGGCCAGAGCCCAGAGCAGTTACGCCGTCAGGTGGCTGAAAGCACCACCGTGCTGCCGCTGCTTGAGGAAGACGCCCTGCTGAGCAGCTTTGGCCACATCTTTTCGGGGGGCTACAGCGCCGGCTACTACAGCTACAAGTGGGCCGAGGTGCTCAGCGCCGATGCCTTCAGCGCCTTTGAAGATGCCGGACTGGACGATGAGCAGGCGGTGCAAGCCACCGGCCGCCGCTTCCGCGACACGGTGCTGAGCCGGGGCGGCAGCGAAGCTCCAGCGGATGTGTTTTCAGCCTTCCGCGGCCGGCCGCCTTCGGCTCAGGCTCTGCTGCGCCATTCCGGCCTCGTGGCTGCCTAGGCCAGCAGCTTCTGCACCGCGGCTGTCTTCTCTTCCAACGCTTGATCGCGGTCGGTGCGGCTGTTGATCTTGAGGCTGGTGAAGATGCGCAGTGCACCCAGCTCATGCACCACTTCATGGCAGGCCTTCACGGCATCCATCACCGGGCCCCAGTCGCCTTCGATGGCGGTGGAGTTGGGCCCCAATTGGTGCTTCAGCCCCCGCTGCAGCAGCACCTGCTGGCACGCCGCCACATAGGGAGCCAAATCGATTCCCACGCCAATGGGAACCACGCAGAGATCAACGATCACCTTCATGGCCTGCGCTCAATCAGCCGCAGCAGCATCATGAAGCCATGAGCCCAACGCCCTACCTGGAACTGGAGGGCGTTGCCGCCCACTTGGGTGAGCGGCGCGTCTTTGACAACCTCAGCCTGCGGCTCAATCTTGGTGAGCACGCTGTGGTGCTGGGTCCCAACGGGGCCGGCAAAAGTGCCCTGGTGAAACTCATCAGCCGAGAGATCTATCCGGTTGTTCAACAGGATTCGAGCCTGCGCCTGTTCGGAGATCGCACGGTGAATCTCTGGCAATTGCGTCAGCGCATCGGCCTGGTCTCCAGCGACCTCGAACGGCTCTACAACCCCAGGGTGTGCGCCAACGATGTGGTGCTCTCCGGTTGCTTTGGCTCAGTGGGCATCGGCCGCAGCCAAACCCCAACGCCAGCCATGCAGCAACGGGTGGCTGAGCTGATGGACCAGCTGGGTTTGCTGGAGCTGGCGGAAGAGCGATTTGGCCACCTCTCGGAAGGCCAGCGCCGGCGGCTGCTGATTGCCCGCGCCTCGGTGCACAAGCCCGATGTGCTGGTGCTGGATGAGCCCACCAATGCGCTGGATCTCAAGGCCCGGCATCAGTTGCTGGAGCTGATGCGCCAGCTGAGCTGCGGCGGCACCACCTTGCTGCTGGTGACCCACCAAATCGAAGCCGTGATTCCTGAGATTCAGCGTTGCGTGATGCTCAAAGCAGGGCAGTTGATGGCCGATGGCCCCTGCGATCAGGTGCTCACCAGCCCCAATCTGAGCGCCTTATTTGAAACGCCGCTGCAGCTGCTGAGCGCCAATGGTTACCGGCAAGTGCTGCCGGGCTGAGCGGAGAATCCCTCCAATGGGGGAGGCGCTCAGCGGGCCACAGCAGGGAGCCTGATGGAAGCCAGCTTTTCAGGCCAATCCATGACAGCCAGCTTTTATCCGAACCAACAAAGCAGCCGCCACGGCAAAGCAGCGATCACCATTTTTGTGAAGCCAGAAGCCAAAGCCGCCATCCGCGCTGCCCTCGCCGACGGGGGTTACGGCACCAGCTACCAAGAGGGGATCGTCAACCTGCTCAATGAGCTGCTGGACAAACAAAACAGGCAGCCGTTGCTGTGAACTCAGAGGCGCACATCCAGGGCGATCAACATCAGATAGGTCACCCCAAGGCAAGCTCCCACCACAACGATCAACGACCTGTCCTGCCTTTTAGGTTGAGACCAAGATGAGGTGATGAGACCGATCTCACTGCCTCATTGGCTACCCGACGCCAAAGACAAGCACTTCTACCCATTACAAGTTGCCGCTTTCAAGCTCTCATCGAACTAAAATAGCCAACCAATTGCCGCCCCCACCCGGCCATGCGCTTGTTCTGCATCCTGCTGCTGGTTGGTTTCACGGTGCTGGCATCGCAGAACTGGTTTGAGCACCAAGCCGCCTTGCAGCAAGCGGCAACGCTGCACAACGCATCCCTGCACAAGGTGGTGAGCATGTTCTCGCCGGCCACCGTGCCCCCCTTGGGCTAGGTCGCATTTAGCCAGCGAGCCAACGCAACAAACCCCAACAGCGTTCAGCCAGGGTTGGGCGCCGAAACACATACACCCGCCGGCCATTGAGACGCCAAGGCTGTGTGACCACTCGCCTCTCCTCCGTGAAGCACGAGAAAAGTGTGGCGATTCGAATCCCGCTGCCCTTGAGAGCAGCCTGAGAAGTCAATGACAACTCGCGGCAACTAGCCCGCGTCGAGTTGCCATGGCGTGGGGCACTCCCGCGGCGCCGACATCACGTAGTGGTTCACCCAATCACTCAGGGGCTCATCGCGGTCTTTCAACAACCGGTTAATCGCCTGCTTATCGACGCCTTCGTAGCGGTAACAGGATTGCCCCTGAAAGCAGACCGCCACCATGCCCTGCTGAGGATCAACAAACAGGGCCTCTGAAAACGCCACCGGACTACGCACTGAAATCCAGGTCATCACCTCTCCTCCAACGTCGTGCCTCCGGTCTAAGGAGTTCTTCGCGCTGGAGGGAAAACCAAAACGCAGCGTTGCGAGAGCTCACGAAACGTGATGAACCAATGCTGCGCAGCCGTTAATTGATGCGTTCGCACAGCCCGTAGCCCACATCGCAGAGATAGCGATTCCCGCGGGAATCCATCACCACCTCCTGCAGCGCCGAAACCTGCTGAGGAACTGGGGACTGCCTGGGCAGTTGCCGCACCAACTCCCCCAACACAGGCGCCACTGAACCCAGCGGGGATGCACCACCTGCCCATGGAGCTGCAGGCTGCGATCCAGCGACATTGGAGAGCGCAACACCCAGAGCCGCATTCAAGAGTGCATCGAGACCCATCCGAGACTGGCGAGAGCTGGAAACCTTATGCCGATCGGAGCGCCACTGGTGCAAAAGCCTGCTTATCAGGCTCTGCTTGCTAGGGATAAGGCATGGATTGGCTCCTGCTCCTGGTCTTCGCCAAAGCCTTCTGCATTGGCTATGGGGTGCTGTATGCCTTTGCCGCCACGGTGCACACCGGCCGGCCTTTGGTGATCACCAAAAAATCGTTGCTGGTGGCGTTTGTCAGCGGTGTTGTGTTGTTCGCTGTGCTCTACACCATCCGACGTTGAGGCCAGGGCGAGCTACCAACAGAACATGCAAGAGCTCGGTTGATGCAAGGCCTCAGTCTTTGGCCGGAGCGGCAAGCTCGCGTGGTGCGCTGGTGCCTCCTGATCGGCTGGGGGCTGCTGATTCTGTCGCTGCTCATACCGGCCCTTCAATTGCCCGAGGCCTTAGCGCCGCAATGTGATCCAGAGGCTGCCGCCTGCGTTCTGCACCGAGAGCCAGGCAATCGTCTCTTTTGGGGAGTCGTTGTTCCCTCATCGGTGTTGATGCTGGTGGTATTGAGCCACGAGCTCTGGCGCCGCATCTGCCCACTGGCGTTCCTCTCACAGCTCTTCCGCCATCTCGGTTGGCAGCGCCAGGTGCTCAACAAACAGGGCAAGCCGGTTGTGGTCAAAATCGATGCCAATTCCTGGCTCGGTCGCCATCACATCCAACTGCAATGGAGCCTGCTGATCGCCGGGCTTTGCCTGCGGTTGCTGGTGGTGAATGCCTCCCCAATCGGGCTGGCTGCGTTGCTGTTGGTCACCATCGCCGCGGCCCTGCTGGTGGGCTGGGCCTACGGAGGCAAAGCCTGGTGCCAATACTTCTGCCCCATGGGCCCTGTGCAAACCGTGATCACAGGCCAGCGCGGTGCCCTTGGCAGCACCGCCCATCTGGGCCCGCGCAGCAAAACCAGTCAGTCGACCTGCCGAACAGTGCGGCCCGATGGCAGTGAGCAAAGCGCCTGCGTGGCCTGTCAGGCGCCGTGCATCGACCTCGATGCGGAGCGGGCCTTCTGGCAACAGCTCAAGGGCAAACGCGGCCTGCGCTGGGCTTGGTATTCCTACCCCGGCCTGGTGTTGATGTTCTTTGAGTTGATGATGCAGGTGGAGGCCCATCTCGCCCCACCCAACGCCCAACTCAGCTACCTGCGCTATGGCAAGTGGGCCTTTGATGCCAGCCTCAGCAGCCGCGCCCTCGATCCACTCAACAGCCTGCTGCCGCTACCCAAGTTGCTGGCTGTTCCGTTGCTGCTGAGCCTTGGAGCTTGGCTTTCGGTGCGGGTGTTTTCAGCCATTGAAGGCCGGCTTCAACGGGGACTGACGCGAATCGGATATCCAGATCCCAGCGAGCTCGCCATCAGCCGGACACGGCTACTGGCCACCTTTTTGGCTGTGAACTCGTTTTTCTGGTTCGTGGATCCCACCCAAGGTGCGATGGGACCCCACGGCGGCCAATGGATTCGCTCGCTGGTGCTGACCGTGTCAGCCATCGTGCTGTTTCGCGGTTGGGGGCGTGATCAAGCCACCTACCGCCGGGAGAGCGCCAGCGACAGCTTGAGGCGCCAGCTCAAGGACCTGCCGGGCCTTGAGGCTGCACTCGACGGACGCCAACTGGATCAACTGCCCGCCCAGGAGGTTTTCACCCTGGCCAAGGCTCTGCCGCTCGCCCTGCGCAGCCAGATGACAACCATCTATCGGGGTGTGGTGCGCGACATGCTCGACACCGGCCGGCTTGATCAAGCTTCAGCCCTGGTGCAACTGGCCGAACTCAGGGATGCCCTGGACCTCAGCACCGACGACCACCTCGAGGTGATGCGCGTTCTCGCTGAAGAGGAACCGGCGTTGCAAGGCCTTGATCAGCGCGAACGGCAACTGGAGGAACTGCGAAGGGAAGCCTTGGCTGATGCCCTTGAGCAACTGTTGGGCGCAGCCAATGTTGAGGTGCTCAACCCTGGGCAACTGCGGCCTGAATTGCGCCAGCAACTGGAGCGCTTGCAGGCGAACTCAGGCCTAGAGGCCGAAAGTTGCCAGGCTGTGTTGAGCCGCTTTGCGCCGGAAGGAGACATTGCCCAGCAACGGCTGCAGCAGCGCTGCCAGCGCTTGACACAGGAGCTTGGTTTGCAGCGGCTGCTGGAGCAAGAAGGCCAGCGCAACGCGTTGTTCAACCCCTTAGCCGTGGCCATGGGCCTCAAGGTGGCCGCCACCTTGGAGCTGGTTCAACAGCATCGCCCAAAAGGCGAGCTCGCCGAGATGCTGCGCAACGTGAGCGCCGCTGGCTCGCTCGAGGAGGCCTTCGCCATGCTCTGGCTCGATCCCGACCCCGACACCGCCGGGTGGACGTTGATGCTGCAACGGACCTTGCAACCAGCTCAAGTGGCCATCAACAACCTCCCCCCACGCCCAGGGCTTGGCAGCTCACCTTTTCTGCAAGCGCAATTGGCAGCTGAACCGGAAGCGGCTCACCCCGCCTTGGTGCATCTGGCGGCTTCAACCAGCTTTGCCGACCTGCCACCAGCAGGACTGATCTGGGTGCTGAACAACAGCAGCCTGCGCCATGCCACAGCGGGAGAACTGCTGAGACGCTCTGGGGAGCCCAGTTCTGCCCTACTGCTGATTTTGCAAGGAGGCGCCGTGGTGCAATCCAAAAGCGACCAGCAGCAGCTTGGGCCAGATCAAACCATTGACGCCCAAGCCCTGATGCGCCAAGAAGCCAGCAATGATTCCGTCGTCGCCGGGAGCCAGGGAGCCGAGTTGTTGGTGTTTCCCAAAGAGGCGTTCGAGGCGTTGATGCAGCGCTCCAATCAATTCACCTGCGCTCTGTTGCGCCAACTCTCAGGCCAAGCCGGCGGTTGATTTAGGCCTCAAACGTTGCGGGGAACAAGCGCCGCTCCCAGCACTGCAGCTTGTGCTGTTGGTCAAACACGATGCTGAGTTGTTGAAAGCGCGACGGCTGCAGGCAACCCACCTCCAGGTGAAATCCAGCGCTCGGCAACCGCTCAGGAACACCACACACCAAGCCATCGGCGAACACACCACACACCTCCGATTGAAGGAAAGGTTGGGGATCCCACGTGATCGGCTCTGGCGCTGATGGCTGGCCAGAGAGCCCGGGTTGGGGGCGAAAACGTTCCACCACACCAGAGCAACCCTGCAACGGCGCCAATAACGCTTCGATCGAACTGGCCTGGGGCCTTGCCGGTTCCCTCTCATCACTCAGCTGGCAGCGAAACGCCACCGCACCAATGGCATTGAGGCGCCAATCGCTGCCATCCGGCTTCCAAAGCAGCACCAGCATCGAGCGGGAGCGGCCATGGAAGAGATTGATTTCATGGCCAAAGCGGGGTAGGTCAGCGGGAACCTCAAGGCTCGACTGCCCTCCAGCCGCTTCAAATTGCCAGCAGGCCCCTGAGCCGTTGTAGGTGGATCGGCTCAAGGGGTATTGCGCTGCGCCACCAGGAGCTAATAACAACCCCGTGCCATCCCATAGCCCGGTATCGGCATCCTCAAAGCTGATGGCATAGCGGGTGTCATCCACCACGGTGGTGGGCTGATCCAGGCTCAGCTCGCCGTCGTCTTGACGGACATACCACTGGCTCTTGCCTTGCCAGACCCCCTCAAAGTTGAGGCGATTGCGTTCCCACTGATCCGTCATCAACGGCGCTCCAGATCTGAACGACCTGATTAGGGTCTCAGCGGCAGCTCGAAACGACAATGCGCCTGAGCCTGGTGGGCTGCGGCTATGTGGGCCAAGCCATCGCCCAACAACTGCAGGGCCGAGCTGATCTCGAGCTCACGGTGACCACCACCAGCGAAGAGCGCCGCGGCGAGCTCAGCGCCATGGCCGATCAGGTGTTGGTGATCTCAGCTGATGATCCCAATGGCCTTCTGGCCGCCCTCAAAGGCAGTGATGCCGCCATCTTCTGCCTGGGCCCCAAGGGCAACCGCCAAGTGGATGCCGCCGGCTACCGCCGTACCTTCAACGACAGCTTTCGCTGCTTGGAGCAGCTGCTCCCGAAGCTACCGGTGCTGCAGCAGATCATCTACACCGGCAGTTGCTCGATTTACGGAGATGCCAGCGGTGGGTGGGTCGATGAATCCACCACCGCTCAACCGCGTGATGAACACGGTGCTGTGTTGCTGGAAGCCGAACGCCAGTTGCTGGC
The DNA here is from genome assembly GCF_014279855.1 of Synechococcus sp. Minos11. Taxonomy (NCBI): domain Bacteria; kingdom Bacillati; phylum Cyanobacteriota; class Cyanophyceae; order Synechococcales; family Synechococcaceae; genus Synechococcus; species Synechococcus sp. Minos11. The sequence continues at coordinate 877,807 of NZ_CP047953.1, read as the reverse complement.
CATCGGCAGCCCACAGCGGCGGGTGTGCATCCTGCGTCTTGGGGCGCTCTATGGCCCGCAACGGGAGTTCGAGCAGCGCTTTGCCCGCCTGGCCGGCAGCACCCAACCCGGCCGAGGCGAGCGTTTCACCAATTGGGTCCACCGCGACGATGCCGCCGCCGCAGCCATCGCTGCACTCGATGGCCACTGGCACGGAATCGTCAACGTGGTGGACGATGCTCCGGTGCCTCTCGCCGAGTTACTGAACGCGAGCCTGGCCAAGGCCGGACTCGCACCGATCACATGGCAGCCGGCCAGCGAGCCGGGCAACCCGGGGCTGAACCGCCGCATCAGCAATCGCTTGTTGAAATCGAAGAGCTTTGAGATGAACCACCCCCGCATTGCACTGCTTAGTGGGGATGGCGCACCCCAGCGCGAACCAACATCCACAGCAAAGCCAACATCACCACAACGGTGACGACGACATAAGGGATGAACACGGCACTGGCTGCCGCCTCACACACCTTGAAAATCTCAGCCAGGAACCACGCCGTTCCCACCACCCAAAGGGTGATCAAGACGATGGAGGAGAACCGCTCAGCGGAGTTGGCTTTTCCCCAGAGGCTGGCCAAAGCACCCTTCATTGGATTGATGGCGATGCGTTGAAAACGTAATCAGCGGATCTCGCCCCTCCAAGGGCTGCTCCAGAAGGTTTCAGGCTCTTAGACAATGGAGTTACTTTGCCCGCCATGCCATGGCCCCTGAGGCCGTAGCTCGAATCACGGAGAGCCTGTTCGCGCAGGTGGCTCAACGCGCTGCAGCCAGCCCAAGGCGACGCAAAAACCACAACCTGCACCAAGAAAGTGATCTGGTGCAGCGCTTCCTCAACGTGCTGCAACCGGGCACCTATGTTCGCCCCCATCGTCATCGGCGCGAACAGGCCGGGGCCGGTTTTGAGTGTTTTGTGGTGCTGCAAGGCAGTGTTGGCCTGTTGGTGTTGAACAGCGCAGGCGAGGTCTTGCAGCGCGAACGGCTCGAAGCCAGCGGTGAGGTGCGCGGCGTGCAACTGGCCGAAGGGCTGTTCCACACGCTGGTGGCGCTGGACGCTGACTCGGTGATGTTTGAGATCAAGCAGGGGCCCTATGAGCCCCTAGCCGACAAAGATTTCCTGGCGGCTTTCCCGCTGGAGGGAACGCTAGAGGCCATAGAGCAGGAACGGCTCTGGCGTTCTCTCTTCAATGGGGAACACGGCGATGAAACCGGCCCAGCACCAGGGCAATCAAAATCGCCACATACATCTGCCCCGTCAGCGTGATCGTGAAGGCGGCCGCTTGCGCCGCCAAATTGGAGCTCACCAGGGCACCTGAGCCCACGGTGGTGAGCAACTCAAGGGACGCCATGGTGAGCGTGGCATCGGGGGGAGAGGGCAGCCCTCCAAAGGCCACCGGATGGAGCAGAAACAAGGTGTTGAGCAGCACCCCACCCAACAAACCAATCAGCACATAGCCAGCCGCGGCACCCATCAAGACCGACGTTGTGACAAACGGCTCACGGATTAACGACCGCACCAGCCGCACCTGGACCAGCCCGAAAAAGAGCACAAACAACACAAAGCGCAGCAGCGCCAGGCTCCCGATCCAGGGAACTGGCATGGCCGCGGCAGCGCTCCCATGGCGGGACATGATCCACAGCAACTCAACCAACAACGAGCAGCCACCAAGGGCGTAGACCAAGCGCCGACCAGAGCGCAGCACAGAGAGGTGAACCACCAGGTTGAGAAAGAACACCTCCAGCGCGACGGCACCCAGATCAATGATCAGCGGGAAGCGCTGGGAGAAGGGAATCAACCAAATCAGCACCAGCTCCAACAGGAGCAGATTCCGGTAAGCCTTATGACGCCGGCGAATCTTGGCGATATCCCATCGCTGCTGATGCATCCCCATGACGCTGGCGCTGTACTGCCACCGTGCCATCAAATCCAGGAATTGGCGCCGCTAACTTCCGCAACTCCAGGCCCATGGAGATCGCTCCATAGCGCTGTTGCAGCAAATCGAGAACGCGCTCAGAAAAATGCTCCAGCGTTTGGCACCGCAACGACGCGGTGAGCTCGCGAATCAAGGCAACGGCTTCGGCGTAATCGAGGGTGTCGGCTAATTCATCGCTGCGGCCAGCCGGTTGCAGGTCATGGGCGAGCCAAAAATCAAGGGAAAACCATTGGCCCAATTGGCGTTCTTGCTCCAGCACGCCCACGTGGGCCCACAGCCGCAGGTCCCGAACAACAATGCGATCGCTCACAACGGCAGATTTTGGTGGGTGAACTGGCGCGCCCCACTGGCGTAATCAGCAGCGATGTGGCCATCACCGCGCAGGCGGTAGCGGTAGGTGACCAAGCCTTCCAAACCCACGGGCCCCCGGGGCGGCAGTGTCTGGGTGCTGATGCCCACCTCAGCGCCAAAGCCATAACGAAAACCATCGGCAAAGCGCGATGAGCAGTTTTGATACACCCCAGCGCTATCGACCCGAGCCAAAAAGCGCTCGGCCGTCTCGGTGTTAGTGGTGCAGATCACCTCGGTGTGGCGCGAGCTGTAGCGGGCGATGTGCTCCAACGCCTCATCCATCGAGTCCACCACGCGAATGCTGAGCACCAGATCGAGATACTCCGTGGCCCAGTCGTCATCGCTGGCGGATTGACTCACCCCAAGCGCCATCGCAGCCCCATCGCCTCGCAATTCCACCTCTGCCTGGGCAAAAGCGGGCAGTGCCGCGGCCAGAAAAGCTGGGGCGATCTCCTTGTGAAGCAGCAGCGTTTCGATGGCATTGCAGGCCGCTGGGTATTGCGCCTTGCTATCGACCGCCACCGCAACGGCCTGATCCAGATCCACCTGGCGATCCACATAGAGATGGCAAATGCCATCGGCATGCCCCAACACGGGGATGCGGGTGTTGTCCTGGATGAATTGCACCAGGGCATTGGACCCCCTTGGGATGATCAGATCCACCAGCCCATCGAGCTTGAGCAGCGCCAAGCTTTCTTCGCGGCTGGTGAGCAGCGTCAACACATCGGGGTGCACAGCCGAGCGGGCAAGGCCTTGCTGCAGAGCCGCAAGGATTGCGCTGCAACTGCGGTTGGCCTCGCGCCCGCCTTTCAAGATGGCGCCATTACCCGAGCGAATCGCCAACGCGGCAATCTGCATCACAGCATCAGGACGGGCCTCAAAAATCACCCCCACGACACCAAGGGGAACGCTGATGCGCTCGAGCACGAGCCCCTCATCCAGCGCCCGGTGCAGTTGGCGTTGCGCCAATGGGTCGGGCAGCTGGGCCAACTGGCGGATGCCAGCAATGGCCCCATCGAGCTTGGTGGGATCGAGCTTGAGCCGCGACAGCAGGGCTGGGGCTAGCTGTTCCTGCTCGGCTGCCTGAAGGTCCTCCTGGTTGGCCAACAAGATCGCCTGACGCTGCTGCTCGAGGGCATCGGCCATCGCCCGCAGGGCCTCCTGGCGCTGCTGATCGGAGCACTGGGCCAGATCAATGGCATGGCGCCTCAGGCTCGAAGCACGGGCCAGCAGTTCAGGGGAGGGATCGGGAACAGCCTGATTCAACGCCTGGGCAGGGGGACTGCCATGCATCATCCCTGGCGGCCTGGCAGACGCTCCAACGCCAAGCGAGCCGCGCCCAAGCGGCCAGCCCCATTGCCCAAGCTGGCCGGTGCAATCACCAGATCCTGGCGGCTTGGAGCCAGCACACGGCGCTCCACCTCCTGCTGAAGACTGCCGGCAAAAAAGGGAAATGCAGCGCTGAGGCCGCCCCCCAACAACACGCGCTCGGGGGTGAAGGCATAGACCAACGAGCTGATGCCGCAGCCCAAAAGCTGGCCATAGCGCTGCCAAGCCTCAAGGGCTTCCGCATCGCCGTGTGTGGCGCGCCTGGAGAGCTCATCGGGGGGGCAGCCAGCCCAACGGGTGAGGGCACCAATGCTGCAAAAAGTCTCGATCGAACCGTTGTTGCCGCTGTTGCATGGCGGGCCTGCCGGATCCAGGCCAATCAATCCAGGTTCAGCGGCAGCACCGCGGCGACCAAGAAAGAGCTGGCCGCCAAGGATGACCCCGCCACCAACGCCCGTGCCCAGGGTCAACAGCACCACGTCATCGATTCCTTTGGCGGCACCAAGCCACTGCTCACCGAGCACAGCGCAATTGCCATCGTTGGCCAACGTGACCGGGCGCTGCAGGCGTGCCTCCAGCCACTCGGCCAACGGAACGTGCTGCCAACCCGGGAGATTGATGCAGACCTGAGCCACCCGCGCGCTGCGGTCCATCGGGCCGGGCAGCCCCACACCGACCGCATCGGCTTGACGCTCTGGATCAAGCGCCTCAATGGCTTCCACCAGCGCCGTTGTGATGGCACCGGGGGCGGGTGGTTGGGGTGTCGGGCAGAGCTGCTCCGCCAAGAGCTGGCCTTCGCTATCAAAACGACCCAGCTTGAGGCCAGTGCCACCGATATCCACCCCAATCACCTGACGGTGCGGCTTCGCCATCACCACCACTCCACTGCCTCCATTAAGCCTGAGCAGGGCTAGAAGCGGAAGAACACTTGCAGCTGTCCCTGCCAGCGCCCCTGTTGGTCGAGGGCGCCCTGCACACCCAGTTTGTCGGTGGCTTGGTAGCGCAACACCGCCTCCGGTGGAATATCACTTCGATTTGGTGCCGTTAACACCGAGAAGTTGAAGCGGTCGCTCAGATCCACTCCGACCTCGGCTCCCAGCACCAGCTGGGATGGCACCCGGCCTTGATTGCGGGAGTCCTCGGCATAGGGCTCCAGGAACGCTGGGTACAGCGAAGCAGTCACCCGGTCATCAAAGAGGTTGCTGAAGCCGCTGATCAATGGCGACAGCAACGACCCGCCGAGCAAGGTGGCAATTGCCGTTCCAGCATTTCCCGTGGCCAGGCTCGCCAGGCTGTTGCCACCCAACAGGGCCACCAAGCGCTCCTGCGGCAGCGGCGGTTGGCTGCGCAAGTTCAGGGTGTCGAATGACAGGCGATCAGCAGGCCCGCTGTAGGCCACGATCACCTTGATCAAGTTGAGGCGATCCAGGTTGGAGAAGTTGCCCTGGAGCTCATTGCTGCTCACCACTTCATCGCCATCGATGCCGCCCACGCGGTCGGAGACGCGGGTGGTGAACGCCACATCCAAGTAGGGGAGCAAACCCAACGACGGCGTAAACACGGCCACGTTGACGTTGCTGGCATCGAGCTTGAGCACATTGGTCAGCAAGCTGACGCGGCCCTTGAGGAGTTTCACCACACCGGAGATGCGCACATCAGGACCTGCTGGGCCGTTGAAAGTGAGCAAGCCTCCAGTGAGAAATTCCGCCACCGGTGGCGCTGCAATCCGCAGCTGAGGGCCCAAGGCAACGCGCAAGTTGCGGAAGCTCAGCGGCCCAAAGGTGGGCACCCGCCGGCGCACGGCAGCGCCATCGGCTGATTCCACCCGGGGCCCTCTAACCACAACGGGCTGCTGGAAATCCCAAGAAGCTTCCGGCACCGCTTGATCGACAGGTACCGACGGTCCACCAGCGGAGCTGAGCTCACTGGGGGACACCGTGATCGAACCTTGACTGAGCTTGACCTCGCCCCCCAAGGCCGGCTGGCGCAAGCTGCCTTGCAGCTTCAACGAGCCATCCACCTGCAGACGTGCATCGGGCCTACGGATGGGGAAAGCCTTGATCGTGAAATTCAGGCCAGGTTCGCCGCCCTCTTGGCGGAAGGCCAAGTTGCCTTGCCCATTGATGGATCCTTCCCCTGAGCGAGCCGTGAAGCGCTCCAGCTGCAATTGCTGGAAATCAAAAAACGCTGTGGCCTTCACGGCCTCGACGCTTTGACCAGCCACGACGAAAGCAGCATCACCAACCCGCAGAAAGCCGTTGACGATGGGATTGGCGAGCGTGCCGCGGGCTAACAACTGCAGGTCGATGCTTCCCTGCTGCCACTGCAGCTGTCCACCAGCCAAGGCGGTGAGGAACACCAAGCCATCACCGCGGCTGGAGGCGCGCAGCTCAAAGCCATCCTCCACCGGGTCCAAAGGCACTTGGCCAGCCAAATCAACCGTGTTTTTCGACTCGCCCCCCTGCAGGGAGAGATCCACATCCAACTCGCGTCCATCGAGAGACAGCCGGCCGCGTTTCAAGTTCAAGGGCTGACCAGCGAGCGTGGCCTGCTGCAGCGCTAGATCCAAATCGAGGGTTGGCAGCCCATCACCAATCCGCCAGTTGCCGCTGCCGCGCAGGGCACCGCGAAGGCCTGCAGGCACCGGCGTGAGCAAAGCCAAAAAGCCGAGGGGCAATCCGGCAAAACTGAATGAGCCATCACCGGTGCCAAGCGGGCCGTTGACTTCGGCAACAAACGGCTCCAACTGCAACGCCGTATCGCGATCCTCGCCGCGCAACCAGAGGTGACCGCGCGCTGCTAGGCGCATCCAAAGAGCCGATGGCGACGCACCTTTAACGCTGAGGTCGGCATCCATCAGACCCTCAACATCGGCCAAAGGAATGCGGCCGTCATTGCCCTTGGCTGGACGCTCAATGGCAAGACGCTCTTGGGCTTGCTGCAGCGCCTTGATCTGGGCATCCAAGCTGGTACCGAGGGTGTCGATGGCAAAGCTGCCGAGATCACTGGCACGACCATCGGGGCGTTGGGCCGCCGGACGCCGCAAGTCTTGAAGCAACCTCAAGACCCCTCCGGGCTGAAGCTTGCGCGCCTCGGCTTGCAAGTTCAGTGGGCCATTCCAGGCGCCGCGGCTGCTCAACTGCACCGAACCACTGCCTTGGGGCAGCACCTCAGCGCTGAAGTCAAAGCCCGGGTAACGCAACACGCCGCTGAGCTGCAGCTGACGGCCCTTGATCCAAGCCAAGGCTGGATCGCTCACGCTGGCCTGGCCTTGCAAGAACAGCGGATCGAGGCCAAGGCGGCCATTGCCTTCGAGCACGCCATTGAGCGGCAAGGGGCGATTACCGCGCAAACCCAAGTGCAGCGGAGCCAAAGCCCACTGCCGCGCCGCCCAGCGATAGGCACCGCCACTGGGAACCACGCTGATCGTTCCATCGCCTTTCACCGCCTGCAGCGACTGCAAACGGTTGTCCTTCAAACGGGCCACCACCTGCGTGCTGGCTGATGACAAGCGCAAGGAGCCCGGTTGCCAGCTGCCCTGCCACAACTCAGGGGCTTGCAGGCCGGCAACGCTGGGTTGCAGCAGGCTGAAGCGGGCCGCAACCTTGGGCTGATTGGGCTTGCCCTCCACCGTCAAGCTGCCAGCGAATTCACCGCCCAAGTCGGGATCGAGGGTCTGCAAGGGCAGATCCTGGACGCTCAATTCGGCCTTGATTCCAGCGGCTGACCAACGCCCTTGCAGCTCCACAGGGCTGAGGTCATCCAAACGGGCATCGCCCTTGAACAACAAAGCATTGGCTTCACGCTGGATGGCGAGCTTCAGGGGCTTGATGGCCACGGGCGGAGCTGCGCTATTCAGCCGTTTCAGCTCCAGTTGGCTGTCGAGCGCCAGCAAGGGATCGCCGTTACCCCAGCGGGCATCGACTGTTCCGTTTAAGCCAAAGGAGCCAACAGCACTGTTGAGTTCAGGAGCGTCAAGCTGCAACTGCCAAAGACCATCTCTGCCCTGGCCGCGAACGACCAGGGGCTGACCGTCCAGCCCCAACCAGCTGGGATCCAGCCGCAAGCTGTTGAGTTTGAGCTCCAGATCTGGCCGTAATTCACCCTTGGCCAGTAGCCGGGAGGTACCTGAGCGCACCCGCAGGCGCTGCAGGCTGAGGCGCTGCCAAGGGGCCCCACGCCACAAGACTTTGGCGGCCGCATCACCGCGGCGATCAGCCCAGCGCCAGGGACTGGTCTTCAGCTCCAGGCTGGTTCCGCCACAGCGCCAACGCTGCTGCGGACTACTGAACGCACCAATACGGAGCTGCTTGAGCTGCAAAGGCCCTTGGCAGCGCCATTGCTGGCCTTGACGGTTGAGCCGCAAGGAACCCGAGGCTTCACCTGAGCTGATCTGGCTAGGCCAGGCCTCCGCCAGGCTGCCCAGAGCTGGCAAGGACAGGCGCCGCAGCTGCAGACGCAGATCCAGAGCAGGCCGCCTGCCCCAGCTGTTTTGCACCCGCATGGCCAGCTGGGTTTGGCGCGGGCCTAAGCCCTTGGGCCGAAAGGCACCACCAAAGCGGAATTGCTGGCTGGCCAAGTTCAGATCGAGGCGGCCACCGGTGAAGCGCCAGGGCCGAGCGCCACCAATGCTGAATTGCGCCGCATCAAGAAGCTGGAGCTTCAAGCGCAGCCGCGGCGGCGCTTGGCCGGCGAGTTGGGGGAACGTCCACAGGCGCCCTTGGGCATTGCGCTGCAGCTGCAGCTGCAAATTGCCAAGTCCGATTTGGGCCACAGCACTGCCCTGGCGCACGCTGCTGATCAGATCTGGCAGCAGGGTCAGGCGCTCAACCGACATCTGCGAGCCATCTGAGGCGGAGGGCAAGACGCGCGTGGGCCCAAATTCCAAGCCCTGCAGCCCAAACCCCAGCAGGGGGCCGAGCTCAACGGGATGGTTCAGACCAGCGCTGAGTTGCTTTTCAAGCCAGTTGTGAAAGCCCTCGGCATCCCAACGCGGCTGGGTTGAGCAACCGGCAAGCGTCAGCAGCGCCGCGCTCGAGAGGGGAAGAAGCACACGCCGGATCGATCGCCCCATGCCCGACGGCGCTTTTTGTCCGGAGTCGGCGCAATATAGGTTCGTTTGCCCGGACGCTCCATGGTGGCTGATCCATTGCTGTTAAAGGCCGGTAGCTGGCTGGCGATTGCCGGAGGTGTGCTGCTGGTCCTGACCGTGCTGGCCTTTGTGATGGGTTGGGGGGTGCGCTTTCGCTTGGTTGGGGTGAGCAGCTTCACGCTGCTGCTGGCAGCAGGTTGCGGCGCCTTTGCCATCAGCTACAGCCCCCGCAGCAGCATTGAGGGCGCCCTGGTGGTGCCGGTGGTGTTCGACAACGGCAGCAATTTGGTGGTGGCCGCCGCCGGGGCTGATTTCCCCCTGGAAGCAGCCGGCCCGAGCGCGGAGCAGGTGGCCAGCAATCTGCGGGGCGGCGGCCGCAACAGCAGCGATGGCCTGGTGCATGTGCGGCTGCGTCAGCTGCAAGCCCAAAGCAATGGCAGCAGCAAGCCCACCGTGCTGGCAGAAGCCACCAAAGACCTGCGCAGCGGCGAGGTGACCCTGGTCCAACCTGCGACGGGTCGGACCAGGAACTGACACCGTCAAGCCCCCCAAGGTGTTTTCTGACGACTGAAATAAAAACAGCCGAACCGGGTTCTCGATGCTGCAACGCCGCCATCTTCAACTGGTGTTGGGCTTGGCTGCCTGTTTCAGCTTGGGCAGCGCCAACGCTGCAGCAAGCCAGCTGCTCGAGACCGTGAAACAAAACAAGCAGCTGGCCACCCAGCTCTGCGGTCAGTTCCGCAAGCTCAATGCCAGCGGCCAGAAAGCCCATGATCCGGCAGCCATTCAGGCCACCGCCGCTCAGCAAGGCTTGAGCCCATTGGATGCTGAAATTCTCACCACCTATGTGGTGGGCATGTATTGCCCTGACGTGCGCTGATTGCCGTGATCGGCTCCCCCGTTTCCCTGCCGCTGCGGGACGGGGTTGAACTCAGTGGCCTGCTTTGGACGCCTAACGGCCCTGGCCCTTTTCCAGCCCTTTTGATGCGACAGCCCTATGGGGCGCGCATCGCTTCAACCGTGGTCTACGCCCACCCCAGCTGGTACGCCCAGCAGGGGTATTTGGTGTTGGTGCTTGATGTGCGCGGACGCGGCGACTCGGGCGGCGAGTTCAGCGGATTTGCCAGCGAAGCCACAGACGGCGATGACGCTCTGGCCTGGCTTAAAGCACACCCGCTCTGCAATGGCCGGGTAGGCAGCTACGGCTTTAGCTACCAAGGACTCACCCAACTGCTCGGCACAGATACCAACCTGCAACCCGATGCCCTAGCCCCAGCGATGTGTGGGCTCGATGAGCGCCTGCATTGGGCCAGCGAGGGAGGAGCGCATTGGTGGGTGCTGTCGCTGAGCTGGGGGTTGCAATTGGCTGCCGAAAGCTGCCGGCGCCGCGGTGATCAACACGCCTGGCAGGCCATCAAAGATTGCCTGGCGGGCGCCCAGCAGAGCCGCCATGGCCTGGCGCTGCTCAAGCAGCACGACTCCAACAACCCCGTGCTGCAGTGGCTGCAAAACGACCCCAGCCAAGCGGCGGAGTGGGCATGCCACCAGCCAAACCCCGAACGCTTACGCAGGCCGATGCAACTGCTGGAGGGCTGGTGCGACCCCTACCTGCGTGGCGGCCTCGATCTCTGGCAGCAAGCGCTGAAGTGCGGCGGATCGCCTGAGCTGATCATTGGCCCCTGGAGCCACCTCAGCTGGGACCGCCGCGTTGGCAGCTGTGACATGGGGCCTGAAGCCTGCGGCCGCGTTGACCAATGGCAGCTGGCCTTTTTTGATCAGCACCTGCGCGGCCAAAGCAGGCCAGAGCAGCCCAGCTGCTGGGCCTACGACCTGCTCAGCCACCACTGGAAGCGGAGGGATCCACGCCTCAGCCCAGATCTGCAGTGGGGCCTAAGCAGCCATGGGCTCGCCGCCAGCTGCAGCGATGAAGGGGAACTCAAAGCGCAGCAAAGCGGCCATGGCCAACTGGTGTGGGTGCATGACCCCTGGCGCGCGGTGCCCGGACGCGGGGGGCATTTGGGGCTCGATGCGGGCCTATGCGATCGCGCTGATCTTGATGGGCGCGCTGATGTGGCTTGTTTCACAACGGCTGCGCTGCAGCAACCACTGGAGCTCTGGGGTCAATTTGAGCTGCTGCTGAGCATCCGCTCGGATCAACACAGCTTTGATCTCTGCGGGGCGATCTCGGTGCTGCGGGCTGGCCAATCCCAGGTGCTGCAGCTCTGCACTGGGGTTCTGCGTGTTGCCAGCGACAACGGCCAAGACCGCCTGGAGCGGACGCTGAGCTTTCAACCCCTGCTCGCCTCACTCGAGACGGGCGACCGGCTGCGGCTGTCACTCGCTGGTTCGGCCTGGCCGCAGATCAGCTGCAACCCAAACATCACCACCCTGATCGCCGATTTGTCATCCAGCAGGCTGCAGCTCAACGCAATGGCTCGCTGATGAGCGGCGCACTGAGTAAATCGGTTTAGGCTCCGCCGAACAAATCAGCTCCGCCCGGATGGCTCTGGCAACCCTCGATTGGATGAGCAAGGACGCGGAACGCCTGGCCCAGTGCAATCACGACCATCCCCAAGCGGTGCTTGGCCCGCAACAACTCGAAGACGGCCGCTGGGTGGTGAGGGTTTGGATGCCCGAGGCCTCCCGCGTGGTGCTGTTGCACCAAGGCCATGAACATGCTCTGGAAAACCCGCATCACGCTTGGATCTTTGAAGGCGAACTGAGCAGCAATCCCGGATCCCAATACCGCCTGCGCGTCGAGCGCGCCGGGATCACCCACGAGCAGCACGACCCCTATGCCTTCCGCCAGGAGTGGATGGGAGCCATGGACCGGCACCTGTTCGCCGAAGGCAATCACCACCACATCTGGCAGCGAATGGGGGCCCACCCCCACCTGCAAGACGGTGTTGCAGGAGTGCAGTTCTGCCTGTGGGCTCCCAACGCCCGCAGCGTTTCGGTGATTGGCGACTGCACCAACTGGGATGGCCGCCACCTGCCGATGCAGCAGCGGATCGGCGGCATCTGGGAACTGTTTGTGCCTGGACTCGGTGCAGGCGCCCACTACAAATACGAAATCCACACCCAACAGGGACACTGCTACGAGAAAGCCGACCCCTACGGCTTCCAGCACGAAGTGCGCCCAGCCCAAGCCTCGGTGGTGGCCAGCCTCAAGGGCTATCAGTGGGGCGATGACGCCTGGCTGAAGCAGCGCGACAACCGCAACCCGCTCGAGCAGCCCGTCTCGGTGTACGAGATGCACATGGGCAGCTGGATGCATGGCAGCTGGGATGAGCCCTACATCGAGGCCGATGGCACCCCCAGAGCGCCTGTGCCGGCTGCCGATCTCAAGCCAGGCGCCCGCCTGCTGACCTACCCGGAACTCGCCGATCGGGTGATTCCTTATGTGAAAGCACGCGGCTTCACGCACATCGAGCTGATGCCGATGGCGGAGCACCCCTTTGATGGCTCCTGGGGCTATCAGGTGACGGGCTTCTATGCCCCCACCAGCCGCTTTGGCACCCTCGACGAATTCCGCGCCTTTGTGGACCGCTGCCATGCCGAAGGCATTGGCGTGATCCTCGATTGGGTGCCCGGGCACTTCCCCAAAGACGCCCATGGCTTGGCCTTTTTTGATGGCAGCCACCTCTATGAGCACGGTGATCCGCGAATCGGCGAGCACAAGGAGTGGGGCACGCTGATCTTCAACTACAGCCGCAATGAGGTGCGCAACTTCCTGGTTGCCAACCTCGTCTTCTGGTTTGAAGAACTCCACATCGACGGCATTCGCGTCGATGCCGTGGCTTCGATGCTCTACCGCGACTACCTACGCCCCGATGGCGAATGGATCGCCAACGAGCATGGCGGCCGCGAAAACCTCGAAGCCGTGCGCTTCCTGCAGCAGGCCAATTCGGTGCTGTTCCACTACTTCCCTGGCGCGCTCTCCATTGCCGAGGAATCGACCACCTGGCCCCTGGTGACCATGCCCACCTCGATGGGTGGCTTGGGTTTCAACCTCAAGTGGAACATGGGCTGGATGCACGACATGCTCGATTACTTCGAGCTGGATCACTGGTTCCGCCAGTTCCACCAGAACAACATCACCTTCTCGATCTGGTACGCCCACACCGAGAACTTCATGCTCGCCCTCAGCCACGACGAAGTCGTGCATGGCAAGAGCCATCTGCTGCACAAGATGCCCGGCAGCGATGAACTCAAATTCGCCAATGTGCGGGCGCTGCTCACCTACATGTGGACGCACCCGGGCAAGAAGACCATCTTCATGGGAATGGAATTCGCCCAACGGGGCGAATGGAATGTCTGGGGTGATCTGGAGTGGGACAAGCTCCAATTCCCCGAGCACCAGGGTGTGGTGAATCTGGTGGATGACCTCAACGCGCTCTACAAATCAGAGCCAGCGCTGTGGCGCAACGACTTCGATAGTTTCGGCTTCCAGTGGATTGATTGCGACGACACCAACCACAGCGTGGTGAGCTTCATGCGCCGCGACGAGAAGGAAGGCAATTGGGTTGTGGTGGTCTGCAACTTCACCCCCGAAGGCCATGGCAACTACCGCATTGGTGTGCCGGTCGATGGCTTCTACACCGAGCTGTTCAACAGTGATGGCGCCCGTTATGGCGGCAGCAACCAGGGCAATCTCGGCGGCAAATTCAGCGACGACTGGGGCATGCACAGCTATGGGCAATCCCTCGATCTCTGCCTACCTCCATTGACCGTGATGGTGTTCAAACACGACCCGAACCGGCAACGAGAAGCAGCAAAGGATGAAGCTGCAGCCAAATTGGGCGGATCCCTCGGGTAGCGTCAGCGGCTGACTTAACTGTTCTGGCCCCATGAGTGACGCCCTGCCCCTGCTGTTGCGCGCCGCCCGTGGGGAGCAAGTGGAGCGTCCTCCGGTCTGGATGATGCGTCAGGCCGGCCGGTACATGAAGATCTACCGGGATCTGCGCGATAAATACCCCTCCTTCCGCGAACGCTCGGAGAACCCAGATCTCTCCTACGAGATCTCGATGCAGCCCTACAACGCCTTTCAGCCCGACGGCGTGATTCTGTTCTCCGACATCCTCACGCCGCTGCCCGGCATGGGGATTGATTTCGACATCATCGAAAGTAAGGGCCCCCAGATCAACGATCCGATCCGCAACCTGGCCCAGGTGGAAGCCTTGCGGCCGCTGGTGCCCGCTGAAACCATGCCATTTGTTGGCGAGGTGCTCGGCCGGCTGCGCAGCAGCGTTGGCAACAACGCCACGGTGCTTGGTTTTGTGGGCGCTCCTTGGACCCTGGCCGCCTATGTGGTGGAAGGCAAGAGCAGCAAGAACTATGCGGTGATCAAGGCCATGGCCTTCCGCGAGCCTGAGATGCTGCACAAGCTGCTCAACCACTTCGCTGAATCGATCGCCACCTACCTGCGTTATCAGATCGATTCCGGCGCCCAGGTGGTGCAGATGTTTGATTCCTGGGCCGGTGAGCTGAGCCCCGCGGACTACGACACGTTTGCTGCTCCTTATCAGCGCAAGGTGGTGGAGCTGGTCAAGCAGACCCACCCCGACACCCCGATGATTCTCTACATCTCGGGCAGCGCCGGGGTGCTGGAGCGGATGGGCCGCACCGGTGTGGACTTCATCTCGCTCGATTGGACCGTTGACATGGCCGATGGCTGTGCTCGCCTGCCTCACCACCTCGGCGTGCAGGGCAATGTGGACCCCGGCCTGCTGTTCGGCACACCTGAAGCCATCCGCGCCCGCATCGATGACACGGTGCGCAAAGCCCGCGGTCGGCGCCACATCCTCAACCTGGGCCACGGCATCCTGCCCGGCACACCTGAGGAAAATGGAGCCGCCTTCTTTGAAGCTGGCAAAACCGTGATGGATCGCATCGGGGCACGCGTGTGAGCAGCGCCCCAGCGCGGATCCTGATCACTGGCGCCAGCGGCTGCGTTGGTCAACACATCGCCAAACAGCTGCTTGAGCAATCCGATGCGGAGTTGCTGCTGTGGCTGCGCGATCCAGCCAAGCTGACGGCCGTTCCCGCCAACCACCCGCGCATCACCTTGCTGGTGAGCGACCTGCGCGAGCAGCAGGCCCATGCGGACGAGCTCGCCACGGTCACCCGCGTGATCCACACCGCCACGGCCTGGGGCGATCCCGAACGGGCCCAGCAGGTGAATGTGGTGGCCGTGAAAGAACTGTTGGGGCGCCTGGATCCAAGCAAGCTGGAGCAGGTGATCTACTTCTCCACCGCCAGCATCCTCAACCGCGATCTGCAGCTACTGAGCGAGGCGGAGGCCTACGGCACCGAATACATCCAAACCAAGGCCATCTGTTTGGGGCAGCTTGAGCAGCACCCCTTAGCGGGCCGTTGCGTGGCGATCTTCCCCACGCTGGTGTTCGGCGGCCGCGTTAACGGGACCAGCCCCTTCCCAACGAGCTACCTCACGGCCGGATTGCGTGACGCCTGCCGCTACCTCTGGCTCGCGCGCTGCCTCAGGGCCGATGCCAGCTTCCACTTCATCCATGCCGCTGACATCGCCCAGGTGTGCTGCCACCTGGCGCTTAACCCCCATCAAGCCAACCCCGAAGCCGGCCAAGGCGCTGTGCGCCGCTTGGTGCTGGGGCAACCGTCGGTGAGCGTGAATCAAACGGTGGCGGAGCTCTGCCGCTGGCGCGGTGTTTGGCGGCCGCCTGGAATTCCGCTGTGGAACTGGCTGATTCAGCTGTTGATCAAAATCCTGCCGATCGAAATGAATGAGTGGGACCGCTTCAGCATTCGCCAGCGCCACTTTGTGCACGATCCGATCAGCCCGCCGGAGCGCTTTGGCATGACCTCCCATGCCGCCACGCTGGAAGCCGTGTTTGAAGACGCCGGACTACCCCGGCGCGGCGCTCTTTAAATAGAACATGTCAAAGCATTGCAAGGCACTAATGGCTGTGCCTTGTGATCTCTAGGTTGTACGGGAACTTACCTACGCCCGATGCGTCGTCTGTTTGGCCTGCTGGCCCTCTGCTGTGCCCTGCTTTTCGGCACCGCTCCTGCCTTTGCTGCTGATGTCGCCCACGGCGGTCAAATCTTCTCCGCCAACTGCGTGGCTTGCCACATGGGTGGCGGCAACGTTGTCAACGGTGAGCGCACCCTCAAAGCTGAAGCCCTTGACGCCTACCTGGCGAACTATGGCGACGGCCACGAAGCTGCTATCGCTTACCAGGTGACCAACGGCAAGAACGCCATGCCCGCTTTCGGCGGCAAGCTCTCCGATGGTGACATCGCTGATGTGGCTGCCTACGTCGAAGACATGGCCAGCAAAGGCTGGGCTTGATTCCGCTTTTGCGGCAAACCCAATCCACTCAAAGCCCCCTCCAACGAGGGGGCTTTTTTGTGCCTAAGCGCGGCAATGGGCCAGCAGAGCTAGGTAGAGATCTTCATCGATTTCGCGGATGTCGTATTCGCTAGGGAACATCCCGTGACGGTGTTGGTGCACCACCATCCAGCAGTTGCGCTCAAGATCGGCTTGGTTTCGCTCGAGCTGGGCCACCTCAGAGGCCAGCTGCTTCAGCAGTTCTTGTGAGGGCTCAGTCATGGCGCGAGCCTACTGAGCTACAACCCAAGCAGTGGGATCGATGCGCCATGCCCCTGGCTCTTCCCGCCAGCACCTTGCTGCTGCTGGCCCAAACCATGCCTGGAGTCACCCCAGGCGGCTGCCCTTGGTTGGTGTCTAAAGGCGATTACCTGTATCAACCCACCAAGATTCCGCCTGTGCGGGTGGCTGAGAAAAACGCCCGCGGCTGCCTCTCGAAAATGGATGCCATCTACGGGCCTGATGGCTGCCCGCTGCGCTTTTGCTATCGCAGCGAAATCGCCACGCCCTAACGCCACAACCGAACCACGCTGGTGAGGCTGGCCGTACTGCGGTGGTGAGAACCGATAACACCTGGTTCGGCCCTCCACACCGGAGCCAGCCCAAAGCTCCATACGGTGAGCGCAGAACCGAGAGAGACGACCAACACCGTGATGCAACCAACCGCTGAGCAATTCACAGAGCAGGCCTGGGCTGCCGTTGTGGCCGCTCAGGGCCTGGCGCAGCAACACAAACAGCAGCAGCTGGAGACCGAACATCTGCTGCTGGCCCTGCTGCAACAGAGCCAAGGATTAACGGTCCGCATCCTGGAGAAGGCTGGTGCTAACGCCGATCTGTTGCGCCAACAAGTGGAGCTGTATCTGCAACGGCAACCGAGTTTGAGCACAGCTCCAGACAACGTCTACCTGGGCAAGGGACTGCAAAGCCTGCTGGAGCAAGCCGAGCGCAACAAACAAGAGTTTGGCGATAGCTACATCTCCATCGAGCACTTACTGCTGGCATTGGCAGGCGATTCCCGCTGCGGGCGTCAGCTGCTACTGGACAATGGCGTTCAGGACAAAACCCTGCGCGAAGCGATCCAAGCGGTGCGCGGCAGCCAACGCGTGACCGACCAAAACCCGGAAGGCACCTACGAATCGCTGCAGAAATACGGGCGTGATCTCACCGCTGCCGCCCGCGACGGAAAGCTGGACCCCGTGATCGGACGTGATGAAGAGATCCGACGCACCATCCAAATCCTGAGCCGCCGCACCAAAAACAACCCGGTGCTGATCGGCGAACCCGGAGTGGGTAAAACGGCGATTGTTGAAGGCCTGGCCCAGCGCATCGTCAATGGCGATGTGCCATCCGCGCTGCAAAACCGGCAATTGATTGCCCTGGATATGGGTGCCTTGATTGCCGGCGCCAAGTACCGCGGTGAGTTCGAAGAACGGCTCAAGGCCGTGCTCAAAGAAGTCACCAGCAGCGATGGTCAGATCGTGCTGTTCATCGATGAAATCCACACCGTGGTGGGAGCCGGGGCCACAGGCGGCGCCATGGATGCCAGCAACCTGCTCAAGCCGATGCTGGCCCGCGGCGAGCTGCGCTGCATCGGTGCCACCACCCTCGATGAGCACCGACAACACATCGAGAAAGACCCCGCCCTAGAGCGGCGCTTCCAGCAGGTGTTCGTTGATCAACCAACGGTGGAAGACACCATCTCGATCCTGCGCGGGCTCAAGGAACGCTATGAAGTGCACCACGGTGTGCGCATCGCCGACACAGCCCTGGTGGCTGCCGCGGTGCTGAGCAGCCGCTACATCGCTGATCGCTTCCTGCCGGATAAAGCGATCGACCTGGTGGATGAATCAGCCGCTCGGCTGAAGATGGAGATCACCTCCAAGCCGGAGGAGATCGATGAAATCGATCGCAAGATCCTGCAGCTGGAGATGGAGAAGCTCTCGCTGGGGCGCGAATCTGATAGCGCCAGCATGGAGCGGCTCGAACGCATCGAGCGCGAGCTTGCTGAACTCGCCGAACAACAGAGCAGCCTCAATGCCCAATGGCAAAAGGAGAAAGGCGCCATTGATGCCCTGCAGTCCCTCAAAGAGGAGATTGAGCAGGTTCAGCTGCAGGTGGAGCAGGCCAAGCGCAACTACGACCTCAACAAAGCCGCTGAGCTGGAATACGGCACCCTGGCCGAACTGAATCGCCAACTCGAGAGCAGCGAAGCCGAGCTGGCCGCCAGTGAAGGCGAAGCCAACCAACTGCTGAGGGAAGAGGTCACCGAAGACGACATCGCTGAGGTGATCGCCAAATGGACCGGAATCCCGGTGAGCAAGCTGGCGCGCTCGGAGATGGAAAAACTGCTCGAGCTCGAAGAGCACTTGCACCAGCGCGTGATTGGGCAAGGCGATGCGGTTCGTGCCGTTGCCGATGCGATCCAACGCTCCCGCGCTGGCCTCTCCGATCCCCGCCGGCCAATTGCATCATTCCTCTTCCTTGGCCCCACCGGTGTTGGTAAAACCGAGTTGAGCAAAGCCCTCGCCAACCAACTGTTCGACAGCGATGACGCCATGGTGCGCATCGACATGAGCGAATACATGGAGAAGCACGCCGTCAGTCGTTTGATCGGCGCGCCTCCTGGGTATGTGGGATTTGAAGAAGGCGGCCAGCTCACCGAAGCGGTGCGCCGCCGGCCCTATGCGGTGATCCTGTTTGACGAGGTGGAAAAAGCCCACCCCGATGTCTTCAACGTGATGCTGCAGATCCTCGATGACGGCCGCGTCACCGATAGCCAAGGGCGCACGGTGGACTTCACCAACACCGTGCTGATCCTCACCAGCAACATCGGCAGCCAATCGATCCTCGATCTCGGCGGGGATGACAGCCGCCATAGCGAGATGGAAGAGCGGGTGAATGAGGCACTACGGGCTCACTTCCGCCCGGAATTCCTCAATCGCCTCGATGAAACGATCATCTTCCATAGCCTCAGGGCCGATGAGCTGCGTCACATCGTTGATCTGCAGGTGCAACGGTTGGCCCAACGTTTGGCTGAACGCAAGATCCAGCTTGAGCTGAGCGCGCAAGCCTCCGACTGGCTGGCCACCGCGGGCTATGACCCGGTCTATGGCGCCCGCCCACTCAAACGGGCGATTCAGCGGGAGCTGGAAACGCCGATCGCCAAGGCAATCTTGGCGGGCCGCTACAGCGAAGGCAGCACCGCTGCCGTTGACGTCGAGGATGAGCGTCTCAGCTTTGGCTGATCAAGCCCAGGCCCACAAGCTCACTTCCAAGTGACGGTGCAGGTCCAGCGGGGATCATCCGCGACATAGATCTCGTTGCAATTGGTCCCGGTCACCGTGGCTCCATTGGGCACCTGGCTTTTGGCCTGACCCAAGGCATGACCCATGTTCCAAATCGACTGGGATGTGGCTGAGCCCGCCAGAGCAGGCAACGGCGCTGCAGCGAGACCAACAACGGCGAGCACAACGAGGCGTGCCATAGGGAAAGCTCAATGGTTTCCACCTAGCTAGCAAGCCAGAGCCGTTCACGGCCCTTAACGTGCCGAACAATGGTTACTTACAGCGCTTCTTTCTGGCTCACCAACCGAGGCGTGTTAACAGCCGCCTTCATGGTGCTGATGCTGTGTTTCATCATCACCGGCGTGGTGGGTGTGCCCGCGCATGATTACGCCCGGGGCTATCTAGGAGGAACGCCGTACCACAGCGTTTGGTACATGGACGCCTTCTTGATTCCGTTGGCGTTGATGCTCACGTTTGTGGGCAATCTCTGCAAGTGCTACGGCAAAAAACGCATGGCCGTCATCGGTCCAGCGATTTTCATCGTGGGCTTGATCGGTGCAGCCGTATCACAGGACAGTTTGGTTTTTATTGGCTTCCGTGTCTTGCAAGGAATTGGGGCAGCGGTTTGCGCTGCCCTAGCTGGGGGATACCTCAATGGCGGCATTGGTAAGCCCTACAGCGAGATCGGCAAAGGCCTGTTCGTCGTCAACTTTGCCTTTGGCGCCACCGTGGGAATCTCACTGGCGGCCTACACCACCTGGTATTTGAGCTGGCGCTTGATTTACGCCGGCTTGGCTCTGCTGCTCTTTAGCGCCTGGGTGCTGATCATTCGCTACATGCCATCTGATGAAGGCGATCCCAACCAAGCCATCGATTGGCTGACGTTCTATTTGATCTGCGCTGGTTTCGGAATCTTTAGCTGTTCATTGGTGGTGGGCAACCAACAAGAATGGTTTCAAAGCAGCTTCTACATCATCTTATTAACGTTTTCACTCATTCATATCATCCTATTTTTTATCCGCTTCGCCAGTTCACCACCGCTGCTGAACCCCAAAGTTTTTAGCGACATCAACTTTGTTATCAGCTGCTCGAACATAACGATGATTCTGTTTGCTGTCTTTTTAATCTTCGCGATCGTCCCACACTTCATGGAGATGGTGATTGGAAATACAGTAGGCACCTACGCCACACCATTTGTGTTCTTTGCGATTGCATCGACCGCCACTATTTACCTATTTGCACCAGGAATCAACCCCTATTACATCGCTCGCAGCATCAAAACCCGCAAAATCTTTTCCAGCATCGGCACCTTTGGCTTTGGCCTGACAGCCTTGTGGATGGCGCACACCACATCCAACCAAAGCAATCACAACTTGACCCTGCAACTGATCAGCCTTGGCTGCTGCTTCGGGCTGATCTTCAATGAGCTGTTGATGGCTTTCGCCACGGTGCCCGCCGAACTCACCACCACCGCCAGCGCCGTCAATTTCTTTGGCACCAATTTCGCTAAGTCGATGGCAGGCGGGGTGAGCGGCGCGATTCAAACCGTCTCAACCCAGGGCAGCTGGGAGCGGTTTCGCTCCCACATTCAAATCAACAGCAATGGACTTGAAACGTTCACAGAACCGCTCAAGAACCAGATGATCGAGGGAATCCACAGCAGCCACTGGAGCCAGGCCTCCTTGGAGTTGATCAACCACAGTCTGGCCAAACAAGCCGAGGTGGTCTCTTACATCAACCAAGCCACCTTGACGGGCTTCCTCTTGATTGGATTCGGCATTCTTCCTTTTCTTCACCGAGAAGCCAAAGACAAACCCCGCCAGACGCCTAGGGTCTGAAGGTCCACATCGGGGCCAGCGGGTCTTGGACGATGGCCGGAGCCAATTCGCTGGACCACAAAAACAAGAAGCTGATCAAGGTTGCTGGACTACTGGGTGGTACAGCGGTGGCTGGACTGTCGATCTTTTTTGTCTACGGCCACTACTTCCCCAATACCCCTGACGCCTACGTGCACGCCTACACCGTCACGGTGGCGCCCTATGTGGCGGGTTACATCAAAACCATTCATGTGCAGCCCAATGAGTATGTGAAAGAAGGCCAGCTGATCTACGAAATTGAGCCTCGACCTTTGCAGCTCATTGTTGACACCAAGCGGAATCAGCTTGATGCCAGCCAGGCGCGTTTGGCCAGCATGGAACAGGAGCTCAGCAAGGCTCGCGATGAACTGAAGAACAACGAGGCCGCGCGCTGGATCGTCAGCCTCAACCAAAAGCGTTATGCCTACCTGCTCAGCAAGCAGGTGGTGGCGCTGGAAAAGGAGCAGGAGCTGCAAGCCTCAACCCTGGAAGCCGATGCCCAAGTGGCACGGGCCCAAGCGGAGATCACACGCCTTGAAAAACGCATTGAGGAACAGCAGGCGCGCATCAAAGCTCACCGCAGCGAGCTGGGCTCAGCCACGACCGACCTCAACTACACGCGTTACTACGCGCCGATGGATAGCTACATCAGCAACAGCTTCAGCATTCGCGTTGGCCAGTACGTCAAACCAGGTCAGGCGTTGTTTCAACTGGTTGATAACGGCCAGTGGTGGGTGGATGCCAATTTCAAAGAAGACCAAATACGCCGCATCCGCCCCGGCATGAACGCCGGCATCAAGCTCGACATGTACCCGGGTCACCGTTTCACCGGGAAAGTGATCAACATCTCCGCCGGCAGTGGCGCTTACTACTCGCTGTTGCCACCACAAAACGCCACGGGCAACTGGGTGAAGGTGCCGCAGCGTTTCCCGGTGCGCATTCAGCTAGAGCAAAACAGCCAGCGCCCCCTGAGGGCCGGCGCCACCGCCTACGCGACGGTGAACACCTTCTGAGCTAACTCAGGCCAGGCCGGTGAAATCGGTGAGTGCAAAGGCACCATCACCACCGATCACTTGATCAAATCCCGGGGCGCGATCAGCCACCTGCTGCGCTGTGCCTTGGCCCATCAGCACATCACTGGCTGCGCCAATCAAGCTCTGATCCCCACTGGCGTCATTGGAGAGGGCCCAGAACATCATTCCGCCAAGCCCGGCCTCTTCCACATAACTGGCCTTGCCAGCGATGGTGGCGGTGGTTTCCATCGAACTCCAGATCAAGGCATCGGCGTTGTAGGCATAGGCCGCTTTGGCATCGTCATCCCAGAGCAAGGTAAAGCTGCCGTCTTGAACGCCCGTGAGGATGTCTTTGTAGTCGTAGTTGCCGGCTTCAAACGATCCACTAGCACTGCTAGCGGCCCCGGATTCGCCGTAGCCGTAGTCGTCACCAGCGGTCACATCACCCCAAGCGCGGGTGTAGGCCGGAGCGCCCAACACCACCTTGCTGCGATCAATTCCGGCTTGATCAAATTGATCGATCGCCGTCAGCACGTCATAGCCGCCGGCATCGCCAGTCATCGCGGCCTGATGCCCGGTGCTCGACTCCCAGCCGCCGTGGAAGTCGTAGGCCATCACGTTGTAGAAATCGACGTAGGGGTCGATCCCCTCCAGGTTGAGATTGGCCAGCTTATCGGCGCCGCCAGCGGTGGCGATGGAGATCTCGTAGTTCTGGCCGCTGCTCTGCTCGAGTCCATCGAGCTTCTGACGCAACAGCTGCAGGGTGGCCTCAAAGTTGGCGCCGTCATCGAGACTGACGGCATTGCCAGCTGCTCCACCACCACCTGGGTATTCCCAGTCGAAATCAACGGTGGTGATGAAGCTGTACTGCTCCAGCGTGTCGATCACGTTGCTGGTGAAGGCCTCCCGACCAGCGGCATCGTCGAGCGCCAGGCTGAATTCATCGGAGAGCGTCCAACCACCAAGCGCGATGCCCAGGTTCAACTCAGGGTTGAGCTCTTTGAGCAACTCCAGTTGGCGCAGGTTGCCGGCCAAGGCACCAGGGGTGTTCCAGTCCATCGGCACCGCCTGCACGCTGACGTCACCATCAGCTGCTGTGGTGACCGTGAAATCACCACTGGAGCCATAGGCCTCACGGCGTGAATCCTCTAACCCACCCCACTCAGCTGCTGAGAAGCTTCGGCTCACCTGCTCATCGCTGCTGAATCGCTTCTCGGTGGCGGCATAGGAGTCAAACAGGGTCACATCCCCATTGGCTTTGACATCAAAGAAGCTGTAGTTGAGGTGGGTGAGATCGGCGGCCTGCACATCGGCAACGGTGAAGTCGCGTGAATAGATGCCCCACTCCTCGAAGTAGCCGACGACGCGCATGCCATCGCTCGGGGCGGGTTGATCGGGCTCAATCGTGGGCATCTGCTCAAGCGGCGCATCCAAGGGCGCTTCCGGGAGTGTCTGGGCTGGCTCCTCGATGACTTCTGCACTGGGCTCAGCAGCTGGCTCCGTTGCAGGCTCAGGTGCGGACTCTGCGATGGGCTCATTAATCGGCTCAGGTGCAGCCTCAACAGCAGGCGCTTCTATCAACTCAGAACTCAGCAAAGAGCCACTTGAAAACAGCTCGTCAGTGGTGCGTCCGGCCAGATCGCCACTGGCTTGGAAGTAGGAGCTCACCGATGCGCCAGCGGCCAACGGTTGATCAGCAGCCCAGCTCGCCGCTGAAACAGTGACCGCATAACGCCCATCAGCCAAGAGCTCCTGCTCGAGGCTGAGATTGCTGGTTTGCTTGAGCGGATCAGCGCTAATGAAACTGGCGCTCCAACCAGCAGGCCAAGCAACGCTGCTGGTGTTGCTCAGCTCAAGTGTTCCGCTGTAGGTGCCGCTCCAGCTGTCGCCCAGGCTCACCTGCAAGGAGACATCTTGATCGGGGTTGATTGGAGTGCTGGCCAGAGGCGCGCTGGCGACCTCCTCCACGGGTTCAGGGGGGGCTTGATCCACGACGGCTTCAATTGGCTCGATCGGCTCAACGGGCTGAGGCGAGGCCACAGGCTCAACCACCTCGACTGATTCGCCGGCAGGCTCTGGGGCTGCGGCAGCCATCGCGGTATTGGGATCTGCCGCAAAAAAGAGCTCACTGGTGAGCGCACCGGCATTCGGCAGCCCAACGCTGGTGGCATTGAAATCAATGCTGAGGCTGCCCCCCGCCGCAATGCTGTTGTTCCAGCTGGCCGGGGTGAGGCTCACCTCATACAGGCCTGCCTCCAGCTCAACGACAGCAACATCCCCAGCCCAGCTCTGGAAATCCTGATGCCGGGTCAGAAAGCTGAGCGACCAATCTTCAACAGCCTGGTCGCCGCCATTGGCAACGGTGAGCGTGCCGCCCATGCCGCCCCAATACAACGACCCACTCACCGAGAGCATCAACGCCTCAGTGGGCTGAGCCATGGCCTCCATCACACCGTGATCTCCCATGACATGGTCATGACCATGGCTGGAGTGATCCACCTCGGTGATCACCACCTCTGGCGCAGCTTGTACAGACTCACCACTGCGCACTTGCAGTCCATCGGTGCTGTCCCCCTCGGGAGCTGGTGGTGTAAAGAGCTCCTGGCGGCTGACCAAACTCACCGCGTCTTGCGAGAAGCCAAAGGGCTCCTCGAGGTTGTCTTCCATCACCTGGTCGTGATGGAACTCGAGATTGGCCGCCACCAAATCGGTGCGCAGCACACCCACCAACAACAGGCTCTGGCCACTGGGCTCCGTGCTAATCAGTAGGCCTTCGCTGGTGTCTTCAACGCTGAGCCGCTCGCGGGTGCCCAGATAGAGGAAGTTGAGTTTCTGGGTTTGCGGGTCAAAGTTCTCCACCCGCTCCTGAACGCCGTACTCATGGGAACGCAGATAGACGGTGTCTGAATCGCGGGGGCCGAGATCTTGCTCCCAGGAGAGCACCGCCCCAATGTCTTGGCGCAGGTGCTCATTGCCCACAGGAACAAAATTGGCTGCCGTCAGATCAGTCCAACGAACCCCCTCGAGAACGATGTAGTTACTGGTGCTCCAGGGGCTGGTGATGATCGCCGTGCCATCAGCTAATTGGCCCAGGATCAGGCCATGAACAGAGATATCGCCAAAATCGAGTTGATCGCCGCGGAGGGGATCGAAATCAGACATCGTGACAACCCCACCGGTGAGATTGACGTCAAAAACTTGTGATTGGCTATCGGCCATAAGAGGAGCCTTCAAGGCGCTTACCCCGCACAGCCTGCGGCGATCGAGCACCGCTCAGAACCCTCCAAATGAAGGGTTTTCAGATGGCTTTGGTCATATCAAAGCCATCACACAGACCGCTCTCAGCTAACACTCAGATTGGCCGGATCAATCCACCAAATGGCGGCGAACACCTTCAGCTGCAGCAGCCGTGCGATCACGCACATGCAGCTTGCCGATAATCGCCTGCACATGGCCGCGCGCGGTTGATTCAGCAATGTGCAAGTGCTGGCCAATCTCGCGGTTGGTGAAGCCTTCGCACACCAATTCCAAAACGCTGTGCTCCCGGCTGCTGAGATCTTGAGCAGAACGCTCAGGGCTATCGCGCAGGACGTGGCTGGCTACCGGGCCCGCGTAGCGCAATCCCTGCATCAACGCCTCCAAAGCGGAGACAAGCACCGACACCTGCAGGCCGCGCTGCGTCAACAAGGCATCGGTTGGGCCTTGCCATGCCCGGCGCACCGTCGCGGCATCCAGCGATTCCAAGGTGAGCACGGTGGCCATGGCACCAGCTGCAGGGGCATGGGCTTTGAGCTGGCTGACTAGCTCCAAACCCGAACCGTCATCGAGATGCTCACTGACAAACGCCAACACCGGCTGGGCTTCATCAGGCAGCAACGCCAACGCCTCAGCCGGTTTGGTGCAAATACCCAGGAGTTGGCCGGGATGGCTGGCACTGGCCCAGGCAAAGCTGGTGGCCATCGCAATCGCATAAGGGCGATTGTTGGTGCACACCACAATGCGGTGATCCATGGCCAGGGCTTGCAGATCCCGGGTTAACGCTTGAATCTCAGCATCGACGCGGAACTGCATGGTTTGCCTGATCAGCCGGCGGCCATGGCATCAATGCGCTCAGCCATCTGTTCATCAAGGCTGGAGATACCGCCCAAGTCATGGGTGACCAAATCAATGCTGACCCGGTTCCAAACGTTGCTCCATTCCGGGTGATGGCCCATGGCTTCGGCCAGCAGCGCCACCCGCGCCATGAAGCCAAAAGCCTCAGAAAAATCAGCAAATTGCAGATCCCGGTGCAACTTGCCCTGCTGCACAGACCAGTGGGGCCGTTGAGCCAGCAGGGCGTCGCACTCGGTTGTGCTGAGCAAATGGGCGGCCATCAAGCCAATGCAGCTTTAGGCCGGTTCTAGCCAGCCATTAATAACCAAGCCCACCAAAGGGTCCCTGGCCCTGGGCCACCGGACATCCCACCTGGGAGCCCAATAGGGCACCCAACGGAATCGCCCAAGCGCGGCCGTCTTGGCGTGAGGCGGCATAGCCCAAGCCACCGCCAGCCAGGCCGCCGATCAAGCGGCCGATGTTGCAGCGCCGTTGAGCCGCCTGAGGATCAAGCAGCTGAGCGCTGCGGGCAACGCTCCGCAATGGAGCTCGGCGCACCGGCAGTTCGGCAGCGGTGCCATAGCCATCGGGGTAGTCGCGCACCACAGGCATCTCTTGCAGGGCGGCGCGGCGGTTCTGCCAATGGTGATTGGGGTGAGCCTCAGCAGCGGCAAACAGCGAGCTGCTGGCCAGCAAGCTCAGGGTTCCCGCCAAGGGGACAGCAAAGCGAAGCAAGCGCATAGCTGTGATGAAACGCAGGACTACTCTTCGCCAAACGTGCGTCTGAGCTGCATCCCCTAGAGGCTTGATTTGCGGGGGAATGCGTCTGCTGTCACATCACTGTCACATCTCGCCCCATGGCCCGCATTGCACTGCTTGGAACTGGCCTGCTGGGCGCTGCCATCGGCCGCAGGCTGCTGGAGCAAGGCCACAGCTTGAAAGTGTGGAATCGCACCCCAGAGAAATGCCAAGCACTGCTGGAGGCCGGCGGCCAAGCCATCAGCTCACTGCCTGATGGGGCCTCTGATTGCGACACGGTGATCAGCGTGTTGCGCGATGGCCCGGCCAGCGCGGCGGTGCTGCAACAGCTCGGCGAGCTTGAAGGCAGCTGCGTGATGGGCATGGGCACCATGGCCATTGCCGAAAGCCAGGCACTTGAGCAGCAGATCAAGGCTCAACACGGCACCTACCTGGAGGCCCCGGTTCTGGGCAGCCGGCCAGAGGCCCTGAAAGGCAGCTTGCTGGTGATGGCAGGCGGGAGCGCTGAACTGTTTGAGCGCCAACGCCCGATCTTGGAAACGCTGTCAGCCGAACCTCGGCTGATGGGTCCTGTGGGCAGTGGCATGGCCAGCAAGTTGGCCCTCAATCAATTGATCGCCAGCCTCACCCATGGGTTTTCGCTGGCCCTGCGCTTGGTGCAGGCGCAAGGGGTGGCGGTTGAGGACTTTATGGAGGTGCTGCGGCCATCCGCGGTCTATGCCCCCACCTACGACAAAAAACTGGAGCGGATGCTGGATCAGCACTATGACAACCCCAACTTCAGTACGGCACTGCTGCGCAAAGACCTCGGCCTGTTCCTGCAAGCCAGCCAGCAGGCCGGGCTGGATGCTTCAGGACTGCAAGGAATCCTGGAGCTGCTGCAGCAAGCCCAGGGCGATGCGATTGATGGGCTGGATTACTGCGCCCTGCATGAGCTCACGCAGGCTCAACGCTGAGCAAACGCTCGACTTTCTCCTCGAGGTAACGCAGGAAGGGAGCAGCACTGAGCGGCTCTCCGCTGACCTGCTGCACCAATTGCTCCCCATTCACCGAGCGGCCCAGGAGCCAGACCCGTGCTGCTAGCCACTGGCGCAGCTGCTGCTCTTGCCCGCTGGCAATGAGCTCGGGCAGGGATCCCAGATCTCGCTCCATGGCTTCGCTGAGCTGGGCGCTGATCAGATGCCCCAGGGCATAGGAGGGGAAATAACCAAAGAGGCCTTCGGCCCAATGGATGTCTTGCAGGCAGCCATTGCTATCGCTGTTGGGGCGTTGACCCAGCAGCTCGGCAAAGCGCTGATTCCAACGCTCCGGCAGCTCAGCCACCGGCAGCCCCTGCTCCAATAACGCCAGCTCCAGCTCGTAGCGCAGCACGATGTGCAGCCCGTAGCTGAGTTCATCAGCTTCCACACGGATCAAGCCGGGCTGCAAGGGATTGAGCGCCTTCCAGAAACGCTCAGGAGCGCCCCAAGGGTCAGAACCCAAGCCGAGGCAGAAGCGCGGATGCCAGCGGCGCGCGAAGGCTTCGCTGCGCGCCACGCGGCACTCCCAGAACAGAGATTGGGATTCATGCACCCCCATGGATGTGGCATCACCCAACGGCCAAGGGAACGCATGGGGCTGGTCGTGGGGCAGGCCCTGCTCGTAAAGCGAATGGCCCCATTCATGGGCTGTGGCCAAAAAGCAGGAGAAGGGTTGACCGGCCACCACGCGTGTGGTGATGCGGTAGTCCTGCGGGCCCAAGGTGCAGGAGAAGGGATGGGCTGAGCGGGAGCGGTGGCAGCGCTGGTCGTCGTAACCCCAGCTCTCGAGCAGATCAGCGCTGAGCTGCTCCTGCAGCGATTCCGGCAACTCCGCAGAAGGCCCGTTAGCGGCAGGAACTCGCGCCAGCAACGCCGGCAAGAGCTGCCGCAATGGATCAAACAGCACCTCAAGCCGCTGCTTGCTGATGTCGGGTTCAAACGGTTGCGCCAGGATTTCCCAAGGGCTGCGCTCAACCGGTTCAGCCGCCTTGAGCTGGGTGGCCTGCTCGAGCCGCAATTGAATGATGTGCTCGAGGGCCGGAGCAAACAGGCTGAAGTCGTTCAGCCGCCTGGCTTCCTGCCAAACGGCATTGCCATGGGATTGGGCGCGCACCAAGGCAGCGACAAGCTCCTTGTCTTGGCAGCGGTTGCGCTCCAACTGCAGGCGGAGCAACGCCAGGTTGCGCTGATGAGCGATATCAGCACTGGACTGACTGGCGCCAGTGGCTTCAGCTTCAGCGGCCTCCAATAGATCGCCATAGTCCTGACAGCTCTGACGCTGGTGCGCTTGGGCTGCCAGCAGGGCCAATTGATCACCGCGCCAGCTGGCTGCAGCCGCTGGCATTACAGTGTTTTGATCGAAATACAGCGCGCTGCTGATCGAATTCAGCAGACGGGTTTGATGCAAGTAGCTCCTGAGCTGCTCGGCTGCAGGACCGCTTGTCATGCCATCAAGCCTCAGGGCGGGCTTCAGCAAAGATCTTGGCGAGGATCTCGCCAGCACCTTGGCTGCGCAGCAACTCAGCTAAGCGATTGCCCAGGTCCTCAGCCTGATCTTGAGGCGCGCGGAGCTCGTCGCGGATGAGTTGTTTGCCATCAAGGCTGGCCACCATGCCGGTGAGCACCAGCTCATCTCCTTCAAAACGGGTGTTCACGCCGATCGGCACCTGACAGCCACCTTCCAAGGTGCGCAGGAACGCGCGTTCGGCCAAACAACGCAGGGAGGTGGGGCGGTGCTCCAGCACCTTGATTTGCTCGAGAACAGCCGCATCACCATCGCGGCATTCGATCCCCAAGGCGCCTTGGCCCACGGCATGCAGGGAGATCGAAGGATCAATCAGCTCATGGATGCGATCACCCAGGCCAAGGCGGCCCAAACCAGCTGCCGCCAAGATCAAGCAATCGAACTGACCGGAATCCAGCTTCTCGAGGCGGGTGATCACATTGCCGCGCACATCTTTGAAGGTGAGGTGCGGGTAGTGGTACTTGAGCTGGGCCAAACGGCGCAAAGAACTGGTGCCCACCACGGCACCCTCAGGCAGGGTGGCCAGGGTGAGATCTTTGTTTTTGGCATGCATCACCAGGGCATCGGCAGGATCTTCCCGCTCGGTGATGCAGCCGAGCATCAGCCCTTCTGGAAGATTGGTGGGCAGATCTTTGAGGCTGTGAACAGCGATATCAGCCCGGTTCACCAGCATTTGAGCTTCTAGCTCTTTGGTGAACAGTCCCTTGTCGCCAATCTTGGCCAGGGCCACATCGAGAATCTTGTCGCCCTGGGTGGCCATCGCCTCGATGCTGATCTCCAGACCGGGGTGAGCGTTGGCGAGCTCATCACGCACCCACTCGGTCTGAACCATCGCCAATTGGCTGCGGCGAGAGGCAATACGCAAAGAAGAGGCCGTCATGCAGGGGGAACAGGGCGCTGCAGCAGCCCTCGAGCGCTCTCCACCCTACGCAGCAGGCCCTTGGATCCAGGCACAAAACAGCTCCAGCGTCGATACGCTTTGCAACAGTTGTTGCATCCGCCATGCCTGGCCCGGTGGTTCAAGGGGTTCAGTCCACCCCGGCTCGGGCTGCAGCGCAGGCTCCTGCGCCACTGCAAGCACCCATCCCTTTACTGGCGGAAGGCACGATCAAGTTGGTGCTGATGAGCAGTGGCACCGTGCTGATCGCGCGGCTGCGGCACACCAGCGACCGCGACGGGCAGCCGGCATTTCAACTGCTCCGCCCGCGTGTGGTGCAAGAACACGAAGGCGGTTGGACGCTGCAACCGTTCTTGGATCAGCTCACCCCGCAGCAGGATCTGGTGGTGTTTAAAAGCGCCGTCGCCTCATTGCTCGAGCCGGCAGCAGCGTTGCTGTCGCAATACGGCGAAGAGAGCAAACAAGAGGTGCCCCAGGCAGCGTCTCCTCTGGAGCGCCTGAAGCAGGCCTTCCAAGATTTCACCGACAGCTTTGAAGGCGGCTAGCCACCGATTGCTTCAGCAGCAAAGAAATCCAGCGGCAACGGGCCCCAGGTGTCTTCTGCATCCGGGTTGCTGGGGGCTTGACCACTAATCAAGATTCCCAAGCCCAAGCCGGCTTCGGCACGCACCATGGCCGTGCCGTTGCGTTGGTTTCCTTTGAGGAACACACCGCCTTCGGGCAAGGGTTCGCCGCCGAGGCTCAGCGCATCCCAACCCAAGGCGGCCTCGAGCTGACGCAAAGCGGCAATGGCCTCGTCTGCGCTGGCAGCCATCACGCCAACGGTGAACCACTCACAGGCGCTGAGGCGATCACGCAACTGGGCCTGCAGCGATTGGCGCTGCTCTGCACTGAGTTCTGGAGCTGTGCGCAGCCCGCGGAAGTCGTCGAGGTTCATGAATCGAGCCTATTGGTCAGAGCATCCGGAGACACCTGAGGCAAGGCGGTGCGCACCGCAATCGGCAGCACCAACAGCGATAGCCCTGCCAGCACCAGCAGATGGGCGATGGTGCCGAGCTCCAAGGGCTGCCCGGTGCTGAAGAGCTCCAGATCAAGCAGCAACACACCCAAATACAGGGCCCACCAAGCCCCCGATCGCATCTCAATCGTTGCCCCGCGCCGCCAGCAATAGAGGGCATAGATCAAGCTCGGCGCCCCAATGGCCAGCACGGCCCCCTGCAGCGCCACACGGCCGCACCACATCGCTGCCCAACTGGCTGCAATAAAGGCCAATGCGGATGTTGCCGTTCCCCACGGCACCACGAAGTGGCCCGTTTCGTTGGGGAGCTGCCGGCGCAAGGCCAACAAGCTTGGGGGCCCCATGGCCAGGGCAATCATCTGCGCTGCCGTCAAAAACGACACCACCTGTTGCCATCCAGCCCCAATCAGCAACATCGCAGAGC
This sequence comes from Synechococcus sp. Minos11, assembly GCF_014279855.1. Taxonomy (NCBI): domain Bacteria; kingdom Bacillati; phylum Cyanobacteriota; class Cyanophyceae; order Synechococcales; family Synechococcaceae; genus Synechococcus; species Synechococcus sp. Minos11. Next base: position 845,814 of record NZ_CP047953.1, on the reverse strand, counting down.
CAACCAACAAGCTGGCGATGATCGAAACATCGGGAACACCGCGGCGATTGGTGTGCCCAAAGGATTTTGGCAGCAGCTGGCAGCGACCCATCATCCAGCTGACCCGAGCGGAGACCCCCAGATAGGCCATGGCAGTGGCGCTGGGGGAAAGCGCGGCATCAATCAACAGGATCACCACCATCCAGCCCAAGCCAAGACCGATGGCGAGCGCCGCCAACGGCCCGCCGTGCTGCGTGAGGCTGAGGTTGGCCCAGCCACCAGTGAGCACATCAGGCGGCACGCTCACCAGAAAGGAAAGCTGCAGCACCAGATAGATCAGCAGGCTGATACCCAAACCGAGTGCCATTGCCAGCGGCACATTGCGCTGCGGGTTGCGCACCTCACCGGCCAAATCAACGGCGGTGCGAAACCCCAGCAAACAGAACAAGATCCCACCACTACCCACAGCAGCAAGAAGCCCGGTGCTGGTGTCACCTGCGGTTGGCGTGCCCACAGCAATGGTGAGATTGCCCCAATGGCGGCTAAGCGCCATCAAGACCATGGCCACCACCAACGGCACGATCAATTTCCAGATCGTGATCGAATCAATCCAGCGCGCCAGGCTGGCCACCCCACGCAAGTTGATCCAGGTGAACAGCAGCATCAAGGCGATGGCCACCGCCAAACCCAAACCGCTGAGCACCTGAACGTCGCCAGCATCTTTGGTGAGCCAAGGCACGCTGCTGGCGAGGTAGTCGATCATCGCCAACAGCTCAATGGTTGGCACGCAGAGGTAGGTGATCCAGATGCTCCAGCCACCGATGAAGCCCGACAAGCGGCCATGGCTGAGCAAAGGAATCTGCGCCAAAGCGCCTGAGCTATTGATGCGCGAACCCAGCTCAGCAAACACCAGCGCCAACAAAAAGGCGATCGCACCACCGATCAACCAAGCCGGCAAACTGGCGGCACCGGCGCTACGCGCCGCGAAATAGGAGGCCAGCAACCAACCCGAGCCAATCGTGCCGGTCACCACGGCCAAGGTGAGACTTCTCAGCCCCAGATCGCGGCGAAGCTCCAAGGCAACCTGCCATCACCTCCACCAACGATGGCAACAAACATTGCATTGACCTCGCTTGCAACTGGTCAACAGCACAAAAAAGCCCCCGCCGAAGCAGGGGTCATGAGATCTCGTCCGCGAATGGCGCTGACTATTTGATGTACTCCTTGAGCACGCCGTTGCGGTTGGGATGACGCAACTTGCGTAGGGCCTTGGCTTCGATCTGGCGGATGCGCTCACGGGTCACATCGAAGATCTGACCGATCTCTTCGAGGGTCTTCATGCGGCCGTCGTCGAGGCCATAACGCAGACGCAGCACATCACGCTCACGGGGGCTCAAGGTGGCGAGCACACCTTCGAGGTCCTCACGCAGCAGATTCTTGGCCACGTCTTGATCGGGATTCTCGATGTCGGCTTCGATGAAGTCGCCGAGACGTGAGTCCTCTTCCTTACCGATTGGTGTTTCCAGGGAAATCGGCAACTGAGCTGACTTGGCGATGAAGCGCAGCTTCTCGATGGTCATCTCCATCGATTCAGCGATCTCTTCTTCTGTTGGCTTGCGGCCGAACTCCTGGGAGAGCACCTTGGTGGTCTTCTTGATGCGAGAGATCGTCTCGTAGAGGTGCACCGGCAGGCGGATGGTGCGCGACTGGTCGGCGATGGCGCGGGTGATGGCCTGACGAATCCACCAGGTGGCGTAGGTGGAGAACTTGTAGCCCTTCTCGTGGTCGAACTTCTCAGCCGCACGGATCAAGCCGAGGCTGCCTTCTTGAATCAGGTCCTGGAAGCTCAGGCCCCGATTCATGTACTTCTTGGCAATCGACACCACCAGGCGCAGGTTGGACTGCACCATCTTTTCTTTGGCCCGGCGGCCGAGCATCAAGCGGCGACGGAACTTGATGGGGGGCATGTCGACCAGGACAGCCCACTCGCGGTTGTCGGGATATTTGCCGTGGTCTTCCTCGTACTGATCAGCCAGCTCTTCGAGGTGAAGCAGGTCGGCGATCTTGCGGGCCAGCTCAATCTCTTCATCAGGGCGCAGCAGGCGGATGCGGCCGATCTCCTGCAGATACACCCGGATGGAGTCTTCGGTGTAGACGCCCTTCGGGCCGATCTTGATGCTGGGCAGCTTGGCGGCCTTGCCGTCTTTCGCGACGGTGGTCGTGACAGCAACTTCAGCCTGAGGCTCGGCTTTGGCCTTCGGAGCAGCCTTGGCCTTAGGGGCTGCCTTGGCTTTGGGAGCAGCCTTGGCCTTAGGGGCTGCCTTGGCCTTAGGGGCTGCCTTGGCTTTGGGAGCAGCCTTGGCTTTGGGAGCGGCCTTGGCTTTCACCGGCTTGGCTTCGGTGGCTTCCGCGACAGCGGTTGTGGACTTAGCGGCAGCAGCTACGGGCATGCGATCGAACCGAACGAAGGGCTAAGAGAGACGGGAAAGCGTCTCATTACGCCGAGCACATGCGACTAACGCGCCTGCGCAACAGCAGTGATCTGGGGTACAAGACGACAAAAATGTCGGAGTGACAGGGTTGTCAGGGGTGATCGCAGACCCTGAGCAGAAGCTCCTCGGTGTCTTCCCTCTGGACGGAACTCTGTCGTGTTCCGACGGCTGTGTTACCAGCCCAACTCATCCATCTTAAGAAATGGGTGTGGGTTGCGCAAGCTTGGCTTGACTGCTGGAGGATGATTGTTTGCGCCGTTTCCCAAACCAGACGTGGGGGAACGGGTTTCAGTCAGTGTTTGGGTGGAGGCCGGCCGCAGCGGGCGGTTGCTCAGTTACGACGCCAGCGGGGTTGAACCGCTTCAAGCTGGCGATCTGGTGCGCGTCAAACTCCGCGGCCAGCTGCATACAGGCATTGTCAGCGCGGAGGGTGCTGATGTGCCAGAGGGTGTTGCGCTCAGCCCTGTGCTGGAGCGGTTAGAGACCGCCGCTGTTGATCCCCTGTGGCAGCAGATGCTCGAGGGGGTGGCGCAGCGCTGCCACACCTCCAGCTTTCAGGTGCTGAAAACAGCATTGCCCAATGGCTGGCTTGGGCACCGTCGCCAGAGCGGCGGCCATGGGCGCAGCGTGTTGGTGGCCGAGCGCCTGCAGCCTCCGCCCCCTGGCGACTCACCTACCCAACGCCAGCAAACGCTGCTCGATCTCCTCGAGACCCATGGCCCCAAGCCCGTCACCCAATTGGTGGAGCAAGGCTTTGGCCGGGCCCTGCTGAAAACCCTGGCCAGCAAACAATGGATTGCGCTGACGCCAACGCTGCTGAAAGACGAGGCCGCCCTCGTGGGCAGCCAAGTTGAGCTGAAGGAAGAGCCGCCTGAGCTCAGCGCGCAGCAGCAGCAGGCCCTACAGCAATGGCAGCAACAACCCGAGATCCGCCAATGGCTGCTGTGGGGGGTGACTGGATCTGGCAAAACCGAGGTGTACCTGCGCTGCTGCCAGCACGTGCTCGAGCAGGGCCAAAGCGTGTTGCTGCTCACTCCTGAAATCGGCCTGGTGCCTCAGCTGCTGCAGCGCTGCCGCCAGCGTTTTGGTGATCGCGTCATCAGCTTCCACTCGGGCCTCAGCGATGGTGAGCGCATCAAGGCGTGGCGCCGCTGCCGCCAAGGCGGGGCCAACGTGGTGGTGGGAACACGCTCGGCGATCTTTTTGCCGATGCCCCAGCTGGGCTTGATCGTGCTGGATGAAGAGCACGACAGCTCTTACAAGCAGGAATCGCCGATGCCCTGCTACCACGCCCGAGATGTGGCCCGGATCCGCATGGAACTGGAGGGGGCGCGGCTGCTGTTTGGTAGCGCCACCCCGAGCCTGGAGAACTGGTTATTAACCCAACAAGACAACGCAGCCATGGGGCTGCTGGAGCTGCGTGATCGCATCGCCGCGCGCCCCCTGCCGCCAGTGCATGTTGTGGACATGCGCCAAGAGCTGGCCAGCGGCCACCGGCGCCTACTGAGCCTCCCACTGCTGGACCGGCTGATGCAACTGCCGGAGCGGCAGGAGCAGGCGGTGGTGTTGGTGCCGCGCCGCGGCTACAGCACCTTTTTGAGCTGCCGCAGCTGCGGTGAGGTGGTGATGTGCCCCCACTGCGATGTATCGCTGACGGTGCATCGCAACAGCCGCGGTGATAGCTGGCTGCGCTGCCATTGGTGTGATCACCGCCAGGAGATCAGTGATCGCTGCGGCCATTGCGGATCCACGGCCTTCAAACCCTTTGGCGCTGGGACCCAGCGGGTGATGGACACCCTCGAGCAAGAGCTCGAAGGAGTGCGGCTGTTGCGCTTTGACCGCGACACCACCCGCGGACGCGACGGCCATCAACGCCTGCTGCAGCAATTTGCCGCTGGCGAAGCCGATGTACTGGTAGGTACGCAAATGCTGGCCAAAGGCATGGATCTACCGAGCGTCACCTTGGCGGCCGTGCTGGCGGCTGATGGCCAGCTGCACCGGCCCGATGTGCGCGCTGCCGAAGAAAGCCTGCAGCTGATGCTGCAACTGGCCGGCCGCGCTGGCCGCGGGGAACGGCCCGGCGAGGTGCTGGTGCAGACCTACAGCCCTGATCACCGGGTGATCCGCCATCTGATCGATGGGCGCTACGGGCGCTTTTTGGAAGAGGAAGCCAGCGTGCGGCAGGGGGCTGGACTGGTGCCCTACAGCCGCGCTTGCATCCTGCGTCTGGCCGGCCCTGCCGCCAGCCTCACAGCCAGCACCGCCACCACCATCGCTGAAGCCATCGGCCCGCAACTGCAAGCCGCGGGCTGGTTGGTGATTGGCCCTGCCCCGGCAGCACGCTCCAAGGTGGCCGGCCTCAGCCGCTGGCAATTGCTGCTGCAAGGCCCAGCTAATTCCAACTTACCGCTGCCGCCGGAGACAGAATTGCGCAAGCTGCTGCCCCGCGGCGTGCACTTGGCGATCGATCCAGACCCCTTGGAGCTCTAAGCGCGCTGCCCAGCTTGGAACTGCCGCAACAGCAGGCTGACCAGCAACAGCAGCAGCACCGCAACACTGCCAAGGCCCAGGCCACTCCAGCGCCAACAGCGCAACAGCAGGTGATTGGCCTCACCGGGTTGGGGCTGCCAATCCAGTTGCTGAGATGACTCGTTCTCAACGGGGGGCTCAGCTTGACGAACCGCCGCCGAGCCAAAGGGATGCAAGTGCAGATGCAGTTCCAGGCCAGGCACCGGATCGAGCATGGAGAGATCCCAATCAAGCTGGATCTGTTGCTGCACGCCCAGCAACCAATTGCGCTCGCGCCACTGCAGCTGCGGCTGCGGCAGCTCCTCGGCCATCAGCTCCGAGGCGCCACTGACCTGCTCTTGCAACCAGGGCGCCAGCTCCTGCAAGCCCAACAGCACAGGCTTTTGGCGGCTGGCTGTGGTCCCCTGCAATTGCTGCTCCACCACCACCCGGCCTGGAGAGGTGAAATGAAAATCGGTGTCGACGCGAACGCATCCGGCCATGAGCAGCGTCAGCCCGATCAGCACCGCCATCGCTAGGGCGGCAAAGCCAGCCGGTGAGCGGGTGCGTCCCACCGGCGGCGGCGCTGGTGGGGGCGGAGTTTGGCGTCGGCGCGAGCGGCGACCGGCTTTGGCCACACCTTCGAGGGCCGGCATTGAGCCCAGCTGCGGCAGCTGAACCGTGCGATCGGAGGGCACCTGCAGCACTGGGGCCTCCAGCACGGCCAACAGGGCGCGGGCTTGCCGGCGCAGCTCCCCATCACCGCACTGGGCGGCAGCACGGCAACTCTGTTTGGCTCGCTCAGCATCGCCGAGCCCCTGATGGGCTGTGGCCTGCAGCAGGCGCACCTCGGCGCCAAGCTTCATGGTGACCGGCAACTCGGCAGCCAAGGGCTCCAGCAGCTGCAACACCCGCCGGTATTCGCCGCAACCCAACGCGCTTTCAGCGGCCTTGATCGCCTGGTCCATGGCCTCAGCCCTGCTGGCGGCTTCCCAACACCATCGTGCCGATTCCTGAGTTGGTGAACACCTCAAGCAGCAAGGAATGGGGAACGCGGCCATCAAGAATGTGGGCCGCCCGCACTCCTTGGGCCAACGCGCGAATGCAGCACTCCGTTTTGGGAACCATGCCGCCTGCCACAACCCCATCATTAATCAGCTCGCGCGCCTCCGACAGGCTGAGCTGATCAATCAATGACTCGGGATCATCGCGGTCCCGCAGGATGCCTGGAGTGTCGGTCAGCAGGATCAGTTTTTCGGCATCCATCGCCGCGGCCAATTCACCCGCCACCGTGTCGGCATTGATGTTGTAGGGCTGGCCCTCATGGTTCGGGGCCACGCTTGAGATCACCGGGATGTAGCCCTGATCAAGCAGCGGAATGATCACCGAGGGATCCACCTGGGCCACATCCCCCACCAATCCCAAAGACCCATCGCCATGCGTTCGGGCCTGCACCAGGCCACCATCGGCGCCGCTCAACCCCACCGCCCGGCCACCGACGCGGTTGAGGCCATTGACGATCTGTTTATTGACGCGGCCAACCAGCACCATCTCCACCACGTCCATGGTGTCGGGGCAGGTAACCCGCAGCCCCTCTTGAAACACCGGTTCGATCGAGAGGCGATTGAGCCACTGGTTGATTTCAGGACCACCGCCATGGACCACCACCGGCTCGACGCCAACGCTGGCCAGCAGAGCCACATCGCGAAACACCGCATCACGCAGGTCTTCGCGGACCATGGCGGCTCCGCCGTACTTGATCACCACACGGCGACCACGAAAACGCTGGATATAAGGAAGAGCCTCGCTGAGGACCTCAACCCGCAAGACATCCGGTGTTGTCATGGCTGGCTCTAGGGACATGGCTGACGCAGTTGCACGATGAGCAGATCAGCCTCTCCATCCTCCAGGCTCGCCTCCAAGCCAGGCCCAAAAAAGCGCCCCAACCGGTCGGCCTTCTGATGCCAGTGCTCACGGGGCACATCGCCCAACTCAAACACCATCTCCAGGGCGTAGCGGCCGCCGTGGTCGTACTCGGCAATGCTCTGCAGTTGGGGCGGATTCTCCTCATCCCAGAGCTTGAGGGCTTCCAAGGAACTCTCCAGGTGAGCCTTTTGGCCATAGCGCCAGCGCACCACATCCTTCAGCAGCTTGAGCTGCTCTTTGGTGCCGGTGGAGTCGCGCAGCTCACTGAACTGAGCCGCCGGTGTCAGCCGAACAGGAGGCGGCAGCTCGGAAGACTTGAGCGCCAAGCCACCCAGAAAGATGGGGATGCCATAGAAAATCGTCGGCAAACTTACGTTGGGGGAGTCGGTGGCATAGGCCACCGAACCAATCACCGTGAGCATGGCACCAGCCACGGTGAGCAGCGAGCCTGGAGAGAACAAATCCTTCATCGCGTCATCTTCCCGTAAGGCGAGCGAAAATAATGGCGAAAAGCCAAGGCCCATGAGCGACGCCGAGACCACGCCAGCCGAGCTGCTGAACCAATTGCAGCAAGACCGGCGTTGGCTGTTGCGCCAATTGGACCAGGGCCAGTGGCCCGAACTACGACTTGATCTGGCTGCTCTCGAGCGCGAACTCGGGCAGCTCCTGGATCAAACCAGTCAGCACATCTCTCAGCCTTGATTCCCTGCTTAGAAGGGAATCTCATCGTCGGGGAGGTCCACCAGCGGGCCGGTGTTCCAGCTAGGTGCTTCAGCTGCAGCAGGAGCAGAGGCGCGAGCGGGGGCGGCCTGAGGAGCTGGAGCCGCGGCAGGCGCAGAGGCGGCGCTGGGGGCTGGAGCCGGGGCTCCACCACCAGCCAACGGGTGCATGCGGGAGAGGGTGAATTCGGCTTTTTTCTCTTTGATGCCATCGGCGCGGGCCGTGGTGTTCATACGCAGCCGGCCTTCGAGCACCAAGCGTTGACCTACTTGCACGCGGCTTTGCAGGTCCTGAGCCAGGCTGCCAAAACCCACCACCTTGAGCTCACCAGAAGGATCTTCGGCCCGCAAACCATCGATGCGAACCTGCATCTCGGCAATCGGCATCTGGTTGTCTTGGGTGTAACGGATCGTGGGCGCCCCCAGCACTTCCACCTCGAGCAGGCAGTGATTCACGTCGATCGCGGCGTTGTGGCGCCCATCCTCACCCATGCAAGCCAGTGGAGCCAGTGCCATGGATGAGCAGCGCATCTGGCTGCTCAGCGGCACCGGGGAAGGGCCGCCCCTGGCCGCCGAGTTGTTGCGGCGTGGATGGCAGCTGCGGGTGAGCGTGGTGAGCAGCACGGCCACACGGGCGTATCCGGCTCACCCTGCACTCGAGCTACAGGTAGGTGCCCTGGGCGATGAGGCAGCGGTTCAAAACGCCTTCGCCCAATGGCCCTGCCGCTGGGTGGTGGACGCGGCGCACCCCTTTGCCCGCAGCATTCATCCCGCCGTGGCCAAGGCCTGCAAGGCCCTGGGCCAACCGCTACTGCGGCTGCAGCGGCCGATGTTCAACAGCCCAGGGGCCACCGTGCTGGAGCGGCTTGAAGACCTGGCCGATCAGCCGTTGGAGCGCGACAGCCTGCTGCTGGCCCTGGGCGCCCGCGAACTCGCTGCAGCCTTGAGCTTCAGCCGGGCCCGCGAGCATGCTGTGCGGCTGCTGCCGTCGGCTAGCGCCTTGGGCCAGGCGCTGCAATTGGGCCTACCGGCTGAGCGCATTGCCTGCCTGCGGCCGCACACCAGTAGCAGCCTGGAGGGATCGGTGGAAGCAGGGCTCTGCCGGCGCTGGAGCATCACGGCGGTGCTGGCCCGTCAATCGGGCGGACCACCGGAGCAGCAATGGCATCGAATCTGCCAAGCCATGGGCCTGAAACTGCTGCTGCTGGCCAGACCCGAAAGCCGTGATCCCCATGGCTTGGAAATCGAACCGTTGCTCGCCAGGCTGGGATGGCCGCCATGAGGATTGCCCTGTGAATCTGGTCGTGGTGCTCACCACCGAAGCCAACCAAGCCAACGCTGAAGCCCTGGCGGCCCAGTTGCTGGAGCAACGCCTCGCAGCCTGCATCGCCTTGCAGGCGCAGCAGTCGCTGTATCACTGGCAGGGCCGCATCGAGCGAGACAGCGAAGTGCAGCTGTTGATCAAGACCAGTGCCGATCAACTAGACGCACTGCAGATCGCACTGCACCAGCTCCACAGCTACGACGTACCGGAGTGGATTGTGCTGTCAGGCCAGTGCTCAGAGGCCTACGGCAGCTGGCTGACCAGCAGCCTCAAACAGCCAGGGCCGGGAGATGCTTCTGCACCAGCTCTTTGAGGGAGACCTGGGGCCTCGGGCCCATCTGCGTCACCACTTGAGCGGCGCAGAGTGAAGCGATTTGGCCGCACTGATCAGCCGCCAGGCCCTGGGTGTAGCCGTACAGGAAGCCCGCGGCGTAGGTATCACCAGCACCAGTGGTGTCGCGCAAGTCGCCCAACTGGAACGGGGCAATGGCGTGGGTGGTCTCACCCTCCAGCACCCATGAGCCCTGCTCACTGCGCGTCAAGCAAGCCAAGCGGCAGTGCTGACGCACCTGCTGAGCGGCCTCTTCAAAACTGGAGGCCTGATAGAGGCTGATGATCTCGGCTTCGTTGGCAAACAGAATGTCGACGTGGTTTTCCACCAGGTCTCGGAAGCTGTCGCGGTGGCGATCCACGCAGAAGGGATCCGACAGGCTCAAGGCCACTTGACCGCCATTGGCTTTGACCTCGGAGGCCGCCGCCACAAAGGCGCGTTTGGCTTCTTCGGCATCCCAGAGGTAGCCCTCGAGGTAGAGCACCTTGGCGCGACGGACCATCGACAGATCAATGTCGTTGGGATCGAGATGCACCGACGCCCCCAAGAACGTGTTCATGGTGCGCTGCGCATCCGGGGTGACGAGGATCATGCAGCGGGCTGTCGAAGGACCGCTCTGCACAGCAGGGGTGTCGAACAGGCAACCGGTGGCCCGCAAATCGTGGGCAAAGATGCTGCCCAATTGGTCGTTGCGCACGCGGCCGATGAAGCCAGCGCTGCCGCCGAGCTGGGCGATGGCCGCCATGGTGTTGGCCACTGAACCACCAGACGTTTCAACGCCCGGGCCCATGGCGCCATAGAGAGCCTCGGCCTGCTGCTCATCCACCAGAGCCATGGTGCCCTTGCTCAGGCCCTGGCGATCGAGAAAACCGTCGTCACTCTCAGAGAGCACATCAACGATGGCGTTGCCGATGCCAACGACATCGAGAGCTGAAGGGGTGGTGGTCATGCGCTGAGCAGTGCTCGTTTGGGTCCGTGGATGGGATCCTCCACCACGATGGTTTGATCGCGGCTGGCACCCAGGGACACGATCGCGATGGGCACCTCCATCAGATCTGCCAAAAAGCGCAAGTACGACATCGCCTTCTCCGGCAAGTCATCAAGGCTGCGGCAATCCGCGGTGGAGGTTTGCCAGCCAGGCAAGGTTTCAAACACTGGCTGGCAACGGGCGAACTCCGAGGCGCTGCTGGGGAAATGATTCACCCGCTGACCATCGAGTTCATAGGCCACACAGACCTGGATTTCATCGAGTTCATCGAGCACATCCAGCTTGGTGATGGCCAGGCAATCCAAGCCGTTGACCTCCACCGCATAGCGGCCGATCACCCCGTCAAACCAGCCACAGCGGCGCCGGCGGCCCGTGGTGGTGCCGTACTCGCCGCCGCGATCGCAAAGGTGGTCCGAGAGGCTGCCCTCCAGCTCAGTAGGGAAGGGCCCCTCACCGACGCGGGTGGTGTAGGCCTTGGCAACTCCGATCACCCGGTCGATCAGGGTTGGGCCAACCCCAGCACCAATGCAGGCACCACCAGCCACAGGGTTGGAGGACGTCACATAGGGATAGGTGCCGTGATCGAGATCCAGCAGGGTGCCTTGGGCCCCTTCAAACAGGATGTTTTGGCGTGCCCGGGCAGCGTCATGGATGGCGCGGGTGCAATCCACCACATGGCTGGAGAGGCGGCGTCCGTAGTCGGCGTATTCGGCAATCACCTCCTCGGCATCGAGGGGCTCAAGGCCATAGAGCTTCTGAAGCTGCAGGTTTTTCGCAGCGATAGGCCCCTGCAGTCGCTCGCGCAGCAGCTGCTCATCGAGCAGATCGATCATGCGCAGACCACTGCGCTCAGCCTTATCGGAATAGGTGGGGCCGATGCCACGGCCGGTGGTGCCAATGCGCTGGTTGCCGCGCTGTTGCTCCATCGCCTGATCGAGCAGGCGGTGATACGGGAGCGTCACATGGGCGGTGGAGGCCACCTTCAAGCCGCTGGCGTCAATGTCGTTGCTGGCCAGCATCGCCAGCTCGCCCAGCAACACCTTGGGATCGACCACCGTGCCGGATCCAATCAGGCAGGTGGTGTCGGGGTAAAGGATTCCAGAGGGGATCAGGTGCAGCTTGAGCACTTGACCATCAACAACGATGGTGTGCCCGGCGTTGACACCACCCTGATAACGCACGACGACGTCGGCAGAGCGGCTGAGCAGATCGGTGATCTTTCCCTTGCCCTCGTCACCCCATTGAGCACCGATGACGACAACGTTGGCCAAAGCAAGGGCGACTCAGGGCCGCAATCCGAACAATCCGCGATTTTTTCAGATCAACCACCCCCGCGTCAAAAAATCAGCTGCCGCGGACGACGCTGAGCTCAGCCTTGTGGAGCTCCTTTTCCAGACGGGCGCGCAGGTCGTCAGACAGCGGGCGATTGTTGTAACTGGCGTAGTGGGCGGCCAGGGAGTTCAACGCCGTTTGCATGGTGGTGAAGGAGGCCAAACCATTGACGCGGCTATTGGGGCGATACAGGGAGATGTACTCGTTGATCAGATCGCGCGCTTGCTGCTGCTGCTCGCTGCTGGCTTGACCGTCCTCTGGAGCGATGGTGCTCAGCAGGCTCTTAGCCACGCTGACGGTGTCATCCACATAGGTGCCGGTGAGGCCTGAGGGGGTGCCCCCACAAGCGCTCAAGCCAAACACCAAGGCCACCAACAACAACAGCTGAAGGCCGGCACGCACCAGCTGTTGGCCGAAGCCCCGCAACGCAGCAAACACAGAGACAAGCCGGCAGATTGAGCAGGACTTTAAGGGGTGTTCCAAGCCGGCGGCAGGGCGGCGCGGCAGTGCTTGACCAGCAGCTGTTGCGTCCAGGCGGGCGGCAAATCGCGATCCTGGCCCGACCAACTGCGCTCCAAGGAGGGGGCGCGGCGGTTCAGTCCGAGCAAGGCATCACGTTGGCGAATGCGGGTCAGGCTGACCACGCTGTTTTGCGGTTGCTGGTCATCGCATTGCAGCTCCACCACCAAGGTCATGGCTTCGCTGGGGGAGCGCTCCAGCCGCACAGGGATGCTCAGCTGACGCACGCCGCCGGGGAGTGTTAGCTCGTTCTCAGTAGGGCCGATCTCCAACCGTCGCTCGGCGGTCATCGGAGGCACCGGGGGAGCGGCACGGCACCCCACCAGCACAGCCGCGAGGGCAGCAGCAGCAGCCAAAGAGCGTCTCATCACAACCCCTGACGTTGTTGATCCAGGGTCTGCAGCAACTGAGCCATCAAGTCTTGGTGGGGACCCTCCTGCTTCTCGCCACTGCAGCGCTCCACCAGCTCCACCTGGCCATTGGCAGCACCGCGTCCCACCACCAGGCGCCAAGGAATGCCGATGAGTTCGGCGTCTTTGAATTTCACGCCGGCCCGCTCGTTGCGGTCATCGAGCAGCACATCGACGCCAGCCTGCTGCAACTGCCCATAAAGGTCTTCGGCCAACTCCACCTGCTGCGCTTCTTTGCTGCTGGCGATCACGATCACCACTTCAAACGGTGCGATGGGCACAGGCCACACCATGCCGGCGGAGTCATGGTGCTGCTCAACGGCGGCTTGGGCCAAGCGCGACACACCAATGCCGTAGCAACCCATCCAGAGGGGGGCGTCTTGCCCCTGCTCGTTGGCAAACGTGGCGCCGAGGGCGTCGGAGTACTTGAGCCCCAGCTGAAAGATATGGCCCACTTCAATGCCGCGGCGGGCCTGCAGCTGTTGGCTGGGGTCATGGCAACAGCGATCACCGGGCAGCGCGGCGCGCAGCTCGACGCGCTGAGGGCTGGCCATGCCGGGCTCGCTCCAATTGGCTGCGATGCGATGGGCATCGGAGCGGTTGGCTCCGCAAATGAACAGGGGCAAATCCAGGGCCGTTGGATCGCCCAAACGCAAAAAGCTGCTCTCCAATTTTTTGCTGCCCTGCAACACCGCATCACTGAGATCAGGGCCGAGGTAGCCAAAGGCAGGCACGTTTTCAGCGGCCAAATGCTTGGCCTCCAACGGCTCAATGCCTAAGAGAGCACCCCAAGCCTGGCCATGATGCTGATTCAGCCAATTGGCCAGCTTCACTTCATTGAGCTGTTGATCACCGCGCAGAGAGACCAGCAGGGCCTGCTGGCGACCTTGCTCAAAGCGCGCCACCAACAGGATCACCTTGACCAACTGAGAGGCGTGCCAGCCCTGGGCCTCCACCAAGGCATCAATGCTGGTTTGCCCGGGGGTGTCCAGCTCCGCGGCTGTCGCGCTCTGCAGGGGCACCGGCTCAGCCGGCAGGGATTCAGCCCGCTCTTGGTTGGCCGCATAGGAGCCATCGGCACTGCTGAGAATGAGGTCTTCACCGGCTTCAGCGGTGACCATGAACTCCTGGCTAGCGGAACCACCGATGGCACCGCTGTCGGCTTGAACGGCCACAGCCTGGAGACCGCAGCGGGAAAAGATGCGGCGATAGGCCTGATCCATGGCGGCATAGCCGCGGCCGAGATCTTCAGCGCTGGCATGGAAGGAATAGGCATCTTTCATGATGAATTCGCGGCCACGCATCAAGCCGAAGCGCGGGCGGATTTCATCTCTGAATTTCGTTTGGATCTGATAGAGGTTGACGGGCAGCTGGCGGTATGAGCGCAGCAGGTCGGCAGCCAGCGCTGTGATCACCTCTTCGTGGGTGGGGCCAAGCCCCAGCTCCCGGTCCTGGCGGTCCTGCAGGTGAAACATGATTCCTTCCCCAGCGGTGTAGCCCGACCAACGACCACTGCGCTGCCACAGCTCAGCGGGTTGCAGCTGGGGCAGCAGAGTTTCGAGGGCACCGGCGGCATCCATTTCCTGGCGAACGATCGCCGAGACCTTGCGCAGCACGCGCCACATCAAAGGCAGATAGGCGTAAATCCCAGAGGCCACACGGCGGATATAGCCGCCACGCAACAGCAGTTTGTGGGAGGGAATCTCCGCTTCTGCCGGGTCATCGCGCAGCGTCACCAACAACAGGGCGGAGACGCGCATCGCTTGCAGCAGAACAGGTGGCGGAACCTATCACCGAGGCATTGAAGACGAAGAAAGTAAATTGAGTCTCATGGGGACGATTCACTAACCTCCACAGGCTGAGAATTATTTATGCCTCAGAGGAAAACATCTGCTAGGGTCTGCCCATTCCAGCTCGTCCAATCGCCGTCTCATGGTTGCTATGCCTCCTGCGGGATATGCCGGAACTGAATCCGAGGCACCTGTAACCCCTTCCGGCGAAAGCGCTGAGGGCTTAATCGGTATTGATGAAGTTCAGCGCGCGCTGAACCGTTCTCGTGCATCTGTATACCGCTACACAAATACTGACCCTCGCAATCTCAACCCTCCGTTTAATCCTAGAAAGCTCAATCCTGAGTACAGAAGCGATCAAAAAGATCCGCTGATGTTTCACCCAAATGAGGTGGCACGCTTCGCTCGTGATGTACTCCGCATCAAAGAAGTCACGGTTGAAGTTCTTAATTCCCCCTATTCCGCTACTCAGCAGCTGCTGAGCACCATCCTTGATGAGCTCCGGGAGATCCGTGGCCTGCTCGCCTCCTCCGGCGTCGAGCCTGCAGCCGATCTCAGCGCTCGCCTGTCAGCTTCCGAGAGAAAGCGTTCAGCGGCCTGACGACAGATTTCTCTAGCGGTGGCATGATAAGGACGACCCCTGCGGGCTTCCTGCCAGCTGTGCCTCAACTTTGCGTTGAGCGGGTTGTTCCCGTTTTGTCTCCATGACCCCTGCCCTGATTCAGTCGCCCAGCGACACTGGCACCGAGACAGGCAACAGCTCTGACGACCCTCACAGTCGAGGAATTCGTCCCGTTGATCAACTCACCGGCCTCGCCATCGGTCTTGCCGCACTCCTATTGCCCCTGAGTGTGGTGTTGGCTGATTCGGTGTTGCCAATCAACCCAGCACCAACGCCAAGCTGGACAGGATCCCTTTTTCGTCAATCCTGACTTCGAGCCGCGATGGACTTGAGTGCCATTCCCGCGCAGCCGAGCATCGGCTTGCTCCACGTGGTGGTTGAAGTCCCAGCGGGTGGGCGCAACAAATACGAATACCTGCCGGCACCGGGACTGATGGGGCTCGACCGGGTGCTCCATCCCTCAGTGCAATACCCCTTTGATTACGGCTTTGTTCCCAACACCCTGGCGGACGACGGCTCACCGCTCGACGCCATGGTGGTGATGGAAGAGCCCACCTTTCCGGGGTGCCTGATCTTGACGCGACCCATCGGGATGTTGGAAGTGATTGATAACGGGCGCTTCGACGCCAAGATCCTTTGCGTGCCGGCCAACGATCCCCATCTCGATCGGATGAGCAACCTGGGGCAGATTTCTGCTCAGCAGCTCGAAGATATTGCCGAGTTCTTCCGCACCCACCGCGGCTTGGATGGCCGCATGACGGAAATTCAGGGCTGGATTGAAGGCTTACCGGTGTTTGAGCACATCAAACGCTGCATCACGGCCGCTTCTGAACCACCACTCCCTCCACCTGAAGCGCCTGATAAAAGCGCAGAGGATCACTAAAGCCAGCCGCTGCCAGCAGTGCAGAGCGGCGGGCTTCACCAATGAGATGCAACGGAGTCGCTGGTGTCACCGCTTGGGCATTGGCATCACCCTGAAATCGCTTCAAGGCAGCCTGAAACTGCTGAGTCGTGCCGCTCGCCATGCCACCAAAGCCCGCCAACACATCCACCAACACCAGCGGAGCGCCGGGCTGCAGCAAACGGGCCAAGGCGCTTAAAAACGCCAGCTTGGCTCCATCGTCGGGCAGCTCTTGCAGCACCAACACAGCAATAGCAGCGCCATAACTGGCCTCACCAGGAAGATCTTCGACGCGACTGTCCACCCAGCGAACCTGCTGAGCCGCAGCCCCCAAGCGGCGACGGGCTTCATCGAGCAATGAGGCCGCAGGGTCAACCCCCGTCAGGGCCCAATCCGGGCGTAGGCCCTGGGCTTCACGCAACTCCGCGCCGGTGCCGCATCCCACCACCAACACCTGGGAACCCGAAGGCTGCAGCGAGGGATAGCCCGCCAACAGCGAGACCGACAGCCTGGCCAGGCTCGAATAGCCAGGGATTTGCTGCCGCGCGAGGGCATCAAGGTCCGCCTGACGACTGGAAAGCTCCATGGACTCATGTTAGGCAGCACATCATTTCGGACCCCAATCCGCAATTCCCACCCGTTAGGCGGTTAAGTTGGTCGGCGCCCATAACCCCGACCGCCGTGCCCACCATCCGTTTTGAGCAGGAAGGCCAGCAGGTCGGTTGCATCGAAGGAGCCAATCTGCGCAAGGCAGCTCTCGATGCAGGGGTGAATCCTTATCAAGGTCTGAACAACCTCAACAACTGCGGCGGCGTCGGCCAGTGCGGCACCTGCGTGATGGAAGTTGTGGAAGGCATGGAGAACCTCTCCCCACGCTCCGACGTTGAAGAGGTCTATCTCGCAGACCGTCCAGCCACCTACCGGCTGAGCTGCCGCACCAGCGTCAACGGTGACGTCACCGTGCGCACCAAGCCCAACGACGCCGTTGGCAAAGGCTCGAACAGCTTGGTGGGCGCCCTCAAAGCTCTGCTCCCCATCGGCCGCCGCTGATCCCGGCAGCGGATATGGCTCTCCAACAACTCGACGCTTTCTTAGTGCACGCTCGCGCCCTGCCTGAGCTGGCCGATGCCCTACGGCAGCCCCTGAGCTTGGAGGATTTCCTGCGGCTCGCCAAAGGGGCAGGCTTTCAATTGTCTGAGCAGGATGTCTTTGAGGCGCAAGCTCGGGCCGATAGCGAGCGCAGCGACGCCGAGCTTCAAGCCCAAGCTGGCGAAGAAGCCAGGCGGATGCGCTCTTTTATTCCGGGCTGAGATTTGCCCCTAGGGTAAGTCCGCTTGAACCACCACCAGCAGCTTTGAACGGGGCCAAAAAACGCACGACATCGGCCAACAGTTGGGGGTTCTGGCGCAGCTTGGTGGTCACCCTGGCCGTGGCCCTCGGGGTCCGTCATTTCATCATCGAGGCGCGCTACATCCCGTCCGGCTCGATGCTCCCGGGCCTGCAGCTGCAAGACAGGCTGCTAGTGGAAAAACTCACCTACCGCACCCGTCCGCCCAAACGGGGCGAAATCGTAGTGTTTCGAGCACCCCAATCCTTCGATCCAGCCCTGAAGCAGGACTACTCCGTCAGCCCGCTGCGCTGTTTCATCGCCACCTTGCCGATCATTGGTGGCATTCCCGGCGTGCAAAAGCCAGCCTGCGAAGCCTTCATCAAGCGGGTGGTTGCCATCCCGGGAGACAAGGTGGAAGTGGACCCCAGCGGCCATCTCAAGATCAATGGAAAAGCTGTCAAAGAGCCTTACGTCAACCGCTACTGCCCCACTGGAAATGGCCAGGGTTGCCGGCCGCTGCGAGCTGTGGTGCCGCCCAAATCCGTTCTCGTGCTCGGTGACAACCGGGCCAACAGCTGGGATGGTCGTTTTTGGCCCGGCACCCATTTCGTCCCTGACAACCAAATCATTGGCCGCGCCTTCTTCCGCTTCTGGCCGTTGAGCAGCGTGGGCTCCTTGGTCAGCCCTGATCCAACGACCACTGCTCCACCGGCAACAACCCCGAAGCCAACAGCTGCCCCTTAAGCGCCTGGGCTGACAACGGTCCATTGGCGGCCAAGCTGCCGGCGCGCGGTTGATGGGCCTGCTCTGGGTCAAACAGCAGCCAGCGCTGACTGCCGAGTTGCAGTGATTCCGGCTCTTGCCCAAGAAAGGCCGAGGGTCCCCAGCTCAGGGCTTGCCAGAGCTCGCTGGGCTGCCAGCCATCACCAGCCACCAACGCCTGCCACAACGCCGGCAGCACCGGCTGATACCCCGACACACCGGGCCTGCGCTGATCCAGCGGCAGCATCTGCTCTTCCCGGTCGATGGGGCTGTGGTGCACCGACACCGCCTGCACCACCCCGTCGCGCAAGCCGGCGCGCAAGGCCAGTCGATCGGTTGCCGAGCCCAACACCGGCGTGATCGTCCAGCCAGGGGCTAAGGGATCCAAGGTGCTGTGATCCTGCAGCAGATGCCACCAACACACACTGGCCTTGGGCCGAGCCGGGTGCTGACGCAGTTGCTCCACGGCCTGGGCTGTGGAGAGGTTGAGCAGCCGTAATTGAGGAGCACGCCTAGCCAAAGCCAACAAGCTCTGCAATGGCATCAACTCACTGGCCAACGGCTCGGGGGGCCAGCCGAGGCGCAAGGTGTCGACTCCTTCGCGCACCAGGCCCGATTGCGCCAACGATGGATCCCTCGGTGCCACCAGCAGGGGCAGATCATCGGCATCACCCAACAGCAGCACCCGCTCCAGCAGGGCTAACGGCGGGATCGACTCGCCATCACAGAAACCAACGGCTCCGGCCTGGTGCAAATCCGCTAGAGGAGCGAGATGGCGTCCCGAGCCAGCAGCGCTGATCGCCCCCCACAGCAGCAACTGCAGCGGCTCAGGCCAACGCAATTGCAGCGCTTCTGGACGGTCGCGCCATTCGCTGGCCTCCGGCAACAAGGCAACACTCCCGTAGCCGGCAGCCGCCGCTTCAGCCGCCAGGGACTCCAACGTCTCCGCCCGGCCGCTGAAGGGATCGAGGAGATGGCTATGGGGATCAACCAACACCGGCGCCAACAGCGCTGCAGGCGGGGCATCCCTGCACTGGGTGGCGCCATCAACCCCAGCCTCTGCCGCCTCACCCCAAGCCAGGAGCGATTGGCCTTCCAACAGAGCAGAGGTGCGCTGCAAGGGAACGCCTGGCCCCTCCAGCAGCTGCACTCCCCGCAGAAGACGTTTCAAAGAGCCCCGGCCGCCGTGCGATCCAACACGCCTCCAAGATGGCTGGTGAGGTTGAGGCTGGCCACTACGGCATCTCCTTGAGCCCCAGCGCCGTAATCGATCACGCTGACCCCACCGTTGCCCTGCTTGACCGCCCAGATGTCGGCGGGGCCAAGACCGAGCAGATGGCAAAGGATCGTTTTATTCACCGCATCGTGGGCCACCACCAGCGCCGTTTCTCCATCGCCGAGGCCAGCAACGATTCGCGCAAAGGCCTGCACCGAGCGATCCCACACCTGCTGAATCGTTTCGCCTCCCTCGCCGGGCATTTCCACGGTGTGGGGAAGGCTCTGCCAGGCGGCTAACAGATCAGGCCAGCCGGCGCGAATTTCCTCCTCCAGGCATCCTTCCCAAGCGCCATGGCCGATCTCCACCAGACCCGGGCAGCTGGTCATCGGTACTGAAGCACCCTGCAATTTCAAAATCGCCTCAGCGGTCTGACGCGGACGCGACATGGAGCTGGTGTAGGCGCGATCGAGAGCCACCGTCTTCAGGAACTCACCGGCCGCATGGGCCTGGGCGTGGCCCTGCTCATTGAGGGGGATATCGATCTGGCCTTGAAAGCGCCCTTGCCGGTTCCAATTGGTTTCGCCATGGCGCACCAGCAGCACACGCGGACCAGAGCTGCGCTTGGGCAAGGCCTCACCGAGATGGGAAATCGTGTTCAGCGACTCAATCTGCACCTGTCCGCCTGGACGCAGGTTGAGCACCGAGAGCGAGGCATTGTTGATGCGGTAGCGATTGAAGTGCTCAGCAGGCAGGCCAAGGGCCGCCAATAACAGGCAACGCAGGATGCCGTTATGGGCCACCACCAACACGCTGTGATCTTCCTCGGCGGGGAAGCGTTGCTGCAACTCCTGCCAAAACGCTTCGGCCTGCTGCCGCAGTTCCCGCACCGGGTAATAGGAGCTGCCATCGGCGCGCTGCAGTTGCAATTCGGCAGGTGCTTGGCGCCAGTTCAACTCCTGCTGCGGATCTTTTTGGGCCACCTCTGCACGGGCCAGGCCACTCCAAGGGGTGAGGTCGATCTCCAGCAACTGATCGGTGCTGGTGGCCTTGAGGCCTTGGCCTTGCTCCTGCAGGGCGAGCTCAGCAGTGAACTGGGCGCGCTGCAGTGGCGAACAAAACGCCGCGGTGAGGGGAATATCGCGCAGGGCACGGCCCACCTGACGGGCCTGCTCCATGCCTGGATCGCTCAACTTGGAGGCATCTTCCCGGCCTTGAATTCGGCCCTCCAAGTTGAAGCTGCTGAGGCCGTGCCGCACCAGCAAGATCCGCGTCGCCAAGGGCCCTGACTCAGTTCGGGGCGCATCGTACGCACCAACCTTGCGCTCACCGGTGACAATGCCTTGCAGTGACTGAGCCCCGGTGCCAAGCAAGGAATCAACCAGGCGATCGACCCCATGGCTGACCTTGCTGGCTTTGCTGAGCTTTGCGATCGCCGCCTTGATCTGGGGTGTGTCCTTGGCGCAAAGCGTCGAGCGCCCCTCCGTGGGCAATGCCCTGGAGCAACGTCAGCTGGAGCTGGAAGTGCTCGCCAGCCGACAGGGCGATTCCTCCAAAGCAGCCGAAGCAAAATTGCTGCAAGCCCTGCAACAAAGCCCCGAGGCCGGCAGTAGCGACAGCCTGATCGCTCAGGCCTTGCTGGAGCAGCGCCTCGAGCAAAACGAGCCATCACGCCGTCATCTCGGGACGGTGCTGCAAAGCGGCCCTGCCGATCTGCAGCCCCTCGCCGCAGCCTTGCTTGAGCCTGAACAACAAGCCGAGGTTCTGCCGCCGCTGCCGCAACGCCCCCTCTACCGGCTGTTGACCTGCGATGCCCTGGGCCGGCCCAGTCAGGACTGTGTGGCGGGCAACGTGATTGAGCAAGCCCAATGGCGGCTGAGCTTGCTGAACCTGCTGCCCCTCTCCGGTGTGCTGTTCGGAATCGTGCTGCTGCTGCAGCTGATCTGGCAGTCCTGGCGCGGCCACGGCAACCCGCCGCCACCGCTGCGCGGTCCGGAGCTGAATCTCACCGAGGTGGTGCTGATAATTGCTGGCGGCTTTGTTGTGCTCGGCGGGGTGGTGACACCCCTGCTGGCCCTACCAGCTCTTGGCGGCCTGCTGGCGCCGTTGAGCCTGACCCCAGCCCTGCGCGCCGCCACCGAGGTCTTGATCCTCTACACCCTTTCAGCCCTGCCGGCGGTGGTGGTGCTGGCCCTGTTGCTGCGCGGCCTACCCGCCGGCGAATCCCGCTGCCTGCAATGGCGAGCGAGCTGGCTGAACTGGCCGCAAGCCGGGCGAGGACTATTGATGAGCTTGCCGATCGTTGCCCTCAGCGGCTGGTTGGTGGAGCGCTTTTGGCCCAATGCAGGGGGCAGCAATCCCTTGCTGGAGGAGGTGCTCAATGGCCGCAGCAGCTTGGCTTTGCTGATGCTGGCCTTCACCGCCACCGTGCTGGCTCCTCTGTTTGAGGAGTTGCTGTTTCGCGGGGTGTTGCTGCCGGTTGTGGGCGCCCGTTGGGGCATTGCCGCCGGCATCGGTGTCAGCGCCTTGGTGTTTGCCCTGGCCCACCTCAGCCTCAGCGAAGCCCCACCACTGCTGGCCCTGGGCATTGGGCTGGGTTGGTTGCGCTGGAGCAGTGGCCGCCTGCTGAGCACGGTGGTGATGCACGGCCTCTGGAACGGACTCACCTTTTTCAACCTGGTGCTACTGGGCAGTTGAGCCTTGCCTGGCCCAAATCCAGGTGGTTGACTGGCGCATTACGGCCTGGTGCGCTCGATGGTGGCTGTTCCCCTTCCAGAACGACGAAGGGTCAGTGGCTCAAGGCGCAGCCAAGTGGCGCAACGCAAAGTTCAGCGCCAAAAGCGTTCACTGGAACTGCTGCAAGGGGCGCTCTCAACGCATCGGATGGCGCGCCAAGCGCCATGGCTGGCCAACCTCCATCGCATCACTGATGGCGCCTTGTTGGCCACCGGCGTTGCGGCCCTGGCCATGGCTGGCCTCACCCTGCACTGGCAAGGGCGCTGGGGCGGTGATTTCCGCCAGCTGCAACGGGCCCAAGCGCTTGAACACCGGCTGATGGAAAGCCAATCAGCCCTGGAGCAGCACTACCTGCGTAGCGCCAAACGTCCAGGAGCTCTGGTGGCCACCAGCAGTCAAGATCTGGTGTTCCTGCCCAGCCCACCACCTGCGGCCAGCGCATCGGTCAAACCATCGCCGGGCCTGAAGCTCAACTGGATCGCGGCTGGTTACTGAGGGTGTCTCAAACGCGCGTGGCTAGTCGCAAACGCAGGGGGCGGGTCCTGAAACTCCACCCTGTGCCCTCCAGTCGCTTGATCACGGTGGTGGTGTTGCTTTGCAGCGCCCTGGGCGGACTGGGCATGCGGCTGGCTTGGTTGCAGCTGGTGGCTGGCGAACAACTCGAAAGCCGCGCTCGCCAAGCCCAAACCGAACGCCGCAATCCGCTGGGTCGCCGCCGCACGATTGTGGATCGACAAGGCCGGCTTCTGGCCATTGATGAAGAGCGGGTGACGGTCTGGGCCCACCCCCGCTACTTCCGCTGGCCTGGCGATGATCCAGAGCAACGGCGCAGCCCGCGCGAGGTGGCTGAAAAGCTGGCTCCAATCCTGGGCGTGAGTGCAAGCAGCCTCAGCCAGCGCATGGGCCAGCACCGCTCAGGCGTGCGGCTGGCGAGCAACCTGGAGCCATCCACAGCAGCACGGCTCAAAGCGCTCAACATCGATGGCATTGATTTCGAGCATGGACCGCAGAGGATCTATCCCCAAGGCGACCTCTTCGCCAATGTGCTCGGTTTCCTCAACCTGGAGCGCTCTCCGCAGGCCGGGCTTGAACTGAGCCTGGATGACAAGTTGCGCAGCCAAGAGCTGAAGCTCGGCATCCGCCGCAGCGGTGATGGCACCCCCCTCCCCGATGGCATCGGCGCCGGCAGCATGCATCGCGATGACCTGCGGCTGCAGCTCACCCTCGACACCCGCCTGCAACGGGTTGCCCAGCTGGAGTTGCTGCGTCAAGTCGAGAAATGGAATGCCAAACGAGGCGCTGCCCTGGTGATGGATGCCCGAAACGGCGAGCTTTTGGCGTTGGCCTCGGTGCCCACCTATGACCCCAACCGGTTTTGGAAGTTCAAGCCCGGCTTGTTTCGCGAATGGGCTGTGCAGGATCTCTATGAGCCCGGCTCCACCTTCAAGCCCATCAACCTGGCTATCGCGCTGCAAGCCAAAGCGCTCACCAGCACCAGCACCATCGACGACAAGGGCTCCCTCACGATCAGCGGCTGGCCCATCCACAACCACGACAAAAAAGCTCACGGCCGCATTGATCTGGCCAAGGTTTTGCAGGTCTCCAGCAATGTCGGCATGGTTCAGGCCATGCAGCGGATGGATAGCCGCAACTACTGGCAATGGCTCAACAAACTTGAGCTCAACAACGCGCCTGACACCGATCTGCCAGGTGCCGTCAGCGGCCAACTCAAGTCGCTGGACACCTTCACGGCCAATGCGATCGAACCGGCCACGGCCTCCTTTGGCCAGGGCCTAGCCCTGACACCGCTGAAGCTGCTGCAACTGCACGGGATGCTCTCCAATGGCGGCCGTTTGGTCAGCCCCCACATCACCCGCGGCCTGCGCAGCGGCACCGAGCTGTCTGACTCCAGCCGCCTCAGCGGACGGCAATTGCTGGATCCAGCCGTCAGCCAACAGGTGCTGGCTTGGATGGAGAGCGTGGTGGAAGAGGGCAGTGGCCAGGTGGCGCGTATTCCGGGCTACCGCATTGGCGGCAAGACCGGTACTGCCCAAAAAGCCGCCAACGGGGTTTACATCCCAGGCGCCCTGATCACCAGCTTTGTGGCCCACCTACCCGTTGAAGATCCCCGCTTTGTGGTGCTGGTGGTGGTAGACGAGCCTCAAGGGGAGCATGTTTATGGCTCAACCGTGGCGGCGCCGGTGGCCCGCAGCATCATTGAAGCTCTGCTGGTGATCGAGCAGATTCCGCCCTCAAAAGCAGTTACTAAAGCCTTAAAGACAACTTGATCTGACCGCTTCTTTGATGGCTACGTTGACGTCATCCGCAAGCCCCTGCCATGGCCAGTTTGCTTGAGCAGCTCTCCAGCATGACCGTCGTGGTAGCCGATACCGGCGACCTTGAGGCCATCAAGACGTTCACTCCGAGGGACGCCACCACCAACCCCTCGTTGATCCTGGCCGCCGCCCAGATACCGGCCTACCAAAACCTGATTGATGAGACCCTGAAGGCCTCACGCGCCCTGATCGGCCCCACCGCCCCTGCTGAGCAGGTGGTCGCCGAGGCGCTCGATGAAATCTGCGTGACCTTCGGCAAAGAGATTCTCAAAATCGTGCCGGGCCGCGTGTCGACCGAAGTGGATGCTCGCCTGAGCTACGACACGGAAGCCACCATCGCCAAGGCCCACAAGCTGATTGGGCTCTACAACGACGCTGGCATCAGCAATGACCATGTCCTGATCAAAATCGCCTCCACCTGGGAGGGCATCAAAGCTGCTGAACAGCTGGAACGTGAAGGCATTCATTGCAACTTGACCCTGCTGTTTGGTTTCGCCCAAGCCGCGGCCTGCGCCGAAGCCAAGGTGACCTTGATCTCACCCTTTGTTGGCAGGATCCTCGACTGGTTCAAGAAGGACACCGGCCGCGATAGCTATCCAGGCCCAGAAGATCCCGGTGTGGTGTCGGTCACCAAGATCTTCAACTACTTCAAAAAGCACGGCTACTCCACTGAGGTGATGGGTGCCAGCTTCCGCAACCTCGACGAGATCATCGAGCTGGCCGGCTGCGACCTGCTGACCATCTCCCCCAAACTGCTTGATCAGCTGCGCAAGCAAGAGGGCACCTTGGTGCGCAAGCTGGATGGCAGCAACCCCAGTAGCGAGCTGGACAAGCTCAGCATCGATGCCCAGCGCTTCGAGCAGATGATGGCCGAAGACCGCATGGCCCACGAAAAGCTGGCCGAAGGCATCCAGGGCTTCACCAAAGCCATCGAAACCCTCGAAGCCCAGCTGGCCCATCGCCTTGCCGTGCTGGAAGGTGGTGCCGCATTCGCCCATGCAGCCCAAGAGATCTTTCTGCTCAACGATCTCGATGGCGACGGCTGCATCTGCCGCGAGGAATGGCTCGGTAGCGATGCCGTCTTCGATGCCCTCGATCGCGACCACGATGGCAAGCTCCATCCCGAAGATGTGCGCGCCGGTCTTGGCGCAGCCCTAGCGGCTGTCCGCTGAGGCGCAAGCTTCAGGTTGCAGGGGTGCCAGCAGAGCCAAGCGGTTCTGCTGGAAGGGGCTGAAGTTGTCATCGCTGGTCAGCAGCAAGGTGGGACGTCCATCCTCCAGTTGCGGTCCAGCGGTTAACGCCTCCCAGTTGTCGGGCTCTAAGCCAACATCGCGCAGATCCCAGCGCATCACTGGAGCCACAGCTCGCTCTGGCTTCTGATCGAGAGGAACCGCTGGCAGCAAGCTGAGCCGGTTCCACCATTTATTGGGCTCGGCGTACCCACGCCATAGGGCCAGTAGTGGTGGCTGCTCTCCAGCCTGAGCAGGCAGCAATGCGGTGAGCCCCCAATGGGGCTGGGCTTCTAAAGGCGCACTGACCAGCAGCGGTGTTCCCAGGGGGGTGAATTGCATCTGCTGGCCCTGCTGCTTAGCCAGCAGCAGGCGCAATTGGCGCGATGAATCCTGTTGCAATGGAGCCTCCGCTGCGAGCACAAACCGCAGCCCCGGCAAGGCAACCAGGGCCTCGGGCCCTTTGTTGCGGCGCATGCCTTGACCCTGCTGTGGTTGCCACTCGACGGGCAACGGCCATTGCTGCTGGATGGCAAAGCCACCGGAGCTGAGCAGCTTCAGCTCCAACAGGGAGGCTGGTCGCTTTTGGGGGTTACGGGCTTCACTGGCCATCCAAAACCGCTGCGGACTACCCCCGGGTGTGCGCACCAGCGCTTCACCATCCAGCTTCTGGCGGCCTTGCCCCTGCAACGGCTGGGGAGCCTGCGCCGATAGCAAGGGCTGGCGCACGGTTCCATCCCAGCGCAGCTCAAGGCTGTGGGTGCGCTTGGCATCGCTAAGCAGCCACAGGCGCCGCCGCGGCCAATCGAGCGCCATCCCAGAGAAACCACCCAAGCGCTGATCAGCGGCTGGGTTGGGCAAGCTCTGCTGCCAGATCAACTCCCATCCAGCCTCCAATGGGCAAGGGGCAAGAAGCGGAATCAACGTCCCGCCCCCAACAAGCCGCCGCCCAACCGGCGGATCACCCGCTGAGCAATGTCGCCATAGCCCATCTCACCACTCAAGATCTGAGCAATGCGCTGCGGCGCCGTGGGCCGTTTGATCCCCAGCTGGTAGCCGACCTTGGGGAAGCGATAAAACACTTGACCAATGCGGCGGCCCCAGCTCATCGATTCGCCCCACTCGCTGCGCATGGTGCGGGTGTAGCCAGCCAAGGCCTGCTGCTCTCCAGAGAGATAAGCATCCAAAGCTTCCGCCGCGCGCAAGGCCGAGAGCAGAGCCGGGCGCAACCCCTCCGCCAAGAAGGGATCCGCCAGCGAGGCCGCATCGCCAACCGCCACGACACCGTCGCGGTGCAGTGGGTGGTGGCCATTCCAAACCCGCAGCGGCCAATGACGGCGCTCCCCTGCCTGGGGATCCAGGCCCAGGCTGGGCAGCAAAGCGGTGAGCACCTGGTCGTAGTCGGCCACGGTGCGACCCAGAAACGTGCCAATGCCAACGCTGTAGCCGCCACTGCGGGGAAAGCACCAGCAGAAGCCGTGTTTGACCAAGCCAAACTCAAACCGAGCCGTTTGCGGTTCATCCACCGGCCCCTCCACCTCCAGGGCTAAGGCCGCGGCCAAACGGGGATTGGGATCAGCCACCCCCAACTGGTTCACCAGATCACCGCGGGAGCCATGGGCCAACACCAGCGCCCGGGCCTGTAGGCGCTGCTCGCCAATACACAGCTCCCAGCCATCGCCATGGCGGCTGACTTCGGTGACAGCTTGGCCCTCCAAGCGTTCCGCGCCAGCGGCAGCAGCCTGATCAGCTAAGTAGCCATCGAGCACATCACGGCGCACGATCCAAAACGGGGATTCACCGGGAAGATCGGCAATCACCGGATCCTCCAAACACCAGGTGAATCGCACCCGATCAATCACCCGATCCACCGCCGGCGTGAGGTCGCAAGGAAACCATTGCTGAACAGAGGCAGCCATGCCTCCTCCACAGGGTTTGGAGCGCGGCAAGGGGCGCTCATCGATCAAGACAACCGAGCGTCCACGCAGGGCGAGTTGGTAGGCCGTTGCCGCCCCGGCGGCACCAGCACCCACCACAGCAACATCGAAACTCACACCTTGAGGATGTCGGCTTCTTTATCAGCCAGCAGTTTCTCCAAATCGGCGATGAACTTGTCGGTCACCTTTTGAACCTTGTCCTGCTCATCACGGCTGAGATCTTCCGAGAGCTCACCATCTTTTTCGCGTTTTTTGATCTGATCGATCGCATCGCGGCGCACATTGCGCAGGGCCACCTTGCCCTCTTCGGCATATTTGGAAGCGATCTTGCAGAGCTCCTTGCGGCGTTCCTCGGTGAGGGGAGGAATGTTGATGCGAATCAACTTGCCGTCGTTGTTGGGGGTCAGGCCCAGATCACTCATGCCGATCGCCTTCTCGATCAAGGCCATCGAGCCCATGTCAAAGGGTTGGATCTGGATCGTTTGGGAATCGGGCGCTGAAATCGTGGCCAGGGATTTCAGGGGCGTATCGGCGCCGTAGTACTCCACCATCACCTTGTCGAGCAGGGAGGTATTGGCCCGGCCGGTGCGAATGGTGTTGAAGTTTCGCTGGGTGGCTTCCAGCGACTTGGTCATGCTGGCTTCAAGATCCATGGTCAAGCAGCGGATGTAATTCGGGTCCCGATCGGTTCACCGGCAACGGCCCGGGCAATGTTGCCGGAACCAAACAGATCAAACACCACGATGGGGATGGTGTTGTCTTTGCACAGGGCAATGGCGGTGGCATCCATGACGCCCAGCTCATTGGCCAAGACGTCTTGGAAGGTGAGGTGCTCGTAGCGCACCGCATCAGGGAAGCGCACCGGATCTTTGTCATAGACACCGTCCACCTTGGTCGCCTTGAGCACCACATGGGCGTTGATCTCAGCAGCGCGCAAAGCCGCGGTGGTGTCGGTGGTGAAAAAGGGATTGCCGCAGCCGGCACCGAAGATCACCACTCGCCCCTTCTCGAGATGCCGCATCGCCTTGCGGCGGATGTAAGGCTCCGCCACCTCCTGCATGGCGATAGCGCTTTGCACCCGGGTGGGAACACCGGCCCGCTCCAAGCCGTCTTGCAAGGTGATCGCATTCATCACCGTGGCCAACATGCCGACGTAATCGGCCGTGGCCCGCTCCATGCCGGCAGCTGATCCCTTCAGCCCGCGGAAGATGTTGCCGCCTCCCACAACGATGGCGAGCTGGGTGCCCTTGGCGACCACCTCGGCCACGTCTTTGGCAATCGCACTAACGATGGCGGGATCAATGCCGTAACCCTGGTCACCCATCAGGGCTTCGCCGCTGAGTTTGAGCAGAACCCTTTGGTAAGCCATCGCTGAAGTCTGTCCGGCGAACAGTAGCAAGCGCCTTCAGCCCAGGCCGGGGGTTGCAACAGTCAGTGCCGCTCGCTTGCATGGACCAACTGGGATCACCCGATGGGAGATGGGAGCCGCAGCGGCCTGATGGCCCGCCTCACCCTCTCAGCCGTGGCGGATGCCACGCAAGACAGCTCTGGCTGGAGTCAACCGGAAGTGCATCGGGCGCTGCTGGTCAGCGGCCTGTCGGTGCTCACCTCCGCCACCTGGCTGCTGCGCCGCGATCTCAACGGTGAGAGCGCCTGAGCCGCTTAAAACTCAATCCCCAATTGCGCCTTGACGCCCTGCTCGCGGAAGGGGTGTTTGACCAGACTCATCTCGGTCACCAAGTCGGCCCGCTCAATTAGCGCTTGGGGTGCACCGCGGCCTGTCAGCACCACATGGGTCAGCTCGGGCCGCTCATCCACCCCAGTGAGAACGTCCTCCACCGGCAAATAGCCCAACTTGAGGGCCACATTGATCTCATCGAGCAGCACCAGCTGAACGGCTGGATCGCGCAAATACACAAGCGACTGCTGCCAGGCCTCAGCCACGAGTTGACGATCGCGTTCACGGTCCTGGGTTTCCCAGGTGAAGCCTTCACCAAGGGCATGCCACTGCAGCTGGTCTCCAAAGCTCTGCAAAGCCTTGGCCTCCCCTGGCTGCCAGGCCCCTTTGATGAATTGCACCACAGCCACACGGCCGCCATGGCCGAGGGTGCGCAAGGCCAAACCCAGCGCTGCGGTGGTTTTGCCTTTGCCTTGGCCGGTGTTGACCAGCACAAGGCCTTTTTCAATCGTGCGCTCACCAACCCGTTGGGCCTGCACCTGTTTGCGCCGCTCCATGCGTTGGCGATAGGCGGCATCGTCTTTTTCAGTGGCCAGCTCACCCCCCATCCCAAGGGCTGCCGCGGTGGCATCCAGGTTGCTGTTGGCAGGGGGTGTGCTCATGGCCTCTGGGCTGTGATGCGTTGCAACGCCTGACCAGCCAGGAGCTCTTGCTCCACAGCGATAAAGCCCAACGCGTCAAGTTGGGCAGGCAGGTTGTCCTCCAGCATGGCAATGGCGGTGTGGGTCTCAAAGAGGGCACAAAAGAGCTGCTGCGGCAGCTGAAGCCAAGGGCCAGCCGGATGCAGATCCACCAGCACCAACCAACCTCCGGGCATCAAGAGGCGCAGGCAGCTGCGCAGCACCTGCTCGCGCTCAGGGCGGGAGAACTCATGCAGCGCCACGCTGAGCTGAATCGCAGCGAAATGACCGTCTGGCAGCGGCGGATCTTCAGCTAGGCCCTGAACCCTCTTCAGCGCGGGGTAGCGCTGGGCGGCCAAATCCAAGGCCCGCGGCGCGATGTCCAAGCCCGTGACCGCAAAACCTGCCTGCAACCACGGAGCCGCCGCTTCGCCGCTGCCGCAGCACAGATCCAGCACAGCAGCACCCGGAGCTAAGCGCTGCTTGAGGCCCTCGAGACCCAGGGCCCGCAATCGAGCAACACCACCAACACTGAGGGAGCTGATGGCCGTGACGCTGTCGTAAATCCAGCGATGCCGGTAGGCCAGGGGCCTCAGGAAGGTTGCCATTGCTCGTTAGGCGCTTCGCCGCGCCAAGGCGGCATCAACGGCCTGCTGCTGATCACGGCGGGTAATCCAGTGGTGATAGGTGCGGGTGTGAATGGCCACCGAGTGCCCCATCATTCGGGCTGCCACGGTATCGGGCAAACCCATGTGGATGGTGCGCAGGGCCCAAGCATGGCGTAGGTCATAGGGCGTTAGCGGCAGCTGGTAGCGGCGAAACTGCTCCGCCACGCGGCGTCCCACCTGCTGCAGGGTGGTCGTCCTGAGATCGGTGCAAATTGGCGGCAATAGGGCCCGCTGCCGGGCCAACGGGCGCAGGGCGAAGTGATCCACCCACTCCGGCAAAAACGGCCAAACCTGGTGCTCACCGGTCTTGGTGGTCGGCAGGACCCGCACCACACCGTCTTGGCTGGCATCCAGCCCAGAAAAATCGGTGAAAAACACCTCATGGTTCCGCAATCCATAGGTGGCCATAAGGCCAAACACCAGGCGCCAGCCAGGATTGGGAATGGCATCGACGACCTCCAGGATCTGACAATCACTGGGCAACTGCCGAAAACGGGCCTGATGCAGGCCATAGCCCGCAGCCCGTTCATTCCAATCGGCTGGAAGCTGCAACTGCTCTTGCCTGGCGAGCAGCGACAGCACCAGACCGCACTGCTGCCGCGATCGGCTTGCCAGGGGGTAACTCTCCAGCACCTGCTCGAGCAGGGACACCGACAAACGGCTCTGGCCTTGGGCGGCTAACCGCCTGAGATAGGGGCGATAGGCGGAGGTCCAGGTGCTGCGGCTGCCAGCGGGCTGGCGACGCCGACGTGGATCGGCATGGAACTGTTTTTCAAACCGATCCAGGGCTCCATCGAGACCCGTTGGCGCCTCAACCGGACTTGGCGGCTCCACGCTCTGGGGCCACTGGAAGCTGCTGTCCTGCACCTGCTGATGCACCTGGTGCAGCCTCTGCAACGCCGCCGCCAAACCATCGGAGGTCGCCGGAAACCCCAAGCTGAGGCGCTGCACCTGCAACCCCGGTTGGCCATCACGCCGCGGCAGTGGCCCCCGCAACCCCAGCCGCTGGCCTCGTTGCTCAAGCCGCAAGCGCACTCCAGCACTGCGCAAGCCGCTATTGAGCTGTTCGAGGCTCTCGGCCGGCAGCGCTGACATGACCGGAAAGTAACGACCGAAATAGAAGAAAACCAGGGCCTGGTTAGGCTCTCTGCCATCGCTGAGGTCAGCCCCTTGTCCCGAGTCGGAATCGTCCTCCTCAACCTCGGGGGGCCAGAACGAATCCAGGACGTTGGCCCGTTCCTTTACAACCTATTTGCCGATCCCGAGATCATCCGGCTGCCGATTCCGGCCCTCCAGAAGCCGTTGGCCTGGTTGATCAGCACCCTGCGCAGCAATAAATCCCAAGAGGCCTACCGCTCCATCGGTGGCGGTTCACCGCTGCGCCGGATCACTGACCAACAGGCGCGCGAACTGCAAAGCCTGCTGAGGCAGCGGAACGTGGATGCCACCACCTACGTGGCCATGCGCTATTGGCATCCCTTCACCGAGTCCGCTGTGGCGGACATGAAGGCCGATGGCATTGAGCAGGTGGTGGTGCTGCCGCTCTATCCCCACTTTTCGATCAGCACCAGTGGCTCGAGCTTCCGGGAACTGCAGCGCCTGCGCCAGGGCGATGAGCGTTTCGCCCAGCTGCCGCTTAGGGCCATTCGCAGCTGGCATGACCACCCCGGCTATCTCAAGGCCATGGCCCAGCTCATGGAGCGGGAAATCGATGCCTGCGTTGATCCCAGCACCGCCCATGTGTTCTTCAGTGCCCACGGGGTGCCCAAGAGCTATGTGGAGGAAGCCGGCGATCCCTATCAAAAAGAGATCGAAAGCTGCGCTGAGCTGATCATGAAAACCCTGGGCAGGGACAACCCCTGGACCCTGGCTTACCAAAGCCGGGTGGGCCCGGTGGAGTGGCTACAGCCGTACACCGAAGAGGCCCTGGAAGAGCTCGGAGAAAAGGGCGTCAAAGAGCTGGTGGTGGTGCCGATCAGCTTTGTGAGCGAGCACATCGAAACGCTCGAAGAGATCGACATCGAATACCGCGAGATTGCCACCGAAGCCGGAGTCAGCAACTTCCGCCGGGTGCCAGCTTTGGACACCGATCCCACCTTCATCGCCTCATTGGCCGATCTGGTGGAAACGTCTTTGGCCGGACCTGAGGTGGACCTCGATGAGGCCGCTGCCCTTCCGGCTCGCACCAAGCTCTACCCCCAGGAGAAGTGGTCGTGGGGTTGGAACAACAGCTCAGAGGTATGGAATGGCCGCCTAGCCATGCTCGGCTTCTCCGCCTTCCTGGTGGAACTGATCAGTGGCCACGGCCCCTTGCATGCCTTGGGCTTGCTCTGATGGCCCCTTGCCCTACAGGCCATTAAGTTGGGGGATCACAGTTCAGGCCTGGGTGCAGCGGTGACCCTCACGACCCCCACCCCCAGCACCACAACAGTGAGTGCATCCCAATCCCAGCACGTCAGCGGTGCCTATGCACTGATGGATGCGCTGCACCGTCATGGTGTGTCCCACATCTTTGGCTACCCCGGCGGCGCGATCCTGCCGATCTACGACGAACTGCATCAAGCCGAAGCCCGCGGCGAGCTGAAGCACTTTCTGGTGCGCCATGAGCAGGGCGGCGCCCATGCCGCCGATGCCTATGCCCGCGCCACCGGCAAGGTCGGCGTTTGTTTTGGCACCTCCGGCCCCGGTGCAACCAACTTGGTGACCGGCATCGCCACCGCACAAATGGACTCAGTGCCGATGGTGGTGATCACCGGTCAGGTACCCAGGCCGATGATCGGCACCGATGCCTTCCAGGAAACCGACATCTTCGGCATCACGCTGCCGATCGTGAAGCACTCCTGGCTGGTGCGCGATCCAGCGGATCTGGGCAGCGTGATTGCGCAGGCCTTTTTCATCGCGGCAACAGGGCGGCCTGGGCCGGTCCTGGTCGACATCCCCAAAGATGTCGGTCAAGAGCTCTTCGATTACGTGCCGGTGGAGCCCGGCAGCATCATTCCGCGTGGCTTCATCCATCCCCCCCAGCACGACAAACAAGACATCTGTGCTGCGCTTGATCTGATCGAAGACGCTCAGCGGCCGCTGCTCTATGTCGGTGGCGGAGCTGTTTCTGCAGGCGCCCAAGAGGCGCTCAATGCCATCGCCCAGCGGCACCGCATTCCGGTGACCACCACCTTGATGGGCAAGGGCGTGTTCGATGAGAACGACCCCCTCGCCGTAGGCATGTTGGGGATGCATGGCACGGCCTACGCCAACTTCGCCGTCACCGATTGCGACTTGCTGATCGCTGTTGGTGCCCGCTTTGACGACCGCGTCACCGGCAAGCTCGACACCTTTGCGCCAAGAGCCAAGGTCATCCACTTCGAGATCGACCCGGCAGAGGTGGGCAAAAACCGCAAGCCCGATGTGGCGGTGCTGGGAGATGTGCGCCGCAGCCTCGAAGAGCTGCTTCAGCAAAGCCAGCAACGCCATGTGGAACCACACACCGCAGCATGGCTAGCGCGCATTGACAGCTGGAAGCAGAACTATCCCCTAACAACACCGCCCGCTGAAGGGGCGATCTATCCCCAAGAGGTGCTGCTTGCGGTGCGCGATTTGGCGCCGAAGGCCTGGATTACCACCGATGTGGGTCAGCACCAGATGTGGGCAGCGCAATACCTGCGCTGCGGTCCCAGGCAGTGGGTGAGCAGTGCCGGTCTCGGCACGATGGGATTTGGCTTGCCTGCGGCGATCGGCGTGCAGGTGGCCTTGATGGACGAGCAGGTGGTCTGCATCGCCGGCGATGCCAGCGTGCTGATGAACATCCAAGAGCTGGGGACTCTCGCGCAATACGACCTACCGGTGAAGATCGTGATCGTCAACAACCACTGGCAGGGCATGGTGCGCCAGTGGCAGGAGAGTTTCTACGAGGAGCGCTACTCCGCCTCCGACATGCTCCCTGGCATGCCTGATTTCATTGCCCTCGCCCGCGCCTTTGGCGTCGATGGTGTGCACATCACCGATCGCGATCAGCTCAAGCCGCAGCTGCAACAAGCGCTTGCCACCCCTGGTCCGATGTTGATCGATGTGCACGTTCGCCGCGGCGAAAATTGCTACCCGATGGTTCCTCCCGGCAAGAGCAATGCCCAGATGGTGGGCCTACCCAGCCACCCAGAGCTGGCGTTGAGCGAACGGCGCACCTGCAGCCAATGCGGCCACAGCAACCCCAGTGAACACCTGTTTTGCAGCAACTGTGGTCACGGCTTGTAATCGAGCCATCACGGGACCTTCAACGACGGGATCGCCGCGTTGAACACCGTCCTCATTTATCTCATCAAGTTCATCGAGGTGATGGTGGTGTCCTGCGTTTTCAGTCCCAGCAATTGGGAGCAATGCTGGCGCGTCAACGAGTGGATGACTCCCTACGTCAAAGATTTCCAGGAGTTCCAAGCCAAGCCGCCCTACAGCGAAGAAGAGAAAAAGTGGCGGGAGTATCACACCGGTGTTCAAGCCGCCGATGACGGACTAAACCCTTAGCGGTAGTACTGACAGGCTTCTGCTGGGCCATAGGGTCCTTCCTCACGCCCCAAAGCACGCGAGGCTTGTGCGGCATTGATGCGATTGAGGTGATAGCCAAGGCAGGCGTTGCGTTTGAGCTGGTAGTCGATGGTGGCGTAGATGAACCAGGCCACCGCGATCCCTCCTGCGATGTAGGCACCATTGATGAGGTGCTTCATGGCCATCAGGCCAGCATTTCACGACCTTTTTCGAGAGCCTGCTTCTGGGCCTCATTGAGTTGGGGGTAGCTCAGGCCCAATGCCTTGAGCCGCTCAATGATGGTTTTGGTGACCACCAAGCGCCCAAACCATTTGTTGTTCATCGGCACGCAGTACCAGGGGGCATGGTCGGTGCTGGTGTTCCGCATCATCGACTCGAAGGCATCTTGGTAGTCGTCCCAATAACGGCGTTCCTCCAAATCACTCAGCGAGAACTTCCAGTTTTTCTCAGGACGCTCTAAGCGCCTGAGGAAACGCTTGCGCTGTTCATCGGCACTGATGTGCAGGAAAAACTTCAGCACCAGAATCCCGTTGCGGGTGAGATGCTTCTCGTAGGCATTGATGTCCTCATAGCGATGAGAAAATAACTTCTTGCCGGTGAGGCTCTCGTGCAGCCCTTGCTTTGAAGCAAGGTCATGCACCTTCACCACCAGAACGTCTTCGTAATAGGAGCGGTTGAAGATGCCAATCTCTCCGCGCGCTGGCACTTCTTTGCTGTATCGCCACAACCAGTTGTGGCTCATCTCATCGCTGGAGGGCTTTTTAAAACTGCTGACTTTCACGCCCTGAGGGTTCACACCGCTCATCACGTGCTTGATGGTGGAGTCTTTGCCAGCCGCATCAATGGCCTGCAGCACCACCAGCACACCCCAGCGGCCATCGGCATAGAGCACATCTTGCAGCTCGGCGAGCTGCTCCACGCCGCCTTGAAGCAACTCAGCGGCTTGCTTTTTGCCGTCGATCTCGCCGGTGAAGTCAGGATTTTGGGGCTTCAGACGAAAGGAATCGTCTGTCGGAACCTGGTAGTAGGCAATGTCGTTCCACTTCGTGGCCACGGCAACAATCAGGCGGTAGTCCCTTTCAGCTTTAGAACTAAGCCACAGCCTGATCCCACGATTAGGGAGAATGACTTCAGATTTTTGGGTCTGAATGGGCTGGCGGTGCTGGCAATCACTCTGTGCAGCACTGCTCGCCAGCCTGATGCTGGCCTGGCCCGCCACTGCCTGGGCCGCCGAGGTGTTGCAGGTGCGTGAGCCTGATTTGTTATTGATCGGTGATCACAACCGCACCTACAGCGTGCGATTGGCCTGCATTGCTCCGGTTGCCGGGGAAGAAACGGCAGCCTTAAAGCTGCTGCGAGCCAAACTGCCGCGCCGTCAGCGCGTCAATTTGATGCCGATGGGAAGCCGTGATGGCTTGCTGCTGGCACGCGTGAGGCCACTGGGGCAAGAGCAAGATCTCAATGACCTGCTGATCACAGCAGGACTGGCCCAAGCCACTGAAACCTGTCAGCCATGAGCCGCAATCGGACCGCCAAAGGCATTGTGTTGGTGCCATGCCTCTTATTGGGAGGCGCTTTTCTCTCGGCCGCTGCCTGGGGGGATGAGCAGAGCAATCAAGTCTTGGCGTTGATGATCGGCCTGGGGCTGGTTGGAGCAGGCCTATTGGCCCAGTTCATCCCAACCCCTCCCCCCGAGAAAGATGAGGCTCAGGGCTAGTTCGACGCTTTCTGGTCCTTCATCAGCGCAAAGAAAGCTTTCGTCGGATAGAAGACAAAGCGATCTTCCTTGTCATCAACGATCTGAGCCAGCGCATTGGTGAGATCAACAGCCATGATTTCCGGCTTGGTGCCTTGCACTTTGCTAGCCGCAGTAGTGGCGTCCTGATAGGTCATGAAAAACACGCCTCGGCTGCCTTCCGGGGTCTTGATGGTCAAGAAAGGCTTGTGGAAGAAGACCGGGATAGAGAGACCTTTTTGAATGTCTTCTTTGCTCACACCCTGCTTCTGGAGAATCGCAACGGCCTGATCCATGTCGGCTTTGGAGCCGACCACGGGCGTCACGATCTGTTTGCCGCTCTCTTTGAGCTTGATATTCATCTCATTGACCTTGGCGTTCGCCACATTCATCGGAAGGGCGGAGATCTTGGCCTTGGCGTTTGGGTTGGCTTTCTCGAAGGTGGTGAGCTCCTGATTGGCCCGATCCTTCTGCAGGAACATCGGCAGGATCAAGTTGTCGCCCCTAGGAATCGGCAGGGGAATTCCCTGCTCAGAGGTGAGCAGGAAAACGGGAACAACGGCCAGCTTTTTAATGGCAGCCTCTTCGGGGATGGCCAAAGCCGGAGCCGATGCGATTGAGACCGGCAAGGACGCCAAAGCTGCCATGGCGATAGCGCGCCAACGAGCCACAAAATCCGGCATGAGACCCACGATTGGAATGAGGCGAGCGTAGGCAGCTCCTGGCCACTAACCTTCCTTCGCTGGACGGTATATGTCATGACCACCCCGAGCCACCTGCGCATTTGGAGGGGGGCTGGTGTGGCCGCTGCTGTGATCGGCAGCCAAAGTCTTGTGGCCGCTCTGCCCCAGCCCGGCAACGCTCTGATGCTGCTGCCCTCAGAAGGAGCCATCGCTGGCCTGGGGGATGGACTGCGTCGCGGCTTCTTGCTGGCTCAAGACCAAGCGCGCATCTGCACCAACCAACAAACCGATTGGAGCATCGGTTGGCTGTCCGATCACCGTGACATTGCCAATCAGCTGCGGCACCGGAGTTTGCCGCCGGTTGTCTTAGCCCCTCCAGCGGCACCCCTGGTTCCCAGTGGCTTGCTGGCACAAGAACGTCAACGGCAGCTATTGCTGCCGTTGCAGCGGGGCATTTCGCTGCAGCAACTCGCCAGCCGCCCCGGCTCTGATCGGCTCTGGCCTGTGAGTGCCTCCCGCAGCCTTGAAATTGATGTGCTGGTGAAAGCGCTGTTGGAGCAAAACAACAAACGCTTCATGCTCGTGACCGATGGCACAGCTGATCAATTGCAGCTGGCTGACCGCTTTTTGGAAACCATGGAGAACCAAGGCGGCAGCTTGATTGGTCTCGACGACGGCCCCCGCAGCCTCAATGGGGACAACGCCAAAGCGTTGGAGCGCTTGGCCCTGGATGTGGACTGGTTCCGGCCTCAAGCCTTGGTGGTGATGACCACCAACAACAGTCCATTGATGCAGGCAGTGCTGAATGAATCCTGGCCCCAAACCTTGACCCTGGTTTGGAATGTGGCGCCTCGCTACGCGAGCTTGCAACCTCAACTGGGCGTGGCTGAGGCCAATCGCGGCCCGGGATGGGAACCATTCAGCCGCAGCTTTGAGCAGCGTTATGGCTACACACCAGGAACGGTGGAAGCATCGGGATATGACGCCGGGCAGCTGGTGGCCCTATCGGTGATCAGCGGCCAACAGCAACCAACCGATGGCATGAACAGCTTTGATCCCGACGCCAAAGCCTTGCCCTACTGCGCCGCGCTCAGGCGAGCCGCTGCCGGTGAAAGCGTGAAGCCCACGGGTGCTGGTAGCAATTTGGATCTCAAAGCAGCAACCCCACCGACAGCGATTCTGGATGTGATCCAGAAGGCTCCCGATGGGGTTGAAACCAGAACGAGTTACGACCTAGGCGCTAGTTAACCGAAGCGAATCACTCTTCGCCTTCGTCCTCAGCACCCACAGGAACCAAACGGATCTGCTTACGGCCCAGCTTGATTTCGAACTCATCGCCAGGGTTGAGGTTCAGCAAAGCGGTGTAAGCCTTACCAATCAGCAGATTGCCATTGCCCTGAACAGTGGCGACATAGCTGAGCTTGCGCCCACCTTTGCCAACAGAACCACCACCAATTTCAACACCCTTGGCATCAAGCAGGGCTTCGTAGAAAGCGGTGAAGTTCAGGCGCTCGCCGCCGTCTTTCTTGGTGGAGACGTAACCGCACTCACGAACGATCTCCGATTTGCCAGCGTCGCCTAGTTCCCGAACTTTGGCGAGCAGGTCGTTACCAGTGAGCATGCTCAACAGAATTAATGCACAACGGCAATGTAACCATTGGCCTGCACTTTTGGAAAGCCCTTAGAAGAAATTTGCTGCATCAAATTCTCAACCTTAGATTCACCAGAGCAACAAAACTGGATCCGGCCTATTGAGAAGCCAAAGCTGGCGACGATTTTTGAGCAGTGGTTGGCCAATGATGGCCTCCACATTTAAATCCTTGAGAATCCTGTTTCGCGTCACGATCGCTGGGGATCCCTCCAGATGAACAGTCCCAATGCGCAAACCAGAAAACACACGTTCGACGGCCAATTCAGAACCACAAAAGCCTTGGATCTCCACTCCAGACGGCGGCGACTGTGGGGTTAATCGCTGAGCCAAAGGCACACCGACAAACACAGCTTCTGCCCCGGTGTCAAGTAGGGCCAAGGTACTTTTTCTACTCTGATCGAAAACCTGCACAAGGGGCACATGATCCCGCCATTGCAAGGGAAGCCTGAGGGCATCGGCTGGCGCCGACTGAATCGATAACTGTTGATCAAAACGCACTTGTTGTTGTTTGGGATCGATCAACATCGGCAGCTGACGCAATGCCGATGCGCCCAAAACGCCATCAGTCCCAGGGGGAACGCCCAACTTGGGCATCACCAACACCGCCAACTCGCGGATCTTGAGTCCACCCAGTTGCAGGGGGGGTAGGACAGCCTGGCGAGGCGGGTCAGTGGGGCAATCACTGCCGGCCCCAGCCAAAGCGAAGTTGCCACCGTTTAACGGTTGTGTCGTCAATTGCAGCCGTGCAATCAGCGCTTGGCTGACCATCGAGCGCGAGGCGCCGGTGTCGATGAGCAGGCGCACCGGGTCGCCCGTGCTCGTTTGAAACTGGAGGATGGGGGTATCCCCATCACTGGGGATGGCATAGGCCGCGCGGCTGGATCCTTCCATCAGTGGCCGAGGCGGCGGGGCACCTTCCAACTGCACCAATGCAGCCAGGGCTAGTCCCCAAGCGGTTTGCCAGAGGCCCATACAGACAATCCTTTGCCCTGATCAAATCGTCTGCGGATCCATGGTTCAACCCAATCAGCCAGGCCGTCCATGAGAGGCTCATGAATCAGCAGCCTCCATCACCCTGATCAGCCTGCAGCAGGTCAGCAAAGACTTTGGGATTAAAACCCTGCTCGATCAAGTTGATCTTGAGGTCGGCCCTCAAGATCGACTGGGGCTCATTGGCATCAACGGGTCAGGCAAATCCACCCTGCTTCGGGTGATGGCAGGGCTGGAGCCTGTTGGCGACGGACGCGTTCAAATCAATCCGCGCCACCGCGTGATTTACGTCGATCAAAACCCCAGCCTCGATCCTGAGCGCACGGTGCTGGAGCAGGTGTTTGCTGACTGCGGCGAAAAGATGCAGCTGGTTGAGCGCTACGAAGGCCTCATCCAAGAGCTGGAGCAGAGCCCGAATGACTCTGCGCTGCTTGGCGAGCTCAGCCAGATCAGCAACCGCATGGATGAGGCCAAAGCCTGGGAACTTGAGCGCCAATGCCAAGAAGTGCTTAGCCGTCTGGGCATCTGTGATCACAGCCGCAAGGTGGGAGAGCTCTCTGGGGGCTACCGCAAACGCCTGGCCTTGGCATCGGCGCTGGTGGCCGAGCCCGATGGACTCCTGCTCGATGAGCCCACCAACCACCTCGATGCCCTCGCCACCGAATGGCTTCAGGGGTTTCTGCAGCGCTTCAAAGGGGCCTTGGTCTTAATCACTCACGACCGCTATTTCCTGGAGCGTGTCACCGACACGATCATCGAGTTGGACGGGGGCCAACTGCGCCGCTACCCAGGCAACTACGGCGCCTATTTGAAAAAGAAAGACGAGGAAGAGGTTGCTGATGCAGCCCGCCAACGGGCCTACCG
The DNA here is from genome assembly GCF_014279855.1 of Synechococcus sp. Minos11. Taxonomy (NCBI): domain Bacteria; kingdom Bacillati; phylum Cyanobacteriota; class Cyanophyceae; order Synechococcales; family Synechococcaceae; genus Synechococcus; species Synechococcus sp. Minos11. Next base: position 804,942 of record NZ_CP047953.1, on the reverse strand, counting down.
CTCGGTGATGCGCCGCGAAATCGAATGGCTCAAACGCGGCCCCAAAGCACGCAGCACCAAGCAAAAAGCCCGCATTCAACGCATCGAGCAGATGCAGGAGCAAAGCTTCAAGCCGGCCAAACAAAACGTTGCCATGGAAAGCGCCAGCCGGCGCCTTGGCAAAACGGTGATCGATGTTGAACACCTGCAGCGCAAGCTCGGCGATCGCTGTTTGATCAACGACTTCACCTATTCCTTCTCACCAGAAGATCGGGTTGGCTTCATCGGCCCCAACGGGATGGGGAAATCCACGCTGCTGGATCTCATCAGCGGCCGCCAACAACCCGATGCTGGTTCGGTGGTGCGCGGCGAAACGGTGGTGATTGGCCGCTTTGATCAGCACTCCGAAGACCTAAAACCCGAGCTCAAGGTGATTGAGGTCATCCAAGACGTGGCCGAACGCATTGATTTGGGACAGGGCAACAGCCTCACGGCCTCGCAGCTGCTGGAGCGCTTCTTGTTTCCACCAGCCCAACAACACAGCCCCGTGGCCAAGCTCTCAGGCGGTGAACGCAGGCGGCTGCATCTATGCCGCTTGTTGATGGCGGCCCCCAATGTGCTGCTACTTGATGAGCCAACCAATGATCTTGATGTGCAAACCCTCGCCGTCTTAGAGGACTACATCGAAGATTTTCGTGGCTGCGTGGTGATCGTCTCCCACGACCGCTATTTCCTGGATCGCACAGTGGATCGCCTGTTCTGCTTCCAAAGCGGTGGTCTGCTGGAGCGCTTTGAGGGCAACTACAGCGAATGGCTTGAGCAACAACCAGCCAAACAGGCCACCGAGAGCACCAAAACGAAGCAGGCCGCAGCCAAGCCGAAACGGGAGCAACCCAAGCGCCGCAGCTACAAAGAGCAGCGTGAGCTCAGTGATCTGGATACCAAGCTGCCGCAGTTGGAAGAGCAAAAAACGCAACTGGAGTTGCAGCTGGCCGGAGCCGATTACGACCGGCTTGAAGCCCTCACCGAAGAGTTGGCTGAGCTCTGCGAGCAGATCAGTCGCGCCGAAGATCGCTGGCTCGAACTCAGTGCGCTGCCTGAGTAGTGCTTGACCACCCCAGCACCTATGGCAATGGTGTGATGGTCAGCGCCTGGGGCGATGCAAACCCTTGACTGGTGGTTGTTGCTGCATCCCGTCTTGGCGGTGGTGCTGATTTATCCGTTGCTGGGGATCGTGGTTCGCCTTGGCCTGCAAGCCCGCCAACGCCGCATCCATCAAGCCAATCTGCCAGCCACCACCGGGCGTGATCACAACCAACTGGGGCAGTGGCTGGCCGCCGCTGTTGTGGTGTTGGTGCTGATTGCCCTGGCTGTGGTGATCAGCAGCAAACAACCAGCCGATAGCTCACGCCAGTTGCCATTGCTGCTGGCGTGGCTCGGGACAGCCACCAGCCTCATCGCTCTGTGGCGTGTTCAATCCGCCGGCCTCAGGCTGAGTTTTGGCTTGATCACCTGGAGCGGCGTGTTGGCCTTGGGCGCCCAGCCCGAGGTGTTTCGGCTCAGCGACAACCCCTTGGAGGGCGCCTTCTGGCAATCCCACTACTGGGGAGGGGTGCTGGTGTGCGGGCTCATGCTGTTCAACCTGGCGGCCTGGCCGGAAATCCAGCGGCATCTGTCGTGGCGACGCCTGCACCTCAGCGCCAATGTGCTGGCTGCAGTGTTGTTCCTGAGCCAGGGGATCAGCGGTAGTCGCGATTTGCTGGAGATTCCGCTGAGCTGGCAACAACCCTTTTTGCAGCAGTGCAACTGGGCCGAACGGGTCTGTCCATCTCCTCCACAGAACTAAGCCAGCACAGCGATGCAATCGATCTCCACCTTGGCTCCCTTCGGCAGAGCTGCCACTTGAACACAAGCCCGCGCTGGCTCAACGCCCTGGCCGAAGGTTTCGGCATAGATGGCATTGACCTTGGCGAAGTCAGCGAGATCAACCAAAAACACCGTGGTGCGCACCACCTGCTGCGGGCTGCATCCGGCGGCCGTCAGCACAGCTTTGAGATTGCTCAACACCTGACGGGTTTCTGCTTCCACATCGCCGCCACCCACCATCGTTCCGCTGGCTGGATCCAAGGGAATCTGACCTGAGCAAAACAGCATGCCGCCGGCTTTAACCGCCTGGTTGTAGGGCCCCACCGGGGCTGGAGCGGCCTGCGTTTCAACAGCTTCGAGGGGAGCGGCGCTCATCGGGATGAACCATCTGGCTCCATCATCCCTGGCCACTTCCCAGCTCAGAACACGTCTTTACGGCGCCGGATTTCGGCCAACACCAAGGCGGGTTCACAGCACCCACTGACCTGCTGCAGGGACGCTTCACGGCAGCGCAAAAAGGGATTGGTGGCGCGCTCGAGGGCCACCGACGATGGAACTGTGGCTTCCCCAGCCGCACGCATCGCTTGCACCAGCTGAAATCGTTCTTGCAGGGCTGGGTTGCCTGGCTCCTGGGTGATCGCAAAGCGCAAGTTGGCTTCTGTGTACTCATGGGCGCACCAGATCCGGGTGGCTTCCGGCAAGCCGCTCAACTGATCGAGGGAGCGCAGCATCTGCTCGGCGGTGCCTTCAAACAGCCGCCCGCAACCGCCGGCAAACAGGGTGTCGCCGCAAAACAGTTCAGGGCCTTCCCCGCCGCTAGCCGGGAAGAAAAAGGCGATGTGATCGCGGGTGTGGCCTGGAACCTCCAACACCTGCACTGGGCGGTGGAACAGCAGCCGTTGATCCCCCCCGCGCAGCCCATCGGTTTGGAAGGGGATGCGAGCGCGGTCGGAGGCCGCAGCCCAAACCTGAGCGCCAGGCCAGCGGCTGAGCAGCGCTGGGGTGCCGCCAATGTGATCGTTGTGGTGGTGGGTTTGCAGCACCACGCTGAGCTGGAGCTGTTGGGCTTCCAAGGCCGCAATCACCGGTTCGGCCACCGCTGGATCAACAACGGCGGCGGCGGCGGCAGCGCGATCCACCAGCACAAACACATAGTTGTCCCGCAGCACGGGTAGCCGCTGGATCTCCACGCAGACGAGGCTTCTCTCACCAGTGTGAAGGCTGCTCGTTAAAGTCCAGCGCTGGAGCGCAAACAGCATGCTCACCGTCGCTCTGCCCAAAGGCGCCCTGCTGAAGGATTCGGTGGCCCGCTTTGCTGCAGCCGGCCTCGACTTCAGCGCCATCACCGCGGCCGACAACCGCCAGTTGATGCTGCCCAGCGCCTGCGGCCGCGCCCGGGCCCTGCTGGTGCGCAATGGGGATGTGCCGGTGTATGTGGCCTATGGCCAGGCCCAGTTAGGGGTCGTGGGCTACGACGTACTCAAAGAGCAGCAACGCACGGTGGCCCAGCTGCTCGACCTGGGCTTTGGCGGCTGCCGCATGGCCGTTGCCGTCAAAGAAAGCAGCCCCTACCGCCGCGCTAGCGACCTGCCGGCCCACTGCCGTGTGGCTAGCAAATTCACCAACTCAGCCCAGGAATTCTTCAACCAACTGGACCTGCCGGTTGAGCTGATTCACCTCACCGGCTCGGTGGAATTGGGGCCGATCACGGGCATCTCCGAAGCGATCGTGGATCTGGTTGCCACAGGCCGCACCCTGCGGGACAACGGCTTGATTGCCATTGAAGACCTCTTCCACAGCACCGCGCGCTTGATTGGCAATCCCTTGGCCCTCCGCCTCGACACCGGCGAGCTCAATGAGCTGGTGCAGGCCATGGAGGGCCAAGGCGTTACCCCATGAGTGATCTCAAACGCCTGCGGCGTTTGCTGCCCTACCTGCGCCGCGATCGCCGCCGGCTCTTCACCGCCCTGCTGCTGTTGCTGCCCCTCTCGGGCGCCCTGGCTGTGCAGCCATTGCTGGTGGGCCAGGTGATCGCCGTGCTGCGCGGCGAAAACGCCTGGGGCTGGCTGCAGGCCATGGAGCAAAGCGCAGCCTTGCAAAGCCTGATTGGCCTGTTGCTGGCGGCCGTGTTGTTCCGCCTGGCCCTACAGGGCAGCCAAAGCTTTTTAGTGCAAAGCATCGGTCAACGGCTCACAGCCCGATTGCGGGTCGACCTATTTCGCCACTCCCTGGATCTCTCACTGCGCTTTCACGACCGCACCCCAGTCGGCAAGTTGCTCACCAGGCTGACGAGCGATGTTGATGCGTTGGCTGAAGTCTTTGGCAGTGGCGCGATCGGCGTGCTCGGCGATGTGGTGACCCTGCTGGTGATCGCCACCTTGATGCTGACGGTGGAATGGCGGTTGGCGTTGCTGTTGCTGCTGTTGCAGCCGCCGCTGACCTGGTTGGTGATCACCCTGCAGCAGCGCTACCGCAAGGCCAATTACCGCGTGCGCGAAGAGCTCAGCCAACTCAACGCCGACCTGCAGGAGAACCTCCAGGGGCTGGAGGTGGTGCAGATGTTCCGCCGCGAACGCCTCAACAGCGAGCGCTTTGGCAGCACCAATGCGCTGTATCGCAAGGCCGTCAACGGCACCATCTTTTTTGATAGCTCCATCTCAGCGTTGCTGGAGTGGGTGTCATTGGCGGCTGTGGCGCTGGTGCTTGCCGTGGGCGGCAGCTTGGTGTCAGCCGAAGCCATGGGCCTGGGGGTGCTCACCACCTTCATCCTGTATGCCCAGCGGCTGTTTGATCCCCTGAGGCAGCTGGCGGAGCGCTTCACCCAGTTCCAAGCCGGACTCACCGCGGTGGAACGCATTGGCGAACTCTTTGATGAACATCAGGAGATCGTTGACCGCGGCCGCTCCAGCAGCTTGCAAACGCAGGGGGAGGTGATTTTTGACGATGTTTGCTTTGCCTACCGGCCCGATGAGCCGATTCTCCAGAACCTGAATCTGCACATCCGAGCCGGCGAACATGTGGCCCTGGTGGGGCCCACCGGCTCAGGGAAAAGCACGGTGATCCGGCTGTTGTGCCGGCTCTATGAACCGCAGCAGGGACGCATCCTTCTCGATGGAGTGGATATCCGCGATCTACCGATCACCACCCTGCGCAAACGCTTGGGTGTCGTGCTGCAAGACACGTTCCTCTTCAGCGGCAGCGTGGCCGACAACCTGATGCTGGACACCCAGCGCCCCAGGGCCGAACTGGAGCAGATCTGCGCCGACCTGGGCCTAAATCCCTTGCTGCAACGGCTGCCGCAAGGACTCGACACACCACTGCGTGAACGCGGAGGCAACCTCAGCTCGGGCGAACGGCAACTGCTGGCCGTGGCCCGTGTAGCCCTGCGCGATCCATCGGTGTTGGTGATGGATGAGGCCACCGCCTTTATGGACCCCAGCACCGAAGCCACTTTGCAACGGGATCTGGAGCGGGTGCTCAACAGGCGCACCGCGATCGTGATCGCCCACAGGCTTGCCACGGTGGAAGCCAGTGATCGCATTTTGGTGCTCAAGCGGGGCCGGCTCGTGGAGGAGGGAACCCACCAGGAACTGCGCCGCCAAGGGGGCCTCTACGCCCAGCTTGCGGAACTTCAAGAGCGGGGACTGGCCAGCCTCTGAAGCCAAGGAATCAGCACCTCAGCCAAGGCAGCCGGTTGATCACGCATGGGCAAGTGCCCCGCGCCTGGAAGCACCTCGATCTGATGATCCGGCGCATAGCCAGCCAAGTGCCGCACATAGACGGGCTGCATCACCTGATCGTTGCCGCCACCGATCCAGAGGCTTGGCATGGCCAGTTGCGACACCAACTTGGGCAAGCCAGCCACCGCTCGGCGCTGGGTGCTGTTGAGCAGCAGGCCTCGAGCAGCACGGCGATCGCCCTGGAACCACGACAGGGCACAGCCGACCTGGCGCAATCGCGCAAAAGGCCTGCGTTGGTAAACCCCACCGCCACAGCCCAGCAAAACGATCCCTTGGAGTTGATCCCCCAGCAAGGCAGCGGCATGGAGCACAACACTGCCGCCGAGCGAATGGCCGAGCAGCACCAGAGGGACACCGGCAGCACGCTGTTTGGCTTCTTGCGCCAGCCAACGGCCGTAGGCCGGCAGGGTTGGGCTCAGGCCTGGGGGGCGTTGAGCGGAGCCAAAGCCCGGCAGATCAGGCGCCCAGCAGGACCACTGCGGCTCAAGCTGCTGCTGCAAGGGCTGCCAAATGCGCCCACGCAACAGCCAACCATGGGCCATCACCAGTTGGGCGTGCGGTTCTCGTAAGTTGGTGCTCTCACTCATCCGGTGCTGGCCGGCAGCCCAGGTCCCATGGCCTCCTCACTGGCAGCCAATCCAGCCTGGCAGGCGGAGCCGCTGCTCGATCAGCTCTACGGCAAAGATTGGCGCGAACTGGCCACCTGCAATCCCAATTTGCGGCTGGTCACCAGTTTTGAGCGCGAAGTCGACATGGTGGAACTCGAGCAGCTCTGTGATGCCGTGGGCTGGAGCCGCCGTCCCCTGAGGCGGGTACGCAAAGCCCTCAACAACTCGCTGCTGGTGGTTGGCCTCTGGCGCCACGACCCTCGGGTGCCCAAGTTGATCGGCTTTGCTCGCTGCACCGGTGATGGCGTACTCGACGCCACGATTTGGGATCTAGCGATTCACCCCCTCTACCAAGGCGCTGGCTTGGGCAAAGGCCTGATGCAGGTGCTGCTGGAGCGCTTGCGGGCGATGGAGGTGGAAAAGGTGACCCTGTTTGCCGATGCCAACGTGGTGAGCTTCTACAAAGCCCAGGGCTGGGATCTGGAGCCCCGCGGTGAGCGCTGCGTGTTCTGGTACGCCCGCTAATCAATAGCGGCCCGCCAACTGGTCGATCGGAACCCCCTGGCGCCAAGCCCGGCGCAATTGCGCATTCCGCCAGCTGCTGCGCCACACCCCCAGCCGTTGCCAGCGGCGCGCGCTGACCTGCACAGCGGCAGGCGCCTGTACAACTCGGCCATGGCGATGCAGACGCTGGACCAACTCAAGGTCTTCCATCAGGGGAATCGGTTGGTAACCACCCGATCGCTGGTAGACATCGGCTGCCATCGCCAACCCTTGATCGCCATAGGGCAAACCACGGCAACGGCAGCGCCAATCCACGAGCTGCTCCAGCAAGCGCATCTTCCAACCGCGTCCATTCACCCTGAGGCGAAAGGCGGCAGCAGCCACGGCTGGATCATGCAACACCCGTGCCAAAGCCGAGGACCAGTGGCTCGGCAACCGGGCATCGGCATGCAAAAACAACAGCCAAGGGCGTGTGGCCTGGGCAGCACCAAGACGCAATTGCACGCCGCGACTCGCCGCTGAGCGCAGCCAATGGGCGCCCATCGAACGGGCGATCTGACCGCTGCCATCGCGGCTGCCACCATCAACCACCCACACCTCCTCTGGCCCTTGCAATTGCGCCAGCAGTGATGGCAGCTGCTGGGCCTCCTGGAGCACCGGGATCACCACACTCCACTGGGAGCGATCGCTGGGATCAGGCCGCACCATGCCAAGGCGCCATGTCATCGATGCGATCGAGATCGCTTTGCCAGCGCAGCAACTGGGGGCTCCATTGCAGCGCAGCCGCCCGCTGCAGAGTTTGCTGCAACACCTCACTGCCGCCCCAGCCAATGCCACTGAACAACCGGCCGCGCTGCTGACGTTGCCCTGCCGCTGTTAAGCCCACCAACCAATACCCACCATCACAGGCCGGGCCCAAAACCAATGGAGCGTGGTGCAGAGCGCTGAAGGCCTGCTGAATCTGCTGAACACTCAAGCCTGGCAAATCGGAACCAACCAGCACCGCCGCCCTGGCGCCGGCGCGCACCGCGCGTCCCAGCTGGCGTTGCATGCGCAGCCCCAAGCCACCAGATCCCTGGTGATGCCCAAGGCAAAGGCTCACCACAGCGCCGGCTTGGGTGTGTTGCCATTGGCGGGCAACGGCCACGGTGTGAGCCAGCAAGCGCTGCTGAATGCGCGCTGCTGATTGATCGCCAATCGTTGCCGCCAAGCGGCGCTTGCAGCGCCCTGGACTGGGCTGACGAGCCAAAACAATCAGCGCAAGGCTCAATTGCGCTTCGGGGATTGGGGCAGCTCAGCGGGATTCACCTCGAGGGTCTGAGGCTCACCATCACGCTCAATCGTCACGGCCAAAGGCTCGCCCACCTTGGCGGCCTCCACCGCCAGCTGAACCTCCGAAGGAGTCTTCACTGATTTCTTTCCGATGGCGGTGATCAGATCACAGGTTTTAAGGCCAGCAGCAGCAGCTGGCGTGCCAGCCACCACATCAACGATCAAAGCCGCCTTGCGCTCCGGCAACTGGCATGGATTCCCGGTGGCATTGACCTCACGGGCCAGCTGCGGCGTTAGGGCCTGCAAGCGCACCCCCAGATAGGGATGGCTGGCGCGGCCGCGCTGCAGGATCTGCTGGGCCACCTGCTTGGCCTTGTTAATCGGGATAGCAAAACTCAGGCCTGCCCCTGGGGCTTGGCGGATGGCGGTGTTCATGCCAATCACCTGGCCGCGATCATTGATCAGCGGGCCGCCGCTGTTGCCAGGGTTCACAGCGGCATCGGTCTGGATGTAAGCCACCCGCTGCCCGCCGCCAAGGGCGTTATGGCGTGCAATGGCACTGACGATTCCCATCGTCACCGTGTTGTCGAGCCCCAGGGGGTTGCCGATGGCAATGGCCCACTGACCCGGCCTGACATCAGCTGAATTGGCAAGCGGTGCCACAGGCAGCCCTTGGGCTGCCACCTTGACCACGGCCACATCGGTCAAGGTGTCTGCGCCGAGAACCTTGCCGGGAAAGCTGCGTCCATCGGGCAAGGTCACCGTGACCGTGCCGGCTCCTTCCACCACATGGGCATTGGTGAGCAACACACCATCGGAGCGGGTGATGAAACCTGAACCCTGGCCCTGTTGCTGCTGCACCGGAGGGCCACCACCAAACATGCCCATGGGGTTCGCCACCTGGCGGCGCGTGTCGATGCGCACCACCGCTGGCCCCACCTTGGCCACCGCATCGGCCACAAAGCTGGTGCCCGGCTTCAACGGCGCCGCCGCCGGCGCATCACTGATCACGGGGACTTGAGCATCCCGCTGCTGCCGCACGCCGCCCTGGCAGCCCATCAGAACGGCCATACCAGCCAGGGCGGTCAGGGAGCTCGCAGAGACAAAAAAGGATCGGGACAAGGCTCTGAAAGGGGGCAGCGGTATGACACTTCAGATCAGTATCGCGTTAGTCAGTTGGTCGCCGCCGCGCCCCCTATATTCGGTCTCCCTGGCGGGTCGATCGGTTCTTCACGTGGCGGCCTCCCCAGTTCCCAACAGCAATCTCTGGGATCAGGTCCGAGCTGAGCTGCAGTCGAACCTGAGCAAGCCAACTTTTGAAACTTGGATCCGTCCAGCCGTTTGCGTCAGCGCTGAACAGCGCCGCCTGGTGCTGGAAGCTCCCAACCCATTTGCCGCCGGCTGGCTGCGGCGCAACTACCTGGGCTTGATCGCTGAAGTGGCCAGCGCCATCAGTGGCGGGCCGGTGGAAGTGCAAATCCAAGCTGGTGATGAAGCCAGCAGTGAACCGGTTGGCAGCGTTGAAGCCACGCCAGCTCCAGCTCCAACGCCGCTGCCGGTCAGTCAGCCGGGAACACCCAAAACACGCCAGAAATCCAACCTCAATCCCCGTTACACCTTCCAACGTTTTGTTGTGGGCCCCAACAGCCGCATGGCCCACGCGGCGGCACTAGCGGTTGCCGAGTCACCAGGACGTGAGTTCAACCCGCTGTTCCTGTGTGGAGGCGTTGGGCTTGGCAAGACTCACCTCATGCAGGCGATTGGCCACTACCGCCTCGAAATTGATCCCGACTCGCGTGTGTTTTACGTCTCAACAGAGACGTTCACCAATGACTTAATCCTGGCCATTCGCAAAGACGGCATGCAGGCCTTCCGCGATCGCTACCGGGCCGCGGATTTGATCATGGTCGATGACATTCAGTTCATCGAGGGCAAGGAATACACCCAAGAGGAGTTCTTCCACACCTTCAACGCCTTGCATGAAGCAGGCCGCCAAATCGTGATCGCCAGCGACCGGCCCCCCAGCCAAATCCAGCGCCTACAAGAACGCTTGATCTCGCGTTTCTCCATGGGGCTGATCGCCGACATCCAGGCGCCCGATCTGGAAACCCGCATGGCGATCTTGCAGAAAAAAGCTGAGCAGGAACAGATGCGGTTACCCCGCGATCTAATCCAGTACATCGCCGGGCGCTTCACCTCCAACATCCGCGAATTGGAAGGTGCCCTCACCCGAGCCGTGGCCTTTGCCTCGATTACGGGTCTGCCGATGACAGTCGATGCCGTGGCGCCTCTACTGGGCACTGGCATGCCAGAAGGAGACATCAACCCCAAGGTCGTGCTGGAGAAGGTGGCCGAGGTGTTTGGCGTTAGCACCGAAGACATGTGCAGCAGCAGCCGCAAACGCGCGGTTAGCCAGGCTCGCCAAGTGGGCATGCACTTAATGCGTCAGTGCACCGACCTGAGTCTTCCCAAAATTGGCGATCACTTCGGCGGCAAAGACCACACCACCGTCATGTATGCGGTGCAGCAGGTTGAAAAGAAACTGGCCAGCAATCCAGCCTTGGCCTCACAGGTGCAACAGGTCAAAGACCTGCTGCAGATCAATTCAAGACGCCGGTAAGAGGCTGTCGATCTGAGCGCCCAGCTGATGGTCGGCCTCAGTGATCTCCTCACCGGACTCCGGCGCGATGGTCAGGTTGACGTAGGTGCGGCCGAAGCTGATGTCGGGGTAGCGGGATTGCTGCTCCGAAAGGCTGTTGAGTTGCTCGAGAAAATCGCGGGTTTGCTCGTAATCCGCAAACTCAATGCGGCGCTCTAAACGCTCTGGGCGCTTGCGCAATGTCCAGGGTTGGTCCATTTCTGGAACCTACCCCAGGGCGTTGGTGCGGGCGACGACCAGCCGGCTCGCCCAGGCGTTGGCGTAGGCAGCATTGGCCTCTTGTTCAGCCTGATCAGTGCTGTCGAGGGGGTGCGGGAAGGTGCCTTTGATGGCGGCATTGGTGACGCAGAACATCGACTTTTGGAAGCTCTGGCAGATCTTTACGCGCACATCGCCTTCACCCCTGGTGCAGTTCTGATACCAGTTGTGCAGGCGCTCCGGCAGGTGCCGGTACATGTCTTGCATGCAAAGGCTTGGGGGGATGCCAGCGCCCATGCTCGGCAGAGGATCGGCGTAGAGGGCGCCGTACTTAAAGCTCGATTGATCCGCTGAAATCTGCTTGGCCTGGGCATTGAAAGAAACGGTTCCCAGGAACGGGGTACCGCGCAAGAACACGGCTTCCACATAAGGAACAGCCACGTCCACCAGGAAGGTGAGCCCCGCCTCAGGCGGCAGCACCCAGAAGTCTTGCCCAGCGATGCGGACCTTGTAGGTGATCGGGTTGCCAGCAGCGGCCACCAGCCGATCACGAATGAAATCCACCACCCCGGCGATGGAGGTCACCTCACCGTTGGCTTCGGCTTCAGCAAGGTCAATGAACAAATCGCTCATGACCCGCCAAAACTGCCCCAAGGCATGGGTGGTGGCAGCGGTGCGAATCAGTTCAGGCAGGAACTGAGGGAAGAGGGGATGCAGCAGCCCTTGCAGGGGATCACGCCGGCGCTTGCAGGCAATGATCGCCTCGCAATTGCTCGCGAATTCAGGCGAATCGAGATACTCGTCCAAACCACCGGTGCCATGCCAAAGCATGGCCTTCATGCAGTACTCGGCGTATTCAAAGTTGATGCGATCGTGCCAAAAATGGCGCCACAACTTGGCCGGCGAGACATCCCCGTCGAGGTATTTCAGAACCGGGAAGGGATTGAGGAACTGCTCTTCGGCTTGGTAGATGAGATTGATGCTGTAGGCATCCAGCACCTCGCCATAGCTTTTGAGCACGTCGACCACCTGGATCACATGATCCGGCGTGTCATCCAGCAGGGTTTGGCCGGCGAGCAGGGTTTGAACAATCTGCTCCTGGGTTGGATGGGGCCCGGCGTGGACCTGCTCGGCTGGAATGACTGGCATTAGCCCATACCTCCTGGCAGTTGCGCCATCAGTTGCGTGGCGGAATCACTGAGGCGTGAGAGGGCCGAAGGGATCAAACCCAGGCCCACCACCGAGAGGGCCAACGCCACGGCCGGAATGGTTTCCCGCGGAGCCACAGCGGCCAATTGCACATCCAAACGGCCATGGGCCACTGGATCTTCGACCGGAGTCACCGCCAAACGACCAAAGAACGCGCGGTTCACCAGCAGGAGGAAATACACCGCCGTCAGGCCAGACCCCACCATGCTGAGCAAAGTGGCCAACGGGAAGGTTTGGATACTGCCTTGGAACACCAGGAATTCAGAGATGAATCCGGCCATGCCAGGCAGTCCGGCACTGGCCATCACCCCAAGAATCATCAAGGTGCCGGTGAGAGGTAAACCGCGCTCAGGATTTAACAACCCGCGGATCACACTGAGATCACGCGTACCGGTTTTGCGATAAACGGTGCCCACCAAAAGGAACAGCAGGGCTGAGATCACGCCGTGGCTCACCATCTGGAACACAGCCCCCAACAAGGCGGTGGGCGTGGCTGCCGCAGCGGCAAGCAACACGTAGCCCATGTGACCCACCGAGCTAAACGCCACCATCCGCTTCATGTCGCTCTGGGCAATGGCCGCCAGCGATCCATACAGAACCGAAATCGCCGCCCAAATCGCCAGCCAGGGGGCCACCAAGGGCCAAACCTCTTGGAACAGGCCAAGGCCAAAGCGGAGCAAGCCATAGGTGCCGAGCTTGAGCAAGACACCGGCCAACATCACTGACACCGGCGTTGAGGCCTGGGTGTGGGCATCCGGTAGCCAGACGTGGAAGGGCACCAGCGGAATCTTGATACCAAAGCCAATCAGCAGCGTGACCAACAGCACCAGCTGCGTGGCCACGGGCAAGTTTTCAGTGAGCGCTGGGGTGATGTTGAAGTTGACGCTGCCGCTGACCAGGGCCAAACCGAAGAAGGCCGCCAGGATCAAAAAGCCTGAAACCGCGGTGAAGATCAAAAACTTGGTGGAGGCATAGCCCCGATTGGCACCGCCCCAAACCGCGATCAGCAGCCATAGAGGGATCAGCTCCAGCTCGTAAAAGATCACGAACAGCAGCAGGTTGTCGGCCAAAAAGGCTCCGTTCACGGCGCCGCTAATCAGCAGCAGCATTGAGAAGTAGATGCGCGGACGCTGGTCAAAATCGCGGGTGCAAACCGCCGAAACCAACGTCAACGCGGCGTTGATCAGGATCAACGGCAGCGACAGGCCGTCCACCGCCAGGCGGTAATCCAAACCAATGCGGCTGACCCAAGGGGTGAACTCCACCAGCTGGGGCGTTCCTACCGACGGGTCAAACGGAATCAACAGCGCCACCGAAAGCAGCAGCTGCAACGACAAGAACACGATCGCCACGCTGCGCATGCGCACAGGAGCCACGCTGGAGGGCAGCAGCAGCAGCAGCAGGCCCCCAAGGAAGGGGATCAGTAACAGAGCCGTGAGCATCAGGCAGCCCTCCACCAAACCAGCGCTGAGAGCAGCAGCACGATGGCCAGCAGAACCGTCAGCACATAGGACTGGGTCTGCCCACTGACGGCAAGTCGCAGACCTTCAGCCGACACCATGGAACTGCTGCCGATGCGATTCACAAAGCGGTTGAGCAGCAAGCGATCGAAGGCATCGGTGATGCGGGCCAAAAAAGCCACAAATGCCACCACGGTGGAGCGATAAAAACGCTCGGTGTAGAAGTCGTACGCCAGCAAATCCTGCAGGGTTCGCAGAGGCTTGAAAACAGAGCGTGAGCCGAATTTATCCAGTGAGATGGCCGCAGCCGATGCCACCCCAACCAGGCTGCTGACCACCACCGCCACCATGCTGACCATGGTCACCACTTCGACCCCAGCAATGGGGTAGATGCGGTGGAAGATCAGGGGCACCAGCAACACCACCACGGCCAGGCTCACCATCGGCAGGGCCATCAGCCAATTCACCTCAGGTGTGCGCTTGGTTTTGGGATGGGGCTTATCGAGGAACACCTGGCGGAACACCCGCACCAGATTGAAGGCCGTGAGGGCGTTGGTGAGCAGAACAACAGGCACCAGCCAGGGGTAATTGGGCCAGAGCCCATCCACCAACAAACCAAAACACCAAAAACAGCCCAAAGGCAGAACCCCGGTGAGGCCAGCTCCCGCAATCAAGTAGCTGCCTGTGGTGGCTGGCATGCGTGGGCCCAAACCACCCAGCTCGGTGATGTCTTGGCAGTTGGTGGTGGCAATCACGCTGCCCACACTCATGAAGATCAACGCCTTGGCCAGGCCATGGGCAAACAGCAGCAGCACCGCAACGATCGGTTGCTGCACAGCAATAGCCACGAACACCAACCCCAGATAAGAGGTGGTGCCGTAGGAAAACGCCCGCTTGATATCAACTTGGGCAATCGCCACCAGCGCGCCACCAATGGCGCTGATGGTGCCCACGATCAGCAACACATCAATGGCCACTGGAGAGAGCTGCAGCAGCGGCATGACCTTGAGCAGCACCAAGGCTCCACAGGTGACCACCGCTGAATTGCGCAAAATCGACGCAGGATTGGGACCCTCCATGGCTTCATCCAGCCAGAGGTGCATAGGGAACTGGGCACATTTGCCCATGGGGCCGGCAATCAAACCCAAGCCGATCAACGTGCCAAGCAAGGGACTCACCGAGCCATCGGCTTTCACTTGCGCAGCCCAGGCATAGAGATCTTCGAAATCCAGGGATCCAGCCCAGGCAGCAAGAGCCACCACACTCATCAACAGCAGCACATCACCCACGCGCTTGGTGAGGAACGCGTCGCGGGCAGCGGTGACCACCAGGGGCTGGGCGTACCAAAAGCCCACCAGCAGATAGGTGGAGAGGGTGAGCATCTCGAGCACGAAGTAGCTCAAGAACAAGTTGCTGCTCAGCACCACGCCAGCCATCGCCCCCTCGAAGAAGCCCAGCAGCGCATAGAAGCGGGCTAATGACCACTCCTTATCGAGATAGCCGAGGGCAAACACCTGCCCCAGCAGGCTCATGATCGTGACGAACTCCAGGGCCGCCAGGTTGGTGAGGCTCAGGTCAAAGCCAATGCGCAAATCCAGGCCAGAGGTTTCAAACCAGGGCCACTCGATCACCACACCACCGTTCTGCTGAACCCAAGCCAAGATCAAGCTGCCGTGGGCAACTCCCAGAACGGTCATCAACAGGTTCAAGTAGGCGGCAGGGCGCGGGCCGTTGCGCTTCACCCAACCGGTCGCCCAGGGCAGCGACAGGAGCACTCCGCTGAATCCGTACAACGGAATCAGCCATGAGAGCTGGATGGACAGTGGGAGATGGGCGTTCAAGCGGCGCGGGCTGGGGGTCGCAAGTCAGGAGAATGTATCGAGTTAACGCCGGGACCGTTTAGCTCCCGCAACCATTGGGCAAGATCCTGGGCGTGTGCGGTTTCTTCGGCCAGCAGCTCAGAGAAAAAAGCAGCCTGCTCGGCATCACCAACCAACTGGCAGAAGCGCTGGGCCTCGGCGTAATGGCGCACCAATTGATCTTCGAGGAGGGTGTTTGCCTCCAGCAGACCGCGCAGATCGGTAGCCGTTGCTACCGGCTGCAGCTGGGACGCCGCCGGGGCCAGGCCCAGGCTCACCATCCGCTGGATGATGCGCTCGCTGTGGCGCATCTCCTCCACCGTTTCTTGGCGAAAACGATCGGCCGTCAGCGGATCTCCCCAGGCCTCCAGCAAAGCGGCATGGGTCAGATACTGCTGAACGGCTGTGAGTTCCAGGCTTAACGCCTGACCCAAAGCCGCCAGAACACGGTGGTGGAGCTGGCGCGCCATCGGGATCAGCTACGGCGTTGTCCGCTCGCGGTTAAGGCAGGCTCAACCTCCCCATGGGGGCGGGCAATGATGTGGGCGGCCACCAGGCCATCACCAACCCGCTCACAGGCATCGGCGCCAGCACGCACCGCCGCATTCACTGCACCGGTCTCGCCGCGCACCATCACGGTGACGTAACCGCCGCCTACAAACTCCCGAGCAATCATCGTCACTTCAGCGGCCTTGGTCATGGCATCAGCCGCCTCGATCGCAGGCACCAGACCGCGGGTCTCAATCATCCCCAGGGCAATCCCCTGCACCCGATCGAATGTGGCTGCTGCGCTCTGACGCGCTGGAGGCTTCCGGGCTGGGGTGGTCCTGGGCTTGGCTGTGGCCGCCGGCTTAGCCGCTGCCTTTTGAGTGGTGGCTTCTGCGGGGGGCAGAGCCTTGGCGGGCTGATTGGCGCCAGGGGCTGCACTTTGAGCCCGAGGTGAGCTGCTACCGCTAGAGGGTTTACGGGGAGTCGGAGTGGCCATGGGGTGCTGGAGGTGTCGAGGGGATCAAGAGGGGAGGGGTGAGATCCGGGTCAGCCGTCGGGAGCCCAGAAATCAATGATTCCGCCGATGGTGAGATCGGTTTGCACCGTTGGATCCGGGCAAGCAAAGCGGGCCGCCGAACCACTAGCAGTGAAGACCCAGTTCCCTGGGGAAGCCCCCACCGGGTCAACGGCGACTAACTGCTTGCCCTTGTTGTTCTCCAAGACGCGCAGATTCATGTGATCGAGCCCACCAACCCGATAGCTGCACACCAACGACCCCACCACTTGCATGATTTCCATCAGCTCGCTTCCGCCGGTTTGGGCGCATCGGGGTCCCAGTGATCGATGATCCCGACAATCGTTAAATCGCTGGGGTAGGACTTACTCCCAGCCGCTTCACGGGCCGCTGAACTACCGACGCAAATGACCCAGTCGCCTGGCTTAGCGCCAACAGCATCAACCGCCACTTTTTTGGAACTGCCGTCTTGAACGACCTGCAGGTGCTTGTGCTCAAAATCTGGAATCCGGTTCGTGGAGACCAGTGGCTTGATGACCTTGACGATGATCATGCTCAGTGACCTCCTGGGGTGGGGATGGTGATGGTGGACCGTACCGTTTCAGACGGCACGAAGTGGTTGCGGTCGCGGACCGACAGCAACAGATGCAGCAGGCCCTTCTCAAAGAGATCGCTGTAGCGGTTTTGCATCGCCGCCATGACCCGCTCACCGTTGGCGATGGCGCGCTCGCGGGCTCCCGGCACACTGCCGCGGTAGTCAAAACGCACCACCACGGGGATGGGCAGTCCGCGGGTGACATTGAGACCGCTGAAGATCTTGATGCCGACATCGAGATCCGGAGCTCCCTCCTCCACCGTGTCGAGGTGGGCGAAGTAGGTGAGGTTGCGCAGATGAATCTCCTTAAAACCAATGCCCACACCGATGAAGCGCTCGGCA
This sequence comes from Synechococcus sp. Minos11, assembly GCF_014279855.1. NCBI lineage: Bacteria > Bacillati > Cyanobacteriota > Cyanophyceae > Synechococcales > Synechococcaceae > Synechococcus > Synechococcus sp. Minos11. Next base: position 787,648 of record NZ_CP047953.1, on the reverse strand, counting down.
TGGCCGGCATCGCTGTAGTTCCCGCCGTGGAACTGTTTGACGTAGTCGATCTGGGAAATGTTGTTCTCGATCAAACGGGCAATGAATTGGTTCATGCCGAGATCGGTCGGCCCAGAGCAACCGGCTTGCACGGCTGCTGCGATGTGGGCGCGGGCAGCGGCGGAATCCAAACCAAGGGTCTGGGCATAGAGCTCGCGGGCATCCACCCACTGATCCAGGGAAGCCTCGCCATCGCGATCGGGAACGTGCACGCGAATGGCATCGGTGTCGGTGTCAAGGCCGATCAACAGCAGGTCAACGGAAGCCCCGCAACAAAAGCCCTTTTCGACAGCTTCACGGAAGGCCTTGAGCCGTGCCATGCCAGCGGAGACGGCGAGCCCGTCATCGGAACCATGGGCGGCGCAGCCCTCATGGCTGGGATCGATGGAACTGAAGTGATAAACGACGCACTTCAGGTAGCGGGTCGGGTCATGGGCCGCGTTGGGATAGCCCTCGCGGGAGCGGCGATGCTCGGTTTTGACCCAGCGCTCAACAGTGTCCTCAATGTCAAACAGGGCCCCGGCATGGGGGCGGCGGCGAACGCAGCTCAGCGGAATGCGCAGGGCGTAGGCGATGGCATGGGCTAGGCGGCCATCGGCGCAGGGGGTGATATCGAGCAGATGAAAGCCGCAGTCGAAGAGGAACTGCTCAAAGGCGTCACCTTGATTGCCCGCCAGAGGATCATCTGAAAAGAACTGATCGCTGATGCGCTGGTAGGTCTCAAACACGCACCACGCGTAGAGGGTGCGCATGTCGAGTTGACCAACCCAGGCGTTCTCGAGGATCGGCTGCGGCAAGGCAAAGCCCAGCTCCGCATGGGCCAAGGCTTGAGCAACCTCAGGAAAACGGGGTTCATGCTGCTGAAACGAGAGCTGCTGCAGCACCGGAACGATGCGATCAAACGCTCCTTTGACCTCCTGCTCGTAACGATGCAACTCCGCATTACGGGTTGGATCACTCAGGGGGTGTTGATCACGCGGCCAAACAGCTGAGCTGGGTCGACGCGCAGCGGCGTTTCCGCCAGCACGGTCGGCCAGGCTGCTCACCATGGCAGGACGACGGCGCGGAGCCGTCGGTGCCATGGGGCGCTGAACATTGCCGCGACGGGCACGCATCAGCCGCGTGCGCCACCGGAAACGGTGATGAGAGAACCCTTATCGGTGTTGCCGCTGGAACCAGTCACCGGGCTCACAGGCAAAGGAACTTCGTCGTTGCGCTTCTGCTGCATCATCACCATGGCGTTCATGGGGCCGACCCGCGAGGGGTTGCGGCGGCGTGCCGAGGCACCTTCGGTGCCTGTCACGTGACTGCCTCGATCCCAGTCATCGCCAGTGACCTTGGTGCCTGAACCCTCGCCGGTCACCCGGGAGGTGGGGCGCTGATCCTCATCCATTGACACTGGAGCCTGGGCTTGAACCCTGGCCTGCAGAGCGGCGGCATCGTTGCGATCAAAACGGAACTGCTCGGTGCCGGTGACCTTGCCGCCAGCCATGTCGAAGGGGCCGGTGATGCGACCACCCTGCTCATAGGTGCTGCCGGTGACCTGGCCGGTGCGGGCGCGCTCATCCATGGCGGCCTGGGCCGGCGATTGAACACTGAACTGCTGCCAGCTTTGACCTTGCAGTGCCTGGGGGAAATCAGCGCCGCGGCCGGAGGCGCAGTTGGCAGCCTGCTGATCAGCACCCACATAAGGAGTGCCGGTGACGTCTTCACAAGCGCCGCGCTCAGCGCCGGTCATCGCACCGCCAATTCCGGGCTGAATGCCGGTCATGCGGTTGGAGTTACGGACGGGGGTGCGCTCACGCACGCTGTCCACGGCGCGCGCGCCACAAAACTCACCCGACTGCTCAAGGCCGGCATAAGGGGTACCCGTGACGGCTTTGCAGCTGCCGGGCTCATCACCGGTAACCATCGCCGAACGGCCTGTGCGAGTGCCGCTCACCACCTGATTGCGGTTGGTGATGCTGAAGCCCACTTTGGGAGCTTCGGCGGGAGGCCGGGTGCCGCAGAACCCCTCGTATTGCTGAGAGCCGATGTATTCATCGCCAGTGATGGCGCGGCAGCTTCCGGCTTCGTTGCCGGTCATGCGGGAGGCGCGGCCAACGGCGGTTCCAGTAACACCAGTCCCCCGAAGGGTGTTGAGGCTGGTGACTTTGGTGGGGCCGCGGCCTGCAATGGGAGCTTCTGAACCGATGTATTGATCACCGGTGAGCTGCAGACCGGAACCGGATTCATTACCGGTGACCTTCTCACTGCGGCCCACCATCACGCCGGAGACGGCTTGACCGCCCGCGGTGACCCCGCGGCCAACCTTGGCCACAGAGGGAGTCACACCACCGCAGTAGGCCGAGGCTTGATCAGCGCCGATGTATTCGGTGCCGGTCACGGCTTTGCAGGTTCCAGGCTCATCGCCGGTGACCTTCTCGCTGCGGCCGACTTCATTACCAGTCACCGCATTACCGCGGCTGGTGGAGGTGACGCGGACCTTGGCGGGTTGCTGAGCAGCTGGCTGCCCCTGACAGAACGCTTGGAACACTTCGGCACCGAGGTATTCAGTACCCGTGATCGAACGGCAGGTGGACGCTTCATTGCCGGTGGTCTTCGGCGAGCGGTTGGCTTGGGTCCCGGTGACGGTTTGACCGCTGAGCGTCTCACTGGCGCCAACTTTCCAATGGGCATCAGCCGCAGCGGCTTGCTTGGCGCCATGGCGATTGGGGCCCGTTGGACGGGTGGGTGCACCAGCAGCTTTGCCACCGAATTTGGATGCAGCACCGCTCTTGCTGCGTAGTTCACGCACCTTGAGCGCCAATTCGCGGCTGCTCATGTCGGGGTTGCCCTGACGCGCCACAGCAGCGGTACCGCTGGACTGAGAGGTGGTTGCAGCCTTACCGCGCTTGGACTGGGCTTCCCGCCGTGCCAGCACGAGTGACCGGCTGGGGTTGTGCTGAGCAGCGCGGCGGGGGGTCGCGCGCTTGCTAGCAGCGGATTTGGCATCCAAGCTCAAGCTGGTGGGAGCAGGAGCAGCTGCTGCCGCCGGAGCGTCTGAACGGGTCTTATGGCAATCGCAGTCTTTTTTGGCTGCAGCAGGGGCGGGAGCGGCAGCTTGCTCTTTGTGGAATGCCTCGGCGCGGTTGCGATCACTGCTGGTATCAGCTCGTTTGCCGCGACGAGAGAGGGCCTCACGGCGAGCTAATACGAGCTCGCGGCTTGGATTCGCAACGCGAGTGGGGGTTGAGCGGCGAACCGGCGCATGGCTGCTGATCTCTGCAGCAGCGACTGGAGCGGCGGCTGACGCTTGACGGGGTGGGATGGCAGGAGCCTCCGTACGGCTCGGGCGTGCCTCCGCAGCGGTCCGCACACGACCGGCACTCGTTGATAAGCGCTTCTCCGCGGTCTTACCACCACTGGAGAGGGCCATGCGACGGGCCAAAGCGGCCTCACGACTGGATTGTGTTGCCATATCCGCCCCCGGAAAAAAATCTTGGTAAGTGGTCCCCGCCGCAGCGGGGACCGGTCTGATCAGAAATCAGAGAAGGGCTCAGCGGCCTTCGAAAACCACGAAGCAAGAACCCTGGCTTTGGGTGTAGGCGTCGTAACCAACCATCCGGACGTGGTGGTCGGGGTAGGCGCGATGGCAAGCCTCGAGCTCACTGACGATCAGGTTGAGGTCCTTTTCGCCAAAGAAGGGAAGCTTCCAATAGGACCAGTAGGTGGCCATGGAATTGCTGGGGTGGACGTGCTCGATGAGCGGGCTCCAACCCTGGGCAATGATGTAAGCGATCTGGTCGTAGATCTCGTCCTGGGTCATCGGCGGGAGGAAGCCGAAGGTCTCCAGGGTGGCGACTGTTTGGTAGTCACCCACGGTGCTCTGGAAAGGCATGTTGTTCCTGGGTGTGTGAAATGGATTTGGCCGGTTGCATTAACCGGCCGATGGCTTGATCAGCCCTGGACGTCGAGCTTGTCGACAGTGTCGAACTCGAACTTGATCTCCTTCCAAGTCTCGAGAGCGATAGCCAGCTCGGGGCTGTGCTTCGCGGCTTCCATGAGGATGTCGCGACTCTCCTTCTCCAGGTGACGACCGGCATTGCGGGCCTTGACGCAAGCCTCGAGGGCCACGCGGTTGGCAGCTGCACCAGCAGCGGAACCCCAGGGGTGACCGTGGGTACCACCACCGAACTGCAGGACGGAATCGTCGCCGAAGATGGTGACCAGGGCAGGCATGTGCCAGACGTGGATACCGCCAGAGGCAACGGCGAAGACGCCGGGCATCGAGCCCCAGTCCTGATCGAAGAAGTTGCCGCGGCTGCGGTCTTCGGGAACGAAGGACTCACGCAGCTGGTCGATGTAACCCAGGGTGGTCTGACGGTCACCCTCGAGCTTGCCCACCACGGTGCCGGTGTGGAGCTGGTCACCACCGGAGAGGCGCAGGCACTTGGCCAGCACACGGAAGTGGATGCCGTGCTTGGGATGACGGTCGATCACCGCGTGCATGGCGCGGTGGATGTGCAGGAGCATGCCGTTCTTGCGGCACCACTTCGACAGACCGGTGTTGGCGGTGAAGCCACCGGTGATGAAGTCGTGCATGACGATCGGCATACCGAGTTCTTTGGCGAACTCAGCGCGCTCATACATCTCTTCCGGCGTGTTGGCGGTCACGTTCAGGTAGTGACCTTTCTTCTCGCCGGTTTCCTGCTCAGCCAGGCGAATCGCTTCGGCAACAAACTCGAAGCGGTTCTGCCAGCGCTGGAAGGGCTGGGAGTTGATGTTCTCGTCGTCCTTGGTGAAGTCGAGACCACCGCGGAGGCATTCGTAGACCACGCGGCCGTAGTTCTTACCGCTCAGGCCGAGCTTCGGCTTGATGGTGCAACCCAGCAGCGGGCGGCCGTACTTATTCATCCGGTCGCGCTCGACCACGATGCCGTTCGGCGGGCCGTAGCAGGTCTTGATGAAGGCCAGCGGGAAGCGGATGTCTTCCAGACGCAGGTGGCGCAGAGCCTTGAAACCAAAAACGTTGCCAACCAGGGAGGTCAGAACGTTGGTGATGGAGCCTTCCTCGAACAGGTCGAGGGGATAGGCGATGAAGGCGTAGAACGCCTCTTTGTCGCCAGGCACATCTTCGATGCGATAGCAACGGCCCTTGTAGAAGTCGAGGTCGGTGAGGAGCTCGGACCACACAGTGGACCAGGTACCGGTGGAAGATTCAGCAGCCACAGCAGCGGCGACTTCTTCCTTGGGAACACCTTCCTGGCCGGTGCACTTGAAGCAGGCCAGCAGGTCGGTATCGAGGGGAACGTAATCAGGAGTCCAGTAAGTGTCCCTGTACTCCTTTACCCCGGCGTCGTACTTCTTGCTCATAGGGATAACTCCGATGGGATGAGATCAATGGTTGGGATCAGCGTCCGCGAAGCGGATCGGCTGGATCTCAGTCCTTGGAGCCGAGGAAGTTGCTGCTACCGCCGAGAGCAGGCTCAACTTCGCGGTGGGGGCGGGCAATGATGTGGGCTGCCACGAGGCCGTCACCGACGCGCTCGCAAGCATCAGCACCAGCACGAACAGCTGCGTTCACAGCACCGGTTTCGCCGCGCACCAGAACTGTGACGTAGCCGCCGCCGACGAATTCACGACCGATCAGGCGCACTTCGGCGGCCTTGGTCATGGCGTCAGCTGCTTCGATCGCGGGGACCAAGCCGCGGGTTTCAATCATGCCGAGGGCAATGCCCATGGTTTCAGTTGCCATTGCCAGCTCCAGAAAGAGGCGGAAGTTCGCGGCTAACACTGCTCTGCGGCCCAGTCATCCGTCAAGACGTTTGAGACCCCTGACCAATCAGCGTCTAAAGGGGGTCAGATAAGCAGCGCTCATCATTTCTGTCTGAATCGTTACAACGGCTGTGCATCGCTGACATACGCGACGCCGCCATAGGTCTTCAAAACTGGCTTCAGCTCAGCCGCCAAAGACTCGAGCAGCGAGGAATCACAAAAAACGATCACATGGGCATTGGCCCCAAGGCCGCTGAACTCCATCGCTTCGGAGACAACGGTGCCGCTGCCGCCGCGACCGGTGACGTGGCGATTCACCGAATAGCCGGGCACGCCGACTTGCTCCAAGCGCTTGAGCAACAGCTCAAGCTCCCGTTCATTGACCAGCAGATCAAGCCGTTTCATCACAGCGCCCCCGCCGGAAGAACGCGCTCAATAACTGAGAGATAGAGGGGGATGCCAACGATGATGTTGAAGGGGAAAGTCATCCCCAAAGCACTCGAGATATAGAGGCTTGGATTGGCCTCCGGCACCGTCATCCGCATGGCGGCAGGCACGGCGATGTAGGAGGCGCTAGCGCACAACACCATGAACAGCAGGGCATTGCCCTGACTGAGATGCAGAACACTGGCAAGCCCCAAGCCCACAGAAGCATTGACCAGGGGCGTCAGCAGCGAAAAACCAATCAGGAAGGCTCCGGCCTGCTGGAGATCCGCCAGCCGTTGGGCCGCCACGATGCCCATATCCAGCAGAAAAAAGCAGAGCGCTCCGTAGAACAACTGGCCGGTGAAGGGCTCCATCTTGGCGATTCCGCTGGGGCTGTATTGCGCCACCAAAAAGCCGATCAGCAAGCTGCCAACCAGCAAAAACACCGAGCTGTTGAGGAAGGCCTCGTGCAGCACCGACCCCCATCCGGTTTCAGCGGCAGCTCCGCGATCTTGCGCCGCCAACTTCACCAACAGCAGCGCCACGATGATGGCCGGCGATTCCATGAGCGCTAAGGCCGCCACCATGTAGCCATCAGATGGAATCTGCAGCACCCGCAGAAAGCTTTCAGCCGTGATGAACGTCACGGCACTGATCGAGCCGTAGGCCCCAGCCAAAGCAGCCGCATTAAACACATCGAACTGAGTGCGAAGCACGCCAAAAGCGGCCAATGGCACCAGCACCGCCATCAACAAGGCTGCCCCAATGGTCAGCAGCACGTCGGGGCCAAGTCCACTGGCTTGCAGTTCGACTCCGCCTTTAAAGCCAATCGAAAGCAGCAGGTAGAGGGAAAACAGCTTGGGCAGCGGCGCTGGAATCTCCAAATCGGAGCCCAGCAGGACCGCAAAAACCCCCAGGAAAAAAACAGAATTGCTGGTGAGAGCAGGTTCTGCAGAACCAGGGCTGTGTCCATGGCACCTCTCAATAACCCGGTCTAATCAGCGCTCCATCGGCTGGCCACGGTCCACAATGGGCAGCCGCTCCGCTGCAGCTGTGCCCGCATCGACACCTGAGCTGTTGATCATCGCCAGCAGCAACCCCAGCAAGGTGGCTGAATTGCAAGCGATGTTGGCGCCGGTGCAACTGAGGGTGCAGCAGCAGCCCGAGGGCATCGATATTGAAGAAACAGGCAGCACCTATCTGGAAAACGCGCGGCTGAAAGCTGCTGAAGTGGCTCGCCTCACCGGCCACTGGACCTTGGCCGATGACTCCGGCATTGCGGTTGATGCCCTCGGGGGCGCGCCAGGGCTCTATTCAGCTCGCTACGGCAGCAGCAATGACGAGCGCATCGGAAGACTGCTGGGGGAACTCGGCGATGGGCCTTATCGAAGTGCCAGCTTCCACAGCGCCGTGGCCGTGGCCAATCCCGATGGGGAGATCAAGCTGGAAGCCGAGGGCATTTGCCGCGGCGAAATTCTGCTGCAGAGCCCAGGGCAAAATGCTGGCTACGACAGCATTTTCTGGGTGCGTGAGGCTGCTTGCACCTACGCCGCGATGAATCAACACCAACGCAGCAAACTGGGCAGCCGCGGCAAAGCGATGCGCCAGATCGCCGAGCACATGCGGCAATTGTTTGGGATTTAAGAGGAGCTGTTGATGCTGGCCACCGCCCGCATCGCGGCAGCCGCGGCTTCTTCCACATCTCCCTCGCGGCCCGCCAAGGTCAGACGCCCGAAGGCACCCACTGCTTTGACATCAACAACGGTGATATTGGAGGCCTTTTCGGCTTCATTGGCGGCAATGAGCACATAGCCGGCGGGTTCGGTTTCGAGGATGAACATGCTCATGCCGGCCTGAATCATTGAGCCGCGGCGGTTCAGACGGTTAATCAGCACGGCATGGTCGGGAGTGATTGCCCGGATGATCTCCGTCCAGGTGACGGTGCAAGGGCTGCGCTGTTCAATGCGGCTGCCAATGGCTTCCAGCACCACCTGGCCGGAATGCAGCACCGTGCTTTGGTCGCGGTGATAAAGAGCCAGCGAACCAAAGGCCCGCTCCACCACCATCTGGCCGAGCCGGACTGTGCTGGCCTTGAGGGCAATGTCGGTGACGCGGTGAACCGCCATGCCCGGCGAAACTTCCAGCCAGAGACAGGCATCACCTGGGATTGGCAAAAAGCCCTGGGAGACGGTGCCCATGTAGGCCGCCAACTGGGGCTGCAGGGAATCAATAAAGACATGGGTGCGCAGCTCAATGGCGCCCACATCACTGCCTTGCCTGGTGATCCGATGCCCTTCGCTGTCGGTGGTCACCGTGACGCAGCTGGGGCCATTGGCCTCGGGGTCCACCCGCGTACCGGTAATCGCCACAGAGGATCCACCTTTGCGCTGGGCCAAGCGCAGATTCCGGGCGGATCGATCGGCAGCTAAATCCGCCAGGTGGCCATGAGTCCCAAGTCGGTGGGGACTTTAACGGCCAGGGCTACATATTTTTTTCGTTCGACTCGATACAGCACGAGCGCTGATCACACCTATCACCAGGAGTAATCAGAGGACGTTGCGACCGTGCTCACCTCCAACACCCGCCTCAAGCTTCAGGGAATCCTGCGGCGCATTGCCCATCAAGACGAAGTCAGCCTCGGCGATCGCATCTATGTGCAGAAATTCGCCGACCGTGATGCCACCGTCGCCAGCTGGTTGCGCACAGCACGCAGGCTTCAGCGTGGCCCAGCCGCTGCGGGGGTGGATCAACTGCTGACCGCGCTCGATTTGGGTGATGTGGATGGCGACGCCAAGGCCCCCAACAATCCCGACGACGATCTCGGCGATTGGTTCAGCGGCGCCCCGGACTGGTTACGTCGCAGCTGAGTAGCCCTTGCGCTGCGGTCCGCAGTCGGTACCTTCCGGCCAACGGACTCCTTAGCCATGGCCAAAAGCAACGGGCAGCAGACCACGGTGGACCCCCAAGCCAACGAATGGATCTCCAAGGCCATGGAAGACGGCGTCAAGCCTGAGCAGGCTCTGGCCTTCATGGGTTTGGGCTTGATGCAGCGCCTGAACGGAGAAGACAACAGCTTCACCACCATCTGGCAGGAATCCCAAGAGGGACAGGCTGATCTGCACAGCCTGCGACAACGCCTGGAACTCATCGATTTAGCGATTCGCACTGGAGCGCCTTTAAGCACCAGCGAAGTGGGCGCCTTGCTCGGTGCTCGGCCCGGTTCCGCCATGGTTGAACGTGGCGGTGTTCAGGCCAAGCGCATCAGCCGCAACGTCTGGAAACTCAGCCGCAACGAAGACAGCAGTGAGCGCGGCGGCTACGGCGATGCCTTCCGCCGCCGCCTCTGATTAGCCCGCTGCAGCAGCATCACCACCGCTGGTGCTGAACATGCGGAAGGCACTGATCATCAGGGCCACACCGAACAGCGTGCCCATGGCCCAGAGCGTGTCACTGGGCCATTCCGCCAAGACAAGCCCGCCCAACAGGCAGGTGATCACCCCATCCACCAGCACCAGGTTGCGGGCTGCATCGTTATGGGAGGCAGCGGATGCGAGCTCCATCACCCCTTCAATCACCAACAGAGCACCAATAAATAAGGTCAAGCTGAAAGTGCTATCCAGCGGAAACAACAGCACAAACAGGCCGCCACCGAGATAGAGGAGCGCTGAGAGCAGGCGAAACGCCTTACCCCGTCCATCGGCTGCAGCGCCGACGCGCAACAACTGGCTCACACCAGCGGCTAAGGCCACAGCACCAAAGCCAATCGTGACCGCCAACGCGGAGATGAACGGAAACACGATGGCGGCCAGCCCCCCGAGCAACAGGAGAACCCCTGTGGTGATGCGCAGATTGCGACTCGCAGGAACAGCCATCAACCAGATCTCGGAATTAACTGGAAGCTAGACAGAGCAGCCGTTCTTAACCTTTTTTCGATCTAAGACATCCAACCTTCTTTCATAGTGCCCATGGCTGCCATGGCTGAGGCAACGCCGTCACCAGAGTCCAAGGGAGTCGTGGATGAAAGCCTGAAGCAACGGCTCAAAAAGCAGCCACGACGGCAAGAGGTGGAGCCCGCCCTGCCCAATGGGGAGGCTTCGGTTCATCACCAAGACGATGAAGGCGTCGAATTGCGCGGCCATAGCATGCGTGGCGATCACTAGCTCGGCGTTGCAGACTGTGTTCTCCAACACCCCCCCAATCGTTGCCGGATACCGACGCCCTTAGCCGCCTGCAGCGGATCCGCCGCGAAGATGCTCTGGAAGCCATGGAGCGCGGGGCTGTGCTGCAGGCCTACAGCGCTGGTGAAACCATCTTCATCAGCAAACGGCATGGCCTTTGGGATTGGCAGCGAGATGGCATTCCGGGTTGGCTGCTGCCGGAGTTGGATGATGCCGGCTTATTGCCCGAGGCGTTGAAGACCGCCTGAATTGCCCCCACACTGACGGCACTGCAGGCAGAGCCATCCAAGCGTGAAGAGCGAGCTGGTGCGCAACAGCCTGAAGCTGTTCACGGCAGCCTTCATCACCGCTGGGGTCGCGCTGTGGACTGAGCGCATTGAATTTGTTTGGTATCCGCTCGTCGCTGTGGTGGTGGTGGTGGATGACAACGATGACCAAACAGCCAAAGCCGCCAGCAATCGGATTCTTGGCACCGCCATGGGCGGGCTGATCACTTTCATCGTTCACACCATCGTTCAAGGCTGGGTCGGGGTGTTGGTGTCGCTGCTGGTGATGATCCCGGTGCTGCGGGTGCTGGGTTGGTCCGGTGGATTGAACACCGCTGGTCTGCTGAGCGTGATGTTTTTGATGATTCCCGACTACACGGCACTCAACTGGGAGTACGTCTTCAATCGCGGCCTCGACACGATCATTGGCTGCATCATTGCCCTGCTGGTTGGCCTGTTGTTTTGGCCGCGTGGTGTCTATGAAGAGCTCAACCAATCCGATGCCTACTTACGACGAGCCATTGGCGATCAATTGCAGCGCTACCGCGATTGGCTAACCCACAAGGGGCCCCGTCCGGTGCCATTGCCACCGGCTCCACTGTCCATCAGGCTGCAGCGCATCGAGTCGCTGGTGAGTCAAGAACAACGCAGCTCTCGCCGCAGCCAGCTCAAGAGACGGGGCTGGAATCGGCGCCTGCTGTTGTGGCAGCAGGGCTACTTCCACTGGCTGGCCTGGGAGCAGATGATGGCCGAGCTGCCAGAAGCTGTGCTGCGGCGAGCCGAACTGGTTGAAAGCAGCGTGGAGGCCATGGCCAATGAGCTCCGCAGTGGCGTGCTCGGATCACAAGCGCCAGCCAGCCTGAAGCAATGGCACACCACGACACAGCGTGAGCAGCTGCCGCTGTTCGCGATGCTCGCCTTGGCCCAGGAGCAGCAACCCCTGCATGGCTCCCTTCGGGCCCTGGCCAGGAGTGTGCCGTGCTGATCACCCGCCGCGATCTACGCATGGCATTCACGGCGGGGCTAGGCAATGGCTTTAGCTACCTCAGCGGCATCCCTTTTGGGTATTACGTGCCGCTTGCGGTCTTTGCCACAGCCGGTGGCACCTACGGCGCATCACTGGAGCTTGGACGCCAACGCATCCTGGGCACGATCCTCGGTGGAGCCCTGCTCTACGTCTCCTTTTGGGGGCTCAAAGACATTCCCCTGGCTTTGGCCATTGCCATCACCCTGGGGACCCTAAGGCTGCTGGGTGGCTTACTGAAGCTCAAGGTGGGCTACAAAGTCGGCGGGCTGATCGTCGTGATGGGCTGGCTGATCCATGGCGGGGACATCCCCATTTGGATCACCATCCGGCTGTTCTGGACGGCGTTTGGGGTCATCCTCACGGTCTTAGCGCTGCAGCTGTTTTGGCCGATGCGCAGTGGCGTTGAAGTGTTTAAGCACTACGCCAACTTGCTGGTTGGCATCCAGGCAGGCCTACAGGAGAGCGTGCGCCAAATCGAAGGGGGAGCGGTCAATCGCCGCAGCGCTCAGGTGATGCATCAACAACTGCGCAACCAACTGATCAGCCTGCGCAAAGAGCTGCCGAGTGTGGCCCAAGAACTCGGCGAAAACCCGATGCGGCATCCCCGCTACCTGCTGATTAATGATCTGATCAGCTGTTCCTCGCGGCTGATCATCGCCATTAACGGACTACTGCGTTACCAATCGGTCAGGCCTGATCTTGCAAGCCTGCGTGTGATTCACCAAGCCGAATCAGCCTTGCTGAATGCTGTTAGCGAACGGCTTGCCCTCTGGCAGCGCCTCCTACTGACAGTGGAGACCCACAGCAACAGGCTGCCGCCAGCGCCAGCTGTGCCATTCCAACCGCCCGAGCGCTGGAACAGCTTTTACCAAAATCTGCAGCAAACCAACACCGGCGATCTCAGCTTTCAGCAGCTGGAGCGGATGGCCAGTCGCATTAGTCGCTGCCGCCAAATCCAGCGCACCATTGAGCAAACAGAACGGCAATGGGCCGATTGGCAGAGCAGCTAAGCCAGCACAAGCTCAATCACGTGAGTCGTCGTTTTGGGGCCGCGATGACCACCAGCGCTCATAGCGGTAAGCCAAGATCACCAACAGCACCACGAGCCAAAACCAGAGCTCGGGGGCATTGGCATTGAACAAAATCAGCAACAACACCACATCAGCTACCAACCAGGGCAGTTCACGCCGCAGCAATGGATTGCGAATGCGAGGAAGTCGAGTCACTGGATCACTCAATCGTGTCGGGTTGAACCAAGAAGGGGCGGTTCCAGAGGCGATCGATGCGCAAGGTGCGGAATCCACCGGTCAGGGAGCGCAGGCCAGGAATCACATAACTCAAGGGGGAGCGCCACTCCACATAGGCATGGGTGGTGGCGGTTAAGCCCTCGCGGATTGGGAACACACCACTGCCCAATGAGAGCGTCCAGCGGTAGCCATCCATGCTGCCTTTGCTCCGCACCAACCCAATTTCAGCGCGCATCACCGGCCCATCTTTGGTGAGCTCCTTGGCCAGCTGCGGGTTACCCGTTGTGGTGGACACATCGTCTTCGGTGGAGGGGAGGGTGAGAACGCTCGTGACCTTGCCAACGATCCCGCCAAATCGTCCGCGCTGCTGCCAATCAGGAACCACCTCCACGGGTAAGCCCAGCGGTAGACGGCGCGCATCAGCAGGCTTGAAATAGGCCACGGCATTGAGCTGGGGAGCCTTGCTTTCTCCGGCCTCAGACGATCCCAAGATGGTTCCCAAGCGGTCGCTGACTTTGACCGTCTGACCTGGGATCACCTGAAGATCAATCATGACGCCATCACGTCCAGCCATCACCTTGCCGTCGTAAGCGATCTGGGCTTCGGTGACGCTGATCTTGCGCTTGAGATCACCAATGGCGAATTGCCGCTCGAGCGCTTCGGTTTCAATGTCGAGCTTCACCTGCTGATAAGCCGTCAACACCCGCTTGCGCTGAATCGTGACGTCATCAAGGCTGACGCTGGTATTGGTCAGACCCTGCTCAGCTGAAACCACCTCACGGGACAGCGGGGCTACCACCTGGCGTGAACTGAGCCATTCGAGGTTGTTCAGCTTGTTGCCATAGGTCGCTTGCAGGCGGCTGTAGCGGTCGAGATCGTCATCGAATTTGGCGAGGGCCACATCCACCGCGGCTTTTTCAGTCTCCAAGCGACGGGCATCACGCTCATTGAGCTCGCGGTTGATGGCTTCGAGCTGCAGCAAGTTGCCCCGCTGCTGCGCCAATTCACGTTCCAAAACCGGCAAATAGAGCGACATCAGCTCTTGGCCTTGCTTGACCCGATCGCCCACCTCCACATTCACGGCCAGAACTTGGCCTTGCGCCCGGGCATTCAGCAATCCCGCCTTGCTGGGAAAGATCAACACGCCTTGGCCTTTGACCTCGGTTGGCACCGGCCAAAACAGGGCCCATAGCAGCAAGACCCCGGTGACGCCGGTGAGGCAAACGCCAACCTGGCCGTGGTCACTCAGGCCGGCCCAGCGGGTTTTGAGCTGTTCGGCTTTGGCCTCACAGCGATCGAGCAGTTGGGAGAAGAAACGCTTCGCCATGGCGTTTAACGCTCAGATCCGGGCAAGGACAACCAGATCAAGCCAGACTGCCGCCGAATTCTTTGTCCAGGTTGTTGATCGCGCGCCCTCTTGGCTTGATGCGGTGGGCAGCCTTGACGCTGGCGCTGGCGGCCCCTGCAACGCTGCCGGCCCTAGCCCAACTGGATTCAACAGCAGAAGTTGACAAGCTCGAGCGCAGCTGGCAGCGGCTGGATCGTGAATTACGGGCCCTCGATGCCCTGATTCCACCGGAACCTGAGCCGATTCCCAATCGCTTTGAACCGGCACCACCGCTGCCGCAATCGCTCTTGAAGCCCAATGCGGCTCCCACTGGAACCTTGGCTCCAGGCGCAACAGCGGCGCCCATCCCCCTAGCGCTACCGGATGCCGAACAGCTCCAAGCCGGAGCCATCAAATCGCTGAGCTTGGATCAAGCCCTTGCCATTGCCTTCAACAACAACCCTGAGCTGCGAGCGCAGCGGGAGCGCGTTGCGGCAGCCCTCGCTGAACTGCAGGCCGCCATGGGCACCTACTGGCCGCGCATCAGTGCCTATGCCGAGGGGAGCACGGGGCAGAACAGCAACAACATGAACGTGCCCACGGGCAATGACACTCTCAATGGCATCCCCGTGATGTCGAAAAACGGGCTGCTCGATTCCAAGAATCAACCCACCGATGGCCCTTTCTACACACCAGCGGGCGGGGGGGCCTACTACAACGGCACCGACAATCTCGGTGAAGCGGGCCTAGAGATTGACTACGCCTTGATCGACTTTGCCCGCACACCCCTGGTGCAGGCGGCGCGCGCCAACCTCGAGCAACAGCGCAATCGCTACGGCAATCAACTGCGGCGACTACAACTCGACGTGAGTGAGGCCTATTACGGACTGCAGCGCGCCGACCAGAACGTGCGGATTCAAGACGCCGCCGTTCAAAACGACCTGGTGATCTTGCAGGACACCTTGGACATGCAAATTGCCGGCTTGGTGCCCCGCTTGGATGTGATGCGTCGCCGTGCCATTGAAGCCAGCGACCAGGAAGTGCTGATCCAAGCCATGGCTGATCGCGCCATTGCCCGGCGACGGTTAGCCGTGGTGCTCAACCTCAACCCGGAGATCACCCCCAGCGCCAGCGATCCGATCGTGCCGATGCCGGATTGGCCGCTTGATCTAGAGGCCAGCCTGCTGGCGGCCTATCGCGGCAACCCCGAGCTGGAAGCCATCCTGGCCGCGCGCGAGGCACTGGCCAAGCGCAGTGATGCGGTGGCTGCGCAGCTGCTCCCCAAGCTGTCGCTGTTCGGCAATGCCGGCACCTACGGCATCAATGAGCAGATGTACAACGTGATTCCCAAAAACGGAGGCTGCTGCGGTACCGCTATCAACACCGTGTCCAACAACAGTGGTTACGACTGGGCCCTAGGGCTCAGCTTGCAGTGGCTGCTATTTGATGCCGGCACCACCAGCGGGCAAGCCCGGGCACTTGATCGGCTGGCAGCCGCTAGTGCCCAGGACTATGCCGCCATGCGCAACGCCATTCGACTCAGGCTTGAAAGCGCTTTTTTCAACCATGAGGCGAGCTTGGCGAAATTGGCCTCGGCGCGGCGGGGCGTTGCCTCCGCCATCGAGGCGTTTCGCGATGTGCGGCTGCGCTATCAAACCGGCCTCTCGAGTGAGCTGGATCTATCGATCACTCAAGAGCGCTTAATCAGCAGCCTGGTGCAACGCCTTGATGCTGCGGTGGATGTGAATATCACTTACGCCCAGCTGCTGAGGGAACTGCTGCCCGTGCCCCTGGACCCCAACGCGCCCTTCACGCCCCAGCTCACCTACACAGCAAGCCCAAACCCTTGATCTGACTCCAATCATTCGTCACTAAGGCCTGGGCCATCAGCGGAGTGAGCGCTGGCACCAACGCAAACGGACCACCAAAACCGGTGAACAACGAGAGGTTGGGGCAGCCAGGTAGCGGTCCCAGCAGAGGTTGTTGATCGCGGCTGTAGGCAACCGGCTGCTGCTGCAAACGCAAGGGCCCATGGGAGCTCTCAATCAGCGATGGCACAAGCCGTGATTGCACCCCGCTGAGCTGCTCGAGATCCTCATCAACGGGCGGTGGATCATCGATGGGGCGATCAAACCAGGAGGTTTGCCCAACCAAGAGACCACCCCCTGGCGCCGGCGCCAAGCCTGGATCACAGATCACAGCCGCACCCGAGGCAGCGGTTTCACGCCCGCTGCGTTGCCCCAACAACGGCATGACGATGCGCTCAGCCGCCAGCTGGGCTCCATCGCACTGGCCAACCCCAGCCCAGCTGAAGTCCAAGGCCGAAGGCGTCTGCAAACCCATGGCCTTCAGCAAAGCCAGCGTTGCTGCACCGCTGCACAACACCACCGCCTCCCCTTGCTCAAGCCGCTGCCGCAATTCATCAGCCGGCAGTGGAGCGCAGCGCTGCACTCCTGCCGCAGCCCATGCACGCTCAAGACCCTGCTGAAAAGCCAAGGGATCAACACGCCAATACGGCAGTTGCATCACTCCGCCTAAATCGGCTCCAGCCAGGAGCGGTTCCTGCTCAATCGCCTCATGGGCTGAGAGGGCTGTGAGCTCTGGTTGTTGCGGCAAGCCGGCTAAGGCTTGCTGAACCTTGGCAACCGCTTGCGGGGGAGCTTGCTCAGGCCAATGCAGCCACAACTTCGCAGGCCTCAGCCCCAGCTCGCCATGGCGCTGCTGCAGCTGATCCCAGCGGCGAGGTGCTGTAGCCAACAGCTCTCCCAAAGGATTGGCAGCGCCTGCCCACCACGGCACTCCGCCGTAGCTCCAGCCCGTTGCCGAATCGGCCAGCGAACCACCAGCCAGTTCCACCTCAACGCCAAGCTCGGCCAAGGCCAGCGCCAGCAACCCACCACTGAGGCCCGCCCCGAGCAGCAGCATGCGGGGCGGAGGGGCCATCAGTAATTGAGCGTGAACGAAGCAATCATTTGATGGAACATCTCCTGCACCTTGGGCCAGCGGGCTTCATTGGTGCTGGCAGCCAGGGTGTAGAGCTGCCCGTGATCAGCCACCACTGTGGCCAATTCATGCCGGTCCCGTTCAGCGAGATGCACCTTGAACTCCAAGTCGTAGAAAGTACGGCCCAAATCTTCCCGCTCACTGGCTTCGATCAGCTCAGCTTCACGACCGCTGCCAGGCGGTGCAATCACGGTGCGCCCTAGCTTTTCACCCACCGCCACAACGCTGCCGAGATCCTCCAAACGCTTGTCAGGGTCAACAGGAGCAATCACCAGGCTGATGGTTTCGTCGCTGTTGATCAGATCGTGGAACACCACCTCCGGGCCATCGCTGATGGCCACCCGGCTCCAGCCCGTTGGATAGAGGAAGGCATAACGGCCATCGGCGCTGCTGAAGCGCTGCAGACCCGCCGCAGAGCCTGCGCAACTCACCAGCAACACAGCCAACAGCAGTGGCAGCAGCATGCCCAGCAGGCGGCTTATGCGTGAACGTGCCATGGCAGAACTTGGCCCAAGTGGGCCCCATTGTGGCGTGATGACCTGCCTAGATTTCAGCCAAGCCATTGCAGGCCGCTGACTGTCTTCACCCGACCACTGGCCCGGCTGATCGAGCAATTCGAGCGCTTGCCCGGCATCGGACCGCGCACGGCCCAGCGACTGGCCCTCCATTTATTGCGCCAACCCGAGGAGCAGAGCCGCGCCTTTGCCGATGCCCTCTTGGCAGCGCGCCAGCAAGTGGGCCAATGCCAACGCTGCGGCCACCTCTCAGCCGATCCGATTTGCGACATCTGCCGCAACCCCGAGCGGAACATTGGCGTGATCTGCGTGGTGGCCGATTCCCGCGACCTGCTGGCGCTGGAGCGCACCCGTGAGTTTTCCGGCAGCTACCACGTGCTGGGCGGATTGATTTCACCGATGGATGGCATTGGTCCTGAAGCTTTGGGCATCCAACCGCTGCTGCAGAGGCTGGATCCTGAGCAGGTCGAGGAAGTGATCCTGGCGCTGACCCCCAGCGTGGAGGGAGACACCACCAGCCTGTATCTGGCGCGCCTACTCAAGCCCTTCTGCCGGGTGACCCGCATCGCCTATGGACTGCCGGTGGGAAGTGAGCTGGAATACGCCGATGATGTGACCCTGGCTCGGGCCCTAGAGGGTCGCCGGATTGTGGAGTGAAACCGCCCGGTTATGAAGCCAACCACCCGCTACAGCTCCATCCCCCCCGCTGAGCGGTTGCCGGAATGGTTGCGCCGCCCCATCGGCAATGCCAGCGATCTTGAGGCTGTGCAAGGGGTGGTGAAGCAGCAGCGGCTGCACACCATTTGCGAAGAAGGACGCTGTCCCAACCGCGGCGAGTGCTACGCCGCCGGCACCGCCACCTTCCTGCTTGGGGGCCCGATCTGCACCCGCAGCTGTGCCTTCTGCCAAGTCGACAAAGGACAAGCCCCGCACCCACTGGACCCACTCGAAGCAGAGCGTGTGGCCGAGGCGGTCGAGACGCTGCAGCTCCGCTACGTGGTGCTTACCGCTGTCGCCAGGGACGATCAAAGCGATCACGGTGCCAGCTTGTTCACTCAAGCGATGACAGCGATTTGGGCCCGCAACCCGCTGGTGGGAATTGAGGTGCTCACCCCCGATTTCTGGGGAGGCCACCGCGATGAAACAGCGGCCATCAACGCCCAGCGCCAGCGGCTGCAAACCGTGCTGGACGCCAAGCCAGCCTGCTTCAACCACAACCTGGAAACCGTTGAACGGCTGCAGGGCGAAGTGCGCCGTGGCGCCAGCTGGGCTCACTCCCTGGGCTTACTGGCTGCCTCACGGGAGTTGGCCCCCACCATCCCCACCAAATCAGGGCTGATGCTGGGGCTTGGGGAGAGCTTTGAAGAAGTGGTGGCAGCCATGACAGCCCTGAGGGCCGTGGATTGCCAGCGGCTCACCTTGGGGCAGTACCTAAGGCCATCGCTGGCCCATATCCCGGTGCAGCGCTACTGGCACCCAGGTGAATTTGATCAGCTCGCTCAAATCGCGCGTGAGCTTGGTTTTGCTGATGTGCGCAGTGGTCCGCTGGTTCGCAGCAGTTACCACGCCGCTGGCTAAGCCTTCGGCTGGATGCCATCGAAGATCACATCGTGCGTGGCGCCATTGGGGCCGAGCTCGTCATTGATGGAACGAGTCCAGCGGCGAAGCAAAGAGGTGAACCACAACAGCACGGGGATCTGCGCGAAGAGCGAAGGGCCGTGAGCTTGCAGCGCAGGCCGGACTCAAAACGTAGCTGTGATAACCGTTGTTGAGCTTTAGGCATTCATGCCTTTTTTCCTGCCATGGCCCTACTGCAGCCAGCGCGGATTCGCATCCTGGCCATCGGCAAGCTCAAACGGGCCTGGGTCGCTGAGGGGGTGGCCTTCTACCGCAAACGGCTGCCAGGGCTGGAGGTGGTGGAACTCAAAGACAGCACACCAGCTAAGGAAGCCGAGGCCATCCGCGCGGTCAGGAAGCCGGCAGAGCGCTTGGTGTTGCTGAGCGAAGAAGGCCGGCAGCTCAGTTCAGTGGGATTGGCCGAACTCCTGGGAGGCTGGGCCTCCGAACGCCTGGCCCTGGTGATTGGTGGCGCCGATGGCCATGACCCCACGCTGAAACAACAAGCCGATGTCCTGCTCTCTCTCTCAGAGCTGACCTTCCCCCATGAATTGGCGCGGCTGATGCTGGTGGAGCAGCTCTACCGGGCCAGCACGATCCTGCAGGGAGGGCCCTATCACCGCAGCTGAAGCCGCCGCTCGCAGCGGCGAAGACCTTCGGCGCAATCTGCGCGCATCAACAGCCCCGAGCCACCCCAGATCAGGCGGCGCGGCAGATCCCAAGGGGCAGCACCGAGCTCCCGTTGGGGCTGAAAACTGAGCCGCTTGAAGTAGCGCACCAAGCGCCCATGCTGGCGAGGATCATCACGAATCGCCAGCAGCCAGGCCGTGCGGCAGGGCGTTGCCTCGAGGGCCCAGGCAAAGGTGGCCGCCCAAATCAACAGCCCCACATCCTGGGTGTCGCGTCCTTGCACACGCATCGTGTCGAGCCGCAGCCCTTGGCGCTGAGGGGTGGCCCAGCCTTTGAGTTCGCCCAACAGTGCCAAGCTCTGATCAGAACTGCGGCGCGCCACGACAACCCGGAGGGTTTGTAGAGGGCCAGCACCACCCAACTGCAAGCGCAATAGCAAGCCCCGCGCAGCGGCCTGCTGTTCAATCAGCGCCAAATCAAAGCTCATGGCTCGGCCCGGTAGCGATCAGCCGACAACACCGCATCCAAGGGCAAGGGGCCATAGAGATGGGGAAACTGTTCGCCTGTTGGAATGGGCTCCCATTTCAACTGATCGCTCAGCAGCTTGGCGGGATCGACCGTGAGCAGCACCACGTGATCCAGATCGCCGTAGAAGCGCCCATGGGTGGCCTCCAGCTGATGGGCCCCGCTGAGATGGATGAAGCCCTCCTCTTGCAGGGAGCGGCCGCGGGTGGAGCGCTGATAACTGCCCTGCTGGCGGGCGTGCTGCCACTCATGGGGCAACGCCAAGTGATACAGCCACTGCGGTGAACGCCAGCGCTGCCGCGCCGCCCATGGCGGCTCTAAAACCGCGGCCAGCTCAGGCGAACTGAGGAATTGATTCAGCCAGCGCTGCAGGGGCTGCAGAGCTGGCTCCGCATCAAAAGCGGCTGGATCGCTTTGGCGGAACTGGCGCACAAAGGGCAGTAGAGCCAGATCCACCAACGAGGGCGCTGAACCCAGCAACCAGCCCTGCGGCTGCAAGCGTTGATTCCACTCGCGCAGGATGGCAAGCGCCTGCTGACGATGAGCACCCCCGTCACTGCCGCTGTAGCGATGGGGGTAGCGGTAGCGATCGAGATGGTGCTTGAAAGGGCCGTCGTTTTGCTGCAACAACTGCTCGCCATCGCGGCTTGCCGCCAGCTCCAACAGGTGAGTGGGATCGTTCTGGGCCAAGGCCCAACGCATCACCGCAAGGCTTTCATCGATCGGCGGCCCCTCAGGCCGCACCAACACCGGCACCGTGGCCTTGGCTGAAGCGGCGATCAATTCAGGCGGCTTGCAGCGCAGATCCACTTCCCGCAGTTCGGGGGTAATGCCGGCTTGACGCAGGGCCAAACGGGCCCGAATCGCATAGGGGCAACGCCGAAAGCTGTAGAGGATCAAGCCAGTCAAGCCTTAAGCCCCTGCGGGGGAGGCCAGGCTGATGCGCTGATAGCAGAACCACAGCCACTGCTGAAAAAACAGATTGCGGTGGGAGCGCCACAGCGTTTGCGGCAGTTCGGCATCAAAGTTTTGCGGCGGCGGCACATCACCACGGGCACGGTCCCGCTCCATCTCCGCCAGCAAGCGCCCGGAGCTGTACTCCGGATGACCCAAATGCATCAGCTGGCGTTGATCGGGGGTTTCAAAAATGCTGTAGCCCACCTGCTCACCGTGGGCGAGTAAACGCAAGCGCCCTTGCCGCTGGGCCTGCTCCATGGCGGCATCATCCAAACCAGCGTGCCGGCTTTGCGGGCAAACAAAGCTGTCGTCTTGGGTGCCCATCAGGGCATGCCCTGGCTTGAGGCTGCGCATGGGGAACACCCCAAACAACTTCTGCGCAAACGCCGTCTTATCGACCCCGGCCAGGTAGGCCAAGGCAAATCCAGCCCAACAGAGGCCCAGCGTGCTGGCGCACTGGGTGCGGGCAATGCCAACCAACTCGACCATTTCCTGCCAATAGGTGACCTGCTCGTAGGCCAAATGCTCAACAGGGGCACCAGTGATAATCAAACCATCGAGGGACGCTGATGCATTGGCTTGCTCCCAAGAGCGATATTGCTGATCGAGATGGTCGTGATCCCAGGTCTTGTAGTCGTGGGATTGAAGACGAATCCAAACGGGTTCAATCTGGAGCGGCGAAAGGCCGAGGGGATGCAACAAATTGAACTCATATTGCATGCCCAAAGGCATGATGTTGATGATGCCGATGCGCAGCGGTCTGATGTCTTGCCGCTCCGCCAATTCAGGCTCAATCCAGGAGATCCCGTTGCGCTCAATCGCCGCGACTTTGTGATAGTTCTTCGGCAGAATGAGCGCCACGATCTCTTGCCCTCGTCGTCAGCTCAGGCCGGCTAAGGCCTGGCTGAAGTCGGCAACGATGTCATCAATGTGCTCAATGCCAACTGAAACGCGCACCATGGTTGGCGTAACGCCAGCTGAGCGCTGCTCGTCTTCACTGAGCTGCTGGTGGGTGGTGGAGGCCGGGTGAATCACCAGGGTTTTGGCATCACCCACATTGGCCAAATGACTGGCCAATTCCAAACCATTAATGAACGACACCGCATCGTCGAATCCACCTTTGAGGGTGAACATCAACATGCAGCCCATACCGCGTGAGGTGCAGTAGGTCTTAGCGCGTTCGTGATACGGATCACCAGCCAAGCCGGGGTAGCTAACACTCTCCACCTGAGGCTGAGATTGCAGCCAAGTGGCCAAGGCCATGGCATTGGACGCATGGCGCTCCACCCGAAGGCTGAGGGTTTCAAGACCCTGCAACAGCATGAAGGAGTTGAAGGGGCTTTGGGCCGGGCCCCAATCGCGCAAGCCCTCAATGCGAGCCCGCAGGGCAAAAGCGATGTTGCGATCAGCCGGCAGGCCGAGCATGCCGCAGATATCGCTGCCAAAACCAAAGGCATCCCAGTGCACAAGGCCGTGATAGGCAGCGCTGGGCTGACTCATCAAAGGGAATTTGCCTGAGCCCCAATCGAAGGTGCCGGCATCAACAATCACCCCGCCCAGGCTGGTGCCATGGCCACCAATCCACTTGGTGGCGCTTTCCACCACCACATCAGCGCCATGCTCGATGGGGCGAATCAGGGCACCAGCGGCGCCGAGGGTGTTGTCAACGATCAGAGGAATGCCATGGTCATGGGCTAAGGCAGCCAAAGCTTTGAAATCGGGGATGTTGAAGCGGGGGTTGCCCATCGCCTCGACATAGATGGCCTTGGTGTTCTCATCGATTTGGGCTTTGAAGCTTTCCGGGTCATCGCCTTCAGCGAATTTCACCTGAATGCCCAGCCGGGGGAACTGAACCTTGAACTGGTTGTAGGTGCCTCCATACAAAAAGGAGGTGGAGACCAAGTTGTCACCAGCCTGCATGAAATTGGTGATGGCCAAAAATTGCGCTGACTGCCCCGAGGCGGTGGCCACCGCAGCCACGCCACCCTCCAGCGCCGCCACCCGCTTTTCAAAGACATCGGTGGTGGGGTTCATCAAGCGGGTGTAGATGTTCCCGAATTCCTTCAGCCCGAACAGATTGGCGCCGTGCTCGGCGTCATTGAAGACGTAGGAGGAGGTTTGATAAATCGGAACCGCACGGGCATTGGTGGTGGGATCCGCCTGCTGGCCAGCGTGCAGCTGAAGCGTTTCAAACCGTTGGCTCATCAATGCTTGGGCACTCATCGCCCCTTTCTAGCCTCCAGATATCCCCCCTCTCGAGCTGCTGCTGCCGCTGGGCGAAGCGTTTGCGGTCGGCATCGCTGAAGCGCTCGATGCAGTGCAAGCAGCTCACTCCTTTGACATAGCTGGGCAGCTCACACTGCTGCGGCGTCAGCGGCAAACCGCAGGCGTGGCAAAGGCTGTGATCACCCGGCTCCAACTGGTGGTTGAGGGCCACACGCCGGTCAAACACAAAACACTCACCCTGCCAGCGGCTGTGCTCTGGCGGCACCGTTTCGAGGTAGCGCAGGATGCCGCCCTCCAGGTGATGCACCTGATCAAACCCCTGCTGCAGCAGATGGGCGGTGGCCTTCTCGCAGCGAATCCCGCCGGTGCAAAACAGGGCCAGCTTCTTGGCACCGCGCTCTTGCATCAGGGGGCGCAATTCCTCAGCGGCCCAAGCGGGGAACTCGCGGAAGCTCTCGGTCTGTGGATCCACTGCTCCGGCAAAGCTGCCCACCCCCACCTCGTAGCTGTTGCGCGTATCGATCACCAAGGTGGTGGGATCGGCGATCAAGTCGTTCCACTGCTCTGGGGGCACGTAAGTCCCCACCTGTTCAGTGGGGTCCACGCCTTGGTGGCCCATGGTGACGATCTCCGCCTTCAAGCGCACCTTGAAGCGCAAAAAGCAGGGCTGATCACACCAGCTGCGTTTCTCTTGAAGGGCTTCGAAGCCTGCCTCTAGCCGCAAGCGATCGAGCAGTGCGCTGACTGCTTCCACCGAGCCGCAAACCGTGCCATTGACCCCTTCAGCGGCGAGCAGCACCGTGCCAAGCAGCCCTTGATCCCCGCCAAGCTGTTGCAGCTCCGCGCGCAGGTTGTCCAAGTTCTGCAACGGCGCAAAGCGATAAAACGCCGCCACCAGCCATGGACCGTTCGGGGCCATCAGGCCGCTGCCACGCCCTCCAAACTGCTGCTCACTCCAGCTGCAGCCAGAAGCGCCTGATCAGCCTGAACCGCTGGGTTGCTGGTGGTGAGCAAGCTGTCGCCATAGAAGATCGAATCAGCACCGGCCAGCAAGCACAGGATTTGAGCCTCCTGGCTCAACCTTTCCCGGCCTGCACTGAGTCGCACCCGGGCCTCGGGCATCAGGATCCTGGCCACCGCCACCATGCGCACCAACTCCAGCGGTTCCCAGGGCTCTTGATCTTCCAAAGGCGTTCCCTCCACGGCCACCAAGCCATTGATGGGAACGCTTTCAGGATGGGGATTCAACCCAGCCAACACCTGCAAAAGGGAGGCGCGATCACGGCGTGATTCGCCCATGCCGATGATTCCGCCGCAGCACAGGCTCAAGCCAGCATCACGGGCCCGCTGCAGGGTGTCGAGGCGCTCTTGATAGGTGCGAGTGCTGATGATTTGGTCGTAATGCTCGGGGCTGGTATCGAGGTTGTGGTTGTACGACGTCAGTCCGGCTTGGGCGAGGCGCTCGGCTTGCGAATCGGTGAGCATGCCAGCGGTGACGCAGGCTTCCATGCCCAGCTCGCGCACCCCCCGCACCATGGCGAGCATCGCGTCAAACGGTGCGCCCTCACGGATCTCACGCCAGGCCCAACCCATGCAGAAGCGATGGGCCCCCGCATCCCGTGCCGAGCGGGCCTGCTGCAGCACACCATCCACTTGCAATTGCAGCTCGGGTTGCGCCGTCACATCACTGCTGTGATGCATGGATTGCGGGCAATAGGCGCAGTCCTCTTCACAGCCACCGGTTTTGACGCTCAGCAAGGACGCCAACTGCACGTGATAACCGGCTGGATGCGCGTCGCGATGCACCTGCTGAGCGCGCCAAAGCAGATCCACCAACGGCAGCTCCAGCAAGGCTTCGATTTCAGCGAGATCCCAGTCGTGGCGAATGAGAGCGGACATCAGTTCTCCTCTTGCACGCCACCAAAACGGCGCTGACGGCCCTGGAAATCCACCAGGGCCTGCGTCAGGGCAGTCGCATCAAAATCAGGCCACAACACATCGGTGACATGCAGTTCGGCGTAGGCCAGCTGCCAGAGCAGGAAATTGCTCAGCCGCTGCTCACCGCTGGTGCGAATCAATAAATCAGGATCCGGTTGTCCGGCCGTGTGCAACTGGGCCGCAAAGGCACGCTCATCGATGGCGTCGGGGTCCAACTCACCGCGCTGCACCTGAGCTGCCAAGGCGCGGGCCGCGTGCACCAGCTCCTGGCGGCTGCCGTAGTTGGTGCAGACATTGAAATGGATGCCGCTGTTGGCTGCTGAACGCTCAGTGGCTTCGGTGATCAGGGCCTGAAGCTTGGCGGGCAAGGGAGCCAGATCGCCGAGGAAGCGGATGCGCACCTGCTCTTTCTGGAGGGCCTCGAGCTCACGGGCCAACACCTGCTCAAACAGGGTCATCAAAAAGCTGACCTCTTCGCCAGGACGGGACCAGTTCTCCGTCGAGAAGGCATAGGCCGTCAACGCCCCAATGCCCCAGTCACTGCATAAACGCAAGGTGCGCTTGAGGGCTTCCACCCCCTGGCGATGGCCCATCACCCTGGGCAAGCCCCGCTGACGCGCCCAGCGGCCATTGCCATCCATGATCACGGCCACATGGACGGGCAGCTGGTCTGCCTGCAAGACAGCAGGCAAGGCAGTGGTGGGGGCAGGCCTAGCGGCCGCCACCGGAAGCCGGCTCATGAACGCACACGCGTGGTGGAGTCGGAACGATCTCCACTCAAAGAGGATTTAGGCAGCGTACGCGCCTGACGCCGGCTCACCGCCTCACTCAGCAACTCGCGCAAACGCTCACGGGTGATGGGCCGCTCAAAGCGTCCCTGGCTCGCCATCGAAATGGTTCCTGACTCCTCACTGACCACCACACAGAGGCAGCGGTCATGACGCTCGGTGAGGCCAAGGGCAGCCAAATGCCTGGTGCCATGGCGCGTGAAGCTGCTCTGCCGCGACAACGGCAGGATCACACCCGCCGAGGCCACGCGGTTGGCCTGAATCAGCACCGCTCCATCGTGCAGCGGCGAATCGGCTGAAAACAGATTGAGCAGCAGGTCCACCGAGAGGGTGGCATCGATATTGACCCCTGGATTGAGAAAGTCCTCGGGCCGCAGATCACTGCCGAGGTCCAAAACGATCAGACCTCCGCAGCGGCGCTTGGAGAGCTGGGCGGCGGTGTCCACCAACAAATCCACGGTGCCGGCTTCCTGCAGATCGGTGGGGCGGCTCCCCATCAACACCGCCAGGCGTCCTGTGCCCAGCAGCTCCAGCAACCGCCGGAGCTCACCTTGCAACAGGATTGCCAGGGCCAGCCCGCAGACCAGCACCAAGGCTTCGATCAACTTGGCCGTCAGCGGCAGGTTGCCATAGCGCTGCAGCAACCAGCCCAGGGCCACCAAGAGCAGATAGCCACGCAGCAACCAGAGCGTGCGGGGCTCACTGACGCGGCCAAGCAGGAGATAGCCAAGCGCCCCGGCACAAAACAGATCCAGCAGCATGCGCAGCCACAGCACCGCTGAATCCCTCCTTCGTTGCGATCACACTACCGATCGCAGCCGCTCCGGCAGGACGTCGTAGCGCAACAGTTCGTCTGGCCTCTCCCTCCTTTGCACCAGCTCGGCGCAGCCATCCGCCACCAACACGGCAGCCGGCTTGGGGATTCGGTTGTAGTTCGAGGCCATTGAGGCGTTGTAAGCGCCTGTGGCGAGCACCACCAACACATCACCAGGCTCGGTGGCCGGCAGAGGGAACTGCTTGAGCAACACATCGCCGGATTCGCAGTGTTTGCCCACCAAGGTCACGGTTTCGGTGGCTTCCGCCCCCGGTCGATCGGCCAGGCAGGCGGTGTACTCCGATTGGTAGGTAATCGGGCGGGGGTTATCGCTCATGCCGCCATCGACAGCCACATACGTATTGAGATCGGGGATCTGCTTTCGGCTGCCAACGGTGTAGAGGGTCACCCCAGCAGGAGCCACCAGGGATCGGCCCGGCTCGCATAACAGACGGGGGAGCTCGAGATTGCGCTCCCGGCAGGCCGCCACCATCGCTTCGGCGACCACCTGAACCCAGCCATCGATGCTCGGTGGATCGTCGGAGGCCACATAGCGGATGCCCAAACCACCGCCCACATTCAGATCGCTGGGTTCATGGCCCAAGCGGCGAGCCAGCACCAAGGCATCGGCCAAGACAGCCGCCAAGTCGCGGTGGGGCTCCACTTCAAAAATTTGAGAGCCGATATGGGCATGCAAACCCTGAACCCGGGCCCATCGGCAACCAGCCAGATGGGTCAGCACCTGCTCCAGCTGATCGGGATCAAAGCCGAACTTGCTGTCGAGATGCCCGGTGCGGATGTATTCGTGCGTGTGGCACTCAATGCCAGGGGTGAAGCGCAACATCAGCGCCACCGGTTCGGTGCGGCCCTGAGCCAACTCCTGCAGCAGGGTGATGTCGTGCCAGTTGTCGACCACCACCGTCACACCGTTTTGCACGGCCAGGCCCAATTCCTCGCTGGATTTGTTGTTGCCATGCAACACGATTCGCTCAGGCGGCATGCCGCCCTCGAGTGCCGTCAACAACTCACCGGCTGAGACGGCATCAAGGCCCAACCCTTCCGATGCCACCACGGCGGTGATCGCCAAGCTGCTGTTCGCCTTGGAGGCGTAGACAGCCAACGACGGCCCTGGGTAATGGCGTTCCAATGCCTCGCGGTAGGCGGTGCAGGCCTGGCGCAAGCTGCGTTCATCAATCACATAGAGCGGTGTGCCAAAGCGCTGGGCCAGCTCGCTCAACACGCACTCGCCAACGCGCAGGCGACCGTCTGGATCGATGTCGGTGCTGAGCGGAGCAAGATTGCGGTTGGGGCTGCTGAGATCAACTCCCCCAGCTGCCCAAGGCAGCGGACTCGTCGCAACCGGGGAGGTGCTGACCATGTCGGGAACAACGCAAGCTTCAACGTCCTCCCATCCTTTCAGTCCGCAGGATCCACGACCACTGGCTGCCTGCGACCTGGCGGCGTGCCTGGCCCTTGACCAACAAGCCCTAGGCGGCTTTTGGAGCCAAGAGCAATGGCTCAAGGAGCTTGAGCACCCGCAGCGGCTGACCGTTGGGCGCTGGGATCTCAAACAATGTCAGCTGCTCAGCCTGGCCAGCGGATGGCTGGTGGCAGGCGAACTGCAAGTGATGTTGGTGGCTGTCCAACCAAACCAGCAGCGCCGCGGGCTCGGGCGCCAAGTGCTGCAGGCCCTGTTGCTACGGGCTCAAGAGCTGGATTGCAGTACTGCCTCGCTGGAGGTAGCTGCCAGCAATCAAGCCGCCATCAACCTCTATGGGGCCCTCGGCTTCATCAATTGCGGACAACGCAGCGGTTACTACCGCAACGGTGAGGATGCCCTGCTCAAATGCCTCGATTTGAAGCAAATTCAAGTTCGTACGGATAACCGTCCTGAGTAATGCCAACAGAGGACAACTAAGTGTTGCTAATGCCGCAAGCAAATGAGTCTATGACTTGGGTCTCACTGAGAGCAGCATCTTTAAAACCTGCAAACTTTGATCTCGCAAAGTTCCATCGGTTTTCCCCCTGCAACAACCCCTTCAATCCTGATAGCGTGTTGTCACTCTGAGCGGCCCCAGGCTCCATGTTTGAGCGCTTTACCGAGAAGGCCATCAAGGTCATCATGCTGGCCCAAGAAGAGGCAAGACGTCTTGGTCACAACTTCGTTGGCACCGAGCAGATCCTGTTGGGTCTGATTGGAGAAGGCACCGGTGTTGCGGCCAAAGTCTTGAAGTCAATGGGCGTCAACCTCAAAGACGCTCGCGTTGAAGTCGAAAAAATCATTGGCCGCGGTTCCGGCTTTGTGGCCGTTGAGATTCCATTCACCCCCCGCGCCAAACGCGTTCTCGAGCTCTCCCTCGAAGAAGCCCGTCAGCTCGGCCACAACTACATCGGCACTGAGCACTTGCTGTTAGGCCTGATCCGCGAAGGTGAGGGCGTTGCTGCGCGCGTTCTTGAAAACCTTGGTGTTGACCTGGCGAAGGTACGCACCCAAGTGATCCGCATGCTCGGCGAAACCGCCGAGGTGGCCACCGGTGGTGGTGGCAAGGGATCCACCAAGACCCCAACGCTCGACGAGTTCGGCAGCAACCTCACCCAGCTAGCCAGCGAAGGCAAGCTCGATCCTGTGGTTGGTCGCCACAACGAGATTGATCGTGTCATTCAAATCTTGGGCCGCCGCACCAAGAACAACCCCGTCTTGATTGGTGAACCTGGTGTCGGCAAGACCGCCATCGCCGAAGGGTTGGCTCAGCGGATCCATGCTGGTGAAATTCCCGACATCCTGGAAGACAAGCGTGTTCTGACGCTGGACATCGGTCTGTTGGTGGCTGGCACCAAATACCGGGGCGAATTTGAAGAGCGCCTCAAGAAGATCATGGATGAGATCCGTGGCGCCGCCAACGTGATCTTGGTGATCGATGAGGTGCACACCTTGATCGGTGCCGGTGCCGCCGAAGGCGCCATCGATGCCGCCAACATCCTCAAACCAGCCCTTGCCCGTGGTGAGCTGCAGTGCATTGGGGCCACCACCCTTGATGAATACCGCAAGCACATCGAGCGCGATGCTGCCCTCGAGCGTCGCTTCCAGCCCGTCAACGTTGGCGAACCCTCCGTTGAGGACACCATCGAAATTCTGATGGGCCTGCGCGAGCGCTACGAAGCGCACCACCGCCTCAAGATCACCGACGATGCCGTGGTGGCCGCCGCCACCCTTGGCGATCGCTACATCTCCGATCGCTTCCTGCCCGACAAGGCCATCGACTTAATCGATGAGGCTGGCAGCCGCGTACGCCTGCTCAATTCCAAGCTGCCCCCAGCGGCGAAAGAGTTGGACAAGCAGCTGCGCGAGGTCCAAAAAGACAAGGAGACCGCCGTTCGCGAGCAGGACTTCACCAAAGCCGGTGAGCTGCGCGAGAAAGAGGTGGAGCTGCGCGAGCAGATCCGCGGCATCACCCAGAACCGCCGCGATGAAGCCAGCAGCGAAGCCTCTGAATCCGGTTCCACTTCGGCCGATGCAACGACGCCCGCCGCTACCACCGCAACGGCTGACACCATTCAGGACAACAGCCCCGTGGTGAATGAAGAGGACATCGCCCAAATCGTGGCGTCCTGGACTGGAGTTCCTGTTCAGAAGTTGACCGAATCCGAATCGGCCAAGTTGCTGAACATGGAGGAAACCCTCCACCAGCGCCTCATTGGCCAAGACGAGGCTGTCAAAGCTGTCTCCAAGGCCATCCGACGCGCCCGCGTCGGTCTGAAAAACCCCAATCGCCCGATTGCGAGTTTCATCTTCTCAGGCCCCACCGGTGTTGGTAAGACCGAGCTCACCAAGGCCCTGGCTTCGTATTTCTTCGGCAGCGAAGAAGCCATGATTCGCCTCGACATGAGCGAATTCATGGAGCGCCACACGGTCAGCAAGCTGATCGGTTCGCCTCCCGGTTATGTGGGCTTCAACGAGGGCGGCCAGCTGACCGAAGCGGTTCGCCGCCGGCCCTACACCGTGGTGCTCTTCGACGAAATCGAGAAAGCACACCCCGATGTGTTCAACCTGCTGCTGCAGCTACTGGAAGACGGTCGCCTGACCGACTCCAAAGGCCGCACGGTGGACTTCAAGAACACCTTGATCATCATGACCTCGAACATTGGTTCGAAAGTCATCGAGAAAGGCGGCGGTGGTCTCGGCTTTGAGTTCAGCGGCGACGACGCTGAGGAAACTCAGTACAACCGCATTCGCTCACTGGTGAATGAAGAACTCAAGCAGTACTTCCGCCCTGAGTTCCTCAACCGCCTCGACGAGATCATCGTCTTCCGCCAGCTCAACCGTGATGAGGTGAAGCTCATCGCCGACATCATGTTGCGCGAAGTCTTCAACCGCATGAAAGAGAAGGGCATCCTTCTCTCCGTTACCGAAGCCTTCAAAGAGCGCTTGGTGGAAGAGGGCTACAACCCCGCCTACGGCGCCCGCCCGTTGCGGCGTGCGGTGATGCGCTTGCTGGAAGACTCCTTGGCTGAAGAGTTCCTCGCCGGCCGGCTCAAGGAAGGTGAATCCGCCCTGGTGGATGTCGACGATGACAAGCAAGTGGTCATCCGCCCAGGCGGTACCACCAGCGCACCGCAGGAGCTGGCCAGCAGCAGCGTCTGAAGCGCAACAGCAGGGAGCTGATTCGTAGGCTGAGGCCATGAGCAGCACCATCTCGTCCCACGCCATTGCTCCAGCAAACGTGCTGCGCGGCAGTGGCGCTTGGGGCGAAGCGCTTTCGTTGATTGCCGAGCTGTGCCAAAAGCCGTTTGTGCTGGGCCGCAGCGATGCCACAGCGGATTTGCGCCAAACACTGAGAAGCGATCTCGAGGCAACAGGCCTGTCTGTTGACACTGGAGAGCTGGAATTCGATTGCTGCGAGCAAGATCTGCAGCGTTTAGCCACTGAGATCAGAGCCTGCGGCTGCGATGCGGTCTTGGCCGCCGGCGGGGGCAAGGTGCTGGATGCCGGCAAGCTGCTGGCTGACCGCCTGGGTTTGACCTGCATCACGGTGCCCACCAGCGCCGCCACCTGCGCCGGCTGGACCGCACTGGCGAACATCTATTCACCGCAGGGGGCCTTTGAAGGCGATGTGGCACTGCGCCACTGCCCCGAGCTGTTGATCTTTGACCACGATCTGGTGGTTCAGGCTCCGGCGCGAACCCTGGCGAGCGGCATCGCTGATGCCATGGCCAAGTGGTATGAGGCATCAGTGAGCAGCAGCTCCAGCACCGATGGACTGGTGCAGCAGGCGGTGCAGCAAGCCCGCGTGCTGCGCGATCAACTGCTGCTCGAGGGACTGGAAGCCATCGAGCATCCGAGGTCTGAGGCCTGGCAACGCGTGGCTGAAGCCAGTGGTCTCACCGCTGGGTTGATTGGGGGCATCGGTGGTGCTCGCTGCCGCACCGTGGCCGCCCATGCGGTTCACAACGGCCTCACGCAGTTAGCCGCTTGCCATGGCGTGCTGCATGGCGAGAAGGTGGGCTTTGGGATCTTGGTGCAGTTGCGCCTGGAAGAGCAGCTGGGGGGCAGCCAACTAGCCGCGCAAGCCCGCCGGCAACTGTTCAGCTTTTTCCGCCAATTGCAATTGCCCGTGAGCCTGGAGGAGCTGGGACTCGCTAGCGCCAGCTTGCAGGAACTGCAAGAGGTGTGCCGCTTTGCCTGCCGCGATGGCTCCGATCTGCACCATCTGCCTTTTGCGGTGTCCCCCGATGATCTGCTCTCCGCACTCGTGAGCAGCAGCCAGGGATGTCTGACGCACTAAAAGCTGCTGCGCAGCAGCTGATCGATCCGCAAGGGCGTGAGTTAGCCAAGGCTGTGCGCTGGCTGGAGCTGGATTTGGCCGGCTTAGATCCCAAGCTGCGCTGGCCAGTGGCTGTGGTCGGCGAAGGCCAACCGGTGTTGCTGCTGCATGGCTTTGATAGCTCCCTGCTTGAGTTCAGGCGCCTGGTACCACTACTGGCCGGTCGCTATCAACTCTGGATCCCCGACTTGTTTGGTTTTGGCTTCACGCCAAGACCGGAAGGCATTGGCTACAACCCCGAGGCGGTGCTCCAACATCTGCTGGCCATCACGGAGCAGATACCAGCGGGCCCCATCGGCCTGATTGGTGCCTCGATGGGGGGGTCGGTGGCCGTGGTGCTGGCCCGTGCCCTACAAGACACACAACCGCAGCGCATTGAGAAGCTGTTGCTGCTGGCTCCAGCGGGGCTGACTGGCAAACCCATGCCACTACCGCCGCTGCTCGATCGTTTGGGGGCCAGCTTCTTGGGCCTGCCGGCTGTACGCCGCGGCCTCTGCCGCCAAGCCTTCGCAGATCCCGATGCAGCCGTGGGGCCAGCCGAAGAAGAAATCGCCAGCCTGCATCTGAGCACCCCAGGCTGGGCAGCCGCACTGGCCTGTTTTGCCCGCAGCGGTGGTTTTGCCGGGGTTGGCGCGCCATTGCCTGCAGCGCCCATTCATGTGCTCTGGGGCGCGCAAGACCGCATCCTGCGAGCACCCCAAAAGCGCGCCGCTGAAGCCTTGCTGGGAGATCGGCTGCAACTGGTGGAAGGCTGCGGCCACCTGCCCCATCTCGATCAACCGGAGCTGGTGGCCAGCACCTGGATGGCCCGATGAGCGGGCCGGCGCTGGGGGTGATCAGCCAAGCCATCAAGCTCTGGCTCAAAAGCATTTGCAGCCAACTGCAGCATCTCGATCTGAAGCTGCAAGGCTCGCTCTGGCGCCTGCTGCAGGGCCACCTGGCCGGGGCCACCGTTCGCGCCAGGGGCGTGGTGTTTCAAGACCTCGCCCTTGAGCAGGTGGAGCTCAGCAGTGAACCGATTGATCTTGATGTGGGTGCGCTGCTGAAAGGCCAGCCGCTGCAGCTGCGCCAAAGCTTCTCGGTGAGAGGGTGGGTGCAATTCAGCGAATCCGGTCTCACCGGCTGCCTGCAAAGCCCTGCCCTTGCTGAGTTCAGGGCTGAACTCAGCGACGTGTTGTTATGCGGCCAGCCCCTGCAGCATTTGGAGATCCAAGCCGACAAGGTGCTGCTGCACTGCGCATTGGCAGCTCCTGTGCCCTGCCAGTGCGTTCTGGAAAACGGGAAGTTGAGCCTGCGCGATCAGGAGAAAACATTGGTCGTGCCAATGGATCCCGCTATCACCCTGGAGCAGCTAGAGCTGCAAGCGGCTCAGCTGACGCTGCGAGGGCAGTCAGTGGTGAGCCCCGAAGCGGCTGCCTAGCGCACCAGCGGCAAGACCAAAGTGACGGCGTAAAACACCACCGCAGGGGTGAACAAATAACTATCGACCCGATCGAGAATGCCGCCATGGCCTGGAATCAACGCGCCTGAGTCCTTCACACCGGCATCGCGTTTCATCATCGATTCGGTGAGATCACCCACCAGGGCAAACAGCGCTACCAAGCCCCCCAGCCCAGCACCGAGCAAAAGCCCCAACGGCCAACCCAACAACCAGCCCCCCAGAGCGCCCGTGATCACCGTGGCGAACAAGCCCGCCAAAGCCCCTTCCACCGTCTTGCCCGGTGACACCTCCGAGAGGCGCGTGCGGCCAAAACGGCTGCCCCACAAATAGGACCCGCAATCAGCCGCCCAAATCAGCACAAACGCCAACAGCGTGATCGACAGTCCCGGATGCAGAGGCCAATGGGGCGCCGCCCAAGCGTCACTGAGATCGCGTAAGCGCACCCAATGGCTGGGCAAAAAGCCCAAATAAAAGAGGCCAAAAATCGACGCCGCGATATCGGCGATCGTGCCGGTGACCGGCTGCAGCAGCAGCCAGCCACAGATCACCGAGCCCGCCACTGGCAGGACCGCTGCCGCCCAGGGACTTCCCGGGGCCAACTGGGTAATGATCAACAGCAACTGACAGGCCACCAAGGTGGTTTTGCTGGCTGGACGAATGCCCTTGAACTGGGCCAGCCGGAAAAATTCCAGCAAGGCCAGATGCACGATCACACCGAGGCTGAGGGTGAACCACCAGCCCCCCAACCCAACGATCAAGAGACCAAAGGCTGCCGCCGCCAGACCGCTCAACCAACGGCTCGAGCCCCTCATGGGTGACGTTCGGCCGCAATCACGAACAGAGGTTCCGCCGCGGCCAAGCGCGTTTGATTGCTGCGCCGCACCATGCGATGAACAGTGGCTTGAGACACCTGCACATCATTGGCTGCCAATTGACCCAGATGGTCGGTGGCATCCACCAAGCCCTCCAGACTGGTGGTGCTGATCACCAAACGACCAGCTGGAGCCATGGCATCCCAAACGGCTCGCAGCACATCGCCCAAGGGACGCCCCACCTCCAGCACCACCCGGTCTGGAGCCGGCGCCAGCTTGGCGAGATCGGCTGGAGCTTGCCCCGCAAACACCTCGAGATTTTTGATCCCAAACCGGGCCCGGTTGAGCTCCAGCAGATCGATCGCTTCTGGATCACGCTCGAGCGCCTGCACCCGCCCGCCGGGCAACAGACGGGCGATCTCCAGAGCCAGCGCACCAGTACCGCCGCCCACATCCCAAACCACTGAATCGGGTCTCGGCCGCAAATAGGCCAGCAGGATCACCCGCAGCTCCATCGGCGTCGGGCTAAATCCAGGAGCCGCCTCAAAAACCCCATCGGGCAAACCCGGGGTCACGAAATCCCACTGGTATGGCTCCTGAAGGGCCACTGCAATCAGACCAGAACCCTTACCGTATCAGGGATCTGACCGGCCCAAAGCCGCTGCTGCTGCTGCAGCCACTCCAAGCGCTCTGCTTCCAGCCGCTCACCTGGAAGCACCACTGGAATTCCTGGGGGATAGGGGCAGAGCAGTTCAGCGGCAATGCGCCCGCTGGCCTGGCCCAATGGCACCACTTCTGATAGCTGCGCCCAGGCCTGCTTTGGAGAGAGGGCCAAGGGGCTGATCAAAGGAAAGGGTGGCGGCTGCAGGGGCGGCAAAGGAGGCCCCCCATTGGCCTGCCGCAATTGCTGGAGTGCCTTTAGCAGTTGCCGTCCCACCCCCCGACTGGGCCCCAAGCCCAAACAAAACGTGAGGCTCAACAGCTCAGGGCATTCAGCAATCACACCGCGCCCCAGCAACCAGGCATCCGCCTCGGCCCCAGAGCATCCCCAAGCGCCGGTATGCAGCAGCAGCCGCAAGGGATCGTCATTCATCAATAAGGGAATGCCAGCAGCTAGCAGTTGCTCCCGCAAAGCCCGGGCCTGCTGCAGCCGGCCGCGCAGTTGCCGCCTGCCTGTGGCTGAGCAGTGATGGCGGTAGGCCTGCTCGGCGCTGAGCATCAACACAGCACTGGGGCTGCTGGTTTGCAGCCAGCCCAGGGATTGCTCGAGTGCAGCGGGCGCAAAGGCTGCGCCTTGGGCATGCAGTGCCGCGCTCTGGCCCAAGCCGCCCAAGCTCTTATGCACCGAATGCACCACCAGATCAGCGCCTGCCGCCAGGGCGCAGACCGGCAGGCTGGAATCAAAGCCGAAGTGCCCCCCATGGGCCTCATCCACCAGAACCGCCACGCCATAGCGATGGGCGATGGCCACCAGCGCCGGCAGATCACTGGCTAAGCCCTGATAGGTCGGTGAAACCAACACCAGCAGCGACACCGGGCCAACCTGTTGCAGCAATCGTTCGAGCTGTTCAGGCGGCAAGGGCTGCCACAGCCCTGTGAGCGGATCGATCGGCGGGCTGTAGAGCGATGGGGTGACGCCAGCCAAGGCACAACCGTGCAACAGCGAACGATGCAAGTTGCGCGGCAGCAGCAGCTGGCCGGGCCGTTGCGCGGCAGCCAGCAGGCAGGCCTGCAGCAGCCCGCTGGCACCATTGACGCCATACCAGCTGCGCTCAGCACCAAGGCCTTGGGCCACCTGCTGCTGGGAGTCAGCAATGGCGCCATCACGCTCGAGCGGTCCACCAATTTCAGGGAGCTCGGGCAGGTCGTAAGGCCAGGGCAGTGCAACGGCTGAAGGCGGCCGCCCAGCACCGCGGCGATGGGCCGGCAGATGCAGAAAGACGCCGGATGCACCAGCCGCCTTGGCAAGGGCTTGCTCCAATGGCCAGCGGGATGGGCGCAGCAACCTCGACGTCTTGAGCGCAGTTTCTAGAGTCTGCCCAGCACTGAGCCCTGCCATTCACCGCCAGTACCCCGTTCCCCTGCATCAATTGGTGGGCCGCCTGGTGGTGGTGCTCTGGCAGCTCGGCGGCTTGAGCCTCACCCTGGTCGTTCAAGGCGGCAGTGAGGACCGGGCTGTCCAGCGCCGTCTGGGCAAGCGTTTGCTGCATACGCTCACAGGCCTGGGGCCCTGCTTCATCAAGTTGGGCCAATCCCTCTCCACCAGACCGGATCTGGTGCAGCGCGATTGGCTCGAACAACTCACTCGCCTGCAGGACGACCTTCCGGCGTTTGATCACGGCAAGGCCCTGGCGACCATCCAAGCGGAATTGGGAGCACCGGCCGAGCAACTGTTTGCCACTTTCCCGGATCATCCGGTGGCGGCGGCCAGTCTCGGCCAGGTTTACAAAGCCAAGCTGCTCGATGGCCGCTGGGTGGCGGTCAAGGTGCAGCGGCCTGATCTAGAGCCGCGGCTGCGGCTGGACCTGGCCGTCATCCGCCTGATGGCTCAGCTGTCAGGACCGTTCCTGCCGCTCAACCTCGGCGACGACCTCACCGCCATCGTTGATGAGTTTGGTCAGACGCTGTTTCGCGAAATCGACTACGAGCTCGAAGCCGATAACGCTGAACGCTTCGCCCAGCTGTTTGAAACCGACCCCACCGTGGTGGTGCCTGAGGTGGAGCGGGTGCTCAGCAGCCGCCGCGTCCTAACCACCACCTGGCTTGCTGGGGTGAAGCTGCAGAACCGGGAGGTGCTGGAGCGCAACCAACTCGATCCCACCACCTTGGTGCGCGCTGGAGTGATTTCAGGGCTGCGGCAACTGCTCGAATTCGGCTATTTCCATGCCGATCCCCATCCAGGCAATCTGTTCGCCCTCTCGGGTGGTCCCAACGGATTTGGCCGGCTTGGCTACGTCGATTTCGGCATGATGGACATGCTGAGCAACGACGATCGGTTGACGCTGACCGATGCCGTTGTTCATCTGATCAACAAGGACTTCCGCGCCCTCGGCCACGACTTTGTGCGGCTGGGGTTTTTGCAGCCCGGCACCGACCTCGAGCCGCTGGTGCCAGCCCTCGAAAGCGTGCTGGGGGGACAGCTGGGTGACAGCGTTCAAGACTTCAACTTCAAAACGATCACCGATCGCTTCTCCGAGCTGATGTTTGAGTACCCCTTCCGGGTACCAGCTCGCTTTGCGCTGATCATTCGCGCGGTGGTCAGCCAAGAGGGCTTAGCCCTGCGGCTCGAGCCGGAGTTCAGCATCATCCGCGTGGCTTATCCCTATGTGGCCAAACGCCTGCTCGCGGCTGACACCGAAGAGCTGCGGCACAAGCTGCTCGATGTGCTGTTTGATCGCCAAGGCCGGCTGCAACTGGAACGGCTGGAGAACCTGCTGGAGGTGGTCGGCACCGATGGCAATCCTGCCGATTTAATCCCGGTCGCTGGGGCTGGCTTGAAGTTGATGGTGGGCAAAGAGGGCCACGGCCTGCGCCAACGGCTGCTCCTGGCCTTGGTGCGCGATGGACGGCTACACACCGATGACATCCAGGCGCTGGCGGCCTTGGTGCGCCGCCGGTTCAGTCCGGCTCGGCTGGCGGGCGACTGGTGGCAGCAACTCAGCCTTTAACGTGCAGCTCCCTTAAAGCCACCAGTGGACTACGAGACTTTTGATTTTGATCTGCCGCTGATGAGCCTGCCGCAGCCCCCTTATCTGGTGGCAGGGCTGGGTCTAGCCATTGGCGTGCTGTGCGGACTCACCTTCTCGCGCTTGATTCAAAACAAGTTGGATGCCTGGAAGCAGGACCGCCTCGCCCTATTGCCGTTGGGGAATGCCGAAATCACGATCAGCTACAGCGGTGTGCTGGTGGGCACCACCTTGTTCATTGGCGCCTCGCTGCAGGTGTTTGGCTTTGCCTCAGGGGCTGCCCTGCTGATTGCCACCCTGCTGTCCTTGCTCACCGGTGGCGCCCTTTGGGTGCAGCTCGAGCGCTTGATGGTTCAAGTCGAAGAAGGACGCTTCCGCGCCGTTGATTTCGACAACTTCGACGAATTTTTCTAAGCCAACTCAAATCTGCAGATCTTCGGTGAGCCCGTATTGGGCTCATTAAGAACGCGTTTAAAATTTGTTTAGAGCTAATTCGCAGTGCTCCCGTGGCCGTCAGCCCTCCGCCCCAGGCACCACCAACACGACTCTTGGTCGTTGAAGACGACGACACGATTCGCGAAACCATTGCCGAGGCCCTCAGCAGCGAAGGCTTTGAAGTTGATGCCGTTGGCAGCGGCAGCACAGCACTGGAGCGTTTCAAGGGGTCTCCGGATAACCCCTCCTGTGATTTGGTCTTACTGGACCTGATGCTTCCTGGCGTCAGCGGCCTGGATGTCTGCCGCTACATGCGCCGCCGCGGCTTTTCAACGCCGATCATCGTTGTGAGCGCCCGCGACAGCGAAACCGATCGGGTGGTGGGCCTGGAGATTGGGGCCGACGACTACTTGGTGAAGCCCTTTGGCATGCGCGAGCTCGTAGCCCGCTGCCGCGCGCTGCTGCGCCGCAGCGCCCGCAATGGCGATAGCGGTGCCAAAGAAGTGCTGCGTTTCGATGAGATCACGCTCTACCCCGAGGAGTGCCGCGTCACCCGCGGCGGCCAAGAGGTGAACCTCTCCCCCAAGGAATACCGCCTGCTGGAGGTGTTCATGCAAAGCCCCAAACGGGTTTGGAGCCGCGACAAGTTGCTGGAGCGTGTCTGGGGCATCGACTTCATGGGCGACAGCAAGACCGTTGATGTCCACATCCGCTGGCTGCGCGAGAAGTTGGAGACCAACCCCAGTGCGCCCACCTACATCCTCACCGTGCGCGGGTTCGGCTATCGCTTCGGATGATTGAAGCGTTGCGTCGCTGGCTGGGCCGGCCGCGTCAACCGGTGATCCGTTCGCGGCAGTTGCTCGATTGGTTGGAGGAGGCCTCTCAGGGTTTTTTGCTGCTTGATCGCGCCAACCGCCTGCAGCATCTCAATGGCCGCGCCCGCCGCCTGCTGGGCATCGGCACCGAGCAAGTGGTGAAAGGCCGCTATCTGCTGGAGGTGGTGCGCTGCCACCAATTGGAAGAATCGGTGCGCAAAGCGCGCGCCGGTGATGGGCGTCAACGGGTGAGCTGGACCAACAGCACCGTGAGCCCCACCCCACTGCATCCTGAGCCGATCCGCAGCGAGCCGCTCGAGGCCATTGCCATTGCAGGGCGTGACGGCTCCGTTGGGGTGTTTCTGCAGAGCCGCCAATCCCTGCAAGCCCAACAAGATCTGCACCAACGCTGGGTGAGCGACGTGGCCCATGAGCTGCGCACACCGCTAACGGCTCTCTCACTGGTGACCGAAACCCTGGCCCTCAATCCAGATCCAAAACAAGAGGTTCAAATCGAGCGGCTGCAGCGGGAGCTCAACCGCTTGCAGCAACTGGTGGCCGACCTGCTCGAGCTCAACCGGCTGGAATCCTCCGCGGCGGCCAACCGGGTGGAATCGATGGCCAGAGTGGAAATCCGTGAGCTAGCTAGCCAGGCCTGGCAAAGCTTTGCCCCGTTGGCTGAGCAACGCAGCGTTGAGCTCGTGATCGAAAGCAGCGGCAGCCACCCGGTGCGCGGCAACGCCTCACGGCTCCACCGGGCCCTGCTGAATCTGCTCGACAACGCGCTGCGCTACAGCCCCAACGAAACTTCAGTGGAGGTGCGACTGCTGCAGGAGGGCCGCTGGGAGCGCATTGAAGTGCGCGATAGCGGCGATGGTTTCAGCCCGGAAGATCTACAGCACATGTTTGATCGCTTCTACCGAGGGGACCCCTCACGCTCGCGAGGTAAGCGGGTGGGCAGTGGGCTTGGCCTGGCCATCGTGGAGCAGATCGCCCACGCCCATGGCGGCCACATCAAGGCCAAAAATCACCCCGATGGTGGAGCAGTAGTGCAGCTCTCGCTGCCAGCCAACAAGGCATGATCAGCGAGCGCCAACGCCTGCAAAAGGTGCTCTCCCAAGCGGGTGTCTGCTCAAGGCGGCGGGCCGAAGAGCTGATGCGCCAAGGCCGCGTGCTACTCAATGGACGCCCTGCCAGCCCAGGGGATCAAGGCGATCCACTACGCGATCGCATCTTGGTGGATGGTGAGCTGGTGTCGCCGCCAGCCGAAGAGCTCACCGTGCTGCTGCACAAACCCAGGGGCGTGCACAGCACCTGCTTTGACCCCCGCGGCCGGCGAACGGTGCTAGATCTGCTGCCCGCCGAGCTCGCAGAAGGGCAGGGGCTGCATCCGGTGGGGCGATTGGATTGCGACAGCCGCGGTGCCTTGCTGCTCAGCAACAACGGCGCGCTCACCCTGGCGCTCACCCACCCCCGCTTCAGCCACCGCAAGAGCTACCGCATCTGGGTGAGTGGCCATCCCAGTAGCGCCGTGCTGCAGCAA
This sequence comes from Synechococcus sp. Minos11, assembly GCF_014279855.1. Taxonomy (NCBI): domain Bacteria; kingdom Bacillati; phylum Cyanobacteriota; class Cyanophyceae; order Synechococcales; family Synechococcaceae; genus Synechococcus; species Synechococcus sp. Minos11. The sequence goes on along the minus strand of NZ_CP047953.1, from coordinate 745,814 downwards.
TGGCGCCATGGGGTGCTGCTCGATGGCCGCCCCACCCGGTCAGCCGATGTACGAGAACTGCAGCAAGACGCAGAACACAGCCAGCTGGAGCTGGTGATGCGGGAGGGCCGCAATCGCCAAATCCGCCGTGTGGCAGAGCAGCTGGGCCACCCGGTGCGTGACCTATTGCGGGTCAGCATCGGCCCAGTCCAGCTAGGCGACTTACCCAGCGGTCAGTGGCGACGGCTGCATCCAGACGAACAGGCGGCGCTGAAAGCCGTCACATTGGCGGCATCCCGTCAAGAATCCAAGCAGCATTGAGCGGCGTTCGTTCCACCATGGCCAGCCTCAGCGCACCGATCACTGCCTTGCGCCAGCGCTTCTCTAGCCGCAAGCGCAGAGGCGTGGCTGGCGACTTGGATCTCGGCGATCCCCAGGTTCAGCTGGAGCAACTGGGTGATCGCTTGCGTGAACGCCGCGAAAGCCTCGACCTCACCATGCGTCAGCTAGCGCTCGACACGCGGGTCAGCACCCCCGTGATTGAAGCGCTCGAGAAAGCCTGGAGTGATCGCCTGCCGGAAGCTGCGTTCCTGCGCACCATCATCGACAAACTGGCCGATCGCTTGGAGCTCGATGCCGGTGAGATCGTTGCCACGCTGCAGCAAAACCTGCCGAAGCAAACGAACCGCTTTGGTCGCCGCCACGGCCCGCTCACCCGCTTCACCCTCAGCTCCATTGAACTGTTCAACACCTGGCAGGGCACCATCGCCTACAGCCTGCTGGTGGCCGGTGTGCTGTATGGCTTGAACCTGCAGCACCGCCAATTGCAATTGGCTCAACGCCAAAGCATCCGGCCCATCGCTGCCAATCCAGTCAAAGCGAGCGAAGTGGGTCAGCGGCCTGAGATCTCCGCCAACGAACAGCTGCTGCAGCTGCACCCAGATTTGTTGCCACTCCAGCAAACCCCGCCTTCACCGCTGGAACGGCTCGCCAGCAACGACGATGCCAGCTCAACAGCCCAGCCCGCTCAAGGGACGTTGCAGCTCACCCTGCCCGAAGGGGTGACACCTGAAGACGTTGGCGTGCAATGGAACGGCCAACCACTCGAAGCAGATCCGGCCAAGCCCAACACCTACTCCGTGCCGCTCTGGGGCGCGACTGAACCGCGGTCGTAACAAGCCGCCAGTTGCTGCAAACCACTGAGGTGCCCATCGAGAGCATCGAGATCACCCTGTAATTGCCAGCTCCAGTTACCTGAGGCTGTCCCTGGCGTGTTGAAACGGGCTTCATCCCCCAGGCTCATCAAATCCTGCAGCGGGACCACCGCCAAATCCGCCGTGGATGCCAGCGCCAAACGCAGCAGCTCCCAACCCGGTGCTGCCACGGGGTGACCAAGCACCGACTGCACCTGCTGGCGCTGCTGATCACTGAGCTGTTGCCACCAGCCGATCGCCGTAGCGTTGTCATGGGTGCCGGTGTAGGCCACCCACGACCCCGAAGCGAAGTTGTGGGGCAAATAGGCATTTGCCGGATCACCATCAAAGGCGAACTGCAACACCTTCATCCCTGGCAGCTGCAGGCCATCACGGAGAGCCTCCACATCTGGAGTGATCACGCCCAGATCCTCCGCGATCAGCGGCAAGCGGCCACCACATCGCTTTTGCAGCCGCTTGAGGATGGCAAGGCCGGGAGATGGCAGCCAACGGCCGTTTTGCGCGGTGTCATCCTCCCCAGGCACGCTCCAGTAGCCGGCGAGTGCTCGGAAGTGATCAATCCTCAGCAGATCAAACAACTCCAGTTGGCGTTCGAGGCGCTTCAGCCACCAGCGGTAGCCATTGAGCCGATGACGGCTCCAGCGATACACCGGCGTTGACCAGAGCTGGCCAGTGGCTGAGAAATAATCCGGCGGCACACCGCTCTGCTGCTCGAGGCTGCCGTCTCGCCGCAGGCTGAACAGCTGCGGCAGACTCCAGACATCGGCGCTGTCATGGGCGCCATAAAACGGCAGATCACCCAGGATCTGCACCCCGCAATCGGCAGCTGCCCCGCGCAGGCGCTGCCATTGCTGCTGCAACCACCACTGCTGCTGCTTTTCTGCCTCAATCGCCGTGGCTTCCTCACCATCCAACTGACGCAAAAACGCTTTGGAGCGGCGAGCTGCCGGCTCAGGCCATTGCCACCAGGGCTGCTGCTCAAAGCGCGCGCGCAGCACCATGAAGCGCGCATGATCCTGCAACCAATGGCGCTGCTGCTTGCACCATTGGCGGTAATCCGCCGTGCTCTGGGCTGTCCATGGCGGCAAAGGATCCTGCTGATCCAGCAACGCTGGATTCAGGGCAAAGCCACTGGGGGAGCTATAGGGCGAGCCGGTGCCATCGGGGGGGGCCAACGGCAGCACCTGCCACACCCCAACGCGGTGGCGGCTCAACAGCTGCAGCCACCGCTGCGCCCCGGCCCCAAAGCCCCCGCTGGGCAAAGCGGTGACGTGCAAAAGCACACCCACCTGACGGCGGCCGCCGAGCGACTGGCGCAGGGCACTCATGGCTGCGGCAGGCGGTAGCGGCTCACGATCTTTTGAGCGAAAGCCGGCAGATGCTGTGCCAATTTCTCTGGGTGATGGCGTCTCAGCCAGGTGGCGTTACGCGTGAAATGGGAATCGATGGAGAAGCGGGCATATTCCAGACCCTTCGGTCCTACTCGCTGCACCACCACACCGACCACTTCGGCTAACCAACGGGGCAACCGCAGGGCCTTGTCGTAGGCATCAATCCCCTGTTGCACCGCTTGGGCCCGCTGGCCTGAGCTCATCACCGGCTGAGTTTTGAGTTCAGCCTCCACCAGATCCAAAAGCTTTTGGCCCCGCTGGTTTCGCACCACCAGCCATTGCCATTGGAACGGCGCGCCCATGTAGCCAACCACCAAGTCAGCGCAGGCGTTGACGTAGTCAAAGCAGCTGAGGCAACTGGGAGCAAAGACATCTTTGAGCTTGGGGGTATCCAGCCCAAAGAAGGGGACGGTCTCGGTGCTGCCGTCGCTGTGGCGGAAGTGAATGCGGAAGTCCTGCATGAACTCGTAGTGCACCACCGTCTCTGGTGAACGGCTGGTGCTCTCTAAAAAGGTCTGCAGGCCTTCGCGGCTGACGTTGTCCACGCAGGGCATGCCCAGCACGTAGAGCTCCTCGAGGCCAAGGCTGTCTTGAACAGCGCGCAGGGCCTGGGTTTGGCAACCCACCCCAATCGCCAGCAAGCGTTTGATGCCGCTACCCGGCAATTGCTCCAACACCGAAAGGTTGTTGGAGAGGGTGGGCTTGTTCACCCGCGCTGCCAACACCTCCTGGGGCGTGCGGGCCAGCACCGGCATGGGAGTGAAGCGATCGTTAGGGCTCTGCTGCACGCAAAGCACCGCATCCACCAGGTTCTGCTCGAGGGCCCTCACCCCAAGGGTGCTGACGATGCCCGTCCATTGGGCACCCTCCAGCGGCTGCTGCAGCTGGGCGCAAAACATCCGCTCACTAACGCCGAAATAGAGCTCGTCTTCGTTGTCGAGATCGCGGCTGCGGCCATGGGCCTTGCGCTCCAGCGATTCAAATTGCTGATGGATAAAGGCACAGGCCTGGCGCACGTAGGCCACCCAACGGCTGTCGCAGAGGCCACAGTCGCTGCACAGGTCCTTGGCCGGACGCAGCGTGCCCCTGGCCATCGGCTTGGCCTTTTGATGCGGGGCGAGGGTCAACAGACAGAGATCACCACAGGCCCCAAACTATCTGCCACTCCGTTGCCGTATGCCATGGGTGCCTGGGCCGATCTCCGCCGCAGCACACGCATTGTTTGGCGGGTGAGCTTGGCCTTTGGCGGCTTGCTGGCCGGGGTGTGGTTGGCCGACCGTTTGATCCCTAGGCAAACGATCTCGCTCGACGAGCAGCGGCCTGCCATTAGCCGCCTGGCCGAACCACCGGGCCAAGCGCAAACCGTGCTGCTTTTAGGCCTGGACCAGCCGAACCTAAACAGCCCGACTGAAGGCGAGATTCAGCTGATGCTGATGGCGCGGGTCCATCCCACAGGCGGGATGGAATGGCTGCAGATCCCCGGTGAACTCGAGGTGCTGCTGCCGGGCCAAAACCAACTGGTGCCCTTGCAGGAGCTCTACCAACTCGGCGGTGTAGCCCTCGCTAGCGACGTGGTGAGCCAACTGCTGGGGGGCTCTGGAGACCCCTTGCGGCCCGACCGCTACGCGCTGATCCCCATGAACAGCCTCAGCGCAGCCATTGATGCCGCTGGAGGCATCCCATTCCTGCTGCAAACCCCATTGCGCTATCAGGACAAAGCAGGAGGCCTCAACATCAATCTCGAAGCCGGCCAGCAATGGCTCAGCGGTGAGCAAGCCCTGCAGCTGCTGCGCCTGCGCGGCACCGGCAGTGAAGGGGCACGGCGCCAACGCCAACAGGGACTGCTGTTGCCGATAGCTGAGCGGCTTGGCGATCCAGCCGTGGTGCCGCTGCTACCCGAACTGCTGCAGGAGCTGAACAACACCAGCAGCACGAATCTCTCCAAAGGTGAAATCCTGAGCTTGCTGGCCGCTGGCTTGCAGCAGCCCAGCAACATGCGCATCACCCGGCTGCCGTTGCAAACCGAGGGGGGCAGCCTGCGCCTGGATCAGGGCCAAGCCAACAGCGTGCTGGAGCGATGGCTGAGCCAGCGCCCCCCCAGCGACAGCGACACCGCCGTGGCCGTGATGGGCAGCGATGCCATCAGCAGCGGCCAAGCCCTCAACAAACTCAGGCGCGCGGGGCAACCGGCCTATGAGGCTGAACTGCCGCTGGAGGCCCCGCTGCCGCGCACCTTGATTCGCTACAGCGGCGGGCGACCCGAAGCGCTGGCGGTCCAGCGCGCCCTTGGGCAAGGGGAACTGCAACCGGGCCCCACCCCACCGGATACGGGAATTGCTGTGCTGCTGGGGCAGGACTGGCGACCCTGAGGCTCAAGCGCCCTGGGAGGGATCCAGCTGCAGAAAGCGTTGCTGCAGCAGGCTGCCAAAGGCGGCCAGCTCTTGGGGCTCATCAGGGTTCCAGCAACCCAACCAAGGAAGGGCATCACCCTGGCGATCAGCGGGGTGCCATGGCTCCCCCACCTGCAACACGCCCAACACCGGCACCTGCTGCTGCTGAAGCAGGGCGTAATGCAGAGCGGCTTCAGCCCGCAGGCGCTCACCAGCTGGAATCAACAGCAGCGTCGGCAGGCGCCAAGCCGCAACGGCTTGAGCCCAATCCACCAGCTCCGCGCCACCGGAGAGCAGCAGCAGCCGTTCACCATTGGGCGCCAGATCTTGGATCGTTGCACCGGCCTCCAACCAGCGCTGGGGACCCAACTTGAGCTGATCCCAGGCCTGGGCCAGCGGCGGCAACACCGCACTGCCATGGGGGCTGCAGCAGAACAGACGCTCGATAGCTGTCAAAGGTGCAGGCTCGCTTCTACCATCGAAGTCTGAGAGGCCTGGGCCAGTACCGTGACCAGTTACGTGGCCACCGAGCGCAGCGTGCCGACACCAACAACAGTCGACAGTTCAAGACTTCGTCTGTTTTGCGGCAATTCCAACCCCGCTCTGGCTCAAGAAATCGCTGGTTATCTCGGCATTCCCGTCGGTCCCCGGGTCAGCAAGGGATTTGCTGATGGCGAGCTTTATATCCAAATCCAAGAATCCATCCGCGGCTGCGATGTGTTCTTGGTGCAGCCCACCTGCGCTCCGGTCAATGACCACCTGATGGAGCTGCTGATCATGGTGGACGCCTGCCGCCGAGCCTCGGCAAGGCAGATCACCGCTGTGATCCCTTACTACGGCTACGCCCGCGCTGATCGCAAAACAGCAGGCCGTGAGTCGATCACCGCCAAGTTGGTGGCCAACCTGCTGAAGGAATCCGGGGTCAACCGCGTGCTGGCGATGGACCTGCACTCAGCCCAGATCCAGGGTTATTTCGATATCCCCTGCGATCACATCTACGGAGCCCCGGTGCTGGTGGATTACTTGGCCACCCGCGATCTCGGCGAAGTGGTGGTGGTGTCACCCGATGTCGGCGGTGTGGCGCGCGCCAGGGCCTTCGCCAAGCGCATGGACGACGCTCCTCTGGCCATCATCGACAAGCGCCGCTCCGCCCACAACGTGGCCGAAAGCCTCACCGTGATTGGTGATGTGAGCGGTAAAACCGCCGTGCTGGTGGACGACATGATCGACACCGGTGGCACGATTTCTCAGGGGGCCAAGCTGCTGCGTCAGCAAGGGGCCAAGCGCGTAATCGCCTGCGCGACCCATGCTGTGTTCTCGCCCCCTGCCGTCGCGCGGCTCTCAGAACCCGGCTTGTTTGAAGAGGTGGTGGTCACCAACAGCATCCCGGTTGCACCGGAGGATCGCTTCCCGCAGCTGCAGATGCTCTCGGTCGCCAACATGCTGGGCGAAACCATCTGGCGGATTCACGAGGAGAGCTCGGTCAGCTCGATGTTCCGGTGACACGGTTGCGCCGGTTCAGCGCCTGTGGGCTGCTGGCCAGCTTGGCTCTCAGTCTTTTCCCAGCTCCGGCCCGCGCTGACTTCCGCCGCGTGGGTGTGTGGCTCACCAATAGCCCCAGCCCGCTCTACTACGACCCCGAGCGGATCGAGCGCGCTGTGCAGCAGCTCGATGCCGCCGGATTCAACACGCTCTACCCCAATGTGTGGAGCAGGGGCGCCACCTTCCACCGCAGCCGCTGGGCACCGATGGAGCCCCAGCTGCAGCGCGATGCCCCTGATCTCGATCCCATCTGCCGCCTAACGCGCAGCGCCCAAAAGCGGGGCATGCAGGTGATCCCCTGGTTCGAATACGGACTGATGGAGCCGGCTGATGCGGCGGTGGTGCAGCAAAACCCGGAGTGGGTGCTGAAGCGCTCCGATGGCTCAGCGCTGCACGCCATGCATGGCGCCAACCTGCAAACCTCGCCCCTGAAGGACCTGCGGGTGTGGCTTAATCCCGCCCATCCAGGGGTGCAAGAGCGCTTCATTGGGCTGATCACCGAGATCGTTAGCCGTTGCAACGCCGATGGCATCCAGCTCGATGACCATTTCGCCTGGCCTGTGGAGCTGGGCTACGACGACTACACCCGTCAGCTCTACCGCCGCGACACCGGCGAGGACCCTCCAGCGGATTTCAGCAACCGGGCCTGGATGAACTGGCGCAGGGACAAGCTCACCGAACTCTTGCTCAGCCTGCGTATCGCCCTAGCTGAAAGCGGCAGCAATGAACGCATCAGCCTTTCGCCGGGACCCTTTCGCTTTGCCTACAACCAATGGCTTCAAGACTGGGAGATCTGGGCTGTGCGGGGCCTGGTGGATGAGCTGATCGTGCAGAACTACGCCTACTCGCTCAAAGGGTTTGAAAACGATCTGGGCCAGAGCGCAATCCGGCGCGCGGAAAGCTGGGGCATTCCCGTGCACATCGGCATCCTCGCTGGCTTCGGCGGGCGCACCACGCCAATGACCAAGCTGCACCGCAAGCTACAGCTGGCCCATCAGCGCGGCTTTGGCGCGGTCTATTTCTACTGGGAAGGGCTATGGGGGACATATGCCGGCCCCGAAGGCGGTGACTTCCGGCGCCAAGGCCTGCGCCGGCGCCACGCAGAACTCTTTGGTGAGCAGATCCTGCCCTTCTGAAAGCTCCAGTAAGGTTCCAGCCACTTCTTTTGAGAGCTAATGCCGCTGACGCTGCGCCGTCCAACGACGTCACAGCAGTGGTCCACGCGGTTGCTCGATGGGCTGCTGTTTCTTGCAGCAGCCACTGCTTTGATCTGGAGCCTGCCGATCCGCACCCCATGGATCGGCCTTGACCCGGGCTGGGTGGAGTCGCTTGTTCAGGCCACCGATGCCGGCCGCCTCTATGGCAGCGATGTGGTCTTCACCTTTGGCCCGTACCACCAGCTCTACACAGGTCAGGTCAGCGAGAACCTCAATTTCTTTTTGCTGGGCCGCTGGCTCTATGGCCTGGGCTGGGGAGCCGCGATGCTCAGCCTGCGCCGTCAAATCGGCCATCCCCTGAGCTGGCTGATGCTGCTGGTGCTGGCCTTTTTGACCTCCCAACGGCTGGATGCCCTCTTCAACAGCTTCTGTCTGATCGTCAGCCTCACGGCGCTGTGCCGCATCCGCCAAGAAGCCTTGCCCCTGATCAGCTATCTGCTGCAACTGAGCACCCTGGTGCTGGGGGTGCTGATCAAGCTTTCGTTTGTGGCCCTGGCAGCGCCAACGATCCTGGTGCTGGTGGGCACCGAACTCACCCACCGGCAGAGCTATGGCTTTGAAAAATTGATCAAGGTGCTGGCCCTGCCCCTCATCGGCATCGGCCTGATGGCTCCGGCGGGCATGGGAATCAGCGATGGCTGGCACTACATCACCGGCCCCAACAAAGACATCGTTTCGGGTTACAGCGAAGCCATGGCGCTCTACCGGCGCCGCAACGACTGGCAACAGCTGCCCTATTGGCTCGCCAGTGGCTTCACCATCAGCCTGCTGGTCACCGGGCTCAAACGACGCTTGCAGTGGCGCAGCCCCTGGTGGAGCGTGCTGATGGTCGGCGTCAGCGCCATCTATTTCTGGTCGCCGTTTAAAGCCGGCATGGTCCGCCATGACGGGGGCCACTTCCCCATGTCGGGGCTGTTTTTGCTGACCGCCGGTGTGCTCACGCTGATGCTGTTCTGGCGTGAGCTGAACCCCAAGCGCGCTTGGCTGTGGCTCGTGATGCTGTTGCCAGTGGTGGCGGGATACTCCATCAGCAGTAAAAAACTGGCTTCTGACTGGGGCTACAAGCTGCAGGAACGCAACGATGGCCTGCGCGGTTTTCTCGGCGCCAGCGAGGGTGAAGAGGGCCGTCAAGCCCTGCGCGATCGGCGCCAACGGGATCTTCAACGCGTCAGTGGTTTCACCGAAAGCTTCAACATCCCAGAGGGCAGCACCGCCGACCTCCTGCCTTGGGACACCACCGATCTGATTGCCAACAAGGTCCGCTACACCCCCCGGCCCATTCCCCATTCGCTGAATGTCTATTCAGCCGAACTGTTGGAGCTGAACCGCGCCTTCTTCACCGACCCCGAGCGAAGGCCCCAATTCGTTGTTCTAGGCGTCAACAGCATCGATAACCGCTGGTTGTCAACGGGCCTCGACGGCCCAGCCCTGACGGCCATCGCCAACAACTACAGCCTCCGAAACCGCGGGGATCGCGGCTCGCTGGTGCTTGAAGAGGAGGCAGGCTCCCAGGCCAACGCGAAGGAGACCGTGATCTGGCAGCGCGACTTCACACTCAACCCCAATCGGCCCCGCACAGAACTTCTGGAGCTACCCAAAGACCTCCCGCCTGGAACCAGCTTCAGCCTCAAATTTGAGCCCACCCTGCGCTACAAGCTGCTCAAAAGCCTCTACCGACCACCCTTCGTGACGCGTCTGTTTGTGCGTTATGCCGATGGATATGAAGAGAAATACCGGCTAGTCCCCTCGGCAGCCGAGCAGATGCCCCTGGTCCCCATCCCCCGCGATGAAGACGCACTACTGGAGTACATCCAGGCGAAAACCAAGCCCGTCGATCTGAGCATGAGCGAACGCGACACGCCTGTGGCGATGAAGGTGATCCTCAAATGGAAGGCCGCTGGAAACGCACCGCCAATCAGCCGCTATTTCAAATCGATCCAGATCACGCTTCAGGCGCCCCAGCAGGGGTAGTTGGGATGGGCTGGCTTAAGCAGCCCGGCGATCCTCAAGCGGCGTTGTATCCCAACCAATCGGATGCATGGGGATCACATTCGTCCGCTGGGGCACCAGCTCGGCAATTTCCTCACAGGCCTTGGTGTAGGCATGCCAACCGATCATGCGGCGAGGATCAGATTTACCTGCAGCCGACACCGCTTGATCCACCGTGACACCAGCATTTTCTGCCTTTTCAAAAGCAGCCAGCAAGGGGATTTGAGCGCGCAAAACTGAAATGCCAGCGGCATCAAGCGCTTGGCGAATCTCGCGCGCAGCCTTGGCCTTACGCGAATCAACTTTGACCAACAAGGCAGCAAAGGGAACCTTGAACTGCTTGAGATGCTCCGCCATCTCCAAGGTCAATTCCAACGAACGGGTTTGAGCTGCCGTTGGGAGAATGATCACATCAGCGCCATCCACCAAGTTTTTAATTTCTTCTTGGCTGCTGCTGGCTTGACCATCGGTGACCACCACCTCGGCATAGCGCGTGGCCTTGGCTGCCGCTTCGATCGGAGCCACTTCAAAGTTCAATAGTCCGCGGGCGCCATAGGCACTGGCCGAACGATTGCGGTCGGCATCAACCAACACAACCGATTGGTATTGGTTGGACCAAATCGCCGCCAAATGAACGCTGGTGCAGGTTTTGGCAACACCACCTTTCTGACCGAAAACTGTTACGAACATCACATCCTGCCAATGCGCTTTTTATACCGCTCATCGCTCAGTAGGCAAGCCTGAAGAATCAGGCCTTCATGCTCTTCAACGCAACCTATTCAGCAGCGCCGAGACACAACATCACCACTTCCTTGCTGTTGGGGGAAGTGAGATTCTCAGCCAACCACTCCAAACTGGAGCGCATCAACTGTTGGCGTTCCGGGCTGTAACGGCGCCAGCCCATGAACAGCTTCAGCATCCGCGAGGCAGCGATCGGATTGCGCTGATCCACGGCCACCAACTGCTGCGCCATCCACTGGTAGCCGCGGCCATCGCTGCGATGGAAATGTTCGGCGCAGCGGCCAAAACCACCCAACACGGCCCGAAGACTGTTGGGCGCATTGGGGTCAAAAGCCGGATCTTCCAGCAGCGCATCAGCCCGGGTGATTCCATCGCCAAAGGGGGCGGAGGCTTCCATGCCAAACCAGGCATCGAGGATCACAGGCCTCTGCCGCCAGCGCTTGGCAAAAGCACGACTGGCCTGCTGCCGCTCGGGACAATCCCAAGGTTGCAAGGCAGCCAAACCGGATCGAGCCAAGCTCATTGAGCCGCCGTCAACGGCCATGGCGGCTTGCTTGCGCACAGCCCCATCGCCTGCTGCCGAGAGCCACGACCAAGCCAGAGCCAGCATGGCCCGCGCACCAACCCCAGCAGGCCAGCTCTGATCAGCCTGGGGCTCAGCCCAAGCGATGACAGCATTCAATTCAGCTTGCAAGGCCTCACCGAGCCAGCAGCGACGTTGCAACAACGACCGCTCCAACTCCAGCGGATCCGGTGTTGTGCCTGCAGCCATGCAGGCAGCTTCCAACTCTGGGCGTGAGGGGGCCTGCAACAAGGCCCAAACCAGCCGCGGGTCATTGGAACCAGACACCAGGGTCTGCAAGAGCTGGCTGCAAACGCTCTCAAGCAACTCAGCGGTGGCGGGATTGGGCTGCAGCAACTGCTGCTGCCAGAGCTGCTGGCCAGCATCCCAACGGCTAAAGGGATCAGGATCTGAGCGCAGCAACAGCGCCAAATCAGCGTCACTGCGGGGGAACTCCAGTTGCACGGGCGCCGAGAACTCGCGGAGCAGCGACAACACAGGCGGCTTGGGCCCAGCGGGCAAACCCGAAAGAGTCCAGCTCTGCTCTGCCTGCTCAAGCACCAACAAGCGCTCTTGCAATTGCTGGCCGGCGGCATCCAACACGCCAAGGCGCACCGGAATCGGCACGGGCTGCTTGTCGCTTTGCCCAGGAGTGGGGGGTGTGAGCTGAGACAGCGTCAGCTTCAGTTCTCCAGCAGCACCATCCCAATGGGTTTGAAGGGAGAGCTGGGGTGTTCCGGCCTGGTGATACCAGCGGCGGAAGGTTTGCAGGGACACCCCCGAAGCCTCCTCAAGGGCCTGCACAAATTGCTCACAGGTGGCGGCCTGACCATCGTGGCGCCGCAAATAAAGCTGAACTCCTTGCAAAAAGGCTTCAGGACCCAGCAGCGTTCGCTGCATGCGAATCAATTCAGCGCCTTTCTCATAGATGGTTGTTGTGTAGAAATTATCAATCGCGATGTATTCACTGGGCTGCACAGGATGGGCGGTTGGACCAGCATCTTCAGGGAATTGAGCCGCCCGCAACATGGACACATCTTCAATGCGCTTGAGAGCGGCTCCATGCAGATCAGAGGTGAACTCTTGATCACGGAAAACCGTGAGTCCCTCTTTTAACGAGAGCTGGAACCAATCTCGACAGGTGACTCGATTGCCAGTCCAATTGTGGAAATATTCATGGCCAATCACACTTTCAATGCGTTCCAGCTCAGCGTCGGTGGCTGTTTCGCTATCGGCCAAGACCAACTTGGAATTAAAGATATTGAGGCTCTTGTTCTCCATGGCGCCCATGTTGAAGTGACGCACAGCGACCAGATTGAACTCATCGAGGTCATATTCCAGCCCAAATGCCGTCTCATCCCACGCCATGCTGCGCTTCAAGCTGGCCATGGCATGGCCGCAGAGGTGTTCATCACCCGGCTCCACATGAATGCGCAAGGCCACCTCACGTCCTGAGGCGGTGGTGAACCGATCGCGCACCTCCTGCAACCGGCCCGCCACCAGGGCAAAGAGATAGGAGGGCTTGGGGAAGGGGTCGTGCCATTCGGCGAAATGACGACCTCCGGAAAGATTGCCAGTGGCCGCACAGTTGCCGTTGCTCAACAGCACGGGGCAATCGTTTTGATCAGCCTCGATGCGAACCCGGTAGCGGCTCAGCACATCGGGGCGATCAGGAAACGGGGTGATGCGGCGAAAGCCTTCGGCTTCGCATTGGGTAGTGAACAACCCACCGCTCACATACAAACCTTCCAGACTGGTGTTGCTGGCTGGATCCAGCCGCACTCGGGTTTGCAGCGTCCAGCTGGGATCGTCCGGCAACACGGCCGATTCAATCACCAGCTCACCGCCTTGATGACTCCACGCCTCCGCTGGCAGGGCCGTGCCATTGATGGCCAGCTCCTGGATCTCCATGGCCACAGCAGGCCAACACAGCTGCTCGAGCTGCTGATCAGCTGAGCGCTGAATGCTCAGCTGGGCATGAACCAAGGTCTCGGCGCTGAAGAGCTCAAAACGCAGCTCCAGGGCATCAACCAGCCAGAGCGGAGGCTGGTAGTCGGACAGGCGAACGGCCACCTCAGCGCTCACTCAGCTCCGCCGCCGGCTTGCAGGGCCTCTTGGATCTTCGCGCGCACGTCATCGGGCATCTGATCAGGGCAAACCTGAGCCACAGCAATCAACACCGAGTTAATGGAACCCTTGCGTAGATCTTCAATCGGCAAAGGATTATCGCCGAGCTGGGCAATGGCGCCGCCGTTTTGACCCTGGATGGTTTGGGTCAGTGTTTCGCCGGCAATGCCAATGGCTTTTTTGAATTCAACGCCGTTGGAAACAGCCAAACAGGCATTGAGAGCAGTGATACGCGAATACAGCGTCATCTCCTCCTCCGTGGCAGGAGCAGCCTGCACAGCGCTGGGTTGCAGCAGGGGGGAGATGGCCACAGCCATCAAGGCAGCAGCAGACAGCAACTGGCGCATGGCCAAGGCAGCTCAAAAGACGCTCCATGTTGGCCCTTTTTTGCTTAAGCCGCCCGGCGCAGTGGCCGCTTCTCGCTCAAGTTCGGAACTCTTGGAATTTCAGGCAGGTCTTGTTCCAGCTCAGCGGCCTTGGCCGCCAGCTGCTCCGGCATGCATTCAGCCAAAAACTGCAGCTCCTCCTCGCTGATTTCCTCATCCCAGCCGTCAGGCTCCTGGATGGGCTTCGCTGCTGATGTCATCGAGGAGCAGATCGGCTCCAGGCTGTCTAGCCCGTCCCACAGCCGGTGGCAACGAGATCGAGTCAGGATGTCAACGGTTGGCCCGAGGATTCCAGACGCTCTTCGTGGTGCACTTCGGCCAGCACCAACTCCCCGTTGCACCAGGAATAAATCGAGCGGGCCCGGTAGCGGTCCATGTCCACCAAGCGAATGTGCTCAAGGATGTCCCACTCCAGGTAATGGGACTCAAACACCAACTCATGCTCATCCACCTGGCGAATCTGGCTCTTGGTGGGTGAGCCGCAGAGATAGCCGCGGCTACGGCGCAGCTGATGGCCGCAGAGATAGGCCTCCAGGGTTCCTTCCCGCACGTAGCGCGGGTTCTTTTCGAAAAAGTCGTATTCCTTCTCGGGCCACCAGGTGAAGCGATAGGCCGCCTCTCCCTCCACCGGCTCACTGAACGCCTCCATGCGTAAGAACATGTCAACCCGCAAGGCCTGATCGTCGGCAAAGAAGTACTGCCGGCGGGAGCGCCACAACCCCAAATTGCGATTAAACCAACGCCGCAGCGACGTATCGAATTGCAGCCGCTGCTGCGGCTCAACGGTCGGCTTGGCTCGAAACAGGGAGACGGGTTCCACTGATCAGGGACGATCTCTCAAATTCGTCTTAGCCAGGGGCAAAGAAAAACATCCCCAAGCTGCAGATGATCTTCAACTGCGGCGTAGCACCACAACACCATCAGCGTTGGCCACTGGGCTGTAGCCCTGGAGCTGTAAATCGCGCAGCTGCAACTGGAGTTGCAACTGCCTGCGTCGATCAGGGGCAAACGCTTCAGCACGCCGACTGGCTTGAGCTGTGTCAATCGCCACCCAATCGACGTTGTGGCGCTGCCCATCGCTGTCTTGCCACTGATGCCAAGCGGGCAAGCGCACCAACACCCGGCGGTGCGAAAGCAGTGGAATCAATGGCGTATTGGCAGCCACCGAGGCCTCAGGGGGAATCACGGCCAGGGCTTGGCGAGCCAAACGACCGTGGCGCCACTGCTGCAGCGGCGAGACATGCACCCAAGGAACAAAGCTGTCGGGGACCAAAAACGACAGGCTTCGGTTCGGATTACTGATCAACGTCAACAACAGCGAGAGCAGCACACACCCGGTCCAGATGCGGCGCAAACGGCGCCTCGAAAACAGCTGGCTGCGCTGCTGCCACCAGAACACCACTCCGGCAAAAAGGCCCGGTGCCACCAGCAGGGCGTAGCGGATGTTGATCGACAGCGGATCGTTACTGCCCCGAGCCAAGAGCAATCCCGCCAATGGCAGAGCAACCAACAACCAAGCATCGAGGCTGAGCGCTGGCACAAACATCAGTGGCAACCACTGCGCTGCCAGATAGCCAAGGGTTTTTCCGGGGGGATTAATCAGCTCCCAGAGCAGTCGCCACGGCTGGCGCAGCAAACCCTTGAGCACCTCCAAACTGCTGAGCTCTTCAGCATCAGGGGTGTACTGACCAAAGTTCTCCACCATGAAGCGCTTGCTGACATCGGCGCTCACCGCAGGCATCAACACCGAGGTGACCACAACGCACCAGGCAGCGCCCCAAAGGCCGATTAACGCAGCCACCCACCAGGGGGCCTTGCGCCGCAGGCCCATCCACAGGGCCATGCCAAAGAGAACAACACCGGTGTCCTCACGCACCAACGGAATCAACAGCGCCGCCAACAGCAGCAACCACCAACGCCGCTCCAGCAGCCCCAAGAGCAGAAGAAACACCAGCAGCGGCAGCTGGCAGAGATCGTGGAAGTTGCACCAGGTGGGGCCAATCACTGCCTGGGCGCCGTAAAAACTGCAGGCCACAGCTGCAGCTAGCCCAGCTGGAAGCAACCCCCGAGCCAGGCGGTGCAACACCAAACCGGCCGCCGTCATCAGACCCACCTGCACGAGAGGCAAGGCAGCGAAGCCCAACCACCGCACCAGCGGTGCCCAGAGCAGCAGCAATGGCGTGTAGTGCTGGCCGAGGCGCTGATAACTGGGATCAGGCGCCAATCCGCCATGCAACACAGCACTGGAAAGCTGGGAGGAGAGGCTGCTGGCAAACCAGCGGCCGTGGCCGCTGTTCCAGAGCACCTGGTTGAAGATGCCTTGGTCGTATGTAGCCGACAGCGACCAAAGCCGCCAAAACTGCACCAGCAGTCCCAGCAACAGGAACAGGCCAGCCGCCCACCAAACCCAACGGGCGGGGTCATTTACTGCGGTTTGTCGTTTTTTGCTGAGCAAATCAAGAAACCTCAATAACCTGTTTCCGATTGATGGGTTTCATTGCCCCCCACCGGCGATAACGAAAATCGGCAGGACATCACCCTGCTCTTGGTCGCCGGGCCCCACCACCTTGCTGGGCCCGACGTCAGGGCTTTGCTGTCTTTTCTCGAGGAACAAAAGCACACCTTCAACATCAGCTTCTCAATCGCTGATCCACAGAAACAGCCGGAACTGCTCGAGCTGCATCGCCTGGTGGCCACACCGGCGCTGATCAAGCTCGACCCGGCCCCGAAGCAGGTCTTTGCGGGCAATGCCATTCAGCGGCAACTGCAGAACTGGCTGCCCCGCTGGCAGCAGCTCGGCATGGTGAGTGGCCTGAGTTCCAGCCTCACTCCATCAGACACCGCTGGTGGCACCAGCCAACGGGAAATGCAGCTGGAGGATCAGTTACTGGTGTTGCGCCAAGAAAACGAAACGCTTACCTCACGCCTGGGCGTGCAGGAACGGCTGCTGCGGATGGTGGCCCACGAGCTGCGCACCCCCCTAACCGCCGCGAACCTGGCGCTGCAGAGCTACCGGCTCGAGCAGATCAAAACCGATCGTTTTTTCGATGTGATGGATCGGCGGCTCGAGGACATCGAGCAGCTCTCCCACGATTTGCTGGAGGTGGGTAGCACCCGCTGGGAAGCCCTGTTCAACCCACA
The DNA here is from genome assembly GCF_014279855.1 of Synechococcus sp. Minos11. Taxonomy (NCBI): domain Bacteria; kingdom Bacillati; phylum Cyanobacteriota; class Cyanophyceae; order Synechococcales; family Synechococcaceae; genus Synechococcus; species Synechococcus sp. Minos11. Next base: position 729,135 of record NZ_CP047953.1, on the reverse strand, counting down.
ACGGCTGGGGCTAGCTCCCATCGCCGCCGAAGCCATCCTCGAGCTGGAAAAGCTGTGGGTGAACCGCCGCTTGGAACTGCTCACCGATGTGCCATCGGACCTGCCGGATGTGTACGCCGACCAACGGCGCATGCGTCAGGTGATCTTGAACCTGCTGGAGAACGCCCTGAAGTTCACTCCTGATGGCGGCCAGGTCAGCTTGAAGCTGCTGCACCGCACCAGCCAATGGGTTCAAGTGAGCGTGAGCGACTCCGGTCCAGGCATTCCGACCGAAGAGCAACAACGCATCTTTCAAGACCGGGTTCGGCTACCGCAGACCGCGGGGCAAACCTCGGGATTTGGTGTTGGCCTCTCGGTTTGCCGCCGCATTGTGGAAGTCCATGGCGGGCGCATTTGGGTGGTTTCAGACCCCGGCGAAGGGGCCTGCTTCCACTTCACAGTTCCGATCTGGAGAGGCCAGAGCAGCTAGCTTGACCCAGGCAGGACCCGATGGTTTAAGTTGGCTTCTTGCCAAACGGCCTCGCCCCCATCGTCTAGAGGCCTAGGACACCTCCCTTTCACGGAGGCGACAGGGGTTCGAATCCCCTTGGGGGTATCCAGACACTGGCAATCACACCACATCCAGATCAACGTCTACCGATGAGTAGACGTTATTCAGTAAATGGCGGCTTCTGCTTGTGCGGCAGCCATGTTGGTGCGCTTAAGGGCTTCAGCGGCCACAGCACGCAGGTTCATAGACAAGTCTTCTTTGAGGCGCTGCTCGATCAGGCCGATGGGCATCCCCCTGCAGGCCTGAATCAACACCTCGTAGCGCAGGCGAACGCCACCGAGGGGGTCAGGGCAGACGAACCAAGCGCCCTCAAAACGGCGGAAGTCGCCGCTGACCATCCGGAAATCGAGCATGCCATCGGGGCGACGCTCGCGCAGCTCCAACGTGACTTTGGCCGTGAAGCGCAATCCAGCAAAACGCTGGGCCCCCTCTTGCTCGAGCACCACCTCCAAACCTTCACGGCTCACCACCCGGGAGGAGATCAGATTGGGAATGAAGCTGGTGAGGCGGTCGTAATCGGTCAACACCGCCCAAACCTCCTCAATCTCCAACGGCAACCTCAGTTGGGCCGCCAGGCGACGGGTTGCGTTTGGCAGCCGCTCGATCTGCTGCTCAATCGGCTCCAAGCCGTTGGATTGTTCTGGGATCGAAAACAAAAGGACTGGGGCCGCCAGAGCGTCACATCTGCAACATCAGTGACACTAAACGTGTTTTCGCCCTGACGGTGTGAAGGAGGCTTGCAGAAGCTTCCTATAGTCGCGGCGCCTTTCCCAAATCCATGCGCGTACCTCCTGTCTCTGCAGCTCCAGGCACTCCCCGCATGTTCGCCATTGAAGTGGCCGGCATGTCAGGAGCTGGAGTCAAACGCAGTAATGAGGTCTTGAAGGTCAGCTATGACCAGCTCAACTCCGTCATGCGCAACACCGGCCGCAGCGGAGCGCGCATCGTTCGGGTGACGCCCATTGGTGGGACTGCGCCCATCGCCACACCTTCGACCACTTCGACACCAGCTCCTGTGACTACACCTGCTGCCAGCAAGCCCGCCACAGCCCACGCGCAGGTGCCGGTCAACCTGTACAAGCCAAAAAATCCTTTTGTGGGAACGGTCACCGAGAACTATTCCCTGCTGCAGGACGGCGCCATCGGCCGGGTGAACCACATCACCTTCAACCTCGAAGGCGGTGACCCCCAACTGCACTACGTCGAAGGCCAGAGCATTGGCATCATTCCCGATGGCGAAGACGCCAAAGGCAAGCCCCACAAGCTGCGTCTGTATTCGATCGCCAGCACCCGCCATGGCGATGACATGGCAGACAACACCGTGTCTCTGTGTGTGCGGCAGCTGGAATACAAGAACGAAGCCGGCGAGCAGATCTACGGCACCTGCTCCACCTTCCTCTGCGACATCGAGCCTGGCGCCAAGGTGAAGATCACTGGCCCCGTTGGCAAAGAGATGCTGCTGCCCGAGGACGAAGAAGCCAACGTGATCATGCTGGCCACCGGCACCGGCATCGCCCCCATGCGCACCTACCTGCGCCGCATGTTTGAAGACAAAGAGCGCGAAGCCAATGGCTGGAAGTTCCGCGGCAAGGCTTGGCTGTTCATGGGCGCCCCCAAAACCGCCAACCTCCTCTATGACGAGGATTTCCAGCGTTACGAGAGCGAGTACTCCGACAACTTCCGCTACACCAAGGCCATCAGCCGGGAGCAGCAGAACCCCAAGGGCGGCCGGATGTACATCCAAGACCGCGTTACCGAGTACGCCGATGAGATCTTCGCGATGATCGAAGATCCCAAGACCCACGTGTACATGTGCGGTCTACGGGGCATGGAACCCGGCATTGATGAAGCGATGACCGCAGCCGCAGCCGCCAAGGGCATGGATTGGGCTGAACTGCGTCCTCAACTCAAAAAAGCCGAGCGCTGGCACGTCGAGACCTACTGATCAGGTCTTCAATCAGGCGGTCAAATCTGCAGAAGAACGGACCATTCACCTTCTGTTCATCTGTTGCCTTCATCTTGTGGAAATCCTCTGTCTGAGGCCACGGGATGACCGCCACATTGACCAACCCGCTCCGCGTTGGCCTACGCCAGGAGCGGGTGATTTCACCGCAGTGCCTGGTGATCTTTGGCGCTAGCGGCGACCTCACGCATCGCAAGCTGATTCCAGCCCTGTTTGATTTGTTCCGGCAGCGGCGCCTGCCAAGCGAATTTGCGGTGCTCGGCTGTGCTCGCCGCCCCTGGAGCGACGACGAATTCCGCCAAAAGATGGAAGCGGCGCTCGCCAGCAAGATCGCTGACGACCCGGAGAGCTGGAAAACCTTTTCTGCTGGCCTCTTCTACGAGCCGGTTGATCTGCAAAAAAGCGACGACCTGGTGCGACTCGGCAAGCGCCTCGAGCAGATCGACCGCCAGCGCGCCACCCGCAGCAACCGCACCTTCTACCTATCTGTCTCCCCAGCCTTCTACGGCAGTGGTTGCCGCGCTTTGGCGGCAGCCGGGCTCCTGGCCGATCCCAAGCGCAGCCGGGTGGTGATTGAAAAACCCTTTGGCCGCGACTACGCCAGTGCCCAGGAACTCAATCGCGTGGTCAAAAGCTGCGGGCAGGAAAACCAGATCTTCCGCATCGACCACTATCTCGGCAAAGAGACGGTTCAAAACATCCTGGTGATGCGCTTTGCGAACACCATTTTCGAGCCGATCTGGAACCGCAATTACATCGACAACGTTCAGATCACGGCAGCAGAAACCGTTGGCGTGGAAGAGCGCGCGGGCTACTACGAAACCTCGGGTGCCCTCCGGGACATGGTGCAAAACCACCTCACCCAGATGCTGGCCCTCACGGCCATGGAAACCCCGGGCCGCTACGACCCCGAGGCCATCCGCAATGAAAAGGCCAAGGTGCTGCAGGCCGCTCGGCTCGCCGATGAGGCCGAGCCCTGGAACTGCTGCGTACGCGGTCAATACGGCCCTGGTGGCACCAGCAGTGATCCCCTGGCGGGCTACCGCCAGGAGCCCAACGTGGATCCCAACAGCACCACAGAGACCTACGTGGCGATGAAGCTGTTCATCGACAACTGGCGCTGGCAGGGGGTGCCCTTCTATGTGCGCACCGGCAAGCGCATGCCCAAGCGCATGAGTGAGGTGGTGCTGACCTTCAAGGAAGCTCCCGTGCACCTCTTTGATTCCTCAGGCGGCGGCGCCCCTGGAGCGAATCAATTGATCCTGCGGATCCAACCCAATGAAGGGGCCGATTTCCGCTTTGAAGTCAAAGCTCCAGGCTCTGGCATGCGCAGTCGGCCAGTGGATATGGACTTCTCCTATGACGAGTCCTTTGGTGAGCCCTCCGACGAGGGGTATGTGCGGCTGCTCGCCGACGCCATGCTCGGCGATCCCACCTTGTTCACCCGCAGCGATGAAGTGGAGGCCGCCTGGCGCCTCTACACGCCCCTGGTGGAGCTGATTGAACAGCAGCCCTGGCAGCTTCCGGTTTACCCCTACGAAGCCAGCACCTGGGGCCCGGCCGCCTCCGACAGCCTGTTGGCCCGTGATGGCCTGCTGTGGCGTCGTCCCTGAGCAATTCCCTGTCCCTCTCCCGTCCGTTTCTGCCACCCCGTTGAACCATGGCTCCTCAGCTCACTCTTCAGGCACCGCTGGAACTCCCCCCCCAGGACGTCTCCGATTACCTCGGCCGTCTCTGGAATGGCGGTGAACAGGACGCCACCTCCAGTGGCGCCGCCACCTTCAGCCTGTTGGTGTGGCAGCCCTCTTGGATCGAGCAGCACCTGGTGCGGCTTGGCCGCCTCGATGGCCCCATCACGGGCCTAGAACGCGAGGAGCTGCTCCAAGCTGCGCGCCAAGCCGTTCCCGCATGCGGGCTTCCGCTCTCCACCTCGCCACTGGCCCCAGAGCTGGCCTGGCAATTGGGGCAACTGCCCGGGGATCAGGCCAGCGAGGATCTCCGCGGCCAGTACGTGGATCCGGCCATCAGCCTGCACCAACCAAGAAGGCTGATCACCTTGGCTCCCAGCCTCGATCACCATCAGCATCTGGAAACCCTGGTGGCCGCTTACTGCCCTCTCCCTGAAGACGGGCCAGCCTCATCGGTCTGCGGCGATGTGGTGGTCATGCGCGGCGGCATGGAGGCCCTGCAGCGGGGGCTTGGCATGGTGAATCCCCTGATCCCCGCTGAACTCCCCTGCTGGGTGTGGTGGAACGGCACCCTGGATGAGGCACCGGATGTCTTTGAAGGCATCAGTCAGGCTCCGCGGCGGCTGATCATCGACACGGCTATTGGCACTCCAGCCCGCGCCCTCGATGTGCTCAGCCAGCGCGCCGCAGCCGGCCAGGCCATCAGCGATCTGAACTGGTATCGGCTTTCGAGCTGGCGAGAAAACCTGGCCATGGTGTTCGACCACCCCGGCCGTCGTGATGCCTTGGCCCACGTGGTGCAACTCGATATCGATGTGCAGGGTCATCAGCCCGTGCAGGGCCTGTTGATGGCTGCCTGGATTGCCAACCGCCTGGGCTGGAGCCTGGAGTCCAGCAACCACTGCGAAGGCGATGGCATCAGCGCCAGCTTCCGGCGGCCCGATGGGGTTGCCGTGCAGCTCCGCCAGATGCCCGTCCCGGTGGGCGATCCCAGCACCCATCCCGGCAGCATCGTGGGCTTGCGTTTGGTTTGCAGGCCCGAGCACCGTGCGCCGCTGTGCGTGATCCTCTGCGGTGAAACCGGCGGTTGCATGCGCTTGGAAGCAGGCGGCATGGCTCGGATGGAGTTGGTGGAGCAGGTGGTGACCTCCACCATTGAGTCCGCCCAACGGGAGGTCTCCCGCACCCTTCGCGGTGGCCACGACAGCACCAACCCGCTGCTGGCCGCCTGTGTCCCGCTGGCATCCAGACTGCTGCCGCGCTGATTCAGCTCAGGCTTGACGCTTCTGATCGCCGCCCCCTGCAGCGGGAGCGGCAAGACCCTGGTGTCGTTGCTGCTGGCCGCTGTTGCCGCCCAGCGCGGGCAGGGGCTGCAGAGCTTCAAGGTTGGCCCCGACTATCTCGACCCGCAATTGCTCAGCCGCGTCAGTGGGGTTCGCTGCCGCAACCTCGATCTGCTGCTTTGCGGTGAGGAGTGGGTGCGCCGCAGCTTTCGCTGGTGGAGCCAACAGCAACCCCTCTCCCTTGTGGAGGGGGTGATGGGGCTGTTCGATGGCGTTGGCCCCAGCTCCGTAGGCAGCAGCGCTGCAGTCGCTACCAGCCTTGATTTGCCTGTGCTGTTGGTGGTGGAAGCCAGCCGTCAGGCCGCATCGTTAGCGGCCTTGGTGCGGGGCTTTCGCGATCACGATCCCAACCTCTCCATTGCTGGAGTTGTGCTCAACGGCGTGTCAACGCCGAGGCACCAACAGCTGCTGAGCGATGTGCTCGAGCAGATCGGCATGCCACTGCTGGGGGTGTTGCCGCGGCATCCAGCCTTGGAACTGCCAAGCCGCCATCTGGGCTTGCTCCCCCCCCAGGACCTGCCCGATTGGCCAGAACGCAGCCAACAATGGGCCGAGTTGGCGGCGCAATGGCTTGATCTCGAGCGCCTCTGGCCGCAACTAACCAGTCATGGCACTGCCGCAACAGACCATCCCTTGATGGACCTTGGGCCAAAGCAACCGCCCCATGGTCCTGTGGTGGCTGTGGCCAGGGATGCCGCCTTCCATTTCTGCTACCCCGAACTGGAAGAGTCGTTGCAGCATCTGGGCTGTCAAGTGACGCATTGGGCACCACTGGCGGATCAACCGTTGCCAGCGCAATGCGGCGCGGTGGTGTTGCCGGGTGGCTACCCCGAGCTGCATGCCAAGGAGCTGAGCCAATGCCGCCAAAGCCTCGGTTCGTTAGCCCGCCATGGAGCGGCAGAGGGCGCGATGTATGCCGAATGCGGCGGGCTGCTGCTGCTGGGGCAGGAGTTGGTGGACGCTGATGGGCAACGCCACGCCATGGCCGGCCTACTGCCCCATCGCGCCTGCCGCGGTGCGCTCAGCCTGGGCTACCGCACCGCCCAGGTGAAGCGCGATGGGCTGGTGGTGCGCCAAGGGGAGGTGTTGCACGGCCATGAATTCCACCGCTGGCAACTGGACGAAAGCCCGATGGAAGCAGCACCTTGGCAGCTGGAGGGGTGGGGCGTGAGGTCTAGGGTTGAGGGATGGACCGACGCCGCCGTTCACGCAAGTTGGCTCCACCTCCATTGGGGTGGATGCCCTTCGATTCCCCAACGGTTGACGCACGCCGCCGGCAAGTGGCTAAGCGCCTAGAGCGTGATGGCCAACCGAATCGCTCCCTGCGCATTCCGGCTGAACGTTGGCGCCTTCGCATTCGAGGGCTGGTACAGGGTGTGGGCTACCGGGCCGGGTGCTGCCGCCGAGCACAGGAACTGGGCCTCGCTGGCTGGGTGCGCAACTGCAGCGATGGCAGCGTCGAAGTGCAAGCAGAAGGCGACGAGCAACGCCTCACGGAACTCAGGGTGTGGTGCGAAGGCGGCCCCCCTGGAGCCCGGGTTGATTCGGTTGATGGCAGTCGCGTCGCTACCACCGGTGCCGATTGGTTTGAAATCAGGCCGAATCACTTCCAAGGCGGTGCGTTAACCCGTTAGCAAAATCCGCTCCATAGGGTTCAGCAGAACCGTCACCCCGGAGGCCGCCCATGGCTGCGAGCCAATGCATCTGGCTGCTCCGCCACGGGGCCACGGAGTGGAGCCGCAATGGCCGCCACACCGGTAGTAGCGACATCCCACTACTGCCCGAGGGGGAAGAGGAAGCCAAGGCCTTGGCTCCACGGCTGCGTGGTCAGTCCTTTGCGCAGGTGTGGGTGAGTCCGCTGCAACGGGCCCGGCGCACCTGCGAACTTGCAGGTCTTGGCGCCCAAGCAGACGTGCACCCAGACCTGCGCGAGTGGGATTACGGCGACTACGAAGGCATCACTACCAAAGAAATCCGCCAAACCGTGCCGGCGTGGAGTGTGTGGAGCCATGGCTGCCCAGGCGGTGAGGATGCCGCGGCGGTCACGGCTCGTTGCCAGCGGGTGATCGATCAACTGCTGACGATCGAGGGGGATGTGGCCCTGTTTGCCCACGGCCACATCCTGCGCAGCCTGGCCGGCACCTGGATGGAGCAGGGCGCCTGCGGCGGCAAGCACCTGATCTTGGGCACCGGCACCTACAGCGTGCTGGGCTTTGAGCGCGAGAATCGAGCGCTCAAACACTGGAACGCGCCGTGCCACTGACGCGCACCTTCACCGAACTCACGGCCTGCGGCTTTGCCGTTGCCCTCAGCCCCCTCGACATCGCCTTGGTGCTGCTGCTGCTGCTGGGCAGCACGCCGCTGCTGAAATCCAGCCTGTTCAGTGGCGCCTGGTTTGTGACCAACAGCGTTGCCATCGCGCTGCTGGTGACGGTGGGCAAGGGGCTCACCCTCTCGATGGAGAAAGGCGGGATTCACCAGGTGGGAATTGATCTGTTTGCCGCCGGAGCGCTGCTGGCCCTGGGCATTCGCGAACTGGATCCCAAACCCAAAGACTTCAAAGATCTGCAGGGCAGCTGGATCACCAAGCTGGAAAAAGTTGGACAGTTGCCCCTGACGGTGCTGCTGCTCACCGCACCGCTAACGCTTCTCCTGAGCCCCGACAACCTGTTCCTGCTCGCCAAGGGAGCCTCCCTGGTGCAGGGAGGTCATCACAGCCAGCTGCTGGAGCTGGGCTTAATCGCCTACTTCAGCCTGATCAGCAGCACCCTGCTGCTGATTCCGATTCTGTTGGTGCTGGTCCGCAAACAGCAGGTGCAACCGCTGCTGGAGCAGGGCAAGCGATTCATCGAGCAACGCAGCAGCTTGATCCTGGGGTTGATCAGCGTCGCCTTGGCGCTCTATCTGGGCTGGTCGGGCTGGAGCGGGCTTGATGGCTTCACCGCCATCAGCTGAGCCCCTGCTGCCAGCTTGAGCGCATGGCCTCCGAGCCCTCACGCCCCACCAACCAAACCCGGCGCCGGGCCCGGCTCACCGCCACATAGACCAACTGACGGCGAATCTCCTCCTGCTGCGGCCAATAGACATCGGGGGCCACAAACACATCGGTGAAGCTGCTGCCCTGGCTGCGATGCACCGTGAGCACTGCCGCAGGTCCGACGCTGGCAAAGGAATCGCGCAGCAAAAAGAATTGGCGCCAGAGTTGACGCCGCTGGCTGCCTTCGGCCTGCTTGGCCTGGCTGCGCAGATCAGCCAAAGCCGCATCGAGCCGTTGCCGCCCTGGGCTGCCTGCGGCTGGCGCTAAACGCAGCTGGAGTTGGCTTTCACCGGCTTCCACATCCACCCGCAGGGTTTCAATCACTGGCGCGGCCTTGAGCCCCAAGTCCGCCAAATCACAGCGATCCGGGGCCACATCACGCACCAACAGTTCGCGGTTGGAGCCCAACACCAGATCGGCATCTTCTCCATTGGCCAAGCCCTCTTGGCAGGCCGGGGCCATCACCGCCGATCGCGTGATCAGCACCTCACCAGGCAACACGGGCAATTGATCGGCCATCTCCCCGTGCAGGGCCCGCCGCGCAATCGGCACCAAACGATCCAGGGTTCGGTTGGTGAAACACAGCAAGCGGGCGTGGTCTGGGTCGAGCCGCTCACTGCTCAACCGCAAGGCTTCTTGGGCCTGGCTGATCCATTCCTCCCGGCTGACCACCGCCACCCGGCCGCTGTCGTCATCCACTGGCGGCAGCAGCGGCGGTTGACTGCTGGGCAGCTGCCCTTGCCGCAGACCAGTGGCCAAACGCAGCACAGGCCCCCCGTGGCGCACCACCTCTTGGAGGTGGTGCGCTTCTGAGCGCTTCATGGCAAACACCGGGCTGCTCTCCTCACTCACCGGCGGCAACTGGGCCGGATCACCGACAAACACCAAGCGGGTGCCATAGGTGTGGGCGCATTGCAGGGTGATCTCCAGCAAGCGGCTATCCACCATCGAGGCTTCATCCACCAGCACCAAGCCCAGGTGTTCGAGCGCCGTCGCGGTCTGCTCGGTGGGATCACAGCGCTCCTGCTCCTCTTGGCGACTGAGCTTGAGGCGCAGCAAACGGTGGATGGTGGAGGGATACCAGGTGGGACGCAGACCCTGGTCCTCGAGCTGCTGACGCAGCACCCCAACGGCTTTATGGGTGGGTGCTGCCACGGTCCAGCAGAGATGGGCGGCATCGGCGAGCTGCAAAAACCTTGCCGAGAGGAAGGTTTTGCCGGTGCCGGCATAACCACTGAGCACAAACGGGCAATCCGCCTCGGAGGCCGTCAGCCAGTCCTGGAAACCCTCAAGGGCAACACGCTGACCATTGGTCAGCTCGGGAGCGGCATCGGCCAGCTCAGGCCACCCCGCTGAACCAGCCCAGCTGCTGCGCCAGATGAACAGGGCTGCCCACAAAGGCATCGCCCACCAATCCAATCAATGGGCCCAGCAGGCTGCCCACCAACACCTCCAGGCGCGAATGGCCCAGGGTTGTCTTCAGCGGCGGCATCCCCTGCGCCTCCGGCAGGGCGTTGACCCGCTCAGCAGTGCGGCCAGCGGCCCGGCGCACCCCACTGGCGTCGTACATCACCACAAACGCCACTGCCGCAGCCAGGGCAAACAAGGGCGCATCAAATCCCTGCTCCAGGCCGATGCAAGCGGCCGTGCCGGTCACCAGCGCCGAATGGGATGAGGGCATGCCTCCGGTTTCAATCAACACCGCCGGGCGCCAGCGGCGATGCACCACCAACTCAATCAAGAGTTTGGAGAGCTGCGCCAAGCCACAGGCTGCAAGGCCCCAGGCCAAGGGGCCGTTATCGAGCAGCTGAACAAATGGCTGACTCATCGATCGCGGGAGGTGATGTAACCCGCCAGGGCCAGCAGGGGCTGAGCCTTGTCGCTCCAGGGTTTCAGCACCCCGCAGGCCTCCTTGACCAGCGACTCAGCCCGGGCCTTGGATTCCTCGAGGCCCAGCAGCTTGGGGTAGGTGGTCTTATCAGCTGTGAGATCTTTGCCTGCGGTCTTGCCCAGCACTTCGCTGCTAGCGGTGACATCAAGGATGTCGTCGATGATCTGAAAGGCCAAGCCAATGGCCCTGGAGTAGGTGCGCAGGGCCTCCAGCAACGTGTCATCCGCCCCGGCAATCAGCGCTCCGCTCAAGACCGAGGCCTGCAGCAGAGCTCCGGTTTTGTGCAGGTGGATGTATTCGAGGGTGTCGAGATCCACCTCCACCCCTTCGCTAGCCAAATCAACGATTTGCCCGCCCACCAGGCCGGGAGCACCCGCCGCCAACGACAACTCACCGATCACCTTCAAGAGGCGCTCGGCAGGAACACCTGGGCTGCGCAGCGCCACCATCTCAAAGGCGCGGGTGAGCAAAGCATCGCCAGCCAAGATCGCTGTGGCATCGCCATACACCTTGTGGTTGGTGGGCCGGCCGCGGCGCAGATCGTCGTTGTCCATGGCCGGCAGATCGTCATGGATCAGCGACATGGTGTGGATCATCTCCAGCGCCGTCGCGGTGGGCAAAGCCAGCGAAGCATCGCCACCGGCGAGCTCACAGCTGGCGAGACACAGGATGGGCCGTAAACGCTTACCGCCAGCGAGCAGGGAGTAGCGCATGGCTTCCCGCAGCGATTCCGGCCGCTCAGGGCCAAGGGAAGAATCCAGCGCCTGCTCCACCTTGAGGCGGCCAGCCTCGAGGTACTGAGAGAAATCAAAGCCGTTGGCCACCACAGCAGTCATGAAACGGCAGATCGCCTCAGCTGCAGGGATTGTCTCTCAACGGCGGGCCACCCAGCACCTGCTGCAACAGAGCGAACAACGCCGAGGGCAGTTCCACCACCAAGGTCACCGAGGCAAATTCAGCCTGCTCAGGCCGCTGCCAGCCGGCAGCACCATGCTCAACATCCAGCAATCGCAGCAAATCCAACCCGCTCAGCTGGCTCAGGTCATCGGCCGACAACCCTGAGGAGGATGAAAACCGGGGTTGAGCCATGGCGGCACCCCACAAGCAGAAGGATCTAAAGGAAACCTTAAGCCCGCAGCGCCCTCAATAACCAGGGGCTGGATCCGGCAGATCAAACCGGTGGCTCCAAGCCCGCACGGTATTGAGCAGCAGCATCGTCACCGTCATTGGCCCCACTCCGCCGGGAACAGGCGATAGGGCTGAGGCGATGGGCTCCAACTCGGCAGAGCGCACATCCCCGCATAACCCCCCTTCCGGCTTGCGGTGAATCCCCACATCCACTACCGCGGCTCCAGGGCGCACATGCTCGGCGCCAATCATCCCTGGCTTGCCGGCAGCCACCACCAAAATCTCGGCTTCACGGGTGTGGGCCGCTAAATCAGCAGTTCGCGAATGCACCACCGTGACCGTGGCATTGGCCGCTTGCAACATCAGCGCCATCGGCTGGCCCACCAGGATGCTGCGGCCTATCACCACGGCCCGTTTGCCAGCGGGATCGATGCCGTTGCTGCGCAGCAGGGCCATCACCCCAGCCGGCGTGCAGCTGCGCGGACCGGGCTCTCCCCGCAACAAGCGGCCCAGATTGAGCGGATGCAGACCATCGGCGTCTTTGGCTGGATCCAGCTCCAGCAGCAGGGCCCGATCATCCAGACCAGCGGGCACCGGCAACTGCACGAGGATTCCATCGACGGCGGGATCCTGGTTCAACTGCCGCAACTTGGCCTCAATCTCGGCCTGGGGCGTAGCGGCATCGAGGTGGGCGCCATGGCTCACCAAGCCCACACGGGCGCAGGCTTTCTCTTTATTGGCCACATACACACCGCTCGCCGGATCGTCGCCAACACGCAGCACCGCCAAGCCAGGCGGCCGGCCAGCGCGTGGCAAACCAGAAGCGATTGCCGCGGCCATCACCTCCTCGAGCTGAGCCGCCAACTGGCGGCCATCAAGACGCTGGGCTGGCATTCCGGTGATGGGAGCTAGCGTCAGTCTGACCTCAGCCGCGCTGTGCTCTCCGCCCTCTCACGTTGGTTCTGGAGCTTTCGGCCGCGCCTTGGGCGGGCCTGGAGGCGGTGGCTACGCCATGAGCGACCCAGTCGGATAGCGGTGCGCTGGACCCTGCGGGACGGACTCGTTGTTTTCTTGGCCTGCCTCGGTGTGGGGTTGGTCTCCGCCTGGCCTTGGTTGGTGGAGCCGTCACTGCGGCCCGGTTTGCCGGCTCCCTTTGAAATCCGCGCCCCCCGTGATGCCTCGGTGGTGGATAGCGAAGCGCTGGCCCAACGCCGCTCGCAATTGGGCCCACGCATTCAAGTTCAAATCACCGATCAGAACGCCACCGCCAAGTTGGAGAGCCGGCTCAACCGACTGCTGGCCGAGTTGCTCAACTCAAGAACTGCCGGGGAGATGCGCCTCACCCCGATCGCGGTCTCACCAGAAGATGAAGCCTTCCTGCTAACGAAAACGCCGCAGGAACTGCGGAAGTGGCAGACCACTGTGGAGCAAGCGCAGCAGCGGATGCTCACCCAAGGCGTGGTCAGCACCCTGGCGGAAGACCAACTGCAACGGGCCGCCAAGCTGCAACTTGATCAGCTTCCAGAACCAGGCCGCAGTCTCGGCGCCAAGTTGATCACCCGCTCCCTGCAGGGGAGCACCAACCTGCGCACGGATAACAGCCTCACCCAGGTGTTGCTGAATGACCTGATTCAGCAAAACGGCGTTCCCAAAATCGAGGTCAAAGCCGGCGAGGTGATCACCGTCAAAGGCGAGGTGATCAGCCAGCGGGCCTACGACGTGCTGGATGCCTTTGGCCTGATCAGCCGGCGTCCGGCGACAGGCCTGTTCCTGGTGCGTTGGATTGAAGCGAGCATCGCGGCGGGCCTGATGCTGCTGATCTGCCGCCGTTGGCGCACGGATCTGGAGATCCCCCAGGCGCTGCTGCTGCTGGGCACCTTGGCGGTGGTGCAAGGTTGCAAGCTCTGGTTTGGCGCCTCCGTCAGCGCCCTGGCCGTGCTGGTTCCCCCCAGCCTGCTGTTGGCTGAAGGGCTGGGCGCCGCCAGCGGCTTGGCCTGGCTGTCGCTGGCCACCCTGCTATGGCCGATTCCCCTCAACAGCGTGGGCACAGCGCGCCTGCTCTTAGCCGCAGCCGTTGCCGTGGTGGGCGTGCTACTGGCCGGCCGGCAACGCTCCCGCGCAGAAATGCTGCAAAACGCCGTGTTGCTCACGGTGGCAGCCCTGCTGGTGGAGGCCGCCTTGATCCAGGTCATGGGTGGCTCAGTCGGCGGCGAGCTGCTGAGCGAAGGGATCTTGATGGGGGGACTGCTGCTGCTGGCGCTGTTGATCTCCCCCACCGTTGAGCGTCTCTTCGGAATGATCACGCGTTCCCGCTTGTTGGAGCTCTGCGATCTGCAGCGCCCGCTGCTGCGCAAGCTCTCCTCAGAAGCGCCGGGAACCTTTGAGCACACCTTGATGATCTGCGGCCTGGCCGAGGAAGGCGTGCGTGCCATCGGCGGCGATGTGGATCTTGTGCGCACTGGAGCGCTGTATCACGACGTGGGCAAACTCCATGCCCCCCAGTGGTTCATCGAAAATCAACAGGGGGGGGACAACCCCCATGACCATCTCGATGACCCCTGGCGCAGCGCTGAAATCCTGCAAGCCCATGTCGATGAGGGGATCAAGATGGCGCGCCGTTATGGCCTACCTCAGCCAGTCGCTGACTACATCCCCGAACACCAAGGCACGTTGCGGATGGGCTACTTCTGGCACAGGGCAAAGGAACAAAACCCCAACGCCAGCGATCGACCCTTCCGCTACCGCGGTCCCAAGCCGCAATCCAAGGAAAGTGCCGTGATGATGCTGGCCGATGGCTGCGAGGCGGCACTCCGGGCCATGCCACCGGAGACCGATGAAGCGCAGGCTTGCGATGGCGTGCGGCGCATCATCCACTCCCGCCGCCATGACGGCCAGCTCGATGACAGTGGCCTGGGCACAGGCGAAATCGAATTGGTGGTGCGGGCATTTGTGAAGGTGTGGCGCCGCATGCGGCACCGCCGAATTCCCTACCCGATTCCGGCCCGCAAAGCATTTAGCGCTTAAGCCATCAACCCTTCACCGCATCGCCGCTGGCGCTGGGCAGGATGAACCGCTGCAGGAACACAAACAACGCCAACACCGGAACAATTGACACCACTGAACCGGCAGCCACCAAACGCCAATCCAACGAAAACGAGCTGGAGAGCTGCTGCAGGCCCAACGGCAAGGTGTAGAGCCCAGGGTCATCAAGAATCACCAGGGGCCAGAGGAAGTCACTCCAGGTGCCGATGAACACAAACATCGCCAGGGTGATCAGATCAGCTCGCGCCGCTGGAATCAACACGTTCCACCACTCACCCAACGCAGTGCAGCCATCCATGCGGGCCGCCTCCTCCAGCTCTTTGGGAACCCCCAAAAAGCTCTGGCGCAATAGGTAGATGCCAAAGGCGGTGGCGGCATTGGGCAGGATCAGTGCCATCAACGAATTGCGCAAACCCAGCTGAACCATCAGCAGGTAAAGCGGGATCATCACCACCTGAAACGGAATCAAAATCGTGGCCACCACCAGGGCCAAGACGATGCCGCGGCCGCGGAAGCGCATCCGCGCCAGGGGGAAGGCCGCCAGTGAGCAGAACAGCAGGTTGGCCACCACGCTGAACACACTCACAACGGTGCTGTTCAGCAAATAGCGCCCCATTGGGCTCTGGCTGAACAAGGTTCCGTAGGCCTGCAGGCTGGGCTGAGCCGGAAACAGGCTGGGCGGCGCTTGAAAGATGTCTTCAGCTGGGCCCTTCAACGATGTGCTCAGCAGCCAGAGCAAGGGGATCAAAACCACCAAGGCCACCATCAACAGCACCGTCAGCTGCAGCAGCAGCGACCACAGAGGCGCGCGGCGAGCGGTCATAGCGCTGGGGCCGGCAGGGGAGCGCGTTGGGGATGCAGCGGGCTGTGTTTCTGGCCGCTCACCAAGCGGTTGAGGGCATTCACAAACGCTTGGGCAGCGGCCACCACCACATCGGTGTCAGCGGCATGACCGGAATACAAACGGCCGTCCTGGCGCAGGCGAATCGTCACCTCACCCATGGCATCGATGCCTTCAGTGACTGATTTCACGCTGAATTCCACCAGTTCATTGGGGACTTGAACCAAGCCATTGAGGGCCTGGCAAACAGCATCAACCGGCCCGGTGCCAATGGCAGCTTGGGAGCACTCCTCACCATCACTGGTGCGCAAGGTGACCGTGGCTGTGGCGCGCAGATCTCGCCCACAACTCACCTGCACTCCGGCCAGCTGGTAGTAGGCCTCGATCTGCTGGGCGTTCTGCCGAACGATGGCCTCTAGATCGCGGTCGGTGATCTCTCGCTTGCGATCAGCGAGTTCTTTAAAGCGAGCGAAGGCATCGTTGAGGTCATCGCCATCGAGCTGATACCCCAGCTCCTCAAGGCGTGCGCGCACGGCACTGCGACCACTGAGCTTGCCCAGGCTGATGCGGTTATCGGTCAAGCCGATGGTTCGGGCATCAATGATTTCGTAGGTGAGGCGGTTCTTCAGCACACCGTCTTGGTGGATGCCGGATTCATGGGCAAAGGCATTGGCACCCACGATGGCTTTATTGGGCTGCACTGCCATGCCGGTGAGGTTGGAGACCAGGCGAGAGGTTTTGTAAATCTCCTCGGTTTGGATGCCTGTTAAAGGTTCGCTGCTGTCTTCAGCTCGGCCGAGGTAGCCGTTGAAGTAGCTACGGCGCACATGCAGCGCCATCACCAGCTCTTCCAGCGATGCATTACCGGCGCGCTCACCGATGCCATTGATCGTGCACTCCAGCTGCCGGGCGCCATTTTTGACGGCCTCGAGGAAGTTGGCCACGGCCAGACCCAAGTCGTTATGGCCATGCACGGAGATCACCGCTTGGCCGATGTTGGGCACGTGGGCATCGATGCCAGCAATCAAGGCACCAAATTCAGCGGGTGTGGAGTAGCCGACCGTGTCGGGAATGTTGATCGTGGTGGCACCAGCCTCGATGGCCGCTTCGATCACCTGATACATGAACTCGGGATCGCTGCGCCCAGCGTCCTCACAGGAAAACTCAACGTCGTCCACCAAGGAGCGGGCATAGGCCACCATCTCCGGAACGATCTGCAGCACCTCAGCGCGACTCTTGCGCAACTTGTGCTCGAGGTGAATGTCGCTGGTGGCGAGAAAGGTATGGATGCGCTGGTTGGCAGCCGGTGCCACCGCATCAGCGCAGGCTTTGATGTCGCCGCGCGTGGCGCGAGCCAAGCCACAAATCACCGGTCCATCGGGGCGACCAACCTGGCGAGCAATGGTTTGCACCGCATCAAAGTCACCAGGACTGGCAAAGGGAAACCCAGCCTCGATGATGTCGACGCGCAGGCGGGCAAGCTGCTGAGCGATGGCCAGCTTTTCATCCAGATTCAGGCTGGCCCCAGGCGACTGCTCCCCATCCCTGAGGGTGGTGTCGAAAATCAACACCCGGCCCGGGTCGCGCGCCATACGTCTTATGCGGATTGATTTCGGGTTAGCTCCATTCTAAGCCTCACGGCCTTTGTTCAAGAAAATCGCCGTACAGTGCAGCAGTTGACAGCGTTTCATGGTCGCCGGCGCGCTGGCATTTGTGCTTCACGGCCATCTGCCTTACGTCCGCAGCCGCCACCCAGGCTCGCTGGAAGAGGATTGGTTTTTCCAGGCCCTCACCGAAAGCTATCTCCCGTTGATTGAGATGCTGCAGCGCTCGCTGCAGCAGGGCGCTCAGCCACGGCTGACGATGAGCCTCTCGCCCACCCTGCTCTCGCTGCTGGTGGATCCAGTGCTGCAGGAGCGCTACGAGCCCTGGCTGCAGCAACGCATTGATCTGCTCGAGCGCAGCAGCTCAGACGAGCAGGTAGCCGCGGCCGACCTCAGCCAGCACCTTGAGCGGCAACGCCGGGCCTTCCGCCGTTGCGGCGGTGAGGTGCTCAAGCACTTCATTCAGTTGCAGCGCCAAGGCGTTCTTGATCTGCTGACCTGCTGTGCCACCCACGGCTACCTGCCACTGCTGCGAGATCCCGCCGCCGCGGTTCAAGGTCAGCTGCGCACCGCTGTCCGCGAGCACGAACGCTTGATTGGCGAGGCACCCCGCGGCATTTGGCTACCGGAATGCGCCTATTTCGAAGGCCTGGATCAGCAACTCACCAAGGCCGGCTTGCGCTACGCCATTCTCGATGCCCACGGCTTGCTGCATGCCCTGCCCCGTCCCCGCTACGGGGTGTACGCGCCGATCTGCTCCCCTGGCGCTGTGGCCTTCTTTGGCCGCGATAGCGAAGCCACCTTGCCGGTGTGGTCAGCCAGTGATGGCTACCCGGGCAACCCCAGCTACCGGGAGTTCCACCGCGACATTGGCTGGGATCTAGACGAGAGCGAATTGCAAGCCGCTGGCATCCCCAGCAGCCGCCCTTTAGGCCTCAAGCTGAGGCGTGTCAGTGGTGGCGATTGCCCGCTGGAGGCCAAGCTTCCTTACGACCCAGCAGCCGCTGAGCGCACAGCCGCCGGCCACGCCCAGAGCTACGTCCAAGCGCGCATCCAACAGCTCACCGAACTCGGTTCGGTGATGGATCAACCGCCCATGGTGGTGGCCCCCTTCGATGCAGAACTCTTTGGCCATTGGTGGTTCGAAGGCCCCCGCTTTTTGGAGCAGGTGTTTGCCCAAGGCCAAGCCCAGGGCTTGAGCTTCACCACCCTGCGGCAAACCCTCAGCCAACAACCGCAGTTGCAGGTCTGCCGGCCCTCCCCATCGAGTTGGGGACAAGGCGGCTATCACTCCTACTGGCTTTCATCGAGCAACGCTTGGGTGGTCCCGGATTGGCACCGGGCCTGCCTGGCCATGGTGGAAGCCACCGCCGCCCACCAAAGCAAGCGAAACCCCAAGCGCCAACGCCTGCTCAAGCAAGCCGCTCGGGAACTGCTGCTGGCGCAGTCGTCGGACTGGAGTTTCATCCTGCGGGCGGGCACCACAACCGAACTGGCGCGCGAGCGGATCCACCGGCACCTCGGGCGCTTCTGGCGCTTGCTCGATGCCCTGCAGCAGCCCACCCACGACACAGCTGACTTTGAGCGCTGGCTTGGCGCTCTGGAGCAAGAGGATTCCCTCTTCCCGACCATCGAACCGAGCGATTGGCTTCCTTAAGTGCCCAACAGCAGCGAGAGCTGCTGCAATCCCACCTGCCAGCTGAGGACAGCTTTCGCGCCAGTCTCCAGCGCCAAAGCAGCCTGCAGGTGTTGCAACTCAACTTGGGCCGGCTGTGCAACATGCGCTGCAGCCACTGTCATGTGGATGCCGGTCCGGATCAGGCCCACACGCAGATGCCTGAGGCAGTGGTGCAGCAGTGCCTCGATGCCATGGAACGGCTCAAGCCGGAGCTGGTGGATCTCACGGGCGGGGCTCCGGAGCTGCATCAAAGCTTCCGCCAACTGGTGCGCCATGCCCGCTCCTTGGGCTGCCGGGTGATCGACCGCTGCAATCTGACGGTGTTGCTGCTGCCAGCCCTGGCCGATCTCGCCCCCTTCTTAGCTGAGCAACAGGTGGAGATCGTGGCGAGTTTGCCGGCACCCGAAGAGCTCAGCACCGATGCGCAACGGGGTGATGGCACCTGGCAAGCCTCGCTCGAGGCCCTGCGTTTACTCAATCGCCTCGGCTACGGCCAAGACGGCAGTGGCCTTGAACTCACCTTGATGAGCAACCCCGCAGGAGAGGAGCTTCAACAACTCACCCCCTGCGATGAGATCCGTTGGCGCAAAACCTTGGCCGAGATGGGTGTGGCGTTTAACCACCTGATCGGACTCAACAACATGCCGATTGCCAGGTTTTTGCTGGAGCTCGAGGAGCAACAGCGCACCACCACGTATTTGCAACGGCTGCGCCAGGCCTACAACCCCTGCAGCGTCTCAGGGCTGATGTGCCGCAGCACATTGTCGGTTAGTGCGAAAGGAGAGCTGTTCGACTGTGACTTCAACCAGATGCTGGAGATGCCGTTGCCGCTGAATCTGGCCAGCGTTGGCTTGGACGATCTGGGCGGCCGAGAGATCATCACCGGCAATCAATGTTATGGCTGCACCGCAGGGCAAGGCAGCAGTTGCAGTGGAGCCACCGCTACCAGCGCAGCATCCTCGTCATCAAATTGAGCTCCCGGCCGCGGGGCTCCATCAAGCCCCAACGCACGCCATTGGGGGCAGCACCAAACAGCTGCAACATCGTTTGCAGCAATTGAGGCGTTTCCAGCGTGTTGGCGAGAAAGCCAAACCACTGGGCATTGGGCAGCGCGAAGAACGTGGCAAAAAAGGCCCGCAGCTGGGCCTCGTCAAAACGCATCAACTTCTCCAGGCCAAAGCGATACAGCCCGTGGCGCCGGCGTAGCTCCGGCGGCCAGAGGCTCTGCCAACCCACTTGAGCCAATGCCAAACCCTGCTGCCCAGAGGCCATGGCTGCCGCCAAATCGGCCGCCAACAGCGGGCCGCGCCGCAACAAGCTGCCAATCATGTAGCCCGAAGCCGGATGAACCATCGAGGCGGCCCCTCCAAAGCCAACCACCGGCTGATGGCGATCCGGCAAAGCCGGGTTCATCGGGAACAGGCAATGCTCGACGTGCTCCACGGCCTCAATCGCAATGCCGCGATGGGCCAGACGCTGCTCCAGCCGTTGTTGCAGCGACACAAAGGAGAGTGCCGGAGCCGCAGCCAGGGAGGTCTCCTCGACAAAAAAGCGCCCTTGGCCCAGATCCATGGCGTAGAGAAAGGTGGGTGCCTGCTGACGCTGCTCAGGGCTGAGGTGATCACAGCGGTAGTCCATCAGCACAAACTGATCGGAATCCACCGGCGGCCGGCTAAAGCGGCCCACCACTCCGTACGCCGCTTGCCCAGCGACTGGACCATCACTTGGGCGAGTGACAAGGACTGGGTCATGGCCACTGGCATCCACCACCAGCCGCGCCTGCAGGTTGTCGCCTGAGGCCGTTGTCAGCGTGGCGCCATCAGAGCGGTGCTCAACGGCCTGCACCAAGTCATTGCAGTGCTGAACGCCTCCAGCGCTGAGGCCATCAAGCCAGTGCTGCTGTAAAGCCTGTTTATCAAAGAGTCCGTAATCACGGCCATGGCACACCTCGCCCTGGTCGTCACCATCGCCAGAGCCGAAATAGCTGACGGTGTTGCTCCAGCGGTGCTCCAGCAGCGCGCTGAGACCAAGAGCATCAACCTCTTCACCCCAAATGCCATAGGTGTTGGGCCATGGAGCAGCTGGATCGTTTGGGGCCACCAAGGTGACCTGGAGCTGCTGCTTGGCCAGGGCCGCCGCTATGCACAGCGCTGCTGGACCGCCACCAACAACGGCGACATCACGCCATCGGGTGGGGCTCACGCCTCAGCTTCAGCCGCCTCAGCAGACTCATCGTCTGTTTCGGCTTCGGGCGGCACCAGCACCACCTCAGCCAAGCGATCGCCCTTATCGAGCCGCTGCAAACGCACACCCGTGGCGGCACGTGACTGCTGCGGAATGACATCGGATTGCAACCGCACAATCACGCCGCGCTCGCTCACCAGCAGCAACTCTTCTTCAGCGCCCATCACGCACAAGCCAACCAAGGCATCACCATCACGGCGGAACTTGATGCCGCGCAAACCAAGGCCGGCTCTTCGCTGCAAGCGGAACTGATCGACCGGAACCCGCTTACCCAGACCGCTGGCTGTGGCCACCAGCACCCAAGGGCCCTCACTGCTGGCCGCCTCTTCACTCTCTCCGTCACTGGCCTCACCAGCGGCCGCAATGCGATCGGCCAGCTCAGCGGGCAACACGTCCATGCTCACCAGGCTGTCGCCATCGCGCAGGGCCATGGCACGCACACCGCGGGCGGTGCGGCCCAGGGGCCGGAGATCCTGATCATTGATGCGGAAGTGGATCGTCATGCCATTGATGGAGCCGATCAGCACGCTGTCGCCAGCACGGGCCAAGCGAACCCAGCGCAAGGAATCGGCGTCTTCGAGATTGATGGCAATCAAGCCGTTGGCGCGGATGTTGGAGAAGGCCGACAGCGGTGTGCGCTTGATGAAACCACCAGTGGTCAACATCACCAATTGCACGTCCTCTTCGAAGGCACTTACCGCGAGCAGTGAGGTGATTTGCTCTTCGCGGGGGATCGGCAACAGCTGAACCACAGGGGTTCCTTTGGCCGCACGACTCGCAATGGGAACCCGATACGCCGGTAATGAGTAGACGACCCCGCGATCAGAGAACAGCAGCAGTGAATCGTGGTCGTTGCAGCTGATGAACAGCCGCACCGCCTCTTCGCCTTGGCTCTTGGTCCCAGCCTTGCCGCGGGTGCCGCGGCTGGTGGACTCAAATTCGCTGACCGGCATGCGCTTGAGGTAGCCGTTCTCGGTCAGCAGCACCACCGAGCGCTCATTGGCGATCAGATCGATATCTTCCAGGCCACCTTCGAGATCAAGGATCTCGGTGCGGCGAGGCGTGTTGTGGCGTTCCTTGAGCTGCCGCAGCTCCTCTTCAATGATCGACAGCACACGCTCACGACGCTGGAGGATGTCCTTGTAGTCAGCGATTTTGGCGATCAAGTCCTCGTGCTCGAGGCGGATCTTGTCGGCTTCTAGCGCCGTTAAACGGCGCAACTGCATCTGCAAGATGGCGTCGGCCTGGATCTCGCTGAGGCCATGGTCATTGACCAGCCCCTGACGGGCGGTGGCGGCATCGGCGGCATTGCGAATCAGCTGGATGATCGCGTCGAGATCATTGAGGGCCACCAACAAGCCCTGAAGAATGTGATCGCGCTCCTCGGCTTTGCGCAGCAGGTATTTGGTGCGCCGTTCAATCGTCTCAATGCGGAAGTCGAGGAACACCTCAAGCATCCGCTTGAGGTTGAGCACCACGGGCTCACCTTTGACCAGCGCCAACGTGTAGGCACTGAAGTTGTTCTGAAGCGGGGTGAGTTTGTAGAGGTTGTTGAGAACGACCTGCGGGTAGGCATCACGGCGCAGTTCGATGACGATGCGCATGCCATCGCGGTCGCTTTCATCGCGAATGTCGGCGATGCCTTCGAGCTTCTTGTCATTGACGAGCTCGGCAATGCGCTCAATCAACGAGGCCTTGTTGGTCTGATAAGGCAGCTCGGTGATGATCACCGCATCGCGATCGGGACGTCCTTTCGCCTCAATCGTTTCGATCGCGGCAACACCGCGCATGGTGATCGAACCACGTCCACCGGTGTAGGTCTCGCGAATGCCCTTGCGGCCAAGGATTTGACCACCGGTCGGAAAATCCGGCCCCGGGATGATCGACATCAGCTGCCGCTCTTCGATCTGTGGATCAGCGATCAGCGCCAGAACGCCATCAATCAACTCCCCAAGGTTGTGGGGAGGAATGTTGGTCGCCATGCCAACGGCAATACCGGCTGAGCCATTGAGCAGCAGCTGCGGCACACGCGCCGGCAGCACGGTCGGCTCCTGCTGGGACCCATCGAAGTTGTCGATGAAATCGACGGTCTCGCTTTCGATGTCCTCCAGCAGGCTGTCGGTCGTTAGCGACTGCAAGCGCGACTCGGTGTATCGCATCGCCGCCGGCGGGTCGTTATCCACCGAGCCGAAGTTGCCATGACCATCGATCAGGGGTGCCCGCATCGAGAAGTTCTGGGCCATGCGCACCAGCGCGTCGTAGACGGCGGTGTCCCCGTGGGGGTGATATTTGCCCAACACCTCGCCCACCACACGGGCGCATTTGCGGTACGGCCTCTCAGCGGTAAGGCCCAACTCGTACATCGCGTAAAGGATGCGGCGATGCACGGGCTTCAGGCCATCGCGAGCATCAGGCAGCGCCCGGCCCACGATCACGCTCATCGCGTACTCCAGATAGGAGCGCGACATCTCGTTGCGCAGGTCGGTTTGGATGATCCGCTCGCTGGGGTTGCCCGCTCCGGTGGGATCCGCCATTCCGCCTGCTGCGCTAAGCCTTGTGAAGCCCCAACATTACTGTTGTATGCCGCTAGCGCATGGGCTTTGCGCCCCGCACCCCCGATCAGCTGCTTGAGCGGCAGCGGCTAGGCACGCTGCAGGTCTGTACTGCGCTGGATTTTCGCCGCCGCGCAGCCAGCAGCAGCCTTGAGCAGGCCTACGCCGACACCGACGTTCTGGCAGCAGCCAGCTGTGACTTCACCGATCAAGGCCAGATCTGGATCAGCCTGGGGCCATGCGACCCGCCACTACGCATTCGCCAAGCCCGCCTGGGGGGGATCAGCGCTGGAGGCGGCTATGGCGCCGCTGAACTGTGTTTGCCCTTGGGGGGCAGCAGCGACGACCCACAGCGGCGCGGGGGCATCCACGTTCTCGATGAACTCCTCCAGGGGGAGCAGCCCCTGCTTGAACTGCAAGGGGAGGGCACAACGCTGCAACCACGCCGGGAGCTGCAAACGGCCCTAGCCAGTGATCAACTGAGCCAGGCGCGGCTGCTGCTGGCCCGGGGCATCACGGAAAACGGCGTGGTCGCCGTCAGCAGCCGGGAAGGGCTGCTGGCCAGCCCGTTTGGAGGCCTTCTGGGGCCGTTCGGCAATGCCCTATTCAGTGGCTGCGGCGCCCGCAGCATTGGCCTCACCATGCCGGGCTTGCACCAACTCGGTGCTGGCAGCGCAGTGTTGGTGGCTGGAGGCCGGGGCCATGTCTTGGGACCAGGCGGCGGGCATCAGCCACAAACCCGGCGGCAAGCCTCTGGCCATGCACGTGCCCCAGGCGCCTCGCTTGCCCTCAGCGTGGCGGTCTCTGAGCTCAACCGCCAATGGATCCGCCCCTGCTGGTTTGACGGCCATGGGGCGGCCGCTCTGGTGGCAGTAGCAGCACCGGTGCTGCTGCTTGGGGAGCAAGAGGCCCGGCAAGCCGCCGTGCCCGATGAGGAACTGGAAGCCCCCGTGCTCGATTACTCGATCCCCAGGCGAATCCGCCCCGGATTTGGCACGGTGAGCTACGGCGAATTAATGGCTGGCGCAATCCAGGTGGACGGCCAACGGATCCCAGCCGCACCAGCCTGCAGCCTCAAATTGGCCGACAGCCTGGCCCGCGAGCTGGTCATGCAACTTCAAGATGGCCGCTTCCCCCTACCAGCCAGGCTTGAGCCCCTAAGCCAGCAGGGCAGGCTTCACCCTCTCGAGGGTTGATCGAAAAAACGCCCATAGGATTTACGACTGGCGGTAGTGCAGGCCATGGAATCAACACCGGAGATGACACCCGATCCCAAGAGCGAGTCCACAGCTGATGAGGCCGTGACGCCAGCTCCGGCACCAGATACCACTCCAGAGCCGCCTGCCCCCGAGCCCCCAGTGGTTGAAGCCCCAGCGGCAGACAGCCCGATCGCCAGCACGGTGAGCGTTCCAGCAGACCCCAGCGCCAGCGATAGCGAGGGCGGCGAGTGGCATTTGCTGATGGAAAAGCTCAATGGATGGCTCGCCGACGCCAAGTTGATGGAGCTCTGGCAACAGAGCCAGCGCCCGCTGAAACTGCTGGGCGGGGCCCTGGCCCTGCTGCTGGTGCTTCAGCTCACCAGTGCCGTGCTGGGCACCCTCGATGCGATTCCGATGCTGCCCAGGCTGCTGCAGCTCACGGGTCTGATTTATCTGGTGCTATTCGCCAGCCGCCGCCTGGTGCGCAGCGATGAGCGCCGAAGTTTGATTGAAGGAATCAAAACCAGTTGGAGCTCCTTCACCGGCAAGTGATCGGAGAGGCGGAGCAGGGGAAGGCGAATTGTTAGTTTTCTTCCCTTGTTAACGAGAGGTTCGCGGTGGACATTCAATTGGGGCGTTCGCGCACCGTTCGCCGGGCCTACGGAATTGACGAAATCGCCCTGGTCCCTGGCGGGCGGACTGTGGATCCCGACGTGACCGATACCCGTTGGAGCCTGGGCGGCATTGAGCGGGAAATTCCCATCATCGCCAGCGCCATGGATGGCGTGGTTGATGTGGGCATGGCCGTCAAACTCTCCCAACTCGGGGCGCTGGGGGTGATCAATCTCGAGGGGGTTCAAACCCGCTACGAAGACCCCAACGCGGCGCTTGATCGCATTGCTTCAGTCGGCAAGGACGAGTTCGTACCGCTGATGCAAGAGATCTACAGCCAGCCGGTGCAAGAAAGCCTGATCCGCAAACGGATCCAGGACGTCAAAGCCCAAGGCGGCATCGCCGCAGTAAGCGGCACCCCCGTGGCGGCCCTGCGCTTTGGCAAAGCCATCGCCGAAGCCGGCGCCGATCTGTTTTTCGTGCAGGCCACGGTGGTATCCACCAACCACACCGGCCCTGAGGGTCAGGAGACTCTCGATCTCGAAGCGCTCTGCCGTGACATGGGCGTGCCTGTGGTGATCGGTAACTGCGTCACCTACGAGGTCGCCCTGCAACTCATGCGTGCCGGCGCCGCTGGCGTGATGGTGGGCATTGGGCCTGGCGCCGCTTGCACCTCACGCGGCGTGCTCGGCGTGGGCATCCCCCAGGCCACTGCCGTGGCGGATTGCGCGGCCGCGCGGGCGGATTACGAACAAGAGAGCGGCCGCTATGTGCCGATCGTTGCCGACGGCGGCATCGTCACCGGCGGCGATATTTGCAAGTGCATCGCCTGCGGTGCCGACGCCGTGATGATCGGCTCACCGATTGCTCGCGCCGAAGAAGCTCCCGGCCGAGGCTTCCATTGGGGCATGGCCACCCCAAGCCCTGTGCTTCCCCGCGGCACCCGCATCAATGTGGGCCGCACCGGCAGCCTGGAAAAAATCCTCCGCGGCCCGGCCAAGCTCGACGACGGCACCCACAACCTGCTGGGCTGCCTCAAAACCTCCATGGGCACCCTCGGGGCTCGCACCATCAAGGAGATGCAGCAGGTGGAGGTGGTGGTGGCCCCGTCACTGCTCACCGAGGGCAAGGTGTATCAGAAGGCCCAACAGCTGGGCATGGGCAAGTAAGACCCCAGTCTCAGACTGCGTCTGAGTGGTCGCGGGCGCTACTCTGTCGCCGTGCGGCACTTCGCCGCACACTCCTCACACCACCACGCCCGGCGAGCCCGGGTTTTCGTCTTACACATCAACGCGGCTACGAAGCAAAAGGCCAGGCCATTGCTAGATTCCGCCTTAATCAACACACGCCGATGTCGAGCGCCGCTGCTGTCACTGACGCCTCCTTTGACCAGGACGTACTCCAGTGCGACGTTCCCGTCCTGGTGGATTTCTGGGCCCCCTGGTGCGGCCCGTGCCGGATGGTGGCGCCGATTGTTGACGAAATCGCCAAGGAGTTCGAAGGTCGCATCAAGGTGGTCAAGTTGAACACCGATGAGAACCCCAACGTCGCCAGCCAGTACGGCATCCGCAGCATCCCCACCCTGATGGTGTTCAAGGGCGGCCAAAAGGTTGACACCGTTGTTGGCGCTGTTCCCAAGACCACCTTGGCCAGCACCATTTCCAAATACCTCTGAGCTGAGTGACATCCCAACTTCCTGACGCCATTCGTCAGCAGCTCGCTGACCTGGCCTTGGAGCTGGATGACCACTCCCATGGAACGATCGCCTGCGAGGTGCTCCGCACCTTGGTGGCGATCAGCCAATCCAATGCCGACAGCGGCGACTGGGAGCTGATTAACGGCACCTTGGCTGACATGGCTGAAGCACTCGATGTGTTTCAGCCCCACCGCCAGATCCGCAAGGTGGCGATTTTTGGCTCAGCGCGGACACCGGAAGACGACCCGGTTTACGCGCTGACCGTGGATGTGGCTGCTCAAGCTGTGGCCTGCGGCTTTGAAGTCATGACTGGCGCTGGGCCTGGCGTCATGGAAGCTGCCAATCGCGGCGCTGGAGCGGGCCAGTCGTTTGGGCTCAACGTGCAACTGCCCTTTGAGCAATCAGCCAATCCCTTCATCGATGGCGACGAGAAGCTGCTGACCTTTCGCCATTTCCACACCCGCAAGCTGTTTTTCCTGCGCGAAACCGACGCCATCGTTGTGATGCCCGGCGGGTTTGGCACGCTCGATGAATTATTTGAAGGGCTGACCTTGATTCAGACCTCCAAAAATCCCCCTGTGCCGATCGTGCTGCTCTGCCCCCAAGGGGATGACTACTGGGAGCGTTGGCACAGCTATGTGGACCGTGCCCTGCTGGACCGCGGGCTGATCTCCGCCGAAGACAACGGCCTCTACACAACGGCCTCCACCGCCGAGGAGGCCCTGCACCAGATCCAGGATTTTTACCGGGTTTTCCACGCCAGTCGCTTCCGCGGCGAACACTTGCAGCTGCTGCTGCATTACGAACTGCCCGCCAGTGAGTTGCACGAGATCAATGCCCGCTTCCAGGATCTGCTGCTGGGTGGAACCATCACCAGCCTGCTCTGCCAAGACGAATCGGGGCGCTCCCGACATTGCCTGGAGTTCTGGTTTAACCAAACCAAGGTGGGACGTCTTTACGCCTTGATTCAGTACCTCAACAACCTCACTCTGCCGGGAACTGGCCAGCAACAACAGCCGCTGAGGAGCCTCGGACAAGCGGCGTGATTGGCGTCGTTGATTACGGAATGGGCAATCTCCACTCAGTGGAGAAAGCTCTTCAGCGCCTTCAAGCCAGCGCCATCCGCCTCAGTGAGCCAAGCCAAGCCAAGGACTGCCGGGCCCTCTTGCTGCCAGGCGTTGGGGCCTTTGATCCAGCCATGCAAAAGCTCAACAGCAGTGGCTGGAGCCAGCAATTGAAGCAGTGGAGCGCGGCGCAACGCCCCTTGCTCGGAATCTGCCTGGGTTTGCAGCTGCTGTTTGAAAGCAGCGCTGAAGGTCAAGAACAGGGCCTGGCCCTCTTACCTGGACGGGTTGAACCATTGCCCCCACAGGCGCAGGAGCGCTGCCCCCACATGGGCTGGGCGCCACTGACCGCTCAACACCCCAGCCCCTTACTGGCCGCCGATGAGCAGCCCTGGATGTACTTCGTGCATTCCTTTGCCGCCATCGCCACCGATCCAGACACCGTGACGGCCACAGCTCCCTATGGCGACCACGCCGTTGTGGCGGCTGTCGGGCGTGGGGCTCTGCAAGCCACTCAGTTCCATCCCGAAAAATCAGGCCGCTGCGGCTTGGCTCTGCTGCAGCGCTGGCTGAGCAGCATCCAGTAACGGCCATGGCGCTGCGGCTGAGCAACGGTCAGAAGATGCATAGCCCCGAGGGCTTGGAAGCCAGACCCACCACTGGCCTCGTGCGACAGGCCGTGATGAACATCCTGGCGGCCGAGCTTCCAGGTTGCCGCTGGCTTGATCTGTGCAGCGGCAGTGGGGCGATGGCCTGTGAAGCCCTGCTGCAAGGGGCGCTTTGGGTGCAAGCCGTGGAGCGCAATCCCAAGATCGCAGCGGCTGCGCGCCGCAACTTTCAAGGTCTAGGGGAACGCTGGCAAGGGAACTGGTCTCTGGAGATCAGCACAGTGGAGCGCTGGCTGCAAAGGAGCTGCCCTGAACCTTTCGATCTGATTTATGCCGACCCGCCCTACGCCGCAGGGCTCTATACGCCAATGGTTGAACTCATCAGCGCAGGCGGTTGGCTCAAACGTGATGGGCAACTGCTCATGGAATGCGGCAGAGACGCGATGCCCCTACCGCCAAAAGGATGGCAACAGATCAAAGAGCGCCGTTACGGGCGCAGCGTGGTGTTGCAGTGGGAATTGGAAGCCGGCTAGGAGCTCAGCCGCCCAGGGCGCTACCGCGGCGGTATTGATTCCAAGCTGCCACGAACAGGCCCAGCAGGGTCACAGGAATGAGGCCCAGAACGATGCCGCAGAGAAGAGGTTCGATCATCGCGCCAGGGGAATTGCCACTTGATGTCTCGCAATCTAGGGGGCGACACGCCAATGTTGGGTGAGGTTTGGCCAAGGCGACATCCTTTGACAGGCTCCGAGCTCCTGGACGAAGAGCCCCGCAAGCGGGGGTTGATCACAGCCTTAGTGGTGTTGGCCGTGGTGGCGCTTGTGGCCATGTCAGCCCTGGTGGCCAGCGCCAACAGCCGTGACCCCTACGTCACCAGCAGCCTGGAGAAAGTGGGCGATCAAGAGCACGGCAGCAAGCTGTTTTTGATCAATTGCGCTGGCTGCCATGGGATTGCCGCCCAAGGGGTTGTCGGTCCCAACCTCCATGGCGTCAGCCAACGCAAAAATGATTCGGCGCTGATTCAACAGGTGATCAGCGGCAAAACCCCTCCCATGCCGAGCTTCCAGCCTGACCCCCAATCCATGGCTGATCTCCTCGCCTATCTGCACGAGCTGCAGTGACGGCCCATTTGGCCGTGGTGCTAGTGGAACCCAGTGGCCCGCTGAATGTGGGCAGCGTGGCTCGCCTGTGCGCCAACTTTGGTGTGGCCTCGCTGCGGCTGGTGGCACCGCGCTGCGATCCCAGCGATCCCCAGGCCAAACAGATGGCCGTCCGTGGCCTGGAGCAGCTGCTGGCCTGCGAGCTTTACCCATCCCTAGAGGACGCGGTTGCTGACTGCCGCCGGGTGGTGGCCTGCTCCGGACGCGTGGAGGCCAAAGAGCGGGAGCACCTGCTGCCGCAGCCGGCGCTGCAGTGGCTATTGGAGCCCAAACCAGGTCCAAACCACGTGGCCCTGGTGTTTGGACGCGAGGACCACGGGCTGCACAGCAGCGAGTTGAACCTCGCCGGAAAGCTGCTGCGCATTCCCACCAGCGAGGCCTATGGATCGCTCAACCTCTCCCACGCTGTGGCCATCTGCTTGGCCGAGCACCAACGCCTGGCGCACGTTCCGGTGGACTCAGCCAGCGACAGCTCCCCCCCCCTGCCAGCCCACGCAGCGCTGGAGGCCGCCATGCAAGACGCGGAAGAGCTGCTGCTGGAGGTGGGATTTCTCTATCCCCATACAGCGGCAGCCCGGATGGCCAAACTGCGCCAGCTGATGCTTCGCTCTGAGCCCAGCGAGGCAGAAGTGGCCCTGCTGCGGGGCATGGTGCGTCAGCTGCGCTGGGCAAGCCGCCATGGCGCCACCGGCGAGCCTCGGTAATTTGAGATCCGTCCGAAGTGGCCCGTGGCGCAGCGCTCTCAATCCAAAGCCAAGGGCTGGCAACAGCCTGTGCTGCTGCTGCTGCGATTGCTGATTGTTGGCGCTGCCTTGGGGGTGATCACCGGAACAGCTCTCAAGTGGCTGGCACCGCAGCTCAACACCGACGTGCCGCTGCCGCCAGCCGCTGACACACCACCAGAGCCAACGGCATCGCTTGGAGCCTTCACCCCCAAGCAGGAAGACCAAGCCCTCAGCCGCCGACTGGCCGAGATTGCAGCCACCCAAAAAGACTTGAAGGTGGGCGCCTTTGTGTTGGTGCTCGATGACGGCACCTTCGCGCAGCTTCACCCCGATCGGCCGCTATCAGCAGCGAGCTCGATTAAAACTCCCATCCTGCTGGTGGCCTTCGAGGCGCTTGATCAGGCCAAACTCAGCCTCAACGAAGACCTCAGCCTCAACAAAACCGTGGTGGGAGGCGGCGCCGGCTGGATGGGCAGCCAACCGCTCGGCAGCCAATTCAGCATTTTTGAAGTGGCCACCGAGATGATTCGCGTCAGCGACAACACGGCCACCAACCTGCTGATCCAACGACTTGGCGGCAAAGACAGCCTCAACAGCCGTTTCATCGAACTGGGACTTGAGGGCACCGTGATCAACAATTGGCTCCCCGACCTCGAGGGCACCAACACCACCACACCGCGCGATCAAGCCCGCGCGATCGCCTTGGTGGAAACCGGCCAGACGCTGTCGGCCCGCAGCCGGGACCTGTTTCGCCAAACCCTGGGCACCTCGCGCACCGACACCTTGATTCCGCGGGGCTGGCTGCGGGGCATCGGTGGCGGGACTGGAGACGTCAATGTGGCCCTTCTCCAACAAGGTGTTCGCGTCTACAACAAGACAGGAGATATCGGCATCGCTTACGTGGATTCAGCCCTTGTGGAACTCCCCGATGGTCGCCGCATAGTGGCCTCCTACATGGTGGAAGGCCCGTTTAATGACCCCCGCAGCACCAACATGATTCGTGCTTTGGCTGCCGCTTCTGCTGCTGCTTTGAAGTGATGCGCCGCCTTGTTTTGCCGCTCTTGCTGGGCGGTGCCGTGTTGCTCAGTCCGATTGCCAGTCGCTCCAGCGCGCCGGAACCAACCCTGCGCGAAGGCCTGGTGCTGCCATTGCCCGGTCAGCTCAACACCGAGCTGATGGTCAATGACAACAACCCTGAGGTGGTGAGCGATTCAGGAATCCTGTTGTCGACCTTTGCTGGCCAAGGCAAAGCCCATCCCGACGCGCACCTGGATGTGCCGCTGAGCGGCAGCTTTGAGCTCTTCAGCCACCACGTCTTTGCTGGCAAAGGCCAAGCGCCCAACAGCACGCTGTGGCTGGCGGTGGTGGTGGGCAACCGCTCCAACCAACCAGTGACGGTGTCCATTCCCAGCGCAGCCACCCATCTCTCCCAGCCCGATGCGCCCTTTTTGCCGCTTCCGCCACGAATGGTGCATGACGGCACCAGCGTTTACTCCGGGCCTGGCGGACGCGCAGCCGGTGATCTCTTGTCACGCGCGCCGCGCTCCGAAAGCCTGCCGGAGCGCATCGAGCTGTCCCCAGGGCAAATCGATGTGCTGACCAGCCTTCCCATCCCTGTGGCAGGACTGGATCCCCTGCTCAATGGCCGCAACCTGCAAGCACGCTTCAACAGCACAGGACCGATTTCTCTGGCCACCCTGGCCTTGATCAGCGACCGCCGCCCCAGCGAAAAGCAGTGGCTGGACTTGCTGCAAAACGGCAAGCTCAGCAGCAAGGAGCATGAGCCCAGCCCCAAAGGGGCAGCGGGCCCGATGATCTATTCCCGAGTCAGCGGCGTCCAGCAGGGAACCCGCTGGAGGGGCGTGTTGACCTCGCCAGGGCGCACCAACCTCGAGGTGACGACCCAGCCCATCTCATGGCCCATCGCCAGCCTGCAGCGGGGCACCTTGGGGACTGGGCAGGTGCAGTCGGCCCAACTCACCGACTTCTACCCCGGCACAGCCTGGGAAGCCCACGGCAACTACGGCGTCGCCTACGACCTCAGCTTGCCCCTGCGGAACCCCAGCAGCAGACCGCAAACCCTTGATCTACGGCTGGAATCGCCGCTGAAAAGCAACCGACGTGCCGCTGGCCTGCGCTTCATTGAGCCAGCTCAAGGGCCCATCTTCTGGCGCGGCAACGTCGCGGTGAAAGGAACCGATGCCGGCCGGGGCCGCCGCACCGTGCATTTGGTGCTGCGCAAAGGCGATCCAGGGCAGTCACTCGGCCGGGTGAGCCTGGCACCAGGAGAGCAAAAAACCGTTCAGGTGCAGCTGATCGTGCCGGCTGACATCACACCGGTTCAGGTGCTGACCGTGGCGCCTGTGAAACAATCCGACTCCTGACCGAGATCCTTGATCTGCCCGTGAGCCAAGCCTTCCAAAGCCGGGTGTTCCCTTTCACCGCCATCGTTGGGCAGGCGGAGATGAAGCTGGCTCTGCTGTTGAACGTGATCGATCCGCGCATTGGCGGCGTGATGATCATGGGGGACCGAGGCACCGGAAAATCCACCACAATTCGCGCGCTCGCTGATCTCCTGCCCGAGATTCCAGTAGTGGCGGGCGATCCCTATAACAGCTCCCCCAACGATCCCGATCTGCAGAGCAGCGAGGTGCGCGAACGGCTGCAACGGGGCGAAAGCCTCAGTGAAGGCCGCTGTCAGGTGCCGATGGTGGACCTGCCCCTGGGCGCCACCGAAGACCGCCTCTGCGGCACCATCGACATTGAAAAAGCCCTGAGTGAAGGGGTGCGCGCCTTTGAGCCAGGCCTACTGGCGAAAGCCAACCGCGGCCTGCTCTACGTCGATGAGGTGAACCTGCTCGACGACCATCTGGTCGACGTGCTGCTCGATTCAGCAGCCTCGGGCTGGAACACTGTGGAGCGTGAAGGCGTGAGCGTTCGCCACCCCGCCCGTTTTGTCCTGATTGGATCCGGCAACCCAGAAGAGGGCGAATTGCGTCCCCAGCTGCTTGACCGTTTCGGCATGAGCGTGGAGGTACGCACGGTTCGTGATCCTGAGCAACGGGTGCAGGTGGTGGATCAACGCGGCCAATTCGACTCCGACCCCGTCAGCTTCCTGACGCAATTCCAAGGGCAACAGAAGGGTCTGCAAGAAAAGGTGGTGGCAGCCCAGGAGCGCCTAGGAAGCGTGCAAATGGATCCCGACCTGCGCCTAAAGATTTCAGAGGTGTGCGGCCAACTGGAGGTCGATGGCCTGCGCGGCGACATCGTCACCAACCGAGCCGCCCGCGCCTTAGCCGCCTTCGAAGGGCGCGCCGAGGTCAACGATGACGACGTGGCGCGTGTGATGGCCTGCTGCTTGCGCCACAGGCTTCGCAAGGACCCGCTTGAACAGGTGGACTCCGGCGATCGGGTGATCAAGGTGTTTTGCCAGGTGTTCGGTCTCAACCCCGACGACCGCGATGCCTTCCAACTAGCTCTGGCTGCCTAAGTGCGGATCCTGGGCCTCGACCCTGGGCTGGCCCGGGTGGGATACGGGGTCTTGGAGGTGGATGAGCAGAGGCGCAATCAGCCAGAGATGGTCGACTGCGGAATCATCAGCACCGATGCGGGCCGCGGGGAAGGCGAACGCATGGTGGAAATTGCACGCGACCTGCGGCAGCTGTTGCGGCTCCACCGGCCGGATTTGGCTGCCGTCGAGAAGTTTTTCTTCTACCGCTCCAGCAACACCATCGCCGTGGTGCAGGCCCGCGGGGTGCTGATCATGACCCTGGCCCGCTTCCAAATCCCGACGGTGGAATACCCACCGATGCAGATCAAGCTCGCCTTAGCCGGCTCGGGCCATGCCGACAAAGGGGAGGTGCAAGACGCCGTCATGCGGGAGCTGCGGCTCAATGAAAGGCCCAAACCAGACGATGCCGCTGATGCCCTGGCCGTGGGTCTGACCGCCTGGTTCCAGCGATGAACAAGCCGCAAGCCAGGCGGCACTGGCGCCAGCAACGGCGCCAGGCCATGGACACCATCGGGCTATCACTGACGGAGCAAGTGCATGCCTGCCTGGTGGAACTGCATCGCCCCGGCCAGCTGGGACTGTTTTGGCCCCTCGGCAGCGAACCGGACCTGCTCAATCCAGCCCCAACCTGGGAGGGTGGTTTGGCCTTACCGCGCTGCGATACGGGCGGACTGGTGTATGCCAGCTGGCGTATTGATGAGCCGTTGTCCGCTGATGGCTGCGGCATCCCAGCCCCGCAAGGACCGCCGCTGAGCGCTGAAGCCATCGGCCTCCTGCTGATTCCAGCACTCGCCATGAGCCCAGCAGGCCAAAGACTGGGCAGTGGAGGCGGTTGGTATGACCGCTTACGGGTGCAATCACCCTGGCGACAGGTCCCCACCCTGGCCGTGCTGCCTGAGTGCTGTTGCGGCATTGACTTTGCTTGCGACCCCTGGGATGTGCCGCTGCAGGGATGGATCAGCGAATCGGGATTGCACTGGTGCCATGGGGCGCATTGTTAAGCAAGGTTTTGCCAGCCGCTGTCAACGGGTTTTCTTTGACAGGATGATTCCATCGCTCCTCCAATCGGTGTCCACCACTCCCTCCGCCCGCACTCAGCCAGCCAAGACCCTGCAGCGTGGCGAGCGTCCCCAGCAAGCTCTTGAGCTGATGATCGGCTCACTGGTGGGCATGGTGCAGGCCGGCCGCACCGACCAAGTCAGCAGCCGCTGAGGCACTGGCATCACTGCCTTTTAGGTTTTACGTTCGGCCCAATGAAATCGGGCCATGCTTCGAACCTTCAGCTTTACGGCCCTAGTGGCGATTGCTCTGATGAGTCCTGCGCGCGGCTTAGCCCACGCCGTCCAGACCGATGTCAGCAGCCTGCTGCCCAGTGGATCGATCAATCTGCGCACCAGTTTTTCCAGTGGTGAACCACTCGCCCATGCCCCAGTGCGGCTGGAGTCCCATGACGGCGACCGCAGCATCGAGCTCGGTGCAACCGATGCTGATGGCCGCTTCACAGGCGAGCTGCCAGCGCTCGATTCCGACGCTTGGGATGTGGTGATTGATGGCGGCATCGGCCACCGCGACTACCTCGGCCTCGATGAACGCTGGCCATCCAGCGAGGCGCTGATGGGCTGGCTCCGCAACGGCGGCCTGCTTGGCGCCACACTGGCCTTGACCGGTATCAGCCTTTGCCATGGCCAGCGGCAGCGCCGCCCTTGACACGATCGTTGCCAAATTGAAGGGCAGCAGCGATCCCAAACGCCGTTACGAGTACGTGCTTTGGCTTGCCAAAAAACTGCCTGCCCCCCCAGCCGAGTTGAGCAGTGATGCCAACCGGGTCAGGGGCTGCGTGTCCCAGGTGTTTGTGCAGCCCGTCGTCGATGGTGCGGTGTTGCACTGGCAAGGGGATTCCGATGCCCAAATCACCAAAGGCTTATTGGCCCTGCTGATCCAAGGCCTCGATGGCCTCACCCCACAGCAAGTGATGGCTGTGGATCCTGGCTTCATCGCCGAAACTGGTCTAGCCGCCAGCCTCACGCCCTCACGAGCCAATGGCTTTCTGAACATCCTGCGGCACATGCAAGCGCAAGCCGCTGCTTTGGCCGGTGAGGGCTGATTTCTAGGATCAGTGTTTAGTCGTTCGGCCTGATGCCCATCGGAATTGGTCTGCTTGGCCTTGGCACCGTTGGAGCCGGCGTGGCCGAGATCCTGCTCTCACCGCAAGGCCGGCACCCCCTGGTGGCTGATCTGGAGCTGCGGCAGGTGGCTGTGCGTGATCTCAATCGCCCGCGGCCAATCCCGCTGAGCAACAGCCTGCTCACCACCGATCCTGCCGCCGTGGTGGCCAATCCCGATGTGGATTTGGTGGTGGAAGTGATGGGTGGCTTAGAGCCAGCCCGCAGCTT
This sequence comes from Synechococcus sp. Minos11, assembly GCF_014279855.1. Taxonomy (NCBI): domain Bacteria; kingdom Bacillati; phylum Cyanobacteriota; class Cyanophyceae; order Synechococcales; family Synechococcaceae; genus Synechococcus; species Synechococcus sp. Minos11. Next base: position 692,606 of record NZ_CP047953.1, on the reverse strand, counting down.
GATCCTGGCGGCGATCGAAGCTGGCAAAGCCGTGGTGACCGCCAACAAGGCCGTGATTGCTCGCCACGGCGCTGAAATCGCCGCCGCCGCCGCCGAAAAGGGGGTGTATGTGCTGATGGAGGCGGCCGTCGGGGGCGGCATCCCGATCTTGGAGCCGCTCAAACAATCCCTCGGCGCCAACCGCATCGCGCGGGTCAGCGGAATCATCAACGGCACCACCAACTACATCCTCACCCGCATGTCGGAGGAGGGCGCCAGCTACGGCGATGTCTTGGCTGATGCTCAAGCCCTGGGCTACGCCGAAGCCGACCCTGCCGCTGATGTGGAAGGCGGTGATGCTGCCGACAAGATCGCCATCCTCACCGGACTGGCCTTCGGCGGCCTGGTGGACCGTGAAGCCATCCCCACCGAAGGGATCAACACCCTGCAAACGCGCGATATCGATTACGCCAAAGAGCTGGGCTTTGTGGTCAAGCTGCTGGCGATCGCTGAACGCCATGGCAGTGACCCCGACGGCAGTGAGGTGGTGGATGTGCGGGTGCATCCCACCTTGGTGCCCAAGGAGCACCCCCTGGCCGGGGTGAATGGCGTCAACAACGCGATCGTGGTGGAAGGCGAACCCGTCGGGCGGGTGATGTTCTACGGACCTGGGGCGGGCGCTGGCCCAACCGCCAGTGCCGTGGTCGCCGACATCTTGAACATCGCAGCGATTCGCCAGGTGGGAGCTGGCGGTCCCCATGACGCCCTCGATCCCCTCCTGGCAGCCAGCAGCTGGCGCAATTGCCGTCTAGTGGATCAAGGCAGCACCTGCCACCGCAACTACGTGCGCTTCCAAGCTGCTGATCGCCCCGGCGTGATCGGCCACATCGGCAGCTGCTTTGGTTCAGCGGGCGTCAGCCTGCAATCCATTGTCCAATTTGAGACCGAAGGCAGTGGGGCTGAAATTGTTGTGGTGACCCACGCCGTTGAAGAAAGCCTGTTCCAGCAAGCGTTGAGCGCGATTTTGGAGCGACCGGAAGTGGAGGATGTGCGCTGCTGCCTGCGCACGCTTTAAACGAAAGAAAACCTAAAGCTCTAGGTTGTTGTTGTGGTCGTTCGCTGATCCATCGGGCCGCCGGTTCACCCTGAACTTGCCTTCGGTGCAGCGTGCGGAACCATGCCAACAATCGCGTCGGTTTCATGCGCGTGCATCAAGGGGACTGCATCCGTCTCCTCAGCGACAAGGACATCTATCAGGTGATCGCCATCGACGATCACCATGACCGTTGTTGGGTGCGCCGTTGGCCCTTGCAACGCCATGGCTCTCCGGTCTTTGAGGTGTCCCTGAGCAGCGTGGAAAGCCCTGGACAACCAATGCCGGCCGCATAAGTTCTTGCTGCTGGCACGAGCGAATTTGAAGCAACGGGGCAAGCGAGCAGCAGGGCTTTTGTTAGCCAGCCTGATGCTGTTGGCGGGCTGCCGGCCGCCAATAGCATCCGATCAAGCCCCGCTGGTGATCGCGGCCTATGGCTCCATCGACAGCGTCGATCCAGCCCAAGCCACCACGGTGATCGCGCTGCAGCTGATCAGCGCCTTAGGGGATCCGCTTTACGCCATTGATGGGCAAGGGGCGATCCAGCCCAAATTGGCCCGTGCGCTGCCCAGGCTCAGCGACGACGGACTCACCGCCACCATTCCCTTAAGGCAAGGGGTGCTCTTCCACGACGGCACCCCCTTTGATGCGGACGCCATGGCCTTCAGCCTGCGGCGCTTTCTGGCCATTGGGAAACTCAGCTACGTGGTGGGCGACCGCATCAGCGCGGTTCGGGTGACAGGGCCCTACGAGCTGCAGCTGGACTTGCGCCGCCCCTTTAGCCCCCTGGCCAAGCTGCTGAGCTTCGCCAGCCTCACGCCGATCTCACCAACGGCCTACGCCAACTACGAAGCCGGTTTCCGGCCCAACGCCTTTGTGGGCACAGGGCCCTACGAATTGCGTTTGCAAAGCCCGCAATTGCAGCGGCTGGAACCGTTTGCGCAGTACTGGGGCGAGGCCCCTCGCAACGACGGCATCGCCCTGGTGGGCATGAGCACCTCAACAAGCCTCTACGGGGCCATCAGCAGCGGCAATGTCGATGTGTTGCTCTCCACCAGCCTGGAGCCCGAGCAGCAGAGCGCTCTGCATCAACAGGCCAATCAAGGCCAGTTGCGCGAAGGGGCCGGGCCAGCACTCGGCATTGGCTACATCACGCTGCTGACCGATCGCCCACCACTCGATAACCAAACGTTGCGGAGGGCGTTGGCCTTCAGCCTCGACCGCGAGCTGCTGACCAAGCGGGTCACCGACAAGCTCCGCCCGCCGCTGCGGGGCTTGGTACCGCCGAAATTGCCGGGGGCTCTGGCGGCCTGGCCGAGAGCCGATGCCAGCCGTGCTCGCCAACTGCTGCAGCAAGAGGGCTACTGCTCTGGCGAGGTGCTGCCGCTGCAGCTCACTTACCGCTCCAATGTGCCCACCGACCGCTTGCTGGCCTTGAGCTGGCAGGAGTGGCTGCGCAGCCGGCTAGGAGACTGCGTGCGGCTTGATCTCACAGGCATGGAATCCACCACCGCCTACCGCCAACTGGGTGATGGGGCCTTCCAAATGATCCTGCTCGATTGGATGGGCGACTATCCCGATGCCGACAACTACCTGACGCCGCTGCTGGGCTGCACACAATCAGAAGGCAATCGCTGCTTGGAGGGCGATAGCGCCTCCGGCGGCAGCTTCTGGACAGCCCCAGGACTGGAGGAAAAACTGCGCCTCAGCAATGAACGCCGCGGCCAAGCCCGTCTGGACTTGCTCGATGCCGTGCAGCGGGAGGCAGCCAATGGGGTCCCCTATCTACCGATGTGGCAAACCAGGCCCAGAGCTTGGGCCCGCAACAGCATCACCGCCCCCCAATTCGATGGCTCAGGGCGTTTGAACTTCGCCAGCCTCAGCCGCCGGTCTTTGCCATGAGCAACAGCAGTTCGCTGGTTCGCTATCTGGGCAGTCGCCTGCTGCTGGCGCCTGTGATGCTGTGGCTGATCGCCTCGCTGGTGTTTCTGCTGCTGCGCGTGGCCCCAGGGGATCCCGTCGACGCGCTGCTGGGCAACCGGGCCAGCGCAGCGGCCCGGGACCAGCTGCGGGCCCAACTGGGGCTCGACCAATCCCTATGGGATCAATACCGCGAGTTTTTAGGAGCCTTGCTGCAAGGGGATCTGGGCACCTCCCTGCGGAATTCCACGCCCGTGGGAGAGATCGTGCGCGACGCCTTACCAGCCAGCCTTGAGCTCGGCATCACGGCCTTGCTGGTGGCCCTGGTGGTGGGCTTAGCCGTGGGCTTCAGCGGTGTGGCGCGGCCGGAGGGAAAACTCGATCTCAGCGGCCGGCTCTATGGCATCGGCACCTATGCCTTGCCGGTGTTTTGGGCCGCCATGGTGATGCAACTGATCTTTGCCGTTGGCCTGGGCTGGTTTCCGGTCGGTGGCAGGTTTCCGCCCACCGCCTTACCGCCCCAGGGGACCGGCTTTTATCTGCTCGATGGAATCCTGCAGGCCAATCCCCAGGTGATATGGGGCACGTTGCAGCATTTAGCCCTGCCAGCCATCACCTTGGGACTGCTGCTCAGCGGGATCTTTGAACGGGCCTTGCGGCTCAACCTGCGGCGCGCCCTGCGCTCGGATTACGTCGAAGCCGCCAGGAGCCGGGGCATCAGTGAGCGGCGCGTGGTGCTGCGCCATGCCCTGCCCAATGCCCTGCTGCCGGTGCTGACGATCACCGGCATCACCGTGGCCTCACTGATCGGCGGAGCGTTGTTGATTGAGTTGATCTTTTCCTGGCCTGGCATTGCTTACCGGCTCCAGGAAGCCATTGCCCAACGGGACTACCCCCTGGTGCAAGGGATTGTGGTGGTGATCGCCGCTTTGGTCGTGATGGTGAATCTGGCGGTGGATGTGGTGGTGGCGCTGCTGGATCCGCGGCTGAAGTTTTAAGGCAGCAGAGACTTAGCCATCGGGCTATCGAGCACGTAAGTGCGCACCCCCGCGACCGACTGCACACCACTCGGGGGCGTCTCCCCCTCATCAAGGCTGTCTAAAAAGCGCACATGCAGTTCAACCAAAGCCTGTTGAACCAAGCGAGGGTCTTCACCCACCAAATCCGAGCCCAAGCGCATCAACGCCTGATCACGCCGCAGGCCTACGGCTGAGAAATGGCTGCCGCCCTCGACGAGCGCCAGCCGGCTTCCCGAATGCTGCAGCTGTTGGAACGGCCGCACCTGTTCATTCAGCGGCGGTGTGATCAAGTCCATGCTGCCGCCGATGCTCAGCACAGGTACAGCGATCGAGGCCAATCCCCGCTCACCCCAAAGCAAGCTGCCAAAGCTATTGAGCACCACCACAGCATCCAGGCCGACCGGAGGCTCCAGCGCCGGCAGGCTGAGCTCGGTGAGCTGGCACTGCAACAGAAAAGAGCTGTCGAGCACGGGGATCTGCTGCAGGTTTTGGCTGCAGCGCTCAGCCAGGCCAGGTTCCACATCCGCTCCGGCCCAAAGCAGGCTGGACAAGGCACCAAGGGAATGGCCCAACAACACCAGCCGAGGCGGGCTGCCATGGGGCCCAAATCCAAGGCGACCATCTCGGACGGCGCTCTGCAGCGCCTGCAAGTCCTGCAAACGGGCAGGCAAGGTTTCCAGCCCAGGCAGGGTTTGGCGGCCTTCCAACAAGCCGCGCACGGCGGTGTCGTCACTACCGGGATGCTGCACAGCCAACACCGGCCATCCCTGGGCAGCCAACTCACTGGCCAGCCATTCCATCTGGGCCGTCGAGCCCCCCAGACCATGGCTGAACAGCAGCCATCGCTTGGCTGGAGCCCCGCCAGCGGGCCACCACAGATCAAGTGCCAAGGGGGCTTCGCGGTGCTCCACCGCCAAGCTGCGCTGTTGATGCCGCACCGGGCCGCGCGTTGAGCGGAACACAGGCAGCGGCATCAGCCGCAGGTCATTGAGCTGTTTCAACAGATTTTTTTGCTGCTCCAACTGGCCTCGCAACCGGAAACCAAGCGCAGAGAGGGCATCGAGATCCAACTCCAAATGGGAGGTGGGTGCTTCCTTCAACAAACTCACCACGGTGCTGCGGCCTCGTCGCTGAAGCAGGTCCAGCAGCAGCGGACCGCCATCACCATCGGCGCTGCGAAGCAAGGACCCCAGCTGCAACACCAATTGGCGACCCGCCCAACTGTCCAGCAGCAACGCAATGGTGCTGCTTTCCAGATTCAGGGGTTGCCGCAAGATGCGCTGCAAATCTTGGCGCGTGGCTGGATCCAGCAAATTCAGCCAAGGGCCCAGTTCGGCGTTGACCTTGGGCCGCAAGGCCCAAGACTCCAATTCGTTGAGATCCAACGGCAGCTCCAAGCCGCTGAAGCGCACCAGCAACTGCTCAGCCGCTGGGGCGCGGGGCACAGGACCCAGGCTGATCGCCAACGCGAGCAGGCCATGGGTCAGAGTTCGCAGTGCCTGCGACAGGGACAACGGTGCAGCTGGCCAAATGGTGGCTCCAGTTTCCCTGGAATTTGCGACTTGTCGCCATGTTTCGCGCCCTGGCGATGCTGGGCGCGGGCGGAATTCTGTTTTTGGGGCCCTTGGTGTTCAACCGCCTCGGGCTCGCCAGCACCACGATCGGCCTTGGCTTGGCCCTCGCCAGCGGTGTTGGGCTGATTTCACGCTTTTTGAGTGGCTACATCCTTGATCGCGGGGTCGCGTTGGCTGTCCCGCTGCGGATTGGCGCCGTTCTCTCGATCAGCGCCGACCTGCTGTTGCTCCAGGCCAGCGACAGCTCAGGTTTTTTAATTGGCCAGCTCTTGCTTGGCTTGGGCATGGGCTTCTATTGGCCCGCCGCTGAATTCGCCTCCGCCAGCCTTAGCGCTCCGTTGCCCTCCAGCCAGGGCTTTGCCCTGGCCAGAACCGCCGATGCCCTAGGCATTGCCGCGGGAACTGCCTTGGGAACCTCGCTGGCCGCACTGTTTGGCGCCGATCAATTGCGCTGGGTCTATGGCATCGATATCAGCTGCATGGTTCTGCTGCTGGTGCTGGTGGGCTGGCTGCCGCGCCACAGCGCCATGCCCAACGCCAGCGAAGCACCATCCACAGGGCCGGCGGCACCCCGCTCCTGGCTGCGGCCCCTGCTGCCGCTGTTGATGTTGTCGCTGCTGGGCACCGGTCTGATCAACCTGCAGCAGAGCGCCCTGCCGCTGGATTTAGCCAATGGCGGCTTAGCCCGCGCCGGGCTGCCTGAGGTGGGCGGCGGGCTGCTGATGGGAGTGCAGTTGGTGTTGATCCTGCTGCTGCAGTGGCCGGTGGGACACCGGCTGGGGCAACAGCCGGTTGGCGTGGGGTTGCGACTCAGCCTGCGCAGCTTTGCGGCCGCCTGCGGCTTGATGGCGCTCTCGGCGCTGCATCCCCAAGGCGTGGTGCTGCTGCTCGCCGCCCAGCCCTTGCTGGCCCTAGCGATCACGGCCTTCTTGCCCACCATCACCGAAGCAGTGATCGAAGCGGTGGAGCCAGCCCACCAGGGACTCGCTTTGGGCCTTTATTCACAAGCCTGGGCGATCAGCGGGATCAGTCTGCCGCCGATTGCCGGGTGGATGCTGCAAAGCGAGCAGCACGGCCTGGGGCTATGGCTGCTGATGGGCGGCTTCAGTCTGTTGGCGTTGCCGCTGACTCCTCATCGCTTGAGCCACTAGAGCGCTTCCAGTTTTCGTGGGGCAGCGGCTCGGTTCCGTACTCCCAATCGTCGTAATCGGGATCGTTGCGGATCTTGCGGTGCAGATCCTTTTGGATGTCGAAGTCGTGTTGGCGCTCTGGGGCGTTGGATCCGGAGTCAGGCATCGGATCGATCCCTCGCAGGTGATGTTGCTTGGTGTACCACAGCTGAGCGGCGCTGCCAGCTGAGCTCTACACGTTGAAGAGAAACTCCATGACATCGCCTTCGGCGACGACGTAGTCCTTGCCTTCGCTGCGCAGCTGGCCTTTGGATTTGGCCTCATTGAAAGACCCAGCCGCGAGCAGCTCCTGGCAACCAATGGTCTGGGCGCGAATGAAGCCCCGCTCAAAGTCGGTATGGATCACTCCTGCGGCTTGAGGGGCTGTCATCCCGGCCTTGATGGTCCAGGCGCGGGTCTCCTTTTCACCGGTCGTGAAGTACGTGCGCAGGCCGAGCAGGTTGTAAGTGGCCCGAATCAAGCTCTGCAAGCCGCCTTCGCTGACCCCCAAACCCTCGAGGTAGTCGCCCCGCTCCTCATCGCCAAGCTCAACCAGCTCCGCTTCCACTTGGGCGCTAACGCGCACCGTTTCGGCTGATTCCTTGGCTGCCATGGCCTGCACGGCTTCGGAGAAGCCATTGCCACCAGCGAGATCGTCTTCGCTGACATTGGCGGCATAGATGATCGGCTTGGCCGTCAGCAACCCCAAGGGTTTGATCAGGACTGCTTCCTCCTCGCTGATCTCCACGCTGCGGGCCGCACCACCGCCATCAAGCACAGCGGCAATCCGCTCGAGGGCCGCATCCTCCACTTGCGCTTCCTTGCTGGTGCGCATCTGCTTTTTCAGCCGCTCGCGGCGCTTTTCAATCTGGGAGGCATCAGCCAAAGCCAGCTCCAGATTGATCACTTCGGCGTCCCGGCCAGGATCAACAGAACCCGAGACGTGAATCACGTCGTCGTCATCAAAGCAGCGCACCACATGGACAATGGCGTCCACCTCGCGGATGTTGGCCAAAAACTTGTTGCCCAAGCCTTCGCCTTGGCTGGCACCAGCCACCAACCCAGCGATATCAACAAACTCCACCCGGGTGGGCACGATCTCCTGGCTGCTGGAGAGCTCCGCCAGCTGCTGCAACCGTTCATCGGGCACCGACACCGTGCCCACATTGGGCTCGATGGTGCAAAAGGGGAAATTGGCGGCCTGGGCCTGGGCGTTAGCCACCAGGGCGTTGAACAGGGTGGACTTGCCCACATTGGGCAGTCCAACGATTCCGGCTTTGAGCATGGCGGGAATTTAGGCGGACGGCCCACCGCCCATGAATCTCACAGGTGGGACCAAAAGGATGAAGAATGGTTGCAGACCTGGCGAAGGCCATCGCACCTCTGTCTGCCCCTGACAAACCACTCGCCGCTGTGGTGATGGATCCGTTGAAACGGAGCCGCTTGCGCCATCTCAATCGGCGCCAGTGGGCTGCCGCCGGTTTGGCGGTGCTGATTGCCGTCAGCGGCCTGGTGATTTGGCGCCGCAGCAGCGCTCCAGGACGGGATATCAGCGCGTACACCACCACGGTGGAGACCGGCCAGCTCGATGGTGTGATCACCGCCAGCGGCGAAATCGCGGCCCAACGGCAGGTGAACCTCAGCCCCAAACAAGCCGGGCAACTCCAGGAACTCTTGGTGCAGGAAGGTGATGCCGTGCGTAAGGGCCAAGCGATCGCTCGCATGGACCCCGATGACATCGACAACAAAATCGCTGAAACCCAGGCGGGGCTTGATAGCGCCCGCGTGAATATGTCTCGGGCGCGGCTGGAGTTTGAACGCCGGGAGTCCCTGCATGCAGCAGGGGCATTAACAACTGACGAATTCCTGAGCTTCAAAGCCAAATACGAAACGGCTCGCGCTGAGCTCAACGCCGCCGAACAACGGCTCGAGCAAAAGCTGCAAGACCGGCGCGATCTGCTGATCAAAGCCCCCTTTGCTGGGGTGATCACCAACCGCTTTGCTGATCCCGGCTCCTACGTGACGCCCACCACGGCAGCCTCAGCCAGCGCGGGAGCCAGTAGCGCTTCGATCGTGCAACTCGCCTCTGGTTTGCAAGTGAAGGCCAAGGTTCCAGAAAGCGATATCGGCCGCATCAAGGTGGGCCAACGGGCCCAGATTCGCGTCGATGCCTACCCCGAACGCAGCTTCACCGCACAGGTGAGCGCGATCTCCCCGCGGGCTGAGAAAAACAACGACGTCACCACCTTTGAAGTGAAGCTCGAGCTGCAAGATCCTCCAGCCGGCTTGCTGCGCATCGGCATGACCACTGACGTTGACTTTGATTCCGGCAAGTTGGCGGCCGAGCCCCTGGTGCCGACCGTGGCGATCGTGACCGAAGAAGGCAAGCCTGGTGTACTGATCCCCGGCACGGGCAACGAGCCCAAGTTTCAAGAGGTGACCCTGGGCAACTCCAGCGGCCGCCAAACCCAGGTGTTGAAAGGACTTGAGCCCGGCGAAAAGGTGTTTATTGATCTGCCGCCCTGGGCGAGCAAGCGAGAGGGCGATTAACGGCTGGCCAAAAATTCAGCGCTGATGGCCTCAATCCGTTCACTGGCTTTGCCATCGCCAAAGGGGTTATGGGCCCTGGCCATGGCCTCGTAGGCCTCAGGCTGATCCAGCAGCACAGACGCCTCCGTGGCGATGGCATCGCTCTCAGTTCCAATGAGTTTGGCCGTGCCCGCCTGAACAGCTTCAGGCCGCTCAGTGGTGCGGCGCAGCACGAGCACGGGCTTGCCCAGCGATGGGGCTTCTTCCTGCAAACCACCGGAATCGGTCAGCAGCAAGGTGGAGCCGCGAATGGCTGCCACCAGGCTGTCGTAATCGAGCGGCTCACAGAGAAACACCCGGGGATGGGAGCCCAAGAGTTGCTGCAGGGGCTCGCGAACGGTGGGATTTTTGTGCAACGGCAACAGCAAGGCCGTATCGGGATGGCTGTCCAACACCCGCAGGAAGCCATCAGCAATCGATTGCAGTGGCTCACCCCAGTTCTCACGGCGATGCACCGTGGCCAAGATCACCCGCTGAGACTCCCAATCCAACCCAGGGATCGGGCAACTCGGCGCAGCTGCTGCCATCTGCAGCAGGGCGTCAATCACCGTGTTGCCGGTGACATGCACGGCGCCCACGACGCCTGAGGCCTGCAGGTTGGCGGCGGCCTGCTCGGTGGGCGCGAAATGCAGTTGAGCCAGCTGGGAGATCAGCCGGCGATTCGCCTCTTCTGGGAAGGGGTCATAGATGTTGTCAGTGCGCAGGCCGGCTTCCACGTGGCCAACCGGAATCTGGTCGTAAAAGGCGGCCAGGGCAGCGGCAAAAGCCGTGGTGGTGTCCCCCTGCACCAGCACCAGATCAGGGCGGTGCTCGGCGAATTCATGGCGCAACCCCTCCAGTGCTGCGCAAGTGACATGGGTAAGGGTTTGCTTTGGAGCCATCAAGGCCAGATCCCGCTGGGCCTCCAGGGCAAAGAGGGCCATCACCTGAGCCACCATCTCCCGGTGCTGACCGGTCAGCACCACACGGGCTTCAAAGCGCTCGGACTGCTGGAATGCACGGATGACCGGGGCCATCTTGATGGCCTCAGGGCGGGTGCCCAGCACCAGGGTGACGCGTGCGGGTTGGGCCAACGGGCTTTGGCAATCCCGCGAACTTTAAGGACCCCAAACCGGTTTGCCCTTGCCAAGCTGCAGGAATCTGCACCTGCGGGATGAGTGATCTGCCGCCGCTGCCGCCTCCGCCGCAAGCCAGCTCAGCAGCCCCAGAAACGCTGGCGGAGATCGTTGAACTCGCGCGCCGTCAGAACTACTCCGATATTCATCTCGGCGTGGGAGAGCAGCCCCGCTTCCGCGAGCGCGGCGAGATCATCAGCAGCGGCTGGCCGGTCACTGAGGCCGTGCAATTCGATCGTTGGCTCAGTGAGGTGCTGAGCTCAGCGGAACGGGAGCGGTTCCGCAGCGAGCACGACTTCGATGGCTCGTTTGCTTTCGAGCGCGTGCGGGTGCGGATCAACCTGATGGAAAGCCTGCGGGGCCCCGCGATGGTGCTGCGGCTGATCCCGCAGACCATCCTCAGCTTGGAGGAGTTGCAGCTGCCCGAGGTGTTGAAAACCTTGGCGAATCGCCCCAAGGGCTTGGTGCTGGTGACAGGCCCCACCGGTTCAGGCAAAAGCACCACGCTGGCGGCGATGGTGGATTGGATTAACCGCAACAAGCCCGCCCACATCCTCACGATCGAAGATCCGATCGAATTTGTTCACACCAGCCGCAAAGCCCTGGTGCGCCAGCGAGAGGTGGGCCACCACACGCTGCGCTTCAAAGCGGCGCTGCGGGCAGCTCTGCGGGAAGACCCCGACGTGATCTTGATCGGAGAGATCCGCGATGGCGAAACGTTGACCACCGCCTTAGAGGCTGCCCAAACAGGCCATTTGGTGTTTGGCACCCTGCACACCAACTCGGCGGTTCGCACCGTGGAGCGGGTGCTGGGCATGGTCCCCCCAGCGGATCAGGCCAGCCTGCGGCGCTCACTCTCGGAATCCCTGCTTGGCGTCATTGCCCAGGGGCTGATCCGCACCACCACAGGTGGTCGGCGGGCCTATCACGACATCTTGATCAACACAGAAGCCTGCCGCGACTACATCGAGCGGGGTGAGTTGGATTCGGTGGAGCAAATCATGGAGCGCAGTGGCTTCGATGGCATGCAAACCAGCAATCAAGCCCTGCTGCATCTGGTTCAAGCAGGAGAGATTGAAGGCGATGCCGCCCTAGCCGTCAGCTTGAAGTCCTCGGAGTTGGCGCAAGCCCTACGCGGTCGCCAGTAAGCGCCAGAGCACCAAGGTCACCACCCCAAGAGACAGTCCAAGCATGGCCAGGCGGCCATTCCAAATCTCAGCTTGAGGAGTGAACCCCCGGCGCCAAGAGTTGAGTTCGCTGGCATCCACCTGCTCGGGGGCGTCCACGGTGCTTTGCTCGGTCATGGCACAACCGTAAAACGAATTTCGGCTCAAAACGGTGGCGGCCCATACAAGGCATCGGTCTCACCCAACGGCCAACGGGGCGCCACACCCAGCCGCAACGACGACTGCTGCTGCGCGCCAAAGCGGCGACAAGCCGCCAAGCCAATCATGGCGGCGTTATCGGTGCACCAGGCCAAGGGGGCCAAGTGCAAAGCCAGGCCGCGCTGCTGGCTGACCCGTTGCAACCGCTCGCGCAAGGCGGCATTAGCGGAGACACCGCCCACCACCACCACACCGTTGAGGCCATGGTCTTCCGCGCAGCGCACGCTGCGCTCAACCAGCACGCGGCACACCACTGCTTGAAATGAGGCGGCCAAATCAGCCACCGGCAGCTCCTCTCCCTGCTGGCGCCAGCGCTCCACTTCGCGCAGCACAGCTGTTTTGAGGCCACTGAAACTGAAGTCGTAGGGGTGAAATCCACCCCCGGGTAGCGAGATACGCCCCGGCGGAAACGCAAAACGATCGGGATCACCGCCGCGGGCGGCAGCTTCGATCGCAGGGCCACCGGGATAGCCCAACCCCAACAAGCGCGCCACCTTGTCAAAGGCTTCGCCAGCGGCATCGTCACGACTGCCGCCGAGGCGCTCGTAATCGCCCTCAGCGCGCATGGCGATCAACTCGGTGTGACCACCTGAAACCAGCAGCACCAACAACGGCAGCTGGGGCGCCGGATCACCACTGAGGGCCGAACAGAGATGGCCTTCCAAGTGATGAATCCCCACGAATGGCACATCTGCCAGCCGCGCCAAGCTGCGGCCTGTCACAGAGCCCACCAGCAGAGCTCCTGAGAGCCCAGGAGCCACCGTGGCCGCCACCGCATCCATGGCACTTAAAGGCAGCTGCGCCTGCTGCAAAGCCCGCTCCACCAGCCATGGCAACGCCTCCACATGGCGGCGAGAGGCCAGCTCAGGCACCACGCCACCGAACTGGGCATGCTCAGCCACCTGGCTGGCCACTTCACTGCTGAGCACCACGTTGTCGCGAACGACGGCAGCGGCCGACTCGTCACAACTTGTTTCGAGGGCAAGGACCGTGGGCATATGGCAGGGAGAGCGCACCTAATCTCCGCACAACACCCGCGTGCGGCCCTGTCCATCATGCGTCGACTCTTTGCCGTCCTGCTGAGCGGCTTCCTTCTCTTCGGCTTCGCCCCGATGGCCCATGCCGATGTGGCTGGGCTAACCCCCTGCAGTGAGAACGCTCGCTTCCAGGCGCGCGCCAAGACTGCCTCTACACCTCAAGCACAAGCCCGTTTTGAGCGTTACAGCCAAGCGGTGTGCGGCACCGATGGCCTGCCCCACCTGATCGTGGACGGCCGCTGGAACCATGCCGGCGACTTCATGATTCCCGGCGTGATGTTCCTCTACATCGCTGGCTGCATCGGTTGGGCTGGTCGTGAATACCTCAAGGCCACCCGTGGCAAGGGCGCCAACATGAAAGAGATCCAGATCGATCTCTCGGTTGCCTTCAAAGCCACCTTGGCTTCTGCAACCTGGCCCCTGGCCGCCTTTGCTGAACTCGGCAGCAAGAAGCTGACTGAAATCGACAGCAACGTCACCGTTTCACCTCGCTGATCAGGACCGCACCATGAAAAAGTTCCTCACCACCGCTCCGGTCTTTGCGGCCATCTGGTTCACGGTGACCGCCGGAATCATGATCGAATTCAACCGCTTCTTCCCTGATCTCCTCTTCCACCCCTTGTGAAGCGAGGATTTCAAGCCACTAAAGGAAGGTCCCTTTGAGGGGCCTTCCTTGATTGGCTTGAACCCAGCGAGCTAGGCCAGGCCCATCAAGCGCTCCAGCTCCTGCAGGGCCACTTCGAGCTCACCGTTTTCCACCACAGCATCAAATTCTGATTCGGCTTGCAGTTCAAGGCGCGCCCGCTCGAGGCGGCGTTGGATGGCGTCGTCACTGTCGGTGCCACGGCCACGGATGCGGCGCTCCAACTCCTCAAACGATGGGGGGCGCAGAAATATTTGAAACGCATCAGGGCTGCTCTGGCGCACCTGACGGGCCCCCTCCAGCTCAATCTCAAGCAGCACGGGCACGCCAGCAGCCAAGCGCTCCTCCACAGGCCGACGGGGGGTTCCGTAGCAATTGCCAGCAAAGCTCGCCCACTCCAGCAGCCCGCTTTGATCCACGAGCTGCTGAAAGCTGTCTTGGCTGTGGAAGAAGTAGTGAATGCCGTTCTCCTCACCAGGGCGCGGCGCACGGGTGGTGGCGGAGACCGATACCCACAGCTCCGGGTGGCGTTGACGCAACAGGCCCACCAAGGTGCCTTTGCCCACGCCACTGGGACCACTCAAAACGGTGAGGCGAGGTTGATGCGGGGCTGGGCTCACGAAGGGGCAGAGATGGGGCCTGAGTGGAAACTAGGGCGTGAAGGGAGGCGCCATGCAACCGCAGGACACCACAACACTGCGGGGCGTGGTCCACGAACTCAACGCCGAGCTGGTGCCGTCACGGTTTGAGAAAGCCCAACAGGCTGAAAGCGGCGGCGTTCAACTGGCCTTTCGCACCCTGAAGCAACGCCTGTGGCTCACCCTCAACTGGCAGGCCGATTGCCCTCGGTTTCATGCCATCGAACCACCGCCGCGGCTGGGCGAGGGCAGCACCTTGGCCCAGCAGCTCCAACACGGCCTCAAAGGCCTGGCCCTGGTCAGGCTTGAACAGCTGCCCTGGGAGCGGGTGGTGCACTTGGGTTTTGCCCCACGGCCCGATGCCCCAGAACAGCGGCAACTGGTCTTGGAGTTGATGGGGCGCCACAGCAATCTGTTTTTGCTCGATGAACGCCAGCAGGTGATCAGTTCAGGGCGCCAAGTGCGTGAGCACCAATCGAGGCTGCGGCCCATCAGCACAGGCGACAGCTATTCCGCACCGCCACCGCTGCAAGGAGCTGAACCCCAAGTGCAAGAAAGCTTGGAGCGTTGGCGCCAGCGGCTGTTGCTGTTGCCCGAATCGATCGGGCGGGCGCTGATGGGCAGCTACCGCGGCATCAGTCCAGCGCTGCGCGATCAATTGCTGCAAACAGCTGGGCTCGATCGCCACACCCCGGCTGCCGATCTCAGCGCTGCGCAATGGCAGCAGCTGTTTGACAGCTGGCAGCAATGGCTCAGCCAGCTGGATAGCCAGGCACTGCAATTCGCCAGCAGTGGCAGCGGCTATCGCTGCTGGGGAGAACCAAGCCCCTGTCAATCCAACACGCCTTTGGCTCTCAACCTGTCCTTGGCGCATTACTACGGCCAAGGCTTAAGGCAAGCCCAGTGCCAGCAGCAACGCCAACGGCTGGAGCAGCACTTGCAGCAGCTGGTGCAACGGGAGCAACGGGAGCTGCAGCGGCAAGAGCTGCTGCTGGCCCGCAGCGGCGATGAGCACCTGCTGCAGCGGCAGGCTGATCTACTGCTCTGCCGCAGTGATGTGAGCAGCAGCGGCCATCACCAATTGGAGCTCCAGGACCCGGAGAGCAACCAAACCCTGGTGGTGAGGCTCGATCCCCAGCAGACCCTGGTGAGCCAAGCCCAAAAGCTCTACCAACGGGCGCGCAAATTGCGGCGCTCGGTAGCCGCCATCGAACCGCGGCTACGCCGCCATCAACAGCGGCTTGAGCTGCTGGAAGCCAGCCAAGTGCAGCTGCAGCTCGCCGATCCAGACGATGCCGATGTGCTCGAAGCCCTGGCAGACGATCTGGAGCCATTTTTGAAAACCAAAGCCAGCCAGAGCAAAAGCAGCCGGCGCCAACAGGGCACCCCATCGCCCTTGATGCTGCAAAGCCCCAGCGGACTGCCCTTGTTGGTGGGCCGCAACCACCGCCAAAACGACTGGATCAGTTTTCGCCAAGCGCGGCGCGGCGACCTGTGGTTTCACGCCCAAGAACAGCCCGGCAGCCATGTGGTGTTGAAGGGCTCAGAGGGGGAGATCAGCGATGCCGACCTGCAAACCGCCGCAGATCTTGCGGCCCACTTCAGCCGCAGCCGGGGCAACAAAAAAGTGCCTGTGGTGATGGTGCCCACCGAACAACTGCAACGCATTCCGGGAATGGGCCCCGGCCTGGTGCGCCACGGCAACGGGCGTGTTCTGTGGGGAGAGCCCGATCGCGCTTTGGGCTTGCTGCCTACCCTGCAGCCATGAGCGCCATCGAACCCACACCTGAGCGGGATCCGGATTTCCCCGGCGAGGTGGAGATGAGCTTTGCCGATCACCTCGAAGAGCTGCGCTGGCGGTTGCTGCGCTCGTTGGCCTCAGTGGTGATTGCAGCGGCTGGCTGCTTGGTTTTGGTTCGCCCCCTGGTGCGCCTGCTGGAGCAACCCGCCGAAGGCATGCGCTTCATGCAGCTGGCCCCGGGCGAATTTCTGTTTGTATCGATCAAGGTGGCTGGTTACGCCGGTCTGACCTTGGCCTTGCCCTACGTGCTGTTCGAAGGCCTGGGATTTGTGCTGCCTGGCCTCAGCCGCCGCGAACGCCGCTTGATTGCCCCAGCAGTGGCCGGTTCAGCCGTGCTGTTTTTGCTGGGCTTGGCCTTTGCCTGGTGGGCCCTGGTGCCAGCGGCTTTGCGCTTTTTGATGGGCTACGGAGCCGATGTGGTGGAGCCGATCTGGTCGATCGAGCGCTACCTCGATTTCGTGCTGCTGCTGATGTTGGCCACGGGCCTCTCCTTTCAGCTGCCCGTTCTGCAACTCGTGTTGGGCTCACTGGGAATCCTCAACAGCAAAGCAATGCTCTCCGGCTGGCGGCTAGTGGTGCTGCTCTCGGCCTTGGCTGGTGCCGTGCTGACCCCCTCCACCGATCCGGTGACGATGCTGCTGCTCAGCGGGGCCATCACCGGGCTCTATTTGGTGGGCGTGGGCTTGGTGGCCTTTACAGAAGGAATTCGCTCAAACGCCCCTGGTCCGGCAACGGAAAGCTGAGCGCTTTGCCCAAACGCGGTTTATCGCGTGTGGTTTGCAACCAATTGCGAACAGCCTCCGCTTGGCCAATGCCATTGAGCTGCTCCACCAACTGCTCGAGGCGCAGCAGATAGTCCTCCTCACTAAGGGGGAACGATTGCTGTTCGAGGTAAGCCCACATCACCTGCAAATACAGGCGTCCGGCGCGCCGATGCAGCTGTAGGTCGTAGCTGGCACCCCAGCGTTCACGCAAAATCGACAGCAACTCGGCGGCGGTCAGCGGCATGGCCAGAGGCTGCAGAGGGGCCCACAGCATGACGGAGGCTCTGCAGAGGCCAGTCGTCGCAAAGCGTTACGGGCAGAGAAAGGTTCATAATGGGCGGCACTTGTGGCGTGGCGCCTCCCTATGACCCAGATTTCGGCGAAGGACGTTCCCGGGATGGGCCGTCGGCAGTTCATGAATCTGCTGACCTTTGGATCGGTCACCGGGGTGGCTCTGGGCGCCCTCTACCCGGTGGTGAACTACTTCATTCCTCCCAAGGCTTCTGGCGCCGGTGGCGGCACCACCGCCAAGGACGAACTGGGCAATGACGTCACCGCCAGCGGCTGGCTCGCCGATCACAAGGAAGGTGATCGCAGCTTGGTGCAAGGCCTCAAAGGTGACCCCACCTACCTGATCGTTGATGGCCCCGATTCCATCGGCGACTACGGCATCAATGCCATCTGTACCCACCTGGGTTGCGTGGTGCCCTGGAATGCCGGCGCCAACAAATTCATGTGCCCCTGCCACGGCTCCCAGTACGACGCCACCGGCAAGGTGGTGCGCGGCCCCGCTCCCCTCTCGCTGGCCTTAGCCCACGTGAACGTGGAGAACGACAACGTCTTCGTCAGCCAGTGGTCTGAAACCGACTTCCGCACCGACGAGAAGCCCTGGTGGGCTTGAGCCCCCACTCCATCGCCCGCTCCTGAACCTCTCCCACCTGTTACCGATGCGCCGCTCCCTCTCACTGCTGCTCGGCTCCCTGCTCCTCACCGTTGGTTTGCTGGTTGGCGCCCAACCCAGCTGGGCCTACCCCTTCTGGGCACAGCAGAACTACGACAGCCCCCGGGAAGCCACCGGAAAAATCGTTTGCGCCAACTGCCACCTCGCCAAAAAGCTCACCCAGGTTGAAGTGCCCCAGTCGGTGATGCCTGACACGGTGTTCAAGGCCGTGGTGAAGGTGCCTTACGACACCGATGTTCAGCAGGTGGGTGCCGATGGCAATCTCACCGCCCTCAACGTGGGCGCTGTGGTGATGCTTCCTGACGGCTACACCCTGGCTCCGCAGGATCGTCTCAGCGACGAACTCAAAGAAGAGACCGAGGGCATCTACTACACCCAGTACAGCGACGATCAGCCCAACATCCTGTTGGTGGGACCGCTGCCGGGTGATGAGCATCAGGAACTCGTCTTCCCAATCTTGGCCCCTGACCCGAAGACGGATTCCTCCATCAGCTACGGCAAGACCCAGATCCACGTGGGTGGCAACCGCGGCCGCGGTCAGGTGTATCCCACCGGTGAGAAGAGCAACAACACCGTCTACACCGCCAGCGTTGCTGGCGACATCACCGCCATTACAGGCGGCGATGCGGGTGCCTCTGTTGTGACCATCGCCGGTGCTGATGGCAACGTCGAAGAAACCATCCCCGCCGGTCCGGCCTTGGTGGTGGCTGTTGGCGACAGCGTTGATGCTGGTGAAGCTCTGACCGATGACCCCAACGTGGGTGGTTTCGGCCAAATGGATGCTGAAGTTGTGCTTCAGAACCCCGTGCGCCTCTACGGCCTGCTTGGCTTCCTGGCTGCTGTGGCCATCGCCCAGATCATGCTGGTGCTGAAGAAGAAGCAGATCGAGAAGGTTCAGGCCGCCGAAGGCGTCTGAGCCGATGCTCAACGCAGTGCTGCTCACCCCGGCGGTGTTCCAATCGCCGGGGCCCATGGTTTTTGAATTTGGCCCGCTGGCCGTGCGCTGGTACGGCTTGCTGATCGCCCTGGCTGTGCTGTTGGGTCTGTGGATCTCCACCCAACTGGCGAAATCACGGGGACTTGATGGCGGCCTGATCGCTGACCTGTTGCCGATCTTGGTGTTGTGCGCCGTGCTCGGTGCGCGCATCTACTACGTGCTGTTCGAGTGGCGCCAGTACCAAATCAATTGGCTTGAAGCCGTTCAGATTTGGCGCGGAGGCATCGCCATTCATGGCGCCCTATTGGGCGGATTGTTAGCGGTGATCGGATTCACTCGCTGGAAGCGGTTGTCGTTTTGGCAGCTCATGGATGTTTTGGTGCCCTCGGTGGCATTGGGCCAAGCCATCGGCCGCTGGGGCAATTTCTTCAACTCCGAAGCGTTTGGTTTGCCCACTGATCTGCCCTGGAAGCTGTTCATCCCCGCGATGAGCCGGCCGGAGCAATACCTCAGCGAGCAGTATTTCCATCCCACGTTCCTCTACGAATCCATCTGGGATTTGGCGTTGTTTGTGCTCCTGGTGGTGCTGTTCACCCGCCGCAACAGCCAGGGAGAACCCCTGCTGGCCAACGGTGCCATCACCTGCCTCTATGCGCTGATCTACAGCCTGGGGCGGTTTTGGATTGAAGGCCTCAGGCTCGACCCCCTTTGCCTGTTCGGCACCCTGGCCGACGGCAACTGCATCCGCATCGCCCAGGTGGTGAGCATCCTGCTGGCAGCAGCTGGGGTAGCAGGCCTGGCCTGGCTCTACGCCGTCGGCCGTGAGCTTCCTGATCCAGGCAGGCCCCAGTGAGCAAAGGCACCGTTCAAATCGTTGGCGCTGGACCCGGCGCCCCGGATCTAATGACGGTTCGCGCCCAGCGGGCCGTTGAACAGGCCGAACTGCTGATTTGGGCTGACTCGTTGGTGGCACCTGAGATCGCAGCGCTGGCGCCCGAGAGTTGCGAACGCCTGCGCAGCGGCAACCTCACGTTGGAATCCGTGATGGAAGCCATGCTCGATGGCATTCGCTGCGGCAAACGGGTGGTTCGCCTCCATGACGGCGACCCCTGCCTCTACGGCGCTTTGCAAGAGCAAATCGCTCGCTTGGCTGATGCTGATGTTGCGGTTGAGGTGATCCCTGGCATCAGCGCCTACCAAGCCACAGCCGCTGCTCTCAATGCTGAGCTGACCATCCCTGGGCTGGTGCAAACCATCGTGCTCAGCCGCGCCAGCGGCCGCACCGGAACTCCCGAGCGGGAGTCGTTGGAGCGCTTAGCGGCACTGCAGGCCAGCCTCTGTCTTTATTTGAGTGCGCGCCACGTTGAGGAGGTGCAGCAGGTGCTGCTGAAGCACTACCCGGCCGACACCTTGGTCGCCGTTGGCTATCGCGTCAGCTGGCCCGATCAACAGTTGGAGCTGGTGCCCCTCAGTGAGCTCGCCGCCTACAGCCAAGCCAAAGGATTGGAGCGCACAACGCTCTATGTCGTCAGCACGGCGCTGGCCGCTTCAGGGCAAGCCCGTTCACGCCTCTACAGCCCGGATCACGATCACCTGTTCAGACCCAAACGGAGCTCGTAATCGAGCTGGAACCTCAACTTGTACAGTGGCTGGCGCGGGCGATTAGCACAGCGGTAGCGCACTTCCTTCACACGGAAGGGGTCACTGGTTCGAATCCAGTATCGCCCATCAAAAAAGCCATTTAAAGCAACATTCCAAGCCAAGAATTGGTGGTTGTTGTGCTTAACGCTTCAAGCAAAGTTGCTGAACCTGGGCCACAATTCGCCCACTGCTGCGTTGCTTTGGAATGGGCGATCAGAACCAACCGCTGAACGCTGCTGCCCCCTCCAATCCAGGAGCAGTTTTGCTCCAAGCGCGTACCGCCTTAGGTCTGAGCCGCGAGCAACTGGCCGAGCGGCTGCACATGCGGCCGCATCAGATCGAAGCGCTCGAATGCCATCAACAGGAACGCTGGCCAGAGGCGGTGTTCACCATTGCCCAAGTCAGACGCTTGGCCGCGGCCCTCGGCCTTGATGCCGAACCGGTGGTCGAAGCCTTCCGGGCCGACTTGAGCCAACAATCCAACGAGGCCAGCCCCGCCGCCAAAGCGGTGTTTCAGCTGGGCCGCTCGGAACCCACAGCCCAAGCCAAACGGGAAGAGGGTCAACGGGATTGGCTGCATGAGAGCAAGAAAGACAACAAAACCAAAGCCAAAGCCAGCCCGGTTCGTTTCCAGAGGCCCAGCTGGCTTGTGCCCTCCATTGGAGTTGTCGCCCTGTTGGCCATCGGCGGCGTCGCCATCAGCCGCAATCTGCCGGCTCTGCAAGGCCAATTGGCTGCCATCCCCAAGCTGTGGCCGAAAACACCAGCCAAACCCAGTGCTGATGCTGCTGTTGCTGCCACCCCGAAACCGCAGCCCAAAACGTTGGAGCTCTCACTCAGTGAGCCGGTCTGGATGTCGGTGCGTCAGCTGGCGGGCCAAAAGCAGTTGTTTGAAGGCCTTATGCAGCCTGGCCCCCACAGCTTCCCGCTCGGCACTGGCGTGCAGGTCTTAGCGGGACGCCCTGATCTGGTGATGGCCCACATCGGCGATCAGCCAGCCAAAGCCCTGGGCTCGATTGAAACGATCCAGTGGGTGACCTTTAAACCGCCAGTGGCTGCCGCGAGCGCAACAGCTCCGAACGCAGGCTGAGACCAGCAGCGCTCTGAATCATGGGCGAACAGGTTTGCAAACTCCATAGCTCCAGAGACAAGTCATCGCCAACGTCGATGGGTTCAAGCTGAAGCTTGAGTTGTTTGCTAGTGCAACTCGCCACCACTGTCTTGACGGCTCCACCCGGTCGCCGATCCATGGCAACGGCCAAACGCAGCAACAACGAGAGGCGCTCTACCAGGGTCTTCTCCTCTTGAGAGAGCAGATTCCAGCTCTCATGCCTCTTTTTGGGCAAGCTTTTGCGGTGATACCGCGCCAATGAGGCGATCACCCGCTGCTCGCTATGGCTGTATCCCAGCAGCTCTCCGTTCTGAACCAGATACCAGGAATGCTTGTGATAAGCACTGGTGTTAATGCGTAGCCCGCAGCGGTGCACCATTGCAGCAGCCCACAGCAGTTGGCGCGAGGATTCAGGGGCTTGGTGCAACGAGCCGCGGGTCTGATCCCACAGGTCCAGGGCAAAGGCAGCAATCCGCTCCGCACGGGTAATCGATACCCCGTATTTGCTGGCGTGATGCATCACGGTGCGGCGCCTGATCTCGCCTTGGTAGACAAAGCGATCAACGATCAAGTCGTGCCGCAGCATCCAATCAATGATCAAGCCCTCCCGCAGGGCGCGATCACTGATAACAAAGTGGCTAGCCCCAAGCATCTCCATGGCCTGCTGCAGCACCAGCAGGCCTGGAACGATGATTTCGGCCCGGCGCGCATTGATGCCCGGCAAGGCGCGGCGCTCCTCCGGGGTGAGCGAAAGCACCCGTTGCACCAACGCGTCCAACTCAGCGCGGCTGAACTCAGCACCATGCAGACGCCCATTGAGTTCAGGGCGATCCACCGCCAACAGCGCCGCAGCCGCCATGGCCGTGCCACTGGTGGCCACCAACACCGGCGTTTCATCGGGCTCAAGCCGGCGGCGCACCTTCTCCACAGCCGGCTCCATGGAGCCCTGGATGAAAGCCCTTAAGAACTGCACCCGCTTGCGATCAAGCGGCTCTTGACGAATGAAATCGCGTTGCAACCGCACGGCCCCGACCCGGGAACTGGTGAGGGCACGGGCATCACCTGCATCAGCCAAGATCAGCTCGGTGGAGCCGCCGCCGATATCGAGGATGTAGTGGGGCTGCTCGGCAAAATCCATGCCTGAGAGCACACCGAGGTAGATCAAGCGCGCCTCTTCGGGCCCACTGATGACCTCGGTTTTCAGGCCAAAGTCCCGCTCAACCTCCTCCAAAAACGCCACCCCATTGGGGGCTTCCCGCATGGCGCTGGTGGCCACGCAAACAATCTCCTCAACGTCGTGGCTGCTTGCCAGCTCACGGCAATGGCGCAGGGCCAAGCGTGCCCGCTCCATCGCTTCTGGCGACAGATCACCGGTATCGGGATCACGTTCCCCCAAGCGGGTGGTGGATTTTTCCGCCAGCAACACCTGAAAAGTGCGCAATTGCGGGTCCACCGATGCAATCAACAGGTGGGTGGAGTTGGTGCCGAGATCAATCGCTGCGACACGGCGCAACCCCTCTCCCACCGGCATCACCGACGCCAGCTTCTCCAGCTCAGCCTCTGCTGTGGGTCGACGCGCTGCGCTCACCAGGGGGTCAAGATGGCCGTGGCACACTCTCGCATCGAATTCCGGCTCCTTGGTGGCCCGATCTCCCAGCCTTTCCTATCGCTGGCCGGCCTGGCTGGAGCTGCTGCGTTGGCACAAACCCACTGGCCGCTTGATTTTGCTGCTGCCAGCGGCCTGGAGCCTGTGGCTGCAAAGCCCACGGCCCGATGGGAATCTGGTGATGTTGATCATCATCGGCGGGCTGGCCGTCAGTGGCGCTGGCTGCATTGCCAACGATCTCTGGGACCACCGCATCGATGCCAGTGTGGCCCGCACCAGCGATCGCCCTCTGGCCCGCGGAGCTCTGACCTTCACCTTCGCCTGGACCCTGCTGGTGCTGTGCCTACTCACGGCCCTGCTGGTGGTGATGGAGTTACCCGCAGCGGGGCGCGAACTGAGCCTCAAGCTGGCTGTGTTGGCGCTGCCGCCGATCCTTCTCTACCCATCAGCCAAACGCTGGTTCCCCTTCCCCCAAGCGGTGCTGGCCCTGTGTTGGGGTTTTGCGGTGCTGATTACCTGGGCCGCCGCGGCCGGATCACTGGAGGGGGGCTGGCCGCTCTGGGGCTGTTGGCTGGCCACGCTGCTGTGGACCTTTGGCTTTGACACCGTTTACGCCATGGCCGATCGCCGCGACGACGCACGCATCGGCGTGCGCAGCAGCGCCTTGAGCCTGGGCAATCACGCTTTACAGGTGGTGGGCTGGTGTTACCTGCTGGCCTGGCTGCTGCTCACTAGCGCTGCAGCAGTAGCCGGCGTGGGGGTCGTCTATTGGCTGGCCGCCTTGGGCGCGCTCTGGGCGGGCTGGAGAGATCTACGTGAGCTGCGCCACCAGGAACGGGAAGGCCAACCGAAGATTGGCCAGCATTTCCAGCGGCAGGTGTGGCTGGCCACGTTGCTGTGGGCCGGCTTGGTGGTGGGCCGCGGGATGGGATGACAGGCCTCAACACCAGAATCGTGGCCCCCAGTTCAGCCCTGGGGGAGTCCGAACGGCTGCAGCAGGGCATCGCACTCCTGCGTAGCTGGGGACACACGATCCGCTCGGCTCCCGATCCTGAACGGCACTGGGGCTATTACGCCGGCCGAGATGCCGAGCGCTTGGCTGATTTCGATGGAAAAGCAGAGCTTTGGGCCTGCGCCCGTGGCGGCTGGGGTGCAGCACGGCTACTGGAGCAGGGCTGGCAACCACCAGAGGGATGGCTGCTGGGGTTCTCTGATGTCACCAGCCTGCTGTGGGCGCAACAGGCTGCCGGGCTCAGCGGAGCCATCCATGGCCCGCTGGTCACCACCTTGGCCGGCGAACCGCCTTGGAGCCAAAGCCGGCTGCGGGATCTGCTGGCCGGCAAAGCGCTGCTGCCATTGCAGGGTGACGGATGGCAGGGGGGGGTCGCCGAAGGCCCTTTGCTGGTGGGCAACCTCACCGTGGCGACGCACCTATTGGGCACCAGGCACTGCCCCGACTTGGCCGGCCGCGTGCTGCTGCTGGAAGACATTGGCGAAGCCCCCTATCGCATTGATCGCCTGCTGACCCACTGGCGCCTCAGTGGCGCCTTACAGCAGCTGGCGGGCCTTGGCTTTGGCCGGTTTGAGGGCTGTGAAGCCGCAGACGATGAGATCCGCCCTGGCTTCAGCCTCGAGCAGGTGTTGCGCGAACGCAGCATTGATCTGGGCATTCCCGTGGTGGGGGGACTGCCCTTCGGCCATGGTCAGCCCAATGCGGCGCTTCCTTTGGGCCGAACCGTGCAGCTCGATGGCCGCAGCGGCAGCCTCAGCGTGCTCTGAGCAGGGCCGCTGCTAGTTCCAGATCCAATGGCGTGGTGATCTTGAGGTTGGCGCTGCTGGCCTCAAGCACCTGAACCGGCCAGCCAAGACGCTCAAATAGGGCCGCGTCATCGGTGACCTCCCAGCCGGCCTGCTCAGCCTGTTGATGGGCTTGGCGCAGCTGGGCCACCGGGAAACCTTGCGGCGTTTGCGCCGCCCAAAGCTCACAGCGGGGCGGGGTCGCCACGATGCGGCCCTGCCCATCCACCTGTTTGATCGTGTCGACCACAGGGGTGGCTGCAATCAGCGCTTCACCGCTGCGCTGCAGGGCCTCGGCGCAGCGATCAAACAGGGCAGGTTCCGCCAGGCAACGGGCCCCGTCATGGATCAAGACGTGCTCGGCTTCAGCGGGAAGGGCCGCCAATCCGCAAGCCACCGATTGCTGGCGCGTCGCTCCCCCTTGAATCCAGCACCAGGGCTGGCGGGGCTGCAACGACTGCAGCAGCGCCTCAATCGCTTGACGGTCGCAGGCTTGGCCCACCACCCCCAGCCAGGCAATGGCGTCACTGGCCAAGGCAGATTCCAAGGTCCAGGCCAACAGCGGCCTGCCCTGCAGTGGCAGCAACAACTTGTTGCCCTCAGCCCCCATGCGCCGGCCACTGCCGGCGGCAACAATCAACAGATGCAAGCGTCCGCGGTTCAGATCCATACAATTCGACCACTTCCGCTGGTTGGCTGACGGATGCGCGTGCTGTTCCTGAGCCCAGGTGATCTGGAGGCGCAGCTCGAGCGGCTTCCCTTGGCAGCGGCGATTGGGCGCGATCTCAATGCCTCGATCCAGGTGGCGTGTCCCCTTGCTGCAGCGCCGTTATGGAAATTGCTGCCGGTGGTGGAAAAGCAGCTGCCGTTTGAATTTGAAGGTGTCACCCTGGCCGATTGGGCCAACCTGCTGGGCTGCGTGCGCGAACCGGATTTCCAGGCCTGCCTGAACTTCGCCAGCGGCTCGAACCTGGATCTGATGCTGAGCCTCAGCCACATCCCGGTGCGTGTGGCCCGCGGCGGCTTCTCCTGCACAGCCACGGTCGCCGCTGATGCCCCAGCCAGCGCATTCCTCACGCCCCTGGGCCTGCAAAACGATCCAGACCAGGTCTGCATCAGCCTGCCGCAGAAAGCCCTGGAGCAGGCCCGCTCGAAGCAACCAGCTGGCGAAGGACCCCTGCTGTTGCTGGCCCCCAGCCCAATGGCCCAGGACTGGGCCGACGAGCACTGGAAGGCCCTGGAGGAGGCGGTGTGCAGCCGCATCTCAGGCGGCCGCTGCCAGAGGCTGCAAAGCGGCAGCATCGTGCAACAAACCGCTCAGTTGGCCAGTGCTGATGGAGTGGTGAGCAGTTCAGCCGTCGCCAGCGGCCTTGCCAAATGCTGCGGTGTTTCGGTGGTGGAGCTGCAGCAATTGGCAGCCGGCCAAGCCCTGGCTGAGCTGCCCTTAGACAGCGTGCTGAAGGCCTTGGGGATCGCCTAGTGCGCCGCCGAATCCGGCGCTGGCGAAAACGGCTGCGCCCCCTTACCTCAACGCCCCTGTTCCCGCTCCTCAGCGTGTTCACCGCTGGGGCGATTGGCTACCGCTGGACAGAAAACTGGGACTGGGGCGACTGCTTTTGGGGGGTGCTCGTGACCCTCACCACCGTGGGTTACGGCGATCAGGTGCCCAACACCGACGCGGGCCGTTGGGTCACCGCCGCCATCTTGGTGGGTGGTCTGGTGGTGGTGCAGCAAACCCTGCAGTGGATGCTGAGCCTGCAGGAAACGGGCTACTTTCAACTGCGGCGGCGTCAGCGACAGTTGCGCGAGATCCAACGAATGCGCCAGCACGTGATCCTCTGCGGCTATGGCCGCATCGGTAGGGAGATCGCTGACCAGCTGATCGCCGAAGGCGTGCGTCTGCTGGTCATTGAAAACTCTCCAGAAGATGCACGCGCCGCGCGCGAGCGCCAACTGGAAGTGCTCGAAGGCGACGCCACCTTGGATGAAACGCTCCAAGAGGCCGGCGTGTTCGACTGCAGGGCCCTGGTGGCTGCACTGCCCAACAACGCCGCCAACCTCTATGTGGTGCTCAGCGCCCGCGGACTCTCCAGTGGATGCCGCCTCATCGCCAGGGCCGACAGCAAAGAAGCTGAGCGAAAGCTGCGCTTGGCTGGAGCTGATGCGGTGGTTTCGCCCTACATCAGTGGTGGCCGGCAGATGGCCGCCATTGCCCTGCGCCCCTTGGCGATCAATTTCCTCGACCTTCTCGCTGGCTCCAACTGCGAGGTGGAAGAGTTTCAACTGCGCAGTGATGCCGCCCGTTGCGCCGCCATCGATGGACGCAGCCTGACGGAACTGGATTTGGGACGCCGCACCGACGGCGCCCTGGTTTTGGCGATTCAAAGCCGCAGCGGCTTGATCGCCAACCCCAACGGTTCCACCCAGCTGCAGGCCGGTCAGAGGCTGATCGTGATGGGCAGCCCAAGCCAACTGCAAGCGATGGAGCGGCTGTTGGGAGAAGCCCTGGAAGACGCCAGCGTGCTCAAAGCCTGAGCGCACCCGTACGATCCCCCTCAATCGTGCGCAGCCCATGAGTTCATCGGCACCCCTGGCCGGCCAAATCGCCCTGGTAACGGGCGCTAGCCGCGGCATCGGCCGTGCCATCGCCCTGCAACTGGCTGAAGCCGGCGCTGAAGTGGTGGTGAACTACGCCAGCTCTGCCGACGCTGCCGAGCAGGTGGTGAGCGCGATCACCGCCGCTGGCGGCAGCGCTTACGCCCTCAAGGCTGATGTCAGCCAAGAAGACCAGGTGGAGCAGCTGATGGCAGCCGTTTTAGAAAAAAGCGGCCGTATCGATGTGCTGATCAACAACGCCGGAATCACCCGCGATGGTCTGCTGATGCGGATGAAAACCCCGGACTGGCAGGCGGTCTTGGATCTCAATCTCTCGGGTGTGTTCCTCTGCACCCGGGCGGTGACCCGCACGATGCTCAAGCAAAAGCAGGGGCGAATCATCAACATCACCTCAGTGGTGGGGCTGATGGGCAACGCCGGCCAGGCCAACTACGCCGCCGCTAAGGCCGGAGTGATCGGCTTCACCAAAAGCACCGCGCGGGAACTGGCCAGCCGTGGCATCACCGTCAATGCTGTAGCCCCTGGTTTCATTGCCACCGACATGACCAAGGACCTGGCCGCTGAAGCCCTACTCAATGCCATTCCCCTGGGCCGCTACGGCGAAGTCGATGAGGTGGCGGGTGCCGTGCGCTTTTTGGCTGCTGATCCAGCCGCGGCCTACATCACCGGCCAGGTGCTGCAGGTGGACGGTGGGATGGTGATGGCCTAACTAGAGACCTGCGAGCGGCTGGTGAGCTCTTCACCGAGCTGCTGGCGCAGCAAACGAATGCGTTGCAGCAACCTCAACCGGCGGCCTCGGGCCGTCAAGGTCAGGTAGATGCGCAGCGGCAGATAGATCAGGGCCATCAATACCCCCAGAGCTGCTAGTAGCAGGAAGGTCATCGAAAGGGCCGGGATCTCCTTAACCCTAAGGACTCGAACAGTCCTCTGCAGGCCTGCTTAAGCGCCATTCACAAGGCGGGCATGGATTTGACAAACGCGCTGTGCCTCCTGGGGTGGAGTGCTGCTGCACAAGCGCCCCAGTTCTTGATTCAGCTGCTGCAGCTTGCCCATATCAAGGCCGGACATTGGTAACCCGGCCAAGCTGGCCAACAACACCGGAAGAAGCGCGTACGCCATCAGGACCCCCAAAGCACCCAACCCCAGCGAGCAGGTGAATACGGAAGGAAACCTTAACCGCCCCTTTTTTTAGTTGGTGACTGGTTTTTGGAGTTCGCGGCTGTAGCGCTGCACCTGCAGGTCAACACCGGTGATCGCGGTTCCTACCACCACAGCATCAGCGCCCAAACGTAGCGCTTGTGCCGCCGCTTCAGCTGAAGCAATGCCGCCTTCGCAGATCAAGCCAACACCGGCAGGGAGTTGTTGGCGTAAGGGGCCCAAAAGATCCCAGGCAGGTGGCTGAGCCGCAGCGGTGGCCTCGGTGTAGCCGAACAAGGTGGTGCCCACCCATTGGCACCCCAAACGAGCCGCCTCAAGGCCATTGGCGAGGCTGTCGACATCAGCCATCAAGGGCGCCCCCAGTTCACGCTGGGCGCGCTCCACCAGTGAGGCCAAAGGCTCACCGTCGGGGCGCGGCCGCTCGGTGGCATCGATCGCCACCACATCGGCCCCGGCCGACCAGACCGCAGAGACCTCCTGCCAACCCGGGGTGATGTAGACGGAACTACCCGGAAATGTGCGCTTCCACAGGCCAATGATCAGGGCCTTGGGGCAGCGCTGGCGCACTGCACCGATGTGCTCTGGGCTTTCGAGGCGAACCCCCACCGCGCCATTGCGCAGGCTGGCTTCCGCCATGGCGGCAATCACATCGGGATCCCGCATCGGCGATCCTGCCGGGGCCTGCACCGACACGATCAGGCCCTTGGGCAGGGCCAGCGCAGCGCCTTGGTTCACGAGGCGAGCCGGTCGATTTGGGGGCCATCCCACTGGGGCAACCATCCCTGCAATGCCGTTTTGATCGGCGCCGGAGCCGGCACTGGAGGCTGTTCCAGCGGCTCTTCAACTGGCGGAGCACTTTCTTCAGCGATGGGGTGCTCCTCAACAGCAGGCAGCTCCTCAACCACAGGGGGCTCTTCCAGCGCAATGCTGGGCTGCGGCACCGGCTTGGATGGCTGGGCCAAGGCCTGGCGCCAGAACAGTTGCTCCTGCTCGCTGGCGAGGGCTTGCATCCAACGCTGCAGTTGAACGGGGCCATGGCGATGGACCAGGCGATCGCTTAGCTGGCGCAGCGCTTGAGCGTCCTGCTGTTGGAGGGCTTCTTGCAGAGCTTCCCGGAGTTGACGCTCACGGAGGCGGGGCGAAACAAAGACAGCAGGCACAAGATCAGCTCAGCTTCCGGTCCAACAAAGGCCGGATGGACACGAACAAAGCCGCCGACAGGATCAGCAGAGCCGAGAGACACTGGGCTGCCGTAAGGGAGCCGTAGGGAGCCTCCAGCACCACCGCATTGAGGCTGAATTGCCCCAAATACGCCGCGCGTATCGGTTCAATCGCGAAGGTAAGGGGATTTAAGGCTGCAAGCCAGCCCAACCAGGACGGCATGAAGCTGATGGGCGCCAGCGCTGTGCTGGCAAACAGCAGCGGCAGGTTGGCCACAAAGATCACAGCGATCAACTCGATATGGCCTGGCAGGGCAAAGGCCAAACCCAGGCTGAGGGCGGTGACCGCAGCGACGAGCAGCAGCAAGGTGAGCAACACCACCAGCAACCCAGCGCCACCGGGCCAGCCATAGCCCAAGCCCCAGGCGGCCGCCATGATCGCCAGGCTCTGCACCAGTGAAAGGCTGGTGATGTAGAGCACCGAGGCGAGCACGATCGAGTAGCGCGAGCGCAAGGGCGCCACCAACAGGCGATTGAGAAAGCCAAATTCGCGGTCAAACATCACCGGCAGCCCGGCATTAAGGGCAGCACTGAAGGCGGTGAAGACGATCACCCCAGCCCCCAAGAAGCGGCCATAGCTCACACCCCCTGGAATCAAGCCATCGGGAGCATTGGCGAACAGGGCGCCAAAGAGCACCAACCAAATCAACGGCTGCAGCACACCCGCCACCAAGGTGGAGGGGCGGCGCTGCAGCTGGACAAACAGCCTCTTGGTGAGTGCCAGGGTCTCCTGGCTGAGCTGAGCGGCTGGGGCGACGGTCATGACAGCAAACAGGGGGACAGGGCCAGCTCAACGCATGGCTTGCTTTTTCTCGGCCTTGGGGTCGCGGCTCGACACCGAAGCCAGCTCCGCATCCATCAAGGTGCGGCCGGTGGCTTGAAGGTAGACATCATCAAGGCTCGGGCGACTTTGCGCCAACGAGAACACCGGCACTGAGGCCTCCTCCAGCTGCTGGCGCAAACGGTCCAGCAGCGCGGCACCCTCCCCCTCCACCACAAGATTGATGGCATGGCCCTGGGCGCGGTTGATCACCACCTGGCGCACGCCATCGAGTTGCTGCAAAACGCTCTGGGCCTGCTGCGCCTCTTGGGGCGTGGCGAATTCCCGCACACGCAAGGTGACGCGGTCACCGCCGAGATCACGCTTGAGCGACTCGGGCGAGCCCTCGGCGATCACACGGCCGCCATCGAGGATCGCCAACCGATCCGCCAAGGCATCCACCTCTTCGAGGTAGTGGCTGCTGAGCAAGATCGTGGTGCCGTCATCGCGCAGTTGTTGCAGCACTTGCCACAGCGCAGCGCGGCTCTCAATATCCAGACCCACCGTGGGCTCATCCAGCACCAACACCGCAGGGCTGTGCAGCAGCCCACTGGCTAAATCCAGACGGCGGCGCATGCCACCGGAATAGGTGCCGCAGCGGCGATCCAGCCACTCGCCCATGCCGAGTAGCTCGGTGAGCTCAGCAATGCGGCGTCGACTGGTGGCGGAATCGAGGTGATAGAGGCTGGCCTGCAACTGCAAGAGCTCGCGGCCACTGAGGATCTTGTCGATCGCCACCTCTTGGGCCACATAACCCAATTGCTCGCGGGCCGCGCGGGGATCGGCCAAGGCATCGATTCCAGCGATCTGCACCGAGCCAGCATCAGGAGCCAGCAGGGTGCAGAGAATCCGCAAGCAGGTGGTCTTGCCCGCGCCGTTGGGGCCGAGCAAGCCATAGAGGCAGCCGGCAGGCACGTTCAAGCTCACCCCATCGAGGGCCTGCAGGGCCCTATAGCGCTTGCTGAGCTGATCGAGCTGAATCACGGCGGCTGTCAACGTCTGCCCAGCTTAAAAAGCAGATGCAGGCGGCAGTGTGAGCAGGCTGATCAGCTGGTTGCTGAAATCAGCCGCCATCGTCGTGCGGGCCAGCAGCAGCAACAGGCAGATGCCAAATAGATAAAGGATCGACCAACGGAACAGCCCCTTGGCCCGCTGCTTGTCATCGGGCAGTTCACCCAGGCGCTGGGCCATCTGCAGCAGGCGGCCGTTGAAGGGCAACACCATCAGTCCATAGAACAGTCCGCCACTGGGCAGGGTCAGCACCCCCAGCAGGCTGGCGGCAACGGTGGCGTAGGCGTAGCGGTTGATGGCGCGGCCGGTCACCTCAGGGCCTTTGACGACGGGCAACATCGGAATGCCAACCGAGCGGTAGTCGTCGGTGAGCAACAAGGCGAGAGCCCAAAAATGAGCCGGCGTCCACAGCATCACCAGGCCAAACAACCACCAGCCCCCGAGCCCCACATGGCCGGTGGCAGCTGCCGCTCCAACCAACGGCGGAATCGCACCAGCCACCCCACCAATGACGATGTTGCGCGTGGTGCGAGGCTTGAGAACGATCGTGTAGAGCAGCACATAGCTGCACAAGCCCAGCAGAGACAGGCCAGCAGCCAGGCAGTTCACCCCGGCCACAAGCAGCAGCGAGGCGCCGCAAGCCAAGGCGACGGCAATCAGAAACGCCTGGCTGCCACTGAGCCGGCCCGACGGCAGGGCGCGGCCACTGGTGCGCTGCATTTGGCCATCAAGCTGCTCTTCCCAGAGGCAATTGAGAACGCCAGCGGCAGCGGCAGCGAGGGCGCCACCGCCCAAGGTGCAGGCCAGCCGCGGCAAGGGCAGGGGCCAGCTCTCACTGAGCGCCATGCCACCGAGGGTGGTGGCCAGCAGCAGCGGGATCAGGCGTGGCTTGGCAATCTCCAGCCACGGCGGCAACTTGACCCGCTTGCGACTGGGAACGACCTCGTCGCGGATCGAGACAGGGACAGCAATGGGCACTTCAGCCATGACGCAAAGCAGGTGATGGAGCAGGCCGTAGGGCGACGGCAGCCGCCGAGAAGGTGGCGATCAACAACGCCGCCACCAATTGGTGGCCAACGGTGACCAGGGGCTCAGACAGCGACAGGCGCAGGGTGAGAACACCCAAGAGCACCTGAGCTGCCACCAAAACCCCGGCCAACGTCAACAGGCGCCGGGCGGGTTTCGGGCTGGGCAGGGCCAAAACCAACAGCACGCTGAGCAGGGCCAAGGCCGCTGCGGGGGTGGCCAAGCTGCGGTGGGCCGAGAGCCAAGCGCAGCCTTCGGCCAAGCGCAGGCAACGCCCTGAAGCCCACTGGGTGGCCATGAGGGCGCCAGCAATGCATTGGCCGTAGAGCACAACTCCGGCGGCGGCGCAGAGCGGTTGAGCCAGCGGGGGCCGAGGAGCCACCGCAAGCGGCTGCAACATCTGAGCAGTGCCGCTGAGCAAGGCCACTAACAAAAGGGCAGTAGCCAGATGGGCGCTGACGATGTCAAAACGCAGCAGCTGGGTCACCGTCAGGGCGCCGAGGGCTCCCTGCAGCGCCACCAACAGCAGCGCCAAACCACTCACCCAAGGGAGCCATCGCGGCAGCTGATCGCGATCGATCAGTGCCATGGCCAGCAAGACGATCAGACCAATGCCCACAAAGAAGGCATCGAGGCGATGGAACCACTCCAGAAACACCTGGAGGCTCATCTGCTTGGCCGGCAACAAGCTGCCGTAGCAAAGGGGCCAATCCGGGCAAGCCAGACCAGCCTCCATCACCCGCGTTGCACCACCGATCGCCACCAAGGCGATCAGCGCCACCACCAACTGCCGGCAAAGCGACAGGGCCGTGAACGGTGAACGGCTGTTCGGAATTGACAGGACGCCAAGGCCCATGCCGGGGATTCTCTCAGTGAGAGGAATATCAGAAACGTAGCGATCACATCTTTAAAGAAGCACCGCGAATAATTAAGAGCTTGTGTTGTTGTTCAACGCGTCAGGTTTTCAAGATCAACTCGTGAAATCTTCCGTTTTGTTCCTCTTGAGACCCCAGAGTTATCTCATAGGTTGATATGAGTTTTTAAGAGAGTGCGCCATGCGCATTCCATCGGCAATCCTCACCCTGATTGCTGGCATGGCCTTGGTTCTACTAGGGCAATGGGTCGCCAACGATGTCAATTGGCTACCCGTCAGTGCCAGCACCAATGCACCCGTTTACGACGAACTGTTTCGGGTGTTGTTGGCTATCGGCACGATGTTGTTAGTGGGCATGACCGGGGTTGTTGTTTACAGCCTGATTCGCTTTCGCCGGCGTGACGGTGATCAAAAAGATGGTCCTCCAGTGGAAGGAAATCTTTCGCTTGAGTTGTTTTGGACTGCCATTCCTGCTGTTGTTGTGTTGTTTTTAGGCATTTACAGCTACGACATTTACGACCGTATGGGCGGCATGACCGACCTCAACGCCCACGGCATGGATCACCACGTCGCTGAGTTGGCCTCGGTGCGCCAAAGCCAACCGGGCGATGAGGAGCGCATTTGGGGCGGCATTGCCCCAGCCAGCGGCAACGAAGCTGTGTTGCCCGTGGAGGTCACCGCTCTGCAGTTCGCCTTTGTCTTCCACTACCCCGAGCAGAACATCACCAGCGGTGAGCTGCATGTGCCCACCGGCCAAGCGGTGGAGCTGCGGCTGAAAGCCAACGATGTGATCCATGCCTTCTGGGTGCCGGAATTCCGCATCAAGCAGGACGTCATCCCGGGCCAACCCACCGTGTTGACCTTCACCGCCAACCGAATCGGCGATTACCCCATCGTTTGCGCTGAGCTCTGTGGTCCGTACCACGGCGGCATGCGCTCCCACGTGGTGGTCGATGAGCCCGAAAGCTTCGCCACCTGGGTGGAAACCAACACCCCCGCCACCCTGTCATGACCATCGCTTCACCCCCGAGCCCCAGTCCCCAACCGTTGCGGCTGCAACCAACGGGCTGGCTGCGCTACTTCAGCTTCAGCCTCGATCACAAGGTGATCGGGCTTCAGTACATCGTTTGCGGATTTCTCTTCTATTTCGTCGGTGGTGCACTGGCTGGTGTCATCCGCACCGAACTCGCCACACCGATCTCCGACTTCGTTAGCCGTGACACCTACAACCAGGTGCTGACCCTGCACGGCACGGTGATGATCTTTCTCTGGATCGTGCCAGTGGTGAATGGGGGCTTTGGCAACTACCTCATCCCCTTCTATGTGGGTGCTCGGGACATGGCTTTCCCGCGCCTCAATGCGGTGGCCTTCTGGATGATCCCGCCTTCTGGCCTGCTGTTAATCAGCAGCTATTTCATTGGTGGCGCCGCGCAGTCGGGCTGGACGGCCTACCCGCCCTTAAGCCTCACAACCCCAGCAATGGGGCAAATCCTTTGGATTGTGAGCGTGCTGCTGCTGGGGGGAAGTTCGATCTTTGGCGGCATCAATTTCATCGCCACGATCCTCAAGTTCCGCCAGCCGGGCTTGAAGCTGATGATGCTGCCGATGTACTGCTGGGCCATGCTCGGCACCAGCATCTTGGTGGTGCTGGCCACGCCGGTGTTAGCCGGAACGTTGATTCTCCTCAGCCTCGACATCGTTGCCCACACAGGCTTTTTCAACCCAGCTGCCGGCGGCAATGCCGTGGTCTATCAACACCTGTTTTGGTTCTATTCGCACCCTGCGGTGTACATCATGGTGCTGCCAGCCTTTGGACTGGTGAGCGAAATCCTGCCAGTGCACGCACGCAAGCCGCTGTTCGGCTACGTGACCATGGTGTATTCGATCATGGCGATTGTGATCTTGGGCCTGGTGGTTTGGGCCCATCACATGTTCACCAGTGGCACCCCGCCCTGGATGCGGTTGTTCTTCACCATTGCCACGGCATTCATTGCCGTTCCAACGGGGATCAAGTTCTTCAACTGGATTGCCACCCTCTGGCAAGGGCGACTAGCCCTCAATAGCGCCATGTTGTTTTCCTGCGCCTTCATCTTGCAATTTGTCTTCGGGGGCATCACCGGTGTAGCCCTCGCCCAGGTGCCCTTCGACGTGCATGTGCACGACACCTACTTCGTTGTGGCCCACTTCCACTACATCGTCTACGGCGGCACGGTGTTCGTGATCTTCGCCTCGATCTATCACTGGTTCCCCAAATTCAGTGGCCGCATGCTGAATGAAGACCTGGGGCGGCTGCACCTGGCGCTCACCTTCATTGGCTTCAACCTCTGCTTTGCCCCTCAGCACTGGCTGGGCCTCAACGGCATGCCGCGCCGGGTGGCGGAATACGACCCGCAATTCACCTTGATCAATCAGATCAGCAGCGTGGGCGCCCTACTGATGGCGATTAGCACCCTGCCCTTCCTAATCAATGTGGTGATGAGCCTGCTGCAGGGTCCAGCCGCTGGGCCCAACCCCTGGCGCGCCCTCACACCGGAGTGGCTGACCAGTTCCCCTCCTCCGGTGGAGAACTGGATTGGCGCCGCACCGCTAGTGAAAGAGCCCTATGGCTACGGCAGCACTGAGGGGCGCATCGATGTGAACCAAGCCCGAGGCCAAGATCTCTGGAGACAGCAGCCATGACCACCACCACCCCCATTGACACCGATCTGCAGCAGCAGGACGACAACGAGAACCACGGCCATGGCCATGGCGAACATCCCGATCTGCGCATGTTTGGGCTGGCCACCTTTTTGGTGGCCGATGGCATGACCTTCGCTGGCTTCTTTGCCGCCTATCTCACCTACCGCGCCGTGAACCCCCTGCCACCAGGGGCGATCTATGAACTCGAGCTGGTTCTCCCAGTGATCAACACGGCGATTTTGATCGCCAGCAGCTTCACCTTTCACCGGGCCAGCAAGGAGCTGATGCGCGGTGCCATGGGCGCCTGCCGCGGCTGGCTCTTGCTGACGGCCGTGATGGGGCTGAGCTTCCTTGGCGGGCAAATGGTGGAGTATTTCGAGCTCCCCTTTGGCCTCACCGACAACCTCTATGCCAGCACCTTCTATGCGCTGACTGGTTTTCACGGCCTGCACGTGACCCTGGGGGCCCTGATGATCCTGATTGTTTGGTTCCAGGCCCGAGAACCTGGTCGCTTCACCCCCTCAGACCACTTCGGCCTCGCGGCTGCTGAGCTCTATTGGCACTTCGTGGATGTGATCTGGGTGGTGTTGTTTGGCCTGCTCTATCTGCTTTAAGCAGCAAGCGGCAGAATCAAACGATCTCGCAGCCGATCATGGAGAGCACGCAGCCACTGGTGGGTGATGCCCTGCTGAAGCGAGCCGGTGAGCTGAGTGATCGCGCGCCCGATCAAATTGCCCGCGCCTGCGGCTACACCGGCAACAGCGGCCGGGTGCTGAAAAAAGCATTTCTGCGGGCCTTGGTGGAAGCCAAAGGCTTTGTGTTTCCTGGCAAAGAGAGCAGCGGCAGCCGCGGCCGCCAAGCGGAATACCGCACCAAGGTGCACGGCAACGGCAACCTCTTGGTGGGCAATGTGTACACCCGCAAATTGGGATTGGTGCCGGGCCAAGAGTGCACAATCGAGCTGCACGAGGAAACCGGCACCATTTGGCTGCGCCTCCCCGACGATCTCGTCGTGGATGACGCAGCACTAGAGGATGAGCCGAGCGATCAGGCAGCGGATGCCTGAGGGCCATCGTTGTCGTCAGGTCCGTGGAAGCTGCTGGCGAAGGCGATCAGATCAATCCCCGAGAAGATGAAGCTGATCCCCACCAGGATCCCGAGCACCGAGAGCAGACCAAAGGCCTTCATCGACAGGATGATCAAGCCAAGGATCAAGGTGATGATTCCGTTGGCCAAACCCCAGCGCCAGCCTTCCACCTCCTGGTGACCCAGTGAGGCAATGATGGCGACGATGCCTTCCACCAAAAAGACGATGCCCACAGCCAGGCTGAGGGTGGCCACCTGAGCGGCCGCATCAATGGCTCCGGTTGAGAACTGATCAAGGATGGTCCAGCCAGCCACCAGGAACAGGGTGGAGACGACCAGACGCCAAAACACCAACCAGCCCTTCATGCCGCGGCTGCGGCTGAGGTTGTTAATCCAGCCGATGATGCCTCCCACCAGGAAGACAACACCCAGAACGGCGGTGACGATGAAGGAGGCTTTGATGGGAGCGATCAAAGCCAGAACGCCGAGAACGATCAGCAGGATGCCCTCCGCGATCGTGAATGATTTGAACATGAGAGCGAGGGATGCCCCCAAAAGCTAGACATTCCAACCATTCTCGGCCATCCACTGGGATGTCAGATCAGCTGAAGCCGACCCAGGCAGGAGACGTTCCACGTATTTAGCGAGCAAATCGGCTTCCAGATTGACCGCATCACCACAGCGCAGCTCCTGCAGTGTCGTTTGCTCCCAGGTATGGGGGATCACGGCCAAGCTGAAGCTGACGCCGTCTGGATGGCACGACGCCACCGTGAGGCTGATGCCATTGACGGCCACGCTGCCCTTCTCGCAGATGTAGCGGCCCAAGCGGGGGTCGTCCCAAGCCAGCTGCAGATCCCAGGAATGACCCTGACGGCTGATCGCCTCCACCCGCCCCAAGCCATCGATATGGCCACTAACGAGATGGCCGCCGAGGCGATCGGCCAAGCGCAAGGCCGGCTCAAGATTGACGGCTGCGCCGCTGCGGGCCCGCTCCCCCAAGGTGGTGCGGGACAAGGTCTCGGGGCTGACATCAGCTTCAAAGCCGTGCTCCAACAGCTTTCGCGCCGTGAGGCAAACCCCATCAACGGCGACGCTGTCGCCCACAGCCAAGCCGTCGGCCATCCAATGCTGCGGCGACCAGCTAACGCGCACCGCATCCGGCAGCGACTGCAGCCGGCCAACAGCCTGGACCAATCCGGTGAACACTGAGCAGTAACCACGTGGCTGATCTGGCCATAATCGTCGCAGCAGCCAGCACCACCAGATGGTGGAGATGAGCGTTGCAGGCATCGCCCTCGATGCCGCCAGTCGCAGCCCGATCGTGTTGTTGCGCGATCCATCGGGCCGGCGTCAGGTGCCGATCTGGATTGATCAAGCCCAAGCGCAGAACATCCTGGCGGGGCTGCACATCAAGGAACCACCGCGGCCCCTTAGCCACGATTTGATGGCCACCCTGCTGGCCCTTGGCGGCCTCGAGCTCAACAAGGTGGTGATCCATGCCATTGAGGACAGCACCTTTTTGGCGGTGTTGAAGCTCAACGATGAGGACGGCGAGGAGCACGCCATCGATTGCCGCCCCAGTGATGCGATTGCCTTGGCCCTGCGCACCGGAAGCAGCCTCTGGATGTTGGAAGAGGTGGTGGGCGATGCCTCCATCCCAGTGGATGCCGAAGCCGATGCCGAGGAGGTGGAGGATTTCCATCGCTTTGTCGAAGGTCTGAGCCCAGCGGAGCTGATCCGCCAGCAAGGGCTCGCCCAGCCCGATCCTGAGCCGCCTCTCGATGACGACGGGCTCGATTGAGCCGCAGCGGCGCCCCTTTGGATCGGGGAAGCCGGTGTCGCTGTTCACCTTGGGCACCATGCGCGCCCTGCAATCCCCCGGCCAATTGCAGGCCGTGGTGGAGGCAGCCATCGCTGCTGGGATCAATCACCTCGAGACCGCGCCGGCCTATGGCCCCAGCCAGCGCTATGTGGGCCAAGCGATCCGCCGGTTGGGGCTTCGCCCTGAGCAGCTGGTGATCACCAGCAAAGTTCTGCCAGGCCAAAGCCTGGTAAGCGCCCAAGACGAGCTGCGGCGCAGCCTCGAGCAGCTGGGGCTTGATCGGCTCGACAACCTGGCAGTGCATGGCATCAACCGCCCGCAGCACCTTGATTGGGCGTTGCAGGGACCGGGCCAAGAGCTGCTCAGCTGGGCCTTAGACGAAGGGCTTGTGGATCAGGTGGGCTTCAGCTCCCACGGCAGCCATGCGCTGATCGCGGCAGCAATCCGCTCGGGCCGGTTCAGCTTTGCCAGCTTGCACCTGCATCTGTTTGATCCAGGGCGGCTGCCTTTGGCCGAGGAGGCCCTGGCCAAGGGGTTGGGGGTGATGGCGATTTCGCCTGCCGATAAAGGCGGCCGACTATTTGATCCACCGGAGCTGCTGCGCCAGGCCTGCGCCCCTCTCGACCCGCTGCCATTGGCCTACCGCTTTCTGCTGGCGCGCGGCATCAGCACCCTCACCCTGGGGGCGGCCGAGCCCGCTGAGCTGCACTGGGCTGGCCTCACCGGCGGCCCGCTATCGGAGCTAGAGCAAGCAGCCCTCGAGCGGCTCCACCAACAGCAGCAGCAGCGCTTGGGCCCGGAGGCATGCGGCCAATGCCGGGCGTGCCTTCCATGCCCGCAACAGGTGCCCATCCCCGAACTGCTGCGTCTCCGCAACCTGGCTGTGGGCCATGGCATGGAGAGCTTCGCCAAGGAGCGCTATGGCTTGATCGGCCAGGCCGGCCATTGGTTTGAAGAGATCAATGCCGCGGCTTGCCTTGAATGCGGCGACTGCCTACCCCGCTGCCCCCATCACCTGGCCATCCCCGAGCTGCTGGCTGACACCCACCAGCGCCTGGCCTCACCCCCGCGGCGCCGGCTCTGGGGCTAGGGGCAAGAGGCTGGTGCAGCGCTGCAACACCTCAGCGGGTGGCAGCAGCAGCTCAGCGTGGGGTTGGCGGGCCAAGGCAGCCTCCAGGGTTGGCCTTTCCAGCGGCGGCGTGAATCCAGCGCGCAGCAATTGATCCAGCAGCGGTGAACGGCGCGGGTTCAGCAGCCACTCCACCGGCGGCGCCTCCCCCTGGGCCGTTTGTTGCAGCAGGGCCCACCACAGCGGAGCACCACTCTCTGGCAGCAGCGCCTGCAAGCGGGTGTCGCGGCTGAGCTGGGGAATCACCGCGCGGCTTGGCAACACGGCCGCTTGAGCATCGCCATGCAGCAGCAGGGTGAGCGCGTCGTGATCACCAAAGCCCAGGGCCTGCTGACGCAAACGGGCCAGGCTCTCAGCCGGATCACCAATGCGCCTGGCAATCTCTTCCACCACGCGCGCGCTGGCGGGCAACACCACTTGCTGGCGCAGGCTGGGATCCAGCAGCAACGACCAGCCCCGCTCCGCCCCGCCGCCGGCAAGCAGATCGCGGCGGTTGCGCAGCACCAACAGCCAAGGACCAAACCCCACGGGCAGGCCAAAGGGCAGCAGTGGTTGGGCCAAAGGCAAAAGCCCTTCGAGGGCCTCTTGCGGCCAGGCCTGCGCAGCCAGCGGCTGGTTGGCAATCGCCCAGCCATCGGTGAGCGCCAGGCAACGGCTGCCGCTGGGCCAAGCCGGCAAGCTCTGGCGCCAATCGAGGGATTCCGCCCGCCAACTGCGCGGCAAACGCCTCAGCCATGCGGAAGGCACTAGGCCCTGTTGCACCACCAGCTTCTGGCTCGTGCCGGAGCAGGCTGCCAGCAAGCCACTGCCCGCCAACAGCATCCAATGGCGCCGGGTCAGCCGCTGTCTCATGGCTCGACCTTAAGCAGCTGCCCGCAGGCCTGATCACAGGCGGCGGCGAGGGCCTGCGGGTCCAGGCCCGCCAACTGCGTCAACCAGGCCAGCCCACCAGCGCCCACTCCCTCTTTGACGTAGCCACCTTCGTAATCAAGCAGCGCCTGCTGCTGGCAGCCATCGAAGCGCAACGCGCTGCTGAACAGAGGCGGCTGCACGCCCCACACCGCAGCCAAACGCTGGGCCAGCAGCTCAAGGTTGCTCCCCGGTTCCTGCATCACCCAGGAGGTGGTCACCACAGCCAGCTGCTGGTGGCAGGCCGCCCGCTCGGCTTCGCTGAGGCTGGCCATCCACAGCCCCGCCAGCGCCAGCATCTGGCTGCCGCCGGCGAGCAGAGCCTGGGGCCCTGGGCCCTCAGCCGGCAGCAACAGGCCCTGCAACACCCCCAAGGCCATGGCTTGAAAGGGATCACCCACCGCCGCCAACACCTCCAATGGCTCCTCAGAGCTGATGCCGCGGGCTGTCATCGCATCGAGCCCCTGCTGCACCAAGACCCCACGCAGGCTGTGGGGCGGCTGCCGCAAGCTTCCGCTCACCAATCCAGCCGCATCGACACCCAAGCCGCGCAACAGGGCTTCAGCGGTGCTGGTGCCGCCTGGCACGCACTCAGCCAGCACGAGTAATCCCTCAGGGAAGCGCTGGCGAAAGCCAAGGCCCAACTGGCGGCCGCGCTGCAACAACCGCTCCACCACAGCTGGAGCCATGGCAGCCCCGCTACTGAGGCAAGCCGCTGGCGGCACCCCCAACTGCAGATGGGGCACCGCTGGGGCAACGAAGGCTCCGGCATCAGCCACCACCAGCGGCAAGCGCAGCTGCTGCTGCGCCACCCAACTGATCAACGCCGGGCTGACGCCAGCTGGCAGCGGCGGCAAGGCATGGGGCCTGGGGCCATTGGGGCCGCCCCAAAGCAATTCGGCATCGGCAGCAGCGGTGAATCGGCGGCTATCGGGTGTGGCACCAGCCGCTGAAATCCCAGGCACAGCTGCGGTTTGCGTGCCAGCAAGCACCAACAACAGCTGGCTCTGGTTGCTTTGCAGCGCTGCTTGAGCCCGAGCTCGCCAGCGATCAGGAAGGGTCAAGGGCCAGCAGGGGACGCAGCAGCCGAGGCGGGTCCGGGATCGCCTGACGCAAACGCGGCAACACCCACCAGGCCACGGCATGCAGGGCCAGCAAATACACGATGTTTTGCGCCACTACGAGCAGCAACGCCGCCACCTGCACCTGATCGAGGGTTGGAGCCACCGGCAGCTGCAGGCGATCGGCCAGGCCATTGAGCAAGCCCGAGGCAGCGCCTGTGATCACCACCCAAAGGTTTTCCCCTAGCAGCAGCGACACCAGCGCCACCCGCACCAAAAAACCCGCCGCCCCAATCAGCACGCCCACGGCCATGGAAAACCACCAGCTGCATTGGCGGCGCCAACACCAGCCCAGCCAGAGCGAGAGCAGGCCATAGGGGAACAGCATCAACGGCCCGCGCACCGGCCCCATCAACACGGTGAGCAGCAGCACCGTGACCGCCACACCCTCCAAGGCCGTGCGGCCGCCATGGCGCAATTGCAACAGCACCAGCGGCAATGGGATCGCCAGGCGAAACAGGGCATCACCGATGGGCAAGTAGTAGATCGCCACCCACAGCAGACCGGTGCTAGCGGCCATGTAGGCCGTCTCGGTCATCTGGCGCGGGCTCATGGCTGTTTGGCGGGCTGAAGCCGCTCGATGGTCTCCACTTCAAAGGGCAAGCCAGCGGC
Source organism: Synechococcus sp. Minos11 (assembly GCF_014279855.1). Classification (NCBI taxonomy): domain Bacteria; kingdom Bacillati; phylum Cyanobacteriota; class Cyanophyceae; order Synechococcales; family Synechococcaceae; genus Synechococcus; species Synechococcus sp. Minos11. Next base: position 649,744 of record NZ_CP047953.1, on the reverse strand, counting down.
CCGCAAGGCTTTGGTCACCGCTTCAGCAGGTGCTGAAGGATCCGCCGATGGCAGCCGCAGGATGACGCGATAGGGCTGGGGATCGCGGGGCTCAGCGGTCTGCTCAGGCTCAGCCTTGGGTTCAGGCTCTGGAGCTGGTGTGGCTTCAGCGGCCGGTTCAGGGTCGGCTTGGGGCTCTTCCGCCTTGGGCTGTTGCGGTGGAACGGGCTTGATGGCTGGTTCCAACTTGGCCGCTGGCTTGGGTTCGGTTGGAGGCGGCGCATCAAAGCTGGCCCCCAACTGCTGGCCCAGGGGCGTGCTGCTGCATCCCACCAGCAGCAGTGGCAGCAGCCCAACAAGCAGGGGCCGAGCCATCAACTGTCGGCAGCCTTGATCACCCGCACGGCGCTAGCCCGCAGCCGGCCCGTCTTGGTGGTGCGCGGTGCTGCAGGTTTTTTGGCCGCTGGTTTCTTGGCCGCGGGCTTTTTCTTGGCTGTGCTCTTGCGGCTGGATTTTTTGGTGGCGGCCTTGGCCTCCAACAATTCGATGGCCTGCTCGAGGGTGATCGTCTCGGCGGTGGTGCCCTCCGGCAACGAGGCGTTCACCTTGCCCTGCTTCACGTACAGCCCATAGGGGCCATCAAACAGCTGGATTGCTTCATCGCTGCCATCGGGCGTGCCCAGCGACTTCAAGGCGGTGCGGCCGCCACGGCCCCGCTTGGGCATCGACAGCAGCTCCATGGCGCGCTCAAAGCCCACCTCGAGCACATCGTCATCGGCCTTGAGGGAGCGGTAATCCTTCTCGCCCTTGCCCTTGTCGTGAACGACATAGGAACCGAAACGACCCAAGCCCGCTTGCACCTTGCCGCCTTCAGGGTGCTCACCGAGCAGCCGGGGCAGCTGCAGCAAGCCACTGGCCATCTCCAAGGTCACGTCTTCAGGCTTGGTGCCACGCGGCAACGAGGCCCGCTTGGGCTTAGGGGTCTCCTCGCTGGCCTGGCCGCGCTGCACATAGGGGCCGTACTGGCCAAACAGCAGATAGATCGCCTCACCGCTGGCGGGATCTTCGCCCAAGCTTTCGGGGCCATCGGCCTTCTGCTTGAGCAGCAATTCCGCCTGATCACTGTCGAGATCAGCGGGCGTCAGGTCCTGGGGCAGGGTGGCCTTGATCAGCTCCTCTTCGCCGTCTTCGCCGGGGCGCTTGGCCTCGAGATAGGCACCAAAACGGCCGATTCGCACCACACAGGGCAAGCCATCGAGTTCGATCGTGCGGGAAGCCACCGGATCGATATCCCCCTCGCGCTTGGCCACCTGTTGCTCCAGGCCCTTGTCACCGCGGAAGAAGTGATCGAGGTAGGGAAGCCACTCCGCTGAGCCGTTGGAAATCTCATCGAGGGTGTTCTCCATCCGCGCTGTGAAGCTGGGATCAACCAAATCCGGGAAGTGCTCCTCCAGCAGAGCCGTCACGGCAAAGGCCGTGAAGCTGGGGGTCAACGAGTTGTTCTGCAGGGTGGCGTAGCCGCGATCGCAGATGGTGCCAATGATCGAGGCGTAGGTGGAGGGACGACCAATGCCCTCTTTCTCCAGCATCTTCACCAGAGCCGCTTCGCTGAAACGGGCGGGGGGCTGGGTCTGGTGGCCGTGGGGTTCGCAGCTTTGGCAGCTGGGGTGATCGCCGCTGCGCAGGGTGGGCAGCAGCACCTCTTGACCTTCCAGGGCCGCATCGGGGTCATCGCTGCCCTCCACATAGGCGCGGAAGAAACCAGCGAAATCGATGCGCTTGCCACTGGCGCGGAAACGGGCGTTCTCCACCTCGATCTGGGCGCTGACCATGGTCAGGCGGGCATCGGCCATCTGGCTGGCGACGGTGCGCTTCCAGATCAGCTCGTAGAGGGAGAGATCGAGGCCCTTGAGACCGGATTCGGCCGGCGTGCGGAAGCTGGAACCTGCGGGCCGGATGGCCTCGTGAGCCTCTTGGGCGTTGCGGCTTTTGGTGGTGTATTGCCGGGGTTGCGGGCTGAGGTGATCGGCTCCGTACTTATCGGACACGCAGCTGCGGGCCGCCGTGATCGCCTGCTCGCTGAGGTGCACCGAGTCGGTGCGCATGTAGGTGATGTAGCCGCGCTCATACAGGCCCTGGGCCGTGCGCATCGCTTCGCGAGCGGAAAGGCGCAGTTTGCGGTTGGCCTCCTGCTGCAGGGTGCTGGTGGTGAAGGGCGGTGCCGGCCGGCGGGTGGTGGGTTTTTCCTCAACTTCAGCCACCGACCAGGTTTTGCCATCGATGGCCTTCAGCAGCCCTTGAGCATCGGCTTCGCTGAGCAGCTTGACCTTGGTGCCGGCCTTGATGGCACCGGTGCTCTCATCGAAATCGCCACCGGTGGCAATGCGCTCACCAGCGAGATGGCTGAGCTTGGCTTCAAAACTGATGCCCTCGTGCTTCAACTGGGCCTTGAGATCCCAGTAGCTGCCGCTGCGGAAGGCACGCCTGGCCCGCTCGCGCTGCACCAGCAGCCGCACCGCGACCGATTGCACGCGGCCGGCCGAGAGCCCCCAGGCCACCTTCTTCCAGAGCAGCGGTGAGACCGTGTAGCCCACCAGCCGATCGAGAATGCGCCTGGTTTCTTGGGCATGCACCAGCTCCATGTTGAGCTCGCGGGTTTGGCCCAAGGCGCGCTTGATCGCCTCTTCGGTGATCTCGTGAAACACCATCCGCTTCACCGGCACCTTGGGGTTCAGCAGCTGCAGCAGGTGCCAGCTGATCGATTCCCCTTCGCGGTCTTCGTCAGTCGCGAGCAGCAACTCATCGGCCACTTTGAGGGCGTCCTTGAGCTCTTTGACGATCTTTTTCTTGTCTTTGGGAACCACATAGAGCGGTTCGAAATCTTTTTCGGTGTTAACGCCGGTCTTGGCCCATTTCTCAGCCTTGTGGCTCGCCGGGATCTCACTGGCGTTGTTGGGAAGGTCGCGCACATGGCCCATCGACGCCTCCACGCGGAAGGTGCGTGGCAAGAAGCCGCGGATGGTTCGGGCCTTCGTGGGGCTCTCGACGATGACGAGGGTGTTGGGCACAGGCGGCAGCAGCCGAACGCAGGGGAGTCCGAATCCGAAGGGTAGATCCGAGCCCTCAAGGGGAGAGGGCTACCATCCGGCTTAGTACGAAACAGTGCTGCGCGCAGATGGAGAGCCTGGCCCAGTCCCTCAATGCCGGGGCCATTGCGCCTGAAGCTGCCATCTTGATCGCTTTGTTGGCCTGCCTTTTGGCCGATCTGGCGGGTGAGAGAACAGCGGCGCGCCTGGTGCCCCCTTTTTGTTACGTCGGCTTGGGCACCAGCTTGGTGCTGCTGGCTTTGCAGTGGAGCGAGCCCACGGCCGATGCGTTTTTCTCCTCTTTTATTACTGACAACCTCGGCGTGGCCTTCCGCGCTGTGGTGGCCACTTCAACCCTGCTCTCGCTGCTGATTAGTTGGCGCTACGTGGAGCGCGCCGGAACGCCTGTGGGCGAGTACGCCGCAATCTTGATGGCCGCCACGGTGGGGGCGATGTTGCTCTGCGGCGCCACAGATCTGGTCTCCATCTTTGTGGCCCTGGAAACCCTGTCGGTGTCCAGCTATTTGCTGTCGGGCTACATGAAGCGCGATGCCCGCAGCTCAGAAGCTGCCCTGAAATATCTGCTGGTGGGTTCAGCCGCTGCAGCCGTCTTTTTGTATGGCACCTCGCTGCTTTACGGGGTCAGTGGCGGCTCCACCAACCTCGACGCCATCACCATCTCCCTGCAGGGAGCTGGTGTCACACCGTTGAGTGCTCTGGCTCTGGTGTTTGTGCTGGCCACGGTGGCCTTCAAAATCTCCGCCGTGCCCTTCCACCAGTGGACCCCCGATGTCTATGAGGGTTCCCCCACACCGGTGGTGGCCTTTCTCTCGGTGGGCTCCAAGGCCGCTGGTTTCGCCTTGGCTCTGCGCCTGTTGGTGGGCTGCTTTGAAAGCTTCCAGACCCAGTGGCAACTGCTGTTCACAGTGCTGGCCGTGCTCAGCATGACCCTGGGCAACGTTGTGGCCCTGGCGCAGACATCCATGAAGCGGATGCTGGCCTACAGCTCCATCGGCCAGGCGGGCTTCGTGATGATCGGCTTGGTCTGCGGCACCGAAGAAGGCTTCGCCGCGATGGTGCTCTATATGGCGGCCTACCTGTTCATGAATTTGGGGGCCTTCGCCTGCGTGATCCTGTTCTCGCTGCGAACCGGCAGCGATCGCATTTCCGACTACGCCGGCCTCTATCAGAAAGACCCTTTGATCACCCTGGGGCTCAGCCTTTGCCTGCTCTCGCTGGGCGGCATCCCACCGATGCTCGGATTTTTCAGCAAGATCTATCTTTTCTTTGCCGGTTGGGCCGATGGCCAATACCTGCTGGTGGTGGTGGGCCTGGTGACCTCAGTGGTGTCGATCTACTACTACATCTCCGTTATCAAAATGATGGTGGTCAAAGAGCCTCAAGAGGCTTCTGACGTCATCAAGGACTACCCAGCACCCACCTGGAACCTGCCCGGTTTACAACCGCTTCGGGCCGCCCTGGTGTTCTGCGTGGCGGTGACCGCCATTGGCGGCGTGCTCTCCAATCCCCTGTTCACCTGGGCCAATGCGGCCGTGGAAGGCACACCGTTGCTGCAACAGGTGATTAGCAACGGCGGCCATTTGCCGACCGGCTGAGATGGGCAGCAACCCGGTGGCCGAGCTGCGCCACATCCACAAGGTGTATGGCAGCGGCGATACGGAGGTGAGGGCGGTCAACGACCTCAACCTCACCGTTGAAGCCGGCGATTACATCGCCGTGATGGGCGCGAGCGGCTCAGGCAAAAGCACGGCGATGAACATCCTGGGCTGCCTCGATCGCCCCAGCAGCGGCAGCTACCTGCTGCAGGGCCAACAGGTTGATGGCCTCAGTGATGACGCCTTGGCGATCCTGCGCAACCGCTGCCTGGGTTTTGTCTTTCAGCAGTTCCATCTGCTCGGCCATCTCTCGGCCCAGGAAAACGTTGAACTGCCGATGGTCTACGCCAATGTGCCCGCCGAAGAACGGCAGCAGCGGGCCGTTGAAGCGTTGCAACGGGTGGGCCTGGGCCAGCGGCTGCGCAACAAACCCAACCAACTCAGCGGCGGCCAGCAGCAACGGGTAGCGATTGCCCGAGCAATCATCAACCGCCCCGCCCTGCTGCTCGCCGATGAACCCACCGGGGCCCTGGATTCGGAAACCACCGCCGATGTGCTGGAGATCTTTGATCAGCTCAACGGCGATGGCATGACCGTGGTGCTGGTGACCCACGAGCACGATGTGGCCGAGCGGGCCAAACAGCGGGTGCTGTTCCGCGACGGACGCATCGCCAACTGAGCCTCAGCGCTCCAATCCGCGCAGCATCTGATTGAGCAGGGCCGCGACGGCACCGGCTGGATCTACCTCCATGCCATCGGGCAGCAGGCGGCCAGGATCAACGGCCACCCAGCCGCCGGCTTGCGGGCGGCGCAACTCGAAATGCAAATGGGGGCCGGTGCTCAAGCCCGTGCTGCCCACTCGGCCAATCACCTCCCCCTGTTGCACGGCATCACCAGGCTCCACGTAGAGCTCCGAGAGATGGCCGTAGAGGGTGCGCTGCCGCTGGGGCTCTTGGTGGTCCAGCTCGATGGCCACGCCATACCCGCCAGCCAAACCGGCTGAACGCACCGTGCCGCCCAGGGCCGCCACCACGGGGGTGCCCTGGGGAGCCGCTAGATCACGGCCGGCATGCAGCATCAACCCGCCCAGCACCGGGTGCTGACGCCAGCCAAAACCACTGCTGGTGAAGGCCGATCCAATCAAGGGGAACAGCAGGGCCTGGTTGCCATTGCCCCCCAGCGGCGCTGGCCGCGGGGTGACCCGCAGCACCTGTTGCAGCGAGAAGGACCCATCCAATCCCCCCAGCAAGGCTGAAACAGGCACCTGCAGCGGATTGGGCGCCACCGCTGCGGTGCATTCCTGCCGGCTCACCGCACCATCGTCCTGCTGGCAGAGGCGCTGCAAGGCAGGGGTTGGCGCCGCGCGGAGGGAACCACGCTCCAGGCGCCGGCGCTCAGCCGGCGTGATCACCTGCTGCTGCTCCAACTGCTGCAGCGAGGGAGTTGGCAGCTGTGCCAGCAAGGGGAGCAGGACCAGCACAACAGCTCACAAGCAAAGCTCAGTGTCCCAGTTGCCAGCCTCGCGGGCCAGCCGTTCGATGGCGCCCAGGCCAATCAGCAGCAATTGATCAAAGCGGGGACAACGCCCGTTGAGCCATTGCTCGAGCGTGATGCCTGGAGGAGCAATGGGATGACGCCCATTGAGGCCAATGCCAAAGCGCAGCAAGCGAGGCTGCCCCCCGCGCCAAGTCACCGAGCTCAAGACGCCGGCCAATTTGCGCTGACCCACCATCAGATCGTTGGGGGACTTGATCGTTAGCGGGGGACTGGCCTCTGCCGTCCATGGCGCCAATTGAGCGGCGAGGGCGGCGGCCATGCGCCGGGGCAACTGCTCAGCAGCTGCAGGGGAAAGCGGCCGCTGCCATGGAATCGCTGCACTCAGCCAAAGCCCGCCTGCCGGGGATTGCCACTGGCGGCCGTGCTGACCAACCCCATAGCGCTGCCGGCGGGCCACCACCGCCAGCGGCGGTTCAGTCCCTTGCTGCAAGCAGCGGCTCAAGTCCCGTTCGGTGCTGGCGCACAGCGGCACATAGTGCAGACGCCAGGGCAGCAACAACGGGACTGGCTGCATCAAAGCAGCTTGATCACATCCACAGGACGGCGCAGCACAGCAGCAACTGAGCGAGCGGTATCCACGGCCTTTTCGTGGGTGTGGAACTGGAAGGCGTGCTCCAAAGTCTGGACCGTCTCGATGGTGTCATCAGCGGCCAAACGCAGGTATTGGCCATCGGGGCCGGCAGCCAAGGCATAACGCTCAGGCGCAACACCGCGAAGGCTGTCACCAGCGGGATCTAACCAAGGGCTCCAGAGATTCATGGCGGGGATGCAGGTGCTTCCACCATGCGTCGCACGGGTCTCAAAGTTTTCTCATCATGGGAAAAATTTCAGATTGTGCGTTGCTCCAGGGCCAACCGCAGGCGTGCACTGGCCTGCTCCAACACTGGTTCATCGGCCACCAGCGCCAGCCGCAGCCAGCCTTCCCCGCTGGGGCCAAAGCCCACCCCTGGCGTGAGCGCCACACCACTGCTGCGCAGCAGCCACTGGGCAGCCGCTTCACTGCCGAGATCATGCAGGGGTTCTGGGATGGGAAGCCACTGGTAAAGCGCCATCGAGCTGTTGGGCACCGTCCAACCAGCGGCCGTGAGCAATTCGGCCATGTGGTCGCGGCGCTGGCGGTAGCGATCGCACAATTGCCGCGGCCAATCCGGGAACTCCTGCAGTGCCGCAATGGCTCCAGCCTGCAAGGCCAGCGACTGGTTGAAATCCACCACCCCTTTGACCCGGGCCAAGGCCTCGATCAAGGCCGGAGCGCCCACAGCAAACGCCAGGCGAAATCCAGCCAGGCACCAGCCTTTGGAGAAGGAGAAAAACTCAATGCCCCGCTCACGCCAGCCATCACAGCGCAGCAACGCTGGAGCCTCCCCTTCCAGAGCCAAATCGACATAGGGGTTGTCGTGGGCCAGCACGGCATCACTGCGTTTGGCGATGGCCATGGCCTGCTCGAGCCACTCCTGCGAACCCGTGGTGGCCGTGGGGTTATGGGGATAGCCCAGCACCAACAAACGCAACTGCCGCCGCTGCTCATCGCTGAGCTGCTCAAAGGCTGGACGCCAGCCCTGATCAGCCAACAGCGGCAAACGCACCAACTCACCGGAAGCCAGGGCCACCCCACCGGCATGGCTGGGGTAGCTGGGATCCAGCACCAAGGCCGGATCGCCGGGATTGAGCACCGCCAACGGCAGATGGGCGGTGCCCTCCTGGGAACCCACCAACAGCAAAATTTCCTTCTCCGGATCCACAGGCACACCGAAGCGCCCCTCGAGCCAGGCGGCTGCGGCCTGGCGAAAGGGAGCGGTGGCAGCCTGCAAGCAATAGCGGCTGCTGGGGGGCTCAGCTATCGCCTCCGCCATCACCTGCAAGAGCCGAGCGGGAGGCTTGAAATCAGAGCTGCCCAGCGACAGATCAATCAGCGGACGCTGCTGCTGTTGCTGCGAGAGGCGATAACTGCGTTTTTCACCATCAACCCGGCCAAAAACGCCGGAGCCCAGTTGCCCGAGACGCTCAGAGATGGGCATCCAAGAAGGCCTTCAACTGGGGCTGCGCCATGGCGCCTTCATGGCGCGCCAATTCCTGGCCATTGCGGAACAGCACCAAGGCCGGCAACCCCTGCACCTGCAGAGCATCACGGCTGGTGGGATTTGGGTCAGCCTCCAACTTGCCCACCTTGAGGCCATCGCTATAGGTGCTGGCGGCCCAATCCATCAACGGCGCCATCAGGCGACAGGGGCCGCACCAGGTGGCCCACACATCGACCAACACCAGTCCGGAATACTCCATCACCTCGGCCTGGAAGTTGGCATCACTGAGGCTGTGGACAGTCACGGGAGGCGGCACTCAAACAGGGCTGATCCTAGGCAGCTGGCCGGGCGTTAGAGCTGATCGATCGAGCGCTTCAGCGACTCAAGCTCCTCATCGACCTGGGCCTGCTGGGCAGGCTGCAGTTGGGGCTTGGCCTTCTCATCGGGCAGGGCCAGCGGTGTGGGATTGACGCTGGCCTTGAGAGCCTCAAAGTCGGCATCCACGTCATCGCCGGATTCCAGGGCCTGGAAGCGGCTATCAAGATCAGCACCAGCAATCTCAGCGGCAGCCTGGCCCTGGGCCTCCAGCGCTTGGACTTTCTCCTCCATGCGCTCAAAGGCAGCCATCGAGCCATTGGTGTTCAGCCCCCCCACGGCTCCTTGCAACTGGGCCTGGGCCTGGGCGGCTTGGGCCCGGGCCTTGAGCATGTCTTTTTTGGTGCGGGCCTCGGCGATCTTGCCCTCAAGGGCCAAGAGGTTCTTTTTCAGGGCCTCCACCTGACCGCCCTGGGCATTGAGCTGGCCATTGAGAGCGGTGGCGGTCTCCTGATAGGTCTTGCGGCGGCTGAGGGCTTCTTTGGCCAGATCCTCCTCACCTTTTTTGAGTGCCAACTCCGCCCGCTGGTACCAGGTCTGCGCCTGGTTTTCGGCCTGCTCGGCCTGGTTTTGGATGCGTTTTTGGCTGGCGATTGCGGTGGCCACGGCCTGGCGCAGCTTGATCAGGTCCGACTGCATGTCGGCAACGGACTGCTCCAGGATCTTGACGGGATCTTCCGCCCGGCTGACCAGATCGTTCAAGTTGGCGCGAAACAGACGCCCGACACGATCAAAAAAGCCCATGGAGCCAGCACAAAGCAGCGGGCTGACCCTAGCTAGCTTGAGCCGATGAGTCCCATCCAGAGGCCCACACCCCGTGCTCCGGCACAGCCCCTGGGGCAATGCCTCGGCCAGCTGGAACGCCAATGGCAAAGCGAAGGCAGCCTGGCAGCCCTCTGGCAGGCCTGGCCGGAGATTGCTGGAGCCCAGTTAGCGCCCCATTGCCGGCCCTTAGCCCTGCGGGGCAACACCTTGCTGGTGGGAGCCTCCCAACCCCAATGGCTGCAAGCCCTGCGCTATAGCCGCCATCAGCTGTTGGCGGTGTTGCGTAGCCGCGGCTACGCGGTCAACCAGCTGCAGTTTCAGCAGCACGACGTCTCCAAAGCAAGCGAACCGTTCAGCGCGGAATTGGCCCGCAGCTGGAGCGAGCACCCCTGCCGCATCACCGGAAGCTCCACCGACTGCCCCCGCTGCGGCGCCCCCAGCCCCAGTGGCGAAATTGAGCGCTGGGGCTGCTGCGCCCTGTGCCTGCATCAACAGAGCAGCTAAAGGCCGAAGTGGCGGCAGATCAGCCAGGGGGTTAACAGCGTGAGGCCAATGGTCAGCGGTGCCCCGTAGCGGGTCATATCAAAGAAGCGATAGCGACCAGGCCCCATCACCATTAAGTTGCACTGGTAGCCAATCGGCGTCAGGAAGCTGAGGCTGGCCGCAAACAAGATGGCGTAGATGAAGGCCATCGGCGGCAGGGCCAAGCCTTTGGCCAACTCGGTGGCAATTGGGATGAGCAACACCACGGTGGCGCCATTGGTGAGGGTCTCGGTGAACAGCTGGGCCAACAGGAACACCACCATCAGCACCAAGTAGTTGGGCCAACCCTGCAGCGACTGCAGCAGGTCGACCGCCAAACCCCTGGCCAAACCGGTGCTTTGCATCGCCACGCTGAAGCAGACGATCGAACCCAGCAGCAGGATCACGTCCCAGCGAATCGCCCGTTGCAACTCACCCGGCCTAAGGCATCCGGTGACCACCATCAGCACGACGCCAAACAGCACCGACGCCATCAGATCCAAAACCTGCAGCATCGGCAGCAGGATCACAGCGATGCAGATGCCGATGGCGATGCCTTTGCGGCTGGTGGTGGGCAGATCTTTCTCAAGCTCATCGAGCAGCACCAGGTCATTGCGGTTCTGCAAGCCGCGAATCGTGTCGATCGGGGCCTGAATCAGGAGCACATCACCGGGCTGCAGCACCACACGGCCCAGCAGATCGCGGATCACATCGCGGCCGCGGCGCACGGCCACCAAGGTGGCGTTGTAGCGCTGGCGAAAGCGCAGCTCCCGCACACTGCTGCCGGCAATGCTCGAACCCGCCGGCAGCAACACCTCCACCAGGCGCATGGTTTGGCCCGCCTGCTGCTGCGGCATCGCTTGGCCGGCCACCGGCGCCAGGGCGATGGTGCTCTCCTGCTGCAACCGCAACAGGTCTTCTTTGCGGCAGCGCAGGAGCATGCGATCACCGGCCTGCAATTCCAAATCCGCCAACGGCGAACCGAAGCTTTGGCTGCCGCGGTGTAGCTCGAGCACATCAACATCAAAACGGCGCTGCAAGCGGCTGTTGTGCAGCGACTGACCCACCAGCTCCGAACCCGGCGGAATCAACACATCGGTGAAATAGCCCTGCTTGGCCATCGCCGCCATCAGGTCATCGTCTTGGCCGCGATCGGGCAGCAAGCGATCACCCACCACCACCATGTAGAGGGCGCCCAGCAGCCAAATGGGCAGGCCGATGGGGGTGAAATCAAACAGATCAATGCCGCCATAACCCAACTGCCGGCTGACATCACTGGCCAGCAGGTTGGTGGAGGTGCCCAGCAGGGTGATGGTGCCGCCGATCACCACGGCAAACGACATCGGCAGCATCACCTTCGAAGGGGAAATTCCGCGGCGATGGCACCAGTTCTCCAGCACCGGCAGCAGGGTGGCCACGATCGGTGTGTTGGGAATGAAGCCCGACAACGGCGAGACCACCGCCACCAGCAGCAGGATCATGCGCCGCGGCGTGCGCACGGATTCCGAGCCGAGAATCGCCCGTAAGCGATCCACCCCGCCACTGCGGAACAGGCCAGCCGAGAGAGCAAACAATCCCATCAAGGTGATCAGGGCCGGGCTGCCAAACCCCTTGACCGCCTGCTGCGGGTCGAGCACGCCAAAGCTGACCAGCAGCGCCACAGCCAAGAGGCCCGTGAGCTCCGGCGCCAACCAACCGCTGATGAACAGAACCAGCGAGACAGCAAACACCAGCAGGGTGATTAACCCGTGCGGCGTGCTGGCAGCAGCAAGAAATCCAGCGGCTTCAGGCACGGCTTACGGCCGTCGAGCGGCCGTAGACATCTTCGAGGCGGACGATGTCGTCTTCACCCAGGTAGGCGCCGCTTTGGATCTCGATCATCTCCACCGGGATCTTGCCCGGGTTGCTGAGGCGATGCTGCGCCCCTAAGGGGATGTAGGTGCTCTGGTTTTCACCAATCAGCTCCTCCACTCCGTTCTTCTCCACCAGGGCCGTGCCGCGCACCACCACCCAATGCTCGGCGCGGTGGTGGTGCATCTGCAGCGACAGGCTGGCGCCAGGCTTCACCGAAATGCGCTTCACCTGCCAGCGGCTGCCCTCAACGATGGAGGTGTAGTGGCCCCAAGGCCGGTAGATGCGCCGGTGGGCTTTGCCTTCTGAGCTGCCGTCGGCTTCGAGCTGCTGAACGATCGCTTTGACGTTTTGCGCCTGGCTGCGCTCTGCGATCAACACGGCGTCATCGGTTTCCACCACCACCAGGTTTTCAACGCCCAGGCCCACCACCAGGCGGTGCTCACTGCGCAGATAACAGTTGCGGCTGCCTTCCGAGATCACGCGACCGCGCAAGACGTTGCCGTTCTCGTCTTGATCAGCGGTTTCCCATAGGGCACTCCAGCTGCCCACATCACTCCAACCGGCATCAAGCGGCAACACCGAACCCAGCGGCGTGCGCTCCATCACGGCCACATCGAGAGCCACCGAAGGGCATTGGGCAAAGGCCTCACGATCAAGCCGCAGGAACTGCAAATCGGGGGTGTCGTGCTCCAGGGCCGAGCGGCAGCAGCTCACCAATTCAGGGGCCAGGCGCTCGAGCTCGGCGAGCATGGCGCTGGCGCGGAACAGGAACATGCCGCTGTTCCAGGTGAAACGGCCACTGGCCAAAAACTGCTCGGCGGTGGCGCGATCAGGCTTCTCCACAAAGCGGGCAATCGGCACCGGCGAGGCGGCATTGAGGGCCTCAGCCGATTCGATGTAGCCGTAGCCCGTTTCCGGAGCCGTGGGCACGATGCCGAAGGTCACCAGCCGGCCCGCTTCCGCCGCTGGAATCCCGGCTTCGACCGTGGCGCGGAACTTCTCTGGCTCACGAATCACATGGTCGGCCGCCAGCACCAGCAGCAAGGGGTCTTCACCGCGAGCGGTAGCCCGCAACGCCGCCACACACACCGCCGGAGCGGTGTTGCGGCCCATGGGCTCCAGCAAGATCGACTCCGGCTCCACCCCGAGCTGGCGCATCTGCTCGGCCACGATGAAGCGGTGGTCTTCGTTGCAGATCAAGATCGGTGAGCCCAGACCCGGCAAGCCTTCGAGGCGCCGTTGGGTGAGCTGCAGCAGCGTGTCTTCGGCGTTATGGGCCAGGGCCCAATACTGCTTGGGGTAGCTCGCCCGCGATAGGGGCCACAGGCGGGTGCCCGTGCCACCACAAAGGATCACCGGCAGCAATGCAGAGGCCTTGGGCATGGACCTAGCCGAACGGGGGCGCTCAGTATCGCTCGAGGTTGGGCAGGCGCCAGGTGGATTCCACACCGGAGGCCGCTAAGGCCTGGCCACGCTGCTGCAACGCATCCAAGGGGACGCGCCAGAGCCGGTAGATGCCAGCAGCGCCGAGTTGCTCATGGGGCATGTCTTGCCAATGGGGCAGCTCAGCGGTGGTGGCATCGATCACCACCAGCACAGTGCCGGGGGCCTGGGGCGGCAACTGCTCGGCTAAATCCAACAGGCCACTGGGCGGCCGGCCCACATAGAGCACCACCTTGCGGCTGTAGTAGTGCAGCGAAGGCTTATTCACGCCCACCATGGCGAGCTGTTCGCCCGGCCGCTGCTGCAGGCGCACCTGCTCAGCCAACTGACGCACGGGCTGCTGACGCCGCTGATCCACCAACTCACCGGTGGGAACCAGGGCCAGCACCTGCCAAGCCACCAAGGGAAGTTGCAACGCCAGGAGCCAACTGCCCGGCCAGCGGCCGCCACGGCGCCACAGCAGCACAGCACCAGCCATCGCAGCCAGGGCAAACACCCCGCCACTGATTACAAGCACCCCCGAGGCCTCTAGGGCCGGGCCAAGGCCAGGAATCTCCGGTGAATCGATCTGAACCGCCAGCGGCGCTGCGATCCAAAACGCTGCCGCCATCACCGCGGCCATCAGCACCGACGCCCAACGGGCCCAGGTGAGCCAGCGGCCAGGGGCATCAGCCAGGGCAATCAACAGGGCCGCTGCCGGCAGGGCGGGGAGCATGTAGCTGGGCAGTTTTGTGGCTGAAATCGAGAAAAACAGCACCACAAACAGCAGCCAGGCCAGGGCAAAGCGCGGCAAGCTCTGATCCGGTTTCAACGGCCGCCTCCACCAGCAGCCCTGAAGCTGGCTCGCGACGCCCAGCAGCAGCAGTGGCGTGAACGGCAGACTCGCGACCACCATCACCGGGGCATAGAACCACCAGGGCCCGGCGTGGTTGTTCACCACTGCCGTGTAGCGCTGCAGGTTGTGGTAGCCGAAAAAGCTGTCCCAAAACGGCTGACCTTCCACCAGCAGCTCCAGCACATACCAGGGCAGGGCCACCAGCACGGCCAAGGCAACACCAGGGACCAGGCGAACGGCGCGGCAGAGCCCGCCGAGATCGCGCTGCCAAAAACCGAACAGCAGCAGGCTGGGCACGGCAATCACCAAGGCCACGGGCCCTTTGGTGAGAACGCCCAAGCCCAACACCAGCCAGGGCCACCAAGGGAAAGGGGCCCGGGGTTGGGCATAGGTGTGCCAAAGCCCCAGCATTCCCAGCCCAACGCAAGCGACAAGCAAGGGATCACTCACGGAGACCCGGCCCCAGACCAACACCAAGGGCGAAAGGCCAAAGGCCAGGGCCGCCTCTAGTGCCACCCATGGGCCTGAGCGGGGCAGCACCGTGAGCGCCAAGCCCAGCATCAAGGCGATCATCGCCAGGGCCGACGGCAATGTGGAGGCCCAGCTGCCAAGGGGGTCCCATCCAGCTGGCAGCAGGGCCGTGAAACCGCCGATCAGCCAATAGATCAGAACGGGTTTGTCAAAGCGCGGATGGCCATTCACCCGGGGGGTGAGCCAATCGCCGGTTTCCGCCATGGCCCGGCCCGAGGCCGCAAAGATGGCTGGGGTTTCATCCCACTGGCCCACCGCGCCAAGACGCCAAACAAACAGCAGCGCCCCCAGCGCCAGCACAGCCAGCACCAGCCACAGTCGCTGCCGACGAATCAAAGCCAAAGGCTGGGGTTAGAAATGCAGGCCAGCCTATGCAGGGGTCTGGGCAGCAGCCACTAGGGAGCACTCAACCCCAAGGCGGGTGAGGCCCTGTTGCAGAAGCCGGCCAGGGGCTTGATAGATGGGCTTGGTGCGCTGGGGGCCTGCGGCGGTCTCGAGGTAGCGACCAACCTCACCAGGGGCCTGGGCCAGATAGCGGGCCAGCAGCACCTGGGCTTCAAAGCCATTGCAATTGCGGCGGCAGCCCCGCACCTCCAGCTGCCAGCGCGGCGGGGCGAGCGTTCCGTTCTCCACAGCCAGCAGGGCCTGGAGATCGGCCATCACCACCAAGGCATCGCCGTGCTGCAGCACCCGCTCGAGATTGGGCAACACGATGGGCTTGCGCTGCCCCAGCGGCGTCACCTGCAACGGGATCAAGCCGTATCCGCCCGAGACGGCAGCCAGACTCAAACCCACCAGGGTGTCGCCAGGCTCGATGCGGTAATCGGTGAGCAGCAGGTTGTCCTCCGCCAGCCGCAACACCCCGCGCACCCGCTCGCCAAAGGCAGTGGCCACCACCGCATCAGCCGCCACCTGCAGCGGGTTGATCACCTGCATGTCACTGAACAAGCCGCTGAGCTTGGCCCCATCCGCCAGCGACTGGGCCTGCACGGCCAAGCGGACGCCGGGCCAGCGCTCCTGCAGCTCCAAGGCCATGTCGAGGTTGTCCACCAGATCAGCCCCAAGCACTCCTACCGCCTGGCAACTGCTGCGCCGCAGGGCCCGCTGCGCCTGATCCAGTTGCGTGTAGGCCTGGCCGCTGCCATCGGGTTCAACGCGAACCACCTTGAATTTCTGCAGCTGCAGCAAGCTCGCCAGCCGTTCCGCCAGCCGGCCCCCTTCCAGCAACAGCACGTATTGGCTGCCCGCAGGCAGCGGGCGGGGCTGACGCCGGCCGAGGCGCTGGGCCAACAGGCGATCGAGGATCACGGCCACCAACCAGGCCGTCAGGAAGGTGCCCACCACGGCATACAGCAGGCTGAGATAGGCCAACGCGAGGTTGTCCGTTGCCATGGGGTTGTCCTCGACCAAGAAGCCAACCGAATCCAGAAACTCACCCTTCAGCAGGGCCAAGGTCAGCAGCAGCCCCCCCATGGCTGAACCGGAGCCAAAAGCGCTGCTGCCAGCGATCAGGGCCAGCAGCAGCAACCCACACCCCCACAGCAGCAGGGGATCGCGGCGGCGCACGCTGCGTTGAACCATCTCCGTGAGGTTGTCGAGGCGATGCAGCCATGGAGCCATCGCCGCGCGCAGCCGGTGGCGCCGGGGCGGGCGGGTCTCCAGGGTGCTGGCCAGCTCAAGGCAGAGCAGCCGATCACCGCTGCGGGGGCGATCATCGAGGTCCCACCACTGGCTGGCGGGGGCGCCTCCGGGGCTGCCCTCGGCCGGCACCCACTGCACCAGGCGCTCGCGGCGGCCCAGCAGATCAAAAAGGTCGCGGGCGCTGTCGCGCTGCACGGTGCGGCTACGGACACGAAACAGCTCATCGCCGAGGGCGAACGCTGCCTCGGTGCCATCGGTGCGCAGGGCATTGGCAAAGACGCCGGCAGTCAGCAGGCTTGGGTCCACCGTTGCCAACCCCGGTAGCCGCTGCTGCAGCTGACGCTCCAGGTTGCGGCGGCTGTTGGTGCGCACCACCAGCTGAGCCTTGGGATTGAGCAGCCGCACCTGCAAGGCCGCCTCCAGGTTGATGGCGCTGTCATGGCTGAGCAGCAGCACCGCGCGGGCCTCTGCTGCGCGCCCCATCCGCAGCACTTGCGGGCTGCGCATGTCGCCGATGAGCAGGTTGGCGCCGTACTGATCAGCCAGCAGCGCATCCACCCAGCGTGGCTGGCGTTGATCGATGCAGTGGATCTCAGCCTCAAAGCCGATCAGGGTGCGCAGGCAGGCTTGCCCCAGCCCGCCGAGACCGCAGATCAGGATCACGCCGGAGCGGGGATCCATGGTCCAGCACAAACCCCTTCAACGCTAGCCAGGCTGCTGCAACCAGGCTTCCAAGCGCGCGCCAAAGGCGTCCAATCCAAAGCGGCGCTCCGCCTGAGCGCGGCAGGCCAAACGATCGAGCGCCAAGGCAGCGGGAAGGTGCTGCAATAACGCCTCGGGCTGATCCGGCGGCACCCCATAGCCCGTGAGTCCGTCTTCGATCAGCTCCCCAGGCCCCCCGCGCCGGTAGGCCACCACGGGCACCCCGCAGGCCATGGCCTCCACCACCACGTTGCCGAAGGCTTCATTCCACTTGGGTGTGTTGAGCATCACGGCGCACTGGCCCAACTCCCGCTGCAACTGCTCGGTGGGTAAAAACCCACGCCATTCGATGGTGCCGGCCGGCACAGAGGCCTCCACGGCCGCTGCATAGGCGGCGTCTTCCTTCAACCCCCAAACCCGCAACGGCCATTGCTTAGCGGCGGCCACGTGGGCCGCATCTTCGAGGCCTTTTTCTGGGGCAATGCGCCCCACCCAACCCAGGCAGGGCTGGGGATCGGGATTGAAGCTGTAGCGGCTGAAGTCAAAGCCGTTGGCCAACAGCGTTGGGGGGCCAGAAAGCTGGAAATCAGCCGCCTGGCTGGCGGTGTGGAAGGCCAGCTGGGAGGGGAAATCTTTGGCAATGGCAGCGATGACCGCATCCATGGCCTCCCCAACGCTGCCCATGCTCACCAAATGGCAGAGGGGTGTTTGGAACTGGGGCGTGAGCCAGAGCGGCAGCCAGTCGTAGCCGAGGTTGAGCACCGCATCGAAGGGCTGCTGCTCGGCAATGGCCCGCTGCCAGAAGCGCGGCAGCAAGCCATCCGCTGGAATTTGCACCGGCGCGTTGCGCTGCTGGTGCTGCCAACTGGGTTGCGGCACCCCTGGCTCCAGCCAGCAGTTCTGCAAGGGGGTGCTGGGCAATTGGCTGCCCTCTGCAGCGACCAGCGACAGGGCATGGCCGCGGCGATGCAAGCTCTCCAGCACCGCTTCCAAGGTGAGCTCCACTCCACCGCCCAAGCCCTGTCCCAACGGGCCCATGGGGGTGCTGACCACCAGCAGCTTTAGGCCTGCCACAGCTCAGCGCGGCGATTAATCAAGATCACCGAGGCCAGCGCCAGCACCACCCCAAGCCACTGCAAGGGCTCGAGTTGCTCACCTAACAAAACCAGGCCACTGGCGAGGGCAAACACGGGGGTCAAAAAGGTGAGGGAGGTGAAGCCAGTGAGATCACCGCGGCTGGCAAACCAAAAGAACAGGCCATAGGCCAGGGCTGTTCCAAACAAGCTGGCATAAGCCATCCAGCCCCATTGCGCCGCGCTCAAGTGCGGCCAGTGCTGACCCGTCACGGCCAAGGGGCCCTGCAGGCTGAGCAGCAACAACGGAACGCCCCCCAACAACAGATGCCAGCCGGTGATGGCCACCGGATCGCTGTGGCGACAAGCCCAGCGTGACAGCAAGGTGCCGCCAGCCATGGCCGCAGCTGCGGCCAGCATCAAGAGTTCACCAGCTCCAGGCAACAGCGAGCCATCAAGGGCAGGGCCATCGAGCCACCAATGCTGCAAGGCACCAGCTGGCAAGCCCAAACACAGAATTCCCGACAAGCCCAGCAGCAGGCCAAACCAACCAATTGGGTTGATGGCTTCCCCCAGCAGCGAGCGGGCCAGCAGCGCCACCAGCAGCGGCTGCGAATCAATTAACACCGAACCCAAACCAGCGCCAGTGCGCTCGAGCCCCTCAGCCAGCAGCCCATGGAACAGGGCGCCATCGACCAGGGCAAACAGCAGCAGCCACAGCCAATCGCGGCGATCCACCTGCCAGGGGCGCTGCAGCAGAGGAGCAGCGAGCAGCAACACCACAGCCGCCGGCAGAATCCGCAACCAGGCCAGGGTCAGGGGCGAGATCTCCTGCAGCAGCGGTTTCATCGCTGCCATCGCCGTTCCCCACAGGGCAAAGGGCAGCAGCATGGCCAGCCAGGTGAGGCGCAGGGTCAACGGGGCCAGCAAGTCGGCGTTGAGCCTAGGCACCTCGCCCTGCATAGGATCCGCTGACCAACACCACGCCCCATGGTTTGGCCCCTGCGCCGCCAACGCCGTAAACGCATCGCCCGCATCAGCCTCACTGGCCCGATCGCTGGAGCCGCCCGCAAACGGGTGGTCAAAGCGCTTCGCCAGGTGGAGGAACGCAAGTTCCCGGTGTTGCTGCTGCGCATCGATAGCCCCGGCGGCACGGTGGGCGATAGCCAGGAAATCCATCAGGCCCTGCTGCGGCTGCGCGAGAGCGGCTGCCAGGTGGTGGCCAGTTACGGGAATATTTCCGCCTCAGGCGGGGTGTATGTGGGCTGCGCCGCCGACCGGATCGTGGCCAACGCCGGCACGATCACTGGCTCCATCGGCGTGATCCTGCGGGGCAACAACCTCGAAAAACTGCTGGAGCGCGTTGGCATCCGCTTTGAAACCGTCAAAAGCGGGCTCTACAAAGACATCCTGTCGCCCGATAAACCCCTCAGCGAGGGGGAGCGCTCGATCCTGCAGGCCTTGATCGACAGCAGCTACAGCCAATTCGTGGCGGCCGTGGCCCAAGGCCGCAAGCTCAGCGAGGAGACGGTGCGCACCTTTGCTGATGGCCGCGTGTTTAGCGGCGCCCAAGCCCTGGAACTGGGCATGGTGGACCTGCTCGGCGATGAGGACACCGCGCGGCGCGAAGCGGCACGGCTCGCTGGACTCGATGAAGAGAAGAGCCAGCCCGTGGAACTGGGCAAAGAACGGGCCGGCTTGGTGCAAAAGCTGCGCCAAGAGCTGCAACTACAGCTGGCCTGGGGCGGCCAACCCCTGTGGCTATTCCGGCCATGAGCAACACCAGCTTGAAAATGCGGGCGCTGCGGGGCGCCACCACCGCCAGCGCCAACACCGCCGCAGCCATGACCGAAGCGGTGGACGAATTGCTCGATGCACTGATCACTAACAACGGGCTGCAGGGCGATCAGGTGCTGAGCGCCACGTTTTCGGTGACCGCAGATCTCGATGCCATGTTTCCGGCCTCACTGGCGCGGCGACGGCCGGGATGGGATGGCGTTGCCCTGCTGGATTGCCAGCAGATGCGCGTGCAAGGCGACCTACCCCGCTGCATTCGGGTGCTGGTGCAGGCGCAAATGCCAGCCGAGCAAACGCTGCATCACCCGTATTTACGCGACACCCAACGGCTGCGCCCGGACCGATCCAGTCACAACTGACAGCTGATCCGCCGGCCCATGACAACCGGAGAAGGTGCAGAGCCTCATGAGAATCAATCCACTGATGTTGGGCATCTCATGGCTCTGCGACTGCGCACCGTGCTTGGCCTGGGGGGAGCCGCTGCCCTGGCAGGCGGAATTGCCCTGAGTGGCTTGAGCGAGGTGAAGGCCCAGAGCTCAGTGGGCACCCCTGGTTTCTCCTTTCGCTGGGACAGCACCAAAGACTTCAAAAAGCTCTACTACGTCATTTCCAACCAGGAACGCGACACCTGGTCGGACTACACGCTGATCCTCAAAGGCAAAGACCGCAAGGCGGCGATCATCAAGCTCGATGTGACCGTGCCGTCGTACTTCGACACCACCATCAATCCCAAGGAAGTGGCCTTGAAGTACTGCTCGGTGGGTAGTGCTCTGTCGCGCACCCGCTGCAAGGAAACGATCCCGGCCACCGTGGAGCTGGCCAACGATGGCAAAACCCTGGAGATCTTCCCGGACAGCCCAGTTCCTCCCAACAAAGCCATCGGCGTGGTTTTCCCCGTCTACAACCCCGGCAGCGGCATGTATCAGTTCAATGCCCTGGCTCAAGCCCCTGGCGATGT
Organism: Synechococcus sp. Minos11; assembly: GCF_014279855.1. Lineage (NCBI taxonomy): Bacteria > Bacillati > Cyanobacteriota > Cyanophyceae > Synechococcales > Synechococcaceae > Synechococcus > Synechococcus sp. Minos11. The sequence continues at coordinate 628,989 of NZ_CP047953.1, read as the reverse complement.
GCCCATGGCTGGTTATTTGGGCAGCTGGGTGATTGAGATCACCGACGGCATCGACGGCTAACCGCCCGGTGAACCGATAGGCCGCCTAACGACGTGCTGGGTTCTGATCGAGCCCAAAAGAATCCAACTCAACGGAAGCAACAAGGATGCGTTTTTCTCACGGTGTGATCACAGCCTGCGCCAGCGCAGCAATCGTCGCTGGCGGGCTGCAGCTGCCCCAAGCTCTGGCCCAAAGCTCATCGGGCGCTTTTTCGATCCTGCAGCAGCGCTGGGGCAACCGTGAAGGCTTCAAGAACCTCTTTTATTGGGTGTCGGAAACCAAGCCGAACCGCCGCTCCAACTACTTCTTGATCCTGGGCAAGAACGATCGCGACAAGGCGATCATGAAGCTGGATGTGATGGTGCCCAGCTACTTCGATTCGAAGCTGAAAACCAAAAACATCCAACTCTCTTACTGCCAGGGAGGCGAGGGTGCCATGAAGCGCACCATCTGCGAGGAAACAATTCCTGCGGCGATCAGCCTCGTGAACGACGGCAAAACCATTCAGATCGTGCCCGAAACCCCCATTCCTCCCGATCGCACCATCGGCGTGGTCTTCCGCGTGGCCAACCCCTCCAATGGCGGCATGTATCAGTTCAACGCGCTGGCTCAAGCCCCGGGGAAGGTGGATATCGCTGGCTACCTGGGCAGTTGGGTGATCGAAATCCAGCCCGGGGGCGCCCGTTGATCAGCTGATAAAATTTGAGATCGGCCCAGTGTTGAGAACAGTTCGATGACCAAGCGCACCCTCGGAGGGACCAGCCGCAAACGCAAGCGCGTCTCTGGTTTCCGCGTGCGCATGCGCAGCCACACCGGCCGCCGTGTGATCCGCACCCGCCGCAAGCGCGGAAGGGCCCGTTTGGCCGTTTGATCCGGCGACTGAGCTGAACCTTGGTCTTACCGCAACGGCATCGCCTGCGCGGCCGTGGTGTTTTTGATTACATCTACCAACGCGGGCAACGCTTTCAACAAGGCTTGCTGCAGCTTCGGGTTGCTGATGCAGCCACCGAATTGCTGCGGGAACCGCCTGAGACCCTTGAGGGCGAGCTGCGTTTTGGCGTGGTGATCAGCAGCAAGGTGAGCAAGCGAGCGGTCAAACGCAATCGCCTGCGGCGCCTGCTGCACGACGCGTTTTTGCGTCAAAAGTTCCGCTCGGATCTGCCGCCCACCTGGCTGCTGCTGAATCTGCGACCAGGGGCTATGGAGCTCAGTGACGACAATCTCCTGGAAGAATGGTCCACACTGATCCAGCGTGCCGGGCTAACGGATTCATGAGTGTTGTCACCCCACCTGCCATCAAAGAGGAGATCCACTACGAAGGCGGGCCTGCGCGCGGTGATCTGATCATCAACCTGATCTTTGGCGTCACCTTGATTGGTCTGCCCTTTGCCATTGGTGCGGTCGTCCGCGCCCTGTGGCTGCGCTTCAAGGTGACCAGTCGCCGGGTGTCCGTCACCGGTGGCTGGCTGGGCCGTGACCGCAGCCAGGTGACCTACACCCAGATCAAAGAGGTGCGCTCTGTGGCCCGCGGCTTTGGCGCCTACGGCGACATGGTGCTGGTCCTCAAGGACGGTGCCCGCTTGGAAATGCGCGCTGTGCCCCGTTTCCGCGAGATGCAGACGTACATCGAAGAGCGCATCGCCAGCAAAGGGAAGCCGGCCGATGCTCCCTCTGGCTTCACAGCCAGCAGCGCCAGCTAACCGTCATCAGTCACACTCACCGTCATCCAGGTTCCTGCCGTGATCGGATACATCTCAGACAACGTCCTGCTGCCCATCCTGGATTTCTTCTATGGATTGGTGCCCAGCTACGGCCTGGCCATCATTGCGCTGACGGTGGTGATCCGTTTGGCCCTGTTCCCCCTCAGCGCCGGCTCGATCCGCAATGCCCGCCGCATGCGCATTGCCCAGCCGGTGATGCAGCAGCGCCAAGCTGAAATCCGCAGCAAGTTCGCCAACAACCCCTCCAAGCAGCAGGAGGAGATGGGCAAGTTGATGAAGGAGTTCGGCAGCCCCCTGGCGGGTTGTCTGCCCCTGCTGGTGCAGATGCCCATCCTGTTTGCCCTGTTTGCCACCCTGCGGGGATCACCGTTCGCTGATGTGCCTTACAACATCAACGTCAAGGTGCTGCCGGCTGATCAGATCGCTGCGGTGGAAACCAAGCCGTTCAACAGCGCCAGCCACTCCATCTTTTTCACTGAGAACGATCACGTGCCTGTGATCGCTTCGTTGCCCGGCGGCAACAAGCTGGGTGTGGGCGAAAGCGCCCAGGTGCAGCTGGCATCGAAAACAGGCGAAACCATTGATGCGATCGAAGAGCGCATCCACCCCAGCTTTGATCTGACACCGCAGTGGAAGCTCACCAAGGGTGATGACGTGGTCAGCGTTTCCTCTGACGGCACGATCCAAGCCCTCAGCCCTGGTGATGCCACCGTTGAACTCAAAATCCCGGGCCTGGCTGCCCGCAGCGGCTTCCTGTTCATCAAGGCACTGGGCCAGGTGGGCTTCATGGCCGATGGCGTTATCAACTGGGATATCGCCACCTTGGTGGCTGGCTTTGGCTTGAGCTTGTTCCTCTCCCAAATCCTCTCGGGCTGGGGCATGCCCGCCAACCCGCAGCAGGCCACAGCCAACCGGATCACGCCCGTGATGATCACCGGCATGTTCCTGTTCTTCCCGCTGCCCGCCGGGGTGCTGCTCTACATGGTGGTGGCCAACATCTTCCAGGCGCTGCAAACCTTCCTGCTGATCCGCGAGCCCCTGCCGGACAACCTGCAGACGATCCTCGAACAGCAACTGGCCAACCAAACGGTGGCGGCCAGTGCCACGGCTGTGTCCGCTGAGCGCCTGCCATTTGAGCCCAAGGGCAAGCGCTGATGCGTCCAGTGGCCCTGCAGGAGCTCAAGCAGCTCGGCGATGGCAAACACTGGAACGTCGAGCAACAGCTGAGCGAGCTGGACAGCATCGGGCCGGTCAAAGGCTGGCTCAAGGCCTTGCATCGGGGTGATGACCTCTGGCTGGAAGCGGAGGCCACCGCCACCGTGGAGCTGATCTGCGATCGCTGCCTCAAGAGCTACCCGCAGCCGCTGCAGGCGCGGGTGAGCGAATCGATTGCACTGCAAAGCGGCGGGCCCGATGCCGAGCTTGAGGAGCTCGATGGGGCTGAGGCAGCGCTGGAAACCCTCGATCCCCATGGCCGCTTTGATCCGGAGCACTGGCTGTTTGAGCAACTGAATCTGCAGTTGCCGCTCAAGCGGCTGTGCAGCCCCGACTGCCCCGGGCTACTGCCAGAGCAGGAGAGCAGCCCGGCGACCAGTGCAGGGGTGGTTGATCCCCGCTGGGCTCAGCTGCAGCAGCTCAAAGGCGAGGCGCAGCCATGAGCCGCTGGGGAGAGCAACTGGATCTCTTGATCCGCAGCCGCACGCCCATCCTCTGGATCCATCAACAGGAGGAGGAGCGGCTGATCCGGCTGCTGGGTAATGCCTGCCAGCGGCTGGGCCAACGCACGCTGCTGCGCTGGGATTTCGTGGGCGGTCTGCAGGGGCTGCCCAATCACCAAGGCCATGGCGCCCGCCAACCACTGGTGGCGCTCGACAGCCTCGATCTGCTGGCTGGTGAGCAGCCAGCCATCTTGCTGCTGCTGGATTTTCATCGCTATGTGGAGGATCCAGCCATCTGCCGGCGCCTGCGCAACCTGGCTAGCGAGTTACGCCAAAAACCCCATACCCTGGTGATCTCCGCGCCGGATGCCAAGTTGCCCCGGGAGCTGGAAAGCAGCATCACCGTGCTGCCGCTGCCGCTGCCTTCCGAGAGCGAAATCCAGGAGCTCTTGGCAGGGATTGCCCAAGCCGCCGGCAGCCAATTGAGCGGTGATGCCTTGGAGCTGCTGGTGAGCAGCTGCCGGGGCCTGAGCGAGCAGCGCATCCGCCAGCTGGCTGCCCGCGCCTTGGCGCGCCATGGCTGTTTGGACGCCGCTGATCTTGATGATGTGCTCGAGGAAAAGCGCCTGGCCTTGGGCCGCAGCGACCTGCTGGAGTACTGCCCCACCGCTGCGGATCCCAGCGAGATCGGCGGACTCAATCAACTCAAAACGTGGCTGGACCGGCGCCGGCTGGCCTTCAGCGCTGAAGCCCATGCCTATGGGCTGCCCCATCCCCGCGGGGTGCTGCTGGTGGGCCCGCAAGGCACCGGCAAATCCCTGACCGCCAAAGCGATTGCCCACAGCTGGGGCATGCCGCTCTTGCGGCTTGATCTCGGCCGGTTGTTTGCCGGATTGGTGGGGGCCAGTGAAGCGCGCACCCGCGACATGATCGGCACCGCCGAGGCCATGGCCCCCTGCATCCTCTGGATCGATGAGATCGACAAGGGCTTCAGCCTCGATGGCCGCAGCGATGGCGGCACCGGCCAACGGGTGCTGGCCACCCTGCTCACCTGGATGGCGGAGAAAGACACCCCGGTGTTTGTGATGGCCACGGCCAACGCCATTGATCAGCTGCCCCCAGAGCTGCTGCGCAAAGGCCGCTTTGATGAGATCTTCGTTCTCGATCTACCCGATGGCAGCGAGCGCCGCGAGATTCTTGAGCTGCATCTGCGCAAACGGCGGCCGCAGCACCAGCTGCCGCTCGACACTTTGGTGGATCGCACCAGCGGCTTCTCTGGGGCTGAACTCGAGCAGGTGGTGCTCGAGGGCATGCTGAATGCCTTCAGTGAAAGCCGGGAATTTGGTGAGGCCGATCTGATCAGTGCTGCCGCTGATTTGGTGCCCTTAAGCCGCACGGCGCGGGAGCAGCTGGAAGTGCTGCAGCAATGGGCCAGCGAAGGCCGCGCCCGCCCGGCCCGCTGAGATTGCGCTACGTAAAGTTATCTCGCACGAGGTAACAAACCCCGCCGGCTGTCAAGGCCAGTTGAAAACATCTCTCTACGGTCGTCTCAGACCCGTACAGAGCGCGTGCAACAACCTCCCAGCCGTCGCGACGAAATCACCCAGCAGCTGGCCTTTGCCGCCCTGGGCGCTGGGGTGATCACCACCGTGGCTGTGGCCCAAGGCCAGAACCCACTCACCGCTCTGGGCATCACCGTGTTCTCCGCCGTGGCCGCCGTGATGGTGGGCCAGGTTCTCTAACAACACCTAAGCCGCAACTCGGCCCTCCCGTTGGCCAAAGAGGGCGTAATGCAAAGCCGGGTCTTGCCAGGCCCAGTCTTCCGAACGCAAATCAGCTTGATGCCTCTCTCGGTAGAGATTGGGATTGAAGCCTGCTGGGTAGCGGAAGCGTGGCAGCAGCTTCCAAGTCAAGTGGCAGTAGGGATACGGCGAAACCGGCCTGGTATGGGGATCTTGATACCAGTACATCGGCACTGAATCGATCGGGCAGTAATGGGTCACCAAACTGCGCCGCGTGGGGCGTGAGCCATCTGGGCGCAACTGCACCGGGCCACCGCCATGAATGAGCTGACTGCTCCAGATCAAGACGTCGCCTTTGGCCGGCCTGTAGACATGGGAGCCCAGAACGCTGGCGAGTTGTTGCAGTTGAGAGAGCCGTGCACTGTGGGCAGCTTGGTCATGGTTGTTCCACCACAGGGATTGCTGACCACCGGTAAACACGTGTTGGCATTGAGCGTCATCACTGGAGTTGAAGCGCAGCTGCCTCAAGGTGTGTGATGCCGGCACCACTACCAACTCACCGGAATCAGGCTGCACCTCCTCAAGGGCGATCCAACTGGCGATCAATTTCAACGGCCTTGAGACCCGCACGTACATCGGGTCTTGGTGCAGAGCCTGCTGAGACCCGTAGGTGAAAGCCAGTTGTTGATAGGCAAGAACTTCACTGTTGAGAGCAGCAACGAGCAGCTCACGCAACGCTGGGGCATAGCAAGCCTCAATGGCTGCTTCTTGGTTGCGGTAGAGGTCCATGCCGCGGTAGCGGCACTGGCTGCGCTCAACAACTGACTGCGAGAGCGGCACGCCATAGATCCGGCCCTGCTCGGGATCGTCATATTCGACCCAAACATCGTGAGGATTCTCAATGGCTGTGGCTGGATCAATCAGTGCTGCCAAGCGATCGCAAACACTGGCAGGGACAGCGCCAGGCAGAACGGTGTAGCCCTGGTGAAACAGCTCATGAAGATGGGGATTGCTGCTGCGGCGCACCACATCAGGCCGCTCGCATGCCAACAAGTCCGTTTCCGTGAATCTCGGCAGGCCCTGCAATGGAGTCAGCTCAGCCGAAAAAGGTGATCGCCAACCCTGAGGATTGAACATCAAGCAACAGCCGCCTCCAGTTGTTGATGCAGGGCTTGATCCACCTCAAAGCCCATGGATTGCATGAGGCGTTGCCGGATCAGATGTTCCTCTTCCTTGCTGAGCAAACCATTGGAGAAGCGTTTCTCCAAAGAGCCAAACACCCGCACATGGGTCAGTGGCGTGAGATCAACAGCGCCAAAGCGCCAGGCATTGAGATGGGCTGCGCAAAGGGGCAGAGCAAACCGGTCCAGGCCGTAGCCGCTGCGCACTCCTGTTAAAAAAGGCATCGCCAGTTCGAGCAGATCACGGCGAATGAACGGAGCCATGATTTCCACAATCGGCACCCGGTGCAGCGTCGTGCAGGCCCGTTGCCGCAGCCAGCCATATTCCTGGCAGAGGCTGCTACCAAAACTCACCGCGGGCTGCGCTGCACTGAGGTTGTGGATCCGCGCCACGGCCAGCAACCGATTGATCGCGCTGGCACTGATCAAAACATCGTCATCGATAAAACCCATGTAGTGCCCCCCTGCTGTCGGCGCAAGACGCTTCCAGGCCTCTTCCATCAGATGGCCTTTGCACTCGGTCGCCACGCTGATCACATCAAAGCCGTGGGGGTTACTGCCTGGCTCAAGGCCTTCACCGGTCCAATCGAACAAAACGACTGGGCACGCAAGGGGTTGATCAAACACCACGCAATGGCGGCCACGCTGGGTGGCAATCACCACCAGATCATTGGGCGTTGCCCCTGGATTCACCACCGGCTGGCCCTGCTCAATGGGGTCTTGCCGGTTGAGCTGGTCCACAGCGGCAGCCATCTCCGGGAGGAACTGATCGCTGTGGCTTCCCAAAACCCAGCGGGCCCACTGCTGGCGTTCCACATCAGAACGTCCCCGCAGCAATGAAGGGAAAGCGTCTGTCATGCCGCCTGCCAAGCCCCTAGCTGCTGCTGCGCTAATTCCAAAAAGGCCCAGTCCGCGGCATAAAACCGCTCCAAGGCTGCAAGCGCTTCGCTGCTGAGTTGATCACGCCGCAAACGGCGCCATGGATTGTTAGTCGCCTCCTCTCTGGAGACATGCTGCGGGGTGAGATCGAGCGGCAAGCCCGATGCCTTGGACCAATGAGCCACCAAGACATCGATCTGCTCCATGCCCAAGATCGTGCGATAGCAACGCGGATCACCACCGAGAAAGCTGATCTGGGGAATGGTGTGATGGCTCCAATCGATGTGACAGGCAATCCAAGCCGGAAGTTGCAGGGCCGCCTGATTCATCACATCCACCGGATCAGCGTCATCGGCAAACGAGCCAACGCCGTGGCCTGCAAACAATTCATCGTGAAAGCGCAAGGCATTCTCAAAACCACTCTGATCAGGGCAGGATGAACGCAACTTGGCGTGAACCGCAGCGGTGGTGAGCTCAACCAAATGGCTACGGCAGGCCGAAACAAAGCGATCGATGGGATCGCGCCAAATCGCAACGAGGGAGCGATGCTCCGAAACAGCGCGCAGTTCGTCTGGATTCAACCAATAGGCCGAAGGCAGCGCGGCGCTATGGGGATCAAAGCCAGGCTGCTGACAATCGGCGCCTTGGAGTTGCAGCCATACCCGCTTCAGGGTGCTGCAACCGTTCTTGGGAACCCACACCAGGCCGGCATCACCGCCAAGGGGCAGCAAGGGAGAGAGCTGAACGCCGTCGCGCATCCGCAGCTGAATCTGAGCCCAGTCGAAAGCGGGATCCACAACACGAAGACCTGGCAAGGGGTCGTGGGCTTGCAGCACTGCCATCAAGCCGCCAGTGGCAGGACCTCGGCTGGCTGCTGACCCACGGCTGGCACTTGCCGGCAGATGGTTTCCACCGCCAGCTGGAACGCTTCAGCGACCGACTTGTCGTGGAAGAGGCGCTCTTTGCGCTCAGCGATCTTGGCGCGCATCTCCTGATAGAAGGCCTCATCACTGAGCAAGCGGCTGGAAATCGCCACGTAGTCCTCGCCGTCTTGAGCGATCAGCTCCGGCAACTCCAACACCTCAAGCATCGCCACGGTGTGGCGGCCGCGCATGAATGCCGTGGGCAAGGTCACCACCGGGCAATCCAGCGAGAAGGACTGCATCGAACTATTGCCGCCATTCCAATCGATGGTGTCGATGGTGTGATGGCTAATCGAGAACAGCCCCATGAAGTCGCCGTAGTCGAGCCGCGGCAGCACGCGCAGATGGTTCTCCAGCTCCAAGCCACGCTCCTCAAAGTGGGGGCGCATGCGCTCAACCAGCCGTTCGCACAGGCCGCCATGGCCCATGTGCCCCACCAAAACGATGAAGGCTTCCGGGTTGCGCTTGGCAATCTCAGCGAAGGACCAATCATTGCGCGGCACGTACTTGAAGGTGCTCTGCAGTGAATTGAGAATCGGCCGGTCGCGCGGCAGATCGAACTTGTCAAACAGCAGCTGGCCGTCGTGGATGGCGGCCGGGGTGTCGTAGTTCAAGCCGGTGCGCGGCAAGCGCCAGAGCGTTTCGCTGTAGTGCTCCTCATTGCCGGAAGGCTCCATGCCTTCACCGGAGAGGTAGTAGTGAATCGTGCGCGATCCGCTTGTGATCGGATGGCCCCAACCCTGGCCCTGCACCGGCGCCAGTTGCAGCACCGAGGTGATCTTGCTGGCCGGATGCATGCCGATGTCGGTGTAGATCAGCAGATCAAGCCGGTCATCAAGGATCTGCTGCAGCATGGCCTCAGGCGCCTCAGCGCGAAGCGGCAGATGCCGGTAGGTGCCGAGGGCGGCAAAACGCTGGGTGCCGGAGTCTTCGTTATCGGCAACGTTGTAGCTGAAGATCTCGTAGCCGGGATTGTTGGCGATGCCCTCCAGCCAACCCAAAGCCCAGATCGAACCGTTGTGATTGACCAAATGCGGTGAGATCACACCAACCCGCAGGGGACTGGTGTCCCCAGGATGGCGCTGGGGCAGCGGCTGCATGAAAGCGCCGAGCTTGGGCCGCAGGATGCGATCGAGAATGCCGGCATAGATCTCCTGCAAGGGCCGATCGTCTTCCATCTGATAAGCCAAATAGAAGTTGGTGAGCGACCAGGCATGGCCATAGAGATGCTCCCAATGGGGATCCTCTTGGCTGATGCCATCGAGCAAGCCATAGAGCTCAGTGGCATCGTCATGCCAGCGCTGGCGGGTGCTGCTCACCTGCTCGTTGCTGTCATAGAGAACCGGCAAGACATGCAGCCGTGCCATCAACTGCAGGCGCCGGTCGGGTTCGGCGTCGGCTAGCGCTAAGCCATCGGCGTAGCGATTGAGTTCCATCAAGCAATTGATCTGCCCCTGCAGGCCCACCACCTGCTCCATCGGCGAGAGATCAAGCCGGCGGAAGAGACCAAACTCCTGATAAGCCTCGTCGTGGCGCTTGAGCTGCACCAGGGCCTGCGCCAAGTTCTGGCGTGAGGGCTTGAAGTCGGCACTGATCGTGAGGGCATGGCGATAGGACGCCATCGCCTCATCCATCTGCCTGAGGTTGCCGTAGGTCAGCCCGAGGTTGTTCCAGGCATCGGGATAGTTCGGGGCGTAATGCAGGCAGAGGCGGAAGGCTTCCACCGCTTCTGGGTCGCGCTTGAGATCGCGCAGCAGGTTCGCCAAGCAAAAGGAAGCCTGGTAGTAGCTGGGCTGATCGCGCAGCAACAAACGCAGCTGGCGCTCGGCTTCGGCGGTGTCCTGGTTCTCCAGCAGCGCCATCGCCAAGTTGTGGCGCGCTTCAGCAAAGGCCGGGAACAGATCAATGGCCTCCCGGTAGAGGCGCAATCCTTCAGCCGTGTTGCCAAGCCCGCGGCAGGAATTGCCCGCGTTAAAGAGCACATAGGGGGTGAAGAACCCAGCAGCCTGTGCGGCCACGTAGGCATCAATGGCGGCTTGGTGCTCACCAAGGGCGCCATGGGCCAAGCCCTGGATGTAAGCGATCTCGCCGGCATGGGGATGACCCTGCAAGCTGGCGGCTTGCTCAATCACCTCTTGAAAGCGCTGCTCATTGAGCGCGTCATAGAGATGACTCAGCCCCGCTTCTGGGCTGTTGTGATCAGGCCACTGCCCTTGCGGCGGATCAATCGACGGCAGCGGCGGCTTGGCCAAGGCCTGCTGGGCTTCGGCGAGCTGTTGCTGCAGCCCAGCAATTTGCTGATGGCGCTCGCGCAGCTGCTGCAGCGGATCCACCAGAGCGTCGGTGTCGACAGCCGCTAAGGGCCGCACCTTGTCACTGCGACGCCGGGGCATGGAATAGCCAAAGCGCTTGAGGTCATCGCCGTAGAGGTTTTCGACCAACTGCAAGCCGTCTTTGCTGTAGGCGTCTTCCCAGCGCTTGCCTAAGCGCTGGCGGTACTGCTTGTCATAAGTAGCCAGCTCGTCTTTGATTCGGCCCAAAGTGGCCGCCGGCACCAAAGGCTGCAGCAACCGCGGCAGCTGTTTGACCAACCCATCGCGGTCGAGACGCTGAAAGCCCGGGGCATCACCCAGCCACTCCCATTGGGGCCTCAGGTGGCCATCACTTTTAAGCAGTTCCCAGTGCTCTTCTAAAAAGCTGAGGAAATCAGCAAAACGGCAAGGTTCAGCCCCGCTGCGCTGACGCGTTGCTTGAACTGACGCATTGAGCGGCGCGTAGGCCGGCTCAGCGAGATGCAATTTGTCGTGCCAAAAGGACAGCAACCGTTCAGCCGGGTGACGCGTGACCACCAGCCGAAGGGCATGGGCATCACCAAGCCAATGCTCTTGTTGCTCCTGGCTGAGATCAGCCAGACACGGCAGACCGTGAACTTCAGCGCGGTGAATCGCCAGCGCTGGTCTGGTTTCACCAAAGGCAGTTGTGCTGAGCGGCTCACGGCCATCGGCCAACACCGCCACCCGCTTGAGCAGGGTGGAAGCCACCTTGGGCAACGGCGCGATGCACAAGCGCGCATTGGCAGCGACCAAGCTTGACGCGGTGATGGATGCAGCCATAACGCGCGTCTGACCCAAGAAAGTGCGGTCAAGTTAGGCGGTTTTATCAAGGCTGCCTACGCCGCTGTGGCACTTAGGCCCGCTTTCTGAAGCTGGCAGCTGGCAGTTCCCCAAACTGACGCCTGTAGGCCGCCGCAAAATGACCGCGGCTTTGAAAGCCAAAGCGCTCCGCGACAGCATTCACGGTTTGTGGCGCAACAGCCGACTTGGGGTCATGGCGCAGCAAAGCCTGATGGACCTGCTCAAGCCGCTGAATCCGCAACACCTCTTTGGGCCCCATTCCCAACAGCTCTTTGCATCCCTGGATCAGGCTGCGCCGTGAGCAGCTCAAGCGATCGGCCAGTTGATCCAAATCAAGACCTTCAACAGCGCCGCGGGAACCCAGCGCAATCAGGTCAAACACCAGCTGAAAGCGCATGACCCGGCGGAATGGAACCGCACCATCAACGGTGTCGTCATTGAACAAACGAACGACAGCCGCTGTGGGGGCCGAGGGAATGGCACTGGGATCCGCCATCCAATGCAGCAACAGCTCAACAAGCGTTTGATGCGCCTGCTGATGAAGCAACAACTGATTGTGGGACTGCATCCAACGCAGGCATTGCTGACCGCCGCAAATTTCGAGCTGCTCAAGCAAGTCCTGCTTGGGCAGCAGCGCAATGACCACGTCAGAGCCTGAGAGGAATTGAAAGAAGCTGTGGCTGAGTGCCAGAGAGACACCAGCAATGGCATGGGCGGCAACGGGCTGGCCATGGACCAAGACCACATCGGGCTTGCCCTCAATCTCAAAGCCGCAACAAATCAGCTCATCTTTGCGCGGACACCCAATCGAAACACCAAGACTGCTTTGCAGGCGCAACAACGCCATGCGTTGGCTTGAGAGGAACTGAAAACGCCCCTGAAGAACACCGCCTTCTAGCTGCAGCACTTGTGCTGCAAAGCCAATCGAAGCCAGCAGCGCTTCCAACTCAGAAGCGCTGCTGAATCGATGGTCAACCAGTCCGCTTAGGCGTCGAACCGACACAGAGAAGGTTCTCAGTACTGAGCACAACTGATAGTAATGAGATTGAGGCGTATTGCCGCGCCGCGCACAGTCGCAACCCGCGTCTTAGGTTATACAAGTAATACAAACAGCCAGTAATTAGGCCACTTGAATCCGCACAAAATCAAAAATATGAAGCGAATAGTGTTGACGAAAAGCCAAGAGAATCGGAACAAAATATCAAGCTGATCCCAATAGTGCATGAAAAAATTATCTACTCAGAAAGCTCTCACTTAGGTCAATAACTTGAATTGACTGGCTTGCTCCCCGGTGAATTCCCGCCTGCTGCTGATCAGCGCTGTTCTCCGCGCAGCCGGGTTTCGCCGCGGGAATCAGACACGTCGCAGCAGCCGTAGCCGTCGCTGGAGCCGATCAGCGCAAACACTCTTCGCGAGCTGGGCCGTCCTAGGCCAACTCGGCAGCATGGGAGTGCTGGTGGCTGAGGTGATCCAGCCTCAATTGGCGAAGGCCAACCCACCCATGGCTGGTGATTCCGGCGCAAATGCCACATCAACTGGTTCGGGAGCTTTTGCGATTGGGATTTCAGCCGCCGCCAACGGCACAAACTCCATAGCGTTGGGTTCTCAAGCCAACGCCAGCGGCAATTACGCCACGGCATCGGGTTATGGAGCCAACGCCAGCGGCAGAAACTCCCAGGCATCGGGTGCTTTCGCCAAAGCCATCGGCAATTACTCCCAGGCATCGGGTTATCAAGCCAACGCCAGCGGCCTCAGATCAACGGCATTGGGTTATCAAGCCGACGCCAGCGGCAATTACTCCCAGGCATCGGGTTATAAAGCCAAAGCCAGCGGCAATTACGCCACGGCATCGGGTTATGGAGCCAACGCCAGCGGGAATTTTTCAATCGCTATCGGCTTTGACGCCAGGGCCTCCGATACAAACGCCACCGCCATCGGATACAGCAGCAATGCAAGTAGCAAAGACGCTACTGCGGTTGGCGAATATGCAAGAGCTCTGGCAGAGAATGCGACTGCATTCGGCGCAAACTCTAATGCGCGCAAAGTCAATAGCACTTCCATCGGCCCTGAGACATGGACAAACGGAACTGAGGCAACAGCAGTTGGCTACAAAGCCAATGCAACAGGAAATAAAACTGCTGCTTTTGGCGCTTCCGCAAAAGCTTGGTCCGAACACACCACAGCTGTAGGTGTTTTAGCGAAAGCTGGAGCAGCAAATGGCCTAGAAGGCATCGGAGCTACGGCTATTGGCCGCAATGCAACTGCTAACAGCAACTTTTCAATCGCAGCTGGATATGAATCCGCTGCTTCAGGATTGAATTCGGCAGCAATTGGAGCAGCAACTGAAGCTAGTGGTAACTATGCAGCAGCCCTGGGATATGCCTCCAACGCCTATGGCGATGGATCGATCGCAATAGGGGTAAATGCAGTAGCACAAAACTTCTCAATTGCAATGGGTGAATACTCCATTTCGGGAGGAGAAGTATCAGTGGCTATTGGATATCAGGCCAATTCAAGTGGAAATGATTCCATGGCTCTTGGCAGAAACGCCAATGCATCCGGAGCCAATTCAACAGCTATTGGCAAAAAATCAATCTCAAAAGGCGACTACTCTACAGCTTTTGGCTTTGGAGCTAATTCCACCTCCTCTGCATCAACATCAATTGGATACAACTCGAAAGCTGAGAGTACTTACTCGACAGCTATTGGTGGTTGCGCTCAATCTATTGGTGGGCTATCAACAGCATTGGGATGGAATTCAAGCACTGTTGGTATTAACGCAACTGCAGTCGGCGCACATTCCAATGCTTCAGCTCTCAATTCCACAGCCGTAGGCATCAATTCAAAAGCACTGGGAGAGGGCACGGTTGCCTTAGGTGCGGGAGCAACTGCAGAGGATGCCATGTCAATAGCCATTGGAAGGCAATCCAAGGCAAACAAAGTAAGTGCCTCAGCTTTTGGGCAATCATCACAAGCTATCCATACAGGCTCAACAGCCATCGGATATTCGTCCATAACAAAACGAACAGACCAACTGATGTTGGGCACAAGTTTTACGAGCGTTACACTTGCCAACCTCACCAGCTCAGGATTAACCGCTGACATCTCTCAATCTGGCACCGCACTCGTGATTGCTAATGCCGATGGAACGTTGAAGCGGTATGCAATCGGCAGTGGAGGAGGAGATCTTAATGGCCTCAGTTCGCTCTGCGAAGGCAATGGCACCGATGCTGTTTGCTACGGATCTGGAGCCAATGCCACAGGCAAAAACACAACAGCGATTGGTGCCTACGCCAACGCAGCGACTTCGAGTAACACAACTGAATTTGCCGCAACGGCTATTGGATCAAATTCAACAGCGGCTGCGAAATACTCCACCGCGATCGGAGCCAATACCAAGGCACAAGACAACAGAACAACAGCTGCTGGAGCTTCAGCATCAGCAAGCAGCAACTCATCTTCAGCATTTGGATTTAACGCCACTGCATCGGGCTACCGAAGCCAAACATTCGGTGCACACTCAGAAGCCACCCAAAATGCAACCACTGCCTTGGGATACTCGGCCAAGGCTTTAGCCAACCGCTCAATTGCAATAGGCAGTTTTGCGAATGCATCTGAAAACGCTGCTATCGCAATCGGAATCTCGGCCAATGCTGCTGGAATTCAATCACTCGCTATTGGTTCCAATGCCTCTGCCTCATGCCAGAAAGCAACCGCAATTGGTCGAGGAGCAGAGGCCAGTGGATTTAGTTCAATAGCCATCGGTGTCGACAGCATTGCCAACGTGGGGAATGCGCAAGCAATTGGCCATGGCGCAATTGCCTCTGCTGTCAATACAACAGCCGTTGGAACATGCGCCGAAGCATCTGGGCGCAACGCAGTCGCATTTGGAAAATCAACAATTGCCAATGCAATCCACTCAACAGCGGTTGGCTCTGCATCAAAAGCCAGTGGGCTCAATAGTTCATCATTTGGCTACTTAGCCAATGCATCAGGGGGAGATTCCACAGCAATAGGCAAAAAAGCCAAGGCGACTAGCCAAGGTTCAACTGCTTTGGGTCATCTTGCTAAAGCTGAGCAGGCTCGGACCATTGCCATTGGTGCTGGAAGCATCTCCAACAAAACCTGCGCCATTGCAATTGGGCAGTTTTCAAAAGCAATCGCTGTCAATGCCACAGCCGTTGGCACCAATGTCACAGTCTCTGGGAACAACGGCATTGCCATCGGAAGTGAAGCCAATGCCGGCGGAGAGAACTCAACAGGTGTTGGCACCTTTGCAGCAGCCAATGGCAACTGGTCCAGCGCCTATGGCACCAAAGCCAATGCCAGTGGTGGTGCCGCCATTGCCTTTGGTGCAGGAAGCTGCTCCAGTGGCGTTGGCTCAATCGCTCTTGGCACCAACGCCTCGGGAACAGGCGACAACTCCATTGTTATCGGCACCGAAGCATTAGCCAACGCAGCCAACGCCATCGCCATTGGTATTGAAGCGGTTTCGAACCAGATCAACACCACTGCGGTTGGAACCCTCTCCAAGGCCACTGGAAACTACTCAAGTGCTTATGGAACCATGGCGAACGCCAATGGTGGAGGCTCGATGGCCTTTGGTGCCGGCAGCCTGGCGACTGGTCTTGGCTCTATTGCCCATGGCGTGAATTCAACGGCGGCTGCAACCAATGCCGTTGTCTTTGGTACCGAAGCCGGGGCCTTGGGTGAAGATGCCACAGCCATTGGCTACAGCGCCGTAGCGCTGGGAGTTGATTCAACTGCCATTGGCAAAAGTTCCAGTGCCAGCAAAGTCAATGCAACAGCACTTGGAGCAGAGTCAAAAGCCACAGGCATCTCATCAACAGCCTTGGGCGATGCAGCCAATGCATCCGCATTGCAAGCCATTGCTATTGGTGCATCAGCACGATCCTCAGATCAAAATTCCATAGCGATTGGTTTCAGCGCGAATGCTTCTGCAAACGATTCAATCGCCATTGGATACCAATCCAATTCTAAGTATGCAAATTCAACCGCGATTGGTGCAAGTGCCAACACCACACGCGCTGATCAACTCATGCTCGGCAAGGCAGCAACAGAAGTCACCGTTGCCAACCTTGCCAATAACTTACAGGCGAGAAATGCCATCGTCGTCGCCAACACAGATGGCACCCTCAGCCGTTATGAAGTTGGCGGTAGCACCTTCAACTCTCTTAATTGCGTTGGCAATGGCACCAATGCCGTTTGCTACGGACCTGGCGCCAATGCCACCGGCCAAAACACCACGGCCATTGGTGCTTTTGCCAATGCGGCTGCTACCAGCAACACCATCGATTACGGAGCCACTTCAATTGGCTCCAATTCACGCGCTGCTGGCTCCAACGCCACAGCCTTAGGCCGCAGTGCTTCTGCCAATGCAACCAACACGATTGGTATTGGTTATCAAGCTGCTGCCCAAGAAGACAACGCCATTGCCATTGGCGGTGGTTCGGGCGCCAATATCAATAGTGTTGTCGTTGGCCAAGGGGCTAGCGGGGACATTGACACCGTTGCCATCGGCTCTCTTTCCTCGGCACTGGTCGCCAAGTCAACAGCTGTTGGGTACCAGGCCTACAGCGGCGACCGGGGTGTTTCCTTAGGTGCTGCAGCCAATGCCTCAGGCACGCAAGGTGTCGCCATTGGTCAAGCTTCTAAAGCCACCGGCACTACATCCTCTGCCGTTGGCCAAGCTGCCCATGCCAGCGGCACTAGTTCATCGGCCTTTGGTAAGTCCTCAACGGCGAGTGCCAATTTCGCAACAGCATTGGGTGCCAGCGCCAACGCTGGGGGAATCGGCGCCGTTGGACTTGGCAACTCCAGCAACGCTGCAGCAGCTAACAGCGTGGCCCTCGGCTCGGCCTCAAAAGCCACCCATACCAATGCCGTTGCCATTGGCCCTGGCGTTGAAACAACAGCGGCTAGTCGCATCACCATGGGTGATGGCTCAAGCACCTACCAAACCCCTGGTCTCACCTCCTTATCTGGCCAGGACTATGCGCTGGTGGTGAGCAACCAAACCGGTGTGCTTGGAGTGCTCAACCTTGGCCAGCTCCCTGAAAACACCACCTTCTGCGTCGGTAGCGGTCAAGAAGCCACCTGCTACGGCGAAAACGCCAGCTCAATCGGCGCTGGAACCACCTCCATTGGTGCCAACAGCACCGCTTCTAGTGGAGCAGGCGCCAGCGAACTGGTTGCCTCCACGGCCTTGGGCGCGCGAACAAACGCCACCGGCAATGGTTCAACAGCACTCGGCACCTTGGCCAATGCCAATGGCGAAGGATCCATCTCTGCCGGCATGAATTCCTCCGCCGCAGGCCGTGGTTCGTTGGCTTACGGCTTTGGCGCCAATGCCACCAATGAAAACACCATCGCTATTGGTGGTTTTGCCTTTGCTAATGGCACCAATTCCTATGCCATTGGTGCTGGCGCTGTGGCCAACGGTGTGCAGGCAATCGCCATTGGTGCAGGCGCCCGAGCTGAAGGTTTCAACACCGATCCAACCGCCACCGGCACCAATGCCGTCGCCGTTGGCACCAGCGTTTCGGCCTATGGCAGTGAAACCTCAGCCCTTGGAACCAACAGCACCGCTCTGGGCTCCTATGCCAGCGCTGATGGCGTGAATTCCATCGCCATCGGCACTGCCCGTGCCAGCGGTACCAACGTCATGGCGATTGGTGGTGGCTCTGTCGCCAGCCACGATGGTTCAACCGCTCTCGGCGCCGGTGCAAGCACCACCCGCGCATCTCAAATGGTGCTCGGGACCGCCAAAACCGAAGTCACCGTGCCCAACCTCGCCGGTTCAGGCACCGCCATTGTTGCCGCCAATGAAGACGGCACCCTGCAGCGCTCATCCGTCTCGCTTGGCGAACTCGACAACGCCGTCAATACACGTCTGCCCAAGTTGGAATCGGCTGCTCGCAGCCTCGGCAATGCAGTGGAAGCCGCTGGCGCCATGGGTGCGGCCCTCTCCAGCCTGCCTGAGGTTTCTCTGCTTCCCGATGAACCCATGCGATGCGGCTTTGGCACCGGTGGCTGGGGATCGCAGTATTCCGTTGCTGGTGGCTGTGCAGCGCGCATTGCTGATCGAGTCCACATCAACGGCGCCATCGCCTACACACCCTCAGTCGACTACGAATTTGGTTCCACACCATCGGTTGGTGGTCGCTTGGGCTTCTCCTTCCCCATCGGCAAGTTGAACAAGCCAAAGGCCAGCCAAACCATGGCCAAGCTGGTGGATCAACGCGATCAGCAAATCGCCAAACTCAGCGAGCAACTTGAACAACTGCAACAGTCAGCTGATTCATCGGAGGCCAACCAACAACTCGTTGCTCTGCTCAAAGAACGCATTGAAGAACTCGAAGCAGAAAAAGAGCAGGCCGACGCTGAAAACCAACGCCAAGACGACAAGATCAAACAGCTCGAAACCAAGCTGAGCCAGCAGCAATCGCTGATGGAGCGGATGATGAAGCAGATGAAAAAGCTGATGCCCAACGGCGGCTAATTCATCCACCACACGCTGATTCCACTGCAGGTTTTTGCCCCTAACATCCAGCCAACCAACGTTCAACCTTCCGTGCTGCGCCATCTGCTGATCACCGCTGCTGCCGCCAGCTTTGCTGCTGCGATGCCATTGGCTGCGCAAGCCCAAGAGCAAGACCCTGAGCAGCTGGAGCAAGAGCTCACCGAGCAGTTTGTTGAGGGTTTCAACAGGGGCTGCGTGCGCGGCGAAACCCCCGGTGTGTTTGATCAACCGGCTTACTGCAGCTGCCTTTCAGATGCCTACACCAGCCGCTACAACGGCTTTGCTCTAGCCCAAATTTCCAACCTCTCCGGACCGATGGGCCCCAAAGGGGCTGAGCTGGTGAATTTGATGATGGCCCCAGAGATGGCCAGCTGCGCTGCTCAGTAGATCGCTCCTTAGGCAGTGGCATCACGCCACCACTTCGCTACAACGACAACCCGGCTGAGCTGTTCTGATCTCCATCCCCTCCTATCAGCTCGGCAATACCGTCATCCAGCCGCGCCAATGGCAGCAGCAGCTGATCCAGCTGCTCAGGCGCCGGCTTGAGCGCAACCAAACCAGCGATCAAGACGTGTTGGTGTTTGCGGGTCCTGGTGCCGGCAAAACTCTCGGTGCTCTCTTGGCCTTTAAGGCCATGCAGCAGCAAGGACGGCTGCAGCGCTTTGTGGTGTTCTGCCACCGCACCTCGATCCTGAGCCAATGGCAAAGCGCCGCGCAGCGGCTGGGCCTGCAGCTGGAGGAATGGCCCTGCAGTGATCAAGCCGATGGCCTGCTGATCACCTACCAAGGCGCTGGCCGCCAGCTCGAGCAGCTACGCGAAGACCTGCGCCAATGGGGCCTGGCTGGCAGCTTGGCGATCGCCGATGAGGCCCATCACCTGGGCCTGAATCCCGATGAGCCCGACAACACGGCTTGGGGAGGCACATTCCTTGAGCTCACCCAGCACTGCCGCCTGCGCCTCGGGCTCACCGGCACCCCGTTTCGCGCCGACAACCTGGCCTTCTGCGCGGCACGCCGCATCCGCTTGCGCCAAGGCAACGAGTTGATTGAGCAGATCGTTCCTGACCTGGCGGTGGAGCCGCGCGAATTGATCGCAGCCGGTGATGTGCGCCCGCTGGAATTTCGCTTTCAAGATGGCTGGGTTGAGCACAGCCGTGAAGGCATGCCCGATCGCGATGTCTCGCCGCTATCAGCTGAAACACGCGAAAGCTGGCGGGCCCGCAACCTACGCCGCGCCATTGAACTCGGCGATGACAGCGGCATTGGCCAGCAACTGCTGCTGCGGGCCCAGCGCAAACTCAAGCAGGTGCGCATGCAGCACCCCAACGCCGCCGGGCTGGTGATCGCCCGCGACATCGACCATGCCCAGGCCATCACCACGCTCTTAGAAGAAGACGGCCACCGCGTTGATCTGGTGCACTCGCAAGAAAGCGGAGCTGCGGAGCGCCTCAACAATTTTCAAAAAGGCTCCGCGCAATGGCTCGTCAGCATCGACATGTGCGCCGAAGGCTTTGATGCACCCAGGCTTCGGGTGATCGCCTACCTCACCACCGTGGTCACCAAAAGCCGGTTTTTGCAGGGCATCACCCGCGCGGTGCGGATGACGCCAGAGCTGGCCGCCCAAGAGCCCACACCGCGGCATCCGTCGTTCGTCTATGCCCCCGCCGATCCGCTGCTGATGGGCTACGCCCGCACCTGGTCACTGGCTGAGCCCTATGTGATTCAACCCAAACAGGAGCAGTTGGTTGACGTGCCCAGTGGCGGCAGTTGGCGTGGACCAAGCTTGCCTTTAGAAGCTGTTGACGATGGCGCGAGCCAGTTGATCCGGGTGCGCTCGCCGCAGCTACCCGGATTTCTGCGCCAAGCCTGAGAGCGTATCGATCGCCAGCATCGCGGCATTGCGGTACACCTCATGCAAGGTGACGGCCGGGAAGGATTTGTACTGCAGGTCAAAGACGGTGTTGCCATCGGCGACCAATGACGCCCCCAGGTGGATGAGCTCAGAGGCGCCTTCCCCGTAGACATGCACCCCCAAGATGCGGCCGTCCTGGCGCAGGCACACCAGCTTGAGGAAATAAGACGCCGGCAACGCCTTCAGCCGGCCGCGAATGGTGTCAGCAAACGGCGCCAACACTGAAAACACCTCGGCTTCGCTGTAGGTGTTGATCGCTTCGCTTTGGGAGCTGCCCACAAACGCCAACTCCGGGATCGCCCAGATGATCGAGGGGCTGGCATGGCTCGGATTGCTCTGGGCGGGCTGTTTGCTCTTGAGCACCAGCGAGGGCAGCACGTGATCCACCAAGCCCTGCGCCTGCATCACGGCTTTACACGCCAGCCCGCTACCGGAGACATCGCCAATCACATACACCGATCCCGCATTGGTCTCCAATTGCTGGTTCTCCAGCAGCGGGAGCTTTTTGAGTTTGCTGACATCGTCGGCCTCGAGCAAAGCTTCCATGCCGAGATCTTGTGTTGTCGGTACCCGCCCCACCGCTGAGAGCACCGCCGAGAAGCGGCGCTCACTGATGCCGCTGGGCAGCTCCAGTTCCACGAGCGGGCCAGCCTCATCCGCGCGCCACCCCTTAACGCTGGCCTGGTAGAGGATCTCAACCCCTTTGGCTTCCAGATCACTCAGCAAGGCATCACGCATCGAGCCATCAAGCATCGGCAAGAGGTCATCGCGCTTGCCACGCGCTGCAACGCTCACCTGAACGCCCATCTCGGCAAAGATCGTGGCGTATTCCAAGGCAATGATTCCGGTGCCTTGGACAAACAGGCTGCTGGGTTTGCTACGCAGTGAACCGATCGAATCGGAGTCGTAAAAACCAGGTTGCTCAAAGGGAATACCCCCCAGACGCCGGGCTTTGGAGCCGGTGGAAACGACCACCTTGCGGGCCAACAGCTCACTGGCACCAGTGGTGCCATCACGAACGACAACCGTGGTGATGCCATCGCCGTTGCAACCGCTAATTTCTCCAGTGCCTTTGAAGTGCGTGACGCCATAACGCTGCAATTGCAACGCCACCCGCTTGGCATCGTTTTGAGCAATGAGCTGCCGGATCGACACCACGTCATCCCATGAGGTCCCAGCTCCGTGGTCCATCGCCACTTCCCGCAGCACCTTGCTGCTCACGCCGGTAGGCGAACCAAAACTCTCTTTGGGCTCCACCAACGCCACCTTGAGCCCTTGAAATGACAAGCGGCAGGCCGCCGTCAATCCGGCGGGCCCTCCGCCGATCACCACCGCATCCCATGACGCGGTTTCAGATGCGGCGTCATCACCACTCGAGAGCTGCTGCAGCAGCTGAAAGTTGGCGGGCCGGCGCAGCAGAGCCCGCTCTTCCAGATAATCCGCGGCTTGGGCCGCCAGATTTTCCAGAAAGTCAATCTCGCGAACGCCGAAATCAGGACGCGGCACCACATCCACTACACAAAAGGTGCCGACATGCATGCCTTTGGAGGTGCGAATCGTGGCGCCGGCATAAAAATGCGCCGGCTTCAGCGTGATGCCGCCGGCTCCATCGGGCCAGGGGATGGGATAGCCGCCCACTTGTTTGGCCTGCTCGAGAAATTCAGCCGGGTAACTCGCCCCATCGCCATGCTCAAGAAACTCCTTGAGATCAGGAATCACCAAATGATCCGATTCCATGATTGTGTACTGACAAATCGAGCACTCCCTGGGGGTGAGCATCTCCTTGAAATCCAGCGGATCACAGGCCTGCTCGCCTTGCGGCGCCACCGTCACCGTGAGCAAGCGCTGGGTGTTGTCTTCAATGAAGCCAATGAACGCCACTGGCATCTTCAACAGCGAGCGGGCAGCATTACGCAGCGCAACCAATTCGGGTTGATGTTCTGAATTGGCTTGGTTTAACCCGGTGACCGCATCCAAGCGCTGGGGTTCATTGGCCGGCTTTGGATTGGCTCCGCGTTGTTGATGCGGACGATTCAATTCTCGCTGACTTTGAGCATTATCTGAATTACTTTTATCGGAAGAATTTTGAACAACACGCTTGGCCTTTTGAATCACTTTTTGAAGGACTGATTGAAGGCCGGCCATTAAAAAAATGATTTGCGCCATTGTGCAGGAAGCGGATCAGCTTGCAAAGGCCCGTCCCATCCGCTTGAACCGCAACACGTCTGCCCGCCGCCTCCATGCCAGCTGAAGAGCTCAGATCACTGCTGCCGGCCCTGGGCAACAAGCACTACTTCAACTTCGGCGGCCAAGGCCCCCTGCCCACGCCATCACTGGAGGCGATGGTGGCCTGCTGGAGGGAACTGCAACGGCTGGGGCCTTTTAGCCGCGATGTGTGGCCGTTTGTGGAAGCCGAAACCTCAGCGCTCAGGCGGCGCTTGGCCCAGCTCTGTGGCGTGCCGCCGCACCGGCTCAGTCTCACGGAAAACGTGACCAGCGGCTGCGTGTTGCCGCTGTGGGGATTGCCGTTTGAACCGGGCGACAGCTTGCTGCTCAGCGATGCGGAACATCCCGGCGTGGTGGCCGCTTGCCAAGAGCTGGCGCGACGCCAAGGCCTCACCATTTCCTGGTTCTCTGCCCGCGATTGCCGCAGTGATGCCGCCCTGCTCGAATCGCTGGAAGCAGCCCTGGAGCCGAGCACACGGTTGGTGGTGCTCTCCCACCTGCTCTGGAACAGCGGGCTTGCGATGCCGATCGAAGCGGTGGCCGCTCGCCTCAAGCCGCACCCGCGCCAGCCCTGGCTGCTGGTGGATGCCGCCCAATCGATGGGCAGCTTGGAGCTCGGCGGTGTCCCTGCTGCGGCCGACATCTATGCCTTCACGGGCCACAAGTGGTGCTGCGGCCCTGAGGGTCTCGGCGGTGTGGCGCTCTCCGAGCGCGTGCTCGAGCAAAGCCAGCCCACCGTGATCGGCTGGCGCAGCCTGCGCAATGAGAACAGCAGCGGCAGCCAGTGGCACCACGACGGGCGCCGCTTTGAGGTGGCGACCAGCTGCATTCCACTGGGTGCCGGCCTGCGCAGCTCCTTGGACCTGCTGGAGCAACTGGGCAACGTCCAGCAACGGCAAGCCGTGATCTGTAAGCGCAGTGCGCGCCTCTGGAATGGGTTGCAGCAGATCCCAGGGGTGCAAACCGTGGTGAAAGAGGCGCCACCAGCCAGCGGGCTGGTGAGTTTCACCATCGATCACACCCCAGCCCAAGCAGCCGTGAGCGCCCTAGCGGATCAACACTTCCAGCTGCGCAGCCTGGAGGATCCGCTCTGCCTAAGGGCCTGCACCCATGTGTTCAGCACAGAGAGCGAAATCGATCAGCTGCTGGAGGCAATTAGCCAGCTCTAAGCGGCGGCTGCCTTAGGCCTGGAGGGCTTTAGCCGCTTCTTCACGGTCATCGAAATGCACCTTGGTGGTGCCCAGGATCTGGTAGTCCTCATGGCCCTTACCGGCGATCAGCACCAGATCTCCAGCCTTGGCTTGGCCAATGGCTTGGGCAATCGCCGCAGCACGATCAGCCACAACAACGCACGCACTCTCGGCGGGAATCCCAGCAACCACGTCATCAAGGATCTGCTGCGGGTCTTCGGTGCGTGGGTTATCGGAAGTCACCACCAACTCATCGGCGAGCTGAGCGGCAATCGCCCCCATTTGAGGCCGCTTGCTGCGATCGCGATCACCGCCGCAACCAAACACGCAGATGAGCTTGCCTTCAGCAAACGGGCGCGCCGCCTGCAGGGCGTTGTCCAACCCATCAGGGGTGTGGGCGTAGTCCACCAGCACAGCGGGTTGATCAGGCCGGTGCGGCACCCGCTCCATGCGCCCTGGCACCCCGTTGAAGCTTTCGAGCGCCTGCAGCAAGCCATCACAGGGCAAGCCGTGCTGCAGCAGCACCCCCACCGCCTGCAGCAGGTTCATCAAATTGAAGCGGCCCACTAACGGCGACTGGAACGGGACATCGCCAGACGGCCCATGCAACACGCCTGTCACCCCTGTGGCGCTGAACTGCAAGCCATCCATAAACAACTCAGCGCTGGAATCCTCCAGCGAACTGCGCCAGCACTGATCCCCCAGCCGTTGCGCCAGCTGGCGGCCATGGGTGTCATCGCTGTTCACCACCGCCTGACCCTTGAGATACGGCGAGGCAAACAGCTGGGCCTTGGCCTCGAAGTAGTCCTCGAGCGTGGGGTGATAGTCGAGGTGGTCTTGGCTGAGGTTGGTGAACACCGCACCGGAAAAACTGCAACCCGCCACCCGGGATTGATCCAGGGCATGGGAGCTCACTTCCATCGCCGCCATGGAGCAACCAGCCGCCTTGGCAGCCGCCAAATCAGCTTGCAATTGATCGGCAAATGGGGTGGTGTGCACCGCGGTGCGGCTATGGCCCGGCCAGCGATTGGCCAAGGTGCCCATCAAGGCGGTGGGGCTGCCGCAGGCCAGCGCCAGGTGCTCAATCAAATGGGTGGTGGTGGTTTTGCCGTTGGTGCCCGTCACCCCAATCAAAGACAACTGATCGCTGGGGTGATTCCAAAATGCCGCCGCCAAGCGGCCAGCGGCCGCCGCCACAGGATCGGCCACCACCAGCACCGGATCGCCAGGAGCAGGGGGCTCTTGCTGGGCCGCATCGGGGCCGATCACCGCCGCGGTGGCCCCTTGCAGCAGCGCCGCGCGCCAGAAGCTGCCGCCATCAACGCGCCCACCGGGCAGGCCCACAAACAAAGTGCCGGGGCGAATGCGACGGGAGTCGCAGCTGAAGTCCGTCACCACTGGATCGGGCAGCTGCTGGGGAACGCTCAAACCGGCATCCCGAATCAGGAGATGCAAGCGCGATGCCTCAGAAGCCATGCCGCGAAGGAGGTGGTGGCCATCGAGTTTTAGGCGGAATTGCTGCTGTTGAGGCTCCTCTGCAACCAATCAGCGAGTCGGTCGCCGCTCAGCCGTGGCGGCACCCGCGCCAACACCTCACCAGAGGCGGTCATCAGCACAGGCACCTCCAAACCAAACCGCGCCTGCAACTGCGCATCGCCATCCACATCCACGCACTGCAGCGGTGGGGCGGGATCCAACGCCTCAAGCCGCTCTTGCAGACCCTCACACAAGCAGCAGCCTTGGCGGGTGAGCAATGTCAGCGCTGGCCAGCTCAGATCAGCCATCGCCATCACTCCGGCACCGGGTCATAGCCGCCTTCGGCAAAGGGATGGCAGCGCAACAATCGCTTCAAGGTGAGCCAGCTGCCGCGCAGGGCCCCATGGCGCTGCACCGCCTCCACGGCATAGCTGCTGCAGGTGGGCACATAGCGGCAGCGCGGACCCAGGAGCGGTGAAATCAAGCGGCGGTAGATGGCCAGCAGCAACAGCAGAACTGCAGCCAAAGGGCCAACAGCGGCAGGCTCCCCTTGGGCAGGTAAATTGTTGGATTGTTCAGGCTTGCACTCGCACACCGAGAAAGGCCTTGATCAATTCCTATCCATCCTGACGCTCCACTGATTTATGTCTCGCTACCGCGGTGCCAGATTGAGGGTGACGCGGCGCTTGGGAGACCTTCCTGGTCTCACCCGTAAGGCCGCCAAACGGTCTTATCCCCCCGGT
The DNA here is from genome assembly GCF_014279855.1 of Synechococcus sp. Minos11. Classification (NCBI taxonomy): domain Bacteria; kingdom Bacillati; phylum Cyanobacteriota; class Cyanophyceae; order Synechococcales; family Synechococcaceae; genus Synechococcus; species Synechococcus sp. Minos11. The sequence continues at coordinate 602,621 of NZ_CP047953.1, read as the reverse complement.
CAGCACGGCCAAGCCCGTCGCAAGCGCTCCGAATACGCCATCCGCCTGGAAGAGAAGCAAAAGCTCCGCTTCAACTACGGCGTGTCTGAACGGCAGCTCGTTCGCTACGTCAAGAAGGCCCGTGCCCAAGGCGGCTCAACGGGAACCAACCTTCTCAAGCTGCTGGAAAACCGCCTCGACAACGTTTGCTTCCGTCTCGGCTTCGGACCCACCATCCCCGGTTCCCGTCAGCTGGTGAACCATGGCCACGTGACCGTGAATGGCCGCGTCGTCGACATCGCCAGCTACCAGTGCAAAGCCGGTGATGTGATCGCCATCCGCGAGAAGAAGCCCAGCAAGAAGCTGGCCGAAACCAACCTGGAATTCCCAGGTCTGGCCAACATCCCCCCTCACCTCGAGCTCGAGAAGAGCAAGCTGACCGCCAAGGTGGTGGGCAAGTGCGAGCGCGAATGGGTCGCGCTCGAAATCAACGAACTGCTGGTGGTGGAGTACTACTCCAGAAAGGTCTGATCGCCTCGCCAATTCGTTCATCAAGCCCTGGCCATTGGCCGGGGCTTTTTTTGCCATCAACTTGAGGGAACTACAAGAACAAGCTCAATCCTGCTAGCCAACGTATTTAGTAGCGAAAGGCACACTTGGAAGGTCGATCAAAATTCCTGGCGAACAAGGGAATGTGAGCGAAGCGCTGTGATTGGCCTAGGGCAACACCGTCACTGACTTTGAACAGCCCACCAGCTCCATGACACATGATGCGTTCCAAAACTTGACCGCCGTTTTGGCAAAAAAGCGGCCAGCCCAAACCAGCCAAAAATCGTGCCGAAAGCCTGGCCCACAGGGAATTCCAATAAGAGCAAGCGGACATTACACATAGAAACCAAAGGAATCTCTTCACAATCACAGAAGAGCACTTTACTAAAGTTTACTTAGAAAATAATCAGTGCTAGCTGTGAAGCGCTCCAGCTTTACTCTCACGGCGATTGCTTTACAGAGCGGTATCTGGGCCTTTGGGCATTTCGCTGCCTATGCCCAATACCAAGCCCCTGACTCGGCAACAGCTACCGGAACAGGCGCTCTCGCCCTTGGAGAATCTGCCGCGGCAAGCGCTAATTACGCAACAGCCGTTGGCGCCAGTGCTGATGCGTCTGCAGAAAATTCCATCGCCCTGGGCAACGTTGCTAATGCCACTGGGGCTGCAGCAACAGCCATCGGCGCAGCTGCTACTGCCACTTCATCCAACACCGTTGCCATTGGATCGGCAGCACTAGCGACGCTCAACGACTCCATAGCATTTGGCTCCAATTCCAATAGCTCAGGGGCAAGCAGCGTTGCCATAGGAGCTAACAGCCAAGCATCAGCGAACAGAGCCATAGCGATTGGCAGCAACACAGCTGCATCGCAAACGAATTCCGTTGCACTGGGAAGCGCTTCTTCAGCATCTGCATCGGATGCCATGGCCTTGGGGAGTGGCGCCTATGCCAATGGCACCAATTCAGTGGCAATAGGGCCTGGAGCACAAGCGACAGCAGCCAACCAGATGACCTTTGGCCAGAGCAGCACGCGTTATGTCTTCCCGGGCATAACAGTGAACCAAAGCTCACTCAAAACACCCCCTGTAACAAACACCCCAGCAACAGCAAATGGATATGTCTATGCCTATGTGAACAGCTCATCAAGCACTGTTCAATACGCCTATGGCAGCGCCAATGTTCCTACAGATGCTACCAGCAGCTACAAAACAAGTGTTACCTATAACTCAACAACGACAACATCAAATTATACGAATAGTTCAATGACAGCGAATGGCTGGACAATGCAGCCTAACTTCTCGTCTACAGCAACAGTATTTAGCAACAGCGGAGATTTAATAACGACATATTCAAGTTCATCCGACACAAATGGCGTGTGGTACGCCAACGCAGCCAGTGGGGTTTACTTCTTGGCAACGAACTCGTCATCCACCACTGTGGATTGCAGCCAAACTTACAACTCAACATCTGGCTACAGCAATGGATCTTTCACAACTTCCACAACAACAAGCAGCTCTTGCGTTCCTGCAGGGGACAATTCAGTTACATACAATTCAACCACAAATTCGTGGAGTACATCTAGCTCAAGCTCTACAAACAGCTCAAGCATTGCCCGTTCCAATGGCGATCAAACAACCATCGCCATAAAGTCTGACCCACCCTCAAGAGGAGATGTCTACAGAAATAGCACCATTAGCAAGCTTACCGCTGGTGCCCTTAACGCAGCGCCCCTAATCAGCAATCTTCTCTCAGCAGGCAGAGACCCTGGGAGTCCATTTCAAATTGACAACAGCTCCTCCCCAGGCGAAGTTTCCAGAGCATCTGCTTTAACTGATTTTGGCACTGGCCTTTGCACAGATTCCTCTAGTACAACCCGCGGCGCCAACTTTTCATTTGATGGAGATGGCCTTCTATCGGTAACTGGCGAGGTAGAGCTTATGCAGGTCACCAGCGTAGAAACAGATGAATTCACAGGCGAAGTCACTGCTATTTTTGTTGACGGCACTGTTGATTGTGGGGGGCTTTGCGGGGGAGGCGGAACAGTAGATGGAGCAAGCAATATCACCGGCGGTGGCTACATCGAGATGATTGATGTCAACATCGACGGCGCTGATTTAATCCTTGAAACCGATGGCGAAGCTGCACTGGCCTGGGAAGCGGAGTCAGGAGACCAATTTTATGGATTCAGCTGTGGCGAAAACCTTACTTTTGATGGCGTAGCTGATGTTTTTGGCAAAGCAAATACAGCTGGCGCCATTGCCATTGGCCCGGATACAACCTCCACAGGAGGAACGGTCATCGGCGCCTTCAGCAAAGTCGGCAAAGGTGTTGCCCTTGGTGAAGCCGTGGATGTTGACGGCGCAGGCTCAGTCGGGGTGGGCCTTGGAGCTGTGGTCAAAGGCAATGGCAGTGCAGCCATCGGCCTTGGAGCCGTGGCCAATGGCACCCGCGCCCTTGCCATGGGTACAGCCGCAGTCGCTGACGGGGATGGCGCTGTAGCCATCGGGCGAGATGTCAGCGCTCTAGGTGATTCCGTCATGGCGCTTGGAGCAGGGATTGTCAGCACGACTCCTCGCAACATTCAAATTGGTTTTGATGATCGCATTCTTAATGCAACCGACGAAGTGCAAACGTTAGCCGGGGATAACATCGACCTTCAATCTTCAGGAACCCGGTCAACAGAATTAGGGTTTAGGAATGATACTTTTGGAGACGGAGCTGTTGCAATAGGACGGAACATCAGGATATCAAAATCGGCAACAGATTCGATTGCCATTGGCGGAGGAGGCATCGATGCAGGAGGAACTGTCGTCCCGAAAACCTTTGTGAGCATGAAGAAAGCTGTGTCGATTGGGATAAACAATAAACTTGAAAGCAGCAATGTTGTTAAACAGATTACTGTTTGCGATCTTAAAACATTAGCAGAGCTCGACAAGCTTGGATTGAAGGATCAGTGCGGTTCAAACCTTGGTAAGTATTACTGGACCTCCGAGCCAAGCAGCAAAGCCCTCGTCATGGGCGGTGGAAACAAGAGCAGATCAAGCAAATCCATCATTATCGGCAATGAAAGCGAAGCATTAAATGTTCTGTATCAACGAGGTTTATTCGCTAATCTGGACGTTATCAATACTGTCGCCCCTGATGAAAAAGAAGGGACTATTCCGTACGATCTTTATTATGACCTACCCAACCAAATTGTTGTTGGTTCCAGTTCAACCGGTACCGGCTCTGGCAGTATTACACTTGGAAATGCGGCAGGAAATTATAGTAAAAGCGTTTTTAGTGCTGACAGCACTGCATTTGGAGATCTCTTTAACCTCTTAGCCAAAAGCTATGTCGATGCCCTTGAAATCAAAACAGCACGAGAGGCATCGACGAACATAGCAACGGGGCTCACCCCTTTTGGGAATTTCTCAGACAACACTGTCGTAATTGGCAATACGGCTTCTTGCACAGGCGATAAGTCAATCTGCATCGGCAATAAAGCTCTCGTCTTTTCAGACACACTGCAAAAAAGTGCCAATGCTTATGTTTTCAAAAAAACAGGTAATGCTGACATCGCGTCTGTGTTTAGCAGTATCGTCAGCTCAGACAGTGGTTCAACACAAATTGGCAGCGGCTACTCCATTGGCTTTAGCAACTCGACTATCGGAACCGGCAAAGTTTTAGGCAGCAACAATTTACTAATAGGCAAGGGGATTTCCTGGAAATCAACTTACTTTGACGCTCTTGTCTCTATTTTTGGAATGTATGGTAGTGATTTTGCTAAAGAACTCCAAGCAGCTGCTGATGCCCTCGCAAAACTTACATCGGATATTCTTCCGAGCAGCGTTGGCTACTCGAATGTTGGCGTTGGCAACAACAATATTATATTTGGTGAATACTTAACATCCCTAGGGAATTACAACTTTGGGGTTGGACAGCACTCAGTTTCGATCGGCAATAACGTTAACGGTGGGTTTTGCTCAGCTTGGAAGGGGCTTTCCAGTGGCTCGCTTGTAAGCATTATCAGTGGTATTGAATCAGGGGATGGGTGGGAAAAGTGGTCTGACAAAATTAAAGATTGCTTTGATGGTGAAGTTCTGCGCAATGAGGTCACCACCCAATTCGCAGTAGCTATTGGAGATTACAGCTCATCTGGCGGGCACAACTCGACTGCATTAGGTGCCTATGCCAACAGTGGAGGACTGAAGTCCACAGCTCTTGGTTCCAGCAGTAACGCTTCCGCCCAGGGAGCTGTCGCGATTGGCCACAACTCTGCAGCTGCCGGTGAAAACTCCATCGCCATTGGCAGCTACACCTCAGCCAGCTGTGCCAACTCGTTTGTGCTTGGTGCTGGTGCCATTGCCAATGGCGATGGTGCTGGGGCTATTGGCTACATGGCCAACACTCAAGGCACAGATTCCATGGCGATCGGCGTTAAAGCCTGTGCTCTTAACACCAACGCTTCTGCCATTGGCACCAATGCCACAGCCAGTGGTGTGAACTCCATGGCCTTTGGTGCTAACTCAAGGGCGACAGGCGCTAATTCAACCGCCATTGGAGCCCAATCCTTCGCTGATCAAACCAACTCCTTCGTCATTGGCCCCAACACCACAGCTTGCGGCATCAATGCTGGCGCCATTGGCGCATCGGCCAATGCCAATGGCGAATCATCCCTGGCCATTGGTGTTCAATCCTATGCAAAAGAGAACAGCTCTCTAGCCCTCGGCACCAATGCATCGTCCATTGGCACCAACTCCACGGCCATTGCGGTCAATGCCTCGGCCACTGGTGCTAACTCGATGGCCATTGGCTACTTCTCATCCTCCAATGGCGTCAACTCAGCGGCACTCTCGGTGATGGCCAATGCCACCGGGAATAACTCCGTTGCACTAGGTGTCTTTGCCAATGCCCAGGGCGGCAATGCCCTCTCCTTTGGCACCTTCTCACTGGCCTCTGGAACCAATGCCACCGCCATCAGTTCCAACTCATCAGCCACCGGTGATAACTCCATTGCCATTGGCGTTGATTCGGTTGCCAACAAGCAAAACGCGCAGTCCTTTGGTGTTTCGGCCACTGCAGCTGGCATCAATGCCGTAGCGATTGCCGCTGGCTCCTTTGCCAATGGCAGAAACTCCATGGCAATGGGTGTTCTAGCCAATGCCACAGCCCTCAATACCGCTGCCATCGGCACCTTCGCCCATGCCACGCAAAACGGTGCTTTGGCATTTGGTGCGAACTCAGCGGCCACCGCCAATTACACGATGGCCTTTGGCGTCAATTCCTTGGCAAGCAGCAACAACGCTATTGCCATTGGCCGCTACGCCAATGCCACAGGCAACGTCGCCATTGCTTTTGGCATGTTTGCCAGTGCCATCAGCAATGACACCTTCGCGGCTGGTGCCTTCGCTCAGGCGCTCAACAAGAACGCTCTTGCAATTGGCACCAATGCCAAGGCAACCGGTGAAAACACCATGGCCATCGGCACCTGCAGTAACGCTTACTTGGCTGATGCCTTTGCTGCTGGTTTGCAAGCAGAAGCGATAGGTACCAACTCAATGTCGTTGGGCTTCCAGTCCAAGGCGCTCAAGACCAACAGCCTGGCCTACGGCACACGGGCCAATGCCTCAGCTGATAACGCTATGGCAACGGGTACCGGCGCCATCGCCTCTGGCAATGAATCGATTGCATCGGGCACCAGTGCTCAAGCAACAACGAATGGAGCTATCGCAATTGGCCCGCTCGCAATGGCTAAAGCCAGTGAGACCATTGCCATGGGTGCTCGTGCTGAGGCCACTGGCAACTATGCCATCGCCATTGGCTACAAATCTCTCGCCAATCAAGAACGTGCTTTTGCAGCTGGTGCACAGGCCCAAGCAACAGCCAATGGCGCCATGGCGTTAGCTGCGTTTGCCAATGCCACCGGCACTGATTCCATCTCCGCTGGTTTTAACGCCCTGGCCAGTGGCAACAACTCGATTGCACTTGGCACCGGCACCCGTGCTCTCTCTAACGATGCCTTTGCAACGGGTTATCAGGCCAATGCCAGTGACATCTCGGCTTTTGCTATTGGCACCAACACGTCAGCCAGTGGCCAGAACGCGATTGCGATGGGCACATCCGCTCAAGCCAGCAATGTTGATGCCTATGCCTTTGGTGCTACGAGCTTTGCTAATGCAGTGAATGCAACTGCAATCGGCACTCAATCTAAGGCCACAGGTACGAACGCATTCGCCATTGGTTTAGAAGCTACATCCAGCGCAGAAAATGCTCTCGCTTTTGGCGTCAGTGCTAGCTCCTCAGGGGTCTCAGCCAGCGCGATCGGCACGAATGCTGATGCCTCTTCGCAGATGAGTGTTGCTATTGGCTTTGATTCCATTGCCAATGGAATGAATGCATTCGCTGCAGGGTCTCTTTCCCTAGCTTCTGGAATTGACAGCTTGGCAGCTGGAACGCGCTCCAGTGCCACCAACTTCCGCACAACAGCCATTGGTACTCGTGCTGTGGCCTCAGCGATCGATGGAGTAGCGATTGGCTTTGAAGCCAGTGCAATCGCTACCAATGCTTATGCAGCAGGTGTCAAAGCCAAAGCCAGTGGTGTGAATTCCATCGCTTGGGGCGTCCACGCTGAAGCGACCAATAACAACTCGATGGCCATTGGTGTAAACAGTCTCTCAACAGGCATTGATTCAACAGCAATTGGTCCCAATGCCAGAGCAACTGGAGAGAATGCATTTGCCTTAGGTGTTAATGCGATTGCCAGAGGCAACAATGCTTTTGCTATTGGAGTCAATGCCAAAGCAATTGGTGATGATTCTTTCGCATTTGGCGATCAATCTTATGACAGTAAGCGCTCCGTTGATTCATTATCAACAGGAGATAATTCTACCACTCAAGGTTCGGCTTACGCAGCCGCTTATGGAACGGATTCAACCGTTTTGTTCTCAGCTAACAGCTTTGCCTATGGAACCAATTCCAAGATTCTCTTGGCTCCTAACGCCGTTGCATCTGGAACGGATTCGCAGGCCCGTGGTGAGAATTCCATGGCCTATGGAACAAACTCTGAAACAGCGAGCGGCTCAACCAATGCCACAACATTTGGCCATAGTGCTTATGCCAATGGCGTTAATACCCAAGCTTCTGGCACTTCAGCCCAAGCCAATGGAACGAATTCCCAGGCCTCTGGCGCTAATGCACGCGCGATTGGTTTCAATGCTGTCGCTCAAGGCACTGATGCGGTTGCAGAAGGCCGCAATGTGATTGCCATTGGTACGGGTGCCAAAGCGTTTGGTTACAACACCAATGTGGTTTCCATCGGCACTGATGGTTTTGCTGACGGCACCAATGTGGTTGCTCTTGGTGCCGCATCCAGGGCCATTGGCACCAATGGCTTGGCCATTGGCACCGGTGCTTACGCCCAAGGAAGCAATGTCATCGCCATTGGTCCTGCAGCTCTGGCTGATGGTGTCGAATCCGCTGCGATCGGATCTGGTGCCATTGCCTTTGGCACGCAGGCCTTCGCGGTTGGTGCCTTCTCGAGCTCTTATTCCGATTACGGCTCAGCCTTTGGCCCTGGCGCCACAGCTCGCGCGTTTGGCTCCACCGCGATCGGCATGAATGCGGTCACAACACGGCCGTTTGAGGTGTCGCTCGGCAGCGCAGAGTCTCCTTACAGCCTGCCTGGCTTGCACCCCAATGGATTCGTGGGTGATCGTTACCAAAAGCCAGGTGAAAAGCGTTTTGTCACCACAGACCAAAACGGCACGCTAGGCACCACCAGCTACAGCCCCGATGAGGTGGTGGCATCGATTGGCGCCGTTGGTGCCTTGAGCGCAGCGATGGGCTCTGTTCCTGTAACAACGCTGCTGCCTGACGAGACCGTGCGTTGTGGCGTCGGCACCGGCACCTATGGCGGTCAATACGCCGGTTCACTGGGTTGCGCCGCGAAAGTTGCCAATCGCTTGTTCTTTAACGGCGGTGTTGCGATGACAGCAACCGACACGGTGAATAACGGAGCGATGGGCCGGCTGGGCTTCTCCTTTGGTTTTGGCGGTGCACCACCCAAAGCCAAGCAAGCGGAACTCGCTGCGATTCCAGCGATGGCAACAGGAGGTCAAAGCTTGTTTGAACTGGGCAACAGCACTGGCGCTCAAGGCGCAGGTGAAGCTGCTGCTGTTATGGCCAAAACAACCGCTCCTGCAGTCATTGCAGCTAACAGCGTTCATCCATCCATTGTTGAAATCCAAACCAACAAAGACCAGGAACTACAACAACGGCTCAAGGAATTAGAGGCTGAAATCGAGAAACTCAAGCATGAAGCCCAGAGAGATAATGATCTGAATGAAGGCAATGAGGAGGCCTATGGCAACTCCCTTAAGCGTCTTGCGGAAATGAAGGAAGAAAAAGAGCTACTTCAAAAAACTCTTGCCGCCAACACACAAAAGCTCCAACAACAAGAGCAGCAAATTCAAGAGCAACGCCAAATGATTCTCGAGCAAAAGCAAAGACTTGATGCTCTTCTTCTCAAATTTGAGTCCAAACTCTAAACAATGTATTACTTTGCAAAATCCAAGTTCTTAGCACTAGTAACACTTGGTGTGCTTCAAACTACTGCTGCCGTTAGCGCTCCTCTTTCACCTGCCACTGAAGGACAAATACGCAGCATCATTGCGCAATCGGCACTCTCCAGTTGCTACTTGCTTAAGGCAGGGGTGAATCCAAAAACTGCCTACACGGCCAATTCGGCTGCCGCCATGAGTCATCTCAAAGACACCGGCATGGCAAGCGTTGACATGACAGATGAACGAATTCGGAAGCTCTCCAAATTGATCAGCTTCCGCATCGCTCGCGCCTCCACACGCATCTGTCCCGAGCTTGTTCCGGCCAATGTCAAATCCTCACTCGACAAAGTCGAAGCTCTAATGAAAGAGCGCCGCGAGACCCCTTAACGCTGATCAGCCGCTAATCAACGTTTCCAAGGCTTGCGGCACATCGCTTTGGCCCGCCAGGGCTGGAGGCTTGACAGCCCGCATGAGCTCAAAGAATTTGGCGTCCTCAATCAAGACATTCAGCGCAGCTTGTCGATTGTTTGCCAGCAGCTGCGCTGGGAGCCCACACGCCGAGCCTTTGACAGCTGGCTGAGCGTTCTGCCAACAGGCGGTCACCATGTTTGCCATCACCACAGCCCCAATCTGCTGAGTGGCGTGGCCTATCTCGATGCCATCACTGCAGAGTCAGGACGCCTGATTTTGCGAGATCCAAGACCGGGGCGATCGATGTTCAACAACATTCAGCTGGGGCCAGTTGATGTACCCGTGGAAGCAGAAGTGGGGTCCATTTTGATTTTCCCGGCTTGGCTAGAGCACTCTGTCGAGATCAACAACCACGGGGAAAGACGCAGATCAATAGCGTTCAATCTCGGGTCTCAAGCGAGATAAAAGAAAAAGATTCTGTTCATCTGTTTCCCAAGCAAACTCTCAGCCACTGCTCAGACTTAAACCCATCGCTACCTTTTGGTGCGCAATCCCTCCCTCAAATTGGCCCTGGTGGTCCTTCAGGGAGGCATGTGGGCGTTTGGGCAATTTGCCGTTTACGCCGAGAGTTTTTCAGCGCCCACAGGCGCAACAGCAACAGGGGATAATGCGGTTGCCATTGGTGAAGCTGCCTCTGGCGGGGGCGATTCATCCGTTGCTGTTGGCAATGACAGCAACGCCAATCAAGACAGTGCCATTGCCATCGGCAATGGCACCAGCGTCAGCGCCAGGAATGCCTCAGCGTTCGGTACCGAATCAAGAATTTGGGCTGGGGCGACGAACTCCTATGCCTATGGCTACAACTCCCTGGTTTATATCGCTGCAGAGAATGCCATTGCATCAGGAACACAAGCCAAGGCCATCGCCAGTAATTCCATGGCCATGGGGATGCAAGCTCAAACTGGCGGCGCTAACTCCATCGCCATTGGCTTCAATGCTCAAACTTCCGGGACCTCAAATAACCAGCAGTCCGTCAACTCCATTGCCGTAGGTATTTCGTCACGGGCCAATGGCTCCAATTCAATGGCCTACGGATCAATGGCCAATGCGAATGGAGCTAATGCCATAGCCTTTGGCGCTAACGCCTCTTCCAACGGTCCGAATACCAGTGCCTCAGGTACAAACGCTAGAGCCATTGGCTTCAACGCGATTGCTGACGGAACTGACGCCCTCGCCGAGGGTCGCAACGTGATCGCCATTGGTGTTGGCGCCAAAGCACTGGATACAACACCAATGTCGTGTCGATTGGTACCGACGGCTATGCCGAGGGCACGAACGTAGTTGCTCTTGGCGCATCATCTCGGGCTATTGGCGTCAATGGCATGGCCTATGGCAGTGATGCGAGAGCAGAGGGCACCAATGTCTCAGCATTTGGCACTGGTGCTTGGGCCACAGGAGTGGGTTCAACAGCGATTGGTCCCCGTGCCTATGCCTTTGGAGTTCAGACCCTCAGTGTTGGTGCTTATTCGAGTGCAGAAGTGGCCTACGCCTCAGCCTTTGGCCCTGGTGCCACAGCGCGCGCGTTTGGCTCCACCGCAATCGGCATGAATGCGGTCACAACACGGCCATTTGAGGTGTCGATTGGTAGTGCGTATTCCCCGTACAGCCTGCCTGGCTTGCACCCCAATGGTTTCGTGGGTGATCGCTACCAAAAGCCAGGTGAGAAGCGCTTTGTCACCACAGACCAAAACGGCACCCTAGGCACCACGAGCTACAGCCCCGATCAGGTGGTGGCATCGATTGGAGCGGTTGGAGCATTGAGTGCTGCGATGGGCTCGGTTCCAGTGACAACGCTGCTGCCCGACGAATCAGTGCGTTGTGGTGTGGGCACGGGAACCTACGGCGGTCAATACGCGGGTTCGTTGGGTTGCGCCGCGAAAGTTGCCAATCGCTTGTTCTTTAACGGCGGTGTTGCGATGACAGCAACCGACACGGTGAATAACGGAGCGATGGGCCGATTGGGTTTCTCCATTGGCTTTGGTGGTGCGCCCAAGAAAGCCAAGCAAGCGGAATTAGCTGCGATCCCCACCATGAACATGGGAGGGAACAGCTTGTTTGAGCTGGGTAACAGCACTGGCGCTCAAGGCGCAGGTGAAGCTGCTGCTGTTATGGCCAAAACAACAGCCCCTGCAGTCATTGCAGCCAAAGCAGCTGAGACCTCCGTCCACGCCAATCAAGCGCAAGAGACCGAAGAGCTCAGGGCACGCCTGGCAGAACTAGAGGACACCATCGCTGAGCTGAGCCGCGAGCAACCAGAAGACGGTCAAACGGAGCCAGAACTGGCAGCCGCCTATGCCAGAGCCATGGAGGCGTTAGAGAAACTCACTGAAGAAAAGCAACAGCTTGAGGATGAACTAACCGGCAAACTCAACGAGCAAGGCATTCAAATTGCTGAGCAGCGCGCCATGCTGCTCAAGCAGCAACAAATGCTGAATGCTTTGCTCAAAAAGATCGGCGATGATTCCATCACTGCACCGAGCAACTAATCATCTTGATTTGATGAGTACCCCGTCAGCGCTGGCAACCATTGGAGCATCAGCCATCTTTGCGGGGCTACAGCTTGTTACCTCCAATCCCAGTTACAGCCAACAAGCCTCAAAGCCAATGTCGCAGCGAGAGCTCAAGGAGCTGCTGAGTTTCTCCACAACAAAAACTGCCTACCGCGGCTCAATGACAGATCTCTCTTCACCGACTTACGCCGAGCTGGCAATGCCTTTGGTTTGATTTTGACTCAGAACCACAATGGCAACATTGCCGGAGTGAGCAACACTCTTGACTTTACAAAAGCCCGCGCTTTTTACTAATGAGCTTGGTTTCCAGGTTCTAAAGACCTGCCCCAATGTCCTGACTCCCAATGAAAAGAGCAGGATGGAAAAATTAAAGCTGGAGCTCCAACGGCAATAGCGGCTAATCAGATCCGAATCAGCCGCTAATCAACGTTTCCAAGGCTTGCTGCACATCGCTTTGGCGCATCAAGGCCTCACCCACCAGCACCGCATCGGCCCCAGCGCTCTGCACCCGATCGAGATCATCTCGGCTGAACAAACCCGATTCACTCACCAGCAGCGCGCCGCTTTGACGTAACTGCTCGCCGTAGGTAGCCGTCAGCGTTTCTGTTGTCGCCAGATCGGTTTCAAAGCTGGTGAGATCGCGGTTGTTGATGCCGATCAGCTGCACACCCTCAAAGCTGAGCGCACGCTCCAGCTCAGCGGCGTCATGCACCTCCAGCAGCACCTGCAAGCCAAGGCTGCGGGCCACTTTCAGTAAATAGCTGATGTCTTGATCGGTGAGGATCGCTGCGATCAGCAGCACCGCATCAGCGCCAGCGGCGCGGGCTTGATAGAGCTGATAGGGGCTGAGGATGAATTCCTTGCAGAGCAGGGGCAGATCCACCACCTGGCGCACCTGCACCAGCACCTCAAAACCACCTTGGAAAAAGCGCTTATCGGTGAGCACCGACAGGCAGCTCGCTCCGCCTGCGGCATAGGCCTTGGCGATGGCCTCGGGATCAAAGTCTTCGCGGATTACCCCTTTGCTGGGGCTGGCCTTTTTCACCTCAGCAATCACTGCCGGCTTACGGCAGCTGGCCTTCAGCGCAGCGATGAAATCACGGGGCGCCGGCAAGGCCGCCACCTGGGATTTCAGCTTCTCGAGCGGCACCCGCTCACGGGCCTGAGCGACTTCGCGGTCTTTCTCCCAAACGATCTCTTCGAGGATGTGGCGCGGGGCCTCATCGTCGTGGGGGACGGCGTATTCCAGATGGGCCACACGCACCTTGGGGTTGGGCGGCCGGCGACGGATTTCCATGGCGGGGCTCAAGCAGCAAGGGCGTGGGCGGCCTGCTTGTAGGCCGATTCCACCACCTCACTCAAGGTGGGATGGGTGTGCACCTCATAAACGAGGTCGCGCACCGACTGGCGGCGGGCCACGGCATTGGCCACCTCCTGAATCAAATCAGCGGCGTGCAAACCAAAGATGTGCGCGCCCAACACCTCACCGGTGTCTTTGCGGAACAGCAGCTTCATCAAGCCATCGCTCTCCAGCTCCGCCAGGGCCTTGGAGTTGGCCTTGAAGTAGCTGCGCACGCTGCCCAGTTCAAAGCCCTGCTCAGCAGCGAGGGCTTTGGCATCGGCCTCGCTGAGGCCGACCGAGCTGATCTCCGGGTGGGTGAAGGTGGCCGCTGGAATCGAGCGGTAATCCACGGTGCGGTTTCCGCCGCAGATGTTCTCAACCGCCACAACGCCCTGGGCAGCTGCGGTGTGAGCCAGCATCAACTTGCCGGTCACATCACCCACGGCCCAGAGATGGGGCACGGGATTGCCGCCAGCGAGCACCCGCAGCCCGTCATCCACGGGGATGAAGCCGCGCTCGCTCTCAACGCCCACAGCAGCCAAGTTGAGATCAGCACTGGTGGGAACTCGGCCGGTGGCCACTAGCACCGCATCAACTTCCAGCACTTCCACCAACTCTTTGGTGCCGGCATCAATCAGCTCGATCTTGACCGGGCTGCCCGGGATCACCTTGGAGGCAAAGACACCGGATCGGGTGTCGATATCGCGGCTTTCAATCAGCTTGCGGCCTGCCAACTTGGCGATGTCGGGATCGAAGGTGGGCATCACCCGATCGAGGGCCTCGATCATCGTGACTTCACATCCCAGAGCGGTATAGACATCGGCAAATTCCAAGCCGATGTAGCCACTGCCGATGATCGCCAGCCACTGGGGCAGGCTTTCGAGGCGCACGGCGTCATCGCTGGTGAACACCGTGAGTCCGTCGGTTTCAATGCCGCGCGGCACAAAGGGATCGGAGCCCGTGGCAATCAGCACATCGGTGGCGCTGAGCACCCGCTCCACACCATTGCTCTGCCGCACAGCCACCTGCTGTGGGCCGGCCAACTCGGCCGTGCCGCGCACGATGGTGACGCCAGCACGCTCTAAGGATTTGGTGAGATTGGCGCGGATGTTCTCCACCAGCTGGGTGGCGTGATCAGCGATTGCCTGGCGATCGAACTGAACGGTGCCGGGAGTGATGCCAAAAGAAGAGAGGTGCTCGCCATCGCTGAGCTCACGCACCCGGCCGCTGGCAGCCAATAGCGCTTTGGAGGGCACACAACCGCGGTTGACGCAGGTGCCGCCCATTTCGCGGCTCTCGATGATGGCCGTCTTCAGGCCCTTGTCAGCAGCGTGCTTCGCTGCATCAAAGCCGCCATAGCCGGCCCCGATCACGATCAGGTCGTAGTCCATCGCCGCGGTCAAGCGCCCAACGCAGTTGCCGCCGATTCTCTCCTGTCGTGCCCCTGCCTTACGCGCTCCAGTAACAGCACGCCCGCTGCCACGGCCACATTGAGGGATTCCACCGCCGCGTGATGGGGAATCGTCAGGGCTGTGACGCCCTGCTGCACCAGGGCTGGATCCAAGCCGCTGCCTTCATTTCCCAGCAGCAGCAGGCTGGGCTGATGCCAATCGGGCTGCCAGTAGGGCTGGCCGCCATCGCGCAATGCGGCATAACAAGCCACACCCCGCTCTCTGGCCATGGCCAGCACAGGAGCCAAATCATCAAGCCGCTGCATGGAGAGCTCCAAGGCAGCACCAGCAGAAGCGCGCAGCACCTTGGGCTGCCAAGGGTCGGCGCCACCGCCCAACCAAACCCGATCCACACCAGCAGCTAGGGCGGTGCGCAGGATCGTGCCGAGATTGCCGGGATCTTGAACGCGGTCCAAGGCCAACAGCAGCGGCGATTTGGCCTGCGGCCAAGACGGAGCTTGCAGCCCAGGAGCTGGATGGGGCACCAGGGCGATCACCCCATCCGGGCTATCGGTGCTGGCCATGGCCTGCAACACCTCAGGGCTGACCGGTTGCAATGGCTCAGACCCCAGCAGCGTTGGGTGTTGCTCTTGCCAGCGGGTTGTAGCGATCAAACGATCTAAGGGCAGCCCAAGACGGCGGCATTCCTGCAACAAGTGGGTCCCCTCCAGCAGCAGCAAGCCCTGCTCGCGGCGGCCGCGCGGCTGCTGCAAAGCGCGCACCTGATGCACCAGGGGATTGCGGCGACTGCTGATCAAATCAGCGGGGCGACCGTCAAATCTGCTCAAAGCGGCGCAGATGAATGTCGTTCTTCATCACGATGCCTTCGGGGCTGAGATCCAGGCCCTTCACCGAAGCCACCGAACCCTCGATGCCTTCGGTGCGCAGGTTTTCCACCAACTTTTTGATCACCTCTTCCTCCACCTTCGCTTCATCGAGGCTGTCGGGAGTTAAGCGCTCCAAGAAGCGACCCACTTTGGAGGCCACAACGTCCGAGGCATTACTGATTTTGAGGACGATCACTGAAAAATGCCCTTGTCTTCTTCAGGATGCCAAGAATGGCCCCCAAAAAAAAGAAGCAAAATCTATAGAGCAGTTGTTATCGGTAACAACTAATTGAAGTGCGGATGGGGAGACTTGAACTCCCACGATGTTGCCACCACTAGTACCTGAAACTAGCGCGTCTACCAATTCCGCCACATCCGCTGGCGTTACCCAGATCCCCTGCAGGAGCAGGGTTAATCAGCCTTAGAAAGGAACTCACCGGGACGCGTTTGCGAGCCCGCCGAGCTGGCAGCTGACAACCATAAACCATGGCTGAACGCCCCCAAAGCCCACCCGAAGTGAGCCAATCAAGACAGTTCAACGGCCGGCCGTCTAGACGGTCTCACTTGCGATTGTCAAGATGTGGGTCCAGACGGCCACATTGCCGATGAACGTCATTCTTGCGCCGTCTCAAAAAGCTCTCACTCCGCACCTTGAAATTCGAGGCGGTCGGCGCTTAGCAGGGGAGATTCGCGTCAGCGGCGCCAAGAACTCAGCCCTGGTGTTGATGGCCGCCTGCCTGCTCAGCAGCGACGATCTCAAGCTGCGCAACATGCCGGCCCTCTCGGACATCCAGGGCATGGGCGAAATCCTCGAGTCGCTCGGGGTCACCATGAACCGGGGCGACGGGTTCGTTGAACTCAACGCCTCTGGGCTCAACCAGTCGTCACCGCCCTATGAGCTGGTGAACGGCCTACGGGCCAGTTTCTTCTGCATCGGTCCTCTGCTGGCTCGCACTGGCGTGGCCCGGGTGCCGCTACCCGGTGGCTGCCAGATCGGCGCGCGCCCTGTGGTTGAACACGTCAAAGGTCTTAAAGCCCTCGGCGCTCAGGTCACCATCGAACACGGCGTGGTCTCAGCTGTCGTTCCAGGCCGCGGGCATCGCCTCACCGGCGGCAAGATCCACCTGGATTGCCCCAGCGTTGGCGCCACCGAAACCTTGATGATGGCCGCCGCCCTGGCCGACGGCGAAACAACGATTGAAAACGCTGCCCAAGAGCCCGAGGTGGTGGACCTCGCCGGCTTGATCATCGCCATGGGCGGGAAGGTGCGCGGAGCAGGCACCCCCACGATCACGATCGTGGGTATGGAGCGCCTGCATGGCGCCGACTACATGGTGATCCCCGATCGCATCGAAGCTGGCACCCTGCTGCTGGCTGGTGCCATCACCCGCTCCAAGCTGCGCATCACTCCGCTGATTCCTGAGCATCTCGGCGCCGTGCTGAGCAAGCTTGAAGAGGCTGGCTGCACGCTCGAATCCGATGGGATCGGCATGACCATTTCGGCCGATCGCGTGCGCGCCGTTGATCTGCGCACCCAGCCATTCCCTGGCTTCCCCACCGATCTGCAGGCGCCATTCATGAGCTTGCTGGCCACGGCCGAGGGCACCAGCGTGATCACCGAAGCGATCTTTGAAAACCGGCTCCAGCATGTGGCTGAGCTGCAACGCATGGGCGCCGCCATCCGCACCCAAGGCAACACAGCGTTCATCGAAGGTGTTCCCTTCCTCAGCGGAGCCCCAGTGACCGGTAGCGACCTGCGCGCTTCAGCCGCCATGGTGCTCGCGGGCCTCGCCGCTGAAGGCACCAGCTTGGTGCAAGGCCTCAAGCATCTCGATCGCGGCTACGACCGCCTGGAAGAGAAGCTCAGGAGCGTGGGTGCGTCGATTGAGCGTCACGACGTTGGATAGGGGCAGTCGGACTCGAACCGACAAAGCCGAAGCCGGCGCATTTTGAGTGCGCTGCGTCTACCAATTCCGCCATGCCCCCGCAGGATCAATCTACCGCTGTGATGGCCACCTACGGCCGCTTCCCTGTGAAGTTGGAACGTGGCCAAGGGGTTTGGGTTCATGACAGCGAAGGACGCCGCTACCTCGATTGCGTTGCCGGCATTGCCACCTGCACCTTGGGCCATAGCGACCGGGCCCTGCGCCGGGCTCTAACCCAGCAGCTGCGCAAGCTGCAGCACGTCTCGAACCTCTATGCCATCGGTGAGCAGGAGCAGCTAGCCAGCTGGATTGCAGACAACAGCTGCTGCGATCAGGTCTTTTTCTGCAACTCCGGCGCCGAGGCCAATGAGGCCGCCATCAAGTTGGCCCGCAAATATGGCCACAGCCGCCGCGGCATCAACCAGCCGCTGATCCTCACGGCCCGCTCCAGCTTTCACGGCCGCACCCTGGCGGCCGTGACAGCCACCGGCCAGCCCAAATACCACCGCGGTTTTGAGCCCCTGCCCGAGGGCTTTGCCTACTTCGATTACAACGACATCCCCAGCCTGGAGGCTGCGCTGCAGCAGCACAGCGATCGCGCGGTGGCGGTGCTGCTGGAACCCCTGCAAGGGGAAGGCGGAATCCTGCCGGGCGACCGTGCGTTCTTCAGTCGCTTGCGCCAGCTTTGTGATGAGCGCCAACTGCTGTTGATCAGTGATGAAGTGCAGGTGGGCATGGGCCGCAGCGGCACCCTCTGGGGCTACCAGCAGCTGGGCATTGAGCCCGATGCCTTCACCACCGCCAAGGGCCTTGGTGGTGGCTTCCCGATTGGCGCTCTGGCGGTAAAAAACTATGCCGCCGTCTTCGAGCCGGGGGATCACGCCAGCACCTTTGGCGGCAACCCCCTGGCCTGCCGCGCTGCCCTCACCGTGGCCCGCGAACTGCAGCAGCGACGCCTGCTGGAGAACGTGCAGCAACGGGGCGAGCAATTGCAGCAGGGCCTGCAACAACGGGTGCAGCAATGGCCGCAGCTGCTGGCTGGTGAACGGGGCTGGGGCTTGATTCGCGGCCTGCTGCTGCGTGATGACAGCATCAGCGCCATCGATCTGGTC
Source organism: Synechococcus sp. Minos11 (assembly GCF_014279855.1). Taxonomy (NCBI): domain Bacteria; kingdom Bacillati; phylum Cyanobacteriota; class Cyanophyceae; order Synechococcales; family Synechococcaceae; genus Synechococcus; species Synechococcus sp. Minos11. The sequence continues at coordinate 583,913 of NZ_CP047953.1, read as the reverse complement.
AAGGCCGCCATGGCAGAGGGGTTGTTGCTGGTGCCGGCTGGCAGCCAAGTGGTGCGCTTTGTGCCCCCCCTGGTGATCAACCGCCGCCAAATCAACCAGGCTCTGCAGCGCTTGGATCAGGCCCTCAGCAAACTCGCGGCCTGACGTGCAGCTGCCCGATCCGGTCGAGCTGGGCGATCTGCTCGAACCCTTCAGCCGCCGCGGCATCGACCTAGGTCTCGATCGCCTGCATCAGGCCCTGGCCGCTGGCGGTCACCCGGAGCAGCGCTTTCCTGCCGTGCAAGTGGCCGGCACCAATGGCAAGGGCTCGATCTGCACAGCCTTGGGGGCGATCTTGCAAGCCGCGGGGCTCAAGGCTGGTCTCTATCGCTCGCCGCATCTGATCAGTTGGTGTGAGCGGATCGCCATTGGCGATCAGTGGATCACAGCAGACAAGTTGCGCTCGCTATTGCAGCGCTGGCAGCCCCTGGGCCAACAGCATCAACTCACTCCGTTTGAACTGCTCACGGCGGCGGCGATGGATCATTTCGCCGCGGCCCAGGTTGATCTAGCGGTGCTGGAGGTGGGCCTGGGCGGCCGCCTCGATGCCACCACCTGCCACCCCAACCGGCCGGTGCTCGGCATCGCCAACATCGGCCTGGACCACCGCGAACACCTTGGCTCCACGCTCGAAGCGATCGCCACCGAAAAGGCCGGCATCTTTCACACCGGGGCCGTGGCTTTCAGCGCCCCGCAGCCAGACTCCGTGGCCCAGGTGCTGGAGCAGCAGGCGCAGCAGCGGGGCTGCCAGCTGCACTGGGTGGAACCGCTGGCCGCCGAGGTTCCCCTGGGCTTGGCCGGCAGTTGGCAGCGCAGCAACGCCGCTGTGGCCCTAGCCATGGCCCAAGAGCTGGCCCGCCAGGGCTGGCCAATCAGTGTTCAGGCCATGGCCCAAGGCTTGGCCCAGGCCCAGTGGAGCGGCCGCCTGCAGCGTCGCCAGTGGCGCGGCCAGCCGGTGCTCATTGATGGCGCCCACAACCCCCCAGCCGCTGAGGGACTCCGCCGCGAACTCAACGAGCTGGCGCCGGGACAACCGCGTCATTGGCTGCTGGGGATTCAGCGCCACAAAGATGGGCCCGCCATCGTTCGCGCCCTGATGGCCCCAGGGGATCGCGCCTGGATGGTGCCAATCGAAGGCTGCCGCAGCTGGCAAGCCGCTGAGCTGACGATCCCAGGCGTGCACGACAGCCCCTCAGCTGAGCAGGCCCTCGAGCAGCTTTGGCCCGCGGCCTGTGAACCGGTGATTGCCGGATCGCTCTACCTCTTAGGCCAGCTCTGGCCCACACTGGAGCCCCCTGCCGAAGGCTGATGCTGCGCCTGCTTGTTGTGCTGCTGTTGAACCTCAGCCTGCTGTGGCCCCTGCAACCGGCCATGGCCAGCGGCAGCTATCTGGAAAAAACCGACTACACCCTCACCAACCAAAGCGACGCTGATTTCAGCGGCCAAGATCTCGAGGGCAGCTCCTTTGCCGGTGCCGTGGTCCGCAATGCTGATTTCAGCGGCGCCAAGCTGCACGGTGCGATCTTCACCCAAGGGGCTTTTGCAGGCTCCAACTTCGCCGGCGCCGATCTCAGCGATGTGCTTATGGACCGCGCTGATTTCACCGGCACCAACCTCAGCGGCACCAACCTCAGTGGCGTGGTGGCCAATGGCAGCAGCTTTGCCAAAGCCGAGATCGAGGGTGCTGATTTCACCGGCGCCCTGCTCGATCGTGATGATCAAATCACCCTTTGCCGCAAAGCCAAAGGGGAGACGCGCCTAAGCCTCGACTGCCCCTGAGCTCCAGCCCCGCAACTTGCCTGGATTGCAGAGCCCGGCTGGGTCATAGGCCCGTTTGGCGGCCACCTGATCGGCATCCACCACACCCAAACCGCCGTCTTCCACGGTGATGGCATGGGCGTTAAAGACCAATCCCCCGGCTGCTTTCAGCGCCCCATTGAGCTCCGCGAGGGCTGCTTCTCCGCGCCATTGGAAGGGCAACAAACCCACCCAGCGCAGCCGTCCGCCTTGGCGCACCCGCTCGAGATGCCAATGCACCCAGCCCGGCCAGCGCTCCGCGATGGCCTCGATGAAGGGCCCCACTGGATCGGGCAACAGCACCAGTTGATAGGTGAACTGCGGCGCATTGGCGCGCACCTGCAAGGTGGTGTGGTTCCAGCAGAGCTCACGCAGCAGCAAGCCGCGGGGGGGCCATTGCGGCCGCTGCCAGCAGAGCTCGGCGCCGGCAGCGGTGGCCATGGTTTCAATCAGCGGCAATGCCGCCGGAGCCGCCAGCAGCAGCAGGGCATCGCCACTTGGCCAAGGGCTGCTGCCCAGGGCGGGCATGCGCTCCAGCAAGCGCCGCTCCAAAAAACAGAGGCCATCGATCTCCAACGCCGCAGCCGTGAGTTGCTCCCCTAAGGCCAAGGCAGCCGCTGCGCTCTCTGCCACCAGCGCCACTTCTTGCCAGTCCTGCCATGGCGCCGTTGGCACCGTGATCGCCGTGAAGATGCCGTTGCTGCCATAGGCATGGTTCAGCCCGCGGGCGGCAGCGGCATCGAGTTGCAGCACCCGCGGCTCCGGCTCAACCGTCACCACCTCCAGGCCCAGCAGATTGCCTGGATCGCGCAAGAGCCCCCAGCGCACACTGCCCACACCGCTGGAGCCGCCGGCGATGAAGCCCCCCAAGCTGGCGGTGCGCCAGGTGCTGGGGGCCAAACGCAAGGCCCAACCCTGGGGCTGCAGATAGCGATCGAGCTCGAGCAATCGGCAGCCCGGCTCAGCGGTGAGCACACCGCTGAGGAGGTCAAACTGCCGCACCTGCTGCATCGCCGAGGTGTCGAGAACCACGCCGCCTTCCAAAGGAACGGCTTGGCCGTAGTTGCCGGTGCCGGCCCCCCGTGGGGTGAGCGGCACGCCATGGCGAGCGCAAGCACCTGCCACTTGCACCACCTCCGCAGTGCTGGAAACACGCACCACCAGATCGGCGCAGCAGGGCTGCAGGCGCGGCACCAACGAAGGCGAAAAACTGAATTGGTCGTGGGAGAGCTGCTGCAGCAGCGGCCCTTGATCAATCAAATCGAGCTGGGACAGCTCAGCTCTGAGGTCGCGAAGACCCATCAATCCACGCTCTCAGCGCGCAGCACGATGAATTGTCCAGCCACGGCGAGGGTCTCGAGGGAATAGCGGGGCAAGGGCAACTGAGCCAACAAACCCGATGCCCCAACCTCTGTTTTGTAGAGGCTAAAGAAACCAAAATTGCGCCGCTGGCTCAGCTGCAAGGCCAGATCACCGAGGGCTTCCCGTTGATCGCGAAACAGGCGAGGGCAGTTGTCCACCATCAGGTTCACCATCAGCGGCAACACCCCATCGCGGCAAAACTCCTGAATGCCCCTTTCGCTGAGCTCCCGGCCCGCAAATTCAGCGAAATCTTGAGGCCCAGGATTACCGATCCAAAGCAAGGCACCGGCTGCAGGCAGCAACAGGAGAGGGAGGGAAAAACGCACGCTCGAGCAGAACCGGCCGCTGGTAGATTCTGGTCTCCACGGCGGGCGTCGCCAAGTGGTTAAGGCAGCGGCTTGTGGCGCCGCTATTCGGGGGTTCGAATCCCCTCGCTCGCCCTTCTCCGTGGTCAGCTGAGCAACGCTTCCAGCAGACGGTCAGCTCCACCACGCACAGGATCAGCGCAACAACACCCCGTGTCTTGGGCTGTTTGCTCGATGGCTGCTGCAGCCTGACGGTCATCCAGTTGTGCTGTGTTCAGGGCAATCGCCTTCACCCGCGCGGGCGCGAGCCCCGGCGGCCGCCCTAGGCGCGCCAACGCCTCCACCACCGCGATCAGCTCTGGCAGCGGCGGCAAGGCGATCTCCGGCAAGTTGCGGATGCTGCGCTGCCCGGCGCGGTGCACCAACAGCAAACTATTGGCCTGACTGCCTCGCATTAACGGCAAGGTGGCGGTGGAGCCTGGATGACAAAAGGAGCCCTGGCCCTCCACAAAGACGATCGACTCCTCACCAGCCCCCTCAGCCACCTGCAACACGGCCTGCTCAACGGCGCCAGCGGCGTAATCGACCCGCACCGCATCCAGTGGCACGCCGCCACCAGCAATCAAAATCCCGGCCTGACCCGTGCCAACAAAGCGGGCATCCAGTCCGCGCTGGCGTGCTGCGGCGGTGAGCTCCAGGGCTGCGCTCATCTTTCCAACCGACATGTCGGTGCCCACGGCCAAGATCCGACGGCAGGGCAAAGACGCGGCCCGCGCCGCGGCCACACCAAGGCCAGCCGGCTCCTGGCGCAGATCCCAAATCCAAGAGCCCGGTTGCACCGCAGCCTGCAACTCCGGATCAGCCGCGAGCTGGGTGTGCAAACCACTGGCCACACTCAAGCCGCTGCGTAACGCCTCCAGCACCGATTGGCGGACCGGCTCTGGCAGCACACCACCGGAAGGCGCCAAGCCCACCACCGCCACCTGGGGCCCATAGACCATGGCCTCAGCCACCGAGCCCACCACCGGCACCGGGCGAGGGATCCCGGTGAGCAATGGCAGATCAGCGCCGGCATGGCCTGGATCCAACACAGCCACCACAGGGCCCTGGCGGTAGCGCAAAAACGCCAGGCCCGTTTTGCCGGAAAGATCAGAAAGGCCGCCGTGCTGCAGCAGCAGCACTGGTGCATCGGGGCTCAACATGGCTGCACCCCCAAACCCGCCCCGCTACTGGGCTGCAGCAGATCCCCCTGGGCCAGCGGGCCAGAGAAGGGGTCATCAGCCAAGTTGAGATGGGAATCGAGATCGGGCCACTCCACCAGGGGCAGCAGCTGGGCTGCCGCACCATTGAGCAGGGCGCTATCGGAGTAGCAGCCCAGCATCAACTTCAGGCCCAACCGCGAGGCCACCTGCGCCATCAACAGCGCCTCGCTCAAGCCACCGGTTTTGAGCAGCTTGAGGTTGACCCCCTGCACGTGGGGCGCCAGCCGCAGCAAATCCTCAAGGTTCCAGCAGCTTTCATCGGCCACCAAGGGAATCGGAGCCGCCCCCTGCAGGGCCGCAAACCCCTGCTCGTCGCCGTCGCTGGCCGCTAACGGCTGCTCCACCAGCACAACCCCACGTTCCGCCAGCCAAGGCAGCATTTGGCGCGCTCCCTCCAGGCTCCAGCCGCCATTGGCATCCACTTGCAACTCAGCCCCGCCCAGCACTGGCAACAGGGCCTCCACCAGAGCCTGGTCATGGCTGAGGCCGTCGGGGCTACCCAACTTCAACTTCACCCGGCTGGCCGGCAGCTGCTGGCGCCATCGGCTCAAGCGTTCCAGCACCTTCTCCACAGGCGCCAGCCCGAGGGTGACGCTGGTGGGCTGGCAGCCGCGCAGGTCCAGGCCCCAAAGCCGCCACAGCGGCTGGCCCAACAGCTGCCCCCAGAGATCATGCAACGCCAAATCCACCGCGCAGCGGGCGGGCGCACTTAGCGGCGCCAGCAATGCCGGCCAATCGGCCGGCTCCTGCCAGCCAGCAGCCTCCAGTTGCGGTAACCAGCCCGTGAGCTCCTGCTCGAGCTGGGCGGTGCTGAAAACCCGCTGACCGGTGTCAAAGCCACCGGTTTCGCCGCGGCCGATCTGGCCGCCGTGTTCAAGCTCCAAGAGCAGGTGCTCCACAGCCGCGGTGGTGCCGCGGCTGATGGTGAGAGGTACCTGCTTGGTCAGCGTGAAACGACGCAGTGACCAGCGCATCGCAAGCCAACCCAAGACCATCGTGTCTCACCCTGCCACGTCAGTTCACCGGCCATGGTCAAGACTGGGTTGAGCCTCATCCACCCATGGCCGACTCCTCCCGAGGGACCTACTGGATCACCACCTTCGGCTGCCAGATGAACAAGGCCGATTCCGAGCGGATGGCCGGCATTTTGGAGTCCATGGGGTACAGCGCCGGCAGCGGCGAAGATCAGGCGGATCTGGTGCTCTACAACACCTGCACGATTCGCGATAACGCCGAACAGAAGGTTTACAGCTACCTGGGTCGTCAGGCCCGGCGCAAACGCGACAACCCAGCGTTGACCCTGGTGGTGGCCGGCTGTGTCGCGCAGCAAGAGGGGGAGTCCCTGCTGCGCCGCGTGCCCGAGCTGGATCTGGTGATGGGCCCGCAACACGCCAACCGGCTCGACACCCTGCTGAGCCAAGTCGAAGCCGGCCAGCAGGTGGTAGCCACCGACGACCATCACATCCTGGAAGACATCACGACAGCCCGGCGCGACAGCTCGCTCTGCGCCTGGGTGAATGTGATCTATGGCTGCAACGAGCGCTGCACCTACTGCGTGGTGCCCTCGGTGCGCGGCCAAGAGCAATCACGCCTGCCCCAAGCCATCCGCCTGGAGATGGAGGGGCTAGCGGCCAGCGGCTACAAAGAAATCACCCTGCTGGGCCAAAACATTGATGCCTACGGACGGGATCTGCCGGGCATCACGCCGGAGGGCCGGCGCCAAAACACCCTCACCGATTTGCTGCACCACGTGCACGACGTGGAGGGCATTGAGCGGATTCGCTTCGCCACCAGCCACCCCCGCTACTTCACCGAGCGCTTGATTGAGGCCTGCGCCGAGCTGCCGAAGGTGTGTGAGCACTTCCATGTGCCGTTTCAAAGCGGCGACGACAAGCTGCTCAAAGCCATGGCGCGCGGCTACACCACCGCCCGCTACCGCCGCATCGTCGAGCAGATCCGCAAGCTGATGCCCGATGCCGCCATTAGCGCCGACGCGATCGTGGGCTTCCCGGGCGAAACCGATGCCCAGTTCCGCCGCACCTTGGAGCTGGTGGATGAGATTGGCTTTGACCTGCTCAACACCGCCGCCTACTCGCCAAGGCCCAACACACCGGCAGCCGACTGGCCCGATCAGGTGGAGGAGCACGTCAAGGTGGAGCGCCTCAAGGAGCTCAACGCCCTGGTGGAGCGCAAAGCCAAAGCCTGCAGCCAGCGTTACTTGGGCCGGGTTGAAGAGGTGTTGGCTGAAGGCATCAACCCGAAAGACGGCACACAGTTGATGGGCCGCACCCGCACCAACCGGCTCACCTTCTTCCCAGCTGGGAGCCACCGCGTTGGCGACACGGTGCCGGTGCGCATTGAGCAGGTGCGCGCGTTTTCCCTGAGCGGGTCTGCCCAAGCCCAGCCAGCGCTGGTACGTTGAGCTCCCCGCTCTAGAGCCTTGAGCAGCCAGCAATCCAAGGTTGTCGGGCTCATCTTTGGCGGCGCCTCCGGCGAGCACGACGTCTCAATTCGCTCCGCCGCCACCGTGGCCGAAGGACTCGCTAGCGGTGCCAACAAGGAGCGCTACCGCGTTCAGCATGTCTATATCGATCGCCAGGGCCGCTGGTGGGGTGATGCCATCGCCCGCCAGGTGCTCAGCAGCGGCCAGGCCCTTGCTGACGATGGCAGCAGGCCGGGCTTCAGCGGCTTTCCCGATGGCTGCCTGGAGGTGGAGATCTGGTACCCGGTGCTGCACGGCCCCAATGGCGAAGACGGCACCATCCAGGGGCTGTTCAGCCTGATGCAGCGCCCCTTTGTGGGCTCTGGCGTGCTGGGCTCAGCCGTGGGCATGGACAAGCTGGCGATGAAGGCAGCCTTCTCAGCCGCTGGCCTGCCCCAAGGGCCCTACCGGCCCGTGCTGGCCAGCGAGCTGGGCAGCAACAGTCAACTGCTCGAGGAGCTGGAGACGCAACTGGGCTATCCCTGCTTCATCAAGCCCGCCAACCTGGGCTCTTCGGTGGGGATCAGCAAAGCCACCAACCGCAGCGAACTGCAAGCGGGATTGGATCTCGCCGCCAGCCACGACAGCCGCTTGCTCGTGGAGAAGGGTCTGCAGGTGCGGGAGCTCGAGTGTGCCGTGCTGGGAGGCCAACACCTCAAGGCCTCGGTGCTGGGTGAGGTGAGCTTTGACGCCGATTGGTACGACTACGAAACCAAGTATTCGTCAGGGCTCAGCAGCACGCAGATTCCCGCCGATCTCCCCGAAGCCATCAGCAGCCGCGCCCAGCTCTTAGCGATCGAAGCGGTGCAGGCGGTGGGGGCCAGCGGGCTCAGCCGTGTGGATTTCTTTTACGAGGAAGCCAGCGGCAGCCTGCTGATCAATGAAATCAATACGTTGCCCGGCTTCACTAGCCAAAGCATGTACCCCATGCTCTGGAACGCGAGTGGTGTTCCGCTGGAGGAGCTTGTGCATCAACTGCTGGAGCTAGCCCAATGAGCCACGGACTGATGTGGCTGCCGCTGCTGGTGGCCTTTGTGGTGTTGACGGCCCTTGGCTGGCTGGAACGGCGCCGCCAGCGGCTGTTCCTGGAGTGGGCCAGCGAATCGGAACTGTCGAAGCTTGATGGCAGCGGCGCCGCTCGCCTCAAGGATGGTTGGCTCGAGTGGAGCAGCTTTGAAGCTGGAAAACTCAAGCAGGAGGGCCGCTTTGAGGTTTGCAAGCTGGAACTCGTTGAGCTGTTGGCGCTGAGCTCCGGCGATGCCCCCCTCACCGACGAAAGCCATGGGCCCTGCCGCCTGCGCCTGATTGGCAGCGGCGATCAGCGGGATTTGGCCTTTGCCGATGCCGATCGCGCCCGCGACTGGATTGAGCAGCTGATGAGCCGCTCCCGCTGCGAGCTGTGAGTGTGCGCAGCCCAGCGCGCCCCCAACGACCGGCCAGTGCTGAGCTGCAGCGCCGCCGGGACTTACGCCGGCGCAAACGAGTTCACTTCGCCGCGCAGCTGTGGAGCCTGCTGCTGCTGCTGAGCGCCAGCGCGGGCCTGGGTTGGCTGCTGCTGCGCCATGGCTGGCTGCTGCGCACACCAGAGCAGGTGCAACTCACCAGCCGCTCCCCCTTCAACCGCGAGCAGGTGATCAGCGCCGCTGGGCTGCGCTTTCCGGTTGCCCTGTTGAGCCTTGATGGCGCCAGCCTGCAGCAGCGCCTGGGAGCCAAGCTGCCGGTGGAGGACATCCGCCTGCAGCGCCAGCTCTGGCCGCCCCAACTGCTGATCGATCTCCGCCTCAGGCAAGCCGTGGCCCGCGCCGTGCGGCACACACCTCAAGGCCGGGAAACGGGCTATGTCGATCGCACCGGGGCATGGATCAGCCGGGCGCAACAGCAACAAGCCCGGGGTGAAGCGGTGCCCGCCTTGCGTGTGCTGGGCTGGCAGCCAAGGCATGCCGGCACCATCGCCCTGCTGCTGCGGGAGCTTCCGCCTGCTGCGGCCATCAGCCAGATGGAATTCAGGCGCAATGGCGAGCTCTGGATGCAAAGCAGAGCTCTAGGTCCGGTGCGTTTTGGCAGCTTGGATCAACGGCTCCCCAGACAACTTGAGGTGCTCTCGCATCTGGCAGAACAGCAACCATTAGCCCAAGAGCCAACCCAAGCCTTGGATCTCAGCGATCCCGAACGACCCGAACTGATGCTGGTGCCGCCGAAGTCGTCAGAAAACTGACACAGCCAAACATTGCGAATTGCGCGATTCGGGGCGAACCTGTCGCATCAACTTCTGACCATTCGGTCATTCCTCGATAATGCTGCAGCCAATGAATGGTGTGGGCACTGCCATGGAACGTGAAGCCAACGCAAGTTCTGGCAGTCCAGATACCAAATTCAGCGCAGCCGCAGCAGGAATCGTGCCCAGTCAGAACGCCCGCATTCAAGTCATCGGTGTTGGAGGTGGCGGCAGTAACGCCATCAATCGGATGATCGCCTCCGAGCTCCATGGCGTTGGCTTTTGGGTGCTCAACACCGATGCCCAAGCCCTGCTCAATTCAGCGGCCAGCCAGCGCGTGCAGCTGGGCATGAAGCTCACCCGCGGCCTCGGTGCAGGCGGCAACCCTTCCATCGGCCAGAAGTCCGCGGAAGAATCCCGCGTTGATCTGCAGCAGTCCCTGGAAGGCACCGACCTGGTGTTCATCACCGCCGGTATGGGCGGTGGCACCGGAACTGGCGCTGCTCCAATCGTGGCGGAAGTAGCGAAAGAATCCGGCGCCCTCACCGTTGGCATCGTCACCAAGCCCTTCACCTTTGAAGGCCGCAAGCGGATGCGCCAAGCCGAGGAAGGCATTGCCCGCTTGGCTGAGCACGTGGACACCTTGATCGTGATCCCCAACGACCGGCTGCGCGATGCCATCTCCGGGGCTCCCCTGCAAGAAGCCTTCCGCACAGCCGATGAAGTGCTGCGCAGTGGCGTCAAAGGCATCAGCGACATCATCACCAAACCGGGCCTGGTGAATGTGGACTTCGCCGACGTGCGCTCGGTGATGGCCTCCGCCGGCACGGCTCTGCTGGGCATCGGCGTGGGCTCAGGCCGCTCACGCGCCTCAGAAGCCGCCATGGCGGCCATGAGCAGCCCGCTACTGGAATCAGCCCGCATCGATGGCGCCAAGGGCTGTGTGATCAACATCAGCGGCGGCCGCGACATGACCCTTGAGGACATGACCACCGCCTCAGAAGTGATCTACGACGTGGTGGATCCTGAGGCCAACATCATCGTGGGCGCCGTGGTGGATGAGGCGCTGGAGGGCGAAATCCACGTCACCGTGATCGCCACCGGCTTTGAAGGCGGCAGCCAATACGTGCCCCAACGCACACTGCGCACCGAGCTCAGCGACACCGCAGCCCAGGCCAACCTGGAGATCAACGACAACGGCGTCCGCATCCCGGCCTTCCTGCAGAACCGCCAGAACCGCGATCAAGACTGAGTCTTGAGCTCAGATTGTGAAGGGGTGACCCGGAGTCCACGCCTGCCTCGAGCATCCCGTGTGGCTGCTGCCTTCCGGATCTGACCAGGTTTAGGCGTCGGAGCCGCATGGGTCCGAGTCGCCCTGATGTTAGCAATGGCTCACGCCTGGAGATGTCTTGAGCCTCACGCCCCGCCAACTCGGCGAGCAGCTGCGGCAACGCAAGCAACAGCGGCAACCGATTGCCGTGCTGACCGCCTGGGATGCCCTCAGCGCCAGTTGGGCTGAGGCCGCTGGGGTGGATCTTGTGCTGGTGGGCGATTCCCTGGCGATGGTGGCCCTCGGCCATGCCACCACCTTGCCGGTGACGCTTGAGGCGATGGTGCAGCACACCGCGGCGGTGGAGCGGGGCCTACGGCACACCCCGATCGTCAGCGATCTGCCGTTTTTGAGCTATCAGTGCGGCCCGGATCAAGCCGTGGCGGCCGCCGGCCGCTTCCTCAAGGAAACCGGTTGCGCCGGCGTGAAATTGGAGGGCGGCGAACCTGAAACCATCGCCGTGATCGACCGCCTCGTGCGCAGCGGAATCCCAGTGATGGGGCATCTGGGGCTAACGCCGCAATCGGTGCATCAACTGGGCTACCGGCGCCAAGCCACCGACCCGGTGGCGCAAGAGCGCCTGCGGCAACGGGCCCTGGAGCTGCAGCGAACCGGTTGCTTTGCCCTGGTGCTCGAGCATGTACCGGCCGAGCTGGCCACGCGGCTCAGCGCTGAACTCAGCATGCCGGTGATCGGCATCGGCGCCGGTGAGGGCTGCGATGGCCAAGTGCGCGTCAGCGCTGATCTGCTGGGGCTCACCCCGCAGCAGCCCCCGTTTTCACCCGCGTTGCTGGATGGCCGCGAGCTGTTCAGCCAAGCCTTGCGCCAGTGGGTGCAAGCGGTCCAGAGCGCTCCAGTGCCGCCAACAAATCACTCAGCACCGCATTGCTGAGGCTGAAGCCCTCCGGGGCCACCAGGCGCAGACGCTGAGCGCTGAGCTCCACCACACCGCGCTCAATCCAGCCGGCCAAGACGCGCTCCAGCCAAGCGCGCTCCAGCCCCCAAAGCCCGGTCTGCTGCAGCCAGGCCAGATCCACCCCCTCACGGCGGCGCAAACCCACCAGCAGCAGATCCTCGACAGGAGGCCAGCCGGCGGCTGGGCCATCGCCTTGGCGGCCAGCATGCGCTTGCACCCACTCGCTGTAGGCATCACGCGTGCGCGGGCGCGCCAGGCGCTCTGTGCCCACACCAGAGGTGGCCCCGAGCCCCAAGGCCCACCAGCTCGCCCCACTCCAATAAACGCGGTTGTGGCGGCTGGCCTGCCCGGGAAGGGCCCAACTGCTGACCTCGTAATGGCCATATCCCGCCGCCTGCAGCCGCTGGTGGGTGTGTTGCAAGCGATCGGCGGCCTGATCGTCGTCCGGCAGCAGCAGCTCTCCGCGGCCTTGGCGCCAGGCAAACACCGTGCCGGGCTCCACGATCAGGTCGTAAATCGACAAATGGGGAGGCGCCTGGGCCAAGGCCTGGCTCAACTCCCAATCCCAGGCCTCAAAGCTCTGCTGCGGCAGGTTGACGATCAAATCCAAGCTCCAGCTCTGCAGCAGCGCCTGCTGCTGGGCCTGCCGCAACCAGCTGCAGGCTTCCCGCAGCTGGTTGGCGCGGTGACGGCGCCCCAGCTGCTCAAGCACGCCATTGTCAAAGCTCTGTCCGCCGAGACTGACGCGATTGATGCCCAGCGCCAGCACCGCCTCAAGGCGCTGACGATCAAAGCTGGCCGGATCCATTTCCAAGGTGAGCTCAGCGCCCGGCGCCAAGCCCCAGTGGCGGCGAACCGCCGCCAGCAGTTGCGCCAACTGATCAGGCGACAGCATCGATGGGGTGCCGCCACCGATGTAAACGGTCGACAGGGGCGGGCCTGCAGGTGCTGCTGCAAGGTCGCGCAGCAGCCAATGGAGGTAATCAGCAATCGACTGGGAGCGGCTGCCATCGGCCTGATCACCCAGGGGAACCACCGGGAAATCGCAGTAAAAACAGCGCCGATGGCAAAAGGGGATATGGAGATACAGGCTCCGGGGCGGGCGCCGACCCGCGGGAAGCGGCACACTCATGGCAATCTCCCTGGCAAATTCGCGCAGATCGCGCTCGCCGCGTCCCTCCAGTCTGATTGTGGAAGCTCTGCTCCTGCTGCTGTTTGTGATCTCCGGGGCTGCCGCTGGCTTCCTCGGGGTGGATCTGCTGCCGCCGCGCATGTTGATCCAGGTCACCAACCTGGAAGGCTTGCAGTGGGTAATGGGGGGCTTTGGCGCCTTCTTTGGCCTGATTGCCGGCTTCCTGTTCCAGCGGCTGCGGGCCCAGCTGATGCGCCAGGTGCGCACCATGCCCACCGACCTGCTGATCAGCCGCGCGGTGGGGCTGATCTTGGGGCTGCTGGTGGCCAATCTGCTGCTGGCACCAATTCTGCTGCTGCCCTTGCCCTGGGAAGTGGGCTTTGTGAAGCCCCTGGCCGCCGTGCTCAGCAACGTCTTCTTCGGCGTCAGCGGTTACAACCTCGCCGAAGTGCATGGCCGCACCCTGCTGCGGCTGTTCAACCCCAGCAGCACCGAAGCGCTGCTCGTGGCTGATGGGGTGCTGCAGCCCGCCAGCCCAAAAATCGTGGACACCAGCTTGATCATTGATGGCCGCCTTAGGGGCCTGCTGGAAAGCGAAATCCTGGAGGGGCAGGTGATCGTGGCCCAGTGCGTGATCGATGAGCTGCAGCAGCTGGCTGATTCGGGCAACAGCGACAAACGCAGCAAGGGACGCCGCGGCCTCAAGCTGCTGGCTGAGCTGCGCGATAGCTACGGCCGCCGGCTGATCGTCAACAGCACCCGCTACGAAGGCGATGGCGTTGACGACAAGCTGCTCAAGCTCTGCAGTGACACCGGCGGACTGCTGCTCACCACCGACTACAACCTGGCCAAGGTGGCTCAGGTGCAAAACCTGCGGGCGCTCAACCTCAGCGAGCTGGTGATCAGCCTGCGGCCTGAGGTGCAACCGGGCGACCTGCTGCAGCTCAAAATCGTGCGCGAGGGCAAAGAAGCCGACCAGGGCGTGGGTTACCTGGAAGACGGAACGATGGTGGTGGTCGAATCAGGCAGAGGCAGCATCGGCGAGCGGCGCGAAGTGACGGTGACCGGCGCCTTGCAGACACCGGCAGGCCGAATGGTTTTCGCCCGAACGGCAGATGCTCGCTAGGCTCAGCCGACCAATCTCCTCGCCATGGATATCCGATCGGTGTCGGCGCCCTACGGCGACTCAGGTGGAGCCAGCTTCCGCACCCCACCGCCGGACCTGCCCTCGTTGCTGCTGAAGGAGCGAATCGTTTATCTGGGACTGCCCCTGTTCTCCGATGACGATGCCAAACGCCAAATGGGCGTGGATGTCACGGAGCTGATCATTGCTCAGCTGCTCTACCTGGAGTTTGACAACCCCGAGAAGCCGATTTTCTTCTACATCAACTCCACTGGCACCAGCTGGTATTCGGGCGATGCCATCGGTTTTGAAACCGAAGCCTTCGCCATCTGCGACACGATCCGCTACGTCAAACCACCGGTGCACACCATCTGCATCGGCCAGGCCATGGGCACCGCCGCGATGATCCTCTCGGCCGGCGCCAAGGGCCAACGGGCCTCACTACCGAACGCCTCGATCGTGCTGCACCAACCCCGCAGCGGCGCCCGCGGCCAAGCCACCGACATTCAGATCCGCGCCCAAGAGGTGCTGCACAACAAGCGCACGATGCTCTCCATGCTCTCGGAGAACACCGGCCGCACCGTTGAGCAGCTGACCGCTGATTCCGATCGGATGACCTACCTGACCCCGGATCAAGCCATGGACTACGGCCTGATTGACCGGGTGCTGAGCAGCCGCAAGGAGCTGCCGGTCGCCGTCTGATCGTCCCCATTCATCTGTTCACCTCACCTGCGCATCAGCCATGCCCATCGGCACTCCTTCCGTTCCTTACCGCCTTCCCGGCAGCCAATACGAGCGCTGGGTCGACATCTATACCCGCCTCGGCGTTGAGCGAATCCTGTTCCTGGGCGGCGAAGTCAACGACGGTGTCGCCAATGCCCTTGTGGCCCAGATGCTCTATCTCGATTCCGACGACAGCAGCAAGCCGATCTACCTGTACATCAATTCACCCGGTGGATCGGTCACCGCTGGCCTGGCGATCTACGACACCATCCAATACATCAAGTCGGATGTGGTGACGATCTGCGTGGGTCTGGCTGCCTCGATGGGGGCCTTCCTCCTGGCCGCCGGCACCAAGGGCAAACGGGTGGCCCTGCCCCACAGCCGGATCATGATTCACCAGCCCCTGGGCGGCACCGCCCAGCGCCAGGCCAGTGACATCGAGATCGAAGCGCGCGAAATCCTGCGCATGAAAGATCAGCTCAACAAGCAGCTGGCTGACATGAGCGGCCAGACGATCGAGAAAATCACCAAGGACACCGACCGGGACTATTTCCTGAGCGCCGACGATGCCAAGGCCTACGGCCTGATCGATCGCGTCATCAGCCATCCCAGCGAGGCTTAAACAGACGTTTGGGTAGGCTCTCGGTTTGCCCTGCCTGAAGACCGGATGGCCACGCTGTATTACGACACCGACGCTGACCTGGGCCTGCTCAGCGGTAAGACCGTGGCGATCATCGGCTATGGCTCCCAAGGCCATGCCCACGCGCTGAACCTCAAGGACAGCGGCGTTGATGTGGTGGTGGGCCTCTATGAAGGAAGCCGCTCAGCCGACAAAGCCAAGGCCGATGGGCTGGAGGTCCTGAGCGTTGCCGATGCGGCAGCCAAGGCCGACTGGATCATGGTGCTGCTGCCTGATGAGTTCCAGAAAGAGGTTTACGACAAGGAAATCGCCCCGCATCTGAGCGCCGGCAAGGTGTTGAGCTTTGCCCACGGTTTCAACATCCGCTTTGGCCTGATCAAGCCTCCGGCAGATGTGGATGTGGTGATGATCGCCCCCAAGGGCCCGGGCCACACCGTGCGCTGGGAATACCAGAACGCCCAGGGCGTGCCGGCCCTGTTTGCCATTGAGCAAGACGCCAGTGGCAACGCCCGCGGCCTGGCCATGGCCTATGCCAAAGGCATTGGCGGCACCCGCGCCGGCATCCTCGAGACCAACTTCAAAGAAGAGACCGAAACCGACCTCTTTGGTGAACAGGCCGTGCTGTGCGGCGGCCTCTCGGAGCTGGTCAAAGCAGGCTTTGAAACCCTGGTGGAAGCCGGCTATCAGCCGGAGCTGGCCTACTTCGAGTGCCTGCATGAGGTGAAGCTGATCGTTGACCTGATGGTCAAAGGCGGCCTCTCGGCCATGCGCGATTCGATCTCCAACACCGCTGAATACGGCGACTACGTGAGTGGGCCTCGCCTGATCACTGCCGAGACCAAAGCGGAGATGAAGCGCATCCTGGGTGACATCCAAGACGGCACCTTCGCCAAAAACTTCGTCGCTGAATGCGAAGCCGGCAAGCCAGAAATGAACAAGATCCGCGAGCGCGACAGCGCCCACAAGATCGAGGAAGTGGGCAAGGGCCTGCGCGCCATGTTCAGCTGGCTCAAAGCAGCCTGAGCAGTTGGTGGCTGGTGGCCGCAGCCTGCGGCCTGGATCGACTGATTGGCGATCCGCGCTGGTGCCTGCACCCCGTGCAGGTGATGGGCGCGTTGATTGCGCAGCTGCGCCTCTGGGTGGAAGCCCTTGGTGGTGATCGCCCCTGGGCGCTGCGGCTTGGGGGCGGCCTGATCACGGCTCTGCTGGTCAGCTGGAGCGCGGCCGCCGGTTGGGCCCTGGAGCAGCTCAGCCTGCGCAGCCCATGGGCAGTGCCGCTGCTGGTGATCGCTCTGGCGAGCGCCTTGGCCGGACGCAGCCTGCGGCTGGCCGTGGAAGACGTGCTCAAGCCCCTCAGCAGCACACCGCCTCAGCTGCAGCAGGCCCGGCAAAAACTGGCCTGGATTGTGGGGCGCGATGTGGCTGGCTTACCGGCCCCAGAGCTGCTGCGGGCCCTGGCAGAAACAGCTTCTGAAAATGCCGTCGACGGCCTGTTTGCACCGCTGTTTTGGATGCTGATCGGGGCTGGGCTGTGGAGCCTCAATCCAGCGCTGCCTGGCCCTTTGGCTCTGGCTTGGGCGTTTAAAGCCAGCAGCACGTTGGATTCGATGCTCGGCTACCGCCGCGGGCGGCTGCAGTGGCTTGGCACCGCCGGTGCTCGCTTGGATGATGGGCTCACCTGGCTGCCCTGCCGGCTGCTGGCCCTCAGCCTGGGGCAATTGGGGCCAGCTCTGCGCGATGGCGCCAGCGATCCATCCCCCAACGCTGGGGTCTCCCAAGCCGCCTATGCCCATGCCCTTGGTTTGCGGCTTGGCGGGCTGAACCGCTATGGCGGCATTGAGCGGGCCAAACCGCTGCTGAATGAGGGCGGGCGAGCGGCTGATCAGCAAGGCGTTCAGGCCATCCTCAGCGCGACCCAACGCAGCGCTCTGCTGTGGCTAGGACTGAGCGGCCTGGTGGCTCTGCTGGTTTAGTAAGCGCCCTTGTTGGCAGGGAACAGCACCACCGAGACCGTGCGCCAGAGGATGCGCAAATCAAGGCCGAGGCTGCGGCGGTTCACGTAGGTGAGATCGAGCAGCACGCGGCGCTGATAGCTGACGTTGTTGCGGCCAGACACTTGCCACAGGCCCGTGAGGCCAGGGCGCACGCTCAGCACCTGCTCCATGGCAGGGCCATAACGGGGAATTTCCTGCTCAACGATGGGGCGCGGACCCACCACGCTCATCTCACCGCGCAGGATGTTCCAGAACTGGGGCAGCTCATCGAGGCTGGTGAGCCGCAAAAACTGACCAATCGGCGTGATGCGCGGATCACGGCGCAGCTTGTGGTCTTTCTCAAACTCCGCCCGCAGCTGGGGGCAGGACTCCAGCAGCTCCTGCAACCGGCGATCCGCATCGAGCTCCATGGTGCGGAACTTGATGCAGCCAAAGCGCTGAAAACGGCGCCCTATGCGCTTTTGAACAAAAAAGACGGGGCCAGGGGAGGTGAGCTTCACCAGCAGGGCCACGCTGAGCAGCACTGGGGAACCCAGGCTCAACATGGCCAGCGAAAACGCGATGTCACCGCTGCGCTTCAGCGTTGCCAGCGGACGGACACGACGCTGTACAAGACCACTCAGCCCAAGGCGATCGCATGTATTCAGAAGGCTGGCTGGTCTTGAAAGCATCGCGTAAACAGACCTGACTGCACCGTACGGACTGTCATGTGACAATCCCACCGGATCTGGATCACCTACCCCACAGGCACAGCGGAGTGGGAACCGATCCCGTGTTGGTTGACCCAATCAATGAGCAGCGAGCTTAAACGTTGCCGGAAGGATTCTTCAGAGAATCCCTCGGCATGCAGGCGCAGCCGCTCAGCCGGCAGCTGCTGCCACAGCCCATTGCTTTCAAAGGACTCCAGTGCCGCTTTCACAGCGCCGAGCTGCTGTTCCGCAAACAGCAGCCCCGTGGCTTGAGCAGGCTCTTGGCTGAGGCAACGCACCGAATCCAGCAGGCCGCCGCGCCCCAACCCCACCACCGGTGCCCCAGAGGCCATGGCCTCCACCGGAGCAATGCCGAAATCCTCCAAACCGGCGTAGACATAAGCGCGGCAGCGGGCCAAGAGCTGCTCCACCTCATGCGCCGACGAGCGACCCAGGAACCGCGTTGAAGGGCCAGCCATGGCCTCCAGCCGCGAGCGTTCTGGTCCATCGCCCACCACCACCAAGGGCAGATCCAGCTCCCGGCAGGCCTGCACCACCAGATCCACGCGCTTGTAGGGAACCAAGCGACAGACCGAGAGATAAAAATCTTCCCGGGGTTGTTGCCAATCGAAGCGCTCCACATCCACTGGTGGCGGCAACACCGTGGCGTTCCGGCCCCAGTAACGGGCAATGCGCTGGGCCGTAAAACGGGAATTGGCAATCAAGCGATCCGGCCGGCTGGCACTGAGCACATCCCACTGGCGCAACTGGTGCAGCTGCAAACGGATCCATGGCCCCAGGGGGCTTTGAGCCAAGCGCGAGCGGCGCAAATAGGCGTGCATTTGATCCCAGGCGTAACGCACGGGGGTGTGCACGTAGCTCACATGCAGCTGCTCAGGCGACGTGAGCACGCCCTTAGCCACCAAATGGCTGCTGCTCAGCACCAGCGGATAGCCCGAAAGGTCCAGCTGCTCAATCGCTAGGGGCAAGAGCGGTAAGTACTGCTGCACATGGCTGCGGCCCCAGGGCAGCTTTTGGATGAAGGAGGTTTCGATCTGGCGGCCCGCCAACCAGCTCTGGGGCCGGCCGCTCTCGCCATCCACCAAGGCAAACAGCTGCGGATCCAACAGCTGATCGAGTTGCTGCACGACCAACTCAGCCCCACCCACCGAGCGCGGGCTAAACCACTCATGCACCAGGGCAGTGGGGAAGGGGAACAGGGCCATGGCCGGAGCCTATCCGGGTTAGATACAAGTTCTGAAGCTTGCTTGCCGCCTCCAAAGCAGGCCAGCAGGCTGATGCCACGTTGTGGGGACGATGGCACTACGTTCGCTGCTGGAGGAATCGCTTCCGGAGTCGTTGTTTGGCAACACCGACCGCTTCTCCTGGCACGCCACACCGGTGGGCATTGCAGCCCTTTGGACCGGCAAGGTGGTGCCCACCAGCCCGCCGTTCGAGCAAGCCCTCGAAGAAGGCATGACGGTGGGTCTTGATCTCAGCCGCGAAGAACGTGAATTTCACCAGGTGCGCCAGGGACTAGTACTTTTATTTCATAGTTAAATAAAAGGCAGGCAAAACAATAAAACCAGACAAGAGGGATTGAAAACTGCCAGCAGCAAACAAAGGAGGCACAAGATAGAACGGTTGAACCAATAGGGCAGCAGCCTTGAGAAACCGCAAGGGGGGAATTAACAATTAGAGGAAAACATTAATGAGCGAAGGCAAGGTTTAAAAGGAAAACGACTAAGCGGCACGAATTGAAAACCAAGAAAACTAAATCACAGCAAAATCACAAGAACCACACAAAACTACAAACAATATAAAAAGCAAAAAGAGAAGGGAAGGCTCACAGGGAATACTGCCCGAAAACCCAAGACCAATTGGAACAAATAGGTACGAGAAATCGAGTCACAGAGAGAGTCGGACTAGTGAAATACAAAATAAACAACCACGAAGCAAGAGCGAGTGACATTATTAATACATGCTAAAATCACGATTGGATAGGGGCACAAACGATGCCGAGACAAAAATTGCGTTCAAAGAAAGTACAAGCAAAAGCATTGAATGCGGTCCTCTTTCTTTCAGGATGCTTGTTGTATTCAGCGGCGGTCATGTATAGCGAGAAATGCAATGAAAACAGAAGATGTCAAATAGCACAAACAATAAGCAAACCAACAAGAGCAACATATTATGGACTGGATGCAATCCGAGCTTACTTTTTCAGCAAAGAACTTCTAAGCGGGCAATCAGTGAGATCTTTAGATGAATCAGTCAGCAAGTTTGGGCACTTAAATCGTAAATTCAACTTTCACATCGCGAAGATCGACAAGAAAGACAACGGATATCTGCTACTGTCTTACAGGGACGTAGAGAAAGATATTCCAGCCATTGAACTATGGGATCTAAGTAATCAGACAATGACATACAAATGGGAAACAAAAAAAGCATGCGCAAAATTCACCAGAGGATATGTCAATTGCCCAGGATATTTCATGAGTCCAGTGGTACTAAATGACAAAAGTATAGTGTTCAACACTCAGGTGAACGGCAACAAGTTAGTGAGAATAGACAAGGATGGCAATATCCTTCATGTCAATAGCTCTATGATGTTTCACCACAAGGTACACATGGATTCAAAGAAGAATTTATACGCTACCGCCACGAAGAAAAATACTTACAATGATCCAGGCAGAGGTTATGCAATGAGCATAGTGAGTTTAAACAAAGAACTGGAGATTGAAAATGAGGTAAACATAAATGACATTTACAAAGACTTAGGGCTGACGTCTAAGTTGTATTCTTCAAATTCAAAAGACCCAATACATGTCAATGACGTTGAAGTATTGCACCAAGAGAATGAAATAATCATGCTTATAAAGCTAAGAAGCCCTGGCTCGGTCATAGCTTACAACGCAACAAAAGATTACACATACTGGATACTTGACGGAATCACGAAGCAAGGGCATGACGTTGATGTTATATCGGCAGATCCCTTAGTTATAAGCGTATTTGACAACAATATAGAAACACCTCACGAAAATGAGCTAATCAAGACAAAAACAACCAAAGGCAATAGAGTGTTATTCATTCACGGGCTATCACTTCCAAAAACAAGAGAAAAGACGAAGATATATACGACACTGGACTCTAGGGAAGGAGGACCAATATCAATAGAAACGGTGGAATTCAAGAAGATGAAAACACCACCAACAACGATATCTGCAGGACTATCCGAATATAATAGCAAAACAGGTGCAATCATAGTCGAAGATTCCAACCATGGCCGAATATTTTCATACAACGTCAACACAAAAGAGACTGAATGGGAGTTTATAAATAAAAACAAGAGCGGTGATATGTATGGGAGGCTGGGGTGGAGCAGCTTATACAAATCCAACCCGATTAGCGAAGATTAGATTGAAGAATAATTTAGCAACTTATCATAGATATTCAAGGCATCGTTGAGCCTATATTTATCTAGCCCTGAGACCGACAGGGGAATCTCTGCATTGCTTGATCTAAAGGTCCTTGTGAAGCTATGAATACGCAACTGCTTAAATAGAATTTCAAGATAACTTGGCTCTTTGCAAAGAAGTTCATAGCAAAGACAAAATACGTTATGATTGTCATAAATAGAAGAATTCAGGAACCATGTATGGGTCCTTAGCCACTGATCTAGAAAGTAATTGGGATCAGAGATGGTGGAATGAATATTAATTTTAGATTCAAAAGCTTGATCTTCCACTTCATACGAAAACTTGCATCGATAAAAACCAAACTCTCTGTGTCCGAATAGCTTCATGTATTCAGAAATGAACTGATCTTGTTCATGCAAGCGCAGAAAAGTGTGATGTGCCTTACATAACGAAGCAATATGCGCGACTGGGTGACGGAAAAGGACTAAAAAAGTAGATTTTGGAAAATGCTTGACAAGTTGAGGTAATCGGACATGGTTATTATTATTTTTGACGAGTGTGAAATTCTTATGTTGCGCCCTTGCATACTGATCTAACAGATAATCATAACCTCTAAGAACACTTGAATCATAAATCTTGCGACTACTAAGAGGAGCTAAATAATAACTTGGGTCAGACTTTATCCAATAGGGTTCGTCTAAACATTCGGGAGAGTTGGCTGATATTAAAATTCCGTCGCCGTGGTATCGCTCATAAGGCTGTAAATTCTTAGCTGGAATGGCACTTGCTAGGGTCGCTAGTCGAGGTGACAATACAAATGGCGCATGTTTATAGCAAATGCTGGCATACAAAGATGTACTGTATAGTTGATTCAGCAAAGCTGTTGTACCAGCACGAGCCAAACCGGTAATAAAAAGATGCTGATTATTACTTGGAGAAGGATAGTCCGTTGATTTATCTAGCAATCTCTGGTACAAGTACTGGCTCAATATTGTTCCACCAAGAAACTGCCTGTGGAGAGTTTTATCCAAAGCTGAATATTGATTCATCTAGAGATATTAATGAATGCAAATACATAGGGGATAGTGGACAATGCAAGTGAGGCAGCTAATGACATGAATCTAGTAGATAAAACAAAAGCTGAGGCTAGATAAGGCAATACAACAAAGCCTATGCTTGCTAATAACTTTACCCCCTTATTAGCCAAATTTTCATACAAATAAGCCGAAATTTGATTTTCAGAGTAAGCAGCTAATACAGCTTGAAGAGAGTCAATATAATTTGAAAGATTGGCAGAAAAATGTGACCTCAAATAAATCCACCTAACACAAATGAAAGACAAAAAGAGGAGGAGAATTATCAGCAATAAGGGGGAAGCCGTCATTTTTTAACTTGAACATTGTGTCTGACTTTGTCACTCTTGATCTTTTTTACCCTATAGACGAGGGACTTAAGTATTGCTGTAATTCTTAGAAAAGCAGAGAACAAAAAAGCAAGCAAAACTGTTGTAGCAACTACTGCTGCACCAATTGCCACGCCAGGACCTGCGTATGCATGCGCAGGTAATGCTACGGTTAATGTGGCCGAAAAGACTAAAGCCAAACCAAAAAGCCTTACAGAAAAGGGGGCTTTGCTCATTGGTCTAGTGATTAGGCTGCTGATCATAGCAAGTAGTTGTAATGGAGTAAAAATGAATTATCCCAAAATTTCAGGCGATACAACCTGCAGCTGAGTGGTGTTTTTGAGAACTAAAAAGCTGATATATCAACGACTTTCCCGAAAGAAAATGGATATAATCTAATTAGTCTAAAGAGTAATACCTACTGAGCAATTAGCCCTAAAAAAATAGCCTTTCATCAACAGCCATACAAACTAGAGTGTAAAGAATTAATAGCTGGGCATCTCCTCAGATTTCATTCAGGGCATAGCGCGTTGGCCAGCTTGGCAGTTAAGCACAACACACTAAATGTAGGATTTGCTGTTCCGGGCGAAGGTAATACACCTGTCGAAGATGACCACAAATTCTCGAATTTTCTGACTTTCAAATTTAAATCTACAACCGATAATTTAGAGTTTCCCATTCGAGTAGTAGCTGTTGGATGGTAAGCATCATATGATGCAGAGTTCTCCGCTATATTTGTCGGGAAAGGCAGTGTATTAAGATTTGGGAGAGTAGACGATCTTGCCCAGGCATCAAGATAAAGACTGGAAAGCTTGTTAATGTTTGATTTATCGCTTAGAGAAATACCCCAGTTGATATTAGCAACCAAGCGGTTAAATTTATCCCTCTTAGAGGTTAAAGTAACAGCATTAGTATAGGATTTTTCTTGCTCAACATCAATACAAAAATCACATGGGGTGTTAGGAGGGATATGTAAACGCGAATTTATCAATTTATTGCCAGCTAGACGCGCTAATCCAAAGATGCTCTGTGCAGTTTGAGCAGCCGATATTGAAGGCAGCTGTCTCGACTGAATAGAAGCAAGAATTTGCTTTGCAACATAGAAAGACTCATCCTTTTGTCTAAAAACAAAATGGGAGAATGAACGAGGAAGATTGGCCGACTCTGGCTTAAGAAGAAATCTATAGTTTCTTAGAAAAGAACCTTGAAATGTTGGACTGAATAAACTAACAACCCGAGGAACTTCAATAGGGTCGACACGTGCTATTGGTAGAGAGAGATGATCAGACAAATAGCGGCCAACTTCGTTATCTTCTGCTGAATACGCACCATTTGATTGGGCAGAGATCTCAAGAAGGATACGGGCCGACTCAATTGCTCCAGAGCAAATTATGTATCTCTTAGCTTTAACTTGAACTTTTTTATGGTTCAAGGAGACTGCGTTAACAGATGAAATGCGAAGCCCAGCAGAATCACCAGGAAAGAATTGCCAGGCAGAAACAGAAGCATTATAAATCAAGGTTGATTGTGAGTTAGTAGTATTACCTTCAGCAAAGCGTATGAAATTTTTTTGCGAAAATGGCAATATAAGACTTTGCCAGAGGCTTAGCCCTGATCCAGCTAATGCCTTGTGTAGACTACATTCAGTAAAGGGAATAGATGTCAAGCAAAAGAGTGGGTCGTAGCTAAAATCAAATGAAGACAATACATTCTGCTGATTTTCCTCAATTGAATTAAGGATAAAGTTCCAAGTATTTGTTGTATCTGACTCTGACTCATCTCCTTCTCTCAAATCGAATGAAGAATGAGGAATAAGAGCCCCTCCCCATCTCGAGGATGAGCCGCCCAGACCAAAATACCTACCTTCGGTTGCACCAGAATAAACGGAGGAGGAGAAATCAGGTAAATATCCAATTGATTCTGTAGACACTGGTTTTAACGGTCCGGCATCAAGAAGAAGAAAGTTAGCATTCCGTTTATTAAGAAGGTGCGCCAAAAAGAGTCCTACTGTTCCAGATCCGACTATACAAATATCCGCTTCAAAACTTTCTGGTACTAAGCCAGAAGAAAGGTCAAATATTCTAGAGTAAATTAATGACATAAGCTAACTAACTCAGAAAGATGTAACAGGCTACTGGTCGAAAAAAGATGACAACAGTCGTTCTTTAATTTTACTGTACTGCTTAAATAATTTCCTTTCTTGAGAATTGATGAAACAAATCCGAATTCGAATTGGGGCGAAATCATAGGCAATAAAGGAGAACTATAATTGGACCTAAAAGATGTGCAGTGTGTTTGGATAACAGGCGCCAATTCAGGTGAGCTACTAAGAATATCTAAGATATGTTCCTGGAAGCCAGCTATTCCCCAAGCACGAATACGACCAGCACGCTTCTCATCTTCAAGCCAGGCCAATAGTTCATCTGGGTGAAGTAAATATGTATATGGCTCGTGAAGAAATAAGAAATCAATATAGTCTGTTCTCAAGCGTTTTAAACTACTAGTTAGGCTGGACTTAGCCGATTGAACCGAGAAATTAATACGAAATGGTGAATCATAGCGCAAAAGCTTGTTAATCAACTTAAAAGTATAGAGGGAAACGTTATTATGGGCGTAGTTTGTTCTAGGGTATAGACCAAATTTAGTAGTTACTGTCACAGCACTTCTTCTTTTGAAGAGAAAAGTGCCTAAAGCTATCTCTGATGTCCCAAGCCCATAAATTGGGGCTGTGTCGAAATGCGTTATACCCCTATCTAGAGCAGTGCACAACAATTCAATACGCTGGTCAAATGAAACATGGTGAAGCTTACTCGTCCCAAAGCCAAGTTTTGAAAGAGTGATATCCAGATTGTGCAGTAAAAAATGCTTCAAATTCTCATCTATTTCGAGTTGCAATTAAATGGCTAGGGTCAACAAACTTGCATATAAAGCTATTATTCTTTAAGACCTCTAAGATTAATCTTGCAACATTAGATCTCCCATCCTGGTCTAGTATTGAGAAATGAACCTCGACACCGATTGCGTATAAGCTTGGAGAGGATAAGACTATAGGAATTCCCTTTAGTACCTCCAACTCAGAACCTTCAACATCTATTTTTAGAACATTTGGATACGATAAGTTGTGGAGACTACACATAGTATCTCCAGTGAAAATACTGACTTTTACAGAATCTTCAGTTGGATCCTTTGAAATTCTACTTGTAGCACCAATCGGATCTAAACCCTGATTAAAAAAGGTAGTTTCATTTTCAGCACCCAAGCCAACATTGAAAGCAATAAAATTAGATGAGCAACCAATACTTGATGTGAGCTCATTAAAGTTTCTGTCGCTGGGTTCAAACGCTACAACGCAGCCATCAGGGCCTGTCTGTTGTAAAAACTTTCGACTGTAGTATCCAATATTAGCACCGACATCCCAAATTACGTCTCCAGGC
Organism: Synechococcus sp. Minos11; assembly: GCF_014279855.1. Lineage (NCBI taxonomy): Bacteria > Bacillati > Cyanobacteriota > Cyanophyceae > Synechococcales > Synechococcaceae > Synechococcus > Synechococcus sp. Minos11. The sequence continues at coordinate 557,652 of NZ_CP047953.1, read as the reverse complement.
TGAATCAAAGACTCAAGCTCTAAATCATAAGCTTCTTCGTAGTCATTCCCGTACAATAGTTGCATTAAATAAGGATTGATTCCAAGCCTACGCAATAATCTACGCAAGAAAAGAAGTGCTGGCCAAGTCCAAGTAAATTTTATGTTCATGACTTGCTAACGCAACTAATCAAAGAGTATAAAGTCTGGCACGTTCAAATTACCAGGGTCAAGCAAATAGTCATAGAGCATAACTGTTTTCCTGAACACAGACTCTACTGAGTAGTTTTTTATAAGATATTCACGTCCTCTTTGGCCCATAGCCCTTAACTCCTTAGTCTGTTTGGACATCAGTTTAGACAATCCTGAGCTGATTGCCTCTACGTCAGGTTCGCAGGACAATCCTGCATCTTGACTATTTAACCAGTCCCAAGGAGTTTTATTAGAAACCAAACAAGGCAACCCCGACATAAGAGCTTCAGCAACACTCATCCCAAAATTTTCAGAGTAACTTGGAAGAACAAAAATATCTGATTGAGAATAAGCCCTGAACTTTTCAGCTCCATACAGGGGACCAACAAACTCAAGTCTATTCAGATTCAGCTGAGCTGATAACTTTTTGATTGTAGTCAGGTAGCCGCTATTGCCATAATAATCTACATCACTGCCCACAATCTTTAAGGTCCAATCTGGAAATTTATTTTGAAGGCGAGACCAAGCCTGAAGCAGTACATCAAGGCCTTTAACGGGATGGATTCGAGAAAGAAAAAGTAATGTCTTACGATTCAGAAGTCGTTTATCTGAAGGCTGTCGATCGATTGAAGTGTCTATACCATTAGGTATTATTGCTACAGGCTGAGTAAAACCTAATCGTCTAATGTCTAAATATTCATGAAAAGCTGTTGCATGAAAACAAGTCACTTTTGCTAAGGATTTTTGTTGAAGAAACTTCCAAAATACTGGTTTTAACCACGAGCCATGATTGAATGCCCAATCAGAAAATGCACCTCGCGGTGATACTACATATGGTATGCCGTAGTTTGATGAAATTTGCCCTGGATATACTGCACACATTTGCCACATCCCATGATTATGTATCAATTGAACAGCTTTATTTTTAGCTCGGCTTTTAAGATAATTACGTAGCTGTATAGAGTGTCCCAGCTTGTTTAGGCCTAGAGTTACTGGGAATTTTTTACTAAAATTATAATGTTTACTCGAAGTACCAATATCCAGGGATAGTAGTTCTATGTCATATGTGGAGTGGCCAAGGGATTTACATAATCCCAAAACAGAGGCGGATGGCCCACTATCCTCACGAGTTATTGAAGGAATGACGTGAAATATCATTTAAACTGATTAACGCAATAAGAAAAGGTGATAGAGGTAAAACTCTTGAAAATTAAATGCATAGGGATCTAACGCTTGATCACTTGCGCGGTCAAGCTGTAGACATCTTAGTAGTCGGCTAAAGCCCGGCCCCCAATAGACATTTTCAATCCTTGACCTGTTAACAGGTTAACATGGATGCTAAATGATTAACAAGCAGGCCTTACAAGTGATCTCACAGCCCAATCGACTCATATCCAAAATTTTTTTAAAGGCCTCGAGACTTGCGCGTCAAGCCTCAGAATCCTTAGAAAGAGCTGGTCATAATGCATATCCATATAAATCATTGAATGATTTAGACAAGCAAATTGCATCAATTGCCCCAGAATTGCTCAATTCAAAAACATTTTTTATTGAAGCAGGTGCAAATGATGGAATCAAGCAAAGTAATACTTTTTTCCTTGAATCTCTCTATGGCTCGCATGGTCTTCTCATTGAGCCCTCACCAAGTAATTTTGAAAAATGCATGAAGAACAGGTCGAACGGCAATATTTACGAAAATGTAGCGATTACAGAACATGCCAATGCAGGTAAATTAATTGAGTTTGTATACTCAGACCTTATGACCACGGGATTAAATTCTTTGGATGTAGATCCCGTAGATCATGCCAAGTCTGGATTGCAATTTTTTGATGGTATTAATTATAGATTTTATGCCAAGGGATGCACAATTGATTACCTAATGCAGAAACACTCTATTCAAAGAGTAGAGCTTCTTTCGCTTGACCTAGAAGGGGCAGAGCTGGAAGCGCTAAAGGGCGCAATGCTTGAAAAAAACCTAATAAGCTACATACTGGTAGAGACAAGAAACCTGCAGGCGATACAAGGCTTTTTAAGCACTAAGAGCTACACTCTTCTAGCAAAACTAACTGCATCTAATGCCCCTTCACACGATTATCTATTTAAAAAAATCATATAAAACTTGCGGAGTAATTTCCTCCTTTCGAATCCAGGTTGCAAATTTAGTGCATTCATTTTAAGAATACGCTAGCCATAGACGGCAATAATTCTATACTATGCAACTAATTAGTTCTTTTTGCATGAATAAGTTATGATGCATTTTAAATTTTCAATATATCTCGATGGCAATTCCTATAGGCTTTAATCATTTCAATCGATAAGCACTCTCTCTGCTACTCGAAGCAAGAAATATTGTTTTTGTTTTCTCAAAAATTGACCAGGATGGTTTTCCTGAATCCATTTCTCAGTATAATCATGCTAAAGAAATAGCCAGCTCTCTCCTCCTCCAAAAAAGAATTTCAGTTTATCAGACAGACATTGTTTCCTGGCAAGACCTGGAATGTCGGAGTAATTGCATTCAAGGAGTTCGAAGCCTTATATTAATATTACAGAATCTGAGGGTCGAGTTAACTTAGTGATAAACTTAATATAATGATTTTTGTTAATCGATATAGTCAAGTACAATCCTTCCGAGTCAAATTCGTCTGCTGGGTCACCACTACAAAATAATTCCCAGAATAAACACACAACACCTTCGAAAGTTGCCCATACCTAAGAAATACTTAAGACAGGGTGCTTGGAATTAAAACCACAAAATTTGTCCTTTATTAAATCTTGAATGGGTCGCTTTCCACCATCCATCTTCCGCTCCGCGCAGAAAATGCACTAACAACAGCATATGACGATTTTACACAATATTCGCGGATCACTTCCTAAATCACCTCTTACCAAGACTGCACACTTCTCACGTTATGCCTATTGGCATCCCTGGACTATGGACCGGCAAGGTGGTACCCACCAGCCCGCCGTTCGAGCAAGCCCTCGAAGAAGGCATGACGGTGGGTCTTGATCTCAGCCGCGAAGAACGGGAATTTCACCAGGTGCGCCAAGGCCTCGTGCTGCTGTTTCACAGCTAAAGAAGAGGCAACCCTGTGAGGCCTTGATCGATGCTCCTACTAGCCAGCCTGAGCGGGCTGCTGTTGGCCTCCGGTAACTGCGAGTTCCTCCAACCGATCGGCGGTGACGGCAACACCACCGTGACCAAGCGGGTGGATCGACCGAAGGTTTCTCCTTTGCGGATGGCGTTAGGCCGCACGAACTGGAACACGGATTTCAGCGTCAACCAGCCCTACCGCAGTTACAAGCTGTTCTTCACAGCGCAATCCACCGAACAGGCCACCTACCCGATCGAGGCTTACCTCAAATTCAGCGATGGTTCGAACCTGCGCGTGGTCGATGAATCGATGAAGCCGCCACTGGGCACTGGATCCATGTTTGGCCCATTCACAGCTCCAAGCGGCAAGGCTGTGAGCCAAGTGAATTTCAAAATTGGCGCCAGCAAAGACCCCGGAGCCTCCGGCTTCAGCTACCGCATTTCCGTGCAGGGCTGCCGGTAGCGAGTGATCACGGAGAGGGTGGGATTCGAACCCACGGAAGGTTGCCCTTCAAACGATTTCGAGTCGTTCGCTTTCGACCACTCAGCCACCTCTCCAACCAGGGCAAAACCCTGAGACCGCAGGTTAGGCCCTAGGGGCTGCGGCGCTTGCTCTCGCGCCGGCAACGCTCAGAGCAGTAGCGCACCTCCTCCCACACGGCCTTCCACTTCTTGCGCCACTGAAACGGGCGGCCGCACTGGACGCAGGTTTTGGTGGGCCTCCCTTCGTGGTGTGGCACTGACCGCAGGCCGCAAGGGCGTCCATGTTGGCGCTCACGCCCTGTTGGCGGAGGCAATAGCAGCGGCGACCCAGCTGCAGCAGCGCCTCATCAGGGACCTGGAGCTGACTGCGAAACAGCAAGCCAGGGCTGCTGAGCTCACCACGCGGCAGCACCTGCAGCTGCGGGCTCAACTTCTGCCAGCAGCCGAAATCATCAGCTGGAACTGGATCCAAGAGGACTACCCAATCCAGGCGCGGTAAGCCCAGGGCCTGGCGCAAACGCTGGGCTTGGCTGCAACTGCGGGGCCCTGCATCGCGGCTCACCAAGGCGCCGCGGCCGCCATGGCGCAAGAGCACCAGGTTGCCCTTCCCAATTGGCAACTCAAGAAGCTCGTCAGCCAGCAAACGCTGCCCTTGCCACAAACAACTGATCAGCACCAGCCCTGCGCCCCAGCGTCGCCAGGGGCCACTGCATCCCAAAAGCCAAGGCATTAACCCCAAGCTCAACAGCAGCACCAGCACCAGCGGCGGTTGGCCCAAGGCCAGCTGGGCCAAAGGCAGAGCCGCCGCGCCCTGCACCAGCAGCAGCAACAGTTCGGAAGGCCACTGCAACAGAGCGGTGATCACCGGCAGCAGCGGGGGAACGAGTTGAGCCGCCAGAGCCGCCGCCATGGCGCCGGTGGTGAGCAGGGTGAGCAGGGGCGCCGCCAGCAGATTGGCCGGCACGGCGTAGAGCGGCAGCACGCCGAAATGCAGGAGCTGCAGCGGCAATGTCCACAGGCATGCGGCGATCGGAACCGCCAGGGCAGCCGGCAGCCGCTGCTGCAGCCGAGGGGCGGTAAGCACCAAGCCAGCAGTGGCCACGGCACTGAACTGAAAGCCGAGATCCAACAGCCAAGCGGGCTGCCACAACAGCAGAGCCAGCAAGCTCACCAGCAGCAGCCCCAAAGGCCGTGCCCGTTCACCGGATTCACGAATCAATAGCGCTATGGCCCCCATCAACACCGCCCTGAGAACCGATGGCATCGGCCCTGCCAACAGCACAAACAGCCCCAAAGCCGCAGCCCCGCTGATCACGCGAAGCAGGCGCGGGGCTCGCCGCGTTAGGGCCAGCACAACGCCCAACAGCACCGAGAGATGAAACCCGCTGGCAGCCAAGGCATGGCTGAGGCCTGCGGCGCGAAACGAGTTGGTGATCGCATCAGGCAAGGGCGCCATCGCCCGGCCCATCACCAGCGCCGACAACAGCGCTCCATGGCGAGGGCCGGCAGAGGCCTGCAAGCGCGCGGCGTGTTGCTGCCGCCACTGCCATAACGGCTGCGTTTGGCGCTCCAGCAGCTCGTAGCGCTGCACGGCCAAGGTGGTGAAGATGGCTTGTCTGGCCAGCTGTGCCGCTCGATCACCCAGCACGGGATGCAGCGGCGGCCTGGGCTGGCGCACCGTGCCAGCCACGCGCAAACGCCAACCGGGATCGAGCTGCTTGGGGCACTGGCGAAACCACAGCTGGCTGCGCCCTTGATGGGCACCCTCGAGCTGCAACACCGCGCTGCAGGCACCTGAAGCCACACGGCGGGGTGGCCGCTGGATGCGCCCTTCCAACACAACCGATTGAGGCGCCAGATGAACCGGGTCAGTGGGTGTTGGCCTGGGCCAGCGCCACCAGCACCAGCCCAAGGCCAGCGGCACCAGAAGCAAGCCAGCCCTCCAAGCTCGTGCCACCAGCGACGTTCATGGCCAGCTCAGCGTTCCCCCTTATTCGGAAGGAATTAACCCTTGAGCAGCGGGAAGCCAAGGGCTTCTCGTTCGGCCAGCCACGACTCCGCCACCTGACGGGCCAAGTTGCGGATTCGGCCAATGGTGGCGGTGCGCTCGGTCACCGAGATCACCCCGCGTGCCTCCAGCAGGTTGAAGGTGTGGCTGCACTTGAGCACCCAATCCAGCGCCGGCGCCGCCAGGCCCTGCTCGCAGAGGTCTTTGGCTTCCGCTTCGTAGATCTCAAAAAGCTTGAACAGGCGCTCCGGGTTGGAAGCTTCGAAGTTGTAGGTGCACTGGCCCTTCTCAAACGGCAACCAAATGTCGCCATAACTGCGCTGGCTATCCCACTGCAACTCCCACAGGCTTTCCACGTCTTGGAGATACATGGCCAAACGCTCGAGGCCGTAGGTGATCTCAATCGACACCGGCTTGCAATCGATGCCGCCGCACTGCTGGAAGTAGGTGAACTGGGTCACCTCCATGCCATCGAGCCACACCTCCCAGCCCACACCCCAAGCTCCGAGGGTGGGGGATTCCCAGTTGTCCTCAACAAAGCGGATGTCGTGATCAGCCGCCTTGATGCCGAGGGCTTCCAGGGAGCGCAGGTAGGTCTCCTGGATGCCATCGGGTGATGGCTTGATCAGCACCTGGAACTGGAAATAGTGCTGGGCCCGGTTGGGGTTATCGCCATAGCGGCCATCGGTGGGCCGGCGGCAAGGCTCGGCATAGGCGACGGCCCAGGGCTCGGGGCCGATGGCGCGCAACACGGTGTGGGGGCTCATGGTGCCCGCCCCTTTTTCCGTGTCGTAGGGCTGCAGCACCAGGCATCCCTGATCCGCCCAGAAGCGCTGGAGGGTGGAAATGATGTCCTGAAACTGCACAGCAATCGGCATGGCCTGGGCAATTCTGCAGGCCGAAGATCAACTGCTGTTGCGAATCACTTGCAATTCAGCCCACAACCCTGCTTGAGTTGCGAGACGTTCTCAATAAATCAGCATGCTTCGGCTCTTTGGCAACCGCGACGACCTGCTCTCAGCCCTGACATCCCAATGGGCTGACGAGCAGCTGCGCCTACCCAGCCCCGAGCAACGCCGGCCCAAGCGGTTTCGGCCGATCAGGAGGCGGCCAAGCAGCGGTGCAAGTGGGTAATGCGGTGCTGGCGCTCCCGCGACTCCGGGCAGTAATCCAGCATCCCCAGCCAGTGGTCGCCGTTGCGGCGCAACAGCAGCACGGGTTTGGCGCTGCTGCCGTAGTGGTCCAAGAGCAAGCTGCAGATCTGCTCGGCCAGATCGCCGCCATCGGGGCGCCGGCGCAACACGCTGTTGAAGGCTTCGATCTTGGCGAAGGGCACAAAGCGAATCGACTCGACCGGATCCGGCTCGTGCGGCGGCGGAGCACCAGACTCCACAGACACCCCGTAGCGCGCTTCAGTGACCACAAGCAGGCCATTCATGGCCAAGGTCCGCTCCAGCAACTGCTGAATGCGGGGCTCGATCTCGGGTAGCGGAAATAGCAGCGGAGCCTCCACGGCCTCGACCTACTTCTTCAGATTTCCTTAATCTATGGCACCAGAGCCGCCAAATCTGCCGAATGCTCTGGAGTGGAAGCCGAACGAAAAACTCCTCAAAAAGGCAAATACTCGTGGCCAAAGCCGGCTGGATCCCACCAGCTCAGGTCAGCCGAGCGGTAGGCCACCACATTGAACATGCCGCGCACGTGGTGGTAGCTGATGTGGCAGTGGAAGGCCCAGATCCCAGGGTTGTTGGCATCGAAGGCAATGCGGCAGCGGCCGCCTTTGGGCACATAGACCGTGTCCCTCATGGGTCCGGCCACAGGCTCACCATCGATTTCCAAAATCTGGAATTCATGGCCATGCAGATGCATGGGATGCCCCATGGGCGTGGGGTTGGTGAACACCATCTCCACCCGCTGGCCCTCGTCCACCCAATAGGGATCGCGGTAGGGGTAAAAGCGATGGTTGAGGCCCCAGGTGTATTTGGGGGCAGGGCCAGTCAACGCAACAGGGATGGTGTTGTCGGCCGCTCGCACAGCCAACGGGGTCTTGGCCCGCAGTTGCCGGTCTTGGCTGAAATCCAATGACCCTGCCCACTGCTGGCTTTGCGGCGCCAAGGCCGGAGCCTTGAGCTTGCGGCTGCTGCGCAGCACCACCCCGCAGCGCAAGTTGCTGCGCTCACCCAAAGCCAACAGAGGAAACACCCCCGGCGTATCGGGCATGGTCAGCCGCAGCGTGAGGCGCTGCGCCAACGCCAGTTGAAACACCGAGCCGCGAATCGGCTCCACGGGATTGGCATCGGTGCGCAGCAACTCGCCCTCGAGCTCACCGAGATCAAGGAAAAAGCTCATAAAGGCGCTGGCTGCAATCCAGCGAATCGCCACCGTCTCGCCCGGCTCGACATCAATGATTTCGGGATCATCGAGGCTGCGCTCATTGGCCAGCAGCGCGTCGTAGACCACATCGGGAGCCATCATCAGCACCCCGTCCGCTTGCTTCCAGCCAAAGCGTTGGCTTGTCGGATCCCATTGCTGGGTGAGCAGCGGGCGCGGCTCGTGCCAGGGGAAATCCGCCAAGCGTTTGGCCATGGCGGTGCCACCGCCGCGCTCGCCAGCCACCACATTGCTGAGGATCTGGCTAGCCGGGGTGAAGCTGAAATCTCGCAGCATCACGGTGATGGTGCGATCAGCCCATTGCTCTTGCTCCGCATCAAGGATCACAAACGGCTCGGCCACGAAGCTCTGGGTCTGCAGGCCGTAGTGGGAATGCATCCAAAAGGTGCCGTTTTGCACCAGTGAGTAGTGGATGCGTTGGCGTTGGCCCGGCGGGATCGGCGGTTGGGTGACAAATGGCACCCCATCCATGGCATTGGGAAGAATCAGGCCATGCCAGTGCACGGTGGTTGGCACCGGCAGCTGATTGATCAGCTCGAGATTGATGCCATCGGCTTGGGACGTGGTGTAGCCCCGCTCGCCATTGAGCTGACGGATGCAGCCCCGAACAACGGTCTGCCCCAACACCGTGATCGGTGCCGTGGCGACCTCAAGCACCACCGTGGCGGCATTGCGGGGCCGCTGAAACGCCGGCTGAGCAATGAACCGCTCCCAGGAACGGCGAACTGATGCTTTGGCTTGCTGAAACAGCTCCAGGCTGGCGCCGCCGATCACTGCGCCGAGCACACCGAGTTGCAGAAAGGAGCGACGAAGCAAGAGCGCCGGAGCCAGTCACCACGGTCTAATCACAGCCTCTGGCCGTGGCTGTTCTGGCTGTCCAGTGGACGCTCAACAAGCTTTCGCATTTCGCCATCGCTGGCATCAGGCCGCCCCTAACTTCTGGATCGCTTGGGGAGGCCGAACCGATGGCGCTGGGCAGTCGTTTCTCTCTGGCACTGCTGGCCCTATCGCTGTCGTGGCTCCCGGCACCGGTGGGTGCTGAACCAGCTGATCAACCCAAACCAGCGAAACAGCTCAAGGTGATGGAGACCCCACGAGGTCTCCTCGAGGCGGCCACCTTTGGCGAGATGCTCGGCCTGCCGGACTGGATGGCCATGAGCCTGAGCTTGGTGAACCAGCCGATGGGCAACATCACCGGCTCCAAGCAACGAACCTTCCGTTCGATCGACATGCAGGCCATTGATTGGAGCCTGGGCAGCGGCCTCAGCAAAGAGGACAGCAACAAAGATGAATTCGACCGCTGGAGCTTTCGCAGCAGCCTGGCGACCTACATCGGTGTCCCCCCGTACTTCAGCGAGGACATTGGCGCGGCCTTCCCCCTCCAAGCCCTAGAAGACACCGAAGGACTGCAGCAAGGGTTTTGGCTGCAGGGCCTTTGGCTGCAGCGCGACAGCGAAAACTTGAGCCTGAAATTTGGCAACAACCTCAGCCTCGATCCACTGGTGGAATCGCCGGTGTACAACGCCTACGTCAACTCGACGATCAACTCCACGCTGAACCTCAGCCTGCCGGGCTACCCAACGGTTCCGTTCAGCTCACTGGGAGCCAGCCTGCAATGGCGAGCCAACGATCGGCTCACGGTGAACTACGGCGGCTATCAGCTCAGCAATCAACGCACTGGCTTTCCAGCCGGCCGCTGGAAAGGCTGGCGCTTCAACCTGGATCGCGATGACGGCTTTGTGCAGGCGCTGCGGCTGGATTGGGCCCTGAGCGAGACCAGCGGCGAACCCCTGCTGATCTGCATGAGCCAGGAGCATCCCGATGTGGTGGTGCGCCACCGCGAGGGGTGCACGCGGCCGATGCGGCTCGAAAACAAGCTGCCCGATCCCGTGTTGCAACTCGGCGCCGTTTCAGGGAGTTGGCGTTTCCCGCAAATCAACAACCCCAGCCGTTGGGAGAACCGCGCCAACAGCATCTTTGCCAGTGCCACGCTGCCTGTGCCCTTTGCCCTAGGCCATGGCAGCCGCCTCTGGGGCAGTGCCGTCATCGGCACCGAGCCCGCCATCAACCCAGTGCCCCTGTTCATCGAAGGAGGCTGGATCACTCAGGGGGTGATTCGGCAGCGGCCTTTTGACTCCGTGGTTCTGGGCTTAACGCGCAGCAGCTTTTCCCCCTCTCTCGGCAGGGCCTCTGGCCAACGCATGACCTACGAAGGGATGATCGAGCTGGGCTACATCCTGCAACTCAGCCAAGAGCTGGCGCTGCAACCCGGCGTTCAAGTGATCGTCAATCCCGAGGGCACCGGCGACAACGAGACATTGGTCGTGCCGGGCCTGCAGGTGAGCTTCAACTGGTAGAGCTCAGCAGCGCAGTTCCAACAAGCCCATCAAGCCACCGGCCATCGGGCGATGCTGCGCCCAGCTAAAGCCTGCTGAGAGGGCCATCTGCTCTTGCTCAACGCCGGTGGGGAACTCAGCAATGCTCGTCTCCAAATAGGCGTATTGCTCCTTGAGCCCCAGCTGGCTCGCCACCGGCACCACCACCCGGCGTAAGGCCTGGGTCTGCAGCGCTGAGGCTGCCCCGCCGCCGCGATTGAAATCCAAGACCGCGGCGCGGCCATCGCGTTGCAACAAGCGCCTGAGTTCCCGCAAACCCGCCGCTGGATCCGGGAGGTTGCGCAGGCCATAGGCCATCACAGCCCCGTCAAAACTTGCAGCCGCCCGAGGCACCGCCAGGGCATCAGCTTGGAGCCACTCCACCGGCAGCCAAGGGCAACGCTTGTGGCGGCGGCGGGCCTGCAGCAATGGAGCCGCTGCTGCATCCACAGCCAACACAGCCCCCCCGCGGCGCAAACGCTCGGCCAGCACGAGGGCCAAGTCGCCAGTGCCGCAGCAGAGATCGAGCCACTGCTCGCCGGCAACGGGAGCCAAGCGCTGCACCATTTCGCGCTTCCACAGCCTGTGCAGGCCGAGGCTCAACAGGTCGTTGAGGCGGTCGTAGTGGGGAGCCACCTCATCAAAGAGCTGGCGAACTGCCTGGGCTTCAGCCGGCATGAAAGATATGAACCAACGGCGCGTTGGGACCCGTCAGGGTGATCACCATCACGGTAGAGAGCCCAACGGCAGCCGAACACACCAAACAGCCGGCCAGCATCAACGAAAACTCATTGCTATCACTGGCTGATTGCATCAGATTCAAGGCCCAGGCCACCAAGGTGATCACCACGGCCACGAGCAATAAACCAATCAATCCGGGTAACAGATCCAATCCGTTGGACCCCATTTAGTAAGAAATGTCACAGACAACTTAACGAACTCAAGCGTCCACCAGCGGCCGCACAGGCACACCGCGGCGCTGCAAATCAGCCTTGATCTGCTCCACCGTGAGCACGCCGTCATGCAGGAGCGACGCCAGCAGTGCAGCGGCGGCCCCGGTGGACTCCAGCACCTCAGCGATGTGATCCAGAGAGCCCGCCCCACCAGAGGCAATCACTGGCACGCTCACCGCATCGGCAATGGCTGCGGTGATCTCAAGGTCGTAACCCTTTTGGGTGCCATCACCGTCCATGGACGTGAGCAGCAATTCCCCCGCGCCGCACTCCACCACTTGCTGGGCCCAAGCGATGGCATCGAGGCCGGTGTTCTCGCGGCCTCCTTTGACATAGACATCCCAGCCACCACCGGCGCGGCGGCGAGCATCGATCGCCACCACGATGCACTGGGCTCCGAACTGGCGGGCCCCGGCGCGGATCAGCTCGGGATCCTTCACCGCTGAGGAATTCAGGCTGACCTTGTCGGCACCAGCCCTCAACAGCGCCGTGATGCCCTCAAGCGAGCGAATTCCACCACCAACGGTGAACGGAATGAACAGCTGCGAGGCGGTGCGCTCCACCAGCTCCACCAGGGTTTCGCGGCCTTGATGGGTGGCGGCGATATCGAGAAACACCAATTCATCGGCGCCCGCAGCGTCGTAGCGGCAAGCCAGCTCCACGGGATCGCCGGCATCGCGCAGGCCCACGAAATTCACCCCCTTCACCACGCGGCCGGCAGCCATGTCGAGGCAGGGAATGATCCGTTTAGCAACCACAGCAGCACCAGCAACACAAAGGAACGAGATGGCGCTGGTAAGGTTGCCGCGAAACCCAGTCAGCACCGTCGATGTCCCAGCCTGCCATCAACGTGGGATCCAAGGTGAAAATCACCCGCGTGCGTGATCGCATCCCGGCAGATCTGGTGAAGCTGCTGCTCGGCAATTCCGAAGGCACCGTGACCGGCTTCAAGATGACCGACGGCAGTGGCGTTGGCGTCAAGGTGAAGCTGGAAGGGGGCCCGGAAACCTGGTTCTTCCAAGACGAAATCGCCCCAGCTTGAGCTTGTGAGCGACGCCCGTCAGCTGCTTGGCATGAAAGGTGCCAGCGGCACCTCCAGCATTTGGAAGCTGCGCTTGCAGCTGATGAAACCGGTCACCTGGATTCCCCTGATTTGGGGCGTGCTGTGTGGCGCGGCCGCCAGCGGCAACTTCCACTGGCAAACCAGTGATGTGTTGGCGTCGTTGGCCTGCATGTTGATGAGCGGCCCGCTGCTGGCCGGCTTCACCCAAACCATCAACGACTACTACGACCGCGAGATCGACGCGATCAATGAGCCCTACCGGCCGATCCCCTCTGGGGCGATCCCCTTGTGGCAGGTGAAGGTGCAGATCTGGGTGCTGCTGATCGCCGGCATCGCCGTGTCCTATGGCCTCGATGTTTGGGCTGGTCACAGCACCCCCGTGCTGCTGCTGCTGGCCTTGGGCGGCTCCTTTGTGAGCTTCATTTATTCGGCCCCACCGCTGAAGCTCAAGCAAAACGGATGGCTCGGCAACTACGCCCTGGGCGCCAGCTACATCGCCCTGCCCTGGTGGGCCGGCCAGGCCCTGTTTGGCCAGCTCAGCTGGGGCATCGTGGCGCTCACCTTGGCCTACAGCCTGGCGGGCCTCGGCATTGCCGTGGTCAACGATTTCAAGAGCGTGGAGGGCGACCGGAAACTGGGTCTGCAATCACTGCCGGTGGTGTTTGGCATCGAGCGGGCCAGCTGGATCAGCGCCGGGATGATCGATGTCTTCCAGATCGCCATGGTGGTGGCCCTGGTGCTGCTGGGTCAGCACTTTGCTGCTGTGCTGCTGACGCTGCTGATCATTCCCCAGATCACCTTCCAAGACATCTGGCTGCTGCGCGATCCAGTGGCCTTTGACGTGAAGTACCAGGCCAGCGCTCAACCGTTTTTGGTGATCGGCATGCTGGTCACCGCACTGGCCCTGGGCCACAGCGGCTTCAGCAGTGCCGGCTAGGTTTTCTCAACTCGGTTTTTCTCTGGGACACGCCCATTGGCCATCACCCCTGAGCTGAACAACGAACCCAAAGACAAGGGGACAGCTCCGCGGCGGCCTGTGAAGATCCCGCGCCGGAGGCGCTTGATCTTGGCGGGCGTGGTGGCTGCGGCCGCTGGCACCACCGCGGCATTTGGCAGCTCAGCACTGCTGCAGCAAATCGATGGACTGCTGCCTGACGCGCGCGGCATCAGTGCTTTCAGCCGCCCCGGCACGGTGACGATCCTTTCGGCCGATGGGGAGGTTCTGCAAAAGCTGGGGCCGGCCTCCAGGGAGAAGGTGGCGGTTGGCCAGATGCCAGAGCTGGTGAAGGAGGCCTTCATCGCCGCGGAGGATCGGCGCTTCTACCAGCACAACGGCGTGGATGTCGTTGGCATCAGCCGGGCTGTGGTCACCAACCTGCAGAGCGGCTCGGTCAAGCAGGGCGCCAGCACCATCACCCAGCAGCTCGCCCGGGTGGTGTTTCTCAACCAGGATCAAACCCTGATCCGCAAGGCCAAAGAAGCGGCTCTGGCCTTAAAGCTCGAGCGCCAGCTCAGCAAAGAACAGATCCTCAACCAGTACCTCAACAACGTTTATCTGGGCTCCAGCGCCTACGGCGTGGCCGATGCCGCCTGGATTTACTACTCCAAAACCGTTGATGAACTAACGCTGCCGCAAGCAGCCCTGATCGCCGGTTTGCCGCCGGCCCCGTCGGCCTATTCACCGCTGGTGAATCCCGATCTGGCCATCCAGCAGCGCAACACCGTGCTGCGCAAAATGCTCGAGGCGGGCTTCATCACAGCAGCCCAAGAGCAAGAGGCCAAAACCGCACCGCTGGACCTCAAACCAGCCCTGCCCAAGTTCTGGAACAGCACCGCTCCCTACTTCACCAGCTGGGTGGCCCAGGAGCTGCCAAGGGTGCTGAGCCCTGAGCAACTGGAGGTGGGCGGCCTCACCATCCGCAGCAGCCTCAATGCCGGCTGGCAAAAGCAAGCCAAGACGGTGATCGCCAAGAACACCTGGGGCGGCCAGCAGGGCGCCTTGGTGGCGCTGGAGCCAGGCACCGGCCTGGTGCGCGCCATGGTCGGCGGCAACGATTTCAACAAGAGCCAGTTCAACCGCGCTACCCAGGCCCTGCGCTCACCGGGCTCCACCTTCAAGCTGTTCGACTACACCGCTGCGGTGAAAGCCGGCATCAAGCCAGAAGACATCTTTGTCGACAAAGCCCAGTGCTGGGGTGGTTACTGCCCGAAGAACTTCGGCAACAAGTATTTCGGCAATGTGAGCCTGGCCGATGCGCTGAAGAATTCGCTCAACACCGTGGCGGTGCAGCTGCTCGACAAGGTGGGCTTCGATGCGGTGATCAGCACCGCCCGCTCCCTTGGCATCACCCGGCCCTTGGGGCGCTACTACCCCTTGGCCATTGGCGCCTATGAGCAAACCGTGCTGGAGATGGCTGGTGCCTATGCCGCCATCACCAACCGCGGTGTCTACGTGCCGCCAACACCATTCATGAGCATCAGCGGCTCCAATGGCCAGGTGATCTGGAGCCGCCAGAGCAATGGGGCTAAGTCCACCCGCGCGGTAGATAGCGACACCGCCGATGCGATGAGCTGGATGCTGCAGCGGGTGGTGAGCGGCGGCACCGGTGTGGCCGCCAGCTTGCAAGACCGCCCCGTGGCCGGCAAAACCGGCACCTCAGAAGGCGGCCGCGATCTCTGGTTCATCGGCTCAATTCCGCAGCTCACCACCGCCGTGTGGCTCGGTTACGACGACAACCGCGAGCAGAAAGGCTCCAGTGGCGATGCCGCTTGGGCCTGGCGGCAGTTCATGATCCCGGTGGTGAAGGACATGCCGGTGCAGCAGTTCCCGCCCAAGCCGGTGCTAACCCGCAACTTCAAGGCACCCGCCGGCGCTTTCCTGCCCCCAGATCCCGCGGCGATCAAGAATTTCGAAGGCCTCGACGCCCCACCGCCAATCGATAGCGGCTTTGCGCCCGCACCGGCACCGGGCCCAGCGCCTGATGTGGTGCCGATGCCGCTCACCCCTGGTCCCACCGTGGAGCTGGCCCCAGGACTTGAGATCATCGAACCAACAGTGAATCCCTTCGAGTGAGTCAACTGACGGCCCTGGAGTGGCTAGCTCTGCTGCACCCGGTGCTGGCCATCTTGTTTGTGTACCCGGTGGCCGGGGCCACGATCCGGCTGGGGATCCTGGCGCGCGAAAAGCGCACCGACTACAACCCGGCGCTCCCAGACACCGTGCCCACCGAGCACTGGCAGCACGGCCGCTGGCTGGTGAGTAGCGCCGTGGTGATCACGCTGTGGTCGTATCTGGTGATCGCGATTCGCAATGGCCTGGGGCTCAATCCCGTGCTCTGGGCCGCAGGGCTCGGCACCTTGGCCGCCCTGCTGGCCCTATGGCGCGTCAGCACAGATCCGCTCAAAGCCAGCTTCACGCTGCTCTGCTGGGGCGGCTTGATTGGCCTAGGGACGCAGCTTCCCATTGGCGATCTGCCCTTTTGGAGCTCCCACTTTTGGTCGGGCGTGTTGCTGATTGGCCTGCTGCTGTTCTCCCTGGCAGCCCGCAGCGGCATTGCATCCACCACCCAACTGCGGCGGCTGCATGTCAGCGCCATGGTGCTGGGGGCGGTGCTGTTTGCCGTGGTCGGCATCACCGGCTGCCGCGACCTGATTCAGTTCACCGCCGGCGGCTGAGCACCGCGGCAAAGAAGCCATCGCCGCCTTGGCTATCGGGCCAGAGCTGCAACGGCGGCTCACTGAATTGCCAATCGGGGTTTTCCTCCACAAAGGCCTCCACTACGCCTGTGTTCTCCGCGGGGTGCACCGTGCAGGTGGCATAGACCAAGCGGCCATCGGGTTTGAGTAGCCGCGCGCCCTGCTCCAGCAACTGGTGCTGCAGGCCCACCAACTCCTCGATGCCATCGGGCTTGAGGTTCCAGCGGGCATCGGCATGGCGCGCCAAGGTGCCCAGCCCTGAGCAGGGCACATCAAGCAGCACCCGATCAAAGCTTTCGGCCTCCCAATCGGTGAGGTCGGTGGCATCAGCCGCTTCGGTGCGGATGCAGCTCAAGCCCAAGCGCTCGGCATTGGCGCTCACCTGCTGCAGCCGCCTTGGCGCCACATCAACCGCCACCACCTCACCTTGATCACCCATCAACTCAGCGATGTGGGTGGTCTTGCCGCCGGGGGCCGCGCAGGCATCCAGCACCCGCTGGCCTGGTTGGGGGGCTAAGAGCGGCGCAATGCGCTGGGCGGCGCGATCTTGCACGCACCAGTGGCCTTCGCTGAAGCCAGCCAGCTGCGGCAACGGGCCCGGGCGGCTGGTGAGGGTGAGCCCATCGGGCAGCTCCGCTAAGGCCACAGCTGGAAGGTTTTCCAGCAGGGCCTCACGGCTGCTGCGCAGGCGGTTGCAGCGCAGATCAAGCGGCGGGATGCGGTTGCTCGCCGCCGCCAATGCCTCGGTGCGCTCAGGGCCGATCTGCCCCCATAGCTCGGCAACCAGCCAATCGGGCAGGGAGTGCTCCAGGGCCAAGCGTTTTTGGGGATCACTGGGCACAGGCAGGCTTTCGCCTGCCTCAACGGCCCGCACCGCCGCGCGCAGCACCCCATTCACCACCGGTGCCAAGCGCTGCAGCCGTTCGCGTTTGGCCAGTTCCACCGCCGTGCTCACGGCCGCCGATGCCGGCACCCGGTCCATCAGCAAAATCTGCTGCAGGCCCACATGCAGAAGCCAGCGCAGCCGCGGCGGCTGCTTGGCGGCTGGCACCTTGCCGAGGCGATCAAGCCAACCATCCAGGCGCCGGCGCTGGCGGATGGCGCCATAGGCCAGCTCGGTGGCCAAACCGCGATCGCGGGGGCTGAGTTTGCTGCGCTTGAGCTCGCGCTCGAGGGCCAGATCGGCATAGGCCCCATCCCCCACCGCCTCCAACACACGCCAGGCCACCAAGCGCGGCGGCAAACCAACAGCGGAATCAGGGCTCAATAGGAATGGGTAGCTCCGGTGTCCACAGATAGCGCCGCAAGGGCAATGCCCCTTGCTCACTGACGGGGATGCCTTCCTCGATCAACAGCTGACGCTGAATCCAGTCACTGCCTTCCCGGGCCGGCGAAAAGCTGATGCGCCCGCTGGCATTCACCACCCGCTGCCAGGGCACCTCACTGGGCAGCTGCAGCCGCCGCAGGGCCCAGCCCACCTGCCGAGCGCAGCCCCAACAGCCCAGCAACTCAGCAATTTGGCCATAGGTGGCCAGACGCCCTTTGGGGATCTGCGCCACCAGGTCGTACACCCGCTGGTCAAAACTGGTGGATTGTTGGCTCGCCACCGGTTGCCGCTGCTGCCCCGCCGCTTTGAACGTTTGCGCTCGGTGCTGAAGGGCCGCATGGCCGATCTCACCGTGCTGATGGAGGCGGTGGAGAAGCCCCACAACCTCTCAGCAATTCTGCGCACCTGTGATGCCACTGGGGTGTTTGAGGCCCATGCCGTCAGCCTCAAGGGCCGCCCGCGCACCTTCAACAGCACCGCCCAGGGCTCGCAGAAGTGGGTGCCGATCCGCGATCACGATTCGGTGAAAGACGCCTTTGCTGAACTGCGCGCCAAAGGCTTCCGCATCTACGGCACGATGCTGGGCGTCAATGCGGTGGACTACCGCAGCTGCGATTTCACCAAGCCCTCGGCCTTTGTCTTGGGGGCAGAGAAATGGGGCCTCACCGCTGAAGCCGGCGATGCGGTGGATCAGCCGGTGTTCATCCCGATGAGCGGGATGGTGCAATCGCTGAATGTGAGCGTGGCAGCGGCCACCCTGCTGTTTGAAGCGGTGCGCCAGCGCCAGGCCGCAGGGATGATCCCCACCCAAGGCGAAGGCCTTAGCCCGGAGCTGTTTGATCACACCCTTTTTGAGTGGGCCTACCCCCAGGTGGCCCGCTGGTGCCGCGACACGGGGCGCCCCTATCCAGGTCTCAGCGAAGAGGGGGAACTCTTAGAAGAGCTGCCGCGCACCGTGAAGCTGCGCTGCTGAGCGCTCCACTCAAAAAGGCAAAAACAGCTCACCGCTCTCGCGGGTGATCTTGCTGTTGGAGCGCAGGCGGGTGGAGGCAAAGGCGCGGGCACGGGGCAGGCTCAAGGCCACCGCCAACAGCAGCAAGCTGATGGCCACATGGCCGCCACCAACGCACAGCGTCAGCACCAACAGCAAGGTGGCCATCAGCTTTTCGAGGATGCCGATCACCTCATCGGCATTGCGCATGCCGAGGAACCAGAACAAGCCTGTGAGTCCGATGAGAAGTAGCGAAACGCCCATCGCGAGGCCAGTGGATGTTTCTAATTTATGAGCTCATTTGCTGCGCTGCAGCGTTACCCCATGCAATGGCGTCGCTGGGCAGTGCTGACGCTGAGCCTGTTGTTGGCTCGTTATCTGTTCTGGCGCGTCAGCTCCACGCTGAATTTCACGAGCCCAGCGGTAGCTGGTTTGAGCCTGCTGCTGCTGGGCTGCGAGCTGGTGCTGCTGATCAGCGCCTTTCTGCCGCTGTGGTTTTCCCTGGCGCGCAGAAGGCCGCTCAAGCCTCAGCCGCTGGGTCGGTTCCCGGCTGTTGATCTGCTGCTGCCCAGCTGCGGTGAGCCGCTGGATGTGGTGCGCCGCAGCCTGCAGGGCGCCCTGGCTCTTGATTACCCCACGCTCACCGTGTGGCTGCTGGATGACACGGGCCGCCCTGAGCTGCAGCAGCTGGCTGGCCAACTGGGCTGCCGCTATCGGGCCCGCAGTGAGCACGCCCATGCCAAAGCCGGGAACCTCAATGCCGCCTTGCCGCTGCTGCAAGGCGAACTGGTGGCGGTGCTCGACGCCGATGTGGTGCCGCAGCGGAGCTTTCTTGAGCGCACGGTGAGCCTGCTGGAGCAAGACAGCAGTGCCGCTCTGGTGCAAACGCCGCAGAGCTACATGAATGCCGATCCAGTGCTGCGCAATTTGCAGCTCGAGCGCTGGCTGCTGCCCGATGAAGAGAGCTTCTACCGCTGGGTGGAGCCCGTGCGCCAAGGGGTGGGAGCAGTGGTCTGCGCCGGCACCTCCTTTGTGGTGAGGCGCCGCGCCTTGATGGCGGTTGGCGGCTTTGAAACGGGCACCCCCAGCGAAGATCTCGCCACGGGCATCCGCCTGGCTGCAGCCGGCTGGCGGCTGCATTTCTTGGCTGAAAAGCTCAGCGCTGGGCTGGCGCCCCACAGCGCGGCGGCGATGGCGCGGCAACGCTGCCGCTGGGCCAGCGGCACGCTGCAGATCCTGCGCACTGGCGCCAACCCCTTCACGATTGCTGGGCTGAGCCCGCTGCAGCGGCTGGCCTTCGCCGAAGGCATCCTGCACTGGCTCAACGTGCTGCCCCAGCTGCTGCTGCTGTTGATGCCGCTGCTGGCGGTGCTGGCTGGCGGCAGCCCGATTCGCCTCGATGGCGGCGGCCTTGTGAGCGTGGCGCTGCCCTTTTACGCGGCGCAGATGCTGCTGGCCCGGCCGATCAGCGGCCAAGCCAGGGGTGCGGTGCTGCCTGAGCTCTACCGCTGGATTTTCCTGGTGCCGCTGGTGGGCGCCGTGCTCAGCACCATCGCGAAGAAGCCCAAAACCTTCCGCGTCACCCCCAAAGCACCAGGGCCAGCGCGCGGAGCTGAGCCGGGCTTGGTGATTCCGCTGGCGAGCCTGCTAGCGGTGCAGGGCTTGGCCTTGGTGGGCCTGCTGCGCTGGCCGCCGCCAGCGGCGCCATTGGGGCTGACTCTGTTTTGGCTAGCCAGCAGCACCCTGCTGCTGGGGCTCTCGCTGCGCTGCTGCTGGGACAGGCCTGGGGTGAGCGCTGTGCCCTGGTTTGCCGTTCAAAGCAAGCAGAGCTGGGGACAGGTCACCGCCCTCAGCGAAGACGGCCTCGAGGCACGCCTGACTGGCAACCAAATCCCAACGCAGCACTGGGGCCTACCGCTGGAGCTGGTTTGCCAGAAGGGCCAGCGCATCGGCATGCGCTGGGCTCAGCTCAACGCTGAGCAACGCCAATGGCTCAACCAACGGATCTATGGCTCTGCCGGCTGCTGGCCGGTGCGCCGCGCGCCTTTCGAGCCGCGCGCCTTGGGGCCTGTTTTGCTGCGCCTGATCAGACCTGCCAGCACTGAAACCTGGTTCAACAGAAGCCTGCTGCCGCTGGCGCTTCAGGGCCTGGCTTCATCGCCGCTCACCCATGCATCCAGGCCTTCGCCAATGAAGGAGAGCGCCAGCACCAGGATGAACATGGCCACCCCGGGGTAGAGCGCCGTCCACCAAATCCCGGTGGGCAGGGCCGTGAGCGCCTGCTTGAGCTCAGCGCCCCATTCGGGAACAACAGCCGGAAGGCCCAGGCCCAAAAAGCCAAGGCTGCCGAGCATCAACACCGAATCAGCCGCATTCATGGTGAGCACCACCGGCACCGAGGTGATCACGTTGCGGAACAGGTATTTGCGCATGATCCACACCGGCCCGGCCCCCAGGCTCTGGGCAGCTTCCACAAACAGCTCGGCTTTGACAGAGGCCGTTTGATTGCGCACCACGCGGAAATACTGCGGCACATAAACCACGCACAACGCTGCGGCGGCATTGAGCAGGCCCTGGCCCAACAAAAAGGCCATCACCACCGCCAGCAGCACCACCGGCAGGGAATAGACGGTGTCCATCAGCAGCACCAAGGCCCGATCCACCGGCCCACCGAAATAACCGCTGAGCATCCCCAGCGGCACACCAACAATCAAGGCCAAGGTGAGCGCCAGCACCACCACCTTCAGCGCTACGCCGGCTCCAGCAATGGTGCGAGCACACACGTCTTGACCCAAACGATTGGTGCCGCACCAGTGCTCTAGCGATGGCGGCGCATTGATCTCGTTCTCGAGGCCGGTGTTCACATCTGGCAGCAGGCCAATGCCAAACAGCACAGGGCTGATCAAGGCAATCAGCACATAAAAGAGCAGCACCCACAGGCCCACGCGGGCCAAGCGGGCTGAAAGGGACCGCGGACGCCAGGTCCAGAAACGCTGCAGCCAAACCGATGCCATGGGCATCGTTCTACAGCAGCCATGCAAAGCCAGCTCTGCCTAATTCGCATAAATACAGCGCGAAAGAGGAGCGATTTACCCAACAATCAATGGGTCTTACGTGAGAATCACATGAGCCAAGGCAGCACGTCTCTCATTCGCCTACTTCGGACTCGGCATAAAAACGGCCACGCCAACTCCGCGTTCACCCTTGTCGAGCTGATGGTGGTGGTCGTGATCGTTGGCATCCTCAGCGCCATCGCGCTTCCCAACTTCCTCAAGCAAACAGACAAAGCTAAGGCCACTGAGGCCAAACAGAACATCGCCTCAACCCTGAAGCAGGCCCAGGCGCAGTTTGTGGAAGACGGGCAAACGCCAAAAACAAGCGCCACCGACATGAACACGCTCTATGGCACCCCGAAAGATGGTGCTGGCTTGTTCAACTACGCAGGCGCCTGGAGTTCACCGATTTACACCATCACAGCCAAGGGGAATTCAACCGATGCAGGCTTGAAGGACAAGGTGATGAAGGGTTGCGCGAACTTTGACACCGGCAAAGTCGACATGCAGTCGGTCCTCGATGACAGCTCTGCACCCTCTTGCAGCTGAAATCAATCGTGAGAGGTCTGATTCGGCGCGATATCAAAGCCGATCAAGGCTCAACCATGGTCATTGTGTTGATGGCATCGCTGATTGCGACCGTCAGCACAATGGCCATCGCCATGCAAGCGCACAACAGCTATGTCAATAGCAGCCGGCAAAGCATGGCGAAACGTGCCCGCGAGGCCGCTGAATCAGGATTAGCCATCCTGGTTGAAAGCTTGAACCAGGACTACCCAGAATGGCTCGTTAGCAATTACAACGGCAGCGGTTCTTGGTCACGCAGAGATAGCGGAGGCACAGGCTGCCGGACAGAGATCACAGGCCAGCCAATCACCAGTGGCATTAGCAGCCAACAAATCAACGGAACCCGAGGTCAATACCGACTAAAGAGTTTTGAGTTTGATGGCACCAGCTACTACGGCGGTCGCGGCAGGTTTGTCGTTGAAGGAGAAGTTGTCTCAAAGGACAATCAAAAACTAGCCGCTGCACAAGTCATCCAGGAGATGACAATTATTGCCAAATCCTGCAACTCACTACCAGGAAGTCCTGACGAGAGTGAAAGCATCTGGCCAGGGCTCTTTATGCAAAATATTGGCGACTATGACCGCACAGAAGTCAAACTTAAAAATTCAAAGCCAGCTCAACCTGCCGCTGTGCTTTGCACAAGCAAAGAGGAGGATTGCCGGAGCAGCTCAAGGCCTTGGAAAAGCAGTTATCCGCCCTGGGATGACGTGAAATTTCAACCCGAAATCACACTGCCAGAAACACCAACACCGCCTGCAGGACTCAGGGCCACGCGAATCAAACCGGCACGATGCACAGCTGCCCGCGGGCGCAGAGAGCAAAGCGACACGGTCTATCGAATCCCTGAAGACGTGCCTGCAGCAAGCAAAAAACAAGACGCCGATGGCACTTGGCATGTCTATGCCAGCGATATCAGCATGACTGGTCGCAGCGGTTGTGAGACAAAGTTAAAAATCAGCAAGGGTCCCATTCGCCTCTATGTCAGCGGCAATGTGAACTTGGCCCCACACGGAAGACTCGACACCAGCTCGGTGAATCATGCAGCGGATTTCATGCTGCTGGGCACAAAGCCACGCCTCAGCGGCCGCTGCCGGCAACGACTGAACACCAAACAACCACTGGGAACAAAAAGCAATCCAGCCAAGGCCTTTATCTGGATGCCATCCGGTTGCGTGAAATTCCAGTTCACCAAGACAGACCCCCATTATCTCGAGGGCGCTATCTGGGGCCAGCAATATGACGCCACAGGAGCAGGAAGCTACGACAAGAATTACGTTGATATCAGCGTTCCCGAAGGGCTACCCAGCCTGATCTTTCAACGGCTTGGCGTCAGCTTTGGCGTTGGGCAAAGAGAGTACGTCGCCCAAGGAATCCTGAGCTGGAGAAGCCACGGGCGCTGACCCAAAAAGCTATCGAGCAGCAAAGGTCCGGCCCAAAAAGGCTTGAAATTTATACAGCATGCTTTTAATGAATTTGCAGCTTCGCCCTAAAAGACTAATAAGCCAGGTTAACCGGAAATAGATACACATTTCACCCAATTCGCCATAGCCTCTCAGCTGCGTCTCAGACAAGACTCATTCCCGCTTAGGTCGCCTGCTTAAGCGCCAGGGAACAAAAAGCCAGGCAACTCACAACCTCAAATCAACTCATCTACTGATTGCCAATTGCAGGCAACCAGGACTTATCCACTTGCTTGAAATTTCTCAATGGCATCAACTCTGAATTTCAACTCTTTCTCTAGGGGAGGATGGGGCTGGCAGCGCGATTGGCGTGGCCGCTGGCGCTGGAGGTCGTCCTACAACGCGACTGCCACAGGCCTGGACAATCGCGTTCTGAGTTCAAACGCTGACACTCTCAATATTTCAGCCACGGCAATCGCCAGCCGCTGGGGAACTGGAAGAGCAACAGGTGTCAACAACAGCAAAATCTTCTTTGGCGGATCAAACATCAACATCTCGGCCTACGCCAGAGGCAGAGATGCGTATGCCATCGGCATGCTGGGAAGCTTGATCCAAGCATGCGGTTGCGACGACAAAACGATCAATATCAACGCCAAGTCGAGAGTGTTCAGCTATGACCCCGCATGGGGCATGCAGCGCTCAGCAATCCTGTCTGGATCAGGAAATGACTCCATCAACATCACAGCAGATGCTGGCTATGCCAATCGCTGGGGACGGCGGAGTGGCTCGCTAATCCTCGCGAAAGGCATGGAAAGCAGCCTGCTGAACACAGGCTCAGGCGATGATGTCATCACCATTAATGCAATCGCCGATGGAGATCGCCGCTCTGTAGCCAATGCCATCGGGATTGACCAAAACTCCCAAGTCATCACAGGAGAAGGCAACGACAAGATCTATGTAACAGCCGATGCCACAGGTGTTCAATCCAATGCCTGGGCCATCAGAAATAGCTCCATTGACACTGGCAAAGGTGACGATTTAGTAAGCCTGACAGCCAAAACATGGCAAACCGGATGGCGGCGAGATCCGGCCTATGGAGCAGAAAATAGCTCCATCAAACTTGGAAAAGGAGATGATCAACTTCTGATCAAATCTCAAGCCGGCGGGGTTGGCGATCTACGTGCCTATGGAGCTGTTGGCTCAATTCTTGATGCAGGATCAGGTGATGATTCTTTCAACATTGATGTCAGCGCTAATGGAGGCCGCGGCACAAGCAGCAACTCATACAGCAGGAGCTATAGCTATGACTACAGCCGTGAATACGACTATTCACGCAGCTACGGCTATAGCCGAAGCTATGGGGGCAGCCGATCTTGGTGGAGGCCGACCTACGAGCGCGAATATGGGTACGAAAGAAACTACGACGTTGCCAATAAATACTCGCGATCACGCACTTATGAGTTCTCGAACAGCTACGAAAACAAAGACCTGCGTGACGGCAGAGCGTTTGGCCTGGTGAATTCCAAGGCTCTCCTTGGCAATGGCGATAACGACGTAACCCTCAATATCCAGGGCAACAACGAAGCCAAAGGCCTGGTCAAATCAAGCCTTCTAGCTGGCAAAGGCAACGACACCGTCAGTATTGACGTCTTAGCCAATGGTGAACGCTCTAATCAAAGCAGCGGCTCTTACTTTTCTGACTACAGCTACAGCAGCGAAGGGCATAGGAAAAGCAGTTACCGCAGCTGGAGTAATTACTCGCGAATTGGCGGATATAGCAACTATTCCAGCACCAGCAGCTACTCTTCCGCGCAAGAGAGTGAATGGGCAAACAAAAGCCAATCCACGAGCAAATCAAGTTGGAATAATCAAAATATCAATCGCTTCGGCACAGCCATTGGTGCAGAGAATTCAGCGATCGACCTCAGCTCTGGAGATAACAGCATCGCTGTTAATGCGAAAGGGGGCGAAATAGCAATCAGCCTCAGCCAGTCCAGCCTGAATACTGGCAATGGCAACGACAGCATTGAGCTCAATGCGATTGCCGAAGGAGAAAACAGCCGGATCAACAGCTCCTCTTCGAGCAATAGCTCAACAGCAAGCAACTGGAGCAAAAACTCTCGGTCTTATTCAAACAAATACGACTACAACTGGAGCACCTGCATAAGTAGAGGTTTCTCCAAGTACGCCCATGAAAACAACTCCAAAAGTGAATGCGAAAATTCCAGTTCCTATAAATACAATAGTGAGTACAACAACTCCTACATTAATCGCTATGGCAATGCGGTAGCCGCCCTGAATTCAACAGTGAATACCGGCGGTGGTGATGACAACCTCAGCATCAATGCTGAGGCTGGATCCAGCGCCATTGGCTTGAAGGGAAGCTCCGTCGATACAGGCTCTGGCGACGACAGCATTGAACTAGCTGCTCTGGCAGACGGTGTTAGGGGGTACAGCTACAGCAACACGGGCAGCTACAGCAGAAGCGGCAGTTACAGCTACAGCAGAAGTGGCGAGTATGACTACTCACGCAGCTACGGGTACAGCTACGGCTGCTGGGGCGGCAGGGACAGAAGCTACAGCTACAGCCGGTCTTACGACTACAGCTACAGCCGCGATTACGGGAACTACTCCAGGAGTTGGGGCTGCAGCTACGACGGCGGCATGCAAAGCACTGGTGTCGCCAAAGGGTTAGAGAACTCCAACCTTGATACAGGCAAAGGTGATGACAGTGTGCTGATTGATTCCATCGGCAGCCGCAAAGCGATTGGCCTGGATCAATCAACGCTGGATACTGGCAAAGGCCACGACACAGTGGATCTCATTGCAGAGGCCCTTGATGACAAGCAGGGCATTGCCTTTGGCCTCAAAGACAGCTTCTTGCACACCGGAGCCGGTGATGACTCCATCTACATCGCTGCACTGGGATCTCAACAGCAAACCGCTCTGAGCAACAGCACCATCAGCACTGGCAATGGAGCTGACTACCTCACCGTGGAAGGTGACATCACTGGCAGCACCATCTCTATGGGCCGTGGTGATGACACCGTTGATCTCTTTGGTGGCGGCCAATCATTGGTCTACGCCGGTGGCGGTGATGACAGCGTCACCGGTGGTGACGGCAACGACACCATCTATGGCGACAAAGGCCATGACACCCTCAGCGGCAATGCTGGCAACGACACCATTTATGGAGGCAATGGTGACGACTTGATTGATGGCGGCATCGGAGTTGATGTTCTCTTCGGCGGCTGCGGGTCCGACACCTTCATCCTCAATTGCGGTGATGGCTTCGCAACCATCGCCGACTTTGAAGTGGGCTCTGATGCCTTGACCTTTGCTGATACCAGCAAGATCCGCATGGAGTTCAAGGACAGCGACAGCCTCTTCTACAGCGGCACCGATTACCTCGGTGTTGCTCAAGGGGTCAAGCTCACGGAACAAAAGGACGGCAGCTTCGTGTGACGCGAATCCTGCCCATACGGCTAACCAGTCCCCGCCTTCTGCGGGGACTGTCACCCACTCAAACCGCTCTACCACCAGGACAGTCCCTAACGGAGGTCCTGGTGGCTAGTTCCGTTTTGGCAATCACGGTGATGGCCGTCACGCGCGGGATCATCAACGCCCAAGGCATTACCCAACGAAGCAGCCAAAGACACGCAGCTGAGGCCCTAATAGCCAATGATCTTGAGACAACAGTGCGTCAGCGCTTTTTCAGCTTTCGCTGCAGCCAAGGGCCTTGCCTCCCTAAGGAGACCGAGTCTCAAGTTCTGCTCAAGAATCAGGACAAGCCCCTGCGCTACTACAACGATGACAACAAGCAGGCATTCATTAATAGCTGCCAAAACAGACAGCTCGCCAAAGACCTCCTAGCCACACCAACCGATGGCATTGCAAGTGGAGAATCCACACTGAGTGGCACTGGACACCTACTGAAGGGAGTCGTGGTGAAACGACGAATCAACCTGGTCGAAAACAATGCCAATTCAGCTGTCGTGGAATACGAAGCACTCCACAACAACAAACGCATTGCGTACCGCAAAGCAATCTTGATCCCCAATGCGGTGCACTGGTGTGGCTAAGGCAAACTCCGGCTTCACGATGTTGGAGCTCCTCGTTGTCATGGTGATCTTGGCGATTCTTGGGGCGCTCGCGATCCCTAGCTTCCTGGCCTCCGTGCGGCGCGAGCAGCTGACAGCCACCAGTCGCTCCGTAGTGGATTGGCTGGAGGAGGCGCGTCACGAATCCATCAAAGAGATGCTGTCCTGCGAGGTCTTATTGACGTTGAGTGCAGACAAGACAGGACAGCTAGCAGTCAAAAGCACCAGCCCAGGGTGTACAGAGCAACTTCCTCTGGTGATTGGAGGAAATGCCCCGGGGAAAACCCAACTTGCAGTCAATGGTCAACAGCAAGGCAATGTTGCGCTGCTGTTTTCACCACGCGGAACAACCTCCAGCAACCAGGAATGGCGGCTGACAAGAGAGGAAGTTGCAGTAACCCGCTGCATCCGGATTAGCTCTCCTTTGGGATTGATCCGTCTAGGCACGCTCCGTTCAAACCAATGTGATTACAGCCAAGCCCTGTGAAGCCCTTCATAACTCCCACGAGCAAAAGCACAACCGGTTTCACCTTGGTGGAGCTCTTGATCGGCATGGTCATCGGCTTGATCGTGGTGGGCTCGGCGGGGAACTTAGTGGTCAACACCGTGGAATTGCGCAGCAATGCCGAAGAACTAAGGCGTAAACGAGATGAGTGGAAGCTGGCGACCAACTTCATTGAAGCTGAGATCGCCTTGGCAGAACGGGTGGTCACCAGTTCAGATGCGATCAATATCCCCAGTGAATGTGGCATCAGCACGACTGAGTTCACTCACGCGGTTGTATTCCCTCTGGAGCGACCCATGGGAGTCAGTGACGAGAACAGCCAGGTCTTGCCATCAGCGATTTATGCCATCCAAAACATCAGTGACGGCAGTGCCATGGCAGGACAAGCACTGGTGCGCTGCGGCCCTCGTATCAATGACGGCGACAGCAACCGAGGTTTCTACACCGCAGAGATTTGCCCTAAAGGCCAAAGTCGCACCTGCCGCGAAGTCATCCTCGACAACCTCAGCTCGCGTGACGATTGCAAACAAGGCTTTTGCATCGATGCACCAAGCTGCAACAGCAATGGATTGCAGGGACAGGGGCTCCGTTTCCTGCTTCTCGCCAATGGTCTATCAACATCATCGAAAAGCCCCTACGGCCAATGCCTTGGTACCCAGTCACGAGTGGCTCCGGTCTATTACTTCCCTGACGAAAGCAGCGCCTGCAATGGCAGCGGCAATGTCAACCGGCGCGATTTGTTGTACGTGACGCGTGATCCCTCCGTCGACTATCCAGGCAATCAACCCAAACTGAATCTTCCACAAGGAGCAATCAAAAAAGACCAACAGGTGGTGATGTGCGGTGATGATTTTTTCTACACCGTGGAAGGCTCCAGCAAAAACGACATCATCGAAGCCCAAAGCACTGATAAAGACACCACGCTGAAAGGTGGGGATGGCAACGATCGTCTACTGGGCGGACAAGGGAACGACACCTTGGAGGGAGGAAGCGGCGACGACATCTTGATTGGAGGCCCAGGCGCGGATGTCTTGAAGGGCGGCAGTGGTAAAAACAGCTACCTAATCCAAGGAAATGACCAGATTGAAGGAACAGATGGGGTCGATGTGATCTACATTCGCCGTCCAAAAGCAAATGTAAGCCTCTCCAATTGCAGGAGAGTCATCTGTAAAGCCAGTGATGCCAACGCTTTTAATGGTGACCCGGCCTTTTCAATCAGCATTCGAAAAGGAGATGTTCTGATCTTCCTTGATGGGCGGGAAGTACTTAGTTGAGTCAAGAGGCACCGAAGCAGACTTTCTTTGCAAAGCAGGCTTCAGTCACTGACTACCCTGGCAAGCCAGTGGCAGCCTGGGCTCTCAGGAAACTCTAATCAGGCAAAGCAGGCTTCTCAGGCAACTCTCACGAAGCAATCTGAGGAATCCAAGTAAAACTGAGAAAAATCACCAGGTTTTCTCAGATGACTCCGATTCAGGCTGGCGGTCCTCAACTGCAGGCGTCAGGACTTCTATCTGGTCGCCTGCTGCAGAAACTCGCTAAGAAAAGCCAGACCAATTCTCTGATCAATAGGGGCTTCACTCTCGTGGAGCTGATGGTGGTGATCGTGATTGTTGGCATCCTCAGCGCGATTGCCCTGCCCAACTTCCTCAAGCAGACCGATAAAGCCAAAGCCACAGAAGCCAAGCAAAACATTGCCTCAACCTTGAAACAGGCTCAGGCCCAATACGTCGAAGACGGCACAGCACCAAAAACAGCCGCCGCGGATATGAACGAGCTGTATGGGACTCCATTAAACGGAGCGACAACCTTCAATTACGCCGCCGCTTGGAGCAGCCCCATCTACACAATTACCGCCACTGGTAATGCAACCGATGCGGGATTGACCTCAAAAGTAATGAAGGGCTGCGTGAACTTCGACACCGGCAAGGTCGACGTGCAATCCGTACTTGACCAAACCGCCGCACCATCCTGCAGCTGATTGGGCGATCACAGTCCTCAGCCATTCCTACGTCTAAGCCAATCCGCCTTACGCATCTTCTGACGTGGCTTCTCGCGCTACAGCATTCTCAGACTCGGGCTTCACGCTGACAGAGCTCGCGATAGCTGTAGCGATTGTTGGCATCCTGACTGGAATCGCTCTGCCGAATTACTTCAACGCGGTCCAACGGGCTCGTCAGAGCGATGCGTCAAGCCAAATCATGACGATCCTGACCAGCGTTCAGGCCTACCGCGAAGAGTTTTTAGAAGTTCCCAACAGCTGGGACGACATCGCTCAAATCACCCCGGTAATGACCGATAACGGCATTGCCACTGGGGCCTTAACAACCCCCATCACCACGCCCAATGGGGGGCATTTTCAAATTTCCTTCGCCAATTCAGGAGACATCACAACGGCCAGGGCGAGCAAAACAGGCTCATCGGCATGGGGCATCAGAGCCTGCCTCAACACGACGACTGGAGTCTCTGATCTGTTCAGGGAACAGCCCGGCAAAAGTTCTCGCACGGTGAGCTGCACCTGATGCGATCACTGCTGCGCCACCTCATCAAACGCCGCCATGGCAACCGAGACAGCGGTGTAGCCGTCGCTGTGGCCCTGATGACTGGGTTCATGTTGTTGGTGGCCACCAGCGGATTGGTAGCCAAACAGATGATGAGCCGCCGCGCGTCGGCCTCAGAAAGTTACAAGCAGCTGGCTGAGCTAGCGGCAGGCAATGGCATGAACCGGATCCTGGCTGCTCTCAACGACGACGCAGCCAACATCTCGCACCTCTGGAAGCTCAGCCAAAACGAGGAATACACGCCTGTAGGCCAACCCCTGCAGCAATGGGATCTCAGCGGCAATGCCCTACGCATGTCGATGACCCAGCCCTGCGCGCAAACCAATGGTCTTGGACCCGAGCGCGATGTGTTGTTCTCTGGCGATCTCAGCAACGGCAAAAACCTCAGAGACGATGGCCGCAAGGACTCCGTTCAGATCAGCTACCGACTGCGCTCATACAACTACTCAGCAGGTGACAGCAAGGCGACATTTGCTGTTGAGGGTTACGCCACAGCTGGCCAAGGGGACTCAGCCAAGGTCCTGGGTCGATCGCTACTGACCCGTGTCCTGGCTCTCAAAGATCTGCACAACAACGACAACGACTGGGGTGTCATCGCTGGTCGCTCGATGCAACTGGGGCCAAGCCGGATTGATGGCGATGGCCGCATCCTCTGGATGCTCAACCAGAGTCAGGCTGAAAACGTCGTCAGGCAGACAGCCTGCAACACAGGACAGCTAGCCAACCAACTGGGAATCAGCAGCTCGAACACCGCAGCACGCCTGTGGCCTCTCTCGAGCACCACCGATGCCGACCTGGAGTTTCCGAGCGCCGGCATCTTCGATCAAAAAACCAGCATTGACCGGGTCAACACCAGCTCCTCCTCCGATCGCAGGATCTGGTCGATAGATGACAGCCGCACGACGATGTGCAGCGGCACACGACCCTCGCGCGGCGCGAGTGGGGATGCGATTTGCGTTCGTGGTGAATCACAGGGGCGCTGGAGTGCCCTTGAAAGTGCCTCAACAGTCCGGCGCTTTCGCGGACGTGTGCGACAAATCACGCTGCACAGCGATGACATTTGCCAAGGCGATTCATCCAAACCCTGCACGATCTGGATCGAGAAGATCAACCTCAGCCGAGGGGCCCAACTCAGCATTGAAACTGGCAGCCAGAACGGCGCGCGGCCAGTGGTTCTGCGCATGTTGCGGCCACAGGAATCCATCACCCTTACCAACGGAACGCTCTGCCAGGCGCGCTACAGCCGCAGCAGCGCAAGGCCACTTCCCTGCCAAAACCCGACTCAGAGCACGGCCACCAATCTGGTGATCCTTGGAACAGGGGGCAGCAAGAGCAACTCCTGCAGTAATCCAGGACAACATCTCAGCTTTGGCGGCAACGCCTTGCCCTCGGCCTTTGTTCTGCTGCCCCAAGGAACGGTGTCGGTGCAGCGCGCTGCTGCGATGAATGGGGCGATCTGGGCGCACAACATCTGTGCAAGCGCTGGGGTAGCTCTGACTACCAGACAACCCGGCGGCTCATTAATCGAGTCGTTCAAGGAGACATGGCAACCCGATGACTCCCTGACCTTCGGGCGCACGATCACCAAAGGGGTTCGAGGCACTGGCCTCGACATGTTTGTGCGGTGGTGAAGCGCATACCAGCCACAGCCAAACAACGCCGGACGGTCCCTTCGGGTGGCTTCACGATCGTGGAGTCCCTGGTGGCTGGGGTGATTTTGTTCATTTTGATGCTGAGCACCAATCGCTTTTTGCTGATTGGCATGGCGAATTCAACCCGGAGCGGTCAGCGCACAGCACTGGAGTTGGAAATCCTCAATGACATCGAAGAAGTTCAAGCCATTGATGCGTTGATCAATAACTCACCAGAGCTCAAAACTGAAGCCTGCACCAGCAGAAACCCAGCCCTTCACCTCTCGCAGCAGATCTCAACTCAAAACCCGGTCCCCAATGGCAGCACTTGGGGTCGCCAGTTTGACAGCTCTGATTCGGACATTTTGATCGTCACCTACGAATTTGCGATACCAATGCGAGACACCAAGGAAAAGGAATACCGGATTGTCGAGCTCAATCCCAGTTTCATGGCGACGTGTTGACCATGAGCTTGCCAACCCGCCAAACAAGCCATGGATTCACCCTCACTGAGCTGATGGTTTCCGTTGTCCTGACCAGTCTGGGCGTGATGACCTTTGTTCCCATGGTGGAGCAAAGGGTCAAGCAAACAACGGTGGATAGTTACACCAGCAAGATTGAGTCAGGGATTATTCAAATGAAAGCCAACATGGTGAGCCGGCAGGGAAGCTGCCGCATCGCTCTACCAAGTGGCTCTGGAACGGAAACGGAGATC
The DNA here is from genome assembly GCF_014279855.1 of Synechococcus sp. Minos11. NCBI lineage: Bacteria > Bacillati > Cyanobacteriota > Cyanophyceae > Synechococcales > Synechococcaceae > Synechococcus > Synechococcus sp. Minos11. The sequence goes on along the minus strand of NZ_CP047953.1, from coordinate 524,575 downwards.
ACGGCTAAGGCCCTTGAAAGCTTGGTCATTGATGATGACCCCAACGATCCCGATGCCTGGTGCCCACCACCGACAACGGACATGGGTGGTTTAAGCATGAAGCCAACCAGCACTCGTTTTTTAAATATCAAGAACAGCTTGTCTGAGCATCAGCACGACGACATTCGACTGCTAATCACACCAGCTGAAATCTCAATGAACACCATCGGTGGTGTGACAGCACCAGAGGCGAGTTTTGACCCAACTCCCCTGACAATCAGGATTAGGTCACGAGGACTTGAAAGCAGAGGCAAGGGCCTAGAGCGCTGTCTCCAACTGGAGGTGATGACCGGGACCTTAATTCGCGGCACCTGGAAAGGATCAAATTTCGACACAGGCCAATGCACACAAAGCTGATGCCCTTCTCAGACAACACTCACCCTCCAGACAGGAGCCGTTAACCTTGAGCCCGACACCTCACAGTTACAATCAAGGTCATACTCAGATTGGCCGGTCCATGCATCCAAAGTTGATGCATCGCACCCTTGGTGTGCGGTCAAAATTGAATGGCTTCACGCTTACTGAAGCCATGGTGGCAGCAGTGACCACCATGGTGGTTGTTGGTGGCGCTGCAATGGGCATGAGAAGCCTCAATTCCGCCATCCGTGAAAGCGGCGATCTCTCAGGATTACGCAGTAATGCGCTCACTGGGACCAGGCTTCTGCGCTCAGAAGTGCAGCGCAGCCTTTACCTGATTGTCAAAGGCGGAAGCTATGAAGATGAGCGCGGTTATACCGACATGGAGAACGGCGCTTATCCAGAATACCAAGCATCAATTAATGACTGCGCAGCCATCCAATCAGGGCGCACCTTCAATCCATTTTTTGGCATGAAGATGGCTGAGCTGGATACACCTGTGGTGTATGGACTTGGCACAGCCAACAACGGGATGAATTATTCCCTAATCCGCTGCGGCCCTCCCCTCAGTGCCGACGGTCGCTACGAAACAGAATAGGTCATTCTCTCCACAGTGCTAGAGGGAATTGGCACGATTCCTTGTGATGACCCCAGTGGTCAATGCCCCAGACCAACAAATAAAGAAGGCAAGCAACTCGAGATCGCCGAGATTGCTGCCAACCTGGATACAACCCTGCTTAGTGATAACAGCTCAGGCCTCCGCTCCTATATGGAACCGGCGATTGCGATTCAAACTGATAGCTACCGCAAACTTCTCAAGATCATTGACCCGACCACAGAATCTGACGCGATCAACTACAGCTTCCTGCACAACCCAGGCGGCAAAGGCGGCAGTCAGGTGGATCTAGATCTGATCGCCTACGCCAGGGCAGACAAGGTCTCACGCACTGATGATTTCTACACCGTCCGCACTGGCGATTCCGGATTGGTTGACGATCCAGATCCCATCACGACCTGCCAGGGCAACAACTGCAGCTTCTACGGCATTCCCGTCAACACCAACTCCGTGCAGCTGGTAGTTGATGGCTCCGGCTCCATGAGTGCCTGTGTGGCCTGGGGCAACACCCGCAGCAGCACCAAGCGGATCTTCTTCAACGGCCGCAAGTACTTCAGAACACGCCGCACCTGCTTGGTGACCCGGATGGAGTCGCTGCAAAGCGAATTGCGCAACCTACTGAATTCACTACCGGCCAGTGCCAATGTGAGCTTGCAAGCCTTCAGCTCACCGGGATACCTCAACCACCGCAACTGGAAAGACGGCCAGTTGGTGGCCCTAACGCCAGCCAACTTGAGCAGTGCCCTGGCCTTTGTGAATTCCCTCTCAGAAGGCAGGGTCACCCGCTGGGGAGGAACCCACCCCTGGGATGCCCTCAACAAAGCGTTCCGGAACGATTCAGCAAACAGCATCTACTTCCTCACAGACGGCCAACCCAACCGCGATCCCAATGGCGGCTACTGGAGCACAAGGGATTACAACCGCACGGCTGATCGCTACGTCGCCATCAACAACAACCGCAACGATCAACTCGCCGTTAACACCGTGTCGATTGGTCTGCACTCACCCTGGATGGAAATGATGAGCAACGGCGCCAGTGGCTCCTACAAACTAGTCAACCAATAAAGAGAGGCCGTCAGGGCTGATAGATCAGCTTTCGCGCATCCTGACTAGATGGCTCATATCCGTATCCATAACTCCCGCCTTGATCATCATCCATGATTTGTGGTGTCACCACAATAACCAGCTCTCTCTTGGTGCGGGTTCCAATGGTTTTCCTGAAGAACTGACCAATAAGAGGTATATCACCTAAAACAGGCCATTTTGTAAATTCTTCTTTGGTGTCATCTTGTATTACACCTGTCAAAATCAAAGTCTGGCCATCTCGAACACGAAATTCACCTGTTTTGAGCTCACGTAAAGCAAGATTCTGCACTGAATAGAGGACATTATTACAAGTCGTTTGCTCAGGCAAACCCGCCGGCGCTGATAGTGTGGGATTGACTTTTAGAGTAACAAATCCATTGTCATCAACCCTTGCAACAGAAACATCTACCTCCAGCCCGGCAGTCTCTTTCTCCTGCTCGCAACTGATTACGCCAGTAGATGAAGAAGAGGAATTCACATTAGTAGTGTAAGTCCGGCCAACTCCAACGCTAGAGGATTCGCTTTCTTGCACAATCAATGTGGGATCAGCAAGTATTTTTGCGCTGCCGCCTGCGATTTGCGCAGTAACATAATCAAAAAACTGATTCTTAGGATACTCAAAGTTCAATGGCGTCTCGTAATTAAGGGTGGTATTTCCGTTATCTAGCTCCACTTCAGTTACTCCTGGCTGCCCTGGATTAGAGTAAGGTCCATAGCCTGGGCGTGAATACAAGTTTCCTTGCAAAGGAGGAGTATTTGCATTGTTTCCATACGGATATCGAGAACCGGCACCTTGATAGGGATATTGCCTGATGGGACGGTCTACAAATTGCTGGGCACCACCTGGCAACTGAAAAGCTCCAGAGCCGACGAGAGGAGACCCTGTTGGTGTTCCATCTGCAGCCGTGTAGTTTCCAGGCAAACCCGTTTCAGGAGATCCAGGAGGCTTGAGCTCACCAAAATTGACAAGCATTTGGCCGCTGCGATTCACGATAAAAGTATTACCTGTTCTTACCGCAAAGCTATTATCGAAAGTCTTCGCATTTGTAAGGTCAACATCAAGTATTTGAACACGAACAGCTACTTGTCGCTTTCGAAGATCAACTTGCTTGAGATAGCCTTCAGCTATTTCAACAAGATTGGGCTCGCCCGTGAGGGTAATTGAATTTAAGCGATCATCAGGTGAAACAGTAAGCCCCTTCAGAGGCAAGGCCCCGGCCGCTGCACCATCAGCCTCCACCGTTTGAATACTGACACTAGTGCCAGTCAACTCTGTCTTTGGACCTGTATTGACTTGACTACCTGTTGCTCCAACAACATCAACTGCATCAACCTCTGCTTGTTTTTCTTCCAGGACTTTTGTCCTATAAAAAGTAGCTCCTTGGCTCATTAAAAACTCTGTAGCTCGAGCAGGAGAAACCTGATTAAGCCGAACCGTACGACTCATTAATTGCCTTGCAAAAGACGGAAGTTTTTCGCCCACAATCAGAGTTTTTCCTTGGCGCTTAGCCTGCAATCCCCCCAAGGTCAGCACAAGGTTTACGGCTGACTCAATCGGCTCATCTTGGAAATCAACTGAAATGGGATTCCCTCCAGCGCTGCCTTGACCGTCTTCAGTTTTCTTGCTGTAAAAGGCAACGTTGTACCCACCAGCTCGCCCCAAAGTCATCAACACATCACGGGCTGGGGCATTGCGAAGCGTTAGACGTTCGACCATGCCAGCCCCTGGCATCCGAACTTCATTGCCTTTGATCGCGATGGTGCCGATGGCCATATCACCAACGGGAGGCGCTGTTGCTCGCTTGCGCAGTGGCGGCACATAGGTATTGCGCTTCACCCGCCCAGGAGTGTTGAGGTCATAGCTGCCCGCCACCATTTCCGGCAGAGGCTGCGCTTTAAAGCTGACCTGCACATCACGGCCATTGGCAGTCACCAGAGGCGACCCCAAGGTCTTCCCAGGCAGTGCATTGACCTCTAATCGCCAGAGGGTGCCGCTGCCGCTAAAGCTGATGCTGTCCATGCCGGCATCGGGCATGGTTAGAAATTTGGGGCTTCCCAGAGGAGGCCTCCGCTGCCCTGTATTGACCTCTATCAACCAGCCGTTATCTGTTTTGATCTTACGAACATCAGGGCTCGGGCCCATGCCAACCAACCGCAGCTCAATCGAGCCGGGGTAGCGCACCACCTTGAGATCAACCTGCTGCTCAGCGCGAACGACAGCTACCGGAGGGATCGCCATTGCTGCAGCTACAGCCACCGGCAGGAGGCGATGCATCCATGAACCAGGAAACTTTGCCGAAGGTACCGGGCCAAAGCATGGCCATCCAGTGGTCAGCTGCCGAGCTGCGATGGCTTGGGCCTCACTGGCGCGGGTATAACAAAAGAGCGTCCCGGGATTCGTCAGCTGGATGGGATGAAAGCTGTACGCCCCTGGCACCGCCGATTCATTCGCAGCATGCAGCAGCAGCTGCAGCTCGCCTCCAGTGGCGTGATGATCCTCGGCTTTGCTGTGGCAGCGGGCTCCACACTTTGGATCGGCAACTTCAATTTGCAGCGGGAACTAGCCCGTGATGCCAAACAGGTCAAAGAGGCCCTCAACCGCCGCGGGGAAGAGTTGATGTTGCTCCCAGTAGCAGAGCGCAATCGATTGCTGAGTCAGCTCAGGCGCAACAACACCAATTGGAAGCAAACGGTCTGGATTGAACTCGACGATGGAACCAAGCTCCTGCCCAGCCAAGCGGAGGGATCAGTTCCAGCTGATCTGGTTTGGCGTTTAGTCAGTAGCAACCAGCCAGGCAGTCTCAACCGGATTGTCCATAGCAGCTTGCCCGATGGGGTCTCTGTGGTGTCCATGGTGGAACCCACTGGCATCCCGGGGATTCGCCTGGGCATTGCTCAAAACATCACCGCTTACACCCGAGCCCTTGGCCAGCATCTGACCCTGCTGGTAATCAGTTGGGGCATCACGCTGCTACTCAGCCTGCGTCTGATCGGCGTCTTGGTCAGCCGGATTGTGCAGCCATTACGCCAACTCAGTCGCAGCGCTGCGACCTTGAAGTCCGATTCCCTACCCGGCGGCAGCATCACCGTTGGAAACGCCCCAGAAGAAGTGGCTGAACTTTCTGAGTCCTACAACTCATTGCTGGATCGCCTCTCAGAGGCATGGCAGCAACAGCGACTCTTTGTCAGCGCCGTCTCCCATGAACTGCGTACGCCGCTCACCATTATTTCGGGCTACCTCAACCGCACGCTCAGGCGCGGCACCAACCTCAATGAGCAGCAGCACAAAGCGATCTCTGTTGCTGGAGAGGAATGCACCCGCCTGATCCATCTGTTGAACGACTTGCTGGATTTATCACGCAGTGACAGCGGCCAGCTGCAAATGACGCGCGAAAGCTTTGACCCCAGACCTGTTGTGCTCGAGGCCATCGAGCAAGCCACCAACACCTTGGAGCACCCCATCACATTCCACACAGACGTAAAGCCAGACGACGATCTTGTGATGGAAGCGTGCCCAGAGCGCCTCAAGCAGGTGCTGCTCAACCTGATGGAAAACGCTCACAAATACTCAGCTGCTGACGCTCCAATCGGCATCGAGCTGAGCCGTGAAGCCACCAGTTGTTGCCTTGCAATCACCGACAACGGCGATGGAATTGCCATTGGCGACTTGCCTCATATCTTTGAGCGGTTTTACCGCGGTAAACACTCCAAACGCAGTGGCGGCTCTGGGCTAGGACTCGCCGTTGTCAAGTTGCTGGTTGAGGCGATGGGAGGGGAGATCTCCGTTCAAAGCAGTGTTGGAGAAGGGAGTTGTTTCACTCTGCAATTTCCACTGCCTGCAAAACAGCCTGGCCTTCCTGCTGCAGGCTGAGCTCCCCTTGGCGCCAGGAAAGCTGCCACTGCACCAATCCGCTCACCTGTTCCCAGCAAGAGGCAAGCATTTCTTCTCGCTGGCCATGGGGTAAAGCACAACCCTGCCAAGCCGGTGCATCAGCGTCCAAGCCATCCAGTACAACGCGATGTTGATAAGAGGCCATTGGATTCAGCTGCCCATCGAGGCCATAGGCCGGACCGCAGCGCATCAGAACGTGCCCGCGCCAGATGCGGCTGGGTGATGGACCAATGCTGTAGCTGATAACTACCCCATCAGCCAGAAGGATTTGGAGCAATGGTTGGCGGCCTGCCATGGAGCAAGACGGCAATAGCTCAGGTGCCAAAGCAACACCGCGCTGAATATCAGCGCTGATGAGTTGATTGGCCCTCATCAGCAATTGCCGTTGACGCAGCACGACTCCCAATCGACTGCCCAGGATCTGTTCTTGCAGCAACCAACTGGCGACCACAGCAACCATCAGCAGGCCAAGGCTGCAAGCCAACAGCAATTCCACCAACGAAAACCCTTGATCCTGGCCTCGATTCACCACCTGCCACGCTGCTCAAGGCAGGGTTCCCCGCACAACCCCTCAGAAAGTTCTCAGTAAATCCTCAGGTCAATTACCGCCAAAGCACGGCCAAACTGTTTTTGTGCTCCAAGTTGGTCTCGATGCAGCGCGCCCTCGTGGCCATCGTTGATGACGATCCCCGCATTCAGGATCTGCTCAGCGCTGAGCTCGGCGACTTGCAGCAACCCCACTGCAGCTACAGCAGTGCAGAAGCCCTGCTCGCCGAATTGGATCTCCGCCAGCCTGGTCTGATCCTGCTGGATGTGTTGATGCCTGGGATGGGTGGAATGGGCTGTCTCAAAGAGCTCCGTCAACGCGGTTACGCAGGGACCGTGGTGATGTTCAGCGCTCTCAATGATCCAGAACTCAAACAGAAAGCAGAAGCAGAAGGCGCCAGCGGCTGGGTGGTGAAGTCAACGCTGTTTGATCAACTGGAGCCGCTACTGCAGCACTATCTCCCCAACAACTGAGGCCAGCGCAGAACAAACAAAGCGCCACGACTGGGGTGGCTTGAAGCTTCCAAAGCAATGCTTCCCCCCATGGAATCCATCAATGCCTCACACAGCGCCAGGCCAAGCCCAGCGCCATCGGCCTGGGCGCTGTCACGGTGCTCCTCAAGACGCACAAACCGCTCGAAAATTTGCTGACGCGAACTCGGCTCGATTCCTGGGCCGTGGTCTTGCCATTGCAGAACAAGTTGCTCAGCTTCTGAACTCAGTTTCAATTGAATCTGCGCAGGAGCTGAGCTGTAGCGAAGGCTGTTGTCGAATAATTGCGCCAATACTTCGGCCAATGCCTCGACATCAACGTCAATGTCGGTACTAGCCAGCTGAGACGGGAGCAATTCCAATACCACCCCCTCTGGCAAGAGCTGTTGCGCGCACCACTGCTGCAACCAGTCCTGCAGCGATACACGGCGTAAATGCAGCTGCTGGCGTCCGGTCTCTAAATCACTCAAGGTCAACAGGTTGCGCAGCAGCCGAGCTAATCGGCCGGTTTCCTGTTGCGCATGCTGTAACCACTGCTGGGGCTCATGCCCCAAAGAAAGGGCTGTATGGCCAAGCCGCTTGAGGCTGCCGCTGACGATCGCTAGAGGAGTGTTGAGTTCGTGGGCCAAGTCATTGAGAAAGCGCCGTTGCTGCTGCAACGCCTGCTCTTGAGGCGCCAAGTCACGAGCAAGCAACAGCAGATAACCATCACCAGGCTGGGGAATTCGCCGCCACTCCAATTGGATCGAGCGACCAGCTAGTTGAAAGATGCCGTTGCCATCACCGCGCTGAATGCGCTGCAACGGGTGATCAGTCGAATCCAGGGATAACAACTGTCCGTTGCTTCCGGTGACGGACTCAAGCAGCTGGTCTAAGCGCTGCCCTACCAGAAAAATCGCCAATCCATTGGTCCAGAGATCCGCCGCTGATTGGTTGCCCCAACGGACTTCACCACCAGGCTCAACAATCACCATCGCTTCACTGGCAGCATCAAACGCCACCTGCAACAAACCCAGGGACTGACGCAATTCAGCCAGCAGGGCCTGATCAGTCATTCTGCTGAGGACGCGTATGGCCCCTCCAATGGGCGCAAGGTGGCAGCAAAGCTCCAACTGCCATCGGGATATTTCTCAGCAACGATGTAGTGCTCGCTTTGCACTTCACTGCCGTCACTGCACACCGTGGCCAGGGTCAGTGGATGGCCCACCACCTTGGAACTTTCAGTGAGCTGAAAGCGCGCAAAGCCGGCGTGATGAAATTCACGAAAGCTGGGCGGCAGGATCGCTGAAATTGATTCACCGACCAGCTGACCCTCAACCCAGCCATACACCTCCGCAAAGCGGGCATTGAACTCAACGATGTTGCCTCTGGCATCAGCACGCACAAAGGGCAAGTTTTCCTTTTCGCGCAGGGCCGCAACAGCGCCTGGAGTCCACTGCTCCGCCATGGCGTTCTCGCAATCAAATTCAGATTAGGAGCGATTGCGCTAATGCACCTATAAATAGAGAAGGCCACAACGGTGGGAATGGCTCCGGAAGCTGAGCAGCTACGTCTGCTCCTGGTTGATGATGAGCCCAAGCTCACCGAGTTCCTGCGTATGGAGCTGGAGCTGGAAGGCTATGCCGTGCAGATCGCCCACGATGGCGCCAGCGGCCTGATTGCCCTCAGGGGAGAACCTGCACCAGATCTGGTGTTGCTCGACTGGAACCTGCCTGACTTCACCGGCCTTGATATCTGCAGGCGGATTCGATCCACCGGCATGTCCGTGCCTGTGCTGATGCTCACGGGCTACGACGAAGTCAAAGACAAGGTGGAGGCTCTCGATGCCGGCGTCGACGACTACCTGGTCAAACCCTTCTCGATCGAAGAACTCTTAGCCCGGCTCAGGGCGCTGCAACGGCGCTCCAATGCCCTGCAGCCCCAAGCCAGCGAACCGGATGTGCTGCGCATTGGTGATCTGGAGCTGAACCAAGCGAATCACGACGTCCGCCGCGGCAGCCGCAGTATCCAGCTCTCCAACAAGGAGTATCAGCTGCTGGTGTTCCTAATGCGCTCACCCAACAAGGTCCAGTCGCGCTTGGAGATCCTGCATGGGGTGTGGGGCGAGAGCTTCTATGGCGATGACAACCTGCTCGACGTTTATATCCGCTACCTGAGACAAAAAGTTGAAAGCCCCGATGAACCCAAGCTGATCCACACCGTGCGCGGCGTGGGCTTCATGATGCGCATAGAAGGCTCTGAAACCTGAGGAATGCAAAGCATGCTTTGCATTCAACGATGAGGATCTCTCATCTGATCATTCAGAAATCTCTCATTCATCCATAGCTGAAATTACATCTACAGGTCAAAAGGGCTGGATAGAAAGGTCAGGTACCCGAGGCGCATGGCGCCATCGACACCATGACTTCTCTAAATCCTTCACTGCGCTTGGCTCTGATTAACAAAGCCAAAAGCAAGAAAAACCTCCTTCAAAAAGGCTTCACTCTTGTTGAGCTTTTGGTGGTGGTTGTGATTCTTGGCATTCTCTCCGCTGTTGCACTGCCTGCATTCCTTGACCAATCGGATACTGCCGCAGAAAGCGCAGCTGATGCGGCTGCATTGGCAGCAGCCAAATCATGCGAAGCAGCCCTCATAATGAACGAAACCTACACAAATCCAGCAGGTGTTGGATTTGCAACAGGCACAACCGCTTGTGCATACGGCGCCGAATTCACAACCCTAGCTGCAGTTTATGACAGACTTGGCACTCAGGCAATTGCTGAAGTAGGGGCCAACGGAGGAACGAGCGTAACAACCAACGCCGCAGCATAATAGGGCCAAAAATCAGACAAACTAGCCTCTAAAAGCCCCTTCATATTTAAAAGAAGGGGCAAAAATTATTACCAATTGGCCATGCATAAAGTTCAAAAAGCAAACCTGCATGCCTTCACCTTGCCCGAATTATTAGTAACAGTATCGATTCTTGGAATCCTTGGTTCTGTTACTACACCAGCACTACTCGGACAACTAGAAAGAGGACGCCAAGGGGAGGCCGAGACATTGATCTCACAACTCATTACTCAAACATCTGCCTTCAACGACGAATTTGGCAAAGCAGCTGAAAGCTGGCGCGATCTAGACGCAATTGCAACTATTTCAACAGGCGACGGCACTGCAGACTCGTCAGACTTTGAAGCAATAACAACACCTAGCGGAAATTACTCGGTCTCAATAACTAAAAGCGAGAACAGCTACACGTTTGCAGCAACACCAAAAGGCAATGCTTCCTCTAAATACAACGTCATTGGATGCTCAAATATCGCCACAGGCGCAAGCCAGATTATCTCCGGGGACAGCCAAGCAGCCGCCAGTGCCGGCGACCTCAAATGTTAAATCCAGCAACCCAAAAAAAGAAACGAAGCGATTTCTCTACGAAGCAAGAAGAAGGCATGGCCCTGATCATCACTTTGATGATGGGTCTAATGCTGCTGGCCGGATCAAGCGGCTTGCTGGCCAGGATGACAATGAGCCGAAAACTGGGAGCATCAGAGAGCTACCAACAAATGGCCGAAACCGCTGCCCTCAATGGCTTTAATCGCATCCTCGCCACGTTAAACAACGACAATGATGAAAAATATCGTGGCTACTACTTCAGTCTTGACAATAAAGAAGGAGAGCCTGACGTGCAGGGCGATGAAAGCCTTGACTGGGATACTGCCAACAATGACCCAAGGCCAAAACCACTCGAAGAACTTTGCACCGACACAAGCGTTGGCATGCCTGTGGGCTGGCCGAGAAATGAACGACAACTCACATCCAGCACACAACGCAACGATGGCAAAGGGCCAATCCAACTATTTTACCGAATGCGCCAATACTCACAGCCTGAAGATGGGGGGCAAGGTGAGGGCACTTTTATGATCGAAGGATTGGTTCGGCGTGAATCAGCTGGTAATCCTGAGAACTACCTGGCGCGCACACTCCTAACCCGATCTCTCTATGTCCAATCACTTGTAGCAGCTGAGGGAGATTGGGCAGTAATGGCAGGCAAATATATGGAGCTAGGGGATTCAAAAGTGACTGACCACAACAACAATGCCGATGGGGCAGGAATGATCTTACTGGATGTAAAAGATGCATCTGCATTTGACACGTCGTCAGAATGCAGTCAATCTGCCCGTAAATCAGCAGTTGATGCAAACAACCAAGAAATAGGCTCAAAAATTTGGCCAGTCCTCAAGAGGGGTTTCCCTCTTACGACTCTATTTGAAAAAGACAAGCTTATCGACTCTGTTGACGGAACGGCCCGAGTATGGAGTTTTGACGATACGCCTGCTCCTGCTGACCCAGATCTCGACCCTGATAGCGCGAGCTTCCAAGCACAATGCATTGACTCAGTGGTCTGTACTCGTCTAGCCAACAGCGACGAATTCAAAACTCCAGAAGGAGTTGAGATTAACAACGCTTCAAAAACCATCTCCATCAAATCGGACGTGCTTTGCAAGGACCAATCCGGATTTGAATGCCATGTCTTTATTGAACATCTCAAGCTATCCTCGACTCAACTCTTAATTGAAACAGGGCAGAGACCTGTCGTACTTCATCTTGAAAAGCCCCAAGGAGACGCAATCAATAGCAATTTGAGTGGCCAAATCAAACTCACTGGCACAAGCAAACTGTGTGGAACAACAGGAGGCAGTTCCTGCAACGGTAAGCCAGAGCGGCTTGTCATTACTGCCAATGCAGGGCAAACAGGGATGGCTTGCAATGCCTCAACCCATGTGCTGAGTTTCGAAGGGGATGCTCTTCCGCACGCTTTTATTCATCTTCCCAGGGGCACAGTTCGACCAAGTGCTGACAGCAAATTACACGGTGTTATTTGGGCCCACAGCATCTGTGCCAAGGATGGAAGTATTCACCTGGTCACTGAGGACTCGAGCAGCACTGTTGTCCGAGCAGCCGACGATTTGTGGAAGTGGAGCGAAGAGGGTTTTGCAGGTTATGGGCGAATGGTCACCCGCGGCATCCGAGGCACAGGTCTTGACACCTTTAGACGCTGGTAATGACTCAGCATGATTTCAGATGTTTATCAGCAGCAACTCAAACTCTTTTCTCTTAATGCACCAATGAACAAGCTGATTTTGCACGAGACTATGGATAGCGGTTAAAGCGCCATGCTTAGCCGATTGCGCCACAACTTAAAGAACAACTCCACCCAAGGGCAAGATGGCTTCACTCTGGTCGAAGTCTTGGTGGCTGGCGTGCTACTGGCATCAATCATGGCAAGCGTGAGTCGGTTGAGCACCTCTGCGTTAGCAAGCAGCTCAAAGCAAGCTGAGAGAACAAGGATCGAAGCAGCAATCAATAACAACATCCAAAACTTGCAAATGGAAGATTCATATCTCCGTTTTACTGAGATGTCTCCCACTGAGCAGGAAGAAAGCTGTAAAGACCCAACAGGCAAACTACAAAGTCACCTCTCAGAGCAAGTCCCCGAACCATCACCTGACGGAGTTTCTCAGACCATTGAAAGAACATTTGAGACACTCGCTGAAGATGGCATGGATATTCTTGTTGTGAAGTACAAATTTAAATCTCCCGAGTACAAAGGCAAGTCTGATGCTGATGAACGGTGGGAATACAGGCGCATCGAACTCAATCCTAATTTTTCATCTCAATGCTTTACAACGATCAAGTGATACGGAATGAAAATTCAGGCTTTACGTTAGTTGAGCTGCTGGTTGTTATTGTCTTAATTTCGATCGGATCAGCTCTCAGCCTGCCCACATTCATGCGGACATTAAAGCAGCGTGAAGTTGATCGGTATACACAGACTGTTGAATCTGGATTGTTTAGTCTTCGCGCCAAACTCGGAACCACAAAGTCAAGCTGCGAAATCTCATTTCCAAGTCCAAATCAATATCGGCCTGTGTGGGATATCTTGGAATTCCAGCAACCCAATGGGATTCAAACCAATCTGACTGGCCGAATTAGCTGCTGCAATTCCCAAGAGGGATGCGTTGGGGGGCCAAACTATCGCATCATTAATCGAGAAGGAACTCCCGAGCGGGACAATGTTGAAGTTGCAACTACTTTGTCCGGCTTTCAAATGAGTCCGCCTGGCACGAGCGCCGACTCTAGTCTCCTAAGGATTTTAGTGCGCTCGAAAGATCATGCAGATTCTTCATATCGAACAAGCAATGGAAAGAGCCGCTTATTGACACGCTGTGTGGAAGTCTCAGGCAGCGGAAGCATTAGTCGAGGGACTTGGGATGGTGCATTAAAAGCATGCTCTATTGACTAGCGATTCCATTCAGAAAAGATTCACTTTCAACTCAGCAGCTATTCAACACAACTGCGGCAATAAAGGTAATGATGAACTCATATAGAAGCATCATCGCATTCACCAAGCTTTTGCTTTGATCCTCCGCTCTAGTTCTATGACGCGACTTCACCAGCTCATCAATCAGCGCAAAAATCACAAACGGCGAAGAGAAGCAGGAATCGCGTCCATGACGGAAGCCATGGTGGCAACGGTTGCAACATCACTCGTCATCGGAGCTTCAGCCCTTGGATTGAGAACAACAGAAACACTCATAGGGCAATCAACCGACAAGGCCACGCTCCGCCAGAACACCACCAACGGCATGCGCCTGATGCGCTCAGAAGTTGAACGTAGCATTCACCTTGTTGTAAAAAATACGGGAGGATTTCCTGAAGGCAAGAGTCACCTTGACTTATCAGATTCTCGATACACAAACTCGCTTTCAACTTGCGAAACTCTAGCTGGCACAAGTGGTTTTCAACCAATCTTTGGAGCCAAAATGATTGAATTAACAGATCCCGTTTTCTATGGGGTCAGCAAAGGTACCAATGGACTTGGTTATACCCTAAAACGCTGCGGTGCACCTTTAAAGCTTGATGGTAACTATGACGATGAGACTGAAAAAAGTTTCGTCTCAATCATCCTCGAAGATATTGGCAGAGTCCCTTGCAACACAGATGAATGTGCTACAGAAAAAGCATTAGGAACTTACCTATCCAGCTCTGACTTCACATTTGATCAGGGCTTTACCCCCTACAGAGAAGCATATGAACCAGCTCTCAGACTTGAAACAGATAGCAACTTTAAACTGATTAAGTTTGTTGATCCTACAGAAGCGAACCCTGAAGATGACAACATCAAAGCCAGTTTTCTAGAGAAGCGTAGCAATACAAAGACAATCACCAAAAAAGATCTGCACTTCGCAGCATTTGCCCGTGCTGACAAGCGTGTCAATGACTTAGATGATGATTCCAATGGAGGCATTCTAAGTGGCGCCTTCTTCCAGAACATCACCAGTGACAGAGTTCGATTTGTGGTCGATGGATCAGGCTCAATGAGTGCCTGTGTCTTATGGGGTGATGGCTATGCCCAGTGGCGGAAGTTCTACAAACCAGGCCATGGCTACATCACGACCAACCGGCGATGTGCATTAACTCGAATGGAATCTCTTCAGAAAGAACTAGCGGTGATACTTGACAAGCTGCCCGATGACACCCGAATTGGCCTGCGCTCATTCAGCTCATATGGATACGAAAATCACAAAGTTTGGAAAGACTATGGGACGAAGCTGAAGCGTCTAGGGGATGAAGGTGTCCGGGATTCAGCCATTGCTTTTGTTTACTCCCTCGATGATGAAACACCCTCATCTTGGGGAGGAACTGATCCATGGGATGCCATCCAGGCAGCCTTCAATGATCAAGAAACGGATGCTCTTTACTTCCTATCAGATGGCAAGCCAAACAGGGACCGCAATGGCGGCTACTGGGGGGGCTCAGATGAAGACCCAACAGCGAACTACTACGCCGGGTTGAACACAGGGCGGGATGTTGTCCTCAAGGTCCATACGACGGCTCTCGGACTCGAGTCCGCCTGGATGGAACAACTGGCAGAGCAGACAGGGGGGCATTACAACGAAGTCGATCGCGACAGCATTGGGGATGCCACGTCGGGATAAGCCTTACTTCTTCAGATACTTCTTCTTGCCACTGGCCGTCAGCACGTACTGCCCGCCTTTCGGGCCCGTGAAGATCTGCTCGGAAGCTTTGGCTGCCTTTGAGGGCTCAGGCTTCGCCAAAGGTTTGGGTTTGGGAGCGATGCCGGTTTGCTGCACCGTTTGACGCATCAGCGCCATCATCCGCTCAAGCCACGTTGGAACTGCCATAGCCGTTGCACTGGCAAAGATCAGCACCCTCCTTGTAACGCCAGCGTCAAGATTCTGCTGACGCTGGCGGCACACATTGACTGTTTTCCCAACGGCCTCGGCGTGTGATGCCCAGCGGCAAGCTGATCACCACACAGCGTTCTTGATCCAAACCATCCACCGCTAAGCGCACGGTGCCGCCCCCCAGCACCAAGCCATTGGCGGTGAACTGCAGCGCGGTGATGTTGTGATTCAGCCTCAGGCCATTGGCGCGATCACCCGCGAGCAATGGGCTAACGGCATGGGTGCAAGCAGGCAAGCTGCCGTCATCAGGTTCAACCCAACCGGCCTCCCCCAAGGCCAGAGCGCATGGACTCTGTTGATCCATCGCCTGATCGCGGGCTTGCTCAATGCCCAGCTCAAGCTGGCGCGCCGCGGCCAGCAACCGCTGATGGGCTATGGGCGTGCGGCTGGCGTTGAGGCTGGTGCCGGCCAGGATTCCCACAATCGCCACAGCAGTGAGCAGCTCAACCAAGCTCATTGATGCAGGCCCCCAACCCTTGAAGGCTGAACTCGCGCTGACGCTCCAGTTCACCAGCACTGACGCGCAGCTGAAGGAGTCCATCGGCAATCTGAAGTTGCCGTTCAGTCGGGAACGACTCGGCTGCCTCGATGGAGCCGGCTTGCTGCCACGTGGCCTGCAGCTCCACCAAGCCCTGGCGGCGTTGCTCCTTGTTGCTGCAATCCACTGCCAGCAAAGCCCCCTGCCTGATCAACAAACCCCCATCGCGCTGCAGTTGCAAGGCCAGCCAATGCTGTTGGGCAGCTGCTTGCTGTTGTTGCTGGGCCGCTCGGCCGATGGAACCCGAAAGCTGCAAGCCCAAGTTGCTGAAGATCCCCAGCAACATGGCGCTCACGAGCACCTCGGTTAATCCAAAGCCTGCCGCATCACGGCTGAAAACTCGGCATCGGCCTGTTGAGCGCGCTGCAATTCGCGCTTTTGGCTCAGCACTCCCTGCAAAGCCATGGCCTGCAGCGCCAAACCGCTGGTGATGATCACCAAGCCGAGCAATAGAACCGATGGCAGCACAAAACCCTGCTGCCGTGGTGGCTTGCTCCACATCACTGCCCCGCTGCTGGAAGCAGCGTTCCCCTATTTGTTCTCGTTGAGCTTGAGCACGGCCATGAAGGCCTCCTGGGGCACATCCACCTTGCCCATCGCCTTCATGCGCTTTTTGCCTTTGGCCTGCTTCTTCAGCAGCTTTTTCTTTCTGGAAATATCACCGCCGTAGCACTTGGCCAACACGTCTTTGCGCATGGCGCTGATGCTTTCGCTGGCGATGATGCGGCTACCGATCGAGGCCTGCAGCGGGATCTTGAACTGCTGCCTGGGGATCAACTCCTTGAGCTTTTCCACCAAGCCCTTGCCCACGCCATAGGCCTTATCGCGGTGCACGATCGTGGTGAGCGGATCGGCCTTGTCGCCATTGATCAACACATCCAGGCGCACCAACACGTTCTGGCGGTAGCCGATCAAGCTGTATTCCATCGAGGCATAGCCCTTGGTGCGGCTCTTCATCTGATCGAAGAAGTCGGTCACCACCTCCGCCAGAGGCAACTCGTATTGCAACGTCACCCGATCTGTGGTGATGTACTTCATGTCAATGAAGGTGCCGCGCCGTTCCTGGCACAGCTCCATCAAGGTGCCGTTGAAGCTATTCGGCGCGTAGATCTCCATCTTCACGTAGGGCTCCTCGATCGATTCGCGGGCCTGCGGTTCCGGGAGCGTGGCCGGGTTATCCACCATCACGGTGGAGCCATCAGCCATGTTCACCTTGTAGATCACCGATGGAGCGGTGACGATCAGATCGAGGTCGTATTCGCGCTCAAGCCGCTCCTGCACGATCTCCATGTGCAGCAAGCCCAAGAAGCCGCAGCGAAAGCCAAAGCCCATGGCGCTGCTGGTTTCCGGCTCGTATTTCAAAGCGGCATCAGAGAGCTTGAGCTTGTCGAGTGCATCGCGCAGATCGGGGTATTGATCAGCGTCAGTGGGGAACAGGCCGCAGAACACCATCGGCTTGGCCTCGGTGTAACCGGGGAGCGGCGCATCAGCAGGAGCACTGGCCAGGGTGATGGTGTCGCCCACGCGGGCATCGGCCACGGCCTTGATCGAGGCGGCCAGATAGCCCACCTCACCGGCATGCAATTCATCAACTTGCTTTTGATCGGGCGACATCACGCCGATCTCATCGAGTTCGTAGGTCTTCTTGCTGGCCATCAGCAAGACCTTGTCTTTCTTGCGAAGCCGGCCGCTCACCACCCGGAAGTAGACGATCACGCCCCGGTAGGGGTCGTAATAGGAGTCAAAGATCAACGCTTTGAGCGGTTCTTCTGTGGTGTCCGGTGGCGGCGGCACCCGATCAACGATGGCCTGCAGGATCTCAGGGACGCCCAGGCCGGTTTTGGCTGAGCAGTGGATCGCATTACTGGTATCGAGGCCGATGATCTCTTCAATTTCGGTGCTGATGCGCTCGGCATCAGCTCCCGGCAGATCGATCTTGTTGAGCACCGGAATGATCTCCAGATCATTGCCGAGTGCCAGGTAGACGTTGGCCAGGGTTTGCGCTTCCACCCCCTGGCTGGCATCCACCACCAGCAGCGCTCCTTCACAGGCCTGCAGGCTGCGGCTCACCTCATAGGAGAAGTCAACGTGGCCGGGGGTATCGATCAGGTTGAGCGTGTAGAGCTCACCATCGGCTGCTTTGAACTGCATGCGCGCGGCCTGCAGCTTGATGGTGATGCCCCGCTCCCGCTCCAGGTCCATGTTGTCCAGGAACTGCGCCTGCATATCCCGATCCGCCACCGTGCCGGTGTCCTGCAGCAAGCGATCGGCCAGGGTCGATTTCCCGTGGTCGATGTGGGCAATGATGCAGAAATTGCGGAGCCTTGAGACGGGGGCGTCTGTCATCAGCAGATCTTAGGGAGAAGCCCCTGCTCACCTGCTGCTTTGGCTAGGCAAGGGCAGAGCGCCGCAGGCCATGGCCTACCGCACCGATTTCGGCAGCATCCACCAGCGGCCCCTGGGGGTTTTTGGCGCTCCAGCGCGGTATGTGCAGGGCCCTGGCGCCACATGGGAACTGGGCCGTGAGCTGCAGCGCCTGGGCTTTGAAGGGCCCGTGCTGTTCATCGCTGGCGGCACCGCCCAACGCACCCTCGCCCCGATCTGGCAGGAGCAATTGCCACCGGTGGGCCTGCAGCCCGTGATCGATGCCTTTGGCGGTGAATGCAGCGAAAGCGAGATCAAGCGTTTGGTGGGGATGTCGGATCACCACGGCTTTTGCGCGGTGGTGGGAGCTGGCGGCGGCAAGGCCTCCGACACCGCCCGTGCTGTGGCCGATGAACTGGGGCTGCCGGTGGTGATCACACCCACCCTGGCCAGCACCGATTCCCCCTGCAGCGCTCTTTCGGTGATCTACTCCGATGAAGGCAGCGTCACCGGCTTTCGCTTCTACAACCGCCACCCCGAGCTGCTGCTGGTGGACACCGAAGTGATCGCCAAAGCCCCCAAACGCCAACTAGTGGCTGGCTTGGGCGATGGTCTAGCCACCTGGTTTGAAGCGCGCGCCACCCACGAAAGCCACCGCAACAACGTGGTGGGCGGCAAGCCCCTCACCAGCGCCCTGATGCTGGCCAAGCTCTGCCACGACATCCTCTTGGCCGATGGCCCAGCGGCTTGCGCGGCCATTGATGCTGGCGTTCCCACACCAGCGCTGGAGCGGATTGTGGAGGCCAACATCCTGCTCTCGGGGCTGGGCTTTGAAATCGGCGGTTTGGCCCTGGCCCATGCGGTGCACAACGGCATCAGCACCATCCCCGGCAGCCACCACAACCTCCATGGCGAAAAGGTGGTGATCGGCCTGCACACCCAGCTGGTGCTGGAAGGCCAACCCCAAAGCGAAATCGATGCGGTGTTCCGCTACTGCCAGCAGGTGGGACTGCCCACCACGCTGGCCCAAGTCGGCATCGACGCCAGTAACGACGCTGAACTGATGGCGATTGCTGAGCGCTCCGTGATCCCTGGGGAAACCAGCCACAACGAACCGTTTGAGGTCACCGCCATCGCTGTGATGAGGGCGCTGAAAGCAGCTGATCAACTGGGCCGGGCTTACCTCTAAAAGCTCAACAATCTCAGCGGCCCCTACTGCCACTTGGATGTTCTAGGCCCATCCTGTCGAGAGGGAAACTTCGTGAATTGGGCAGCTTCAATGCGCTGATGCCCGGTGTGGTGGCGCTGCGTCGCTACCGCTTTGGACAGGACTTCAGCCACGACCTCTTTGCCGGTCTGTCGGTGGCAGCGGTGGCGCTGCCGGTGTCGATTGCCTACTCCGAACTGGCCGGACTACCTCCGGCCATCGGGCTGTACGCCAGCATCGGGCCCCTGTTGGCCTATGCGCTATTTGGCACATCACCCCAGCTGGTGGTGAACCCCGATGCAGCCAGTTGCGCCATCCTTGCCGCGGCCATCGCACCGATGGCGGCAGGCGATCCGGCGCTCTACCTGGCGCTGGCCTCAGCACTCACCCTGTTCACCGGTGTGCTCTGCGTGCTGGCCAGTGCCTTTCGGCTGGGAGCCCTGGCGGACTTTCTTTCCAAGCCCATCTTGGTGGGATTCCTCAATGGAATCGCCATCTCCATCTTCCTGGGGCAAATCGGCAAGGTGCTGGGCTTTCAGATCACCGCCAGCCGGATCATTCCCAAGCTGATCGAGATCATCACCAAGCTGCCCACCACCCAGATGCCCACCTTGCTCGTGGGCCTGTTCAGCGTGGTGGTGCTGGTGCTGGTCAAGCGCTTCCTCAAAACCATCCCGGCGGCCCTGGCGGTGCTGGTGCTCTCAGCGCTGCTGGTGGGGCTGATGGATCTGCCGGCCATGGGCGTTGCCGTTCTGGCCCCAGTCCCAGCCGGGCTGCCCGCCCCAGCCCTGCCGCTGGTGCCGCTGGAGACCATTCCCAAATTGCTCGGTTCAGCCGCCGGCCTGGCGCTGGTGCTGTTCACCAGCGGCACGATCACCTCCCGCAGCTTTGCCTCGCGCGGTGGGTATGAAGTGGATGTGGATCAGGAGCTGGTGGCCTATGGCGCCGCCAACATTGCCGCCTCGTTGACCCAGGGATTTGTGGTCACCGGTGCTGACTCGCGCACCGCCATGGCGGTCACCGCTGGAGGCAGAACGCAGGTCACCGGATTGGTGGCCGCCGCCACTATCGCCCTGGTGCTGCTGGTGTTCACCGGCCCGCTGCAATTCGTTCCGGTGGCGGCCCTTGGCGTGGTGCTGATCGCCGCGGCCCTCTCGCTATTGGACATCGCCAGCCTGCGCCAGGTCTGGCGTATGGACCAGCGCGAGTTCGGCCTATCGCTGGTCACCACCGCCGGTGTGGTGGCCCTGGGCTCGATCAACGGCATCCTTTTTGCCGTGGCCCTAGCGATCATGCGCTTCGTGAAGCACACGGCGCGCCCGAGTGTGGAGTTGCTCGGAGAGCAAAAGGGACTGCCTGGGCTGCATTCCATCGATCGCCACGGCAAAGCCTCAGCCATCCCGGGGCTGGTGCTGTTTCGCTTCAACGCCCCGCTGGTGTTCTTCAACGCCGACCACTTCAAACAGCGCGCCCTCGCTGCTGTGAAGGCCTCCGGTGGTGAGCTGCGCTGGTTTGTGATTGATGCGGTGCCGATCAGCGACATCGACATCAACGGCCTAGCCGTGCTGAAGGATTTGCAGCAGCAGCTCCAGCGGCAAAACATTGCACTCATCTGGGCTGGACGCCAGAGCGAATTTCTCAACCTCATCGCCCAGATCGGCGAAAACACTGACGGCTTGGACAAGCTGACCTATCCGACCCTGCGTCAGGCGGTCAATGCCTACAAGGCGTTGTGATCCAAGCCGCGCTGCTGAGCGCTAGAGCCCCAGCACCGCTGTATTGCGGCTGCGGCTGCTGAGCACATCGCCGCCCCAGCTGGGGAACAGCCTCTTGAGCCGCTCTTGCCAAGCAGGAGTAGCCAAACGGCTGGCAAAGCAGCGCTCGAGCACCTCCAACATGATCGTGACGGCGGTGCTCGCTCCGGGCGAAGCCCCCAGCAAGGCAGCCAGCGAGCCATCAGCGGCGGCCACCACTTCAGTGCCCAGCTGCAACTGGCCGCCCTTGGGACCGTTTTTGATGATTTGCACCCGCTGCCCCGCCACCGACAGGGTCCAGTCGCTGGCCTTGGCCTGGGGCAGGAATTGCTGCAAGGCCTCCAGCCGCTGCTCCGGGCTTTGGCGCAGCTGATTGATCAAGTACTGCACCAACGAGACGTTGCCGGCCCCCACCTGCAGCATCGGCAGCAGGTTGCCGATGCGCACCGAGCGGGGCAAATCCAACAGCGAGCCCTGCTTGAGGAACTTGGTGCTGAAGCCAGCAAAAGGGCCAAACAGCAACGATCGCTCGCCATTGATGAAGCGCGTGTCGAGGTGCGGCACCGACATTGGCGGTGCGCCCACCTTGGCTTTGCCGTACACCTTGGCCAGATGACGACTGGCCAGCTGGTTATCACCACACACCAGCCACTGGCCGCTCACCGGGAAGCCGGCAAAGGCCTTGGCTTCCGGGATTCCGGAGCGCTGCAACAGCGGCAAGGCCCCGCCGCCAGCACCGAGGAACACAAACGGTGTTTGCACCCGCTCGCCGCCAGCAAGCTCAACGCTCCAATCGCCGTTGGACTTGCGTGTGAGGTTGTTGACCTCACAACCGGTGCGCAGCTCCAAGGCACCATTGCGCTGCAGATCCTGCAAATACAGCCGCGTCAGGCTGCCGAAATCCACATCGGTGCCTCTGGAGATGCGCGTCGCGGCCACCGGCTCCGACGCACCTCGCCCCTGCATCACCAAGGGCATCCACTCCGCCAACTTGGCAGGGTCGCTGCTCCACTCCATGCCGGCAAAAGCAGGCAGAGCGCTGAGCTGTTGGTGGCGCTGGCGCAGAAACGCCACATCGCCTTGCCCCCAGACAAAACTGATGTGGGGCACCGAATTGAGAAAAGCCGGGGTGTCGAGCTCGCCGCGCTCGCGCAACGTGGCCCAAAACTCCAAGCTGCGCTCAAAAGCCGCATTGATCGCCAAGGCCTTGGCGGTGGCCACGCGGCCATCGGCCTGCTGCGGCGTGTAGTTCAGCTCGCAATTGGCGGCATGGCCGGTGCCGGCGTTATTGGCCGCTGCACTGCTCTCGAGGGCAGGCCCATCGAGACGCTCCAGCATCAGCAGCCGCATGGCTGGATCCAGCTCATGCAGCAGCGCCGCCAGGGTGGCGCCCATGATTCCGGCGCCCACCAGCACCGCGTCGTAACGATCAGTCACGCCTGCCAGCTTTTAGGCTTCAACTAGCAAACAGCTTGCTGCCATGACCACCGATACCGCGGCCGCCACCAACGATCCCCAGGCCCTAACCCTGGAGAACGTGGAGCGCACCCTCGATGAGCTCAGGCCATTCCTGATGGCTGATGGCGGAAATGTGGAAGTTGTGGAGATCGACGGCCCGATCGTGAAGGTGCGTTTGCAGGGTGCCTGCGGCTCCTGCCCCAGCAGCACCATGACCTTGAAGATGGGCATTGAGCGCAAGCTGCGCGAAGCCATTCCCGAGGTGAGTGAAGTGGTGCAGGTGCTCTGAGGCACCTGCCTCGTAAGCTCCGCCCACCTGCCCTGAGGCCGTGCTGGATCAGCGCCTGCTGCGCGACAACCCTGAGCTGATTAGCCAGCAATTGGGCAGGCGTGGCATGGAGGTGGACCTCACCAAGCTGCAGCTGATCGCCAAACAAGAGCGCGACCTCGAAGAGCAGCGCAGCAATCTGCAAGCCGAAGGCAACCGCACCGGCAAAGAGGTGGGGATGCTGATCAAAGGCGGCGCCGCCCCCGACAGCGATGAGGTGAAGGCCCTGCGCGAAAAGGGCAACCGCATCAAGCAGCAGGTGGCGGTGCTGGAGGAAGAAGAAAAGGGCCTGGAAGCCAAGCTGCGCGAGCAGCTGCTGGCCCTGCCCAACCTGCCCTCAGCCGATGCCCCCGAGGGCAAAAGTGAGGCCGACAACGTTGAGGTCAAGCGTTGGGGCGAACCGCGCCAGGGCAAAGACCTCGAAGAGCACTGGCAGCTGGCT
This sequence comes from Synechococcus sp. Minos11, assembly GCF_014279855.1. NCBI lineage: Bacteria > Bacillati > Cyanobacteriota > Cyanophyceae > Synechococcales > Synechococcaceae > Synechococcus > Synechococcus sp. Minos11. Next base: position 501,207 of record NZ_CP047953.1, on the reverse strand, counting down.
GATCGCCTCGGTCTGTTTGAAACCGAGCGCTCCGTGCGCATTGCCCAGAGTCGTTTCATCACCTTGATGGGTGATGGAGCCCGGCTCGAGCGCGCCCTGATCAGCTTCATGCTCGATCTGCACAGCACCAAGGGCTACACCGAGGTGATGCCGCCGATTCTGGTGAACAGCGCCAGCCTCACCGGATCCGGCCAGCTGCCCAAATTCGCCGAAGAAAGCTTCCGCTGCGCCGACGACGACCTCTGGCTCACCCCCACCGCCGAAGTGCCGCTCACCTCGCTGCATCGCGATGAGGTGATTGCCGTTGAGCAGCTGCCGCTCAAGTACGCCGCCTACACGCCCTGCTTCCGCCGTGAAGCCGGCAGCTACGGGCGCGACACCCGCGGCCTGATTCGCCTGCACCAGTTCAACAAGGTGGAGCTCTATTGGTTCTGCCACCCCGAAAAATCAGCTGAGGCCCATGAGCAGCTGACACTCGATGCCGAAGCCGTGCTGGAAGCCCTCGAGCTGCCCTACCGGCGCTTGGAGCTCTGCACCGGCGACATGGGCTTCTCGGCGGCCCGCACCTACGACCTGGAGGTGTGGCTGCCTGGAGCGGGCTCGTATCGGGAAATTTCCAGCTGCAGCACCTGCGGTGATTTCCAAGCGCGGCGATCAGCCATTCGTTTCAAAGAGGGCAAAGGCACCCAGCTGCTGCACACCCTCAATGGCAGTGGCCTAGCGATCGGTCGCACCATGGCGGCCCTGCTGGAGAACGGTCAGCAGCCCGATGGCAGCATCCAATTGCCCGCTGCGTTGGTGCCGTACTTCGGTCGCGAACGACTCACGCCACAATGATCCTCTTCTTGGGGTGAGCTTGTGGGGGTGCTTTCAGCGCTATTAATCCTGGCGCTGCTGGTGGTGGTGCACGAAGCGGGCCATTTCCTGGCCGCTGTTTGCCAGGGCATCCGGGTCACCAGTTTCAACGTGGGCTTTGGCCCAGCCCTGCTGCAAAAGCAGCGCAATGGCGTGCTGTATGCCCTGCGGCTGATCCCCCTGGGCGGCTTTGTAGCCTTCCCGGAAGACGAGCCCGATAACGACATCGACCCGCGCGATCCCGATCTACTCAAAAACCGGCCCCTCTCCCAACGCGCCCTGGTGATCGCCGCTGGTGTGATTGCCAACGTGATCCTGGCTTGGGTTGTGTTGGTGGGTCAGGGCCTGGTGGTGGGCATCCCTTCGGGCTTCAGCGCCACAGGTGGTGTGCTCGTCACCGGCGTGCAGCCCCAACAGGCCGCCGCACGAGCGGGCCTGGAGCCCGGCGACACCCTGATCGGCCTCAATGGCCAACCCCTTGGTGGCGGCAGCACCGCCGTGCAAAGCCTGGTGGATGCCGTCAAAAGCTCCCCCAGCCAGGAATTGCAAGTGGAAATCAAGCGCCAGGGTGAAACCCTCAGCGTGCCGATGATTCCGGCTGATCTGGGTGGCAGCGGCCGCATTGGCGCTCAGTTGCAACCCGCTGGAGTGGAGAACTTCCGCCGCCCCGCCAATCCGCTGGAGGTGATCAGCCGCGCCAATCGCGACTTCGCCGCGATTTGGACCCGCACCATCGATGGCTTTTGGACCCTGATCACCAACTTCGGTGAAACCGCTTCGCAGGTGTCAGGCCCAGTGAAGATCGTGGAAATGGGGGCCCAGCTGGCTGAGCAAGGCGGCTCAAGCCTGTTCCTGTTCACCGCGCTGATCTCCATCAACCTGGCGGTGCTCAACGCCCTACCGCTGCCCATGCTCGATGGCGGCCAGTTCGTGCTGCTGCTGATCGAAGGCCTGCGCGGCCGGCCGCTGCCGGAGCGGATTCAAATGGCCTTCATGCAATCGGGCTTGGTGCTGCTGCTGGGCCTCAGCGCGGTGCTGATCGTCAAAGACACCAGCCAACTGAGCTTGGTGCGTCAGTTGATGGGCAACTAAACCCATCGTTTATGCTGGCGGATTCCTGATTCCAATCCGGGCTGCCGCATGGCGAAGAAGTCGATGATCGCGCGGGATGTGAAGCGCAAAAAAATGGTGGAGCGCTTCGCCGCCAAGCGGTCGGCCCTGATGGAGGCGTTCGCCAACGCTGCTGATCCCATGGAGCGGCTGGAGATCCACCGCAAGATCCAACAGCTGCCCCGCAACAGCGCCCCCACCCGCATGCGCAACCGTTGCTGGGCCACCGGCAAGCCCCGTGGCGTTTACAGAGATTTCGGCCTGTGCCGCAACCAGCTGCGTGAGCGCGCCCACAAAGGCCTGCTGCCCGGTGTGGTCAAGTCCAGCTGGTGAATGACTTACTGGCGGCCTACGCCGCCGGTTGGTTTCCCGTGGCCGAGGGTCCCGATCGGGCTCTCGGCCTTTTTCGTGCCCGCCAACGGGCACTGATTCCCCTTGATCAGCGCTTCCATGTGCCCCGCTCCCTACGGCGCCAGCTGCGGCCCGGCCGCTTTGAGCTGAAGCTCAACAGCGCCTTTGCCGCCGTGGTGGATGGCTGCGCCGATCGCCCCAGCACCTGGATCAGCCTGGAATTAAGGGCCATCTACCAAGAGCTGCATCGCCTGGGCTGGGCCCACAGCATCGAAGCCTGGGATGCGCACGGCCTCGCTGGCGGCCAACTGGGGCTGGCGATTGGCCGCTGCTGGATCGGTGAATCGATGTTCCACAGCCGGCCCCATGCCTCCAATGTGGTGCTGGTGCAGCTGCAAAGCGCCCTGCGCCAAGGCGGCTTTGAGCTCTTTGATGTGCAGCTCAGCAATCCCCATCTGGAGCGCTTTGGCTGCTTTGAGCTCAGCGATGCGGAGTACACCAGCTGCCTGGCCAAAGCCGTGCAGCAGTCAGCCCGCCTGCAGATCGGCAGCAGCGCGGTCAGCAGCGGGGCCTGGATGCCAAGATGAAAGTTGACAGCAACCAGGACATAAGAGCCAGTGCAAGGTGAAACACGGTCGATCTCCTTTGATGGAAGGGAGATCCGACTGACGACGCGCCGTTACGCGCCCCAGGCCGGCGGCAGCGTCTTGATCGAATGTGGTGATACCGCGGTTCTCGTCACGGCAACCCGAGCCAACGGCCGCGAAGGCATCGACTTTCTGCCCCTGACCTGCGACTACGAGGAGCGCCTCTACGCCGCTGGCCGCATCCCCGGCAGCTTCATGCGCCGCGAAAGCCGCCCGCCTGAGCGCGCCACCCTCGCCTGCCGCCTGATCGACCGCCCGATCCGTCCGCTGTTCCCCAGCTGGATGCGCGACGACCTGCAGATTGTGGCGACCGTGATGTCGGTCGATGAGCGCGTCCCGCCCGATGTGCTGGCGGTGACCGGCGCTTCTTTGGCCACCTTGCTGGCCAAGATCCCCTTCTATGGACCGATGGCCGCCGTGCGCGTCGGCCTGCTGGGCGACGACTTCATCCTCAACCCCAGCTACCGCGAGATCGAGCGCTCCGAGCTTGATCTGGTGGTCGCCGGCACCGCCGAAGGTGTGGTGATGGTGGAAGCCGGCGCCCAACAGCTGCCGGAAGAGGACATGATCGAGGCGATCGACTTCGGCTACGAAGCGGTCCTCGAGCTGATCCGCCACCAGAAAGAAACGATCGCTGAGCTGGGCATCGAGCAAGTGGTGCCCGAAAAGCCGGAGGAAGACACCACCGTTCCCGACTACCTGGCCAAGCAGTGCACCAAAGACATCGGTGCAGTGCTCTCCCAGTTCACGCTCACCAAAGCCGAGCGCGATAGCCAGCTCGATTCGATTAAGGCCAAGGCTGCTGAGGCCATCGCCGCCCTCAAAGAGACCGATGCGGTGCGCGCCGCTGTGGGCAGCAACGGCAAGTTGCTGGGCAACAGCTTCAAGGCGCTGACCAAATCGATGATGCGCGCCCAGATCGTCAAAGACGGCAAGCGCGTTGATGGCCGCAGCCTCGATCAGGTGCGTCCGATCAGTGCTGCCGCTGGGGTGCTGCCCAAGCGCGTGCATGGCTCCGGTCTGTTCCAGCGCGGGCTCACCCAGGTGCTCTCCACTGCCACCCTCGGCACCCCCTCCGATGCCCAGGAGATGGACGACCTCAACCCGTCCAACGAGAAGCACTACCTGCACCACTACAACTTCCCCCCCTACTCGGTGGGTGAAACCCGTCCAATGCGCTCCCCCGGTCGCCGCGAGATCGGCCACGGCGCCTTGGCTGAGCGGGCCCTGCTTCCCGTGCTGCCCCCGAAAGAATCCTTCCCCTACGTGTTGCGCGTGGTCTCAGAAGTGCTGAGCTCCAACGGCTCCACCTCCATGGGTTCGGTCTGCGGCAGCACCCTGGCGCTGATGGATGCCGGCGTGCCGATCGCCGCCCCAGTGGCCGGTGCTGCCATGGGCTTGATCCGTGAGGGCAGCGAGGTGCGCGTGCTCACCGACATCCAAGGCATCGAGGACTTCCTCGGTGACATGGACTTCAAGGTGGCCGGCACCGAGAAGGGCATCACCGCCCTGCAGATGGACATGAAGATCACCGGTCTGGCCATGAAGACCATCGGTGAGGCCGTCACCCAGGCCCGTCCGGCCCGTCTGCACATCCTCGAGAAGATGCTCGAGGCGCTCGATAAGCCCCGCGACACCATGTCGCCCCATGCCCCACGTCTGCTCAGCTTCCGCATCGATCCAGAACTGATCGGCACCGTGATCGGCCCCGGCGGCCGCACGATCAAGGGCATCACCGAGCGCACCAACACCAAGATCGACATCGAGGACACCGGCATCGTCACCGTGGCCAGCCACGACGGTGCTGCTGCTGAGGAAGCCCAGAAGATCATCGAAGGCCTCACCCGCCGCGTCAGCGAAGGCGAGTACTTCGATGGCAAGGTCACCCGCGTGATCCCGATTGGCGCCTTCGTGGAAATCCTTCCTGGCAAGGAAGGCATGATCCACATCTCCCAGCTCTCCGATCAACGGGTCGAGAAGGTGGAAGACGTGGTCAATGTTGGCGATGAGGTGCGCGTTCGCGTGCGCGAGATCGACAACCGCGGCCGCATCAACCTCACCCTGCGCGGTGTGCCCCAGGACGGCTCCGATCCTCAGCCCACTGTGATCCTGCCGATCGGCGAGTCCTAAACCGCAAAGCCTGGATCAATCTCAGCCAAGCAAGCCCGGGCCAGCTCACAGAGCTCGGCCTGGGCTTTTCCATTGCTGGCGATCAGGCAGCCGGCTTGGCGCACATCGCCGTCGTTGTAGAGCAAGGGCTCGCCATCGGCGTGGCTGAAGGCACCGCCCGCAGCCAGCAGCACCGCTTCTGGAGCCGCCATGTCCCAATCCTTAGGGGCGCTGCGGCCCGACAGGGAGATGTAGACATCGGTCTCCCCACGCAGGATCGTGGCCACCTTGCCGCCGACACTGCCAATCGCCTTGGTGTCGCCCAAGGCCAACGCCTCCAGCAAACGCTCGAGCCGCTCATCGCGATGGTTGCGGCTCGCCACCAGCACCAAATCAGAGCGCTGTGCGCGGCTGCTGAGCTGGGCGGGGCGCTGCGTGCCATCGCGGGTTTCACACCAGGCCTTCTGTTCATCCACCAGGCCAAACCACACCTCTTCCCGCTCGGGCTGGAGCACCACCCCCAGCACCGGCCGTTGGTGGTGCACTAACGCCAAGTGCACGGCGTACTCGCCGGTGCCCTGCAGGAAATCCTTGGTGCCATCGAGCGGATCGAGGATCCACAGCCATTCGGCATCCAGCGGAACACCAGCGGTGAGCTGCTCCGCAGCGGTTTCTTCGCTGAGCAGAGCCCAGGGGGCATCCGGGAAGTTGCTGCGAAAGCCATCGAGCAGGTGTTGATTCACCGCCAGATCCGCCGCGCTCACCGGGCCTTCGCCGCCGTTGTCCACACTCAAGGCGGGGGGATAGCCAAAGGGAGGCTGCTCGGAGCGGGCATAGGCCCGCAGGATGTCGGCCGACTCCCAAACCAAACGCCGCAGCACCGCAAGGATGGCTTCGGTGGTGGGCATCATGGATTGATCACAGGCGAGCGCCATTGTGAAGGAGCCCAGCCCCGGGGTTCTCTATTTGGTGGGAACACCGATCGGCCACCGCGGCGACCTCTCGCCGCGGGCCCAGCAGCTGCTGGCAGCTGTTGACCGCGTCGCCTGCGAAGACACACGCCACAGCGGCTTGCTGCTGCATGGCCTGGGCATCCAGCAAAAGCTGATCAGCTTCCATCAGCACAACCAGCAGCAGCGCATCCCCGAACTGCTGCAGGCCCTGGATGATGGCGAAGCTGTGGCCTTGATCAGTGATGCCGGCCTACCGGGCATCAGCGACCCCGGCGAAGAGCTGGTGGCGGCGACTCGCGCGGCGGGCCGCACCGTGATTTGCATTCCAGGCCCTTGCGCGGCCACCACCGCTCTGGTGAGCAGCGGCTTGCCCAGTGGGCGCTTTTGCTTTGAAGGTTTTCTGCCGGCCAAAGGGCGCGAGCGGCAGCAGCGCCTGGCGGCCATCGGTCAAGAGGAGCGCACCAGCGTTCTCTATGAAGCGCCGCACCGGCTGCTGCAACTGCTCAAAGAACTGATCGAGCACTGCGGAGCTGAGCGGCCGGTGCAGGTGGCCCGCGAGCTCACCAAGCGCCATGAACAGCACGTGGGGCCCACCTTGGCGGCAGCGCTGCAGCACTTCAGCACATGCAAACCCCAAGGCGAATGCACGGTGGTGCTGGGCGGGGCGCCTGCCAGCGAACCCGAAGCTTGGGATGCCGATGCTCTGCGCGCCCAACTGCAACAGCTGCAAGCCGGCGGCCTCAGCGCCTCCGATGCCGCCCGTGAATTGGCCAGCCGCAGCGGCCACTCCAGACGTGAGCTCTATGCGCTGCTGCATAGCGCGGCAGACTGAACCCATCGCCACCAGTTGAAATGCTGCTGCGCCTGCGCCTGCTCACCGGAACCATGGTCAGCTCCTTGCTGCTGCTGGTGATGCTGTGCCTGGGCAGCCAAAACCTCAACCAGCGCGAACCACTGCAGCTTGGTTTTGGCCAAAGCGCTCCGCTGCCCACTGGTTTTGTGGTGGGCATCGCCCTGGTCTGCGGGGTGTTCAGCGGCGGCAGCGTTGCCGCACTGCTGCGGCGTTAGCTCAAGCGCCAGGGATGGCGTAGAGGCTGCCTTCTAAAACGATGCGGCTGATGCCCTGGGCCAGGATGAATGGCGCGGTGCGGCCAAAGACGCCGGAATCCGGCACCTTGATCACACGCTGACTGCGGCCGCACTGTCGCTTGGCCTGGCGGGGGTTGCTGAACAGCGCAATCGCCTGTTGCTCCATCTCAGTAGCCGCCACAGCACCCAGCTCGCTGAAGTCTTTAACGGGGGTGCCTTTGAGCTCGACGTCGCGGTCGACCAACAGATACACCGTGGAAGGCAAGCTTCCATCCACCAGCGGCTTACTGACGCAAGGGGCGCCGCCATCAATCACCCCGAGACCAGGCAGCGGGGCAATCGCCACAAAGGTTTCAGCAACGCTGTCGTCGTCGCTCAGCTCATCAAGCTCCTCGTCGCTGTCATCAGCGCCGAAATCATCGGCGTCATCAAGGGCCAAAGAGCTACTGCCCTCCAGCGGCTCATCAGCTTCCAGTTCAGCCTCAGGGGAAGGGGCCTCTGGTGCGGCCTCAGTTTCGGGTTCGTCTGCCTTGGGCTCGTCTTCTTTCACCGCAACAGCAGCAGTACCACGGCCACTGCGCTTCTGCTTGAGGCCTTCGTACTCATCGGGGCTGAGCAGAGCTTTCACGGTGCGGCTCACCGTGTTGGGGCTGCAACCAAACGCTTCGGCAAGCGCCGCCGCTGTCACGCCGGCCTTGAACTGGCTCACCAGCTCCTGCTTTTGGCTGTCGCTTAGGCGGGCCGGGGCCATTGGGGAGCTTTCACAGCCCTCCAATCTAAGCAGCTTCACTGGCAGGATTGGAGGGCCTGCTCCCTTAGCTCAGCTGGATAGAGCAGCTGCCTTCTAAGCAGCCGGTCGTTGGTTCGAATCCAACAGGGGGCGTCAAGCAAAACCAAAGCAGGGCAACTGAAGGCGTCTTTCGTCTCCCCAGTGATGGCGGCTGGAGTGTCCATCAACCTGCAGAACCATTTCGACCAAGTGACCGTTGACAGCGGAGGCCATCTGTCGGTGGTGAAATGCCGCCGACAGATGACCTGCCGCAACTGTCCCGTCGAGAAGGGACGGTCTTAGACGACAACCCTTGGTTCATCGATGGGTGTCAGGTGTACGCCCGTCAGAACCTTCAGGCCCGCCACGATCGCCATCTGATTGCAGCCGCTTACGCACGAGAGGGCTATTCGGTCCAGCTAGTCGAACGCGAAGCCACCACGCTGGAGCGCCAGCGGTGTTCAACACAGAAGGCCCAGACGGACGCCGCCAACGAAAGAGAAGCGGGCCGCGTGGCAGACGCTTCTCCACCCTCAGACGATCAGTCACCGGAAGCGAGTGCCGCAACCAGGAAGAAAGACCAAATCTGCAATCGCTTCAATATCGTCCCTGCGGAATTGACCACCCAACATGTACTCGACATAGGCAACGCGTTCCCCGCTTTGAGGAATCGGCTGCTGTACGACAACACGACCGCGCTTGGCTTGTTTACTCATGGCCGGTTAAAGCAATTAGGGGACGCTTACGTCCTAGACCGAGTGCGCATTGCCAAATTGCATCTACAGCTGCATTGAATAAAACAACTGACTACCGAAGCCTGTGCCGCAGATTTACTCACCAGCAAGGACTGGTTTAGTGCCAACGACGCCTGGGTGAAGCTTTCACATCGACTGGTGATGGAAGATTCCTGTGCCAAGCGATACCCAAGCAGAAGACACTCAGCTTCAGCTGTCCTATCAGCGTTGTGCAGGCAATTCTGTGCATCTTTGGCTTCGGCAAGGAAACAAAGCAGAAGCGGGTTAGCGGGAAAGTCGTTCGTCTTCACAGCATCACCGACCCGTTGCACCAATTCGCCACTACCAAGGTGCTGAGCCACTGGGAAGCCAGGCCAGAACTGGTTTTAGGTGATTGACTTGGCGACAGCACTGAAGCAGATGTCACGGATGATCCGTAATAGAAAGCGCAATGCAGATAATCCGTTACAGGAACCAATGACTGTTCCTGCCAGACGGTACAGACGAATACAGAATCGCAGTTCTGTCTTTGCAAAGTTGAATCTGTTCCAAGGGGTTTTCCGTCCCCAAGGGCAGCATCGTCTCGGCGGGCACGTTAGTCAGTCGGGACTTTGTTGTGTCTGATAGGTACTAATTACTGTCTCTTCTAGACGGTACAGCTGGATACACCATTGGCCTTCAGGTGTTGATTGATTGAGTTCAACCCGCATAGGTAGCAGGCCAATTTCGCGGGTCAGCATCGCCCCAGCATTCCTCACACCAGCTGGGGTTTTGTTGTGTCTGGGCTCATCAATTCAATTGAATTCGTTTGGTGAACACAAATAAGCCCCCATTTAGGGGTAGCGGTTATCCCTTGGGTCAGGGCATTGTTAGGGGCTCTTGAGCAATGAAATGAGTCCGATCAAGCTCACCGACGCTCCAGATGGCTTTGAGTACTACAAGGTCTGCGACCCACAGGGCGTTTGCCGCGTGGTCAGGGGATTCCAAGAAGCCCAGCGGGTCATGAAAGAGACGCCTGGCCTGACTGCCACCAAGCTGCCGAGCACCAAAGCCACCTAAGAAAAAAGCGGCCCTAAGACCCGCCACAACTCAATTGAACTCTCAGTGTTCCGCGCTTGGTGGTGAGTGTTTCAGCTAAGAACCCCGATCCCTTTCACGCATGGAGATGCGGCGCTGAAAGCGGCGGACATGGCGGCGGCGCAATTGCCACGGGATGAAAAAGGCAAGGAATACCAATCCACTGATGAGCAGGGCTTTAGCTAGGTCGCTGCCGGAAGCCAAGGGAATGATGGGCAGCGCCTGAGCCAGAGGCATCATTTTGATTGGGGATTAATCCTGACCACAGCCTGTGGTGAGCAATTCAGGCAGCAGCCAAGTCTGTGGAAAAAAATTGTTATTCAGAAAACAATCTTGTGGAAAAAATCATTGATCTGGCGGCGTCCACAGTGGCAATCCCAATGGCGGCAGTACGGCTGAGAGTTCAACCATTTCGGCGTGGCTAAAACCTGCCTCTTGGCTGAAGACGGCAGTGAGGTGGTCCAGCGAAAATTCAAGGCCTTCACGGATGGCTTCCTCACGGGTGGTGGCATTGGTTGGCTCGATGCGCGACTGGTGGCCATCCCAGAAGCAGAGCCAATAACGGGGCTTTTTCATCAGCGTTTAGGCATAGGCGCGGCCAGCTCTCTCTGCATGGGTTCGATCAGCTTGATGGACTCCCTCTCGCTGTATGCCGTTGATGCGAAGACCAAGAGCAGCAGGAAGCCAGTGCCAACTGCATAGAAAAAGCCGAGGCCTTTCTTCTTCGGTTTCGGAGTCGATGGCTCTGTCATTGCTTGCTCTCTTTCGACACCCCTACCGTCGCTGCAATCGATGGTTCACCGCTTCCCCCAATCGGGGGAATTGCCCCCGCCGAAGCAGGCGCCGTTTGGTCAAAGGCCAAATCTATTAACGGCCAACCTCAGCCTGTTCTTAGCTGACCCCATGCCTTTTTCCATGAACTCATGCAGGTCTTCCTCAGTCCACCGCTGCAACTGAATATCCTTCCAGCTCTCGTCTGCAATGCAGGCATCTAGGTAAGACATTGCCTCAATGAGGTTGTCGAACCACTTCCCATCGAATTGTTCGCCGTCAAAAACTGATACGCAGAACAAACCGGATCCAGACCTGAGTAAGGAGTGAAAAATTACCGTTCAGAAGGATTTAGCAGATGAGAGCTGCCTGAGTGCCTCATGAAAACTGGCAGAAATTTCTGAAGCCTCTTCCCCGAACGTTAGTTCCCAGCTGAGAACTGACGTTCGGGCTGGTGCCCAACAAAAAGCCCCCGCCCAAGCAGGGGCAACTGAGATCAAGCACCACGTCTCAGAAATGACGCGGACGAACCGACGTTTGTTGTTACTGATTCTGTGGGCATGGCCGCTACATAAGACACAGCGGATAGAGCAGCCAATACAGCTGCCACGGTTTTTTGGTAATTGGTCATTGGATTAGCCCGCTTATGAAGGCCGCAAAAGCTTGGCCAAAAACCCTGCATGCTTTCCACCCTGTTTTTCTGATTTGTTGATGAGAGTCTCCTAAGCCCTCTGAACGCATCACCTCAAAAAGCCCCCGCAAAGTAGTGGCTAAAGCTGGTCTTGCCTGCTTCTGGCTTCAACGACAGCCTTTCCAGCAATCAGCTTTTATGCGTCACCACGGATCCTGAAACTGGATCCGTGACACCAAGCTCAGGCGAGATCTCCTCAAAGAAATCACGGACCTTGTTCAGGTGTTCGATCATCAGCGGACGGGCCGCCACCAGCTTCTCTTCGCTTTCCCATAGGCCTACAAAGCAATAGCTGCGTTCTCCTGTCTTGGCCCAGTAGGCATCAAGCATCCCCTCAGGGTTCACCCATTGCTCTGTCTCGGCGATGAACTTCTCTTCGCAGCCCTCCTTGCAGCGCACGCGGACGTTGTTGAGGTACTTGGCGGCCACGAGATCAAATCAGGTCGCGTGATCCTCTCAGCAAAAGGCGGAATGGAGGGGTGACTCACCACACCAGCTCGTGTTGAGCCCAGTACCGAACAGCTCGCTGACTATGAGCGGTGTCGGATTGAGTCGGCCCAGCTGGCGGGTGGATTTCGGCCTGGTGCTGGTGACCACGGCGCTGGTGCTGGCAGGTATTCAGCTGAGCGCCACCCCTGGCATTGATGGCTGCGTGGTGGGTCTTCAAAACCCCCAGCTTCGAAGTGCCGGGGAGAGCCTTCCCAATAAAAAAGGCCCCGTATGTGCACGGAGCCAAATGGTTGGTGTGAGGGTGTTGCCCGTCGGGCTACCTCTTCAATCTCGTCGCAGAAGTCCAAAGCGAGACGCACTGCAGGACGCTCCTGCTTGTGTCACGAGCGCATCCGCATCTCAGCCTGAGACACCTCGGCGCCCTCGAAGGTCTTGCGGCTCAGGCTTAAGGCCACATAACAGGTGCTGGGTGATCCAACAGGGGGCGTCAGTCACAGCAGCGTGCATCAAGAAGCACAGACCGGAAGACCTAGCTTTTGAACCCACTACTGGATAGTCGCTCAATGCGCTTTAAGCCCTGGATGCTGGCGCCGCGCTCAAAGGCCAAGGCTGGGCCGTGGAATGCACTGCCACCACCGGTGTTGGCGGCTCTCACCAGTGCCCGCCCAAGCCCCATGGTGCGGGGCTACCTGCTGAACGGCTCATGGCCAGGGGCGACCGGAGTTAGGCCTTCCTTGGCTGCACCCGAGCCAAACCAAGAACCCGAGCCACCAACCGACATCCGACCCGAACCAAAGCAAGAACCTGAGCCACCAACCAACACGCAGCCCGAGCACCCGCCTGAGCAAAGGACACCAGCTGAAACCTCATCCCTATCCCTCACCATCCGAGTTGTGGAGCCAACGCAAGAGGAAGTCAGGCCGACTGAGTTGCCGCCCAAGCAGTCGAGATGGCGCCGGCTCCTGCGGGCAGTCCAAAGAAAAGCCCCCTAAGGCGTTTCATCCTTGAAGGGGTAAACCGAACCACAGCGGCTGATTGGTCGCGGCAGCATTGATGCATTCGTGCTGGTTGAGATGTTCGCTGTTTTGTACGGGATCGCCTTTTTTGTCCTGCTGGGCTGCGCCTTCATGCAAATGCGCCAAGGCTGGAGCGCCAGGAGCCAACAACCGAGGGCCAACAACCTGATGCGTGATCGCACCGGCCTGAAAACCATTCACCCAGAACTCCTAGATGGAAATGGGGAGCTGATCAAAGACGAGCTGCTCACCGTCAGCTTCGACAACGTCTCCGATGGCCCCTTCACCTCGCCAGGCGCTCAACCCGGTTATTGAAAGACGCCGCTGCTCTGGTGAATGGCTTCTGAAACCTGGATGAGTTGCCGCCAGTAGGGCGCCAAACCGCTTTAGAACGTTGAGCAGATCGGAAGCAAGCAGCCGATCGGACGAAGCAACTGACGCCCTGGGTGAGTCCCCAGGGCGTTTTTTATTCACCAACCGCCGGGTTACCTAGCTGGCTGACCGCCCTGGAACACCGTGAGGATGTAGCCACCACGCTCAAAACGGATGAAGTCGTTGCGGTTTCTGCGGGTGTAGTAGCGGCCCTGACCATCCGCTGGAAAGTCAAACGCCCAGCGCTCGCCCATCCAAACCTGAACGTTGCCAAACGCTTGCCGGAAGTCGCAAGGGCCTTGTTCGATCTGTGCACGACCATCCCGCCACATCAATGAGCACCAGGCTTGAACAATTTCAGCCTGAGCCGGTGCTGCGCTGAGAACCGTGGTGAAAGCAATCACAAGAGGCCTCATTAGCGCTTTGCCCATGGACTCAATCCACTGTGCAGCAGCAGACCATCAATGTTGTTGGAGTGAATAGGTCGTATACGAACATGCGATGGGTTGGCCAGTGGTCGAGATCATCTCGGTCTGGGTCTTCGTCCCCACGATGCGGTAGCCATTGCGCAAGTGATGGTTGATTTGATCAACACTCATGGAGCCAGGACACGATTCATCCCAACTGGTGAGCACGCGAATCGTGATCACTGAGGCTTGAGAACCGGGCGTTGCCTTGACCCCTTCACCGCGGCAACGAAGTCCTCCGCGGGTCAGCCAACCATCAAGGCAAAACTCCTCCTCACCCTCTTGGTACCGCCCATCGCCATTGGCATCAAGAAAGCAGAAGGTGGTGTTGGCAATCCGAATACTGCCGCAGGGGTGAAGGCTGGTGGCCTGCGCAGGCGTTGATGTCATAAGCCCAACTGAGCAAGCCAGCAAACCAGCCCCTGCCTTGATCATTGGGGCCAAACAGTTCAGATCTTTGAGGAAAAACCTGCGCTGATTCACTTCGGCCCCATGCTGGCTTTGGCCTGTTGATAGAAGCTCAGGTCGATGGATGGTCGGTTCTCCTCAGCAGCCATGGACTCCACACGCCGGCGCACTGCTGGCCTCACAAAAAAGGGGACGTCCTTCTTCAGGGCTGCCAAAGCATCGTCATTCCAGTCCATCGGAGCCTGCCATCCGCCACTGGACCTTATCGATCCAGCGGAACCAACCGTTCCAAATTGATTGGTCAACGAGGCGGTGAACCGCTGGATAATCTCCAGGACCAATCAACTCGGGGAATGGATCCTTTCTTTGGTGTGCCAATGCCCGTGACACCCCCAGCCGAGGTGCGCGCGTGCATGACCACCCAACTCGGCCAAGACGTTTTCCTCAGTCGCGGCGGGCCCTCAGGCAACGTCACACCAGCCGGGGGCGAGATCACTCAGGAAGAACTCAACATCGCTCACCGCTTCTGCACAACGCTGGAGTGACACAGCGGCTTGGATTGTCTACCTCTAGAAGAGCCCAAGCGCCCACGGCATGGATTCCAAAGACGTTGCGATCAGACGAATCAGAAAAAGAAAAAAGCTCAATAAGCAGTGGCAGGTCTACTTATTCGTCAACCTCATCCTGCTGCTGGTGTGGGGGCTTTCAGGCGGCGGCTATTTCTGGCCGATCTGGGTGATTGTGTTCTGGGGCTTGAGCTTGGCCTGGGAGCAATGGCGCTTTGATCATCCCGAGAAGGCCATCACCGAGCAGGAAATCCAAGATGAACTGAGCCGCATGTGAGCGGACATAAAAAAATGGGGACTGGAACCACCCACATCCCCACGCACTCATGCAGTCCCCAGTGGGGACAATTGCAGTTTGCAGATTGGGCTTGGCCTTGAACATCAAACGATTGGATTCGTTACCAGCCAAACCCAATCTCCTGACAGCAAAAAGCCCCTGCCAGAGCAGGGGCTGAGAGCAAGCAACAAGGCTCAGAGACGATCAATAACGAGCGATCAACCCTCGTCGGTTTCCTCTTCCTCGCCTTTGGGAACGAGGGTCACACCCTTTTTCTTGGAGAGCTTGATCTCAAACTCATCGCCAGGAACAAGATTCAACAGAGCGGTGTAAGCCTTACCAACCAGCAGGTTGCCGTTGCCCTGCACAACAGCTTTGTAGGAGAGCTTACGGCCGCCTTTGCCAACGCCGCCGCCAGAGCCAATACCAACGCCCTTGGCTTCGAGCAGTGCCTCGTAAAAAGCGGTGAAGTTGAGTCGGTCAGACCCATCTTTCTTTTGCGAGACGTAGCCACAAGCCTTGACAACTTCAGACTTGCTAGCTCCTCCCATTTCTTTGACTTTTGCGAGGAGCTCTTCGCCGGTAAGCATGGCTAATGAAGTGGAATGAGTTGTTTATAACGCGTCGCCGGTTCCTGCCAAGGGCGGAGAGTGCTCTAATTCACCCAGCACAAAATCAATGAATGCGCAACTCCTTGCGGTGATTGTTGAGCCAATAAATAACAGCAACCAAGGCAACGACTGAAATCAGGGTGGACATGTTTTCTTCTTTTCAGCTGATCAAGCTCTACTACTGATGCGCAGCAGCCTCAAGGGAGGCACCCGACCCTGGAAGGCCGGTTGCCCGCCCCTCACAGCAAGGCCCATGGGCACTGGCTGGCGTAGCGATCAAGGATGCGGGCATGGCCACTGGCCACCATCTCCTCACCAATATTAAGCGGCCACAGATAAATCTCAGCGACAGCGCGGCCATAGCGGTCCTTGCCGATGCGGCGGATCAACACCTCTTTCCCCACCACCAACTCCCGCAAGTAGTCACGTGAGGCCTGCGCCAGTCGTTGAGCATTTGGGGGACCTGTCAGCTCGGGTGCATCAATGCAGGCCAGGCGGATGGCTTCACCGCTGGTGGTGCGGCAGGTATCGCCGTCATGACAGCGCTCAATCATCACCGTGGGAGCAGCCACAGCCGGCAGCCCCGACAGCAACAAGGCCAAGAGAGCATGGGCTCTGCCAATCCTTAGACCTAGAGGTGGGTGCCGAGGTTTCCTCATCGCCATCACCAAGAGGGTCCACCCAGCTGAAACCTTGGTGGACGGCATCTCGGCTCAGCCAAGACCGCAGGTTTCTTTTATGGAATGGGCCTGCCAAAGGCAATAGACAGAAGATCCAGCCCAGCCAGCCATGTCGTCTGCTGTTTCCGCTCTAGCCCTGATTGTTCTGATCTACGCCCTCAATGCAACAGCGGTTGCCAATGAGGGATGAGGGCTAAGCCCCGTGACGCCAAAAGATTGCGAACAACACCACAGAAGCCAGCTGTCCGGCGAGCACGCTGGAGCGGATGCCCAGTCGCTTCAGGGCCGAGCGCGTCGTGGCTTGCTTCAACCAAGCAAGTTCTGAACGGTTAGAGGAAGGAGTGGAGTCGTCTCCAGGCATGGACCTGGTCCATGGGGTTGTCGCAGGCATCAGGCTTGCTCCAGGCGGGGTGGGTTAAGGGCTACATCTCCCGTTGATCCTTCCAGCTCTGCTGGCTCGGTGGGGTGAAGTCAGCGTGGGATCTTCCTGAGGCTTTGCCTACGCAAGTGCATCTATCTCTTCACACGCAGACGAGACAAGAGCGGAGATTGGCAGCCTGAAAGCATCGTTTCAACAACCATGGCAACCCAAAGGCGTGACGCTGAACATCTCAGGGGGTTGTTGGCGCAGGACACCTGCCATGTGATGCCCTGTTGCTTCGATGCACTATCAGCGCGACTGATTGAACAGGCCGGATTTCCGCTCACCTTCATGAGTGGCTTTTCCGTGGCAGCAGCGCGGGCGGGCTTGCCCGATACGGGCTTACTGACGGTGAGCGAAATGCTCGACCAAGGCGGATCGATTTGTGATGCCGTCAATCTGCCCGTCATTGGTGATGGCGATAACGGCCATGGCAATGCCGCCAATGTGCACCGAACCATGCATCAATTTGCCCGAGCTGGATTCGCCGGGATCATGCTGGAAGATCAAAGCTCCCCCAAGCGCTGCGGCCACACGGGGGTGAAAGCGGTGGTGGAGCGAGAGCAAGCGCTCGAGAGGATCCGCGCAGCCGTTCAGGCCAGAGAGCAGGGCGCTGATCTTGTGATCATTGCCCGCACAGATGCACGTTCCGCTCTGGCCGCAAGCCATGGCGAAGCTCAAGCACTCGAGGAAGCGCTCTGGCGCCTGAATGCCTTTGCCGATTTGGGCGCTGATGTGGTGTTTCTCGAAGCACCACGCAGCGAGCAGGAAATGGATCGCTTCTGCCGGCAGGTTCCGGGCTGGCGCATGGCCAACATGCTGGAAGGGGGGCTCACACCCTGGCTGCCGCCCGATGCCTTGGCGTCCATGGGCTTTCGTTTAGCGGCCTACCCCCTAACGCTCATATCCGCGGCTGCATTCGCCATGAAAACAGCTCTCTCGGCATTGCAATCAGGAACAGCACCGCAACAGCTCCTGAGTTTTTCCGAGCTCAAAGACCTGGTTGGCTTCCCGGCCTACGACCAGGCCGCAAGCAGCAACTAGCCATTCACCACAACTGCTGTTGAGGCGGGTGTGCTTCATCGAACACAAAGGTCCCGGGGTGTTGTTCAGCTTCAGCGGTCAACACACCAACGCTCAAAAACAGCAACCAACTCAGCGCATCAGCGAACTGAGGTCGTCGAAACATGCCTGCCCTCACCACTGCGGGAAGACTCGCCGAAAAGCCAGCAGGCTTTCTGCGCTGTTCTGGTGATGATCGTCTGAGACCTTGCTAAGGCCACCCAGCCATTGGCCTCAGCGCTGCCGTCGATTGGCCTTTCTCGTACCTCCGTATTGGTACTGAGGTTGTTGGGATTGCACCTTCCAACACTCCGGGCAGGCAAAGCGCCACGTCGCTGAGACCGCTGTTCTGATCCTGTAGTGAACAGAGCCGTCCTGACCGCAGTAGTCGCAACGCATGGTGCTCATCGGCAGGCTTGGTGTGGCCGCAACAAGCATGGGCGATAACTGGCGTGGTGGTGACGGCAACCGGTCGATCCGCGCAGCCAACACCAAGGGCACGTCGCCATCCATACACGCCGCCACAGCTGGCTTCGGCCAGCATTGATCAATGACTGAGCGCAACAGCGATCGACTGCCGCATTGCGGCTGGGTGTACGGCAAGGGGCAACCGCCTCAGCCGTTTCTGATCACAGCCACCAATGCCGATGGCTCAGCGGTTGGCTACCGCGCTGGCAACAACCAAACCATCCCAGCTGGGGAATGGTTTTTTGAACTGCCAGCCAGCGATGAAGACCAAGTTCAGTGGGCTGAATTGTTGGGTCACTAAACCGAACCTGCCTGTTCGGCTTGCCCATCTTCATTAGCGCGCCAAGCAGCTCTAGACCGATCAAGTCGTTTCTGGAGAAGCCAATGACCACATCAACGCTTCCCATTCCAACCGGACTGATCACCACCGATGGCGAGGGCCACGGCAATGTTTATGCCCGTGAGCCAAAGATGGAATACGCCGCAGCCGATGCAGGCTGGGGATTTCATGAGCGCGCTGAAAAGCTGAACGGCCGCCTCGCCATGGTTGGCTTTGTTGCCGCACTCGCCACAGAACTCCTCACCGGCGAAGGCCTACTGCACACCATTGGCCTCTAAGGGCCACGCCACACAACCACGCAATCTGTTGATGGAGGACGCCATGACCAAAGCAATCGATCCCTCAGCAACCAGCAACGGCAACCAGCACCACAACGCACAACGCCGGCTCACCACCCTGGGACTCGTGGCCAAGCAACTCGCCACCGATGACCTACTTGGGCAAGGGCTCTTGCTCAGAGCCCTGGGCTTCTAGGGCTGGATCACTCGGCATGTCCTCGACGACAGGCTGAAGTCCACTCATCCACAGAGCTGGATCACGCAGATCGCGCAGCGGCAGCCGGAGTCGTTGGGTGGCATCCAACACGGCCACCAACTCAACCCAACGCTCTGCTGAGCGCCCCCCTTGTCCGACAACACGAAAGTGTCGAAAGCCAAGTTGCTCTTCAACGCTTGTCCAATGCTGGGCCAACTTGGTCATCCACCGAGTGTCCCACTGGATCAGCGCCTAGGTGAGCGGCGCTCAACCCACTCCAAAGGAGCCAAGCCCAATTCTTGCCTGATCGGATTGATGTAGGCGTAGTACTGCTCGCGCAAGGCCGAGCGGGACTGACGCGTTTGTTTGAGGCAACGCTTGAAGGCCAGTTTGCTTGTGGCGCGGTCCACGCATTGCTTCTCCTGCTGCATCAACGCAGCACGGCTGGAGTAGCTGGTTTGCTTCCAGCGCCTTTGGGCTTGAAACAGGGCCTCGCGCTGCTGATCACTCAATTGCTCTTGGCGCCTCCACAGCAACAGCGGCGTTGTGGCGATGCGCATGGAGCCAGCCGTTGGAGAGGCGGAAGCGGTGGCAGTCAACAGCTCAAGGCTGAAAAAAGCCGCTGCAACAGCCAAACAACCAATGCCAATCGATGAAGCCGTTTTCATGGCGAGATCCCCAATCAAGACATCCGACGCTCCCACCAGCCCATGACCCAGTTCTGAATGGATCTGGAGGACGGATGACTGAATTTGACTCGCTCAGATCGCTACAGCGGTGTGATCTCTTCCTTGTCGCCATCCAACAAGCCATCGATGAACACCGCCGCGCGGCTGAGCGCCAGCTCGTTGACTTCTTGCACGGCTTGGTTGAGGCGTGAGCGGGTCTGCTCAGACATATAGACCTGCTTCAAAGCCATCGATGCCTTGAAGCGCTCGGCATCGTTCAAGCCCTCGAGGCAATCGTCAATGGATTTGGCGAACAGGGCACCAGCAATGGCCTCCGCAGCCGAGGGAGAAACGTTGTTCATCCCCGCATGATGCGTACTTCTGTACCACCGTCAAGGGGTGGTGGGGCCGTCCAGCAATTCATCGATCAGGATTGCCGCACTGCCTTCCGCCAGGTCATAGAGCTCTTGAATTGCAGCGCCCACACGCTCTCTGGTTTCAGGACTGATGAAGTCCGGATCCAAGGCCATCGAAGCCTTGAACTGCTGGGTAGGGTCCAAATGCTTCAAGCAACTCTCAAGCGAATCACTCAGCAGGGCGGCAGCCAGGGTGATCGGCGCCGAAGGGGCAATTTGATCGTCCATCAATCCACCGTGATGCGCTGAGGTTGCAACTGGACCGGCCGGGCGGTTCGGTTCTCTCGTCTGCAGCTGTGGTTCGGGTCTAACCCCAGCCCAAGGATCGTCGCCACCAGCTGGAGACCCACCGGCCAACAGAGCAGCTCATAAGCTCCGCCAAGCCAGGATCCCCCTCGGGATGAACCAATAGGAAATGAGCTGAAAATTTTTGCCCAGCACATAAGAACGAAAAAAGTCCCTCAGATCTGACCAGTCATTGCGATAAGCACTGGGGTACAGAAGGGTGCTGATCACAGCAAAAATCATCACGTGCAAAAAATTGCCGGCGGGGTGATGGCCCAGCTGAAACCCCAGCAGCCTGGCTTCGCTATTGACGCTGAAATCAAGTTCAAAGTGTTCGTGGAGTTTGTCGTGCAGCTCGGTGCACTCGCCAATGCCAGGAATCCAGTTCTCGAGAAATTGCACATAGGGATCAGGGCCAAAAGCAGGACAAAGCGAAGATTGAGCTTGACAATCAACAAACGATCCAGCCATCAACACCACCAAGATCTGCGCCAGTTAAGCGAGGCCCCCACCGCCAAGATGTAGTCAAACGATCACTTGTTGAACAACAAGGACAGCTAGCCACCCACAAACAAAATTAATCAGTCTGGACTTCCTCATAATAATAGGAATCTTCATCTTCACCGATCCGATAAAATCCGGCGGGGAGAGCCCCCAGAGAACTAAACTTAATTTTGCAAACAAGGCTGGTGTTAGTTTCTAGAACAAGCCGAGGGTCTGAATCTTCAGGCATTGCATTTTTGGCAACAATTTCAGTAATACTCTCACCTGAATTACTTTTTACTTCTTGGGCTGCCTTAATAGCCACTAGGCCCCAAAACCCATCGCCATAAACCGCTTTAGCAATCGCAGCATCATCATGAATGACTTCATATTCATCCTCATCATTAAGCCGATACAACATTGCTTTGCCGCTCTTCTCACGCGTTAAAAAAGTTACGAATCGACCCCCCTCCTCCGCTGCATCTTCATAAGACATGCGCAAGATTTGACTAGCCAGCCTGTCACAATCCTTGTAGGCCTCCGATGAGAATTCATCGATCAAGCCATTGCCGCCAATCTCCAAGCCACAGCCTGCCAGCAGCAAGGAGGCTGCTGTTGGCATCAACAAGCCCAGCATCCGGCCCACCTTGTGACTATCCAAGGGGAAAAGCAAAGCCCTGCAAGCAACGGGTGTTCAGCAATCCTGCCAGGGAAATCAGACTGAGTCCAGCCTCTGAGGAAAGGCCCATTGCAACAGCTTAGTGATAATTGGGGGCTGCATGCATTTGATCAGCGCGACATAGGAACACATCGCCACCTCTTTCCCGATACAGAAGAAGATGGGAATTGCCCTTCTCGACAAAGGCTAAATACTTCCAATCAATCCCTTGTTCACTGGCTTGAGAAAGACAGGATAAAAGCGTTTGCCTCTCAATCCAACTGTCATTTGTCATTCTGCGCAGCGCCCTTGGAAGGAAACAGCGCCAAGGGCACGATGAATGCAAGAGCGCCAATACCCGAGCCACTTGAAGCAATCAACCTAAAAAAGTGGAATCTCAAATCATCCCCCTTAAAACCATCAGATTCAAGGTAATGCAGCCTTTGCAATCAAAACCTTGTTTTTGGCACCACTGGTGAAAAGCGAGTCCTGGCTGTTCTGACTCAGGCGGAGGAGTATTGTTGAAATCACTGCAATAAGCATCAGTGAAGTTCACGCGCGCTTCGATGGCTGCTAATCCAGTCAGGCTGAGAGCAATAAACTGCAGCATCTCAAGCGATTCGCGCATCGGGGAGCAACCTCTACTGGTCTTAAAGCTTGCTTAGCCAGAAACATCACTGACAACGCAGTAGGGCAGGGATTGCGAGCCCGCTTTCAATTCGGTTCCGCTTGGTCGTTGGTTTGAGCGCAATCAAGCACCGCTTCAAACAAGTTGGCTGTGGTGTGCTGTGTGAATCCATGAATCTCGCGGACTGCGAGCGCTAAGGATTCCTTCATGGCTTCCGACATGCAGTCGGGCCGCAACGCCAATTGCAACTTGCTGCGCTGCAACGGCTCGAGCTCATGGAGCTGGTTTTGGATCACCTCGCGCAGTAGGGCGCCAGCAGCGCAGATGGAGGTGGGAATGGCTTGGGGGTTGTTCATGGCTCAATGGTTGCTGGTCCCCGATCCGGCGTGACCGGCCAGCCACGTTCGGCTTCCACGGTTCGGTCGCATCCAGTCGCCCTTGAATGTGATCAGCCAGAGCTCTTAGACAAGAGAGATCCATCCCTTGCTGGCCATGCTGCGATCAGCCGCTGTTGGACTGAGCTTGGCGCTGCTGCCTGCAGCTGGCCTTGCTGGACTCTCAGACTTTGATCGCACCGCAGAGCGCGTGGCCACGGCCATCTGCATCGGCGTCCACACCGATGCCTCCTACAACCAAGCCTGGGATCAGGGCAAACCGGATGCACAGGCCATTGGCCTCACGGTGGAGCGCATCGAGGCGGTGAAAGCCAACCAAGGCGTTGAGGCGATTCAAAACAGGGCCAACGAAATGATTCGCGATGTGGGCTGCCAAGCACTGATTCCCGAGCAGGCCTATGGCGTATTTGGGCCCTTCAAACCACTGGGACCCAGTTCGTTTGAGGGTTTCTACGACTAATCAAAACGCTGTAACGGAATGGATCAGTCGCTTGCAACAGCCAGCACGCGATTCAACCTGAAATCACTGGTTCATTCCGAGGTGCCCATGGAGCGCCAACCTTCCGACATCCGGCAAACACTTTTTTTCAGCGCGAGCTCCATGGGTGTTGAAGCCATCGACGATTGCGAGCAGACATTTGCCAACGACCCCAGCCAGGCCATTGCTGGCCTCGGCGCCGCCGTGGTGAGCTGGTGCGTGATGGTTGAGCGGGCCCTCTGGATGATCTGAACCACTCAGAGCCGGGCGCTGGCGAAATGACAACGCGCCGCCGCAAACAACGACACGTAGAGAAAAAAGGCGCCGTATTTGGTGTGCGCGTTGCTCACGATGAAGCGCTTAAGCAGGCTCACGGGTTAACAGGCAAAACACCAACTCATGCAGCTGATCGTTGAGGGCTTTGATGGCTGCCTCTTGATCAGCCAAGCGGCAGCGAAGATCGTCAAGCTGCTCAGAGCGATCCAGCCCACCTGGAGGTCTGCCAGGAAACAACGGAATGACCTTGGCCATTGATGCAGTGATCCACGGATTGACCGAACTTGCCGGCAACAGCCCACCAGGCCATGACTCAAGCCAGCGCAAGTCTTTCCGGCTGTGTCTGTTGGCTGAAGAGCGACTGAGAAGCCTTAAAAGGGACTGAGAAGCCCGCGGCGCCAGACCTCCCCATTAGCAATTTTGGTAGCAACCAATACCAACCATCAAGCATTAATACCGATAGACGCTGGCTTTTCCTTCGCATAGGTTGATTGCCCCATCCCAGCCGGAGGCAGCCATGGCAACCTTTCCCGCGATCGCCTGCGCCGCCACAGCAGCAGCCGGTTGGCTGTTGATGTTGATCTACGCGCAACACCACATCCTTTAAAACGACGCCCAATCTTTGCTGTTTAAGCGAGTGCTTTAGTTCGCTGGCAGGGTTGGCTGATCTTGAAAATCAGGCTGCTTCTCCAGGGCTTCTTGCTCCCAGCGACCTGTCGTTGTGGCCATGATCACTGCGGCAATCGCGAAGATCACCAAGGCCAAAACGGAAAACGCCCCGTAGGGAGTCCGCCGAGTCATGGCGCTGAAGTCACGAAGTTGGTGGTGGGCAAGCCTTGTTTTGAGGCCACCGCCACAAACACCACAGCTGGCTCCTCACCAATGTTTTCAACGGTGTGGGGGCCACCCTGATCGCTTTCCACAAATGCCTGGCCAGGTCCAAACGTGTTGACCTGATCACCCCTTGTATGGCGGATCTGACCTTGTGAGACGTAGGCGATCAACGGCGCAGGATGGGTGTGCAGGGGAACACTTCCGCCAACAGGGAATTCCACGCGCAACAGGCGCAATTCAGCCTCTCCCTCTGGATAGGTGAATGTTTTGCCGCTCAACCCAGTGGTGGTTTGCAGGATTGGCTTGATTTGCAACTCCTTGGATGCTGATGCGGCGTCGCTCTGGGCCGCTGGTTTGTTCTGATCAAACGACGCACAGCCGCCGAGCCCCAAGCCAATGGCTACCAGGCCAGGCGCTGCCACCGAAACCAGCTTGAACATGCAGCCGCTGAGCATTGGATGCATCCATCAAAGGTCCACTGACCTCTCAGCAGCAAGGTGTTCGCAATCGAGCTAAAGCAGGGGCAGAACCTTGAAGGTCATGCTCGCTGATCTTTTGCGCATCATCCTGGCGTTCTTTCTGCCGCCGCTGGCTGTTGCCACCCAGGTAGGCGTTCAAGCCAGTGCGTTTTGGCTGAACCTGATCTTCTGGCTGCTCAGCTTTGGCGGCCTGGGTTTGCCGGTCCTAGCGATCATGTGGCCCGTGGCTGTGATCCACGCGCTCTACATCATCATCACGCGCAAATAACTCAGCAGCTTTTGGTTAATCGGCGGGTGCGCCGAAAATGCTCCATTTCATCAACGCCAATGCGGCAATCCTCTGCCCGATCAGCGGGCTGATCGGGCTCCTCAGCTTGTTGAGCCACAACACCAGAGGCCCAGAGAGAGAGCATCACGGCAATCGCCAACCAAGAGCAGGGCTTCATCGACGGCGTCTCCCTTGCCCTCTCATGACCATCGACTGAGAGGTCATACCGGTCCTAGCTCGAGTGCCTGAGAAGCCACAAGCTAGGTTGATGGGCTCTAGTGCAACAGGAATGGCCACAGACAAAGAGCTGATCAAAGAGGCGGGCCAAGAGCTCTGGAACACCGTCAAGAAGCTGCGTCCTGGCCTGCCAAAAGAAGCTCGCTCCCAGCTGGTGCTCAAAGCTCTGCTGACCATTGGCGATCTCCCCGATCAACTGCAAGCGTCGATGGTGCTTGGAAAAATTGCTGATCAGGAGCCCGATGAGGCGCCTGAGAAAGAAGGCGCCAAAAGCTGACACCGCTCAATCATCAGAAGGCATCAGCTGATGCCGGTTGCAGTTAGCGGGCTGGGGCCTCGAGGTGAAGGCACTTCCAGCCCTACCGGTGACACCCCAGCTCCTGCTCCCTGGGGCAACTCCGGTGATTTCAGCTTGTCGGCGCTTTGAGCAGCGAGCTGTGTCAGCTCTTACTTTCCAACAAAGTCAGCGCCGCCCGTAAGGGCGTCTTGCTCCAAATTGGCAACAAGATCAGTCAAAGAATGGAGCTCAGCGATCTGAGCTCCAACTGAAACCATCCCCTGACTGAAATCTTCTGGCTGCACAAGTTGCAGAGACGGTTGTGATGCCATGTCCTGAGGCAGGGATTGGTTCATCACTGACGCGAACACATTCACTGTGTTTTAAGGCAAGTTGCTATTGGCATCAACGCCAAAGGATCAATCGTCAAACAGGCGACAACCCAGAGCATTGGGGCGTTCAGCGCACTCTTTCTCCCAAAACTGGTCATGGGATTCATGCGCCAGATCATGCAGAGGACGTGGCCTGGAACCCATTGGAGTCACCAAAGGTGCCAACGGATTCACCACACAAGCCATGGCATTCATCACTGTCTTTCTCCCGGCTACTTCCGGTCTAAATCGTTCCTAGGCAGGCGCCATAGGGACAAACACTCCAAATCACTGCTCAAACGGGTTGGGCGAGCCATTCGCCAAGGCTGCAACGCGACTGCTGGGCTGAGCTGGTGATTTCAATGATGCGGCCGCAAGCTTCTGGCTCGTCCAAAGCATCCAGACACACCTGAGCCACCAGACGCCTGGGAATGCTGCTGCTTGATTGTTGATCAGCGCCACTAAAGACAACCCCTTCCTGCCCACTGCGGCTGTCGTCTTCACTGAGGCCGCCAGGCCGAATCACCGTCCAATCCAGTCCGCTCTGCTCAAGCCAGCGCTCACCAAGCCGCTTCCAGAGCAAGATCAACCCGAACAAATTGAGCGGATGCCGCCAGCGCCCAGCGCAGAGCGAACTGACCAACACAACCCGAGACAGACCAACCGCTGCGCAGGCCTTGAGCTGAGAGCGCACTCCAAAGGCATCCACCTGCAGCGGACCCGCCAAATTGATCGACGGGCGTGCACCGGTGGCAATCACCAGGGCGCAGCAGCCATTGAAGGCATGGTGCAACGCCTCAGCAGTGTTGAGCTCAAGCCTGAACACCTGCAAACGGCCCTGTCGCTCGGCTTCAGCAAGCGGCGGCGGCATGACTGAGTTGGGCCGCACGATCGCCCGCACAACCAACCCACGCTGCAGGGCTTCATCAACAACCCGCCAGCCGGTTTTACCGGACGCACCTGAAACGGCGATTGGCCCCATGGGAACAGCTTCTCCAGTCAGTCCTAGTCAACCGCGTCCCTCACGCCAGCGGCGGCCTGGCGGCAAGCAACCTGATGCGCCTTGGCCATGGCTGGATCGTTTTGACAGAGGCGATGCCAACTCGCCTGGGTGAAGCACTGGGGCAAGATCGCTCGGCAAGCGATTTGCGCATCATCCGGCAAGAAGCGGATGCCATCAGCGCGGGCCAGCAACGCCAATGGCACCACCATCGCCAACGCCATCACGCAGCGGAGATAGCCCATGGCCGCAAACCTCAAACCACCACCAATGTGGCTGGTCTGGAAAAACCCTGAAGGCAGAGAAATATCGGCTCACAGCTGCACACACTTCAGTTGTGAGCTGACATTCAATGCGCATGGGCTGGATGCAAAACCTGTGGCGCCGCGACCTCTACGCCCGCATGGCCCGTCTGTACCGGTTGGGGCAGCCCGACACCAAGCGCATTGCAAGGCTGCGGGCTTTCGGCATGTCGCAACGCCAGATCGCCAACAACTTGGGCCTTAAGCCTGAGCTGGTGAACAAAAGCGTCGGCCGCTACTACTCCTGAGCGACCAGCTGCCATAAACGCAGCCATGCCAAGACTCGGGTCATGCTGATCAGACCCAGGCCAATACAGATGGGGCAATGCAGTGGTCCCACGCCCCCATCATCACGGCATCAACCGAGAATCCAGCTCACTGCTGTTGAGCTGTCATGGAATGGGAAAGGGGGTGATGACGTGTCCACCCCAGTCCATCGTTGCGCAAAAGATTTTTTGCTGGCGTAACAGAAAAGTCCAGATTCGACTTTCCCCTCAGGGGCTTTTCACGCAACCCTGATCTGCCGCTTCAGCTGCTGACCAGCGATTGGGGCAACGATGAAGAGATGTCAGAGATCACTTACCAGAAGCTGTTGGCAGCGTGGCGCTTTGAAGTGGTGCGCACGCAAGGCGGGGTCTTGTTCATCGGGCCCAATCACTTTTTCAGCCTGCCCCATGAACCACGCACCAAGGCTGAGCGCAAAATTGCGATCGCCCACATCCGGGCTCTTTGCAAGCTCTAAGCCGAAAGACCGATGCGGCGCAGCTGCTGTGATGACACACGCAGCTGCCTGAGGAAAAACACACTGGCCACGATCACGCTCAACATGGCGAATGCAAACAAGGGGGCCAAGGTCAAGGTGAGATCAATCGCTGGACTCACCAAGCTGATGAAGATGATGAAGATCACCAACGCGATCAACATGATGGCGCTGGTCAGCAAGGTGATGGCTCGAGTCGAGAGCGAAACCCGATGGCGAAGCACACTTTTTTCATATTCGACATCATCAGGAGGGATGAGCACATCCCGGTTCTCTGCTGAGAGCTCCCGATAGCGATCAATGATGCGTTGGCGCGTTGCGGTGATGCCATTGATCAAGTTGCTAATCGCCACCAGCAGAAATGCCGGGGCCATTGAGATCTGAATCGCCATGCTCAGATCGACCGAGGGATGATTCACCGCACACGACAACCCAATACCGTCAACGTGGCTCGTCCACGATCTAGGTGTTTCGACCAGGTGCCGCTGTGTGAAGCGGTCCCACTAGGTATTCATCACGACTGTTTTTTCCTCTCAGCCTCGTCATAACAGGTGCACCAAGGGAGCGTCGAACCTTTGGTACTCCGACAAGTGGGCTACGAGGCGGGACTGGGAAACCCGCCTTTTTTTATGCCAAAGCCTGCGGCAGTTTGAGCTCTGCGCGCCACTCACTCAAGGGCCGTTGCCAGCCGTCCTCGAGCTTGTAGCCCACCACACATTCAGCCTTTAAGCCCATCTCAAAACCGCGGCTGATGGCATGCAAGAGCGCCTCCAGCGGCTGGTCATCTTGAAGCGTTTTGAGCATCCCACCAAAAATCAACAGCACAGCCAATGGCGATCGATTCTGCGCCAGGTTGAAGGCCTGCAAACCAATTTCGCCCACTCCATCAACCCCAAAACCGGTCAACACATGAACGATGTCGTGGGTTTCTTTGAGGCGATGGACGATGAAGTCTTGGTCGTTGGTAATCGGCGCCGGGTCAATCAAGGTTTCTGGCGTGATGCCCTGAGCTTTGAGCTGCGAGGCGTAGCACTGCCCCAAGCTCCCGGCTGGTAGCTGTTCCAGTGCATCAAGGTCGATGGCGGCAGGCCGCCACTGCTCCTCAATCATGGCGGCGATGCCTGGCTCACTGAGCATGTGGCGCATCATTTGAGCCGCCATGGGACTGCCCTGAACGCTGGCCGCCACCGCGTAAACGCTCTGCAAATCATCTGGATGCTGCAGAAATTGACCCAGCCCCTTCAGCATCCGCAGCGACTGGAGGCGCTCCTTGAGGTTGAACAGCACAGAGACCGACGTCAGTACGACCCAACCCCTAGCAATGAACTGGCCATGGCAAAGCCCTTGGAACGCAGTAGAACGAAACCGGTGGAAACTGGAACCGATGCGAGGTGCTCTGATCGCGCTCAGCCTGGGGGCCGGACTTGGGCTGCTGAGTGCTTGCAGCAACACAGCCGAAGCCGAATCCAAAACAGCCTGGTGCGCGCTGTTTCGTGAAGGAGACAACAGCGCCGAACTCCCCGAGCCGGTGCCATGCCAATTCAGCCAGAAGCAGGGGGATGTGACCATCAGCATCGATGGGCAGCGCTATGACTTTGCCGCCAGCGAGCAGGGCAAGACGTACCAACGCGACAATCACACCCTGGGGATTGGCTTTAGCCGCCAAGACGATTTCACGCTCGTCGTTTTCTGGGAGGATCCACGCCAGCAGTAATTACGGTTTTGTCAGCACATGCTGAAGCTGTGCTGAGCACTGCAGATCAACAACTCAAAACTGACCAGAATTTGACCCAATAAGCCAGGTCGATGATGTCAGAGAGTGCCGAATTACTCGACCATTTATTAGAAGCAGTTGGCGCGGTTGCTTGCTCAGCGCAATCCCCGACCCATCGCGCCGCAGCCCACAAAGCCATGGGCGAAGCCCTGCAGATCTTGCAATCGGCCCCGATTGCTGCGCTTAATGGCATTCAAGCTCAACACTCAGCTCAGCCCTCTGAACTCGAGGGGGGCTGGCACATCGGCGTTGTCGAGAGATCTCCCAAGCAAGCCATGGCAGGAACCCACACAAAGCAGGCGCAGCCTTAAGCGTTCCAACCAGCTTGTCGGGATGCGGCAACAAAGGGGCATGTCTGTCGCTGTTGCAACAACTCAAACGCTTTTGTCAACAAAAATTAGTACAGAAGCCACTGAATTCATGCAGCCGAGCATTGCACTCTCTCTGAATCAGCATCTTGAGCTTGAGCAGAGCCGCCGACACCTTGACGGCATTGATGACCTGCAACGCTTAAAAGATATGGCCAAAGAGTTCTTGCTGAACTGGCAGCTTGAGCGCGCTGAAAGCAAGCGCATCATTCAAGAAGAGCTGAGCCCCCAGAGCCTCTCACTCTGAGCACAGATCGCCAAGAAAAAAGGGTGAGTTCCCAAAGGCCCCACCCTCTTTTTTGGTGTTGTGCTGGAGCTACCCAACTGTTGATTTGTAGGTCAGCGCACGGCGGGTAAAGGTGTTAAGGACAACCGTTTCAGCAAAAACACCAACTTGATGGCGCAGGTGATGTGCCGTTGGCTTAATTTTCTTTTCAACAGTTGAAATTGTGTAGGGCATCCAGGCCATCACCCCACAGCCTCCATACGTTGAGATCGAGTGATCGGCGTGCGCCCTTGTTGTCACCAAGCACCATTGCAACGGATCGCGCCACTTGGGTGATACGCGCCAAACGGGAAGCCGTGCGTCGCCATGGCGATCGCTGGGGGCTGGCCCATGACCGCACCACGATCAAACTTCTCTTCCGCTGGGACATCCTCAGCCGCGAAGAGCGGGATTTAGCCCTGCGTGAGCTCAGCGAAGAACTGCACAGCAAATGCCAAGCCAATCCAGGCATGGGCAAATTTCGCTTCTACTGAGCGTTCACCGACAACACGATCAGCACCACCACAACGGCGCCCATCACCAGGGCCACTTGCCAGGTTTCTGAATCGCCGTTCATTCCATCCCCAGTTGCCACTCCATCCATAGCAGTGCCAACTGATGTAGCTCCATTGGGGGATGCCAATGGCGATCAACTGCCCCTTAATAAGGAAGTGTCTAGCCATTGGCTCAACCTGTTGGACCAAGCCAAGAATCCTCAAAGCAGCTTCAGCAGCCAGCAGCTTGCAAGCTGGGGACTCTTACGCCAAGCCCGGCGCGAGGCCGCCATCGATGATTGCCTCCACAGCATTCCGCCGCCGCCAGCTGAGCAGCTCAAGGCCATGCTGGAGCAGTGGTGCCAACAGCAGCGGATCGACTCCCCGCAAACCCTGCAGCGCTGGCAACAACAACAAGGGCTGAGCCCAGAGCAATGGCAGCAGTTTGTGGCCCGCCGTTGGCGCTGGCTGTTGTGGTGCGAGCAAAACCTGCAAGCCAAGCTCAACAGCCACTACCTCGAACGCAAAAGTCAGCTGGATCAGGTGAGTTATTCCCTCCTGCGCGTGAAAGACCAGCACCTGGCCAATGAATTACATCTGCGCATCAAAGAAGGCGAAGCCAGCTTTGAAGAGATTGCCTCGGAGTATTCCGAGGGCCCTGAACGCCAGCAGGGGGGCCGGCTTGGACCGGTGCCCTTGAGCCAACCCCACCCGATGCTCGCCAAGCTGCTGCAAGTCAGCACACCAGGCCAGCTCTGGCCAGCCAAACAGCTCGAAGACTGGTGGATTGTGGTGCGACTGGAGGAGTTGCATTGCACTGAGCTCACCGACTCGCTCAAGCAACGCCTGCTCTTTGAGCTCGGCGATCAGCACCTAGAAGAGCAACTGTCGGCTGCCAAAAGCCAAGGCCAGGCCTAGATTTTTCCCATGCTTAGCCAGCAGCCACAGCCCAAATCCAATGGCTGGCAAGCGCTCCCCGGCGTCAGCCAAGAGATGCTGCAGCCGCTGCGGCTCAGCCCGGGCCAAGCGCTGCACGATCGCGATCATCTACCGCCAGGTGTGCTGCTGATCGAACAAGGCGACATGCGCTTGCTGGGCTTGGATCAACGCAAAGAAGCCTTCACCCTGCAGCGTTTTGGCAGCGGCGAGATCGTTGGCGGCGAGCTGCTGTTAAGGGGCATCAATGGGTTAACGCTGACAGCAGCCACCGCCGTGGAAGGGTCGTTGCTGCCGGCCGAACGGTTTTTTCAACTCCTCGATCGCCAGCCAGAGCATCTACGTCAGTTCTGCTCTCTCAGTGCATGGGAACTATGGGCAGCCGCAGCCAGCCGGCAAGATCCCCGCTACCCCACAGCCCAAGAACTGCTGCGTTGGGCACGACAAGCATGCGAATTGAGTGATCAACCCATTCGCCTGCTGGCTCCTGGCTCCCATGAACTCGGCCTAAGCGACGGCTCCTGGTTGGTGAGCAGCGACAACATCGAAGGCGAAACCCTTGGCACGGTGCTGCAAAGCCCATGCCGCCTGGAGGTGCTCGGACGTTTGCCGGCCAGGCTGCTCCCGCTGCCGAGCCATTGGCCCCCGCAACGCCAACTTGAGCCACTGGAGGACCCGCTCACAGCGCCAGCCGAGAAGAGCATCACGACGACAGCTCCACCAACCCCGCAGGTTCAAAGGGAAGCCCTTGAGGATTGGTATGGGCGGCTGCATAACGACGGCAGCTACCCGCAGCAGAACGGCAAAGGGCCAGTCGAGGAACCCTTGGCCTGCTTGCGAATGCTGGCGCGCCACTTCGATTTGCCCTTTCGGCGCGATGTGCTCAGCCGAATCCTCAATGACCAGCTCAAACGCAGTGGCCAAGGTGCCTTACCCCTACAAGCGGTGGCAGCCATCTGCGATCTGCTTGGCCTGCGCACCACAGGCCTGCAACCCAACAGCGCTGATCTCCTGACGCGATTGCCCTTTCCGGCAATCACCCTGCTCAACGGTCATCCCTTGGTGCTGTGGCAAGCCCGCCAACAGCAATTGTTGATTGGTGATCCAGTCGCGGGTCAGCGCTGGATCGATGCCGCTGAGCTGCTTGAGCAAAGCGCTGGCGAGCAGCTGCCGGTGTTGTGCCTGGAGCGCAGTGCCAGCACACCGAAAGCGCGCTTTGGCTTCAGCTGGTTCGTGCCAGCCATCCAAAAGCACCGCAATGCTCTGCTGCAGGTGGTGATCACCAGCTTTTTCGTGCAGCTGTTGGGCCTGTTCAACCCGCTGCTGATTCAACAGATCATCGATGCGGTGATCAGCCAAGGGAACTACTCCAGCCTCAATGTGCTGGGCACCTTGCTGGTGGCCATGGCCTTGGCCCAGGCGCTTCTTGGTTCGCTGCGCACCTACCTCTTCTCCGACACCACCAACCGGATCGACATCTCCCTCGGGGCGACGATCATCCATCACCTGTTGCGGCTGCCGCTGGGTTACTTCGCCAAACGGCCCGTTGGTGAAGTCAGCAGCCGAATTGCCGAACTGGAAAAGATCCGCAGCTTCCTCACCGGCACGGCCCTCACCGTGTTGCTCGATGCGGTCTTTTCGGTGGTCTACATCGCCGTGATGCTGCTGTATTCGGTGCCACTCACCTTTGCGGCACTGGGCGTCTTGCCGTTGTTTGTGGGGCTCACCATGGGGGTGGCGCCCATCATCCGCCGGCAGTTGCGCCAGCAAGCTGAAGCCAATGCACGGGTGCAGAGCCATCTGGTGGAAACCCTCTCGGGCATGGAGACGGTGAAAGGGCAGGGCATGGAACTCCCCAGTGAATGGCGCTGGGAGCAGCTCTATGGCGGTCAGATCGAAGCCGGTTTCCGCAACACCATCACCAGCACAGCGGCCGGCTCAGCCAACCAATTCCTGGGTCAAGTCTCGGGACTGATCGTGATTTGGTTTGGAGCCATGTTGGTGCTCGAGGGCAAGATGACCTTGGGCCAATTGATCGCGTTCCGCATCCTCTCGGGCTACGTCACCAGCCCACTGCTGCGTCTGGCCAGCCTCTGGCAAAACTTCCAGGAAACGGCACTTTCGCTCGAACGACTCTCCGACATCGTCGATCACCGCGAAGAAATTGAAATTGCAGGCGAAAACCTGCCGCCCATTCCTCCCCTGCAAGGAGCAATCAGCTACGAGGGCGTGAACTTTCGCTTTGGCAGCAGCGGGCCCTTGCAGCTGCTCAACGTGAATTTTGAGATTCCGGCTGGCAGTTTCATCGGAATCGTGGGCAGCAGCGGTTCAGGCAAAAGCACCCTGCTCAAATTGCTGACCCGCCTCTTCGATCCACTGGAGGGCACCATCCGCATCGATGGCTACGACATCGCCAAGGTGGACCTGTATTCCCTTCGCAGCCAAGTGGGTGTGGTGCCCCAGGACAGCCTGTTGTTTGATGGCACGGTGCAAGCCAACATCGCCTTGACCAGGCCTGATGCCAGCTTCGAAGAGATCACCGGTGCCGCCCAAGTGGCCTGCGCCCACGATTTCATCCAAGCCTTGCCCGGGGGCTATTCCAGCTCTGTAGGCGAGCGAGGTTCAGCCCTCTCCGGCGGCCAACGGCAACGCATGGCCATTGCGCGAATGGTGCTGAAGCGGCCCAGGCTTTTGGTGCTGGATGAGGCCACCAGCGCCCTTGATGTCGACACCGAGCAACAGGTGACCCGCAACCTGGCGGAGGTGTACCGCGGCAGCACCGTGCTGTTCATCACCCATCGCCTAGGCAGCCTGCGCCATGCCGATCGAATTTTGGTGATGCACCAAGGCAGCTTGGTGGAGCAGGGCAGCCACAGTGACTTGATGAAATTAGGAGGCCGCTACGCCACCCTGTATCGGCAGCAGGAGGCGGGGCAGTGATGAACGGCTCCAACAACGACAACAACAAAGACGACAACAGTGCATTGGTGCCCTTAGCGCATCAAGAAGTCCGCTACCGCGCTGCGCCCACGTGGACCAGGGCCCTGCAGTGGGCCATCGTCGGCTGCATCGGCTTTGGGTTTATCTACGCGGTCGTTGCCCGCATTGATGAGGTGGTCATCGCCCGCGGTGAACTCAAAGGTATGGGAGCCGAGCGGCCCATCAAAGCTCCTGTCTCTGGGGTCGTCAGTGGCATCCCAGTCACCGAGGGGGAGCTCGTCACCCCGGGCCAGGTGTTGATCCAGTTCGACCCTGAGGTGAACACCGAGCGGCTGCGCTCCCTAGGGCGTCAAAAAGAGCTGGAGAGCAGGCGCCTCAAGGAAGAAATTCAAGCCTTTGAAGCGCGGGAAGACAGCCTGCAGGCCAAGCTCAACAGCTTGCAAATGACCTTGAAGGTCGAGGCCTCCATCGTCGATCGCATGGCTGGGCTGGTGAGCCAAGGTGCGATTGCCGAGGTGCAGTATCTGCAGCAAAAAAATCGACTCCAAGAGCTGCAATCAGAAATTGCGCAAACCGAAGCCACCCTGCGTGAGGTGCAGGCCGAGTCGATCAAAAGCAAACAGCAGATCCAACGCGAACTGGCTGATCTCGAGCGTCAGTTGGTGGAAACCAACAAATCCCAGGAGTACGAATCCCTACGTGCTCCGGTCAAGGGCTATGTGTTTGATCTGATCGTTGCCAGTCCGGGCTATGCCGCCAGTAGCGGCGAAACCCTGCTCAAGATCGTTCCTGAGGGAATGCTGGAAGCCAGTGTGTTTGTCACCAATGCCGATGTGGGGTTCTTGAGGCCCAAGATGCCGGCCCAAGTCCGCGTCGATGCCTATCCCTTCACCCAATACGGCGATATTCCTGGCGAACTCAAACGCGTCGGCAAACAATCGCTCGAGCCCGATCAACAAAACCCCGAACCCCGTTTCCCCGCCCAAGTGGTGCTGAAGCGTCAATACCTGGAAAAACGCGGCAAACTCTTCCCCGTGTCCGCCGGTCAAAGCGTGTCGGTGAACTTCATCGTGCGCGACAAGCCCGTGATCAGCCTGCTCACCGATTCGGTCGAGAAAGCCTTTGATGCCCTGCGCGGGATCAAAACCGATCAACCCTGAACCATGAAACGACTTCTCCTTGCAGCTCTGGTGAACGTGGCGTGGATCGGCGCCAGTTGGGCAGCTCCAGCCGACCTGCAGCTCAAACGCACCAGCGCCACCTACCCCAATGGTGATCCGATCTGGCAGTTGCAGCTGGTGGAAGCCGGGCGCGTGCTCCAGAGCTGGCAGGCCGTGGCCAGTGCTAAGGCGCATCAAAACCTCGACCGGCGCTGGTCGCCCGGCAATGGCTCACCCCTACCCAAGGGCAGCTACCGCCTCGGACAACCGGAACCCTGGGGGCAAGACCTCTGGATGCAACTGGATCCCCTGTTCCCCACCAGCCGCTCCGCGCTGGGGATCCACAACTGCTACCCGGGCGTGGGTTGCATCTGCATTCCCGATCGTCAAACGCTCAATAGCCTTGCCGATGCTGTGCGTCGCTACAACGTCGATCGGCTCACCGTTGTGAACTGAGCCCAACAGAGATCCGTTGTGACCCACTCCGCTCTGAGCCTGCTGCAGCTGTGGTGCCGTGAACGCAGCAGCAATGGAGACATCGTGCTGGGACTCTGCGCCCCACCGGGAAGCGGCAAAAGTCATCTCAGCCGGCAGATCGGCTCGGGTGTGGTCGCGGTCTCCATCGATGATCTCTACTGGCCGCAGCCCAAGCTGCAACAACACCAACGGGGCCTGCCCGGTAGCCATGACGTGCCTCGCCTGGCCCAACTGATCGATGAGTTCCGCGCACAAGGCCAAACCTTGGTGCCCCGGTTCGACAAGACCTTGGCCGGAGGGGCTGGAGATCGGGTGGATGATCAACCCCATCAAGGGGATCAACTGCTTTTGGAAGGCTGGTGCATTGGCGCTCGAGGCCTGCCATCACTGCGGGACTACCAAGCGATTTGGCGGCGACTCGATGCGTTGTTGGTGCTGGTTCCGCCCACCCACAACCACGTGCTCCGCTGGCGCTTGCAAGCTGAAGCACGCCAGCGGCGCCGAGGCGGCGGGGCGCTGCATGCCCATGCCGTGACGCGGATGGTCCAGAGCTTTTATTCAGCCTTGCCGCCAGAGCGTTGTTTCCAGCCACTGCTGGACAGCCCGCAGTTGCCGACCTGGAGCCTGAGGTTGGACCACCGCCGCCGGCCGATTGGTTCGATCCAACCCTGCCAAATAGGGGTGAGCTCAGATCCCTGAGGGGACTGATTTATTCGTCATCAAATCCCTGGTAGGGCTCGTATTCACTCCAACCCGGGCTGGCCTCATCATCGAGCCCGTAACGGGCATCGATGTCATCGGTGAGTGTGTTGCCGGTGGGCTCGGTGTTGCAGGTAATGCTGCCATCAGGCCCTGAGGTGCAGCCGGTGAAATCAATGCCGGCCTGAGCTGGCCCAGCAGCTGCCAGCAAAAGGAGCACGCCAAGTCCCACAATGTGGCGCACTTGAGCTGATCCAAACACCGCCATGTACACCGACTGGACCGCCGTCATCCTGCTGCTCTTCACCGCGGTACCACTGGCCATCGTGGTGGCAGTCACCGCTTTCTTCATTTGGCGGCAAAAGACGAAGCGCTGAGCATTTCAGCGGGAACCGTCACAGGCTCTTGGTCATGGACAGCGACGGTCCCCACACCCATGCAAACCAGGCAGGTGCGGTAGGA
Organism: Synechococcus sp. Minos11; assembly: GCF_014279855.1. Lineage (NCBI taxonomy): Bacteria > Bacillati > Cyanobacteriota > Cyanophyceae > Synechococcales > Synechococcaceae > Synechococcus > Synechococcus sp. Minos11. The sequence continues at coordinate 464,049 of NZ_CP047953.1, read as the reverse complement.
ATCGCAACCCTGGCGGAGCATTCCACTCCCCCCACAAGCGGTGCAAGTTTCTTGCTTGGTGTGCTTGGCGGGGGAGCCCATGGAGACACGAGTCTTATTGATTCCAGTGTGAATAATTCCGGGCCCAATGATCCCGAACACTTCCTTAAGAAATGCGGCGGAAGTGAGCACAATTACTGCTTTGGTATCAACCGACTTCCTTCCGGGGTGATCGGCGTGAAGTTGCGGCACTTCAGCTCAGCCAGCAACTCCTCTGCATTGAGCTCAGCGCCCGCAGGGAGCCAGCCCAGCTGGGCCGCCCATTGGCCAATGAGCCCCTCCGCGCGACCCCCAAGGCAACGCCACCGCTCAAGGCCTTCTGATCCATCGCGTTTGGCCAGCCGCTGGCCGGCCTGATCACGCAGCAACGGCACATGCCAGTAGCTCGGAGGCGCGCAACCCAGCAGCTGCATCAACGCCACTTGCGGCCCGGTCGTGACCCACAGGTCGTCACCACGGACCACATCGGTGATGCCCAGCCAAAGCTCATCGGCTGCCGTGGCCAGGTGATACGCCAAAAAGCCATCAGCGCGCCGCAGCACCACATCACCAACCTCACTGAGCCCATCCAAGTGGCTGCTCACCTGGCCTTGTTCAGGCCAGTGCAAACGGCCTGCCGGAAGCCGCAAACGCCAGCTGGGCAGTCGCCCCTTGCGGGCACCCCAATCAGGGGCAAGGCCGCGGCAGGTTCCTGGATACAAGGGCCAAGCACCGTGGGGCGCTGACACATCAGCCAACATGCGCCGGCTGCAATGGCAGGGGTACAAGCAGCCTTGGCTCCTAAGAGCCGACAGCAACGAGTGATACAGCCCGCGCCGCTCGCTCTGGCGAATCACAGGGCCATCCCAAAGCAAGCCCAACCACTGCAAATCAGCGATCGTCTGCGCCTCCGCCCCAGGCCGGTTGCGGGGGGTATCGAGATCATCGATGCGCAAGAGCCATTCGGCTCCAGTCAGCCGAGCTGATAACCACGACAGCAAGGCCGTGCGCAGGTTGCCCAGATGCAAAGGCCCACTGGGGGTGGGCGCGAAGCGAGCGCGCCGATGAAGCCTGCGGCGCTGCTGAGCATTAAAAAGCGCCTCCTGCAGGTGGGCAGGAAGCGCTTCGAGCAGAGGGGTCGTACCCAGAGCGATCAGCCCTGCACGCGATCTTTGAACATCTTGCCGGCGGTGAAGGCGGGAACCTTCTTGGCGGGGATGGCGATCTTTTCGCCGGTCTTGGGGTTCAGGCCCTGACGAGCAGAACGCTCACGGGATTCAAAGGAGCCGAAACCAAGGATGGAAACTTTTTTGCCTTCAACGACGGAATCGATGATGGTTTCAATGGCAGCGTCAACCACCTGGGAGACGTCGGTTTTGGTCAGCTCGGTACGAGCTGCAACCAGGTTGACCAGATCAGCTTTGTTCATCGGAGGGGGTTGCCCGCTGCGAGGGGTAGGAACGCGCCAACTGTATGGAGCACTTTTCGAGAACGCAACTAACCAACCCAGCCTTTGCAATGGGTTTGAGCGGTTGATTGCTCAGTTGCGAGCGATCAATGTATCGATGGCGACACTGCCGCGCTCAACAAGCTTGGCGCCGCGCAACACGCCAAGCCCTGCGGCGCAAGCGATCTGGGCAGGTTGCCCCGCATCCAGCCAGGTCCTCAGCCGCCCCACACTGCGCTGCTGGCGGGTGGAATGAAAGGTGCTGTCGCCAATTCGCATTTCGACATCCTCGAGGCCACGCGGCCACAGCAAACGTCCGCAGAACAACACATCCCGCCTCCCTTGGGACCAATGCAAACAGCAGGATCCAGGGGTTGGCCCCGGCGTCCAGAGCAGCTGCAAGCCCGGCTCAAGCTCCCGCTGCTCCCCAAAGCTGTGGCGCTGCTGCAGCGTGGGCAACAGATAAGCCTCCTGCTCTTGCACCAGCACAGGCCACCCCAGCTGTTCCTGTAAACGCCGGCAGCGGCCATGGCCTTGGCGATGGGTGAGCACGATCCAGCCGCGGGGCTGTTGCTGCAGCCAGCTCAGATGCTCATCACTGAGCAGCGGCACATCCACGAGCACCGAAGCGCCACTTTGGCTGTGCAACAGCCAGGCCGTACCGCCGTCGCTGTCGCGACTGGGGGGAAATGCCCACAGACCAGAACCCAGCGCTGCGATACCCATCCCATCCATTTCACGCCATCCTCTGAATAGGCACGCGCACAGGAACAGCCCAGCCATGGCGGTGAGCATCGGCAAGCCATGGCCCCTGGGCAGCTCACTGGTAGGCGGTGGCGTGAACTTTTCGGTGGCAGCGCCTGAGGCCACCAAGGTGGAGCTGCTGCTGTTTGCAAGCGGCAGTGCCAACGAGCCCAATCAAATCATTGAGCTCACTCCGCGTCACCGCAGCGGTGACTACTGGCACGTTGAGGTTCAGGGCGTTGGCATTGGCTGCTGCTACGGCTACCGGGTGCACGGCCCGGTGAGCGCAGCAGGGCGTGGCTTCCACCCCACCAAAGTGCTGCTGGATCCCTGCGCCCGCGCCATCAGCGGCTGGGATGTCTACGACCGGGGCTTAGCCACCGGCGATCACGACAACAGCGCCCATTGCCTCAAAGCGGTGGTCACGGAACGCGATCACTTTGATTTCAACAGCCACCCGCGCCCGCGGCACGACTGGCGTGAAACGGTGATCTACGAGCTGCATCCCGGCGGCTTTAGCCGCGACCTGAGCAGCCCCGCCAGCCCTGAGCACCGGGGCACCTTCTTGGGGCTGATCGATGCGCTGCCCTATTTGCAGAGCTTGGGCATCACCGCCATTGAGCTGTTGCCATCGATGGCCTTTGATCCCGCTGATGCCCCCGATGGCCGCCAAAACTATTGGGGCTACAGCCCCCTGAGTTGGTTTGCACCGCACCACGGCTACGTCTGCGGGGATGAGCCACTCGCCGGCCGGCAGCAGCTGCGTCAGCTCGTTGCCGCCTGCCACGACCACGGCCTCGAGGTGTTCGTTGATGTGGTGTACAACCACACCACCGAAGGCAGTAGCCAGGGGCCCTGCCTGAGCTGGCGGGGCTTTGCCGATCGCCTCTACTACCACCAAAGCGCCGACGGCATCTATCAAGACGTCTCTGGCTGCGGCAACAGCATTGCCGCCAACCATCCATTGGCGGTGCAGCTGATTATCGAATCGATGCGCTGCTGGGCCCTGGAGCTGGGCATCGATGGCTTCCGCTTTGATCTGGGGGCTGCCCTCACACGCGGAGCGGGTCTCACACCACTGGATCAGCCCCCCCTGTTTGAGGCGATGGAAAGCGATCCAGAACTGGCCGACATCAAGCTGGTGGGAGAGCCCTGGGACTGCGGCGGCCTCTACCGGCTGGCGGACTTCCCCGCCCAGCGCGTGGGCACGTGGAACGGTCGCTTCCGCGACGACCTCCGGCGGTTTTGGAAAGGCGATGACAACACCTCCTGGGCCATGGCCCAGCGGCTAATCGCCAGCCCGGATCTCTATGGCGGCGAGCCGGCAGCAGCAGGCAAGAGCATTCACTTCGTCACCGCCCATGACGGCTTCACCCTCAACGATCTGGTCAGCTACAACGGCAAGCACAACCTCGCCAATGGCGAAGACAACCGCGACGGCGACTCCCACAACAACAGCTGGAACCACGGCGTGGAAGGCCCCAGCACCGACCCGGCTATCAACACCTTGAGGCAACGGCAGATGCGCAACATGCTCTGCACCCTGCTGCTCTCAGCTGGAACGCCGATGTTGCTGATGGGTGATGAAGTGCACCGCAGCCAGGGAGGCAACAACAACTGCTGGTGCCAGAACAACCCCCTGGGCTGGATGCATTGGCAGCCCGACGATGACGGCTTAGCGCTGAAGCTGTTTGTGCAACGGCTGCTGCGCTTGCGCCAGCAACTGCTGCCTTGGCTCGACCCCGAAAGGCCCACCAACCTCAGCCATCAATGGCACGGGGTGGACATTGACAAGCCCGATTGGGCGAGCTGGTCCCACTGCTTGGCCTGGAGCATCAACAGCCCAACGCAAGGTCCACGGCTGTGGTGCGGCATGAATGCCTACTACAAGGCCATGCATTTCGACCTGCCGCCAACGGCAAGCGGTTGGCAGCGGGTTATCGACACCGGACTGCCGGCCGATGAAGACCTGCCGGCGCAGCCCCCGGGCTGGCGACCACCATCGGCGCCCCTGGAGAGCCGCAGCTTGATGCTGCTGGTGGCCAGCGACATTGAGCTGAAGCTCTAAGACGAGGAAGCGGGCGGCGGGAATCGAACCCGCATCATCAGCTTGGAAGGCTGAGGTTTTACCACTAAACTACGCCCGCAGCAGTACAAACGTATCAACCCATAAAGGGCTGGCGCTTGGGCTGAGCTGTTTTGCATTATGGCGGTCGACTTGCCCACTTTTCTCTTGTGACCGCCTCTGCTGCCCCCCTGGCTGGCTCCCGGCGGCGCTTGATGATTGGCTACGGCCTCGGCGATGCCGGCACTGGCCTGGCGGCCACAACGCTGGGTTTTTACCTCTTTGCTTTCTTCACCTGTGCCGCGGGGCTGCCGGCGTTCATCGCTGGCTCGCTGTTGATGGTGATCAAAGTCTGGGATGCCATCAATGACCCCCTGATTGGCTGGCTCAGCGACCACACCAAAACACGATGGGGGCCGAGGCTCCCCTGGATGCTCGGCGCTGCTGTGCCGCTTGGGCTGAGCCTGGCTGCCCTCTGGTGGGTGCCACCCGGCGGCGTGGCCCAACGCACCATCTACTACGTGGTGATGGCGATCCTGCTGATGACCGCCTACACCAGCGTCAACCTGCCCTACGCGGCGCTATCCACCGAGCTCACCACCGAGAAGCGGATCCGTACTCGCCTCAATGCCGCCCGCTTTACCGGGTCCATCCTGTCTGGATTGAGTGGCTTAATCGTGGCGTCGCTGGTGCTCAACCAAGGAGCAGCTGGCTACCTGCTGATGGGGCGCATCACCGGCAGCATCGCCGCTGTGTCCACCCTGCTCTGCTGTTGGGGCTTAGCGCCCTTTGCCAAGAAAGCTCAACGACCCAGCGGCCAAAGCGAGCCCTTACGCCTGCAACTCCAGCGCATTCGCGGCAATGGGCGCTTCCTGCGGGTGCTGGGGCTCTATCTGCTGCTCTGGTTTGGGCTGCAGCTCATGCAGGTGGTGGCCCTCATCTACCTGGTGCAGGTGATGCGGGTTCCGCCTGAGCTCTCCACCTGGATCCTGCTGCCGTTTCAGCTCAGCGCCCTGGTGGGGCTGCAGCTCTGGAGCCTGCTGGCCAATCGGCTCGGCCGGGTGATCACGTTGCGCTGGGGCGCGGCCCTATGGATCGTGGCCTGCATCCTTTCCATGCTGCTGCCGCCCTTAGGGGATGACGCCAGCGGCCTAGACATGGCACCGCTGGTGGGGTTGATCGTGTTGGTGGGCCTCGGGGCCTCCACCGCCTATTTGATCCCCTGGTCGTTGCTACCCGATGCCATCGACGCTGATCCCAGCAAGCCAGCTGGGCTTTACACCGCTTGGATGGTCTTCAGCCAGAAGTTGGTCATTGGCTTCTCGATGCAGCTGTTTGGCGTGCTGCTATCGCTATCGGGCTACATCTCCGCCAGCAGCTGCAGCGGAGCCTTGAGCTACATCGCGCAGCCCACCTCAGCGCTGATCACCATTCGCGTTTGCATGGGCCTGATCCCCGCGGTGTTGGTGGTGTTGGGCCTGGTGGTGATGCGGGATTGGCCAAGCAGCGTGCCAACGCGCTCAGAAGTGACACACTGAGCCGCGATGGCACTTCGCACCCCTCGCTGGCTTCGCCGCCTCGGCAGCAGCTGCCTGATTGGCGGCCAGGCGTTAGCGGCCGCCGCTCGCGGTCGCGTTCCGATTGGCGAGCTCAGCGAAAACCTGATGGAAGCGGGGCCCTCCAGCTTTTTGGTGGTGCTGATCATCGGCATGGCCGCCGGCACGGTGTTCAACATCCAAGTGGCCGCTGAACTCACCAAGCAGGGAGCTGGCTCAACGGTGGGCGGCATCTTGGCCTTGGGCTTGGCCCGGGAAATCGCCCCACTGCTCACCGCCATGTTGCTGACCGGCAAGGTGGCCACCGCCTATGCCGCTTCACTCGGGACCATGAAGGTCACCGAGCAGATTGATGCCATCACCATGCTGCGCACCGACCCGGTGGAATACCTGGTGGTGCCAAGGGTGATCGCCATGCTGGTGATGTCGCCCGTGCAATGCCTGCTGTTTTTCGGCATTGGCATGTGGTCGGGCATGCTCAGCAGCTCGATGCTCTACAGAATTCCGCCACCGGTGTTCTGGAGCTCAATGCGCACCTGGATGCAACCCAGTGATGTGCCATCGATGCTGCTTAAGGCCACCGTGTTTGGCCTGGAGATCGCGATCATTGCCTGCGGCTGGGGACTCACCACCCGAGGCGGCCCCAAGGAAGTGGGCACCAGCACCACCGGTGCTGTGGTGATGATTTTGCTGACCATCGCCATCACCGATGTGATCCTCACCCAGGTGCTCTATGGCTGATACGGAACTCCAACCCCGCTTCTGGGTGCCCTTGGGTGTAGTCGGATTGGGTCTGGCCTGCGGCCTGCTCAGCTGGATTGCCGCAGCCGTGGTGGTGCTGTTTGGCTGTTTTTTGATGCTGCAAACCGCGCTGCTCAGGCTGCGCTTTGAGGCCGAAGCGCTGGTGGTCACCCGCAGCGGCACGGAGATTCGCCGCTTCCCATACAGCGACTGGATGGGCTGGCAAGTGTTTTGGCCAATGGTGCCGGTGCTCTTCTATTTCCGTGAAGTGAAGAGCATCCACTTCCTGCCGATGCTGTTTGACGCCAACGCCTTGAACGAACAGCTCACGACGCGGATCGGTCCCAGCGGAACACGTTCAAAAGAGGCTGCACCACCAGCTGACGCCCCCCACGAATGAAGCGGAACTGGGCCAAACGCCCTTCCACCTCGCAATAGCCCTGCCACTCGCCTTTGCGTTTGATCTCCTTGAGGCTGATCACCTGGGCCTGACCGCCAAGCACACGACTGAGCTTGCGCCTAACTAGGCGCTGCATCGAGGGGGAGATCCCCTGAGGCATGAGCTCACGGCGACGGAAATAGGTCATAGAGGGGCTCAGCCCTGCTTTGGCAGAGCCCCACAATCTCTTCGTGTTCTCGGTGCCCATCAGCGCCGCTGTCACACTGCAGTGAGGAACACATCGCGCAGTGGAAAGCACCCCAGCGCCGGAACCGAGCTGGCAGCAACTGGCCCTGCAAGAACTGCAGCAGCAACGCCAGTCCCTGGAAGGGGAAATCAAAGAGCTGGAGCAACGCCGCGATCAACTCCAGGCGGAGATCAGCAGCCACTTCACCGGCCAAGCCGATGGCCTCAGTCGCCGCGTCAAGGGCTTTCAGGACTACCTGCAGGGGGCCCTGGTGGATCTGGCCCGCAGCGTGGAGCAACTGGAACTGGTGCCGGAAACCCTGGCGGTGCAGCCCTCACCGTTGGACCAACAGCAGCAACAGGAGGCTGCCAAAGCCAGCGAAGAGGAGCCAGCCCCCGCGCCGGTCAGTGCCAGCGGCCTGTTTGCCGGTGAAACCACATTGATCACCGAACGTCTCGCGGCCTTTCGCGACAACCCTGATTTCCATGCCGATGCCTGGCAATTGCGCCGCAGCCTCGATCAGAGCGGCTACGACTTGCTCAGCGACTGGTTCCTCTCCCAAGGAGGCCGTGGCGCCCAACCCAGCGGTGGTAGCCGCAGCCGCAATGTGCTGGTCACCGCTGCTGCAGTGAGCCTGCTGGGTGATCTCTACGGCGAGCGGTTTCAAACCCTGGTGTTGGCTGGCGCACCCGAGCGCCTTGGCGACTGGCGCCGCGGCCTGCAAGACGGGCTTGGCCTCAGCCGCGAAGACTTTGGACCCAACAGCGGGGTGGTGCTGTTCGAGCGCCCCGATGCCCTGATCGAGCGGGCTGACCGGCTGGAAGAACAAGGGGAGCTGCCGTTCATCGTGGTGGATGCAGCCGAGCGCGCTGTTGAAACAGCGATCCTGCAATTCCCGCTGTGGCTGGTGTTCGCCGCTGATCCTCAAGAGTTGGCCTACGAGGAGGAGCTGCTTTGAACCCATTGGCAATTCTGGTGGTGCCGTTGGGCTATCTGCTCGGCAGTTTCCCCAGCGGCTATCTCGCCGGACGATGGTGCGCTGGCGTCGACATCCGCCAACTGGGATCAGGATCCACCGGCGCCACCAATGTGCTCAGGCAGGTGGGCAAAGGGCCTGCCCTGGTGGTGTTTCTCGTGGATGTGTTCAAAGGCAGCGCCGCGGTGATCCTGGCCAGAGCCCTGCTAGGGGCCGGTGCCTACAGCTGGTTGGTGGCCGCCGGGCTGGCGGCACTGGCGGGCCACATCTGGCCGATCTGGCTGGGAGGCAAAGGCGGCAAGGCCGTCGCCACGGGCTTTGGCATGCTGCTGGGCCTGGTGCCTGCCGTCGGCTTGGCCTGCCTAGGCGTCTTCCTCACCAGCCTGGCGCTGAGCCGCATCGTCTCGATCAGCAGCGTGCTGGCAGCGGCCGCCTTGCCGCTCTTGATGGCTGGTGCTGGAGCACCAGGGGCCTACCTCGGCCTGGGTGTTGTGGCCGCGGTGATGGTGATTTGGCGGCACCGCAGCAACCTGAGCAGGCTCCTCAAAGGCGAAGAGCCGCGGCTGGGGCAAAAGGACTAACCGAGTTCGCGGCTGCGGTCAGCCGCACGCACCACCGCCTCCATCAACGCCGAACGCAACTGCGATTGCTCCAGCACGCGGATACCGGCGATCGTGGCGCCCGCCGGACTGCTGACCATGTCTTTGAGTTCTCCGGGGTGCAGGTCCTGCTCAAACAACAAGGCAGCCGTTCCCGCGAGTGTGCGATGGGCCAGGTGATGGGCACGGGCGCGAGGCAATCCGGCGGCAACGGCTCCATCGGCGAGTGCTTCGGCCACCAACGCCACAAAAGCCGGACCTGATGAGGTCAAGGCCAGAAATGCAGGCAGCTGACTCTCGGGCAGTTCGAGCACCTCCCCCACCGCGGCAAACAAGGTCTGCACGCGCTGCTGCTGCTCAGCGCTCACCCCATCAGCAAACGCCAACCCCACCAGACCCTGCCTCACCAACGCAGGCGTGTTGGGCACGGTGCGCACCACCCGCCAACCCGGAAAGCAATCCTGCAAGCGCTCTGAGCTCACTCCAGCCAACACAGAGATGAGCAGCGGAGGCTCGGCTCGGCTCGCTGCAGCAGCGGCAATCGCCGATCGGCCTCCCAATTGCTCTACTAAGCCATCGAGCTGCTGCGGCTTGAGGGCCAACAACAACTCCGAAACAGCCAAACAAGCGCTTGGGTCGGTGTGGACCGGACAATCAAAGCGCTGACGCAACGCTTGCGCCGAGGACTCAGAGGCCACCGAGAGTTGCAGCTGCTCGCGTTGCAGCAAGCCAGCCTCAAGCCAAGGAGTCACAAGCGCCTGGGCCATGCGGCCCAGGCCAATCACACCAAAGCTCAATTGCGAATCAGCCGTTGATGGCATCCTGCGTGCCCCAAGCAGGGCTCGGAGCCGCCGGTGCTGTTGCTTCTTCTTCGCGTGCCATCACGCTGGGGGCAGCGGATTCTTCACTGCTAGCGGTGGTGACCGTCACACAGCTGGGGGCGAACAGGAAGATGCTTTCGCCCACACGCTCTTGGTGGCCATCGATGGCGTAGGTGCCACCAGCAACAAAGTCCACAGCGCGCTGAGCCTGGTCGGGCTCCATCATCGTCAGATTCAAGATGATGGTCTTGCGCTCGCGCAGGGCCTGGATGGTTTTGGGCATCTCATCAAAGCTGCGCGGTTCCATCACCAAAACTTCCGCAGCAGCGGAGGTGATGCCGGGCATGCCGATGACGTTGGAGCTCGCGAAGGGATCACCATCGTCGAAGCTGCCGATGGGGGCGATTGCGCCGCCGCGATCAAGCGTGGAATCGGAGGGCTCTAGGCCGTCCTCATACTCCAGCTCAGTGCCGTAGTCGTCATCGAGGTAGTCGTCACCAGCGACAACCTTCTTGAGACGAGAAAAAATGGACACCGCCGTGAGCCCCTTTGTGGTGATGTCCTTGAATAGCGTCTGCGCCAGTCAGTTGCAACTGGTCACCGCTTAATCCGAACCAAACAGCGCACTGCCCACTCGCACAACCGTGCTGCCCTGCTGCGCTGCCAATGGCCAGTCCCCGCTCATTCCCATCGAGCGACCGGCCAAACCGAGAGCATCTGCATGACCCACCGCTTCGGCAAACAAGGCACCTAAGTCCTGCTCAGCCAGCTCGCGCGGCGGGATCACCATCACCCCCTGCCAATGCACATGGGGCAGGTTTTGCAACTGCGGCCATAGGGATTGGGCCTCAGCCCAACTCAACCCCGCTTTGTTGGCATCCGGCCGCAACTTCAACTGCAGATAGAGCTGCGGACAGAGCGCAAGCTCTCCAGCGATGCGGCTGACGCGCGCAGCCAAGTTGAAGCTGTCGACGGCATGAATCGTGCTGAAGGCCTTGAGCACAGGGCGCACTTTGTTGGCCTGCAGGCGGCCGATGAACTGCCAGTCGATATCGGCGAGATCAGCGAGCTCTTGCTGCTTCAACGCCGCTTCCTGCACCCGGCTTTCCCCGAAGCTGCGCTGCCCTAACCCATAGAGAGCGCGAATCTCAGCGGAGGAGCGCCCCTTGCTCACCGCCAGCAGCTTCACCCCGGGGGGCAACTCCTGCAGGATCGCTTCATACCGCTGCGCCAGGCTGCCCACGACTCAGATGAAGGTCTGATCAAACAGCTTTTTCCAGAGCGGCAACTCCGGCGACTGATTGCGCCTCAAGCGCAGCAGGTTTTGCTCAGCGTGATGACGCGCATCGGAAAACGGCATCGCTTCAAAGCTGGTTCCCTGGGGCTGGGATGTGACGCGAAAGAACATCCGCTGGGCATAGAGCGTGGCGTAGATCTCCTCACCAGTTGCCACCGGGCAGACGCGGTAGAGCATCCCGAAGGTGGGGTGATTGAGATAACGTTCGACGCTCATGCCTACGGCCAGAACCTTTAAATCCTGCCGTAGCGCCAGCGCATTGCCAGCAACAGCAACAAACCCGCTAAGGCCAAAGCGTTGAGCCCAGCGGCTGCCGGCGGCGGCAATCGCAGCTGGGACGGGGCTCTCCACTGGCCCCCGCGGGCCTGCAACGCCTCGGCGCCTTGCTCAGCGCGCAGCAGCACATTGGCCAGCAAACGCTCACCCACCGCCAGCACCAGGTTGGTGGCCCCGCGCCAGCCCAATTGCTTGAGATTCAAGGCGCGGGTCGCCACCGCCCGCAGCAGGTTTTGCAATTCCTCCTGCACCAAGGGCAAAAACCGCAAGGCCAAGAGCAGCTGAAAACCCAGGCGCTCCACCGGAACCCCCAACCAAGCCAAGGGGGCCAAGAGAGCTGTGAGCCCCCAGGCCAAGGCTTCTGGAGGCGTGCTCACCAGCAGCAGATTGGCGCTCTGCATCACCGTGAAGAGCAAGGTGGCGCTGTTGACGCCGAGTTCCGCTGAGCGGCGCGTGATGCGCAGGGGGCCTGCTTGCCACAGCTCCCACGCCGGCGGGGCCGGCAGGGGCTGGCTGAGTTGCAGCTCCTGGGGCGGACGCTGCACCGGCTGCGGCTGCTCGCGGGGGGAGGGCAACACAGCAGCCAACAGCCCCACCGCCAAGCTCAACGCCAGCAGCAATGGCACGCTGCGGCGCCACAAACGCCAGGGCAAGCCACTGGCCAAAGTGATCAGCAGCAGGAGACCCACCAAGGCCAGCCGCCACCAAGGTGAGGCCAGAATGGGGGTAATCAAAAAGGCCAAGCTCCAGGCGTATTTGAGCCTGGGATCAAGACGCCGCAGCCAACCGCGGCGACCAGCCACGTACTGGCCCAAAGGGAGCTGCCGCAGCCAATCCATTAGCGGCTGGCAGCACGGGCCTGATCCCGTTCAGCATCCCGTTGTTGCTTGCCACGCCAAAACAGGCGCACGGGCGAACCCTCAAAACCAAGGCCCTGGCGGATCTGGCGCTCCACGTAACGGCGGTAGGTGTCGCCGAACAGTTTGGGCTCGTTGACGAACAACGTGAAGCTGGGTGGTCGCACCGCCACCTGGGTGCCGTAATACAGCCGCCCTTGCCGGCCGCCCCGAGTGGTGGGAGGGCTACGCCAACTCAAGGCCTCCTGCAGCACCTCATTGACCACTGCCGTGGTGACGCGGCGGCGGTGCTGTTCCACCGCCAGCACGGCCAAGGGGAAGATGCGCTCCACCCGCTGGCCCGTGAGCGCTGAGATGAAGAGCATCGGAGCCCACTCAAGGAAATAGAGCTTGCTGCGCAGCTCCTTCTCCATCGCCGGCATGGTGTGGCTGTCCTTCTCCACCAAGTCCCACTTGTTGACCACCACCAGGCAGGCCCGGCCCTCCTCTTCAATGCGGCCTGCCAGGCGCTGGTCCTGCTCGGTGACACCCTCTTCGGCGTCAATCACCAGCACACAAACATCGCTGCGCTCGATGGCTTTGAAGCTGCGGTTGATGCCAAAAAACTCCGGGCCGTAGTTGACGCTGCGGCGACGGCGAATGCCGGCGGTATCGAGAAGCTTCCAGCTCTGGCCCTCCCGCTCGATGCTGGTGTCAATCGTGTCGCGGGTGGTGCCGCGAATGGGGCTGACGATGGCCCTGTTCTCACCACAGACGGTGTTGAGCAGGCTGCTTTTACCAACGTTGGGACGCCCAACGATGGCCATCTGAATGGGCTCAGGGGCCTCCTCTTCATCTTGCGGAGGCAAAAAGTCGAGCACCTGATCGAGCAAGTCCCCGGTGCCGGCGCCATGGATCGCGGAGATGGGCTTGGGCTCGCCCAAACCGAGCGCCCAGAACTCAGCCGCCATGGCCAAGCCCTGCTCAGGGGACTCGCATTTATTGACGCCCAACAACACCGGACACTTCTGCTGGCGCAACCAAGCGGCAATGGCTTCATCGGCGGCCGTGAGCCCTTGCTGGCCATCAACGATCACGAGGGCCACGCAGGCTTCGGCCATCGCCAAGCTGGCCTGCTCGCGGATCTCCGGCAGAAACTCGCTGTCGTCGTCGAAGACCAAGCCACCGGTGTCCACCACCCGAAAGGTGCGGCCACCCCAGAAACCCTCTTGGTAGGTGCGATCGCGGGTTACACCCGGCTCGTCATGGACGATCGCGTCGCGACTGCGGCACAGACGATTCACCAAAGTGGACTTGCCCACGTTGGGCCGTCCGATGATGGCCACCACCGGCAGGGCCACGGCTGCGTTCCTCTCGTTTTTACGTTGTTAAAACCCTACAGGCCGGCCCTGAGCGGGCTCAGCCACTGGAGCTATTTTTCGCTCACAAAACAATAATCAAAGCGTCTTATTTTCCTCTGGTGAGCCTTAATCAAGGCGAAGAGATTACGTCCGTTCAGAGAAAAGAACCTTTTTCTCTCGCTAGGTGATGGGCGTTCCACCCCGTCGCTCACCGATGATCGATCTCATCATCACCAGCATCGTGGTCGACCTTTCCGACCAGAAGCTGTACGCCTACAACGGTCCACAGCTGGTGCGCACCATTCCGGTGAGCTCTGGCAAGGCATCGACTCCGACCCCCACCTTCAGCAGCAAGGTGCAGTCCAAGCATCGCTCCGTGACCATGCGCGGACGCGGCTATGTGGCCCCTGGTGTGCCCTGGGCCATGTGCGTTCCCGGCGGCATGATCTGCATGCATGGCGCCCCTTGGCAGGAAGCCGCAGGTCAGCCCTATGGCGTTCCCCGCAGCCACGGTTGCGTGCGCATGCCAACGGTTCAGGCCAAGTGGCTGTTCCACCGCACCAAAACCGGCACCCCCATCACGATTCAGACCTGAGCGCCGCGGCGAATCAGGCCACAGCGCGATCGCCGGGATGACCGGTCACAGGGTCCTCTGGAACCGGCAACTCCGGCGCCAGGGGGCCCTGTTCCTCTAGCGGCTCAGCGCGCTCAGCCAGCCAGGCCAACAGCCAATTCACTGCCGTGGCACGGCGCGTGCGGCGCGGGTAGAGCTCACCAATGCGGTAGCCGGCGAACTGCAGCTGCTGCTTCAGCAGTTGCTTGTGCTCCTTGGCGATGGAGCGGGTGAGGCGCACCGATGGCGGGCGCTCCGCAATCACCTGGGGAGCTTGCGGGAAGGCGTCGGCCCACTCCGCTGGGGTGTTGTCCCCAGCCGTCCAGTCCTGCGAACTGGGCACATACCCCAGGCGCTCCCAGATCCGCTCGCAAACGAATTGATCACTACAGCGATCCTCCAGGATCTGCATCAACAGAGCGCGGCTGATGGGCCAAAGATCGCTCACGTCCTTCATTGGCATCGCAACGATCAGCTTGACCCCCGTTCAGGGCAACGGCACCGCCGGCAATGGCGAGGTGGCATTCACAAAGCAAGCCTGTTGAAACAGCTCGCTTTCACGCGACACGCTCACATCAGGCAAAAATTTGCCCGGCGTGTAGCGCAAGCGATACAGGCCATCGAAGTCATCTTTGCCAATGGCACCCATGCCATCCCAGCCGAGGGCCATCGCCAACGCTGGCATGCGTCGATGCTCCCAAAACAACACCACCGTTTTGCCCTGAGCCCAGCCGGCCTGCAAAAGCTCAGCGCCGTCATAGGGCGTGCCATCCGCGGAATCGGTGAACATCTTGATGTTGAGTCCCGTTGCCACCGCAAGCGGCACAGCGGTTTGGTAGCTGCGGGCATTTTTTTCGCTCGCAACGGCCAGCCGGTAGGAGCCGATGCGCTGGATCGGTCCAAAGCAGGCCGGCAACAGCCGCCCCAAGTTGATCGCTCGGCGAAACCCCCGCGGCGAGAGGTTGTAGTCACCGCGCTGGCGATCCTTGTCACCGTGGCGCAACAAGATCACCTCCGCTGGCTGCCCCAGCGCAGGAGCCACCGCCAGCACGAAGGCAGCGGCCAGCACCAGCACGCGCATCGCCATCCAGGTTGCTGCAGCCCCTGCCCAGGTTGAGGGGTGCTGTTTAAGGAACAGAATCAATGGATGCCCACGGGTTCACTGACACTTGGCGGCCATGGCGTCACGCGCACGCTGCACAGCCGCGTGTTGCAGTCACCGCTGGCTGGCGTCTCCGACAAGGTGTTTCGCCGGCTGGTGCGGCGCTGGTGCCCGGATGCCCTGCTGTTCACCGAGATGGTGAACGCCACCAGCCTGGAGCTGGGCCATGGCAGGGGAAAGGTGGAGGAATTGGCCACCGAAGAGGGGCCCATCGCGGTGCAGTTGTTTGATTACCGGCCGCAGGCCATGGCCGAAGCCGCCAAGCGCGCCGAGGGAGCTGGGGCTTTTTTGATCGACATCAACATGGGCTGCCCGGTCAAAAAAATCGCCAAAAAAGGCGGTGGCAGCGGCCTGATTCGTGAACCCGATCTGGCTGCTCGCATCGTGGAGGCCGTCAGCCAAGCGGTGCAGGTACCCGTCACCGTCAAAACACGGCTGGGCTGGTGCGGCAGCGATGCCGACCCAGTGACCTGGTGCCAGCAACTGCAAAACGCTGGAGCTCAGCTACTCACCCTGCATGGCCGCACCCGCGAGCAGGGTTTTAAAGGCCATGCCGACTGGCAGGCGATTGCCCAGGTCAAGGCAGCGCTAACGATTCCGGTGATTGCCAATGGCGACATCAACACCCCAGACGATGCCAAGCGCTGCCTGGCCATCACCGGAGCCGATGGCGTGATGGTGGGCCGGGGCAGCATGGGCGCTCCTTGGCTGGTGGGGCAGATCGATGCCGCCCTCAGGGGTTTACCGATGCCACTGGCGCCCGATGCCAGCGGACGGCTGCAGCTCGCCAAAGAACAACTGCTGGCCTTAGTGAGCGAACGCGGTGATCACGGCCTGTTGATTGCCCGCAAACACATGGGCTGGACCTGCACCGGCTTCCCTGGCGCCCCGCAGCTGCGCCATCAGCTCATGCGGGCGCCCACACCGGATGCGGCCGTGGAGCTGCTTAACGCTGCAGCTGCATCAATTGGAACTGCAGCCGCGGCCGGCTGAACAGCAGCACCATCCCCTCGCCCTCAGGCACCGGAAGTCCTGTCTCGCGGCGCAGTTGCTGCCGTTCAATCAGGCCAACACCGCAGGTTTCCACGAGCAGCACCGGCAAGCTGACGGCCTCACCCCGCATGGATTGCAAGTCCAAGGCTTGGCGGCACGCCAGCTGGGCCCGCTCGGCGCCCAGCCGCTCGACCAGCTCACTCCAGAGCCCATTGACGGGTGTGGCTTCGGCCAGCTGCAAATCGATCAGGCCCATGGCAGCACCGCCGGCCACGCCGGCCTGAGAAGCACAAGAGAAAAGTAAGGGCGCTCCTCGGCCGGCACCGCCGCGGCCGGCAAAACCAATTGCTCCGGCCAGCCGACCCGCTCCCCATAGAGGGCGCTCTCGAGGAGCTCCAACTCATCGAGCAGCGGCCTCAGCCACCGCCAGCGGCGCCCCACCTTGAGCAGCACGAGCGGCTGGCCTTGGTCGCGCGCTGCGATCAGCAGCTGGCGGGCCTGATCGGGCTGATCAGGCAGCGGCACCACCTGGAGCTGCTCATCTTGCATAGCCAACGGCCAACAAGCCGCTGCGGCAGTGGCCGAGGCAGCCGTGATGCCAGGAATCACCCGAGCTGACAGCTCCGGAGCCTCCTTTTTGAGAGCCAGCAGCAGATAGCTGGAGCTGGCGAACAGGGAGCAATCCCCCTCGCAGAGAAACACCACCTGCTCACCAGCGGCCACTTCCGCGGCCACAGCGCTAGCGGCTTGCTGCCAAGCCTGCTGACGTGGTTCGGCCTCTTGAACCATCGGGAACAGCAGCGGCAGCCGCCGTTGTGTTGGCACAAGCCAAGGCTGGGCAATCTGCGCCGCCATCCCAGGCCGTTCGAGTGCGGCCACCGGATAGGCCACCACCGTGGCCGCAGCAATGGCGCGCTGAGCCGCCACGGTGATCAACTCGGGATCTCCCGGGCCCACCCCCACCACAGTGAGTCCTGAACGATGTGCTGAGGTCAGCGATTCACTCCTGGCTCGCGGCTTAGGTTGACGTACCGGCTCAAGGCTGATTCATGAGCCAATTAACGATCTACAACGCTGTGAGCGAAGGCAACGATCCTCCGCTGCCATCGCTGCATACCACCGATGCGGCCATCGTGGCCGCAGAGCTCAGCCAGCGCGGCATCCGCTTCCAGCAATGGCCCACCCATGGCGAACTGGATGCAGCCAGTAGCCAGGAGGAGATCCTGGCGGCCTACAGCGCTGAGATTGCCGAAGTGCAAGCCGCTGGCGGCTACCAAACCGTGGATGCCATCAGCCTGGGGGCCGATCACCCCCAACGCGCTGAGTTGCGCCAGAAATTCCTCTCTGAGCACACCCACAGCGAAGACGAGGTGCGCTTTTTTGTCGATGGCCGCGGTCTGTTTTGCCTCCACATCGGTGATGAGGTGCTGCAGGTGTTGTGTGAACGCAACGACTGGCTGAGTGTGCCGGCTGGCACCCGCCATTGGTTTGACATGGGCGAGCGCCCTTGTTTCAGCGCCATCCGGTTTTTCAACAATCAAGACGGCTGGGTCGCCCAATTCACCGGTGATCCGATCGCCAAGCGCTACCCGTTGCTGGGGAGCTGACGCCGCTCAATGACTCAAGAGCGGCAGCCCGCCTGGGGGCGGCTGCAGCAACGCCGGCAGCTCCACTGCCACCTGGCGGCGAAACGCCTGCCACTGGGCCGAGGCAATGATGTCCTTGCTCATGGCACGGGCCAGACGCTCGCTGGCGAGCACATCGCTGGGGTAGTGCACCTGGCAGTAAGCGCGGGCATAGCCGCCCTGCTGACCCATCGAAAGCAGGCGTTGACGGCGCTGGGGCAGCAGATCAGCCAGGAGCAGACCGGCGGCGGCATACCAGGTGGAATGCCCACTGGGGAAGGAAAAGCTGGACTCCAGGGGGAGACAAGGCTTGAGGTCCTTGTGGGTCAGAAACGGTCGGGGCCGTCGGTAGCGCTCCTTGAGCACATTTTTGACCCGGTCCACTTCCTTGAGAAAAAACCGCAGGCCGTTGGCCAGGGTTGGAGCCGCCTTGGCCAGATTCGCGCCGATGGCGGTGTCAAACACACCGATATCCCGGTTGAGGAACCCCCAGGCATGCTCGACCGCTTGGGGGTATCGGGTGCGCTGATTCCAGCGCAGGATGGCCAGATCCTTGGCCTCCTCGGCACTGCCGGCAGCGGGAGGCTGGCCAACAACGGCGCTGTAAGCCTCGGCGTTAAGCGCAAGGCCCGCAGCGGGGTTGGCCCGTAGCGCTGGCCAGGGCGCCACAACAATGCTCAGCCCGGCAGCCACCAGAGGGATGCTCCGCTTCATGGGGAGAAACAAGAAGCCCCTTCACCCTGGGCCAGGGTGATTAACAACAAAAAAACGCCAGGGGCTTGGCCTTAAGTGGGCGTAAAAGCCACAGGGTCAAGATTTTTCCTTGGGAGCTGAACGCCCACCGAGTGCATGCGCACATCCTCCGGGCGCGCCAACTCACCGCTGAGGGCCTCCACTTCCACCGCTGCCAGCTGCTCAAGACGGGGAATGATCACCTCACGGGGCCAATGCTGCTCGCACAGCAGCCAATAGAGGCCGAAGTGGCGCGCTTCGCTGGCGAGCAAATCGCCATAGAGGGCCCGCAACTCAGGATCGGGGCTGTGCTCGGCCAGCAGTGCCATGCGCTCATGGCTGCGGGCCTCAATCAAGCCCGCCACCAGGAAGCTGTCGAGTTGGCGCAGCGGCTCCTGGCGGCGAATCTCCCCGGCCAGCCGCGAGCCATAGGCCGGAGCCGGCAAGGGCCGCAAGGCGATGCCGCGGCGCTGCAGTAGCGCCAAGACCTGATCGAAATGCTCCAACTCCTCTTGGGCCAAGGGGCTGAGCGCCTCGGCCAGGGTTTCGCTGGAGGGATAGCGAAACATCAGCTGCAGGGCAGCCCCAGCGGCTTTGCGCTCGCAATGGGCATGGTCGATCAGCACCTCGTCCGGGCGGCTGATCGCCTGCTCCAGCCAAAGGCTGCTGCTGGGGGCCGCGAGCCAACGAATCGAGGCCACCGGCTTGCTGGGGGCGGCCGTCACAGCTGGCTACTGCGTAAGTGGGCCACCATCCCTTCAAGGGCGAGGTAGTAGCTGATCGGACCAAAGCCGCAGATCACACCCACTGCCTTGTCAGCCAAATAGGAGCTGTGCCGAAACTCCTCGCGGGCATGGACATTGCTGAGATGAAGCTCCACAAACGGCAGCTTCACCGCCAGCAGCGCATCACGAATGGCCACGGAGGTGTGGGTGAAAGCACCAGCGTTGATCAAGATCCCGTCCACCTCAGAGGCAGCCTGCTGGATCTGATCCACCAAAGCCCCCTCGTGGTTGCTCTGGAAACAGACCAGCTCAGCACCAAGGCGTTCCGCCTGCTGCTGAAGTTCCGCATCAATCTCCGAAAGGGTGTCGCGGCCATAGAGCCCGGGTTCGCGACTACCCAGCAAGTTCAGATTGGGGCCGTGCAGCACCAGAATCCGCATGGGGCCTTGAAGGTTGCACCGATCGTAAGGGCGTCTGCCAGGGCCGCCGAAAAGCCGCTAACCGGCTGGTAAGTTCTTCCGGTGTGGTTCGGGTCGGTGCCCGAGTGGTTAATGGGGGCGGACTGTAAATCCGCTGGCTCTGCCTACGTTGGTTCAAATCCAACCCGGCCCATCCGCCACATGCCCTTGTAGCTCAGCGGTAGAGCACTCCCTTGGTAAGGGAGAGGTCACGAGTTCAATTCTCGTCAAGGGCTTCATCTTCCAGGTGGCACCACTGGAGACAAGCCAAGACCTCACCTCACACTCGTCCCGGCTGCCCGTCACGATGGCCGCAGATGGAGAAGGCCCATGGAGGCAATGCAACAGCTGGTGCGCGATGGGAGCACCCGCCAGCTGGCCTGGCGCCAACAGCAACTCAACAACCTCGAAGCGCTGCTGCAGGAGCTGGAAACACCCCTTCGAGCAGCCCTAGCCACTGATCTGGGCAAGCCAGCGGTGGAAGCCTTTTTCGAAATCGTGGGCGTGCAAGGCGAGCTCAAGCTCGCCAAAAAACAACTCAAACGCTGGATGGCCCCGCGGCGTGTGGCATTGCCAGCGGTGCAGCAACCAGGCCGCACCTGGGTGCAAGACGAGCCCCTGGGCACCGTGTTGATCCTGGGCCCGTGGAATTACCCATTGATGCTGGTATTGCGGCCTCTGGTCTCAGCCCTGGCCGCCGGCAACACGGCTGTGTTGAAACCCTCTGAGCAAGCGCCTGCCGTGGCCAAGCTTCTGGCCGAGATGGTGCCGCGCCATTTCGCGGCTGATGTGGTGCGGGTGGAACTGGGAGGAGCCGAAACGGCCCAAGCCCTACTGAAGCAGCCGTTTGATCACGTGGTCTTCACCGGCGGCACAACGATCGGCCGCGAGGTGATGAAAGCCGCTGCTGAGCAATTGATTCCGGTGACGCTTGAGCTAGGGGGCAAAAGCCCCTGCATCGTTCTGGATGACGCGGATCTACAGGTGAGCGCCCGGCGCATTGCCTGGGGCCGCTTCCTCAATGCCGGCCAAAGCTGCGTGGCCCCCGACTACGTGCTGGTGACCCCGGCCATGCGGCAGCCATTCGAGGCCGCGCTCAAGCAGGCCATCGCTGAGTTCTATGGGCCTGATCCACGCCAATCGCCGGACTTCGGCCGGCTGGTGAGCACCCGGCAATTCGACCGGGTTGATGCACTTCTAAAAGACGCCACGGTGTTGCACGGCGGCGAGCGCGTGCGCGAGGAGCGCTACATCGCCCCAACGCTGGTTGAGGGAGATCCCGATAGCGCCTTGATGCAGGAGGAGATCTTTGCCCCGGTGCTGCCGCTAATTGAAGTCAGCGATCTCGAAGCAGCCCTGCGCTTCATTGCAGAGCGCCCCAAACCATTGGCGGCCTATCTGTTCAGCCGCAGCAACACCGCCCGCCGGAAGCTGATTGAACGCAGCCAATCCGGCAGCGTGGCCTTCAACGACGTGATCGTGCAGGCCGGCGTGCCGGGGTTGCCCTTTGGCGGCGTGGGCCCCAGCGGCATTGGCCGCTGTCACGGAGAGACTGGCTTCCGCAGCCTGTCGAATCAAAAATCGGTCTACCAGCGGCCCTTTGCTCTCGATTTGGCCTGGCGCTACCCCCCCTACGGAAACAGGCTGTCACTTCTTAAGCGACTACTCGGCTGACAGAGGGGCACACGGGGACTGGCGCAGCTCTTTTGGCTGCTTATGGTGCGCCCATCGAATTATTCGCTGGTCATGCGTAAATCCCTGCTTGCCCTGCTGGTGGTGATGGCGGCTCTTCCTGCGCGGGCGCAGGAAGGGGTGCATGTGATGCAGCCCAAGCAGACCCTCTATGCGGTCTCGCGCATGTATGGCGTGCCAGTGAAGACGCTGCTGCAGATCAATAACTTCGCTAACCCCAACAAGATCAAGGTCGGCACCGCCATCCGCCTTCCGGCCGGCACCAAGGCCGTGAACTCACCAGCCACGACGCTGGCCACCCAATCGGTTCCTGAGAGCACAGCCCCAACAACCACCGAAACGGCAGTCGTGACGACTGTTGAAAGCGAGGACGACGACACCGCAGTGCTGGCGAAAAAGACGCCAACCACCGACTGGCGTTATTTCGGCCCGCTTCAAGTGGATTGGAGCAACTGGCGCACCATGGCCGGCAGCCTGGTGGCCCCAACATTGAATAAGCAAAAACAGCCCCTCTATGTGGCTGTTAACTGCGGTGCCCGCAAGCTCAACATCACTGGCTCCGGTGGCACCTGGAAAACCTGGGAAGCTCCGGCTGAAGCCTTTGAGCGCGACTTGGTGAAAGCCGCCTGCGCCGATCCCAAGCTCGGCAAAGGCTGAGGCCAGCGCAGCGGCCTCGGCCGGCGCAACCAACTCGCGCCAGCACTGCTGAGCCAGTGGCGCTTGCCACTGGCATCTTCCTTCACCAGTTCCGCCTCTACCAGGCGCCGCAAGGCCCAGCGCCACAGCGGTACTGGGTGGGCCTGATCAGCCAAATCAGCCGCCAAATCAGCCGCTTCGAGGCCTTCCTCGGCTTGCTGAAGCGCGCGCAGCAGGGGCTGAGCCAACTGTTGGCCGTCTTGAATCAACACTGGCTCCTCGCAGCGGTCGCAACAACCGCAAGGTTCAGCCATCTCACCAACCGCCAAGAGCAAGGCCTGCTGGCGGCAATCAGGACCTTCCGCAATCGACTCCATCCGCCGCAGCTGAGCTGCCGCGCCATCGCGGCCCTGGCGCACAGCCCACGCCAAGCTGCTGCGGTCGCTATCGGAATACAGCAGCAGCACCTCAGCGGGCTGGCCATCACGGCCGGCACGCCCCGATTCCTGCAAATAGCCCTCCGGGCTGGCCGGCAGTTCGAGGTGCAGCACCAAGCCCACATCCGGGCGGTCGACCCCCATCCCAAAGGCCACGGTGGCCACCAGCACCGGCTGGGGCTCCTCTTGAAATTGCTGCAGCGCCAACAGGCGACTTTCAGCATCCATGCCGGCGTGATACGCCAAGGCTGGCAATCCGGCCTGACGCAACTTGGCCGCCCAACGCTCCACACCTCGGCGAGTGCGGCTGTAGATCAGCACGGCACCGCGGGCGCTGCGGGCTTCCGCCAGCACCAGCTCCAGGGGATTCTCCGGGCGCCAAAGCATGCGGTAGCGCAGGTTGGGCCTCTGGGCTGAGCGCACCTGGATCAACGGTCGCCGCAAGCTGAGCAAGCGAATGATGTCGGCCCGCACCCGCGGTGGGGCCGTGGCACTGAGGGCCACCAGGGGAACGCCAGGGCACAGCCGGCGCAGTTGGCCCAAGCGGCGGTAATCAGGCCGGAAGTCGTGGCCCCAATTGCTGATGCAGTGGGCTTCATCCACTGCCAACGCCACGAGCTGGCGTTGATCATGCAGATCCTCCAGCAACTGACGGCAGGCCTCACCCTGCAGGCGCTCAGGGGCGAGATACAACAGCCGCAGCGTGCCTTGCTGAATCTGCTGCTGCAGCTTGCGCAGCTCCTGCAACGGCAACCCGTTATGCAAACAAGCCGCGGCGATGCCGCGGCGGCGCAGCTGAGCCACCTGGTCTTGCATCAAGGCGACCAGTGGAGAAATCACCAGCACCACCCCACCGCTCACCAGGGCCGGCAGTTGATAACAAAGCGACTTTCCTGCCCCCGTCGGCAAAACAGCCAAGCAGTCACGGCCCTCCAGCAGGGCCTCAACCACCTCGCGCTGACCGGGACGAAAGTCGCTGTAACCGAAGTGCTGCTGCAGCGACTGCAGCAGAGATGCACTGGATTCCTTCACCCACGGACGGTACCGGTTGCCCCCCGGGGCGCAAGGCCTCAGGCGGCCTGCTGCAGCGGTGGCGCCTCCAGCTGATCTGCCCCCTCTTCCACCAGCTGAAGCCGCAAGCGCTTGCCGCCAGCGAGCTCCCCGAGCGACACGCGCAGATTGCTGCCGCTGAGGGTTTCTAGGCCCTGCAACAGGCTGCGCAGATAAGGAGTGCTGCTGCCACTTTCAAGCCAGAGGCGCTCATGCAAACCGCCCAGGCGGCGCCAACTGGTGTGCAGCTTCAGTACAGCCTGCTCCAGCTGCTGCGCTTGGCCCACCACATCGGCCACCAACCCGAGCATGTCCAGGCGGGTGGCTTCCTGCATCGCCTTTTCCAAATCGATGCTCTCGTGCTGAAGCGCCCGCACGGCCATGCCCGCTTCCGCCGCCTTGCTGAGCCAACGGGCTGTGGCTGTGACGTCCTTGATGCGATCGAGCTCGGGCTCCTCCTTCAACACCCGGCGCAGGTCCTCCTGTTGGGGTTCCGGTAACCGCGCCAGTTCCCGCACCAATGGGGCCACGGCCTTCGGGGGAAGCAAATTCTGCTGCGTGCGCTCGCGAATCTCATCGGGCAGGAGCGGACTGGTGGCGGCCGTGAATTCATCGGTGAGGCGGCGCACCTGCTTACGGGTGATCTGCTGACCTTCGTTAGCCGCTTCGCTGATCATCTGCTGCACCTCCGGATCGGCCTGAGCGGTTTCCACAAAGGCGCGCTTGGAGAAGTTGTTGACGCTGGTTTCCTCCAGCAGCCCGTCGCCCACCAGGCTGTTAGCTGATTCAGCCAGCTGGATCAGGCTGTAGGCCCGGGTCTTGCTGATTTCCCGCTCCCTGAGCCACTGCAGGAAGCCAGCACCACGGCCCTCGCCACCACGCTTCTCGCGATCCCGCACCGCCGCCAAGATCCGTCCGCGCCAAATTTCGGTCTGCAGGTCAAAGCGGTCGCACAGCTCCCAGGCCTGCTCCAAGCGGGCGTGGAACTCCAGGGTGCTGAGGTCGTCCTGCTCGGGATCGGGCAGGTCGAGATGCAGCGTGGGTGCCTCAAGGCTGGCTGGCGTAGCGACCAAAGCAGATCAAGCGGGGGGCCGCGACGAATCATGACGGCTCATCGAACGATTGCGTCAGCACAGGTAAGTTTCTGAACGAACGAACCTTGTTCTGCCGACATGGCGATTTCTCGCGGCGACAAAGTGCGCATCAGGCGCCCAGAGTCCTATTGGTTTAACGAAGTAGGCACCGTGGCCTCGATCGACACCTCTGGCATCCGTTATCCGGTCGTGGTGCGCTTCGAGAAGGTCAACTACAACGGCTTCTCTGGCGTTGATGGCGGCATCAACACCAATAACTTCGCTGAGGCCGAGCTCGACCCAGCTTGATCTCAGGTGCCGGAACTTCCGGAAGTTGAAACGGTTCGCCGCGGCCTCGAGCTGCAGGTGGGCCGTTTTCCTATTGGTGAAACAATCGTTTGCCGCAGCCGAGCCGTTGCAGCCCCCAAGGGTGACCCCGACGGATTTACCGCTGCCCTGAGTGGATGCGAGTTGGCCGGTTGGCGCCGGCGCGGCAAGTATTTGGTGGCCAAGCTTGAGCGCGATGGCGCACCAGCCGGTGAGCTGGGGGTGCATCTGCGCATGACCGGCCAATTTCAATGGCTCCAGCGCGAGGAGCGACCGCCTTGCCCGCACACCAGGGTTCGCTTTCTCTCCGAGAAGCATGAGCTGCGCTTTGTGGATGTGCGCTCCTTTGGGGAGCTCTGGTTTGTGCCCCTGGGCACGCCAACCGAGCAGGTGATCACTGGCCTCACCCGTTTGGGGCCCGAACCCTTCAGCGACGCGTTCAACGCCAACTACCTGCGTCAGCGACTGAAGGGATCCAGCCGCCCCATCAAAAATGCCTTGCTCGATCAGGCCCTGGTGGCTGGCGTGGGCAACATCTATGCCGATGAAAGCCTGTTTATGGCCGGCATTCGCCCCCACACCCCATCGGGGAGCGTGAGCGCGGCGCGGCTGGAGAAGCTGCGGGCAGCTTTGGTGAAGGTGTTGGAGCTGAGCATTGGCGCTGGCGGCACCACCTTCAGCGATTTCCGCGACCTCACTGGCACCAATGGCAACTACGGCGGCCAGGCCTGGGTGTACAGGCGCGGCGGGGAACCCTGCCGCCAATGCGGCACGATCCTGCGGCGCGACACACTGGGGGGACGAAGCAGTCACTGGTGTCCAAGCTGTCAGCGCTGAGACAAGAGCTGGTGGATGTCATGGCCGATGTCCACCGCCGCGGTTGGTGTGATGGCACCGGGGGTAACTTCAGCTGCCTCATGAGCCGCGAGCCCTTGCAGCTGGTGATGGCACCCAGCGGCGTGCACAAGGGCAACGTCTCGGCTGATGAGCTGATCGTTGTCGATGGCAACGCTGCGGTGATCGAAGGTACCGGCAAAGCCAGCGCCGAAACGCTGTTGCATCTCATGATTGTGCGCAGCTGCGCGGCGGGCGCCGTGCTCCATAGCCATTCCCAGGCCGGCACGTTGCTCTCGCAATGGGCCTTACCCCGCGGGCACCTCAAGCTCCAAGACCTGGAGATGCTCAAGGGCTTGGCTGGAGTGAGCACACACCAAAGCAGCGTGAGCGTGCCAGTGCTCGCCAATGACCAAGACCTGCAACGGCTCAGTGAGGCGGCGCAGCCGCACCTCGCCGGAGCGCCCCATGGGTTGTTGATTGCCGGCCATGGGCTCTATGCCTGGGGCGAGGATCTGTTCAGCGCTACGCGCCATCTCGAGATTCTTGAGTTTTTGCTGGAGCAGCGCTGGCGCCAACTATTGCTGCAGGGATTAGGGGTTCAGCCGTGATCGATTGGGAGTCGCTACGGGCCATCGTTCTTGATATCGAAGGCACCACCTGCCCGGTGGATTTTGTGACGGGCAGCTTGTTCCCCTATGCCCGCCAGCATCTGGGCACCCTGCTGAACCAAGACGATCAACAGGCGCCGCTCAAGCCCTTGCTGGATGAAGTGCGAATCGCCTGGAAGCAAGAAAACTCCGCTGAAGCCCCGGCCTACAGCGACTCCCAAGATCCCCTCGCCCTACTGCCCTATTTGCAGTGGTTGATTGATCAAGACCGCAAACTGGCGCCGCTCAAAGAGCTGCAGGGGCTGACCTGGCGCCACGGCTACCAATCTGGAGCCTTAACCACTCCGCTGTTCGCCGATGTCGCCCCAACGCTCAAGCGTTGGCAGCAACACGGTTTGCGCTTGGCCGTCTATTCCTCTGGATCGGTAGCTGCGCAGCAGCTGTTTTATGGCCACACCAGCGATGGCGATCTAAGCGACCTGTTTGAGCGCTGGTATGACACCCGACTGGGGCCCAAAAAAGAAGCCCAGAGCTACACGTTGTTGGCTGCTGATCTGCAGCTGACAGCCCAGGCGGTGTTGTTCATTAGTGATTCCAGCGGGGAATTGGCCGCTGCCCAAGCCGCTGGGCTGCAAATTTGCGGCAGCCAGCGTCCTGGCAACCCCGAGACGCTGAGTGCCAAGTGGCCCGTTGTGGTGTCCAGCCTGGAAGCATTGGCGCCATCAGGACCGCCAGGACTACGTTGAATTTGAGGTTTGGGGGCGCCAGCCATACCCAAGGTCCCGCGGTCACCATCAAAGTCGGAACACACGACCCGCCCCAACTCCGGCGAATCGGAGGTGGTGCGCCAGGCCGAAGAGCTGTTCGAGCAAACCCTGGTCAACGTGCGCGGCCAGCTGGCTGGTGCTGTGGCAGCACTGGAAAGCTCGGTTCATGACAGCGAGCTGAACTACGGCGAGATCTTCCTGCGCGACAACGTGCCGGTGATGGTCTACTTGCTGTTGCGGGGCCGTTTTGAGATCGTGCGGCACTTCCTGGATCTGTGCCTCGAGCTGCAAAGCCGCTCCTACCGCACCCGCGGTGTCTTCCCCACCAGCTTTGTGGAAGAAGACGACAAAATCCTGGCCGACTACGGCCAACGCTCCATTGGCCGCATCACATCAGTCGATGCCTCCCTGTGGTGGCCGGTGCTCTGTTGGATGTATGTGCGGGCCAGCGGCGACACCAGCTATGGCACCAGCCCCAAGGTGCAGCGGGCTGTGCAGCTGCTGTTGGATTTGGTGCTGCAACCGAGCTTCTACGAACCGCCGGTGCTGTTCGTTCCCGATTGCGCCTTCATGATTGACCGTCCGATGGACGTTTGGGGGGCGCCATTGGAAGTGGAGGTTCTGCTGTTCGGCTGCCTCAAGAGCTGTTGCCAATTGATGAGCCTGGTGGAAGGGGGCGGCCATGGCGGCCCCTTGATCCAGCAGCGGCTGGAACTCACTCGCACCTGGATGCGGGATCTGCGCGTTTACCTGCTCAACCACTACTGGGTGACCAGCAAGACGATGCAGGTGCTGCGCCGCAGGCCCACCGAGCAGTACGGCGACTACCAATCACGCAATGAGTTCAACGTGCAACCGGAGGTGATTCCCCACTGGTTGCAGGAATGGCTGGATGACCGCGGCGGCTATTTGATCGGCAACATGCGCACCGGCCGGCCCGATTTCCGCTTCTACAGCCTGGGCAATGCCTTGGGTTCGCTCTTTGGGCTGCTGACGGGCCCCCAGCAGCTGGCCCTGTTCCGCCTGGTGATCCACAACCGCCAGCACTTGATGGCGGAGATGCCGATGCGCATCTGCCATCCGCCAATGGATCAAGACGAATGGATCACCAACACCGGAATGGACCCGAAAAATTGGCCCTGGAGTTATCACAACGGGGGCCACTGGCCCAGCTTGTTATGGCCCATGGCTGCGGCGGTGCTGATGCACCAGCGCCTCTACCCCAACGATGACCTGCTGCTGCTGGGCCAAACCCGCACCATGCTCGAGGAGTGCTACTGGCAGCAGCTCAATCAACTACCGCGTCAGCAGTGGGCTGAGTACTTCGATGGCCCCACCGGCACGTGGGTGGGGCAACAAGCTCGCATCAACCAAACCTGGACGATCGTGGGCTTCTTGCTGCTGCATCACTTGATGCGCAAAGCCCCTCAGGATGTGAAGCTGCTCGACCTCGACGATGTCGGGCCACTCAGGCTCTCATTCCAAGATCAACATGAAAAAAGCTCTCCCGACGAGCGGAAGAGCTTTCTCAAAAACTATTGATTGAACGCTGAGATCAGAACAGGCCCAAGGTGAGGGACTTGTCGATCGGCAGAGCAGCACCAATACCGAGGTAGATGGTGAAGGCAGTGCCGAACAGGAACACGGCCATGGCCACCGGGCGGCGGAAGGGGTTTTGGAACTTGTTGAAGCTCTCGATGAAGGGCACCAGCATCAGGCCCAGCGGAATCATGGTTTGCAGAGCAATACCCAGCAGCTTGTTGGGGACCACACGCAGGATCTGGAAGACCGGATAGAGGTACCACTCAGGAAGGATTTCCAGAGGAGTGGCAAACGGATCAGCCTTGTCAGCCAGCATGGCTGGATCGAGAACAGCCAGAGCCACCACACAAGCGATGGTTCCGAGGATCACCACCGGGAAGATGTAGAGGAGATCGTTCGGCCAAGCGGGCTCGCCGTAATAGTTATGGCCCATGCCCTTGGCGAGCTTGGCGCGCAGCTTGGGATCGTTCAGATCCGGTTCCTTGAGGATGTGCATCGCTGGAGGGAAGTAAGGAGTTGAACCGTTGTGGTCAGGTTAGAAGTTTCTGGCCGATCAGAGGGGACCAGAGATGCCTTGCTTACGAATCATCAGGAAGTGGGCAAGCATGAACACCGCCAGCAACCAGGGCAACACGAAGGTGTGGAGGCTGTAGAAGCGCGTGAGGGTGGATTGGCCAACACTCTCACCACCGCGAAGCAGCTCAACCATGAAGTCGCCGACCACAGGAACAGCAGCAGGAACACCAGACACAATCTTTACGGCCCAGTAGCCAACTTGGTCCCAAGGCAAGGAGTAGCCCGTCACACCGAAGGACACGGTGATCACAGCCATGGTCACGCCGGTGACCCAGGTGAGCTCGCGGGGACGCTTAAAGCCACCAGTGAGGTACACGCGGAAGACGTGCAGGATCAGCATCAGCACCATCATGCTGGCGCTCCAGCGATGCACCGAGCGGATCAACCAACCGAAGCTCACATCCGTCATCAAGTACTGAACGGAGCTGTAGGCCTCCACCACCGTGGGCTTGTAATAAAAGGTCATCGCAAATCCAGTGGCGAACTGAATTAGGAAGCAGACCAGGGTGATGCCGCCCAGGCAATAAAAGATGTTGACGTGGGGCGGCACGTATTTCGAAGAGATGTCGTCAACGATGTCTTGGATCTCAAGACGCTCGTTGAACCAGTCGTAGACAGGGGATGAATTCGCCATGCCGGTGGGGAGGGTTGCCCGGAAGCAGGTTGTGGCGAGAGTCTACTGATAGCAACGAGTAGCCCGTGACCCGGCTTCGGCTTTGGCATGCCTTCTTCAGGCCGGCTTTCGTTTTGGCGTTGCCCCTGCTGCTGATCCTGCAGCTCAGCGGTTCCGCCCTGGCCCTCACAGACGATCAAACCCTGGTGGTGGATGTTTGGCGGCTGGTGAATGAGAGCTATGTGGACCCCAGCTTCAGCGGCGTTCCATGGCGGCGCCTGCGGCAAAAGGCTTTGGAGAAAACGATCAGCAATCGCGGCGATGCCTATGACGCGATCGACGCCATGCTGGCGCCCCTGGATGACCCCTACACCCGCCTGCTGAGGCCCGAGTCCTACGGCCAACTGGAAGCGGCCACCAAAGGAACGGTGAGCGGCATCGGGCTTCAGCTCGGCATCCATCACGACAGCGGCAGCGTGGTGGTGATCGCCCCGGTGGAAGACTCGCCCGCTGCCGAGGCTGGCCTGGTGGATGGCACCCTGCTGCGCAGCATCAATGGGCAAGCCACCAGCGAGCTGGGACTCGATGGCAGCGCTGCTCTGTTGCGGGGCGACAGCGGCAGCAGCGTGCATCTGGAGGTGACCCTCCCCGATGGCGAGGAGCAAAGCCTCGATCTCGAACGGCGGGCGATTGATTTACGCCCCGTTCGCAGCCGCCGGCTGCGCAGTGGTGATCACACCCTGGGGTATCTGCGCATCAATCAATTCAGCGAACCGGTGCCAGAAGCCGTTCAAGAAGCTTTGGCAGATCTCGAAGCCAAGGGCATCGAAGGGCTGGTGCTGGATTTGCGCAACAACACCGGCGGCCTCGTGAGCGCCGGGCTAGCCGTTGCCGACGACTTCCTCGCTGGCGATGTGATTGTTGAAACCCAGGACCGCAATGGCATTAATGAGCAACGTCCGGCCAACGGCGGCCGGCTCTTTGATGGCCCCATGCTCACCTTGATCAATGGCGGCACGGCCAGTGCCAGCGAAATTTTGGCTGGTGCCTTGCAGGACAACGATCGCTCACAGCTCTTGGGCAGCACCAGCTTTGGCAAAGGGGAGATCCAAACGCTCTTGCCCCTTGGCGATGGCAGCGGCTTGGCCGTCACCGTGGCTCGCTACCTAACGCCCAATGGCCGAGCGATTCAGGGGCAAGGGCTTGAGCCCGATGAGCCCCTGAGCAGCACCGAGCCCAGTGGCAGCAGCATCGGCAGCGACGATGACGCCTGGTTGCGCAGCGCTGAAGAGGCACTGATCACGCAACTCGAGGCATGAAGCGGCGCTCGTACCACGATCCGCTCCACGGCGAGATCGTTCTCGACAGCAACGATCCAGCCGAGGCGATGGTGATCGCCCTGATCGATGCCCCGGCATTTCAGCGCCTGCGGCGCATCCGCCAGCTGGGCCCTGCCTTTCTCACCTTCCATGGCGCGGAATCCAGCCGCTTCACCCATTCCATCGGCGTTCTTCACCTGGCGCGCCGCGCCCTGCAACACCTCGAACGCCTCACTCCAGAGCTGGCCGTCTATCGCGGACTGATCTATGGGGCCGCCCTGCTCCATGACGTGGGTCATGCCCCGCTGAGTCATGCCGGCGAGGAGATGTTTGGCCTGCATCACGAGGCCTGGTCGGCGCGGCTGGTGCAGGAGTGCCCAGACCTGCGCGACCCGCTGGAGGCCTGGGCTCCGGGAACCGCCAAGGCGGTGGCTGAGCTGCTGGAGCATGGCCGCAGCCCCCACCCCGCCGCCAAAGCCCTCATCAGTAGCCAGCTGGATTGCGACCGCCTCGACTACCTCCGCCGCGATAGCTACAGCACCGGCACCAGCTACGGCCAGCTCGATCTCGATCGGCTGATTGCCGCCTTGACCTTGGCTCCCGATGGTCAGTTAGCGCTGCACCCACGCGGCCGCAGCGCTGTTGAGCACTACTTGGTGGTGCGCTCATTGATGTACAGCACCGTCTACAACCACCGGCTCAACATCGTGGCCAACTGGTTGTTGCAGCAGATCGTGCGACAAGCCCGCCAAAGCCAACCCGATGCGCTGTTTGCCGATGCCGTGATGGCCCGCTGGCTCTGGGATCCCGATGCCATGGACAGCAGCACCTATCTGGCCAACGACGACCTACGCACCGGCTATCACCTGCAGCGCTGGCGGGAAGAGGGGCCAGCGCCACTGCAAGAACTCTGCCGGCGATTGCTCGATCGTGATCTGCTGCAAGCCACCGACGTGCGAGGCCTAGACCACACCCAACGGCTGGAAGCTCTGGCCATGGCCCAACGCTTGTCACAAGCCGCTGGCCTTGATCCCGACCTGTGCTGCGGACTCAGGGAGCGCCGCAGCACGGGCTATCGCCCCTATGTCGGTGGCCTCAGGCTCTGGAACGGTCAAGATCTGCAAGCGCTTGAGCAGGTCTCACCGCTGGTGAACAGCCTCAGCCAACCCCAAGAACTGGCCTGGTTGCTGCATCCCAGGGAGGTGCGGGATCAGCTCAGGCAGCAGCTCCCGGCAGCAACCCCTGCTGCCTGAGAACAACCTCCACATCAGCAAAGCTGTCCCAGGGGTGAAAGGCGATGCCGCGCTGCTCAAGCCAGCCACTGAGGGGCTCTCTGGCAAACACCAGATCCGCCACCTCGGCCATTCCTAAATCGGTGATCGAATCACCAATCACCACGCTGCGGCCGCGGCCATAACGCTTCACCACCTCGGCTTTGGCCACCAGCTCCTGCCCATTGGCAAACGGAGACGCAAAGCGCAGCCCACCACCTGGATGGGACAGCACCTCAGCCGCAATCAATTGATCAAGGCGATGGCGATGGGGCCCCAGCACCTCTTCCACCAAGGGCACAAGCCCACCGGAAACCAACACAAACGGCAAACCAGCCCGCTCCAGTTCCGCCAAAAACGGCAGGAAGCAAGGGCGCGGGGCGTACTCGCCCATGTGAGCCACCATGGCCTCCAGATCGTGGGGGGTGAGTGCATCGGCCAAGGCCTGCATGCCCTGAAGCAAGGTGATGTCGAACTGGAACAGCTGCGCTTTGAGGTCAGCCCAGAGCTCCGGCGCAGCCCGAGCGGCCACCGCATCGAAGGTGTCGACGCTGGTGACAGTGCCATCAAAATCGCAGAACACCGTGGCGGCAGGGCAGTCCATGGCGGCGGTGAAGTGTGGCCCTAGCTTGAGCGGGCCGGATTCGCTCCATGGTCGCCCGCCTAGACCCTGCCCCCGCTCCGGGCTGGCCCCATCGGCTGCAGCTGGGCGCTTGGCAAGCGGGTGCTGATCCTTGTGAGGCGGTGCTGCATGCCCTTGGCGCCGACCCGCCCCAGGGCCGGGTGGTGATGGAGGCCGGTCCCTGGCCTTTGCAATGCAGCCATCTGCAGGCGATTGCTCAGCACCTCGAGCAAGCCGGTCTTCAACTCGAGGAGCTGAGCAGCAGCGAGCCCAGCACCTTGGTGGCCTCAGCAGCTCTGGGGCTGCGCAGCCAGGCTGAACCACCAGCTCCTGAGAACGCTGAAGAGTCCAAGGGCACTGGGCGCGAGTTGCACGTCCACCGCGGCACCGTGCGCGCCGGCGAACATCTGGAAGTGGATGGTGCGGTGCTGGTGCTGGGCGATGTGAACCCTGGTGCGCGCATCAGCGCCCGCGGTGATGTGTTGATTTGGGGGCGGCTGCGCGGCATTGCCCATGCCGGATGCCACGGCGCACGCAACGCGCGCATCGTGGCGCTGCAACTGCGGCCGCTGCAGCTGCGCATTGCCGATGCCGTGGCGCGCGGCCCGGAA
Organism: Synechococcus sp. Minos11; assembly: GCF_014279855.1. NCBI lineage: Bacteria > Bacillati > Cyanobacteriota > Cyanophyceae > Synechococcales > Synechococcaceae > Synechococcus > Synechococcus sp. Minos11. The sequence goes on along the minus strand of NZ_CP047953.1, from coordinate 430,397 downwards.
GAACCGCCGCCGGAAGGAGTCACCGAGCAAGCGCGGCTCGAGGGCGATGAGATTGCAATCAGTGCCGCCCAACTAGGGGTGCCGATCAGCTGGGGATGACGCCAATGGCGCCCAGCACACCGGCAACCGCCATGAAATACAGCGGTGAGATGCGCGTGAACAACATCAAGGCGCAGACCACAGCCGAAACCAAATAAGCCACCACGCTGTGGTCCGCCGTGCGCAGCACGGTGAGGCCCACATGGAACAGGATTCCCAATGTGATTGGCCCCAAGCCCCGTTCAAAGGCGGTGCGAATCGGTGCATCTTTGAGCCGGTTCCAGCTCAAGGCCGCCGCCACCATCACCACGGTGGAGGGCAGCAACACCGCCACCTCAGCGCTCACCCCACACAACAGGCCCCACCCCAGGCCGTGGTCCCAGCCAGCCCCCAGCCCCAAGAGCCCCACGATCATGGAGCTGGGCCCAGGCGCTGCTTCAGCGAGGGCATAGATGTCAGCGAACTGGGAGCTGGTGATCCAGCCAAAGCGCTCCACCGAGAGGTGGTGGTATTCCGCCAGCAAGGTGTTGCCGCCGCCGAGGGAAAACAGCGACAGGCGCAGGAAGGTCCATACCACCTGAAGCCAGGTGTCCCAAGCGCTGCTGGGATCAACCATGGCGCTGCTGCCGCGGCCAGTAGAGGGCCATGGCAATCGGCCCCAACACCAGCACCACCGGGATCAGGCCAATCCCCTTGAACTCCAGCACCACAAAGGTGAGCGCCGCCAACCCCAAGGCCAGCGGATCACGCCAATACACGTGCAGGATTTTGAAGCCCATGGAGAGGGCCATGCCCGCTGCCGCGGCCACCACTCCGGTGAGCACCCGGTCCACCGCTGGAGCCGCGTGGAACTGGAAATACACCACCCCGATCAGCATCAACAGGCTGAAGGGCACCAGCAAAATCCCGCCCACAGCCGCCACCGCGCCAGCAAACGCCCGGAACTGCGCGCCGATGTAGACGGCCATGTTGATTTGATTGGGGCCTGGGAAGAGACGAGCCACCGTGAGGCCAGTGATGAAGCTTTCGTTGCTCATCCAGCGGCGCTGCTCAACAACGATGCGCTGACTCCAGGCCGACATGCCCCCACCAAAGGAGGACAGCGCCACCTGCAACATGCCCAGGAACAACCCCTTACGGCTTGGGGCTGCAGCCAACGGTTCTTGATCCAGCTGAGCTGCCATCACTCGTGAATGAAGTGGGGATCCGGAGGCAGCTCCCCCTCCTCATGCATCGCGGGATCCAACGGATCCGGTGCGGCGTAGGGCGTGGCTTCATTCCAGTCGTGCTTGTACATCTCAACGCAACGGGCCAGCACCTCCGGCGCATCGGTTTCGATGCCCAGCTCGCGGCGCAGATCGAACGCACTGCGATCGATGTTCATCGAACCAATCAACGCCATCTTCTTATCGACGACGATCAACTTGGCGTGCAGCTTGAGGTGTTTCTGGCGGCGAACCTTCACACCTGAGCGGCTCAGCACCCGCAGGCTGGCGAAGGTGTCGTAGATGTCCCAATCGGAGATGCCGTGCTTGCCGCCGCACAGGACCCTGACTTTCACACCGCGTTCGCAGGCGGCAATCAAGCGCTCAAGGATGACCGCATCAACAAATTTGGGGTGCTGAACCCACAGGCGTTCCTTAGCCGCATCAATCACTTTGGCCATCTGGCCACGGCTGTGAAAACTGCTCCACACCAAACCAACGCTGAGATCGGGATTGAAGAAGCTGCGGTTCCAGTCGTGCTCAAAGCCATCGATCACCTGCTCCACCGCTGGAGCCGCATAGGTGATGACGCCGTAATCACGGGTCTCGGTGAAGTACTTATCCGAGAGGTTGAACGTGGCAATGAGCGCCGCGCTGTCATCCACCACGATCGATTTCTCGTGGGTCACCGGGAACGATTCACTCGTCCAGGCCACAGACACGCCCCACGACTGCAGGGCGGCATAGGCCTGATCGTTCCAGCGATCCCCGCCGGAGGTGTGGGGATTCAGCATCACGCGCACCTGCACGCCTCGCTCGTGGGCCTGACGCAGCGCCTCGAGAACGGCAGGCGACTGCAGCTTGAATTGCTTTAAACGCAGCTCTTGCTGGGCCGATGCGATGAAATCAGTCACCGGCTCAACGCCGTCGTCAGGCATCACCAACAGCTGTTGGTGATGACCTGCTGTGGTTACCCCACGCGTCATTGCGAACCATTCGTTGCGCTGCCACCAACGATGCAAACAAATCGATTAAAGGGCTGTAATTTCCTCGGATTCACCTAACTGTCTGAGCCACAGTGCTCGGATCACAGCCTCTGTGACTGGCTCATCCACTCGCACCATCCTGATTTGCTCCGGCAAAGGCGGTGTGGGCAAAACCACCTTGACGGCCAACCTCGGCATCGCCCTGGCATCCCAGGGGGTGCGCACCGCCGTTCTCGATGCCGACTTCGGTCTGCGCAACCTCGACTTGCTGCTGGGCCTGGAAAACCGGATCGTCTACACCGCGCAAGAAGTGCTCGCGGGCAACTGCCGCCTGGAGCAAGCGATGGTGAAGCACAAGCTGCAGCCCAACCTGGCGCTGCTGCCCGCTGGCAACCCACGCATGCTCGAGTGGCTCAAGCCCGAGGACATGCAGAAGATCGTGGGGCTGATCCAACCCCACTTCGATGTGGTGTTGATCGACGCACCGGCCGGCATCGAAGACGGCTTCAAAAATGCTGCTGCTGCAGCTGATGAAGCCATCGTGGTCACCACCCCGGAGGTCTCTGCCGTGCGCGATGCCGACCGGGTGATCGGCTTGCTTAACACCCGTGGGGTGGAGCCGATTCAGCTAGTGCTCAACCGGGTGCGCCCCAAAATGATGCAGTCCCAGGAGATGTTGGGCGTCACCGATGTCACCGACATCCTGGCGCTGCCCTTGTTGGGCTTGGTATTTGAAGACGAGCAGGTGATCGTCAGCACCAACCGGGGTGAGCCCCTCACCCTCAATGGCTCGAGCTCACCAGCGGCAATTGCCTACCGCAATGTCGCCAAGCGCTTGCAAGGCGAAGAAGTGCCGCTGCCCGATCCCACCAAACAGCGCCGCGGCCTGCGGGCCAAGATGCGCCAACTCATGCAAACCAAACTGTTCTGAGCCATGACCCTGCGCGAGATGATTGATCGCCTGCTGGGTCGTCAGCAGGCCAGTGCCACCACCGCCAAGCACCGGCTGCAGCTGGTGTTGGCCCACGACCGCAGCGATCTGAATCCTGACTTAATGGAGCAGATGCGCCGCGAAATTCTCGAAGTGGTGAACCGCTACGTGGAGCTCGACCTCGAGGGGGGAGACGTCACCCTGGAAACCGAGGAGCGGGCGACCGCCCTGGTCGCCAATCTGCCCATTCGCCGCGTCCGCGACGACGTTCTGCCCCAGGTGCCAGCAGTACAGTGAGGCTCCAGCCGGCTTAGCTCAGCGGTAGAGCAGCGCTTTTGTAAAGCGAAGGCCATCGGTTCAAATCCGTTAGCCGGCTTAAGGCCGTCCACCCTTGGGATTCTTTTTTCTCTGATTGGGCCACAATGGCTCCGATTTTGGATTGGGCCTGCCTGTGTTGAAGCGTTCTGCAATGGCCAAAGCAGCGGCCGCCCTGCTGGCTTGCACCGCCATCACACCCTTCACCCTCCCCGCAGCTGCCCAGAGCAGCCGCGTGGCGCGCCCCCTGAGCGAAGCAGCCGCCCAGCAAGCAGCTGATCAAATTCTCGAAGCAGTGCGTCAACGTGACGGCGCTCTGCGCTACTCCCAATTCAGCAAGGCTCTGCAAACCACCAGCAGCCCATCAATGGTGCAAGGCACCCTCGATCAATTGCCTCAGCTCGAGAGCTGGACCATTCAGTCGGTGCGCACTGGCCTCAGCGGCAACAGCTCCGTTGAGGTGTTGCTTCAAAGCGAAAATGGCAGCCGTGAAGCCACCTTGGTAATCAACCCCCAAGGTCGCCTCGTCGCCCAGCTGTTCAACGTCTCAGACAAAGACTCCACCAAGGTGGCGCGGGCCTTCATCGATGCGGTGAGCGATGGCCAATTCATCAGCGCCCGCAGCCTGCTAGCCCTCGACCTGCAAAAAGAGATCAGCCCTCAAAAGCTGCAGAACAAGTGGCTGAGGCTGCAGCAGACCACCGGGAATTTCCAGGCGATCGAGAAGGTGATGGAAGCTGAGCATGGGAGCAACGGCTCCCTGGTGCTCGTCACCGTGCGCTTTAACCGCACCACCGACAACATCTTTGTGATCCTCAACCCGGCTGGGCAGATCACCGGACTTGATTTCCCAATCGATGGAGCCGTGCGTTGATGCCTCTGCTGCTGCTGCCAGTGTTTTGGGCTCAACTGCAACAACCCTGCAGGATCTGGAGTGTGCGAGAAGCCCTGAGCTACAGCGGCCTATGTGATGTCCGAAAGCAGCAAGGAACAACCTCGCTGACGGCTCCAAACGAGCTCACCGGGGAAGACCAAACTATTGAGGTCAGCCCCAAAGGGCGCCGCCAGGTTCATGTGCGCGGACTGAACAGCCAAGGCGATGAAACGCTCTGGGGCGAAGCTCGCAAAGTTGGCAAGAGTTGCTGGGTGGGATCAGATTTCGGTCTCTGCCTCTGAACCTGAGGTGAGACGGATCGCCATGGGCGCCGCCACGATCACCTCATCACTCACCCGCTGGATCGAACCATCCAGCGACCAAACAGCGCCAGAGAGGAAGTCAATAAAACGCTGGGCGTTGCTGTCATCCAGCAAGGCCATGTCGACAACAACCGTTGAGTGGCGCTGCAGCCATTGCACAGCAAGCTCCATCTCCTCAATCCGCTCAGGCTTGAGGAGAACGATTTCGAGCGGGGAGTATTGGCTAGCAAACATGGAAGCAGTCTGCTGAGTTTCAACAGCTGCCGCATGGAACGCTGAAAGATTCAGGAATTCAGGATGGTGTCAGGGAGCGTTGGGAGATCACGTCCCAAACCCAACCAGCCCAATGCAACGGACGGCGTGACTCAAAGCGGCTGGGACGTTCCGGAACCACATTCACCCAGCCATAGCCACCAACCACACTGATGCTGCCGTGAGTTGTGCGAACCAGCAAAGACTTAATTCACCTAGCCCTGTCGTATCAAAGTCTCTTGGAATGTGATGTTCACCACGATCAACTCGCCATGCGCAGCCGCAGCCGCAGCAAGGCGCGCTGTTCAATCTGCCTAGCCCGCTCGCGGCTGCAGCCCAACTGCTCACCGACAACACTCAGCTTCTGGCGCTCGGGCGTGAGATAGCGCCACTGCAACACCTGTTGATCACGTTCGGGCAAATGGCGAAGTTGCCTGCCCATACGCTCCCAACCGTCGTGGCGCTCAGCCTCATCCAAAGGCGAAGGCTCCGCTGATGGCAACAGCTGCAGCAGATCGCTCTCACTACCGGCCGCCGGCGTGTCGAGCGACAGGGTTCCCGGCGCCATCCGCAACGCCAGGCTGGCGGCCTTGAGATCAACGCCAGCTTCCGCTGCCACCGCAACGAGATCGGTACTGAGCCCCTGTTGCCAGAGGCGTTCATGGGCCCGATGCAATGCCCTGAGCTGCTGGGTGACATGGATGGGCAAACGCAGCGTGCGGCCTTTGGTTTCCAAGCCCCGGCTGATGGCCTGCCGGATCCAATTCCAGGCGTACGTACTGAAGCGGTAACCCAGGGTGGGGTCGAACTTCTCCACCGCTCGGATCAATCCGAGCGAGCCTTCTTGCACCAAGTCCATCAAATCCAAACCTCGCCCTTGGTAGGTCTTGGCAACGGTCACCACCAAGCGCAGGTTGGCTTGAATCATGCGCTCACGAGCCCGGCGGCCGCGCCGCAGTTCCCGTTGCTCTGTGGGGCTTAGCTGGGGTTGCTGCTCAAGCTGCTGCGCCCGTTGCACCAAGCGTGCCAGCTCCACCTCCTGCTCAGGCCGCAGCAGGGCATAACGACCAATCTGCTCGAGATAGGCACGAACCGGTTCCGCCATAGCAGCAGGTCTGCGCGCCTCATCGATACCGGCGGCAGCGCAGAGCAGCAAGGGCTCTAGGCCAAGGGTTCAGGGAGTCTTCCCCTTTGTGATGGCTTTGTGAGGATCCCCATTGGGACTGAGCAGCAACGCCACCAACAACATCAACGGGATCCAGATCAGCTCCCGCAGGGTGAACAACCGCTGCAAGCTGATCATCAACGGCTCTAAGGCCCACTCAAACAGCGCCATCAAAGCGATCACAAACAGGACCAGACCGCCCATGGCAATGGCGCAACACCTGCAACGTAACGAGATTCAGGCTCAACAACAGGGGGGGGCTGTCTTCTCACAGCACTGCTGCACAGCCCCCAACCAGGAGCGCAACTCTTCGATCGCGCCAGGTTCCAAGCGGTAGTAGACCCAACGGCCACTCAGCCGCTGGCTCAGCAAACCGGCGTCTTTGAGCACCCGCAAATGGAACGAGAGCTTGGATTGCGCCAACTCGAGATCGGTGGTGAGGTCACAAACGCAGCGCTCACCCTCGGCCAAGGTTTCAATGATTCGCAGCCGCAACGGATCAGCCAAGGCTTTCAGCAACGTCCTTGCAGAATCAGCCTTGAGATCAGTCGCCAGCAGTGAATCCATCAAATTTCGTTGATCTATCTTGGGGGCAAAGCGCGGGGCCTAACCAATGAAAATAGGTGTAAATGGCTTCGGGCGAATCGGTCGCCTGGTTTTTCGTGCCCTGTGGGGTCGTCCCGGCATTGAACTGGTGCACGTCAATGACAACGCCGGTGACGCTGTCACCGCCGCCCACCTGCTGACGTTTGATTCAGTTCACGGCCGCTGGAGCCAAGAAGCACACGCCACAGGCAGCGGCTTTCAAATCGATGGCCACACCATCAGCTATTCCCAGCACAGCGATCCAACAGCTGTTCCGTGGGATCAAGCCGGGGTGGAGGTGGTACTGGAGTGCACCGGCAAGATCAAAACCCCCGAAACCCTTCAGCCCTACTTCGATCAAACCAAGGTTCGCCGCGTGATCGTGGCCTGCCCGGTCAAAGGCCAGATCGCCGGCGCTGAAGCTCTCAACATCGTTTATGGCATCAACCATCAGCTCTACGAGCCAAGCCAGCACCGCCTAGTCACAGCAGCCTCGTGCACCACCAATTGCTTGGCCCCTGTGGTGAAGGTGGTGCATGAAACCTTCGGCATTGAGCACGGGCTGATCACCACCATTCACGACATCACCAACACCCAGGTGCCGATCGATGCCTTCAAGAGTGATTTGCGGCGGGCTCGCTCTGGCTTGAACTCCTTGATTCCCACCACCACGGGATCAGCCAAGGCCATCGCCATGATTTTCCCGGAGCTGCAAGGCAAGCTCAATGGCCATGCCGTTCGGGTGCCGTTGCTGAATGGATCGCTCACCGATGCGGTGTTTGAACTCAAGCAAGACGTCACCGCCGAGCAGGTGAATGCAGCCTTCAAAGCAGCTGCCGATGGCCCTCTGCAGGGAATCCTTGGCTACGAGGAGCGGCCCTTGGTGTCGTGTGACTACACCAACGACAACCGCAGCTCGATCATCGATGCGCCCTCAACGATGGTGGTGGATGGCAACCAGCTGAAGGTGTTTGCCTGGTACGACAACGAATGGGGTTACAGCTGCCGCATGGCTGATCTGGCTTGCCATGTGGTGGCGCTGGAGCCATGAAGCTCTCTCCGCTGCAGCAATACGGCATCGTTACCGCCAACTACTGGGCCTTCACCCTCACCGATGGCGCCCTGCGCATGCTGGTGGTGTTCCACTTCCACCAGCTCGGCTACAGCACGCTTGAGATTGCCTTCCTCTTCCTTTTTTATGAGTTCTTTGGTGTTCTCACCAACCTCTATGGCGGCTGGATCGGCGCGCGTTATGGCCTCAGGCTGACCCTCTGGGCCGGCACGCTGCTGCAGATCCTGGCGCTGGTGATGCTGATTCCCGTGGCTGCCAGCTGGCCGAAGCTGCTCAGCGTGATTTATGTGATGGCCGCCCAGGCAATCAGCGGCATCGCCAAAGACCTCAACAAGATGAGCGCCAAGAGCGCCATCAAAACCGTGGTGCCCGAAACCCCAGATGACGAGCAGCAAGGGCAAAAGCAACTGTTCAAGTGGGTCGCCATCCTCACTGGCTCGAAAAATGCGCTCAAAGGGGTGGGCTTCTTTCTCGGCGGTGTGCTGCTCACAGCGGTTGGCTTCAACTCAGCCGTGGGCCTGATGGCTGCAGGCTTGGCATTGGCCTTCGCGCTCACCCTGGTGTTGCCTGGCGAGATCGGCCGCATGAAGCAGAAGCCAGGCTTCAGCGCACTGTTCTCCAAATCCAAGGGCATCAACGTCCTATCGCTGGCGCGCTTCTTTCTGTTTGGCGCCCGGGATGTTTGGTTTGTGGTGGCATTGCCGGTGTTTTTAGAAGCGTCCCTGGGCTGGAGCTTTTGGGAGATCGGCGGATTCCTCGGCCTCTGGGTGATCGGCTACGGCTTTGTGCAAGGGGGAGCGCCCAGCCTGCGGCGGCTCTGGGGCCAAAGCACCACACCAGGCGCCAGTGCGGTGCAGTTCTGGAGTGCCGCACTGAGTGCCATTCCGGCCCTGATTGCGATTGCGCTCTGGCGCAACAGCGATCCAGGCCTGGCGATCACCGCTGGCCTGGCCGCCTTTGGCGTGGTGTTTGCGATGAATTCTTCGATCCACTCCTACATGGTGCTGGCCTACACCGATGCCGAGAGCGTCAGCCTCAACGTCGGCTTCTATTACATGGCCAACGCGGCTGGCCGCTTGGTGGGCACGCTGCTCTCCGGAGCGGTGTTCATGCTGGGGCGCACCGCGAGTGGCGGCATGCAGGCCTGCCTTTGGGTGTCATCACTGCTGGTGCTGCTCTCGTGGTTGAGCAGCCTGCGGCTGCCCCCCGTGCCGCGACTCTCACAGGCCAATTGATGGGGCTTTTCGAGCGCTACCTCTCCCTATGGATTGGCCTGGCGATCGTTGCTGGCGTGTTGCTGGGCTGGCTACTGCCAGGAGCAGCTAGCACCATCACGGCTCTGCAGCTCTCAGGCATCAACCTGCTGATCGCACTCCTGATCTGGGGAATGATTTTCCCAATGATGCTGGCGGTGGATTTTTCGGCCATCGGCGGCATCGGCCGTCAACCCCGCGGCCTGCTGGTCACCGTGGCGGTGAATTGGTTGATCAAGCCACTGACCATGACAGCGCTGGCCTGGCTGTTCATACGCGGATTGTTCGGCCCCTGGATCCCAGCCGCCATGGGCCAGGAGTACGTCGCCGGCATGATCCTGCTTGGGGTGGCCCCATGCACCGCCATGGTCTTCGTCTGGAGCCGTCTGAGCGATGGGGATCCCAACTACACCCTGGTGCAGGTGGCAATCAACGACCTGATCATGGTGTTCGCATTCGCCCCCATCGCCACCTGGCTGCTGGGCGTCAGCGATGTGCTGGTGCCATGGGACACGATGCTCTCCGCGGTTGGTTTGTTTGTGGTGGTGCCCCTGGCAGCGGGGTGGCTGACCCGACTACTCCTGCGCTCTGAAACCCGAATTCAACGCCTGGAAGTGCAATTGAAGCCCGTGGCGATGCTGTCGCTGATCGCAACGGTGCTGGTGCTGTTCATGGTTCAAGCCCAGGCGATCCTTGGCAATCCCCTGGCGATTGTGCTCATTGCCATTCCACTGATCCTGCAGACCTATCTCATCTTCTGGATCACGGCGCAGTGGATGCTCCGGTGGCACCAACCCCGCAGCATTGCGGCACCGGGAGCCATGATCGGCGCCTCGAATTTTTTCGAGCTGGCGGTAGCGGTTGCCATCAGCCTCTTTGGCCTCAACTCTGGAGCGGCCCTGGCCACTGTTGTCGGCGTGCTGGTGGAGGTCCCGGTGATGCTTTCACTGGTGGCGATCGCCAACCGCAACGAGGATTTGTTTCCGGCCTAATCAGCGATCGGCAAGGAGCAGGCCTAGGGGGCAAGGATCTCAGGCACAACCACCTGTCCCTGACGCAGGACGCGCCAACCATCGCTCTGCCAGCTCACCACGGTGCTGGCCTGCCCAGAGCCGGGCAACCAAGGCTCTGGCGCCAAGCGACTCACCTCGGGGAAGCAGTGCGCCAGCTCAGCTGCCCTGCGGCAAGCGGGCTCACCGGAGCGGTTGGCACTGCTGGTGGCCAGCGGCCCACTGCAGCGCAGCAATTGCAAGGCCGCCTCACAGGCGGGCACCCGCAAGCCAAGACTGCAGCCGCCTTCTGGGTTGAGGGCCTCCACCACCGGCCCGCGGGCCGGTAGCACCAGCGTGAGCGCCCCGGGCCAACCCAGCTCGGCCAGGCGCTGCCAGCCAGCGGGGGGCGCTTGGCCCAAGCAAGGGAGCAGCTGCTCCACAGAGGCCCCCATCAAGATCAAGGGCTTATCGGCAGGTCGCTGCTTCAACTGCCAGATCGCCTGGGCAGCAGATGGAATCGCGGCCAATGCCGGCAAGGTGTCGGTGGGAAACAGGGCCGGCTCCCCCTGTTGCAACCGCTGCGCCAGCACCTGGAACCCTTCCGCCGTCATGGGTTGGAGCGGCGCGCCACCGCAAAACGCATTTGCCCCTCCAGATCCCTCTCCTGACGGCGCTCCTGCAGGCCGGCAGCGCCCAAGAGCTCAGCCACCGCAGCAGCTTGATCGTGATGGTGCTCAAGCACCAACCATCCCCCCGGGGCCAGCATTTGCGGGGCTGCCTCGATGATCAAACGCAAGGCATCCAAGCCATCGCTGCCTCCATCCAACGCCAAGCGCGGCTCGTGATCGCGCACCACAGGCTCCAGGCCATCCACCACGGCACTGGGGATATAGGGAGGATTGCTCACCACCAGATCCAACTGGCCCGCCAGAGGCTGCAAGGGCTGCCACCACAGCCCCTCACACCACTGCACCGCAGCGCTTTGAAGCAGTCCAAGCGCTGCTGCGTTGCGCCGGGCCACAGCCAAGGCCTCGCGGCTGCAGTCGACAGCCCAGCCGCAGCTGCTGGGCCAATGCCGCGCCAAGGCCACAGCGAGACAACCTGAGCCCGTGCCGAGATCCGCCCAGCGCTGGGGTGCTTCGGAAGCTTCAAAACAGCCCATCGCCAGCTCCACCAACAGCTCGGTTTCCTGACGGGGGATCAGCACCGCTGGGCTGACTTCCAGCTCAAAATCCCGCCAGGGACAACGCCCCACCAGATGCTGCAAGGGCACCTGCTGCCGGCAGTGCTGCTGCCAGATCTGCTCCAGCCGCTGTAGCGAACAATCCAGCTGCACAGGGGCTTCAGGGTGGAGATAGCTGGCTTGAAGCTCACGCCACAGCAGACCTGCTTCCAGCTCCAGCAACCAATCCAGCGCGGCCGCTTGATCCTGCTGGCCCAGCAATTGCTCACGCCGCCAGAGCTGCAACTCGGAGCCGCTGAGGCAAGTCATGGCTGCTAGGCCACAGGCAAATCAATCTCAGTGTGACGCGGACGCCAGCACAACCCAGGCAGAGCTTCAATCCAGCCCTGCTGCTCATGGTGCAGCAGTTGCTGCGCCAAGGCTCCTGGGGAGAGGTGCAATCGCCGTTGCAGCGCCTCAAAACTGGCTCCCGAACCCAAGGCGCTCAGCAGCGGTGATGGGTCTGGCCGCTGCGGCAGCGCCAGCGGCTGCAACGGACCTGGGCCCAAGGCCTCCACAAGTTGAGTGGGATCGAGGAGGGCGGTCGCCCCTTGGTTGAGCCAGCCATTGCTGCCAGCAGCCGATGCGCGATCACTATCAGCCGGCACCACCCAAAGCGGCCGCTGCAGCGACCAGGCGATCTGGGCCGCCAAGAGGGCACCACTGCGCTGCGGGCACTCCACCAACACCACGGCTTGGGCCATCGCCACCAACAAGCGATTCCTTTTGGCAAACGCGCCCCGCAATCCAGGAGCCCCTGGCGCTTGCTCGGAGATCAACAAACCCCGCCTACCCACCTGGCTTTGAAGCCGCTGGTGATGGCGCGGATAGACCCGCTCCAGCGAGGTGCCCAGTACGGCAATGGGCGTGCCCCCAGCCTCTAAACAGCCCTGGTGGGCCTGAGCATCAACGCCTTCCGCCAGCCCACTGATCACCGGCCAGCCCGCAGCAGCCAGGGCAACGCCCAACTGCTGCGCCCAGCGGCAGCCATAGGGAGAAGCCCGGCGGCTACCAATCACGGCAATGGCCTGCTGGCGGCGCAGCAACGGCCATAGCGCGCCGCGGCCGCCCCAAAACAGCGCTGCGGGCGGCTGCGGCAGCGCTGTTAGGGCCGGTGGCATGGCTAAATCGCTGGGCAGCAACACCTTGGGCGGCACTGGCAAGGGCAGCGCTGCAGCCCGCTGCTGCAGCTGATCACGGCCTGCCAGCAGCGACGGCCCCACGCCTGGCAACGCCAACAGCTGCTCAGCAGGCGCCCACCACGCCGCTTGCAAGCTGCCAAAGGCCTGCTCCAGCTGCTTGATCCGGCTGATCCCAACACCAGGGACCTGAAGCCAGGTCCACCACCAACTCCTGCGCCCAACAATCGCCAAGCTATTAGTTCATTTGTATTATCAGCCTGCCACAGGGCCCGCCGCCAACTGCTTCAACGCCGCCTCCAGCTCTGGCGGGCGCTGGCGTTGCAGCCGTCCGCGCCGGCGATCCACCAGCGCCAAGGTGACGACCGCCTCAGCAGCCACAGCCCCATCGCCCTGGATGAAGCGCGTCAGCAACGGCAGGCGCACACCGCTGTGGGGCTGCAACCAGCTGTGCAACTCCACCGCTTCTCCATGGGCCAACGCCTGCAGATAGCGGATCTGCAAATCGACCACCATCAATTCCAACCCCTGGGCCGAAAGCTCGGCATAGGCCAAACCGGCCTCGGCCAAGGCCAGAACCCTCGCCTCCTCAAGCCAGGCCACATAGGACCCATGCCAAAGCACCCCGGCATGGTCGGTGTCTTGCGGCAGCACCTGTTTGCGACAGACCCACGGCAAGCGCGTTACATCCCCAGCCATTCCCTAGCCCAGCTCAATTGCTCGCCATAGGCTGCCGCTACGAGCTCCAGACACTGATGTTCCGCAACCTGTTGATCGCCGACTCTGGCAAGGGGCATGTGGAAGAAATGATTCGCATGCTCCGCGATATCCCCGGTTTTGCCAGCACGCGGCTCAACCTGTTGCACGTGGTCTCCGACCAAAACAGCAGCAACCTTCAGGAGCATTGGAAAGAGGGTGGCGCCCTGCTGGCCGAAGCCGTTCAACGGCTTGGCCTCAACCCCGGTGAGGTGAACACGATCTTGCGCCAGGGCGATACCAAACAAACCGTGCTCAAGGTCGCCGACGAACTCGATGCCGACCTGATCGTGATGGGGTCACGCGGCCTTGGCCGGCTGCAATCGATCTTGGCCAACAGCACCAGCCAATACGTCTTCCAACTCTCGACGCGCCCAATGCTGCTGGTGCGCGACGACCTCTATGTGCGCCACATCAATCGTTTGATGGTGGGCATTGACGGCACCGGCGTCGGCGATGACGCCCTCAAGCTGGCTTGCGAGCTCGCCAAGAGCATTCCCGGCTGCGTGCTCCATGGCGTTCACGTCAGCCACCACGACCTGGCTCCGTCCCGCAGCGGCAACAGCCCTAGTGACAGCCTGCTGGAAAAAGCCAAACAGCGGGCCCGCCAATTCGGCGTGGACTTGCAAACGGTGCACCGGACTGGAGATATCGCCAGGGGGCTGTGCGCAGCCGCCGAAGAGCTCAATGCCGACTTGGTGGTGATCGCCTCCCAAGACCGGCGCCCTCTGGTCGCGCGCGGCTTGGTCGATCTCGACCGTTTGCTCGGTGGATCCGTCAGTGATTTTGTGCGGGTGCATGCTCCCGCCCCGGTGTTGCTGGTACGGGAACCGGAATCCCGCTAACGCCAGCCCAGATCAACCTTCTCGGCTGTTGGTCTGGATGTAAAGGATGATCAAAAAGATGGCGGGAACCAACACGAACAGCAAGGTGGCCACAAAGCCGAGATCGTTGGTTTCCATGACCACTGGAGGAGACCCCGGGAGGGTATCACCGCCGTTGGGGACTCCTCAGCCTGGGTTCACAGCTCGTCGCTCTCAGCCCCGCTGTCCACCTCATCGTCAGCACCCTCTTCGGGCTCGGGGTCGGGCTCAGGCATCCGGCCCTCAGGCAATGGCTCGGCTTGGGCTGCAGCAATCGCTTGTTTTTGCGCGTCGCGGCCAGCCTGCGGACGCGTGAGCACCGCCACCGATTCCTGCACCAAGGCCTGACAAGCCAAACGCCACGACTCCGGGCGACGCCGCAACTTCTGCTGCTCGACCGGCGTCAGTGGCGTTAACGCGCCCTCTTTGCGCTCGGCCACCACTTCAACAAAGCAGGTGATGCATTGGCCGCAGCCGCCGCAGTTGCCCAGCCGCCCCTTCAATCCATAGAGCTCAACACCTTCTTGAAGGGCCAACTCCCGCAAATTGGCTCCAGGAGGACACAACACCTCTCGCCCCTCCCGCACAAACCGCACCACCGGCATGGGCCGCTCCCAAAGACGCTGCATTCTGCAGGCGGGAGTTTGCGTTTTGTGACACCAAGAGGCAATCAGCCCTCCGATCCAGGGGCAGATGACTGTTTCCCTTTGAAACCTCAAACCGCTCTGCGGCTGAAACCCCTTACGATCATGCGACCTCTGCACTCGCTGCGGAGCTTCCGTCTCGTTTTACTGCGCCGAACCCATGGGATTGCCCTGGTACAGGGTTCATACCGTTGTCATCAACGACCCGGGCCGCCTTCTGGCTGTGCACCTGATGCACACCGCCCTGGTTGCCGGCTGGGCCGGCTCGATGGCTCTGTATGAGCTCGCCATTTTTGACCCCTCAGACGCTGTCCTGAACCCCATGTGGCGTCAGGGCATGTTCGTGATGCCCTTCATGGCCCGCCTGGGCGTGACCGATAGCTGGGGTGGCTGGAGCATCACCGGGGCCACCGGCGTGGAACCGGGTTTCTGGAGCTTCGAAGGCGTTGCTGCCGCCCACATCGTGTTCAGTGGCCTGCTGTTCCTAGCGGCCATTTGGCATTGGACCTATTGGGACCTGGAGATCTGGCAAGACCCCCGCACGGGTGAGCCTGCCCTCGACCTGCCCAAGATCTTTGGTATTCACCTGCTGCTCGCCGGCCTGGGCTGCTTTGGCTTTGGCGCTTTCCACTTGACCGGTGTCTTTGGCCCGGGCATGTGGGTCAGTGACCCGTACGGCATTACTGGCCACCTCGAGAAGGTTCAACCCGCTTGGGGCCCAGAAGGGTTTAACCCCTTCAACCCCGGTGGAATCGTTGCCCACCACATCGCTGCTGGCATCGTCGGCATCATTGCGGGCATCTTCCACATCACCACCCGCCCGCCTGAGCGTCTCTACAAGGCTCTGCGCATGGGCAACATTGAGACGGTGCTCGCCAGCGCCATCGCTGCTGTGTTCTTTGCCGCCTTCATCGTGGCCGGAACCATGTGGTACGGAGCTGCTGCAACTCCGATCGAACTGTTTGGCCCCACCCGTTACCAATGGGACCAGGACTACTTCAAGCAAGAGATTGCACGCCGCGCCCAGGGCGCGATCGCCGAAGGCGCCTCAGCTGAGGAGGCTTACGCCGCGATCCCTGAAAAGCTCGCCTTCTACGACTACGTCGGCAACAGCCCCGCCAAGGGCGGCCTGTTCCGTGTTGGTCCGATGGTGAACGGCGATGGTCTGCCGACCGGCTGGATTGGCCACATTGCTTTCACGGACAAAGACGGCCGTGATCTGCAGGTGCGCCGCCTGCCCAACTTCTTCGAGAACTTCCCTGTGGTGCTCGAAGACAAGGACGGCATCGTTCGCGCTGACATCCCCTTCCGCCGCGCCGAAGCGAAGTACTCCTTCGAACAAACCGGCGTCACCGCGACTGTTTATGGCGGCGAGCTGGCAGGACAAACCTTCACTGACCCCGCTGATGTGAAGCGTTTGGCCCGGAAAGCCCAGCTGGGTGAAGCCTTCAACTTCGACCGCGAGACCTACAACTCCGACGGCACCTTCCGCAGCTCACCGCGCGGCTGGTTCACCTTCGGCCACGCCACCTTCGCCCTGCTGTTCTTCTTCGGCCACATCTGGCACGGTGCTCGCACCCTCTACCGCGATGTGTTCGCCGGAATTGACCCCGACCTCGGCGAACAGGTTGAATTCGGCCTGTTCCAAAAGCTCGGAGACAAATCCACCCGTCGTCTGCCGGAGGGCTACGTGCCCCCCGCTGGTACACCCCTCAGCTGACCCTTCCGGAGGAAATAACCGATGGAAAGCTTTGCTTACATCCTCATCCTTGCCTTCTCAATTGGCACTTTGTTCTTTGCCATCGCCTTGAGGGATCCCCCCAAGATCGGCAAGTGACCCCTTCAAACCCCCGCTTCGGCGGGGGTTTTTTCGTCTCAGGGCTGCGATGCACGAGCGCCAGTCTCATGGCCTTGAAAGGAAGCCGGCCCAGGCTCGGGCGAGACCCATGGCAGGCCAGGGCTTCTCAAAGGGCGACAGGCTGACTACACTCTGACAGCGGTAAATAGCCAGCCTTTGCAGTGTCCGTCCTGCCAACACACCGACAGTCGGGTGCTCGAATCACGGGCAGCTGATTCAGGGAAGAGTGTGCGCCGGCGCCGCGAATGTCTGAATTGTGAGTTTCGGTTCACCACCTATGAGCGGGTGGAAACCATGACCATCACCGTGGTCAAACGCAGCGGCACCAGGGAGACATTCAGCCGCAGCAAATTGTTGACGGGCCTGGTTCGCGCTTGCGAAAAAACGGGGCTGGAAACCAATCGCCTCGAGCTGCTCGTTGAAGAGATCGAGCTGCAACTTCAGCAGCGCAACCAAAAAGAAATCACCAGCCAGCAGTTGGGTGATTTGGTGCTCGAAGAACTCGGCGACCTCAGCGAGGTGGCCTATGTCCGTTTTGCTTCGGTCTACGGCAAATTCAGCGGCATCAGTGACTTCATCACCACGCTGGATGCCTTACGGCAACGCAATCAGGTCAAGCGCCAACTCGCGAAGATCAGCTGATAGCGTGGTCGATCGACGTGTGGCTTCGGCGGAGCTGATCGCGTCAACCATTCCATTCGCCCTGCTGCTTGGCAGGCCGCCGCACCTCCTCCATGACCGTGACCCCCTCCTCTTCTGAGTCCAGCGCTGTAGAGCAGCCGGAACTGGAGAGCACCGCAACTGAGCAGGCAGAGAACCTGCTGGATGTGGAGCAAAGCCTTGATGCCATGGCCCAGGACATGGCTGATGACATCCCTGAGGAGGTGCCTAGTGCTGATGACGGCCAGCGCACTCCCAGTGCCAACAACGAAGACGTTGGCTTCACGCTGGAGGACTTCACATCCCTTCTCAGCAAGTACGACTATCACTTCAAACCCGGTGACGTTGTTAACGGCACCGTGTTCAACCTGGAGCCCAAAGGTGCTCTGATCGACATCGGCGCCAAGACGGCCGCCTTCATGCCTCTGCCCGAGGTGTCGATCAACCGGGTTGAAACCCTCGAAGACGTTCTCGAGCCGGGCGAAACCCGCGAGTTCTTCATCCTCAGCGAGGAGAACGAGGACGGGCAGCTCTCCCTGTCCATCCGCCGCATCGAATACCAGCGCGCCTGGGAGCGGGTGCGTCAGCTGCAGAAAGAAGACGCCACGATCTACAGCGAGGTGTTTGCCACCAACCGTGGTGGTGCCCTGGTGCGGGTCGAAGGCCTGCGGGGCTTCATCCCTGGCAGCCACATCAGCACCCGCAAGCCCAAAGAGGAGCTGGTGGCTGAATTCCTGCCTCTGAAGTTCCTTGAGGTGGACGAAGAGCGCAACCGTCTTGTGCTCAGCCATCGCCGCGCCTTGGTGGAGCGCAAGATGAATCGCCTCGAAGTGGGCGAAGTGGTGCTGGGTACGGTCCGCGGCATCAAGCCTTACGGCGCCTTCATCGACATCGGCGGTGTCAGTGGTCTGCTGCACATCTCCGAGATCAGCCACGAGCACATCGAGACGCCCCACAGCGTTCTCAACGTGAACGATCAGATGAAGGTGATGATCATCGACCTCGACGCCGAACGCGGCCGCATCTCCCTCTCCACCAAGGCCCTTGAGCCGGAGCCGGGCGACATGCTCACCGACCCCCAGAAGGTGTTCGACAACGCCGAGGAAATGGCCGCTCGCTACAAGCAAATGCTGATGGAGCAGGCCGACGAAGACGGCATGGACATGGAGATGAGCTGATTCAGCTCCCCACCACCGAGGCAGTGCTGTTCGACAAGGACGGCACCCTCTGCCGCAGTGATGGTTTCCTCAGCGCCCTGGCCCAGGCCAGGGCGCTTTGTTGTGCAGAGCTCAGCGGCGATCCCGGCATCACCGAACCGTTGCTGCTGGCCTACGGGCTGCGCAACGGTCAGCTTGATCCCAGCGGCAGTACCGCCGTCGCCAGCCGCCACGACAACCTGATCAGCACCGCCACGGTGCTTGCTGCCGCTGGCCATAGCTGGGGGCAAGCCCGCCAATGGGCCCAAGCGGCGCTTGATCAAGCCGATGCCCAGCTGGCGGGCAGCAAAGCCCTATGCACCCCGCCCCTGCCCGGACTCAAGCCAGTGCTTGAGCGCTGGCACCGGCAAGGACTCAAGCTCGCTGTAATCAGCAGCGATCTGGGCCCCAGCCTGGAAGCATTTCTGCAAACCCATGGCCTGCGCCATCTCTTCTGCGCCGTCCATGGCGCTGAGCGCAGCCCCCGCAAGCCCGATCCAGCTGCGGCCCTGGCGCTATGCCAAGAGCTTGGTGTCGAGCCCCAGCGCTGCGGCTTGATTGGAGATGCAGCCGATGATCTGGCCATGGCCCAGGGGGCTGGATTGGCCTGGAGCCTGGCCTTCACAGGCGGCTGGTCGGTGCCCTTCAAGCTGGAGGGCAGTCATGGCTCATTTGCGAATTGGGCCCAAAGCCCAGAGCTGTAATCTGCTGGCCCCCAGCGGCTATGCATGTCCCGGTACGTCTTTACTTCTGAGTCCGTCACAGAGGGACATCCCGACAAGATCTGCGATCAGGTCAGTGATGCCGTGCTCGACGCGCTGCTGGCGCAGGATCCAGCCAGCCGCGTGGCTTGCGAAACGGTGGTCAACACAGGGCTCTGCATCATCACCGGCGAAGTCACCACCACAGCGCGCGTGGACTTCAACACCCTGGTGCGCGGTGTGATCGCCGATATCGGATACAGCAGTGCCAAAGCGGGTGGTTTTGACGCCAACAGCTGCGCTGTGTTGGTGGCCCTGGACCAACAATCGCCTGACATTGCCCAGGGCGTGGATGAGGCCGATGACCATGCCGGCGACCCCCTCGACAAGGTGGGCGCGGGCGATCAGGGCATCATGTTTGGCTACGCCTGTGACGAGACCCCAGAACTAATGCCCCTGCCGATCAGCCTGGCGCACCGCCTGGCCCGGCGTTTGGCTGAAGTGCGTCACAACGGCACTCTTGGCTATCTGCTGCCTGATGGCAAAACCCAGGTGAGCGTCGTCTATGAAGACGACCAACCGGTGGCCATCGACACGATCTTGATCTCCACGCAGCACATTGCTGAGATCGATGGCATCAGTGATGAGAAGGGCCTGCGGGAGCGCATCTCCGCAGATCTCTGGACCCACGTGGTGGAGCCAGCCACCGCTGATCTGAGCCTCAAGCCCAGCAAGGACACCACCAAATACCTGGTGAACCCCACCGGCAAATTTGTGGTGGGTGGTCCCCAGGGCGATGCCGGCCTGACCGGCCGCAAGATCATCGTTGACACCTACGGCGGCTACGCGCGCCACGGCGGTGGCGCCTTCTCCGGCAAAGACCCCACCAAAGTGGACCGCTCCGCGGCCTATGCCGCCCGCTTTGTGGCCAAAGCCTTAGTGGCCGCCGGCCTGGCCCGTAAAGCCGAGGTGCAACTCAGCTACGCAATCGGCGTGGCCAAGCCCGTCAGCATCCTGGTGGAGAGTTTCGGCACCAGCAGCCATAGCAACGACGAGCTCACCGAGCTGGTCAACGCCAATTTCGATCTGCGCCCCGGCGCCATCATCGAAAACTTCAAGCTGCGCAACCTGCCTCAACAGCGGGGAGGAAACTTCTACCGCGAAGTGGCGGCCTACGGCCACTTCGGCCGCAGCGACCTGAACCTGCCCTGGGAAGACGTGAGCGTGATTGCCGCCAAGCTCAAGGGCTAAGGCCTTGCTGGGCTGCGGCATTGATCTGGGGACCAGCGGCTGCCGCCTGGCCCTGGTCGATGCCACTGGGCCCATCCAGCAACTCAGCTGCCCCTATCCAGGAGCTTTTCGTCAAGCTGAAAGCTGGCGCCTGGGCGTTCAGCAGCTTTTCGCCCAACTCGAAGAAGAGCAGCGCCAGCAAATCGGCGCGATTGCTATCGATGGCACCTCCGGCACCCTGTTGGCTTGCAGACCAACCGGAGAGCCCTTGGCTCCAGCGCTGGCCTACAACGACGCCTGCCCTGAGCAGGCCCAGCAAACCCGCGAACTGGTGCCCAATGGCGGAAGTGCCGGCAGCAGTAGCGGCAGTGTGGCCCGCAGTTTGCGGCTGCTTGAGCAGCTGAATGAGCAGCCCGGCAGCGAGCTGCTGCTGCGCCATCAAGCCGATTGGCTGATGGGATGGCTCCTGGGGAATTGGAGCTTGGGGGAAGAAGGCAACAACCTGCGGCTGGGCTGGGATCTACGGAGCAACCAATGGACTGGCGGGATCGCCTGCAGCAGCTGGGCAGGCGCCCTTCCAGCGGTGATCCCCAGTGGCCAGCTGGTGGGCCTGATTGGGAATGCAGCCGCAGCCGAACTCCAGCTGCCAGTGAGCTGCCAGATCGTTAGCGGCACAACCGATGCCAACGCCGCTGTGCTGGCGGCTGAGCCTCAAGAGGGCGATGGCATCGCAGTGCTTGGCACCACCTTGGTGCTGAAGCAATTTGCGCCTCAGCCCCTGAGCGGCCCGGGCATCAACAACCACCGCATCGCCGGCCGCTGGCTGGTGGGCGGCGCCTCCAATGCCGGCGGCGGGGTGTTGCGGCAGTTCTTCAGCCAGGAGCAACTG
The DNA here is from genome assembly GCF_014279855.1 of Synechococcus sp. Minos11. NCBI lineage: Bacteria > Bacillati > Cyanobacteriota > Cyanophyceae > Synechococcales > Synechococcaceae > Synechococcus > Synechococcus sp. Minos11. The sequence goes on along the minus strand of NZ_CP047953.1, from coordinate 409,247 downwards.
GAGGAGCTCAGCCGCCAAATCAACCCAGAGCGCTCCACAGGTCTCAGCCTGCGTCCGCTGCCGCACAAGGGTGAGCGGTTCCCCATCGATGATCCCGAGCTAGAGCCGGTGCTGGAGCCGCGGCCAGTGAGTGATGCGCTGTATCTGCAGGCGCTATTGGAGGGGCTCAGCAACATTGAGCGCCAGGGCTGGCAGCGCCTAGAGGAGCTGGGGGCTCCGAGGGTGCAGCGGGTATTGAGCGTTGGCGGCGGCGCCAACAATCCCCAGTGGCGCGCCCTGCGCCAAAAGCTGCTCATCAAGCCCGTTCTCAACCGCAGCAAGGCCAGTCCAGCCGCCGCCATGGCGCTGCTCGCTAGACAGACGGCCACACTGGGACAGTCCAGTGGCTGAAGTCCATGCCTGAACGCGTACGCACCATCGTCTCGATGGGTTTGTTCGTGATCCTCAGTGGCTTTGTGGCCTTCAGTGCCATCAGGCTGGGCTGGCTGCTGTGGCAGCGCTTCTCAGGCTTGGCCTGACCCCTTCTCCTTCCGTTCTGCACTCCATGGCAGCTGATCCCCTCACCTCCGCCGTTAGCGATCGCATTTGCGCTCACATGAACGACGACCACGCCGAAGCGGTGGTGGCCTACGCGCGCCATTACGGCGGCGCTGAGAACCCCAGCCAGGCCCGCATGCTGAAGGTGGAACCCGAGCGGATGCTGCTGGATGTCGATGGCAGCGAGCTCAGCATCGCCTTTGATCACACCCTCAGCGACAGCGAAGACGCCCACCGCACTTTGGTGGCAATGCTGCGCGCCATGCCCCAACCGGGGAACGCTGACTAAGCCCCCAGCGGCTGGCCATGCATCGCCTCAGCGCCCTGGCGCTGGCAGCCCTTTGCAGTGGCTGCACAGCAGCGGCGCAGTACCGCCCATGGCCTGAAGCCACCCTGCCGCAGCCGGAGTTCATCACGGCGGGCTTCAACCACCGCCTCGGCAGCAGCTACATCAGCCCGCTGACGGGTCAAAGGCGCCCTGGCGACAACCTTGAGCAGCAGCTCATCACCGCCATAGCCGGAGCTCAACGGGAAGTGCTGGTGGCGGTTCAAGAGCTCACCCTGCCGGCCATTGCTGAGGCCCTGATCGAGCGCCACCGCGCTGGCGTGACGGTGAAGCTGGTGCTGGAGAATAACTACAGCGCCCCTTGGAGCCTGCAACATCCCGCGGGTCTGGAACCTCACCAGCAAAAGCGACTGCGCCGGCTTCAAAAGCTGGGCTGGAGCGATGCGATTGCGCTCTTGCAACGCGCTGGTGTGCCACTGCTGGATGACACCGCCGATGGCAGTGCTGGCAGCGGGTTGATGCACCACAAATTTGTGGTGATCGACCGCCAGCGGGTGCTCACGGGCTCAGCGAATTTCACCAGCTCCGGCCTCCATGGCGATGCCGGCCAAGCCAGCAGCCGCGGCAATGTGAACCACCTGCTGCAGCTGGAGAGCCCCCAGCTGGCAGGGCTGTTTGCCGAGGAGTTTGAGCAGCTCTGGGGTGATGGACCAGGCGGCAAGCCCGATAGCCGCTTTGGCCTGGGCAAAAACAGCCGCCGGCTGCAGCGAGCACACCTCGGCAGCGATCACGCCAGCGTGCTGTTTGCACCCCACCGGGGGAATAACCCCGATCACGGCCTCGCGCTGATTCGCCAGCAGCTGGAGCAAGCCCAACGCAGCATTGATTTGGCCTTATTTGTGTTCTCAGCCCAAGAGCTGGCCGATGTGCTGGCGCTCAAACGTGATCAGGGCGTTCAGATCCGGGTGCTGGTGGATCCAGGCTTTGCCCACCGCAGCTATTCCGAATGGCTTGATCTCAAGGGGCTGGCGATGGCCGACCACCGCTGCCGCCTGGAAGCTGGCAACAACCCTTGGGCCACGCCCTTGAAGAACGTCGGCACGCCGCGACTAAGCAGAGGCGACAAGCTGCATCACAAGTTCGCTGTGATCGATGGCCAAACCGTGATCACCGGCAGCTTCAACTGGAGCCCAGCGGCTGCCCACACCAACGACGAAACGCTCTTGGTAATCAACTCACCAACACTGGCGGCTCACTTCAGCCGTGAAATGGACCGGCTCTGGCAGAGCGCTGAGCTCGGCATTACCCCGCGGCTGCGGCACAAGCTGGAGCGCAGCCAACGGCTCTGCGGCCAGAGTCAAATCGCTGATTAATCGGCCAAACGCCAATCCAACACCTCACTGGCATGGAACGGCACCAGGCACTGCCCCTCCAGTTGTGCTGGCACCAATTGCGCCGTGCGCTCAAGCGTGATGGTGCCCTCATTGAGGGGAAGTTTGTAGAAGCGCGGGCCGTTTTCACTGGCAAACGCCTCGAAATGCTGCAGCGCGCCTTCGGCTTCAAACACCGCCAGATAGCTCTCCAGCGCAAAGGGCGCGTTGTAGATGCCAGCGCAGCCACAGCTGCTTTCCTTCCCGGCGCGGGGATGGGGCGCTGAATCCGTGCCCAAGAAAAACGAGGGATTGCCGCTGGTGGCCGCTTGGCGCAACGCCAAGCGATGGCGCTCCCGCTTGGCCACTGGCAAGCAATAGAAATCGCTGCGCAACCCGCCTTGGAACATGGCGTTGCGGTTGATGTGCAAATGGTGGGGCGTGATGGTTGCCGCCATCAGTGGGTCGCCATCAGCCACAAATTGGGCGGCCTGCTCGGTGGTGATGTGCTCAAACACCACGCGCAGCTGCGGAAACTGGCGGCGCAGCGGGATCAGATGCCGCTCAATAAACACCGCCTCTCGATCAAAGATGTCGATGTCGGGATCGGTGACCTCACCGTGAATCAACAGGGGCATATCGATGGCCTGCATCCGCTCCAAAACCGCTGTGATGCAGGCCAGATCACTCACCCCCGCCGCTGAATTGGTGGTGGCATTGGCTGGATAGAGCTTGGCGGCAGTGAACACGCCCTCTCGATGGCCGCGCTCCAGCTCATCAGGGCTGATGTCATCGGTGAGATAGGCCGTCATCAATGGGGTGAAGGCCATCCCAGCAGGCAATGCCGCCTCAATGCGCTGGCGATAGGCGATCGCCGCATCCACGGTGGTCACCGGCGGCCGCAGGTTGGGCATCACTATCGCGCGCGCAAATTGCCGCGCGGTGGCCGGCATCACCTGCTCGAGCATCACGTCATCACGCAAATGCACATGCCAGTCATCGGGCCTGCGCAGCACCAGCTGATCGGGAGCCGGAGTCATGAGCTGCAACGCACTGCCTTTATTTAAAGCAGCTGTGCCCTACGGTCGCAGGCGCTCTTCACCGTTGCCTGTGAGCAAAACGCCCAGCAGCCTGGCTGATCAGTGGCTGGGAAACCCCCAGCGCGACCTGCTCTCAGGCTTGGTGGTGGCTTTCGCCATGATCCCGGAAGCCATTGCTTTCTCGGGCATTGCGGGGGTGGATCCGCAGGTGGGGCTCTTTGGTGCCTTCTGCCTGTCGCTCACCATCGCCGTGGTGGGCGGCCGCATGGCGATGATCACCTCCGCCACAGGCTCCACAGCCCTGCTGATGACTGGGCTAGTGGCCACTGGCAACGCCCGCGGCGAAGGACTGGGTCTCAGCTATTTGCTGGTGGCCGGCATCCTCACAGGTGTTTTGCAGATCCTCTGGGGCTATCTGCGCCTGGCCTATCAAATGCGCTTTGTGCCCCAGGGGGTGCTGAGCGGCTTTGTGAATGCACTGGCCCTATTGATCCTGCAGGCCCAGTTCCCCCAACTCGGCATCAACCTGCACTTCGGCGAAACCGAAGCGGCCGGCCATGCCCATGACCTGCTGCCCCATGGCGCTCAGCTGCCAATCATTTGGGGCTTGGTGGTGTTGGGGCTCGTGATCATCTACGGCCTACCGCGCATCACCCGCGTGGTCCCCTCGCAGCTGGTGGCGATCGTGGTGCTGACGCTGATCAGCATCCTGTTTGGCTTTGATATCCCAACGGTGCGCAGCCTTGGTGAGCTGCCCTCGGGCCTGCCCAGCTTTGGCATCCCCTTTGGTGCCTTAGCTGATGGCCGCGTGCCATTCAATTTCGAAACCTTGGGGATCGTGTTGCCCACCGCCCTGGCCATTTCCTTGGTGGGCTTGATGGAAACCTTCCTCACCCAAGACATCCTCGACGACAAAACCGACAGCAACTCAAACAAGAACACCGAAGCCCGAGGGCAAGGCATCGCCAACATCGTGTCCTCGTTCTTTGGCGGCATGGCCGGCTGCGCCCTGGTGGGTCAATCGGTGATGAACATCGACAACGGCGGCCGCACCCGCCTCTCCACCTTCTTCTCAGGCGTCAGCTTGCTGGCGATGATCCTGTTGGCTCGGCCCTGGCTCGAGCAAATCCCGATGGCGGCCTTGGTGGCCGTCATGATCAGCATCGCCATCAGCACAGCCGATATGGCAGGCCTGCGCCGCTTGGCCCGCATCCCGGTGAGCGACACCTCGGTGATGCTGATGACCTTCGCCGTCACCATGCTCACCACCCCCCACAACCTGGCCTTGGGTGTGTTGGCCGGTGTGGCGCTGGCCGCCATCTTGTTCAGCCGCAAGGTGGCCAAGGTGATCCGCGTTGATGTGGAAGAGATGGGCCCCGATGCCCGCCGCTATGTGGTGAGGGGGCAGCTGTTCTTTGTCAGCAAGATCTATTTCTTGCAGGGATTTGATGTGCACGAGCACCCCGCCAAGATCACCATCGACATGTCGAATGCCCACATCTGGGATCAAAGCGGCGTGGGCGCCCTCAATCAGTTGATCCGCAAACTGCGCAAGGGCGGTTCACAAGTGGAGGTAGAAGGCCTCAACGAGGAAAGCCTCGACTTGTTTGAGCGCATCGGTGATGAGCAACCCGCCCATTGAATTCACGCCGCGGCCCATCTCTCCGCGGCAACGTTTTCTGCTTGGGGCAGGCCTGTTCACAGCCCTTGCCCTGGCTCTGCAGTTCTGGCGCATCTACACGCTCACGGCCACCTTTGATCAGGGGCTGTTTTTGCAGGAGATCTGGAGTGCCTTAGGCGGCCGGCCCTTTGAGAGCACGCTCGCTTCAGAGCTGTCATCACCGGTGCTGCTGGATAAAACAGCCCTGCCAACCCTGGGCTATCTGCACCTTGGCCAACACTTCACACCGCTGTTGCTGCTGTGGGTGCCGCTGGTGGCCCTACTGGGTCCCTGGAGCTTGCCCATCGTTCAGATCGGCCTGATCAGCGCTGGCGGCCTGGTGCTCTATGAACTGGCCCGCTGCGATCTCGATGAACGCATCGCCTGCTGGATCGCCCTGAGCTACTTCGCCAGCGGCACAGTGATTGGCCCCAGCTTGGAGAACTTCCACGACCTTTGCGCCGTTCCGGTGCTGGTGTTCAGCCTGCTGCTGGGCATTCGGCGCAGCAATCGCTGGCTGTATGGAACGGCCGCTCTGTTGCTGCCCTTGGTGCGCGAAGACGTGGGCCTGCTGGCCTTCAGCTTGGGCCTCTGGATGATGCTGCGCCAGCCCCGCTGGCGCTGGGCTGGAGTGGGGCTTTGCCTGTATGCCACCGCGGCGGTTGTTCTGATCACCAACACGGTTCAACCCCTTTTTGGCACTGAGGTCTCTGATCGGCTGCTGAGCGCCAGGTTCGGCCATTTCTTGAGTGATCAAGGCGGCAAGGGCTCCACCCTTGATCTGCTGCAGGCCATGGCCCTGCAGCCCCAACGCGTTGTGCAAGAACTGCTCACCCCTGTGGGGCCAACGCTGCAGCTACTCGTTGCCCTTTGGTTGCCACTGGGGTTCCTGCCAATCCTTGGCCTCGATGCTTGGTTGTTAATGGCGGTGCCTTTGTTCTTGGCCCTGGCAGCTCAAGGGGTGACAGCCCTCTCGATCAATCTGCGCTTCATGCTTTATCTGGTGCCAGGGGTGTTCGCTGGATCAGTGATCTGGTGGCGCTCACGCCAGGCCCTGTTTGAGCAGCGTTGGGTGCGGCGGCTCTGGCAAAGCTGCGCTGTGGCGTCAATGGTGTTTGCCTTAATCGGCAACCCCCACCACAGCCTGTCGATGCTGATTCCCGACAGCCTCAACCCGTGGGTCTACGTCTCCCCGTGGCAACAACTGCAGCGGGGCTACCAAAGCCGGACCCTGACCCGCAACATTCCCAAAGACGCCAGCGTCTCAGCCGAAACGCAATTGATTCCCATGCTGGCTGAACGGCGTGTGCTGCTGCGCTATCCCTTCAACTACCGCTACACCGATGAGCAGGGTCAAGCCCATGACGTCGAGTGGATCGTGTTGCAGCCGCGCTTTAAAGCCACCTATGCCCCAGCCTTCCGGCGGCAAGCCAACACCCTGGAGCACGGCATGAATCTGACCCAGCACTTGCTTGCGAGCGGCAGCTATGAGATCGCCCGTTGCGGGCCAAGCGGCATCCTGCTCAAGCACAGCAGCACCGGAAGAGCCGATGACCAGAGCGGGAATGCAGACCTTGCGCAATGCCTCAATCAAGAATTTGAACGCGCCCAGCAGGTGCTGAACCAGCGGCAGCGATGAACACCACCAACAACCAGCTGTGGGCCATTGCCTGCTGTTTCAACGAAGAAGCCGGCATCACCACATTCATCGAAGCCGTGCTGGCGCAGCCATCCGTTGATCGTCTCCTGCTGATCGACGATGGCTCACGCGATAACACCACTGGTGCCATCCGTCAGTGGATGGAGGCTCAACCACAAGCCCCGATCACGCTGGTGGAACTCACCCGCAATTTCGGCAAAGAGGCCGCCATGTTGGCGGGCTTGGATCAAGCCGTTGGCCGCTGCGGCGCGGTGATCCAAATTGATTCCGATCTGCAGCACCCACCAGAGCTGATCGCTGAGATGGTGCAGCATTGGCATGCTGGCGCCGAAATGGTGACGGCTGTTCGCGATGAGCGCGATCAAGAATCACGGCTCAAGATCCTAAGTGCGAGCGGCTTTTACAGGCTGTTCAACCGCATGGTCGACTCCATTGAGCTCACCGATGGCGCCGGCGACTACCGGTTGTTGAGCGCTCCCGTGGTGCAAGCCCTCACGGAGCTTCGGGAGAACGATCGTTTCTCCAAAGGGCTGTACCCCTGGACTGGCTTCCGCAGCGTCAACATCCCCTACCTCAGGCCACCGCGCAGCAGCGGAACCTCGGCTTGGAACCCTCGCCGACTCTGGCTCTATGCCCTCGATGGCATCTTCAGCTTTTCCGTCTTGCCCTTGAAGGTGTGGACCTTGCTGGGCTTGGTGATTTCGTTGCTGAGCCTGATCTACGCCTTCTACAGGCTCACGATCACCTTGGTCTTTGGCATCGACGTGCCCGGTTGGACGACGCTGGTGGTGGCGATCTTGTTCCTCGGCGGGGTGCAACTGATCGGCATTGGCATCCTCGGGGAATACGTCGGACGCATCTACATGGAAAGCAAACGTCGCCCGGCCTATTTCGTGCGCGACATCCACCCAGCTCCTGACAGCAAGGCCTGAGCCTCACGCTGGCGCCAAGGCGAGCGATAGAAGGCTTGCGACTCTGCAAAGCGCTCAAGCTCCCGGTCGCTCTGCAGCGGTTCAGAGGGATGCAGCAAGACCAACGCGTGCTGATGCTCCTGGCCCAGCAAACAAGCCCGCAGGCTGCGAAGTGAGGCCTGCAGGGCGCGATCACCCATGCGCCCAGTGCACAGCACCCCAGCAAACCATTTGTTGGTGGCAATGCCGCGAGCCGCCAAATCAGGGCGCTGCAGCTCACTGAGGGACTGCAACAGCAGCCATTTCAACCAGCCAGCACTCCGCAACACGCTCCACCACTCCCCAAGTGGCAGTCCCACTGGCAACGGTTCATGCACCGTGCGAACCCAAGCCAAAGGGTGCTGGGGACGGGACGCCATCAGCTGCCGCCACACCACCGGCATCAAGTGCACATGCTGATGGCCATCGACTTGCAGTGGGCGATCAGGCCACAGCGAACAAAAGCGATCGATCTGCGCATCCACTTCCAGACGCAATTGATGGCGTTGCCTGCGCAATTGAGGCCAATCCCATGACCGCGGCCAAAACGACAACAACAACAAGCGATGCACCTTGAGCTGAAGCTCACCCCGCCCGTTAAGCAGATCGGGGACCTGCTCTTGCTCAGCAATCGGCAGCCCCTCGGTGAGCACCAAATGCAACACCAAATTCAGCTGGGGGCGCAGGGCCACTCCAGCCACCGCCCCACTCAGATCGCTGCCATTGAGCATCACGCTGGTGCCTTGCAACAGCCCGCGGTCCGCCAACGCCAAGATCGAGGCATTGACCGCTGTGCAAAGGCCGAGGTCATCGGCATGGAACTGCAGGGCCGACGTCGCTAGCCCATCGCCGCGGCGTAGCCGCTGCACCTGATGGGCCGCCAGCCACCACACCAAAGCATTCACAGCCGTTGGCGTGAACACCAGCAGGGCAATGCCAACGGGATGGGTTGCCAACGGCGGCATCAGCTGGGGCAGGCCCAAACTCAGGCTGAGGTTGATCACCAGCTGCAGCAGCAACCACCGGCGCGGGAACAATTCCCCTGAGGTTTGCCGGCGAAACGTCAGCACGGCATGCAGGACATAGCCCCACAGCAATGCGGTGAGATAGCCCGCCACATTGGCCAGGGGCAATGGCGCCCCCAAGCGGGGCAGCAGCAGGAGCAGCAGCAGATGAATCGCTGCAGCACCGCCGCCCACCAGGGCGTAGCGAATCAGTGTCTGCAGCAAGACCAAGCCTCAGTTCAATCTGCGCTGGTCACAGTGCCATGAAGGACGCAGACTGGCAGCCCATGCATGCCCTCAGCCGATGTCTGGTCTGCTCCAAAACGCTGCAGCCATGGCGGTGGTGCCGCTCTTGACCCTCATCGCTGGCAGCGGCTTGGCCCAAACCAGCCCAGACCCACTGGCCGAGCCACTAACCAGAGACGAACTCAAGCCCACCTATTTCGCCATCGTCGAATGTGCGCGGCGCAATCAAGAGCCGGGCTGCCTCGCCGCCCGCCAATTGGCTGATGAGCTGATGGATCGACCCTTTGTGACGGCGTTCTGCAAAGACACGGCCTTTGCCGTGACCCAACAAGCCAAAACGGCCGAGATGAATTCCTTTGAGCGCAAAGAGGAATTGGTGCGACTAGCGCGCGACACGATGGATCTCTGCAAGGGCAAAGAAGACCCGCGTCCGGTTTATGGCGAGCTAGATGAGAACAAAACCAACGACAACAAGATCAACGTTCTCGATCTACTCAACTAAGCCTTATGGCTGGGCAGAGGTCAGCTTGAGAAAGTCGCTGGAGACCTGATCGAGCACGGAGAGGGGCTGAACACCACTGAGCACGTTGGCTTCCGCCAACTCACAGAGCTCGGGATTGCCATCGCCCTCATCACAGCGATTGGACACCTCGATCAGGGCATTGATCATCTTTCCCTGCAGGCAGGTTTCGGTGCCCGTGCGACCCAGAACCGCTTGCGAGGCCTCGCGCCCCTGCTGCACCGCTTCAGCCCAAGAGGTATCAGGCGCGGCCATTGCTGGTGTTGCAAGCAGAGCGAACCACCCAAGGCTGGTGAGCAGAAGTCGGCGTGCCATTGCTGCGGTGTTAGGTATATATCCAAGCTAGTGAGAAAATCGCTTTAGGTTGAGGCGCCCTTACGGCTTGCCGTGACGCTTTCCTCACCCAGCACTGAGTTCTCCGTGCAGCAGATCAAGCTGCCAGAAGCGTTTCAAGACCAGAAGCCTGGCACCTCGGGACTGCGCAAGAGCACCCAACAATTTGAGCAGCCTCACTACCTCGAAAGTTTTATCGAGGCGATCTTCCGCACCCTCCCTGGTGTGCAAGGCGGGACCTTGGTGGTGGGCGGTGATGGTCGCTACGGCAACCGCCGCGCCATCGATGTCATTACCCGGATGGCGGCAGCCCATGGACTGGGCCGGATTGTGCTGACAACCGGCGGGATCCTCTCCACCCCTGCCGCTTCCAACTTGATCCGCCAACGCCAGGCCATTGGCGGCATCATCCTCTCGGCCAGCCACAACCCTGGAGGTCCCAAAGGCGACTTCGGCGTCAAGGTCAATGGCGCCAACGGCGGCCCTGCCCCTGAATCTCTTACCGATGCCATCTACGCCTGCAGCCAGCAGCTCGATGGATACCGCATCGCCAGTGGAACCTCACTGCCCCTCGACGCCCCAGCCGAGCATCAAATCGGTGCGTTGCACGTGGAGGTGATCGACGGCGTCGACGACTACCTGCAACTGATGCAGCAGTTGTTCGACTTCGATCTGATCAGCGATTTACTCAAGGGCTCATGGCCAATGGCCTTTGACGCCATGCATGCCGTCACTGGTCCCTACGCCAGCAAACTTTTTGAGCAGCTCCTAGGAGCCCCAAGCGGGACCGTGCGCAACGGGCGCTGCCTCGAAGACTTTGGTGGCGGCCATCCCGATCCCAACCTCACCTACGCCAAAGACCTGGCGACGCTGCTGCTGGATGGTGATGACTATCGCTTTGGCGCGGCCTGTGATGGCGATGGCGACCGCAACATGATTTTGGGGCAGCGCTGCTTTGTGAACCCCAGCGACAGCCTCGCTGTCTTAACGGCGAACGCCACCTTGGTGAAGGGCTATGCCTCTGGCCTTGCCGGCGTTGCTCGCTCGATGCCCACCAGTGCCGCAGTGGATGTGGTGGCCAAGCAACTGGGGATCAATTGCTTTGAGACCCCCACCGGTTGGAAGTTTTTCGGCAACCTGCTCGATGCCGGACGCATCACCCTTTGCGGGGAAGAGAGCTTTGGAACCGGCAGTGATCACATCCGCGAAAAAGATGGCCTCTGGGCTGTGTTGTTTTGGCTCTCGATCCTGGCCAAGCGCCAATGCTCAGTGGCGGAGGTGATGCAGCAGCACTGGAGCACCTACGGGCGTCATTACTACTCGCGCCATGACTACGAAGGTGTCGAAACCGATCGGGCCCATGGGCTCTACAACGGCCTGCGCGATCTCCTTGGCGAGCTGACTGGAACCAACTTTGCCGATAGCCGCATCGCCAATGCTGACGACTTCGCCTACAGCGACCCCGTCGATGGCTCACTGACCCAGAAGCAAGGCCTACGTCTGCTCCTGGAGGACGGCAGCCGCATCATCCTGCGGCTCTCGGGAACCGGCACCAAAGGAGCCACCCTGCGGCTCTATCTCGAGCGCTATGTCGCCACTGGCGGCAACCTCGATCAAAATCCCCAGCAAGCCTTAGCCGGCATGATTGCGGCCGCCGATGCCCTCGCCGGCATCCGGTCAACCACCGGCATGGATGTCCCCACGGTGATCACCTGATTCCAATGGCGCCCCGCGCTTCTCGCCTTCTGCCCTCTTTAAGCCGAAGGCAACTGCAGCGGGTTGTGCTGGAAGCCGACACCCCAGGCGGCAGGCTCTACAACCTCATCATCTTTGGCACGATCCTGCTCAGCGTGGTGGGGCTGTTGCTCGAGCCACAACCGCTGAGCTTCAGCCGCGAGCTGCAACGAGGTGGAGCTGTCGTTTGGATCGACGGCTTCTGCCTGATCGTTTTTCTGATCGATTACCTGCTGCATGTGGCCCTGAGCCCGCAGCCATGGCGCTACATCCGCAGCTTTTACGGCGTCATCGATTTGATCGCCGTGCTGTTTTTCATGGTGCCGCAGATCAGCAGCGGCGTGGTGCTGTGGATGTTCAAATTTGGCCGCATCCTGCGGGTGTTCAAGCTACTGCGATTTGTTGATGAAGCCGATCGATTGCTGATCAGCCTGCGGGCCAGTGCGCGGCGCATCGCCGTCTTCATTCTGTTTGTAGTGATTCTGCAGGTGTTCCTCGGCTACTTGATGGTGCTGGTGGAAAGCGGTCACCCCAACAGTCAATTTCAAAGCGTTGGGCAAGGGGTCTACTGGGCTGTGGTGACGATGACCACCGTGGGCTACGGCAATGTGGTGCCGCAAACAGTGCTCGGACGGCTCCTAGCAGCAGCGGTGATGTTGCTGGGCTTCGGGATCATTGCCATCCCAACCGGCATCGTGAGTTATGAAGCCATCCGCCAAAGCCAAAACGACCAACGCCAATGCAGCCACTGCGGCTTTCAAGGTCACCGGCCGGGAGCTGAATTTTGCGATCGCTGCGGCACAGTGCTGCCGCTGGCGAAGCGCTAAGGCAAGTCGCTGCAGGGCGCAGCCACAGCCTGATCTGCTTTCGGCTTCACCGCCGTGCCCTGGCGCAGGGTGAGCAGATGGCTACTGATCAATTGCTCACCGGGCTCAAGGCCTGACAGCACGGGATAACAACTTTTTTGCAATGGCCCAAGGCTGACGGCCCGCTTGAGCGCAACCGGTGTGTCGTCCTTGAGCTGCTTGAAGTGTTGGCGCTGCTTGGCGTTGAGCTCACTGGCCGGCCCAATCACATACACAAAACTCTGGCCGGCACTGCGGATCACCGCATCAAACGGCACCGCCAACTGCCGACTGCTGCCAAAGCCCACCAAGGTGCGCACCCGCATGCCGCTGCGCAAGCGATTGCCAGGGTTGCTGAATTCCGCCTTGGCCAACAGCCCCTGGGTCGCCACCTTCACATCGGGGTCGACAAACTTCAGTTCGCCTTTGGCCAACTCAATGCCATTGGTGGGATCCAGCAGCCACACCGGCAAACCAGGCTTGGTGCGCTCCGCCATCGTCACAGGGATGGTGATCTGGGTGTAAAGACGGTCATTGCGCACAATCGCGGTGAACGGGTCGCGCTCTTTGACCACATCGCCGAGCTTGACGCTGAGGTCACTGACTTGACCGCTGATCGGGGCCCGCACGGTCTTGTAATCCAACCTGGTGCGAGCCACGCCCAGACCCGCCTCAGCGGCCTCAACCAAATCTTGGTTGGCTTCCAGCTTGGCTTGGCTGGCCAGGTAACTGGCCTTGAACGAGTCGAGGTCGAGCGCATTGGCTGCGCCCTCTTGAGCCAGGTAGCTGTAGCGCTCAAAGTTGCGCCTGTCGCGCTCAAGATCAGCTTGAACAGCGGCAACATCAGCGCGGCGCCTTGAGAGTTCGGCCTGCGCCCGAATCAATTCAGCGCGGCGTTCTTCACTGGAGAGCCGCAGCAGCACCTCCCCTTGCTCCACCTGTTGGCCTTCTTCAACGGGCAGCTCCACCACACGGCCATCGGCCAAAGCCGCCAACTGCACCTGATTCACCGCCTCCAACGTGGCGACGTAATCACCGAGCTCCCTGAACTGCTCAGGCTGGAGCACGGCAGTGGACACCTGCAGGGGCTTCGGGCCCTGACTGCCCAACCAGCTGCAGCCAGCCAAAGGGCACAAGGCCAACACAATCAACCCGCGGAAGAGGCGCACAGAACCATCCACTGCCCCTTCAGCCTGCCAGCTCTTGCTTGGCGCAGCAGAGTGGCTCCATCCACTTGTGGTTCATGGACCTGTTCGGCCACCACGCCGATCAACAGCTGCAGCAACAAGCCCCGCTCGCGGAGCGACTGCGGCCGCGCAGCCTTGATGAGTTCATTGGCCAAGACGCCATCCTGGGGCCAGGCCGCCTGCTACGCCGTGCGATCGCAGCCGATCGGCTCGGCAGCTTGATCCTGCATGGCCCGCCGGGCACGGGGAAGACCACCCTGGCGCGGATCATCGCCAACACCACCCGCTGCCACTTCAGCAGCCTCAACGCCGTGCTAGCAGGCATCAAGGACCTGCGCGCGGAAGTGGAGCAAGCGCAGGAGCGCCTCGGCCGCCATGGCCTGCGCACCCTGCTGTTCATCGATGAAGTGCATCGCTTCAACACCAGTCAGCAAGACGCCCTACTGCCCTGGGTGGAAAACGGGACCGTCACCTTGATCGGAGCCACCACCGAGAACCCCTTCTTTGAGGTGAACAAGGCCTTGGTGAGCCGCTCGCGCCTATTTCGACTGCAATCGCTTGATCAAGCCGCGCTGCACCAGGTCCTCGATCGTGCCCTCAGCGATCGCACCCATGGCTACGGCGAACGCTCGATCCAACTGGATGCTGAGGCCAGAGCCCATCTGGTGGAGGTGGCTGGTGGTGATGCCCGCAGCTTGCTAAATGCCCTGGAACTCGCCGTTGAAACCACTGATGCCAATGCTTCAGGAGCGATTCAGATCACCTTGGCGGTGGCTGAGGAGTCGATCCAACAACAAGCCGTTCTCTACGACAAGCAAGGGGATGCCCATTTCGACACCATCAGCGCCTTCATCAAATCGATTCGCGGCAGTGACCCCGATGCCGCCCTGTTTTGGCTGGCACGCATGGTGGAAGCCGGGGAAGATCCGCGTTTCATCTTCCGGCGTCTGCTGATTTCAGCTGGGGAAGATATCGGCCTGGCTGATCCCCAGGGGATCGTTGTGGTGGAGGCCTGCGCTGCAGCCTTTGATCGGATTGGCCTGCCGGAAGGTCTTTATCCGTTGGTGCAAGCGACTCTGTATCTCGCCGGTGCCAGCAAGAGCAACAGCGCCCTGGGGTTTTTTGATGCGGTCAAGCAGCTGCGCCAAGAAAAAGCGCAGCAGATTCCCAAGCATCTGCGCGATGCCAACCGTGATGGCTCAGCCTTCGGCGATGGCGTGGGGTATCGCTACCCGCACGCCTATGCCGACCACTGGGTGGCGCAGCAATACCTCCCCAATGCATTGCAGGGGCAGGTGTTTTATCAACCTGGGAGCCTGGGCTGGGAAGGTGAGCGCCGCCAGCAACTACTCACGCACAGGGCCGCCCAGCTCGCGGCGGCCGTGGAATGGGATAGCCAACAGGGAGAGCCACTCAGCAGTGGCCCCGATGACCCTGCGGTGGAACGCTGGCTTCAGCGCCAACTGGCTTTAGAAGAAGGACGGCTGGTGAGGCTGCAGCAACGCTTTTGGCATGCCATTGGCTTGCAGCGGCACCACAACGTGCTCGTCATGGGCAGCCGCAGCCTGCTATGGGCCTTACCCGCCCTAAGCGGAACACCCGAAGGCGGCGTCACCCTGCAGCTTGAGAGCAGCGCCGACATCGAGCGCATCAAGGCCCAGCTGCAAGTGCTGGACCCGTTGCAGCAACCTGCCCTAATCGAAGCACCAGCCCATGCCGTTGAGGGCTTGGGGGAACAGCGTTTCGAACTGCTGATTGGCCGCAACCTGCTGCAGGGAGCCAATCACCGGGCCCTCAAGGCGTGGGTGAAGCAATTGGAGACGTTGCTCTACGACAACGCCGAAATCCATCTGATGAGCAGCCAGCCGCAAGCTGGGCCTGCTGAATTGCTGAATTCAGACCACCCTCCCCTGGTCGAAGTCGAGCAGGGCTGGCTGGCGAAACGCCAACCGCTCGAACAGCTGCAGCAGCTGCTAGCCGCTGCGAACTGGAGCGTGACAAAGGAACAGTGGACTGATCAGGTCAGCCTGCAGGTGGATTCAGGCCTGATCACGCGCTGGTTCTCCAAGCAAGCCACCTACCGGCAAGCCATGGAGGGACAACTTGGCGTTCAAGCCATCAAGGCTCTCAAGGAGAGCTATCAAAAGCGCATTGGCACCGAGCTGCGCCAAACCATCAGCCATCAACACCTGGTTGCACGGCGCTAAGCCATGAAAAAACCCCCGCCAATGGCGGGGGTTTGAAGAAGAACCTTGCGGTTGATCAGCTGATCACCAGAGGCCGCGCACAGGACGGGCGGCAACTTTGTCCTTGATCTGGTTGGCCTGCACGCAAGCGGGCAGGAACACATACCAGGAGAGCAGGGAGGTGCACTGCTGGTCGCCTTGGCACTTGCCCTTGGCGCAGACGTTCTGAGCACCATCGAAAGTGCCGCAGGTGTCAGCCAGGCGCATGTCCACGGGCAGCATCTTCATGATGCCGGCAGAGGACAGCTTGCCGTCGACGGAGTCGAGGACGATGGCAGAGCGAAGAGCCTGAACGGCGGTCTTCTTCATGCCCCAGTAGGGGAAGTAGCTCTTGGTTTGGTTCTCGAGGAACTTGTAGCCCTTCTTGGAGTACAGGAAGCGGGCAACGTAGACAACGTTGACCTTGTACTGCTTGGAGAGACCCTTAGCGATCTCTTCAGCGGTCCAGCCGGAGTTGTTGACACCGGCGGCCAGGGCACGGTTGGTGCTGGAGGTGATTTCACCACCGCTCTTCAGGAACTTCTGGAAGTCCTTGAGCTTGGTGGTGTACACGGCGCCACCGCTGTTCCAACGAACAGTGGAGCGAGTGTTGATTTCTGCCTGAACGGGAAGAACAGCCAGGGAGGAAAGAGCAGCGCCGGCAGCGAGGCCAGCAGAGATGCGCTTCAGCATGAGAGCGAGGCGGACACGTCACTCAAAAACTTAGCCACGGGGTAAAAAACCGCCAACAAGATTGGCGAGTCTCTGATTGTTTTAATTAATCGGCTCTGGTTGTGGTTCTCCAGACGACGTCAATAGGGGGTCGTTAATCACAAGCCAACCCTCCGGACAATCGAGACGTCGGCCGCGCAACACAAACGCACCCGGCTCCCCTTGGCCGCGGCACACCACACCGCGAGCGCGCGTTCCGGCGCGCACCACCTCAGCGACATAACGCTCATTGACCCGCTTGGGATCGAGCACCAAGCGCGCCCGGTCATCACCCACCGTGAGGGTTGATTCCATCGTCTCGGGGATCTCCACCCCCAAGACATCCAGATAAGGGGTGAAACCGCCCCAGTAGTGGCGCGTGATCTGCCCGCCCACAAATCGCGTCATTTGTGAGGCCGCCTCTTGCCGAGCTTCCAACAACGCTTCCTGGGCTTCGAGATCGGAGAGCTGCGTATCGG
This sequence comes from Synechococcus sp. Minos11, assembly GCF_014279855.1. NCBI lineage: Bacteria > Bacillati > Cyanobacteriota > Cyanophyceae > Synechococcales > Synechococcaceae > Synechococcus > Synechococcus sp. Minos11. The sequence continues at coordinate 392,460 of NZ_CP047953.1, read as the reverse complement.
AACCCGAACGGGCCAACAACGGCGGCATCAACGGCAAACGCACCAAGCCACACACCCCAAGCAGGGTGAGCAGCACGATCATGCTGAGCCGTAGGGGTTGAACCATGGGCGGACCTTAGCCGCCTTCCTCAAGCGCTACAGCGGGCATCGCACCACCACTCCAGCCCAGCCACCAGCTGCGCTGCTTCAGGTGATGGCGCTGGGCCACAACATCGACGTTGTGCTGATCACCGCGATGCACAGCTCGACCTTGCTCCAATTGCCATGACCAGCGCCCCATTTCCACGGCGATGCTGCTGCAGCGGCGTTTGGTCAATGCCTCCAGCGCCACCCAGCGCTGCAACACCGCATCAGCCAAGGCAGCAGGCGGAGGCTCCCCAGGGCAAAGACGCCGCCACAAAGAGTCCGCTCGAATCGGGCGATCTGCAGGTTCAAGATCCACCCCCACAGGCTGAGGCGACCAACCCAAGAGCAGCTGCTCGCCGCTGTGGCTCCAACTCACATACCCCCAGCCAGCGGCGAGCTGGGGATAGTGGGCCGGTGGTGCCAGCAACGGCACAGCCTCTGGAGTGCAGCCCAGCCAAGCAGCAAGCTGCTGGCGCACCACAGCGCGGGTTTGCCAAAAGATCAGGCGCCGGCGCTGCGGTAACGCTTCCCCCCAGGCCAGCTCTTGGGCGCTGAGTAGCGATGCCAACCGATCGTCAGAGCAGCCCGGCAGGAGACCGCACCAGAGCTGCGGCTGCTTAGGCTCGCTCCCCGATTGCATTGCAGCCATGGCCCTTCAAATCGGTGACCCCGCGCCTGATTTCACGCTCCCAGATCAGGACGGCCAACCCGTTGCTCTCAAAGATCTGCGCGGTCAGCGGGTGGTGATCTACTTCTATCCCAAGGACGACACCCCCGGCTGCACCAAGGAAGCCTGCAACTTCCGCGATCAGTGGGACAGCTTCAAAAGCCATGGCATCAAGGTTTTGGGCATCAGCAAAGACAACGCCAAAAGCCACGCCAAGTTCATTGATAAGTACACCCTGCCCTTCACCCTGCTCAGCGACAGCGAGCCCTGCCCGGTAGCCGAGTCCTACGAGAGCTATGGACTCAAAAAGTTCATGGGCCGCGAATACATGGGCATGATGCGCCACACCTTTGTGATCGATGCCGACGGCAAGCTCGAGAAGATCTACAAAAAGGTGAAAGCCGCCACCATGGCCGATGACATCCTCAAGGATCTTGAGCTGGCCGGCTAAGCGCCACCAACGCCGCTAAAGCCAGGTCTTCATCGTGGTGAGGCTGCAGGCCTTGGGCCTGCAGTAAGGGCATCAAGACGGGGGCATCACCACCGGTGAGCCACAGCTGCCACGGCCACGGCGGCTGGGGTCTGTCGTGAAAGGCCAAAGCAATCGCTGCAGCCAGCCCTCGTACCACACCACTGGCCATGGCCTCGGAAGTTTGCGTGGCCCAGAGCGGTCCAGCCGCCTCCACCGGCTCCAGCTGCGGCAGATCTGCGGTGCCCTGATGTAGCGCCTGCAATTGCAAGCGCCCGCCAGCCATCAGCCGCCCCCCCAAGAAACAACCGGCGGCATCCACCAGCGTCAGGCTCAAGGCCGTGCCGGCATCAGCCACCAGCACAGGTTGGCGGCACTGCTGCCAAGCGCCCCAAGCCGCCAGGGCGCGATCCACGCCCAAGGTCGGGGGAAGGTTGGCCAAGGGGACATCAGAGGTGAGCAGGCGCTGCGGCTGCCAGCGCTCGAGGTCCGTTGGCACAGGCCCCACAGCAGCCCAGGCTTCCGGAGCCTGCTGCAGCTGCTTGAGGCCAGCGGCCGCACTGGTGTGCCAGAGCTGAAGCGACTGATCAGGCGCCAGAGCAGCCCAATGCCAGCGGCTGTTGCCAATCAGCAGCCAACGCCGCATCGCTCAAATCCCGGCGCCTTCCACCAAAGGTTCCGGCAGATGCAAGCCACACTCCTGATGGCGACCGCCAAAGCGGCTAGCCCGACCCAAACCATCGTCGGGTGCACTGGAGTGCCAGTCACCCACGGTGCTGTAGCCCTGCTCGAACAGGGGATGTTGAGGCAGCTCGTGTTTCTCCATGTAGTAGTAGACGTCGCGCCGGGTCCAGCGCAGCAGCGGCCGCAAACTCCAACGTCCGCGCAAACGCTCAAGCGGCCGCATGGCGGCGCGGTTATCGGTTTGACCAGCCCGCACACCGCTAGCCCAGCAGCTCACCTCAGCAGCATCCAAGGCCTGATCCAAGGGCTCCACCTTGCGCAGCCGGTGGTAGGTCACCAGGTCGTCGGGGTTTTCGCTCTCCCAAAGCCGGCCGAGCAGCGCTTCCATGCGAGCTGGGCTCAACTCAGGCTGCACCACCTTGAGATTCAGCTTGAGGCGCTGCGTTAAATCCGCGGCGTATTGGTAGGTCTCAGGGAACAGATACCCCGTATCAATCCAGTAGACGGGCACATCTGGCGCCACAGCCACCAACAGATGCAGCAAAACGGCTGACTGGGTGCCAAAGCTGGTGGTGACAGCAAAGCCGCTGCCGAAATGATCATTGGCCCAGCGCAATTGCTCAGGGGCCTCAAGCGCCTCCAGCTCAGCCTGGGTGGCTTCCAGATCCTGAACCAGCTGCACCGCAGACCCTCCCCAGCTCTAGACAGCCTGCCGCATCACCCGGCTCTGGCCTCTTAGCCTCGCCCCAGTTCCGAGCAAACGGTGACCTCTCCCATCGTGATCGTGGGTGGCGGATTCGCCGGCCTCTACACCGCCCTGGAGCTGGCGCGGCGCCCCGGACATCCGCCCTTGCTGCTGGTGGAACCGCGAGATCGCTTCGTCTTTCTGCCATTCCTTTACGAGCGCCTCAGCGGCGAATTGCCGCTCTGGCAAATGGCTCCCCGCTACGACGCCCTCCTCGCTGGCCATGGCATTGGCTGGCAACGTGATCGGGTGACGGCGGTGGAGCCAGGCTCCTGCCAAGTGGTGCTGGAGAGCGGTCAACGCTTGGGCTATAGCCAGCTGGTGATCGCCACCGGCGCCAAGCCCGACAGCTTTGGCATCCCAGGGGTTGAAGAGCATGCCCTGCGCTTCCACAGCCTGGAGGATGTTGAAGCCCTGCAGGCGCAACTGCCCGCCATGCGCAATCGGGTGGCCATCGTTGGCGCTGGCCCCAGCGGCGTTGAACTGGCTTGCAAGTTGGCCGACCTGCTGCGCGGCCAAGCCAACGTCGAGCTGATTGAACGCGGTGAGCGCTGCTTGCCCCAGGCCAAGGCCTTCAACCGCAGCCAAGCCGAACTGGCCTTGCAGCAACGCGATGTGCGCCTGCGCTGCCAATGCGGGGTGAAAGCCGTTCAACCCGGAGAGCTAACGCTCCAAGACGCCCAAGGCCAAAGCAGCAGCTTGGCGGTGGACGCCGTGGTGTGGACAGCGGGCCAGCGCACCGCTCTGCCCAGCGGAACCTTGGCCACCGACGGTCGCGGCCGCTTGCGCTGCAACGCCAGCCTGCAGCTGGAGAGTGATCCACGCATCTTCAGCCTTGGCGATACCGCGGCCATCCCCCATGACCCCGAACTTCCAGCCACGGCCCAAGTGGCGTTTCAGCAGTCCCAGCTCCTAGCCCGCAACCTGCTGCTGGCCCGTGAGAACCAACCCCTCGAGGAGTTCAAGTGGAAAGATCTCGGAGAAATGCTGAGCTTGGGTGTGGGTGATGCCACCCTCACGGGCATGGGGCTGACCTTGGCCGGATCCTCCGCCTATCAGCTCCGCCGCTGGACCTACCTCACTCGCTTGCCAGGGTGCCGTTTACCGCTTCAGGTGGCGGCGGGCTGGCTGAGCGCCCCTCGCCCATGACTCAAGCCAAGGCCCTCCTGCTCGATGCGATGGGGACCTTGATCGGCTTGCGCCAATCGGTGGGCACCCTCTACAGCGCAGCGGCAGCCGACTACGGCTTGGACCTGGAAGCTGAAGCCCTCGATCGCGCCTTCGCGCAGGCCTACAGCCAAGCCCCTCCGCTGGCGTTCCCAGGAGTTGCCCCCGCTCATCTGGAGCAAGCCGAACGGTCCTGGTGGCAGCAGCGGATTGAAGCCACCTTCAAGGCCGTGGGCGTCAAGCAGCTTCCGATTGGCCTGGCCGGTGAGCTGTTTGATCGCTTCGCGCAACCCGAGCCATGGGCGGTCTATGCCGAGGTGCCTGATGCCTTGGAGCGCTGGCGCCAAAGCGGGCTGGCTTTGATGGTGGTCAGCAACTTCGATCGCCGTTTGCACGGCTTACTCGAGCGTCTTGGCCTGCGTGATGCCGTTGATGGCGTGCTGGTCTCCAGCGAAGCCGGAGCCGCCAAACCCGATCCCGCCCTGTTGGAGGCAGCCCTCGGCCAAGTGCCCTGCAGCGCTGAGCAAGCCCTGCTGATTGGCGATAGCGGCGCCGATGAGCAGGCGGCTGCAGCGGCCGGCATGCGCTGTTTGCGCTTGCAGCGCCCCAGCGGTCTGCTGGTGCCCTAAGCGCTCAGGGGCACAAGGCCTGCAAACGCTGCTTCAAATCGGCCCCAGTTTGCGCCCAACTAAAGCCAGCCGCCCGCAACGGCCCCTGCTGGGCCAACTGCTGTTGCAGCGCACTCGACTGCAAAAAGTCGTCGATAGCCGCAGCCATTTGCGCTGAAGACATCGGATCAAGGGGAACGGCCACCTCTCCCACCACTTCCGGTAAAGCACCAGCCGTGGAGGCCAACACCGGCGTGCCGCAAGCCATCGCTTCGAGGGCTGGCAAACCAAATCCCTCCCAGAGGCTCGGCATCACCAAGGCGCGGGCCCGATTCAGCAACTCCAAGCGCTCGTCGTTGCTCACCCAAGCGGTCCAGCGGCAACGCGAGGCGATACCCAGCTCCTGGGCTAGCGCCTGAAGTTTGTGTGTGTAGCGGCGATCGTGGGGCCCCACAAAGTGAATGCGGTGCTCGCGATCGCGCAGCGCTGCCACCGCCTTCAACAGCCGGCGCAGGTTTTTGTGGGGGTCATGGCGGCCGAGCACCAGCAATTCCGCTTCGCGCTGATAGCCCAAAGGGCGAAGCTGTCCTGGGTTGAAGCCCAACTTCAAGACGGACAAGCGGCGTGTTGGCACGCCAATGCGGCCATGCACCTCCCGGGCCGTCGCCTCGGAATTGCAGAGCACGTGGCGAGCGCGGCGCAGCACCAGCGGCACATAGGCCAGGTGGTAAGCCAGCAGCGGCGTCAGCTGCGGGTACCGCAGCGGCAGCAGGTCATGGGCCAGCACCACCGAAGGCACGCCTGCCAACAGGGGGGCTTCCGGCAATGGCGATAACAACAGCGGCGCGCCACTAGCCCGCCACAGCTTCGGAAGCTGCCTCTGGGTCCACCACAGACGCCGGCCATGGCCCGCGCTGCCCTGATCGGGCGCCATGCCTTGGGGCCACACGGCTGGCACCTGCTCAGGACCCAAGGCGGCGGCCAAATCCCTCGCCACAACGCCAATCCCCGTGGGCCGCTCTCCGACATAGCTGCCGTTAAAAAGAGCGAGGGGAGTTTGCATGAGCGTTACGGTCTCACAGTGGGTCATGGCCTGCGGCGCAGGGCATGTGCCACGATCAAAAAGACACTTTGTCCACAGTCATGGCGCTCCAGCTTGGGGACACCGTTCCCAATTTCACCCAGGACTCCCAGCAGGGTCCGATCAATTTCTACGACTATGCCGGCGATAGCTGGGTGGTTCTGTTCTCACACCCCGCTGATTACACCCCGGTTTGCACCACGGAGCTCGGTGCCGTCGCCAAGCTGCGAGCCGAATGGGATAAGCGCAACGTCAAAACCATTGCCCTGAGCGTTGACTCTGCTGAGAGCCACAAGGGCTGGATTGGCGATATCAACGAAACCCAGTGCACGGTCGTTGATTACCCGATCCTCGCGGATGAGGACAAAACCGTGAGCGATCTCTACGGGATGATTCACCCGAAGGCGCTCAACAACCTCACGGTGCGCTCGGTGTTCGTGATCGACCCAGCCAAGAAGCTGCGATTGCAGATCACCTATCCCGCCAGCACCGGCCGCAACTTCGATGAAATCCTGCGGGTCATCGATTCGCTGCAGCTCACCGACCACCACCAGGTGGCCACTCCAGTGAACTGGAAAGACGGTGAAGACTGCGTGGTGGTGCCCTCCATCCCCACCGATGAGGCCCGCAACAAGTTCCCCAAAGGCGTCACCGAAGTCCGCCCGTATCTGCGCATGACTCCCCAGCCCAACCGCTGAGGATGGGCGCCACGGTGCTGGGGCTGATGAGTGGCACCAGCGCCGATGGCGTCGATGCTGTGTTGGCCCGTTTTGATGGCGCCCCCAGGCAACCGTCCTGGCGCGTCATCAATGCCATCCATCACCCCTACCCCCTGCCCTTGCGTCAGCAGCTGCTGGATGCGGGGCAGGGGGTTTTGTTATCGGCAGCGCAGTGGCTTGAGCTGCGCCAAGCGGTGAGCGAAGCCCAAGCGGCCTGCGCCGCCGCGGCCGACCCCCAACACCAAGCCAGCCTGGTGGGCTGCCACGGACAAACCCTTTGGCATCAACCGCCCCACGCCGGCCAATGCGGCGCCAGCTGGCAATTGCTGGATGCCTGCTTGCTGGCCGAGAGGCTGCAGCGCACGGTGGTGAGCGACTTCCGCAGCGCTGATTTGGCGCGGGGCGGCCAAGGGGCACCCCTGGTTCCCCTGACCGATGCGGCCCTCTATCCAGCCGAAGGCGGCTGGCGGGCCCTGCTGAACTTGGGCGGGATCGCCAATCTGACCCTGCTGCCACCGGGGCAAGGCCGCGATCAGCAGCCCGTTCAGGGCTGGGACTGCGGGCCCGCCAACACCCTGCTAGATCTCGCAGCTGAGCACTTCAGCGGCGGCAGCAGCCACTTTGATGAGGGCGGACGCTGGGCGCTGCAAGGGCAGGTGCACGAAGCCTTGGTGCAGCGCTGGCTGCAGGAGCCGTTCTTTCAACAGTCGCCGCCCAAATCAACCGGCCGCGAACTCTTCGGCCGCCCTGACCTGCAGCGGCGCCTAGAGGAGCTGGGGGAGAGCATCAACCCAGCCGATGCCCTGGCCACCTTGGCGGCCTTGAGCGCAGCGGCGGTGGCGGCTGATTTGCAGCGGGGGCCTGCGGTGGTTGAGATGCTGGTTGCCGGGGGCGGCTGCCGCAACCAAGCCCTGATGCAACAACTCAGATCACGCTGCCGCGGCCTATGGGTGCGCAGCTTTGAAAGCTTGGGGCTCAACCCCCAACACCGCGAGGCCCTGGCCTTTGCCCTGCTGGCCTGGTGGCGGCAGCTGGGACTGCCGGGAAGCGCCCCATCGATCACAGGAGCGCGAGCGGGCCTGCTGGGGCAAGTGGCCGAGCCCTAATTAGCCGCCGCGCAAACGAATCCGCCGCAGCCGGCCCTGACGCAGACGGGGCTGCACCTGCTGCTGACGCTCGAGTTGATGGCGCACGCCGCCCTGCAAGCGATCGAGGCCTTGCTGAATCAAGACCTTGGCCATGTTGCTGACCGTGCGGCTGTCCTGGTCTGCCGCCACCGCCAGGCGCTCGAGAAGCGCTTCTGGCAACACCACCTGAATACGCGGCGACTTGGCGCGGCCACTGCTGGAGGTCTGACGGGTCGCCACGGCCTTAGGCACACACGGTCACACACACAAGTGTACTGAGATCGCCACGGATAGTATCCATGCGTATGCTGATGGAACCGGCAATCCCCGCCATGGCCGCCTCCGCTGACAAGAGCGATGTGCTCGTCTCCGCTGTGATGAGTACCTATTTGCTGACCCATCTCCACCACGTGTTGCAGCGGGCGGAATTCAGCGCCGCGCGCGAGGGCAGGCCAGCGATGGCAAGGAATTACGCCAAGCTGCGCAAGGTGCTTTGCCTCGATGCACGCACCATGCGGGACGCCTCCGCCATGGAGATCTCCGAAGACTGGGCGGCCTGAGATTCCGCACCCAATTCAGCACTGATCAGCAGCACTAATCGTTTTTAGCTTTCCCCAGCGGGGAGCACTTTTCCCAAACCAAGCTGAAGGTTTTCCACAGCCCAACGGGTCAAACCCCCGCCGCAACGGCTGAACTGGGGAAACACCCAATGTGTTCCCGTTCTCACTTGACAGTGTTGCGTCATACATCTGGCGCCATAGCCAAACCGAAGCGCCAGCAAGCCAAGCCAGTTGCAGCAGTCAATCTCGGCCATGGGACTCATGCGACCACCTCAGCGGGCCCGCTTTGACGAATCGGCCATCTCGTGGCGAACTAGTGCACCCAGCGCACAACACCTCCATGCTTTCCGCCGCCGTTGCCAGCGCCACCCAGCCAATCGCTTTACAGGCGGAGTGCACCGGTAGTGAGCAGATGGTGAGCTTCCAGACCCCCCTGCCCGGCAACCTCGCCCAGGCCATGAGCCAGTTCATCGAGGCCCATCCGCAGTGGGATCAATACCGCCTGATGCAAGCCGCGCTGGCCGGCTTTTTGCTGCAGCAGGGCGTCCAGCAACGCGACCTCACACGCCGTTACGTCAGCAGCATGTTTGGTCGCCGGGTCTAGCTTGAAAAAAAGCGTTCTGCCCTATGGGTTTTGAGCAGGCCCAAGCCCTCTACGACATCGTGCGCAGCGATGCCCAGCTGACCCGATCCCTCTTTCGCCAGGCCCTGCAGGACCCCCAGGGCACCTTGGATCAATTGGTCGCCATTGCCGAAGCCAAGGGGCTGAGCGTCAGCCGCCAAGAGATCCGCGATTACCTCAACGACAGTGCCGACGATGCAACCCGGCAGTGGCTGATCAAAGCCCGCGGTGGCCTATGAGTCGGCGGAGCGCTCCTGGGGAACCGGTGTGGTGAGCGGCTCTCGCTGACTGCCCCCGCCTTGGGCCCAACTGAAGAACAGCCAATAGCTCACAACGGCCAGACCGGCTGTCACCACCAAGGCCATGACCGCTTCCAAGCGCTTGAGCATCACCGTGCGGGTGCCAGCACAGCCTTCAGTTTGACCTGCCGCACGCTTGGTATGGTCCTGCCGGTCCCATGCTTAAGACCGGGTGCTGCGGCTGGAGCGCGTTGGCAAGATCTACCCCACCGGGGAGGTGCTTCGCGACGTCACCTGGGAGGTCAAAAGCGGAGACCGCATCGGTCTGGTGGGCGTCAACGGCGCCGGCAAATCAACCCAACTGCGGATCATTGCGGGCTTAGAAGAGCCCAGCAGCGGCCAAGTGGTCCGGCAGGGCGACCCTCGCATCGTCTTCCTGCAGCAGGAATTTGATGTCGATGTGCGCCGCACGGTGCGAGAAGAGCTGTTTCAGGCCTTTGGCGAGGCGGCCGAGGTGCGCAACCGCCAAGGGCACGTGGAGCAGGCGATGGCCAGCGAACGAGCCGCGGAAGACCCCGACTATCTGCAAGAACTGATCGAGGACTTGGGGCGACTGCAGACCCGCTTTGAGGGGCTGCATGGCTACGAGCTGGATGCTCGCATCGACAAGCTGCTGCCCACGATCGGCTTCAACGAGGCCAAAGCTGAGCGCCTCGTTGGCGACTACTCAGGCGGCTGGCAAATGCGGATCGCCCTGGGCAAGATCCTGCTGCAGGAGCCCGATCTGCTGCTGCTCGATGAGCCCACCAACCACCTCGACATGGCCACGATTGAGTGGTTGGAGGGCTATCTCACCGAGATCAATGTGCCGCTGGTGGTGATCAGCCACGACCGCACGTTCCTCGATCGGGTGTGCAATCAGATCGTCGAAACCGAGCGCGGGATCTCACGCAGCTACCTCGGCAACTACAGCCAGCACCTTGAGCAAAAAGTGCTGGAGCGGGAAGCCAGCCAGTCGGCCTTTGATCGGCAGCAGAAAGAACTCGCCGCGCAGCAGGCCTACATCGACCGCTTCCGGGCCAGTGCCACCCGCTCCACACAAGCCAAAAGCCGCGAGAAATTGCTCGACAAGGTGGAGCGCATTGATGCCCCAGTGGAATCGCTCGGGGGGCCGCAATTTCAATTCCCACCGGCGCCGCGCTCAGGTCGTCAGATCGCACTGATCGACAACCTCACGCACCACTACGACGACAACATCTTATTTCTCGAGGCCAACCTCGAGGTGGAGCGGGGCGACCGCATTGCCTTTGTTGGCCCCAATGGGGCCGGGAAATCCACTCTGTTGCGGTTGGTGATGGGGCTGGAGCAGCCCAGTGAAGGGTCGGCTCGCCTCGGGGAGCACAACGTGGAGGCCGGCTACTTCGAGCAGAACCAAGCCGAGGCTCTGGATCTCGAGAAAACCGTGATCGACACGCTGTTCGAGGCGGTTCCCGACTGGACCCAAACGCAGGTGCGCTCGCTCTTGGGCAGCTTCTGCTTCAGCAATGACGCGGTGTTCAAGCAAGTGGGCCAGCTGAGCGGCGGCGAAAAAGCCCGCCTCGCCCTGGCACTGATGTTGCTAACCCCCTGCAATCTGCTGGTGCTCGATGAGCCCACCAACCACCTCGATATTCCAGCCAAACAGATGCTGGAAGACGCCTTGATGCAATACGAGGGGGCCGCACTGCTGGTCAGCCACGACCGCACCTTCATCGCCCGCGTGGCCAACCGCATCGTGGAACTCCGCGATGGTGAGCTGGTGCTCTACCGCGGCGATTACGCCTACTACCTAGAGAAGAAAGAAGAGGAGGCAGCTCTGCTGCGCCAGGCCGAGGAAGACGAAGCACGGGAAGCCAAGCGAGCCGCCAACCGGGCCAAGCAAAAGTCCAAAGCGGAGAGCCGGCGCAAACGTCCCACCTGAGGGGCCGCCGACAAACAACTTCACAGCTTTGTAGGCAGGAAGACTCAACTTTCTGGACCTCTCTTTTCGGTGTGCATACGCTGACGGGATGCGTTGAGGTTGCTGGATGAGCTGCTCTTACATCCCCGGGTCAGGCGAGCACGAGCAGACCTGGGATGCCGTTGAAACCTATTTCCAGTGCATCACCGAATGCTCCTTGGATGACGGTGAATGCGTCACCCGTTGCGTGGAAGATCTGCGCATCAGTGATGGTTCCGAAACCGACTAGCAGCAGATGTAGCCCTTACTACGCAAGCATCTGAAACAGTTTTTAAGGTTTGTGGCATCTAAACGGATGCCATGGATTCCGCCGCCGCCCTCAGCCTTGGCCAACGCTTTGAGCTGGAACGGATGAATCGCGCTATCGACGCCGAAATGGATCCCACTGCCGTGCGCGGCATTGCCAAGCAGCTGCTGCAGGCCTGGCAAAGCCAACGGGCCGCATCCCGCTGGCTGCTCAGCCAGCAGAGTGATCAGCAGAGTTGAACCACGGGCAGCCTTGAACGAGCCAGCGACCTCGAGCTACGCCGACCAGGAACTGGGCGAGCGACCGCTTGACCTTTGGGATCCAGCGCAACGGATAGAAAGCGTGCGCGACGACGACCTCAATGACATACCTGACCTCCCATGGGAGTGATCAACCAAGCTGCGCCGGCACGGTCAACAACTGATCAGGCTGGCCCAAACCACGGAATTCCTGCAGCAACGCCTCAGCCTCCAATACAAGCCCTTCCTCCAGCAGCTGAGCGCGGCGAGCTGCCAGCCAGCTGCGGTTGCCCTGCAGAGATAGAGCCAAAGCCAGTCGCTGCCTTGCCACAAACGTGGAATCGATTGGTCTCATTGTGAGACGAATTGAGCTGGGGGCCTTGACAAACGGACAGCGATCACGCCGGCCTATGGACTCTGGGTCAACTGGCCATGCTGGCCATCTCCACCGGCACCACCTCCAGAGTGCGGCGCTGACCATCACGCAGCAGCTCAAGGCTGAGGGGCTTGCCAACCCCTGAGAGCTCCATACGAGCCAGGAATTGCGCCGGATCACGCACTGCTTCGCCGCCAACGCTCAGCACCAGATCGCCGGGCCGCACCCCCGCGCGAGCGGCTGGGCCGTTGGGCATCACGGAGTTCACCCGCACCCCCTTGGGCTCAGCGGAGAGAGCCAGACCAACCAGAGCATGGCTGGCTTTGCCATTGCGGATCAGCTGATCGGCAATCGATCGCGCCCGGTTGATCGGAATCGAGAAGCCCAAGCCGGCGCCAGGGCCAGTGCGCACCAAGGCATTAATCCCCACCACCTCACCATCGGCATTCAGCAGCGGCCCGCCGGAATTCCCGGGATTGATCGCGGCATCGGTCTGAATCAAATCAAGGCGCTTGTCGGTGATCCCGAGCTTGGTGGCGTTGCGGTTGGTGCTGCTGATGATCCCCAAGGTGACGGTGTTGTCCAGACCAAATGGGTTCCCCACCGCGATGGCCCAGTCCCCCACCTCCACCGCATCGGAATCGCCCAATGGCGCCACAGGCAGAGGCTCTGAAGCGGCCACGCGAACAACTGCCAGATCGGTGACGGGATCAGCCCCGATGACCGAGCCTTCCATCGTGCGGCCATCCACCAGAACCACCGTGACCCTTGAGGCCCCCTCGACCACATGGGCATTGGTGAGGATTAAGCCATCAGCCTCAAAGATCACCCCCGTGCCCTGACCGCGTTCAGTGCGTTGGCTTGGCCGCGGCGCGGGCATGGCGCCACCGGAGCCACCAAAGAACTGACGAAACAACGGATCCATCAAGAACACCGGCGGAATTCCGCCTGGTGCGCTGGCGCTGGTGATGGTGCGCTCGGTGTCGATGCGCACCACCGCGGGCCCGGCCTGACGGACGGCCTCTGCCACAAAGGACTGGCGATTGGTGGTTGAAACGGGCAAACGGGCTGGCGCCTGAGCTGCTGTTCCGATCACCAAAGCCGTGGAGAGGGCAAGCAGCGGCAACTGGCGGCGCATGAATCGGGGCAAAAGACTCGTCAAACCGTATCGACGGTTGACCGCTCAGGCCCCTCTGGCAACGCACCAAGATGTGACTGGTTGTGCCAGTGACCGGGCTGATCTCGCACAATGAAACAACTGATCAATGGCTGAAGGCCTTTTGACCCAACTGTTCCCACTGCTCTACCTCACCTGTCTGGGGCTGCTGCTCTGGCAGGCTTTTCGGGTGATGGGGCGCGGCTTTAGTGCGGCGCAGAAATCAGTACAGCCGCCGGCCAACGTGCACCCCGAGCTCTTGGATGCCAACGGCCAAATCACCGAAGAGGAACTCCTAACGGTGCGCTTTGAGGCTGAGCCCAGTGCCGACGGGTCCGATGATCACGCAAGCTAGGAAGACAAGGGACCTCAGTTCAGATGCAGGCAGGAGCTCGCCAAGCCGATCCACGCACCCGAGTGGTGCTCGCTGTTCTTAAGGCCGTCAAGTTGCCTCCTCGCTTTCGCCTGAAGCTGGTCAAAGATGACCCCGTGCGCCTGGAGCTCACACTGACGCCGGCCTACGGCAAAGACCCCATCCTGGTGGGCATCGTGGAATCCCAGGATCTGGTGGCCCGCCGCGACCGCGAAGGGCGCATCCCCCGTGATCTACAAGGAACCTGGGATTGGACGGTGCGCCACGGCAAGGTGTCGACCGGCGGCTGGAACCCCTACCTCAAAGAAGCCCTGCAAACCATGTTTGAAACAGGGCTCCCGGCGATTGTTTACGAAGAAACCACCGGCGAGGCGTATCACCCAGTGGATGGCACGCGCCACGTGCGCTGACGCGCTGAAATGTTGCGCATTCCAACCATTTGAAACGGGGTGCGAACAGCTACGGCGCCAGCCAACCAAGAGCGCTACAACGGAATCATTGCGACCTTTAGGTTCTCTTTATGTTTTCCGTCGCTGCTGGTGGAGGCTTAATTCGCCTCCTTGCCGCTTTGGGCCTCCTGAGCTCAGCGGTTTTCGCCCTGGCGTTGTCGATTGCCGGCTGAAGACAGGCTCGCCCTCACTTTTCTCTCCAAGACCGCTGCTGCTGGAAGCAGCGTCACAACATTGGCCCAAAACACGGGCCAGTCTTGAACCCACAATCCATAGACCGCCCAGGCACTGACGCCTGAGGTGAAGAGCAAGTACATCCGCAGCGAGATCCCTGCGGTTTCATTGGTCCGCAAGGTTTTCAAGGCTTGCGGGAAAAAACTGCTGGTGGTGAGGGCTGCTGCCGTAAAGCCCAACCACTGGGCGCTGTCGCTCACGAGGCCCCTTGAGCCAGCAGCCCGCCAAAGCCGAAATGCTCCAGGCCTTCGAGGATGCCGCTGCAACCAGCGCCGTTGGCCAGATAAGTATTGGGCAGTTGGGGCAGCCACTCCAGCAGGGGAGCTTCGGCGTTGCCCACCATCACACCGGCATAACCGGTCTGAAAAAGACCCAAATCATTGAGGGTGTCCCCTGCCACGACCACAGGCACCTGCTGTAACTCCAGCAACTCCAGCACGCGTTGCAGCGTCGAACCCTTGTTCACCCCTGGGGGCAGAACGTCGAGGTAGCGGCCATCGGAGAACACACAATCCACACCCACCTGGCGCAGACGTTGCATCAGGCCTGGATCCATCAGCTCTGGATCGGCATCAAAGGCATGGCGCCGTTCCGCGCACACTGGCTGGGGGGACAACCCCGGCTGCCCTTGGGTCAGCGCCAACACCTGCTCAGCGAATGGTTGCCACTGACGTTCGATGTCATCAACCACCAACGGCACCAGCTCGAGGCTGTCGCCGCAAGCCACCGTGCAGCCCACATCACTGATCACCAGGTGGGGCTGCCTGAGCAGAGCATGCTCAGGCGCCTGAAACAGCTCAGCCACTGAACTGCGTTCACGGCCCGTGGCAAAGATGTGCAGCACCTGCTCACGGCAATCACTCAGCCAGCGATAAAGGCGTCGCCGATCCGCTGGCTCGCCGGCCAGCAAGGTGCCATCGAGATCGGTGACGAGCACTAGCTCAGGAGCACTCGGCAAGGGCGCCTGGACTTGAGCCTGAAACTGTGCCCGCATCAATGGCCTTGCCAAACCCTGCCTCAGTAGGCCCAGGCGGCCAACCTGTCAATGCCGGTCAATCGCATCTTTTGTTGCCTACAGCACTTTCAACAAAGCTCAATCATTCGTTACACTTGGCAAAGACAACACCTTTAAGCCATGTCCGAAACCAACGCCTCCCGCTTCGGCTTCGTGAACTTCGCTGAAACCTGGAATGGCCGCCTGGCCATGATGGGTTTCGTCATCGGTCTGGGCACCGAACTGCTGACCGGCCAGGGCATCCTGTCCCAGCTGGGCCTCGGCTGAAGCTTCTAGAAGTCACCAAAGAAGGGGGGCCACGGCCCCCCTTTTTTTGTGCCCTTTTAAGGTGATCGTTGATCGGCCTGCTGCGTGAAGCTGTTTGTTGACAATCGCCGCGACGGCTCGCGCCTGTTGAGCAGTGCCCTGGCCTTCAGCTTCGTGGGTCTGATCCGGATCGACACCAGCTGGGGACGCGTGTTGTTTGTTGCCGCTGGCGCCTTGAGCCTGTGGTGGTGGCTCTGCTACCGCAAGCTCACCCACTAATGGAGCTGCCCGCTTACAGCGTTAGCGAGCTCAATGAAGCCATTGGTGTGTTGCTGGAGCGGGGCTTTGCTCCTCGCTTTTTGGTCGATGGTGCCGTTGTTAAACCCGTTCTGAAAAAAGGCCATCTCTGGTTCAGCCTCAGCGATGGAGATGCCTCCATCCAAGCTGTGGCTTGGGCCTCAACGGTGGCCCGGCTCAGCTTTCGCCCCAACGATGGCGACGGCGTTCGCGTCGTTGGCAAGCTGAATTTTTGGGGTGCACGCGCCAGCTTGAGCGTGCAAGCCCTCGACATCCGCCCCAGCCTCTCGACGGTGCTGCGCCGCTTTGAGCAGGTGAAACAGCAGCTCGAGAGTGAAGGCTTGCTGGATCCAGCCCTGAGGCGTCCGCTACCGCAACGGCCAAGCTGCATTGCCATCCTCACTAGCGTTCCCAGCTCAGCACTGGCCGATCTGCTGCGCACCGCCAAACAGCGCTGGCCCGCCTGCAACCTGCGGGTGGTGCCGATCCCCGTGCAAGGCGATGTGGAAAAGCGCATCTGCGCGGTGTTTGATCAGCTGGAAACCCAGTGGCAACCGCTCGGCATTGAAGCGGTGGTGCTCGCCAGAGGCGGAGGCAGCCGCGAAGACCTCAGCGTCTTTGACGGCGAAGACTTGGCCCGGGCCCTATTGCGCTGCCCGGTGCCCGTGGTGAGTGGCATCGGCCACGAAGACGATGTGACGATCGCTGATCTCGCCGCTGACTACCGGGCTGCCACTCCCACCGCCGCCATGGTGGCGCTGCTGCCCGATCGCCAGCAGGAGCAACAGCTGCTGGAGGAGCGCGGACGCCATTGGCGCAGCAGCATCCAACACCGGTTGGAGCAGGAGCTGAGACAGTGGGACCCAGAATTGAGGCAAGACCAGCGGCGTGCTCTGCTGCAGCGAAACCTGGAAAGACGGCAATGGCAGTTGCACAGTCAGCGGCAATTGCTCGCGGCGCTCTCGCCCCAACGCTTGCTGCAACGGGGCTACTGCTTGCTGCGCAGCAGCGAAGGCCAGCTGCTGCGTGATGGCAGCACACTCAGCGCAGGCGATGCCGTCGAAGCCCAACTGCATCAGGGCGTTCTGTCGTTAACGGTGCAGACGTGGCAACCTGAAACCAGTGAGGTGAGCTGATGGCAGCCAAAGCCAAGCGCCAAGCCGATCAAGGCCTCAAAGACCTCAGCTACAGCCAAGCGCAGGAGCAGCTTGAACAGGCCTTAGCGCAGCTGCAATCAGACACTCTGCCCTTGGAGGAGTTGCCCCAGCTGTACGCCCAAGCCGTGGCACTCGAGAACCATTGCCGCCAAAAACTGGAGCAGGTGAGCCAAGACATTCAAAAACTTGATCCCGATGGCATCAGCCTGAGTGCTTGGTCAGAGGAGGCAGGATGAACGGCAGCCAAGGCAGACAACTGATCTATCTGCTGCTGACCGTCAGCGGCACGGTGCTGACGCAACGGGCCAATTGGCAATTCATCCAAGAGAACGGCGGCTTTGCCTTAGGCGAATTCATTGCCCAAGCCGGAGCCACCGCGGCCGGGCAATCCCTGAGCTGGGATTTGGTGATTGGGGCCACCGCCGGTGTGATGGCGATGATTGTGGAGGGGCGCAGGCTGCAGATGCGCCATCTGCAATGGCCGGTGCTGGCCTCCATGCTGATTGCCTTTGCCGCCGGTGCTCCGCTGTTTTTGCTGATGCGGGAGCGCCACCTGCAGCAACTTGAAGACGCCAATGGCTAGGAGCAGGCCTGCACCGAATCTGATGGCAGAACTGCTGGATCTACCAGTGGTGTCAGCGGGTCTGCGCACCGCGCAGAGCCAAGGGGTGCACTGGGGCCGGCAATTACTGGAGCAACACGCGGACCTGGGGCGTGATGGGATGGTTGAGCACGCCATTCGCCGGGCCATGTGGCGCACCGCCGGGACTGGAGCGCTGGCGGGGCTTGGTGGGGTGTTGACCCTGCCAGCTGGCGGCGGAGATTTGCTCTATTTCCTCTACGCCGAAATTGAGCTGTCGGCAGCCATTTTCACAGTCTTTGGCGTCGAGCTCGACGACGAACAGCACCGGCCGATTTTGCTGGCGGCAGCCATGGGCTTGGGCGTCAATGAAATGGTGCGATTGATTGGCAGCCGTCTTGGTGAGCGCGCTGCTCGCCAGTTGCTGCTTCAGCTCTCCAGAGAAGCCAGCCAGATGCTGCAACGGCTGGTGGGGCAGCGGCTAGTCACCCATTTGGCGCGCCGCGGCTGGCTCGGCCTGGGGCGGCTGGTTCCGCTCACCGGTGCGTTGGTGGGCGGAAGTTTAAATGCCGTGTTAATTCGAACCGCTGGCGAAGCCATGCGGCACACGGCACGGGAATACAAACGCTTTCTCGATGACCATGGACGCGTTGACCCAGTCGATGTTGTTGTTCTTGATATCAACGCAGATACTGCGGGCTAGAGATCAGCCTCAGCTGATTGGGCATCATTCGCTAACAACAACTGCGGCTGGCGGCGCTGCGTCAACGCAACGGTCCAAGCCATCCCGAAATACAAAATCAGGCCCAATAGCCAAATCCAAAGCGTGAGAAGAATAATTCCGCCAACGAGGCCATAGGCCAAAAAGCGGGAGCCAGCCCAGACCAAAGCCCTTCCCAGTAGTGGGTTCACCAAGGTGAGACCCGTGGCCACCAGCAAGGAACCTTGCCACAGCAAGCCCAGCCTGGGCCGGCGACTGGGCAAATAAGAAAACAACAGCACGGTGGCAATCACCACACCCAACCAACTACCAAGCACCGAAATCAAGGTGCGGGCAGGCACCTCCCAGGGCTGCGGCAACCAGGGAGATAATGAACCCAAACTCGACCACATCGACGACCAAAGCAGACGAAATGGCGTGGTGATTTGGTTAATTAACAGCACCAATGCCAGTAGCAAAGCAGCCCCAATGGCCTTGAGGCGTTGAAAGAACCAGCGACGAAGATGCCAATGCCAAGCTTGATCACCAGCATTAGGCAACCCCAATCCATACCAAAGACGATCAGCCCCACGCTGCAACGACAACGTGGCGTTACTGGCACTAAAAATTAAGACCAAACCACCAATCTGCTCAGCCACCTGACCCTGATTCACCAAACGCTGCAAGATTCCTTCCATCACTTCCAAGCCACCAGGCGGTAAAACACCAGCGGCTACGGCCAGTAATTGATCACTCGCACCATCAACTTGCCCGAATAAACGTGCCCCAACACCCAGGCACACCAACAAAAAAGGGAAAAAAGATTGGAGACTATGGAACGCAAAAGCTGCACTCAGATCAACACAGCCATGGCGATTCCACACCTGGCAAGCAAGCTGTAATTGATGTCTGGCGCGTTGAAGCAAGCTCATGCGAATAGACACAAAAAAAGCCACCCCGTCACGGGATGGCTTTGATGAAGTAAAGGAAATTTTTACCTGGCATTGAGCTATTTTCACGGGGGGCCACCCCCCAACTATCGTCGCCGCTGCAGCGTTTCACAACCGAGTTCGAGATGGATCGGTGTGGGACCACTGCGCCATGAACACCAGGATAGAAATTCCCAGGAAGAACCCTGAGAACTGCATAGGGTACTCAGCTCAAAGAACTGAGCTCTGGAAAAAACATCTCACATGGAGGGCCAAGTGATGGTCAAGCCCTCGGTCTATTAGTACTCCTCCGCTTCACACGTTGCCGCGCTTCCACGTAGAGCCTATCAACGGGTGTTCTTCCCGTGACCTTACTGGGTTACCCCATGAGAATACTCATCTTGAGGTGGGCTTCCCACTTAGATGCTTTCAGCGGTTATCCACTCCGCACATGGCTACCCAGCGTTTACCGTTGGCACGATAACTGGCACACCAGAGGTGCGTTCCTCCCGGTCCTCTCGTACTAGGGAGAAATCCTCTCAATATTCTTGCGCGTGCACCGGATATGGACCGAACTGTCTCACGACGTTCTGAACCCAGCTCGCGTACCGCTTTAATGGGCGAACAGCCCAACCCTTGGGACCGACTTCAGCCCCAGGTTGCGATGAGCCGACATCGAGGTGCCAAACCTCCCCGTCGATGTGAACTCTTGGGGGAGATCAGCCTGTTATCCCTAGAGTAACTTTTATCCGTTGAGCGACGGCCCTTCCACACAGAACCGTCGGATCACTAAGGCCGACTTTCGTCCCTGTTCGACTTGTAGGTCTCACAGTCAAGCTCCCTTCTGCCTTTGCACTCGTCGGCTGATTTCCAACCAGCCTGAGGGAACCTTTGCACGCCTCCGTTACCTTTTAGGAGGCGACCGCCCCAGTCAAACTGCCCACCTGATACTGTCCTCTCCCCGGATAACGGGTGAAAGTTAGAATTCTATCTCTGAAAGAGTGGTATCTCACCAGTGGCTCCAATTAACCCACGAGCTAATCATCAATGCCTCCCACCTATCCTGCGCATTCAGAGACCGAACACAATACCAAGCTACAGTAAAGCTTCATAGGGTCTTTCTGTCCGGGTGCACGTAGTCCGCATCTTCACAGACAATTCTATTTCGCCGAGCCTCTCTCCGAGACAGCGCCCTGATCGTTACGCCTTTCGTGCGGGTCGGAACTTACCCGACAAGGAATTTCGCTACCTTAGGACCGTTATAGTTACGGCCGCCGTTCACCGGGGCTTCAGTCGCCAGCTTCGCTTACGCTGACCGGCTTCCTTAACCTTCCGGCACTGGGCAGGCGTCAGCCCCCATACATCGTCTTGCGACTTAGCGGAGACCTGTGTTTTTGGTAAACAGTCGCCAGGGCCTCTTCACTGCGACCACCTTGCGGTGGCACCCCTTCTCCCGAAGTTACGGGGCCATTTTGCCGAGTTCCTTAGAGAGAGTTACCTCGCGCCCCTCGGTATTCTCTACCACCCCACCTGTGTCGGTTTCGGGTACTGGCAGTTATGCCTTAACGGGTATAGAGCTTTTCTTGGAAGCATGACATCACCAACTTCGCTCCCGTAGGAGCTCGTACTCACGCCTCAGCTCGGAACGTTTTCACCGCTCCTCAACGCCTCGAACGCTTGAACCAGTAACCAACGTCTGGCTTGGCTAGCCTTCTCCGTCCCTCTTCCCAAAACATAACCGGTACAGGAATGTTGACCTGTTATCCATCGACTACGCCTTTCGGCCTCGCCTTAGGTCCAGACTAACCCTCCGCGGACGAGCCTGCCGGAGGAACCCTTAGGGTTTCGGGGCATGGGATTCTCACCCATGTTTTCGCTACTCAAGCCGACATTCTCACTTCTATGCAGTCCACGCCCGCTCACGCTAACGCTTCGCCCCACATAGAACGCTCCCCTACCATAAATCCGCAGCTTCGGTATACCGCTTAGCCCCGTTCATTTTCGGCGCAGGATCGCTCGACCAGTGAGCTATTACGCACTCCTTTGAGGATGGCTGCTTCTAGGCAAACCTCCTGGTTGTCTATGCAATCCCACCTCCTTTATCACTCAGCGGTAATTTTGGGACCTTAGCTGGCGGTCTGGGCTGTTTCCCTCTCGACCATGGAGCTTATCCCCCACAGTCTGACTGCCTGACTACACACAGGGTATTCAGAGTTCGTCTCGATTTGGTACCGCTCTCGCAGCCCGCACCGAAACGGTGGCTTTACCCCCCTGCTGGAGCATCAGACGCTACGCCTCAACGTATTTCGGGGAGAACCAGCTAGCTCCGGGTTCGATTGGCATTTCACCCCTAACCACAGCTCATCCGCTGATTTTTCAACATCAGTCGGTTCGGACCTCCACTTGGTATTACCCAAGCTTCATCCTGGCCATGGTTAGATCACCCGGGTTCGGGTCTATAAACACTGACTAACGCCCTATTCAGACTCGCTTTCGCTGTGGCTCCACCATTCCCGGTTTAACCTGCCAGTGCCTATAAGTCGCCGGCTCATTCTTCAACAGGCACACGGTCATCCGATGAGTCGGACTCCCATTGCTTGTAGGCTCACGGTTTCATGTTCTATTTCACTCCCCTCCCGGGGTTCTTTTCACCTTTCCCTCGCGGTACTGTTTCGCTATCGGTCACACAGGAGTACTTAGCCTTACGAGGTGGTCCTCGCAGATTCACACGGAATTTCACGTGCTCCGTGCTACTCGGGATACAGCTAGGCCAAATTCCCTTTCGAATACGGGGCTTTCACCCTCTCTGGCGCGCCTTTCAAGCGCTTCTTCTAGGTTCATTGGTCCACGTTGCTGTCCCACAACCCCGATGGTCGAAACCATCGGTTTAGGCTCTTCCCCGTTCGCTCGCCGCTACTGAGGGAGTCGTTTTTACTTTCCTTTCCTCCAGCTACTAAGATGTTTCAGTTCGCTGGGTTGGCTCGCGCCAGCCTATGTATTCAGCTGGCCGTACAAGGGGTTGCCCCATTCGGAAATTCCCGGATCAAAGCGTGTTTCCAGCTCCCCGAGACTTATCGCAGGTAACCACGTCCTTCATCGCCTCTGTGTGCCAAGGTATCCGCCGTGAGCCCTTTGTAGCTTGACCATTTTGTTCCTGATCAAATTGATTCAGGACTCGGCTTTTCTCCAGAATTGTTGAACCAAACATCAAGCAAATCACGCCGTAACGTGGATCACTTCATGCCTGGATCATCTCTGTGAGATGCTTTATTTCCAGACTTACCTATGCAGTTGTCAAGGTTCTTGCTGAACCCATTGCTGAGCCCAGCATCGTTTGAACTTGAATCAAGAATCAAACGAGGCTGGAATCACCAACATCCTTCTAAGTCACCCTGCGCCACAGTTCCATTATCAAGACTAATGGAGGTTAGCGGACTCGAACCGCTGACATCCTGCTTGCAAAGCAGGCGCTCTACCAGCTGAGCTAAACCCCCAATCCCGATGGGCCATCCTGGACTTGAACCAGGGACCTCACCCTTATCAGGGGTGCGCTCTAACCACCTGAGCTAATGGCCCAGGAACCCTCTCGGGCCCATCCCACAAAGCTTATCAGCTAAGGGGTGGTGACCTAGACAAGCTTAAGGACCGAGATGAGTGATTATCACTCACTGAGGTACCGATCGACCTTAGGAATGAACAGTCAAATGGATCACTAAAAAGTGGTGATCATCATTTGAGGTTGGTTCTCCCTGTTAGGAGGTGATCCAGCCGCACCTTCCGGTACGGCTACCTTGTTACGACTTCACCCCAGTCATCAGCCCCACCTTCGGCGTCCTCCTCCCAGAGGGTTGGAGTAACGACTTCGGGCGTGGCCAACTTCCATGGTGTGACGGGCGGTGTGTACAAGGCCCGGGAACGTATTCACCGCAGTATGCTGACCTGCGATTACTAGCGATTCCTCCTTCACGTAGGCGAGTTGCAGCCTACGATCTGAACTGAGCCACGGTTTATGGGATTTGCTTGTCCTCGCGAACTTGCTGCCCTTTGTCCGTAGCATTGTAGTACGTGTGTAGCCCAGGACGTAAGGGGCATGATGACTTGACGTCATCCACACCTTCCTCCGGTTTGTCACCGGCGGTCTCTCTAGAGTGCCCAACTAAATGCTGGCAACTAAAGACGTGGGTTGCGCTCGTTGCGGGACTTAACCCAACATCTCACGACACGAGCTGACGACAGCCATGCACCACCTGTCACTGCGTTCCCGAAGGCACCCTCCGGTTTCCCAGAGGTTCGCAGGATGTCAAGCCCTGGTAAGGTTCTTCGCGTTGCATCGAATTAAACCACATACTCCACCGCTTGTGCGGGCCCCCGTCAATTCCTTTGAGTTTCACACTTGCGTGCGTACTCCCCAGGCGGAACACTTAACGCGTTGGCTACGACACCGGAGGGGTCGATTCCCCCGACACCTAGTGTTCATCGTTTACGGCCAGGACTACAGGGGTATCTAATCCCTTTCGCTCCCCTGGCTTTCGTCCATGAGCGTCAGTGATGGCCCAGCAGAGCGCTTTCGCCACTGGTGTTCTTCCCGATATCTACGCATTTCACCGCTACACCGGGAATTCCCTCTGCCCCTACCACACTCAAGCCTGACAGTTTCCACTGCTGAAATGGAGTTAAGCTCCACGCTTTAACAGCAGACTTGTCAGGCCGCCTGCGGACGCTTTACGCCCAATAATTCCGGATAACGCTTGCCACTCCCGTATTACCGCGGCTGCTGGCACGGAATTAGCCGTGGCTTATTCATCAAGTACCGTCAGATCTTCTTCCTTGATAAAAGAGGTTTACAGCCCAGAGGCCTTCATCCCTCACGCGGCGTTGCTCCGTCAGGCTTTCGCCCATTGCGGAAAATTCCCCACTGCTGCCTCCCGTAGGAGTCTGGGCCGTGTCTCAGTCCCAGTGTGGCTGATCATCCTCTCAGACCAGCTACTGATCGTTGCCTTGGTAGGCCATTACCCCACCAACAAGCTAATCAGACGCGAGCTCATCCTCAGGCGAAATTCATTTCACCTCTCGGCATATGGGGTATTAGCGGCCGTTTCCAGCCGTTATCCCCCTCCTGAGGGCAGATTCTCACGCGTTACTCACCCGTCCGCCACTAACCCGAAGGTTCGTTCGACTTGCATGTGTTAAGCACGCCGCCAGCGTTCATCCTGAGCCAGGATCAAACTCTCCGTTGTAGACACTTCCTATTGGTCATTGCATAGCAAACCCGCAAAGTGTTCAGCTTGTCCCGTGGCGCTTAAACCACAGTCCTCAGCTCGCCTTCTTGCGAAGGGTTCGGATAAGTGCCGTGTCCGTCGTTCACTCCGCAGCGAACAACCACGACTCTCCTTGGAACTCAGTTCCGGTGCGTCCACTCTTTCGCTTTCCCTCTGTGCGCAGCCTCGTGAAAAACCACAACACAGATCCAAAAGAGCTTTCGCTAGTTCTTTTTGACGGGACCTCACACCTTTGTCGCGAAATCGTTCCTTTCAAAGCCAGAACAGCGTTCTGGTGAAAGAAACGCGACAAAAGCGTCGGTTCCTTAAGCTTTTCGGTTGTCCAGGTGCATCGCCTTTCGGCGTATCAGAGCGCCGGATCGCCGTTTTCAGAGAACTGAAAGGGCGAGGGCGTCTGGACGACGCACAACCGTCTTTCGACGGCTGAGGAACAGTAGCAAAGCGTCGGATCCGAAGCTCTGGCCGAAACCAGACATCAAGAAACGAGCGCAGCTCAACTGCCCACCAACGAAACATAGCACAAGGGCATCGCTTGTCAACAAATTGACTGGCGTCCTCGCCAGGACCTGGGTTATCGCAGAGGGATTGCAACGGTCTTGCCTTTGCCCGACGTTTCTGCGAGCTGCTCTTCAGCCGGCGATCCGCTGGGTTTGCTGCAGTCGCGCCTGCCTCAGGTGCGGCAGCGGATTCAGCAACTGCATGGGAGCGGCGATCACGCGGGGGGCGAACGTCTCTTTGAGGAATACAGGGAGTGGCTTTGCCCCAACGATCCGCACAGTGACTTGCTACTGATGCGGCGTTTGGCTGAAGGCCCCTGATTCAAAAGGATCCTTCAGAAAGACTTGCGTTGCCGAGATCAAAGGCTGTGGGCATAACAGGAGTGAGCCCACGGGTCTTTGGTTTCGTGAAATTCTTTTGCTGCTACGACGGTGAGGGCACGCTCTTGGCCCGCTGCCAAACCATGGCTGATGTGGAAGTCCTGCGCCGCTTGGGGCGCCCCGTCATCAAGGTTGTGGAGATGGAGCCGGAGGAAGCGGTGGTCTGCCGGATGACCGACGCACCGGTTTCCCCCAGAGCTTTCAACGAGGAGTACTGATCACGCGTTGATCAGTCGTCGTAAATCCGGCACTCAGGGGACTCGGGATTGTTCTCGCAGAACATCTCGAGCGAGGTGGGGTCGTGATTGTCGCCAGGGTGGTGCTCCTTGAACACTTTGAGGTCCTGGAGCTCGCCCTCGAGGTGGCGCACTTTGCCTTCATCGCCTTGAGCTTTGGCCGCAAGGATCTCGTTCTCATCCTTGGCGATGTGCTCGTCGATGGATTTCATCGCGCGATCAATCAATTCACTTTCAAGGGTATCCACCCCGGCAAGGTTTGGTGACTCAGGCGGCCATCTCCACACACAGATGGGCACGCCATCACATATAGATAGGGGGGCAGACGAGCCGCACTCGATGGTGAAGGTTTTGATCCCCCGGGAGTGGGATGCCGGGGAAACCCGGGTGGCAAGCAGCCCAGAGGTGGTGAAACGTCTTGCTGGACGGCAAGTCCAATGCTGCGTTGAGCGCGGCGCTGGGCGGCAGGCTGGCTTCAGTGATGAGGACTATGCGGCGGCCGGAGCTGACTTGGTTAACCCCGGTGACCGCGCGACGTGGTCGCAAAGCGACATCGTTCTGAGTGTGGGCCCGCTGGGCGACAACACAGCAGCGCTCAAGCCAGGTGCCGTGGTGATTGGTCAGCTGGCGCCCCACAACAACAATGCGTTACTCGATCAACTGGAAAAAGGCCAGCTTTCAGCCATCTCCCTAGAGCTGCTGCCGAGGATCAGCCGGGCGCAAGCGATGGATGTGCTCTCCTCCCAAGCCAACATCGCCGGCTACAAAGCGGTGTTGCTGGCAGCGGCGGATTTGGATCGTTTCATGCCAATGCTGATGACGGCGGCCGGGACGGTGCAGCCAGCCAAGGTGGTGGTCATTGGAGCTGGTGTGGCCGGGCTGCAAGCCGTTGCCACTGCCAGGCGCTTAGGCGCTGTCGTCAGCGTCAGTGATGTACGCGCTGCCGCACAAGAGCAGGTGGAATCGCTGGGCGCTCGTTTTATTCCGCCTCCAGAGCAAGGCGTACCGGGTGAATCCGGCGGCTACGCGAAGCAAGCCACGATGTCGTTTCTCGATGCCCAACGGGCGGGATTGAGCGAACACCTCAACCAAGCCGATGTGGTGATCTGCACGGCTCAAGTGCCCGGAAGACCAGCGCCGATGTTGATCACCAGCGCCATGGTGTCCGCCATGCGCCCTGGGGCCGTCATCGTTGATTTGGCCGTGATTCAGGGGGGCAACTGCGAACTGAGCCAAGCCGGCCAAACCGTGGAGCACCACGGGGTGAAGGTGATTGGTGCTGATCGCTTGCCCGGCAGCGTGGCCCACCACGCCAGCTCGTTGTATGCACGCAACCTGATGTCGCTGCTGGAGGCGCTGATCGATCAAGAAGGTGTCCTCAAGCTCGACAGCGAAGATGAGCTCCTAGCTCCCAGCCTGATCAGCCTGGATGGCAATCTGCGACGCACGGATCTGGTGCCTGAGCGCGCCACCTCAAGCGAGATGACCCCATGAACGACGCTCTTTCCCTGAACGACGCCCTCTGGGTGTTGCTCCTCGGCAGCCTGCTGGGGCTCGAGCTCATTGGCAAGGTGCCTCCCACCCTGCACACGCCTCTGATGAGTGGCGCCAATGCCATTTCAGGAATCACCGTGTTGGCGGCCCTGACCTTGATCATCAAGGCCGGCTCCAGTGGCAATGGCGGCCTGATGACCTTGGGAGCCGTCTCCCTGGGCTTTGCCCTGTTCAACGTGATTGGCGGCTTTTTGGTCACCGATCGAATGCTGGCCATGTTCAGCCGTAAACCCGCTCGCCAGAAGGAGAAGCGCTGATGACTGCCGCTGTCGTAATCAAGTACGCGATCGAGCTGGTCGCTGTCCTGCTCCTCGCGCTGGGCATCAAAGGGCTATCCAAGGTGCGCTCGGCACGCGCCGCCAATCAAATCTCGGCCGTCGCGTTGGCTTTGGCCGTGTTGGGCGTGTTGATCAACTTCCTCAGCACCAGCGGGATCGACTCCAGTGCCTGGCTGTGGATCATCGGCGGCACCGTGGTGGGTGGCTTGCTGGGCGCCATCACCTCGCAAAGGGTGCCGATGACGGCCATGCCCGAAACCGTGGCGCTGTTCAACGGTTGCGGCGGCATGTCCTCGCTGTTGGTGGCCCTTGGCGTGGCTCTCGATCCACTGGCTGGAAGCGATGGTGAGGGCACAGGAGCCCTCGTTGCCGGCATTTCGATTGTGGTGTCGGTGTTTGTAGGTGCGATCACCTTCAGCGGCTCGGTGGTGGCCATGGGCAAGCTGCAGGGTTGGCTGGACACACCGGCCTGGATGCAGAGCAAGCTGCGCCATGTCATCAACATCGGCCTGGCGGCCGTCTCCCTGGTGGCTGCCATCGCCTTAATCGCAAGCGGTGGAGATCAAGGCCTCTGGCTGCTGGTGATTGGCTCCAGCCTGCTGGGCATCGGCGTCACCCTCTCCATCGGAGGGGCCGACATGCCCGTGGTGATCTCCCTGCTGAACTCCTATTCCGGTGTTGCTGCAGCAGCAGCCGGTTTTGTGGTGGGCAGTCAGATGCTGATCGTGGCCGGCGCCATGGTTGGTGCGGCAGGCCTGATCCTCACGCAGGTGATGTGCAATGCCATGAACCGTTCGCTGGTGAACGTGCTGTTTGGTGGTGCCCTTGGCGCCAGCGCTAGCGCTGCCGACCAAGGCGAATACCAGGGCATCACCTCCTGCAGCGCTGAAGAATGCGCCCTGACTCTGGAAACAGCCCAACGGGTTGTGTTCGTACCTGGCTACGGCTTGGCGGTGGCCCAGGCCCAGCACATCCTGCGGGAAGTGGCCGAGCTACTGGAAGCCCAAGGCATTGATGTGGCCTATGCCATCCACCCGGTGGCCGGGCGCATGCCAGGGCACATGAACGTGCTGCTGGCGGAAGCCGATGTGCCCTACGAGCAATTGATCGAAATGGAAACGATCAACCCCGAATTCCCGCGCACCGACGTGGTGATTGTTCTGGGCGCCAATGATGTGGTGAACCCCCAGGCCCGCAACGACTCCTCCAGCCCGCTCTACGGCATGCCCGTGTTGAACGTGGAGGAAGCCACGACGGTGTTTGTGGTGAAGCGAGGTCTGAGCGCTGGTTATGCCGGCATCAAAAACAGCCTGTTTGAGCGCCCCAACACCTCGATGGTGTTTGGCGACGCCAAGAAGGTGCTCAGCGGACTCGCTCAGGAGTTGCGCGAACTGGGGGTCGGAAAAGCCAAAGTGGGCTAAGCAGCCCTGCCGCCATGGTGGCCTCCGTTCTTGTTGTCGGCGGGACCCATGGCAACGAATGCAATGCCCCCTGGCTGCTGCAGCAATGGGGGCCGAGCTTTGCGGCGCTCCAACGGCCCAGGCTGAAGGTGCAGACAGCCCTGGGAAATCCCAGGGCTTTGCAGTGCTGCCGGCGTTACATCGATCGCGATCTCAATCGCAGTTTTCGAGGCGATCTCCTGCAAGCCCAGCCAAGCCCAGCTGATCAGTGGGAAGTGCAGCGAGCCAGGGAGTTGGTCCAAAGCTTTGGGCCACAAGGAACCAAGCCCTGCCAGGTGGTGATCGATCTGCACAGCACCACAGCCGCCATGGGCAACAGCTTGGTGGTCTATGGCCGCCGTCCTGCCGATCTCGCCCTGGCTGCTGCCTGCCAAGAACGGTTGGGGCTACCGATCTATCAACACGAACACGATCCGGATCAAACCGGTTTCATGGCAGAAGCTTGGCCCTGCGGGTTGGTCTTGGAGGTGGGGCCAGTGCCCCAAGGAGTGATTAGCCCAGTGATTTGCCAGCAAACACAGCTGGGGTTGGAAACCCTGCTGGATCTGCTGGATGAGGCCAGCCAGGGCCATCTTCAGCTGCGCTCTCCCCTGCGCGTTCACCGCCATAGCGGCAGCCTTGATCTCCCCAGGGACAGCAGCGGCCAACCCACGGCTTGCCTGCACCCAGCACGCCTAAAGAGTGATTGGACGCCACTGAAACCAGGAGCGCCCCTGTTTCAACAAGGCGATGGCACCGTGATTCCCTTCAGCGGAGAGCCAGACCAGGTGACGGTGTTCAGCAATGAGGCGGCTTACCAGGAAAAGCACATCGCCACGAGCCTGGCCCGGCGCGTGAGCATCCCCTGCGATCCCAGTTGGAGCAGGGCTTTGAGCGACTTGCTACAGGGAGTTGATCGCTAACGCTGGGGCAACACCCGCCGCAAAAATTGCTCGGTGGCCTCCAGCACCTGACGCTGAACCGAGGTTGAGCGGAATCCATGGCCTTCGCTCTCAAGCAGCATCAGCTCTGGGGAGAGGCCCCGCCAGCGCAAGGCTTGCACCATCTGCTCCACCTGCTCGGGGGGCACCACCCGATCCTGCAACCCCTGGATAAACAGCACAGGGCGATGGAGTTGATGGCTGCAGGAGCGCGGTGAACGCTCGTCGTAACGGCTGCGCTGCTGTGGCCAAAGACCAATCAAGCCATCGAGATACCCCGACTCAAAGCGGTGGGTGTCCTTGGTGAGTGCCTCGAGATCACACACCGGATAACGGCAGACCCCGGCGCGGAAAACCGGTTCACGAATCAGGGCCGCCAGGGTCGTGAAACCGCCCGCACTGCCTCCCTCCATGGCTACCCGCTGGGGGTCAACGAGCCCCTGCTCCACCAAATGGGCCACGGCTGCAGCGCAATCGGCCACATCGAGAACGCCCCACTGACCATCGAGCCGCTGGCGATAGGCGCGGCCGAAACCGGTGGAACCGCCGTAATTGACATCAACCACCCCCCAACCGCGGCTGGTCCAAAACTGAATCGCCAGATTCAGCCCAGTGCGGGCCATGCCGGTGGGTCCGCTATGGGCCTTCACCAGCAATGGCGCTGGGCCTGCCTCTGAGGTTGTGGGGGGGTAATACCAGCCATGGCTGCTCTGTCCATCGCCGCCGACAAACTCCAGAGCCCTGGGCTCACTAATGCGAACCAGCCCCTGGGGTAAAGGGGCCGCTGGCTGTAGAGGGTGATGGCTGGCTGCTGCCAAATCCAACTCCAACAGGGTTGTGCGCTGCGTCGCCGAAGCGCCCAAGCAAACCGCCCGCTGGGAGGAGGCCGTCAGGCCACTGAGCTCGTTCAACGGCAGGGGAATGCGCCGCCATTGCTGTTGCTGCCAGGGGTACTGCCAAAGGCTCCATTCCCCCTGGGCGCAGGCCAAGGCCAGCAGGGCGCTTTCGCTGGCGGCCATGGTGCGCATGCCATAAACCCACTGGGGCATGGCGGTTTCACAGGCCTGCGGCAGCGGCAGCGGCTGCCAGGCCGGTTGCTGATCAGGGCACCAACGCTGGGGCGTCCACCAGCCACTGCGATCGGAGGCCACCAGCAGCTCACCAGCGCTACTCCACAGGGGCTGAAACAAGGATTCAGCACAGCCATCGCCTCCAGCAATCCGCTGCGGATGCGACAGCTCACCGGCGGCATCGATGGGCGAGCACCACAGTTCAGTGCGCTCCCACGGCATCGCAGGCAGCGACCACTCCAGCCAAGCCAACTGATCACCCGCTGGAGAGAGGGCGGCATAGCCGCAAAAATCCGCCTCTTGGCGCAGCACCTGGGGCTCACCGCCTGAGAGGGGCAGCGCCACCAGCTGATCGCAGCTGGTGGTTTCACGCACCCCCAGCCAACGCTGGCGCTGCGTATCAATCAGGCCATCGGCGTAGCGCCCACACTCATCAGAGGGTCCACTGATCAAAGGCCTGGGCTGCGCACCAGGGCTGAAGGAGACGGCGTGGGGAATCCCGCTGCGGGCCTCAATAAAGACAGCCAACTCGCTGCTGGCACAAAACAGGCCCCCACCAAATTCATGGACCCGGCTGCGCAAACTCCAGCGGCCTGGAGTGAGATCTTGCGGTGCGGCCCCCGCCGCCACCTGGCGCATCAAGGTGGTGCGGCCACCTTGGTCGGGGCGGTGCTCAGCCCAGAACAACTGCTCACCCAGCAGCAGAGGCTCTTTGCAGGCGCGATCTCGCCCCATCACCTGATCAACGGGCAGGGCTGCAATGGCTTCAGAACGAACCGCCACAGAGATCTCGACACTGCTGCCTAGGATGCAATCTCTCTAGCGAAGCGGTTTTGTCCCTGAACTTTGCCGCGATGGCGCGCCAATCCGAACGGCAGGCCTCCACGGTGATGGTCCCCAAGGGAGAGGAGCAGCCTGAAAGCCCCAAGATCCACACGCTGGGATCCAACGAATTGCGCAAACCCGCCAAGCGCATCAGCAAAGTCAATGAACAGGTGCGGGAGCTGGCGCGGGAGATGCTGCGCAGCATGTATGCAGCCCACGGCATTGGACTGGCAGCACCGCAAGTCGGAGTCCACCAGCAACTGCTGGTGATCGACCTCGATCCAGAGGAAGCTGCCAACCCTCCCCTGGTGCTGATTAACCCTGAAATCGTGGCCACCAGCGGAGCCCTCGACACCTACGAAGAGGGTTGCCTCAGCATTCCCGGCGTCTATCTCAATGTGGTTCGCCCCAGTCAGGTCGACGTCAAATACCGCGATGAGCTCGGCCGGCCGCAACGGCGCAAAGCCGATGGCCTGATGGCCCGCTGCATCCTGCATGAGATGGACCATCTCAATGGGGTGCTGTTCGTGGATCGGGTCAGCGATGAGCTGAGCTTGAGCGGTGAGCTGCAGCGGCTCGGCTTCGACCGCAATGATGTGAAGCCTGTCGCTTGATCCCATGCCGATGAAACCCCTGGCCGGCCTGTTCCTGGCCCTGGCTTGCGTTCTTGGGATTGCAGCAACCGGTTGCGTCTTCGAGCTCGCCTACGGCGATCCCGACCTTGGCATTGGTGTGACGCGCGGAATCTTGATCGGCGCGCTGCCTGGTTGCGCTGGATCACTTCTTGTCGCGATTCGCCTCAACACACCGGCCTAATGCCCCTGGGCAAGGCTGAATCTGACTTTTACGATCAGTTCAAACCGGTCTGATTACTGCCTGTGTTGTCTGCCTTTCGCCGCCTCGCCCCTGCCCTCGTGGGACTGGCCAGCGCTACGACTGCCCTGCTCAGCCAGCCAGCTCAAGCAGGACTGTTTGATGCCAAAGAGGTGGAGACCACCCAGTTCGTCCTGGTGGCCGCCCCGATTCCTAGTGGCGGCGCCCAGCTCAATATCTACGAGCAAAAGAAAGACACCCGTCCCTGCTTTAGCCGTGAGGGCAATGCCCCCACCACGGTGAAGCCGCTGCTGGCCACCTTTGATTTCACAGGGATCTGTGGCCGCTACATGGACAGCAATGGCTATTCCGTGCGCATTGGCGAGATTGATTACGGCTCAGCGATGCGCCTGCGCGTGGAGATCCTGGAAGAGGACATCGTGCTGATGAGCACCGGTCCCAACGGCGGTGAAGTGGTGATGGCCAGGGCCGGCGGCATCGACGACGGCTATGTGGAGCTGAAACTCGAGCCAGGCTGGAGCTTGAAGCGCCGCCACTACGGCGAGCGGGCCCTGGGCCACCTCTATGTGCACAACGAAAGCCTGCCGATTCGCCGCGATCAGGAATGAGGCGAGGGTGATTGGTAAGATTGAGCGTTCAAACGAGCGAAAGCGAAGCCGGTTCTTATGACCCAGGTGACCGTCGGTGAAAACGAAGGGATTGAATCGGCCCTACGCCGCTTCAAGCGCCAGGTGTCCAAGGCCGGGATCTTTGCTGACCTGAAGCGTCTGCGCCACCACGAAACCCCCGTGGAGAAGTACAAGCGCAAACTGCAACAGCGTCGTCGTCGCCGCTGAACATCAAGTTTTTGCAGCCCAAAACAACCTTTTGTGCCGTTTACTCTGACGGCACTTTTTTTTGGTGCTGACGTGCACAAACTGGAAATAAGCCATTCAGGAGGTCCCCATGGGCAACCTGTTTCATTCCGTCCGCGCCTGGTGGGGCGAAGCCATCGAGCACGCCTTTGGCGACCCTCGCCAGGAAAAACTGCACCAGCCGCCGCTCATCGGCATGCAGCCCTTCCGGCACCATCCCCACAAAGACGGCCACTAGGCGCCCTGATGCCAGCGTTGTTGACAACGCTGGCTTTGTTGTTGGCAGGGCCACTGGCACGGGCTGAGGTGCTCAATCAGCGCCTGATCTACAACCAGGACCCCTGGGATCCCGACACCCATCTGGAGGTGAATTGCGCTCCCGGCGCCGATGGCTCAATCAGCTGCGACACCAGGCCGCCCGGCCAAGCCTGGGTCGAGACCACCATCACGGGCGACTGAGCGCTCCAGCGAGCGAAACAACAGGGCTTCAGCCAAATGCTGCGGTTCCACCACAGGGCTCGCCGCCAAATCCGCCAGGGTTTGGGCAACCGCCAGCAGACGATGCCGCCGGCGCCCGCTCAACAGGTGAGCCAGCCGCTCATCCCTCCACCAGCCTTCGGCCTGGGGGCTCAACTGCACACAGCCGTTGAGCTGGGCTGCCGTTAAGCGCCCATTGCAGCGACCCGACGGATTGCGCTGCCGCATCCTTTGGCGTGCCCTGTGAACCCGCCGCGCCACCACGGCGGTGGCCTCTGGCGGGCTGCTGGATGGGCTGGCGCAGGCATCACTGCGCAAGGACACCTGCAAATCAAAGCGATCCAGCAATGGACCACTGATGCGGTTCCAATACTGCTGCCGGCGGTGCTGTCCGCAGCAACAGCCCTGACGTGGATCCCCCCACCAGCCGCATGGGCAAGGGTTGGTGGCCCCCACCAGCAACGTCTGGGAGGGAAAACGCAGGGCCTGCTTGGCGCGAGCAATGAGCACCTCACCGCTCTCCAAGGGCTGCCGCAACTGGTCGAGCACAGGGCGCCGAAATTCCGCCAGCTCATCGAGAAACAGCAGGCCGTGATGGGCGAGGGTGAGCTCACCAGGCCTGGGACCAAGGCCCCCACCCACCAAGGCTGCGGCTGTGCTGCTGTGGTGCGGCGCGCGAAAGGGGGGGTGGTGCAGCAGCGGAGCTCCAGCCGATCGCAGGCCCACCATCGTGTGGATGTGACTCACCATCAGGGCCTGCTCGTTATCCAGCGGAGGCAGGAGGCCAAGCAAGGCCGAGGCCAACATGGTTTTGCCGCAGCCTGGTGGTCCCACCAGCAACAGGTGATGCCCACCGGCCGCCGCCAGCTCAGCAGCGCGGCGTCCCTGGCTTTGGCCGAGCACCTGCTGCAGATCAACCCCTACGAAAGGCGGCTGGCATGGATGCAGCTGGGGCCGGGAGGACCAGGAGGCTCGGCCTTGCAACGCCGCCACCACAGCGCTGAGGCTGCTGGCTGGATACAGGGGCAGCGCGTCGAGCACCGGCGCCTCGCTGGCATTGGCTTGCGGAAGGATCAAACCTGAGGCGGCAGCCTGCTGCGCTGCCAAAACAACAGCCAAAACCCCCTGAACAGGGCGCAGGCTCCCATCGAGAGACAACTCACCAAAAGCCCAATGGGCCTGCAGCCGCGAAGGATCTAGCTGACCGGAGGCGACCAGCAACGCCAAAGCAATCGCTAAATCAAAGCCGGCTCCCTGTTTGGGCAGATCCGCTGGAGCAAGGCTGACCACCACCCGGCTTTGCGGCAGCCGAAAGCCGCTGTTGCGCAGGGCTGAACGGACCCGCTCACGGGCATCGCGGCCACTGGCATCACTCAGCCCCACCAGCTGGAACCCCGGCAAACCCGGAGCGAGGTCGACCTCAACAGCAACAGGATGGGCTTCTAACCCCAGCAGGGCAGCCGCACCACAGCAAGCGAGCACAGGCGATGGCCCAACGCTGCTGCCATGACTCCCCGCTGGGGCTCAGCTGTTGCGCTGCTGCAGGCGGTAGCGCAGCCGCTCAAGGCGGCGAATCGAAGCTTCGGTGTAGTCGTGCAATTCGGTGCGGCGGCTGGGATCCAGGCGCTGCTCGGCTTCGTCCATCAGATCAGCCAAGCGGTTGACCGAATCCAGCAGATTCATGCCGGCATCTTGCCAATCGGGCTCCAGGCGTTTGCGGATGGGACCGCGACGCCGCTGCGCAAGTTCCTCTTGAAACTGCCTGTGCAGCATGGAAACGGCCTGACAGCCACGAACTACGGACATACATTGAAGCGTCCCGGAGCGTTTCGGGAAACCTGTGCTGGTTTACGAACAGGCCCGATGGCTGAGAACAACCCAACGATTTTCGGACGCATCCTGCGCGGCGAGATCCCTGCTGAGCGGATCCATGAGGACGAGCACTGCATTGCATTTGCCGATATTCAGCCGCAAGCCCCCGTGCACCTGCTGGTGATTCCGCGCCAACACATCCCCAGCCTCAAAGAAGCCCAGCCCTCCGATAGCGCCCTGTTGGGGCACCTCTTGCTGGTGGCCGCCAAGGTGGCCAAGGAGGCCGGCCTGCAGGACTGGCGCACCGTGATCAACACCGGCGCTGAGGCTGGTCAGACCGTCTTTCACCTGCATGTGCATGTGATTGGTGGCCGTCCGCTGGCTTGGCCGCCCGGATAAGCCGTTTGACGGCGAGAATGCGGCCATGACCGCGACCGTCGCTGCAGGTCCTCTCCAGTCCCTGCGCCAGCAGCTCAGCAAGCTGCGCCACCTCTCCCAGCCGTTCTTCCTGCCATTGGACCAAGCCAGTGGCTGGCAGTTTCTGTGGCTGTTGGTTTCGCTGCTGTTCTGCGTTGGCGGGCTGGTGCTTGCCCTGCTCACCGGAATCATCCGCAGCCTGGAGCAGCTGCAGCCGGCGCTAACCGAGAAATACTTCGGCGGCGTTGCCGCCACGATCAGCGGGATCTGGAGCTCCTGGTGGGGCATTGGTTTTGTCTGCCTCTTTATCCTGGGAGCCGCCAGCTTTGTGGCGTTCCGCCAGCAATTGCGTCAGCGGCGCTGGCTGCACTGGCTGCTGCTGGGCGTGATCGTTGTGATGCTGCTTTCGGTGAATGGCATCAACGCTGGCATCGGTTTCATTGCCCGCGATCTCACCAATGCCTTGGTGGAGAAGCAAGAAGCGAACTTCTATCGGATCTTGATCATCTATGCCGCCTGCTTTGTGGTGGCACTTCCGATACGCATTTCACAGTTCTTTTTCACCTACAAACTCAGCAATATCTGGCGTGATTGGCTCTCGAAGTCGCTGATTGGCGATTACATGAGCAACCGAGCCTATTACGTCCTCAATCCAAATGACGAACAAGCAACTGACGTCGACAACCCTGACCAACGAATTACAGAAGATACCTATGCATTCACCTTCCAAAGCCTTGGATTCACGATCGGCATCTTCGATGCTTTGCTGACTTTCTCGCTGAACATCCTGATTCTGTGGAGCATCAGCCAGGTGCTCACGTTCAGCCTGTTTGGCTATTCCGCTGTGGCTACCACCTTATTGATTCTTGCTGGGCGCAAGTTGGTTGGGCTTCAGTTCGACCAACTGCGCTACGAGGCCGACTTCCGCTACGGCCTGGTGCACATTCGCGACAACGCCGAATCGATCGCTTTTTACGCTGGCGAAGAACCAGAGTCACAGGAGACGCGTAGGCGACTTGACACGGTCATTCGTAACTTCAACCTGATCATTAATTGGCGAGTTATTATTGATGTGATGCGCCGAACCACCAACTACGCGGGCAACTTCTTCCCGTATTTGGTGATGGCTCCGGCCTTCTTTATGGGTGAGGTGGATTACGGCGGTTTCGTTCAAGCGTCCTTCGCCTATGGAATGGTGGAAGGTTCGCTGTTCTTCATCGTTAACCAGATCGAAGAGCTGGCCAAATTCACTGCCGGCATCAGTCGTTTGGAGGGCTTCCAATCGAAGGTGGAAGAGGTCAGCACCCAGCCGCTTGACCCCAGCAACCAGATCATTCAGTCCGGTGGCGGCATCGTGATTCGCCACGCCGATCTCTACACGCCGAAAGGAGAGCTGCCCGTCATCCGCGATCTCAATTTGAGCGTCAACGACCACGAGCGGATGTTGGTGGTGGGCCCTTCCGGCTGCGGCAAAACCTCCCTAATGCGGATGATCAGCGGCCTATGGAGCCCTCGGCGGGGCACCGTGGAACGCCCCGAAACCGGCGATCTGCTGTTTATTCCCCAGAAGCCCTACATGCTGCTGGGCTCATTGCGCGAGCAGCTCTGCTACCCCAGCGATGAGGAGCGCTTCAGTGATGCCCAGCTGCGCAGCGTGCTGGAGCAGGTGAACCTGCCGCAGCTGGTGAGCCGCTACCCCGACCTGGACATCAAGCAGGACTGGCCCCGCATCCTGTCGCTGGGTGAGCAACAGCGCCTGGCTTTTGGCCGCCTGCTGCTGAACTCACCGCGCTACGTGGTGCTCGATGAGGCCACCAGTGCCTTGGATGTCAAAACCGAGAAGCTGCTCTACGAGCTCCTGGTGGAGCGCGATTTGGCCTTCATCAGCGTGGGGCACCGGCCATCGCTGAAGAGTTTCCACACCAACGTGCTGCAACTCGAGGGCAATGGCGATTGGCGTTTGATGCCAGCGGTGAACTACGACCCAGAAGCGGCCTAGGCCC
Source organism: Synechococcus sp. Minos11 (assembly GCF_014279855.1). Taxonomy (NCBI): domain Bacteria; kingdom Bacillati; phylum Cyanobacteriota; class Cyanophyceae; order Synechococcales; family Synechococcaceae; genus Synechococcus; species Synechococcus sp. Minos11. The sequence continues at coordinate 354,752 of NZ_CP047953.1, read as the reverse complement.
GCCGGCTGGCGCCCAGCCCCCACGACCAGCTAAGAACCACTGCATCCCAACCACCGCTGATGGCTAGCGCACCTGATTCCAACGCTGCCGCTGAGCAGAAAACCAGTGCCACCACCAGCGAAATCCCCAGCTTTGGCTGGAGTGGCTATGCCGAGCGCATCAATGGCCGTTTCGCCATGGTCGGCTTTGTGGCGATTCTGTTGATCGAAGCCTTCAGCGGCACCACCTTTCTGCACTGGGCTGGCTTGAGCTAAAGCGAGCGCGCCTAAGGCACACGCATCACCTCCACCTCCCAACGCCCGCCGCGGCTGACCTGCACAGCCAGCTGCTGACCATCTGCGCTGAGCGCCACACGGGCCGGAACCCCGGCGGGCACCAGCATCAACGGCCGCACGCTGGCCAGGTTGCGGTTGTAGAGCAACAACTCGGTGCGGCCATCGAGGCTGCGCACCAAGGCGATGCGGGATCCCTTGGCATCAACACTGACGCTGATGGGCTGGGCATCGGGCCGGTTGAGACCTGGCAACGGGCCGCCCATTCCGCTGGCCAGATCAAACCAGCGCACCTGATGCTGGCCGGCTGGACCCGGGGCAATCCACACCACCCCCTGACGGGCCATCGAGGGGGAGCGGTCATCGCCTGGTGTGGAGAGGCGGGTGTTGACGCCCATCAGCGGCTGCAGCCGCAAGCCCTGGCAACCGCTCAACAGCACGAGCCCCAGCAGAGTCGAAGCCAGCAGCCTCATGGCAACGGCGCTCCTGCCGGCAGATCAGGCTCAAGCCCGGGCAAGCGGAAAAGCTCCAAATCCAGCTGACCGCGGCGCAGCACTTGAACCGCCAGCTGCTGACCATCGGGGGCCAGGCTGAGTCGCTCCGGCAGCCGGTCATTGGGCAGGGCCAAGGGCTGCAAACGGCCGCTGAGACGATCGAGCAGCACAGCCTCTGGGCGTGTGCCGCGTTGGCGGATGAAGGCGAGATAACGGCCGGTCCAACTCAACGATGGCGAGCGGTGCGGCTGGCCTTGGCGCAGGCCCGGCAATGGCAATTCCCGGCCGGTGGAGCGTTCCACGAGCCGCAAGGAACGGCGGCCGCCACGATCGACAACGCTCACCAGCAAGCGTCCATTACCGCTGAGGGCAGGATCTTCTTGATCGCCAAGACCTGGAGCTGAATACCGCTGGCTACATCCAGCCAGCAGCACCAGCACAAGCAGCAGCTGCGCGCGCCGCACCGAGGCAATCAGTCGTCGAAACGGGAGCTGTTATCGCGGTTGGCCGGCTGCGATGGGGCAGGACGGCTGCTGATCGGTGAGAAGTCAGCGTCGCTGATGGGAGCGCCCTCGGGCATTGATGTGCTGCTGGGGCGATCCGGACGGGCAGCCGCCACAGGACGGCTCGAAGGCCGGCGACTGGAGCGGGGCATGTCGTCTGTGGCACCACCGGGGCGAGAGCCACTGCGGCGGGTGCTGCTGGCATCGCGCTCACGGCGGCGGGCGCCAAACTCAGGGCGCGGCTCTCGGGTGCTGGCGCCATAACGGCTGCGCTCACGGCTGCCACGGCCACCGCGATCCTCAGCGTCGGCCTCATCGAAACGGCTCTCGGCGCGCTCAGGGATCGCACGGCGCTCAGGACGCCGCGGGCGGTAGAAATCCTCCTGATCACCGCGCTCATCGCCGTCTTCAGAGCCATCGGCGCGGGAGCGAATCCTGCGGCGCAAGGGCTGGGGATCATCGAAGCGCTCATCGCCACCCCACTCACCGCGACCCATGCGTGGGCGAGAGGGCACCGGTTCGTCGTCGTCGAAGTAGGCCGAACGACGAGCCTGTTCGGTGGTGACGCTGCGCAGGCGCACCGACTCGTAGGCAAAGAAAACGGTGGTGGAGGCTAAAAGAAACTGACCGAATTGAAGGATGGGGTCTAAACGCCATCCCTGAAAAAAGAGGATGCCGCCGCACAGCAAACCAACGGCAGCAAAGAAAACGTCGTAATCACGGGCCAGCCCCGGCTTGAAGCTGCGCAGGAAGTACAGCACGCAGCCGCCCACAGCAAGGACGATGCCAACGATGCTGGCCCAATTCAGGCTGGCATTAACCATTCGTGCCCTCCCAGGCCCGGCCGGGCCATACAGCCCTTTGCAATCAGTTTAAGGGCGGCTTTCGGCCACGCCAGGGCGATCAGAGCTTGCGGTCAACCTGATCGGTCTGGCTGATCAAGATCAAAGCGATGGTGATGGGCACCACCACGATCAGCGCACCCGCCACGAGACTGTTGAGGAAATTCGCGAGGGAGGGGGTCATGGCACCACTGGTGGTCGCGGCATCCTACGGGGCCTGAACCTGGCTTCATAGAGTGCCCAGCCAAGCGCTTAGAAGTTTGTGACAGCAATATCGATGTTGAGCGTTAGCAGCTGGGTGATCGGGCTGCTGCTGGCGGCCTGGACACTGCTGTTTCTGTTCCGCATCGTGCTGACCTGGTACCCCCAGATCAGCAGCGAAAATCCTTTGGTGGCCTTGGTTGTGATCCCCACCGAGCCGCTTTTGAGCCCCACGCGCAAGCTGATCCAACCCATTGGCGGCGTGGATGTCACCCCGGTGATTTGGGTTGGCTTGGTGAGCTTGCTGCGCGAGCTCCTGGTTGGTCAGCAGGGGCTGATCACCCAGCTGGTGCTCAAAAGCGCTTAGTCGCTGAGCATCTCCTGCTCAACAAATTTGGTGTGCACCTGGGCGTTTTGAAACTCCGGACGATCCAGCAGCGCGAGATGGAAGTCGATGGTCGTTGGCACACCAATCACGGCGCATTCCGATAGCGCCCGGCGCAGACGCAACAACGCTGCCGGCCGGTCTTCCGCCCAGACAATCAATTTGCCGATCAACGAGTCGTAAAAGGGCGGGATGTCGTAGCCGGTGTACACGTGGCTATCGATGCGAATGCCAGGCCCTCCGGGGGGCAGCCAACCGGAGATGGTGCCTGGTGAGGGGCGGAAGCCATGTCGCGGATCCTCCGCGTTGATGCGGCACTCGATCGCATGGCCATGGAGCTTGATTTTGTCCTGTTTGAGCTCCAGGGTTTCGCCGGCAGCAATCTTGAGCTGTTGCGCGATCAAGTCCACGCCGGTCACCACCTCGGTGACGGGATGCTCCACTTGAATGCGCGTGTTCATTTCCATGAAATAGAACTCGCCTGAGACATCCAGCAGGAATTCCACGGTGCCGGCGCCCTCGTAGCCAATGGTTTTGGCTGCTGCCACGGCTGCTTCGCCCATGCGCCGGCGGGTTTCAGGATCAAGCCCAGGGCTCGGAGCTTCCTCCAGCAATTTCTGGTGGCGGCGCTGGATGGAGCAATCCCGCTCGCCGAGGTGCACCACGTTGCCGAAGCGGTCGGCGAGGATCTGCACCTCAACGTGGCGCGGCCGCGTGATGAATTTCTCCATGTAGAGCCCCGGGTTGCCAAAGGCCGCTTCGGCTTCACCCTGGGCCGCTTTAAAGAGGTTTTCCAGCTCATCGGCACTTCGCACCAGACGCATGCCACGACCACCACCGCCTGCGGTGGCTTTGATCATCACGGGATAGCCCATCGAGCCCGCCAGACGGGCTGCTTCATCGACGCTGGCGAGCAGGCCTTCGCTGCCGGGGATGGTGGGCACCCCAACCCGCTGCATGGTGGCTTTAGCGGTGGATTTATCGCCCATGGACCGGATGGACTCCGGCGATGGACCCACAAAGATCAGCCCATGGGCGCTGCAGATTTCAGCGAAGCGGTCGTTTTCAGCCAGAAAGCCGTAACCGGGGTGAATCGCATCGGCACCGCGGGAGGTGGCCGCCGCAATGATGTTGGGGATATTCAGATAACTGCGGCCGCTGGGGGGGTCCCCAACGCAGACAGCCTCATCAGCCAATTGCACATGCAGGGCGTTGCGGTCCACCGTGCTGTACACAGCCACTGTGGAGATGCCCATCTCCCGGCAAGTGCGGATGATCCGTAGAGCGATCTCACCCCGGTTGGCGATCAGAAGCTTGCCAATTCCCAATGGGGGAGCGCGTCAGCGAGCGATTTTATCAGCGATTCACATGGCGCTTTCACAAACGTCCAGACCGACTGGTACGCTCGCTTTCTGCCTCTTGGCAGACCACGCGGATGTGGTGGAATTGGTAGACACGCACGTTTGAGGGGCGTGTGACTTCGGTCTTGCGAGTTCAAGTCTCGCCATCCGCATCAGAGCCATCACGGGCCATCGTTTTGGTCTGCAATGGCCCCGGGGAGCTCACCACCTGGGTTCGTCCGTTGGCGGAGCGGCTGCATCAACGCGCCCTGCCAAGCACGAGTTTGCAGTTGGTGTTGGTGCCGTGTCCCAACGCCACTGGCACCGAGGCCGACGTGGCCCGGCGCATGAATTTGTTTGACCGGGTGCTGCCGGCATCACGCTTTTGGTGGTTGCTGCTGCGGCCCCAACGCCATGGCCCATGGCCAGCCGCCGGCGTGGTGGTGTTTCTCGGTGGTGATCAGTTTTGGACTGTGCTGCTTTCCGCGCGACTGGGCTACCGGCACCTGACCTATGCCGAATGGGTGGCGCGCTGGCCCCGCTGGAACGACCGCATTGCAGCGATGGGGCCCGCGGCCGCCGATCGGCTCGCCAAACGCTGGCAACCCCGCTGCCAGGTGGTGGGTGATCTGATGGCTGACCTCTCCAGCTCAGCCCGCTCCAGTGCCCCCTTACCCAGCGGCGAGTGGGTGGCGCTACTGCCTGGTTCCAAACGAGCCAAGTTGCAGGTGGGCATGCCATTTCTGCTGCGCTGCGCCGAGGCCCTACAGACTCTGCGGCCCCAAACGCAATTCCTGCTGGCGCTGGCGCCCACCACCAGCGTGGCGGAGCTGCAGGCTTTCGCGGGACCCAGCAATCCGCTGCAGCGCTTTTATGGCACCCAGGAGCCCGAGCTCATCGAGCAAGACGGCCAGCGCTGGCTTGTGAGCTCCGGGGGAGCTCGAATCCTGCTGGTGGAGGAGCATCCCGCCCATGGCCCCTTGAGCCAGTGCGCTCTGGCCCTCACCACCGTTGGCGCCAACACCGCCGAGCTTGGGGCCCTTGGAGTGCCGATGCTGGTGCTGCTGCCCACCCAACACCTGCATGTGATGCAGGCCTGGGATGGCTGGTTCGGCCTGGTGGCGAGGCTGCCCCTGCTGCGCTGGTTGGTGGGTGTGGCCCTTACGGCCTGGCGCTTACGCAACCGGGGCTTTTTGGCCTGGCCCAACATCAGTGCCGGCCGGGCCGTGGTGCCCGAGCGAGTTGGGGCGATCACCCCTGAGCAAATTGCCTGCGAAGCCCGTGACTGGCTCGCTGAGCCGCAGCGGCTCCGAGGGATGCAGGACGACCTGCGCAGCTTGCGGGGGCAGCCCGGTGCTGTGGCTGCTTTGAGCTCACTGGTGGAGGAGCTGCTGCCTAGCGTTGGACCGAACCGTTGATGACCCCGTGGAAGCAAGCGAGAACGACTGGCGCTCCAAGCTGACTCCTGAACAGTTCCGCATCACCCGGGAGGGCGGCACTGAGCGGGCCTTTACCGGGGCCTACTGGAATCACAAAGGTGATGGCATGTACCGCTGCATCTGCTGCGGCGCTGAGCTGTTCCGCTCTGACCGCAAATTCGACTCCGGCACCGGCTGGCCCAGCTTCTGGGAAGGGGTGAACCCTGAGGCCATCCGCACCATCCAAGACGTGAGCCACGGCATGGTGCGCACCGAAATCCGCTGCGCCAAATGCGATTCGCACCTGGGCCATGTGTTTCAAGACAGCCCCACCCCCACTGGGCTGCGCTACTGCGTGAACTCAGCCTCGCTGGACTTCAAAGACAAGACGTGAGTTACGCCCAGGGGTCTTCTTCAGCGGGTTGAGGCCCCCTGGGGGGTTCTGGCAGCGGCTCGGGCTCGACATCCAATGGCGCGTCGTAGCGGTCGCGGTATCGATCACGCTCGGCGTAGCGATCCCGCTCGCCATAGGGATCGCGCTCCTCATCCATATAAAGACGTTGGGGCTCGCGGCGCTGGCGCTGCTCAAGTTCCACGTATTCGTAGTCGTCTTCCTGGCGCTGCGGCTCAAAACGCTCTTGCCTGGAGGCCTCAAGGCGCCGCTGCTCCTGTTCAGTGGGAACGCCGGCCGGCAACTGATTTTCAACTGGCACCATGTTGAGCCGGTAGCGCTCACGCTCTTCGCGCTCGAGGCTGCCGCCGCCTATGCCCAGCTTTTCGAGCAAACCGGTGTTGAGCTGCTTGAGCTTCTCTTCCGCGCCCTCATAAACAATGATTCGATCCGGGCCCGAGCTGACGATTTCATCAACGGGCAGCTCCCAGGTGCTGAGGATGCCTTCACCCAGAAGGGGCACGCCCACAGCGCCCACCACCAAGGTGGTGAGCTCACCGGTTTCGATGTCAAAACTGAAACCCAGAACCCGGCCAAGCTGCTCACCGGCTTCCGAGACCACCTGACAATTGATCACCCGGTCGTAGCGATCGGGGTTGAAGCCCTCAGCCAGGGAGTCGAGGGAATCAACCAAGATCACATCACCCACCTGACGGATCTGCTCCAGCGGCATCCAACGCGGCAGACCAGGCAGGAAACGGGTCAACGGGTTGTCGCGCAGGCCAAGGGCCACCACCTCGCGGCGGTCGATGTCCACCAAGACTTCGCCCACCACGCCAAGACGGCGGCCGGTGTCAGTGGTAATGACCTGGGTTCCCATCAATTCCGAACGCAGCCAAAGCCGATCGGAGGGTGCTGGGGTGGAATCGGAAGGGGGGGGCGCCTGCAAGGGCTAACTGCTCGATCGCGCCATTGTGTCGCAGGATCGCCAATCAGGCTGCAGCCGGCATGCCCACCACCTGGGTGTGGGCACCGCGGGCCTGGGTCACGCCGATGGTTCGGGTGCTCGCAGCAATCATCGGGCGGCGATGGCTGACCACCAAAAACTGAGCATCGCCGGCTTGAGCAGCGATCAACCCAGCCAGGCGCTCAACGTTGACGCCATCGAGGAAGCTGTCGACCTCATCGAGGGCATAGAAGGGCGAGGGCCGAAAGCGCTGCAGGGCAAACAGGAAGCTGAGGGCCGTGAGCGACTTCTCGCCGCCAGACATTGAGGCCAGCCGGCGCACGGCCTTGCCCTTGGGATGGGCCACCAAGGTGAGACCTCCCTCGAGCGGATCGCTTGGGTTTTCCAGCGACAGCTCGCCTTCACCATCGGAGAGCCCGGCAAAGATGCTGCGGAAATGGCCATCGACAGCGCGGAAGGCCTCCATAAACGCCTCCTGACGCAGGGTGGCCACCGTTTCAATGCGAAGCAGCAACTCATGGCGCTCATTGCCGAGCACCTCGAGCCGCTCTCGCAGCTCAGCCAGCCGGGCTTCCAGTTGCTCGAGCTCCTCGAGCGCCAGCATGTTCACCGGCTCCAGCGCTTCCATGCGCTGCTGAATCACGCGCAGTTGCTCCTGCAGCGCCTCCAAGCCGGCCTCCCGCAGCTCATCGCTGATCTCCGGCAACGGATCGGGCAATTCAGCCACCTGCTGCTGCAAGCGCTCACCCAGGGCGCGGCGCTCTTCGGCAAGGGCCTCGATTTGCTCTGCCAAGCGCTGCAATTCCCACTCCCGCTGCTGCTGCTGCTGACGCAGGCCAGCCAGGCGGGCTTCGGCTGCATCACGGGCACGGCGCTGCTCACCAAAGCGCTCCTGCAAGGCCTGCTGCTGCTGCTCGAGTTCAGCGCGGCGGGCTTGATCGGCCAGTTGCTGGTCCCGCAGTTCCTGCACCTCAGCGGTGAGGGCGGCCGTGCTGGCTTGCAGGCGCTGGTCTTCAGCGGCCACGGCCTCGAGCTGGCTGTTGAGGCGCGCCAGCACCAAACCCCGATCACGCTGGGCGGCTTCCAAGCCATCGCGCTGGGCCCGGGCGGCGCTCAATGCCGCATCGGCCTGTTCGAGCTCCTGCTGCAACTCACCCCAGCGGGCGGCATCGGCGGAATCACTGCTGGCCGCTTCACCTTGTTCAAGCTGCTCCAATTCCTGGCGCAGCGGCTGCATCGAGGCCTGCAGCTCCTGCAATCGGGTTTGATCGCTGCTGAGGCTCTGGCTCACCTGCTCGAGCCGCGCCTGCAGCTGAGCTTGACGGGTGACCTGGGGACCATGGGCCCGTTGGGCGGCCGCCAACTCAGCCTCCACCCCAGCTTGGCGGGAGCGCTCGGAACTGAATTCCCCTTGAGCCGCTTCCAACTGGCGGCTGAGCTCAGCTTCACGGCGGCGGCTAGCCACCAGGGTTTCACCTAACTCCAGCAAGCGGCGGCGCAGGGGTTCAGCCTCATCTCCATCGTTGGCACGACCAAAACTGAGGCTGCCGCTGCGCTGCTGCAGGCTGCCGCCGGTCATGGCACCGCTGCGCTCGAGCAGCTCGCCTTCGAGGGTGACGATGCGGCTGCGGCCGAGCTCCCGGCGAGCTGACTGCAGATCGGAATAGACCAACGTGTCGCCAAACACATGGCCAAACACATCGCGGTAGATCGGCTCAAAGTGCAGCAGCTCCACCGCCCGGCCCAAGCACCCGCCACCGCTGGGGGCACCGCCGCGCTGCAGGGCTGCACCGCCGCCCCGCGCTGAGCTGCGGATCTTGTTGAGGGGTAAGAAAGTCAGGCGGCCGGCACGGCGCTGCTTGAGCAACTCAATGGCACGGGCTGCGATGCGGTCGTCATCAACCACCACCTGGGAGAGCCGGCCCCCAGCGGCCACCTCCAGCGCTAGACGGTAGCGGTCGTCGACCTCGGCCAACTGAGCCACCAGGCCGTGAATGCCATCGAGGCCAGCCTCAAGCAACAGCCTCAGAGCTCCAGTACCGCGGCTCTCCTGCAAGGTTTCGCGGCGGCTGTCATGGCGGGCAATGTCGCGTTCGAGCTGCTGCTGCTCCTGCTCCAGGCGAATGCGGGTGCGCTGCTGCAACGAAAGGGCTTCAGCGAGCTCCTGCACGCGCTGCTTGTGCTTGGCGATCAACTGCAGCAGCTCCTGCTGAGTGCCTTGCAACTCTTTGAGCTGCTCAGCCGCCGTGCCATTGCCTTGCTGCTCACGATCGAGTTCCGCCTGCAACTCCTGCTGGCGTTCCTGCTCTTGGCGCAGGCGCTCATCGAGCTGCACCGCCTCAGCTTGCTGAGGACCCAGTAGGGCCTGCAGCTCCTGACGGCGGCGACTGCGCTCCTGCTGCTCCTCCATCCAGCTGCCAGAGCGGCCAGCCACTTCCGCCAGGCGGCGGCGGGAGAGTTCAACGGCTGCTTCCGCGCTGCGGCAGGCCTCATCAGCAAGCTGGCGCTGCTGAACGTCATCGGTGGATTGCAGCTGCTGGCTCTGCTGCTGCAATTCAGCGCGCTGCTGCTGTTGCTGATGGCGCTGATGCTGCAACTCCGAGGCCTGCTGTTGGTGGCGCTCAGCGCGGCGCTGCAACTCGCGGCCAGCGGCTTCAAGCTCAGCCAGCTGGCCTTGCACCGCAATCAGCTGGTCTTCACCAAGACTTTTGACAGCCTCTTGCAGAGCGGCCAGTTCCTCCGCAGCACCTTTGAGTTGCGCTTGGCCTTGGATCAGGGCTTGCTGTTCCGATTCACGCCGCCCGCTGAGTTGCTCACTGTTCTGCGCCAGCTGCTCGAGCTGGGCGCGGTTCTGCTCGACCACCAGCACCTGCTCTTGCTGGCGACCGAGCTGGACCTTTTGGCGCAAATCCTGATACAGCCGGGCCCGCTGGCAATCGCGTTCCAGGCGGGTGCGGGAGGCTTCCAGCTCGCCTTCGACGATGCGGCAGCGTTCTTCGCGCTCCTGCACGTCATCGAGCTTGCGGCGGCTTTGCTCAATGCGGCTATCAAACAGCGCCACACCAGCCAGCTCATCGATGATTTCGCGGCGATCGCGGGCGCTCATCGAAACGATGCGGGTGACATCCCCCTGCATCACAACATTGCTGCCATCGGGATCGAGGCGCAGGCGGCGCAGCTGGGTTTGCAGCTGCTGCAGGTTGCAGGGCACCCCATCGGCGCTGTAGCTGGTGCTGTAGGTGCCGCCCGGAGCCACACGCAGCCGGCGGGTGACGGTCCATTCGGTTTGCCCGGGCTTGATCCAGGGCCCCTCCTCAGGGGCTTCCAAACCGTCTTCTGCCGTATCGGGCTGCCAGCCGCGCAGATCGAAGCGCACCGACACCGACGCTTCAGAGGCTTTTCCCTGTTTGAGGGCGTTGTTATTGATCAGATCCGGCAGGCGCTCAGCGCGCATGCCGCGGCTGCTGGCCAACCCGAGGCAAAAGAGGATGCCGTCAAGGATGTTGCTTTTGCCTGAGCCGTTGGGCCCAGTCACCACCGTGAAACCTGGCTCCAGGGGGATCGTGACACTCCCCCCGAAGGACTTGAAATGCGTAAGGCTGACCTGATCGATAAAGACCAACAGGACAGCGACCTTTCGGTCAGGAGTTAGATCGACTGAAGTTAGCCGAGGTGTTTAAGAGCACAAGAGAGAACAGGCCGCGCTGCCAACCGCCCGTTGGCTCGATACCTTGCGGGAAAGAGCCAAGGGATTGATGGCGAGCTCAGGGCTAACCCAGGTGGGCGAACGGTTCCGCGAACGCTTCACCGAACTGCTGCCGGAGATTCAAGAGCGATGGCCCCAGGTGGCCCATGAGGCCCTCACCAACACCCGCGGCAGCTTCGATGAGGTGGTGGCAGTGATCGCCGCACAAACCGGTCGAACCAGCGCGGTGGTGCAAGAGCAGCTGCTCGAATTTATGGATGTGGCTGGCGAGCAAACCCGCAAGCTCGGCGACAGCCTGCAGCCACTGGAAGAGCAATTGGAACGGTTGCTCGATGACCTCAACGCCAACCTCAGGCCAAAAATTGAATCGCCGGTGCGCGAGCGGCCGCTGCTGGCGGTGGGCATTGCCGCTGGAGTTGGCCTGTTGGCTGGCCTAATCCTGAGCGGCGGCCGCCGGCGCTGATCAGCATGGAATCCCAATCGCCCCGCGGCGCCACTGGAAAGCTGGCCTCCCTGGTGGTGTCGGTGATGGACCTGCATGTCCGCATCGCCCTCAAGGAGGTGGACCGCGAAAAGCGGCGCCTCATCGTTGGTGCCTTGCTTATGGGCACCGCCTTGGTCTTGCTCACCGGAGCACTGCTGGTGGCCCATGCCGCCTTGGTGATCGTTTTGGTGGAGGGCGCTGCCCTCGATTGGCTAACCGCTTTTTTAGTCGTGGGCGCCATCGACCTGGTGCTGGCCGGGCTGCTGCTGCGCATCGGCGGGCAACTGCTGAAAGGCCCCTACCTGCCCGAGACAGCTGCGGGCATCAGCCGCACCACCCGCACGCTGCTGGGGCGCTAGCGAATCTCGTAATGGAGCCAGCGGCAATCAATGCCGCCATTGCTCACCGGCACGCGCCGGCTGGCCTTCATTCCTAGAGCGCGAGTGAGCTTGGCGTTGCCGCTCAGCAACCACAAACTCCAACCACTGCAGTGGTCCTTGAGCTGCCGGCCAAAGCGGTGATAGAGGGCATCGAGCGCCTGCTCATCGCCCAGACGCTCGCCATAGGGGGGATTGCAGACCAGCACCCCTGGGCCAGGCGGAGGCATCAGCTCACAACCATCGCCTGGGCGTAGATCGATCCAGGCCTCCAGGCCTGCCGCGGCCACATTGCTGCGGGCTTGCTCGAGCACCTCAGGGTCCTGCTCCAGGCCAATGACCGGAGCCAACGGTTGCTGCGATCCAGCCAGAGCCTGCTCAGCGGAAGCCACCACTTCCGAACGCCACAGGCCCAAATCCGCATCAGGCCATTGCAAGCAGCTGAAGCGGCGGGCCTGGGCGTGGTGGGCCGGCTCCAAAGCAGCACCAGGCAACAAACCCGGCGGACGCTGCAGCACGCGCGAGACGGCCTCGATCAGCAACGTGGCAGACCCGCAGAAAGGGTCCACCAGCGGCACGCTGCCATCCCAGCCCGTGATCGCCATCAACCCTGCAGCGAGGTTTTCCTTCAAAGGTGCCAGGCCCATGGCCGCCCGGTAGCCGCGGCGATGCAGGCTGCTGGAACTACCGGCCACATACAGCGACGCCATGGGCCCCTGGCGTCCTTGGCCGAGATGCAAATGAAAAACCCGATCTGGATCCTCGAGATCCACATCGGAGCGCTGGCCACAGTGCTGGCGCTGCCAATCCACCAGGGCGTTCTTGACCTCCAAGGCCGTGAAATGACTGTGGTTGAGCTCTCCAGCTCTTCCGCTGGCCTCAACGCGGAAGCTGAGCTGCGGCGGCAACCAGCCCTGCCAATCCGCCGCTTGCTGCACCCCGCCATAGAGCTGAGCGCGGCTGGAGCAGGGGAAGCTGGCGAGCAACCGCAACAGCTGAAAAGGCAAGCGGGCCTGCAAATGGGCGCGGTAAAAGCCCGCTCGATCCAGGCGGCAGCGCACCGCACGGCGCAGGGTCTGCAGCGATTGGGCACCGAAAGCCTCAAGCTCTGCCGCAGCTTCTGCCTCGAGCGAAGCAGGCACAACGGCGATCACATCCCAGAGTTGATCCTGCATGGCAGCGGGCACTGCTGCCACAATGAAGGAGTCCGGTCCTTCCGGACTAGGTGACTCAAACCAGTGTTTCGGACAGCGGTTCGATTCCGCTCAGCTCCATTTCTCCCCATCGCGGGGCTGCAATGGTTTCGACGGGGCAACAGGAGGGTGACTGAAACCTGCTCGGTAAGAGCAAACCCGTAACTGCGAACAACATCGTTCGTTTCTCCCGTCAAGCAGCCCCTGTTGCTGCCTGACCCAAGTAAGGGAGATGGGGTGAGGTCAGCCTTATCACCCAATTGACCCACTGGGGCTGGAAGGCCCCTTCCACCATTCCAGCGCAATTGATCTGGCCATAACACCAGAATCAAACGCGGGGCCTGTGACCAGTCCCACGCAGGCTCTGTGGCGACCGCGACAAAAAGGTTCAAGCTGATACATAACCCTTGAATGGCCGCCATGGGAGTGGTGGCGCTTCGAGCATGGGACGGCTGTGGGAGGCCGTCCTTTTTATTGCTTGCCTAGCAATACGCTTGTACTACTCTTTGGCCATGAAAGAAGCCTGGCTGAAGCAACCCAACGGTCCATGGGTCGAGCGGTTCTGGCCCAATCCAGAGCTTGAGCGCGACGGTGGCGCCAGACCCATGGCGGTCGACCTAGGCAGACACCTTCTGCTCCATGAACCACCCCTGCTGAAGTCACGGCGCCAACTCACGCTCAGCCAAGCCCGCGAGCTGTGGCGCAATCGGGTGAAAGCGGGCTGGAAACGGGTTGAACCGCAGTGGTGAGAAGGCGGGGTGTTGGATGCTGAACCTGGGCTGCCAGAGGAGCTAAACAGCAGCCAGGACTACAACCCTCAAGAGTCCTGGCCAGGATGCTTCCAGTCTTTGCACTACTGATCCCGCTGCTTGTTTTCGGGATTGCCTTTGTGAGTCTCTACGGGCAGCCATTGGAGGGCAGGCTCAAGTGGCTTTCAGAGCATTCCGCTCAGATCTGGATTGCAGGGATGGTTTTCCTGATCACGGCCAGCCTGATCATTTTCCTAGCCCGCTAATGGGGACGGCCATTTTTCAACGGCTCAATGCTCTCCAGCACTTCCACCGGTTGGCCATTGATGCAAAGCGATAGAGCCACACAGTCCCAACCCTGAAGCGCACTTTTGAGCACGGAGCTGTGATAGTCCTCCACCGCATCGAGCACGCTCTCGTGAAAGGAGGTCTCCTCACGCCGATCTGGATGGGTGATGCAGACAGCGAAGGAGAGTTTCATGACAGAACCAGCAGCCGGTGCTCGTAGTCCCCATTGTTGAACGGCTCACCAGCCCAGCAGGGAAGCCTCCTGGCTGTGTGGAGGGCTGGATCCTCGTGGAAACCAACGATGCCGGCGTTTGCACAGCCAGGCTCAAAGCCGCGCAGCTAATCGATCGCAAGCAGCCGAGACTCACCTGATGGACAGCTGTCTTGATGGATCACGGAGTCCACAGATGCTGCCTCGGCTGATCTTGGATAGGCGTCACTTTTTATCCCTCCTCCCGTGCAGGAGTCCACGCAAAACCTCTTACGGCTGGTGCATGACGCCGCGTTTGAGACGGCCTTGAAAGGTCAGTTTGATGAGGATCGAGAAACCGTTGAGAGCATCCTTCAATCAGCCCTGAACATCCTCGAAGGCAAAGCGCTGCTCGCCCAAACTGGCTTGGCCAGCCAGCAGTAACAGCAACACTCAGTCAGAGCCAGCAGCGGGTGTTTCCGCCGGCGATGGCGGGGACATGCTGAATCTCACCGTGCATTGCCACCGGAAGTCGTTGGCTACGGAAATCTGCTCGCAGTGGCTGTCAGTGATTTCAGCCCCTTGAGGCACACGGCTTCGAGCTGCTCGCATGGCAGCGGCTTGGTTCCAAATGGAGCTTCGCGTAATGGAGCCGGCCTGCACTGGGGAAGCTGCCAACAAAGCAATACCAAGCCATGCAGCGGCAAAGATCAGGCGTTGAAGCATTGCCAGCAAACCCATAAAACCTTGATGGCATTGGTAGCAAAACCGAGCGGCAGCACCGCGTTCACCGGTTCAATCAGCTGAAGCCTTTGCCGCCCGAGGCACGCTTCATTTGCTCGTGTTGGCGCATGATCGGCGAGCATTTACTGCACTTCGCTGTCTTGGCCGCGTCCCAAGCCTCGGGGATCTCTACGGGCGCACCGCAGCTGACACAAGGAATCGTCTTACCCATAGCCCTTCATCAACAGCTCCATCCTGAAAGGTGGACAACCATCACGGCTCCACCATCACCACCCGGCGGAGTGGGAGGAAACGTTCTTCAACATGGCTGTCTTCATCGCAATGTTGATCGATGTAGTCGAACGCATCATCAGAGCTGTAGAAGCAAGCCACTTCTCGGTAGTTGTTGAACACATCGCACGCGTTCACAACCACCCAACGCTCATCACCCATCGCCTTCACCACTGCTCGATGGTTGGACGGTAGGAGCTCTTTTTTTCTAATCAGCAGATAGACATCTCTCGTAGTCAAGCCCATCCATTCAGCCTGATCACCAGGGCAAGGAGCTCAGCTGGCCGCGCTGGGAGCAGCTTTTTTGATTTTGCTGCTGTGACGATGCTTGTTGACCAAATGCAGAAGCTGACTGGAGCATGCCGGCTGCTCTTGCTGCTTCAAACGCTTCACCAGCTCAAACACGTCGTGGGCTGACAGCTCTCCGTTGGACTCCCACTTGAGGGTATTAATCCTTTCCGGAGGCATTTTTGAACGTAAAAGGTCCCCAAAAGTAGGCAAGAAAACAAGTCTTGGTGTCCGAATAGCAACAAACAAAACTGAGGAAAATCTAAAACTGTTGTGATTGCTGCCAGAAGCAAGCGTTTTGGTATCCAGCCAGGCGTTTCCTATTTTTTGACCCGTGCCATCGGCCTGCATCTCCAATGCGCTTACTGCTGTCTTTGCTGCTGTTTCTCTCTCTGCTTGTCCCATCCATGCCCGCGCTTGCTGCTGAGCAGCAGGTGTGGATCCAGCGCATTGGAGGGGAAGAGAGTGGCGAGGTGCTCGGCAGCGTGATGGCCCGTGACACGAGCGATGGACTGGTGATCAGCCCGAGCATCTCCGGATTAGCTGCAGGGGCCTATGGCTTTCACCTTCATGAAAACGGCCGTTGTGATTCAGGCCTCAAAGACGGAGTCGAAGTGGCCGGTCTAGCGGCCGGTGGACACTGGGATCCCGACAACACCGGCTCCCATCAAGGGCCGTTTGGCGTTGGCCACCGCGGTGATCTGAGCCGATTGGTGGTCAACGCTGATGGCACATCAACCACGCCGGTCGTCGCTCCACGGTTAGGCGTGGATGACCTCAAGGGCCGAGCCTTCATCGTTCATGCCGGCGGCGACACCTACAGCGATGAACCTCCCTTGGGCGGAGGCGGCGCCAGGATCGCCTGCGGCGTTGCTGGCGAATGAAAGACATTTAAGGGCTGATCGATCACGGATCAGCCGCCATCAAGCGACCAACCTTTGGCCCAGCACCGCCCTTAATCAGCGCAGGGCTCTTGACCGGCCACCAACACCTCATTGATCAGCTCACAAGCCAGGTGCTCGGCGTAGTCGTGCAACAGGCCGAGCTTGCCGACCACGCAACTTTCAACGCCCGGGCTGGCCAGATCAGCGCGCATGGCGAGCCGTGCTTTGTCGCGCTGCTGGCTGGTGGCGTGTTTGCTGAGGATGCGCTCAACAGCGAGGGCCATCAAAACCTCCGTGGCTTCACCGACGGGGTTGGTCGCTGTGCTTCGCATGGAGAGAATCTCCTTTGACAACGGAGGTTTAAGGCCTTTTCGAGAGGCGGTGCTGTGGTCGTCGCGACGTTGTGAATGTGTCGCGGAGGACTTTTTCTTTAAGGAAATACAAAGTTCCAGAATTGGTGTTTATGGCGACCGAACAAGCCCCCGGCAGCCAGCTATTCATTCCCCACGACTCTCGGGAAAAGGGTCGTGGATCGACAAAGAGACGCCCTTTTCGGCAAAGGGCGTTTTTTTTTGGCAAGACTGCTGTTGAGATGACCAGCGCTGGAGTCAATTGATGGGTGAAGCTGCTGTTGGCGAGGCCAACTACTTCTGCGCCGCCCCCGAAAGCCTGAGACAAGCCTTTGACAGCTGCGGACTGAGCCCCAAAGAGCGGGACTTCCTCTTTGCCACCGTTGCGCTGCGGCGGGGCACGGCTGCTCGAGGTGCGCTAGCCGCTGGGCTGAGCCCCGAGAGCCGCCCTTCCAACGAAAGTCCGGGCACGTTTTTGAAAGTGCAGTGGAACTCCGTGGTTGGCCATGCCTGCAGCAAGCTCGCTGGCCAGCTGGGGTGGAAAAAACCAAGCACCGGGATGTGGATTGATCTGCTGGTGACCTTCGAGCGCAAAGCGGCCTATGGACTTGACGATGCCTATGAGGAAGGCAAAGAGAGCTTTACCTGGGTCGTGCGACCGGAATGGGTGGAGGCACTGCGCTGAGGGCAGACGGTCAAAGAAGAGCCGACTGAACACAGCAGACAATTTTGGTGACACTTAAAGGTTCAGCCTGAAACATCTCGGCAGAAGCGAGCTGGTAATTTCCCGCCATGAACGTATTTCTGCTGTTGGCAACGCTGGTTGCCTTAACGCCCGTACGCGCCAATCCCCTCGTTGCGCCGCTACCAGAGGCAAGTGGGCCTCGCGAGCTGCCAGCTATGCCCAAAACAACAGCAGCTTCGGCCTCCCAACTCGACCCGAGCTGGGAATGGTTCAAAGATCAAACCGGGATGTATGGAATCAAATGGGATGGCTGGAAAGATGGCCGCTATGGCAACCGCTACGCCGCTGTGAATGACCTCTCGCCTGGCATTGGCGGCAAATTGTTAGCCGTTGGCGTGAATTGCCAAGCCTTCAAGATTGCTTGGAATCAAGACAACGGTCAGAGCAAAGCCTGGACGGCCTGGGAATACCCCATTTCACGCTCGGTGAGCGAGCAAATCATGCTGAAGCTCTGCGAGGAGATTTGATTGTTGAGCAGCACCCCGGCAACTCACGGGGACGGGATATTTCCTCGACTGGACACACTCTCTTCTGAGAGTTGATTCAGAACTGTTGAGAGACCAACGCCGAGCTGACCAAAGAGCATGGCGGCACCAATGAGTGCTGTTGCGAACTTGGCAACCTTCATCCCAAGCAAGCCCACCAGAGTCATCACGCTAGGAATCCCATTGTCAGGTTTCAACGCAATGAGAGAAGCGGTCGGTCGATTTCTCAGGCGGCCGGGTTGGTCTTCAAGAACTTCAGCGGTTCGGCCATCGAAGCAGAAAAGCCAAGCAGCCCTGGGTCCTTCCAGCTGTAAAGCAACGACCCATCACTACTGATCAAAAAGGTGGCGCCTCGTTGGGTCATCCAACGCTCATCCGGTACATAGGTGCCCCAATGGCTGAGCACTTCGACCATGTTCCGCAAGCGGATACTGGCGATCCAAAACGGGAGATAACGCCCGCCGCCGTGATAACTACGCAACACCTCGCGCAAGGTGCCCGGCGAGCCAATGCCTGCGCACATGGCGAGCAAGTTTCCCCAGGGCCCACCAAATCCCTCCGCACCGCCATACAACCCCAGATCACGGTGCAACCTCGCCTCGGGATCGACTGACAAGCGTTCCTTTGGGAACCGTGTGTAATCGCAAAAACGATCAACGCTTCCCGCATTACCAATACCGATGGCGCGAACATCCACGCCGGCTTCCCGCAGCTGAGGCCATGAGGCCATCACCGCCTGGGCGTACTCAACCGAATCAAAGTCACCCAGCTGGCTGAGCACCAACAGCAAACGGCGCTGCTGGTTAGCCAATGGCGCCAGCCCAGCCAAAACAGGCTGCAACGGAGCTGGGACCTCATGCCATGGCGAGGCTTGAAGCGTGGGGGCGGGCTGGGTCAAACCGGTGATGCGGTTGAACAAGGCCCAGCCAGCAAAACCGATCAGCAACGTCCAAAGCAGAAAACCAAGACCACCAGCCCAGCTGCCGTCACCAGGCGCGATCAAGCCGACTTGCAACAACAAGGCCTCAATGCCAATGCCCCCGAGGCACCACAGCAGCACCCAGGTGAACAAAAAACCAATGGCCTGCAAGTTGCCCGTCATGGCGTTGTTTTGCGGCCGCCATTCTGCAAAGCAATCCAGAGGGTTGCCGCTTGGCGCGACACTGCATGGATTGAATGCACACCCCAATGAAGTTGGACAGCAAGCAGCCCTGGGGCGTTTGGGCTTTTGTGATTGGCCTGAATGTGGTGGGCGTGATCGGCTATTTCATCCTTCAGTCCAAAGGCATCACATTGCAGTCGATCCACGCCGGCTAACGCACAACGGGCAGCGAAACCAGCGGCGGCAGGCAATTGATTGACGCAGCAGTACACCCGTACTAGAACAGGTGTACCAGCGGCAGGACCATGTCTCCCAGCTCGCCCTACGCCACCTTCCGTGCTGATGCCTGGATGCGGGGCCCTGCCATCGCCATCCCCGCACCATGCGCTGCCAAGCCTGGATCCATAACCCCCAAACTGCGCACACCAAGCGCTTCCACAGGGATGAAAAAAGCGTCCCGCAGGACCCGCACATCTTTGTGGATTCAGGGCGACCTTTTCCAGGCCAGCCTCCCCTACTAACCACGAGGCTTCATCTCAAAGCCCAAGCGGCGGAACTGCTGTGGCAGAGCCTGCTGCAGGGAGGCTGGAGGCCATGCGATCCGCAATGGGATGCGGAAGCGGATATCTAAAGCCTCTGGGTTTGGCCGCACCCCAACTCCATGGTCTTGGGCTAAGACCGCATCACGCGCCTGCTGGCACGTGATCAACCTCGGCAGCAGGATTTCGGAACTAGGTCATGCGTGTTTTGTTGCCGGCAGCCCTTGTTCTGAGCTTGCTGGTGATCCTCAGCGCCAGCTTGATCCGCTTCAACTACGTCAACCGTTCGCGCCAGCTCCAGCTCAGTCCTTTCGTGAACCGAGGTGGCTACATCCCCGCCAGGCAGCGCCGCAAAGCCGTTCGGCGCTCCACCTACGGCGTTGAGCTCATCGATTGAGGCTCAGAGCCCAGCCCAGCTGCGCAGTTGCGGCAAGGTCATCACGCCCTCAGCGCGTTGATCCCCCAAGACCCAGGTGGGGAAGGCCTTGATCTGAGCTTTGCGGCATTGCTCTCGCCCGGCGTCATCTTTGTCGCACTCCACATAGGGCAGTTCACGCCCCGCCTCGGTGCCAAACAGATTCTTTTGGTGGAAACAGGCGCCGCACCACCAGGCGCCATAAAAAATGACGCCGGCTTGCTTGAGCTCACGGGCCAAGCTCAATTGCTCAGCATTGGAGGGCTCAACGGCATCACCCAGGTTGCCGGCCTGCGCCTTGGGCAGTTCCGCAGAACCGAACACCAACCCTGCCGCCAAGGGCAGCAACCAAAGAGAGCGACGCATCAGAGGAGCCATGTTGGGCGGAGATTAAGCGCAAATCGTTCGGACTTCCGCCCCAGGCAAGCCACCTGGGGACTGAGAAACTATGGGCTGAGGGGCAGGGCCCGGATGAGTTCAGGCGGCTACCGCGATTACTGGAAAGTGCTGGGCCTTGAGCGCGGCGCTGATGGTGACGCCGTCAAAAAAGCCTTTCGCAAGCTGGCTCGTCAGCACCACCCTGATGTGAACCCTGGCGACAAGGCAGCTGAAGCTCGTTTTAAGGAAATCAGCGAGGCCTACGAGGTGCTCTCTGATCCTGAAAAGCGGCGCCGTTATGAGCAATTTGGCCAGTACTGGAATCAGGCTGGTGTGGGCAGCGGCGGACCCGGCGCCGGATTTGATGTCGATTTTGGCCGTTACGGCAATTTCGACGACTTCATCAATGACCTCCTTGGCCGCTTTGGCGCCGGTGGAACACCAGGAACACCAGGGGGGTTCCCCGGCGGCTTTGGCGGCGGCTTCGGCGCTCCGCCACCAGCGGCGAATCTCGATGCTGAAGCCAGCATCAAAATCAGCCTGGCAGAGGCCTTCCGCGGCTGCGAGCGCACGCTGCAAGTGAATCAAGAGCGAGTGCAAGTCCGCATTCCTGGCGGGGTCAAGCCCGGCAGCCGCCTGCGGCTCAAGGGGAAGGGCAATCTGCAACCCAGCAGCGGCCGGCGCGGCGATCTCTACCTCACCATCAATCTCGACAGCCACCCCTTGTGGAAGCTCGACGGCGATGTGTTGCGAGCTGAACTGCCCTTAAGCCCCGCTGAGGCGGTGTTAGGCGGCGACGTCAAAGTGCCCACCCCCGATGGCGAAGCGGTGGTGACCGTTCCCGCTGGCATCAGCTCAGGCCGGTCGTTGCGACTGCGCGGCAAAGGCTGGCCGCTGAAGGCCGGTCGCGGCGACCTGCTGCTGACCGTGCAACTGCAACTACCCAATCAACCAAGTGAGGCGGAGCGGCAGATTTATCAACAACTGCGTGATCTCCCCAGTGACAACCCACGCGACAGCCTGTTTCAAAACTCCAGGCTCTGACTGGGGCATTCCTTAAGCTTCTCGCCATGGATATCGCCTATCGCCCCCGCCGACTACGGCGTACACCTGGCCTGAGGGCCATGGTGCGCGAGCACCACGTCAGTGCTGCCGATTTCATCTACCCCTTGTTCGTACACGAAGGGGCGACCAACGAACCGATCGGAGCCATGCCAGGCGCCCAGCGCTGGAGCCTCGATGGCCTGCTTGGGGAAGTGGGGCGCGCCTGGGATCTCGGCATCCGTTGTGTGGTGCTGTTTCCCAAGGTGGCCGATGGGCTCAAAACAGAAGACGGCAGCGAGTGCTTTAACGAGGGAGGCTTAATCCCCCGGGCGATTCGCCGCATCAAGCAAGAGCACCCCGGCATGACGGTGATGACCGACGTGGCGCTCGATCCTTACTCCTGCGATGGCCATGACGGCATCGTCAGCAATGAGGGCATCGTTCTCAACGACGAAACCGTTGAAATCCTCTGCAGACAGGCTGTCACTCAAGCAGCTGCCGGCGCTGATCTGATCGGCCCCAGCGACATGATGGATGGCCGTGTTGGCGCCATCCGCGAAGCCCTCGACGACGAGGGCTACAGCCATGTGGGGATCATCAGCTACACGGCGAAATACGCCTCCGCCTACTACGGCCCCTTCCGTGAAGCGCTGGATTCCGCACCCCGGGCCGCGGCAGGCAAGCCCATCCCCAACGACAAAAGCACCTATCAGATGGATCCGGCGAACAGCCGTGAAGCCCTGACCGAAGCCTTGCTCGATGAGCAGGAGGGGGCCGACATCATGATGGTCAAACCAGGCCTGGCCTACCTCGACATCATTCATCGCCTGCGGGCAGAAACCGAGCTGCCGATCGCCGCTTACAACGTCAGTGGTGAATACGCCATGGTCAAAGCGGCGGCTGAGAAAGGCTGGATTGATGAGCGTGCCGTTGTGCTCGAGACCTTGCTCAGCTTCAAGCGGGCCGGGGCCGACCTGATCCTCACGTATCACGCCTGTGATGCAGCCGAGTGGCTGCGCCACGGCTGAGGCCTACTGCACTAGAGAATGGGCCTATTGCGGCGTGGCAATGGCAGTCAACAGGTTGGGCCATGTGGCAATCCGCGTGGACGATATGGAGCGCGCCAAGGCCTTCTATTTGGGCCTTGGCATGAGGTTGATCTGGGATGCCGAGGATTGGGCTTACCTGGGAGCCGGCAACGAAGGACTGGCGTTGCTGGGCCCGAACTACAAAGCCGCCGGCCCCCACTTCGCCTTTCATTTCGATAGCCGCGCCGCCGTGCAGTCCATGCATGACCAGCTCAAGGCCGAAGGAGTTGCTGTTGGCGGCCTGCACGACCACCGCGATGGCACCGCGTCGTTTTATCTGCGGGACCCTGAAGGCAACTGGCTGGAAATGCTCTATGAGCCTCCCGGCGGGATCCCCAGCAACCAGGGGTGATGGAGATCCAAGCCGAAACACTGGCTCTGTTGGAGTGGGAGCGGCTTGGCGAGCAAGTGGCTGGCTTTGCCGGCAGCTGTCTTGGGGCCAACCTCTGCCGCCCTTTGCAGCTAGCGCCAACGCTGGAGGAAGCCCAGCGGCGGCAAACGGAAACAGCCGAGCTTTTGGTTCTTGATGGCCTCACCGAGGGGGGACTGAGCTTTCAAGGCGTCAGCGACCACAGCATCACGGTGCAGCTCTGCAGTAAGGGGGGCTGCGCTGGGGCCGATGAGCTGCTGCAACTCGCCGACACCCTTGCAGCAGCACGGCGTCTACGGCGTCAGATCGATGACGACGAACTGCGGCCTGTGACCACCGCGCTGCTGGAGGGGCTACGCACCCTGCCGGAGTTGGAGCAGCAGTTGCGCTTCGCGATTGAAGAAGGCGGCCGCGTGGCTGATCGGGCCAGTCCGCCACTGGCGGGCCTGCGCCGGCAGCTGCAAAGCCAGCGGCAAGAACGGCAAAGCCGCCTGCAGGAGCTGATGCGGCGCTGGGCCAATCAGCTGCAAGACAGCGTCATCGCCCAGCGCCATGGCCGGCCGGTGTTGGCCGTCAAAGCAGGCGCTGCCGGTTCCTTGCAAGGCCAGGTTCACGACAGCTCCGCCTCCGGCAACACGCTGTTCATTGAGCCCCAAGCGGTGGTGGGCTTGGGCAACCGCATCGCTGAGCTTGAAGCGCAAGAGCAGAAGGAAGAACGGCGGGTGCTGCTGCAGCTCAGCGCTGCAGTCGCCGCTGAAGGAGACAGCCTGATGGCCATGCAGGACTGCCTGGCTCAGCTGGATCTGGGCCTAGCCCGGGCGCGCTATGGAGCCTGGGTGGGGGCTGTTAAACCCAAGCTGGGCACGGAGTACTGGCAGCTCAAGGACCTGCGCCACCCCCTGCTGGTCTGGCAGGAGCGCCAAGAGGCCGGGACTGCGGTGGTGCCGGTGAGCTTGCAGATTGAACCGCCACTGCGGGTGGTCGCCATCACCGGGCCCAACACCGGTGGCAAAACGGTGACCCTCAAAAGCCTGGGGCTGGCCACCTTGATGGCCAGGACCGGACTGTTTCTGCCCTGCAGCGGCACCCCACAACTGCCCTGGTGTGAAGCGGTGCTGGCCGACATCGGCGATGAACAGTCGCTGCAGCAAAACCTCTCCACGTTCAGCGGCCACGTGCGCCGCATCGCCCGGATCCTGAAAGCGCTCAGCAGCCTGGGCGCAGCACCGGTACCGGCGTTGGTGCTGCTCGATGAAGTGGGAGCTGGCACCGACCCCAGCGAAGGGGCGGCCCTGGCCACAGCACTGCTGCGTCATCTGGCCGATCAAGTGCAGCTCAGCGTCGCCACCACCCACTTCGGTGAGCTGAAGGCGCTCAAATACGACGACTCCCGCTTTGAAAACGCCTCCGTTGAATTTGATGAGGTGAGCCTGCGGCCCACCTACCGGCTGCTTTGGGGGATCCCCGGACGCAGCAATGCCTTGGCCGTGGCTCGGCGCCTGGGCTTGAGCGAAGCGGTGCTCGGTGGAGCTGAGCAGCTAATGGATGAGCAGGGCACCAGCTCGGTGAACACGGTGATCAGCGGCCTGGAAGAGCAACGCCAGCGGCAACAGGAAGCCGCCGAAGAAGCTGCCGCCCTATTGATGCGAGCCGAACTGCTGCATGAAGAGCTGCAGCAGCGCTGGCAACAGGAGCAACAACAAAAGCAAGCGCGCCAAGGGGAAGCCCAACAGCAGTTGGTGGGCTCGATTCGCGAAGGCCGCAAGGAAGTGCGCCAGCTGATTCGCCGCCTGCGCAATCCCAAAGCCGATGGCGAAGCGGCACGGCAAGTGGGGCAACGACTGCGCAGCCTCGAGCAAGAACATGCGCCAGAGAGCAGACCGCAGCGGCATCATCGCGGCTGGAGCCCTGCCGCTGGCGATCGGGTGCGGCTGCTGAGTCTGGGCAAAGCCGCTGAGGTGTTGAGCTGCAGCGACGACGGCCAGGAGCTGCAAGTGCGCTGCGGCGTGATGCGCCTGACCGTGCCACTCACGGGTATCGAGGGCCTGCAAGGGGAAAAGCCGGCGCCACCAGAACCAGCCCCGGTGCGCATCCAAGGCCGCGGCCGGCGCAGTGATTCAGCCGTGCGCACCAGCCGCAACACCGTTGATGTACGGGGCCTGCGCGTGCATGAGGCCGAAGCCGCGGTGGAGGAGCAGCTGCGGTCGGTGCATGGACCGCTTTGGGTGATCCATGGCGTGGGCACCGGCCGGCTCAAGCGCGGACTACGGGAATGGCTCAGCGGGCTCGACTACATCGAGCGCCTCGTCGATGCCGAGCAGGGCGATGGCGGCGCTGGCTGCACCGTGGTCTGGCCCCGTTAAGCCGGCAGGCTGGGCAAATCAGGGGACGCCACCGCAGCATCGCCGCTTGTAGGACGCAACGCATCGCCAGCCGCATCAAACAGATTCCAGCCAGCGGCTTCGATCTCGAGGTGGCACTGGTCTCCTGGCTGAACACTCACCTCAGCGGCGGTGCGCAATTGCACGGTGTGATCAGCATCCAGCAGCCGGCAGCTGAGCAGCTGCTCATGGCCCAAAGCCTCGAGTTGAACCACTTCAGCTGGAAGATTGCGGTTGGTGGCTGGCGCCAGCCGCAGGCGCTCCGGGCGCAAACCCAAAGTGAGTTGCTGGCCCAAATGGCCCTGCAGTAGGCCAGCCAAGGACGGATCAGCGGCCACACGCTTGCCGGCCAGCAGCACCTGATCAGCCGAGAGCACCTCCACCGGCAAAAGATTCATCGGTGGCGAACCAATGAACTGGGCCACAAACAAATTGGCCGGCTGCTCATAGAGCTCAATGGGGGTACCGAGTTGCTGCAGGCGGCCGGCATTCAGCACCGCAATGCGATGGCCCATGGTCATCGCTTCCACTTGATCGTGGGTCACATACAGCGTGGTGACCCCCAACTGCCGCTGCAGCTGCACGATCTGGCGGCGCGTATCGCCGCGCAACTTGGCATCCAAGTTGCTGAGCGGCTCATCCATCAAAAAGACAGCCGGCTGCCGGGCAATGGCGCGGCCCAGTGCCACCCGTTGCTTTTGGCCGCCAGACAACTCCTTCGGCAGACGATCGAGCAGATGGGCCAGATCCAACATCTCAGCCACCTGCTGAACCCGATCGGCAATGCGTTGCTCACGCGGTGAACGCAGCCAACCGGTGGTGCGTGCCAGCCAATCCTGCAGCTGCTGCTGCAGGCGGCGATGACCGCTGCGGCGCAAACCAAACGCGATGTTGTCGGCAACGCTCAGGTGGGGATAGAGCGCATAGCTCTGAAACACCATCGCCACATCCCGGCGTGATGGCGGCAGAGCTGAGACATCCCGGCCAGCCACCACCACCTGCCCCTGACTGGGCGCTTCCAAACCCGCCAGCAGGCGCAGCAGCGTGCTTTTGCCGCAACCCGATGGCCCCACCAGCACGAGGAATTCGCCGTCGCGCACCTCAAGATCAATGCCTTTGAGCACCTCAACAGCGGCACTGCCGCGCCGCGGCGGGTACTGCTTGCGCAACTGGCGGAAGGCAACCTCGGCCACGCGGAGAGCTCTGCGGATGCCCGACTTTATAGAGGTTGGCCTGACAGGGAAGAATGATGGATTGACCCGCAAGCCGTGCAGTTCATCGACCAGGCCAGGATTGCCGTTAAGGCCGGCCGCGGTGGTGATGGCATTTGCGCCTTTCGGCGAGAGAAATACGTGCCAGCTGGCGGGCCCTCCGGCGGCGATGGCGGGCGCGGTGGTGATGTGGTGCTGCAGGCCGACAGCAACCTGCAAACCCTGCTGGATTTCAAATACAAGCGCCTGTTTCAGGCCGACGATGGTCGCCGCGGCGGACCCAACCGCTCCACCGGAGCCAGCGCCAACACGCTTCTGATCCGCGTGCCCTGCGGCACCGAAGTGCGCGACCTGGGCACCGATTTACTGCTTGGGGATCTGATCGACAACGGTGAGCAGCTGGTGATTGCCACCGGCGGCAAGGGAGGCCTGGGCAATGCCCACTACCTCAGCAACCGCAACCGAGCCCCAGAGAAATTCACCGAAGGCAAAGACGGAGAAGAGCGCGAACTGCAGCTAGAGCTCAAGCTGCTGGCCGAAGTGGGGCTAGTGGGGCTTCCCAATGCCGGCAAGAGCACGCTGATCAGCGTGCTCTCAGCCGCCCGGCCAAAGATCGCCGACTATCCCTTCACCACGCTGGTGCCCAACTTGGGGGTAGTGCGCCGACCCAGCGGCGATGGCACGGTCTTTGCTGATATCCCCGGACTGATTGCTGGTGCCGCCCAAGGGGCCGGACTCGGCCACGATTTCCTGCGCCACATCGAGCGCACCCGGGTGTTGATCCACCTGGTGGATGGCAGCAGCCCCGACCCGATCGCTGATGCCCAAGTGCTGCTCGGCGAGCTCGAGGCCTATGGCAATGGGCTGCTGGAGCGTCCTCGCCTGCTGGTGCTCAGCAAATCCGAACTGCTCGATGAGGAACAACTCGAGGCGCTGCCTGCCCAGCTCAGTGACACGTTGGGCCAGCCGGTGCAGGTGATCTCAGCGGTGACCGGTCAAGGCCTGGATGGACTGCTGCAGCAGGTGTGGCAAGAGCTTGGCGTCAGCAGCTAGCTGACCAGCGCTTGACCCCAGGGCAAAAACCGCTGGTAGTGCTCTTCGTCGCACGCGGCCATCAAGGGATAGCTGGCCTCACCCAAGGGAGCTCCTGGCGTCATCGGGAAGGGGTGATCCGCCAGCGGACGAATCACGCAACCAAGCTCCTCGAGGATCAGCCACACCGCTGCGAGATCCCAGATCTTGGGAGTGGCCTCGAGGGCGGCCAGCATCGTGCCTAGCCCCACACCCAGCAGGTTGAGGCTGGCCACCCCCAGCATTCGCGTTTTGGCGGGGAAGCGCCCGGGCACCTTCTGCAGCACCGGCAGCGAGCGGGTGCAGAGGCTGGCGCAATTGCAGCGATGGCGAGGACCGCCAGGCGGCTGCAATGGCTCACCATTGCGCCAGACGCCCTGGCCGCGCACCGCCACATAACGCTCCCGGAGCGGGGGCACATCGATGATGGCCTCGAGGGGCTGGCCGTCCTGCAGACGCGCCATCGAAATCGCCCAAATCGGCAGGCCCACCGAGAAATTGGTGGTGCCATCAAGGGGGTCAACAATCCAGCCATGGCGCTGGGTTGGGGCATCGGTGCAGCCTTCTTCGCTGAGCAGGCCGTCGCCGGGAAGGATCGCCTCCAAGCCTGCAGCGATGGTGGCGTCACTCCAGCGATCACAGTCGGTGACCAAGCTGCCATCAGGCTTCACCGTGCTGGCGATCTGACCGAAGTCAGCGCGCTGACGCTCAGCGACCCGGTCGACAAGCTCATGCAAGGCCGGCCAGTGGGCCCCATGGGGATAGGTCGCCATCAATCGAGCTCCAGCGCGAGCAGATCCCCCAAGGCGCGCTGCACCCGCTGCTGGAACAGGGTCGTATCCACCCGCAGCAACAACAAACCAGCCAACAGCAATCCCACCGCCTGAATCACAAACACGCTGGCATAGGCCCCGTAGGTGTCTTGGCCGCCGAACACACCGCCAAACAGGCTGAGCAACCCGCCGCCAGTGACCGTGGCCACGCCGCGGGCGTAGGCCTGCGCCAGACCCCAGACACCAATAAACGTGCCAGCCAAGGCGGGCGAGGTGAGCCCCAACATCAAGGTGAGGCTGGCGTTGGTGCTCACCCCAGCGGCGTAACCAAACAGCAACAAGGCCAAACGGAAGAGCGGCTCTGAAACCACCGCTCCAGCCACCACCATCAGCAGCACAAACACCCCAGCTAGAACGCCACCAACCAAGGCGGTGCGCTGCGGGCCCAAGCGAGGCACCAGAAGAAACCCTGTGGTGGCAATGCCCACCAAGGTGCCAACGCCCCAAATCGCATTGAGGCGCGTGGTGGCGCAAACATCCATGCCAAAGATCGCGCCGCCATAGGGCTCCAGCACCGCCTCCTGCAGAAACAGCGAGAAGGTGAAGAGCGACAACACCCCAAAGAAATAGGCCACCTGAGGCGATGCGCGCAGTACGGTCCAGGCTTGGCCAAAGCTCAGTTCGGCAGGGCGATCAGCGGCAGGCTTGGCTTCATTGCTCTGCTGGTCAACGGGCCGCTCCACCCCAACCACTGCCAAAAGGATCAAGCCAAAGATCACCAAGGGCGCCACCACGATCAGCCGTTCCACCCCGGCAATCACCAAATCCAAATCAGTGCTGGCGCAGGCGGTGCCCAAAAAGCGGCTGGCCAAAATCGCGCCGGCAACGATGCCGACGGTGAGCATCGACCACACCACCGACACCAGGGCTGGCCGTTGCCGCTCGCTGGTGACATCAACGAGCAACGCCGCAAATGGCGTGGAGCTCGCTGAGATGGCCAGGCCGTAGCCGAGAAACACCACCGTGAGCACCAAACCGCGCCACAGAACGGCACTGCCATCGCCAGCCTGAGACGCCTCTGCCAGCCACAACACCGTGCGCCCGGCAATCCAAAACAGCACGCAAAAGCTCAGCGAACCGCACAGCACAAAGGGGGTGCGCCGCAACCCGCGCCAACGGCAATTATCGGAACGTTGGCCAAACCAAACGCGGGTGAAGGCCACCAGTTGCTGGGCGCCAAGGGCAAGCGCCGTTAGGGCAGCAGGAACCGAGAACTCATCAATCAGCAGCCGATTAAAGATGCCGAGCGTGAGCACCGAAAGGGCCCCGAGGCAGGCCTGAAATAAGCCCAGGCGAACCGCCAGAGCTGCAAAACGCAATGACCCCAACCGGATCAGTCAGCAGGGGGCACAAACGTAGCCCGTTGGAACGCGCAGGGTTCAGTGATTGGCGTTGAGAACACCGGCACGTCAGTCAAAGGATCTTTGACGGGCGGCTCACCTGGCAGCTCAGCAGGAATGCAACTGACAACAGCATCCAGTCCGGTCTGCCGACGCAAAGCGGCCAAAGTGCGGTTGTAAAGCGCAATGGTGTCGGTGTAAGCCACCTCAGCGCGGGTGACATCGCGCTGGTTATCAATCACGTTGCGCTGGGTGCCAACACCAGCTTGGAAACGCAAAACAGCAAGGCGGTAAGCCTCCCTTGAGGAAAGCACTCGACGAGAGTTACTGATCAAATCTCGAGCATGTAACTGGAGGTCGAAAAACTGCTGTTCAACTTGCTCACGAATTTTGTTGCGCTCCTCAGCAAACAGATATTCGCTTTCTTTGGCCTTTTGCTTCTGCTCTCGTGCCAAGGCTTGCGCCCGGCCTCCATCAAAAACTTTCCAGGTCAAGCCCATATAGATGGCTTGATCAAGGTCTTCAGCGACCCTGCCCATGTCGACCCATTCGTCACGTTTTCGCTGTTCTCCAAACGATTTGGACCAACGCGCATCCCCTGCAATGTTCAAGAAGGGCTGAACATCACCCAAAAATGAATTGGCGCGGGAGTTATAAAT
Organism: Synechococcus sp. Minos11; assembly: GCF_014279855.1. Taxonomy (NCBI): domain Bacteria; kingdom Bacillati; phylum Cyanobacteriota; class Cyanophyceae; order Synechococcales; family Synechococcaceae; genus Synechococcus; species Synechococcus sp. Minos11. The sequence goes on along the minus strand of NZ_CP047953.1, from coordinate 324,755 downwards.
CGAAATATCCAAAATGATGTTATCAAGCTCTTCTCGGAATTCGTTGGCGGCAATAATGCTTTCATCCAAACTTGCCTGCCAAACACCCAGAACTTCAACCCTATCGCTGGCAGTAGGAGTGACGTTCTGGGGCAAGTTCAGTGTCTTAGCCAGCAAACGTTGCTGAACTGATTGGTCTCGCAGGGCTCTGGAAAGCCCGGCCTGGTCCTGTGCGAGTTGAGTTTCGGCCTCCAAAACATCGAGTTTTGTAGCCACACCAGCCTGCAGCTTGGCCCGGGTATCGCGAACATTGACCAAAGAGGCCTGGACAGCAGCTGTAAAGGTATAAACGTCAGTGTCGTAGGCCTGAAGCTGAAAGTATTCGCGAGCTGTTTGAAGCCGTAGATCGCGCAAAGCAATCAGATAGTTATTTTGGGCTTTTTCGTAATCATCCCGTGCAGCAGATATATCAGGAACACGCTTGGGGTTGATCAGTTTCCAATCCAATGTGGCTGTCGCTGAAGCGCCATAGGTCTGAGTGGTCCCCCACCATTCGCCGTAGCGATCCAGTTCCATATCAGGGAACTGCTGCTTTTTCTGGTTCTTCCGCTGTGTGGCCTGGGGATCGGTGGCTGCCTTACCAAAGTTTCGATAATTAGTCCCGAAATTACGGCCGGGGAACTTGAGCCGATTAGTGGTCAAGTTGAGGGTTGGATACCAGGCGGCGATGGCTGCACGCAAACGGCTTTGCGCTTCATCGATACGGATTTTTGCGGCTTCGAGGAAGGGGTTATTCACCTCCATCAGCTCCACCGCTTCCGTCAGAGAAAGCGGGCGAAGGTCTTCAATACGTACTTGCGAGGGCTCATTGGGAAGCGCCAGCGGAGCAGGTGCCCCAAGCTGATCCACATCAGGCGAGAGGGTCGTCGCTGCTGGAGCCAACACCGAAGGATCTGACTTCGGTCTTGGGCCCTTTTCTTGAATCGCCGTCGGCAACGGCCGACCTTCAAACGGATCAACGCTGTCATCGGGCTGAACGCCGATGTCTTCCGGTTGCTCTGTCCACAGAGGGTTCCCCAACCAGTCAGTGGTGTCTTCTTGCTCTTGAGCCAAAGCGGCCAGAGGAAAGCCCATCAGGACGAGGGCCAGCAAGCTGCTGCGCAGACGTCCCTTCACAAGCCCTTTCGAATTCCTTTGGGAAGAATTTAATGGGGCTAAGGGGTTTCGTGTAGGCAGGCAGCCACGACTTCAGCCGCACCCCCCACCACCTGCAGCGGAACTCCTAAGCGCTGCTCGACGGTCTCCAAGCTCAAATCGTCCAAAAACACGGGCTGGCCCTGACGCAGCAGCACCGCAGGCAACAGCACTGCATCGCCCAAGTCCTTGCCTTGCAGCCCGTCAATGAGGTCTTGCCCGGTGAGCAAGCCCGTGACCACCTGCTCACAGCCCCAATAGGGACTGGGCAGGGACTGCAGGCGGAGATCCAGCCCCTGCACTTGATGCAAGCGCTCCACCACGGGCTTGAGACTGGGCCCCACCAAACTCCCCACCACCCAACTCAAGCTGCGGAATTTGGGCAAAGCAGCAGGCAACTCTTGCGTGGCGTCATCGAGCTGCTCCAGGAAGGCGCGAATGCTGCCGACACCGTTCTCCTGTTGGGGCAAATCCTCATAACTGGCCCGCTGCGGCAACGGCAGCCCCGCCATCAAATACCACTCATCGGAAAGCCAGGCCCAACGGCTGCCAAAGCGCTCCGAGAACTGCTGCTGCAGGGGTTCCACCACTGCAATAGTGCGCCTGGCCATCGCCGGGGTGACCGGCACCAGGCCATCCCCATCGGGGCGAAAACGGGTCAACCCCACCGGCACCACCGCCACCGACAGCACCGCTGGCCAATCGCCACCACCAAAACGCGCCAGGTCCTGCAGGGTTTGCACCAGGGCCTCGCCATCGTTCAGGCCTGGGCACACCACCACCTGGGCATGGATTTGCAAGCGCTTGGCTTGAAACCAGGCGATTTGATCGAGGATCTGGCCGGCCCGCTCGTTGACCAGCAATCGGCTGCGCAGGGCGGGATCGGTGGCATGAACAGAGACAAACAGTGGCGAGAGGCGTTGGCGCTCGATCCGCTGCCAATCGGCTGGCAACAGGTTGGTGAGGGTGAGGTAGGAGCCGTAGAGAAAGCTGAGGCGGTAGTCGTCGTCTTTGAGATACAGGCTTGAGCGCCGCCCTGGAGGCTGCTGATCGATAAAGCAGAACGGGCAGTGGTTGTTGCACTGCTTCAGGCCATCGAATAGGGCCTCGGTAAAGCCCAAACCCAAGCCGTCATCAGCATCTTTTTCCAGTTCGATGTGATGGCTAGTGCCATCAGGGTCCTCCACCTCCAAGGCGAGATCTTCCTCACCGCAGAGCATGCGCAGATCAATCAGATCCCGCGGGCGAATGCCATTGACAGCCACCAGCCGGTCGCCAGGTTGAAAGCCAAGCTCCTCGCCGATCGATCCCGGCTCCACCGTGGCCACCACGGCGGGCTGCGGCGCTGCGGCACTGGGATCAGCCTGCAGAGGAACCCCATCACTGGGCTCGTTCCACACCCTGGTTCAGGCGACTTATCCCAGTGTGGGGTTTGTCAGCACGAGAGCCAGCAAAACCAACCCAAATACCAATCGATAGATCACAAAGGGCCAAGTGCTGTTGGTTTGCAAAAACTTCAGCAACCAAGCAATCGCCAGCCATGACACCACGGCGGCCGAGAGGATTCCCAGCAGCATCGGCAGCGGCCCGTAGACCGAACCTTCAGCAAAGGCGCCCTTGAGCTCAACCAGTCCAGCCAAGGTGATCGCTGGAATCCCAAGCAGAAAGGAGAAGCGGGCGGCATCGGAGCGCTGCCAGCCAAACAGCAGGGATGCCGTCAGGGTGCTGCCGGAGCGCGAGACCCCCGGAATAATGGCCAGCGCCTGGGCCAGACCCACCACCACACCATCTAGGCCTTGCACCGATGGGAGCTGCTTACGGCGCTGCCCCAGACGCTCGGCAAGGGCCAACAGCAAGGCCATCACGATCGAGACGATGCCAATGGAGGCCAAGCTGCGCAGGGGCGATGTTTCGTAGCCCGGCCAAAACAGCTTGATCAGCAGCCCGGCCACCACAACCGGCAGGGTGCCAACGGCAATGGCAATTCCCAGGCGAGCATCAGGGCTGCCCCAGTCCCCCTCCCGCAAGGCCCTGGCCAAACCGCGGCACACCTGCAGCAGGTCACTGCGGAAGTAACCAATCACCGCTGCAATGCTGCCGAGCTGAATCACGGCGGTCACCGCCACACCAGGGTCTCCCCAACCAGCCAAAACCGGCACCACCTTGAGGTGCGCCGTGCTGCTGATCGGCAGAAATTCCGTCAGGCCCTGAACGATGCCCAACACCACCGTGCGCCAGCAGGCCTCCAGCAGCGTGAGTTCAGCGGCAGCATCCACGCGGGCTCAAGCCAAGTGGCGAAACCTTAAGCGCCATGGGCGGATGCTTTTCCGCTGACCAGGGGTCAATCGCTTTAAGCTTGTTCGCGTTTGTTCACACAGCTGTTGTTCGGAGCTGCCCCAGTCCTCAATCCGGCGCCGCAGCTCAACGCAGCTGGTGTGAGCTTGAAGTTGTCAGCGCCGGCCGTGGCAGCCGCGCTGGTGATGCTCCCGGTGTTTGCGCAGGCTCCCTGGGTGCGCAGCTCCCCAGTGGCCTGTGCGCTGTTCACGGCTGTTTTGGTGGCGTTGGGGCTGCGGCTGCGGGGCGACCTGGGCGCCCTGCTAATTGGTTTTTCCGGCAGCTGGCTGGCCGGAGCCGTGTTTTGGGGTTGGCTGCGGCTGCACCCCCTCTGGCATTTGCCGGTTGAAGCCTTTGCCCTGCCCCTGGCGATCGCCGGATTGCAGGGGCCTTGGCGCCGGGCAGGGCAGTTCTATTTGGGCGCCTTAATCGGCACCGCCTGCACCGATGCCGCCACGGCCCTTTGCGGCTTGATGCCGCTGTGGCCGCAAGTGCTGCAAGCCAGCCCCAGCGAAGCGCCTCTATTGCTTTCCGCAGCTGCAGAGCAGGTGCTGCAGCCGCTGCCCCTGGCTGTGGTCAGTGGATTTGCCGCAGCCATGCTGGCTGCGGGTCGCTGGCTGTGGCGCCAAGGCGAAGGCGGACAAGTGGTGGCAGCAAGCCTGCTCAGCACCTTGGCGGTGGATGCCCTGTTCCTGGCGTTGGCCCTGTTGAGCCCGCAACTCAGCGGCTTGGTTTAAAGATCTGCAAATGCTGCCCGGCCGAGAGCTCGGCGCAGCTCAAGCCTCTGTAATCTGGCCGCTCAGCCCTTAATCGGCCCCGCATGTCCAGGCTTTTTCGTCGCCTATCCACCCTGCTGCTCTGCAGCCTGCTGGTTTTGGGTGTTTGGCTGACCCAGCCGCTGAGCGTGCAGGCTGCGGAAATTCGCAACAAGGTTGACGACAAGATCGCCGAAACCGCCGGCAAGGTTGACCTCAACAACGCCTCGGTGCGCCGCTTCCAGCAGTACCCTGGCATGTATCCCACCCTGGCCGGAAAGATCGTGGTGGGCGGCCCCTACGACCAGGTTGACGATGTGCTCAAGCTCGATCTGACGGAGCGTCAGAAGGAGCTGTTTGAGAAGTACAAAGAGAACTTCACCGTCACCGACCCGGAAATCGCCCTGAACGAGGGCTTTGACCGCATCAACGACGGCCAGTACCGCTGATTTCCACCTCTTCAGAAGACACCGAATCATTGTTTGACGTCCCTTGGGACGTCGTGGTGATCGGTAGTGGTGTTGCCGGTCTGATGAGCGCCCTGGAGCTTCCCGCAAGTTCCAGGGTGCTTTTGCTCAGCCGCGACATGAGCACACCTCCGGCCAGCCGCTGGGCCCAAGGCGGTTTAGCGGCAGCGATTGGAGCTGATGATTCACCAGCGCTGCACCGCAGCGACACCCTGGCGGCAGGGGCAGGGCTATGCGAGCCGGCAGCGGTGAACTGCTTGGTGGAGCAGGCACCGGGCTGCATTGCCAACCTGCTGAGCCTGGGGCTCAACCTCGACCGCCACGGCGAGAACCTCAGCACCACCTTGGAGGCAGCCCATAGCCGCCGGCGGGTGCTGCATGCCCAAGATCAAACCGGCCTGGCGCTGGTGGAGTTGCTGGAGCAATGCATTGAAAGCCGCCCCAATGTGACCTGGTGGCGCGGGGCCATTGCCTTGCAGTTGCTGGAAGAAGCAGGACGCTGCTGCGGTGTGCAAGTGCTGCGTCATGGAGAGCTGGGCTGGCTGCGCAGCGCTGCTGTGGTGCTGGCCACTGGCGGCAGCGGCCACTTATTTGCCAACACGACCAACCCGCGAGGCGCCCACGGCGATGGGATTGCCATGGCCTGGCAGGCCGGCGCGATTCTGCGGGACATGGAATTCGTGCAATTCCACCCCACCGCCTTGATGCAACCCGGGGCGCCCCATTTCCTGCTCTCAGAAGCGCTGCGGGGCGAAGGGGCACGCCTGGTGCAAGCCGATGGCCAACCGCTGTTCACCAGTGGCAGTGAACTGCTGCCCCGCGATCAACTCAGCCGCAGCATGGTTCGCGCCATGCAGCAGCAGCAACTGGCGCAGCTGTGGCTGGATCTGCGCCCGGTGGGCGAAGCCAAGCTGATCAAACAGTTCCCCACGATCTTGGAGCGCTGCCGCGAGTTGGGGCTGGACCCGATGCAAGTGCCGCTTCCGGTGGCTCCAGCCGCCCACTACTGGATGGGGGGCATTGCCACCGATCTCGATGCCGCCACCTCGCTACCGGGGCTCTATGCCGTGGGCGAAGTCGCCAGTAGTGGAGTGCATGGGGCCAATCGCCTGGCAAGCAATTCGCTGAGTGAATGCCTAGTGATGGCCAGCCAGCTCAGCCGTCTGCAGCCCCAACCCAATGCGCTGGTTTCCTCTGGGCGCTGCCAGCGGCGCCAACTGGAGTGGGCAGCACCACCGGAGTTGGAAGGGCCCTGCGGCGCACCGATCACAGCCCTCCGCCAATGGAGCTGGCAGGCCGCTGGTGTGGAACGCAGCGGCAGGCAGCTGCAAGGGGCCCTTCAGCAGTGTGAGCAACTCCGTGAGCAGCTCAGGCTCGATCGCGCTCTAGCGCCGATCCTGCAGCTGCAACCTGGCCAGAGCTTCAGTTTGAGCAGCAGCCAAGAACAGCAGCTGGGCTGGCTATGGGAGTGCCGCCAGCGGCTGCAAACCACGGTTCTGCTGCTGGAGGCTGCCCACTTCCGCCAAGAAAGCCGCGGCGGCCATTTCCGCTGTGATGCCCCCGCAACCCTTCCCTACTGGCAGCACCACTCACTGCAGCAGCGGGATCAACCGATCAGAAGTTCCGCGGGCCTTGATAACCGCTGAGGTCAGCCAGCTTCTGCAGCGACTTCACACCGGAATCGATTTGACCCTTGATCTCCCAGCTGGGGAAGCCTTCAATCGCCTTGCTTTGGCAGAGCGACGCCTGGGAGTTTTTGCCATCGGTGGCGCACTCGATCACATCGAGCTTGGCGGCCGCTTCCTGGCCAAAGAGCTCCTTCTGCTCATGGCAATGGGGGCACCAATAGGCCGAATACATGCGAGCGCCGATGCTGCTGAGATGCTCAGCCAAGGCCAACTTGGCCGGATTGCTCACGCTGGTCACAACCGGCGGGGCACCTTTTTCACTCAACACAGCTGGGCGATCGGCCGAGGCCACCCAGGCCAGGCTCAGCAAGCCCACCAGCACCACCAAGATCACACTGCGGAACAGCACCTGACCGCTGTCTTCCCATTCACGGCCAAGCAAATGCAGCAGCCACAAAGCCAGGCTCAAACCAGCTGAGAGCAGACAGAACGCACAGATCGCTTGAATCTTGAACAGCATCAAGCCCACCAAGGCGGCGCTGAACACGCTCATGCCCAGGCTCAGCAGATAGCCCAGGTGCCAAAACAAATCGGGGCCGCGGCCAAAGCGGCGAGCAGTTAAACCACCGCTGCTGCTCTGGCGATCGATCAACCACTGCTGCACCGCTGGAATGAGCGGCAACAACGAGAGCAGCACCAAGGCCAGGTAGGCCAAGAAGCCAAACAGCGCCAGGGGCTGGCCCAGCACTGTTCCCCAGGCACTGTTGAGCACCTTGTCGCAACCATCGGCCCCACCAGGGCAGGCCAACTCGCCAATCACACCCCAGCGCTCGAGGGTGATCGAGACCGTATCAATTGCGCCGATGGTGGCCAGACCACCCATCACAGGCCGCACCCAACGGCGGAAGGGCGGCTCGGGGCGCTGGCGTGAGGCTGTCACTCGCTCTTGATTTCCTTACTCAGGAAGTTTGGCATCGCTGCAAGGTTTGGCGTAGGGCTTGCACCCGCAAGGGATCCACCGGATTGGCCAACAGGCCATCGCGCTTGAGCGAGCTGGCCACAATCACGCCATCGGCGCTGGCCCCCAGGCTGGTGGCATTGCCCGCATGGCAACCACTGCCAATCAACACCGGAGCGCTGCCAGCAGCTGATCGAGCTGCGGCCAGATCATCGGGATCGGGAGCAGCACCGGTGGCCACACCACTAACGATCACCCCGTCAGCGCCTGCTCGGCCCAAGCAATCCTCCACGGCTTCCCCGATCGGCTGGGGCGCCAGCGGATAGGCGTGCTTCACCAACACATCAGCAAAAATCCCAACCTCTGTGGCCTCCAGCTGCCGGCGCAAACGCAGCAACTCCGCTGCTCGCCCTTCAATCAGGCCCTGATCGGTGAGCATGGCACCGCTCAGCACATTCACCCGCACAAAGGAGGCGCCGCTGGCCGCAGCAATCCCGATGGCGGCTTGGGCGTCATTGCGCAGCACATTGATCCCCACCGGCACTCCGGCGGCAGCCTCCACCACCTCAGCAGCGATGCGAGCCATGGCAGCAACGGTGTGGGACGGCACGGCGGAGGCAAAAAAGGGCGCATCGCCGAAGTTCTCCACCACCAAGCCATCAGCGCCGCCCGCCAGGTAGGCCGCTGCATCAGCCAGGGCAAAGCGACGCACTGCTTCGAAATCCCCCTGCCAGCGCGGACTGCCCGGCAACGGCGGGAGATGCAACACGCCGATCAATGCCGGCCGGTCATGGGCAAACAGCGATGACCAGGGAGCAGCAGCCACCAAGGTTTACGTTGAACTGTTGGGCTGATGCTGCCATGGCTTCCACAGCAACCACCGCCCGGCCCACGGTGGCCTTTGCCCACCTGGGCTGCGAAAAAAACCGCGTCGACACCGAGCACATGCTGGGCCTGTTGGCACAAGCGGGCTACGGAGTCAGCGCCGATGAAGCCGATGCCCAAGTGGTGGTGGTCAACACCTGCTCGTTTATTCAGGACGCCCGCGCTGAATCGGTGCGCACCCTGGTGGACCTCGCCGAGCAGGGCAAGCAGATCGTGATTGCCGGCTGCCTAGCGCAGCATTTCCAAGAGGAGCTCCTGGAATCGCTGCCGGAGGCCCGCGCCATCGTTGGAACTGGCGATTACCAACACATCGTTGAAGTGCTCGAGCAGGTGGAGGCCGGCGAGCGGGTGAACCGGGTGAGCCAGGTGCCCACCTTTGTTGCTGATGAAAACCTGCCCCGCTACCGCACCACCTCCGAGGCGGTGGCCTATCTAAAAGTGGCGGAAGGCTGCGACTACCGCTGCGCCTTCTGCATCATTCCCAAGTTGCGCGGTGATCAGCGCTCACGGCCCATCGAATCGATCGTGGCCGAGGCCCAACAACTGGCGGCCCAGGGGGTGAAGGAGCTGATCTTGATCAGCCAAATCACCACCAACTACGGACTCGACCTTTACGGCAAACCCCAGCTGGCTGAACTGTTGCGGGCCCTAGGCGAGGTGGAAATCCCCTGGATTCGGGTGCACTACGCCTACCCCACAGGCCTAACCCCCGAGGTATTGGCGGCGTACCGCGAGGTGCCCAACGTGCTGCCCTACCTGGATCTGCCCTTGCAGCACAGCCACCCGGAGGTGCTCCGGGCCATGAATCGGCCCTGGCAAGAGGGGGTGAATGGCCAATTGCTGCAGCGCATCCGAGAGCAGCTGCCCGATGCGGTGCTGCGCACCACCTTCATCGTTGGCTACCCGGGTGAAACCGAAGAGCAGTTCGAGCACCTGCTGGAGTTTGTGCAAGAGCAGCGCTTTGACCATGTGGGCGTGTTCTGCTTCTCACCGGAAGACGGCACCCCAGCTGCCGACCTTCCCAATGCCGTGCCCGCAGAGGTGGCTGAAGCCCGCCGCGGCCGGTTGATGGAAGCCCAGCAGGCCATCAGCGCCGAGCGCAATGGGGCCTGGGTGGGACGCATCGTTGATGTGTTGGTGGAGCAGGAAAACCCAAGCAGCGGGGAGCTGATTGGCCGCTGCCTGCGCTTTGCCCCGGATGTGGATGGAGAGGTGCGGATTCGAGCTGGCAGCCACGGAGCCGCGGCCAGCGCTGGCACCATGGTTCCAGTGCGGATCACCGCAGCCGACATCTACGACTTGGAAGGAGAAGTGGTGGGAGCCCAAGAAATGGTTGATGCCGTGCGGCATTCGTGAGGCAAGCCCGCTTCAGCCTCCCTGCTCAACGCAATCTGTTCCTGCTGGCCTCCGGGCTCAGCACGATGGGCTCCTTTGCCGGCCTAACGGCCAAAGGCTGGGTGCTGATGAGCGGCACCAACAACCCGTTGATCGTGGCCCTGCAATTCGCAGTTCTGGCCCTACCCACCCTGGTGGTGAGCGGGCCTGCCGGAGTGCTCACCGATCGCCATGGCTGCGAGCGGGTGTTGGTTTGGGCTCAATTCGGACTCCTAGGCGGAGCGCTCGTTGGAGCCCTGGCTATGCCCCTCACTTCAGGGGCGCTGCAGGCCGCACTGCTACTGCTCAGCACCCTGCTGGTGGGGATCGCCAGTGCATATGAGCTCACCGCCCGCAACAAGTACTGCGCCTTGCTGGTGCAACACCCCGGCGAACTCGGCAGTTATTTGACCAGCTTTTCGGTGGTCTTCAACGTGGGCAAATTGGTGGGCCCGCCGGTGGGAGGGCTGTTGGTGGCCCTAACGGGCCCATCGCTGGCGCTGCTGCTTGATGCCAGCACCTACATCCTGCCGATCGTGAGTGTGGTGTGGCTGCTGGAGCCCTTGCGGGAGCAGGAGCAGCGCAGCCAGCAAGGCGAAAGCGCCAGCCTCTGGGCCGCCTGGCGCGGCTGCGGAGCCGACCTACGCCATGTGCTGCGCTTCACCGCCTTGTTCTGCCTGGTGGGCTTTTTTCACCCTGGCTTAGCCCCAGTGATGGCGGCGGATTTCATCGGGCCCGGCCCTCAGGATCTGGGCCTGTTCACCAGTGTGTTGGCCGCAGGCAGCATCACCGGTGGCGTGCTGCTGCAACGCAATAGCTTTCGGCTCAGCCAACGGCCCGCCTTCCTGCTCGGCAGCAGTGCCCTGCTGACCTCATTAGCTCAGCTGGGCCTGGGCATCGACGGGCCCAGGGCTTGGACCCTGGCGATGGCCTTTTTGATTGGCTGGGGAACAGCAGTGCTGCTCTCAGGCACCAACCTGATCACCCAAGTGGGAGCCTCCCAAGTGCTGCGCGGACGCATGGCAGGACTGGGGCAAATTGCATTTTTGGGCGGCGGCGGCCTCAGTGGGCTACTCGCTGCCGGTTTAACGATGCGCTGGGGCCTTGGTGCCACCTGCGCGGTGCTGGGCGCTATCGGCCTGGTGATTGCCGTCCAAGAGCTCATCAGGCACAGTCAAGACCGGCTGACCTTGGCATCTGATTGAGCTCAGATCAGCTTGATCCCCTTCAGCAGACGGGTCAGCACCACAGCGGTGACCAGGAATCCGCCAACCCAGGTGAGATAAAGGGCGATGCCCATGGCCGCTTGTGTCAGTGGGGGTATTAGAGCAGATGTGGCGTTTCCTACGACGAAACCGATTAGGGTTTGCCACATTCAGGCGATAGCGCCACCGCAACGTCACCGGGCATGCGCACCCTGTTCATCTACCCCGAATTCCCCAAGACCTTCTGGAGCTACGAGAAGATCTTGGAGCTGGTGAACCGCAAGGTGCTGCTGCCCCCCCTTGGCATGGTCACCGTGGCGGCCCTGCTGCCCCAGCAGTGGGAGATGAAGCTGGTGGACCGCAATGTGCGTGAGGTCACCGAAGCCGAATGGAACTGGGCTGAGCTGGTGATCATTTCCGGAATGATCGTCCAGAAGGACGACATGGCCGTGCAAATTGCCAACGCCAAAGAGCGTGGTTTGCCTGTGGCCGTTGGCGGCCCCTTCGCCAGCTCCACTCCCGATGCACCTGAGCTGGACCTGGCTGATTTCAAGGTGCTCGATGAGGGTGAAATCACCCTGCCGATGTTCATCGAAGCCATCGAGCGCGGCGAGCGCAGCGGACGCTTCTCCTCGGAAGGCGAAAAGCCCGATGTGACGGCAACCCCGATTCCCCGCTTCGATCTGCTTCAGCTCGATGCCTACGACTCGATGAGCGTGCAGTTCTCCCGGGGCTGCCCATTCAATTGCGAGTTCTGCGACATCATCGTGCTCTACGGCCGCAAACCACGCACCAAGACTCCCGAGCAACTCGTTGCCGAGTTGCAATACCTCTACGACTTGGGTTGGCGCCGTTCGATCTTCCTGGTCGACGACAACTTCATCGGCAACAAGCGCAACGCCAAGTTGCTGCTGCCCGAAATTCGCAAGTGGCAAGAAGAGCGCGGCTACCCCTTCAGCTTTGCCACCGAAGCTTCAGTTGACCTCGCCGACGACGAGGAGATGATGCGAATGATGGCCGATTGCCGTTTTGAAAGCGTCTTCCTCGGGATTGAAACCCCAGATGAAGCGAGTCTGGAAACCGCCCGCAAGGTGCAAAACACCCGCAACCCCCTCGATGCTGCGGTCGACCGCATTACGGCCAATGGCATTCGCGTGATGGCGGGCTTCATCATCGGCTTCGATGGCGAAAAGAGCGGCGCCGGCGATCGCATCGTTGAGTTCGTCACCCGCACCGGCATTCCAGCGGCAATGATGGGCATGCTTCAGGCCTTGCCCAAAACAGCGCTGTGGGCACGCCTGGAGAAAGAAGGTCGCCTGATCCAAAACGAAGACGCCGCTAAGGGCGTGAACCAGACCAACCTGCTCAACTTCGTTCCAACCAGGCCGATCCGCGAGATCGCCAATGAATACGTAGACGCGTTCTGCGCCTTGTATGAGCCCAATGCCTACATGGATCGGGTGTACTCCTACTACTTGAAGATGGGTGCTCCTCGCTGGAAGGCTGCCGCCAAGCTGCCCACCCTGGTCGACCTCCGCGCGCTCTCGATCGTGGTGTGGCGCCAAGGGATCAAACGCAGCACGCGCTTCCGCTTCTGGCGCTACATGGTGGGTATGGCCATTCACAACCCCGCACTGCTGGAGCAGTTCCTTGTCGTGTTAGCTCACAACGAGCACTTCCAGGAGTACCGCGGTGTGGTGACCCAGGAAATCCAAGAGCAACTTGCTGAGTTGCCGGCCAAGCGCGAACTGCAGCCCGCCTGAGTCAGTCCTGCACGTAGTCGAGGCCCTGCTCGAGGCAGAGCTCCGCTTTTTGCAGCTCACGGCCTAGGTACAAGGCGTGATCCAATCGACTGAGCGGCAAAGGCTCGGCGCTTTCGGTCAGCGCCATGCCCAGCTCTTTGGCGCTGCGGCCGCGGTATTCCGCTGACGCTGCACGTGGGCCACCACCGCGGCAACTGAGCACCTCACCAGTGTCTGGATCGGTGGCAAGCCCCTGGTCATTGATGGCATTGCCGAAGTGCTGGACCACCAGCTCGCCAGCAGCAGCATCCACACGGATCAGAAAATAGCCACTGGGATCGAGCTCGATCGTGCGGTTGGAGTGGGCATCATCCAGCTCGCGGCGCTGCTGGGGCGAGAGCGGTGCCATGACAGGTGGTGGCTCAGCCTTCGATTTTGCCCTGCTCTGGGGCCAGCGGGATCTGGCGGCCGCTAAACGGCAACTCTGCGTTAATCGCCTCCACCTCCTCCAGCTGCTGGGCATTGGCCAATGGCAACCAACGCTTAATCAAGCCGGCGAACTGGGGCTCATACCAGCGGTGCAAGCTGGCATGCGGGCGGGCCACAAAACCGCGGCGGCGCTTGTGGCTACCGCCGGCACCTGGGTCGTAATGGCGAATGCCCTGAGCGATGGCCCATTCAATCGGCGCGTAATAGCAGACCTCGAAGTGGAGATTGTCGATCTCCACCGTTGAACCCCAATACCGGCCCCAGAGGTGATTGCCCTCCCGCACGCAGAGGCTCATGGCGATGGGCTGATGAGGATCCTCCCCGTGGCGATGGGCACTGAACAGCACCAGGTGCTGACGCAACTGCTGAGCCAGTGAGAAGAATTCTTCGGTGAGGTACTTACTGCCCCACATGCCCCAGCGGCGGCAATGGTCTTCATAAAAGCCATGCATGCGCGCCAACAGCTCCGGCGTGATCGCTTCCGCGGCAATGGCGCTCACCTGCAGGCCCGCTTGCTGCACGGCCTTGCGTTCGCGGCGGATATTGCGGCGTTGGTTGGCGTTAAAGCTGGCGAGGTAGTCCTCAAAGCTGCCGTAACCGGGATTGCTCCACAGGCTCTGCTGATTGAGCCAGGCGGAGCAGCCAGCGGCTTCGGCGTGGGGCCGCCAAGCCGGATCGACATAGAGGAAGTTGCAACTCAACAGTTGGTTGCGCTCGCAAAAGCGATCGATCAAGCGCAGCATCAACGCAGTGCAAGCGCCCTCCTCTTCACTGCTGGCGATGAAGAAGCGATAGCCCAAGATCGGGCTCAATGGGCTCATGCCCAGCAGCTTGGGGTAGTAGCGCAGGCCCAACTGTCCAGCGAGTTGAGCGAAGGATTGATCAAAGACGAACTCGCCGTAGCTATGGCCTTTGACGTAGAGCGGCGCCACCGCAATCAGCCGTTGCTCGCGCCACAGGCTGAGGTGGCAAGCCTGCCAGCCCTGGGAGGGAACAATGCTTCCGGAGCGCTCCAAGGCTTCCAGCCAAGCCCAGCGGTAGAACGGCAGTCCAGCGGAGGCCACCAGAGCATCCCAAGCCTGCTCAGGAATCTCGGCAAGCTGCTTATGCCAGCGCGCCTCCAAGGCCTCAGCGGAGTGATCGGACTCGCTCACAGTGGGGCTGGAGTTGCTGCAAAACCTAATCAGGCCATCGCACGGCTGGGGAGTGCTGCAGGCTGAGGTCACACCCGCAACGGCTCGATGCTGCTGCCCTTACTGATCCTGGCTCAAACCAGCACGCCGACCGAAGACCTGTTGATGGTGCTGCGGCCGCAGCTGGAGCTGCAGATGACGCGGGAATGCGAAAAAGCCGTCAACAGCCCTGACGGCAGCTTCTTGAATCTGCGCAGCATCTGCTCAGAGATCTCACAACCCGCCAGCGTTTGCCTGGTGGAGGAGATCAGCCAGCAAGGCAGCTTGGCCCAAGTGGCCCGTGAAGCTCTTGAAGGCAGCCTGGGGCCCGCCAGCTTGGGTGTGGCTTCGGCCTGCATCGAACGGCTGATGCAAAGCGCCAAGCCGGTGTGGGATCAGGAGTTCCCCTTGCGCTGATAGCGCAGCAGCACCTCCCCATCGCCTAAGGAGCGCTGCTCCTGCAGCAACCAGCGATCAGCCTGGGGCTGTGCGGAAGGCGGCAGCCAGCTGTGTTCACCGCCCAGCACCAGCGGGCAGATGGTGAGCTGCAGCTCATCGACGAGATCCTCTTGAAGCAAGGCCCCAGCCAGCTGGGCCCCACCCAACAGCAGCACGCGTTGATGCCCCTCGGTGTTGAGTTGGGCCAGCAAGCCCTGCCAACTCTCCAAAGCAAGCTGGCGCGCAAACCCAGCAGGCGGCGCCGCCAACAGCGGCGCTGAGCTCAGCCACCAGAGCTGCAAGGGCTGGGCCCAAAGGCGCCAAGCGGGATCAAAGCCCACTGGAGTGGCCTGGCGGCTGGCAATCAGCAAAGGCGGTTGCAGCGACTGTCCGCGGGACTGGCGCTGCTGCTGCAACTCAGGGCGATGAATCAAACAGCTGCAGCCGTGGGCCCGCACGGTGCCGGCACCCACCACCGCGACATCAGCCCAGGCCAGGGCCTCCTCAAGCACGCAGCGATCACCGGCGCCACCCAATTGGGCAGCTCCGCCTGCAGGGGGTGCCAGCCGGCCATCGAGGCTGACCGCCAGAACCAGGCGCAGCGTCACACCTGGGCGGGTTCGGCGTAGATCTCAGCGGCGTTGTTGGGGCTCTCCTGCAGGCGGATCTTGTGCAGTGAGGCACCCAGATCAGCGATCGGCGCCTTGAGCCGATCAGCGATGTGCAGAGCGATGTTTTCAGCCGTGGGCACGCAGCTGGCGAAAAACGGCACGTCCTTGTTGAGGAACGTGTGATCGAAGGGCTCGAGCACTTCGTCATCGAGCAGCTTCTGCAGGGCAGCCAGATCACAAACCATGCCGCTACGGGGATCGATCTGGCCGCGCACCGTCACATCGAGCAGGTAGTTGTGGCCATGGCCATGGGGCCGGGCGCACTTGCCATAGATGGTTTCGTTTTCGCTCTGGCTCAGCTCCTCACGGGCCAAGCGGTGGGCCGCCGCAAAGTGTCCGCGAATGGTGAGGAAGGCTTCCATGTCATTGCCGAAGTAATCGGCCCAGAGGGTGGATTGTTCAAACAGGCGCAGGCTGCGCAGGGGCAGATGCGCTGATAGGCGCTGCCAAATGGCATACAGCAACCACTCGGTGGTGGGCAAAGCGGCCTGCTGGCTGCCTTCCACATCGAACTCCGGCCAGGTGGTGTTGAGGCAGCGGAAATCCAGCTGCTCGGTCACCTGGGAGCGGATCGCATGCTTCACATCGGACAGGTTGAGCACCATGCCGTTGGCATCGAGCCCGCCTTCCATGGCCACGATCAACTCGTAGTTGTGGCCATGGCCTGGCGCCTGGCTGCAGGGGCCAAAACGCTGCTGATTTTCAGCGGCGCTCAGCTCCGGCAGGGAATAGAGATGGCTCGAACTGAAGGTGGCCCGGCGCGTGATCACGCAGGACCTGCCCTGGCCGTGGGGGGCCGTGGCAGCATGCCCAATCACCTGTGGCGCCAAAATTGTCACAGCTTGTAAAGCGCATGCATCCTACGGATCCATCCCAGCCCCTTGGTGAACGGCTCCAGGGCACGAACCTGTATTTGGTGGGAATGATGGGCAGCGGCAAGAGCACGGTGGGACCGTTGCTGGCCAAGGCCCTGGGCTATCGCTTTCTTGATGCCGATGCGGTGATCAGCCAAGCCGCTGGCTGCAGCATCCCCGAGATTTTTGAGCGCGATGGGGAGGAGGGCTTCCGCCAGCTCGAGAGGCAGGTGCTGCAGCAGCTCAGCCAGTGGCATTCGCTGGTGGTGGCCACCGGCGGCGGCATTGTCACCGTGCCAGCGAACTGGGGCGAACTGCGCCAGGGCGTGGTGATCTGGCTGGATGTGGCTGAAGAGGAGCTGATGCGCCGGCTGCAGGCTGATCCCGGCGGACGGCCGCTGCTGGCTGGAGACGATCCAGCAGGACAACTGCACGGACTCTTAGAGAAACGCCAACCCCTCTATGGGCAAGCCGATCTCCGCGTGAGCGCGCAAGGAGAGGGCGCCAGCGGCATCAGCGAGCGGGTCTTGAGTGAATTACCCAATCTTTTACGCAAACCAGATCTGAATCCCATCAACTAAAGCGGTAATCAGTATCCGTTCTTTTCTGAGCCGATGAATTCGTTGGCGCTGCAGCTGTGTAGTAGTAGAGAGCAATTGAGTTGCGGGCCATACCATCTGGCAACTGCATCGGGTCGGGGTGACCGTGGAATGACGAATCAGTTGTATTGAAAACGACCATGGTGTTGAACTCTGGGAAAATCGCTTGCTCCACACGCAAGCCTTGATCAAGAGAGCGAGCCAAACGAAGATCTCCGCCCCAAGCAGGATCCCAATTGGGATTGAGATAGATCAGAACATTCAGACGGCGGTAGAGCTGAAGCTTGTTGTGCCAGTTGAAGTCTGCATGCATCTTCAAGAAGCCTTGGTTAATCGTTGAATGGATTCCACCGCCGAACAAATAGGGATCAGGGATGAGCGCATCAATACTTGTGAGCTGTTCTAAAAACCCAAGGAATTCAGGAGTGCTGCAGAAATCAATCAAGCCCAATGTTGCTGGCGGCAATTTCGCGCGAGTTCCACAAAAGCGTTTGCCAACCGATCCAAAAAACTTTTTCTCACCATCCCAATTCACAAAAGCATCACACTCCGCGGCAACCTGCCGAAGCATGGATGAATCCCAGTAATCCCTCAAAACAATGTGAGGGAAAGGAGCAGCAGCAGCGAACTCAGCCGCAGCCTGGGCCATCACATCCATTGCCACGCATTCATTGCTCGGGCGGACCTTACGGGCCAACCCCTCAGGCAATCAAGGCTCCAGGCGCACCGCAAACCACTGCACCGTGAGCCCCGGCTCAATCTCCAGCGCACAGGCCGTGTCGATGAGCCATTCCACCTGCTGGGGCAGACCCTCGACAGCAGCGATGTCGGCCGGCAATTGCTTGAGGCGTTGCAGCTGCTCCGCCAACCAGTGACGGGTTTCAGCAGCGCTGAGGATTTGTTCGCCCACGGCTGGATCCAGCACCACGTAATGATCAAGCTCGCGGATGAGGGGATCAGACATGGCCACCAGCCTGCTGGGGCTCATCTTGGCGCTGCTGCTGCCCATCAGTGCAGCGGCCGGCCCCTTGAGCCTGCGGCTAGAGCAATGGCCCAGCTGGCAACTGCCGGCTCCATTGCCGCGTCCAAGCCCTGGTGATGACCTGATCTATCCGGCCTGGTTTGAAGGCGATTGGCAGCTGAGCAGCAGCGATGGCATCAGCGCTGAGGTGCACTTTCAGCGCCGCACTGATGGTGCGGTTGTGGGCACCCGAGCAGCCAACGCCATGGCCATCGGCCGGGCCGTGTTGGGGGATGAGCTGCTGGAGGTGCAGGACGATCCCGGCAATCCGAACCGGCAGCTGGCCCGCTTGAGCGATGACCGCGTCTTGGACACGCGCATCAGTGGCCGGCGCAGCGAAACGCCCAGTCCCAATGCCTTTCTGGCCGACGAACTCAGCCTGCAGTTGCTGCGGCAAGGGGGCGCACCGCCGCGGATCAGCCGCATTGAAACCCTCAGCAGCTACGAGCTGTTGGGCCCCGATCAAATCAGTGGTGAGCAGTGGCAAGCCAGCTACGGCTCACCGGAAGACGGCCTGGCGGGCGCAGCACGCAGCAGCCAGAAGCTCAGCTTGATGTTGGAGCGCATCTCAGCGCCCTAGCAACCCAATGAACTGCACAACATCGGCAGCACAGCGCCGGATCTGCAGCAAGTTGATCAGGTCGGATCAGAACCTCCCATTCGGTTGTGATGCAGCAGCAGCCCATCTCGATCTTCATTGGCATGGACCCGCGCGAGCGGGCCGCCACCAATGTGTTGATCGATTCGCTTGTGGCCACGAGCAGCGCGCCGCTTGCCATCACGCCTCTGGTGACCCCCCAGCTTGAGCAGCAGAAGCTCTATTGGCGCCAACGCGATCCCAAACAAAGCACCGCGTTCTCCTTCACTCGCTTTTTGGTGCCCCAGCTGATGGGCTTTCAGGGCTGGGCGATCTTCATGGACTGCGACATGCTCTGCCGCGCTGACATCAGCGACCTGTGGGCGCTACGCGATGAGCGCTTTGCCGTGATGTGCGTGCAACACGATCACCAACCCACAGAAGCCAGCAAGTTCTTGGGGGAAACCCAAAGCGCCTACCCCAAAAAAAACTGGAGCTCATTAATGCTGCTGAACTGCAGCCGCTGCCACGCACTCACACCTGAATACGTGAACTCAGCAAGCGGGCTTGATCTGCATCGCTTCCATTGGCTCGACGGCGACCATCAGATCGGTGCCCTCCCCAACCGCTGGAATCATTTGGTGGGTGTGCAAGAACCAGCCAGTGAGGAGGCGGCCCTTCTGCATTGGACCCTTGGGGGGCCCTGGTTTCGCGGGCAGCGCAGCATGGGCGGGGCTGTCGCGGCCGAATGGTTTGGCGCCCGTGATGACGCCATGGCCCTGTGGGACGAATGAATCACCCCACCACCGTGGTTGCCATTCCAGCGCGGCTGGAATCCAAGCGACTGCCCCGCAAACTGCTCGCCGATGTGGGCGGCAAGCCTTTGCTACAGCGGGTGCTGGAGCGCTGCCTCGAGGCTCAACACCCAGCTGCTGTTGTGCTCTGCACCGATAGCGAAGAACTCCGCGACAAGGCCAGCCAATGGGCCCTGCCTCGACCTGTGCCTGTGCTGATGACACCAGCGAGCTGCAGCAGCGGCAGCGAACGGCTGGCTTGCGCCCTGCCGGAGCTGTTGGAGGTAGCAGGCTCCAATGACCCAGCCCATTGCTGGGTGCTGAATGTGCAGGGGGATCAACCCTTTGTGGACCCAATGATCATTGACGCCATGGCTGAACGCTGCCGCGAAGCCCGCAGCGATGTGCTGACTCCGGTGTATCGCCTACCTGCTGAGAAGATTCACAACCCAGCAGTGGTGAAGTGCCTGCTGGCCCATGACGGCCGTTGCCTCACGTTTTCGCGTAGCGCGCTGCCCCATGTGCGCGATGTGCCGCCAGAGCAATGGCATGCCCATGCCCCCTACTGGGGCCATGTGGGGATCTATGGCTACCGGGCCGAGGTGTTAGCCCAATGGGAAGCCCTACCTGCCTCACCCTTGGAGGCCATTGAAAAACTGGAGCAACTCAAGCTGCTAGAAGCAGGCATCGCCATTGGCAGCTTCCCGGTGGAGGCGGATTCGCTATCGGTGGACACCGCTGAGCAACTGGAAGAAGCGCGAGCAATCGCAGCTCAATTGCGCTGACGCCAGCCACCGGCAGCGAGCGCGGTCCACTCACCGCGTGCCTTGAGAATCCGCTCGGCGAGCTCGCGAACAGCCCCATGGCCGCCCCGGCGCCGCAACACCAAATCGGCCTGCCGGCGCAACGCCTTGCAGGCATCAGCAGGCGCTGCCATCACGCCCACCTGGGAGCGCACCACCAAGTCGTTGAGGTCATCGCCAATAAAGCCCGTGGCGGCGGGCAACACCTGAAGCTGCTGTTGGAGCTGGCCCAATTGCGCCTGCTTATCGCGCACCTCGGTGAAGCAGTGCTCAATGCCTAAATCCTGGGCGCGGCGCTCAATGGCTCCGCTGCGGCCCCCACTGATCAACGCCAAGGTGATCCCCGCCTGCTGCAAAAGCTTCAATCCCAAGCCATCGCGCACATCAAAGCGGCGCCACACCTGGCCATCGGGGGCATAACTCAAGCCGCCATCGGTGAGGACACCATCCACATCAAGCACCAGCAACTCAAGCCCACGTAGCGACTGACTGAGGCGGCTCACAGGCTGCTCACGGCCTCCGGCTGCGCTGCGGCGGCTGCGCGAATCGCCAACAGCTGCTCCAGCAGAGGTTCGAGGCGATGCAACGGCACCATGTTGGGCCCATCGCTCAGGGCTTGATCGGGGTTGGGGTGGGTCTCGATGAACAGCCCATCAACTCCAACCGCCATGGCGGCGCGGGCCAACGGAGCGACAAACTCGCGCTGCCCGCCCGTGCTGCTGCCGCGGCCCCCGGGCTGTTGCACCGAGTGGGTGGCATCAAAAATCACAGGGCAGCCCTGCTGGCGCAGCTGCGGCAGGCTGCGCATGTCCACCACCAAGGTGTTGTAGCCAAAGCTGGTTCCGCGCTCCGTCAGCCAGAGCTGCTCAGGGCTCTGCAGGCCGGCTTCACGCAACTTGCTCACCACCTGGGCCATGTCCCAGGGGGCAAGGAATTGCCCTTTTTTGACATTCACAACCGAGGCAGCTGCCTCTGGGTTTTGAACGGCGGCAGCTGCGGCCAAAAGCAAATCGGTTTGGCGACATAGGAAGGCAGGAATCTGCAAGACATCCACCACCTGAGCCACCACGGCAGCCTGGTGGCTCTCGTGGATATCGGTCAGCAGCTGCACTCCCAACTCTTGCTTCAGTTGGGCCAGCACCTCAAGGCCCTGCTCCATGCCGGGACCGCGAAAACTGCCTCCTGAACTGCGGTTGGCCTTGTCAAAGCTGGTTTTAAACAGCAAACGGATACCGAGCCGCTCGCTCATGGCCTTGAGTGCGGCGGCCATGTCAAAAACCAGCTCAGGGCTTTCGAGCACACAGGGCCCAGCGATCAAGGTGAACGGGATGCTCATGCCGCCTGCGGAATGTCTGTGGTGGTTCCTGAAGCGCGGCTCAGCCCGGCCTGCACCAGATCATGCAAGCGCAGCAGCCCCACCAACTCCCCACTGGCCGCTTGCACAGGCAACACCGAAATCGACTTACGGCGGTTGCGCTCCATCAGCTCCAAAGCGGCAACGGCCAATTGATTAGGGGCTGCCGTGATGGGATCAGTGGTCATCAAATCGACGGCCTGAATCGCAGCCCAGGCCTGCGGCGAATGGGTTCGCAGCGCGCGGCGCAGGTCGCCATCGGTGATCAGGCCCAACAAGCGCTTGGGCTGATCAGGCTGCTGCACCCACGCGGCCCCAGCCAGAGCGCCGGTGAGCTGGTCCACCACGTCCGCCAATGCAGCATCCGGCGGCAAGGGCGGGCACCTGTCGATGGGCACCATCAAATCCGCGACGCTGAGGGTGAGCTGCCGCCCCAAGGAACCTGCTGGGTGATTCACCGCGAAATCGGCCTGGGTGATGCCCTGCCGCTGCATCCACACCGCCGCCAAGGCATCCCCAATCGCCATCGCCACTGCTGTGCTGGCTGTTGGAGCCAGGTTGAGGGGGCACACCTCACGATCCACGGAGCCATCCAGCACCACTTGAGCGCCCCTGGCCAAGCTGGAATCCAGCCGACCTGTCAGGGCAATGCAGGCGCTACCGCGGCGGTGCAAATGGGGCAGCAACGCCAGCAACTCACTGCTCTCGCCGCTGTTGGAGAGCAATAAAACAACGTCATCGGCACCCACAACCCCGAGATCCCCATGCAGGGCATCGAGGGGATTGAGATAGAGGGCCATTAGGCCAATCGAGGTGAACGTGGCCGCGATCTTGCGGGCCACGATCCCGCTTTTGCCCACACCCGTGACGACCAACTTGGCGCCCTGCTCGCTGCAGTGCTGCAGCAGATCCAAGGCGGCCTCGGCTTGATCGGGCCGCAATTGAGCGGCCGTGTTCAACAACGCCTGGGCTTCCTGCTGCAACACCGGGGCCAGGGGATTCATCGCAGGCCCAGCAAAGAAGACCCGAAATTAAGATGCCCGGAGGCTATTTCGATGTGATCAGCGAGCCCAAGCGCGCCTCACCCCACCGGCATGGCCTCAACCGAAGCCGACGCTTCTGAGCCATCGGGCCGGCGGCCCAGGGTGCGGTAGAGCTCATCGCGCCATTGGAACAGCGGCTCAAATCGGGGCTGATCAGCCACACCGGCCACACCGCGGGAGGCCAGTTGAGGCCCAGCCACAGATGGGAACCGCAGCAAATACAGCTGGGCGGCCACCGCTACATCGGCCACGGTGGGGCGCTCACCCACCAAATAGGGGCGCTGCTCCAACAAGGTGAGCAGCTGCTCGAGGGCAAAGATCAGCGAATCGCGCCCCATGGGCAGCAATTGGCCCACACCACCGAGCAGATCACCTGGCACGGCACCGATCAAATTGCGCAGCAGCGATGGGGTGGCATCGGGCAGCAGAGCGCCGCGAAGCACAGGATCTTCCGCTGCACCCTGCAGGAGTGCCATGCGGGCGGAAGAGGCCAAGGCCGTGTCGGCCCAGTCCTCCAGCAGCAGCACCTCAGCGCGCTGGGCGGCATCACTGGGCAGGAGCGCAGGCTCCGGGTGCTTGGACTCCAAGTGCATCGCGATGGCACTGGAATCGGCAATCAGCTGTTCGCCATCGCGCAGCACCGGCACCTGCCGCTGGCCTGTGAGCTGGAATAGTTCGATCTGCCCCACGCCGGGGGTGACATCGTTGACGCTGTAGCTGAGTCCTTTTGCCGCCAATAACAAGTGCACTTTTTCGCAAAAGGCAGAGTGGCGGAACTGAAAAAGCTCCATGGCAGGCGGGCGAAACAGCGCTTGCCGGCAGAGTAGCCATGGGTTTTGTGAGGTGATGGGAGAGTTTTTCGCCAACGTGACGCGCTATCCGCGTTACTTGATCGCCTTTGGATTGGGTGTGGCCAGCTCGGTGTTCGAGCCTCTTTTGGCGCGCACCCGCAACCCCGTCACCGCCGTTGCGCTGATTGGCGCGCTGATCAGCGGGCTGCTCACGCTCACGCTCGTGCTGCGTGCCATGGTGACTCCAGTGCCGCTGGCATAGGCAATGGCCCATGGGCGACGGGTAGAGCGCGTGGCCTCGATGATTCGCCGGGAGATGAGCGAATTGCTCGTCAATGGCGTGCGTGATGAACGCGTGAACCAAGGCATGGTGAGCATCACCAATGTGGTGGTGGCCGGCGATCTGCAGCACTGCAAGGTGTCGGTGAGCATCTTTGGCAGCGAGAGCGAGCAAGACCAGGCCATGGCTGGCCTGCGCTCGGCAGCTCCCTACCTGCGCGGTGAGCTGAGCCGGCGCCTGAACATGCGCCGCACCCCCGAGCTGGTGTTCCACCACGACAAGGGCTTGGCCCAAGGGGTGGAAGTGCTGGGGCTGCTGAGCAAGCTCGAGGAAGAACGGCAAGAACGCGGCCCGGTGCCCGACGGCAGCGAGGAGATGTGAGCCTGCGCCGCCAGCTGGCCCAGCTGCTGGTGCTCAGGGCCAGTGGCTACGCCCTCGACGGGCAGCGCCGCTACCCGCGCTGGGAACTGAGCAACAACGAACTGCAGCGCGGGCTGGCTGAAGGCGTGGGCGGTGTGATCTTGCTGGGCGGATCAGCAGCTGATCTAGCGCTGCGCTGCCGGCAACTGCAGCGCTGGGCCCAAGGGCCACTGCTGCTCTGCGCCGATGTGGAGGAAGGCGTGGGCCAACGCTTTGATGGCGCCAGTTGGCTGCCGCCACCACTGGGCCTGGCGAAGCTGTGGAAACGCGACCCGACTCAGGCCGAAGAGCTGGTCACGGCCTATGGCCGCTGCACCGCGCTTGAGGCCCGCAGCCTCGGGTTGAACTGGGTGCTTGGGCCGGTCTGCGATGTCAACAACAACCCCGCCAACCCGGTCATCAATGTGCGCGCCTGGGGAGACACAGCTGAGGCCGCCAGCGCTTTGAGCTGCTGCTTTCTCGTGGGACTGCAACGCGAAGGGGTGCTGGGCTGCGCCAAACACTTTCCCGGCCATGGCGATACTGCCAGCGATTCCCATCTGGAACTACCGCTAATCCCCCACGACCTCGAGCGCTTGCAGCGCATTGAGCTGCCGCCGTTTGAAGCCGCCATTGCCGCTGGAGCCGCCAGCGTGATGACCGCGCATCTGTTGCTGCCGGCCTTGGATGCTGAGCGGCCCGCCACCCTCTCCAAGGCAGTGCTCACCGATCTGCTCAGGCAGCAGCTTGGTTTTAACGGGCTTGTGGTGACCGACGCCCTGGTGATGGAAGCCATTGCTGATCGCTATGGCCCTGGGGAAGCTGCCGCCTTGGCATTTGACGCTGGCGCTGATCTGATCTTGATGCCAGCGGATGCGGCAGCGGCCCTTGATGCTCTCGAAGAAGGTTTCAGCAGCGGGCGCTGGCCGATCGAGCGCTTGGAGCAAAGCCTGCAGAGGCGAGAGCAAGCCCTGGTGCAAAGCCAAACAGGCCCAGCCGAGCCAGCGATGGCCATCGAGCAACTGGCCGCCCTACAAAGTCAACACCGCAACCTGCAGCAGCAGCTGCTCACCGCCAGCTTTGAGCACCGAGGCGGGCCACTCGCCAGCGGCGGCGGCGTCAATCTGATCCGCCTTGACAACAGCCTGCAATGCCCGGCTCTGCCCCTCAACGCCCCAGCCCTGATCCGGCCGCAGGCGGCGGGCTGGAGAACCTGGCGCATCGATGATCAAAGCCCGCCCTGGAACCTGCCCGAAGAGAAGGTGTTGCTGCAGCTGTTCGTGCGCGGCAACCCATTCCGCGCTGGCAAAAACAGCAATGAGAACTGGCCTGAGCAAGTGCAGCAGCTGATCCAGCAGGAGCGCCTGGCAGGCCTGGTGGTCTACGGCAGCCCTTACCTCTGGCACGAGCTCCAAGCTCTGCTGCCTGCCGATCTGCCAGCGGCCTACAGCCCCGGCCAAATGCCGGCGGCTCAAGCCATGGCCTTGGCCCAACTGGGGTTGGTGGGTCATGCCCATGAGGGCGGTTTTACCGACTGAGGCACTCCAGGAGATGCCGCTTAATCTCTGGGGCGATTTAGTAACCAGCGGCCATGCTCAGCCTCTCGATGATCGTGCGCGATGAGGAGCAGCAGCTCGGCGCTTGCCTCGAGAGCGTGAAAGGGTTTTGCGATGAACTGGTGGTTGTTGACACCGGCTCTACCGACAACACCGTCGCCATCGCCAAAGACGCCGGCGCGCGAGTTGAAGCGATCGAATGGCCCGGCGATTTCACCCCAGCGCGCAACAAGGCGCTGGAGTTCGTAAGCGGCGACTGGGTGCTGGTGCTCGATGCCGATGAGCTGCTGCTTGATGACGTCAAGCCAGCGCTGCAAGCGTTGATGGCGCAGCCCGATGTGCTGGTGATCAACCTGCTGCGCTACGAGGACGGCGCGGTTCAATCGCCCTACTCCAGCGTCAGCCGTCTGTTCCGCAAGCACCCAGCGATCCAGTGGAGCCGGGCCTATCACTCGATGATCGACGATTCCGTCGAGGAGCTGCTCAAAACCGAGAGCCAATGGCGGGTTGTTGATTGCGCTGAACCGGCCCTGTTCCACACCGGCTACCGCCCCGAAGAGCTCATTGCCGGCAACAAGGCCAACCGTCTGCGGGAGGCCATGGAGGCCGAGCTCGCCAGCAAACCCGGCGACCCCTATGCCTGCGCCAAGCTCGGCGGCCTTGAGGTGGATCAAGGCAACACCACCCGCGGCCTGGCGCTGCTGGAGATGGGACTCGAGCACTGCCAAAGCGATCAACACCGCGAGCGCTATGAGCTGCTGCTCCACCTGGGAATCGCCAACAGCAGCAACAAACCTGAGGAAGCCGAGCGCTATTACCGCCTGGCCTTGGAGGAACCCCTCAGCCCCCAGGTGCTGGTGGGAGCCCGGCTCAACCTGGGCGCATTGCTGCTGCGTCTGAACAAGCTGGCTGAAGCGACCGAGGTGACGGCGGCTGTGACCCGGCAGCTGCCGGAGGTGATGCTGGGCTGGTACAACCTCGGCCTGATCCAACGCAAAGCCGGCGACATCGGCGGGGCGATCGAGGCCTACCAAAGCGGTTTGCAGCTTGATCCCAACAGCCCAGAGCTGCATCAAAATCTGGGCGCTGCCCAGCTGGCCGGCGGCAACTTTGAAGCGGCGCGCAGCAGCTTCTTGATGGCGATTGGGCTGCTGCTGCAGCAAAACCGCAAGGATGATGCTGAAGCCTTAGCCCGCAGCGCTGGCGAGCTGGTGAACCTGAATGCCGCCTGATCTGAGCGGCCACACCGTGGTGCTCACTCGCGCGGAGCACCAGCTGGGCGCTGCGCGAAAGCTGTTTGAAGCCGCTGGCGCCCAGGTGCTGGATTTGCCAGCGCTGGTGATTGGCCCGCCCGATAGCTGGGGGCCTTTGGATGATGCCCTGGGCGAACTGGAGGACTTCCACTGGCTGGTGGTCTCCAGCGCCAATGGCGTCAGCGCGGTGGATGAGCGCTTGCAAGCCCAAGGCCGCAGCCTGGCTCGGCGGCCAGCGTCGCTAAAAATCGCTGCGGTGGGCCGCAAAACGGCTCAACAACTGGAGGATCTCGGCGCCACGGCCGACTTCATCCCACCTGATTTCGTGGCCGACAGCCTGCTGGAGAACTTCCCTGTTGGCGTCTGGGGCCAGCGGATCCTTTTGCCGCGGGTGCAAAGCGGCGGACGCACGCTGCTGGCTGAAGCCTTTGGCGAAGCCGGCGCGCGGGTGAGCGAAGTGGCGGCCTATGAATCCCGCTGCCCCAAGGATCTGCCAGCCCTTACCGCCGCTGCTCTAGAAGCCGGCATGGCGGAGGCCATCTGTTTCAGCAGCGGCAAAACCGTGCGCCACACGGTGCAACTGCTCAAGGCCCAGTTCGGCGAGAGCTGGAACGAGCACACCAGCAAGCTGGCGGTGATTTCGATTGGCCCGCAAACCAGCGCCGTTTGCCGCGAGCTGCTGGGGCGCGTCGACGCTGAAGCTGATCCCCATGACCTTGATGGCCTGGTAGCCGCCTGCAGCCGCGCCTTGGCTTAAAGCTGAAGCGGGCTCAAGGGCCGGCCATCGCGCTCCAATAGCAAGCGGCCACGCTGCACATCAACACCCGCAACGCCAACACCGGTGGGCAGCCAAGGCAGGCGATCAGGGTCGCCCACATCACCAGGGGCCACAGGTCCGCTATGGCTGCCATAGCTCACAAACGCCTGGGCCACACCACCTAACGAGGAGACACCCATCAGCTCGGGCACCCCGTCGCCTCCTGAATCAGACGCGTCATCTTGGGCGGCCACCAGCGCCTGCGGAGGCGGCGCAAAGGGATCTTGGCGGCCGCGCGGCAACGAACCCAGCACCTCAGCCGGGTCGTAGAGAGGAATCAGCTGTGGATCAGCTGTGGGCTCAGGCAGCGAATTGGCAGTGTCTTTGTTGGCCTCAGCGGCAGGAGGCGTGCTGGCCTGCGGGGGCGTCTGGGCGCCACAGGCCGCCAGCATCACAGCGGCAACAGCAACAGCGGCAGCAGCGCGGCAGGCCAGCAGCCCATCAGCAAGTGGCCGAACCCTATCGAGCGCGGGCCCGCTCTTCCACCAGTTCTTGAAAACGATCGAGATTGGCCTGCAACTCCTTACTGACCAAACCGCCCAGGATCTTGGGATCCATCAAGGGCGCCAGCACCCCAGGCAGCTCGTAGCTCACGGTGAGCTTCACCGCGGTGCGCTCATCGGCTTCTGGGTAGAAGCGCACGGCGCCTTTGGTGGGAAGGCCTCCGACGGATTGCCAATGCAGTTGCTGGGCCTCCACCCGCTGGGTGATGCGGGCCTTCCACTGGAAGCGAAAGCCCTGGGCCGCCAGGGTCCATTCAGTGAGGTCGGGGTCATCGAGCGTCTTCACCGACTCGATCCAGCGCATCCACAGCGGCATGGATTCGAGATCACTCCACACCGCCCACACCAGATCCACGGGCGCGGCAATGTCCACCGCAACACTGTGCTCAAGCCAGCGGCCCATCTCAGCCTCCCTCGCCGTTGAGGATGGCCTTGGCGGCCAGACGCCCGCTCATGGTGGCCCCTTCCATCGAATCGATGTAGTCCTGGCGGGTGTAACTACCGGCCAAGAAGAAGTTGCTCACCGGAGTGCGCTGATCAGGCCGATAAGGCTCCATGCCGGGGGCTTCGCGATACAGCGACTGGGCCAGCTTGACCACATTGCTCCACACCAGCTTCAAGCCGCTACTGGAGGGGAAGAGCTTGCGCACCTGGGCATCAGTGTGGGCAACGATCTCCTCGGTTTTGCGTGGGATCCAGGGATCACCCGGGGTGAGCACGCACTGCAGCAGTGAGCCCTCGCCTTCCTTGCGGTAGTCCTCGGGGCTGGCCAAGGCGAGATCGGCAAAACAGCTGAAGTCGGCATCGGCTGTGTAGAGCAGGTTGTTGAGACCCGTGGGGTGAGCCACATCAGCCCTGGCGGCAGCCGCTTGGGGTTGATCACCGAGTTCCGTCACCCAGCCGTCGTAGCGAAGCTGAACGGTGGCCACGGGTACGGCCTCGAGCTTGTAGATGTTGTCGAACTGCTCAAAGCGGCGCCACTCCTCGGGCAGCAGGCGCTGAATTCCCGGCACATCGCAAGCCGCGAGGTAGGCATCGGCTTCCACCTCCACATCGCCATCGGGGGTGCCCATGGTCAAGCCGGTGACCTCGGTGGTGCCGTTGTCGCCCTTGTGGTGCACCGCGGTGACGCGATGGCGCAGGTGCAGCTGGCCGCCACGCGCCTTGATGTAGTCGAGGATCGGACCAGTGAGCCAGCGGTGGGGCGAGCCCTTGAGCAGGTTGAGCTTGGAGGCCTCTGTGCGGGCGGCAAACATCATGAAGATGGTGAGCATGCAGCGGGCGGAGATGGCCTCGCAATCAATGAATCCCAGGGCATAGGCGATGGGATTCCACATGCGGCGAATGCTCTCCGGGCTGCCTCCATGGCCCAAAAACCACTCACTAAAACTAATGCGATCCAGGGCGCGAATGGTGCGCATCGCCCCCTCGTAATCCACCAGGCCTCGCACGATCGGGCTGGTGCCGAGCGCCAGGGCATTGCGTAGCTTGTCGATCCAATCAAGCTGCGGTGTCGTGAAAAAGGCCTTGAGACCGTTGAACGGAGCACCGAGGGCAAAGCGGAAATCCAGCTCCCTGAGATCACCCCCTTCATTGACAAACAAATGGGTGTGATCTTTCGGCAGCAGGTTGTCGAAAGCGCCCACCTTGCGCATCAGCGCAAAGAGATTGGTGTAGTTGAAGAAGAAGACATGCAGCCCCATCTCGATGTGGTTGCCGCCCTCATCCACCCAACTGCCCACCTTGCCGCCCATGAAGGGGCGGGCTTCATAGAGATCAACGCTGTGGCCGGCATCCACCAGATCCACTGCCGCCGAAAGACCGGCCAATCCAGATCCGACGATGGCGACACGCACCGCTCAAGCTCCCGTAAGGCCCCTGACTCTATGGATCCGAGCTGCCCAGCCGAGGCTTCCTAAACTGCAGAGCAATTAGCTGGCGCCGGAATGGCCACCGAAACCCTGACCCACACCGGCAAAGACGGCAAAGGCATCTTGATCACCGAGCCAGCCATGAAGCAGCTGGCCAACCTGATGCAGCAGCAAGGCAGCGGCAGCGTGCTGCGGGTGGGCGTGCGCTCAGGCGGCTGCAGCGGCATGAGCTACACGATGGATTTCATCGATGCCGCTCAGATCGAGGGCGATGACGAGCGCTACAGCTATGAGCCTGCGGATGCTCCCAGCTTTGAAGTGGTGTGTGATCCCAAAAGCCTGCTGTACATCTATGGAATGCAGCTGGACTTCAGCACTGAACTGATCGGCGGCGGCTTCAACTTCACCAACCCCAACGCCAGCCAAACCTGCGGCTGCGGCAGCTCCTTTGCGGTCTGATGACCGCGGCCATGGGAATCTGTTGGTCTAATCCCTGCGCCCATGACGGAAGAGCAGCCAAGCCTGAGCGAAAGTCAATTCGGCCAAGCCCTTCAGCGTTATCAAGACGGCGCGGAGGCCGCTGATGTGATCGCTGACTTTGAGGCCATCACCCGGCGCGACCCGCGTCAAGCTGCCGGATGGACCTGCCTGGCTTGGCTGCAATTGCTGACCGAGCAGCCCGAAGACGCCCTGCGCTCAGCCAAAACCGCGGTGAAACTCAACGCGCAGGATCCGCAAGGGCGGCTGAATTTGGCCCTGGCGATGCTGGAAACCGGCGCCAAAGGCGTGCGTGAGCACATCGAGATCGTCAAGCGCGTGATGGTGTTCTCCCCGGAACTGGGCCAAGAGCTGGAGACCTCGATCGCCGATGGGCTCCAGCGGCGGCCGGGTTGGCCGGCACTGCTGAAAGTGCAGGCCTGGCTGGCGGACTGAGATGCAGCTGCTGCTGCTCAGCAACGGCCACGGGGAAGACCTCAGTGGTGCCCGCCTTGGGCAGGCGCTGCAGCTGCTTGGCGCTTCGGTGCGAGCCGTGCCTTTGGTGGGCGATGGAGCCCCCTACCGGCAGGCGGAGCTTCCAATTGCAGGCCGCACCCAGAGCTTCAGCACCGGCGGGCTGGGCTACGCCAGCTTTGCCGGCCGCTTGAAAGAAATCCTGCAGGGGCAGGTGCTTTATCTGCTCAAGCGCAGCTTGCTGCTGCTGCAAGAAGCGCGCCACGCCGATGGAATCGTTGTGGTGGGCGATGTGATCCCGGTGATCCTGGCCTGGCTGAGCGGCAAACCGGTGATCACCTATCTGGTGGCCTACTCCAGCCATTACGAAGGCCGTCTGCGGCTGCCGTGGCCCTGCGGGCCATGCCTGGCCAGCAAACGCTTTGCCGCGGTGTTCAGCCGCGATTCGCTGAGCGCCAGTGATCTGAGCGAGCAATTGGGGCGGCCGGTGGAGTTTCTCGGCAATCCCTTCATGGATGGGTTGGTGGCCGCTAAGGCCAGCGAGCGCTCCGGGCGGGTGCTGCTGCTGCCTGGCAGTCGTCTGCCAGAAGCGCGCCAAAACCTCGAGCGCATGCTGGCGTTATTGGAAGAACTACCCGCTGGGTTGCGCCACCACGATTTCCAGGCGGCGTTGGTGCGCGAACTGCCCGCCGCCGCAGTGGAAGCCTTGGCCGCCAGCCGCGGCTGGAGCTTGAGCAGCAGCACCAGCCGCAGCCTCTGGCTCAAGCGCAAAGGGCTGGTGCTGCAGTGTTGCTGGGGGCAATTCACCACCCTGTTGCCAGCGGCGCAGGTGGTGGTGTCGATGGCGGGCACCGCCAGCGAGCAGGCCGCCGGTTTGGGCAAGCCGGTGCTGCAACTCGCCGGCCATGGCCCGCAATTCACCGTGGGCTTTGCCGAAGCCCAACGGCGCCTATTGGGCCCGGCGGTGCATTGCGCCGAAGGCGATGTGGATGCCCCGCACACCCTGATCGCCAGCGCTGAGGTGCTGGAGCAGTTGCTGCAGCTGCCGGAGGCAACACTGCAGCAGCTGCGCAAGGAGGGAGATCAACGCTTAGGCCAAGCCGGCGGCACCAAGCGCATGGCCCGCGCGATCCTGGAGAAGCTGCAACACCCTTGATGGAGACCCTCAAAGGCTGGTTGGACCGGCTGCTCGTTGCCGATGTGTTTGTGGTGATCGGCGGGGCGTTTTGGTTTCTCGCCGCTGTGCTGTGTGAAGCGCGCGGCATCCATCAGCCCCTGGCAGTGTTCCAGCAGCTCTGGGAGCCGTTGTTTACACCAGCCATTGGACTCTTGATGGCCGCCGCTGTGATCAGCGGGGTTTTGGGCTGGTGGGGGCGACGTCGCTCAGCAATTGGCGATACTGCTGCTCAATCCTCTCCACACCAAAATCAGCATTGAGGCGATCACGGAGTGGCTGTGGAGCAAGACAGCACTGCGGCTGCTCTCCCTGCAAGCAAGCAGCCAATGGATCACTTGCGAGCACGGCCAAATCGGAGAAGGGCTCATATGCAGGAATGGGTGAAGCAAACACCTTTTTGCCAAGCAAAAGCGCAGTTGTCAGGCGGTTATGGCTGCTGTAGCGCTTGCGGGCATCATCCCCATTGACAGGAAGCACAACTGAACCCACCCCTTGAAGCTGGTCAGACAGTTGTTGTGGGGATTCGTATTCATACCAATGCACAGCTTGAAAACAATCCTCAAATCGCTTCAGCAAGTTCTGGCTACCTAATCGATCGCGCAGCACTTCAGCCCGAGTAATCAAAGTCAGCTGTTGAGACACAGGCCTATGAGCAAATGCCAAATCCAGTAATGGCTGGATGTTTGTGTCGTGGCCAAACCAACCGATTCCTGGACCATTGGCACTGCACGCAGAAGGCACAGCAATTTGCTCCGTGCAATCGGCAATGGTGATAAGGCTGCAGCTGGGGCCTACTTGGCGGGGCAGCACTTCACTGGCCAATGCATTGGTAGAAGCGATGCAGACATCCGCCTGTGCAGCCCAAAAAGAGGCGTAGTCGCGATGCCATGCATGAGCTGCAACAAAATTATTCTCACAACAATCAAACAGAAGCTTGGCGTTCAACTGAGGCTGAATGCGGTTTAAAAAAGTCTCAAATAGTTGAGTCACAGAAGTAGTGGCTTCAGCCGTTGGTGGCGGTGACCACTTGCCGAGATAAACCACCGATAAACCTGGCTGCTGCAACGCGTTCCAAGTTTGATCAAGGGTCTCCGGGCGCCAGACCCACCAGCCCAATTGGTGGGCAGCGCGCTCAAGTGGAAGGACTCTTAAACGCATGCTCGCTAGACGCTCTGACTCGGCGAGTTCACCAAAACTGCCTGGTCCAAGCACCACGAGAATTGGTGACGACGAAGCGATCACAACACGGCGTCAAAGCACTCAGGCAAGCTTGCCTGGGAAAAGGCAAATCCATTTGTTTGTAACCGCAAGGGCTTGACCTGCTGGCCTTGCAGCACCACCTCGGCCCCATCACCAAGCAGGAGCTTCAACACAGCGCCTGGCACTGGGAGCAGGCTGGGGCGACGTAAGGCGCGACCAAGCTCCGAGCAAAACTCCCGCATCGACACTGGATTGGGAGCTGTGGCGTTGTAGATGCCAGCAAACGCTTCGTCGCTCAATGCAGCACTGATCAGCTGACAAAGATCCGTCCGCGAAATCCAACTCATCCACTGCTGGCCTGAGCCAATCGGGCCACCAAAGCCAGCGCGGAAGATCGGCAACATCTTGCCGAGTGCCCCGCCATCGGCCGCCAGCACAATGCCGATGCGGGTGATCACCAGCCGCGTGCTGGGCTTTACCTCTTGGGCAGCGGCTTCCCACTGCGCGCAGAGCTTGCCGAGAACATCGGCACCAGCTGGGCTGTCTTCCTTAAAGCTGGCGGTTTCACTGGTGCCGTAGAAACCCACAGCCGACGCGCTCACAAGCACCTGCGGCGGCGTGGCGCTGGCATTGATCGCTGCCACCAGATGCCGTGTGGTGTCGATGCGACTGCGGTGCAAAACCTCCAGGTGGGCAGGGGTCCAGCGCTTCTCGGCAATCGGCTCCCCTGCCAGATTCACCACGCCTTCGGCTTGCGCAAGGGCTTGCTGCAGAGCTGAACCGGCAGCCCAAACTTCGGGGAGGGATGGATCGGCTTGCAGGCAGGTCAGGCCGGCCAGTTCGCGCTGCTGGCGGCTGACAACGGTGAGCGTGTGACCTGCAGCAAGCAGCTGCGGCACCAGCTCACGGCCAACCAATCCCGTGCAACCCAGCAGCAGCAGACGCATCAATCAACAGCCATAGCGCTGGGGACCCTAGCCCTGTTAGGGCTTTAGCCTGCAGCCACTGTGGAGCTGGGCCATGGCTGATGCCCTCAAAAAAGGAAGCTTGATCCGCGTGAACCGGGAGGCCTATCTCAGCAGCGTGGAAGCCAAAGCCAGCGCTGGTGATCCCCCGGCCTATTTGCTGGAAGGCCCCGGCGAAGTGTTGGCGGTCAAAGGCAACTACGCCCAACTGCGCTTTCGCCAGCCGGTTCCCGACATCTGGCTGAGGATGGATCAGCTGGAGGCCTACGCCGGAAGCTGATCCTGAATACGTTGGCGCCGCAGGCAGGCTTCGCGAATCATCTCGCGTCCATCACGCAAGTAGTCATCGACATAACCCGCGGTGTAGCGCTCCAGCTCCATCACAGCGTCCTGAACACCACTGAGGAAGTGATAGAGGCTCAGCCCAAAACCCTGAGCTGATGAGGGACATGGCATGGAGCGGTAGAGCGTCTCAGCCGTCTGCAACTTGCTTTGGCTGCGCTCGATGTAGTCGCAAAACGCCTCCATCAAGCTGTCGTCATAGGGGTCAGCCGACAGCTCCCGCAATTGGGCGGGGAATGGATCCAACACCTGGCCCAATAAGCGATCCACCGGGTGATACACCTGCTCCAGCCAACGCTCAAGCTCGGCGTCATTGGCAGCACCGCGGCGGCGTTTCCCGGAGCTAGCGCGGGCCTGGGCTGTGGCCCGCGCGCTGCGCTCACCGCGCCCGGCATCAAAGCGTTGCCGCGCCTCGGCATCACCCAGCAGCTCCCAAGCGGCGTTGATCTCCAAAATCCGCTCGGGATCATCACTGATGCCGTCAGCTGCATCGGGATGATGTTGCTTGACCAGCGCGCGATACGCCGATTTGATCTCGGCCGCTGACGCCGATGGCGACACCCCCAACACCTGGTAGGGGTCGCGTGTCATCAGAAGCCGATTTCCGTGAACATCGGCGTGCTGAGGTAGCGCTCACCAAAGCTGGCCAGCACCACCACGATCAACTTGCCCTCCATCTCGGGGCGCTGGCCGAGCTTGAGGGCCGCCGCCATGGCCGCACCACTGCTCACCCCACTCAACAAGCCTTCAATACGGGCCAAGCGGCGTCCCATCACCATCGCCTCGGCATCGTCGACCTGCAGCACCTCATCAACGAGGGAGGGTTGATAGTTATCGGGCACAAAGCCGGCGCCAATGCCCTGGATGCGGTGCGGGCCTGGGGTACCACCGCTCAAAACAGGACTTCCAGTTGGTTCAACGGCAAAGGCTTGAAAGCTGGGCTTGCGCTGCTTGAGCACTTCACTGCAACCGGTGATGGTGCCGCCGGTGCCAACACCCGCCACCAAAGCATCAATGCGGCCCTCGGTGTCGCTCCAGAGCTCTTCTGCGGTGGTGGCCGCATGAATCGCTGGGTTGGCGCTGTTGGAGAACTGCTGCAGCAGGTAGGCATTGGGAAGCTCATCGGCGAGTTCTCTTGCCCTGGAGATGGCACCCTTCATCCCATCTGAGCCTGGGGTGAGCTCGAGTTCGGCTCCATAGGCCCGCAGCATCGAGCGGCGCTCGGTGCTCATCGTGTCGGGCATGATGAGGATGAGGCGGTAGCCGCGGGCAGCGGCCACCATCGCCAGCGCAATTCCCGTGTTGCCACTGGTGGGCTCAACGAGGACCGTGCGATCTGGCGCAATCCGCCCAGCGGCTTCTGCCTCGCGGATCATCGCCACACCGATGCGGTCTTTCACCGATGCGGTGGGATTGAAGCTCTCCAATTTCGCCGCAATCTCAGCTCGGCAGCCGACTTCTTGCGGTAATCGGTTCAGACGCACCAACGGGGTGCTGCCCACAAGTGCCGTGATGTCAGGGGCAATCGCCATCGCGGGGCGTCAGCTCGGCAGTTGCTGTTCATTCTGGCCACCAGCCTCAGCAAGCCAACAAACCAAACGCTCTTTCACCAGCTCAAGGGGATGATCCCAAACTCCTGGCAGCTGTTGGCGAAACAGCTCCACCGAGGCATACCAAGGCATCGTGGATTTTGAGCGTCCATAACGCCATTCAGCATCTTGAGGCAGCAACACCCAAGCAGATGTGCCAACGGCTCCAGCGATGTGTAGTGCCGTCTGCTGAACAGTGATCACCAAATCCAAGGCTTGGGTCAACGCTGTGGTTTGCAGCAGATCCTGCGTGATGCCTTCAAAATGATGAATCTTGATTTGATGATTGTTGCGAAGCTCTTCTAACTCATCAGCCACGTTGCCGTATTGCAAGTTCACCCACTGAATGCCTGGTGTTTGCAGCAACGGCAATAACAATGGCAACGTCATTGAGCGCTGCTTTTTGTTCTCTAAAGTTCCGCCACCTCTCCAGGCAACACCAATCTTCAAGCCTGAGCCAAGCGACTGCAATGTCTGCTTCCAATGCATCAACAGCTCTGGCGGCACCTGCAGATATGGCTGACCTGAACAAGACTCGGGTGATGGCCGAAAGAACCGCCCCAGGCTTCCAAGAGCATAACAACGCTCCATCGCTTTGAACTGAGCGAAATTCATCTCAGATGAGCAAGGAATATCTGGAAAAGTGGCCTCAAACAAAGGCAATAAACGAGGTGTTAGCAACAACTTCACTGAAGCTGCATGCTGCTGCAGCTCTGGCAACATCGATGCCATCATGATGGTGTCGCCGATCCCCTGTTCGCCAAAAACAACAACATTGGCTTGATCAGGAGGTTGATCGGAACGCACCTCTTCCATGCCAGGGGGAAGGCACCTAAAACGATTGGATCCTTTCAAACGGGCGGCGTAGTGCGGCCAGGCTTCTTGCCAATGCGCGAGGGCAAGCAATTCACGGGCCAGGGCAGATTGCAGATCAAAATTATTGGGTGAAGCTTGATGCAGCTCCCGGCGCAACTGCAGCGAGTCTTCAAAGCGGCCAAGAGCGGAATAGACCATGGCCAGCAGGCCACTGCGATACTCAGAGTGATCTTGGGTTTCAAGAATCGCTAGTGCCTCGTCATAGTTGCCAGCGTTGTAAAGGCACTGCGCCAACATCAATGGCTCAGGCGTATCCCAATAACCAGACGTAGGCTGCGAAAAAGTCCAACGCAGATCATCAACACGGGCCTGGGCAACCAGAAAATCCTGGAAGGCAATTCGCAAACGGCCATCCAATCCGTGGCGATCAATCGCACACCTAAACGTATCCTCAGCTTCGTCAATCAGCAGAGCACGCTCATACAAACAGGCCAATTTGAGCAAAACTCGCCGGCTGTTGGGGCAGGTGCTTCTCACTGCCTCCGCTGCGACGCGGCGCTGTGGAATCGAAACATCATGTTCAAGCAACTCCAACTCCAGAAGTGCGGCTTCCTCGGCAGCTCCATCGAGGGCGGCTAAGCGGTCCAGGCAGAATCGCGCGCGCTTGAAGTCGCCATCAAAGATATGCCAATCCGTCAGGCCAATCCCCAGACGCAGCAGATCAATCTCTCCCTCCTGTTGCAAGGCGACGTAAATCGCCTCAGCTTCTTGGCGATGGCCTAAGCGAACCTGGACCCGAGCGAGGCCCCATTGCCCCAGGGGGGTTTGCAGCAAACGGGTGTCACTGCTGTCTGTGAGAACCCGATACGCCCACGACCACTCTTCAGCTGCAAGCAGTGCCTCCACCATTTCCCAGCGCAGGGGCAGCGACTCGGGATCCAGCTGACAGGCGCGTTGAAGGCTGAAAACACCAAGCTCAGGTTGCCCAAGGCCGCTATTGGCGCGGCTATGTAAAAACAAAAACTCTGGATTCTCCTGCCATTGCGCTGCTGGCGAGTCCGCCAACATGGCCAGCAAGTCATGCCAACGCTGTTGCTCAAACAACTGGCGGGCCTGAAATAGATCCAATGGCATCGATGGATCAGATGTCTGCATGCTTATGGCTCGACATCGGCATGGGATTGTGGCCCATCAGGACGCCAGTGTCGCAAAGCGTTGAGGCGTTCATGAAGCAATGGCTTCCAGCCACCAGAACGGGTGGAGCGGAACAACTCAACACTGCCGTACCAGGGCATCTCAGGCCCATCGGTGCCGTAGCGCCACTCCGGCACAACTGGAAGCAGCACCCAAGCGGGCGTGCCAAGGGCGCCAGCAAGATGCACCGTTGTTTGTTGCACGGTGATCACCAGATCCAATGCCTGAATCAATGCCGCCGTGCGGGTGAGGTCAGAGGCCACGCCGTCGTAGTGATGCAGCCAGGGCTGGGTTTGCTCATAGTCCTGGTCGGTCAACCCGTACTGCAAATTCACCCAACACACCGGCGACTCAGTCAACAACGGTTGGAGCAAATCGAGCGGTATCGATCGGCGGGCTCGCTCTTTGACGTAGCCACCACCACGCCAAGCGAGACCGACTTTGAGCCCTGAGGGCAATCCCGCTAGCCATTGCCTCGCCTGCAGCTGCTCAGCACGGGGCACTGTCAAGCAAGGCCGGCCAGGACAAGCCTGAGGGGAAGGCCGAAACCATTGCCCAAGGCTGGAGAGAGGCAAAACCGCCTGAAAGGCTTGATGCGAATCCATGGGCAGCGCAGTTTTGACAGCCACCTGCGGGAATGAAGCCGCCAATAACGCCTGCAAGCGCGGCTGAACCAGCAGGGTGATGGAGGCGGCCTGCTGCTGCAGCTCCTCGAGAACAGAGCACATCATCACCGTGTCACCGAGGCCCTGTTCCTCATAGAGAAGAACATGTTTCCCCACCAATGACGTCAAAGCGGGCGTGCGCTCGGGCAATCCAGCAGCCTGAACGCGCTGCACTGCAGCAGAAAGAATCGATCGCTGTTCATAGAGCGGCCAGGCTTGCGACCAATGGCCCAACGCCAAGAGCTGGTGCGCCAACTGCAATCCATACTGCGGTTGAGGCAGTTGCTGGCAACAGATCAAGGCCTCATCAAATCGGCCTTGTAAACGCAGGCACTCCGACAGCAAGGAGGTGCCCTTGGAATCGCGTGGCACCAAGCGGCGCAGGTGGGATTCAGCCAGCTCCAAGCGATTGGCATTGATAAAAGCCTCGGCCAACAGAAGCTCAAGGCCGCTCACACCTGAATCGGCTGGAAGCCTTTGCTGCCATTGCAGGAATTCATCGGGCTCGCCCAATTCAGCCAATAGCTGAAACCAAAGCGTGGCAACATCACCATCGAGCCCCCAATGATCAATAACCTTCTGCAACAGCTTTTTCGACTCATCAAGAAGCTGAAAATGCAAAAGATCTCGCAACAAGCCAACAGCGAGCAGCCTGCAGTGCAATGCTGCTTGTTCAAGCTGCTGCCAACCAACACAATCCTCCATTGACCAGGAATGGCGCAATAGCTTCCAATGCGCCGAAGCGAAAACACCAACAGAAGGATCAAATTGCCGTAACTGCTCAAGACACATCTGGGCTTGCTTGAGCTGGCCTTGCAAAACATTGGCTTCCAGCAAAACAATGCCCAAGTCGACAGGATCAAAGTTCAACTGATGCTGCAACTGAAGCAACTCATGGGCTCCCTGCTGCGCTTGACCGCAATGAATCAAAGCGCGAAGACGCATCAATTGAAAAGATGGATCATTTTTAAGACGTTGGGCCACAGGTGACTGCAACAGCTGCAGCGAGAGTTGCCACTGCTGGCAATCCTGCAAGGCCCCTAAGGATTCCTGGATAATCTCAATTGAATCAGGATCAAGATTGCAGGCTTTTTCCAACCAAGGTAAAGCCAACTCAGGCTTACCCAAACGTCGCTGATTGCGAGCTTCACAGAAAGCCTTTGAAGCCTCGATGACTCGCTGGCTTCGATGATCTGGCGAGTCAATCATTCCCAGGGAGGCATTGAATCAACCTTGCAAATAGTGCCATAAAAACACAAAAAAAAGCCCCTCCTTGCGGAGAGGCTTGTGATCTGTGTGAGAGGTGGTGTGGTGAGGAGTGAAGCGTCGAGAACTGAGATCAGAACTTGAACTCGGTCTTGACGATGCCGCCCCAGACGTCGCCGTTGGAGGCGTCGAGGGTGACCTGACCATAACGGCCGGTCTTCTCGTCGTTCTGGCCAGAAACCCAGAACACACCAGGGGTGACGCTGATGTTGTCGGTGACCTGGAACTGATACCAGGTTTCCAGAGCGATCGGCATGCTGCCGTCGGTTCCCCAGCCACTGTCGTTGCTGTTGACCGTTGGCACACCACCGATGGCGAAACCGGCCTTGTTGCCTTGGATGAAGACATCCTTGAAGTTCAGGCCGATCATCCAGCTGCTGGTCTGAGCAGAGTCACCAGCACTGGCCATCTTGATGCCCAGGACGCTGCTGTCGTAGCGAGAGTTCATCGAAGCACCGCCGTAAGCGCCGGTGATCTGGAACTGCTTGCTCCACTTATAGGCCAGGGTGAAGCCGTACTGATTGGATTCAATCAGAGTGCTGTAACCGAAGGGGTTCTTAGCCAGCTCGGTGCCGACCTTGCCCATGGAGTTGTTGCCACGCTCGTAGGCGTAGTTGGCAGTGAACAGCCACTTCTTGTCTTTGCTCTTCCAAGCGAGTTGGACGGGCAGGCGGAAGCGGGTGTCGCGACCCATGAAGCCTTCCTGCAGGTAGTTGTAGGAAGCGGGGTTCATTGCGTCACCTTCGTTGGCCAGGTAGCCGATACCGAAGCCAACGGTGCCGTTAGCGATCTTGAGCTTCTTACCGCCGAAGCGGCTGATGCCTACACCTGCACCGGTACCGGTGTAGGAGGGGAACACACCAGCGGAGGTGTTGAAGAACTCAAGCAGAGCGTCCTTGGTGTACATGGTGCCGCGGCTAGGCAGGAAGGAATCCTGAGGAGCGCGAGTACCGAAGGACACCTTGCCCCAATCGCCAACAGGGAACTTGTAGTACAGCTTGTCGACGTACAGCTTGGCCTTGCCTTTGGTGGGCTTGGAGCCATCGAAAGCCAGGTCAGCGAAGGGAGCGTTAACGCGCTTCGCGAAGCCGTAGATGGTGTTGGAACGCAGACGGAAGTTCAGCTTGTCCTTACCAGTGAAGCTGGTGTTGAAGTTCAGCTGAGCGTCGTGGCTGAAGGTGAGGGCGTTGCGGTCAGCAACACCGTTCTTGTTGGCGGGGTAAGCAGCCAAGCTACGCACGAACAGCTGACCAGCCTTCTTGACGTAGGCGGTGTTGCGCTGAGTGGTGTTGAGTGAGCCGTACTCAGCCAGCAGGTAGTTCATGACGTTGTTGTACGCCAAGTTGTTCTGAACGAAACCACCAGGGGTCACGGCCAGGCCTGTGTTACCACCACGGTCGTCGGCACCTTCGCTGCCAGCACCAGTGATCAGAGCAGCGTTGCCGTCGGCCTGATAGCCGACATAAGCGCGGGCCACGTCACCGATCTTGATGGGGTCAGGCACACCAGCGGCTTTGGTGTACTTGGTCAAGCCAGCGATGCTGGTGGTGTTCGCAGCAGGCAGGACGTAGTAGTCGTAAGCCTTCACGCGGCGGGCCTTGTTGGCCAGGTTGACCAGGGCGCCGTAGTCAGCTTGGTCGAATTGGATCGACTTGGCCTTGTAGTTGCTGGAGCCGGACTGAGAAGTCTGGACGCGCAGCTTCTGAGTGTTGCCGAACTTGTCCTGGAGTTGGAAGTTACGGGCACGCAGATAGGCACTCGGGGCCAAACCGTTTTGGATGCCCTGAGAGGAGAACAAGAAGTAGCTGCTGGTGCTCTCAGCGCCAGAGGTGTTGGCGAAGGAGTTGTCAGTGCGGCTGCCGTCCTTGAAGTACAAGGACATGCGACTGCGGTCAGGCGTGTAGTAAGCCGTGCCAGTGCCGTTGTTGTTGCTGGTGTTAAGAGCCGCAATGCTGGGGGTCAGCAGGATTTTGTAGGAGCCAACGCCCTTGGCAGCTGTATTACCGTTACCAGCGGCAAAGGTATTGCCGGACAGTGCGCGCATGGCACTGCTATCAGTTGCGTCGCCAATCGACATTCCGGAAACGGCACCGCTAGGAGTAGCGCCAGTCCAAGCAGTGTTGAAGGCGACGTTGCGCGCTTCGTACTTGGTCAGGGAGCCCGCAGCAGGCTGGCTGTAGACGGTTTGACCAGACAGACCACCCTTGGTGGGGTAAGCGCCAGTATCAGGGTCAACGGCGTAGTAGGTGTAAGCCTCGCCCTGGGACTTGCCGTCCTTGATCTTGTTGACGGTGCGGTCCTGGAGACCACCGGTGGAACCGTCGTAAACGCGGATGCCGTAGAGCTGAGCAGCCTTCAGGACATTCTTGAGACGACCGAAGCGGACGTAGCCGTCGCCGCGGTAGGCAGAACCTTGGACGAAGCGGACTTTGCCCTTCAGTTTGGTGGTGGTGGAGAACTGGGTAGCTTCCAGCTCACCAACGGCGGCCTCGAGACCGTCGACGCGAGCTTTGACAACAGCCAGCTCTTTTTCGAAGGCCTTCATCAGGCGACGCACTTCGTCGGTGATCTCAGTCACGCGATCGAGGCAAGCGTTCAGCAGAGCTGCTGCTTCGTAGCGGGAAAGAGCGCGGTTGCCTTGGAAGGTGCCGTTGGGATAACCAGCGACGCAGCCGTAGCGCTCGATCAGATTGGCAAGAGCCTGGTAGGCCCAGTCCGTGGGGTAGACGTCAGAGAACTGGCTGATGCTGGTGACTTGCTCATCAGCGGAGGCGTACTTGGAGACGCCGCCGAAGTTGAGCTCGCCAGCCATGGCGCCCATAGGGGCGAACAGGCCGAGAGCAGCAGGAGCCAGCATGAGTTGCTGGAAGAGTTTCATGGGGTCCTCACACCAAAAAAGAGGATGGATTGAGCGCTACAAGTCAGGCGAAATCGCCAGACAGAGCAGCCCTCTTTTTAAATCTATCAACGGATATTGATGTTTCCAACGTCCCAATGCACCACTGCGGACAGCTGATTTGTTGTCCCTTAACGAGTCTCAAAAGTCCTAAATCTGACCATAAAAAAGGGGCCCGAAAGGGCCCCGATTTGTGTGTGAAAAGTGGTCTGAGAAGTGGTCCTTTTGAAATGAATCGCTGATGCGACTCGATCAGAAGGTGAAGGTGGTCTTGAGGACGCCACCTTGGACGTTGCCGCCTTCGCCCATCCCGGAGGGATTGTCGATGAAGAAGTAGGCGGGGGTGACAGCGATGTTGTCGGTGACCTGGAACTTGTACCAGATCTCCCAAGCGAAGGTCGAGTCGTCGGACTCCAGGAAGGAATCGTTGGAGCTGATGAAGGTCGGCTGACCAACAGCAGTACCCAGGTAGTTGCCTTGCAGGAAGATGTCGGGCCATTGCAGACCGACATACCAGGACTGGCTCTCGGCGTTGTCGCCGTCGCCAACCGCATCGATGCCCCAGATGTTGACATCTGCGTTGGCGGTGTAGCTGTTGACGCCCCAACCAGCGCTAACAGAAGGCATCCAGCGACCCCAGTCTTCAGGAGCAAACCAGCCGCTCAGAGCGAACGAGCTGGTGCTGAAGGTGGAGAGACCACCGAAGGGATCGGAGGCCAGAGGAGTACCGACGGGGATGTAACCGCCGTAGGCACCGCCTTGGTTGTAGGCGTAAGCCGCGGTCAGGTTCCAGACGTCACCCGTGTAGGCGATCTGAACAGTACCGGTGCCGTTGGAGTTGTCGTTGGCGATACCACCGACAGCGCCATCAGGGGCAGTTGCAGTCCCTTGTTGTGCGGAACTGAAGCTCTCGTTGCCAGCGCCAGCGACGTAGTTGGCGCTAACAGCAAAGCCGTCCATGCCAAGGAATTCGCCTGCGTAGGACAGACCAGCACCAGCGCCCAGGTTCAGGCTGTAGGTACCAGGTGCACCGGCGTAGGTGAAGAAGTCCATGATGGTCTCAGCCGGGTATTGGCTGGGCCACACGGCCAACATGTCATCCTGACGGACTTGAGGACCAGCGGTCACGGTCCAGGAATCGCCAACTGGGAACTGGTAGAACAGGCGGTTGACGTTGAAGCTTCTGGTACCGCCTTCTTCGAAAGCGATCTCAGCACCAGTCACGGGGAAAGGAGTACCCGCGAAGGTGTTGTTTTGGAAGTTGCCGGAACGCAGGCGAGTGCGCAGCAAGTCCTTACCAGTGAAGCTGGTGTTGAAGTCCAGGCGGACGTCGTAGTTGAAGCTGACAGCTTCGCCCACTGCCACATCGCCAGAGAAGAGGTCCTTCAGCAGCTTGCGGGCTGCATTCTTGACGTACTTCTGGTTAGCGAGAACAGGACCCAGGGAGCCGTACTCAGCAATCGATGCGTTGAACGGATCGGTGTAGACGTTGGTGTTGGTGAAATAACCACCGTCGGCGATCTGGTAGCCAGGGTCGTTGACGTTGAACGTGGCCGAAGTGGAAACAACGTTGTTGTTGTAACCAATCATCGGGGCGTTCTTGGCCTTACGGGAGGCATTACCAAGACGAACCAGGTTGGCCAGGTCGGTGGAATCCAGGGTGAAACCACCCATGGCCACGCCGGCCTTGTCCAAGCCCTTGAGC
This sequence comes from Synechococcus sp. Minos11, assembly GCF_014279855.1. Taxonomy (NCBI): domain Bacteria; kingdom Bacillati; phylum Cyanobacteriota; class Cyanophyceae; order Synechococcales; family Synechococcaceae; genus Synechococcus; species Synechococcus sp. Minos11. The sequence goes on along the minus strand of NZ_CP047953.1, from coordinate 280,183 downwards.
TCAGCATCCTTCTTGTAGTTACCGGGGGTCAGGCCGATACCAAGGGGAAGATCATTAGTGCCGAAACCAACGGTGCCGAAGGTGTCGCCATTGCCGCGCAGACCGGTGACAGCCAGCTGGCCGGAGACGGTTGTAGCACCGCCGATGATGTTCTCGAGGGTGACAGGAGCAACTGCAGCGTTATTGAGCGTGGCGGCAACAGAAATGTTGGCCAGGCTTGAATCGGAGTAGTTGGTGGGGTTTCCGTCGTAGCTGCTGACGTCAGCAACGGCGCCAGCACCAGTTTGACCAGACCAGGTTGCACCTTTCTGGAAGATGCGGCCTAGGCCAGCCTTGGAAGTACCTGCAACTTCAGTAGCGAAGTTGTTGAAGCCGCTACCTGGGGTCAGGTTGAGGCCATTGTTCTCAATCGCATCCGCGTAAGAAGCGACTTCAGCCAAGCCAGCTGCACTGTTAACAGCGGGGGATTTGCCGCTGTCGTTGTAAACAGCGCCACCCAGCCAGAAGAAAGCAACACCACTGAGTTTGGTGGTGGTGGAGAACTGGGTTGCAGCCAGCTCAGCAGTTTGAGCTTCGAGGCCGTCAACACGGGCCTTCAGCACCACGAGTTCCTTTTCGAACTCCTTCATCAGGCGCTTGAGCTCTTCGGTGATCTCGGTCACGCGATCGAGGCAAGCGTTCAACAGAGCGGCCGCTTCGTAGCGGGTCAGTGCAATGTTGCCCTTGAAGGTGCCGTCGGGGTAGCCAGCGACGCAGCCATAGGTCTCAACCAAGTTGGCGAGAGCCTGATAAGCCCAGTCGGTGGGGTAGACGTCAGAGAATTGGCTGACGGAAGTCACCTGGCCCATTTGTGCCTCAAGGGCACGCATGCGGTCGGTGTCTTGTTGTTGGGTGTAGCGGTTGACATTGCCCATGTCGAAGCTTTGAGCCTGGGCAGCCACAGGGGCAGCCAGACCGAGCACGACAGGTGCAAGCAACAGCTTGCGAAATGCGTTCATGGTCCTCACACACAGAGAGATGGCGCAATGCGCCTTCCTGATATTCATTCCGCTGTTAAATAAAACAACATGGGTGTGTACCAGAAAACAATTGGCCCAATCACTGCCGTGCCAATCCGTCGACTGGGACCCCTCTTCCTTTTCTGGCTCGCTGCTCTCGCGCTGCTGCTGATCCCCGGACTGGATCTACCGATCAGAGATTGGGATGAAGGCATCGTGGCCCGCGTCGCCTATGAGCGCGGCGACGCACTGCTGCAGTGGCTGAGTGGGCAAGCCCCATTCAGCAACATCTGGCTGCCCACCTATTGGGATGCCCCCTATCTCAACAAGCCCCCTGGCCTGCACCTACCCGCCAGCCTTCCCTTGCTGCCATGGATGTCTGCCAGCGAAGTGCCGCCGGCCTGGGCGGTGAGGCTGGTGCCAGCCCTGGTCGCTAGCGCCGTGGTGCCGCTGGCCGGATTGATCACGCGCCAGCTGAACCACAAACAACAAGGAGCAGCGATGGCCGCCGCTGCGATTGCTCTAACGCTGCTGCCGTTGATGCGCCATGGCCGGCTGGCCATGCTCGATGGGGCCTTGGTCAGCGCTTCAGGGCTGCTGTGGTGGCAGCTGCTGCTCTGCCGCCAATCCAGGGGCTCGAAGCTGTTGGGCTGCGGCCTGCTGTCGGGGCTGGCCTGCAGCGCCCTTCTTCTCTTGAAGGCACCGCTTGTGATTCCCGTGCTGGGGATCGGCCTGCTGCTGTTGCTGCTCGAGCGGCAGCTGGGCGCTCAGCAATGGCTTGTCCTCTTCTTAGGACTCTGCTTAGGACTGCTGCCTGGGCTCGGCTGGCATCTCTTCCATTGGATGCAGCGAGGCAGTGATGCGCTGCTGCTCTGGGGCGGTGATGGCGCTAGCCGCGTGCTGCTCAGCGCTGGGGAAGGCAGTGATCTGGGTTGGCGCATTCCCTTCTTAGAGGTCTTGGAAGGTGGTTGGCCCTGGCTGGCGCTGTGGCCCTTTGCTGTTGTACTGGCCTGGAAACAGCGCCATCTCAGCGCCGGCCGCTGGCCCTTAGGGCTGCAGCTGGGCATGGCGGCGGCTGTATTGCCCTTGCGCACGCAACTGCCCTGGTACAGCCACATCCTTTGGCTGCCATTTGCGCTGCTCTGCGCTCCGCCCCTGGCGCAGCTGGTTGCAAGCGGCAAACCCAAAGCCGTGAGCTGGCTATGGCTGCTGCTGGGCCTGGCGCTGCTACCGGTTGCTCTGCTCAAGCCTGAATTCAGAACTGTGTTGCTTCCCGCCAGTGGTGCCTTGTTGGTCGGCGGCTGGGGCCTACGGCCTGCCAGCAGCATCAAAGTTCAAGCGGCCGGCGCGATGGTGGGCTTGTGGTGGCTGGGCTTGCTGCTGCTGTTCAGCGGACCGCTCTGGCACTGGGAGCTCAATGAACACCGGCCCGTGGCTGCTGCCGCGGAGCTAGCCCGCACGGCTGACCCCGAGCTGCCGATCGCCCTATGGGGCCAAAGCGAACGGCCCAGCTTGAGCTGGCAAAGCCAAAAGCGCCTGCAACAGCTGTCCAAACTCGGGCTTTCCAATGAGCCGTTGCAATTGCTCAGCCCACCCGGCGCACCGATCCCAGAAGTGGCGGGTCAGCAATGCCGCCAACAGGGCTCCAGCGAAGATGGCTGGCTTCTATGGCTGTGCGCTCCTATCCCGTGACGGTGTCCTCCCCGCCTTTAAGCCTGAGCGTGGTGCTGGCCACCTTTAACGAGAAGGACAACCTGGGGCCGATGCTCGAGCAGCTCAAGGCGCTGCTTGGTCAGCGCTATCAGCTCGAGCTGGTGGTGGTGGATGACGACTCTCCCGATGGCACCTCGGAACTAGCGCGCCAGCTCGCGCGTCAAGACCCACGCATTCACTTGATTCGCCGCGTTGGCCGCAGCGGCCTCTCCAGCGCCATCCGCGAAGGACTACTGGCCGCCTGCGGTGAGGTGGCCGTAGTGATGGATGCCGATGGCCAACACGAACCAGAAGCAGTGCAGCGAGCGGTTGACCGGCTGCTAGCTGGCGATCTGGATCTGGTGATGGGCAGCCGCTTTCACCCGGAGGCCAGCATTGCCGGGCTTTCAGCCAGCCGGCAAAAGGGATCGGAGAGGGCCAATCAGCTGGCTCGCTTCAGTCTTCCCGCGTACGCTCAGCTCTCCGATTACATGAGCGGCTTTTTTGCCCTGCGCTTGGAGAGGTGCAACAGCGCCATCCGCTCTGTTGATGTCTCGGGCTTCAAGTTCCTCTATGAGCTGCTGGCAGTGAGCAAAGGCCAACTCAAGGTTGAGGAGATCCCCCTCAATTTCCGCTCACGCCAGGCGGGCGACTCCAAGCTCGACAACGCCGTGGTTTGGGATTGGCTGGTGTCGCTGGTGCACACCGCCACCTTTCGGCTGCTGCCCAGGCGTGCGGTGAGCTTTGGCATGGTTGGCGTTAGCGGCATGGTGGTGCATGTGGGGCTTTATGCCCTGCTGCGCAGCGCCGGTGTTGGTTTTTTTGGAACCCAGGTGGTGGCGGTGATCACGGCCGCCTGCTCCAACTATTTGATCAACAACTCCCTCACCTTCCGCAGCCGGCGGCTGCGGGGCCGCTCGCTGGTGATTGGACTGCTGAAATTCCTGCTGGTGTCGTCCCTTGGCATGGCCGCCAATGTGGGGGTGTCGACTGTGGTGTTCGCCAGCATGCAGGGCGGGCCAATCGCGATGATCGCCGTGGCCAGCGGCATCCTGGTGGACTTCATCTGGAAGTACGCCGCCTCCTCGCGCTTTGTTTGGAACGTGCCCTACTGAGGCAGCTCGCGGCTGAGCCAGGCGGCATAGCCATCGGAGTAGCGCTGGCGGTAGCGGCTGCGCTGGGGCTCCGGCATCCGGTAGGACCCACTCGCCCAACGGCTGAGGGCACCATCGAGCAAGCGGCGCAGGCCGCGCTGCCAGCGGTGGCGCGCTTGTGGGGTGAGCCAGGCGCAGTGGCGATTCAGCCAAGCCAGCAGGTTTAAAGCGCTGGGGTTGAGGCCGCGATTGCGCTGACGCTGAGGCTCAGGCGGCCAGCCCGCTGCAGGAGCATTGCCGAGCAACTGCAAAAAATCAGCGCTCAAGCTGCCGCCTGCTTGGGGCGGAAAGGCGCGGGGCTGCAACACCGCCTCACCAAACACAGCCCGCCAGCGCCGCAGGCTGGCGCTGTGATCACAGATCAAGGCCACAAAGGGATCGGCTGGATCCGCCGGCAGGGGCCGCTGATCGCCTGAGCGCACCATCGTTGAAAAGAGCGATTCGATCAGCGCTAACGGTTCGCGCAGATAAATCACCACCTGTTGAACCTCCAACCCCAGCTCCAATAAGAGCTGCTTCAAGGTTTCGATTTCTTCAGGGCGCTGCAGGCTGAGATGGAAGTGCTCAGAGCTAAGAATCACGCCCAGCTCATCTGGCACGGCCTTGAGTTGAGCCTCAAGCTCGGCCTTCACCTGCTGGCGAAAGGCCAAACGCTGCTGGGGCTCCACCAAACGAAGCGCCCGCAGCAGTTCATCGCGTTGATCATCGATGGCAATGCAGGCCGCCGCCAGATCGCGGCGATCGGGCCGGCCAACAGCCGGCAGATAACACCAGCCGGCTTCAGCCAGGGCCTGCTGATGCTCAGCGAAGTACGCCTGCAGGGATGTGGAGCCGGTCTTGACCGTTCCCACATGCAGCATCAAGCGGCGAGATTGGGGCGCCAACAGCCTTAAGTTGACCCGCACATGCGGCCGAGACTAATCAGCACCCGATCGGTCTGGCCCCTGCTGCTGATCGGCGCCGCCCTGCGGCTGGTGAATCTGCACGCTCCGCTGTTGGGGGTGCACAGCTGGCGGCAAGCCGATACGGCAGCCATCGCCCGCAATGCCTTTGAAGCTGGCCTGCCCCTGTGGCTGCCCCAAGTGGATTGGGGCGGGGCGAGCAGCGGCTTTGCTGAAACCGATCCACCGCTGTATTCCCAGGCCGTGGCCTGGCTCTATGGCTGGTTTGGCGTGCAGGAATGGTTGGCCCGCGGCCTCAGCCTTGTGCTGAGCTTGCTGGCCCTGTGGCTGCTGGTGCGCCTAGGCCAGCGCTTGCTGGGCGCCGATGCCGGCTGGTGGGGCGGGCTGCTGTTCGCCGTGCTGCCGTTGAGCGTGTTTTATGGCCGCTCGATTCAGCCAGAGAGCCTGCTGCTGGCCTGCAGCGCCTTAGCCCTGGAGCGCGGCTTGGCCTGGAGGCACGGCGGGCACTACCGCGATCTGGCCCTGGCCAGCGGTGGGCTCACCGGAGCTGTGTTGATCAAGGTGCTGCCGGCCCTTTGGTTGGGCTTGCCGCTGCTCTGGCTGGCTTGGCTGCGCCATGGCCCAGGCCTGCTGCGGCGCCTTGAGCTATGGCTGGTGGCTGCGGTCGTTGTGGGCGTAACGGGGGCTTGGTACTGGCATGCCCATCAGCTGTTTTTGCAAACGGGTTTGAGCTTTGGCTTTTGGGGCGCCGGAGCCAATCGCTACAGCTGGAGCGAGCTGATCGGCCCTAGCTACTGGGGCAACCTGCTGCTGCGCACCAGCGTGCGCGGGCTGGCGGTGTTGGGCCTGCCGCTGCTGGTGATCGGTCTACTCAACAAGCAGCTGAAAGCTGAGGCACGGCTGCTGCCGATCGGCTTGGTGTCGGTGCTCGCTGCCGGAGCGTTGGCGCCGGAATCCAGCGGGGTGCACGAGTACTACCAACTGCCGCTGCTGCTATTTGCCTGCCCCTTGATGGGACTGGGCTGGGTGCAGCTCTGGCAGCAGGCGGGTCACCTCAGTCGACGCTGGCTCACTGGCGCCATGGCCCTGCTGCTGGGCTGCTCACTGGTGGTGCTGAATCTGGAGTATTGGGCCAAAGAAGTGCCCGAGGGCAATCCCACCTGGGAGTTAGCCCAGCGCATTCGAAATGAAACACCGCAACAGGCGCGGATCATCAGCGTGAGCGGCGGTGATCCAACGCTGCTGTATTTGGCGCACCGCAAGGGCTGGCTCAAAGGCCCAGGCGCCATCACCGAAAGCTGGCTGAAGGAACGCCAAGACGAGGGGGCGACCCACATTGCCGGCAGCTGGGAGGTGATCCAGAGTTATGCGCCTTTCCCCGACAACGGCGCCAAGGCGCGCTTGCGGCAACTCTTGGGCCCACAAGCCAGCCATGGGCCCAACTACGTGGTGACGTTGCCCTTGCAAAACGATGCCCCCGGCTCACAACAGTGAACCGGGGGCTCTCGCCGGGTCCGCTATGGCACGGAACCGTTTTGATCAGGACTCGGATACCTAAATCAGGCGGCCTTCTCCGCGATCAGCAGACCCTGAATGAAACAACTGTGGGACATGACACCTCCTGTGAAATAAGCCTGACCGGCAAGGCCTTCGGCAAACGCACCGGCGAGCCGGGCATTGGCCACCTCACTGTCAAACGGACTCCACGAGCGTAACCAAAAAAAAAGGGCGCCCGCAGGCGCCCTGAATGCAATCGAAACCTCGGATCAAAGAGCGTTGCCGCGGGGCAGGACCTCTTCGGGGAAGATGAAGTTTTCGTGGGGTTGGTCGGCCGGAGCCATCCAGGCGCGCAGGCCTTCGTTCAGAAGAATGTTCTTCGTGTAGAAGGTCTCAAATTCAGGGTCTTCAGCAGCCCGGAGTTCCTGGCTGACGAAGTCATAGGCGCGCAGGTTCAGTGCCAAGCCGATGATGCCGATGGAGCTGGTCCACAGGCCCATCACAGGCACGAACAGCATGAAGAAGTGCAGCCAGCGCTTGTTGGAGAAGGCGATACCAAAGATCTGACTCCAGAAGCGGTTGGCGGTGACCATTGAATAGGTCTCCTCTTCTTGGGTGGGCTCAAACGCCTTGAAGGTGTTGGCGCCGTCACCGTCTTCAAACAGGGTGTTTTCCACCGTGGCGCCGTGGATGGCGCACAGCAGTGCGCCGCCGAGGATGCCGGCCACGCCCATCATGTGGAAGGGGTTCAGGGTCCAGTTGTGGAAGCCCTGCAGGAACAGCAGGAAGCGGAAGATCGCTGCCACTCCAAAAGAAGGAGCAAAGAACCAGCTGCTCTGGCCGAGGGGGTACATCAGGAAAACGCTGACGAACACCGCAATCGGGCCGGAGAAGGCGATGGCGTTGTAAGGACGAATGCCCACCAGGCGGGCAATTTCGAACTGACGCAGCATGAAACCGATCAGGCCGAATGCACCGTGCAGTGCAACGAAGGCCCAGAGGCCGCCGAGTTGGCACCAACGCACGAAGTCGCCTTGGGCTTCAGGGCCCCACAGCAGCAGAAGGCTGTGGCCCATGGAGTCCGCTGGGGTGGAAACCGCAGCGGTGAGGAAGTTGCAGCCCTCGAGGTAGCTGCTGGCAATTCCGTGGGTGTACCAGGAAGTGACAAAGGTGGTGCCGGTGAGCCAGCCGCCAAGCGCCATGTAGGCACAAGGGAACAGCAGCAGGCCGGACCAGCCCACAAAAACGAAACGGTCGCGCTTCAGCCAGTCATCGAGGACGTCGAACCATCCCCTCCCAGCTGGTGCACGCCCCACGGCGATCGTCATGACGTTGGCTTTACGAAGCTTTACAAGCGAAATGTAGGGGCCCCGCCAGGGGTTTGGGGGGTTTTGCCCTCCAGAAGGGGTATTTCTACTTAGCGGCTTTTCTCCTTAGGGTGAGCCGACTGCTTCCAATGTCATGTTCGTTGTTGAGCTGAGCCTCAAGTTGTCGCCGATGCCCATCAGCGTGCAGCGCAAAAGCCTGGAAGCGGCCCAAGGCTTGTACGGCGAAATTCGCCAAGCCATGGAGTCGGGCCATCCCCAGCTGATGGATCTGCGCTGCGAAAAATCAGAGGAAAAACAGATCTGCCTGCGCAGCAGTGAAATCGTTTCGGTGCAGCTGTATGAAAAGAGCGCCATGGGCGCCGGCAGCAAGCGTCCTGGCTTCAGCACCGGCGGCTGATCGGGGTGATTCCGCTCGCAGTTGAGCGCCTGCGCTACCGCTGGCCCAATGGCAACAGCGCCTTAGAGCGCTGCAGTTTTTCAATCCCTGGCCCTGGCCTGTGGATGCTGGTGGGCGGCAATGGCAGCGGTAAAAGCACCCTGCTGCGGCTCATCGCTGGCTTGCTCGAAGCCGAGAGCGGCGTCATCCAAAGCCCTGGGCGCCCAGCGCTGGTGTTCCAAAACCCCGATCACCAGCTGCTCTTGCCCAGCTGCGGCAGTGAGCTGGCCTTCCATCTGCCGGAAGAAACAGCGCTGAGCACGGCGGTGATCGATCAGGCTCTCAAGCAAGTGGGACTGGAGGGTATGGCCGATCGCCCGATCCACAGCCTCAGCGGCGGCCAGAAGCAGCGACTGGCGATTGCTTCAGGGCTCTTAAGCGGTGCCCAATTGCTGCTACTGGATGAGCCCACAGCCCTGCTGGATCCCGAGAGCCAGCAATCGGTCTTGCAATTGATCCGCCAGCTCAGCCCACCGCTGACGGCGTTGTGGGTCACCCACCGGCTCGAAGAGCTGGAGCAGTGCGATGGAGCTCTTCAGCTGGAGTGCGGCGTTGCTGGCCCATGGCAGAGCGGAGCGGAGCTCAGGCGGAAATTGGAGCGTCAGGGGTTGCCCGGAAGCGCGGCTGGCAGGTAGGTTCTTGCGGTTCCATTCCTCGGTAGCTCAGCGGTAGAGCGGTCGACTGTTAATCGATTGGTCGCAGGTTCGAATCCCGCCCGGGGAGTTTTTTTCCATTCACAAACCGGCCCGTTTCTTGGATGGTTGACATCGAAGAAGCGGGCTTTTGTGTGATCAAATCCATAGAGATTCTTAAGTTCCAACGTAATTCCTGCTTTTTGATGCAAAAGCATCATTCAAGCCTCCATAAAAAGCAGACGAAGAAAAGAATCTCCCTATAGTCAAATCAGAAAAACCGCAAGATCGTTCGGGCACATTCCGCTTCCGCGATCCAACTGCCCTCCCGCGAACGTCCAATGAAGCCCTGCATCCTGCTGATCGAAGACGACCGGGACATGCGCGAGCTCGTTGCCGGCAATCTCGAGCACTCTGGTTTTGATGTTCAAAAGGCCGATGACGGCATCAAGGGTCAAGCCCTGGCATTGCAATACATCCCCGATCTGATCGTTTTGGATTTGATGCTGCCTCGGGTGGATGGTCTCACCCTGTGCCAGCGCCTGCGCCGCGATGACCGCACCGCGCAAATTCCGATCCTGATGCTCACTGCTCTGGCGGGCACCAAAGACAAAGTGACGGGCTTCAATTCCGGGGCCGATGACTACCTGACCAAGCCTTTTGAGTTGGAAGAACTGCTGGCACGGGTGAAAGCACTGCTGCGCCGCAGCGACCGCGCTCCTCTCTCCAGCAAGCACAGCGAAATCCTCAGCTTTGGCCCCATCACCCTGGTGCCCGAGCGCTTCGAAGCCATCTGGTTTGACCAGCCCGTGCGGTTGACCCACCTGGAATTTGAACTGCTGCACTGCCTGCTGCAGCGCCATGGGCAGACCGTGGCCCCTTCGTTGATCCTCAAAGAGGTGTGGGGCTACGAGCCCGATGACGACATCGAAACCATCCGGGTTCACATCCGCCACCTGCGCACCAAGCTCGAGCCCGATCCCCGCAAACCTCGCTTCATCAAAACGGTGTATGGCGCTGGCTATTGCCTGGAGCTTCCCAGTGGAGCCAACCTCGATGACGCCAGCCGCGTGATGAAGGAGTTCCGCGCCGAGCGCCAGGGCAACCTCGAGCAGATCGCTTAGGCGATCAGATCCAACAAGGCCACTTCCCAAGCCAACCGCGGCTGAACGTGGCCAACCAAATGGCGGCGCAGCTTGGTCAGCCTCCGCTGCACGTTGTCTTGGGCTTGCTGGCGCCAAAGGTGCCATTGCCACCACTGCAATAACCAGAGCTGCTGCTCGGTGTCGAGCGCTTCACACACCTCACGGGCCAACGTGAGCGCATCGATCGGCTGGGTGGGGAGTTGCTGCAGCTGGGCCAACAGCTCAGGCGGCAGTTCGGCCCAACGCTCACGCCACAAAAGCAAGGCGCCAGGGGACCCAGCCGCTAAATCCACCAGCGCCGGGGGATCGTCTTGGGCGCCGCCCACCAGCTGCAGCATCGTGTGAGCCGGCAATGGCTTAAAGGGGATGCGCTGACAACGGCTCAAGATCGTCGCCAACAGGCGCTCGGGGGCTGCGGTGATCAACACCAGCAGGCCCTGGCCAGGCTCCTCCAAGGTTTTCAGCAGGGCATTGGCTGCAGACTCAGCCATCGCCTCAGCCTGCTCAATCACGACCATGGAGCGGCTGGCATCCAGGGGCGGCCGCGCCAAAAAACGGCTGACTTCGCGGATCTGCTCCAAGCGGATCTGGGGCAGGGTTTTCTTGCTCAAGCCGCGCTCTTTGGCTTCGGTCGCTGTGATGCGCTCGCCTTTCTCCAAATAGGTGGGCTCCACCCAGATCAAATCGGGATGGTTGCCCTGTTGCAGCCTGCGTCGCAAGTCCGAATCGGCCTGAGCTCCACCAGCGCAAAGGCCTTCCAGAAAACGGCGGGCCGTTAAGGAGCGCCCCACGCCATCGGGCCCGGCAAACAGATAAGCCGGGGCCAGGCGCTGCTGATTCAAAGCAGCAGTGAGCAGCTCAAGGGCCTGCTGCTGCCCTTCGATGCCGGCAAACAGCGCCTCACTCACAGGGCCAACTCCAAACCCTCACGCACCAGCTGCTGCACCTGCCGGTGCACCTGCTCAGGGGGAAGCGAGGCATCCACCCGCCGCCAAAGCGGCCGCTGGCTCAGCTCAGCAAAGCCTTGATGCACCCGCGCCAAAAAAGCCAAACCTTCGGCTTCGATGCGGTCTTGCTGCTGGCCGGAGCGGCGCTGGGCGGCCAGCTCAGGCGATAGCTCAAGCCAGAGGCAAAGATCTGGCTGCAACCCCGCCGTGGCCAACTGCTCCAGCTGGGTAATCAAATCAAGGTCCAAACCGCGGCCATAGCCCTGATACGCGGCCGTGGAGCCGCAATAACGATCGCTGAGCACCCAATCACCAGCAGCCAAGGCAGGCTCCAATCGGGTCTGAACATGTTGGGCGCGATCAGCCGCATAGAGCAGCAGTTCAGCGCGGGTGGCTGGGGCCTGCTCCTCGGGCGGATGCAGCAGCAATTGCCGCAGGGCCTGGCCCAAAGCGGTGCCGCCGGGCTCGCGGGTGGTGATCAGCTGCGCGCCAGCGGGCATTAGGCCACTGGCTGGCAACCAATCAGCCAGGGCCTTGAGCTGCGTGGTTTTGCCGCAGCCATCAATGCCCTCCAGCACCAGAAACCGGCCTCTCATGCCGGAGCGCGTAGCAGCAGAGCATTGGCCACCACCGTGATCGAACTCAGTGCCATCAACAGAGCGGCCAAAGGAGGGGTGAGCAAGAGGCCAAAGCCTGGCAGCAGCACCCCAGCGGCCAAGGGCAACACCAGCAGGTTGTAACCGAATGCCCAGCTGAGGTTCTGGCGAATCTTGGCCTGGGCTGAGCGGGCCAAGGCCAGCGCTTGCGGCACTGCCATCAGGCGTTCCCCAAGCACCACCAAATCAGCGCTGTCCTGGGCGATCTGGGTGCCGGTTCCCACCGCGATGCCGAGATCAGCTGCCGCCAAAGCTGGGGCGTCATTGAGGCCATCACCCACCATCGCCACCGGGCCAGGGGCCTGGTGCAACCGCTGGAGCTTGTGCTCAGGCCGCAGCCCCCAAGCCAATTGATCCGTCTGCAGAGAAAGCTGCTGGCCCAGCTGCCGCACGGGGCCCTCACGATCACCGCTGAGCACGGCCAAGGCCAAGCCATCTCTGCGCAACTGGGCCAGGGCCTCAGCCGCATCGGGGCGCATGGCATCGCGCACGGCCAACAGCCCCAACAGCTCCTGGCCATGGGCCAAGGCCAGCACCGTGGCTCCGCCCTGCTCCTGCTGCTGCTGCCATGAACTGGCCTCAGCCGGCACATGAACACCGTGGTGCTCAAGCCAGGCCAAACGACCCAAACGGCAGAGCTGCTGCTGCGAATCCAATTGCCCCTCGACGCCATCGCCGGCCTGGGTGGTGCTGCTGCTGCTGCTCAGCAAGCTCAAGCCCTGGCCTTCAGCGGCCTGCAGCAGCGCCCACGCCAAGGGGTGGCGAGTGGTTTGCTCCAAGGACGCAGCCAGTTGCAGCAAACCCGAAGCATCCAGGCCATCAGCGATCACCAGCTGGTCTTCCAGCAGGGGCCGGCCGCGGGTGAGGGTGCCGGTTTTATCCAGCAACACCGTGCGGACCGAAGCAGCCACCTCCAGCACATCGCCGCCGCGGAACAGCAGGCCCAAATGGGCGGCGCGGCCGGTTGCCACGCTAATGGCTGTGGGGGTGGCCAGCCCCAACGCGCACGGGCAAGCCACCACCAGCACGGCAATGGCCAACTGCAAGGCCAGGGCAAAGGGGGTTTCCGCGCCACTGCCCAAGCTGCGGTGATGGCCCGGGCCATGGGCCATGCCATCCAGCACTTGAGGGAAAAGATCACTGCCCAGCAGCCACCAGAACAGGAACGTGGCCAGGGCCAAAGCCATCACGATCCAGGTGAAGCGGCCCGCCCAGCGATCCGCCATGGCCTGCACCGGTGCCTTACGGGCCTGGGCCTGCTCCACCAGGGCAATCACTCGGGCCAGCGCTGATTCCGATCCCGGCCTGAGCACCTTGAGATCCAGCGGCGCCTGCAAATTGAGGCTGCCGGCGGCCAATTCATCACCACTGGCCACGCTGCGGGGCAATGGTTCGCCGGTGAGGCTCGATTCATCCAGCGATGAGCTGCCATCGATCACCACCCCATCAACGGGCAAGCGATCACCCGGGAGCACCCGCAGATGATCGCCGGGCCGCAGCCCACCGACACGGATGCTGCGGGTGGAGCCATCCCCCAGCAGCAACAGGGCGGTTTCAGGCTGCAATTGCGCCAGCTCCTCCAGCGCTGCACCCGTGCGGCGGCGGGCGCGGGCTTCTAAAAAGCGGCCCAGCAGCACAAAGCCGAGCAGCATTACCGGCTCATTGAAAAAGCAAGACCAGCCCACCGAGGGCCAGATCAAAGCCACCATGCTGGCCAGATAGGCCGTGCCCACGCCCAAGCCCACCAGGCTGTCCATGCCAGGAACGCCCTGGGCCAAGCCTTTCCAACCGCGCACCAAGATCGGCCGGCCCGGGCCGGCCAAAGCGACTGTGGCCACCAGGGCGTGCAGGCGCATATCGGCGAGCACACCGCCACTACTGAGGTGGCCGGCACTGCTGATCAACAGCAGCACCAATGCCACCACCAGCTGTCGCCAGCAGCTCCACCAGCTCTGCTGCTGGCGGGCTTGCTGCAGGCGCTCCAGCTCACCGTCTGGATCGCGCAAATGGCCTGGGAAGCCAAGGGCGGCCAGGCTTTCCAGCAAGGATTCCGCCGTTGCAGGGGGCTCGAGTTCCACCCAAGCCGAGCGGCTCAGCAAATTGACGCTGGCCTCCTGAACCCCAGGTTGGGCGCGCAGGCGCTTCTCCACAGCGCTGACGCAGCCGCCGCACTTCATGCCTTCGATATCAAGAAGTAGCGCTTCTGGAGCCATGCCCCAAGCTAGGAACACTTCGCTAAGGCGCCTTGCCTCGCAGTCAACGCAACGACAACTTCATCGATAAGAGCTTCACGGTGATGGCGGACCTGATCCTCAAGGTGCTGCCAACCAACCAGAAAGCCAAGGAAGCCTTTGCCTACTACCGCGATGGCATGAGCGCCCAAGGCGATGGCGAATACGCCGAAGCCCTGGAGAACTACCAAGAGGCGCTGCGGCTCGAGGAAGACCCCAATGACCGGGCATTCATCCTGTACAACATGGCCCTGGTCTACGCCAGCAATGGCGAGCACAACAGGGCTTTGGAGCAATACGAACAGGCCCTGGCGCTCAACGCCAAGATGCCGCAGGTGCTCAACAACATGGCGGTGATTCACCACCATCTCGGCAGCATTGCCCAGGAAAAAGGTGAGAGCGATGAAGCCGATCGGCGCTTTGATTTGGCCGCTGATTTCTGGAGCAAGGCGATCCGCCTGGCACCGAACAACTACATCGAGGCCCAGAACTGGCTGAAGACCACCGGCCGCGGTTCAGCTGACGTCTACCTCTAACTAGTCATCAGCCGGGTTGACTCCCAGCGCTGCCACCAAGGCCTCAGCAATGCCGCTGGCCTCTTGAATCGCCAACTCAGGGCAGCTCACCCCGCTGCCTTGGGGCACCACAGCGCGGCGGAACCCCAAACGAGCGGCTTCCTGCAGGCGCAGCTCCAGCTGCCCAACGGGCCGCAACTGACCGCCCAAACCGAGTTCACCCACCAGCACCGTGCCGGCGGGCAGGGCTAAATCGCGAAAGCTGGCCACCACCGCCGCGGCCACACCCAGATCTGCGGCCGGTTCTTCCACCTCCAAACCACCAGCCACCGCCAGATAGCAGTCGAACCGCGAGAGGGGCAGGCCCAAGTGCTTCTCCAGCACAGCCAGGATTTGATGCAAGCGGTTGGTGCCGATGCCGGTGGCCATCCGCCGGGGGCTGGCGTAGCTGGTTGTGCTCACCAGAGCCTGCAGCTCTACCACCAACGGCCGCGTGCCCTCGCAGGCCACGATCGTGGCCATGCCCACCGATCCTTCCGGGCTTCCTAAAAACAGCTCGCTGGGGTTGCTGACCTCCAGCAGACCGCGATCGCGCATCTCAAAGACCCCCAGCTCATGGGTGGCGCCGAAGCGATTTTTCACCGCCCGCAGCAGCCGGTGGCTGGCAAAACGATCCCCTTCAAAGGTGAGCACCGCATCCACCAGGTGTTCGAGCACCTTGGGGCCCGCCAGCATCCCTTCTTTGGTGACGTGACCCACCAAAAGCAGAGCGATATCGAGCTTTTTGGCCAGCCGCTGCAGCGATGCCGCGCACTCACGCACCTGGGCCACGGAACCCGGTGCACTGCTCAAGTCAGCGTCATGCAGGGCCTGGATGCTGTCGATCACCGCCACATCAGGCCGCAGGGCTTCGAGCTCCTGGAGCACGTGTTCCAGATCGGTTTCAGCCAGCAGCTGGGGCCCATCCCCATCACTGCCGGCAGCGGCCAACCGCTGCCAGCGCAACTTCACCTGCTGGGCTGATTCCTCCGCACTCACATAGAGAACGCTTTGGCGTTGGGCCAGATCTGCAGCGGTTTGCAGCAGCAGGGTGCTTTTACCGATGCCGGGGTCACCACCCACCAGCACCAATGAGCCCGGCACCAAGCCACCGCCCAAGACCCGATCCAGCTCAGCAAAACCGGTGCCAAGGCGCTGCACAGCCCGCTCCCCCACTGCAGCCATGGCCTCTGAGCGGCGCGGCGCTGGTTCAGCCGCTTCGGCGCTCTGGCGGCGGCGCCGGCCATCGGGCGGCGGACCACTGGTCTGCTCCACCAGGCTGTTCCAGCTGCCGCAGGAGGAACAGCGGCCAAAAAACTGGCGGCTCTGGGCTCCACAGTTTTGGCACACGTAGGTGGTGACAGTTCGGGGCACCGGGGTTTATGAAGAATGGTGATTGTTCGGACTTGAACTCGACCGAGTCTCGGTTGAGTGGTCCGGACCTTGATTGTCCGCACACGACACCATGGCGGTTGCTGCCCCAGCCCACAACGGCAAGGAGACCATCCTTGTGGTGGATGACGAGGCCAGCATCCGGCGGATCCTCGAGACCAGGCTCTCGATGATTGGCTACAACGTCGTGACGGCGGCCGACGGCGAAGAGGCCCTCGAAGCGTTCCACCGCGAGCCCACCGATCTCGTGGTGCTCGACGTGATGATGCCCAAGCTCGATGGCTATGGCGTCTGCCAAGAGCTACGCAAGGAATCGGACGTGCCGATCGTGATGCTTACCGCCCTCGGTGATGTGGCCGACCGCATCACGGGCCTGGAGCTCGGCGCTGATGACTACGTCGTGAAGCCCTTTAGCCCCAAGGAACTCGAAGCGCGCATCCGCTGCGTCCTGCGCCGCGTTGAGAAAGAGCACGGCGGCGGCTCGATCCCCAACTCCGGCGTGATCCAGGTGAGCGATCTCAAGATCGACACCAACAAGCGCCAGGTGTACCGCGCTGGTGAGCGCATCCGCCTGACCGGAATGGAATTCAGCCTGCTGGAGCTGCTGGTGAGCCGCTCGGGTGAACCGTTTAGCCGCGGCGAAATCCTCAAGGATGTTTGGGGTTACACCCCTGAGCGCCATGTGGACACCCGGGTGGTGGATGTGCACATCTCCCGGCTGCGCTCCAAGCTCGAAGACGATCCTGCCAACCCCGAATTGATCCTCACCGCTCGCGGCACGGGTTACCTTTTTCAGCGGATCATTGACGGCGCCACTGGCGAAGGAGCCTGACCTCCATGGCGGAGCCCCAATCCCTGCCGGGTCGGACCCGGCGGCCGCGGCCCCGCCGTGCCATTAAGCGCCTGGTGATTTGGTATCGCCGCACCGGTCCGGTGATTCGGCTGGTGAACACGGCCAATTCCGCTCTGGGCCCGCTGCGCCTGGGCCAAACCCGCCCTGGCGGCACCACTGCCGTTAAAGGGCCAAGGCTCTCCATCGCCGTGGATGGCATGGGCGGCGATTACGCCCCCGGGCCAATCCTGGAAGGATGCCTCGGCGCCATCGAAGAACTGCCGCTCAAGGTGATGTTCTTCGCCGAAGAGAAACCGCTGCAGGCGGCCATCAAGGCCCTCGAGCTGCAAGAGGCCGTGGATCAAGCCGTGGCCAAAGGCCACCTGGAGCTGATTGCCAGCGGCCCCTCGGTGGGCATGGACGATGAGGCCACCAGCGTGCGCCGCAAACGCCAGGCGAGCATCAATTTGGCCATGGACCGGGTCAAAGCTGGCGAAGCACTGGCGGTCTACTCAGCCGGCAACTCGGGGGCTGTGATGGCCGCAGCCATCTTTCGCCTCGGGCGGCTCAAGGGGATCGAGCGACCCGCGATTGGAGCCCTGTTCCCCACCAAAGACGTGGGGCAGCAGGTGCTGGTGCTCGATGTGGGGGCCAACACCGACTGCAAACCCAGCTACCTGCACCAGTTCGCCCTATTGGGGAACATCTATGCCCGCGACGTGCTCGGGGTGAAGCAACCCCGCGTGGGGCTGCTCAACATCGGCGAAGAAGAATGCAAGGGCAATGAGCTCGCCCTCAAAACCCACCCCCTGCTGGTGGAAGAAAAGCGGCTGAACTTTGCTGGCAACTGCGAAGGACGCGATGTGCTCTCGGGCGAATTTGATGTGGTGGTTTGCGATGGCTTCACCGGCAATGTGTTGCTGAAGTTCCTCGAATCAGTGGGCAGCGTGCTGTTGGAGGTGCTCAAAGCTGAGCTGCCCCGCGGCCGCCGCGGCAAGGTGGGCTCCGCCTTTTTGATCAGCAATCTGCGCCGCATCAAGAAACGGCTCGACCACGCGGAACATGGCGGCGCCCTGCTGCTGGGCGTTGATGGCCTCTGCGTGATTGGCCACGGCAGCAGCAAGGCCCGCTCGGTGATGGGCGCCCTGCGCTTGGCCCATGCGGCAGCCAGCCACAACACGCTCGATAACCTGCACCGCCTCAGTGATGAGGGTGTTGGATGAAGGGGATCCGCCTGTGCGGCAGCGGGGCCGGTGTGCCGCGCCTGCGCATCAGCAATGACGATCTGAGCGGCAGGGTTGAAACCAGCGATGAATGGATCCGCACCCGCACAGGAATTGCTGCGCGCCGCGTGGCTGATGAGAGCGAAAGCCTCACCAGCCTGGCGGCCGCCGCCGGCAAGCAAGCCCTTGAGCGCGCCGGCTGGGATGCCAGCAGCGTTGATCTGATCCTGCTGGCCACCTCCAGCCCCGATGATCTGTTTGGCTCAGCCCCCAAGGTGCAGGCACTGATCGGCGCTGGATCAGCCGTTGCCTTTGATCTCACCGCCGCCTGCAGCGGGTTTCTGTTTTCCCTGGTGACGGCAGCGCAGTACCTGCGCACCGGCGCCATGAGACGGGCTTTGGTGATCGGCGCTGATCAACTCAGCCGCTGGGTGGATTGGGATGACCGCCGCAGCTGCGTGCTCTTTGGTGATGGCGCTGGTGCTGTGGCCGTCGAGGCCTGCCCCGCTGACAACGATGGCTTGCTGGGTTTTCGCCTCAACAGCGACGGCGCCCGGGGCGATTGCCTGACCCTGGCGCAAACCAGCGAGCGCGCTGAACTGCTGCCTGGCATGAGCCACCAACGCGGCGGCTACGCGCCAATCAGCATGAACGGCCAAGAGGTCTACAAATTCGCGGTGCGAGAAGTGCCAGCGATCCTCAAAAAGCTGCTAGCCGACACCAACACCGAGCCCGCCAGCATTGATTGGCTGCTGCTGCACCAGGCCAACCAGCGCATCCTTGATGCTGCAGCTGAACGGCTGGGCATCGCCGCAGACAAGGTGCTCAGCAATCTGGCCAACTACGGCAATACCTCAGCCGGCACGATTCCGCTGATGCTGCATGAGGCCGTCAGTGATGGGCGCATCCAAAGCGGCCAACTGATTGCCAGCAGTGGCTTTGGCGCCGGATTGAGCTGGGGTGCTGCCCTGCTGCGCTGGGATGGTCCCACCAGCTGACGCGTAGCCTCCTGCCCACCGCAGCGAGAGGCGCAATGGGCAATGCATGGGTGTTTCCAGGGCAGGGGTCGCAAAAACAAGGCATGGCTGCGGGCCTCACCGAGCACCCTCTGGGCAAAGAACGCTTTGAGCTGGCCTCTGAGCTGTTGGGCCGCGATCTCGCCGCCATCTGCGCCGGGGAAGCCACTGGTGAGCTGAGCGATCTCAACGACACTCGCAACACCCAGCCAGCCCTGTTTGTGGTGGAGAGCTGCCTGGTGGATTTGCTGCATGAGCAAGGGCGCCAGGCCGAGCTGCTGGCTGGCCACAGCCTGGGCGAGGTGGTGGCCCTCTACGCCGGCGGCGTCTTTGATGCCCGCACCGGCATTGAGCTGGTGATCCGCCGCAGCCAACTGATGGCGGCCGCTGGTGGTGGTGCCATGACCGCGGTGATGGGTTTTGAACGCTCAGCGCTGGACGACGCCGTTGCCAATACCGCAGATGTGGTGATCGCCAACGACAACAGCGACGCCCAGGTGGTGCTCTCGGGCAGTAAAGACGGCGTAGATGCTGTGGTGGCCGCAGTGGCCTGCAAACGCGCAGTGCCGCTGGCTGTCTCGGGTGCGTTCCACTCCCCGTTCATGGCCGAGCCGGCCGCGGCCTTTGCCGAGAAGCTCGATGGGCTGAGCTTTGCCGATAGCCGCGTGCCGGTGCTGAGCAACACCGATCCCACCCCTTGCACCGACGGCGGGCAGCTCAAACAACGGCTGCGCGCCCAGATGACCACCGGTGTGCGCTGGCGCGAAACGATGCAAACCCTTGCTGCTGAAGGGATCAGCACCACCGTGGAAGTGGGCCCTGGGGCGGTGCTGAGCGGTTTGATCAAGCGCAGCCTCAAGGGCGTCACCTCTGCTCAAATCAATGGGCTGGAAAGCTTGGGGCAGGCCTGAGATGGCCAGCTCCGCTCTTGTTCCATCGCCGCCGCCAAGCCCCACCTACCGGGTGGTGAAGTGGGCCTTCGTCACCCCACTCTTTCGGCTGTTCCTACGCGGCCGCTGCCGCGGCATGGAGCTGGTGCCCCTGAGCGGCCCCTTGGTGGTGGTGGCCAACCACGGCTCGCACCTGGATCCACCGCTGCTGGGTCATGCCCTGCCGCGGCCGGTGAGCTTCATGGCCAAGGCCGAGCTGTTCAAAATCCCTGTGATTGGCCCGTTGATCCGGGCGATGGGGGCCTACCCCGTGAGCCGCGGTGCCAGTGATCGCGAAGCCATCCGCACAGCCCTGCGCCGCCTGGAGGAGGGCTGGGCCACGGGCGTGTTCCTTGATGGCACCCGCAAAGCCTCTGGCCGGGTGGAAGCCCCCCAACTGGGGGCCGCCCTGCTCTCAGCCCGCAGTGGCGCGCCTCTTTTGCCTGTGGCGCTGGTGAACACCCATAGGGCCTTTGGCCCCAAGCAGCGCTGGCCACGGCCGGTGGCTGTGGAAATTCGCGTCGGCCAGCCGATCGCGCCGCCGGCCAGCCGCAGCCGCGCTGATCTGGACGCCACCACAGCGCAGTGCCAACAGGCGATCAACGCCCTGCTGGAGCACCCTGCATCTCCTCTTTGAGGTCGCGGCCACTCACCACCCACACCAACGCCCGCACCCCATCACCCCAAACCTTGCTGCGCCGCTCGGGGCGGCAGTCATCACCGCAGGGCACCGGCACCGGGGTGAGATGGATGCCGCGGCTGCCAGCCACCACACGACCCACCAGCAAAGCCCGGTCCATGTGATCACTGCTGGTGACCAGCAAGACATGGCGAATGCCGCGGCGACGCAACCGGTCCACCAGGGTGGTGAAGTTGCTGAGGGTGTCGCGGGCGGCGTAATCGAGCTGCAATTTCTGGGCATCAACGCCCTGGCCTTCAAACACCCACTGGGCATATTCCGGGTTGCTGCCGCCGGTGATCAGCACCGGCAAATTGCTCTGGCGCGCCAAGGCAGCGGCTTGCTTTTCCCGCTCCACATCACCGCCCAAAACCAGGATCATTTGCGGTGGCGGCATCCAGGGCTCCAGCAGCCGCGGCAACAAGCGCCAACCACCCCAGAGCAGAAGCACCACCACACTCCATCGAAGCAAGCGCCGCATCAGCTCTGCACCGGCGAGGTGGGATAGATCGGCAGCACGGGCTGCCACGGGCCTGGCTGCTTGGCTTCAGCCGCCGCCTGGCCCAGCTGCAACAGCTGCAAGGCGTCAGCCGCCGCATCCATCTCCGCTTCCCAGCTGGGACCGGGCAACTCGCTCCAACCCTGGCGGTAGAGCCGCGGCGCTTCCAGCTCCACCACACCTTGGCTCTGCCAGCAATAGCGGCCGGCCACCACGCCCCGGCGCGGCAAGGTCTGACCGATCCAACAGGCGCCCAGGTCCTGCAGCTCCTGCTGCCTGCGCCTGGCAATCAGCTCAAAGCTGCCCCAACCCCACAACGGGCAACCCAACTGCTGCGCCAAGGTGCGCGCCAACACCACCGTGAGACGCGTGCCAGTGAAGCCGCCAGGGCCCGTGGCCACAGCCAACCACTGCAGCTGGGGCCAACGGGCTGCCGGCAACAGCTCCTCCACCGCTTCAAACAGACCATTGGCCAATTGCCGGCCCAGGGGATGGGCTATCGAGCGGCTCTGGCCGCCATCAAGCAAGGCCAAACCAAGGGCTGGGCTGCAGCTATGCAGGGCAAGGGCGCAGCTCATGTGGGCACCGGCGCCCCAGGGCGCAAACGCTGCCAGTGGCCGCGATCGAGGGCAAAGCTGCTGCAGGAGCGCACATCCCACTCGATGCCCCAGCTGTTCTCGATGGGGCGCAAACTCACGTGGATGCGGGGCTGCTCAGGCTCAAACTCAGGCTCAGCGTTGAGGTGGGGTTCACCGTGCTGCGTTTCAACGCGGTGGTAGGCCTTGCACCGGTCCACCCACTGGCAGTCAACACAGATGCACATCGCCGCGGTGGACCGCTGTTGATGGGAATTGTGCCGCGGCCAGGATGAGGTGATGCATCCCCTCTCCGCCACGCAAGCTGCCGCGCAGGCCTGGGAAGCTCTCCAGCCGGAGCGCTGGCCTCTTGCACCGGGCTGTTTTCCGCCCGGCAGCGCCTTGGTGGGCGGAGCCGTTCGCGACGCGCTCCTGCAGCGGCTGGGGCCCTATCCGGATTTGGATCTGGTGGTTCCGCAAGGGGCCATCAAGCTCTGCCAACACCTCGCGAAAAAGCACCGTGGCACCGCTGTGGTGCTCGATCGCGAGCGGGACATGGCCCGGCTGGTGCTGGGCCCCTGGAGCTTGGATCTTGCAGCCCAAGAGGGCAGCGATCTAACCAGCGACCTGCAGCGGCGCGATTACGGCATCAATGCTTTGGCGCTGCCGCTCCCCCCTGGTGAGGCACTGCTGGATCCCACCAGTGGGCTGGGCGATCTCGCCACGCGCCAGCTGCGGGCCCTGAGCGAAGCCAACCTGCTGGCTGATCCGCTGCGACTGCTGCGCGGACCCAGGCTGGCAGCCGAGCTGAATTTCAGCCTGGAGAGCACCACCGCTGCGTTGATCAGGCGCCACGGCGCGGCCCTGCCCCAGGTGGCTGCGGAACGGGTGCTGGCTGAACTCGAGAAATTGGCCAGCTGCCCAGGCGGTGATGCCGGGCTGCAGCAAGCCAGCGACTTGGGCCTGCTGCAGCCGTGGGAGCGGCCCCTCACCGCTGGAGAGCAGGGCTCACTGGAGGTGGCTGGCCTCAGAGATGAGGAGCTGCGCACGGCGATGCCCCTGGCGCGCTTGGCCCAGCGCTTTGATGGAGCCGCCTTGGGCCAGCTCAAAGCCAGCCGCAAGTTGCAACAACGCTGCGGAATGCTGCGCCACTGGTTCGAGCAGCTCAGCCAGCCCTTGGGGGAAGCCGCGATGCTCCAGCTCTGCCGGGAGCTGGAGGAAGACCTCCCAGCCCTGGTGCTGCTGGCTCCCGGCGCAACCGATGGTTGGCTACAACGCTGGCGCGATCGCACCGATCCGCTGTTTCACCCGCGCAGCCCACTCGATGGCCGCACCCTGCAACGGGAGCTGGGCTTAGCTCCTGGGCCGCAGCTAGGGAAGCTGATGGAACAGCTAATGCTGGAACGCGCTTTTGGGCGTCCTCATTGCATAAAAACGGCCAAGGGTCTGTGCCGTGATTAACTTTCCTCTGGCCATCACGTGACCCTGCCTTTCAAGGACACCGAACGCAGCCTCTCTTTCTTTCGCCTAAATCCCCGATGAGCACTCGTCTCTACGTCGGCAATCTGCCCCAGAACTTCGACCAAAAAGAGTTGGAGGGGATGTTTGCGGCGGTCGGAGCAGGTGTGCGTTTCAAAGCAGTTCTCGATCGCGACACCGGCGTATGCCGCGGCTTTGGCTTCGTCAACCTCGATGACCCCAAGCTCACCGATGCGGTGATCGAGCAGTTCAACAACCGCGAATACGGCGGCAACCAGCTGCGCGTTGAAGTGTCCGAGCGCCGTGAATCCCGCGGCAACGACCGCGGCGGTGATCGTCGCCGCGGCCCCGGTGGCGGTCCTGCCGTGGCACGCAAGAGCGTCGACAAGGTGGTGCACAGCGAGCCCGCCGACAAAGAAGCTCCCGACCCACGCTGGGCCGGCGAACTCTCCAAACTGAAGGACCTCTTGGCCAACCAGAAGGCCTCGGTCTAAAACCCTGCCTCCATGCCCCTCCCTCCCCTGCAGCACTGGACCTGGCAGGGGGAGGAGGGGATTTTTGCGGTTGGTTACCGGCAGCAGAGCTGTGAAAACAAATGCGCTCCTGTGCTGTTGGTGCATGGCTTTGGCGCCAGCAGCGACCACTGGCGCGCCAACATCGCGCCACTCGCCGAGCAGCAACCCGTTTGGGCTCTGGATTTGCTGGGTTTTGGCAGCAGTGACAAGCCCCGCTCACGGCTGGTTGATGAGCCCCAAGGGCCTGGTTCGGTGCGCTACTGCTTCGACCTCTGGGCCCAGCAGGTGGCTGATTTCGCCTGCCAGGTGGTGCAGCCCCAAAAGCCTCTGCAGCTGGTGGGCAATTCCATTGGCGGAATTGTGGCCCTCAGGGCTGCACAGCTGCTCAGTGAGCGCGGCCAGGCACCTGGCCAAGTGATTCTGCTGAACTGCGCCCAGCGCGCCCTCGATGACCGCCGCGCCGCCCTCTTGCCGATTTGGGAGCGCTGGAGTCGCCCGATGGTGAAGCGATTGGTGCGGCAGCGTTGGTTACTGCAGCCGCTGTTTCGAACCGTGGCCCGGCCCCTGTTTGTGCGCCAGGTGCTCGCTCAGGCCTACCCCAGTGGCGCCAACGTCGATCAGGATCTGATTGAGTTGCTGCTGCGGCCAGCGCGGCAGGCCGGCGCAGTGGAGAGCTTTCGCGGCTTTGTGAACCTGTTCCGCGACCACATGGCCCCCGAACTCCTGCCGCAACTAGAACTGCCCGTGCGCTTGCTATGGGGCGCCGCCGACCCCTGGGAACCGATCGCGGAAGCTCGCCGCTGGGCCGAGCGCCACAGCTGCATCCAAGAGCTGCATGAGCTGCCCGGCGTGGGCCACTGTCCCCACGACGAAGCCCCCGAGCAGGTCAACCCAGTGCTGCAGCGCTGGCTAGCCGCCTAGCGGGCCTGCGCGATCAGATAAGACAGCGGTAGGTCCATCAACTTGCCCACCCGCGGCACATAGGCGCGGTGGTTGAACACGTCGTAGTTGAGGCGCTCGATGGCATCGAGGATGCCGCGGTAGAGCCGCAACGAGGTCCACACCGGCCAACGGGCATCTGGGGCCAACCAGCGCACCCCAGCCTCAGAGCGCGCAAACCACTCACGTGCCCGCTCCAGCTGGAAGGCCATCAAGGCGCGCCAGTTGTCATTGAGGGTGCCGGCCATCAGCTCGGCTTCGGAATAGCCAAAGCGCTGCAGGTCTTCCTGGGGCAAGTAGATGCGGCCGCGGCCGCGGTCTTCGCCCACATCCCGCAGGATGTTGGTGAGCTGGTTGGCAATGCCCAAGGCCACAGCCGCCTCGCTGGTGTCGGGGCGTTCGCTCCAAGGGGCTGTGGTGTAAGCCGGATCGAGGCCCATCACTTCTTGGGTCATCAGGCCAACGGTGCCGGCCACGCGGAAGCAGTACTGCTTGAGCTCAGCGAAATCGGAATAGCGGTGCTTGGCCAGATCCATGCGCTGGCCCTCGATCATCTCGAGGTAGGCCTCGAGAGGCTGGGGGTAGTTCTCGATCACATCGGCCATCACCCGATCAAGACCATCGCGCACCTGGCCGGCGAACAGCTCGCGGGTGCGCTGCTCCCAGGCATCCAAACGGGCGCTGAGTTCAGCCACCGGCAAGGCCTGGGCCTCGGGGCTGTCCATCAGCTCATCGGTGCGCCGGCACCACACGTAGATCGCCCAAATCGCCCGCCGCTTGGCCGGCGGCATCAGCAGCGTGCCTAGATAAAACGTCTTGGCCCAGCGCTCGGTTTCAACCCGGCAGTCCTCATAGGCCTGCTCAAGTGCAGGAACCCCAAGCGCAGGAGCAGGCGGGCTTAAGACCATGCTTCAGGCCGCCACGGCTTCGGCGCAGAGCTTACCGCTGAGCACTGCACCCTCCATCGAGGCCAGGTAGCGCTGCAGGGTGTAATCACCGGCCATGAAGAAGTTGGGCACCGGTGTCTTCTGCGTCGGCCGCAGGGGCTGGCAGTTGGGAACGGTTTTGTAGACCGAGAGCGGAGTCTTCACCACCTTGCTCTTGCGCAGCACGGCCGGGTTTTCAGAGCCGAAATGCTGCGGGAAGAGGCGCTCGAGCTCCTTCATCGTGGCGGCCACGATTTCTTCATCCGGCCGGCCAATCCAGTCCTTGGCCGGGGCAAACACCAGCTCCAGCATCGAGCGCTCAGCGTCTTCGTATTCGCGGCAGGTGTTGCTCATGTCGGCATACACGCTGAGCAGGGGCGAGCGGCTGAACAGCAGGTGATCGATCTCGGTGAGCTTGCGGTCAAACCAGAGGTGGATGTTGATCACCGGCACCCCGCGCAGGCCATCCAGCTTGCTGAAGAAAGGCATCTGCTTCCAGGGCTCAGGCAGCAGCAACTTGAAGGGATCCACCGGCATCGCGCTCACATAGGCGTCAGCGGTGAGCGTGTAGGGCTCCTTGCCAGCGACGCCACCGATGCGGAAGCCCGCCACTGAGCCATCGGGATTGAGCTCGATCTCGCGGAGGGGGGATTCCAGATGCACCTCACCGCCTTTGGCTTCGATGTGCTCAACCATCGGCTGGCAGAGGCGCTCGGGCGGGTTGCCATCAAGGAACGCCATCTTCGAGCCGTTCTTTTCCTGCAGGAAACGGTTCAGAGCGGTGAGCACCACGGTGCTGGAGATCTCATCGGGGTCGATGAAGTTCAGCGCCTTGCTCATGGCAAGGAACACCTCATCGTTCACCCGCTCAGGGATGTTGTGGAGCTGGAGCCACTCGGTCCAGGAGTACTTGTCGCACTCCTCCACGTAGCCCTGGCCGCGCAGCATCGCCGGCACCAAACCCAAGCCAAAGCTGATCTTTTCGGGCCAACTGAGCATGTCGTTGTTGCCCAAGATGGCCGCCACACCATTGATGGGAGCAGGCAGGTCCGGGAAATCAAAACGGCTGTAGGTGCCCGGGACCTCCTGTTGGTTGAAGATCATCGAGTGGCTCTTCCACTGCAGCCGCTCCTCGATGTTCAGCTCCTTAAAGAGCTGGAGCATGTTCGGGTAAGCCCCAAAAAAGATGTGCAGACCGGTCTCATACCAATCACCGTCTTCGTCTTGCCAGGCCGCCACCTTGCCGCCCAACACATTGCGGGCTTCCACCACAACCGGCGTATGGCCGGCATCACTGAGGTATTTGGCACAGGAGAGCCCAGCAAGGCCGGCTCCAGCAATTGCCACCCGCATCGTCGCGCCCGTCGCACATTGAGGGCTCACCATAGAGTTGAGTCCATGCCCGCTGACTTGTTGAGGTGTCTGATACCCCGCTGAAGTGCACCACCCGCCATGTGCGGATTTTCACCGCCACGGTGGAAGACAACGGAGAGCTCAAGGCCTCTAGCGACAAACTCACCCTCGATCTCGACCCTGATAACGAGTTCGAGTGGGATCAGCCGGTACTGGCCAAGGTGCAGCAGCGTTTCGCTGAACTCGTCGATGCAGCGGCTGGAACCGAGCTGAGCGACTACAACCTGCGCCGCATCGGCACCGACCTGGAAGGCTTCATCCGCCAACTGCTCCAGGCCGGTGAGCTGCGCTACAACCTCGGTGCCCGGGTGCTGAATTACTCCATGGGCCTGCCCCGCACCCCTGAGACCCTCTGATGGCCCCCCGCCGTCCCCCGTCCCGCTACGACGACGATCGCTACGACGAACGCGATCGTTATGAACGCCGGCCGCCCCAACGCGGTGGCAGTGGCGGCAATAAAGGTGGTGGTGGCGCTGGGCTCACCTTCAACACCGCCACAATCGCCGTTTTGGCCGGCATCTTGATCATCGGCATCGGCATCGGCACATCCCTAACCAGCAACACATCAGGCTCCCAGGGCAACATCGCCAGCAGTGAACAGCTCGATCTGGCCGTGCCTGATCCGGAGTTTTGCAAGCAGTGGGGGGCTAGCGCCTTTGTGATGGACGTGGAGATGTACACGACCATGAACCCCTCCACCAGCTTTGTGACCCAGCCCAAGTTGCAGCCGGGCTGCGTGATCCGCCGGGAAAACTGGGCCGTGCTGCAAAAAGCCGGTGCGGTCACCACCGATCAGATGCGGGACTGCAAGCAGCGGATGAACACCTTTGCCTACATCGGTTCGATTCGCGATAAGCCCATCGTGCGCTGCGTCTATCAGACCGACGCGGGTGAGAACAAATTCCAGAACCCCGGCATCGCTGGCGCTGCTGATGACACCGTGGGCATCACCCCAGAAGCGGATCAGTTCTGACCCCTAGGCCGCATCAGGGGCCTGAGCTGATTCAGCGGCGGGCTGAGCGCGCCTTAGTGGGCTGTCGGGGCTAGCAAACACCGGCAGGATTTCGCGGCGAAAGGCAGCTGATGCCCGTGAGCAATAGCGGGCGGGGTGGGTGATCAAGCGCAGTTGCCTGCGCACGCTCAGATCCGCCATCACGCCCCTATGCAAGGTGCCGCTAGCCAATTCCCGCTCAATCGACACCACAGGCAGGAAGGCAGCACCAAGGCCGCTCTGGACGGCGTTCTTGATGGCCTCCAGTGAATTGAGCTCCATTTCGATGCGGAGCCGCTGCACATCCAAACCACCGCGCGAGAGCAACTGGTCCACCACCTTGCGGGTGGTGGATTGGGCATCGAGGCAAATGAATGAGAGCCGGTAAAGGTCGTCTTTCTGGAGTTCCTGCAGCCGGGCCATCGGGTGTTTCACCGGCAGCACCAAAGCCAGCTCCTCACTGGCGTAAGGCACCACCTGAAGCTGCTCCATCAACTCCGGCGGCAGCTCACCGCCAATGATCGCCAAATCGATCTGGCCATTGGCCACGCTCCAGCCGGTGCGGCGGGTGCTGTGCACCTGCAGCTGCACCGACACATCCGGGTATTTCTGGCGGAACAGGCCAATCATCCGCGGCATCAAATAGGTGCCCGTGGTCTGGCTCGCACCCACGATCAGCGAGCCGCCCTTGAGGTTGTGCAAATCATCCAGGGCCCGGCAGGCCTCCTGGCATTGGCTGAGGATCCGCTCGGAATAGCTGAGCAGCAGATGGCCGGCTTCGGTCAGCTGCGCCTTGCGGCCACCGCGATCGAATAGGGAGACATCCAGCTGCTTCTCCAGGTTCTGGATCTGCAAGCTCACCGCGGGCTGGGTGACATACAAGCTGTCGGCGGCCTTCTTAAAGCTGCCCTCGCTGGCGATCGCCCGCAGGATGCGCAGCTGATCAAGGGTGAAAGGAAGGTCCGCCATGCTGCGGCCCGGCTCCCGGCGGCATCAAACTCTAAGGCTGCTATTCATCCCTGATGCAGATGCACCACAGCAGTGTCGTGATGCTGATCCTGCTGATCGGCTTTGCCGTGCTGCACAGCGGTGGGGCCTCACTGCGTGCTTGGGGAGCCGAAAAGATTGGCGAGCGAGCCTGGCGGCTGCTCTTTGCCGCGGTGAGCATCCCCGCCGCCGTGGTGGTGATCGCCTATTTCCTGGAGCACCGCTACGACGGGCTGCGGCTCTGGAACCTGCAGGATCAGCCCTGGATCATTCCGGTGGTGTGGGCTGGAACAGCCGTCAGCTTTCTGTTCCTCTATCCGGCCACCTACAACCTGCTGGAGATCCCGGCGGTGCTGAAGCCGCAAGTGCGGATTTATGCCACCGGCATCATTCGCGTCACCCGTCACCCCCAAGCGGTGGGTCAAATCCTGTGGTGCGCCACCCATCTGCTCTGGATCGGCAGCAGCTTCATGGTGGTGACTTGCATCGGGCTGATTGGCCATCACCTGTTTGCGGTCTGGAATGGTGATCGGCGGCAGCACAACCGGTTTGGCGAAGCCTTTGATGAGCTCAAGGCCAACACTTCACTCATTCCTTTTGCGGCCGTGCTCGATGGCCGCCAACCGCTGCCCTGGCGTGAATTTGTGCGGCCAGCCCAGCTGGGCATTGCCATTGCCGTTGGCGTTTTTTGGTGGGCCCACCAATGGATTGGGGTGGCAGCCACCAGCTTTGCTCGAACAGGTTTTGCACACTGGCTTGATGGCGCGTACGGGCTGATGGCTTGACGCTGCCTACACTCCAGAAATCGAATTGTTTTCCATGCCTTCAGCGGCCGAGGTTGCCTGGCTGATCCCGTTGCTCCCCTTGGTGGGGGCAACCCTGGTGGGCTTGGGGCTGATCAGCTTCAACCGCACGCTGAACCGGCTGCGAACACCCGTTGCGGCTTTGCTGATTAGCTGCGTGGGCGGCTCAGCAGCCCTGAGCTATGGGGTGCTGCTGGAGCAACTCAATGGGGCCGCGCCCTACGAGCAGCTGTTCACCTGGGCCAGCGCTGGCACGTTCAACCTGCAGATGGGCTTCTGCGTTGACCCGCTTGGGGCGGTGATGCTGGCGCTCGTCACCACCATCGCCCTGCTGGTGATGGTGTACTCCCACGGCTACATGGCCCACGACAAGGGCTATGTGCGCTTTTTCACCTACCTGGCGCTGTTCAGCAGCTCCATGCTGGGGCTGATTGTGAGCCCCAACCTGCTGGAGATCTATGTCTTCTGGGAGCTGGTGGGCATGTGCTCCTACCTGCTGGTGGGCTTCTGGTACGACCGCGATGGTGCCGCCCATGCCGCCCAAAAAGCCTTTGTGGTGAACCGCGTCGGCGACTTCGGTTTGCTCCTGGGAATCCTTGGTTTGTTCTGGGCCACCGGAACCTTTGATTTCGAAGGCATGGCCACCGGCCTGAGCACCGCCATGGCCGATGGCCAAGTAGCCGGCTGGGCCGCTGTGGCTCTCTGCCTATTTGTGTTTATGGGCCCGATGGCCAAATCAGCGCAGTTCCCTCTGCATGTGTGGCTGCCCGATGCCATGGAGGGCCCCACACCGATTTCAGCCCTGATCCATGCCGCCACGATGGTGGCTGCGGGCGTTTTCTTAGTGGCGCGGCTTGAGCCGCTCTACAACCTCTTTCCGCAGGTGCTCACCGTGATCGCTGTGGTTGGCGCCATCACTTGCTTCTTGGGTGCCTCCATCGCGCTGACGCAGATGGATCTCAAGAAAGGCTTGGCCTACAGCACCGTGTCCCAGCTCGGTTACATGATGCTGGCGATGGGCTGCGGAGCCCCGGTGGCCGGCATGTTCCACCTGGTCACCCATGCCTTCTTCAAGGCGATGCTGTTCCTGGATTCCGGCTCCGTGATCCACGCCATGGAAGAGGTGGTGGGGCACGAACCGGTGTTGGCGCAAGACATGCGCCTGATGGGCGGGCTGCGTAAAAAGATGCCCATCACTGCCAGCACCTTCTTCATCGGCTGTGTGGCCATCAGTGGAATCCCGCCACTGGCCGGTTTTTGGAGCAAAGACGAGATCTTGGGGCAAGCCTTTGGCAGCTTCCCGCTGCTGTGGGCAGTGGGCTTCCTCACCGCTGGCATGACCGCCTTCTATATGTTCCGGCTCTACTTCCTCACCTTTGAAGGCGAGTTCCGGGGCACCGACAGTGTTGTGCAACAGCAACTGCTCGCTGCAGCCGGCAAGGGAGATGAGACCGTTCACGGCCATGCCAGCAGCCCCCATGAATCGGCCTGGCCGATGACGGTGCCATTGATGGTGCTGGCGGTGCCCTCGGTTCTGATCGGCCTATTGGGAACGCCCTGGAACAACCGGTTTGCCGGGCTGCTCAATCCAGCGGAAGCGCTGGAGATGGCCGAACATTTCAGCTGGGAGGAATTCCTACCCCTCGCAGGCGCTTCAGTGGCGATCTCAGTGGCCGGCATTGGCCTAGCCACCGCGGCCTATGCCCTACGCAAAGTGGATCTCGGCACTGCGGTAGCCGGACGCTTCCCTGCGATCAACGCCTTTTTTGCCAACAAGTGGTACCTCGATGCCCTGAACGACAAGCTTTTCGTGCAAGGCAGCCGCAAGCTTGCGCGCCAGGTCTTGCAGGTGGATTCCAAGGTGGTTGATGGGGTGGTCAACCTCACCGGCCTGGTGACCCTGGGCAGCGGGGAAGGCCTCAAATACTTCGAAACCGGCCGCGCGCAGTTCTATGCCTTGATCGTGTTTGGCGGGGTGATCGGTCTTGTGGTGATCTTCGGCGCGTTGGGGTGATCGCCTGAACTGTGTGTCAAAGGCGACGCACAGCTGGCAGCTGCGGCTGAAATTTCTACACTCCAGCCAGATGCCGCAAAGGAACTGGATTCCTTTCCCTGGCTGACGACGGCCATCCTGCTGCCGATCGCCGCCTCCCTGGCCATCCCTCTGGTTCCAGATCCTGGAAACGGCAAAGGGGTGCGCTGGTACGCCCTCGGCGTTTCGCTGACCACCTTTCTGATCACGGTTGGCGCCTATCTCAATGGCTACGACCCTGATATCGCTGGGCTGCAATTGCGGCAGGTGATTCCCTGGGTGCCCGATCTTGGCTTGGGCTGGTCGGTGGGAGCCGACGGCCTCTCGATGCCGCTGATCCTGCTCACCAGCTTCATCACCACATTGGCCTGCTTGGCGGCATGGCCAGTGACGTTCAAGCCACGGCTGTTTTTTTTCCTGCTCCTGGCCATGGACGGCGGTCAGATCGCTGTGTTCGCCGTGCAGGACATGCTGCTGTTCTTCCTGGCCTGGGAGCTGGAGCTCATCCCCGTCTATCTCTTACTGGCGATTTGGGGCGGCAAAAAGCGCCAATACGCTGCTACCAAATTCATCCTCTACACAGCCGTCAGCTCCCTGTTCATCCTGCTGGTGGCCCTCGCCATGGCCTTCAGCGGCGGCGGACCTGTCAGCTTTGAGTACTCCGATTTGGCGGCTAAGCATCTCGGAGCAGGCTTCCAGGCCCTTTGTTATGCGGGCTTGCTGATTGCCTTTGGCGTGAAGTTGCCAATCGTGCCGCTGCATACGTGGCTCCCCGATGCCCACGGGGAAGCCACAGCACCAGTGCACATGTTGCTGGCCGGCATCTTGCTGAAGATGGGCGGCTACGCCTTGTTCCGCTTCAACGCGTCGATGTTCCCCGACGCCCATGTGCAGTTCGCACCGCTTCTTGTGGTGCTGGGGGTTGTGAACATCATTTATGCGGCGCTCACCTCGTTTGCTCAGCGCAACCTCAAACGCAAAATCGCCTACAGCTCCATCAGCCACATGGGCTTTGTGCTCATCGGCATCGGCAGCTTCTCGCCCTTGGCCGCCAGTGGCGCCATGTTGCAGATGATCAGCCATGGCTTGATCGGAGCCAGCCTGTTTTTCCTTGTGGGGGCCACCTACGACCGCACCCACACCCTGCAGCTCGATGAGATGGGCGGGGTCGGCCAGCGAATGCGCAAGATGTTTGCCATGTGGACCGCCTGCTCGCTGGCATCTCTGGCTCTCCCTGGCATGAGCGGCTTTGTCTCGGAGCTGATGGTGTTCGTGGGCTTCGCCACCGACGACGCCTACACCCTGCCCTTCCGCATCGTGATTGATGGCGCTGCGGCCATCGGTGTGATCCTCACGCCGATTTATCTGCTCTCGATGCTCAGGGAGATCTTCTTTGGCCAGGAGAAACCCGAGCTTTCCGACGCCAATTTGGTGGACGCCGAGCCCCGGGAGATCTACATCATTTCCTGCCTGCTGGTGCCGATCATTGGCATTGGCCTCTACCCGAAGCTGGTCACCGACAGCTACAGGGCGACGATCGAGCAGGTGGTGGCGAGAGATGAGTCATCAATGAAGGCCCTGACGGCTCCTTACTTGCCATTGCGTTCTGCTCCGAAGCTGAGCTGAACATGGGCGGATCGATTTAATCTCCGCCTCGTTCGGCCAGCTCTTGTCAGAACCATGCCCCAGATCAATTTTGTGCTGATCTTCGTGTTCGGCCTGGCAATGGTGATGTTCACGCTCGAGAACACCGCAGCCACCACCGTGCGCTTCCTGCCTGGGATGAGCACCACAATGCCTCTGGCGGTGCTGCTACTGATCGTGGGTGGTGTGGGCGCCACCGCCGCTTGGGTGTTTGCTGTTTGGACTGGGGTCACCCGCAACATCACGGCAGGCGAGCAGAACCAGGCGCAACAGGTGCAGATCCAAGAACTGCAGCAAGACGTGGAGCGCTACCGGGCTGCCATGGATGCCCAGCTCAGCCTGCTGCCCGCGTCTGGGCAGAGCAGCTCAGGGGTGGCTGAAGCGAGTTAACCCCGTTACCTTCAGCCCACTGCACGCCCGCAAAGCTTGTGATCCAGGCCGGGGACAGTGGGACACGCTTAGCCATTCGGCTGCTCCAAGACGCGGCCGAGCGCGGCGACATCGAGCCCTGGGACGTGGATGTGATCGCCGTCGTTGACGGTTTTCTTGATCAACTGCGCCAAAAACTAGAACTGCCGCGTCTGATCGCCTCAGCTGGCGGCAGCTACGAACAAGACCTCGCCGAAAGCAGTGAGGCCTTTTTGGCGGCGTCAGTGTTGGTGTCACTCAAAGCAGAGCATCTAGAGGCCAGCACCTTCCAGGCGGCGGAAGTCGATGACGACGAGGTCGACCTGTTGCTCGAGCAGCTTGCGGAAGACGATGGCGACTGGCCAGCCTTGCGCGCCCTGCCCTCCAGGCCGGAAAAATTGCTGCAGCGCCGCACCGTGGCCCCGCCGCCACTGCAGCGCCCCGTCACCTTGGGGGAATTGATCCGCCAACTGGAAGACATTGGCGAAAGGCTCGAGCAAGAGGGCGGCCGCCAACCCAAGCAGCGGCGCAAGCGCTACAGCGACCGCGAGGCCATTGCCCAAGTGGCCTCCCTCGCTCACCGCGAGAAGTTGCCTGAAACCACCGCAGCCCTGAGTCAGTTCCTCAGCCGCTGGGATGTGGGCTGGGAGTGGCAGCAGTTCGATGGTCTGGTGACCGCCTGGGCCGCCGTGGCTCCAGAGGATCTCGATCAAGACAGGGTTGGGGTGTTCTGGGCGCTGCTGTTTCTCTGCAGTCAGGGACGAGTGGATCTCCAGCAGGACGAGCAAGATCTGTTTGGCCCCCTGCAACTACGGGTGCGGCCCAGCGATGAGGATCAGCAGCGGCAAGGCGTGCTGCACTTTGTTCCACCTGGGTCAGCTGCCCTGCCGGCTGGCGAATTGAAAGCGGCCTGAAAAACCCTTGATACGCTTGCCCAGTTCAGTAGGGGACCTGCATGAAGGCCATGATCCTGGCGGCAGGTAAGGGAACCCGGGTGCAGCCGATCACCCACACCATTCCCAAACCGATGATTCCCATCCTGCAGAAGCCAGTGATGGAGTTTCTGCTGGAGCTGCTGCGCCAGCACGGCTTCACCGAGGTGATGGTGAACGTGTCCCACCTCGCTGAAGAGATTGAGAACTACTTCCGCGACGGGCAGCGCTTTGGCGTTGAGATCGCCTACAGCTTCGAAGGTCGCATTGAAGATGGCGAGCTGATTGGTGATGCCCTCGGCTCAGCTGGTGGACTCAAGAAAATTCAGAACTTCCAGAAGTTCTTTGATGACACCTTCGTGGTGCTTTGCGGCGATGCGCTGATCGACCTCAACCTGAGTGAAGCCGTTCGCAAGCACCGCCAGAGCGGCGCGCTGGCAACGATCATCACCAAACGGGTGCCGAAAGAGAAAGTCAGCAGCTACGGCGTGGTGGTGACCGATGACGATGGCCGGGTCAAAGCCTTCCAAGAAAAGCCGGGAGTGGAAGAGGCGCTCAGCGATGAGATCAACACCGGCATCTACCTGTTTGAACCGGAGATCTTTGAGCACATTCCCGATGGCGTCTCCTACGACATCGGCTCCCAACTGTTCCCCAAGCTGGTGGAGAAGGGGCTTCCCTTCTATGCCCTACCGATGGATTTCGAGTGGGTGGACATCGGCAAAGTGCCCGATTACTGGCATGCGATTCGCTCGGTGCTGCAGGGCGATATTCGCCAAGTGTCGATTCCTGGCAAGCAGGTACGTCCTGGCATCTACACCGGCCTGAATGTGGCCGCCAACTGGGACAAGATCGAGGTGGAGGGCCCCGTCTACGTGGGCGGGATGACCAAAATTGAGGATGGAGCCAGGATCATCGGCCCAGCAATGATTGGCCCGAGCTGCCACATCTGCGCAGGCGCCACGATCGATAACTCGATCATCTTTGACTATTCCCGCATCGGCGCGGGTGTGACCCTGGCCGAGAAACTGGTGTTTGGTCGCTACTGCGTCGACAAGACCGGCGATCACCTCGATGTGCAGGAAGCCTCCCTCGACTGGCTGATCACCGATGCGCGCCGGCTGGATCTGGTGGAACCATCGCCGGAGCAGAAGGCCTTGGCCGAACTCCTGGGCTCAGACCTTGGCAACAACCTTGGGGAGGCCAGCTAGTTCCAGCACCTGGGGCAAGCTCTCTTCGGCTTTCACGGCCATCAGGTGCACTCCAGCAGCAATGGCGCCGTAGGTCTGCACTTGCTCAGCAGCAATGCGAATGCCTTCCAAACGGGGGTTCTCCGCTGCGGCGAGCCGATCAATCAGCTGCTGAGGAATCTGAGCACCCGGAACAACGCGATTAATAAAGGCAGCGTTCTTGGCTGATTTGAGCAGAAACACCCCAGCCAGCACGGGCACATTCAAAGGGGCCGCAATCTCTGTGCAAAAGCGCCGCAGAGCCGAGGCGTCCATCACCATCTGTGTCTGCACAAAGCGAGCCCCGGCTTCAGCTTTGCGGCGCATGCGGCTTGTCAGCCCGCTCCAACTGGCCGATTGCGGATCAGCCGCCGCTCCAGGGAACAGAGCCGGGGCACCATCAACCAAGGGCTTGCCACCAGGACCGATCCCCCCATTGAGCTGCTGCACCTGCCGCAGCAACCGCACCGACTCCAAATCAAAGACAGCCCTGGCCTCGGGCTGATTGCCCGCTTTCACCGGATCACCAGTGAGGCAGAGCACATTGCGAATGCCCAAGGCGTGGGCTCCCAGCAGGTCAGCCTGCAAGGCAATGCGGTTGCGATCGCGGCACCCCAACTGAAGAATCGGCTCAAGCCCCCGCTCCAGCAGCAAACGGCACAGCGCCAAACTGCTCATGCCCATCACCGCGCGGCTGCCATCGGTGACGTTGAAGGCCTGGACCTGACCGCGCAGAGCCTCAGCCATCTCCAGTGCATGACTGGGATCTCCACCCACTGGCGGGGTGATCTCAGCGGTGATCACGGGCTGGCCGCTAGCCAAAGCCTTTTCGAGGGATGAAGCCAACAGGTTCGACATGGGGCTCATCCTCCCAGGCTGCCTACACTGGCGAAAGGATTAAGGGCGGGCTGCGACATGGTGCTTCCGGGCCCGAGGAACAGCGGAAGTTACCAAGCCAAGATCCATCTCTCTGAGCGCGAGCTTGAAATCATTGAATTGGTGGCCGCTGAGCTCACCAACCAAGAGATTGCTTTGCGCCTCTCGATCAGCAAGCGCACGGTTGATAACCACGTCAGCAACATCTTCACCAAAACCGGCTCCCGCAACCGGGTTGCCCTGGTGAACTGGGCGCTCTCCAACGGCAAGATCTGCAAAGACGGCTTCAACTGCTGCAACCTTCCCGACGAGGGTTAATCAGCGCGGCAGAGCCGCATACAACGCCTTAAAGCGGGCCTGCTGTTGCTTGTGGTTCACGATCGGCTCGGGGTAACCGCGCCGCTCAAGTGCTCCGATATCCCCGCTAATGAGGTCCTTGGTGTTGATGTGGGCGAGCTCCGGCAACCAGCGGCGGATGTAGGTCGCCTCTGGATCAAATTTGCTGGCTTGAGTGAAGGGATTGAAGATCCGCAGCGGTTTGGGATCCATGCCACTGCTGGCGCTCCACTGCCAGCCACCGTTGTTCGCCGCTAAATCGCCATCCACTTCATGGGCCATGAAAAAGGCCTCTCCATGGCGCCAATCACAGATCAGATCTTTAACCAGGAATGACGCCACGATCATGCGGCAACGGTTGTGCATGAAGCCTGTTTGGACCAGCTGCTGCATGGCGGCATCCACAATCGGCACGCCAGTGAGCCCGTCTTGCCAAGCCTTTAAACGCACGGGGTCGTCTTCCCAGGGGAACTGGCGCCATTGGGGCCGATACGGGCCATCCGCCAATTCCGGGAAATGGAACAGAGCTTGCTGATAGAACTCGCGCCAAGCCAATTCCTGCTGCCACACCGTTACCGACTGCCGCTGCTCATCGCTGCGGCAGTGCGACAACACGTCCAAGCTGACGGCCCACGCCGTGCGCGGGCTGAGGCTGCCGGCCCGCAGAGCCGCACTAAGAGTCGAGGTGCCTTCATTGCCGGGCAAGTTGCGGCCTTCGCCGTACTGCTCCATGGCACGGGCCGAAAACAGCTCCAACTGCTCGAGGGCTGCTGTTTCGCCCGGGCGGCAAGGGCACAGATCAGCCCCATCCCAAGGCTCGATGGGCACCTCATCCAGCACAGGCAAACCGCTGAGATCCAGCCCCGGCAAAGCCTTCAGGCCTGATGGCACCGGCACGGGCTTGGCCTTGGGCTGCTTCTCCCAACTGCGCCAATAGGGGCCATACACCCGGTATGGATCCCCGCCACCGGTCTTGAGCTGCTCCGGCGGCACCAGCAACTGATCCCAATCAGCGGCAACGCGCACACCAATGGCCTTGAGCGCCGCGGCCAGCTCCCGGTCGCGCTGGCGCACCAAGGGCTCGACATCGCGGTTCCAAGCCACCCCAGCGGCTCCAAGTTGCTGAGCTAAGCGGGGCAACAGCTCAACAGGATTGCCTTGCAACAGCAGCAGTTGGCTGCCGGCCTGCCGCCAGCGCTGCTGCAGCTCACGCAGGCTTTCCAGCAAAAACCAGCGGCGCGCCGGAGCCATGGTCGGGTGCTCCAGCTCGGCTGGATCCAGCACAAACACCCCCATCACCTCAGGCGTGATGGCGCTGACAGCAGCCAAGCCGAGGTTGTCGGCCAAGCGCAGATCACGGCGATGCCAGAACAGCCAGGGGCCCATTAACCGAGCCCCAGCAGCTGTTTGGCCCGGTACCAAGCCGTGACGGATTTGCCATCAAGAGCTTCATCACCACTGGCCAGGGCCGCATCGAGCTCCATGGGGTGCATCAGCACCACCTCGATGTCTTCATCGTCATCACCGGCCACCGGCGCCGGAACAGGTGTGAGCTGACGGGCCAAAAACAGGTGAATCACCTCATCGGAATACCCAGGGCAAGGCAACAACACACCAAGGGAATCCCATTGGGTGGCGCTGTAGCCAGCTTCTTCCTGCAGCTCCCGCTCCATGGCCGGTTGGGGCTGCTCATTGGGCTCCAGGGTCCCAGCTGGAAATTCGAGGATGCGGCGCTGCACGGCGAAGCGGTACTGACGCAAGACCACCACCCGTTCATCAGCCAAAACAGGCACGGCCAAGGACGCTCCCGGATGGCGAATGCAGCCGTAGTTGCCTTCCACTCCAGTGGGAAGCCGCAGGTGCTGAATCTCCATGCGCAGCTTGCGCACCGCCAGGGTGGCCACGGTGTCGAGCAGTTCAGAAGGCTCTGGCGCAGGCAAAGGAGACACAGCGACTCTAAAAGGCGGAGCTCAGTCTGCCGGCTCAACCAGGCCAGCGGTGGGGGGATCGAAGCTGCTCTGGCGGCGGCTCCTCGCCCCGTTGCTCAACCCGCTCCAGCAAAGCGGCAACGCTGAGACCCTGCCCTGGCGGCACCAGGTTTGGATCCAGCGCTGCCAGGGGCTGCAACACAAAGCGCCGCTGGGCCAAGCGCGGGTGGGGCAGCTCGAGGGAGGCACTGCTGCGTTGCTCATCGCCGCACCAGAGCAGATCGAGATCCAATGAACGCGGGCCATTCACGATCAAGCGCTGCCGGCCAGCGGCAGCCTCCAGCTGCTGCAGCTGCTGCAGCAATTGCTCAGGGGTGTCCTGCCAATCCAGCAGCACGACGGCATTAATGAAGTCGGGCTGATCGGCTGGCCCGCCCACCGGAGCGGTGCGGAACAGCGGTGAGCAGCGAAACGACCCTGGCGCGGCCAACTGCTGCAGGGCCTTGGCTGCCGTGCTCAGCAGCTCCAACGAATCACCCAAGTTGCTGCCCAACGCCACCGCAGTGGTTTTGCGGCACAACGGCATCACTGGCAGCTGCAAGAGATCGATAGTCTCGCTGCATGAGCTTCCTCGCCGGCCTCAACGACGCCCAACGCCGGGCGGTGGATCACCACGAAGGTCCGCTGCTGGTGGTGGCAGGAGCCGGCAGCGGCAAGACGCGCGCACTCACCCATCGCATCGCTCATCTCATTGGCGAGCACGGGGCTGATCCCGCCCAGATCTTGGCGGTGACCTTCACCAACAAGGCCGCGCGGGAGATGAAAGAGCGGCTGCAACTGCTGCTAGCCCAAAAGCTTGCTCAAAGCCAGTTCGGCCAGCCCTGGGGCACCCTGCCGGCGGTGGAGCAGCGGCAACTGCGCTCCCGCATTGAGCGCGAGGTGATCAAGGAGCTGTGGATCGGCACCTTCCACGCCCTGTTCTCGCGCTTGCTGCGCTTCGACATCGACAAGTTCAAAGATCCCGAGGGCCTCTGCTGGACCAAGCAGTTCTCGATCTACGACGAGGCCGACGCCCAGAGCCTGGTCAAAGAGATCGTGACCCAAGAGCTGCAGCTCGATCCCAAACGCGTTGAGCCCAAAAAGATCCGCTGGGCGATCAGCAACGCCAAAAACCAGGGTTGGCTGCCTGATCAACTCGAAGCCAACTCCGAAGGCCAGCGCGGCAAGCTCACCGCTGATGTCTACCGGCGCTACCGCAAAGCCTTAGCCGCCAACAACGCCCTTGATTTCGATGATCTGCTTCTGCTGCCGGTGCAGCTGTTGCAGCAGAACGAGCAGGTGCGCAGCTACTGGCACCGGCGCTTCCGCCATGTGCTTGTGGATGAATACCAAGACACCAACCGCACCCAATACGACCTGATCAAGCTGCTGGTGACCGGCGGCCAAGACCCGCAGCTCTACAACGAATGGAACGGCCGCTCGGTGTTTGTGGTCGGTGATGCCGATCAGAGCATCTACAGCTTCCGCGCCGCTGACTTCACAATCCTGATGGGCTTCCAGCAGGACTTCGGCGATCAAGCCGCCGATGACGCCACACGCACGATGGTGAAGCTGGAGGAGAACTACCGCTCCACCGCCACGATCCTTGAGGCGGCCAATGCTCTAATCGCCAACAACAGCGAGCGGATCGACAAGGTGCTTCGCCCCACTCGCGGCGAAGGTGAGCTGATCTCACTGACCCGCTGCGACGACGAGATCGCCGAAGCCGAAGCCGTGGTGCACCGGCTGCGGATGCTCGATGCCGCCCACCCGGAGCTGAGTTGGGGCGACATGGCGGTGCTGTATCGCACCAACGCCCAATCCAGGGCCATCGAGGAATCCCTGGTGCGATGGCGGATTCCCTATGTGGTGGTGGGGGGCCTGCGCTTCTACGACCGGCGCGAGATCAAAGATGTGCTCGCCTACCTGCGGCTGCTGATCAACCCTGCTGACAGCGTCAGCCTGCTGCGGGTGATCAATGTGCCGCGGCGCGGCATCGGCAAAACAACGATCCAACGGCTTAACGATGCCGCCAATCAACTGGCTATTCCGCTCTGGGATGTGGTGAGCGACGGTGAAGCCGTTCGATCCCTGGGCGGGCGCTCAGCCAAAGGACTGCTGCAGTTCTGCGAGCTGATTAATGGCCTCAGGGAACAAGGCCAAGTGGCGCCGCCATCGGAACTGATTCAGCAAGTGCTCGAAAAGAGCGGCTACCTCAGGGAACTCATCACCGAAGCCACCGATGAAGCCGAAGAGCGCCGCCGCAACCTGCAGGAGTTGGTGAATGCAGCGCTTCAGTACCAAGAAGAGAACGAAGAGGGAGATCTCGAGGGGTTCCTGGCATCTGCGGCCTTAGCCAGCGATGCCGACAGCAAAGACACCGCGGCCGATCGCGTCACCTTGATGACTCTGCACAGCAGCAAAGGGCTGGAGTTCCCCGTGGTGTGCCTGGTGGGCCTAGAGCAAGGACTCTTCCCCAGCTACCGCTCCTTGGATGACCCGGCCTCCCTGGAGGAAGAGCGGCGGCTTTGCTACGTGGGCATCACCAGGGCCAAGGAGCGTTTGTTCCTCTCCCATGCGAGCGAACGGCGGTTGTGGGGCGGCATGCGCGAACCAGCAGTGCCGTCGATCTTTTTGGCCGAACTGCCCGAAGCACTCGTTCAAGGCGATATTCCCCGCAGTGGTGGTGCCGCCCTGCGCAGAGAGCAGCGGCTCGAGCGACTCACGCGCGTGGATCGAGCTGAAGCACAACCCAAAGCGCGGGTCAGTGCTGCCCGCAGCTGGAGCGTGGGGGAAAAAGTGATCCACGCCAATTTCGGTGAAGGCGAGGTGACCCACACCTTTGGCAGCGGCGAGAAAATCTCGATTGCCGTGAAGTTCATTGGCATGGGATCCAAGATCCTGGATCCACGGCTGGCCCCAATCGAACCCGCTTGAACTGCAATATTGGCCGCCATGCTTCCTGTTTTTCCCCTCGCTGCCGTCACCGGCCACCCAACGCTGAAGCTGGCGCTGCTGCTGGCGGCCATTGACCCAGGCCTGGGTGGTGTGGTGATTGCTGGGGGGCGCGGCACAGGCAAATCAGTGCTGGCCAGAGGCCTGCACGCCTTGCTGCCAGCCATCGAAATTCTTGAAGGCAGCTGGAACGAAGAACCAGATGGGGTCAACCCCAGCAAGGTGATCCCTGCACCGTTTGTTCAGATTCCGCTTGGGGTCACCGAAGACCGACTGGTGGGATCAGTTGATGTCACTCGCTCGCTCTCGGAAGGGCGAACCGTGTTTCAACCCGGGCTCCTCGCTGAAGCCCACCGAGGCGTGCTCTACATCGATGAGCTCAACCTGCTCGATGCCAATGCCTTGAACCTGGTGCTGGCAGCAGTGGGCTCGGGCATCAACCAGGTGGAGCGCGAAGGCCTGAGCGTGGCCCACCCCTGCCGGCCGCTGCTCATTGCCACCTACAACCCAGAGGAAGGTGCTGTTCGCGATCACCTGCTGGATCGCTTTGCCATTGCCCTTTCCGCTGATCAAACCATCGACAGCGCCGCCCGCGTCAGCATCGCTGAGGCCGCCATCGCTTACGGCGAAAACGCTGAGGCATTCCGGGCGCAGTTCCAAGAGGAAACTGATGCCCTCGCCACCCAGCTGCTGCTGGCGCGCCAATGGCTACCCGATGTGCAAATCAGCCGCGAACAAATCGCGTATCTGGTGAACGAAGCGCTGCGCGGGGGCGTCGAGGGTCATCGGGCTGAGCTCTATGCGCTGCGCGTGGCCAGGGCCCATGCCGCCTTGCAAGGCCGCGATCAAGTGGAGGCCGAAGACCTGCAACTGGCGGTGCGGCTGGTGATCGCACCACGGGCCAAGTTGATGCCTCCTCCGGATGATCAGAAACAACCCTCGCCTCCACCACCACCGCCACCGGGCGACAACGAAGACCAACCGGATCCTCCAGAAAGCGAGGACAACAAAGAAGACGACGAGCCCGATCCACCCGAGCCCGATGACCCGGAAGACGACACTCCCCCGAGCGTGCCGGAGGAGTTCATGCTCGATGCGGAAGCCACCGCTATTGACCCAGAACTGCTGCAGTTCCAAAGCGCCAAGAACCGTGCTGCCAGCAGTGGCTCGCGCGGCATTGTGTTGAGCGAAAGCCGCGGCCGGTATGTGCGACCTGTGCTTCCCCGCGGACCGGTTCGACGTATTGCCGTCGACGCCACACTGCGGGCGGCAGCCCCATACCAAAAAGCTCGGCGCGCGCGCGAACCCCACCGCAAGGTGATTGTGCAAGACGGCGATCTGCGCGCGAAGCAACTGCAACGCAAAGCAGGCGCCCTGGTGATCTTCCTGGTGGATGCCAGCGGCTCGATGGCGCTAAACCGGATGCAAAGCGCCAAGGGTGCTGTGCTGCGGCTGCTGACTGAGGCCTATGAAAACCGCGATGAGGTGGCGCTGATCCCCTTCCGAGGCGAGCAAGCGGAAGTGCTGTTGCCTCCTACGCGCTCAATCACTGCTGCCAAGCGGCGCTTGGAAACCATGGCCTGCGGCGGCGGCAGCCCCCTGGCTCATGGCCTTGCGCAAGCGGCGCGGGTCGGGAACAACGCGCTGCAAACCGGCGAGTTGTCGCAAGTGGTGGTGGTCGCCATCACCGACGGCAGGGGCAATGTGCCGCTCGGCCGCTCATTGGGCCAACCCGAGATTGAAGGTGAGCCGCCTGTTGATCTCAAGCAAGAGCTCAAGGACGTGGCGAGCC
Source organism: Synechococcus sp. Minos11 (assembly GCF_014279855.1). Classification (NCBI taxonomy): domain Bacteria; kingdom Bacillati; phylum Cyanobacteriota; class Cyanophyceae; order Synechococcales; family Synechococcaceae; genus Synechococcus; species Synechococcus sp. Minos11. The sequence continues at coordinate 236,642 of NZ_CP047953.1, read as the reverse complement.
GCTACGCGCAACTGGGCTTGCAGCTGCTGGTGATCGACACCGAGCGCAAGTTCATTGGCAGCGGTATGGGCAAAGAACTCGCCGCCGCCGCAGCTGGCCGCTACGTGCAACTACCAAAAGCCAGTGATCAGGCGATTGCAGCCGTAGCGCTTGAGGCCTTAAACCGCTGATCAATCGTCAGTGGTTTCAGGCTTGATCGAGGGATAGAGCTCATCAAAGAACTTGCCCAAGCCAATGCTGACGCTGCGGAAGCCGTTGATGACGTTGGGATCAGAGGTGAGCTGCTGAATATCGCCACTTATCACATCGATGCGGCGTGTGAGTTGCTCAGCGTTGCTGACCGTCTTTTTCAACTCATTCAACGATTTCGGATTATCCAGAGCTCCCAACACGTTGCTGGCATGGGCCGTGGCTGAATCCAGGTTGTCGATCACAGGACCGGCATTCTCCACAGCAGACTGCAGTTCAGCGACCAAACCCTCAGCTTTCTCAGCAAGAGCCGAGAAGTCCTCGGAGGTCTTGGTCAAAGCCGTCAATGTGGTGGCGCCTTTGCTGATGAGCTTGTCCTGATCAGCCTGAGTCAAGATCCGCTCCATCAGACCCATCACCGTGGTGAGGCTGGGGGTGACTTCCCCCTTAATCAATCCACCTTCACAAACGATGCGCGTGGGATTGCAGGTGCTGCTGGTGGGTCCTCCGGAGGTATCGGAGGCAGGGATCGTGGCTTGGGTGTCTAAGGCAACTTGGGGGTCGCCGCCCAACAGCGAACCGCTACGGATTTGAGCCGTAATGGGGCGATAGAGCTTCAAGCTGCGGTCGTTGATCTTGGCTTCCACAGCAACCCAACCCGCCTCGGGGGTTACCGAATGAACGGAGCCAACAGGAACGCCTTGATAGGTAACGACGCTTTGAGGAGCTAAGCCAGCAGCATCTTGGAACCGCAAACGAATCGAATAGGTCTTCTGGCCGAAGACAACGCCTGTAAGCCAAAACCACAAACCCAGTCCACCGACCAGAGCAGCCAGCAGAGAAAACCCGATGGTGGCCTCGCGAACACTGCGGCGCATCAGCTGGTTACAGCTCCTGGGGCTGCATGGGCCCAACCAGGCTAGCCGTTCTGAACTGAACGACATAAGGATTATCGGAACAGCGAAAAGCCTCCACCGATCCTTGCCAGCGCAGCTTGCCGTCGTACAGCAAAACGACCTGCTCTGCGGAGCGCTCAATCGTGCTCAGCACATGGCTCACGACAACAGAGGTGCCTCGACTCAGGCGCGTCGTTGTGACCATCAAGTCCTCAATGCGGGTCGACGCCACTGGGTCCAAACCTGCCGTGGGCTCGTCGAACAGCAGCAGAGGATTCGCCGAATCGGCAGCGGGATCGTCGATCATCGCCCTGGCAAAGCTCACCCGCTTTTGCATGCCGCCAGAAAGCTCAGCCGGCATCAAATCCTCAGTACCCGCCAAACCAACAGCTTCCAAACAGCGCGCTACGCGCTCTTTAATCTCTTTGTCGCTCAGCAGGCCGCCGCGGTAGAGCAGAAAGCCAACGTTGTGCAACACCGATAACGAGCCCAGCAGCGCTGGGTTTTGCGACACCAAACGCACATCGGGAGGAAGGTGCTGATCGAGGCGCAAGTAGTCCTGGCGGCGGCCGAACAAATGCAGCTCTCCAGCGCTTGGCATTTCCAAGCCAGCGAGCAAGCGCAGGATGGTGGTTTTGCCAGCACCCGATGGGCCCACCACCGCCAAGCTCTGGCCGGCTTCCAGGCGCAGATCGATGTCATCAAGAATGACACGGTTGCCGCGCAGCAAGCTGAGGCCGCGCATTTCAACAACAGCAGAGGAAGCCTGGGTCATCGCTGGCTCGAGCCGAACTGATGCTGCCTCGGGAAGAGGCTTCCGTCAGCGTTCTGGATGTGCAAAATTGCAATCCACACGCATCGGATTGCTGAAGGGGCGTTACTTGGAGCGAACCAACTGAGCCGCCTCAGTTTGTTGGGAATCTCCTTTGAGGAGCTGGTGAGAACAGGAGTTTGTCACGGCTTGCCAGAGGCTCCAAGCCAGCCACAGACAGGCTCCTTACAGTGCAGGCCATGACCCGTTTGCCCAGAGCTGGAGAGCAGTCACGACGCGGGGAGCTGGTGGATCGCTCTCGCCGGGCGGTGCAGTGGCTACAGCCCGGATTGGTGGTCAAACGCTGGGTTCTCACCTCAGCTCTGGGTTTTGTGTTGGCCCTGCTGGGGGCTGCCATTTGGGCTGATCTCAAACCCATTTACTGGATCCTCACCACAGTTGATGACCTGCTGCGGGTCTTGGCAGGCGCCGGCAGGGAATTCACAGGCCCTCTGGTGCTGCTGGTGGGAATTGGTTTGGTGCTTCTAGGCCAAAGCCGCAGCTTTGGCTCGATCCAACGCGCTCTAGCTCCTCAGAAAGACACGGCGCTGGTTGATGCCCTGCTGGCCCAACGCCGCCTGAATCGCGGCCCCAACATCGTGGCCATCGGCGGTGGCACCGGACTCTCCACCCTGCTCAGCGGGCTGAAGCGCTACAGCGGCAATCTCACCGCCATCGTGACTGTGGCCGATGACGGCGGCAGCAGTGGCGTGCTGCGGCGTGAGCTTGGAGTCCAACCCCCGGGCGATATCCGCAACTGCCTAGCTGCCCTTGCCAGGGAAGAACCTTTGCTGACGCGGTTATTCCAATACCGCTTCACCGCTGGAGGCGGCTTGGAAGGCCACAGCTTCGGGAATCTTTTTCTCTCGGCCCTAACGGCGATCACCGGCAACCTCGAAACAGCTATCACCGCCAGCAGCAAAGTCTTGGCGGTGCAAGGCCAGGTGGTGCCTGCCACCAGCGCCGATGTGCGCCTCTGGGCTGAACTCGAAAACGGCAAGCGGCTGGAGGGGGAGTCCTGCATTGGCCAAGCCAACAGCCCGATTGTGCGGCTTGGCTGCACACCCGCCCGTCCAGCAGCATTGCCCCGCGCCCTGGAAGCCATTGCCCACGCCGACATGATCGTGCTTGGCCCCGGAAGCCTTTACACCTCGTTGCTTCCCAACCTCTTGGTTCCAGAGTTGGTGGAAGCGATTTCCCGCTCACAGGCTCCACGGCTTTACATCTGCAACCTGATGACTCAGCCAGGGGAAACCGATGGCCTGGACGTGAGCGGACATCTACGTGCGATTGAATCCCAACTCGCCAGCATCGGGGTGCAACAACGCCTCTTTGATGCGGTGCTAGCCCAAGACACCCTTCCCTCAGGGCCGGAACTAGACTACTACCGAGCGCGCGGCGCTGAACCGGTGGATTGCGATCTCGATGGCCTCAAGCAAGAGGGCTATCGGGTGATGCTGGCTTCCATGCAAGGGCCTCAACAACGCAGTGAAGGGCGTGCTTTCAAAGGGACTCTTCGCCACGACTCACGCAGTCTCGCTCTGGCAGTGATGCGCTTCTACCGGGCCAAGCAAAAACGCAACCAAAGAAACCTTACCGACCAATAAACATCAAAAAGTCAATATCCCACGCCTATCGCCCCATAATCAAAGCCTACAAATTAAATACTTGCCAACCACAAATCAATCAAGTTACACATCTAAAACTAGCCAAAACCATCGCAAAGCACCAGCGTGTTGCAGGAATCAAAAGCACTTAAACAGCTTAACCAGCAGATATGTTGAAAATGAATTACACCAAAAAGATATTATTTGTAAGCAGTAATCATCATAAACAAGCCATTGCGAGGAAAGAAGCTTTTGATCAGCCACCTAGGCCATATCAAATTAGCTACTTGGAGCAAAAGACCTCTATGGCGCTGACCAACTGGAGAATCCAAAAGGTCACCATGCGAAAGCGGCGTGCTTATGTCTACATATGCAAAATCATCAAATAACTCCAGCGCCTCCGACCTTGAATAAGCTTTAGTTCCGGGGCTTTCAAGATAATTGCCATATATTTCATTCAAGCTCCGAAAAGGCTTTCCAGCCAGCAAACCATATCGGAGCCAAAGCATCAAACCCACGAGGCTCCTCTTATGATAAATCATTATTCTTGCTATACTACCTAACCTCAAAACGCGGAAAACTTCTTTAATCGCCTTTCGCGTGTCAGGCGAATGATGCAAAACACCCCACGAATAAACAACATCAAAGGAATTATCATCAAAAGGAAGATTCTCAGCATCACAAACCAGCAAAGATGAATTCAGACCAAATGCCTTTAATCTATTGCACGTATGATTGATGGCTCTCTTGGTTAAATCAATACCAACAGTTTTGGCACCTGCCTGAACATATTGCTGATGATCCGCTCCAAGACCTACCCCAATCTCAAGCACTGACTGCCCCCGAGATTGATCAAATTTTGCGAAAGGAAAGATCAGCGAACCTTCTAAATTGTATCTGCTCTTAGCCTGAGAGATATAACCTTCCTGATCGCAATCTTTCAAATAGAGGGCCTCGCCACAACTTGAGGAATCCCAGAAGTCTTCCACGCTTTTTTTAAGGCTCAAACCAAACTCCTAGAATAATTACACAAATGGTCAAACAAATAATTCTAGCCAGCCTACGGAGTTCGATCCAGATGGGGAAACTTTTAATCAGTATGCATCCTGAAGCTCATAAAAATCAGGCTGGACGTAATCCTTCCGCAAGGGGTAACCAACCCAGTCTTCTGGCATCAGCAGACGCTTGGGGTGGGGATGGCCGCTGTAGTTGATTCCAAACAAGTCAAACGTTTCGCGCTCCTGCCAGTCAGCCCCTCGAAAGAGCGGATAGAGGGAGGGAACCGTGAGATCTCCATCACGGACAAGACTCACCTCAAGGCGAACTTCAGCTGTCGAGGCACCGTCACTGCCTCCCACCTGAACCAGGTGATAGAAGCTCACCAATGGTTCTCCAGGGCCTTGGTCAAACCCGCCCTGAACCTGCAGGTAGTCAAAACCCTTGGACTTCAAGGCTGTAGCCACCAAGGGCAATGCCAACGGCTCAACCCCCAGGCGCTCAATCCCCAAGTGGTCATTGTCGAGAACTTGGTGATCAAAACCTTGGCTGGTAAGCCATTGGGAGAGAGGACCAGCCTGGGGAGCTTCCGGCAAATCCTGCTTGGGTGAGGTGGGGGTCTCGCTCATGATTTGGCGGGGATTGTTTCGGGTTGCTCCGCTGGAGCCAGGTTGAGAGGCGACACGGCTTCCGCTGCAGCCAGTGCCTTTTGTTGGGTTTCAGCGCGCAGATAACGGCCATCCACAATCGGATCAACGGCCGTCATGCGGTGTTCAACCGTGCTGTAGCGGTGGGTTTGCTCAAGTTTGCCCCGCTCTGCGATGGCCTCATCACCAACCTTTTTGCGCAATTTGATCACGGCATCAAAGATGGCCTCTGGACGCGGCGGGCAGCCCGGCAAATACAGATCAACAGGGATGAGTTTGTCGACACCACGAACGGCCGTCGTGGAATCGGCGCTGAACATGCCACCAGTGATGGTGCAGGCCCCCATGGCGATGACGTACTTGGGTTCAGGCATCTGCTCATAAAGCCTGACCAGAGCAGGAGCCATCTTCATGGTGACTGTGCCAGCCACGATCAGAAGATCGGCTTGCCGCGGGCTGGACCTGGGCACCAAGCCAAAACGATCGAAATCAAAACGGGAGCCGATCAGCGCCGCAAATTCAATGAAGCAGCAAGCCGTGCCGTAAAGCAGAGGCCAAAGGCTGCTCAGGCGAGCCCAGTTGTGCAGGTCATCAAGGCTGGTCAGGATGACGTTCTCAGAGAGGTCACTGGTGACCTCTGGCGAGCCAACAGGCCCGCAACTGGCTGCGCGTAAGTCGCGCAAAGAATCAAGCGAGGTGTCTGACATAACGATTCAGCTCCACTCCAGGGCGCCTTTGCGCCAGGCATAGGCAAGCGCCACAACCAGGATGGCGATAAACACCAAGGCTTCGATGAAGGCCAGCAGGCCAAGGCGATGGAACGCCACAGCCCAGGGGTAGAGGAAAACGGTCTCCACGTCGAAAATCACGAAGACCAGAGCGAACATGTAGTAGCGGATATTGAACTGAATCCAGGCTCCGCCCACAGGCTCCATGCCTGACTCGTAAGTGAGGCGGCGCTCACCCCGACGCGAGCGCGGAGCCAGCACAGCATTGGTGATCAACGCCAACACCGGCACGGCAGCAGCGATCAATAAAAAGCCCAGGAAGGCGTCGTACCCGGGGAGGACAAACATGCGAGAGCGGCGCTCCACTCAAATCACTTGCGGCAGTCTGGCACTGCCAGCTGCTCAGGCTCGATAGAGTTCGGCGTCGCAACGGGATTGCATCGATGGAGCAGGAACCGTCAACGCCGGAGGAGGTGCTGATCGAAGCACCCGTTGAAGAAGCTGAACCAACGGAGAATCCAGACACTCACCGCTTTGAGTGCCGCAGCTGCGGCTATGTCTACGACCCCGGCGAAGGGGTGAAAAAGGTGGGCATTGAGCCAGGAACACCATTTAGCTCATTGGATGTGGCCAGCTTCCGCTGCCCGGTCTGCCGCAGCCCAGTGGCCGCGTTCCGCGATATTGGCCCGCGCGATAAGCCCAGTGGCTTTGAGGAAAACCTCAAATTTGGTCTGGGCGTGAATGTGCTGACTCCAGGCCAGAAGAATGTCCTGATCTTTGGTGGCTTCGCGCTGGCCTTCGCCTTCTTCCTGTCCCTTTACTCCCTGCGTTGATACCTGTGATTCGCTCTTTCCTCTCTCTGCTGTTGTGTGTCGGCCTGACGTTTGGCCTTGGCGGTTGTGTCACCACCAGCCTGCCGATGGCGACAGCCAGCCCCTGGAGCTCCCAAAAACTGGGGATTGAATCCAATCCCTTGGATGTGGCTTTCACCAATGAGTCCCACGGTTTTTTGGTGGGCAGCAACCGCTTGGTGATGGAAACCAACGACGGTGGCGAGACCTGGGAAGAGCGCGAGATTGACCTGCCAGCTGATGAAAACTTTCGTTTGATCAGCATCGATTTCAACGGAGACGAGGGCTGGATCGCAGGCCAACCCGGCCTACTCCTGCACAGCGATGACGCTGGCCAAAGCTGGAGCCGCTTGCTCCTCGACACCAAACTGCCCGGAGATCCCTATTTAATTACTGCGCTCGGCTCCAAGAAAGCTGAATTGGCCACCAACGTTGGCGCTATCTACCAAAGCAGCGATGCCGGCAAGAGCTGGCAAGCGGAAGTGGTGGATGCCGCTGGCTCCGTTCGAGATTTGAGGCGCGGCAACGACGGGCGCTACGTGAGCGTCAGCAGCCTTGGCAACTTCTTCTCCACCTGGGATCCAGGCCAATCCAATTGGCAGGTGCACCAACGGGTCAGCAGTCAAAGGCTGCAGAGCATGGGCTACCAGCCTGATGGACAGATGTGGATGGTGACCCGTGGAGCGCAACTGCGCTTCAACCCTGAAGGCGGCGATTACGAGGAGTGGAGCAAGCCTGTGATCCCCATCACCAATGGCTATGGCTACCTCGATATGGATTGGGATCCCCAAGGCAACATCTGGGCTGGGGGCGGCAATGGGACCCTGCTGGTCAGCACCGATGGCGGCAAAGAATGGGAAAAAGATCCCGTGGGGACAGCCACACCAAGCAATTTCACTCGGTTTGTGTTCTTAGGGGGCAATAAAGCTTTTGCCTTGGGAGAGCGAGGCGCCATCCTGCGTTGGGTGGGCTGACACTCTCTGTAACTGAAGCCTCGATCAGCGGGGCTGACCCCTTAGGATCACCGAGCTGAACTGGGAGTTGAGATGGCCGCCGGCTCAACCGGAGAACGTCCGTTCTTCGAAATCATTACGAGCATCCGCTATTGGGTGATCCACGCAGTCACATTGCCTGCGATCTTCTTGGCTGGGTTCCTCTTCGTCAGTACAGGGCTTGCTTATGACGCCTTCGGGACTCCCCGTCCTGATAGCTACTTCCAAGCAGCTGACGTCAAAGCTCCTGTGGTGAGTCAGCGCTATGAGGGCAAGTCACAACTAGACACCCGTCTTAAAAACTGATCCGTCATGACTTCCAGTCCTTCACCCGCGACACCCCGCAACTATCCGATCTTCACGGTGCGGTGGCTATCACTTCATGCTCTTGGCATCCCAACGGTGTTTTTCTTGGGCGCTCTGGCGGCCATGCAGTTCGTTCGTCGCTGATTTTCTGAACCATGGACCGCAACCCCAACCCCAACAACCTGCCGGTTGAACTGAACCGCACCAGCCTGTATCTGGGCTTGTTGCTTGTTTTCGTCACTGGCGTGCTCTTCTCCAGCTACTTCTTCAACTGAGGCTTAAGTCATGAGCGGAAAGAAATCTGGACTACCCGACGGACGGGTACCCGATCGCAACCCTGACGGCACACCAGCAGTTCCCTGGAAAAGCCGTTGGACCGAAGGCCCCCTACCTCTGTGGCTTGTGGCCACTGCTGGAGGCATGGCGGTGATGTTTGTAGTGGGCCTGTTCTTCTATGGCTCCTACGTGGGTGTTGGTTCGGCGTGATTTAGGGTCGAAACACTTCTTTCTTTGAAGCTCCCAGTTCCCCCACTTACAATATGGGGTTTATTTTTTGCGATTCTCCTGCATCTGATCAAGCCAAAATTGCGGTGAAATGTCTTAATTAGTGTTGGCTGAGATTGAAATAAGAGGAGAAACGCCAATATGAGCGAACTACACCTGCAGCCGACTCATATCAGGGGTATTCGAAAAAAATCTAACAGCCAGAGCATGGGCATATTCAGCGAACGAGATGGATAAGAGGGAGAGAGCAACGCAGCTGATGCTTACCTGCAAACAAACGGCCTGAAATACAAAGGCTCTCTCGAGGCAAGCGCTCGCCAAAGCCGGCGGAAAACCAGGTGGAATGCCACCTGGATTCACAACGCGCCAGGCTTGGGGCATCAAGTACAACCTGATCAAGCAGCTCACGATTGATCTTCGGCCCTAGATGCCACCACTGGCGCACGTGCAAAGGAACACGCGTGCTCACCATGTCGAGCACCTCGAGATTGAGTCGACTGTGCTGGGGATCGCTGAGAGTGACCCGGCGATGATGGCTCGCTCCGATGTGATCAAAGCCGTTGTGACTGCCGGCAGCAAAGCAGATGCCCTTGGCTGTTTGGCCGCAAGTGCGATCGCGCGGCTGAGCCTTGCGGCCGGCGCGGAAACCACCCCAAACATCAACCGGTTCGAGCCAATGAATGACACCAGGCGTGCTTTCTAAACCCAGCTGCAACACGTTATGAGCAGCGCCTGAACGTTCGTAGGCTCGTTTGGGGCCATCGCCATAGATGCTGGTGCCGGCTTCGCTGAGCAGCCAACGGCCGTGATGGCTGAGCTCAAAGCTCAGCTGATCGGAATGGACGTGGGCCGGGAGATGGTTTGGGCAGGGAACACCGCATTTGAACAGCAGTTCCCAACCATGACCAGGCCGCAACAAGGTCCAACCTGTGTCGGGCAGATCCGTCACAACTGCCTGAGGCAATGGATGCTTGGCCGATGGGGATCGCTGTGCCAGTGCAAGATTGGAGAAGGCCAACACCGTATCGAGCGTTGGAGCAGCATCAGCAGCACTGTCGTTAAAGCGTGGTGCCTTACCTGTTTCAAGGCGAACCAGCGCGGCCCAGTAGGCCATGGCTTCGATCGCCTCCATCAGCCATGGAGGCTTATCGCCAGTGATGCTTTGCAGGGTCTGGGCCAGTTCAGCCAGGCGATCGAGAATGAGCAGGTGGTAGCTGGCGCTGCGCTCCTCATGGCCGCCATCACTAAGCACCTGTTGTCTGAGCTCTCGCTGCAGCAGACGCATCGCACGGCGATGCATATGTATGGCCTTAGGGCCATCAAACTGCAGGCCACCGATGGCCAATGCTGTGAGGTTTTCGAGCCAGTGATTGCCGCCATGGCAATGCTCTGGATGGGCCTGCAACCAACACAACTGCTGCCAGAGCGACTGCAGACGCTCTGGGGTTGCTAAGGAAGGACATCCGCGAAATAGAGCAATCCAGTTGCGAGTTCTCAGCGAAAGCGTGTAGCTGTGCCAGCCATCGCCGCGACCTGGAGAATTAGAGGTAATCCAAGAATCCAAGAGCAACTCGAGGGCGGCTGACTGATCAGGCCAATGCCCAGTGCTTGCGGCCTCTTTCAGCCATTCGCGAGCCCAATCGAAGTAGTGCAGATAAAACTGCCAAAGGCGAGGCCATTGAGGATCGTTCCAATGAATCGGCCATGAAAGGTGGCGCTCCTGGTTCAGGAAGCTGAAGCTGACGACTTGCAGGCTGGAACCTGCCGGAGGCAGCGCAAGGTCACCATCGCCAGATGCCGGCGGATGAATGGTGCGCCATCCGGGGTGATGGCCATGGGCTCTGGCCCAGGCCAAAGAGATCCAGGGCGGCAAGCGGCGGTCGAACCTCTGCCTCAATTCGTAGCGGCAGCGGCGCTGCAGCCGGATTGGGCCGATATCCGCAAGAGTGCGACTCATTCGGCCAAAGGAAGCCAGCTTGCTCACCAGCTCATGTTGGTTCAGTCACGCCGCAGAGATCAAACACGATGCGGCCAGCAAGCTCCAGGTTGCGGAAGGGACTGTGGGCCACGAGGAACACCAACAGATCTGCATCGGCGAGCACCTGCGCAAGGGTGTGGAGCTTAATGGTGGGGTGGTCGTGGAGGTTGGGTTCGCAGGCGAGCACATCCACGCCGGCCACCAGCAGCTCAGTAGTGATGTGGAGGGCTGGGGACTCGCGCAGGTCGTCCACATCGGCTTTAAAGGCCAGGCCCAAGCAGCCGATGCGGGCGGGTCGGCCGAGCTGGTCTTCCAGCGCAGCGGCGCGGGCCTGCACCTGCTCAATCACCCAACTGCTCTTGCCATCGTTCACGCGCCGGGCTGTCTGGATCAGGGGAGTGCAGTCGGGAGCTTCTGCGGCAATGAACCAGGGATCGACGGCGATGCAATGGCCACCCACACCGCAGCCGGGTTGCAGCACATTCACCCGAGGGTGGTGATTGGCGAGGCGAATCAGCTCGCGCACATTGATGCTGAGGCGATCACACACCAGCGAGAGCTCATTGGCGAAGGCGATGTTGACATCGCGGAAGCTGTTTTCGGTGAGCTTCACTAGCTCGGCGGTGCGGGCGGTAGTGGTGAGCAAGGCGCCCTGACAGAAGCTGGAGTAGAAGGCCTTACCTGCTTCTGCCGATACTGGAGTGAGTCCACCGATCACACGATCGTTGCTAACCAGTTCCTGCAGGATGCGACCGGGCAACACCCGCTCGGGGCAGTAGGCGATATGCAGCTGCTCGGTGGTCAGACCAGAAAGCTCCGCGATCACCTGGGCCACCTGCTCGGTGGTGCCCACCGGCGAGGTGGATTCGAGCAGCACGAGATTGCCGGGCCGCAGCACCGGCGCGACTGCGCGGGCTGCCGCCAGCACATTGTCGATGTTGGGTTGGGGGATGCCTTCGGCACCGCTGCGGAAGGGCGTTGGCACAGCGATCATGAACACATCGGCAGTAGCCGTGGTGAGCTGGGCGCTGAGGGCACCTGAGGAGACCGCATTCGCCACGGCTTGATCTAGATCAGGCTCCACGATGTGAATCTGGCCCTGGTTCACGGTGGCTACCACCTGGGCGTTCACATCCACGCCGATCACACGGTGGCCGGCGCGGGCAAGCACAGCAGCGGTAGGCAGGCCGATGTAGCCGAGGCCGAGGATGCAGCAAGTGCTCACTGATTCAGAACCTCCAAAAGCCAACGCTGAACTTCAAAAATCTCGGAGGACGGGGTCGGTGATGGTCCACCAGATTCAATGGTTTGCAGAAAAGCAGTGCAACAAGCCACTTGTCCCTTGTCTTGTTGGAGCAATCGGCGGGTGCGGAAGCCAGTAATGCCCCAGGCCTTGAGCTTTCGATAATTGTCGAGACGGAGAACCTTGCCATCGGCAAAAACCTCAAGACGCTCTTTTGGAAAGGCCTTGCTGCCATTGGAGAAGTAGTGCACGGTGCCGATGGAGCCATCAGCGAAGCGCAGCTGCAGAGTGAAGGTGTCCGGGCAGGGTTTGCGATCAAGGGCGTTGATCAGCTGCAGGTCTTCGATGGGGCTGGCGGCCAGGTAGCGCAGCAGGTCCACGAAGTGACAAGCCTCGCCCAGCAGGCGCCCACCTCCAGCGGCTGGGTCTTGGGTCCAATGGTGGGCGGGGATGGCGCCTGCATTGCAGGTGTAAACGAAAGCCTTGGGGCCCTGCAGGCGAGAGAGCTGCTGCTGCAGATCCAGCAGCAGCGGCGCAAAGCGGCGGTTGAAACCCACCATCAGCAGCGCCTGGCCTGTGTGGGCTTCTTCGATGGCGGTGAGTTCATCGGCGGTTATGCACAACGGCTTCTCTACGAACACGTGCTTTCCAGCGTCCAGAGCCTGCTGCACCAGGGCGGCATGACTGTCGTGGCGGGTGGCAATTACAACGCTGTTAGCATTAGAGTCCGCTAACAAAGCGGAGATGTCAGTGCTGGCCTGGCGGAAGCCGAACTTTCGGCCCAAGTGCACTGGTCCGATGCCGGAAGAGGCGGCAAGGGTGTGGAAGCGGGCGCCGGCCTTTGCAAAAGCAGGAATAAGCATGCGGCTGGCGTAGTTACCGGCACCGATGACGCTCAGCATCGGCTGGCTCGGGGCCATTGATTGGGTGGCTGCCGGGAGCTGAATCAACCGCTGGTCGGCATCAGCTGTTTCGGGATAGCGCAGCAGGATGCCGAGCGAGTGCTCAGAGCTGCTAAGAAGGTCATAGGCCTCGGAGGCCTGATCGATCTGGAAGCGATGGGAAATCAGCGGCTCAGTACGCAGTACACCGCTGGCCAGAGCATGGAGCACGGCCTGGAAGTTGCGCTGTTCGGTCCAGCGCACAAAGCCGATTGGGTAGTCGTGAGACTGCTGCTCGTAAAATGGGTCGTAGCGGCCAGGGCCATAGGAGCAGCTCACCTGGAAGGAGAGCTCTTTTTTGTAAAAGAGATCGCGGCGGAGTTCGAGGCCGGTGACGCCCACCAGCACGATGCGACCGCGTTGGCGACACGCCTGGGCTGCTATGTGCACCGGCTCACTGGAGGAGGTGGCCGCGGTGATCAACACACCATCAACGCCAATACCGGAGGTGTGCTCCAGACACCAAGCCACGGGATCCACACCACTGCCGAGATGGAGAGAGGCGATGCCGAGCGTTTCAGCAAGGGCACACTTGGAAAAATCAGGATCCAAACCGAGCACACGGCAACCCTGAGCCGCGAGAAGCTGGCCAGTGAGAAGGCCAATCAAGCCCAAACCGCTCACTACAAAGGTTTCACCAAAAGTGGGGTTGGCCAGGCGAATTCCCTGAAGACCGATGGAAGCCAGAACCGTGAAGGCGGCGGCTTCATCGCTAGCGTCGTCTGGGATGAGAGCGCAGAGGTGCTGGGGCACGGCCACCAACTCGGCGTGGGGACCATTGGAGGCCACCCGATCACCCACCTGAAAGCCGGTAACGCCTGAACCAAAATCCACCACAGTGCCGACATTGCAATAGCCAAGAGGGAGAGGCTGACCGAGCTTGCTGCGCACCGCATCAAGGGTGGTGAATAAGCCATCAGTCCTTGCCTTCTCCAACACCTGCTGCACCTTGTCTGGCTGCTGACGGGCCTTATCAATCCAGCTGGCTTTGCCGAAATCCACGAGCATGCGCTCGGTACCAGCCGACACCAGGGAACAGGAAGTTCGGATCAATAGCTGGCCACGGCCAACAACAGGAGTAGGGAGCTCTGGCAGGTCGCTGTCGCCGGTGGAGAGAGACTGGAGAAGTTGTTTCACAAATCAATGGCCTACGGGTTCAAGGGATGGGCTGCGTGCACCGTCAAGGAAGTACTTGCACCAAATCTCGATGCAAGCCAGAGAGAGCAGGGTGTAGCTGGCATCGATCCGGCCCTCAACATTTGCGGTAATCAGAGACTGCACAGCCTGGGGATCAAAGAGCCCTCTGCTACGCAAACGCTCCACCGAAAGGGTGTCGGCTAGCCAGTCACGGAGTTCCACCTGCAGCCAACGCCGCAAAGGAGCGCCAAAACCGCTCTTGGGCCTGTAAATCACATCCTTGGGAAGGTAAGGCTCCATGGCTTTTTTTAGGATCCATTTGCTTTGGCGACCTCGTTGCTTGAACTGCGTAGGAATCTGCGCTGCAAATTCAACCAAATCCGGATCCAGAAAGGGAACTCTGACTTCTACACCTACAGCCATCGACATTTTGTCTGTGTAAAGCAGATTGTGATCGGTGAGGAAGAAGCGCTGCTCCAAGGCCAACATTCGCTCAAGGGAGGAAATATTGCTAGGGAGGCCATCCAGAAAATCGAACATGGGATCTTCAGCACGCGCATTACCGAGAGCAGCACGGAATGCCGGGGTGAATAAGGGCTCAAGATCAGACCGCTCAATCCAACGGAAGTAATGCACGATACGGGCATCCCCCTCGAGATGGGCGCCAGAAAAGGCTTTGCGCAGGCGTCGCGTAAAAGGGTGACTTGTAGGCAGATGGCCCGTGGATGCACGGAGCTGGAGGCGCAGGGGCCGGGGCAACCAACGCCACCATTTCTCAGCTTCTAGAGCCATATGACGCCGATAACCGCTGAATAAGTCGTCACCACCTGCACCAGAAAGCAAGACCTTGATGCCCTGCTCGCGGGCTAGCCGACTGATATGAAGCAAATTGAGAGAAGCTGGATCAGCCAAGGGTTCATCCAGCTGCCAAACCATGAATTCCAGTTCGGCTGCCATCTGAGCCGCGTCAACCTGAACAACCGTCAGAGGGACTCCGAGATGATCGGCAACTTCGCGAGCATAGGGAAGGTCGTCAGCAAAGCCTTCTGAGTGGCCCTGGCGCACATCGATAGTGAAGCACTCCAGATCGGGAGTGATCTCTCGAGCGAAGGAGACGATACTGCTGGAATCGATTCCACCAGAGAGAAAAGCACCAACTGGAACATCAGCAACCATCTGCCGTTGCACAGCCTGACGCAAAAGATTTTCAGTACCAGAAATGAACTGAGTCTGGTGAAAGGGCCGTGAGGAATGGCAACAAGGCCGAACAGACCAACATGTGTGATCTTCAACAAGGCCGTGACGGACGCGCAGCATCTCGCCGGGACCCAACTTGCGAATGTTAGGGGCTGGTGTGCGCTCACCAGGAGACCACAAAAATGTAAGGTATCGATTTAGAGCAGTGACATCTAACTGCTGGCAAGAGCCGACTAATGGAGTGAGTGCTTTCAACTCACTAGCAAAAGCAAGGACCCCATTATATTGAGAAAAGTAGAGCGGCTTTATACCATGAGAGTCACGAGCTAAAAGCAAAGAAGCAGTGTCAAAATCCCAAAGTGCAAATGCAAAAATGCCGTTGAGACGTTGGAGCTTAGATACAAAATGAGATAATGGATTTCCTTTGCCAGCTCGACATGAAAGGTAGAGGGCGAGAAGCACCTCAGTATCAGTATCACTAACAAAAACAAAGCCATCATTCTCAAGCTCTAATCTAAGCTGCTTAAAGTTATAGATTTCTCCATTGAATACCAAGGCAACTCGACCATCGCTACTCAACATGGGCTGGTGCCCGGCATTGGAAAGATCAAGTATTGATAGACGAGTGTGAGCTAAGCCTATCGATGAATTAATGGGGGCATAAACTCCAAAATCATCAGGACCGCGATGATTTAGTGATTGAACAGCGTCTGAAAGCCATACACCAAGAGAAGGGCTCAACTGACGTGCAGAAAAACCTGCGATACCACACATAAAATTCAGGGAATCAATGGAACCCTGGGATCTGGATCACCAGAAAGTGGAGAAACCTGTAGATATGGCAGGCCTGTCATCTTAAGCTCCTGAATCTTAAGTTCGCGAAGAAAGTAAACAAAGACTCTAAGCTTGGCCCATGATACACCTTGCGCACCAGCAAGTATGGATCTTTGAAAGAACAGCAAATAGAGGAAAAGAAAGAAAAATCGAAACGGAATTGAGCCAAAAACCCGCTTAAACCACATACGCCTTTCGATATTATTACCAAACAAATTAGGAGTGTAGGATAGGGATGTTGATTGCAAGTAAGAAATTGCTTCAGCCGTGGTATATAGGTTTTGCTTTGAAACCCAATGCTCTAATGTAGGAGAATCATGATGCAACAAATTACCAGAAACTTTTAGAATGGGGCCATGAACAATTGGCTGTTCATTAACCAGGGAATTAGTAAAGGAAACAGAACCAGTTCGCCAGCTGCGAATTATGTGTTGCTTAACAGGAAGTGGTTTACCCATGAAACATAATTGCCGCTCAAACGCGATAGGAGTACAAGCGTATTCCTGGTAGGCGAGGGAAAGACTGTATTTAAGTTCAGGAGTTAACTCCTCATCAGGATCAAGCTTAAGAGTCCATGGCTGTGTATATGCAAAAGAGCTAAGAGCAAGATTCCATTGGGAGCCAAAACTATGAAATGCTGACTGTCGAATGACGACACCGTAATCAATCAAGATATCGATAGTCGAGTCGGTACTAAAACTGTCAAGTACAAAAACTTCAGATGCCCAACCAAGAAGATTATTCAATACACGGGGTAAATTATGCGCCTCGTTGAGTGTAATCATAACAACTGATACCGGAGCCGAACCAGCAGGCCATTTAGCAAGCACGAGACGGAAAAATGGAATCAACACAACCTAACATATATGTGTAATGAGGCAAAAAGCAGAAGGAAGACAAGAGAACGAACCGAGATAGTCGCAAAAGGATAAATCTCAAACTATACGATGAGTTAAGAGAAAAAATGAGAAGACACAAAAGATGGCCAGGTACAGAATCCAGAATTAGATTCCTTCATCCACTTATTAATTGGGATGCCAAATCCTGTCTTTTTACGAGAAAGAATGGATCTAGGAAGAGGTTTTTTCAGGGAATCAGTTAAGAGGCACTTGCGAGGAAATTGCGAAAACATATCAAAAAATGGTGAAAGATTACACAGAAGAGTTGAGTCAACAAGTGGGGTTCTTACCTCAACACTGTGATGCATACTGGACCAATCAGTATCCCGGAGTAGTTGATTACGCAAGTAACGTGATGACTCGAGGTAAGCAACAGCATATTTAGAATTCAGGGGGATATCTGGAGTATCAAAAAGTGGCCAGAAAGAAGATGACAATGCGTAAGGATAGTCCAACAACTGCTCAACCAAATCACATGGAAGCCGGTTTGGTACGGAAATTGATCTAGCAAGGCACCAAGAGCCAGCTATTCCATGATTGAGCCAGTTCGGTGCATAAGCCCAACGCGGATTGCCAGTAAGAACCGAAATTAAATTGAAAAGGGAGGAAACAATAGAATTGGAAGGATCAACAGAGGAAAGAAGATTGTATAAAGATAGGAGGGCAGGGACCGTAGAAAAAGTGCTGTAACCCCAAAAAAGTTCGTCGCCACCAATACCTGATAGTGCGACTTTCAGGCCAATTTCAGATGCTGCTTTGCTAGCGTACCAAGTATTAACACCATCAATTGATGGCTGATCCATAGAATCAATAATTAGAGGCAAGTCGGTGAGAAACTCAGACTGGTGAATTTCGCGTATATAATGGTCTAAAGAATATATACGTGATACTAAGCTTGCCCCCTCAGTTTCGTCAAAATGGGAAGTAGATTGGCTCTTAAATTTTATAGTGATTGCATGAAGAGGATCTTGTGTAGCTTCACGGCACAACCCGGCCAAAGTTGCAGAATCAAGGCCAGCTGATAAAAATAGTCCTACTGGAACATCAGAAACAAGATGACGATGAATTGAATCCTTTAATAAGGCTGAGGTATGTAGTTGTACTTGTGACTTGGATAATGATGAAGCAGGATTGGGAGAAGACCAAATGGAGGGAAAATCAAAAAAGGGAATTGGAGACTCAGGTATAGAGTTTCTAATATATATGTAGTGACCTGCGGGAATAGATTGAACCTGCCTATAGGTAGTGTGAGGCTCAAATATGGAGCCAAATAACAAAAAGGATGCATGAGCAATTGGATCTCTTGATGCATCTACTAGTCCAGATAGAATAATCGGCTTAACTTGGGAGCATAAAATGCATGAGTGAGATGATGTGCCTAAGTAAAGTGGTTTGATGCCATAGGGGTCTCGGGCTGCAAATGCATATTGTTCAAAGGTATCCCAAATAACAAAGGAGAACATACCTTCAAGTGAATTAAGCATAGATGACTTATAGCGGGAATACAACTCGATAAGGACTTCAGTGTCAGTATCAGTTCTAAACTTATGACCTAGCTTAACCAGATCAGAGCGAAGAGAACGATAGTTATATATCTCACCATTAAATACAATGATAAACCTGTTGGTTCTTGAAACCATAGGCTGATTTGCACGCTGAGATAAATCCAGAATTGAAAGACGCCGATGCCCTAGAAATACACCAGGTTCCTGCCAAAAACCCTCAGCATCAGGGCCCCGTGTGGCGAGACGATCTAATGAGGCCCTAAATGAAGAAAAGTGAGGATTTAATGAGGAAAAGGAGGCAATAAAACCGCACATTCGAAAAAATTAAGCAGCAATAATATTTGGAAGATTAGAATCATAAACACCACGAGTATCAACAATAGTTGAAGAATGATTAAGGATTAAATTGTAGTCGAACGAGCTATGATTTGTTGCAATTAACACAAGGTCCTGACTAGAAAGAAAATCAGGGTATAAATGCGAGCTAATATAAGATTTGCCAGAGAGTGGATCGAGAAAAGAGGAAATATAAGGATCACTATATGAAAGAATTGCCCCAGAACTAGAGAGCTTTTGTAGTAAAGCGACAGCTGGGGACTCACGAATGTCATCGACATCCTTCTTATAAGAAAGTCCAAGAATTAGGATTTTGGAGGAATTGATAGATAGACATTTAGAATTAAGAGCATATGAAACCTTGGAAATCACCCAATCAGGCATGCTTGTATTAACTTCACCTGCAAGCTCAATAAAACGAGTGTGAATGTTGAACTCACGTGCTTTCCATGTCAAATAAAATGGATCGATTGGAATGCAGTGGCCTCCTAAGCCAGGGCCAGGAAAATAAGGCGTAAATCCAAAGGGCTTTGTAGAGGCTGCTCTAACCACTTCATGTATATCGATACCCATTTTATCGGCGACTATCTTCATTTCATTTACAAGACCAATATTTACGCATCTGTGTATATTTTCAAGAAGCTTAGTCATCTCAGCTGCACGTAGGGAGCTGACTGGAATCACTGATGGCACAATTGACTTATACAAGAGAAGTGATAGTTCTAAACAGTTTTGAGAATAACCCCCAACAACCTTGGGGATTTCAGCAAGAGTGTGTGTTGTATTTCCAGGGTCAACACGTTCAGGTGAGTAGGAGAGGTAAAAATTAGATCCAACTTGGAAGCCAGCAGATTTAAGGAAGGGGTACAACACTTCATCACAAGTACCTGGATATGTAGTACTTTCAAGTATGAGGAGTTGATAGTCAGACAAAAATCTTGAAATATTAACCAGGGTAGACTTAATAGGCTGAAGGTCGGGCTCCCTATAAAGAGTGAGAGGGGTAGGCACGCATAAAATTATGACATTAATGCTGGAAATTAATGAAAAATCAGATGTTGCAGAAAACCCCTGAGAAGAGGCCTTGGCAATGGAAGAGGATTTAATTTGATCAATATAACTGATTTGGCTATTGAGTTTTCGTACACGATCATCGTTAATGTCAAAACCTATAACCTTGTAACCAGCATCAGCAAAAGCAAGTGATAACGGAAGGCCAACGTAGCCAAGGCCAATTACACCTATAGTGGCAGATTTATTGGAAATAGAATCTGCTAGCAGGCGAAAATTAGACACTGTTATTGCCAAGGGGGGGCTGGTCGATCTTGAATTATAGACGAAGATTGTAGATGTTTAAGTATAGAGGCCAGATAGACAGCTCCACAATCAGCACTTAGACATCGTGCCCATGATTGGAGCTGCTCTCTGGAATGAGAAGAAATTCTACCTCTGAAAAGATGAGCTAACATAAGAGTAAGAAGTGATGGCCAATCGCGAGAGTTGAAGACAGAACTTAGTCGAGATAGCCTTGCAACCTCAGCAGAGCCACAAGAGGAAGAAACAATCACTGGTGTGCCAGATAATAAAGCTTCGGAAACAACTGCACCCCAACCATCATGCCTGCTTGGCAAAACGAGGCAATCAGCGTGAGACATGAAATGAGGGATTTGCGAATTATGGACATTACCGTGGAAAACAACTTCGTGTGATATTTCACTGCGCAGACAATGGGAATGGGACTCGAGGGATTTGCGTAAAGGTCCATCGCCAATAAAGTGAAGAGAAGAATATAAGCGCAAATATTTATTGGAAACAAAAATCTTGAAAAGATCTAAAACGCCCTTATCTTTCAAGAGTGAGCCAACATATAGAAATCGGAACTTTTTATGTGAAATCGAGGAAGGACTGGACGGATCCAAGTTGTTAGATGGGCTATCAAGGAAGTAGGCAAACTGATAAATCTTAGAAGGTGGAACATTATGTGCAGCAAGCCATAAAGGAAGACGGTAACCAATTGCAAGATAGGCAGTTATAAGATCATTTGTTGAAGAAAAGATATGTTTATAAATTTGAGATTTGAGGTAAGAAAAGAGAATATTATTGAGGTTGGGAGATTCGAGCATGATAATTTGCTTGAATCCAAAATTGGAGACCTTAGATTGACAAAAAGAAAGGAACTTGTCACCTCTAACACCTTGAAAGATATGAAAAGCATCAGAAATTGGGGATGCTAGAAAATCATTTAAAGATTCAAGAGAATTGATTAGATGAAAACGAACACAAGAGGTACTGGAAGGAGTAATATTCCAACCCATTACGCTGCGATCAGGAGTGGATTTATTAAGTGCAACATAAGTCACATCAATATTGAGTGAACCAAGTGACTCGGCGAGATAGAAAATGTGCGGTGTAATTATAGTTTGCCAGAAGATGACTTTCATGAGATCAAGCGAAAAGAAAACTTGTCCTGTGGAAACGAGAAAGGAATAAGAAGACAAATCAATAGAAGTCCTATCCCGCCAGGAGAAAATAAGGTTGACTCGCCAATATTAGTAAGTAAAATGGTTAAACATACTAAAAAGCTACCGTAACCATTTCTAAGGGAAGATCTTAATATCAGAAGAAAAAGCAAGAGAAAAGGGATAAAGAGAATTAGGCCTAACTCTTCTAATATGGCAACAAACAGGACACCTTTTTCAATTGATGCTCCGACTGGTATGCCAAAAAAAGGATCAAATGCAACAGACATCGAGGATGAAACAGAGGGAACGCCGAAACCAATACCTTGAAAAAGATGGGTGGAAATATTATCAAGCATTGGTAGATAAAGAACCTCTCGGGACGAAGCAAAGATTTCAATGTATAGTTGGTACGAATTAAAATCAAGTTGATCTAGTAGACTTATAGCAGCATTATCTGACTTAAACAGTATTGAGCCAATAAGAGATTGTACTCTCACAGAAGTCAGAAAAATTCCAAGAATACCAAAAAAACTTACAACAACAAACAAAGTATTGACAGGCAAATGTTTCAATTTATGTTTATATGAGGAAAAATTTAATGATAGATGTACAACAAAAGAAAGGAAAAGAGCTAAAAGAAATGCAAAAAATGCTGTACGACTCGCAGTCGAATAAAGCATGAACAGAGCTAGAAGGAATAACGGAAGAACAATTCTGCGAAAAGAAACATAATTGAAAAGATAGTTGAAAGCAATAGAGAGATAGGTGGCTAAAACAACACCAAAAACCTGTGGCTGGGATAATATGCCTTGAAATCCAGTGCCATTAACAGCAAAACCAATACTTGATATGAAGTAAGTAGGCAAGCTAAGAATGATAACAAGAGAGAGAATGGTAAAAGACCAATGAAAGAACTCAGCACGTTGTTGAGATGAAGAATGAAACCAAGATTCAATGGAAGCAAAGGAAATGAAAAACAATAGAAAGGCCTTCAGCAACGATATTAAGGGAAATTGACTAAAAACAATAGAATGAAGAACTATAATAGGAAAAAAAAGCAAGAGAATAAAAGATGGGCGGGAGATAGTTAGCCTTGATTTAGTAACAGTAAGGGTATACAAAAAAACGAGTAAGAAACAGATATACCTGTCATTCCCACCAAGAACAGTTGGCGGTGTAAACGCTGGATTAATTAACCCAAAAAGAGAGGTAAGCAGTAAAGACTGAAGTACAGTATACGGGCGACGATAGATAAACGGATATAAACCTAACATCAGTATTGAAAGGGTTGCTGATATAGGCGAAAACAACCGAAAAACCAGAGCTATGCCAAGATATGCTGTAGATGTGGGGAGTTTATGTAAAAAGCTCAAACGGATGGGGGATAAATACATGAATGGGGTAAAATGATACTAATTTTGTGAAACAGAAGAAATAAGTCGCTTAAATAAGAGCCGGTATGAACCACGGTAAAAATACCAATAAGCCCGTCGGAGGCGATAGATATATTTCAAACAAAGACCTAGGAAGGTATATTTGTATTTGAGTTTATAACGAGTGGCGATATATTTATGTTCGAGCATAGCTGCAGAATTATTTGGAAGAGTTTTTTGGCTCGAGTGGCGCCTAAAAACAGCAAGAGGAATATTATGTATACGATGAAAAGGCATAGTGCATAGTCTAGAGAATTCGATTAACATTTGATAGTCCATGGTATAGTGTAAATTTGTATCAAAACCTGGAAAATCTGCATGGAGACATGACTTCCAGAAGAATGCTTGAGCGTTAAGGTGAAAGCCTTCGTAGACAAGATGATGATAAGAAAAATCAAAAGCATGAAAATAATCAATGTAGTTATTGTGCTCATCGATTGATATCCAATCACCAAAAACAACATGCACGGAAGGATTGTGGTCGAAAGCAGTTATGGCATTAATAAAAGAATTAGGTAGAAAAAGATCATCTGAATTAAGCCAACAGAAAATATCACCAGTTGCATGCGAAAAGCCTTTATTTAAAGCATCACTTTGGCCTAAATCGGGTTCTGAGCAAAAATAGGCGATGTGGGAGATATACTTGTCAATGATCATAGTGGTATTGTCAGTTGATGCTCCATCAATTATTATTAGCTCAGTATTAGGGTAACACTGATTAAGAACAGATAGTATGCTCTGTTCAATGAAGAGCCCAGAATTGTATGAGGGCATTACAACAGATATTTTTGGAAGACATGAAGATAAAAGTTTATTAGGTTGAAAATGGGAAAAGAATAAAGTCGAAATAAATTCGGTTGGAATATGAGTGTGAGCTGATCTAAGGGGCATAAAACGAAAAATGGGGAGTAAGTCAGGAATTAGCAGGCCAGGAATTTAAACGCGAAGTATAGTCTTGAAGGAAAGAGACGAAGGAATTCAAGTACGTATCCGGGGATAATTCAGAGAGTCTTTGTGAACCTCTTGATACAATAGAGGAGCGGAGATCCTTTTGATTGAGAAGTGACAAAATTGAATGAGCAGCTGTATCAGGATTACTAAGATCTACAAGATGGGCGGCGTCAGCAACTTGATCCTTTAAGCCAGGTTTATTAGGGTAAATGACAGGAACACCGAGATGAAAGGCCTCAAGTGGTGGAAGGTTGGTAGGGCCGAAGTATGTCGGCATAAATAGAGCGAGTGCTGAGCTGTAAATTGCAGACATCTCCGTATCGGAAACAAAACCCGGGAAAAAAATGTTATTAGTAAGATCTAACGAATTAGTTAACTGACGCAAGAAAGAGAGATTACCTTTGTCACGACCAAGAAATATAGCAGATATAAGCGTATTATATTTAGTCTTGAGAAGTGCCAATGTACGAATAATATATGCGTGGTTCTTATGAGCCCAAAATTGGGCTGGATAAACTACATAGGGGGTAGATGGGAGAGGAAATGAGCTTGGAGAAGTATTACTTGAGAGTACGGCAAAGGAAGGTTGAAATGGGATGACGTGAATACGAGACTTATCTATTCCGTAGTAAAAAGAAGTGAGATGTTTGCTATGAGCAGAATCAACAATAATGGCAGCTGAACGTGGAAGAGAGTTACGGTAGAAGGCCTCTCGGTTTTCAAATGCTTGATTATCACGTACCTCAGGAAATTCCACATCTTCTCTATGAGAGAGGTCCCACACAGTTATCACGTAATTAAGTTTTTCGAGATAAAGAGAAAGCGAGGATGGAGAAACGAAATATACAAGATTAATTTTGTCGCGGATAAGTGCTGCCTCGAAAGGATTGAAAGGTTGTATAAGTTTAATTATTGAAAGAAGGCGTGGATGCCACCGGAGTTGACGAATAGAGCATAGAAGACGAACAAAGGGGGAGACAGGTAGGTATGCAATATTTAGATGGCTAAGCCGTATTTCCTGAGCAGGCTGTGTCAAAGAATAATAATGAACATCAGCAAGCGAATCAGGTATAGTCGATAAAAGATTCATGGTATTGATTGCTTGGTAATAGCCTCCACCAACAGATATATCTTGATCAAAGATAACGCCAATAGATATCTTTCTTAAATAATTCATGATCTACGAAAATAAATTGAGCGTAATCTCAATAACATGAGATAATTGATCCTCGGTTAATCCAACACCGCTTGGCAAGTATAGTCCTTGAGCATATAAATAATCAGCAACGGGATACTCCTCGGAAGGGAATAGTCCTAATGACTTAAGAACAGGCTGACGGTGCATAGGGCAGAAGAATGGACGAGTTCCAATACCAAGCTCACGATATTTAAGAATAAAATCAGAAGCGGAACCCAGAGTGGGGTCAATAAGGATGCCAAACACCCAATAGATGTTAGAGGCATATTGGGTACAGTCGAGTGGAATTTGTAGTTTATTGATCTGTTTAAGGGATGAAGAGTAGGTCATGCCTATTTTTCGCTTAATCGCAAGTGTTTCTTGAAGTAGTTCGAATTGTGCGACACCGACTGCAGCGTGGAGATTAGAAAGACGATAGTTCCAACCCAATCTGCGGTGAACAAAGCGAGCGGTGTTATCAAAACAAAGATTACGAAGGGAACGACAAGTATTAGCTAATGATGCATTACTAGTCAGAATCATACCTCCCTCACCAGTAGTTACATGCTTATTTGGGTAAAAGCTCAGGATGCTAATGTCACCAAAAGAGCCGCAGGGTTTACCTTTGTAAGTATGTCCAATAAGCTCAGCGGTATCTTCGATTAGATAAAGACCATGCTTATTGCAAAGATGTAGAATGGGATCTAGATCAACAGGCAATCCATAGGTGTGTACGACCATTATTGCTCTAGTTCTTGATGTAATCTTCTCAGCGATTAGAGTGTGATTTATGTTCCATGTCACAGGATCACTATCTATAAGAACAGGCTTGAGTCCAGAACGAATTATTTGGTGAATACAGGAAATAATCGTAAAAGATGGCAAAATAACTTCGTCACCAACAGAAAGCCCGAGAGAATCAATGGCAATGTCTAAAGCTGCTGTACCACTAGAAACGGCGATGGCATGAGAGGTCTGAAAGACACCACATGCTATCTCTTCAAGCTGAGTTACAAAGGGACCTTCCGAAGAAATCCAACCTGAATCAATACAATCACACAAATATTGCTTTTCGTTCCCCCGTAGAGAAGGTGTATTGACAGGAATAAAGCTCATTTTATGAAGTCAGAAGTAAATCTATGTCTTTTAAAGATAGCAGGTTGTCCTGATACATACCAGTTGTCTGGGATTGACTTGAGAATAACAGAATTTGAGACACAAAAAGCATCTTCGCCTATAGTGACTGAAGGCATAATTATACAATTTAGGCCAATCCATGAATTCTTTTTTATAACTACAGGACCAGCAATAAAAGGTGCCGAAATGTAAGGCATGAGTGAGACCCGTCGTGATTTTAGATCATGATCATTCGGAATATTTGAAAGACTATAGACTTTTGTATAAGCACTGAGAACAGTATTGTCCTGAATTTCTAGACCACCGAAACCAGCTAACGTACAAAAAGGACAGACATGAATATTGTCGCCAATGACAATTGCACCAGGCGGATGGGAAAAATTTTTGTTATCAGAAAAATGAATATTACCAGTGAGAGATGAACCGGTAGAAATTAAAGTATATTTATCAATATGAACATTATTACCGATAGATATCAACTGAGGACCAAGGATTTGGACCCCTACATCAATAGTGACATTTGAGCCAAGGCTTCTAAGAGTGCATTTATAATAAAGGGAACGGAGCTTGTTGCCTGTAGGTCCTGGAGTGAAAGTGACAAAAAGGAGTAAAAGGTCATTCAAAACAACTAATGGGGACCGTAGAAGTTGTCTAAGGCGCATAATTATTCAAGAACTATGCGAGATGAGGGAACTGACTCAAATCTGTTTTTGTCTGCAATGCCAACATAAGGACCCTGCTTGACCTCAATGAGTTGTGTATCTTCTAGCATAGTGAAACCATGGCCCCCAGAAGAAAGAAGGATAACATCGCCAGTAAAAAGTAGTTTACTGAGGTAATAAGTATGATCTTGCGCATAAAAATCAACTCTAAGCTTGCCTGATTTGATCAATAAAACTTCTTGTGTAAGTTTGATATCACGAGGGACATCATTGTGCGTGTGAGGTGGTATTGTATGGTCTTTAGGATGATTCATATAACCAACCTGCTGTGAGAAGGTCAATGGTGTAACGAAATGAATACCAGGTTCAGAAAAAGAGGATCTGATAATGATTGCGAGTAAATCTCCACCGTATGTGATATGTTCAATCATTTAAGGCACTTAACAACAGTGGCAGGATTGCCAGCAACGAGAGTAGCTGGTGGTACATTTCTGGTAACGACTGCTCCTGCAGCAACAATTGATCGGGGACCAACCGAAACACCAGGGAGAATAATAGCATTAAGTCCAATCCACACATCATCGGCAATAAACACAGGATCAATCCTCACATCGTGCCAAGTTTTGATGTTGTTGAAAGTGTCAGGCAAGTCGGAACGTCGAACTTGGTAGTTGATGGAATGGGAGTTATGATCCATGATTGTCACACCCCAAGCAATTTGAACGTTTGATCCAACATATACAGACTGTGCAATACTTAATGTGCAGCCACCCATAAAAGTGTTGGTACCTATGGAAAGCTGAGCATGATCACGTTCAAAAACAATATTTGCATCTATAAGAGAATTGTTACATACGAAGAGTGAGCAAAACTTGGAACGTTTCAATGAAATCCTTTCATAGGAAACAAGGGAAGAAGCTGAAACGGCTAAGTCGGCATGTCGAAGAAGACGAATAAAAGCCAGACGACGCTTGATGAAAGCAACCATTAAAAAGGGAAAATGGCAAAGATTGATTTAAGCTTAGAAGATATCCTTTTAGAAAAAGATTGGGAAAAATATTGATGACGGAGTAAATCGTCCTTTTGCTGGCCTGTAAGCGAAGAGTCAACAAGAGGGAGTGACGTGCTCGGTAGCTCACCTAATGGTCTGTTAGCAACCTGAGAATTGATATCAGTAGTATGCGTTGCATTAGAATCAAAACCAATATTAGATATGAGATTGCTATTGGGCGTAATACAAAAACCGTTGTTAAGCCAGATAGTAAAAAGCCACTGGTAGTCCCAAGTGTCAAGAGAACGATATTTAACAGAACTGAATAAATTAGACCAGAAAATATGGTCGATTGGATGATTAACTAGACGCCTTAACGACTTATGATCAGAAAACCCAGGAAAATTGAGGGAATAATTCTCCCAGCGGTTTGCCCAAGTTGCCCAACCCCAAATCCCGGGGTAAATTGAAACATGATGACTAGCGCGAGGATGAAGATCGGGGAAAAGAGAGGCGCCGCTAATATGCCAAATATTGGGATCATGCGAGTATTTATTAAGCATATGATCACAAAAAGTGAAAAATGACTTAGAGGGAAGACAGTCATCCTCAAGTATCAAGCCCTGTGACTCGTGAGAAAAAAACCAACTGATAGCTGAACTGACAGCTAATTTACACCCAAGGTTGGTTTCCCTGTAGAGAGTCTCTACTTTGCAGTCCCAGTCAATATGCGAGACAATTGACTTACAAATAGAGATATTCGATTGGTCATCTAAATTACAGCTACGTGGTCCATCACAAGCAAGGTAAAGCCTTCTAGGCCTAGCAAGCTGAATTGATTGAAATACTTTTTGAGTTGTATAGGGACGATTAAAAAAAAGAAAGAGAATAGGGTTAGTCATGGAGACAAATGACGGCAGGTTAAATGAAGAGGATCAAGCTCGGAAGATGATCGAATATTAATAGCGTTTGAAAGACCCTTATATATATGAGAATAATCTCTGGCTATTATGTTGTCAGGGGGTGCAACTAAGAAAATATCAGAGCGCTTAAAAGCTAGCATTATAGATGAATAATAGCCTAAATACCGCATAGAGGTTTGAAAGATAACTAACTCAGCTGGCAACTGCCCGTACTTACGGGGCATGAGAATGAAATTAGGAGAGTTAAAATAGTCAGGAAGAGGTCGAATGTCTCTTGGTCTGGTTTTAATAAAAATGGGGGTATCCTTGATAAGAATTGAAAGGTCACTGAACCATGATGAATATTGTTCGAAGCTAAGTGGTTCAATAAGGGGGTGGAAGAACGGGGAGGGAAGATGTTTGAAGTTTAAGTCGGGAATAATAGAAGCAATATGCAAAGCTAAAGAACGAATATTAGGAAATAAGATGTTCTCAGGCAATACAGAGATGTTTGAAATTATATATTTAGATCTAAGGCGAATTTGTCCAGAAATATCGGGTAAAATCCAATATTTATCTAAAACAAAAGGAGATCCTGTAATTAAAGAGCGGATGTGTTTAGCAGTTTCTCTGAAGTGGTCAAAACATTGGATCAAGGTCGAATCAAAGGATACAAACTGATTACCGAAACAAGAAGCCCCCTCTGGAAAAATATCGATGCGCTTACCTCTTAATTGATCATATAGAAAAAATAGAGCGTTAGAAGTAATAATATTATGTTCGTCGAGGGGTAGCTGAGGGGGGTCAAAGCGTATAGGGTCAAAAAGTCTCTTTTCGCGTGGCGGACAATACCAATTCAGAGGACCAACTATTACTAATTTATATCCAAAAAAACCTGCAATCTCATTAGCAAGATAATTGGCAAAGGGATCGTAGGATAAGTATTTAGTTTCATCATAACCATTATGGTACAAAAGATAGTAAATTGTAGTGCCTTTTGTGATAATCGAGGAGGCACATAAATTCAACAAAGGGGAAAGCCCGGTACAAATTACAGCCATTAAAGATTACTGTACTGGGAAAACTGCCAAGGGAAAGGGAAAACTTGTGTTGATAGATTATTTGAAGTCATAACAGAGGAATTATGGAGCATTTCAAGATTATTTCTCTCATGAAGTAAAAAAGGCTTTACACCTAAAGAGATTAAGTCGGTAAGAATACCCAAACCAGGACGACATATCGCAGCCCTAAGAGAACAAAACATATCTATTGAGAAAGATGCAGGCTTTAACCATGATGGTAGAGGGTGCATGTCACTCAGCAGTGGAGGATCAACATAAATGGTTGAAAAAGGAAACGGGCCTTTGTACAGAAGGGTAGTCATAATGCTTTTAAGAGATGATTGAAGGATGGGAGTTGAACCACCAGTAATTAAAAGATTATTGCGGTTATGGAAGGACCTAGATTGGTGGCTTGATAGAAGTGCTGGATTGAAAGCAAGAGGAATGGGGCAAAATCCAGATTGAGATTTGACATCAGGCATAGAAAATAGCTCGTACCCATAGATTTGTGGGTTATGGCGTTGTAGTAAGGAAGTGCAATACTCAAAGTAATAAGGATTTAGATCGCGGGCAATCGTGTGCCAAAAGAACTGAGCTGTTATACATGCGTCAGGACGAACAGAGAGAATATCAACTAGATTATCAGAATAAACTGAAGAAAAAGACTGTAATGATGGAAGATTTGAAAGCCAGTTGGATGGATTCAGGCTTTTAACAGAAAAATTGGCAAGAGAAGTAGAAGTATGAAAATCAATTAACTGTATAGAGCAAAACGAAGGAAGTGAAAGCGATGTGATCAGCTTTTGATAGCAGGTAAGGGGTGCAAAAAGGGTGATATGAGTATCAGGTGGGAAGAAACTATTATTATGAAGTAAGAGAAGGACACGACGTAAGTGACCAAGGCCATGGTCGCAAACAATATACGCAACTGACCGTTTCAATTTAACAACTTGAATTAATAGAAGAGCAATACCCCATAGATGAATAGATTAAATTTGGGACATTTTCAACATCAATTCGATCAAGCATAGACCAACCATCAAAAATAAGCTTTGTTTTAGAAGATTGCAAGAGGGTGAGCAAATTATCAGGAACATTATCAGGATGATTGTTAAGAATAAGAAGCGCATCAATATCTAATAAGGAGCCATCATATTTAACAAGTTTTGGAAAATGAGACGGTAGCTGGGATTGAGATACAACAGCATCAAAAACAGAAACCTTAACGCCTAATGCTAATAGTTGTTCGCACAAATCAATACCGATAGATCCACGAAGATCGTTTGTTTCTGGAAGGCCCTTAAAAGCGAGACCAGCTACAAGGACAGAGAGAGAATCATATTGGAGACCAAGGGATGTAAGAAAACGATTTAGAACTAAGAGAGGGTAATCAGAAGCAAGTTTGTTTACATGTCGACCGCATTGGGATAGAAGGCTATGTGGTGCAGAATTATCTATTGACGAATATAGAAAGGGGTCCTTAGTAAGACAATAACCACCAACGCCAGGACTTGGTTGAGGGATTGGGTTTCGAGGGTAGCCTTCATTAGCAGCAGCAATGACCTTAAATGCGTCAAGATTAAACTGGTCAGCGAGAAGAGCAAAACCGTTGGCAAAAGAAAATGATAGATCTCGATAGCTATTATTAATTAGCTTGACAAGCTCTGCGGCTTCAAGTGACTCTACTAATACTGTATTTGAGAGGGTCTGCCAAAATGCAGAGGCTTTAGAAGCACATTGAGAAGAAAAACCGCCGACAATCTGTGGCAAGGAGGTAAGCTCAGACATAGCCTGCCCCTCAACAGTCCTT
The DNA here is from genome assembly GCF_014279855.1 of Synechococcus sp. Minos11. Taxonomy (NCBI): domain Bacteria; kingdom Bacillati; phylum Cyanobacteriota; class Cyanophyceae; order Synechococcales; family Synechococcaceae; genus Synechococcus; species Synechococcus sp. Minos11. The sequence goes on along the minus strand of NZ_CP047953.1, from coordinate 205,459 downwards.
TCGGGAGTAAAAGCAACGTGGAAATCCTTGCCGGCTCGAAGATGGGATAGTGACTCCAGGAGTGGAATAACTTGACTGCGTGTGGTGCCAACGGGAACAGTGGAGCGCAGCATCACTAGGTCTCCTTGCTTCAATTTTGGACCTACGGCATTGCAAACAGAGAAAAGAGCATCAAGTGAGGGAACAGATTCAGAATCAACTGGAGTTCCAACGGTGATAATTACAACTTTACTATGATGATCTGGAGTTGAAACTTGGACTTTAAAGTGGCCAGTCTCTAATGTATTAATTAGCATATCTTTAAGGCGAGGCTCAAAAACATGCGGCTGGCCAGCAGACAATTGACTGATAAGATTCAGATTAGTATCAATGCCTGTTATGTAATGGCCACGTGATGCTAATGTTACACCCAAAGTAAGGCCAACAAAACCCAAACCATATATGTCGATATGGCAGCCTTGAGTTGGGTTATTGGAAAGTAGAGAAAAAATATCAATAACATCACAAAGTTTGTCACCATCATCAAGTAAAGGGACAAATCTAGTTAGTTCTTTACTACCGCCTGATTTTTTGAATAGCTTAAGTCGTACATCTATAATTATGTCTTCCTCCGGCAAGCCATAACTTGCACTGATGAAATCAGTTATCATAATAGTGGAGACTTGCTCTTTAAGATCGACACCATCGGCTAAAGCACGGATGATATCTGCATGATTGAGAACTCCCAAAAGAAAAGAAGAATTATCAATAATAAAGCACATCTCTATAAACTGAGATGCACTGCGTCCCATCTTTTGAATAACACTTGAAATAGTATCGCCTGGGTTAACTAAAAGATATTTAGTTGGGAAAGTACTAGCTAGCATGGAGTTTCCTCCCAGTTGAAGATCATTTCGCTGCGCCTAAATGCGCCGGACTTGATAGGTGATGCAAAACGTCCACGATAATAATCGCGATTTAAAAGTTCTCCAGGGGTGAGAGAGCGGTCCGCAGAGCCGAGCATGTCCTTCCAACTAGGATGATATTTATTTAAATAGCCAAGCTGGTCATCTCTAGATAAGGAGTTGAAATCTAATAATTCACACAAATGATGGGGGGTGATCGAAACTGGTGCGTCCTTAGCATGACAAAGGTCATCGAGAATAAAATGACGCTCAACAAAGTCAGCGCCACAATAAACAGCAGCTTTTGCAGCTACTAAGCCATCTTGTTGAACAGAAGAATGATCAGAAAAACCAACAGAAGGTACCAAATTCTTTAGCCAGGAAATGCGATTAAGATGCATTTGGTCTAAAGGTGTAGGATACAGCGTTACACAATGAAGAAGCGAGAATGGAATATTGTAAGAATGAAGAAGTTCAGCAGCATAGAGAACTTCAGAGGAGTGAGTCGCACCGGTAGAAATATATAGTTCGTCGAAACTTTTTGCAAGTTCTCTAAGTAATGAATAAGAAGCGCAGTCATAACTTGCGACCTTAACAACGCGAAATCCTTGGTCAAGCAGGGAAGGAATACTATCCTTTGCAAAGCAAGTAGTCATGGGGATACATCCTAAAGACTGGACATGTTTGACAAACGAACGACATTCTTGGTCTGTAAGCTCAAGCTGCTTAAGACGATTGTATTCAGCTTTCCATGGTCTTTTAATAGATTCAAGTTGACCAGTCTCGGAAGTGAAACCGGTTTCAAATTCAGAGCGATATGTCAGGTTTTTGACGTAAATGTGTTGGAGTTTGATATGCGTGGCTCCGCTTGCAGCAGCAGCGTCAGCCATGCGAAGAACGTTATCAAATTTGCCGCCGTGATTTTGACAGAGTTCAGCAATGAATTTCATAGATCTAAGAAGCAAGCTATGAGGTAAAAAATGAGTTTACCTGCTGGATAATGAATGCACGAGTAGAATTAATTGCTTCAACAGAATAGCCAGCAACATGTGGAGTTATAATAACATTTCTATTATGCAACGAATAGTTCAACAAAGGAGAGGATACGGTTGAATTAGGCGGCCAAGTGGAGTCAGCAGCAAGTACATCAAGACCAGCGCTGCGTATTATACCAGTCTTCAGAAGCTGGACAAGAACATCTTCATCAACTAATTCACCTCTGGCTATATTAACAAAAGTTGAACCATATTTGAATAAGTGGGAATTAGTTTTATTAATAATAGGCGGGTCACCAGAAGAATAAGAAGCAGCCATAATTACATGATCAGAAGAACTCAGAAGATCATCAAGTGTCACAGATTTTACAAAGCTAGGTATACACTTAGAGTCAACAAAAGGATCACATACCAATATGTTCATACTAAAAGCCCTTGCATAGTTGACAAGCATTGTTCCAATTCTGCCGTAGCCTATGATTCCAATAGTTTGACTAGAAAGTTGGTGAAGCTCCAAAAGATCACGATGCCATCGTGAATTCTGTGGAATAGCCTCTAATGTGCCTAAGTTACGATTACAGGCAAGAAGTAATAACCAAGCATGCTCAGCAGTGCTTGTAATTGTACGCAGAAATGCAACTTCGCCGCGAAGACTTATAACTGAGACATTATTGCGTGCAGCGCATAAACAATCAATATGATCTAAACCGGTGGTGGGTGTAGCTAGGACCTTGAGGCTAGGCGCCAATGCAAAGAAATCGGAACCAAAATATAATCCTAAACGAGCAAAGACAATATCAAATGAATTATTACTTAAAAAAGCATATAGATCTTGTGAAGATCTAAAGGCGCGAGAAGTAAGAATGAAATCCTTACGCAAAAAATTATTGACCACCGACCTAGAAAAAATGTCAGGCTCAGTGGCTAACGCTGTGATTGGCATCAAGAATGAATATTATTCTGAAGGAGAAATAACTGTGCGTACCTTAGGTCTTGAGGAGTATCTATATTGAAAGACGTTGAAGGATCAACAGTAAAGCCAAGTGAGATATCACCAATGAGACTATTTTTTGAGATCAGGCAATCTCGACGTGTAGCATAGACGTCGCCACTCCTGATGTATATATCAGGAAGATCTTGGCGAGGCATCATTGGGTCTGAAACATCCGAACAAACCGGAACCAATAGATTTCTATTAGTCATACTGTACATGCGATGTGGATGGTTAGCCCCCACGTTCACAACAGTTACTGCAGAATCAACAGAAGAATCGGCAGATATCAAAGACATAACAACAGAATCAATCAAATTAGAGGATCTGAATGGAGTAGTAGGCTGAAGAAGAACAACGATATCATAGATACAATTATTCTTGCTTTCCATAAATTGGAGGGCATGGTAAACAACAGAAAAACTATCTGATTGATCAGTAGCAAACTGAGCTGGACGGATGAATGGTACTGAGGCACCAAGCGACTCTGAAAGGTTGGCAATATCCACAGAGTCAGTGGAGACAATAACATCGTCTAAACCACTACATTGATATGCAGATTGGATGGAATATTGAATAAGAGGTTGACCACCTAGATCAACAATATTTTTATTCGGTATCCCCTTAGAGCCACCTCTAGCTGGGATGACACCTAAAGTGCGAAGGGAAGATGACATTGGTAATAAGTTAATTATTTTCTAATAAGACCCCATCTCTCGAATTCTGAAGGTGGAGTCGGAAACTGGACGAGTTCAGAATCTGATGAGGAGATGGTCGCAAGAAACTCATTGGTTGCAGCACGAGCTCCAGGGAACTTTAATGAGTAATACTCATCAAGGTATATCAAAGCATTGGGCTCAAGCTTGGGCCACAAAAATTCAAATGTCGCAATGTGACTATCATATAAATCGCAATCCACAAGTGCGGCACAAACGTTTGAAGGGCCAGAATGCTGTGAGGCAGCCATAGTGTCCTTGAAAGAGCCTTCAACTAAAACAACATTATCTAGGCCTAAAATTGATAGCTTGCGCTCAATACAAGAACGGGAGGTAGCGGAAAAATTACCAGAAGAAGAGATGGTTGAGGCGTTTAAAGTAGACTCTGATAATAGTTCACGCCATCTGAGGTTTGTCGTAACATCTGAGAGATGCTTGGATGTAATTTGCTCGTCTTTAAACAAATCATGGAAGTACTTGGGATCATCCTTTAGATTGTAAACAGGAGGAAATCCACAAAACGTGTCATAACCATAGACTGTCTTCGTGGAATTAATTGACTTAAGAATTTGAGCAGTTGCTATTAATGAATGCCCTTGAAAAACACCGGACTCAACAATATCGCCATCAAACTTGTGACTTTGTTCCTTGATAAAGTTAAAGTAGAAACGCAAAGGATGAGAATTGGACAAATAATTACTGACACCAAGAACATTAAATTGCCAATCAGCTGATAGTTTAATCAAGAAAACCTCTCAAAGTGGAGGAATCCTAACATATTACAACAAAAGGGGGGGGAAACAAATATCAGGCATAGTCATGAAATTGAGAGAGAATACTAGAGGGAGGACCTACACGGTGAATGACTCCATCTTTAAGATAAACGACTCGGTCGCACAACTCGAGCGTAGAAAGCCTGTGGGCGATGATAAAAATTGTAATATTACTGCTAAGACTATCGACAGCATTCATTACAAGAGACTCTGTAACTACATCTAGAGCGCTTGTTGCTTCATCTAGGATTAAGACAGGAAGATGCTTGTACAAGGCACGGGCAATACCAAGGCGTTGACGTTGGCCTCCACTGAGACGAACACCTCTTTCACCAATTGTGGTGTCATATTTAGAGGTAGTAGACTGGATATATGAATCAAGCTGAGCTTGCTGTGCGGAGGTAATAACTTTTGGAATATCGATAGTTTCGGATGAGATACCGAAGGCTATATTTTCAAGAAAAGATGAGTCAGAAAGGTAAATAGTCTGTGGAACGTGAGCAATTTGAGAACGCCAAGAGAGAAGAGAACTAGAGTCAGAAGAGTCAAATATATCATCACCATTCACAAGTAATTTGCCAGAAGTAGGCTGAAGCAAACCCATAAAAATATCTGCCAACGTACTTTTGCCGCTGCCAGTTTTGCCGAAGACTCCAATTTTTTCACCGGGTTGTATTTTTAGATTGATACCGCTAAGAATATGTTGATCGGTTCCTGGATATCTGTAACTAATATTGTGAAATTCAATAGTTTTTGGTGCCTGTATTTCTGATCTAATCTTATGATGATGATGGGAAGAGAAATTACTCGGTTGCTCAAGAAGCCATAAAACAGAAGCCAAGGCAGGTGCTCTACTTTGAAGGCTGGCCCAGGTACTAAAAACTTGTTGAAGAGCTGGCAAAAGTTTCTGAGATCCAAGTGCAAAAGCACCCATCAATGGAAGAAGTGCAGAAGTACCTGATAAGGACTGCGAAGAAGAAATCGCAGTTGCAAAAAATGCAATAAATAGAATACCTATAGCCTCAAGAATGTACCTAGGTGAGGCTGATATAAATGAAATAGATGCGTTGGATAGCCGCATCTTCATATCTGCGTCTTGAAATATTGAAACATAAAGAGCCTGAGTATTATCAAGTAAAATGTCCCGAATGCTGCCAAACCCCTCCTGAAGGGCTTTTAACTGCTTTCTACTTGAGAGTGTAAGCAATTTACCCTTATGCGAGAGGCTTTTTCGAGTGCGTAAGGCAATAAAAACATATGCAAGAGAAAAAGCAGTAATAGCGCTGAAAAAAAGACCGGGGTCAATTGAAAATAAAGCAAATCCAATGGAGAAAGAAATAAGTGAAGAGGAGAAAAAAGCAAGAAGTTGGTTGAGTAATACAACGGAAATGTTTACCTGTGTTGTGATGGAATCAATAGTTGTACTACTATTGACGGAGATATGAAAAGAATAAGGCTGGTAAAGAGCTTGCTTATAAGAAGCGGAACTGAGGTCAGAGCCAATCAGAGCTGCTAAACGGGCATTAAGTCTAAGGTTAAATAAACGAAGCCAAGCCGCAATGACTGCAATAGTACTAAAGGACAATGCAAGTGGAAATAGCAACTCGGATGAATAGGAAGTTCCAAAAAAATCAAAGAATAGCGTAACTAAAGCTGGACTTGATTGTTGATCTGAGTCGCCCAATAGGGAGAGAAAAGGAATGATAGAGGCAACGGAGGCCATTTCAGCGATACTGCTACTAAGCATCACTAGAAGAAGGAAAAAAAGTTGACGTCGCCTAATATTCCTCAACTGCTTCCAGAGCCTAGGCAATAGAAAGAAGAAGTTGTTGGTGAAATCAGGTTGAGTAGCGAACATCAACAGACCGAGTCAAAAGGGATAATAAATATATAAAAAACTAATAGATCACGAATTCATGGATGCATACATTTCTGAGAAATCTTTGATTGTTGAATCTAAGCCAGTTGAGAGATCGACTAGTGGTGTCCAACCGAGTTGCGAAAGTGACGAGATATCAAGAAGCTTTTGTGGAGTGCCATCAGGATAACTGGTATTCCACTTGATTTGACCAGTAAAACCAGTTTTGTGAGCTATCAGGTTTACGAGTTCAGTAATGGTAATGTCATTTCCAGTACCAACGTTTAAATGAAGAAGCGGATTCCCATGGGTATCTAAAGGAGAATTCAGGGCGTTTGGGTCCCAATTCTCAAGTACAAAAACAGACGCGCTGCCTAAATCATCAACATGCATAAACTCTCGGCGGGGTGAACCAGTACCCCAACATTCAACAAAAGGGGAACCAACATTAGAAGCCACAACAAACTTACGAACAAGGGCTGGAAGAACATGACTATTCAACGCATGATAATTATCACCAGGACCGTACAAATTAGTAGGCATTAAACTGATAGCGTCAAAGTTGTACTGCTTTCGGAGTGATGCACACAGCTTCAATCCTGCAATTTTAGCAATTGCATAAAACTCATTTGTTGTCTCCAATGGGCCTGTCAGTAAAGAGTCTTCAGTAATAGGCTGAGCGGCAAACTTAGGATATATACAACTACTACCAAGAAATAATAGACGACGAACACCATGTCGCCATGCAGATTCAATAACATTTGTCTGAATCTTTAAATTCTCCAGGAGAAAGTCTGCCGGAAAAGTAGTATTAGCATGTATTCCACCAACTTTGGCAGCAGCTAGAATCAAAACATCTGGGGAATGAAGATCCATCCAGATATCAACAGCTTTGTTGTCAAGAAGATCAAGGTCGTTGCGGGACGGGAGGAGAAGATTTGAATATCCTCTACTGACTAGTGCCCTAGAAATTGCACTCCCAGCCATTCCTGTAGCACCAAAAACAGCAAAAGTATCCTGGAAATTTATAAGATTCATTCGCGAGCTCCTATAACATTGAAGCCTTGATCGCGCAGAAATGCTTCTTTTTGAGCTTCTTCCTTATCTACAGCAACCATTTCAGAAACAAGATCTTCTAGAGTTGTTGTAGGTATCCAACCTAGTTTTGCCTTTGCATTGGCTGGGTCACCAAGAAGAGTTTCTACTTCTGCAGGTCTAAAATATCTTGGGTCAATTCGAATGACGGGGTTACCAGTATCAGATCTATAACCGACTTCATGTAAAGCAGAACCTTGCCAGAGAATTGTTCCCCAACCGAGTTCTGCTGCTGAAAGCTCAACAAAGCGCCTTACAGTCTCTTGTCGACCTGTAGCAATAACAAAATCCTCCGGTGATTCTTGTTGCAACATTAACCATTGCATTTCAACATAGTCCCTAGCATGACCCCAATCTCGGAGAGCATCAAGATTGCCTAAAAACAATATATCATCAAGGCCGGCATCTATTCGTGCTAAACCACGGGTTATTTTTCTTGTGACGAAGGTTTCGCCTCTTCGAGGGCTTTCATGATTAAAAAGTATACCGTTGCAGGCATACATCCCATAGCTTTCCCTGTAATTAATAGTTATCCAATATGCATAGAGCTTTGCGACTCCATATGGACTGCGGGGGTAAAATGGAGTGCGTTCTGTTTGTGGTATCTCTTGCACAAGTCCGTACAATTCACTAGTACTAGCCTGGTATATTCTTGTTTTCGATACAAGCCCAAGTATTCGTACTGCTTCTAAAATACGTAAAGTCCCTAAGGCGTCAGAATTGGCTGTATATTCTGGGCTTTCAAAGCTAACTGCAACATGACTTTGGGCTCCTAAGTTATAGATTTCATCAGGCTGAACAAGTTGTATAATGCGTATTAAGTTGGTGCTATCGGTTAAATCACCATAATGAAGCGTTAGACGAGGATCATCAACATGCGGATCCTGGTATAGGTGATCTATTCGGTCTGTGTTGAAGCTGCTTGATCTACGCTTAATACCATGAACTTTGTAGCCTTTCTCAAGTAGAAACTCAGCCAAATAACTGCCATCTTGTCCCGTTATGCCGGTAATCAGTGCGGTTTTCGTTGAGGTCATTGATATCATAATTGGCGAGTGGGGACGCTTTAAATTGAGTGTGAGGCTATGCGAAAAGGCCTTGAAACAAACTTAGTACAGCAGTCTCAGTGAACCTAGGGTAAATTTTGTCATGATTTTCCCAAATTGCGCGAGAATCTACAGTACTCATTGGAGTTCACATTGCCAGTAAAGACCATCTGCTGCATCGGCGCCGGTTACGTCGGAGGCCCTACCATGGCGGTGATCGCCGACAGATGTCCAGATATAGAAGTTCACGTAGTGGACCTTAATTCTGAGCGAATAGCAGCTTGGAATGACCCTGACCTAGCCAGGCTGCCTATATACGAACCAGGACTTGACACAATAGTGGCAAGAGCGAGGGGGAGAAATCTTAATTTCAGTACAGATGTCGACAGATGCATAGAAAAAGCTGACATGGTATTTTTGTCGGTAAATACACCAACAAAACAACGGGGGATAGGAGCAGGAAAAGCATCTGACCTAAGATGGATTGAGGCTTGTGCTAGGCAGGTAGCGAGAAATGCCAAGGGCCATACAATTGTCGTAGAAAAAAGCACACTACCTGTAAGGACAGCTGAAACAATAAAAACAATTCTAAATTCAACACAAGAGAGAGGTAAGAGCTTTTCGGTGTTATCAAATCCTGAGTTTCTAGCAGAAGGTACTGCGATAAAGGATCTGGAATATCCTGACAGAGTGCTCATAGGTGGCGAAGAAGAACATGCTATCGAAGAGTTAAAATCAATATATGAACGTTGGGTTGAGCCAGCCAAAATTCTGGAGACGAATCTTTGGAGTAGTGAATTAAGTAAATTAACAGCTAATGCTCTTTTGGCTCAAAGGGTATCATCAATTAATTCAATAGCAGCTCTATGTGAATCAACTGGTGCTAATGTCAGGGAAGTAGCAGAAGCTGTTGGACGAGACCATAGGATTGGTGAGAAGTTTCTTAAGAGCGGTCCGGGCTTTGGTGGAAGTTGCTTTCAAAAAGACATACTGAATTTAGTGTATCTTTGTCGTAGTTTTGGCTTGGAAGAAGTAGCAACATACTGGGAGCAAGTTATTGACTTGAATACATGGCAACAGAGAAGAATTTCGAGGCTGATCACAGAGAAACTATTCAACACGCTTGCCGGAAAAAAAATAGCTATTCTAGGATTTGCGTTCAAAGCAAACACTAATGACACGAGAGAATCCCCCGCAATTAGGATAGCGAAAGACTTGATTGAAGAGGGCGCAATATTAAGTATTCACGATCCAAAGGTTAAAATAGATCAGATTAGAGCTGAATTGGGAGAGAAACTCAAAAATGATTTAGGCGAATGGGAATTTGCGGGATCAATAAAAGATGCATGCAATAATGCAGATGCGTGTATATTGATTACAGAGTGGAAAGAGTACAGTACGATAAATTGGATGGAGATCTCAGAATCGATGCGGAAACCGGCATGGTTATTTGATACTAGATGTATCGTAGATAGCAATTTAGCCAGAAAATCAGGCTTGAATGTATGGATACTTGGTGAAGGATAGTGAAATTGAGACATCTAGTAACAGGGGGTGCGGGTTTTGTCGGTTCGCACCTCATAGACAAGTTGATGAATGCTGGTGGTGAAGTATTGTGCTTAGATAACTATTTTACAGGGAGAAAAGAGAACATTCAAAAATGGATTGGTAATCCACGGTTTGAACTTATCAGGCATGATGTAACTGAACCAATAAGATTAGAAGTTGACAGAATATGGCATTTAGCTTGTCCTGCATCACCAGTTCATTATCAATATAACCCGATTAAAACTGCCAAAACAAGTTTCTTGGGAACATACAATATGCTTGGATTGGCAAGAAGAGTTGGATGCAGATTACTATTAGCGAGCACAAGTGAAGTATATGGAGATCCCGAGATTCACCCACAGCCAGAATCTTATAGAGGTAGTGTAAATACAATAGGCATCAGAAGCTGCTATGATGAAGGTAAGAGAATTGCGGAAACACTATGCTTTGACTATAACCGTATGCATGGTACAGAAATACGAGTGGCACGAATCTTCAATACATACGGTCCAAGGATGTTGGAAAATGATGGTCGCGTTGTAAGTAATTTCATCGTCCAAGCATTAAAGGAAATGCCAATAACGATATATGGAGATGGCTCACAAACCAGATCATTCTGTTATGTCAGTGATCTGGTAAGTGGATTGATGCTTTTGATGGAAAGCAATGAAAAAGGCCCTATAAATCTTGGCAATCCGAATGAGATAACAATTAAAGAACTTTCTTCAATCATCAAAACTCATACAAATAAAGAAGTCAGATACGAATATAGAGATTTACCAAATGATGATCCACTTCAAAGACAACCGGTAATTACAAAAGCAAAGGAGTTGCTAGATTGGAATCCAGTCGTTGGAATAGATGAAGGAATAAAGTTGACGATCACTGACTTCGAGGAGAGGATGAAGATCTCATAGTGAAAAAAACTATTATAGTTACAGGTGCAGCAGGATTTATTGGTGCCTCAGTATCAATCAAGCTGGTCAAACAGGGATATAACGTAGTTGGCATTGATAATATGAATCAATACTATGACGTCAGCCTCAAAAAAGCTCGCTTAAAATCGCTAAATGGGCAAAATTGGAAGTTTTTCAACCAGGACATATGTGATAGCGAAGGTTTAAGTAAAATATTTGCTACGACAAATCCACATAAAATTATACATCTTGCAGCACAAGCAGGAGTAAGATATTCAATTGACAATCCTGAGGAGTATCTTAAAAGTAATTTAGTAGGGTTTGGCAATATTTTAGAAGTTGCAAGAAAATGGAAGATTGAACATCTAGTCTATGCATCTAGTAGTTCAGTTTATGGTGGAAATACAAATACACCATTCACAGAAACACAAGGGGTAAATCACCCAGTAAGCCTCTACGCCGCAACAAAAAAATCGAATGAACTAATGGCACACAGTTATAGTCATTTATATGGATTACCTTGTACTGGCCTGAGGTTTTTTACAGTCTATGGACCATGGGGTAGACCAGACATGGCACCTATGCTGTTTGCGAAAGCAATTTTGAACAGGGAGCCAATTCGGGTGTTTAATAATGGGAAAATGAAGAGAGATTTTACATACATTGATGATGTTGTAGAAGGCATCGCAAGAGTCGTAAAAAAACCTGCAAAATCTAACGTAGACTTTAAAAGAAGCGATCCTGATGCCTCAACAAGTTGGGCACCCAGTATGATTTTTAATATTGGCAATAGTAAGCCTGTTGAGCTTTTAAGGTTTATTGATATATTAGAGCAGGAGCTTGGTATACCAGCTGTAAAACATTTCGAGCCAATGCAAGCTGGAGATGTTGAAGAAACATCAGCGGATACAGATGCACTATTCCGTTGGGTTGACTATCAGCCAACAACCACAATTGAAAATGGCATTAGAAAGTTTTCAGAATGGTATAAAAAATACTATTTTAATAGCTAATGATGCGGCGTTTATTGTTAATTGGTGATACAAGCAAGGTAGAGGCGCTGGGCTCAAAACTATTGAAAGGCATGGGTAAATCCAGTATCAGTAGAGAATGGGAGGTTTTTGTTATCTATACATCACCCGATAGGCATTTCTCGCCAAGTATGAATTCGATACAGGGAAAAATTTTCTACCGCCTAGCAGATAAAAGGAGCATGGAATGGTTTGGCTTTCAAGAAAAACTCAAAGAAGATCTGAAAGAAATAAATCCAGATTTAGTTATAGTTACTGGAATTTTACCGTTAGCTAAATACATATTTAAAGAGGTTGAAAAAAGAGGGGGAACCATAGTGAATTACTTGACAGATGATCCATGGAATAGGATCCACAAGAGGAGGCTATTCTTGAATAATATTCCAAATTATGATCATATCTTCTCAACAAAAACAAAGCTTATCGAGAGGCTTTTGGATAATGGCGCACGAAGTGCATCATGGTTACCATTTGCATATGATCCCGAATTGCACTACCCAGTGAAGTCAAAAATTAACTGTGATGTTGTTTTCGTAGGAACAGGAGCAAGGGAAAGATTAACCTGGCTGAATTCCTTAAATAATATCCCAAATATTCAGAGACATATATACGGTAACGATTGGGAGAAGGTACCGGTTGACGGCTGGAAGAAGCATAAAGCAGTTATTGGTGATAGTTATTGTCAAGTAATTAACTCAGCAAAAGTAGTGCTTGGGTTGGTTCGTGAAGCAAATGGAGACCTGTCGACTGACAGATCATATGAAATAGGTGCTATTGGAGGCTGTGGCATTTACCAGGACACTATAGAACATAGAAAGCTATTAAAGAACTATCCAGATATCGGATTTTTTGCTAACACAAGCCAGCTCAGAGAAAATGTTAGCGAGATAGTACAGAATGAAAGCTTGCAAATTGAATTAAGAATGAAAGGCCTTGCACAGATACGAATTAACGAGAATACATATGCGTCGAGATTAGATCACATTCTAAGTTGGGCTAAGCCATGAAAATCACGATAGTTGTAGGTGGTAGATGGCATGCCTTTGATTTGGCTAAAGGTTTATATGATAATAATCACCTGCATAGAATAATCACAAACTACCCTTGCTGGTTTGTAAAAAAGTGGGGCATACCTGAAGATAAGATATGCAGCCTTCCATTTACTTTTTATCTTGTAAAGCTAATTTATAAGATTGGCGGTGAAAGACTCATGATGAAATGCCAATGGTTTGTACACAAATGGTTTTCAATCCGAGCAGCTAGTTATCTAGAAGGGAGCGAGCTAATTCACGGTTGGTCACAATGGTCTGAAGACAGTCTTATTTGGGCAATTAAAAACGGAGTACCAACAGTATTAGAACGTTCATCCGCACATATCACTGAACAATGCATTCTGCTGAGGAATGAATACAAGCGAATCGGGAAGAAGTGGGAAGAAACTCACAAAAAAATAGTCAGCATGGAGATTAGAGAATATAATATGTGTTCTTGCGTAGCAGTTCCAAGTCTTTTTGTTGAGGAATCGTTCAAGAAGTACGACTTCCCCTCAGATAAAATCTATCGAAATCCACTAGGTGTAAATGTACAAGCTTTCGAGTCCAATCAAATTAAGTTGTTAAAATCATTTAATGTCATATTTGCAGGCTCCTTATCAGTTAGAAAGGGAATACAAGACCTAGTGAACGGATTTTTATTAGCTGAAATTCAAGATTCTCAGTTAATATTAATTGGAGGACAGACAACAGAGACGCGGCACTTCCTGGAGAATGCTCCTGATTGTGTTATAAAAACTGGTCACATTAAGCAGAATATGCTTAGAAAATATTACTCATTGGGTAGTTGTTTTGTTCTGCCCTCCATCGAAGAGGGCATGGCAATGGTTCAAATGCAAGCACTTGCTGCAGGCCTACCTCTCATATGTTCGACTAATACAGGAGGAGAGGACTTATTGTGGCTATCAAACAAAAGGCCCATCCAACATGAAGGAAATATCAAAGAATTTCCTGCAGGCTTTGTCATACCAATAAATAGTCCCAGGAGCATCAGCTATTGTTTGCAGCTTCTAAAATTTAATTCATTAAAACAAAAAGCTATGAGCAATGAAGCGAAAGAAATAGCTAAACAAAAATTGAGCTGGGGTGACTACGCTTACAGGTCAATCAAAAATTACGAAAGGCTCGTGTTAAAGTAAAATGTCAATAACAATAATATTACCGGTATATGGACATTCACCATGGCTGAGAGGCGCTCTTCAAAGCATAGGGAGACAAAACACTTTAGATTGGAATTTATTAATAGCAGATGATGGAGGTGATGCTGAAGCAAGAGAGGAAATAATGGGATGGATCAAACAACAGGATGCATGTCAGGTGAAATGGATTAGAAGAGAAAAAAATCTAGGGCTATTTGGGAATCTCAATGATGCAATTGAGAGGTCCTACACCAATTGGCTCCTACTATTGTGTAGCGACGATTTACTTTTACCAGATGCTGTGAGAAGTATTACGGAAATTACAAGTCGAAAGGAAGATGTGGGCTTAATATTATCAAGCTTTCTATCAATCAACGCAGATGGAAGTATGCGTGAAAATTCATCGGTACTACATCATGACGAAATAAGCTTAGCAAGTAGAAAAATAGAATCAAAGCATGCTACACCATTACTAATAAAGTATGGGAGCATCAATGGCAACATCACTGGGATGGTGTTTAGTAAGCAGCTGTTTAACGATGCTGGACCATTCCGTGAAGATTGGCGGCACGCAGCAGATTGGGAGTGGTTGATAAGAGCAACAGAAAAGGGGCCGATTCTTTTAAATCGAAAGCCAATTGCTGTAGTTAGAACACATGAAGAACAACTTTCAGTCAAAAATCGCAAAAGCGGTCATGAGCTTGTTGAGGTCTCCGAAGTCGTCAAGATTTTGTTGAATCATCCTGACTTAGCTTCGATGAAAAGTAAGAAAATTTATGCATCACATATAATGCAATTCCAGCTTTGGAATTTAATAAAAACAAACACGTTGCACTTGAGTGAAAGACTTGACGGATTCCAAAGAATCCATGAAAGCTCAGGTATAGTTGAAACATTTCTAGCATTTGTCATGTGGTTTCCAGTAAGAATAAAGAGGAGGTGGATGAAAAGTTATGGAAAATAAAAAATCACCTAATGGCCGAATATATGACCTATTTGCACCACTAACTATATTATTAGATACAAGATATGCAGCAGTCTTCTGCTCATTAGGTTTTTTATTGACATTAACCATCACTACTTCCATGCTAGGAAGTGCACTTTGTTGGCTCGGAATCTTTGGAATACTATTTACTATATCGTTTGAAAAACGGTTTCTAGAACTTGTAGCATTCCCACCGTTAAGTGTAATAGCAATAAATATGATAGGGCACTGGGCTATAGCAGGAATTTTCCTACAGTTAAATGATTTTGGAAATCTATTTGCCAATAAAGAGATTACAGAGGCAAATATTGATTTATACATAATGCTGAAGCATCTGGATAAATCCATTACGGTAAATGCAATATTCAGCCTAATGCTGGTTTCTGCCTACGTACTTGTAACAAAGAAAGTAATTTCAAAAGCAGGCAATAAAATCAAAAACATTTGCAGCGATGTATTGACTAAGAAAATAAATGCTGAAACACAAAGAAAGATATTCATATTGGTTTTATTGCTCTCGGTCCCCTACATCATGCACAACCTCATAGGTTTCGCGACTGGAGTCATGGATAGAAGCTATGAGACATATCTTCAATATGCAGGTAGAGTCTGGAGGCCTGATACTTTAGTTGTTGCATTTGTCAGACTAAAAGACATTTACATATTACTCCTAACATTCGCAGTAATTAAATTAAATCGATATAGATATTGGTTAATACTTTTGTCATTAGCTACTGCTTCAAGTTTGGCATTAATAAGTTTAAGCGGAGGACGCGGCTTAGTAATCTGGCCTCTAATATTAGTGTTGGGTGGGCTTTGGACCGCGAATGTACGAATTCGTATTATCAAAATCATGTTGGCTTTTATAATTGTGTTTGGTGTATTTTTTATTAATGTTGTAGGTAATACACGGGGAGAAGGTTTTAGCACTATAAGCAGGTTTGATTTTGTAGGACGATTAGCATTCATGGCTGAGACAGCAGGGAATAGTGAGGATGAATCATCGAACGCCAAGTTTTGGCAATCTATTTATGCAAAAGCTGATGGCTGGTTATTCACTGATTCATCACTAAGTAAAGCAAGAGTAGGATTTGAAGGTCTTGAAAATATCAAATACATCTGGATCCCAAAAGCTTTTTATTTAGGAAAACCTGAACTAAATGATGGGCATTTAATAGCTAACGAAATTAGCGATCGTCCCGGACGTGGGTTAGTGAATGGTTACTACACACATTTTGGTCACGTATCTCCTGGAGGTGATTTGTTTCGAAGATTTGGCTATGGTGGTGTTGTGATTGGTGGGATAGTTGCAGGATTCCTTTATGGATTAATGGGTAGATATTGGTATAATAATTGCAATTTATATGGTTCAACTTTTGTTTTGCTATTCACTTTGCTACCATCTACATACTTGCAAGGGCTGCCATTTAGGTCAGTAAGTGAAACAGCATGGACTTGGCTGTATGAAATGCCAAAGTATTTCATAGTATTCATAGCTATCCATTTTATAGTAAGATGGGTCTCGAATTTCCAAACTAAAGAGAGGGTATAAGAAAAAAGATGTCAAAAGACACTTCGTTTGTCATTAACATAAATAACGACAAGGCTCCCAAAACAATCCTAATGCCAATGCGATCTGATGAGCGCTTGGCAGAAAAGATCGCAACTTATATTGCTAACAACTTAAAGTTTTCTAGTCTACTTGATATTGGATGTGGTGATGGTGTGGCTGGCAACATATTTGGAGAGGGAGTAATTTACAAGGGGCTAGATATCAGTGATGCTTGTATATATGAACAGAAAACGGAAAATCCACGAATTGAATATGTTAAACCTCAGATGATACCAAACATAATAGAAGATGGCGGCCCATGGGATGTAATTTTTCTGCTTGATGTATTAGAGCATACTAGAGAATTTACAGATTTATTCGAACTTGCCATTAAAAGCTCTTCAAAGTATATTATTGTAAGCTTGCCTAATGAACTATTTTTCTTGGATAGACTTAGGATGCTGTTCGGGCATGAGCTTAATGCGCATAGCCTTGCATTACTTAAGAAGCCTGAAGGATTTAAACACCAGTATATTATCAATATAAATAAAGCCAAAGATATACTAGTGACATACGCCAAAAAATATGATTTTATATTGGACCGGGAAGTACAGAGACCACTTTTATGCAAAAGAAATATCTTACAGTTTTTGCCGTATCTTTTAAGGAAGTGTTCATCTAGTCAAATGTGGAGTATGGGCAGCATATTTGTCTTCAGGAACAGCTCCACAGACGTTAATAACTAGCGAGAGGCACTATTAATCGAGCGCCTGGCTTATAATTAAAGAAATAAATGAACGCAACTGGTCAATCTTGGAATCCAAGTTAAAGGCTGCAAGAGGAGTGCTGATAAGTCTTTCATGAACTTCTGAGTCTGCGAGATAGCTACATAAATCATCCACTTCAAGCAAATTATTTTTAATAAATTTATTGAGATTAATAAATGCATCGGTCGAAAAATCAATATGAACGAAAGACGAATCACAGTATGTAATAGGTATTGCGCCACAAACAAATGATTCGGGTATTTTTTCTGTGTAGTAGCCTGGAGCTAGTGAGTTCTCTGGACAGAAACAATATTGATAGTTCTTCAGTAAGTTTCTCTTCAAAAATCCTGAACTTGAATGTGATGAAATAGTTGGATTGTAATACTTGCCGAAGCCATCAATAGGTAATACTTTTGATAAGGAATCTGCTAATGCTTGACGTTCATTTGTCATATTAGAAACTATGAAAACCGCACTAGGTTTTGCAGTACGGTTCCAATATATGGGAGAAGAGACTTCAGCCTTCTGAATGGGTCGTCCGAGACGAGGCCAATGTGATGGGCCGAAGATCCCATTGTTGGCAAAATCTACGTAATTTAGCCAATGAGGAATTCTCAAATAATTTTTATCTTTAATAATCTCGTGACCTATTCCATAAAGACAGTTTGAACTATGAAAAGATTGATAGTTGATAAGAGTATGGTTTTCCGAGCTTACATGTAATGTAAGGGGTGACTTATACATTGGATTAATAAAGTCCATTGCCCTTAATAACTTATTTCGGACTCGACGCTTTTTATTACCATTATGGAACGGACCTCTTATTAACAAGTCGCATTGGCTAAGGAGGGGGACTTTTTGCGGCGAACAAAATGACCGCACAGTTCTCATGACAAGATCAGTGTCCCAAAAGCTTGGATAGCAGCCATCCAGAGCAATACGCAGATCCTTCACGTCGCAGGCACTACGGTCTATCATATGTTGGATTGATACGTGATTTAAATCTGAAACAACCACGGCTGTTGACTGCTTCACTCCATTTGTTGAGTGGATCGGCATTAGGGCGAGGATTTAGTTTTTTAATTAATCTTCTTTTGAGTAGAGCTCTTGGGCCTACTGGTCTTGGTGTCTTTAATCTCTTTCTCGCAACAATTCAAACTTTTGAAATCACAAGCCAAGGGGGTTTAGATTATGGACTTAGCTGTAAGTTAGTAGACACTAAACCACAGAGCGATGATTATCTTAAAAACCAGTCATTACAGGCACTGAAACTCCTAAATGTCTTTATTTTAATAGCTGTAATTCCTTTTGCTATTTGGCTATTTATTAACCGAGGCGTCTTAGTGCCAATAAGCAAAGAATTCATCCTAATTAGCTTCGGTGTAATCATTATTACCTGCATATGCGAAAGTTTTGCCAGTTTACGTTGGCAAATACTCTTGTTATGGGGACAAACTAAACTATATGCACTACGACAAGGGGTGTTGCTTCCTATAAAACTTATAGCGGCATACCTAGGTGCAGTCATTGCTGGTTTAGCAGGTTCAATGAGTGCCTATGCACTAATAACAGCATTGCAAAACTGGTGGCTTACAAAAAAACTTGCATTCTTAAATGCCCCGCCGCTTAATCTTGACATTACAAAAGATCTGGGAACTAAAGTATCACTAATCATGGCCGGATTCCCCTTATACATGACAAATACTATATCAGCTCTTGTCTTTTTACCCCTCTTGGGTACGGTAGCACTTGATGCTGGATTAGATGATGTTGGCTATTTAAGAATTGGCCAGCTCATTGTCCAGGCCTTCACAATCTTGCCTGCTGCAATACTGCCGAATCTTTTCATTAAGTTGAGGCAAACAAAGGATTCGGATGTGCTTGATCAAACAGAGCCAACACTGAGATTAATTTGGTGCGGCGGCTTGCTAATTTTATTGGCATACTTAACAATTGATCAGAAGTTAATTACTCTCCTTTTCGGGAAAAGTTTTATTCAGTCAATACAGCCAACTCGAATTCTAATTATGTGCTCTGTATTAGACTCTGCGAATCAAATATTGCATTCGCCTCTGTTAGCTAAAAGGCAAATTTTATTCTTTACATTGACTCAAAATGGAGCTGCTTTACTGGCAGCTATAATAGGTTTCTTCATGATTCCACTCAGTGGCTTATCGGGTTATCTAATCGCAAAATTAACCTTCTCATGGATACCAGTTATGATTTACTGCTTCAGCTTTTATACAAAGTTCAGCAGTAAGCTATTATTGCCGTTATTAATAGCTTCATCAGCAGGTATAACATACTTATGTTGGTCCTCAGATATCAACTACTTACCAGCAATTTGTATCTCAATGGTAATAGGACTGGCTTTAATGATTGGGCTTTACCCCCTAAGAAAGACGTTAATTTAAACAATGCGCATTATTCACGCTGTCCCTGTATACGCACCAGCATGGCAATATGGAGGGCCAGTTCTTAGCGTAAGCCGCCTTTGCGAAGCCCTAGGAAGGGCTGGCCATGAGATCCGAGTAATTACTACCAATACAGGGATAAACCTTCCCGAGAATTCAATTGAGAAATCAGTAATGCGTAATGGAGTTGAAGTTATCTACTTTCCCAAAGACACTTATAAAAAGTTTATTTATTCTTCTGCCTTGGAGGCAGCACTACCAGAAATCTTAACTGGTGCAGATATATTCCATCTGAGTGCGATCTGGCAACCGTTTGGCATTCCATTGCAAAAAGCAGCTCATCAACTTGAAATACCAGTCCTTAATAGCCTCAGAGGGGCACTAAGCCCCTATTCATGGCAACGAAGCTGGTGGAAAAAAATTCCATATTACTTCTACAAAGAGAGATATTGGTTGCAGCAAGCCGCGGGCCTTCATGTTACTAGCTTCCAAGAAGAAAAAGAGCTTGAAGGCCTTAGGCTCAAGGCACCCTGCTTCCAGCTGCCTAACCCTATTGATCTAGAACACCTAAATTTTGATTCAAGTTTAGGCTTGCATTGGCGAGACAATAACAGAATCGATCCAGATATTCCCTTGCTTTTAATTTGCGGACGACAGCATCATAAAAAAGGTTTAGATCTGCTGATCCCCGCACTACAGCAGCTCAACCAATATGACTGGAAGCTATTGATGGTTGGCAGTGACGACGATGGTACTGGCAAGAAGTTCATAAATTTTCTTAAAGACCAAGGCCTTCAAGATCGGCTGATTCAACTGGAGAGCATCCCAGCACCTGACCTAAATGCTGTCTACAACGCCGCTGATCTTCTCTTACTGCCAAGTCGTCATGAAAACTTTGGCAATGTGGTCATTGAAGCCTTGGGATGCGGCTGCGCCGTTGCTGTCAGCGACAAAACTGGGGTTGGAGGTGATCTCCTCAATGGAGCCCCTGCCAACTTTGGGGCCGTCTTGCCTCGTCAAGCAGGAGCTTGGGCCGATTGGTTGGCCAACTGGCTCAAAAATCCTCAACGGGCAGGTAAAAATTGTGCTCAGTGGGCAGCTCAGCGCTACAGCTCGGAGACCGTGGCTAAACAAGCCGTGGCTATCTACCACCAGATACTGGAATCCCGCCAACGGTGAAACAAGCATCATCACCAACAATTGCCGGTGTTGTTCTCTGCCTTAATGAAGCTGAGAACCTTCCTCGTGCCCTTGACTCGTTGGCCTGGTGCAATGAGGTGTTAGTGCTTGATTCAGGGAGCACTGATGGCAGCCAAGAGATTGCCGTGAGGTGCGGTGCACGCGTCATTGAGCACCGTCAACGGGGACGATTTTTAATCACGGAGCAGCGGAACTGGGCTCTGACTCATGGACAGTTGCAAAGCAAGTGGGTGCTATTCCTCGATGCTGATGAAGAGATCACCAGCCGGTGCCAACAAGGCATTCAACAAGCCATCCAACACCCAGCAGCTGCGGATGGCTACGAACTGACCCCTCGCTATTGGTTTTTAGGGCGTTGGCTGAAGTACACCCAGGGGTATCCCAACTGGCATCCACGATTATTGAAAAAAGGCATCTTGCACTTTGAAGGCGGTGTCTGGGAGAGTTTTTCTGCGGATGGCAGCATCGGCCGCATTACAGAACCTTATGAGCATTACGCCTTCAGCAAGGGCATTGATGATTGGCTCGAACGCCACAGGCGCTACGCCGATTGGGAAGCCGACCGAATCGAAGCTGTACTAACCGGAGGGGGGGTTCAAGCCTTAAGTACTCAACGCTGGAAACAATTGCGCCTTGTGATGGCCAAGGCGTGGCCCTTAAGACCCATCTTTCGATTCACTCAGAAATATATCTTGCAAGGAGGATTTCTAGAGGGCTGGCAGGGACTGCTGTTTGCAGTGTTAATTGCCGGATATGACCTCATCACAATGGTCAAAGTGATTGAAAAGAAACGCCAGAAACGAGGTTTGGCGTTATGACATCAAGGCGATTGGTCTTAGTCAGTGAGCACTACCAACCCAACAGTGGTGCAACGGCTCAACTCATGCACGATCTCAGCCTCGGCCTTGCAGAACTTGGCTGGAACATCACTGTGCTGACAGCTACATCGGCTCTTCCAATTGACCATAAATCCAACCGCCTCCGCGTAGTCCGCCTTGGACAGCAGCAGAAAGCAGCCTATGCCACCAAGAGCGTGACGGGAAAAACTTTGGCTGGCTTGCTATTTCTCTGTTCCTGCTTCCTGTGGTGCAGCTTCAGAGCCCATCGAAATGACCTGGTGTTCATCGTTTCCAATCCGCCTTTCATTGGTTTGATTGGGCCGCTCCTGAAGATTTTTCGGGGGCTGCGATACCTCTTCCTGTTTCAGGACCTTTTCCCTTGCTCAGCTGTCCTGAGCGGGGTTCTCCCAGCCCAAGGATTCAGCACTCAGATCTGGACTGCTTTGATGCAAGGTGTCTGCCGCCATTCAGCAGCCACCGTGGTGCTCAATCAAGCGATGGCCAAACAGTTGCAACAGGACAGTTCCCATCGGTTGCCCCTGAAAGTGATCCACAACTGGGCCATTGAACAGGGCTCAACATCGCCACGTGCGACGAATCCGTTTGCAATCAAGTACAGCTTTCAAAGCCGCTTCACAGTGCAGTACTCAGGCAATTTTGGTCGTCTCCATGACATCAAAACGCTGATTGGTGCTGCAGCTGAGCTTCACAACAACTCAACCATCCAGTTCGTCTTTATTGGCGGTGGCGCCAAGCAGCAAGAGATTCAGCAATCAAACCTCAGCAATGTGCTGCTATTGCCATATCAGCCTCGGCCAGGTCTGCCGGAAACTTTGGCTGCCTGTGATCTGGCCTGCATCAGCCTCATACCAGGTGCGGAACACACCCTGGCTCCCTGCAAGCTCTACGGCATCTTGGCCAGTGGCCGTGGATTGGTGTTGATTGCTGGCCCCAACTGCGATCTAGCAGAACTTGTGCAGCGCGAGAAAATCGGCATCGTGGTTGCACCCGGTGGCAGCGAGCTCTTGGCACAGCAGCTGCAATACCTCAGCAAGCACCCAGAGGAGGTGGCAGCCATGGGGGAGCGTGCCAAGCGGGTGTATGGAGAGCACTTCGGATTTGAGCGCTCGCTCAGGCACTACAACGAGCTACTACTCAGCCTCTGATGATCCTGCTGCTTTGCTTTGATCTTCGTCGCCGAGGCGGTATTGAGCGGCTCAGCCTGCAGGTTCGCGACTCATTGAAGCAACAAGGCCATCGCGTCCAAGTGATCAGCACGCGCAGGCTGGGGCCCGGAGCTTTGGGACGCTGGTTGGGTCGCTGCGCGTTTGTGTTGCAACTGGTGTGGTGGCTGCCAAGCGCCCAACAGGTGCTGAGCATGCATGTGTTGCTGCTCAAACCCACTCTCTGGCTCAAGCCTCAACAGCTGAGCTGCTGGCTGCACGGTCTCGAGGTCTGGGGCGCAGCCGGCCGCAAGCACGCTGGAGATCTTCAACGCTGTCAGCAACTCATTGCCAGCAGTCAGTTCACCTTGAATCAGCTGAGCTTCCCCCCACAAAGAGCGGCTGTGGTGCACCCCATGGCAGATCTGATTGATCCGGCACAACAACCAACTCCCATTCCCGAACAGCTTCGGCTTTTAACGGTGGCGCGGCTCTGCAGCCAGGAGAACTACAAGGGCCATGACCTCATCTTGCAGGCTCTCGCCCAACTGCCCGCTGCCATTCATTGGCAAGTCGTTGGCGATGGCGACCAGCGACCGCAACTCGAAGCCCAGGTCGAAAGGCTTGGCTTAACAAGCCAGGTGCAATTCAGCGGCCACCTGAACGATCAAGAGCTCCGGGAAGCCTTTGCAAACTGCAGCATCTTTGTGATGCCAAGCCGCTTTGGAATCCAACCCACTGGTGATGCCACTGGCGAAGGCTTTGGCATCGTTTATTTAGAAGCCGCCTTGGCGGGTCGCGCCTCGATTGCCTGTGATCAAGGCGGGCAAACCGATTTCATCATCGATGGCGAATGCGGCTGGCTTATCCCCTACGAGATCTCCGCACTCAGATCCTTGTTGAGCAACCTGCTGGAGAACTCTGCGGATATCAAGTGGCGCGGACAGTTGGCACGGACAAGGGCGCTGGAACATTTCGGACGGGAGCGTTTTGAGCAAACTCTTTGCCAGGCCATCGGGGTTTAAACGATGTGCGGCCTGTTTGGAGCCTGGGGAGCGTCCCAGCAACTCGATACAACCGCAGCCCTCGAAGCGCTGAAAAGCCGGGGCCCTGACGATCAGGGCGAATTTCATGACCCCTGCGGCCTCAAGCTGCTGCACACCCGCTTGGCCATTCAGGACCTTTCGCCCTTGGGGCATCAGCCGATGCAAGCCATCGATCAAGGCCCGGTGTTGGTGTTCAACGGCGAGATCTACAACCAACACAAGCTCCGCCGCGAACTGGAAGCCGCTGGCTACAACTTCTACTCAGGGAGCGATACCGAAGTTCTGCTCCATGGCTTCCGCCATTGGAAGCAAGATCTCTGGCACAGGCTGGAAGGGATCTTTGCCGTGGCCTGCTGGGAACCGCACGATAAGCGTTTAACCCTGGCACGCGATCGCTTCGGCGTGAAACCGTTGCTTTGGAAACGAGAACCCCAAGGGCTGGCCTTTGCTTCAGAACTCAGCGCCTTGATGGCTAGTGGTTGTTGCAGCAAAGAGGCCCTCAACCCCAAAGCCATCGAGAGCTACCTGCTCTGGGGTTCTGTAGCTGCACCCAACACCATCGTTGATGGCGTGCAGGTATTCCCAGCTGGGCACTGGGCCAGCTGCCAATTGGGGGGATCCTGGCGACTGCAACGCTTCAGCCCTCAGCAACCACCAGCGCAACGAAGCGATCTCAACCTCTCCAGGGCCACAGAGCAAACCCGGCTCGCGCTGCAAGAAGCAGTGCAACGCCAAAGCATTGGTGATCGCCCCGTTGGCCTTTTTCTTAGTGGAGGACTTGATTCAGGCTTGCTGGCCGCTGAATTACGCCGCCAACAGCAAGGTGCCATCCACTCGGCCTCGGTGGGATTTGAAGGTTTACCCGGAGCGGTTGATGAAACTGATCTTGCCGCCGAAACAGCCCAAGCATTAGGGCTCACCCATCAACGCCTAAGCATTGGGCCAAAGCAACTGGAAGAGAGCTTCGACGATTTTTTAGAAGCCATCGATCAACCGAGCATTGATGGCTTCAACAGCCATCTGGTGACGCAATCGGCGCGTGATCAGGGGATGGTGGTGACCTTTTCCGGCCTTGGAGCCGATGAGCTATTCGGCGGCTACAGCCACATGCATCCGGGGCCGCTCGAAGGCCAGTTGCAAGCGCGCCGCCTGAAGCTGCATGGCGTCAGCTCGCAAAGCCGCCACGCCTTGGAACAAACCCGGAGCAGCGGTTTAACCAGTGATCTGAGCCTCTCACAATGCAGCGAACTCGAACTGCGCGGGTATCTCCACGACACCCTGCTGCGCGACAGCGATGCGGTGACCATGGCCCAAGGGCTGGAACTGCGGGTGCCGTTCCTAGATTCCGAACTGGTTGATTTAGCGCTCAGCATTCCTGCAGAACTGCACCGGGCTGAAGGTCCAAAAACCTTGCTGCGCAGATTGGCAACAAACCAACTACCGGATGCGGTGCTGAACGCACCCAAACGGGGCTTCAATTTGGCATTGGCGCCGTGGCTACTGCAGCACCCACGTTTCAATCCCAAGCGGATCTGGAGTCTTTTGCAGAAGCAACCCTTGCAGCTGTCTCGCCGCAGCTTCTGGGGGAGTTGGATCCTCTTACGCCTCAGTGGCCGCTTTACGCCCTACTGGCGTTATGTGGTGCTGGCCGAATGGCTAGCCCAGTGCTGAATGGTGCTGGCCAGATCGCGCGGATGGGGGAGATCAGTTTTCGGCAGAGGGCTGAAACCCTCCGGGTGAGCCTCTGCAAACGCCAGCAGAGCATTGGCAAAAGCGTCGGAATCGCCACTAGGGAACACAGCAGAACCCGAAGGAATGGCTCTCTCTGAAGCCAACAGATCAGCCACACAACCTGGATGATCACTTGCCATCACAGCCAACCCAAATTGCAGGGCTTCATTGACCACCAAACCCCACGTTTCGCCTTGGATGGAAGGAAACACCAAGACATCCGCCATCACATAACCACGGCCAATCTCGGATTGATTGCAGAAGCCAAGGAAATGGCAGCGGCCTAGCAACAAACCTTTTAGTTGAGCCTCAAACGGTTGGCGCAAAGGGCCATCCCCCATGGCGACAAACCAGAAGCGTCGGCGAATAGCTGCTGGCAAGGCTGCCAAGGCCTCAACCAGCAGAAACGGAGCCTTGACCGGCGTCATCTTGGCGCTCCACAACAACACCAAGTCAGCAGTGCCAATACCAAATTCGCGGCGCAAGCTCAAACGCTGGGGTGACCAGTGCTGTCGCTGCTGGGCAAAAAAATCAACATCCACCGCGTAGGGAACCGGATGCCGCCGCGAAGGAGCAACGCCCAATCGCTCGAAATGGCGGTCGGAATCAGCGCCAATGGGGAACACATGGCAAAACTGGCGATACCAAAGACGCAGTACGAGGTCTTTGATTGAGCTCTTCAGCCAAGTGCGCGGGAAGGCGCGATCGGTGCCATCAGCCCGCAACAACAGCAATTGGCCCCGGATCCTCAGCAGCAGGGTGGACACACTGATGAAGATTGGGGTGTAGGCAAAGATCAGCACATGATCGGGCTGCCAGGCGCTGATGGCGCGGGCCGCTTTCCAGGCCAAAGGAATCGCATGCTGCAGCCGACTCAACTGCTCCAAGGGAGCATGGCTGATGAAGGCATGGGGGAAGCCTTGATGGGCTGGAACATCCCAGGCGAAGCTGACACCAAAGTCAGGATCCAGGCTGGTGCGCCGGCCATGGTCACAACCAAAAAACACCCGCAGCTCCAAGCCGGGCTGCTGAGCTAATTCCGCAAAGACCGGCCGGAAATACTGAATTGGATGCGTGATCAACACAGCCAAACGCATGGGCTGGCTCATTGCTGCGGCTGAGCACCCTGCGCGCGCAGCACTAAGCGAATGGTTTTCACCAATATCAACAAATCCAGCAAAATCCCGGCATTACGGAGGTAGTAGAGGTCGTAGCTGAGCTTGATGCGGCTATCGGCCACGCTGTTGCCATAGGGATAGTTGACCTGCGCCCAACCGCTCAGCCCCGGGCGAATCCAATGGCGCACGCGGTAGTGAGGAATGGACTGCTCCAACTCCAGCTCAAGCTCGGGCCGCTCGGGGCGAGGGCCAATCAAACTGAGATCACCGCGCAACACAGCCCAAAGCTGGGGCAACTCATCGATCCTCAGCCGCCGCAACCATCCACCACAACGGGTGATGCGTGGATCTTGTATTTGAGCCCACTGCATGCCGTTGACTTCAGCATCAACGCGCATGCTGCGCAATTTCCAAATCCGCACCGGATCACCATACAAACCACTACGGATCTGGCTGTACAAGATGGGACCACGATCTTCCAGCCAAATCGCTAATCCAGCAATCAGCACCAGTGGGCTGGTGATCAACAGCAAACTGATCGCGCCGAGAACATCAAAAAATCGCTTAACGCGCCAGCTCCAACGGCCCGGTTGCAAGCTGAAACCGTCGGCGGCCAGAAGCCAGCGTTCACTCAACAACTCGGGTGGAACGCGCTGCAGACTGCGCTCAGCCCAGTCCACGAGTGAACCAACTCGAACTCCGAGTGGCCTGAGTGTGATGAAGCGTTCCAAATGAGCATCCGGAATCCGTGCTTGATCACTGATCGCAACGATCAAGCTGCGCCGAGAAAATTGGGTGAGCACCCCCGGATCCTCGTCTTCATCCACAAAGGTGATTTGCTGATGTATTTTGGCAGGTAGCGTGGCTAATTCTGCCTTCAAGATGGGGCGTTCAGCTGTTGTACACAGCAACACAACAGCTTCCCACTCGGGGCGAAACGCGGCCAAGACTTGATGGCCTAGCCCTGATCCAGCCGCAATCCCGCAAAGCAAAGGCAATAAAAAACTGCGCAGACGAGTGCCTGAGTCAGCAATGCCAACCAACCAAGCCTGCGCCACAAAAATGGCCAAAACCAGCAGAGCCAGCTGAGCAGTGGGCTGCCAACTCGCCCAGCCTCGCCGCCGCTGGGTGTAGCGCCCCAACAGATAGGAACCACCAAGCCAGAACAGCACCAAGATTGTTAGAGCCAGGGTGACGCCAGGGGCTTGCCCAAGCCGAAAGCGATAGATAAAGCCGTACATGGCACACACCACAACCAGGTCCCATAAGGCCAGCGACAGCAACAGAAGTCGCTCCCGCAACCAAGGGGCACGCAATGTCATGCAACAGTTTTATTAATCTTGCATTGAGAACCAGATTCGATGCTTGAGAAGGAGCCAGGAATAGTTGTTGGCTTAATTCGGTGACTGAAGCCTGCGGCAGTCATGATGGAACGAGAATATTTTTTAAGAATCAAGCTAGAATTGAAACTATCTAGAAAATTATCTCGCTCAACAACGTCTACAACTGCAGATTTGGATCGGATTAAGGAATCCACAAAAGAAGCAGGATTATTCTGAGAAAATGGGATCGCACCACTTATATTTGAAATGAACTTTTCGGTAAAACCAGAGGCACCATAAATAATTGGCTTATTTGTCGCACAATATTCAAATACTTTTGTAGGTATAACCATGGATAGCGAAGAAAATTCACCAAGTTGCAACATCAAGCAATCTGATTCGCCGTACACGATGGGCATTTCATCACGAGGAATTATGCCTTTTACTTCTAGCAACCCCGAGATAGAAGAACTAATAGTCAATTCTCTTAAATTTTCAAGCTGAGATCCTGAACCATATATATTAATGCATATTCTTTCAGAAATTAGCCTGGAAACAGATTCAGGGTCGCACGTCAGATTTTTAAACAGCGTAAAAAGGTCTTGACCTTCCCCCAAATTTCCGCAATAAGCAACTTTAAAAAAATCATTCAAGGAGCTAGCTTTATCATTTTTTTGACGGCATCGACTTGCACTGGATATGATTGCCCGAGAGGACTGAGTTATTCCATTTGGAAAATTAGTCACTTCAATCCCATATTTATAAAGCAATCTATCCCAACCATAAAAAGCTTCCTTAAAGCCTAATGAGACCATGTTAATCGCAGTCGCGCACCTAAGCACTACATTTTCAATGCCAAGTATCAGGCTTTGGGCAAGTATCCTTTTGTTCCACCTATAAAAGTAAAAGAAGTTATCGGCAAATGTATCTCGAATATCTAAAAATAATTTAGCACCATTTGCTTTAGAAGCGATGGCAGCTACTAATGAGGTTAAAAGTTTTGCACTTGTCCCAATAACTATCTGAGGCCGATAAAGAATGGAAGCAGGGATTGCCTGTGCAAAATAAAAAGCATATGAAGCTACAGAAGCTAACGGGCCTCTACCAAAATATGGCGCCCAGAATCTGACCACTTTCAAATTTTTATCCGCGGAAAAATCATTTTTTTGCTGGATATTAAACTTGACGCCATATCTTCTAGGTTGGCTGCAGAAAATTCTGATCTCTGTATCCTTAGAAATCGTTTGCAAGGCCTCAGCAAGTTCTTTGGCGCGATAAGATCCGGCACTCTGATCGGGCGGATAGTGGAATGAAAAAAATAAAATGCGCAGCTTACTTAAGGTGGCACTATGTATATCCTGTTGATCAACGAGCATTATAGATGGGGCTGAATTAGACAAACCGATAGCTCCTAATGGTAATAACCTGTGGAGATTCAAACGGAAAAATTTGACAATAGACAAACCAAACAAGCCTCAACAAGAGTCTCAATTTTCCGATCTCGAGACTAAACTCATTTTGCCTCGCTCCGCATAGACACTGTGCCAGCTCAATGGGATGCCCAAAAGAACACCTGAGAGCACTACCGTCACGGGCCAATGCAAAAGGGAAAGATCGAGGAAACCCTGAATAAATGTGTAGAGCAGCACCAACTGCCCGGCCGTTCGCGGGAATAAGTCGATCTCAGCAGCAGCTGAGCGCCATGCCAGCACCAGCAAAACCAGCAGAAGGACAAGCCCCAGCACCCCTAATACCCCTGTGCTCGCAAAAATCTGTAGATAGATGTTGTGGGCATGATCAGCCACTCCCCCATGGATCGGATCAGAGCAAAACTCACCAGAACGATCGAAACCGATCCCGTAGAGAAACCGGTTGTTACCGCTGAATGGAATCGCTCCATAGCACTCAGCAATCGCCAGGCGACCTGAATCGGAGCTGAGGTCGATTCCTGGGATGCCTGTGCTGGAGGGGCGAAGCAACTGCTTCGCCCCTCCAGCAGCCACACCAAATGCAAGCACCAATAAACTGCGCTTACAAATCTGGCCAAAGCCAACGCCCTGCTGAATCCATAACAGTGCTGCTGAAACAACAGCTGCAACAAATGCGGCGCGAGATCCTGTCTGCCAGACCATCACTGCAGCCAGAGTCGTTGCCACGCCTGCCAAAAGCCGTTGCCACTGAGGCTGCTTGGCCTGGCAGAACCAGGCGATTGCCAGAAGCCAAATCAACCCCAGCAGATAGCCCCCCTGATTAGCCCCTGCAAACGGATTGGGAGTCCAAGGCTTGGTACCCATTTGCAACAACAGCACTGGCAGCACCAACAGAGGCAGTCGCAGCAAAACCTGCCAACGCTGCGGGGACACACACGCCGCGGCCAGCAATGCTCCCACAAGCAACACACCATCCTGTACAGCGACTGGATGGGGCATCTGGTTCAACCACCAACTACGGCTGAACAGCAAAAGCACAAAAAGCAACGGCCAAGCAGCCCAACGCCGCTCAGCAGGCGCAAAAAAAAGTTGCGCCATAACCCATGCAACTACTGGGGGGCTGCTGAGGAGTGGATTCAACGGCAATAAAAACAACATTGCCGCCACGGGCAGCAGCAGATCGAGCAGAACCATGGCGGTCAGTCTGAAGCCTGGACACTGCTGAAAAAAATTTACCGAAATAGAAATACTGTCTTACCATTCCAATTTTGGATACGTGGCGCGAAGCTTTTGGCGATCTTCTCTTCTGGCCTTAGCTACAGCAGTTCCGACAGCTGCTCTTGCTCAGCCCCTCTCAGAGCAGATGGACGGTATGAAGCTGGCAGCCCCAACAGCCGAACAGCGAGCACGCGTCAACTACGACGCATACATACTTGGTCCTGGCGACAGCCTGCAAATCGAACTGCTAGATCTGCCTGAACTGAGCGGGCGCTTCACCATCGGCCCCGACGGCACAATATATCTGCCAAGGCTCAGGGCTCTTTATGTGGAGGGACTCACAATTGAGGAACTCCGCAGTTTCCTGAATCAACAGTTCAGCGCCTTTGTGCTGCAACCGGACGTGTATGTGAGGCCGGTCGGATACAGACCAGTTCGCATCTACGTCAGAGGAGAAGTACGCCGACCTGGGTATTACACACTTAGCGGCAGCCAGCAAATTCAGGAAGAACTGGCACAAACATCTTCATTAATTACTAATAACTTCGATACGCAAACCACTCTGCAGCAAAAAGAAAGCTCTGCGATTCGCGCAGCCCGGAAAAGTATTGGGGGGAATCCTGAAGCTATTGCCATCGAATTTCCAACGGTCTTCGATGCAATCAGGGCAGCCCAGGGAATCACTCCTTACTCGGATTTAGGGAAAGTGGAAGTTACACGCACACAACCCATTAGTAGCGGAGGGGGCCGCATCCGCACCAAACTCAACTTTATCTCTCTAATTACAGATGGAAATGAATCACAAAACATCCGCCTACTTGATGGTGATGTCATCAAGATCAGCAGGAGTGACGAAGTGCTGAGAGAGCAGCTTCTTGAGGCAGGCCAAACAAACCTTAGCCCACAATTCTTAGAAGTTTTTGTCAGTGGCCGTGTCAAAGTGCCTGGGGGAAAAGTACTACCTCAAGGCAGCACCTTGATCCAAGCTATTGACATGGCTGGTGGTCTGAAAATTTTGCATGGGTCAATAGAATTTATACGCTTTAACCGAGAAGGAGCTGTTGACAGGCGCGTGTTTCGATATAATCGAAACGCGCCCTCTGACGACTACAAGAATCCAGTCTTGATGGCGGGGGATGTTATTCGGGCTCGAGAGTCACCACTGAGTGCAGCCACAGAAGTGATTGGTGAAATCACAGAGCCTGCTCTTGGCCTTTATTCAATCTACGGACTTTTAGGAGGTATTAACCAGTGACCAACAGCATCCCAGCACCTGCACTCGAGAAGCTCCAACAACCTGCACAAAGTATTAATAATGACGAGATTGATCTACGTGAAGTTGCTCGCACACTTGGGCGCCACAGCAAGCTTATTGCGGGAGTCACTGCAACGATGGTGTTGCTCAGTGGGTTTAACGCACTGAGCCAGAAACCAGTCTGGGAAGGACAATTTCAAATTGTTTTAGAGGACAAAGATTCCGGCCAAAGGGGCCTCTTCAAGGCACTCCAGGCAAATTCACTGTTCTCCCAATTCACAGGAAATACAGGCACAAGCCGTAGCTCACTTAAGACAGAGGTAAAAATCCTTACAAGTCCATCGGTCCTGATGCCTGTTTACCAATTCGTGAAGAAACAAAAACAACAACAAGGTATTGATGTTGAGGGTTTCCGTCTGTCTGACTGGGTTGGTAATGTCAAAGTTGACCTACAGAGGGGCACATCTGTTCTCAATATTTCCTACCAAGACACCGACAAGAAGTTGATTCTCCCTGTTATTCGTTTAATCTCGAAAACTTATCAGGATTATTCAGGCAGAGACCGCACAAGGGGTATTAGCCAAAGCGTTAGCTATTTAGAAAAACAAATCTCAGAGTTAAGAAAAGAGTCTGCAAAATCCATGCGTTCTGCGCAAGCTTTTGCACTAGACAATGGTCTGCCGCTTGAGGGGTCAGGCTCTTTATCTGCCACCGGCCTGATGTCGTCACAAATGGCACAGGGAAATTCCCTCACAGGTGGAGCCACATTGGGGCCAAGTTCTATTGATAGCAGCCGCAGTGCAGCTCAAAGTAAGGTCAATTCTTTGATGCAACAGCTTGCAGCCGCAAGGGCAGCTGGTGAAAATACAGTTTATGTAGCGCCACAATTTGAAGCCAACATTGAGCTTTATGGCGAGCTTCAACAACTGCAGTCGCAACTTGAAGAAAAATTAGCTCTTCTAAAACCCAACGACCAAAGCATTCAGGCGTTAAAGCGTCGGATTAGTTCCAGAACGGCCTACATCAACCAACAGACTATTGGCCTACTTGAGGGACAACTCAATACAGCTCAGGCTCAACTGACCTCTGTAACGCGACCACGAGATGTGGTCCTCAAACACCGTGAGCTCATGTCCAAAGCGCTGCGTGATGAAAAGACCTTGGCTGGACTAGAAGGACAACTCCAAGTAATGCAGCTAGAAAAAGCACGCCAAACCGAACCCTGGGAGCTGATTTCGACTCCGACTTTGTTGGATAACCCGGTGGCGCCCAACAAAAAGAAGATTGTCGCGCTTGGGGTGCTCGGTGGTCTCGTACTTGGCGCCGGGGCCGCTTTGGTGGTGGATAGGCGCCGCGGTTTGGTGTTCTCCAAAGGCGAGCTAAAAAAAGCGCTGCCATGCCCATTGCTCAAGCAGCTGAATGTGGCGGATCCCTCCAGCTGGGTTGAGCCGATCGAACTGCTTGCAGCAGGCACGCTCGCAAATCCCGGCGATGGAGCAATCGCCCTCATTCCCGTTGGCACTGTTCCCAACGGCCAACTCGATCAGTTTGGCCGCACCTTGCAACAGGCTATTGGCAATCGCGAACTCAAGATCACGACTGATCTCTTGCAAAGCCGGGACTGCAGCCACCAGCTTCTCCTGGCCTCTCCTGGGGGAGCCAATCGCCTGCAGCTAGAACATCTAAAAATGCGACTTGCTCTGCAGGGCAAGCCTGTGACGGGTTGGGTTCTACTCGATAAGAGTCAGGTAGTCAGTTGAAACCTGTCGGTTGGATAGCAGCAGTCGGGCTGTTAAGCGGGGGAGCGGCTTGTGCTGAGGTGCTGTGGACTCCTCTTGGTGTGGAGAATGCAGAAAGCGGTGATTCGTCAAACGCCAACTGGATTGATCCTTTTGCCAGCAAGGACTCGGACCCACCAGCTGGAGATGGCACCGTGCGCTGGGAGCACATTCCTGAACACACAACCACCCAGGGAGCCGTGGTTTGGGAGCCCGTCACACCAGAGGACTACAACCTGACAACCACAGTCCCCACCCGAGTACCCAAGCCACCGGCGCCAGCACTGGAGAGCATGAACCGCTCCATTGCCTTCAGCGACGGACGCGTGGGACCAGATATTGGTTTTTTGGTGCCTCCAGGCTTCCGCTGGACACCGGATTACATCCTCGACAGCTCCGTACGGGGCTGGAGTCGCCGTGCAGCAGAAGACGAGTTTTTGGCTTGGAATGGAGGCGATGCTGTTGGCCAGTTTTATCTGCAACCCTTTCACGGCGAACATTGGAGCTTTGGCGCAAATCTGGGTATCCGCAGCTTGTATCAAGGAAACGAGTTTGCAGGGGGAGTTACGCGCATTGGCGAAGGTATCTCGGCAGGATTCCGGTTTGACTATTCCTTAAGCGAAACCATTGGCATCGCCATCGGTGCAGAGCAGCTGGTTCACTTTGACAACATGACCGACACCGGTCGAGATATCTATTTGGTGGCATCAAAAGGATGGTGGCTGGGACGAGAAGCGGGCAACTTTCCACTACTAACAGCAACTGCCGGAATCGGCACTGGTTATCTTGGGCGTAACCCCTACTTGCAATTTGGCTGCAGCAACATTGTTGATGCTGGAATTGCTCAAGAAGGGAATCCTGTTTTTTACCCTCTTTGTTGGGGTCCAATTGCCTCAGGCTCCATAGTTTTATCGCCCAAACTCAGCATCTTTAGTGAATTCAATAACTTTGCTTTTGTCACAGGTGCTTCAGTTGCGCCCTTTGAGCGTCTTCCTCTCCGAGCAACCTGGGGTGTGACGCTCGCTCAGGACTTTGGCGGCGGCACGGAAGACTTTCGCTTTGAACCCGATAAAACTCGTTGGTTCTTCAGGGTGAGCCTGGGGCTCTAAGCAGGGCTATTCACAACAGCCAGTCTTGGTAGCTGATCGCAGCGAACTGTCGCCCCCGCGCTCTCGCAGCAGTTGCCATCTTGAAAAGCTTGGATTCTGGACAAGCCAGAGGATCCCTCAAGCGGTTGATGAGCTGAACCTGTTCTGGACTAATTTCAGGTGAAGGGCAACCCAAATCAAAACCTGTCTCCTCTGGCATCAACTGCTCTTCAAAACCACCATTTTGAATCCTGATCAGTGGCAAACCCAAGGCCATTGCTTCAGAGCAAACACACGAGAAAGCCTCCTTCAGAGAACAATTGACCAATAGATTTGATCGCTGCATATCTTGAAAGATTTGCTCTTTGGAGGATGCAGGATGCCAGGCAAATTGATCACCAAGCAGCTCCTCAGCTTGCCTGATAACAACTCGTGTTAAAGCTGCGTAGTTTGCAGTCTCAAGCCCTGCAAATTGAAGCCGAATTGCCCTCATCTCCACTGCATCATTGGGTATTTCTTTGAGCGCAGACTCCAAAAGTCGCAATAGCCATAGGTGACCCTTATTTCCAGAGCCAACCGCACCCACCAACAACAAACGCAAGTTGTTAAAATGGCCCTTACCTATAGGCTGACGAGCCTCAATCATGGAGGTTGGGCTTATCGCAGGGCACAGAACATCAAGCTCAGCACCCTCAAACTCCAACCATTTCTGATACGCCAACATCACTCTGAAAGACGGCACACGCATCTGCAGTCGCCCTGAGCTCAGCGCCTCAACAATCAAGCGGCGTGTGTCATTGCTTTGGAGCCAAATCTTTGGATCACTCTCATGGGCATACCAATCCAGTCGCTGCAACTTGCCAGCAGAGAGCCAAACCAAGGCTTGCCGCATGACCGCATCGGGCAGGGCAACCGTATTGAGCAACAGCCGGTCCCCTGGCTTGATCTTGGGCGGGGACTGATCTGGATTCAGAACTTGGCAATGAATGCCCTCATCAGCCAACTGATGCTGGAGCGTGGAATGGCGTTGATCATGCAAGCCGCCCCAGCTCACGATTCGCAGCTGCTTACGCAGACCGGCAACTGCCAGCTCGCGCGCAATGGCAGCCAGCACTAACGGAGCACCGCTATGGGTGAAGTTGTGGGAATACAGCCAAAACCTTGCAGCCATCAGCGTTTCGGCAGCATCAGCTCGCGCCAACGCGACACATAAGGGTCAATGCACCAGCGCCCACCCAGTTCTTCACTCCACAACTCGCGAAAGCGCGTCAATTCAGGCGGAATCCCAGCGGTGCTCCGGCTGGCTGATTCGAAGTGCGTCCAGCGGCTGGCTGGATCCAGCACCACAGCATGGCCGCGCTGCCGCGCCCGCAAGCAGAAATCCACATCGCCGTAATTGATGGGTAAGTCATCGCGAAGACCACCCAGCTGTTGCCATAACTCAGCGCTGCACAGACTCACAGCTGCGGTGACCGCCTGAAATTGACGCGCAGCAGCAAGCAAGCCAGGCGGCAATCGCTTGGGCCAGCAACCAACCCAGGCGTGACGCGGGGCGAGATTATCGACCGCAACGCCAGCGTGTTGAACGCGCCCACCTGGGTAGAGCAATAACGCCCCTACAACACCGATGTTGGTCTCCTGGGCATGGGCCAGCATGGAACCGATAGCCCCTGGCTCCAGCAATTCTGTGTCGTCGTTGAGTTGCAATAAAAACTCGCCGCGAGCTGCAGCAGCCGCCTGGTTGATGCGCTGGCTGTAGCTGTAAGGCAAGTCACTGCGCGCATGGCGCCAGCGACCAGGGCCCAAGCCATAGCCAATCGAATTCTCAAACTCCTCAAGCTCGGCTGCGTTGAGCTCGCCGCCATCAATCAGAACAATCTCGAGTTCGCGATAGTCACTGCGCTGCAGCAGGCAGGTGAGGGAATGGCGCAGCAACATCGTTGAGCGGCCATGCATGGGCTTGTGAAACCCGCCGGATGGAATCAACACGCTCACCAAAGGGCTCCCCTTGGGCTGAGCGGCCTGGGCTGGAGGCAACTCAACAGGTGGACTGATCGCAAGTGGCAAGGCCACATGGGCCCAGGCTTCAGCTCCAACGGTCTCAAAAAGGTGATCACGCCAAGCAGGCCGAGCTTGTAACTGCTCGGGCGGCTCACCCAGTTCCTGCAGCAAGTTGCGTTGAATCCACAAAGGACCCTCCGCTTCACCGGTCACGCGATCCAAGAGAGGGTCGAGCTGACCTTTCTGGCGCCAAAGCCGCTTGCCGGAGGCGAGCGGAAGCCAGTCATCACAACTCACTACCTGGGCGCACGTGCGGGCTTGCCGGCGAGCAAGCAACCGCTGCAGACGCTTGCGTTGTGCAGCGGTGAGCTGCCAACCCGGAGGCATCAACAGCACAAAGTCCTTGGATTGGCTCAGCCGGCGCCGCAAAGGGGCAATCCCCGGCTGAATGCCGATCAACCACTGCCTGATCCGATCAGCAGGAGCAAAATTTCGGTAGATCTCCAGTTCCTTGATCAATCGCACCGCCTTGGCCAGGCGCCAACGCTTGAACTTGCTGAACCAGTCGTCACCCTGGGCAGGTGATGTCACAGCCGTGCGAAAGCCGGGCAAACCGTAGTGCACCCCAGCACCGCTGCCGAGCAATGGATGGACTGGCTGGCAACCATTGCCATGGCCCATGGTCTGCATCTCAGCGTGGTGGGGGGTGCTGTGCGCGACCGACTCCTGGGCAAAAGCACCCCCGACAAAGATTTAGATCTTGTGGTGGAAGGGGATGGCAGCTGGAGCTGGCCAGCCATCCAGCTGCTGGAACTCATCGAAAACCACGAATTACCAAGAGGATTTCAGCTGAAACAAAGCCAAAGCTTTGAGGCCTTTGGAACAGCACAGCTCCACTTGCAGACCCCAGAAGGCCCATTGCTTTGTGACCTCAGTTCAGCCAGATCGGAGCGTTATGCCTTTCCTGGCGCTCACCCTGAGGTGAAGCCTGCGGATCTACTGAACGACCTCAAGCGGCGTGACTTCAGCATCAATGCGATTGCCGAGCGACTGCCATTGAGCTCGAACCCGTTGCTTGATCCCTTTGCTGGCGAAGCGGATTTGAAAGCAGGGCAGCTCAAGCTGCTGCATCCCCTCAGCCTTGAAGACGACCCCAGCCGGTTGCTGCGGGGAGTGCGCTACGGAACGAGGCTTGGGCTGGAACTGGCGGCAGAAACCACGGCACAGGTGGACAGCACCCTGGCCGCCTGGCCCTGGACTAACGACGCACCAGCACTGGCCTCCCGCTCGCGGATGGAACTGGAGCTGCTCCTCTCAGAATCTTGCTGGCGTTCAGCCGTTGAACTTCTGGAGAGCTGGAGAGGTTTGGAGCTCATTCAGCGCGGCTGGAAGGCATTACCACCAAGAAGCTCGGCTTGGCTGCAACGGCTTGGCCAATGGGGCCATGCCATTGATCCGAACTGGAGCGCTGAAGAGCTGAGGCTTGTGGGGCTGCTCTGGCTCGTGCCCCATCAATATAATTTGGTGGCTATCGCCAAGCGCCTGCAACTGGCCCACCGCCAACAGCAGCTGCTGAGCCGCGGCCTGGAGCTGCAAAGGTGGCTTGAAGGCCTGAGCCCTCAGAACACAGACGCTTGGAAAGCCAGCGATTGGACTTTTGCGCTGGAAGAGCGCGGGGCTAAAACAGAGCCATTAATGGTCTTGATGCCATTAGGCCCAAGCAGACATCTGCAATTTCGACGGCCCCTGCTGCGCTGGCTCATGTGCTGGCGCTTAATCGAGTCACCACTCAGCGCCAAGGAGCTCATGAATCAGGGGCTATCAGCAGGCCCCAAGCTAGGGAGCCGGCTTAAGGAACTTCGAGGCCAAGCCATCAACCAGCACGCTTAAAGCCGCGCCAGATGGCGCCGGCCCGCCGCGGCCGAAGCAACGCCGACAGCAACAAGCGCAGTTGCCGCAGCTGCCTCACCCAAGGCGGGCAATGGCGGCGCAAGAAGCGCAAATAACTAATTGTGGAGAGCTCAATTCGGCGACTCGATGGGGTGACACTGCCCTCCCCCTTCTGATGGCTGACGACCACCTGCGGCAACCAGAGCACAGGTGCCCCTTGCTGCGCCAAGCGCAGACAGAGGTCCATGTCTTCGTAATACAGGGGGAAACGGGAATCGAAACGCGCGGGCGGCTGATGAGCCGCAGGTTGCAGCAGCAAACTGCAACCGCTGAGCCAATCCAGCCGAACTGGCTCACGGCGCAAAGAATCAGCTGAGCTGACTTTGCGTCGGCGGAAATTCAGCCCCTGATCAAGCCAGCCGGCACTGGGTTCGATGGTGCCGGTTGCGTCCTGCACAGCGGTTCCCACAACAGCCTGATCTGTCAGATCAACCAGAGCCTCAAGCAACTGCTGAGCTTCATCACCCTGGGGCAAAGACGTATCGGGATTGAGCAGCCAAACCCAGCCTGTGTATCCGGTTTGCTGCAGATAGTCGAGAGCGCGATTGCAACCCGCCCCAAAGCCACCACCCTGTTCTCCTTGCAGCACCAGCAAAGGGAGCGAGCCCAAATGCCGGCGCAATGGCCCTGGATCCAACGGTGCGGACCCCGGGGCCTGATCCACCACAATCCAACGGGCTAGGCCGCCTTGATGACGGCCGAGATCAGCGGCCAGGCTCGCCAGGGAGCTCTGGCTGTGATAGGCAACACTGACCACCACCAGAGGCGACGCCGTGCCCACCGTTCTCAAGTTCAGCTCAGAAGACTGTGGCACCTGTCACCGCATGAGCCATTACGACGGCAAGGTGGCCGAAGAACTGGGGCTTGGCTTTGTCAGCGTGATGTTGCAGGACACCGAGACGTACCGCAAATACCGCAAGGTGTTGATGGCCCAGTACCCCAATAAAGAAGGCATGGGCTGGCCGACCTACCTGATCGTGACTAATCCCGAGGGGGAGTTCGTAATCCATGGCGAGCTCAAAGGCGGCATGCCCAAAG
The DNA here is from genome assembly GCF_014279855.1 of Synechococcus sp. Minos11. Lineage (NCBI taxonomy): Bacteria > Bacillati > Cyanobacteriota > Cyanophyceae > Synechococcales > Synechococcaceae > Synechococcus > Synechococcus sp. Minos11. Next base: position 165,519 of record NZ_CP047953.1, on the reverse strand, counting down.
GCGATTTCCGCGACAAGCTCAGCGCGCTGATTCCGGCGTCTTGAGCTGCTGCTCAACCGCCTGTGTTGCTGCTGGCAGCGAACGACTGGCAGCAGGTAGACGCCACAGCTGACCGCCCAGAACTCCACTGAGATCTCCCAAACCCTCCAGCACAGGCGTTGGATTCAATCCCTGCGCCTGATCGGCAACTGCACTGGCCTGCCAGAGGCGTCCAGCTGCGGTGAGCACCACAGCCCGATAGGCCGCAGGCCAGGCGCTCTTGGGCTCCAGCTTCTGTAAGCGCTCAAACCAGTGATCAGCCTCTAGTGGCCTGTTCTGCAGAACCTTCAGAAGAGCCAGGCTCCACAGCGCCTGACGATCATTGGGATCAGCTGCAAGAGCAGCAGTTGCCTGTTGCTCCACCCGCTGCTGATAGAGCCGATGACCATCAAGCTGGTGCTCAACACCCACAGCTGCAAACACTGGATCAAGCCCGGCAGGGCCTAGGGCCAAACCGGCCGCTAACTGAGGGAAGCGTTGCTCAAAAGGCACCGGCTGGGAAGCCTCCGGCCGGCGCGCCCACAGCTCATAGGTGCCCCCCTCGGGCCGCTCCCACTGCTGCTGCAGTGCAAAGGAGCCACTGCTGCGAATCGCCTGCGAGAACTGCTCAGCGCTGCGGCGCACTGAGCCCTGATCACCTGTCGCCAGGAGCACTTGCTGCGCCTGCTCAAGCGCCGGTTGGATGTCAGCGGAGCTGGAACCGAGCTGCCGGCCAACCAAGCCGCCGCCCCCGCGGCGCCCCAAAAAACTGATGCTGTGTTGATTGAGCTGGGGCCGACTGGGCACCACGATCAGCGTGCGCGGCGTTGCAGGGTCAGCACCCTGAGCAGCCTCCACAATCTGCTCGATCGGCTGCGGGAAAACAGGCGCCCAGAGAATCGACTGAAAACGGGTCTGAACGGTTCCCCAAGCGGCAACTAATAAACCAACCCCCAGCAGGGGCTGGCCCCAGCTTTTTGGCATCACAGCCAGCAGAACCAACCAACTACGGGCTAACAACAAGGCCAGCAAGGGCAGCAATGGAGCGAGATAACGGGGATCTTTGTTGGGGCTGAGGGTGGTCAGCAACCAACCGCTCAAGAGAACGAACCAAAGCCAGGCCCCATCGCCCCGCGGCCAACTCGGCCTGCGGGAGGCCACCACGGCTCCTGCCAAACCGCCGATCAACGGGATCTGACCGATCAGGCCAGGCAACCGCTGGGGGTACCACAGCCAGCCCGCCAGAGACGTGGCATTGGGATCCCCCTCGCGGGCCGCCGACTCCAAGGTGGCGCGGTTGGTGCCACCTATGGCGGTGATCAGGTTGTGGCCCAGCCAGGGAGCCACCAAAGCCAGCACAAAGCCGAATGAGGCCACCAACTGCCAGCGCCGCTTTCGCTCCTGCAGCCCCACCACCACAGCCCAAAGCGCCGGACCCAACAGCACCAACAAGGCGCTTTGCTTGATCAACAGCGCGCTAGCCAGCGCCAGCGCAGCCAAAAGAGCGGTGATCCAGGTGGCCCCGTTTGGCCGCAGCCATCGCCCCAACAACCACTGCGCCCAAATGCACCCCGCACAGAGGGGAATCTCCAGCACGTAGTCGACGCGCCATTCCGCCAGCCCCGGAGCCACAACACAAAAAAAAGCCGCCAACAGACCAAGCCCAGGGCCTTGCCATTGCCGGCCCCAAAGCGCAACGCCCACCAGCAAAAGACCAAACCAAAGGCTCAAGCTCCAGGCCGCCTGATCAGGGCTATCGCCTGAAACCGCCATCACCGTGCCGTTCACCAAGGAGGCCAGCGGCGGGATCTTGGGGGAATGGTCCAGCAGCGCTGGCCAGCCTTGCCAGCTGCCAGCGGGCAGCAATCCCAAGGCGCGGCCGTGGTCTAAAGCGCTGTTGAGATAGTCGGCTTGATCCCAGGAGGGCAAGCGCTGATCCAAAGCCAGCCAGCGCCGATCCAACAGCGTGCTCAGGAGCCACAGCAGCGTTAGTAATGGCCAGAACAACGCCTTCAAAGCGGCCCCTGGCTTTGGACGGTGCCAATCAGCGCTGCCTGAGCAAACGCGGCTGATCGCATGGCTGCCAAGCAGGGGCCAGCCTGCTGCTCAGGAACAGCAGCTAGCAAAGGCCCGCAGGTCTGCGGATCAATCAACAACCGCGCACGGGTTCCCAACAGCTCTGGCCACCTCGCCAGCGCAACAGCATTGCTGGGCGCCAAGGTGCTGGCAACTCCTGCCTCCAGGAGCTCCATGGATCCCGCCAAAGACGGCACCTGATCAGCCTGCAGCTGCACATCCACCCCCGTTGAGGCATCGAGCATCTCGTTGAGATGGCCCAATAGGCCAAACCCTGTCACATCAGTGCAAGCGCTGCAGCCATGGGCGGCCAGGAGCTCAACCAGCGGCGCCTGGCTCTGTTGCATCACCTCCAGCGCAGCTGTCAGCCAATGGGGCTCTGCCAAACCAGCCTGTGCTGCTGCAAAGAGCACGCCTGTGCCAATCGGCCGACTCAACAGCAACGCATCACCAGGCCTCAGCGGACCCTTCCCCCAGCTCATTTGGCCGCCAGGCAGCTGACCGTTGACGACCAAGCCCAGGCTGAGCTGTTTGGCCAAAGGCTTTCTGGGATCGCTGGCCTCCAGGGCCTGCAAGGTGTGCCCGCCAATCAGCGGCATCACCGATTGCACCCCCGCCAGGGTCTGCGTGAGCAGTTCCTGCTGCACTGCCTCAGAGCATCGGGGCAAGGTGACCAGCGCCTGACCATGACGCAGCGACGCCCCGCAAGCCCAGAGATCTGAGCTGGCATGCAAAGCCGTGAGGCGTCCATTAAGCCAAGGGTCGGCCAGCAGAGCAGGGAAACCATCCACGCTCTGCAGCCAGTCATCGCCAGTAGCCGCTGCATCCTCCGCAGGGAGCAGCTGGCCGCCTGCCAACTGCTTCAAAGCGCCACGCAGTGGCCCATCAGGAAGCTTGGCAGCACAGCCACTGCAGGCCATGGGCTGATCACTCCCCATCTGGGGCGGGAGCAGCATCGCCATAAAGCGTTGATCGAGGTGTTGTTTCCAGCGCCAGATCCGGCGGCTGGGGCCGACCTGCCGGCCTGCCCATAGGGCCCAAGCGCGGCCGCGGCCGTCGCCCAGCAATTGAAGGGCATGGGGTTGCGGGCGCCAGCGCCGTAGAGGTCGACGCGAAACAACGCGCTGCAGATTGGCTGCCAGAACAGGGGCTGCTCGCACCGCCCAAACACCACTGGAGGGACGCGGTTGCCCATCAATCACGCCGCAGTCACCGGAAGCGAACACGGCGGAGTCATTCACCGAACGCAGATCGGCTCCTGTGAGCACGCGGCCGCGGCCGTCTAGGGCCAGGCCGCTTTGAGCAAGCCAACTCGGGCCCCAGCTGCCCGTGCAATGGAGCTCCAGTTCCACATGACCACGCATGAGCGAAGGATCCAAAACCACTCCTGCCGCATTCAGCGCGCCACGAAAGGCCTGCCAAAAAGTGCGCTCTGGATCACCCGACAGACTGACGGCAAAGCCACGAGCAGCGAGAGCCAAACTGACTTCCACCGCCGCAGGACCACTGCCAACCACCCGGACGGCAGCACCCAGTGGCAAGGCCGCCAGCACAGCCAACACCGGCTCAAGCGGCTTGATCGGTAAGCACCCCGCACGCTTGGGGGCCCTGACTTCAGCACCCAAATTGAGGCTGAGCCACTCATAAGCCAGAGGCGGGCGATCGCCTTTGAGGCTGAGCTGCCTGTTAGCGGTGTCCAAACCAGTGACCCTGGCCTGCACGAAGTTGACCGCCGCGGCCCGGCAAAGGCCCCAGAGATCAAGGGCACAAGCCTCAGGCGCCACAGCACCGCTAAGGCACGCAGGGATCAAGCCGGAATAGAGGCTGGTGGGCAGAGCGCTCACCAGGGTGATGGCTTCCACCGCTGGCCGCGTCGACGGCCGCATGGCCCATTGCCGCAGCAACAGGGCATGGCTATGGCCACCACCAGCGAGCAGCAGATGGCTCACCGGTAACCGCTGGGGTTGGCCTGCTGCCAAGCCCAACCATCACGGCAGCATTCCTCAAGGCCTCGCCTGGTGCTCCATCCCAAAAGCTCTTTAGCCAAAGCAGGATCAGCGACGGTGCTCGCGGCATCACCAGGACGGCGCGCCACCAGCTCATAGGGAACAGGACGGCCTGAAGCCTTTTCAAACGCCTGAACCACCTTCAACACTGAATGGCCCTGGCCGCTGCCGAGGTTGAGGGTCAGCTGCTGATCAGCTGAATCCAGCAACACCTCCAACGCAGCCCGGTGGCCTTCCGCCAAATCCATCACGTGGATGTAATCGCGCACACCGGTGCCATCGGGCGTGGGCCAATCACTGCCAAACACCTTCAGATGCGGCCGTTGCCCTACAGCCACCTGGCTCACAAACGGAAAGAGGTTGTTGGGAATCCCCAGCGGGTCTTCACCGATCTGGCCACTTGGATGGGCCCCAACAGGATTGAAATAGCGCAGAGAAGCCACCCGCCAGCCGGGCTCACTGGCCGCCACATCAGCAAGCATCTGCTCAACGGCTGCTTTGGTGCGGCCGTAGGGGTTGTTGGGCTGCACAGGCGCTGCCTCGGGGATCGGCACATGATCGGGGATGCCATAGACCGTGGCACTGCTGCTGAACACCAACGTGCGGCAACCCGCAGCAGCCATGGCTTCCAGCAACACCCTGGAACCTGTGAGGTTCACATCCCAATAGAGCAGAGGCTTCTCAACCGATTCACCCACGGCCTTCAGGCCAGCGAAATGCACCACCGCGTCGACGCCATGGGCCAAAGCGCGCTCCACCGCATTGGGATCACGCAAATCACCTGTCACCACATCGATGGATTGCCCAGTAAGGGCCTCCACCCTGCGCAAGGCTTCTGGTGAGCTGTTGGAAAAGCTGTCAAGCACCACCAATTGATGGCCGGCCTGTTGCAACACCACAGCGGTGTGGCTGCCGATAAAACCAGCTCCCCCGGTCAGCAACAGTCGTGCCATTCGGCTGGTTCGCCAACAAAGACGTGCATTCTGCTCAGCAGGGCAAGATGAACTGCAATTGCAGGGCGAATCTCGGGTGGAGCAGCTGCAGAGCTTGCGGGGCATGGTGGATCTGTTGCCAGCCGCAACGAGCCGGTGGCAGTGGCTCGAGCAAACCGCCCGGGAACACTTCCGTCGCTCCTGCATCCGAGAAATCCGCACGCCTCTGCTGGAAGCCACCGAACTCTTCGCCCGCGGCATTGGCGAAGCCACCGATGTGGTGGGCAAGGAGATGTACAGCTTTAACGATCGAGGCGATCGCTCCTGCACCCTGCGGCCGGAAGGCACCGCCAGCGTGGTGCGCGCAGCCATACAACACGGCCTGCTGAGCCAGGGGGCACAGCGGCTTTGGTATGGCGGGCCAATGTTCCGTTATGAGCGGCCCCAAGGTGGGCGCCAACGGCAGTTCCACCAAATCGGCATTGAATTTCTAGGCTTTGCTGATCCCCGCAGTGATGTGGAAGCGATTGCCATTGCCTGGGATCTCCTGGAAGCCCTGGGCATCACCGGCTTGCAGCTGGAACTCAATTCCCTCGGCAGCCGCGACGACCGCCAGGCCTACCGCGATGCCCTAGTGGCTTGGCTTACCGAACGCCAAGACCAACTCGACACCGACTCGCAGCAGCGTCTGGCCACCAATCCCCTGCGGATCCTCGATTCCAAAAACCCTCAGACCCAGCAGCTTTTGCAAGACGCCCCCAACCTGGAGCAAAGCCTCAGCGATGCCAGCCGCGAGCGCTACGAGGAGGTCAAAGCAGGGCTGAGCGCTCTGAACATTCCGCACCTCTGCAATCCACGCCTGGTGCGGGGATTGGATTACTACGGCCACACCGCTTTTGAGATCACCAGTGACGCCCTCGGCGCACAAGCCACCGTGTGTGGCGGCGGTCGCTACGACGGGTTGGTTGAACAGCTGGGAGGTCCAGCCGCAGCCTGCGTTGGCTGGGCCATGGGTCTGGAAAGGCTGATGTTGCTGCTCCCGGATAAATCACAGCAATCCCAGCCGCCTGATGTGGTGGTGATCAGTCAAGGGAGTGCAGCAGCAGCTCTCGCCGTGCCTGTGGCGCGCCAACTGCGCCAAATCGGACAAGCCGTCGACGTGGACCTCAGCGGTGCTGGCTTCGGCAAGCAGCTCAAGCGCGCCGGCAAAAGCGGCGCCCGCTGGGCCGTGCTGATTGGCGATGAGGAAGCCAGCAGCGGCCAGCTGCAACGCAAAGACCTGAACAGCGGCGACAGCAGCACGATTGCCCTGCAAAGCCTTGCTGAGAACTGGATCAGCTAATTGGTCAGCTGAAAAGTCACTCAGAGACCAGCAGGCTGTCGGTCGATTCCAGGCCTTCCAGCTGGGCTAAATCACGAAAGCTGGCGGAGCGTTCCTGCAGCTCCGCAAACGTTCCAGAGGCAACAACCTCCCCCTTATCGAACTCATAAATGCGATCGCAGCGGGCGATCGTGCTGAGCCGGTGGGCAATCACGACCATGGTGCAGCGGCGTCCCACCACCTCCAGAGCATTAATCACTTCGCTTTCGGTGCGGTTGTCCAAAGCGCTCGTGGCCTCATCCAGCACCAAAACGCTGGCGTTGCGATAAAAGGCTCTGGCCAGGGCAAGTCGTTGGCGCTGGCCGCCTGAAAGCTGGTGGCCGTTTTCCCCGACTGGCGTCAGCAAGCCGTAAGGCAAATCAGCCACATACTCCGCCAGTTGAGCGGCCTCTAAGGCATCCCAGACCTTGTCGTCATCGATGAACTGCTCATCAATGCCAAAGGCCACATTGGCCCGAACGCTGGCATCGAGCAGCTGAATCATCTGCGGAACCTGCGCGCAGCTGGCCTGCCAAGCTGGCAACTCTTCTGGCGTTAAGGGATTTCCATCGAGCTCCAGCTCACCCATCTCGGCTTTGAGCAAGCCCAAAAGCAAATGGGCAATAGTGGATTTGCCGCTGCCTGTTTGGCCCACCAACGCAATCCGCGAGCCGACCGGGATAGTCAAGTTGATGCCGCGCAGTACCCAGTCTTCGCTTTTGGGGTAGCGGAACCAGGCATCACGCAAACGAATCGTGTGCTGCGGGAACACCCCAGCCGGGCTGGGCACCCCAGGGCTACGCAGCGTGAAACGCTCAATCGGCAGCTCCAGCATCGCCACGGTGTTGCTCACCTGAGGCAAGCCGCCACGGAACTCAGTGAGCGAATGGAAGAGCTGCTGCAGTGGGGGAGTCAGCCGCTGGGCAGCAATGGCCAACGCAGAGAGGAACGGCAGGATCCCCAGCACCTTGCTGGGATCTTGTTGAACCAATGCAGGCACAGCACCGATCACGAAGATCAACGTGATCCCTAAAGGCTCAATCAGCTGACGCGGAATGATCGGCAGCAGCACCGAACGCAGGGCATAGCGGCGGGCCCGCTCGCCGGCACTGCTGAAGCTGCTTTGAAAGTGTTCTTCGGTGCCCGTGAGGGTGATGTCGCGAACTGAAGCGAGCGACTCAAGCAACAAGTGGGTAGTCCGCACCTCAAGCCGCAAGTTCTGCTGACGGGCATGGCGCAGATAGGGCGTCACCACCATCGACAGGCCCAGATAAGAAATCACCACCGTCACCAGCAGCAGGAAGCCTGGGAAACGTCCAATCCAAAGAACCCCCAACGAGAGCAGCAGGATCGAAACGGTGGCACTCACCATGCGCAGACAGGGGCTGATCACACCGTTAGCGGCCTGACGAATGTTCGACAGGATTGAGGTGGTGAGCTCAGCAGTGCTGCGGGTGAGGTGATAGCTGTAGCTCTGGCGCAGCACCCTGGCGTGGATCTCATTGGAGAGATCACGCCAAATGCGGGCCGTCACCCGCTCTTGAGCCAGCTGTAGAGCGATCTTTGAAAAAGACGCCAACCAGGCGATGCCAATGAACAGGCAAACCAGCCAAAGGCTTTGATCGATCTGATTACCGCCGAACACTTTCACGCCGGGGAGGTTGTCAGCCAGGCGCGTTCCCACCAACGAGCCCACCATGCGGGCACCGACGGCCACCAAAGCCAGATCCGTCAGGCCGGGGAGGACTGAGAACGGCAACAACCGCAGCAGGGTGCGTCGCCGCTGCGCAGGGAGATGACTGATTAACCGCACCAACAAATCCAACGTCTGACTCCGGCGCCGGATCCAGCCCAGCGGGCCGGTCATGTCATTGCGGTGGGGTTTCACAGCCAAACCCTATGGCCGGCGCGGCAACTCAGCTGCTGCGACGCAACCGGCTGAGCCGCCGGCCCCAGCGCAAACGCCAAGGAGAGAGGGCCTTTAGCGGCTGCTCGCCGCTAACAACACGATCCCAGTGGTCATTGACCACCTCCAACGCCTCGCGCCAGCGCTGACGGACAGCGGATTCGCTGTGGCTAGCCAACAAACGCTGCAGCAACGCAGGTTCAGGCAGCCATCGCTGGGGGTCTCCTGCAGCCGCGGTGATGCGATCGAGATCAGCGCTCAAAGTGCCGCAGCCGATCTGCCAGGCCAGATGCCCTGGATCCAAGGTGTCCGCTAGAGCGTGGTTGAAGCTGCTGAACACCACGCAGCCGCAAGCCAGAGCTTCGATGGGCGGCAGACCAAAGCCTTCACTCACCCCCGCGCGGCGCCAGTGATCGGCCGAGTCGTAGAGCACCACCTTGGCGCTGCGGAACAAATCGCCGAGATCATCCACCCATCCCTGCTGCAATTCCACCTGCAAGCCCCGCTGCCGCAAGGCTGGCAGCAGCTGATTTCGGACATAAGCGCTGCTTTTGCGGGCCTGCACCAGCACATCAATCGGGCGCTCACCATTGCCCCCGCCAAAGGATGGGTCGATGGCATTGGGCACCCATTGCAAGGGTGCACGGGGCGCACGGTCGCCCCAATAGCCCAGGGTGTTGCGGCTCACCGCCAACACCGGCACCCCTGCTGGCAGATCAAAGCCATAGCCACTGCTATGGGCGTGATAAGCCACAGGCCGGCCCCGCAACTGCCGCAGCAGCTCGGGCACATGAAAACCCCAACTCACCAACCAGAGGGCTTCACCAGGTGATCGTTCCTGCTTCAGCAGATCAGGCAGAAAAGCCCGACCAGGCTCGCGCCGCCGGTAGGTGACCACCTCAACACTGGGGGCCAAGCCCTCGCAAAGGCGAGCGCTCTGCAGCTCAACGGATAAGCCTCCACAACGGAAACGGTCCCCGGTGCCGGGGACCAAAAAACGCAACGGGCGCTGACTCACACTCAGGCAGCCACAGGCTCCTCAGTGCTGCCGGCGCGCTGACGGCGGGTGAGGAAACCAAACAGCACCTTGCCAATGGCCGCCACCAAGTTGCCTTCCAGCTCCTGGAACATCTTCATGTTGAGGTGGAAGGCGTGGTTGGCCTCTTCCACGATTCGATCAGCCATCGGTTGATCGATCGGCAGCTCATCCATCGCAGAGCGATAGGTGGTCTTGAAAGCTTTCTCGTCCTCGATCTGGGGGAACACATAAAAGTGCAGCCCGTCATCGGTGGGGTTGTTCATCGCCTTTTGGGCAATGGTCTTGAGGATCTGGCCGCCGGAGAGATCACCCAAATAGCGGGTGTAGTGGTGGCCCACCAGCAGTTCGGGAGAGCTCTGGGCGATCTCGCGAATGCGGGCGACGTATTCCTTAGCCGCCGGCGAAGTTTCCACTTGGTTGCGCCAGTCGGCACCGAAGTAGAAGGTGAGATCTTCCTCAAGCGCCTGACGGCGGTCGAGCTGCTCAAAGGCGATCGGCGCCAACACGGGATGGTCTTTGAGGCGATGCATTTCTTCCTCCATCGCCTCGTAGACGAAATAGAGGTCAGCCACCAACTTGCGGTAGCTGAGCTTGTCGACCACTCCCTTGAGGAAGCAGCTCACAAAACCAGTGTTCTCCGCCATCGTGTGGGATTTCTTTGTCCCTTCACGAAGCTGGGCAGCGAGGGCAACAGCCATGGGGCCAGGCGCGGTTAACAGTTTTCCAACGTAAGCGCCATGACTGGGATCAGGGGCAATCTGGTTGCGAAGGGTTACGGCAGCGGACCAACCAGGTCACGGCAGACCTGCTGAAGCTGAGTGCAAATCGCTTCATCTGGCACGCGTTCACCGCTCACGCTCCAAGGCCCCACGGTGGCGAGTCGCCACTGTTCGCCTTGAAAAGTCATGCCACTGATCAGCATCCCCATCAAGCGAGGCTGCTCGGCATCAGCCAAACGAAGCTGCACCAACAGACTGCGGCATTGCCAGCGCGGGCTCCAGCCGGGGAGATGAAAAGCCAGATCCAATGAGCTGCCTTCAGCAAAGGCGCGGGTTTGGGGGTCATCGCGCCAAGGCCGCAGGTTCGGCTTGAGCTCTGGGAAGCGCTGCCGGAACTGATTCAGCGCCGAAGCAATGAGCTGAGCCAACTCAACGCTGCGGGCCTGCTCAGCGGCATTCATGACAGCGCAGGTCGATCTCTAGGCTCACGATGCCGACAACCTCCGGCTTGCGCATCCCATGGTTAGTTACGAGAAGCTCACACCCCCCAGCAACGGCGGCGTCATCCGCTTCGACAACGGCCAGCCGGTGGTGCCCGACAACCCGATCGTTCCGTTTATCCGCGGCGATGGCACCGGGGTGGATATCTGGCCGGCAACCCAGAAAGTGATCGATGCCGCTGTGGCCAAGGCCTATGGCGGCAGCAAAGCCATTGAGTGGTTCAAGGTCTATGCCGGCGATGAAGCCTGCGACCTCTACGGCACCTATCAGTACTTGCCTCAAGACACCCTGACGGCGATCGAGCAATACGGCGTCGCCATCAAAGGACCGCTCACCACCCCCATCGGTGGTGGCATCCGCTCGCTGAACGTGGCACTGCGTCAGATCTTTGATCTCTATTCCTGCGTGCGCCCATGCCGCTACTACAGCGGAACGCCCAGCCCCCACAAAAGGCCGCAAGACCTTGATGTTGTGGTGTACCGGGAAAACACCGAAGACATTTACATCGGTATTGAGTGGGCCGCCGAGGACCCTGTGGGCCAAGAGCTACTGAGGCACCTCAACGAAACGGTCATCCCCGCCAGCCCGAAGCTGGACAACAAAAAAATCCGCGAGGGTTCAGGAATCGGCATCAAGCCTGTGAGCAAAGAAGGAACGCAACGCCATGTGCGCCGCGCGATCCAACACGCGCTGCGCCTAGAGGGCAAACAGCGCCATGTGACCTTGGTGCACAAGGGCAACATCATGAAATTCACCGAAGGTGCGTTTCGTGACTGGGGCTATGAGCTCGCCACCACGGAATTCCGCGCTAATTGCGTCACCGAACGCGAAAGCTGGATTCTCGACAACAAAGACCTCAATCCCGACCTTTCAACAGCAGACAACTCAAGACTGATTGAGCCGGGTTACGACAACCTCACGCCCGAGAAACAAGCTGCGATCGACGCTGAAGTTGATGGCGTGCTGAGCAGTATCGGCACCAGCCATGGGAATGGCCGCTGGAAAGAGATGGTGCTGGTGGATGACCGCATCGCCGACAGCATCTTCCAGCAAATCCAGACCCGCCCCCAGGAGTATTCGATCCTGGCCACGTTGAACCTCAACGGGGACTACATCTCTGATGCCGCTGCTGCTGTGGTTGGCGGCCTGGGCATGGCGCCAGGCGCCAACATCGGCGATAAGGCCGCCATTTTCGAGGCCACCCACGGCACCGCTCCCAAGCACGCTGGCCTCGACAAGATCAACCCCGGCTCGGTGATCCTCAGTGGCGTCATGATGCTGGAATTCATGGGCTGGCAAGAAGCGGCTGATCTGATCACCAAAGGGCTGAGTGGCGCGATCGAAGCCCAGAAAGTGACCTATGACTTGGCACGCTTGATGGAGCCACCGGTGGATCCACTGAGCTGCTCTGGCTTTGCCGATGCGGTGATTGAGCACTTCGCATGAGTGAGCAGCGCCGCTCTTGGCTGGTGCTCCTGATCACAACCGTGGTCTGCTTAGGAGCAGCGGAAGTCTTCGCGCGGCTGCTGCCCAAGAACTACTACGAGTGGCAGCACCGCTACATGTTCATCAGCGAGGGAGTGAACACCAATAAAACCTTTGCCGATGGCACCACGGCGCAGTGGTACAAACCGGATTCAGCCATCAACTGGGCCGTGTTCTATGGCTACCCATGGCAGAAGCCCAAGCAGGAATACTCGATCTGGTCAACAACCAACAACCTGGGACTTGTTCAAGCCAGTGATGCACAGCTAGGCAAGCCATCGATTGCCATCTTTGGCGATTCGTTTACAGAGCCCCAAGCCACCACACCCTGGTTTTATGCGCTTGAAAATCACTGGAAGCGCCTAGACCCTCAAGGCAACACTCAACTCTTGAATTTCGGCTTTCAGGGAACTGGTATTGGCCGCTGGGATCAAGTCAGCAGGAATCTCTCTGAGCCCTACAACTTCCAAAAGGTGATTTATGTGGCCATCGGCCAGGATTTCGCACGACTTGGAGAAACCGGTTGGAACAAGCGGGATCTGAAATGCCTGGATAACGCAGAAGCCTGCAAAAAAAATCACTACTACCAAGCCATTGCTGGTGACGATCAATCGGAAGCCAAGCTCCAAGAGCGAACGCAGCAACTGATGGGCAAGCGCAATAACACCTTGGACAAGCAACTCCGCTATGGGCTTTGCGGGGTCAGTGAATTAGCTCGGCAGGTCGCCAGTGTGATTGGCAGCCCTTGTTTCGATGGACGTCCGCCCACGGATTATCAAAGCAACCTAAAAACAGCTGTTGGCCATGGCCTGCACTTGTTCCGCCAGCAAGTTGCTCGTTATGGGGCAAACAACGTTTTCCTCGTTTGGATTCCTGAGCGCAATGAAGCCGCAACCGGCCGCGTCTCCCCGATTAGCCAACAATTACTCAAAGTTGCTGATCACGATCTACCCAAAGGTCATGTGATCCGCTGCCCGCTAACAGCAGCCGATTTCTACGACAAAGACGGCCATCAAAATGAGGCCGGCTCTCGGATGATTTATAACTGCGTGGCCCAGGCACTCACCCAGGCCAGCAACAACAATGATCAGAAAATGGAGTAGATGAAAGGCGCCACAACGGAACCTTGAGTAAACACAATCAAGGCGCCCATCAACACAATGGTGACAATCAACGGGGCCAGCCAATACTTCTTACGAACGCGCAGAAAATCCCAGATGTCCTTGGTCAGATCGAGCAGGGCATCCATAGGACTAAGGCAGCGCGAAAGCGTTAAAAGATGCGGGTCAGATTAATGCCGGCTGTGTGGCGTTTTTCGCGGTAAGTGGTCAGTTGCTGGCTGCGGCGGCGCAGGGGGTCATAGCCCGTCAGGCGCATCACCAATGCAATTGGTTGCAACACCAGCAAAAACACGGCGCCAAGAATGATGTGGCTGTTGAACCAGCCCAAGGCATGGCCCAAGGCCATCCACCACTGATAAGGCTGCCGCAGGGTGCGCGGAGCGACTAAACCCAAGCTGAGTGCTGGTATCGCAATCCAGAGGGTCCAGAAGTGAAAGCCGTGGCCGCGCAAGGCGGGCAGGAGCCATCCCAACAGAAGCGGGAAGGCAATGGCGAGCAGCAGACCGAACTCGCGCAGCTGCTTGGTGGTGGGTGAAGTGGCCATAGGGGTCAATCGAGTTCGAATTCCTGCATCCAGCGCTCGTCGCGCTCTTCTGCTGGTTGCTCTTCTTTCAGCAGCAGCTGATTTTCCAGCACCAACACATCCATCTCGGTGCGCATAAAGCAGCGGTAAGCATCCTGCGGGGTGCAAACGATGGGTTCTCCGCGCACGTTGAAGGAGGTGTTCACCACCGTGGGGCAGCCCGTGCGGCGCTGAAAGCTCTTGATCAGGTTGTAGTAACGGGGGTTGGTGCTGGGGCTCACGGTCTGCACCCTGGCGGAATAATCCACGTGGGTGATCGCCGGCAGTTCCGAGCGAGCAATGTTGAGCTTGTCGATGCCAAAAAGCTTCTCCTGCTCAGCCGTCATGGGTTTGCAGAGGCTCTGCTTCACGGGAGCCACCAGAAGCATGTAGGGGCTCTTGCTGGAGAGTTCAAACTGATTGCTCACCTCTTCTTCCAACACCGAAGGCGCAAAGGGGCGGAAGCTTTCGCGGTATTTGATCTTCAAATTCATCACGCTCTGCATCTGCTGATTGCGTGGATCACCAATGATCGAGCGGCCCCCCAACGAACGGGGCCCGAACTCCATGGCACCGTTAAACCAACCGATCACCTTGCCCTGATCCAGCAATTCAGCCAACCGCTCGAACAACAGACGATCCTCCAGGGCATGGAACGGGGCCTTGATCTGCTCGAGGTAGGAGCAGATTTCCGCGTTCTCAAAACGGGGCCCCAGATAGGTGCCATTCATGCCGTCGCCGCTCTGGACCTGACGGGGCTTCTCAAAGTGCTGATGCCAAGCGACCAAGGCAGCGCCAAGGGCTGAGCCCGCATCACCACTGGCAGGTTGAATCCAAACCTGATCAAAGATTCCTTCACGCAGCAACTTGCCATTGGCCACGCAATTGAGGGCCACACCACCGCTCAAGCAGAGATTGCGGGCACCGGTTTCCTGCTGCAATGAGCGGGCCAACTTGACCACGATCTCCTCTGTCACCACCTGAATCGAGGCGGCCAGATCCATGTGGAACTGGGTGAGCTCGGTTTCGCCTTTGCGCGGCGGCCTGCCGAACAACTTGTGGAACTTGCGGCCGGTCATGCGGAAGCCGCGATGGAACTTGAAATAGCTCAGATCAAGCCGGTAAGTGCCATCGGGCTTGATATCGATCAGATGATCTTTGATCTGATCGACGTACTTGGGCTCGCCATAGGGAGCGAGCCCCATCAATTTGTATTCGCCGGAATTGACCTTGAAACCGCAGTAATAGGTGAAGGCCGAATACAACAGCCCAAGGGAATGGGGGAAGTTGATCTCCCACATTGGCTGGAGGCTGCTGCCCTCACCAAGCCAAGCCGAGGTGGTGGCCCATTCACCAACCCCATCCATGCAAAGCACAGCCGCTGATTCAAATGGGCTGGGGTAGAAGGCCGCACCAGCGTGGGAAAGGTGGTGCTCACTGAACAGCAACTCCGGGAGCTCAACCTCGGCTCCCATCGATTCGGCCACCGCCTTGAGCTGTTTTTTGAGCTCGGTCTTGAGGAAGAGCTTTTCCTTCAGCCACACCTGCATGGCTGCCACAAACGAGCGCCCACCACGGGGGGCAGCACCGAGATAGGTCTCCAGCAAACGCTCAAAGGTGAGCAGCGGTTTTTCGTAGTAGATAACTGCATCGAGGTCAGCCAAGGTCAGCCCTTGGCTTTCCAGGCAGTAGCGCACCGCATGCTGCGGGAAGCGCGAATCGTGCTTTTTGCGGCTGAAGCGCTCCTCTTGAGCAGCAGCAGTGGCCACACCATCCACCACCAGAGCAGCCGCGCTGTCGTGGTAGTAGGCAGAGAGGCCGAGGATGCGCACCAAAAACCAGCCGGGGCGCGCAGTCTCCCATGGGGGGCCATCAAAAGCCAGACTGCAGCGATGACTAACCCCTTGCCCGCTAGCGACCCCTGCGTGCACTGCGGTTTTTGCCTGCCCACCTGTGCCAGCTACCGGGTGCTCGGCACAGAAATGGACTCGCCCAGAGGGCGCATCCATACCCTCAAAGCCATTGCCGCCGGGGAGCTGGAACTCGATGCCGCCGTGGCCCCGCATTTCGACAGCTGCCTGGGCTGCTTTGCCTGCGTCAGCGCCTGCCCAGCGGGGGTGCGCTACGACCAGCTGATTGAGCAGGTGCGCCCGCAGCTCAACAAAGCCGAATTGCGCAGCCCCTGGCAACGCCAACTCAGGCGCCTGCTGCTGGGAGTGATCCCTTACCCGCAGCGGCTCCGCGCACTGCTGCAACCCTTTCGGCTCTATGCCGGCGGGCCTCTTCAGCGCCTAGCTCGCATGAGCGGCCTGGTGAAGCTGTTCGGCCCGGAGGTGGCCGCCATGGAGCAGCTATTACCAGCCCTGCCAGAGGGCTCGTTTGGGCCCGACCCCCAAGGCGTATTGCCAGCACAAGGGAAACAGCGCGCCCGGGTGGGCTTGGTACTGGGCTGCGTGCAACGGGTGTTTGATCCAGCGGTGAACCAGGCCACCATCGCTGTGCTGCGAGCCAATGGCGTGGAGGTGGTGCTGCCAGCCAGCCAGGGCTGTTGCGGCGCGGCCTCCCATCACCAAGGAGAGCTCGAGCAAACCCGTGATCTGGCACGCGATCTGGTGAAGCAGTTCGAGGGAGAGCCCTTGGATGCTGTGCTGGTGGCAGCCTCTGGTTGCGGCCACACCCTCAAGCAATACGGCGAACTGCTGCCTGGTGAGGAAGGCTTTTCAGCCCCCGTGCTGGATGTGCATGAATTCCTCAGCCAAATCGGCTTGAGCGAAGCCTTCCAAGCCCAGCTGCAACCCCTACCCAAAGCCGTGGCCTATCACGATGCTTGCCACATGATTCATGGCCAGGGCATCGCCGCTCAGCCGCGGCGACTGTTGCGCGCCATTCCTGAGCTGCAACTGCGCGAAGCCACTGAAGCCGGCGTGTGCTGCGGCAGCGCAGGGATCTACAACCTGGTGCAGCCCGAAGAAGCCGCAGCCCTAGGCCAGCTCAAAGCCGCTGATCTGAGCGGCACCGGAGCTGAGCTGATCGCCAGCGCCAACATCGGCTGCAGCCTGCAGATTCGCCAGCACCTCGGCCCCGATGGACCGCCAGTGCTGCACCCGATGCAACTGCTCGCCATCAGTGCCGGGCTGCTTCCAACAACTGCCAGCAACGGCTGAGCGTTGTCCGGTCCCCCAAATTCCCAGGGAACGTCACCACCGGCAGCCGGCCAAAACGGGGATGGGGCACAGGCGGCTGCACCATGGACAGACCCGGCAGCAACTGACCCAACAGACGCACCTGCTGCAACTGCAATCCCTGCCGCAAGAGCGTCAGGCTGGTGGTGCCGCCTTTGGCAATCACGTATCCCAAAGGCAGCTCAAGGGTCATCACCACCTGGGCCATCTGCAGAGCCAAATCCCTTTGCTTCGCTGGGCTGTAGCCAGGCCGTTCGCCGCGGCTGCTGAACAACACAGGCGTGATGGCACGGCTCAACAACTGCTGGAGCTGATCTCTGAGCGCAGACGGCTCTTGGGGCTCATCAAGGCTGAATTCCACACCGCTGCAGCCGGGCTGCTCAAGCAAATCGACGAGTTGGGCATCGCTGAGCGGCACATGGGAGCCCACCAGCACCAGGCCAGGAGCAGCAATCGGCGGCACTTCACGTGGCTCCAGCAGCACCGACGGCATCCCGCTGAGGCCATTCAGCAGGCTGGCTGCGCTTTGGCAGAGATGCTTCCGGCCCAGGCCCAGCTCAGCGAGCACTCGCTCACCAATCAACTCCAGATCATTCGGGCTGCTGGCATCGAGCACAGCCCATTGCCCCGTCTTCAGCTCTGCCAAGGATTCGGCTGGCTTCAGCCGCACCACAACATTGGCTTGGATCAATCCAGCTGTTTTGTGCTCAAGCCACTGCGGCAAATCGCTGCTGGGGTAGCCAAAGCGCTGATCACGGGCAAACGCCGAGTGATGCAGCGGCTCCCCCTGCAACAGGTGCACGCCGTCTTTAGTCGTGCGGCCCCCCTGCGGAAAAGCTGGCACCAGCAGGTTGGCGGCAAACGGCCCCAGCTCAGCGCGGATCACCTCCAGCTCGAGCGGCGTGTGCCCGCGCAGGGTGGAGTCGCCGCGGCTCACCACCATCCAAGGCCGTGTCAATTGCGCGAGCAAAGGCTTGAGGCGCCGGCACAGGGCCGTGAGCTCTTGGCGCACTTGCTCGGGCTCCAAGGCACGGCTGTTGGTCAACAAAAACAGCAGCGGTGAGGGATCAGCCAAACCCGCCTGCAAGGTGGCGGTGCTGAAATCAAGCAGCAGAGGACAGCCCCGCACGGTCTGCGAGCCGGTGGGGTCATCGTCAAAGACGATGATCTTGGGGCTGCTCGCCATTGCCTGGCATGCCGGATCTGGCTCCACTCCTAACGCCCGACCGGCACGAGCTGGTGGAGCTGGTGCGCGATCTCCACAGCCAAGCCAACCCCTGGGTCCCTAGCGGCCTGGGCAACCATCTGCACTGGGGCCCGCAACCCCAAATCCAAAGCTCCGTGCTGAGCCTGCGCCGCCACAACCAGGTGCTGGAGCATGCAACCGGCGATTTCACCGTGACGGTGGAAGCCGGCATGGCGCTCAGTGAGCTTCAAGCCGTGCTGGCGGAGCGCGGGCAGTGGCTACCCATCGATCCACCACTGGCTGGCCCCAGCAGCATCGGGGGTGTGGTGGCACGGGGCGTCAGTGGCCCACTGCGCCACAAGGCCATGGGGCTCAAAGACCAAATGATCGGCATCAGCCTGCTGCGCAGTGATGGCACAACGGCCCACGCCGGCGGGCAAGTGGTGAAAAACGTGGCTGGCTACGACCTGATGCGCCTACTCACCGGCAGCTGGGGCAGCTTGGCCTTAATCACACAGCTCACGCTTCGCACCCAACCACTGCCCAACCACCGGCTGTGCTTTGGAGTCAAGGGTTCCCTGCCTGCCTTGCAGCAGCTGCGCCAAGACCTGTTGCTCCATAGCCCCCTGGCCCTGGAGCGGCTGGAATGGAAGCATCAAGCCGGCGAGATCAGCTTATGGTTGTCGCTGGTCAGCCTCAACCCTGAGGGTCTGCAGCAGCAGCAGCAGCAGCTCAAGGCGTCACTGGCTCCGGAGCTCAACCTGCAGCCACTGGACTGGGAACCAAGCCCCACGGATGTTGAGAAGGAACCATGGCTGCTGCGGATTGGCGTGGAGCCCCAACGCTCTGATGACCTGCTTGGCCTAGCGGCCATCAAGCCATGGACATTGCAGCTGGGTGCCGCCAGCGGACTCGGCCTCGCCACAGGCCAAGCCGCCAGCCACCAAGTTGCCGAACTGCGCCAGCACTGCGAATCCCTTGAGGGCTACCTGACGGTGCTGCAGGCACCTCAAGGCCAAGACATCCAGGCCTGGGGCAATGCTCCAGCTCGCCCGATCATCGAGGCGGTCAAACGCCAGTTCGACCCGCTGCAGCAGCTCAGCCGCGGCCGCTTACCCGGCGTTGCTCCGGTCCAAGCCGTTCGCGCGTAGGAAGTCCAGGAACCGTGGCGCCAACGATTGGCTGCCGCTAATCGTCATGTGGTTCGAGTCGAAATAACGCAACTGCCCATCGGGAAGCAGGTGGGTGACCCGGCCGTTTTGAAGGAACTCTTCGGTGGGATCAAACACCCGAACATTGGGGTGACCGTTCGCCACCGCAGCAAACACATCGCGCTGGGTTTGCTGCATCTGGGCCACGATCTTGGGATCAGGTGAACAGAGCAGCGAGCGGTTCTCGGGGCCTTGCAGATAAGCCCAGGCTTCACAGGCCACCGGCTCTCGGCGCAGCACCGGCGGATCCACCACAAGAATCAAATTGATGCCCTTTTGCTGCAGCTGGCTCGCCAACGCGCGCATGTCAGCGATGTAGATCTCACGCACCTTGGCGTGATCCTCCAGCCGCTCTCCATCCACCACATAGGGGTAGGTGTTGGTCCGTCCTTTAACGGTGATGTCGGTCAAATAAACGTTGAACCAATTGCTGATCATCAGGCTGTCGCCTGGATTCAACCGCTTCAACGTGCGCTCAAATTCGCCGCGTGAATAGCCCACGCAGGGTCCATAGGCCTTCTTCCGCAAGGTGGGAACCAAGCGAGAACTGTTGAGGCACGAGCCCTTGAAGCTGTAGGTGACTTTTTGGCCTGTGCTCTCGGCGGCGGTTTTCAGCATCGGCAGCATCGCCAACGCATGGGAATCGCCCATCAGGAAGATCTCGCCAGCAGCTGGATTGCCGCCCGCCTGGCTGCACTTCACCAGATCCGTTTGCGTCTCAGGGCCATAGGTCACCCAGGGATCCACCGTGCAGCCACCGAGGGAGAAGCGATCGCTGGTAGGCACAAACGCCGAACGGCTGCCTTGAAACACTGCGCCCCGGTAGGTGAAGCCCAAGGCATCAAGGCCGCACCAGGTCAGCACCACTGCCGCGATCGCCAAAAGCGCTTGCCACAGCCCTGGCAAACTCCAGCGCCGGCAGGGGGTTTCCACAAAGCGGTAGGCCCCCCAGGCCAGGGCCACCATCAAGCCCAAGGCCAACAGCATCAAGGCGGGCTGATCCAAACCGGTGGTCCAGCGCATCAGCGTCAGCACCGGCCAATGCCAGAGGTAGAGGGAATAGGAGAGCAAGCCCAGCTGCACCAGCGGGCGTTGCAGAACACTCCAATCACTGCCGGCATGCAACAGCAGCAAGGTGGCCACCACAGCTGGCAAAGCGCCAGGCGCCGGGAAGCCCTGCTCACTGCTGGTGGTCAGCAGCGCCACAAGTAGTAGGCCCACACCCAGGAGCCGCGCACCCACCAGCACGCGGGGGCCTTGGCAGGCACTCAACCAGTTCTGGCGTTGCGCCAACAGCAACAGTGCGCCAGCACTGAGCTCCCAAAAGCGGCTGGGCATCAGGAAGAACGCCAGGTTGGGGGCCTGGGCCGTCCACACCAGGCTCAACACCAGAGAAGCCGTGATCAGGCCCAGCAACACCTGCACCACCCGCGCCGGCCGCAACCAGCGCGCCATCACCAAGATCAGTAGAGGGAAGAGCAGATAAAACTGCTCCTCCACCCCCAACGACCAGGTGTGGGACAGGGGGTTGAGGTTGGCGTCCTGGGCGAAGTAATCAGTGCCGTTGAGGGCAAAGAAATTGTTGGACCAGCCGTAGAGCGATTTGCTCGCCGCGGTGAACATCCGGCGCGTTTCGCTCGGCGGCACCAGCAGGGCAATGCCGATGCTGGTGAGCCCCACCATCAGCAGCAAATTGGGCATCAACCGCCGCAAGCGGCGCAGATAAAAACCACCCAGTTGAGACCCCAGAGATTCGCCCTGGTGCTTGATCAGCGAGCCAGTGACCACATAGCCCGAGATCACAAAAAAGACGTCGACCCCAGTGAAGCCACCCGGCAGCCATGCCTCATTGAAGTGGTAAAGAATGACCGCCAGCACAGCGATGCCGCGCAAGGCATCGATGTCTGGCCGGTACGTCCAGCTGGATTTTTTACTTGCGACGCTGACAGGGTTTTGGAGAAGTTGCTGCACCCCAGACCCATTCACAGAAGCGCGAATGTATCAGCTTTAGACAGTTGAAACCACGTAGCGGGTACAGAGGCTGCGCTGTTCCCCAGGGGCCAGCTCAAGCTTGCAATCGCCACTGATCAAGCTCTGGCGCGGCCCCGTCCAGGGCTCCATGCACACCATCGATCGCGGCGGATCGGTCCAGAACACCGCCAGATTCCAGGGATCGCTGAGCTCCATCGTGAGCTTCTGGCCCGCCGCGGCGTCCACCAAGGCCACGTTGCCTGCGGGCCGCACCAACAAATCAATGCCCTGATCCAGCTGGGTGAGCACGCCTGCGGTGCTGGCTGCGGCCATGGGTTTGTGATCAAAGCCCTGCTCCGGCATGCCCTCAAAGCTCAAACCCGTCAGGCCGCTGACATTGAAATAAGGGTGCAAACCAAAGCTGAACGGCAACGGCTGATCGCTGCGGTTGTGCAGCGTCATCGCCACCTCAAGCACTCCGGGAGCCAGGCGGTAATCCAGCTGCAGCAAAAATTCGAAGGGAAATTCAGAACGGGTTTGCTCGCTATCGCTGAGCTCCAGCCGCACGCCCCGGCCATCACTCAAGGCACTCAGGCTCCAGGGCAAGTTGCGAGCAAAGCCGTGTTGCTTCAGCGTGGCCGTGCGGCCACCCGTCAACGGCAGGCTGTCGCCGGGGAGGTTGCCGCAGATGGGGAAGAGAATTGGCGCACCACCGCGAACCGATTGGCCAGGGGTGAGAAAGCGCTCTAGGTCCAAATAGATGATTTCGCGGCCCTGCACCTGCCAGCCGGTGAGCAGCCCGCCTCGCTCGGGAACCACCCGAATCAGATCACCGTTTTCAGCGGTGAACACGGAATGGGCATAGGGAGCCGACAGTTCCTGCAGAGGCATGGCTCAAGGCAAGGTGCCCAGCCATTGCAGCAACTCAGCGTTAACAATTGAGGGGACTTCATCGTGGGGGCAGTGGCCTGCCTCCAGCACCACCTCAGTGGTGGCCTCAGGGGCATAGCGCTGGAATGCTTCCCGGCGCCCGGCGGCATTGATCCAGGGATCGCGGATTCCCCAAAGCAACAGCAATGGAGCCTTCAACTCGGCAAACAACTCATCAAGGGGTTGGCCGCTGGGGATGTCGAACACCGTGCGAAACACGCCAAACGCCCCTGGATCGAGGGAGGGCTGGCGGATCGCCTCCACCAGCTCGTCATCGACGTTGGTCTGATCGATATACACCTGCCGCAAGGTGCGGCGAATGGTGGCGGGACGGCGCAGGTTTTCAAACAGCACCCTCTGCACCACAGGGCTTTTCAAGATGGCCGTGCCAATGCTTTTGCGGGCAATGGCGCCCCAACCCTTCAGGGGAGCTTTTTCCTCGCTGAATGGCCCGGCTGCATTCAGCAGCACCACCCCAGCGCAGTCATCGCCAAGGGCTGCACCAGCAGCCAGGGCTGAATAGCCGCCCAAGGAGTTCCCCACCAACACCGTGGGCCGGCCGATGCGCTCGCGCACATAAGCGCAGAGCAAATCGCGCCACAGCGCTCCCCCATAAGCCACCCCAGCTGGCTTAGCGCTGCGGCCAAAGCCGAGCAGATCGACGGCGTGCACCTCATAGCTCTCGGACAGCACAGGGAGGTTGTGACGCCAGTGGTCGGTGGAGGCACCAAAGCCATGCACCAGCAACACAGCGGGGCGCTGCTGATCATCACCAGCAGCAACGCAATGAATCGGGCTGCCGCGAAAAGTCCAAGACGCTGACACAGCGGCGCAAGCCAAGGGCCAGAGATGCTAGGGATACGCGGCGTTTGCCGCCGAGCCTTGCCCCTGAGCAGTAGCGACTGGATCACCTTGGCCAGCGGTTCAGCGCTATGGGCCTTGGCCCTCTACATCCCCTTGAGCGGACCCTTGGGCCGGCTAGAAGCCGAGCTCAGCGGCACGGGCCTCAGCGAGTCGCTGCAAACCACGATCTTGGTGCTGAGCAGCTTGCTGCTCGCTGCAGCCATCGGCCTGATCAGCCAAATCGCCATGAGTTGGGCTCTCGGGCCCAGCTGGGGCGCCAGCTTGGGGCTGATGGCTGTGCTCTCCGGCGCCTTTTGGAGCTTGGCCTCGCGCCGAGAGCAGGACGACTGATTTAAAAGCCAGGGAAGAAGGCTGGAACCCGCTGTTGATAGGCGCTGTAGTCGGGGTAGTAGCGCAGCAGAGCTTGCTCTTCCCGCTTGGCTTTGCCCCTCAGCAACCCCACTAAGCCCAGCAGCAGCAGGGGATGCAGTACACCGCCCTTGATCAACGCCATCCCCAGGGCGCACACCAACACCGCCAGATACAGCGGGTGGCGGCAAAAGCCATACAGACCCTGCGCCTTGAGCTCAGCATTGGGCATCGGCTCAGGAAGTGGCGTGAGGCTGCTGCCCAACTGCACAAAGGCCACTGCCGCCAGCACCAAGCCAGCGATCAGCACCACCACACCAACGACCATCAGCCCTTGCAGAGAGCTCCATTGCAAGGGCCAAGCGGGCAAGGCGATGTCCAAAGCAATCAGCACAAGCTGGCCCAAGAGCCACCATTCACCGCGCCGGTTATCGAGCCAGCCGCCCCAACTGAGTCCCCAATCCCGCATCATTCCGCCGCCTTAACGGTTCAGCCAACTTGCCATCGCTACGGTCCGTGGTGACCGTTGTGCCACCCAATCCCATGAGCGAGCAGCCTGCGGAATTTTCGATGCCTACCCCCGGCGGTTTTCAGGATCCTGAGCGCAGTGGCCTCAGCGCTGATGACCTGTTTGCTGGCATCACTGAGCATCTGTTCTTCACCCTGGGCAAGCTGGCCCCCAGCGCCACGCGCCATGACCTCTACATGGCCCTGAGCTATGCCGTGCGCGACCGGCTGATGACCCGGTATTTGGCTGGCAAAGAAGCCCTGAACGAGCATCCAGCCAAAAGCGTTGCCTACCTCTCAGCGGAATTCCTGATTGGCCCGCAGCTGGGTAACAACCTGCTAATGCTGGGCATCGAGAAGGAGGCAGCTGAAGCCCTACATCGCTTTAACGGCACCACCCTGGACGACGTCCGTGAGGTGGAGGAAGAACCAGGCCTCGGCAATGGCGGTTTGGGGCGCCTGGCCGCTTGCTACATGGAATCGCTGGCCAGCTTGGAAGTTCCAGCGGTTGGCTACGGCATCCGCTACGAGTTCGGGATCTTCGATCAGCTGATCCGCGATGGCTGGCAGGTGGAGATCACCGATAAATGGCTCAAAGGCGGTTGGCCCTGGGAGCTCACCCACCCTGATCAAGCGGTATTTGTGGGCTTTGGCGGCCGCACGGAGGGCTATACCGATGAGCACGGCCGCTACCGCTCCCGCTGGATTCCAGGCGAGCACGCCATCGGCATCCCCCACGACATCCCTGTCCTGGGCTACAAGGTCAACACCTGCGATCGGCTCCGGCTCTGGCGCGCCACAGCTACCGAGTCGTTTGACTTCTACGCCTTCAACATCGGCGATTACTACGGCGCTGTTGAGGAAAAAGTCGGCTCGGAGACCCTCTCCAAGGTTCTCTATCCCAACGACGGCACCGATGAAGGCCGCCGCCTGCGCCTGAAGCAGCAGCACTTCTTCGTCAGCTGCTCTTTGCAGGACATGCTGCGCAACCTGGAGCAGCGCAAGATTCCAGTGACGGAATTCCCGCAGCACTGGGCCGTTCAACTCAATGACACCCACCCAGCAATTGCGGTGGCTGAGCTGATGCGCCTGCTGATTGATGACAAGAACCTGGATTGGGATGTGGCCTGGGACATCACCAGCCGCTCACTGGCCTACACCAACCACACCCTGCTGCCTGAAGCCCTGGAGAAATGGGGCCTGCCCCTGTTCGCCAGCCTGCTGCCGCGCCATCTGGAGCTGATCTTTGAGATCAACCGCCGATTCCTGCAGCAGGTGCGGCTGAAACACCCTGGTGATGACGCCATCTTGCGCAAGCTCTCGATCATTGATGAAGAGGGCCAAAAAGCCGTGCGCATGGCTCACCTCGCCACCGTGGGCTCCCACCACGTCAACGGCGTGGCCAAGCTCCACAGCGATCTGGTGAAGAGCAGCTTGATGCCGGAGTTTGCTCAGCTCTGGCCTGAGAAATTCACCAACGTCACCAATGGCGTTACCCCACGGCGTTGGATTGGCCTCTGCAACCCACAGCTGCGCGGCCTGCTCGATGAGGTGATCGGCCAAAACTGGCTGCACAACCTCGATGAGCTCAAACAGCTCGAGCGCTTCCAAAACGATTCCAGCTTCCTGGAGCGCTGGGACCACACCAAGCTGGAATCCAAACGCCAGTTAGCGAGCTACATCCACCGCCACACCAGCGTGCTGGTGGATCCCGCTTCGCTCTTTGATGTCCAGGTCAAGCGCATTCACGAGTACAAGCGCCAGCACCTCAATGCTTTGCAGGTGATCGCGCAGTATCTGCGGATCAAGAACGGCCAAGGCGATGGCCTGGCCCCGCGCACGGTGATCTTTGGCGGTAAAGCAGCCCCCGGCTACTACATGGCCAAGCTGATCATCCGATTCATCAACGGCATTGCCGAAACCGTTAATTCCGACCCCGACATGGATGGCCGCCTGCGGGTGGTGTTCCTGCCGGATTACAACGTCAAGCTCGGTGAGCGGGTCTATCCGGCTTCGGATCTCTCTGAGCAGATCTCCACGGCCGGAAAGGAAGCTTCTGGCACCGGCAACATGAAGTTCGCCATGAATGGCGCGCTCACGATCGGCACCCTTGATGGCGCCAACGTCGAGATTCGCGAGCAAGTGGGAGCCGACAACTTCTTCCTGTTCGGCAAAACAACTCCAGAAATCGAAGCCCTGCGCAAGAGCGGCTACCGCCCCTGGGAACTCCTTGAGGCACTACCTGAACTGCAGGAGGTGCTGCATTTGGTGGAGCAAGGCCATTTCAGCAATGGCGACACCGAGCTCTTCCGGCCGCTGGTGGACAACCTGCGCGGCCAGGATCCGTTCTTTGTCTTTGCTGATTTCGCTGCCTACTTGGACGCCCAAGACAGCGTCAGCGAAGCCTGGGGCAATCGCCAGCACTGGAACCGCATGAGCCTGCTCAACAGCGCTCGCACGGGCTACTTCTCATCCGACCGCTCCGTGCGTGAGTACTGCGATGGGATCTGGAAAGCAGCGGCTGTCCCCGTAAAGGTGACCTGCCAAAGCAACCCCTAGGGGAGATCAGGCGTTTGGTGTAGCAGCCGGTTGAGCCGCAACCGATCCACATTCAAAGGATCAGGAGCGAGCTCGCCGGCCAGTTCTTGGAACTTCTGCTCAACAGCTTCTGGAACGCGCACATCAAAGATGCGCTCCATCAGCACCTCAATCGAGAAGAGGTGAGCATTGATGGTTTCTAGGTCGCCCAACGCCTGCTGAAGGCTGTTGTCTTCTGTTGCAGCGCCGCCTGCTGCTGCAGGTGACGCCTCACCAGGGTGGGGCTGATTTTTTTGAAGATCTTCCAGCACGCGGCCTGCCAAGGTGCGGAACGCTTGCAACGCCGCCCAATTGAGCTCTTGCTGCTGACGCAGGCTGGGATTTTCACGGATTAACCGGTCGTGCTCGCGGTAGAAGCGCCGGCAATCAGGGCATTGGCAGGGCTCTTCGGGCAAAGAGTGCTCCCTCAGGACCAAATTCCATCATGACATCAGGCAGCCATGGATTGGTCGTCATCTTCTTCCGCCTCATCGGTGGTCGCCGGCAGGGGAATTTCAATGGTGGTCACCACCTGGATGGCGTCACGCAGGCGCATGGCATCGGCAAACCAACCCATAGCTTGCTCGGTATCGCCGCGGCGTTCAGCGTCACTGGCCTGGTCCTCGTGGGCTTCAGCCAGAAGTGCTAACCAGCAGAGGCTGCGGGCCTGAACGACAGACAAATCAAGCTCGGACGGCTGAGTGCTAGCGATTCGCTCGCTCTCCTGCTGCACCAAAAGACGCAAGCGCAGATCGTGGAGCTGGGTCATGACTCCCTGTCAGACGCTTAAACGCTAGCGACAGGGGCAAGGTTTCAACAGGGCACCACCTGTGGAGGTGGCAGCGCCTTGTCACGGGGCTGGCGGGACTCGAACCCACGACCTACGGTTTAGGAAACCGTTGCTCTATCCGGCTGAGCTACAGCCCCTTGAAAGCTCAGTATTGCAACCGATCTAGGCTTTGAATTGGAAAGCAGGCGAGGTGATCGCAGTTGCCGCTGCTTGCAGTGGTGGCTGAGGAAAGTCCGGGCTCCCGAATGGCCAGGCTTGCTGGGTAACGCCCAGTGCGGGTGACCGTGAGGAGAGTGCCACAGAAACACACCGCCGATGGCCGGCTTGCCGGCACAGGCAAGGGTGCAAGGGTGCGGTAAGAGCGCACCAGCAGCATCGAGAGGTGCTGGCTCGGTAAACCCCGGCCGGGAGCAAGGCCCAGGGACGATGGTTGGCCATTGACCGGTCCCGACAACAGCGCGCCGCTCGAGGCCACCGGTAACGGTGGTCCCAGACAGATGATCATCCAGCGAACAGAACCCGGCTTACGTCCTGCTTTCCTTTAATTCCGAAACCCGGGCACAATCAAAAACAAAGCAATGAAAAGTCAGCGGTCGACCAAAACCCGTAATGGAAATAACAAAAGCGTGGAAGCCCGTACTGCGCTTGCAGCGTATCTACGTCGACAATGTAACAAAATAGGGTTAAGAAGTTAACCAGAGCCCATAAAAAAATTAGAACACATCGCGTTTGACTAATTATTGAGCTTGCTGCATGATAATGGGAAGGGCATCAACCAAAGGCTGCATAGTGACTAGCCCCACAGAGGATGCAATTAAATTGGACAAGGAACAAAAAATTTATCGTTACAGGCCAGAAATTGATGGCCTGAGAGCTATTGCAGTCCTCTTCGTTATTATAAACCACTTTAATAAAAACATTTTACCAAGCGGCTTCCTTGGTGTGGATATGTTTTTTGTGATATCAGGATATGTGATCACAATGTCTATTGCGAAGAGGCAAAATCAGGGAAGATACAGACAATTTGTCGGCGATTTTTTCAAGAGAAGGATCCAAAGAATTCTCCCAGCATTAGTGGCTTGTGTTGTAGTTACAAGCCTGATTATTTGCATGGTAAACCCAAGCCCATCGAGATACCTAATGACTGGGCTGTCTTCACTTGTAGGTGCATCAAACATATTTTTGATAATCAACTCCACGGATTACTTTGCGCAATCTGCAGACTACAATCCATTTCTGCAAACATGGTCGCTTGGTGTAGAGGAGCAATATTATCTATTTTACCCCTTAATATTACTCTTCGCAGTCAAAAATCAAAAAATAAGCACATCCGGCCGCATATTTAAGCTAGCATTAATGTGTCTTACCCTATTGTCATTCGCAGCATTTGTTGTTCTTAACATTAGCAACAATATTTCGGGATACTTTTTGATGCCTGCCAGATTTTGGGAAATATCTGTTGGCTGTATCCTGTTTATTAGCCAACAAAAGTCGAATAAATCTGAATTATTCAAAAACAAAGCTATTTCTACAATTGCCCTTTGCGGATTAGTTTTTATTGTATTTCTACCTAGAGGTTACATATTACTCTCGACATTAGCAGCCGTGATCTTAACCTTAATATTAATCTCCGGCTCTGCAAATAATCGCTTTGTAAACTCGGTATTGACAAATAAATTTTCAATTTACCTCGGCATCACCTCCTACTCTTTATACCTCTGGCATTGGCCAGTAATTGTTATAGGCAAATGGACAACGGGCATTAATCTTTTAACAACGCCTTTTTTGATTTTATTAATTCTATTAATTAGCCATCTATCATACAAATACATTGAAAAAAAGTATCGTGGTAAAAGAAGTTCAAGCTTTAGAGCTTATGTCAATGGCGCTCTTCTAATCACCATATCTTCTGCGCTAATAGTAGCTATGGGATTGAATAAATCAGCTCTTTTTGCAGGGCCAGATTCGGTCTTAAAAAACAATAAGAACTATCACTCTTTAGTATTGCCAAGTGTTAATAACAACACTTTATACATTTTTGGGGACAGTCATGCTGGTTCAATTGGAGCCTTGGCTGAAGCATTAAATTACAAAAGCAATGCTGGCATTAAACTCCATGCGCGGGGTTTCTCTATTGAGGGTGTAGACGAATCAAATAAGAATGATTTTCTGCTCAAACCACTCAGCAAATACAGCAAGGAAATCCAAGAAGGAGATTATTTAGTAGTAGTAAAAAATTTCATGAATTACCAAGTCAATGGTGAATTTGAACTGAAGGCAGAAGTAGAGATGGCAAGATTTGCAGAGGCAAAAAATGCGAAGCTAATTTTGTTTAGTCCTATTCCATTTTTTGAAGGCATAGCCCCCAACAGACATTGTTACAAAACCTGGTTTAGACCATTCGAAAATTCCAACAAAGACTGCAATAAAATTATCAGCAGAGATTTTTATGAGCGATATTTTGAACATATTATTACTCAGCAAAGAAAACTAAAAGCAATGCATCCAAATACAGTCTATATATTTGATGCATTTAGAGAATTATGCCCAAGAAATCAGGAACAATGTTCCAACATTAAAAAGGATGGAACAGTCCTCTTTAGAGACTCAGACCACATTACTTCCGAGGCAGCGATAAGCATGTTACCTTCATTTGAGGAATTTCTAGGCAGAGTCCAAAACGAATAAGATTTAAAAAACTTAGATTCATCACTTATGAGAGCTACGTTCAAGATCAAGGACCTGGCCAAAAAAATAAGCCTCTCCTTGGATCAAGCAGATGAAGCAGATCTATCCTTAATAAGCAAAGCACTTACGCACAGCAGTATAAGTAGTAAAAGTAATCATGAAGAGTTAGAATTTCTTGGCGATGCGGTTTTGAGGCTGGCGTGTTCAATGTTCTTAGAAGAATATGACAACACATTATCCGTAGGAGAAAGATCTAAATGGCGAGCGCAGCTGGTAAGCGACCGCTGGCTAGCTGCGCTCGCTGCTGAACTAGACCTCGATGAGCTGATCCAACAGGGAACAGCCACAGAAAAAGACACCACAGCTCGATCAACTGTGCGTGCTGAATGCTGCGAAGCATTAATTGGTGCTGTGTATTTGGCCTGGGGCGGTGCCGATGGCGGACTGCATGCCGTGCGCCAGTGGCTGGATCCGCACTGGCAGCGCAGCTGCCTAGAGCTTGCGGAGGATCCGCACCGCCACAACTGGAAATCCGCCCTGCAAGAACTCACCCAAGCCCAACAAGCCGGGCTGCCGAGCTACACCACAACAGAAGAAAACACCAACCACGGCGATCAGAGACGCTTTCGCAGCGTGGTGAGCGTCAACGCCAAAGAAAAAGGCTATGGCTGGGGTCCTTCACGCCGCCTTGCCGAACAAGATGCCGCACGCGAGGCCCTCGAACAGCTCAAACCTCGGTCAGGGTCTTAAGCGGCAACGTCACAAGCTTGTCCCAGTTACCGCCTTCGAACAGCACCGCAGCCCTATCACCGCTGATGCGCTGCACAAAGCCCTGGTAGCCGTTGTAGATCGAGCGGCCATCACTCACCCGCACGGTGCTGCCAGGGAGAATCATCACCACAACTTGGAGGGGCTTCAGGCTAAGCGGCGATGGAAGAGGAGTTCTTAGTTGTGGGCCAGGTGGTGGCAGCCCAAGGGCTCAAGGGCGAAGTGCGCATCCTGCCGGCCAGTGATTTCCCGCAGCGCTTCACAGAACCCGGCAGCCGTTGGCTGCGCCGCCGGGGCCATAACGAGCAAGAGGTGCAACTGCTGAGCGGCCGCCAACTACCGGGCAAAGAGCTTTTTGTGGTGCGCTTTGAAGGCATCAATGACCGCACCGCAGCAGAAAGCTTGGTACAACAGGAATTCCTTGTCACCGCCGACGACATCCCAGAACTGGAAGACGGCGAGTTCCATGTGAGGGACCTGCAGGGCTTGTCCGTGCGTCTTGAAACTGAGTCCGACCCCATTGGTTTTGTCGTGGATCTCCACCACGGCGGCAATGATCTGCTTGAGATTGAGCTGAAGGCCGATGGTCGCCGCTGTCTCGTTCCCTTTGTCGAGGCGATCGTTCCTCAGGTGGAACTGGAAGAGGGCTGGCTACTGATCACTCCCCCCAAAGGACTGCTGGATGGCTGAGCCCAAGGCTCACTCCACCGTGACGCTCTTGGCCAAATTGCGGGGTTGATCCACATCAAGCCCGCGCCTGGCAGCGATGTGATAACTGAGCAGCTGCATCGGAATCAGCGTGAGCAGCGGCGAGAGCAACTCATCCACCGCTGGAACAGGCAGCAACTCATCGAAGATCTCTGTGTCGGGGCATTCCGGGGCCACCCCAATCAGGCGCGCGTCTCTGGCCTTGGCTTCTTGGGCATTACTGAGCACCTTGTCGAACACCGGCCCAGGCATGGCAACACTCACCACGGGCACGTCAGCGTCAAGCAAAGCAATCGGGCCGTGCTTCATCTCACCGGCGGGATACCCCTCGGCATGGATGTAGCTGATCTCCTTGAGCTTGAGGGCGCCTTCCAAAGCGATGGGGTAGTTGATGCCGCGGCCTAAGTAGATGACGGTGCGCGTGTCGGCAAAGGCATGGGCCAGCTCGGCGCAACGCAGGTCTAGCCGGTCGATCAAAGTCTGCAGCTGCGCCGGAAGCACCCGCAATTCAGCCAACAGGGGATGCAGTTGCTCACGGGATCGCGCACCACGCAAATCCGTGAGCTGGATGGCCAAGCCATAGAACGCCAGCAACTGACCCAGGAAGGTTTTAGTCGCTGCCACACCCACTTCAACGCCAGCAGCGATGTCGATGAGTTGGGGCACCAAGCGGCCCAAGGAGCTTTCGGTGCGGTTGGTGATGCCTAGCAGGCGCGCTGCGTAAGCGGGATCGCCATGCACAGCGCAACGCTGCTGCTCCATGGCCAAGGCCGCCAAGGTGTCAGCGGTCTCTCCTGACTGAGTCACACCAATGGTGAGGGTGTGGGGCGCCAACGGAGGAGGTGAGTAGCGGAATTCACTGGCGTAATGAACGCTGGTGGGAATTCCAGCAAGCTGCTCCAACAGATGGGCCCCCACCAGAGCGGCATGGCGGCTGGTGCCGCAAGCCAAGATCTGAATGCGATGCACACCCTCGAGCAGGCTGCGCTCAATCGGCAACGCCACCAAGGGATCATTGGGGCCGCCCTCCGGCAAATGGCGCAGCAACCAACGGGCTGCGGTTTCGGGCTGCTCATGGATCTCCTTGAGCATGAAGTGGCGGAAGCTGCGCTTATCCGCCACGTGGTCGGTGCCCTGCAACTGGGTTGGCGGTCGCTGCTGCCGATCACCGGCTTCGTTGTAGAGCTCAATGCCCAAAGGCCCCAAGAGGGCCACTTCCCCATCTTCCAAAGGAAGGATGGTGCGAGTCACACCGGCCAGCGCGGGTGTGTCGCTGGCGCAAAGAAATTCACCTTCACCAAAGCCGATCAACAAGGGCGCCTGCCGGCGAGCCACCACCAAGGCATCGGGGCACTGGGCCCAAACCACAGCCAAGGCGTAGGCACCATCGAGCTGAGGCAAGGCCTGTTGAACGGCCTTGAGCAAGGTGGCGCCATCAGCGGGGGATCCTGCTGATAGCAGACCTTTTAACTCTTGTGAAACGAGGTGAGGAATGACCTCAGTGTCGGTATCGGATTGAAAGGCCGCCCCGCCTGCTGCCAGACGCTCTCTGAGGCTGCGGTGGTTTTCGATGATGCCGTTTTGAACCACCGCCAACTCACCGGAACCATCCAGGTGGGGGTGAGCGTTGCGCTCCTCGGGCTTGCCGTGGGTGGCCCAACGGGTATGGCCGATGCCGCAAGAGCCTGCAGCGCCACTGGCTTCAAAACGCTGGGTGAGGTTGATGAGCTTGCCTTCAGCGCGCAGGTGGCTCAGCTGACCGCCATGAACCGTGGCGATCCCGGCTGAATCGTAGCCGCGATACTCCAGTTGCCGCAGGCCATCCAAGAGCAACGGAGCTGCATCACGGGTGCCAATGACCGCAACGATGCCGCACATCCGCGCCTACTCCTGATCAATAAAAAAGCCCGGCAGGGCCGGGCAGAGCATAGGGATGAAAACCCTTGAAATCAGTAAGCCAGACCCATCGAGCGGGTGGTTTCATCGCCCAGATAGACGCGGATGCTGAGGAAGTCCGTTGGGCAAGCCGTTTCACAGCGCTTACAGCCCACGCAATCTTCCGTGCGAGGGGACGAAGCGATCTGGCCAGCCTTACAGCCATCCCAAGGCACCATCTCGAGAACATCGAGAGGGCAGGCACGAACGCACTGGGTGCAACCGATGCAGGTGTCGTAGATCTTGACGGAATGGGACATGCCCTGGCCATAAGAGAACCGTTTCGCCAAGGTACCCGCGCTCCTGCCGTCCGACCGCTTGAACGTCAAGCCCGTCATCGTTGTTAACGCGTTTGGGGCTGGCCCGTAAGATGCTCGGCGCCAAGAAGCCCAGGCCATGTCCCAGGAAATTCTCGAGAAGGTTCGTTCAATCGTGGCTGAGCAGCTCAGCGTCGATGCCGCTGAGGTCAAGCCTGAATCCAACTTTCAGAACGATCTGGGTGCTGACTCCCTCGACACTGTCGAGCTGGTGATGGCCCTAGAAGAAGCCTTCGATATCGAAATCCCTGATGAGGCCGCTGAAGGAATCGCCACCGTTGGTGATGCCGTGTCCTACATCCAAGAGAAAAAGGGCTGATCGCAAAGATCTGCTTGTTGCAACACCATGGCTGAGTCGTCCCGCCGGGTGGTGATCACGGGTCTTGGCGCCGTGACACCCATTGGAAACACCGTCGCCACCTATTGGGCCGGGCTGCAGTCCGGTGCCAATGGTGTGGCGCCGATCACCCTGTTCGACGCGTCCAAGCACGCCTGCCGCTTTGCCGCAGAAGTGAAGGACTTCGATCCCAGCGGTGTGCTTGATCCCAAAGAAACCAGGCGCTGGGATCGCTTTTGCCAATTCGGCGTTGTGGCTGCCAAAGAGGCGCTGGCTCACAGCGGCCTTGAAATCACCGATGCCAATCGCCAGCGCATCGGCGTAATCATCGGCTCTGGCGTTGGCGGCTTGCTGACAATGGAAACCCAAGCCCACGTTCTCGAGGGCAAGGGGCCAGGGCGCGTGAGCCCGTTCACGGTGCCGATGATGATCCCCAACATGGCCGCCGGCCTGGCGGCCATCGCCCTGGGGGCTCAAGGGCCCAGTTCAGCTGTCGCCACCGCCTGCGCCGCTGGATCCAACGCCATTGGTGATGCCTTCCGCTTACTGCAGCAAGGCCATGCCGACGCCATGGTCTGCGGAGGCGCTGAATCAGCGATTACACCGCTTGGGGTTGCTGGCTTTGCCAGCGCCAAAGCGCTCTCGTTCCGCAACGACGATCCAGCTACGGCCAGCCGTCCCTTTGACGCTGAGCGTGATGGCTTCGTGATTGGTGAGGGCGCCGGCATTTTGGTGCTGGAAACCCTCGACCATGCCCAAGCCCGTGGTGCTGAGATCCTTGGCGAGGTGGTCGGCTACGGGATGACCTGTGATGCCCACCACATCACCTCACCCATCCCGGGTGGCTTGGGCGGCGCCAGAGCCATGAGCCTCGCTCTCAGCGATGCAGGGCTGAAGACCGATGACATTGATTACGTCAATGCCCACGGCACCAGCACCCCAGCCAACGACAGCAACGAAACCGCTGCCATCAAAACCGCCCTGGGCGAACGGGCCATGGCCATCCCGGTGAGCTCCACCAAGTCCATGACTGGTCACCTGCTGGGTGGCAGCGGTGGCATCGAAGCCGTCGCTGCGGTGCTAGCACTGCAGAACGGTGTGGTGCCTCCCACCATCAACCACCAAAATCCCGATCCCGCCTGTGATCTGGATGTCGTTCCAAATCAGGCACGTGAGCAGATAATCTCTACGGCCCTCTCCAATTCATTTGGATTCGGCGGTCACAACGTCTGCCTCGCTTTCCGTCGCTACGCGTGACGGGGTCCCCTTACCTCCCCTACGAGATCCCCATGGTCGCTGCACCTGTTTCGCTCGACACCCTCTGCATCAACAGCATTCGCATGCTGGCGGTCGATGCGGTCAACAAGTCCAATAGCGGCCACCCCGGTCTGCCAATGGGCTGTGCACCCATGGGCTACACCCTCTGGGACAAGTTCCTCAAGCACAACCCCAAGAACCCGAAATGGTTCAACCGCGACCGTTTCGTGCTCTCAGCGGGCCACGGCTGCATGCTGCTCTACGCCTTGCTGCACCTGACCGGCTACGACTCGGTCACGATCGAAGACATCAAGCAGTTCCGCCAGTGGGGCTCCAAAACACCTGGTCACCCCGAGACCTTTGAAACCCCCGGCATTGAGGTAACCACCGGCCCTCTGGGTGCCGGTATCTCCAACGCTGTTGGCCTGGCGATTGCCGAGGCTCACTTGGCTGCCAAGTTCAACAAGCCTGACGCCAAGGTCGTCGATCACTACACCTACGTGATCATGGGCGATGGCTGTAACCAAGAAGGTGTGGCCTCGGAGGCCTGCTCCTTGGCCGGCCACCTCAAGCTGGGCAAGCTGATTGCCCTCTACGACGACAACCACATCACCATTGACGGGCGCACCAACGTCTCCTTCACCGAAGACGTGCTCAAGCGCTACGAGGCCTACGGCTGGCATGTGCAGCACGTGGCTGACGGCAACACAGATGTGAATGCCATCGCCAAGGCCATCGAGGCGGCCAAGGCTGTCACCGACAAGCCTTCGATCATCAAGGTGACCACCACCATCGGCTACGGCTCGCCCAACAAGAGCGACACCGCCGGTGTGCACGGCGCTCCCCTGGGTGAAGAAGAAGCCGCTCTGACCCGCCAGCAACTGGGCTGGGATTACGGCCCCTTTGAGGTGCCCCAGGAGGCCTACGACCAATACCGCCAGGCCATCGAGCGTGGCTCCAGCCTCGAGGCTGAGTGGAATCAGGCCCTGGCCGGCTACCGGAGCAAGTACCCCAGCGAAGCCGCTGAATTCGAGCGCATGCTGCGCAATGAACTGCCCCAGGGATGGGACAAGGATCTGCCCACCTACACCGCCGATGACAAGGGTCTGGCGACCCGCAAGCACTCCCAGATCTGTCTGGGTGCTCTCGGCCCCAACCTGCCTGAGCTGATCGGTGGCTCCGCTGACCTCACCCACTCCAACTACACCGACATCAAGGGGGAAACCGGCTCCTTCCAGCCGGAAACCCCTGAAAAGCGCTACCTGCACTTCGGTGTACGCGAGCACGCCATGGCGGCTGTGCTGAACGGCATCGCTTATCACAACAGTGGTTTGATCCCCTACGGCGGCACCTTCCTGGTGTTTGCCGACTACATGCGCGGTTCGATGCGCCTGTCAGCCCTCAGCGAGCTGGGTGTGATCTATGTGCTCACCCACGACTCCATTGGCGTTGGTGAAGACGGCCCAACCCACCAGCCAATCGAGACCATTCCCTCGCTGCGGGCTATCCCCAACATGCTGGTGTTCCGTCCTGGTGATGGCAACGAAACCAGCGGTGCCTACAAGCTGGCCATCGAGAACCGGCATCGCCCCAGCGCTTTGTGCCTTAGCCGCCAAGGCATGGCCAACCAGGCCAACTCCTCGATCGAGAAAGTCGCCCATGGCGGCTACATCCTTGAGGACTGTGACGGCATCCCTGAGCTGATCCTGATCGGCACCGGCACCGAGCTTGACCTCTGCGTCCAAGCCGCCAAACTGCTCACCGCTGAGGGGAAGAAGGTGCGTGTGGTCTCCATGCCCTGCGTGGAGCTGTTCGATGAGCAGAGCGATGCCTACAAAGAGCAGGTTCTGCCTTCTGCCATTCGCAAGCGCATCGTGGTGGAAGCCGCCGAGGCCTTCGGCTGGCACCGCTTCATCGGCCTGGATGGTGACAGCGTCACCATGAACCGCTTCGGCGCTTCTGCTCCTGGCGGCACCTGCATGAAGGAATTTGGCTTCACCGTTGAGAACGTGGTGGCCAAGTCCAAAGCTCTGCTGGGTTGAGCCTCCAATAGCCAAACAAAAGCCCCCCAAATGGGGGGCTTTTTTTGTGCCTATGCGCTGAGTGAAAAAGGCTCAGTCGGCCCGATCGAGCTTGGCCGTGCTCAGCTCAGCCCCGCCTTTGGCCTTGAGCACTTCTTCCAGACCCTCGAGGTCTTTATCAGTGATCTTGGTCTGCATCGGGCAGTGCTTGGGCCCACACATGGAGCAAAACTCAGCCTGCTTGTAGATGTCAGCTGGCAGGGTTTCATCGTGATACTCCTTGGCCCGCTCAGGATCGAGAGACAGCTCAAACTGCTTATTCCAATCGAAGGCATACCGCGCCCGGCTGAGCTCATCGTCGCGATCACGGGCACCAGGACGGTGGCGGGCGATATCAGCCGCGTGGGCAGCAATCTTGTAGGCGATTAGGCCCTCGCGCACATCTTCTGCGTTCGGCAGACCCAAGTGCTCTTTGGGGGTGACGTAGCAGAGCATGGCGGTGCCATGCCAGCCAGCCATCGCAGCACCAATGGCACTGGTGATGTGGTCGTAACCAGGGGCGATGTCAGTGACCAGAGGACCCAGCACATAGAAGGGGGCTTCGCTGCACTCCTCCATCTGCTTTTTGACGTTGAACTCGATCTGGTCCATGGGCACGTGCCCAGGGCCTTCCACCATCACCTGAACGTCATGCTTCCAAGCGCGGCGGGTGAGTTCGCCCAAGGTCTTGAGTTCAGCCAGCTGGGCATCGTCAGAGGCATCGTGCTGGCAGCCAGGCCGCAAGGAGTCGCCTAAAGAGAAGGTGCAGTCGTAGCGCTTGAAGATCTCGCAGATGTCTTCAAAGCGGGTGTAAAGAGGGTTTTGCTTGTGGTGATACAGCATCCACTGGGCCAAGATGCCGCCGCCGCGGCTCACAATCCCGGTGAGCCGGCCCTTGACCTTGGGCAGGTGCTCAATCAGCAGGCCGGCGTGGATGGTTTGGTAATCAACGCCCTGCTGGCAATGCTTCTCGATGATGTGGAGGAAATCATCTTCGGAGAGGCGCTCGATCGAGCCATGCACGCTCTCGAGGGCCTGATACACAGGCACAGTGCCAATCGGCACTGGCGATGCGTTGATGATCGCCGTGCGCACCTCATCGAGGTTCACGCCACCGGTGGAAAGATCCATCACGGTGTCGGCGCCATACTTCACTGCCAACTCCAGCTTCTTCACCTCTTCTGAGGCATCGGAGGCGTTGGGGGATGCGCCGATATTCGCGTTCACCTTGCACTTGCTGGCGATGCCGATGGCCATCGGCTCCAGATTCGTGTGGTTGATGTTGGCCGGGATGATCATGCGACCCCGAGCCACCTCCTCCATCACCAGCGATTCCGGCAGGTTCTCCCGTTTGGCCACATAGGCCATTTCTTCGGTAACTACACCCTGGCGGGCGTAATGGAGCTGGCTGACATTGGCACTGCCGCGGCGCTTCTCAATCCAGGCACTGCGCATGACGAAGGTTCCTCAACAGGGAGGGGGGCCGCCGCACATCCAGCACTTCCCTGCGCCGGCATAACCCGGAATCAGGTTCGGAGGGTGTGATCTCAGCCATGGCCGTTGATCCGGCGACGGCACCCCTAGTGACTCCAAAAAGCTAGCAAGACCGCTAGGGCAGCAGCTTTTCCAAACGACGTTGCTGCAAACGCAACTTCAAGCCTTGGCCGGCTTCACGCACGGTCTCGTTGTCATCAGCGCAGCCTTGCTCGGCCAACTGCTGCAGAGGCTCCATGGGCATATCATCTTCAGCGGCCATCGCCGCCAGGATGCTGGTGCGAACCAGCCAGTGGTCGTCGCGGGCATAGAGATCCAACAGCGCCTGGAGGGCCTGCTCGCCGCCATGACGGGCAACAGCGTTAGCCGCTTCAGCGCGAACGTTGTGATCGCTCTCGGCTTGCATCACCTTCAGCAGGGCCTGCAGCCCCTGGGGGTTGCGCTTGTAGCCCAATCCCATGCAGGCCAAGGAGCGCACCACAAAAGCGTCGTCATCCAGGCATTGCAGCAAAAGCGGCACACACTCTTGAGGTTCAAACGGCTGCATCGCCGTAATCGCACGCATCCGCAAGGTCGTGTCGCCACTGGTGATGGCCGCCTCAATCGCCGGCAAATCCATGCCACTGGGTTGTTGGGCTTCGGTGCTCATGGCGTTGGCTCGCGCTCGCGTAAGGCGCGCAGCAGCTGGCGCCGGCGGCGACCATAGCCAGCAGATCCAGCCACCAGCAGCCCCGAACCAATCAAAACCGCAGGCAGAGCCTGCAAACGCTCAGCACCCTGCCGCTGGCCCACGCCAAAGAGCCCTAATAGGGCCAACAACACCAATAGAGGTGTGGCCAACGCCAACAGCAGGCGTGAGTTCACAGCGCAGCTCCGCTCTGCTGGCAATGCTGCTCCAACCAGCGGCGCAATGTTGCCGAAAGCAGCTCAACCGCCAACGGCAAACAGGCCTCCTCAGGGTTAAACGCTCCGTTATGCAAAGGCGCGCAGCCCTCGGGCCCCGCCACACCAAGACGGAACATGCACCCGGGAACATGGCCCAAATAGTGGGCAAAGTCTTCGGCTCCAAGGCTGGGCTGCTCGAGCTCGAGCACCCGCTCACGCCCTAACTGCTCGAGGGCCACCTGCTCCAACAAGCGCGTGAGCTCCAAGTCGTTCTGAACCGGTGGGGCGATGCCGCGAAACCGCACCGTGGCCTCACCGCCGTAAGCACGGCAGATCTGCTGCGCTGTGCTTTCCACCCACGCAGGCAGCTCCTCGTAGAGGGCTGTGTCCAAACAGCGCAGGGTGCCAAGCAACTTGACGCGATCAGCAATCACATTGAAAGCGCGGCCCCCTTCAATCCGCCCAAAGCTCAGCACCACCGGTTGCAGCGCATCAAGCCGGCGGCTGATCGCCTCCTGCAAGCCACTGATCAGCCGGGCCGCAATCCAGATCGCATCCACCGACTGATGGGGCCGGGCCCCATGGCCTGATTCCCCCAGCACCTCCACCTCCAACTCCGCCGCCGCGGCCGTTAAGGAGCCATGGCGCACGCCAATGCTCCCCACAGGAATGCTCGGAAACACATGCACCCCATAGAGGCCGCTCAGGCCATCCACGGCACCAGCCTCCACGAGCCACCGGGCGCCTTCCGCAGTTTCTTCGGCGGGCTGAAACAGCAGCCGCACCCGGCCCGGCAACGGACGCGGGTCACGCGCCAAGGCCATGGCCACACCAAGGCCCACACAGGTGTGCAGATCGTGGCCGCAGGCATGCATCAAGCCCAGCTCTTTGGAGGCAAAGGGCAGGCCCGTGCGCTCTTCGATCGGCAACGCATCGAGATCAACACGCAGGCCGATCACGGGGCCATTCTCGGGGCCCAATTCGGCCACCACGCCGGTGCGGCCCACACCTTCACGCACTTGCCAGCCGAGTTGACGCAATTCACCAGCCACCAACGCCGCAGTGCGCTGTTCATGGCCGCTCAACTCCGGATGGGCATGCAGATAGCGTCGGATCTCCAGCAGGGCGGCCTGATCGTTCATGCCTGGCCCCCATCGAGAGCCAAAAACCGCTGCAATGCGCTCACTGGCTCAGGCGGCCAGCGGCGCACCTGCAGCAACCACTGCGGATCGCTGTAGCGCTCATCCAATCCTGAAGCTGCGGCCCAATGGCTCTCGGCCTCACCAGCGTTGCCTTGCTCCCAAAGCAAGG
Organism: Synechococcus sp. Minos11; assembly: GCF_014279855.1. Taxonomy (NCBI): domain Bacteria; kingdom Bacillati; phylum Cyanobacteriota; class Cyanophyceae; order Synechococcales; family Synechococcaceae; genus Synechococcus; species Synechococcus sp. Minos11. The sequence goes on along the minus strand of NZ_CP047953.1, from coordinate 124,468 downwards.
CTGTTAAGGCTGCGCGGGCATCCGCAAACAGGGGGTAACGGCGAATCAACCGACGCAATTCCTTCTCTGATATCTCCAGCTCATCGATTTGAAAGGCTGCCAAAGCAGCACTAGAGCGCGCCATGGCCATCCCTGGCTGAGCAAGCGATGCCGCTTCAAAGCGCTCCCGTGCGACAGGCCAATCCCCAAGGCTTCCGGCCACATTGCCCAGGTTGTAAAGGGCGGCTGCCTCATCGGGCTGACGCTCCAAAATCCAGTTGTAATCCGCTGCTGCTTGATCCCATTGGGCTAGGGCTTCTTCAGCGGTGCCGCGATTGAGATGGGGGTCGATCGCCTCAGGTTCCAAGCGGATCGCCTCGGTCTGATCGGCAATGGCACCCTCTGGGTCGCCCAAGGCCAAACGCACATTGCCGCGGTTGCTCCAGGCTGCGCTGTCTGCTGGAGCAAGCTCAATCACGCCATCCCAAAGTCCGAGAGCTTCAGCGAAACGTCCCTGTTGGCTGGCCTCCAAAGCCTGGTGAAACTGATCGGCCAGCCCGGTGGTGCCCAACAGCAACGCCAACAGAGTTGGCATCAGCCAAGCCATCAAGCGGCCTCCAAATGGGCCCTGCCGGCGTCGGTCAACACACGCCCGCGAGGGGTGCGCTGCAGAAAACCAAGTTGCAACAGAAACGGCTCCACCACAGCTTCCAGCGTGTCGGGGTCTTCACCCAACGCTGCTGCCAGGGTATCGAGGCCCGCTGGACCACCGCCGTAGCTGGTCTCAAGCAGGCTGAGCAAACGGCGGTCGGAGGGATCGAGGCCGCGGCCATCCACCCGGTGCATCGCCAAGGCTTCCACCACCACTGGTGCTTCCACAGAGGCAATCCCGCGAACGCTGGCGAAATCCCGCACACGCCGCAGCAGGCGATTGGCGATCCGCGGGGTGCCCCGGCAGCGCCGGGCAATTTCAGCGGCGGCCTCAGCCGCTAACTCCAACCGCAGCAGTTGGGCCGAGCGGGACACGATCGCTTCGAGATCACTGCAGCTGTAGAACTCCAGCCGCTGAATCAAGCCAAAACGATCCCGCAAGGGTGAGCTCAAAGACCCGGCTTTGGTGGTCGCCCCCACCAAAGTGAACGGCGGAAGCTCCAAGCTGCGGGTGCGGGCCGCTGGACCAGCGCCCACGGTGAGATCAAGGCGAAAATCCTCCATCGCTGGATAGAGCAGCTCTTCCGCCACCCGGTTCAGCCGGTGAATTTCATCAATAAACAGCAGCTCGTGGGGCTGCAGATTCATCAACAGGCCAACGATGTCGCGCGGACGTTCAAGGGCTGGCGCACTAGCGATGCGGCAGGACACACCCAGCTCTTCGGCAAGCACCAACGCCATGGTGGTTTTGCCCAGACCCGGTGGGCCATAAAGCAGCACATGGTCGAGCGCATCGTTGCGCAGGCGGGTGGCCTCAACAGCAATCCCCAGCACCTGCTTGAGCTCGCTCTGACCGATGTAATCAGCCAAGCGGCGGGGCCTCAAACCTTCATCACGGCCGCCATCACCCTCAGCAGCCGTGGCCTCTGGGGCCACCAGACGCTTGGGCGCTGGTGGCTTGCTGCCGCTGCTGGAGGACTGAATTGCCATGGCTCGAGGTTACGGACAATCCATGCGTCAGCATGAAATGAAAAGGGCGAGGGCGTGGCCGGCAAGGGCAAAGGAGCAAGAGCGGCAGCCAAAAAGCGCCTTGAAGCGCAGAAGCTGCTGGCGGACAACCGCCAGGCCCGTCATCAGTACGAAATCCTCGACACCCTGGAAACCGGCATTGAACTGCTGGGAACGGAGGTAAAGGCCATCCGCGCCGGCAAGGCCAACCTGCGCGACGGCTTCTGCCTGATCCGCCAGGGGCAGCTGCAACTGCACAACGTGCACATTGCCGGCCATGAGCAGGCCAGCCGCTATTTCAACCATGAGCCGCTGCGGGTGCGCAGGCTGCTGGCCCATCGCCGCGAGATCGACAAACTCAGGGGGCAGCTCGACACCAAAGGGCTCACCTTGATCCCTTTGAACATTCACCTAAAAGGCAGCTGGATCAAGCTCACCATTGGCCTGGGCAAAGGGCGAAAGCTCCATGACAAACGCCAGGAAGAACGCCGCAAGCAAGACCAGAAGGATCTGCGCTCCGCCCTCAAACGCCTCTAATTCCCAAAGGGATCAACCGTGGGCTGCTTGATCTCATCAAGCACCGAATCCTGCTCGGGAGTTTGGGGCTGAGGCTGGTTGGGCGGCTGAGCTAAAGGTTGCTGCTGGCGAGGCCGTTGGGGCTCGCGCGCAGGCTTCGGCAAGGGCGGATCCACCCGCACCGAGAGGCTGATCAAGCCAGGGGCAAGGCCATCGTTGCGAATCAATAATTGCACCGGGGAGTTCTCCACCCGGGCCACGCTGAGCACCCGCAATGGGCCCCGCGGCTCCAGCACCTTGCCATTGGCGGCAAAGAGGCTCATCTGCATCAATGGCGTGCCATTGACCCCCAGCACCAAGCGGTGGTTTTTGGGCAGGGTGATGGCGATCAACTTCGCCCCTTGCCCATCAACGGAGGTGCTCAGTGAACTCGGCACGTTCAAGACAGGCTTGAGCTGCTCCACCTTGAGGCCTTCCAAGCTGCGCAGAGCAGCGGCATACCAGATCTGCCGCACAGGCTCAGCAGGAATCGTCTCTGGATTGCGGCCCGGCAGCAGGTTCTGAGCGCTGCTGCTGACCAACTGCCTCAGCACCAATGGACTCAGTCCCTCTTTGGTGAGGGATTTCTCACGTTCCTTCCAATCAGCTGCTGTGTAACTGCCCAGGCGTTGGCGCAGGGGAACAGGAAGCTGCTCAACGCGCACGAGCCACTCCTGAGCCAAGTCATTCCAAATTTTGCGCAACGGCGCATCCTCCAAGGAGTCGGTGGGTGCTCGCCCACCCCGCTCCGGGAACTGAGCCGCGAGGCTGCTATCCACCAACTTGAGAAACCAGGTCTGATCGACCTGCAACGCCTTGAGGCGGTTGAGCAATTGCTGGCGTTGATCCAACTCGGCTGGCGGCAAGCTGAGTTCTGGTGCAAGCGCTGTAGCCGGGCGGTTGCTCTGGCGGTTACGGCCCAGCAGCAGCCAACCCAAAGCTGAGCCCACCAACGCTGCCAAGAGCAGGGCAATCACCACAGGCCAAAAACGACCTTCCGCGGCTTGTTCTTTGGCGCGCCGGCGCTCATCGCGGGTTGGACGCGTGGAGGAAGGGGCAGGAGATGCCTCTACTGGCTGCTCTGGCTTGAGCTGCGGCAGCAACACAGCTGTGCGATCCGAGCGGCTCACCGGCCCGGTGCTCTCAGGAACCGGCAGAGCGGTTAACGCCTCAGCCACCTCAGCCGCTGAGTGGAAACGCTGATCAGGGCTTGTTGCCAGCAGCCGCTCCAGCACCTGGCGAAACGCAGCATCCAGATCAATCCCTTCCGGCCAGCGCCAGGCCAGCGACACGGGATCCATTAAGGCTGCTGGCTCTTCACCACTAAGCAGCACGAGGGCCACAACACCGAGGCTGTAGAGGTCCATCCACAGCCCATAGGGCTCGTGCCTGGCCTGGGGTGGGGCATAGCCCGCTGTGGCAGCAGTCAGAGGTTGGCCAACGACGGCGGCTTGCAGGCCGAAATCAATCAGCACCGGCAGTCCATCGCTATCGCGGCGGACCAAATTGGCGAGGGTCAGATCGCCATGCACCAGGTTCTGCCCATGCAGAGCAGCTAAGGCAGGCAGCAACTGCCGCAGCAGCAGCAGCACCTCCCCAGAGCCAAAGACAAGCTGCCGCTCTTGGCGGGCCTGCAGCAGGTCTTGATAGGTGCGCCCATTAATCCATTCGCGCACCTGCCAGCAACCACCCTCGGCAGGCAACTGCTCCCCTAAGCGGGGAATTTGGGGATGCAGCACGGCCTTGAGCCGCTCCAAGCGCTGCTGCAAGGCCGCTAACTCTTCATCCGTGAGCCCCCACCAGGCGCGAATGGCCACGGACAACTCACCCACCAACGTGTCGGCGCCGCGCCAGAGGCGCGTGCCCTCAGCCTCGCTGAGAACCTCATCGAGGCGATAACGGCGCTCGAGCAAGGCTCCACTGGCGGCCTCAGCAGGGGTCGGCACGGCCACTCTTCTGGCTCTTAAGCGACGCTACCGAGTTGCTGCCGCTCTGGCTGGCGCAGCCCCCGGCTTTGCAACCACTCCTTATTCCAAATGCGGGAGCGATAGCGATCACCGCCATCACACAACACCGTGACGATGCGATGTCCAGGGCCTAAGCGCCTGGCCAACTCAACAGCCGCGGCCACATTGATCCCAACCGATCCACCCAGGAACAGACCTTCATGCCAAAGGAGGTCGTAAAGCACGTCAATGGCGGTCTGATCATCGATGCGGATCGCCTCATCGACGGGAGCCCCCTCCAAATTGGCGGTGATGCGGCTGTTGCCAATGCCCTCGGTCACCGAGGACCCTTCACTGGCCAATTCCCCGGTGCTGGCCCAGCTGTGCAGGGCGCTGCCATGGGGATCGGCCAACACGCAGCGGACGGCACCGGATTGCTGCTTGAGATAAAGCGCCACACCCGCGTAGGTGCCGCCAGTGCCTGTTGCAGCCACCCAGCCATCCAGCCGGGCTTCGCATTGCTGCCAGATTTCCGGACCGGTGGTGTCGGCATGGGCCTGACGGTTGGCGCGGTTATCAAATTGATTGGCCCAAACCGCACCCGGAATCTCCTCAGCGATCCGGCCTGAGAGTTTCACGTAATTGTTGGGATCCCGGTACGGCACGGCAGGCACCGTGCGCACTTCAGCCCCAAGGCTGCGCAGCAGCTCGATCTTTTCGGCCGACTGCGTTTCTGGGATCACGATCACGCAGCGGTAGCCGCGGGCATTGCAGAGGTGCGCCAGGCCGATGCCGGTGTTACCGGCCGTGCCCTCGACAACGGTGCCGCCTGCTTTGAGCTCACCACTAGCTTCGGCAGCCAAAAGAATTCCCAGTGCAGCACGGTCTTTGACCGAACCGCCGGGGTTCATGAACTCAGCCTTGCCGAGGATTTCACAGCCGGTGCGCTCGCTGAGATGCTCCAGGCGAATCAGCGGGGTGTTGCCCACCGCTCCAACGAATCCGCGCGTGATCCCCATCCTGCTGTCGACTGCGTTTGCGCAGGCTAGGGTCCCGCCACCGGGCGCCCTGCGGATGATCCGACACTCCCCAGCGCCGGTGCTCGAGCGCTTGAGCGCGATCCGCGACCGCAGCATTGATCTGGTGGCACCGCTGGAGCCAGAAGATCTGATGCTCCAGGGCATGGCCGATGCCAGCCCCCCCAAGTGGCACCTGGCCCACACCACCTGGTTTTTTGACACCTTCCTCCTGCAGCCCAACCGGCCCAACTGGCAGCCGCTGCCAGAGGGCTGGGGTGTGTTGTTCAACTCCTATTACGAAGCGGCAGGTCCTCGCCATCCCAGGCCCCAGCGGGGCCTGCTCAGCCGGCCCACCATCGCTGAGGTGTTGCAATGGCGTGAGCGGGTGGATCAGGAGCTGCAAAGCTGGCTGCTGGAAGGCATGAATCATGAGCAAGCTCAACTACTGGAGTTGGGCTTGCAGCACGAACAGCAGCACCAAGAGCTGTTGTTGATGGATCTTCTCGATGGCTTCAGCCGCAATCCACTGGCTCCCAGCTACGCCCCTGATGCCCCAGCACCCCCGGCTCAGGGGCGCAGCGGCCATTGGTTGGAGTTAGAGAGTGGTCTGATCAGCATTGGTGTTGAACCGGGCGATTCCGTATTCCATTTCGACAACGAAACGCCTCGGCAAACCGTTTGGCTGGATGCCTGTGCGCTGGCTGATCGCTTGGTCACCAATGCGGAGTTTGAAGCCTTCATGGCTGCTGGTGGCTACCAAAAACCACATCTGTGGATGTCTGAGGGCTGGAGCTTGGTGCAAGAGAACGGCTGGGCAGCTCCCCGCTACTGGCGCGCTGATGGGATGGAATTCAGCCTGCGCGGATTGCAATCGCGGGAAGCCGAAGCCCCAGTGCGGCATCTGAGTTGGTTTGAAGCGGATGCCTATGCCCGCTGGGCTGGTGCGCGGCTCCCGACCGAAGCGGAATGGGAGCAAGCCGCGAGGCAATATCCCGCCGCCGCGGCGGATTGGTTTGACAGCCTCTGGCAGTGGACTGCGAGCCCTTACACCCCCTATCGCGGTTTCAAGCCGGCGGCGGGGGCTGTTGGTGAATACAACGGCAAATTCATGAGCAGTCAAATGGTGCTGCGCGGCAGCTCTTTTCTGACGCCAGCTGGCCACGGGCGGCTCAGCTACCGCAACTTCTTTGGGCCCCAGTGCCGCTGGCAGGCCGCTGGAATCCGCCTGGCGGTGGACCGCTGATGAGCCCCCACGCCACCGCTCAACACTTTGAGCTCCTTGATCTGCATCCAGCCCCCACTGATGTGAGCAAAGCGGTCATCGACGGGCTCAAACGCACCCCCAAGCAACTGCCGGCCTGGCTGCTTTACGACCGCCAAGGCTCAGCCCTTTTTGATGCCATTTGCCAGCAACCGGAATACACCCTTACCCGACTTGAGAAAGAGCTAATAGGCTCGCAAGCTCAAGCGATCGCGGAGGCACTACCGGCTGAAGCCCTCGTCGTGGAATTTGGCGCCGGCAGTGCTGAAAAGGTGTCGCCATTGCTCGGTGCAATGGACAAGCCCAGCTATCTGGCCATCGACATCAGTGCTGAGCACCTGCAGGAAGCTGGCACTCGCTTGCAAGAGCGTCACCCGAGCATTCCCATGCTGGGGATCTGCGCCGACTACAGCCAACCGTTGGAACTGCCGTTGCCCAAGGCATGGCAAAGCAAGCCGATGGTGGGATTTTTTCCCGGTAGCTCGTTAGGCAACTTTGAACCCGATGCAGCGATCAACTTCCTGCAGAGAATTCGCCAACTGCTGGGAGAGAACGCTCAACTGTTGATCGGCATTGATCAACCCAGGGAGCCATCACTGCTGGAAGCGGCCTACGACGACAACGCAGGAGTCTCAGCCGCTTTCGCCAAAAATCTTCTGCTCAGGCTGCAACGCGATTTGGCAATCGAACTGGACCCTGAGCCCTTCACATACCAAGCCGCTTGGGAGCCAAAACACCAGCGCATTGCCATGACACTGGTGGCCAACAGCCCGCAAACCTGGACCATCGGCGCTTCACGCATTCCGTTTGCCGCTGGTGAAGCGCTCATCACCGAATACAGCTACAAGTACGCGCCGTCTGATTTTCTGGCTCTTGCTGCGCAAGCGGGATGGCAAGGTTCCCAGCGCTGGAGTGACGCTGACGATCACTTCAGCCTGCACCTGCTCACTCAGGGCGATGATGCCCGCATGAACGCCTAAGCCATGGGACGCGAAGAACAACGGGCCGCCGTTCGCCGCATGCGCGAATCCTTGATCGAAGAACTTGAAGGCGTCTACCGGCGGGCTTTTGATGCCATTGGCAGCAACGACATGGGGGAAGGGGCTGTGGCCAGGCTGACCCAATTGCTGCTGCGCTCCCGCGAAGGAGCCATTGCCCCACTACAAGAGGAGATCGAAGCGCCCCTCATCACCAAGGCCCCGGAACCTCCGCAAAGCTGAGTCATGGAGAGCAGCTGGTGGCAACGGCTAGAGCAAGAACTTGAGCTGCAATTTGATCGCTTCCTAAGCGACCACCCCAATCAAAAAGAGCTGCTAGATCAGGAGCATTGGAATGAGCAGCAACGGCGCAAACACCACCGCCTGCTCAGCATCGATCAAGAAGCCCAAGACCTTCGCCAACGCCTACTGAAGCTTTCCAAAGACATCAGTGCTTGGAGCGAGCGGGTCAAGCGAGCACGCATGGCCGGCGCGGATGATCTGGCCGGCCGCGCCGAAACCCATCTCAGCCATTTGATGGGACAAGGGCGGGCCCAGTGGCAGGCCCTGGCCTCACTGGGGGAGGAAGCGAAACAACTGAAGCAAGACCTTGCCGCAGCCAAACAACCACCGAAATCAAGAACAGGCACTGCTGCCGACCTGGAGGACGCCTGGAGACGTTTTGAAGCCGAGCAGGAGCTCGATGAATTGCGTCGACGCAAAGGGTGATGGGATTCCATCAACAAACCGAACTGGTTGAAATAAAATAATTAAATAGCAGAATAAAAAGTTTAATATATATTTATTTACAATTTACCTAAAAAACAATCAAAGCACCAATTTGTTATTGCTGCAAGAAGAAGATATAGCTGGGTAAGCGCTTACACGTCAAATACTACACTAAGCTAACGCCAGTAATATAGGTAGATTTGGTATAAAATAATTAATTTAGCTTAACTATAAATGATTAATTCAGTGTATGCGTTTATTTGAAAGTATGTAAAAAATCAAAACTGTTGGCCAAAATTTCTTTCTATTTCATTGAAGCTTTTTGAACCAACTAGAGCCTCTCCAGGCGAATGTGTATATCTCCACTGACTATCATGACCCCCAAGCCAAAGATCTCCTGAGCCGTTCTGCCATACTGTTGTGTTAACGCCTGATATTACGTCAGCTGCAACGATTTCCCATCCAGGCCATGTTTTGTCACCAAATTTTGATCCTAAATAAGTAATAGACTGGACGTCTTGGCCATCAATCTTCGCATAACCATAACCTTCACTATCTTTAAAAAGTTCAGTGCTGCCATACGACTCGATCGTATTTAACGACATACCAATTAAGTTATCGCCATTAAAGTCTTGATTAAAATTCTTCTCTATTTCACTGAAGCTTGTTGAACCATCTCGAGCCTCTGCAGGTGAATGTGTATATCTCCACTGACTATCATGACCCCCAAGCCAAAGATCTCCTGAGCCGTTCTGCCATACTGTTGTATTAACACCTGATATTACGTCAGCTGCAACAATTTCCCATCCAGGCCATGTTTTGTCACCAAATTTTGATCCTAAATAAGTAATAGACTGGAAGTCTTGACCATCAATTTTCGCATAACCATAACCTTCGCTATCTTTAAAAAGTTCAGTGCTGCCATACGACTCGATCGTATTTAATGACATGCCAATAAAGTTATCGCCATTAAAGTCTTGATTAAAATTCTTCTCTATTTCACTGAAGCTTGTTGAACCATCTCGAGCCTCTCCAGGCGAATGTGTATATCTCCAATGACTATCATGACCCCCAAGCCAGAGATCTCCTGAGCCATTCTGCCATACTGTTGTGTTAACACCTGATATTACGTCAGCTGCAACAATTTCCCATCCTGGCCATGTTTTGTCACCAAATTGTTCACCCATATATGTCACAATTGATACCGGGTCTGAATCAATTTTAGCGTAGGCATAACCACCATATGATTTGAAAAGCGAAGTACTCCCTGTTTGTTCAGCAAGGGAATATACAACGGCTTCATTGACAGGACTAAAGGAATCAAGTCCATCGATTAACTTATCTGAGAGATATCCACTTTCAGAGCCAAGACCAAAATATCCGGGCTGAACAGAGTATGGATTTATATCCAAAGACACCTCAGAATCAAAATAGCTATTTACCACAACTCCTTGACTAGTTTTGCCGATTTCATGAGAAGCAAAATCTAACAAATAATAACCAAGAGGATCAAAGCTCAGTTTCACATCAGACAACTTAAAAGAATTATCAATATAGTAGAGGTATAATTTAGTGCCTGCGCTAAAACCTGAAATTGCAAATTTATTGTCTATGTGACCACTAACCCTGTATGTGTCGCCGTTTTCATAAAAATATTGACCAGATATTGACCAATAAGAATCTTGGTAGTCGGCTTCATAATAGCTATTAAAGAAGTCAAAATCAGCACTCTTGTGAGAAGTCAGAAATCCAGACTCAGAACCTAATCCTTTAGTGCCAAAAGTAGACGAAGAAGGCGTGCAAAGAATTCCAACTTCTGAATCAAAATAATCGCCGATTAAAATGGAATCTGCTTTATTGCCATAGATATTTGCTGCATCAGTGATAAGATAATATCCTGCCTGGCCAAGCTCATTGAAAGTTTTATCGAATGAATCATTGGCTGAATCACCTGCTCTGACAATTTGATTTACCTCATAATTTCCACCGCCAAAGCGACTACTGATGGCACCTGAAAAGGTGTAGTAGTCTCCATTCCCATAAAAATATTTACCCTTTACTACTGAAAACCTTAGTTTACTGCTGTCATAAATCGTGAGATTATCAATCGCCCACTCGTCCCAACTACCACCCGAACTACTCAACTGTCTCCAACGGAACTGGGTGGAATCAGTGGCTACTGATGCTGAAAGCTCAGCAACATATGTTCCCCATACCTGAGAAGTGGAGGTAATGGAATAGCTTTTCAGCTCATTCCAACTACGTCCATCAGTAGAATACTCAAGAACAACTTCTTCTCCAGGATCAACCTCTTCACCACCATTAAAATCATCTCCGTAAATAAGATCAAAACTAACCGTCGCCCCCTGATCTAAGTCAATGGCTTTCGTGGTCGCCGATCGAGTTCCATCACCTGAAAAGAAAAGCGATTCACTACGGCCCGTAAAATTGCTATTGACTGAGCCAAGACTGATCGACTTCCAGAAGTCAGACGTCTCTCCATCAGCAAAGTCATCCTTCAGACCAGATGCTGGAACCTCTATGGGTGGAGATGGCGTCTGACTGTCAGCGACTAATGCAAAAGGATCGGGATTACCAGCCCAATTAGCTACGACATCATCACCTGCGACCACACCGCCCATTAACAGAGCACCCGCTACATGGGGCGCTGCCATGGAAGTGCCACTCAAATAAGCAAGACCACCTCCTTGGTAGTAGGAAAGAATGCTGACACCAGGTGCAGCAACATCAACATCATCCCCACCACTCGGATCATCCCAGTTGGACCAAGACGACATTCGGTATTGATTATCAACTGCCGAAACGGTGTAGACATTGGAGTGATCACCAGCAGCAGCTGGCGAGTAGTAATCAGCATCGTCGCCGCTATTACCAGCTGCAATCGCAAATTGAATGCCTTGGGAGGCAGCATTCTTCACAGCAGCATCTAAACCTGAGCTAAATCCACCACCCAAGCTCATGTTAATGACAGCCTTGGATTTATCTAAGCCATTGGTATTAATGACACCAACAGCATGATTAATAGCACTAATGATGGTGCTGTAGCTCGCTCCACCACCCGAGCTATTAAAAACCTTGAGCGAAATCACTTCAGCCCCAGGCGCAACACCAACAACACCCACTCCATTGGCTAAGGCAGCAATGGTTCCAGCCACATGGGTTCCATGACCATTGCCATCAGTGAAAGCTGACTCACCACTAATCCAACTCTTTGACCAAGCTTTGTTAACAAGAAGATCACCGGTTGTATCCAGCACCCCTGAATCAATCACAAAGGCATACGTGCCAGTGCCAACATTGCCTTGCTTGGAAACATCTTGCCCATCCCAAACCGCTTGAACGCCATAGGGAAGGACTTCACCAGTGCTAGCGATGCCGTTGTTATAAACAGGCAGGGCAGCCAGTTCAGCCTGATCTTGAAGCTCGAAGGTGTTATCTAAAGAGGAGAAAACCTCTCCAGTAATCACGTCATCCAGACGCACTTCAGATCCATCCGGATCAACTACAGGAACAAAGTCGCGGGTGCTCGTCTGGTTAATAGGGCGAGCACTGACCGGCGGTGTGAGTGGAAGAGGCTGATCCAGCTCCACGCTCTGGACCGTGGGCACTCGCCGCAGCTGATCGGCCTCTTGGCCCGTGAGCTCAACTGAAAAACCATTGAGCTCTCGAAAAACTTGAGTGGGCTTGGCCTCTACCTTTGCCTGTTTGAGCGCTTGTGATGCCTTCGCTGGCACCTCATCTGGCTCACTGTCACCCTCCAAGAAGGCGTAGTGGGGTTCCCAGCTGCGACCACTCTCTTGAGCGATGGCCTGACGCAGCACACCAGGGCCTTCGGCTTTCGCCTTGCCTCCTAGTAGCAGCTCATCAAGAAAGGTGGCCATGGGGTTGATAGGACCAACAGAGAAGAGAACTCGTCTGTTGTTCCTTGACTCTGATTGAGAGAGGGTGTTTTTGAACCCAGTATCTCCTCACGAGAACGTGAAAAGACGATGAGAGCAAGCCAAAGGCATGTCCAATCGTGAACAACCAAGGCGTGGCCATGGGTTAAAGGGAAGCCTGCTTTGCAGACACAATTTCTTCTAGCAAGAAAATGCCTGCACTCCTAGAGAGGCACCAGCAAATCCAATGGGCTTCTGGCTAACCAAGCTGCTCCCCCAGCTGATCTACCCACTTGGGTTGGGGCTGCTGCTGCAACTGATCGCCATCGGCGGCCGCAAAAAGCGTTGGGCCTTGCCGCTCTCGATGACGGGATGGCTGGTAATCGCCGTGCCAGCGATGCCAGTAGTGAGTGATGCCCTGCTGAGGCAACTGGAAGATCAAGCGGCAGCACTCACCCCCAAATCCATCCCCCAAGCTGATGCGGTGCTGGTGCTGGGTGGGGGCGTCCGTCCAGCACCAGCTAAGGGCCTGGGTGTGGAGGTCAATGAGGCTGGCGATCGGCTGCTCTGCGGCGTGAGGCTCTGGAGGCAGGGCAAAGCACCGGTGCTGATCACCAGTGGCGCCAGGGTGAGCTTCAAGCCCAATGACCCGATTGCCCCAGAGGCGGTGCTGAGTCAGCAGCTGGCCCAAGAGCTGGGGGTTCCAGCGTCTGCTGTGCTGCTCAATGACACAGCGCGAACCACCGCAGAAGAAGCGCAACGCATCAACCAGCTCGCTGCAGAGCAAGGCTGGAAGCAGCTGATTTTGGTGACCAGTGCTTTCCACATGCCCCGCGCCTTGGCCAGCTTCCGCCGCCAAAGCAATCTCGAGATCATCCCGTTGGCCTGCGATTACCGGCTGGATCCACAACACCAAAACCAGGCCTTCAGCTGGGGTGAGCTGCTGATCGATCTGGTGCCCAGCAGCGGCGCTTTAAACCAAACAACCCAGGTGCTCAACGAGCACCTGGGTCTGCTGGTCTACAAATTGCGGGATCAGGCTTAAGCCTTGGGGGCCGGGGGAACCAAGTTCACGCCTTCGGGGGGCGGAGTGGGGTCGGGATCAGCAATCAGCATGTGCTGCAGCACGATCTCAGGACGTTCGCTATCGCGCCAACGGATCCGATACGCCGGCATCTTGGTGCCGCGGCTGGTGGTTTGCTCCACGGCCTCCATCACCCAACCCCGGCGTGACCGGCCCTGGGGATTGCGCTTCACCACAGCATCGGCGTGGGTGAAACGAAAACCGACGCGCTCTCCACTCATGCCAGAGGAAATCTACTCAGTTGAACCATTATCCACTGCGGCGGACCCGTCTCGGCTTTCCGGCCGCAGCAGCGGAAACGCGATCACATCACGGATCGACGGGCTGTCGGTGAGCAGCATCACCAGCCGATCAATGCCAATGCCCAAACCACCGGTGGGAGGCATGCCCACCTCAAGCGCATTCAAAAAGTCCTCATCAACGCGCTGCGCCTCCAAATCACCCGCTGCGCGCCGCTCTTGCTGCGCCTCCAGTCGTTGACGCTGATCCACAGGATCAGTCAGCTCACTAAAAGCATTGCCGTGCTCACGGCCGACAATGAACAGCTCAAAACGCTCCACCAACCCTGGCTTGCTGCGGTGGGGGCGCGCCAACGGTGATATCTCAACGGGATAGTCAGTGACGAAGGTGGGCTGAATCAGGGTTTCTTCAACGGCCTGCTCAAAGGCCTCATTCAGCAAACGGCCCACCGAATCCGCCAAGGCCTGGGTCTGCAGACCCTTGGCTTCCATCGCTGCGGCGGCATCTTCGCGGCTACTGAAGCCCGTGAAATCAAGCCCAGTCGCTTCTTTCACCAGCTCATGCATGGTGGCCCGGCGCCAACCGGGGGCCAAATTGATCTCGGTGCCTTGGTAGTTGATCAGGGTGCTGCCGCAGACCTGCTGGGTCACCGAGCTGATCAGCTCCTCGGTGAGATCCATCATGTCGTTGTAATCAGCGAAGGCTTGATAGATCTCCACTGAGGTGAATTCAGGGTTGTGGCGCGTGCTGACGCCCTCATTTCTGAAAATCCGGCCCAGCTCATAGACGCGCTCAAAACCACCCACCACCAAGCGCTTGAGGTGGAGCTCGGTCGCAATGCGCAGCGTTAAAGGCAGATCGAGCGCGTTGTGGTGCGTTTCAAATGGCCGGGCATCGGCGCCTCCGGGCTCGCTTTGCAGCACAGGGGTTTCGATCTCCAGGAAATCGCGCTCATCCAGCCAGCGGCGGATGCCGCTCACCAGCTGCGCGCGGCGGCGAAAGGTGTCGCGGGTATCAGGAGAAACGATCAGATCGAGGTAGCGCTGGCGGTAGCGCTTCTCGACATCAGCCAGGCCATGCCATTTGTCCGGTAGCGGCTGCAGGCTTTTGCTGAGCATCTGCCATTCGGCTGCCTTCACCGACAATTCACCGCGATCGGTGCGGCGCAAGGTGCCCTTGACTCCGATCCAGTCGCCGGCATCCACCAGGCTGGTGATCTGCTTGAACGCATCTCCCAGCGCTGCTTTTTCCAGAAACAGCTGAATGGGGCCGCTCTCATCGGCCAGGGTGAAAAACGCCAACTTGCCCATGACCCGGCGCGTCATCACTCGGCCAGCCACAGCAACTGAGACGTCACGCTCTTCGCCATTGGGCAGATCGGCGTGGGCTTGCTGCAGCTCAGCGGTGCGATGGCTGGGCTCAAAACGCAGGGCGTATGGCACTTGGCCGCACTCAATCAGTGCCTGGGCTTTCTCCAGGCGGGTATCACGCAGCTCGCTCACGCTCAGGCTCCGGCTGCGCTGAGTTCGCCGAGACGCTGAGAGGCATAACCCGTGCCCCGCACCGTGAGGATCAATTCAGGATTCCGGGGGTCCGGCTCAAGCTTGCCCCGCAGGCGAGCCACATACACATCCACGACGCGTAGATCAGCTGTGCGTCTGGGAGGGTAACCCCACAGCTGCTCAAGGATCTCCGCGCGAGGCACCACCCGGCCCGGTTCACGGAACAGAAGCTCCAGCAAACTGAATTCGGTGTAGGTGAGGGCAATCCGTTCGCCACCACGGCTCACTTGGCGGCGATTGGTGTCCACCACCAAATCGCCAAGGCGGAGCACACCCAGGCCAGCCACGGGCTCACGGGGATCTTGGCTCGCTGTGCCGCGGCCAACACGACCCAGAATCCGGCTAATGCGCGCCTCGAGCTCTTTAGGGCTGAAGGGTTTGGAGAGGTAATCGTCAGCGCCGAGATCCAAACCAGCCACCTTTTCGGCAATGGCATCAAGAGAAGAGAGGAAAACGATCGGCACAGCCGATTCAGCGCGAAGCCTGCGGCACACCGCAAAGCCATCGAGCTTCGGCATCATTACGTCGAGCACCACTAAGTCAGGCTGCTCACTGGCAAAGAGCTCGAGCGCTTGCTCGCCGTCTTCAGCGCACACCACCCGATAACCCGAGAGCTGCAGACGCATCGAAAGGACGCGACGCACTGCCGGCTCATCGTCGACCACCAACAACGTTGCGGTCGGCTGATTGGGAGTGGACTCTCCCGATTGCATCAGCGAGCGGAATATTTACAGGACGCAACCCTACAGATGCGCAGACCCTGACCGAGCCGAAAAAAGAGGAGATATGGCTGTAACGGACACAACTCTTCCGATTCTCTTAAGGGATTAAGGCCAGCGGGCGGCCGCATAGGCATTCCACTGCCGCTCGGCCTCCGCGATGGCGGCATCACTGCTCATACGACCCAACATGGCCCTTTGCAGCTGTCCATAAATGATGGCTTGCAAGCGCTTAATGCCTGGATCAGCCGGCACCAGCACCCGCGCCCGGGCCAGGGTCTCAGCGCTCATCAACCGGGCTGCTCCGACCAGGCCATCACGGCCTTGGGCTCCAGCCAACTCCTGCTCGAGCTCCTTCAACGCAGGCTCACTGGATGGCAACACACGCGCTGCCTGGGCAAAGCGCAATTGATTCGCTGGGTTGGTGATGAAGCTGGCCAAATCCACTGCTAGCTGCGGCCGGCGGCTCTGGCGGCTCACCGCCAGATTCATCACAGCAACGTTGGCTGCCCCATCGGCGCCGGTCACCGGCGGATACGGCACCGTGTCAGCCGCCACCTGGGGTGCATTGGTCTGGATCGTGGCCAAGAATTCAGCTCCACTGGCCAATTGCGCCAACTCGCCGCTCTGATAGAGCTCAATCGCGCGCCGGAAGCCTTGGCTCACCACCTCTCTAGGCAGCAGGCCGCGCCGGTAGAGATCGGTCCAAAACGCAAACGCGCGTCGGCCTTCAGGACTGTTAAAGGTCGCTCGGTAGCGCTCATCGACGAGCTGCACACCCATCTGCACCATCGACTCCAGCAGCTCAGCTGAGCCATCAGGCACCACCGTCACAAAGAGGGCATAACGGCCCGTGCGCTTTTTCACAGCCTCGGCATAGGCCGGAACCTCCGCCCAGGTGGCAGGAGGCTGGCTGTAGCCCGCGGCTTTGAGCAGCCTCTGGTTGGCCAGGGTGATGCGAGCCGTGAGATACCAGGGCAGCGCATAGAGCTCACCGTCTTGCTCAGCGGCCTTCAGCACCCTGGGCAGATAGGACGCTTTGACCTCAGGGGTGAGCCGTTGCTGCAACGGCAGCAAACCACCTTTGCTGGCGAGATTGGCTGAAAACAGGGGGTTGAGGTTCACCACATCGGGCGCTGTGCGGGCAAAGACAGCCGCCAGCAACTTGCGCTCCACCGAGCCAAACGGCAGATCTGTCCAGCGCACGTTCACACCAGGGTTCTGCTCTTCCCACTCCGCCAACATCGAGCGGATCAAGGGATCGAATTTGGGCGACAGCTGAATCGTCCAGAACTGCAATTCATTGGGCTTGGGCCCAGGGCTACAGCCCCCCAATAGAGCCGCCAGC
The DNA here is from genome assembly GCF_014279855.1 of Synechococcus sp. Minos11. Lineage (NCBI taxonomy): Bacteria > Bacillati > Cyanobacteriota > Cyanophyceae > Synechococcales > Synechococcaceae > Synechococcus > Synechococcus sp. Minos11. The sequence goes on along the minus strand of NZ_CP047953.1, from coordinate 107,491 downwards.
AAACCCAGCAACAGCAGCCTTTTTTTAACGGCCATCGTCAGGGGTGAGGCGCCTCCAAAGCAAAACCTGCACAGAGCAAACCACCGGCGCTAATAGGGCCGTGAGCAGCGCCTGCGCCAGGCTCACCTGCCACGCCAAAGCCACCGATCCACCGCGCCAGTGCAGCTGCAGCGCAAAGCTGGCACTCAGCAGCAAGCTTCCAAGCAAGGCCTGCAATCCAAGCGTGGTGCTGCGCTCCAAAGGCCGGCGCGCATCGCGGAACTGGCCCCACCACAGGGCCAACAACACGAGCACGGGGATGGAGCTGATGCCCTGGCCATAGAACGAATCAAAGCCAAGGCCCACCAACACCGCCGCCAGTGCCCCAGCGATCGGGCCTTCCACCACCGCCCACGGCAGCAGCCAAAGCACCGGCCAACTGGGAGGCATGCCATCGAGCCGCAGCCAAGCCGGGGTGGCGATCGTGAGCAGGAGCAACAGCAGGCTGGTGAGGATCAACGCCTGCAGCCGCCACCAGGAGCGATCAGCCATCAGCGCACCCGCACCCAATCGATCTGATCAGCTGGAGCTGAGAGCTGCACCAAGCCCTGAGGAGCTGGTCCGGCTTGGGTGTTGACGCTCTGCACAACGCCAATGATCAAGTTGGCGGGAAATACCGAGCTGGCCCTAGATGTGACCACCACATCACCGGGCTGAACGGTCGCATCGTTATTGAGGAATTTGACGAGCGGCCGGCTGGAGCCTTCACCAAAGAGCAGGCCATGGCCTTTGCCGCCCTGCAGCTCGACGCCCACACGGCTAGAGGGGTCGGTCAGCAACTGCACCCTGGAGGTGCTCGGAGTCACGCTGCTGATGCGGCCCAACACACCGCCAGGGCCGGTGACGACCGCACCGGTTTTGATGCCCTGCACCCGACCAGCACCCAATTCCAGTTGCTGCCACCAGCCTTCAATGCGGCGGCTGATCACAGGAGCGGTGATCCAATCACCGGCTTGATTGCGCAGCGGCTGATCTTGCTCAAGGCGAGCCAAGCGGCCCTCAAGGGTGGCAATGCGCTGCTGATCTTCCAATTGCTGGGACTCTTTGAGCCATTCCGATTGGGCTGAACCAGGCCAAAACGGGCGACTCAGCTGCGCATAGAGATCAGCCAACGGGGCGCCTTTAGAAACGCGCACCACCAGAAAGAAGAGCAGCAGAACCAGCCAAGGCCCTGTGCTCAGCAATAGAGACCGATCCAGCAGACGCGACAGCCGCCGACCCATCGCCATGGCTTAGTTGGCCAAACGGCTGAACTCGGAGGCATCCAGCACGCGACCGAGGCGCTTGAAGTCCTCCAGCACACGGCCGCAGCCATTCACCACACACAGCAGCGGGTCTTCCGCCACGTGGGTGAGGATCCCGGTTTCATTGCTCACCAGATCGCTGATGCCGCGCACCAGCGCGCCGCCGCCGGCCAGCATGATGCCGCGATCAACAATGTCAGCAGCCAGTTCAGGGGGAGTGCGCTCCAAGGTGCGCTTCACCGCCTCAACGATCACGTTGAGCGGCTCGATCATGGCTTCGCGGATATCGCCAGCGCGCACGTTGATGGTGCGGGGCAAACCAGAGAGCAGGTGCAGACCACGCACATCCATGGCGGTCTGATCGAACTCATCGTCGGGGAAGGCCGAGCCGATGCGGATCTTGATCTCTTCCGCGGTGCGCTCACCCACCACCAGGTTGTGGACCTTTTTCAGGTAGCTGGTGATCGAGTCACTGAGTTCATCACCGGCGACGCGCACCGATTCAGAGATCACAGTGCCTTGGAGGCTGAGCACAGCCACCTCGGTGGTGCCACCGCCGATGTCAACAATCATCGAGCCAACGGGTTCGGTCACCGGCAGACCGGCACCGATAGCAGCAGCCACCGGTTCATCAATCAAATGCACTTCCCGGGCGCCGCCCAAACCGGCTTCGCGCACAGCACGGCGCTCCACACCGGTGACGCCACTGGGGATGCCGATCACCAAGCGGGGGGCCACCATGCCGCGGCCTTCATTCCCCTTCTGGATGAAGTACTTGATCATCTGCTCAGCAGCGTCGAAGTCAGCGATGACGCCATCACGCAGGGGACGCACTGCGCGGATGTTTCCCGGCGTACGGCCGAGCATCAACTTGGCTTCTTCGCCAACCGCCAAAGGAACGCCTTTGTCGAGGTCGATGGCAACCACCGACGGTTCACGCAACACGATCCCCTTGCCTGTGGCATAGATCAGGGTGTTGGCGGTGCCCAGGTCAATCCCGATATCGCGGGAAAGCTGAAAACGACGCCAAAACATGAGATGTCAAGCCATTAAGCCGGCGAATCATAGATGTGATTTTCAATGCTGTTTGGGTACTGACATGCAACAACCGGACGCAGCGGTGGAACCACTGGGGATAGGCGCCCCTACCAGGTGGCGCATCATTGATCCATCGACAAAGGAGAGACCCATGGGCGTCAATTCCGTCACCCTCGTTGGCCGCGCTGGCCGCGACCCCGAGGTGCGTTACTTCGAATCCGGCAGCGTTGTTGCCAACCTGACCATGGCCGTCAACCGCCGCAGCCGCGACGACGAGCCCGACTGGTTCAACCTGGAGATCTGGGGCAAGCAAGCCCAAGTGGCTGCTGACTACGTCAAAAAAGGTTCCCTGCTGGGAATCATCGGCTCACTGAAATTGGATCGTTGGACCGACCGGGCCAGTGGCGAGGAGCGCTCCAAGCCAGTGGTTCGCGTTGATCGGCTCGAACTGCTCGGCTCCAGGCGCGATAGCGAGCAGAACGCCAACTTCGGCGGCGGCGCAAGCGACGACGACGTGCCGTTCTGAGCTCAATCGGCGGTGTGGCGGCGACGCCAAATGCGCAAGCCCAGCCACACCGCCACCGCCACGGCGGCCACCACCAGGCCCACTTTGATGACCTTGGAGACTGGCTCGATCCAGACCTCAACGTTGCTGTAGCCCTCACCGAGGGCAAAGCCAGCCAAGGTGAGTAACAACGTCCAAATCAAGCTTCCGGCCGTTGTCCACAGCAGAAACGGAACAAACGGCATCAACTCAATTCCCGCGGGCACGGAGATCAACGTGCGAATCCCGGGCAGCAAGCGACCCCAGAACACCAGCAAGGTGCCGTAACGGCTGAACCATTTGCGGCTGCGCACCAAATCAGCAGGGCTGATGCCAATCCAACGGCCATGGCGCTCAAGCCAGTGCTCAATGCGCTCTTCATTGATCAATCTGCCGATGCCATACCAAGGCAGGGTGCCGATCACCGTGCCGATCAAGCCCGCCAACACCACAGGGATGAAGCTCAGCTGACCCTGCTGCACATAAAACCCCCCCAGAGGCATGATCAGCTCTGAGGGGATGGGCGGAAACAGGTTTTCCAGAAACATGGCCGCCCCGATGGCGGTGTAACCCAACCACTGATTGGCTTCAACGGCCTGACCGATGAGCTCCGGTAGTTGGGTGACCAGCTCAGTGAGCCCCATGGAGCCTGCGCGATGTGAAACCGCGCAAGTCTTCCATGGGTTTAGCCCAATCAGTAGCGGTAGTGATCCACCTTGTAAGGGCCTTCCACCGGCACATTGATGTAGGCGGCCTGCTCGCTGGTCAGTTCGGTGAGCTTGGCGCCGATCTTGTCGAGGTGGAGGCGAGCCACCATCTCATCGAGGTGCTTGGGCAGCACATACACCTTGTTCTCGTACTGATCCCGCTTGGTGAACAGCTCAATTTGAGCCAGGGTCTGGTTGGTGAAGGAGTTGCTCATCACGAAGCTGGGGTGGCCGGTGGCGCAGCCCAGATTCACCAGACGACCCTCGGCCAGAAGGATGATCTTGTTGCCGCTAGGCAGGGTGATGTGGTCCACCTGCGGCTTGATGTTGTCCCACTCGTACTGCTTGAGGGAAGCCACATCGATCTCGTTGTCGAAGTGGCCGATGTTGCAAACGATGGCCTCATCCTTCATGCGCACCAGGTGCTCATGGCGAATCACCTGGAAGTTGCCAGTCGCCGTCACAAAGATGTCCATCTGATCGACCACGTCTTCGAGGCGAACAACGCGGAAGCCTTCCATGGCGGCCTGCAGAGCGCAGATCGGATCCACTTCAGCGATGCAAACGGTGGCCCCGAGGCCGCGCAAGGACTGGGCAGAACCCTTGCCCACATCGCCGTAGCCCATGACCAAGGCTTGCTTGCCAGCCACCATCACATCGGTGGCACGCTTGATGCTGTCGACCAAGGACTCACGGCAGCCGTAGAGGTTGTCGAACTTGCTCTTGGTGACCGAGTCGTTGACGTTGATGGCCGGGAAGGGCAGCTCACCGGTTTCCACCATTTGATAGAGACGGGCCACACCGGTGGTGGTTTCTTCCGTCACACCAAGGATGTTGGCCTTGATGCGGGAATAGAAGGTGGGATCAACGGCCAGACGGGCCTTGATGCTCTTAAAGAGAGCAATCTCCTCTTCATTGGAGGGGTTATCCAGCACCGAGATGTCTTGCTCGGCCTTGGAGCCCAGCATAATCAGGCCGGTGGCATCACCACCGTCATCCAAAATCATGTTGGGGGTGCCGCCATCGGACCACTCCATGATCCGGTGGGTGAAAGCCCAGTACTCATCTAGGGTCTCGCCCTTGTAAGCGAACACGGGGATGCCCCGCTCAGCAATGGCTGCCGCAGCGTGATCCTGGGTGGAGAAGATGTTGCAGGAGGCCCAACGCACATCAGCGCCCAGGGCCACCAGGGTCTCGATCAGAACAGCCGTCTGAATCGTCATGTGGAGGCTGCCGCAGATGCGCGCACCCTTGAGGGGCTGCTGGGCGCCGTACTTGTTGCGCAGCTCCACCAGACCGGGCATCTCGGTCTCGGCGATGGCAATTTCCTTGCGGCCAAAGGCGGCCTGAGCGATATCGGCGATTACATAAGTGTCTGTTGCTTGCAGGCCAGCAAACGACAGAGCTTCAGGTGCAGCGACCATGGAAAGAATGGGTAAGGGATTCTCTGCGGAGTCGCCGAGGCTTCGGGCTCGCGTCGGAGGAATCTACAGAGATGGATCTTTTTCTCGCTGACGCCGGTCAAACCCATGCCCGCGGCATCGCCTTAGCCCGCGAGCTGCCCAAAGGCTCGGTGCTGCTGCTCAGCGGTGAACTGGGTGCTGGCAAAACCTCTTTAGTGCAGGGGCTGGCCGCAGGCCTTGGCATCACAGAAGCAGTGACCAGCCCCACCTTTGCTTTGGCCCAGCACTACAGCCGGCCAGATGCACCCCAGCAGCCGGTGTTGGTGCACCTGGATCTCTACAGGCTCGAGCTGACCGAAGCCGCTGATGAGCTCTTCGCCCAGGAGGAGGAACTGGCCGCTGAAAGCGGAGCCTTGCTGGCGGTGGAATGGCCGCAACGGCTGAGCTTCACCCCTTCCCAGGCTTGGCAGCTGCAACTGCTCTATTTCGATGGCGGCCGCCAGCTGACGATCAGCCCGCCGGCTGCTGCTCAATAAACGCCAACACCGCTGCCTCGGCGGGCTGAGGATCAATGGCGCCAGCGCCTCGACACACCAGAGCGCCGCAGGCACTGGCGAATTGCAAAGCCTGTTTGACCCGATCGGGATCAGAACCAGCCAAGAGAGCCGGCTCTTTCACCAAGCGATGCAGCAAGCCAGCCAAAAACGCATCGCCGGCACCCGTGGTGTCGACAACGGGCACCCGGTAAGCGGGCAAAGCACCAGAGGCTGCCCCCATCGACCAACTCACCCCTTTGCCGCCATCGGTGACCACCACCGCAGGGCGTTGGGGCAACGCAGCGGCCACCGCTTGGGGGTCACGGCTGGAAAACAGGCCCTCGGCCTCCTCGGCAGCCAACTTGAGCAAATCGGCTTGCTGCAGCAGCGGCTGCATCTGCTGCTGGATCTCAGCGGTGGGTTCAGCATCTGCGGCCAAAGCCCAGAACGTGGGCCTCCAGTTCACATCCAGCACCAAGCGCCCGCCGCCAGCGCGATGCCGGCTGATGGCCTGCTCCAGAGCCAGCGCTGAGGCGGAAGTGGCCAAAGGAATGGTGCCGCAAGCCAGCCAGCCACTTCCAAGCCCAGCTGGCAGCTGATCGGCGGCCAAGGCTGTATCGGCAAAGCCTGCCCCAAGATCGCCATCAAAGCCGCCAAAACAGCGATCACCGCTGGCATCACGCTCGACCAACACCACCCGGCTCGGGCGCTGCTCATCCCACTGCAGACCGCTGGTATCCAGGCCCCGCTGCTCAAAGAGTTCTGCAAAAGCTGCACCGATGGGATCACGCCCCAGGCGTCCAACAAAGCCTGCGGCAGTTCCCAACCGAGCCAAAGCGCAGGCCCCATTGGCGGGCGCACCACCGAGACAATCGCGGCCAGGATCATCGCCCCAGGGGAGCAGACGATCGATCAAGGCCTCACCGAGGCAGAACACCTGGGCCATCAGGCCACCTTGCTGCTCTCCTCAGAGTGGCCAAAGCGCTGCAGTAAGGCAGCAATGATGCGCGCATTGGCGGCTGGGAACGGGAAGGCAGCCAAGCCCGTGGGGTGGACCCAACGCACCTGCTGACTGGCCAAAGGTTGCGGCTCGCCGCTGATCCAGCGGCAGAGGAAGACCTCAAAACGCAAGCGTTTGTGGCTGTAGGCGTGATCAAGGCTGATCAGGGGCTCCGTCACCTCCACCTCGATCGCCAACTCTTCCTGCAGTTCACGAACCACCGTGGCCTCAATGGCCTCACCGGGTTCCTGCTTGCCGCCAGGAAATTCCCAGAGGCCGCCCAAGAGACCTTCATTGAGGCGCTGATCAATCAAGACCTCGCCGGCTTCATTGAGCACCACACCCACACCAATGACCTGCAAGGGCAGCGGCTTGGGCGACTCCTTCACGGGGAATTGTTCGGGGGAGCCGGCAGCGTAAGCAGCGCAGTGGGATTGCCAGGGGCAGCGGGGGCAGTCCGGCTGGCGGGGGGTGCACAGCGTGGCCCCCAAATCCATCAGAGCCTGGTTGAAATCACGGGGCCTTTGCCGATCCAGCAGCTGCTCAGAAAGGCTCCAAAAGTGGGCGCTATGGCGAGCAGGCGGCTGCTCAAAGGCGGTCAGCCGCGCCAAGACGCGTTTGACATTGCCATCGAGGATCGCGAAGGGCCGATCAAAGGCTGAACTCAAAATGCTGCCGGCGGTGCTGCGGCCAATGCCGGGGAGCGCAAGCCAATCTTCAAGATCTTGGGGCCACAGCTGGCCTTGCAGTTGCTGCGCTGCCTGGTGCAAGCGCCGCGCCCGTGAGTAGTAGCCAAGGCCCTGCCAGAACAAGAGAACCTGCTGCTCATCAGCAGAGGCCAATGCATCAAGGGTTGGCAGCGCCTGCATCCAGCGCTGCCAATAGGGCAGCGCCACCTGCAGCTGGGTTTGCTGCAGCATCACCTCGGCAATCCAAATGCCATAAGGATCCGGCTGAGCGGAAGCAATCGCCTGCTTCCAAGGAATGTCGTGACGGCCATGCTCGTCCCACCAGGCGAGCAACAGGGCGCAAAGTGGGCCGGTAGGCATCAGCAAGCAACAAAGAGCGCATGGCACCCGGGAAGCTCCCGCCAGCTCAGGTGATGGTGGCGAGCGCCTTCAGCTTCAGCCTGATGAGCCTGTGCGTCAAACAGCTGGGAGGCCGCATCCCCGTTGCTGAGGTGGTGTTCATCCGGGCGTTGATCAGCTTGGGGCTCAGTTGGTGGGTGATCCAACGCCAGGGCGTGAGCCCCTGGGGCAATCGGCGGCCCATGCTGGTTTGGCGCGGGGTGGTGGGCACCCTGGCGCTGTTCTGCTTCTACGGCGCCATCAGCCAGTTGCCCTTGGCTGCCGCCACGGTGCTGCAATACCTCTACCCAACCTTCACTGCGGCCTTGGCGTGGGGTGCTTTGGGGGAGCGAGCAGGCAAACGGATCCTGCTGGCCATGGCGCTGGGCTGGCTTGGGGTGTTGCTCGTTGCCCAACCCGATTGGTTGGCGCAGCTCACAGGCGATAGCGCCATGGATCCCCTCCCCGCGGTCGCCGTCACGATCGGCATCACCGGTGCACTGCTCACCGCCTTGGCCTACGTCACTGTTAGGCACCTAGCCACTGACGAGCATCGCTCGGTGATCATTTTTTATTTCCCGCTGATGTCAGTGCCCATGGCGCTGCCCTTTGTGCTGGCCAATCCGGTGTGGCCGAACGCAGTGGACTGGGCCTGGCTGATCGGGGTTGGCCTCTTCACCCAATTGGGGCAAATTTTTCTCACTCAAGGGCTGGCGTCGATGCCGGCGGCACGGGCGACAGCCATTAACTACGTGCAGGTTGTGTTCGCTGCCCTTTGGGGACTGCTCTTTCTTGGCGAGAGCATCAACGAACTGATGGTGATGGGTGCTGTCTTGGTGCTGGGAGCCACCTTGATCAGCATCAAGCCACCACGTAGGCCTCAACCGCTTCACTAAGCCGGCGCAAACCAGCCAAGCCATCACGCTCCAGGTTGCGTACGCGATCGCGGCTCATGCCCAGCTCACGGCCAATGCCCGTGAGGCTCATCGGCTCTTCCACATCGATGCCGTAACGCATCTTCAACACGCGACCCTGCAGCGGAGGCAGCTGCTCAAGCAAAGAGCGCATGTCGCCCTTGAGGCAGTCGCCATCAACCAGCTCATGGGGCATGGGCGCGTCGTTCTGCAGCAATTCGCAGAGCTCGGTGTCGTCGCTATCGCCCACCTTCATCTCGAGGCTGACGGGCTGACGCGCACGGCTGAGCAGATCTTTCACCTCAGGCTCAGGAAGCTCAAGGAATTCGGCCAATTCACCCACCGTTGGCGTGCGGCCCAGCTCTTGGGACAGCTCACGCTGACCTTTCTTGAGCTTGTTGAGGGTTTCAGTGATGTGTATTGGCAGCCGGATCGTGCGGCTCTTTTCAGCGATGGCGCGGGTGATGCCCTGACGGATCCACCAATAGGCATAGGTGGAGAATTTGTAGCCGCGGGTGGGGTCGAACTTTTCGACGCCACGCACCAAACCGATCGTGCCCTCTTGAATCAAATCCAAGAGCTCCATGTTCCGCTTGGTGTATTTCTTGGCGACGCTCACCACCAGGCGCAGGTTGGCTGCCACCATCCGCTCTTTGGCCCGTCGGCCGTTGATCAGCCGGCGGCGTAACACAGCCGGCGAAATCCCAAAGCTGGAGGCCAGCTCTTCGCGACTGGGCTCATGGCCCTGACGCATCTTGAATTCAGCTTCGGCCTCTTCCAAGCGAACGAGTTCCTGAACCTGTCGGCCCAAGGTGATTTCCTGTTCGTGGCTGAGCAGCGGGACGCGGCCGATATCGCGTAAATAGGAGCGAACCAGGTCCCCATCGACGGGGGGACGCTGGTCGACGGCGGTGGTAGCCATGACCAGTTCGATAAAGATATGTAAACCGTAGCATTAAGAAGCGTAAATTCGCTCTCAGAAAACTCTGGTCTCTGGGGTCTCACGAGGCCGATGAGAACCGTTCCAGCAGGATCATCGCGGTACGCAAATAGATGAAAACGCCGGCCACGTCTGTGGCTGTGGCAATAAAAGGAGCCGACATCAAGGCTGGATCCAAGCCCAGACGGTTAAACAACAAGGGCAAGGCGGCACCAGCTGTGGCAGCCAGGGTGGTGATGCCCACCAGGGAAATGCCCGCGGCCCAAGCCACCAACCAGTTGCCGCCGCTGACATAGGCCGCCCAAGGAATCACCACCAGCATCAGCAGGAATCCCAGCAAGGCCCCAGCCACCGCCTCTCGCCAAATCGCCCGCCAGCTGCCGAGGCTTTGCAGCCTCTGGGTGCTGAGGCCACGAATGATCACCGTTGAGCTTTGCGCGCCCACATTGCCGCCGGTGCCAATCAGTAGCGGAATAAAGGCCGCCAACACCACCACCTGTTTCAGCACACCATCCATCGAGGCAATCACCGCTGCGGTGCCGCTGTTGGCCAGCAGCAACACCACGAGCCACACCACCCTGCGGCGAGCCACAGTGAACAAATTGCTCTTGAAGTAATCGTCCTCATCACCGGCCTGCACAGCGCCAGCGGCATAGAGGTCACGGGTGGCCTCCTGCTCGATCACATCGATGACGTCATCGACGGTGACGATGCCCACCAATCGGTCTTCGCTATCGACCACGGGCAACGCCAAAAAGTCGTAGCGCTGGATGAGCCGCGCCACCTCCTCTTGATCGGTGCCGGTTTGAACCCGCACCACATCACGGGTCATCACCTCACCGACGGTGGCCTGGAGATCGGAGACCACCAACTGCCGCAACGACAGGATGCCGGTCAGGCGGCGAGCCGCATCGGTGACATAGAGGGTGTAAACGGTTTCAGTCGCGCTGGCCTGACGGCGCACGATCTCCAGGGCCTGGGCTGCGGTGGTGAATTCCTTGAGGCCAATGAACTCGGTCGTCATCAGACGACCGGCCGTTTCACTTTCGTATCCGAGTAGCTCAGCGGTCACCCGGCGCTCATCGGGGCTGAGCTGCTGCAACAGATTGCGCACCACCTTGGCGGGCAGCTCATCAAAGAGACGCACCCGATCATCCGGGGACATCTCCTCCACCAATTCGAGCACCTCACTGGATCGCATGCGCTCCAGCAGCGATTGCTGCACAGCGGGTTCGAGGTACTCGTAGACCTCAATCGCCTCGTCTTTCGGCAGCAAGCGAAAGGCGATGGCTTGCTGCAACGTGGGCAGGTTGCTGATCGCTTCAGCGGCATCCACCGGTTGCTCCGGGTTGAGCAACTGCTTGACGGCGTCGTAATTGCCGGCGTCGATCAAACGCTGCAGATACTCGGTCAGCTCAGGAATCGCGGTCGCCGAATCGGACATTGGGCCGCAGCAAAGCACCCGAACTTTATGGAGCAGACCTAGGGTCGCGCAGCAGTTTTGCCGCAATCCCCATGGCCCTCAGCCTCAACGGCGTCAGCGTGACCTCAGCCGATGGATCCAGCCGTGATCTGGCCACCGACAACGGCAGCGTCCTGCTGATCGTGAATGTGGCCAGCCAGTGCGGGTTCACCAAGCAATACGCCGGACTGCAACAGCTCCACGAGCGCTACGGCAAGCAGGGCCTCAAAGTGATTGGCTTCCCTTGCAATGACTTCGGCGCCCAAGAGCCCGGCACGATCGAAGAGATCAAAACCTTCTGCTCCAGCAACTACGGCGTCAGCTTTGAGCTGATGAGCAAGGTGGGCTCTGACGCTGCCCCCTTCGACACCCTCACCCAGGCCGAGCCCGCTGGCCCGATCGCCTGGAATTTCGAGAAATTCCTGGTGGGCAAAGACGGAGGGGTGATCGCCCGCTTTAAAAGCGGCGTTGAGCCAGAGAGCAGTGAGCTGACTACGGCGATTGAGACGGCCTTGGCCGCCTAAGCAGCCGACCGAGCAAGACGCCGAGGGCTCCAAATCCCAATCCCAGGCCCAGGGTGATGCCAAGCAACCCTGCGGCCTGGAGCCACTGGCCAGCGGCCATCAACACCACGCAATCCACCATCCAGGCACTGAAGGTGGTGAGCGAACCGCAGAACCCTGTGCCCACCAGCAGCTGCCAGCGGGCATCAACGCCGCGGCCAACCAGCAGGCCCAAAATGAAAGCCCCAGCCACGTTGACGACGACGTTGTCGCCATCGCCGAAATAGACCCCAGCGGCTTGCCAGCGGATCAAGGCACCGGGTACAGCACCAATCGCTACCAGGATCAGCTCCAACAGGCGCCAATCCAAATTCGGGCTGTCCTGAGTTGGAGACTCAGCCATGGCTCAACCCCAGCTGATATCCCGCTGCTGCCGCCAGCAAACCAATCACCAGCGAGAACACCATCAAGCCCACAAACTGCAGGAACTGACGGCTCTGCAGGGTGTTGAGCAGCTCCACCACAAAGGTGGAAAAGGTGCTGAGGCTGCCGAAAAAACCAACACCCACGATCAGCATCAGCGGAGCTGTGCCATCAACACCGCTGCAGGCTTTGAGCTGCAACGTGTGCAATCCAGAAAAGAGCCCCAGAAAGAAGGCGGCCGACACATTCACAAAGAAGGTGCCCCAGTGCTTATGGGGCACCACAGGCTCAAAGTGATTCACCACCCGCAGGCGCAACCAGGCCCCTGGCACGGCGCCTAAAGCCACCAAAATCGCCTCCCAATAAAAAGGAGCTGGGGCGACAACCTCAGACATTGATCCAGCCGCGTTTATGCACCTGACCAACGCCTAAGCCCGAGCCAGTCAGCACCTGCACATAGGCCCAGCGGCGGCCATCCGAGCTGTTCCAATGGCGCAGCACCGTCATGGGTGTCTCTCGGCCAAGGGTGAGCAGCGAAGGCGCTTTTGAGGCCGGGCTGCTCTTGAGCTGATCGCGCCCGCCGGAGAGCAAAGGACCACTGGAGCCGCGGCGCCGGGGATCGGGATGCCGCAGATCAGCACCACCGGCCGGCAACGCCACCGGAGCCATCAAGGCCAAGCCCAACACCCAGGCCCAACGCAAGACCATCAGATGTCGAGGTCAGCCAGGTTGAGCTCAGCGCTGTGGGTTTCGATGAACTCGCGGCGTGGTGCCACCTTGTCGCCCATCAAGATCGTGAAAATGCGATCGGCTTGAGCAGCATCTTCAATCTCAACCCGCTTCATCGTGCGCGTTGTGGGATCCATCGTGGTTTCCCACAATTGCTGCGGCATCATTTCACCCAAACCCTTAAATCGCTGGATCGTGTAATTCGCTTTTTCGCCGAAACCATCGAGCGTTGTTTTGAGATCTTGCTCGTTGTAGCAATAGGTGTGGTTCTTGCCCCGCTCAACTTTGTACAGCGGCGGACATGCAATATAGATGTAGCCACCCTCCACAAGTTCGCGTTGATAGCGGTAGAAGAAGGTGAGAATCAGCGTTCGGATGTGAGCGCCATCCACATCAGCATCGGTCATGATCACGACACGGTGATAGCGAAGATTGCTGACATCAAATTCTTCGCCCTTAATGCCCAAACCGAGAGCCGTAATCAGGGCCTGAATCTCAGTGTTTTTGTAGATCTTGGCGTCATCCGTCTTCTCAATGTTGAGAATCTTGCCCCGCAAGGGAAGAATCGCCTGATTGCGGCGATCGCGGCCCTGTTTGGCCGAGCCACCAGCAGAATCACCCTCAACGATGTAGATCTCCGATTCAGAGGGATCACGGGAGCTGCAATCGGCGAGCTTGCCGGGAAGGGTTGAGCTCTCCAGCACGCTCTTGCGGCGCACCAATTCGCGGGCGCGGCGGGCTGCCTCGGCAGCATTGAAGGCCTGAATCGCCTTCTCCAGGATCAGATCAATGACCTGGGGATGAAACTCGAGATATTCACTGAGCGCCTCACCAACACAGGTGTCGACGATGCCGCGCACCTCGGTGTTACCAAGCTTGGTTTTGGTTTGGCCTTCAAATTCTGGATCGGGAACCTTGACCGACAGCACCGCTGTCAGGCCCTCACGGATGTTTTCACCGGCCAGGTTCCCGTCGCTGTCTTTGCGCTTGCCGCGCTTGCGGGCAAAGGTGTTGAGGGTGCGGGTGAGAACGGTTTTAAGGCCTTCAATGTGAGTGCCGCCATCAACGGTGCGGATGTTGTTGGCAAAGCCAAGGATGCTGTCGGAATAGGCATCAACACACCACTGCAGTGCGGCTTCCACTTGAACGCCGTCTTTCTCAGAATTGACGTAAATGATGTCGGGATGAAGGGGATCCTTCTCTGCATTCATGTAGTTGACGTACTCACGAATGCCGCCTTCGTAGAAGTAGGTCTCTTCGTGGGGCTGGCCATCCTCGCCAGCAGCTTCGGGGCGCTCGTCGCGGAAGACGATCTTGACCCCACCATTGAGGTAGGCCAGCTCCCGCAAACGCCCCGACAGGGTGGCGTAATCAAAGCTGATCCCGCCCGTGAAAATCTCAATATCGGGCTTGAAGCAAACCGAGGTGCCGGTGCGGCCTTTATCGCCAACTTCCGAAGCCAAGCTGCCGATGGGAGCACCGCGCTCAAAGCGCTGACGGTGCACCTTGTCCTGACGGTGAACGGTGACCTCCACCCATTCACTCAGGGCATTGACCACAGAAACGCCAACGCCATGGAGGCCACCAGAAACCTTGTAACCGCCGGAGCCGAACTTGCCGCCGGCGTGCAACACGGTGAGCACGGTCTCCAGAGCGCTCTTGCCGGTGCGGGGGTGCACATCGGTGGGGATGCCGCGTCCGTTATCGGCCACGCTGCAGGACCCATCGGCCCTCAGGCAGACATCAATGGTGTTGCAATGCCCGGCCAGGGCTTCATCCACCGAGTTATCCACCACCTCGTAAACGAGATGGTGCAAACCGCGGGGCCCTGTACTGCCGATGTACATGCCCGGGCGTTTCCGCACCGGTTCAAGACCCTCCAGAACCTGGATCTGCTCGGCGCCGTAGGCGGCCTGAACCTGCGAGGACGAGGGACGGGTGGCTTCGCTCATGCTGATAACCGTCGGATAGCCCTGTGCAGAAGCAAAGGTCTGCCAGACACTTCCGATGACATCTCAGACTACCACCGGCTGCCATGGGCGGTCCTGGAGCTGTCTCCGGGTGAATTCAGGCAGGGGATGCAATGACCCCATTAATGATCCTGGTTTTGGGCCCAACCGCCAGCGGCAAGACCAGCCTTGGCATTGCCCTGGCCCAACAGCTCGATTGCCGGGTTCTCTCGATTGATTCGCGCCAGCTCTATGCGGGCATGGACATCGGCACGGCCAAACCCACGCGCGACGAGCAGCAGCAGGCCCGCCACGAGCTGTTGAACCTGAGCACGCCCGATCAGCCCATCAACCTGCAGCAGTTCTGCTCCCATGCCCAGCCGCTGATTGAGCAAGAGCAACAGCGGGGGCGGCCCGCGTTGCTGGTGGGCGGCAGCGGGCTGTATTTGCAAGCCTTGAGCCAAGGGCTGCAGCCCCCTGCCCTACCGCCGCAACCAGGTCTGCGTCAGCAACTGCAGCAACTGGGGCAGTCCTGTTGCCATCAGCTGCTGCGCCAGGCGGACCCTCACGCCGCAGCCAAGATCCAGCCCAATGATCCAGTCCGCACCCAGCGGGCCTTGGAGGTGCTCTACGGAACCGGTCAAACCATCTCCAGCCAACAGGGGCGCTGCCCGCCGGCCTGCCGGGTGCTGGAACTGGGGCTCAATCCCAGCGACCTCAAAGAGCGCATTGAGCAACGCACAGCTGCCCTCTATGCCAGGGGCCTAGTGGCCGAAACCGAAACGCTCAGCAGGCGCTACGGAGCTGATCTGCCCCTTCTGCAGACCATTGGTTACAGCGAAGCCCTGGCGGTACTCGCCGGCAAACTCAGCGAGTCCGAAGCACAAGCACTCACCAGCCGGCGCACCTGGCTGTTTGCCAAACGCCAACGCACCTGGTTCCGCAACCGCCATCAGCCCCTTTGGCTAAACCCGGAATCCGCACTTGAAGAAGCATTGGAAGCCATTGCAGCGGCCAGGTCTTAGGCTGAAGAGTCTCTCGTTCCTTGCTGAACGGCCCCCAACCCGACTGAATGGCTCCACGTCCTCGCTTTGATCGCCGCGCGCCGGTTCGGGAACTTCCCAATATCAACGATCGAATTAATTACCCCAAGCTGCGGGTCGTTGATGCCGATGGCACCCAGCTCGGTGTGATTTCCAGGGACGAAGCCCTTGATGTGGCTCGCGAGAGGGAACTGGATCTGGTGCTGGTGAGCGAAAAAGCTGATCCGCCCGTTTGCCGGATCATGGACTACGGCAAGTTCAAATTCGAGCAGGAAAAGAAAGCCAAAGAAGCCAAGAAAAAGTCGCACCAGACCGAAGTTAAAGAGGTCAAGATGCGCTACAAAATCGATGCCCACGACTACCAAGTGCGCATCGGGCAAGCGGTTCGTTTTCTCAAGGCCGGCGACAAGGTGAAGTGCACCGTGATCTTCCGCGGCCGGGAGATTCAGCACACCGCACTAGCTGAAAAGTTGCTGATGCGCATGGCCAAAGACCTCGAGGAATCGGCCGAAGTGCAGCAGCCCCCCAAGCGGGAAGGCCGCAACATGATCATGTTTCTGGGACCCCGCAAAACGCCGCTGCAAAAGGACAAGCCCGAGCAAGCCACCAAGGCTGAGCGCACGCTGCCGATTGCCAAGCCCCCAGGCAAAACAGCTGCCCCTGCCGCCGCGAACTAAACCTCGGCGATTTGCCCAAATAGCTCCAGCAGGCTTTGCCAACCCTGCTGGGCAGCTCCTGGCTGGAAATCAGAGCGCTGTGAACACATAAAGCCATGACCCGCAGCAGGGGCGATGCGGCACTGCAGGCGCTCAGCGGATGGATCAGCAGCTCGCAAGGCTGAGCCGATGGCCTGCTGTTCATCCGCTGGCATCAGCGGATCATCAGCCCCCAACCAAACGAGCAAGCGCCCAGGAATCTCTGCTGCCAGCTGCAGGGTGGGCGGACCGCCTCCAGGGGAGAAGGTCGACACTCGGGCGCCATAGAAGCTCACGGTGGCCTTGAGCTCAGGCCGCGCGGCCAGATGCCACGCCAAATGCCCCCCAAAGCAGAACCCCAAACCCGCCAGGGGCAGGTGAGCCAGCTCAGGCTCTTGCGCCAACCAGCTCATCACCGCATCCACATCGCTCTGGAAACCAGCTGCGGTGACCGCATCGCGGTGCTGTCGTCCTTCCGCCAAGCCGGCTGCGTCGTATCCCACATCCAGCGCAGGGGCTGTGCGCGCGAACAGGGGCATAACCAGCACCCCATGGCCAGCCGCCACTAGCCGGCTTGCCACATCACGCAACCAGCTGTTGATCCCAAATACCTCAGGCAACACGAGCACCAGGCTGCGGGGCTGCGGTGGACGCTCAAACCAACAGCGCAGCGGGACCTGGGAGCCAGAAATCGCTAACCAAGCCATGGCCAAGCCCACACAGAGGACACGCCAGGAATTGTCACGCGGGGCATGTGCCACTACGGTGGCACGGTCGATCTGCTGTCACACCCCAGGCGTGCGTTTTCATATCCAACAGGAGAGCGACATTCCCGCGTCGACCCAGCTCTACAACCAGATCTGTTTCGCGATCGCGGCGCGTCACTTTCCACCGGGTCACCGGCTGCCCAGCACCCGCCAACTGGCGATGCAAACGGGCCTGCACCGCAACACCATCAGCAAGGTCTACCGCCAGCTGGAAAACGATGGTGTGGTCGAGGCCATGGCCGGCTCAGGCATCTATGTGCGCGACCAGCAAAAACCCCGGGAAGTCAAAGCACCCAGCGGCCCGCGCCATCGCATCCGGCCGGACATTGATCAGGAAGTGCGCCGCAGCATCGATGGACTGCTCAATGCCGGCTGCACGCTGCAGCAGGCCCGTGAACTGCTCACCCGTGAAATCGACTGGCGCCTGCGCTGCGGTGCTCGCGTTTTAGTGAGCACCCCGCGCGAGGACCTGGGCGCCTCGCTGCTGATCGCCGAAGAACTCACCCCCAAACTTGAGGTGCCGGTGGAAGTGGTGCCCCTGGAAGAACTGGAAGCCGTGCTGGAGAGCTCCAACAACGGCACCGTCGTCACCAGCCGCTATTTCCTGCAGCCCGTTGAGGAGCTAGCCAAACAACACGGCGTGCGTGCTGTGGCTGTTGACCTCAACGACTTCCGCCACGAGCTGGCCATGCTCAAGGAATTGCGCGCCGGCAGTTGCGTTGGCCTGGTGAGCATCAGCCCGGGCATCCTGCGGGCCGCTGAGGTGATCCTGCACTCGATGCGAGGTCAGGAGCTGCTGGTGATGACCGCTTCACCGGATGTGGGCAGCCGCTTGCTGGCCCTCTGCCGCGCAGCCAGTCACGTGCTCTGCGACCGTCCCAGCTTGCCGCTGGTGGAGCAGACCTTGCGGCAAAATCGCTCGCAACTGATGCGTCTGCCGCAGGTGCACTGCGCCCAGAGTTATCTCGGGGCCAGCACGATCGACATGCTCTGCAAAGAGATCGGCCTCGATAGCAGCGCCAACGCCCCCAGCCCCTGAGGATGCTGCACAGCCTGCGCGCGGACATCGCCATCATTCGCGACCGCGATCCCGCTGCCCGGGGCGTGCTGGAGATCCTGCTCTGCTACCCAGGGCTGCATGCCCTTTGCTTGCACAGGCTGAGCCATCGCCTCTGGACTGAGGGCCTGCCGCTGATCCCTAGGTTGATGTCCCAGCTGGGACGACTGGTCACTGGGGTTGAAATCCATCCCGGGGCGCGCATTGGCCAAGGCGTGTTCATCGACCACGGCATGGGCGTGGTGATTGGCGAAACCGCCGTGGTAGGCAACCGCTGCTTGCTCTACCAAGGCGTCACCTTGGGCGGGACGGGTAAACAAAGCGGCCAACGCCACCCGGTGCTGGGCGAAAACGTGGTGGTGGGAGCAGGCGCCAAGGTGCTAGGCGGCATCTCCGTGGGAGCCAACACCCGCATCGGCGCTGGTTCGGTGCTGCTGCGCGATGTCGATGCCGACTGCACCGTGGTGGGCGTTCCAGGACGCGTCATTCACCAATCCGGCGTGCGCATCAACCCCTTGGCCCACTCCCAGCTGCCTGATGCAGAAGCCCAAGTGATCCGCAACCTGATGGAGCGGATCGACGCACTGGAAAACGCCCTAGCCCGAGGCGGTCAAGCTCCCGCCGCTCAGGCGCAAAGCCTGCGGGATCGGGAGATTCTTGAGTTCCTCGAAGGAAGCGGGATCTGAGCCAGGCTCAGACCACTGCTTCGTCTTCCTGTGCCGGCGCGGGCTGGGGCTGGAACATGAACATCGAATAGATCACGTTGCGGCGCACCTGGGTCATCATCTCCAGGAACATGTCGTAGCCCTCGTTCTTGTATTCGATCAGGGGATCTTTCTGGCCGTAGCCGCGCAGACCCACTGATTCCCTGAGGGCATCCATGCTCTGCAGGTGCTCGCGCCAGAGGCTGTCGATCTGCTGAAGAATGAAGAAGCGCTCAGCCTCCCGCATCAAGCCTGGCTTGAGCTGCTCAATCTCCGCCTCCTTGAGGTCGTAGGCGATGCGCAGCTGCTCATGCAGAAAGGCCTTGAGCTCCTCCATCGACAGACCAGCCAACTGCTGGGGCTCAAGGTCCTGCAGCAGGTAGACGAATTCCTTGACCTTGTTGGTCAGGTGGCTGAGATCCCATTCCTCCGGCGGTAGTTCCGGGTTGACGTAGGCCTCAACGATGTCGTCCATGGTGCGCTCGCCGTAGCCAAGCACCTGTTTCTTGAGATCACGGCCTTCCAACACGCGACGGCGTTCGACGTACACAGCGCGCCGTTGGTTGTTCATCACCTCGTCGTACTCGAAGACCTGCTTGCGCATGTCGTAGTAGTACGTCTCAACCTTTTTCTGGGCTCCCTCCAGTGAGCGGGTGAGCATGCCGGATTCAATTGGCATGTCTTCCTCCACCCGGAAGGCATTCATCAAGCCAGCCACGCGGTCACCACCAAAGATGCGCAGCAGGTTGTCTTCCAGCGACAGGAAGAAGCGGGTGCTGCCTGGGTCGCCTTGGCGGCCAGCACGACCCCGCAACTGGTTGTCAACGCGGCGCGATTCATGGCGCTCGGTACCGATCACATGCAGACCGCCGGTTTCACGAACACTGGCCTGCTCAGTGGAGATCACCGCGTCGTAGTCGGCGCGGATCTGCGCCAACACCTGACGCAATTGCATGATTCCCGCATCCTCACTGGGCGCTTTCTCAGCGGCGCTACTGATGCGATCTTCAAGCTCCAGCACCGTCAAGGTGCGATCACCCCACAGCTTCACGAGCTCACGGGCCACATCCGCCAAGGCCGCATCGGTGTCGGGAGAAAGCTCGCAGGGGTAAAGGCGTCCGAGCGCGCGGGCCTCGCTCGGGGGCTTAGCGGGCGCCGAGGTTGCAGCGGCAAAACCACTGCTGGCTTCCCGTTGCAATGGAACAGGCGGACGATGACCCTCTTCCGGACGCACCAGCCTGGGCAGCAGCGCTTCACGCACCTTGAGGCGCGCCATGTAGTCGGTGTTGCCACCGAGAATGATGTCAGTGCCGCGGCCCGCCATGTTGGTGGCGATGGTCACCGCCCCGGTGCGGCCAGCCTGGGCAACGATTTCTGCCTCCCGTTCAACGTTCTCAGGCTTGGCATTGAGCAGGTTGTGGGGGATGCCCTCTTCCTGCAGCAGCGCTGAGAGCACCTCACTTTTCTCAACACTGGTGGTGCCCACCAACACAGGACGGCCAGTGCGGTGCACCTCGGCGGTCTCTTGGGCGACGGCGCGCCACTTCCCCGTTTCCGTTTTGTAGACCTGATCCACCAGGTCCCGGCGGGCTCGGGTGCGGTTGGTGGGAACAACGGTGACTTCCAGCTTGTAGGTCTTCTCGAATTCCACCTCCTCGGTTTTGGCTGTGCCGGTCATGCCAGCTAGACGGGGATACAGAAGAAAGAAGTTTTGGTAGGTGATCGAAGCCAGGGTTTGGGTTTCTGGCTGGATCGGCATGCTCTCTTTGGCCTCCACCGCCTGGTGCAGGCCATCGCTCCAACGGCGACCCGGCATCACCCGACCGGTGAATTCATCGACGATCACCACCTCGTTGTCGCGGGTGATGTAGTTGACGTCTTTGATGAACAGCTCCTTGGCCTTCAGAGCGTTGGTGACGTAGTGGGCCCAGGGATCGGCTGCATTGAAGAGATCCTCCACGCCAAGAATGGATTCCGCCTTGGCATAACCCTCATCGGTGAGGATCACGCTGCGCTGTTTTTCATCAACTTCGTAATCGCCTTCTGGGTCGATGCCGTCTTTGCTCATCTCAGCAGCACGATCCAGTTGCAACGCCAACGCTGCAGCCTGGTTGTATTTCTCCTGGGGGCGTTCCACCTGACCGGAAATGATCAGCGGCGTCCTGGCTTCATCCACCAAGATGGAATCGACTTCGTCGATGACGCAGTACTGAAACTCGCGCTGCACCACCTCACTGATGTCGGTGGCCATGTTGTCGCGGAGGTAATCAAACCCCAGCTCACTGTTGGTGGCGTAGGTGACATCGCAGCCATAGTTCTGGCGGCGCTCTGCCGGACTCATGTCCTGCTGGATCAAGCCCACGCTTAATCCCAAGAAGCGATGAACCTGGCCCATCCATTCGGCATCACGCCGAGCCAGGTAGTCGTTCACCGTCACCACATGAACGCCGCGGCCGGTGAGGGCATTGAGGTACGACGGCAGGGTGGCCACCAGGGTCTTGCCTTCCCCGGTCTTCATCTCGGCGATTTGGCCGTCGTGCAGGACCATCCCGCCCAGCAGCTGCACATCGAAGTGGCGCATGCCAAGCACGCGCTTACCGGCCTCGCGCACGATCGCGAACGCCTCGGGCAATAACTGATCGAGTACGGGGCGCTGGCGCTCCAAGCTGCCGGCATTTTCAAGCTGCTGACGGAATTCCGAGGTGCGCCGGCGCAGGTCCTCATCCGAGAGGGGCGCGATGTCCTCCTCAAGCAAATTGATGTCGCTCACCAAGGGCTGGTAGCGCTTCAGCTTGCGGGCATTGGGATCACCCAGCAGCAGCTTGAGCATGGGACAGTGACAGAAGGGAGAACGAGGACTTGGAGAGGCCTTTGGAGGATGTTGCCATGAACGGCACAAGGCTTCTAATGCATGCGCCCGGTGCACCGGGGCTCCGGCTGCTGGGACTCGGGCCTGGACTGCGTCCCACCCGAGGCCTTTACAAGCTGCAGCGGCTGCTCAATCAACACGCGTTTTGGGCCCAGGGCCGCTCCATTTCCCAGCTGCGGAGGATGTTGGCCGGCAGTGCGGCGGTGGCCAGCCTCTGGCGCGGCAAACGCTTGGTGGGCTTTGCCAGGGCCAGCAGCGATGGCGCTTTCCGGGCTGTGCTCTGGGATGTGGTGATCCCAGAAGACGTCCAAGGGCGGGGCTTGGGGCGGCAACTGGTGGAGGCCCTGCTGCAACATCCCAGCCTGCAAGGGGTGGAGCGCATCTATTTGATGACCACCAATGGCGAAGGCTTCTACACCCAACTGGATTTCCGCCGCAGCAATGGGCAGACGCTGATGCTTAAAGAATCAAGCGGATGAAGAGATTCGAACTCTCGACCCTCTCCTTGGCAAGGAGATGCTCTACCACTGAGCTACATCCGCATTCGGAGCTTTTTCAAGCGCCGATCGGATGATCATGCATGACCACCCTGCCGGCGGTCAATCACTTCAGGCGCGGGTGCCAATGCGCTCACCGCTGTAGCCAGCGCGCTGCCGCACGGAGTTGCACCACTGCTGGTTTTGCAGGTACCAATCCACTGTTGCAGCCAGTCCTGCGTTGAAGTCATGGCGAGGCTGCCAGCCCAATTCAGCACTAATCCGCGCCGGATCAATGGCATAGCGGCGGTCATGGCCTGGGCGATCCGCCACCCGCGTAATCAAGCGGGCGTGAGGTGCTCCCTCGGGCCGGCGTTCATCCAGCAACAGGCAGATAGTCTCCACCACCTCGCGGTTGCTGCGCTCGCCATGGCCACCCACGCAATAGCTCGCCCCCAGCTGACCGCGCGTAGCCGCCAGCAGCAGCGCATCAACGTGGTCTTCGACATACAGCCAATCGCGCACGTTGGCGCCATCGCCATAGAGGGGGATTGGCTCACCCGCGATCGCCTTGAGGATCACAACGGGAATCAGTTTTTCGGGAAACTGCCAGGGCCCGTAATTGTTGCTGCAGTTGGTCAGCACCACAGGAAGGCCATAGGTGTGGTGCCAAGCATTCACTAGATGATCACTGGCCGCTTTGCTGGCGGAATACGGGCTGCGGGGGTCGTAGGGCGTGCTCTCGGAAAAACGCCCCGTGGCACCCAAGGAGCCAAATACCTCATCGGTGCTGATGTGGTGAAAGCGAAAACGGCTGCGGCGCTCTTCACTGAGCCCCTCCCAATGGCTGCGCGCGGCCTGCAACAGGGCAAAAGTGCCATTCACGTTGCTGCTGATGAAGGCTCCAGGCCCATCAATGGAGCGGTCCACATGGCTCTCAGCGGCCAAATGCATCACCAGATCTGGGTCGGCCTGCTGCACCGCTGCTGCCGTGGCTTCGGCATCGGCCAAATCAAGTTGCAGCAGCTGATGGCGCCCCTTGGCTTCGGGCAAGGCCTCAATGCTGGCCAGATCGCTGGCGTAGCCGCATTTATCGAGATTGAACACCAGGGCGTCGCTGCCGCTCAGCAGCCTGCGCACCACTGCACCGCCGATGAACCCGGCACCACCAGTGACCAGCACACGATTGATACCAGCGGGCAGAAGCGAATCGGGCATGCCGGATGTCAACGGTGGCGGCAGATTACTGAGCGCGGGCCAACACCTCGGCTAAGGCATCGCGCCAATGCACCGCTGGCAGACCCAGGGCCTGGCGCGATGCGGTGCAGTCCAGCAGCGAGTAGCTGGGGCGTGTGGCTGGGGTCGGGTAGTCAGCGGTGGTGATGGGCTCAACCCTGGCTGCCTGGCTCAAGAGGCCATGGGCTTG
Source organism: Synechococcus sp. Minos11 (assembly GCF_014279855.1). Lineage (NCBI taxonomy): Bacteria > Bacillati > Cyanobacteriota > Cyanophyceae > Synechococcales > Synechococcaceae > Synechococcus > Synechococcus sp. Minos11. Next base: position 83,956 of record NZ_CP047953.1, on the reverse strand, counting down.
AGCCAGCTCGCCAATGGCCACAGCGAAGTCATACCAACTGGCCGCACCGGCATCACTCCAATGCATTACCCGCGGCCCATCAGGATCGGCACCAATGCCAATCGCCCGCCAACAGGCCGTCGCCAGCGTCAGGGTGCTGGTGGGGCAGCCCACCTGATCGGCCACCACCCGCAGGGGCTCACCCGCTGCGGCTTTGGCGGCATGCAGCCGCAGCATCGTGCGGCAGAAGTTTTTACCCACCGGGCCATACACCCAACTGGTGCGCAGCAGCCGCGCTTGAGGGTGCTGCAAGGCGGCTTGTTCACCGCGCGCCTTGCTGGCGCCATACACCCCCAGGGGATCACGGGGCTGCTCAGGGCCATAGGGATGGCCCTGGGCACCGTTAAAGACAAAGTCGGTGCTGAGCTGGAGCAATCGGCCGCCTGTTTGCTGCAGGGCAGCGGCAAATGCCGCTGGAGCCTTGGCATTCACCGCCTCAGCCAACGCAGGCTCCTGTTCGGCTTGATCCACCGCGGTGTAGGCCCCGGCATTGAGCACCCAATCCGGGCGCTGCTCTTCCACGATGCGGCAGCAGGCCGCTAGATCAGCCAAATCAAGTTCCGCACGGCTGGTGGCCACCAGCTCAACGCCCTCAGGGGCTGAGGCCACCAAGGCCTGGCCCAACTGACCATCACGGCCGGTGAGCAAGACCTTCATCCGAACAGATCTCCGGCCTGCTGCGCTTGGGCCAGCGATGGCGCCAACCCATCTTTTTCAGAGACCTGAACCGTGAGCCCCTCCAGCGGCCAGGCGATGGCGAGGGCCGGATCATCCCAACGGATGGCGCGCTCACAGCCTTTGTTCCAGAAGCCACGAGTCTTGTATTGCACCTCAGCCACAGCACTGAGGGTGAGGAAGCCATGGGCAAACCCTTCCGGCACCCAGAGTTGCTGGTGGTTCTCCGCACTCAACTGGGCACCAACCCACTGGCCATAGGTGGCGGAGCTTTGGCGCAGATCGATTGCCACATCAAAAATCGCTCCAGAGGTGGCGCGCACCAACTTCGCCTGGGGCTCAGGAGGCAACTGGTAGTGAAGCCCGCGTAACACCCCTTGGGCTGAGCGGGAGTGGTTGTCTTGAGCGAATGTGACCGCTTCGCCGGCAGCCTCATCAAAGCGGCGCTGGTTCCAGCTTTCAAAAAACCAGCCCCTCTCATCACCGAAGACTTGGGGCGTGATCAGCAGGGGGCCCTCCAAGGTGGCTCCAGTCGCCGAGCGCAGCTGTTCAACCTGCAATGGGCACCTCCAGCAGCTGCAGCAAATAGTTGCCGTAGCCGCTTTTGCGCAGCGGCCCAGCCAAGGCAGCGAGCTGATCGCTGCTGATCCAGCCCAAACGCCAGGCCACCTCCTCGGGGCAAGCCACCTTGAGGCCCTGACGGTGCTCCAGGGTGCGGATGTAAGCCCCGGCCTCCTGCAGCGAGTCGTAGGTGCCGGTGTCGAGCCAGGCCATGCCACGACCCATCAACTCCACCTGCAGCTGACCGTCATTGAGATAGCTGGCATTGAGATCAGTGATCTCCAACTCCCCCCGCGGCGATGGCTTCACCTGACGCGCTCGCTCCACAACGGTGTCGTCATAGAAGTAGAGACCCGTGACGGCGTAGCGGGATTTCGGCTGCTTGGGCTTTTCCTCAATACTGAGCACCTGGCCGTCATCAGCGAATTCCACAACGCCGTAACGCTCAGGATCACTGACCGGATAGGCAAACACCGTGGCCCCCTGCTGCTGCTGGTTGCTGGCCTGCAGCTGCAGCACCAGATCGTGGCCGTGGAAAAGGTTGTCCCCGAGCACCAAAGCGGCCGGAGCACCAGCCAGGAAATCAGCGCCGATCAGAAAGGCCTGCGCCAAGCCATCAGGACTGGGCTGGACGGCGTACTGGATCTCCATGCCCCAGGCGATGCCATCACCCAGCAAACGCTCAAAACTCGGCTGGTCATGGGGCGTGGTAATCACCAGCACCTCCCGGATGCCCGCCAGCATCAAGGTGGTGAGGGGGTAATACACCATGGGCTTGTCGTACACAGGCAGCAACTGCTTGCTGACTGCCCGCGTGATGGGGTGCAGGCGGGTACCGCTGCCCCCCGCCAGGATGATTCCCTTGCGCACAGCACTCATGCAGGCACCGAACGCATCAGGCTGCCCATCTCCAGAGCCTGCAGGCCGTAATTCCAGCCGAGATTGCTCTTAATGCCTGCTCGCTCGAGGGCCTGTTGCAGGGTGTCGGTGGTGAGCACCCCAAAAATCACGGGCACACCGCTCTCGCGAGCCACAGCGGCTACACCTTTGCTGACTTCAGCCACCACCACATCGAAATGCGGGGTATCGCCGCGAATCACCGCGCCCAGGGTGATCACCACGTCGTAGCGGCCTGAACTGGCCAAGCGCTTGGCCAATAAAGGAATTTCAAAACTGCCCGGCACCCAAGCCAGATCGAGCTGACTGCTGGTCTCAGCCACATCAATGCCGTGGCGTGACAGGCAGTCCAGGCAGCCACTCAGCAGCTTGCCGGTGACTAAATCATTGAAACGGGCCACAACCACGGCAATGCGCAAGCCGCCGGCATCGGTAAAGCGCCCTTCAAAAACGGTCATGACTCAGGACGGCCGTACTGGCATCCAGTATCCGCCTTAAAGCGGTGCTTCAGACCACAAAGAAGCTCATGCCCCAGTTGAGCAGCACCAGGCCAACCCAGGCCAAACCACCGAACAGGATCAAACGGTTGCTGTTGCCGCTCTCGTCGTTGCTGGCATAAAGCACCGGTACAGCGACGATCAAGGCAAACGACATCACCACCAGCGCCAGGACAGTGAGGGTGTTGAGGATCTGCATGGCGTGGCCGCAACCAGTCGATTGGCTCGCCGGATTCTCCCATGTGATCGCCTGCAACTGACGAAGGTGTTCACAGCTTGTGGTGAGCCGCTGCAGGCTGCCTACGATCCCCGCTCCTGCTGCAGCCGTCCGTGGCGCCTGGCGAACAACAGTTGTCCCTGGTGCCCGACGACACGATCCAGGGGAGCCTGTTCGCTCCAGAACCCAGTGGGGACGAGGCTGAAGAGAGCGAAACGCCCAAGCAGAGGCGCAGCCATCCCGGACGACGCCCCGCACCTACTGCGCAATACACCGAGGACAGCAACAACAACGACGACGAGGGATTACCCCGCTGGCACCACCACGGCTTGGTGGATCCGCTGGCGCTCACCCCGATGTTGCGGCATTACGTCGAACTCAAAGCCGCCCACCCAGAGCGGGTGCTGCTGTATCGCCTGGGGGACTTCTTCGAGTGTTTCTTCGAAGACGCCCTGCTGACCAGCCGACTGCTGGAGCTCACCCTCACTGGCAAAGAAGGGGGCAAAAGCATTGGCAGGGTGCCAATGGCAGGGATCCCCCACCACGCTGCCGAGCGTTATTGCAGTGAACTGGTGCGCCGCGGCCATGCCGTGGCCCTCTGCGATCAGCTGGAAACCACTGCAGCCAAAGGGGCGTTGCTGAAGCGGGACATCACGCGTGTCCTCACCCCTGGAACCGTTTTAGAAGAAGGGATGCTGGCGGCCAGACGCAACAACTGGCTCGCAGCTGTTGTGCTCGATGACGAGCAGCGCTGGGGGCTTGCTGTCGCTGATGTTTCGACGGGCGAGCTGCTGCTGCATGAGCGCCAAGGAACCACTGAGCTGCAACAGGAACTGCTGCAACTCGAAGCAGCCGAACTGCTGCTGCCTGGCATCGAAGCTGCGGAGTGGTGCCCCGATGGGCTCGGCCTCACCCAACAGCCCCGCACTCCCTTTGAAGCCGCCAGCGCCGATCGCGCCCTCAAACAGCGCTTTGGGGTTCGCAACCTGGAGGGGCTTGGCCTGGCCGATCACCCCCTGGCCCGGCGCGCCGCCGGTGGGCTGATCGCCTATCTCGATGCCAGCCAACCCGGCAGCACCGTGCCGTTGGAGCGGCCGCAGCTGGTGTTTGCCGGTGATGCCTTGGTGCTGGATCACCAAACGCGCCGCAATCTCGAGCTGACCGCCACCCAACGGGATGGACAGTTTCAGGGCTCGCTGCTGTGGGCGATTGACCGCAGCCACACCGCCATGGGCGGGCGGGCCCTACGCCGCTGGCTGGAAGCACCCCTGTTGGATGCCACCGCGATTCGAGGGCGGCAGGACGCCATTGCCGAACTGGTGGAGCAGCGTCCACTGCGGCTGTCCGTGCGGCGCTTGCTGCGGCCCATGGCTGATCTCGAGCGGCTCGCTGGCCGCTGTGGGGCTGGCCGCGCCAGTGCCCGCGATCTGGTGGCCCTGGCTGATGGGCTCGAGCGCTTACCGCTGCTGGCTGATCTGCTCAAAGGCAGCAGCGCGGCTCCACTCGCTGATCTGCAGCAACCCAGACCTGATCTGCAGCAACTGGCCGAGCTGCTGCGCTTCCAACTGGTGGACAGCCCACCGATGTCGCTCAGTGAAGGCGGCCTGATTCACGACGGGGTGGATGAAGACCTCGATGATCTACGCAACCGATTGGATGAGCAGGAGAACTGGCTAGCTGGCGTTGAAAAGCGGGAGCGCAAAGCCAGCGGCAACCCCAACCTGCGGCTGCAATTTCACCGCAGCTTTGGTTATTTCCTCGCCGTCAGCCGCGCGAAGGCAACGGCGGTGCCCGATCACTGGATCCGCCGGCAAACCCTGAGCAATGAAGAGCGCTTCGTCACCCCCGAACTGAAGGAGCGAGAAGGACGGATCCTGCAGCTCAAGGCACGCAGCCACCAGCGGGAATACGACCTGTTTTGCCGCCTGCGCGACCAAGTTGGCGAACAAGCCACAGCCATCCGCGATGCAGCCCGGGCCGTCGCCAGCCTCGATGCCTTGGCTGGACTGGCTGAGTTGGCTGCAACCCAGGGCTATTGCAGACCCGAACTGACCGATGGCCGCTGCTTGGAGATCGAGGGTGGCCGCCATCCGGTGGTGGAGCAACTGCTGAGCGAGAGCGCCTTTGTGCCCAATTCGGTGGCCTTAGGTCACGGCGACAAACCAGATCTGGTGGTGCTCACCGGACCCAACGCCAGCGGCAAGAGCTGTTATTTGCGTCAGTGCGGGGTGCTGCAGCTGATGGCGCAGATGGGCAGCTGGATTCCGGCTGAGCGTGCCGCCATCGGACTGGCCGATCGGATCTTCACGCGCGTTGGCGCCGTGGATGATCTCGCCAGTGGCCAATCCACCTTCATGGTGGAGATGGCCGAAACGGCGAACATCCTTCAACACGCCAGTGAGCGGTCCCTGGTGTTGCTCGATGAAATTGGCCGCGGCACGGCCACCTTTGATGGCCTCTCGATTGCTTGGGCTGTGGCCGAGCATCTGGCCAGCGCGCCACCCCATGGCCTCGGGGCACGCAGCATCTTTGCCACGCACTACCACGAGCTCAATGCGCTCGCCGGCAGCCACAGCAACGTGGCCAACTTCCAAGTCGTCGTGGAAGAACAAGACGCCGAACTGGTGTTTTTGCACAAAGTCATGCCTGGCGGGGCTGATCGCAGCTACGGGATCGAGGCTGCCCGGCTGGCTGGGGTGCCGCCATCGGTGGTGCAACGGGCCCGCCAAGTGCTGGAACGCATCGAAGGGGGTCAGCCGTTGGCCTGCTGATCTAGCCAAGCGCGCCGCAACAAGGCATTCACAGCAGCAGCCACCAAGCCTGCGCCGCCGCGGCTGCCCTCCAAACGGATCTGCGGCAGACCACTGGCTGCCAAACGGCGCTTGCTATCGGCCACACCAACAAAACCAACCGGCATGCCAATCACCAAAGCTGGCGCCCGGTCCCCCTGGGCCACACGATCCAGCAGCAGCTCCAACGCCGTGGGAGCGCTGCCAATCAACACCACCGCCCCAGGGTGGGCCTGCAGGGCAGAGGCCATTCCTAGCGCCGCTCGGGTCTGTCCTTCGGGAGCCTGCGGGGGTGCCCACTGCAAAACGCTATGGACAGGATTGGAAAAAGTGCGTGCCGCCATTGGCGCCGCGGCCGCCGCGGCCATCGCGGTGTCGGTGAGGATCACAGCCCCTTGAGCCAGGTCGCTTGCCGCCGCGGTGCAGGCGCCAGGCGTGAAACGCAGCAGCGGGGCCAAGGCCAGATCACCACTGCTATGAATCAAACGCTCCAGCACCTCCTGCTCCAACAGCGGCAGCCCAGTGGGACCCAACAGGGCCTGGATCCGCTGGATGCTTTCCGTGAAGATCGGATGGTCCAAGCCCGCCGCTGATGCCAATCCATCTCTACTGGGGGGACGACGCCACAGCCCGTGAGCGCGCTGTGCAGGAGCTGATTGATCAGATCATTGAGCCGGCCTGGGTGAGCCTCAATCTCAGCCGGCTGGATGGCAGCAGCGCTGATCAAGCGACCCAAGCCCTCAATGAAGCGCGAACGGCTCCCTTTGGTGGGGGAGGGCGTGTCGTGCTGCTGCAGCGCAGCCCCTTTTGCGAACGCTGCCCGGCTGAGCTGGCTGAGCAACTGGAGTCGGCTCTGCCGCTGATCCCTGAGCAGAGTCATCTGGTGTTGGTCAGTACCGGCAAGCCCGATGCCCGGCTTCGCACCACCAAAGCGCTGCGCAAAGTGGCTGAGGAAAAAAAGTTCCCATTGCCAGCGATCTGGGATGGGGCCGGCCTGATCGAGTTGGTGCAACGCAGCGCGGCTGCAGCCCAACTGCAACTGGAACCCGCCGCAGCTGAACTACTTGCCGACACCATCGGCAACGACAGCAGCCGTCTGGCCGGTGAGCTGGAAAAGCTTGCGCTCTACTGCGGCGAGAAGGCTGTTGATGTGGCGGCTGTCAAAGCCTTAGCGGGGCCTGCGCAGCACAACGCCCTCGCCGTAGGGGAAGCCTTACTCGCTGGTGATGTGGGCGGCGCACTCACGCAAATCGACGGGCTGATGGCAGCCAATGAGCCGCCCCTGCGTTTAGTGGCCTCCTTGGTGAGTCAGCTGCGGGGTTGGCTCTGGCTGACCCTGCTGGAGCAAAGCGGTGAGCAAGACCCAATGGTGATTGCCAAAGCTGCAGGGATTGGCAACCCCAAACGCATTTACGTGATGCGCAAACAGTTGCGTGGCGTCAGGCCGCAACGGCTGCTCAAGTTGCTCGGCCGGCTGCTGGATGTTGAAGCCGCCTTAAAGCTCGGCAGCCCAGCGGATGTGGCCTTTCGTGATGGGCTGCTGGGCCAGAGCGGATAATCGGCAGCTGGATCGCTTGATCAATGGCGCTGCTGGTTCAGAAATACGGGGGCACCTCCGTGGGCAGCGTGGAGCGCATCCAGGCCGTTGCTAAGCGCGTCGCTGCAGCTCGCCTCGATGGCCATGACCTGGTGGTGGTGGTCTCCGCGATGGGCCACACCACTGATGAGCTCACAGCCCTGGCCCGCGCCCTCAATCCCGATCCCCCCCAGAGGGAAATGGACATGCTGCTGGCCACCGGTGAGCAGGTGTCGATTGCCTTGCTCTCGATGGCCCTTCAGGCCGAAGGTGTTGCAGCGACGTCGATGACGGGGCCCCAGGTGGGGATCGTCACCGAGTCGGCCCATGGCCGCGCCCGGATCTTGGAAGTGCGCACCGAACGGGTCAAACGCCGGCTGCACGATGGCCATGTGGTGGTGGTGGCTGGCTTTCAAGGCACCAGCACCGGCAGCGCGGGAACCCCGGAAATCACAACCCTGGGCCGCGGAGGCTCGGACACATCAGCGGTGGCCTTAGCGGCAGCACTGGGAGCTGATGCCTGTGAGATCTACACCGACGTGCCGGGTGTGCTGACCACCGATCCCCGCAAGGTGCCGGAAGCCCAGCTGATGACTCAGGTGAGCTGCGATGAAATGTTGGAACTGGCCAGCCTGGGTGCGGCTGTTCTGCACCCAAGGGCGGTGGAAATCGCCAGAAACTACGGCGTTCCTCTGATCGTGCGATCCAGTTGGAGCGACGAGCCAGGAACACGCCTGTTCAGTCAACCGAGCCGGCGGATTGGCAGTGAAGGATTGGAGCTGGGCAAACCCGTGGACCGGGCCGAACTGCTGGAAGGCCAGGCCGTGGTGGCCCTGGCCCATGTACCCGATGAACCCGGGGTAGCCGCTCGCTTGTTTGAAGGGCTCGGCGCCGCTGGCCTGAACGTCGACCTGATCGTGCAAGCCACCCACGACGGCAGCAGCAATGACATCGCCTTCACCCTGGCGGAGGCTGAGCTGCCGGCCGCTGAGGCCTTCTGCCGCGAGCACCTAGGAGAGGGAAGTCAGCTGCAGGTGCAAAGCGGGCTCGCCAAACTCAGCATTGGCGGTGCCGGGATCATGGGGCGACCTGGAGTTGCCGCCCAACTGTTTGACGGGCTCAGCAAGGTGGGCATCAGCCTGCGCATGATCGCCACCAGCGAGGTGAAGGTGAGCTGCCTGATTCAGGGCGAACAAGCCGCCAAAGCCCTGCGCACTGCTGCTCAAGTGTTTGAACTGGATGACCACCAGCTCCAGCACAACCCCTTACCGGGTGGGGAAGGGGAGCCTGATGTGCGAGGTGTGGCCCTCGATCGCGATCAAGCCCAACTCACGGTGACCGCCGTACCGGATCGCCCGGGATCAGCGGCGGCCCTCTGCCGGGCCTTGGCCGATGGCGGCATCAGCCTCGACACCATCGTGCAGTCCGAGCGTCAACGCCAAACCGATCTGGGGCTCTGCCGCGACATTGCTTTCACGCTGCCGCGAGACGATCTGAGCCGAGCCAGTGAGGCCCTGCGGCCCTTGCTCAAACTCTGGCCTGGTGCTGAGCTCGTTGAAGGCAAGGCGATTGCCCGGGTCAGTGCCGTCGGAGCTGGCATGCCCTCAACGCCTGGCAGTGCCGCAAAAATGTTCCGGGCATTAGCAGACGCTGGGATCAATATCGAGATGATCGCCACTAGCGAAATCCGCATCAGTTGCGTGGTTCCTGAAGACGATGGAATCGGTGCTCTGCAAGCGGTGCACCAGGCCTTTGGCCTCAATGGGGAGAGCCAACATCAAGCGCAAGGCAGCGAATGGAACGGCTAAGGCTCAGGCTTTGCCCACCAGTTTTTGGCGCAGCTGCTTGATGCGATCGCGCAAATTGGCGGCTTCCTCAAAATCAAGCTTGGAGGCCGCTCCTTTCATGCGCTCTTCCAGCTGCTGAATGAGCTCAGGAAGGTTCTCCAGGGGCACGGCATCTTGCTTGGCCTCTTCCACCGCCTCATCGAGCTGCTCATCATTGAGCTTCCGCGACATCTCAAGGAACGCCAGGATCGGGTTGTGGGTTGATTTCTTACCGGCAGCATGCGGCGTAATGCCGTGTTTTTCGTTGTAGGCCATCTGAATGGCGCGCCGCCGTTCCGTTTCACTGATGGCCTTGACCATCGAATCGGTCATGTTGTCGGCGTAGAGCAAAGCAACGCCACTGACGTGGCGGGCCGCTCGGCCAATGGTCTGGATCAACGAGCGTTCCGCCCGCAGGAAGCCTTCTTTGTCGGCATCCAAGATCGCCACCAGGGAGACCTCGGGTAGATCCAAGCCTTCCCGCAGCAGGTTGACACCCACCAAGACGTCGTACTCGCCATTGCGCAGGTCCTGAATGATCTCGATGCGCTCAATGGAGTGAATCTCCGAGTGCATGTAGCGCACCTTGACCTGGTTTTCCGCCAGGTAGTCGCTGAGGTCCTCCGCCATGCGTTTGGTGAGCGTGGTCACCAAAACCCGCTCATTGCGCTCAGCGCGCACACGGATCTCACCGAGCAGATCATCCACCTGCCCACCCGAGGGCCGCACTTCAATGAGGGGATCAAGCACCCCGGTGGGGCGAATCACCTGCTCCGCCACCTGCCCATCGCTGACCTCCATCTCCCAGTCGCCGGGCGTGGCGCTGACAAAGATGGTTTGTTTGGCTTTGTCCCAGAACTCAGTGCCTTTCAAAGGGCGGTTGTCGGCAGCGCTGGGAAGACGGAAGCCATGGTCGATCAGCACCTGCTTGCGCGAGCGGTCGCCGTTGTACATGGCCTGCAGCTGCGAGCAGGTGACATGGCTTTCATCAACGACCAGCAACCAATCATCAGGGAAGTAATCGATTAGGCACTCCGGAGGGGTTCCTGCTTCCCTCCCAGCCAAGTGACGTGCATAGTTTTCAACGCCGTTGCAGTAGCCAACCTGCTGCAACATCTCGATGTCGTAGACGGTGCGCTGCTCGAGCCGCTGGGCTTCCAGCAACTTGCCATTGGCGTTGAGCCAATCGAGTCGATCGCGCAGCTCCTGGCGAATCGCGCCAACGGCTGATTCCAGCCGATCTTTAGGGGTCACAAAGTGCTTGGCCGGATAGATGTTGATCGTCTCCAGGCTCTGCAAGATCTCGCCCGTGGTGGGGTCGACATAGCGAATCGCTTCCACCTCGTCGCCAAAGAGCTCAATGCGCACCAAGCGGTCTTCGTAGGCGGGCCCGATCTCCAGCACATCCCCTTTGACGCGAAAACGACCGCGGGCGATTTCGGTGTCGTTGCGGCTGTATTGGTTGTTGACCAACTCCCGCAGCGAACCACGCAGATTCAAGGTTTCGCCAACGCTGAATGGCACGGCCGCCTTGAGGTATTCCGAGGGGATACCAAGGCCGTAGATACAGCTGATCGAGGCAACGACGATCACATCGCGACGCTCAAACAGCGAGCGGGTTGCTGAGTGGCGCAGCATGTCGATCTCTTCGTTAATCGACGCGGTCTTGGCGATGTAGGTGTCCGAGACCGGCACATAGGCCTCGGGCTGGTAATAGTCGTAGTAAGAGATGAAATATTCGACCGCGTTGTGCGGAAAGAATTGGCGCAGCTCGTTGCAGAGCTGCGCCGCCAGGGTTTTGTTGTGGGCCAGCACCAGCGCCGGACGGCCGGTGCGCTGAATCACATTGGCGATCGAAAACGTTTTGCCCGTGCCCGTGGCACCCAGCAGGGTCTGATAGCGCTGCCCCCCTTCGACACCCTGCACCAGGGTCTCGATCGCCGTCGGTTGATCGCCGTTGGGGCTGTAGGGGGCTTCGAGGCGGAAATCCACCGACTCAGGACCGGGGCCGCGACTCTAGGCAGTTCAGACCTGCACAGGGTTCAGAGCGGACAGAGCATCACGCAGAGCGCGCACCACCGCCACCATGGCCAGCTCATCGCTAAGGCGGTTGATGGCAGAGCCCACACCCACACCAGCCGCTCCAGCAGCCTGAGCCAACGGCAGCGTCACCGCCGAAAGGCCAGAAGCGCAGAGCACCGGCACAGCAACAGCCCTGCTGATCACATGAGCGGCAGCCAAGGTTGGTGACGCCTTTTCAATCAGGCCCTGAACCCCTGGACTGAGGGGGTTGGCACTGGTGCCGCCTTCGGTCTGAATCCAATCAGCGCCAGCATCCACCAGATCAATGGCCAGTAGCTCTTGCTGATCCAGGGGCAGGGTGTGGGGCACTGTCACCGACAGGGTGACCTCAGGCAGCAGCTGACGGGTGCGGCGGGTGAGTTCCAGCACCTCCGCAGCATCAAACAGGCGGCCCTGGGGATAAAAGCTGTCGTAGTTGCCGATCTCCACCATGGCGGCACCGGCCGCGACAGCCGCCGGAAACAGTTCAGGATCCACAGCTGACACGCAGATCGGCAGACCGGATTCAGCCGCAGCTAACGCCACCAGCTTGGGGTCGCAGGCCACATCCACCAAATCAGCACCACCAGCGGCGGCGGCCCGTGCCACGCGCGCCACGGATGCAGAGTCAAAGTTGGCGAGACCGGCGATCACCTTGAGCAGACGACGTTGCTCAAGTGCACGCTGCAAGGAAGTTGGCAGGCTGGCAGCAGGGGACATACCCAACGGCATCGGATGAGAACCATCCTCCCATCTGGCAAGCAACCCTGGAGCCGCTGGCACCACAGGCTGCACCAACTCCTGCTGGATGATCCAAGCCTGCTGCCCCAAGGCAGCGGCCTACTGATTGCCATCTCCGGCGGCCAGGATTCCCTAGCGCTCACGCGCCTGCTGCTGGATCTGCGCGAGCAGCACCACTGGCAGCTACAGCTCTGGCATGGCAACCACAACTGGCGCCAAGACGCCGCAGCCAATGCCCAGCATCTGCAGCAATTGGCGGCCCAATGGGGTCTGCCCTTAACGGTGGACTGCGCTGAGCCCGCTCCCAAAAGCGAAGCGGCAGCTCGCCAATGGCGTTACGAACGCCTGCAGCGGCAGGCGGAAACCAGCAGCTGCCCGCTGGTGCTCACCGGACACACCGCCACTGATCGGGCTGAAACCCTGCTGTTTCACCTGATCCGCGGTGCCGATCTCACGGGGCTCTCGAGCCTGCGGCACACGCGGCCCCTGGGCGCCGGCATCACAGTGGTGAGGCCCCTGCTGGCCTTTAGCCGCGCCGACACCCAAGCCTGCTGCGAGCAACTGGGCCTGCCTGTATGGCACGACAGCACCAACGCCGATCGCCAATTCAGCCGCAATCGCCTGCGGCTGGATGTAATTCCTGAGCTGGAAGCCTTGAACCCTGGAGCCACACAGCATTTGGCACGCGCGGCTCAACTGCTGGAGGAGCTGGAGGGCCAGCACAGCGCACTAGAGGCTTTAGCCCTTGAAGCCATCCGCAGAGAACCGGGCCGTACTGATCTCAACCGCCAACGCTGGCAGGAGCAACCCATCGAGCTACAAAAACGTCTGCTGCATCGCTGGGTGCAGCAGACCAGCCAGCAGCAGCTCAGCGCCGCACTCACCACAGAAATCTGGCGGCAACTGCAAAAGCCAGGGCGACGGCCGCCCATTGCCTTGAGCCATGGCTGGCAGCTGCAGGCTGAAGCCTGCATGCTGAAACTGATCCCCCCGGCAGCCTCTGATTGATGGGCTACGACGCCGCTGAGCAGGCCTATGGCGAGCACCGCTTTGCTGAGGCTCAAGAGCTACTCAACGAGCACCTAACAGAGCAGCCTGATGATCCCCGCGCTCTGCTGCTGCAGGCCTACATCCACTTCTATGGCTTTCAAGACACCGCCGCGGCCGCCAGCAGCTACCGCCGGGTGCTGGAACTGGCAACTGAGGGGCCCTATCACGACTTGGCCCTTGAGGGCCTGAAGCATTGCCCCGTCAGTGAGCGGCAAGCCAAGACGGCAGAGCCCACCGTTGAGCCAGCCCAAACACAAGAACCAGCAGACGAGAACGAACAGCCGGCGGCAGCGCCCTGGCTCGCTGAACTCAAGCCGCGGCCTGAGCAACCAAGACAGACCACAGCAAAACCAGATCCAGAGCCTGAACCAGAGCCGGCCAAGCTCCAACAAGAACCCCAAACAGAGGTCAGCTACGTCATGGCCGAGCAGGCCTATCAGGAGCGTGACTTCACAGCGGCGCAACAGCTGCTCAACACCTTGTTGGCCGAATCACCCAACGACCTGCGCTGCCTTTTGCTGCAGGGCTACGTGAGCAGTTTTGGCTTGCATGATGAGCCAGCTGCCATCACCAGCTACCAGCGGGTGTTGGAACTGGAAGCCGAAGGGCCTTACCGCGATCTCGCCATCGAGGGCTTAAGCCAGTGCGGCGTCAACCTGGAGCCCGCACCTGCTGAACCGGGGGAATCTGCACCAGAACCAGATCCCGCTGATGATGCCGCCGACCTCAGCAGCCTGGCCGACGCGGCGGCGGAACCCGAAACCCCACAGCCCGAACCCAAGCCAGCACAGGCTGAAGACAAGCGAGCAACAAAAACGGCCAGCGAACAAGCGCTGGCCGATGGGTGGTTATTGGTGGATCTCAGCGCCGAGGCTTAACCCGCCACAGCGGTGGAACGGCGGCGGCGCTGGCGGTTGTCGTTGTTGCGATCGCCACCGCGGTCGTTGTTGCGCTGGTGACGCGGTGCCGGACGGTCGTCCTTTTCCTCCATCGCCTTGGACTTGTATGGCGGCGTGCCGGCCGGAGCGGGCTGCACCAGGCAAATGATCAGCGGCTCAATCTGAAGCTCACGGCGCAAGCGGCGCTGCAGCCCCACTTCAATCTCCCGCTGCACACCAATCCAATCCACCTCAGGAGCCTTGCCGCCGGTGTTGCGGCACAGCTGCTTCCAGCGGTTGTCCAGCACCCAGTTCACCTCGCGCTCGGCCCACATCGAGAGCTTGCGGGGCTCAGCGGTGGTGACCACACCACGCAGATTGACCCGGGGCGGGGCCACCATCTTTCCGTCAACGCTGACAGCAGCCAGCAGGGTGATAACACCGTCTTCGGCGAGCTGCTGACGCTCTTTAAGCACCCGCGCATCAACGATGCCGGTGCGGGAGTTATCGAGCAGCTCGATGCCCGCTTTCACCGGATCACCCTTGCGGATCGAATCAGCGGTGAGCTCCACCACATCACCGTTGTCGATGATCAGGGTGTTGTTTTCTGGCACACCCATGGAATGGGCCGTGCGGGCGTGTTGCACCAACATCCGGTGCTCGCCGTGCACGGGCACCATGAACTTGGGCCTGGTCAGCGCCAGCATCAGCTTCTGGTCTTCCTGGAAGCCGTGACCGGACACGTGGATGCCCTCGCCTTTGCCATACACAACCTTGGCGCCCAGCATCATCAGGCGGTCAATGGTGTTGACCACCGAGATGGTGTTCCCGGGGATGGGGCTGGCCGAGAAGATGATCGTGTCGGTGCTCTTGACCTGAACTTGGGGATGCTCACCGCGTGAAATCCGGCTCAAAGCGGCCAGCGGCTCCCCTTGGCTACCGGTCATCAGCAGCAGGGTTTCGCGATCCGGCAGGTCACGGATCTGCTTGATCGGCACGAACAGATCATCGGGGCAGCGCATGTAGCCGAGCTCCCGTGCTTTGGCGATCACATTCAGCATCGAGCGACCCAACAAGCTCACCTTGCGGCCGTTTTTCATTGCCAGTTCCAGCACCATGGCCACCCGGTGAATCGAGCTGGCGAAGGTGGTGATGATCACGCGACCTTCGGCTTCAGCAATGCGGCGATCCAGGCAGGGGAACACCGAGCGCTCGGGCGGGCAGAAGCCCGGCACTTCCGAGTTGGTCGAATCACTGAACAGGCAAAGCACACCCTGATCACCGTGGTGGGCTAGGCGAGCCATATCAAAGTGCTCACCATCGACCGGGGTGTGGTCGAACTTGAAGTCACCGGTGAAGATCACCGTGCCCACAGGAGTGGTCACCGCAAGCGAATAGCTGTCGGCCATCGAGTGGGTGTTGCGAATGAACTCAATCTTGAAGTGCTGGCCGAGCTTGACCACTTCACGCGGGGTCACCGTCTGCAGCACCGTGCGGTCAGCGACGCCGGCTTCCGACATCTTTCCCTCGAGCAGGGACAGGGCCAAACGCGGGCCGTAAATGATCGGAATGTTGAAGTGCTTGAGGTGGTGGGAGATGCCACCGATGTGGTCTTCATGACCATGGGTGACGATCATGCCGCGAATGCGCTTTTGGTTCTCGCGCAGGAAGCTGGTGTCTGGCATCACCACGTTCACCCCGTGCATGCCGTCGCTGGGGAACGCCAGACCGGCATCAATCAGAACCAGGTCGTCGCCGAATTCAAAAACACAGGTGTTCTTTCCGATCTCGTGCAAGCCGCCCAGGGGGATCACCCGCAAGGTGGGCTGTTGGGTCTTGGAACCGTTGGAGCTCATATAAAAAAGAGAGAAATTGACGCAAACACAAACGGGGCCAGGGCCCGTCCTTCGCCAGGAGTCAAGTGGGACGCAGGGCGGCCATCAGGGTGGAGAGGGTGTCACGGACGGAGCTATCGGCTGGCATCAAGGGCAGACGGGGAGCACCGACAGGCCATCCCTGAAGTTCCAACGCCGCTTTGACCGGAGTTGGATTGCTGGTGCAAAACAGACCCTCCATTAAAGGGAGGAGCCGCTCATGCAGGGCTAAGGCTTCAGCGTGACGTCCGGCCATGTAGTGATCAATCATCGCGCTGAGTTCAACGCCAGCCAAATGGCTGGTGACGCTGACCACGCCCACCGCTCCTGCGGCCAACATTGGCAACGTCAAGCCATCATCGCCGCTATAGATGGCCAACCGTGAACCACAGGCCAAACGCAACGCACTGACTTCGCTGGTGTTGCCGCTGGCGGCCTTGTAAGCCACAACGTTGTCGCAATCCAGCAAACGAGCCGTTGTGGCTGGATGCAGGCTGCAGCCAGTACGGCCGGGAATGTTGTAAAGCATCAATGGCAGCTCAGGAGCTGAGGCCGCAACTGCGCGGAAATGGGCCTCCAGCCCTTCCTGCGGCGGGCGGTTGTAGTAGGGCACAACCACCAGGGCCCCATGGGCACCCAGGGCAGCGGCTTCGCGGGTGGCTTCCACCGCTTCAGCGGTGCTGTTGCTGCCCGTTCCGGCCAAAACGGGCACCTTCTCTCCCACTGCATCGAGAACGGTTTTGATCAGCGCCAGCTGCTCATCCCAACTGAGGGTGGGGGATTCACCAGTCGTGCCGCAAACCAATAGGCCATCAGAACCATGGGCGACCAGGTGCTGAGCCAGGCGAGCTGCCAAGGGAAGATCCAGGGATCCATCGGCTGCAAACGGCGTCACCATCGCGGTGACAACACGTCCAAAAGGAGCAGCACTAAGACTGCTCATCGGGCTGCCTCCAACAACAGCTCAGCGATTTGCACTGCGTTCAGGGCCGCGCCTTTACGGATCTGATCGCCACAGAGCCAGAGCTCAAGCGCCTGAGGATGACTGAGGTCCTGGCGAATACGGCCCACCGCCACGGGATCACGGCCAGTCACATCGGTCGGCATCGGGAAGCGGTTCGCCTCGAAGTCTTCGATCAACTCAACCCCTGGCGCTTGGGCGAGGGCTGCGCGGGCTTCAGCCACGCTCAAAGGTGCTTCAAATTCAATGTTGACCGCTTCGGAATGGGCCCGAAGCACCGGAACGCGAACGCAAGTGGCCGAAAGGCTCAGCTCCGGCAGCTGCAT
Source organism: Synechococcus sp. Minos11 (assembly GCF_014279855.1). Lineage (NCBI taxonomy): Bacteria > Bacillati > Cyanobacteriota > Cyanophyceae > Synechococcales > Synechococcaceae > Synechococcus > Synechococcus sp. Minos11. Next base: position 66,988 of record NZ_CP047953.1, on the reverse strand, counting down.
GATCTTGCGGGTTTCATTGAGCATCTTGAGCTCCTCTTCGCAATAGCCATTGGCCTGCAGCGGAGAGTTATGCAGAAACAAGTTGAACGCCAGGGAATGGGGCAGCACTTCACTGCGCGCTTCACCACCATCGAGCACGGTGCGGCTGAGTTGACGCAGCTCTTCCATGGCGCGCGCACCAGCGCCGCTGGCTGATTGGTAAGTGCTCACCACCACACGCCGCAGCGGGCGCAGGGCGGCCAAGGGGGCCAGGGCCAGGGTCAGCAGGATCGTGGTGCAGTTGGGGTTGGCAATGATTCCTTGGTGGGTCAGCGCAGCTTGTGGGTTCACCTCAGGCACCACCAATGGCACCGCCGGATCCATGCGGAAGGCACTGGAGTTATCGATCACCACAGCGCCCTGCTCAACGGCCACCGGGGCCCACTGACGAGACACAGAGCCGCCGGCGGAGGCCAACACCACATCAACGCCGCTGAGGGCTTCAGCGCTCACCGGCTCCACGGTCAAGGTTTGACCTTTGAACGCCACCGTTTGGCCAGCTGAACGGGGAGAAGCCAGCAAGCGCAACTGCTTCAGCGGGAAGGAGCGCTCCTCAAGCAGGGTCAGCAGTTCCTGTCCAACAGCCCCAGTGGCGCCAAGGATGGCGACGGTGGGGGGAATCGCTGCTGAGGCGAAGGTCAAGCGGGACTAACGGGATAACAACAGGTCTTGGCAACAAGCGAGCGGATCTGCAGCTCTTTGCTTTCGCCAGAGGAACAATACGCAATGGCTCCAAAGCTGGCCATCGGACCATCACTTTCTAGGATCGCTGGCTTGGTTTGCTGCGCCCCACCCGATGACCACCGCTCTCAAGGTCAAGACATCCAGCCTTCCCGGCAGCCGTCTGGCCCTGGAGGTGGGTGTTCCCGCCGGCCGCTGCAAGGCCTCATACGAGGCCGCTGTGGACAGGCTCAGCCGCAGCGTGCGCCTGCCTGGCTTCCGCAAAGGACGTGTTCCCAAACCCGTGCTGTTGCAGCAAATCGGCCCCCTTCGCGTCAAGGCATCCGCCTTGGAAGACCTGGTCGACAGCGTGCTGCGTGATGCGGTCGAACAGGAGAAGGTTGAAGTCCTGGGCCAACCCTCCCTGAGCGGCAACTTTGAGGAGCTGCTGGAGAAATTCGATCCGGCCAAGGAATTGGTCGTCACCCTGGAAATGGATGTGGCCCCCACACCAACGCTGAAGAGCACCAAAGGGCTCAGCGCTGAAGCGGAATCCGTGGCCTACGACCCAGCCCGGGTGGATGAACTGCTCGATCAATCCCGCCGCCAGCTCGCCACCTTGGTTCCGGTGAGCGACCGGGCTGCCGCGATGGGTGATGTGGCCGTCGTGAGCTTCAGCGGCGTGTTCAGCGATGACAAGAGCGCCATCGAAGGTGGCAGCGCCAATGGCCTCGATGTGGAACTCGAAGAGGGCCGCATGATCAGCGGCTTCGTCGAGGGCGTGGTGGGCATGAAGCCCGGCGACAAAAAAGATGTGGACTGCCAATTCCCCGACGACTACCCCGAAGAGACCTGCCGCGGGCGCAAGGCGCTGTTCTCGATCAGCCTCGATGAGCTCAAAGGTCGCGAACTGCCGGCACTCGATGACGCCTTCGCCCAGCAGGCCAGTGACAAAAAGACCCTGAGCGAACTGCGTGAGGACTTAGAGAGCCGGCTCAAGCAAGACGCTGAGCAGCGTCAGAAGAACAACCGCCACGAAGCTCTGCTGAAGGCTCTGGTGGATCAGCTGGAAGTGGAACTGCCCGAAAGCCTGATCAAAGAAGAAATCAACAGCCTGCTGCAGGAAACCGCTGCCCAAATGGCTCAGCAGGGCATGGACGTGAAAAAGCTATTCACGCCAGAAACGGTGCAAAACCTGGCCCAAGCCTCCCGCGGTGAGGCCACCGAGCGACTGCAACGCAGCCTGGCCCTCAAGGCACTGGCCAAAGCTGAGGGCATCAGCGTGGCCGACAAAGACCTCGAAGCCAAAATCAAAGAGGTGAGCGCTGGTTTCAGCGACACCAACAAGATCGATCCTCAACGGCTGCGCGATGCGGTGGCCGAAGACCTGCTGCGCGAAACGCTGCTGAGCTGGCTCGAGGAGAACGCCAAGCTGACCATGGTGGACCCTGCCTCCGAAGACAAACCCGCCAAAGCCAGCAAAGCCAAAAGCAGCAAAGCCAAAGCCGAGAAGGAGCCAGCTGCTGAAGGCCAAGCCAAGGCCAAGCCCGCCGCCAAAACCAGCAAGAGCAAGACCAAAGCAGCCGAGTAGTTGATAACCCCCATAGATTGAGCCGACTCAGCCGACGGTCCGTGATCGAAGCGATCAGTCACCACCCCATCCACAGCTCTTGGCAAAACACGCTGGTGCCAACGGTGGTGGAGCAATCGGGCCGCGGCGAGCGCGCCTTCGACATCTACTCACGCCTGCTGCGTGAGCGGATCATCTTTTTGGGCACCGGCATCGATGACGCCATTGCCGATGCCGTGGTGGCTCAGCTGCTGTACCTCGAAGCCGAGGACCCCGAGAAGGAAATCCAGATTTACGTGAACTCTCCCGGGGGTTCAGTAACCGCTGGCCTGGCCATCTACGACACCATGCAGCAGGTGGCCCCCGATGTGGTGACCATCTGTTATGGACTGGCCGCCAGCATGGGGGCGTTTCTGCTCTCCGGAGGCACCAAAGGCAAGCGTTTGGCCCTGCCCAATGCGCGGATCATGATTCACCAGCCCCTTGGCGGTGCCCAAGGCCAAGCCGTCGATATCGAGATTCAGGCGAAAGAAATCCTTTACCTGAAAGAAACTCTCAACGGTTTGATGGCCTCTCACACGGGCCAAGACCTGGCCAAAGTCTCTGAAGACACTGACAGGGACTACTTTCTCTCTCCGGATGAAGCAGTGGCCTACGGGCTGATCGATCGCGTCGTGCGCGACTGACAATTCCGAAGCAAACCTCTAATTAGGGGTGACGCGGGGCCATTTGGACCCGATCCTGCTGAAAGAGGTTCTCGCGCGGCGGCAATGGCGAAATTTGACGCCCACCTGAAGTGTTCGTTCTGCGGTAAATCGCAGGAACAGGTCCGCAAGCTGATTGCTGGTCCTGGGGTTTACATCTGCGACGAGTGCATCGACCTCTGCAACGAGATTCTCGATGAGGAACTCGTCGACGGTCAGGCTGGTGCGCGTCAAGGCCAAGGGGACGCCAGCCGCAAGCAAGCCGCACCCCGCAAGCCCTCCAAGCCTGCTCCCACCCTCGCCACGATTCCGAAGCCTCAGGAAATCAAGGCTCACCTGGATGAGCAGGTGGTGGGACAAAACGACGCGAAAAAGGTTCTATCGGTTGCGGTCTACAACCACTACAAGCGACTGGCCTGGCAAGGCGATGGCAGCACAGAGCCGGAATCCAGTGCCACCCGCCTGCACAAATCCAACATCCTGCTGATCGGCCCCACCGGTTGCGGCAAGACCCTCCTGGCCCAGACCTTGGCCGAAATGATGGAGGTGCCCTTTGCCGTCGCTGACGCCACAACCCTGACCGAAGCCGGGTACGTGGGCGAAGACGTGGAAAACATCCTGCTGCGCTTGCTGCAAAAGGCTGACGGCGATGTGGAGCAGGCCCAGCGCGGCATCATCTACATCGATGAGATCGACAAAATCGCCCGCAAGAGCGAGAACCCCTCGATCACGCGCGATGTGTCTGGAGAAGGCGTCCAGCAGGCCCTGCTGAAGATGCTGGAAGGCACTGTGGCCAATGTGCCCCCCCAGGGCGGCCGCAAGCATCCCTACCAGGACTGCATCCAGATCGATACGAGCCAGATCTTGTTCATCTGCGGTGGTGCTTTTGTTGGGCTGGACGATGTGATCCAACGCCGCATGGGCCGCAACGCCATCGGCTTTGTGCCCGGTGAAACCCGCAACGGCCGCACCCGTCAGAAGGATCAAGAGGCCAGCCAAGTGCTGCGCAACCTGGAACCCGACGATCTGGTGAAGTACGGCCTGATTCCCGAATTCATCGGCCGGATCCCGGTCAGTGCTGTGCTCGAGCCCCTCGATGAGCAGGCTCTCGAAGCGATCCTCACCGAGCCTCGCGATGCCCTGGTCAAACAGTTCCAGACCCTGCTGTCGATGGACAGCGTGCGCCTGGAATTCCAGCCTGAAGCCGTGCGCGCCATTGCCCGCGAAGCCCACCGCCGCAAGACCGGTGCCAGGGCCCTGCGCGGAATCATTGAAGATCTGATGCTCGATTTGATGTACGACCTGCCCTCTCAAAACGAGGTGCAGAAGTTCGTGATCACCGAGGAGCTGGTGGATGAGTGCCACGGCAACAAGGTGCTGCCTCACCCCAGCAGCCTGGAGCAGCAGAGCGCCTAACGCCGTGGCCGCGGCCGATCACCTGGAGGTGCCGCGGCGCCACGGGCTGTTCATGCACCACGGCATCGATCTTGGCGATGGCAGCGTGGCCCACTACCTCGAAGGGGAAAAGATTCTGCGCAGCACCCTCCAGGAGTTTTGCTTGGGTGAAACTCCTCGGGTGATCAGCTACGACGAAGCTGATCCCAGCGGCCAGACCCTGCGCAGGGCCATGAGCCGCATTGGCGAGCAGCGCTACAACCTGCTGTTCAACAACTGTGAGCACTTCGCGGTCTGGTGCAAGACCGGGCAGCACCGCAGCAGCCAGGTGGAGCGGGCCCTGGGCAGCGGTGCCCTGGGGGCTTTGGCGATGGGTCAGATGCTGCCGGCGGCCCTGTTGGCTGCGGTGAGGCTGCTGCTGCAACGGGGGCTGAGCATGGAGCAGGGGGCTGGTGTGGCCCGCCGGGCCCTCGCTGAACTCACAAGCCTGCGCGAGCGGCTGCAAGCACGACTGGAACGAGAGCTGCAGCAGATGGAGCAGTGGTGGCAGCGCGAGAGCGATAGCGATGCACTGCCGCGGTTGCAGGCCCAATCACTGGCGGATCAGTTGGCTGCAGTCGATGAATTGGAAGGACAGCTCAAACGGCTACTGGGAGAGAGCAACAAGGCTGAGTAGCCTCCCCCCATGGCCTACGAACCGCTGCACCACAAGTACAGGCCCCAGCGGTTTGATCAGCTTGTGGGCCAAGAAGCCATTGCCGCCACCTTGAGCCAGGCGCTGCAACGGGGCCGGATCGCTCCGGCCTATCTATTCAGTGGCCCACGCGGCACCGGCAAAACCTCCAGCGCCCGGATCCTGGCGCGCTCGCTGAATTGCCTCAGCAGTGATGGGCCGACCGCTGAACCGTGCGGGACATGCGAACTCTGCACCGCAATCGCCGCTGGTGGCGCCCTTGATGTCATCGAAATCGACGCCGCCTCCAACACCGGTGTCGACAACATTCGCGACCTAATCGAGCGCTCGCGTTTTGCACCGGTGCAGGCACGCTGGAAGGTCTATGTGGTGGATGAATGCCACATGCTCTCCACCGCAGCGTTCAACGCCCTGCTCAAAACCCTCGAGGAGCCGCCACCGCGGGTGGTGTTTGTGCTGGCCACCACTGATCCCCAGCGGGTGTTGCCAACGATCTTGAGCCGCTGCCAGCGCTTTGATTTCCGCCGCATCCCCCTGCAGGCGCTCGAACAACACCTGCTTTGGATTGCTGAGCAAGAAGCCATCAACATCACCCCAGAGGCGGTGCACCTGGTGGCCCAGCTGGCCCAAGGGGGCCTCAGGGACGCTGAGAGCTTGCTGGATCAACTCAGCCTGCTGCCGCCGCCTGTGGAACCCGAAGCGGTGTGGGAACTGCTGGGTGCCGTCCCGGAGCAGGAACTGCTGCAGCTGGCAGCAGCCCTGCAAGCTTCTGACCCATTGGATTTACTGCAGAGCTGCCGCCAGCTGCTGGATCGCGGCCGCGAACCAGCTGCGGTGCTGCAAGGCCTGGCTGGCTTGCTGAGGGATCTAGTGCTCGCCCTAGCGGCCCCACAACATTTGGAGCTCACCGGCTTCTCCCCGGCCAATCGCGAGGCGCTGCCAGCTCTAGCCCAACAACTCGGGCGTGCACGCCTATTGCGCTGGCAGGAGGGCTTGCGCGGCAGCGAGGTGCAACTGCGTCAAAGCGCTCAGCCGCGGCTGTGGCTCGAAGTGTTGCTGCTGGGCCTGCTGGCTGAACCCCAAGCCGCTGCCATCGCTGCAGCTCCAGCCCCGATTGCCCAAGCAGCCACTCCAGCTCCAGCGCCTCCGGCCGCCGCCGCCGTTCCGGTGCCCGCTCCTGTCGCTGAGCCGGCAGCAGCCTCTGCCCCAGCGGCCAGCACGACGCCAGCTGCAGAACCCACTTCTGCTCCCGCCCCGGCAGCCGCCAATCTCGATCTCAACAGCCTCTGGCAGCAGATCCTGGCCAGCTTGGAGCTCCCCTCCACACGCATGCTGCTGACGCAGCAAGGGGAGCTGGTCCGCCTCGATAACCAGCGGGCCGTGGTGCGCGTGGCCCCCAATTGGGCCGGCATGGTGCAAAGCCGCCTGCCTCTGCTGGAGCAAGCGGCCGCCAAAGTGCTCGGTCAACCCCGCCAAGTGGTGCTGGAAACCGGCGAACCCAGTCAGCAAAAGCAGCCGCCCCAACCTGCCGCGCCTGCTCCAGTGGCTTCACCGGAGGCGCCACCGGCTAACCCCAAGCCAGCGGCCGTTGCCCCAACACCAACACCAGAAGCTCCTGCAACCACGCCAGCCGCACCTCCAACGGCGGCAGCCACGCCAACACCGGCTGCGGAACCTCCAGCTGCCCCCCCCAAAGAGGTACCGGCTCCACCGCTACCCGCCAGTAGCGGTCAACTGGAGCAACAGGCCAAGCGCTTTGCTGATTTCTTCGATGGTGCCGTCGTCAGCGACGACACCGCGGCCTAGCTGCTGACGCTCAAGCCAGCGTGCACGGTCTTGGCCCAAACCAAGCGTTTGGGGCGAAGGGCCATACGAACGGCCACCCAAGGGATCACCAAGAACCAGTGGATCAAATAGGTGTTGGCCACCAGCAGGTTCCAACCGGTGGCCTCTGGAAGCTCAGGTCCTTCTGAATGGCGCCGGCCCGATCGCCACAAGGCCAAAGCACTGAGGCTCAGCGTCGACACCGACAGGGGCCAAAGCAGCGGCCACTGCCGCCACCAAATCATGCCGAAGACATCCCCCACAGTGGCCAATGGTAGGCCGTACTGGAGCAAGAAAAAGACAATCAAATCCAGCTGTTGACGGCCGCTGAGGCGATCGGAGAACAGCGCCGGCCAATAATCCAAAAAGCGCTGCAAACCGCCTTCCGCCCAGCGCTGCCGTTGGCGCCAAAGCGCACCCCAGCGCATCACCGGCTCCTCATCAACGACGGGATTCCACAACACGCTCACCTGTTGCCCAGCCAGCAGCAGGCGGAAGCTGAGATCCAGATCGTCGGTGACGGTGTCTTCGTTGAAGCCGCCGCAATCCAACAGCACCTGACGGCGGATCAGCTGACCGTTGCCGCGCAGTTCACCAATTCCCCCTTGGGCGATGCGGCCCAGCTGCATTTCAGCGTCGAAGGCCATCTCCAAGGCTTGGGAGCGCGTCAGCCAGTTGCTATCAGCGCCGACCACGGCCTTGCGGAGTTGCACAGCTCCCAGGGCGGAATCATGGAGCTGGGGCTGCAGCCGCAACAAGACATCAGGCGTCAGGGCTGCATCGGCATCGAGCACCAGTAACCAATCCCCCTGCAGTTGGGGCAGCAGGGCATTGAGCGCTCCGGATTTGCCGCCACCGGCATTGCGGGGCCGGCGGCGCACCTGCAAGAAGGAATGGGTTGCGCTGAGCTGGTTGAGGATCTCAGGAGTGCGGTCATTGCTGCCGTCATCCATCACCCAGAGCTTGAGGCGATCAGCGGGATACTCCAAGCCAGCGATGGCCTGCACCAACCGGGCGATCACCTGCTCCTCATCGCGGGCAGCCACCAACACATCGATGGCCGGAACAACAGCACCAGCAGGCGGAGCACTGCTTACCGCAGCCGCTGAACTGCGGCCACGCCGCAGGGTGGAGAAGCCGTAGCCCCCCAGCATCAAGGTCAGACCAAAAGCAGGCAGCAGGCCGCGCACTGGCCCCAGCCAGTGGGGAGCTGCACCAGCCCACAAACAAGCCAAGACAACGATCAAAGCCTTGCGCCGGCGACCGTCTGACCACGCCAGATCGTCGATCACAGACGCCATGACGGGCGATTCAGATGCTGGGGAACCGCCGTTCGGCATGCAGGCCTGAACTCCGTCGCACTTTAAGGGGATACCTGCGAAGAAAGATTTTTAACCGGCTGCAGCTCCGCACCTGGGAAGTAGTGGCGCAAAATCCGCTCGCTGCTCCAGCCGCGGCTGGCCAAATCAATGGCTCCGGCCTGGGAAAGCCCAGCGCCATGGCCGAATCCACCACCGTCAAAGAGCCACACAGCTGGGCTCTCTTGCTCAACAACAAACAACGTGCTGGGAAGCGCCCGCAACTGACGGCGAATCTGATCCCGCTCGAGCACCCAACGCCCGTCGGTTCCCACCACGGTGAGCTGAAGCACGCGGCCGCTGGGGCCACGACCTCCCACCGAGACAGCCTCAGCCCCGCCGATGGGGCTACCAGCGGCAGCGGCCAACTGCTCCAGTCGCGTGGCGCTGTAACGGCGCGTCCAACGGAAGCGGGGATGCCCTGCGCCATAGAAGTTGCGGTTTCCCAGCAGCGAACGCACCGAGCCATCCCCTTGGATCGGCAGCGGAAATTGCTGGGGCAACGGAGCGGGGCCATCCACGGCGGGCTTGAGATAGGGCTGGGCTGAGGCCTGCCACACCTCCTCCAAGCCCGACGACACCCCGCCATTACTGGCGCTGTAAACGCCATGCAGAGCTTTGCCATCCCAAGTGAGCACTTGGCCTGCGGTGCTGGCCAGGGCCTGCCGCACGGCGCCGCCTGCGGCTGAGGGATCGCTGTACACCTGGCACTGGGTGTCAGAGCAGAGGTGATACCCATCGACAGCAAAACGCCCGCGATTGGCCATTGCCCAGGTGCGGGCCAAAACGGTTTGGGCCTTCAGGGCTTCCAAGGGCGAGCCAGCACCGATCTCATGGGGCACAACCCCGAGCAAATAGCTCTCCATGGGCACCTGCTGCAGCAGGGTCCAGCTGCCATAGGCATCCCGTTGCAGCCGGAAGCGGCCGCGATACACCGCGCCTCCCCAACGCAACCCCTCAGGAGCATCGATCTGCAGCGGTCCCTGGATCACCGTGGGGGTGCCCTGGCGATCGAGCACGGGTTGCCAAGACTCCGTGTGGGTCTCACTCACCAGGCGGCTGGGCTGCCCTGGATCTGGACTGCCCAGGGGCGCCCAAACCTCCCAATCCGCCGGATGGGCCACCACAGCCTCAGCACCTTGTTGTTGCCAGGCCTCCGCCTGCTGAAGGGCTGATTCATGGGAAGCAAAGGGTCCCAACACCTGCCGTTGGATGGACAGCGGTTGCGCCAGGGGCTCCTGGCTCCAGCGCACTGGAAAGGCTGAGCCCTGCCAACGCTCGCCATCCGCTGTGGTCAGTAGCAGGGTTCCAGCTGCAGCGCGCAGCAACAAATCCGTAGGAACGCCGCCACGAAACTGCGGCAGATGGGGCGCCAAGCTGACCCAGAGCTCGGGGTTATCCCCTTGCAGGGGGGGCGCTGGCTGGGTGGGCCAGTGCAGCGGCACCACCGGCTTGGGGGGCACTTCAGTGGCCCTGGGAGCCGAACGACAACCCGCCACCAGCACCAGCGGAAGCGTCAGGCCAATCCACGGGATAAACGAAAAACTTGGCGAAAGGGAGGTTCGCCCCGTAACTTGATTGTTTGTGCGCAGGGCGTCCGACATGCCAAAGCTCAAGACTCGCCGGGCTGCAGCCAAGCGTTTCCGTGTCACGGGCAGCGGCAAGTTCATGCGTCGGCGCGCGTTCCACAATCACTTGCTCGACCATAAGAGCCCTAAGCGCAAGCGCTACCTGGGCACCATGGCTGTGGTTGATGAGCGCGACCACGACCGGGTGAGCCACATGCTCCCCTACGCCGGCTGAACAGCAGCCCTTTCCGCTTTTAAATCCCCATCTCTTTGAACCATGGCCCGCGTTAAGAGGGGCAACGTCGCCCGCAACCGCCGCAACAAGATCCTCCGCCTCGCGCGCGGCTTCCAGGGAAGCAATGGCACCCTCTTCCGCACCGCCAACCAGCGGGTGATGAAGGCGTTGTGCAACGCCTACCGCGATCGTCGCCGCCGCAAGCGTGATTTCCGTCGTCTCTGGATTGCACGCATCAATGCCGCAGCTCGCATGAACGGCGTGAGCTACAGCCGTTTGATCGGTGGCCTCAAGAAGGCTGATGTGCGCATCAACCGCAAGATGCTGGCCCAACTGGCCGTGCTGGATCCCTCCGGCTTCGAAACCGTGGTGGCTGCCGCCAAGTCCTGAAACCAGCGCTAATGGACTTCGCCCTGCCCCAGGCCTACCTGTTGGGCCTGATCGTGTTGCTCGGCGTGGTCGCTGTGGTGGTGGGCCGGCAGGTCTTGCGTGTCAGGAAGCAAGAAGGGCAGCTAGCGAGCTTGGAAAGCCGCTGCCAAGACTCCAAGGCCGATGCCGCCAGCCTCTACGAGTTGGGCTCAGTGCAACTCGATAAGCGCCTGTTCGCTCAAGCGGCCAGCAGCCTCAAACGCGCCGCCAAGCTCTCGGCCAGCGAACCGGCAGAGGCCAGGGCCTTGATTCAAAACGCCCTTGGCTTTGCATTGGCAGCGCAGCAGAACCACAAGGACGCTGTGCGCCACTACCGGCTGGCGCTCAAGGCCCGTGGGGACTATCCGGTGGCGCTCAACAACCTCGCCTACTCACTGGAAAAACAGCAAAAGGGCGATGAAGCCGTGGAGCTCTATCAACGCTCTTTGGAACTAGAGCCTGGTAACCGCACAGCCACGAAACGACTCAAGCTGCTGCGCCCCAACGGCTAAGGCTCACCAAAGTCCGCGCACTGGCGGTTCCTGGTACTGGGCAACCGGTGCCAAGCGCAGCAAGGCGGCACGGCTGGTCAAACGGGGCCCCACCCACATGCTGATGTTGAACATCTGCAGGCCAAGGAAATTGCCACCCGGCTCCAAATCAGCCGGCAGATCATCCCCGAGCAGGAGCAGATTCAATTGCTCCGTGGCGGCATTGAGGTTGCCCTGCACCGGCACGGTTTGACCAGCAATGGTCAGTTGGCCGAACACATCCACCATCGCCTCCAATGGCACCAGGCGATCGAGCTCCAGATCAGCTGGGATGCGCTCACTGGAGCCAGCCACCCGCAGGGTGCCTTGCCACTGACGCGGCAACGTGTCGGCCAGTTGGCGGGCGCGCTTGATGGGATCAAAGGTTTGAACCTCGATGCGGTCGGCCTCGAGGGGCTCGATTGGCTCCACATCCAGGGGGCTGACCTCCGCCGCAGGGGGTAGATCAAAATCCAAAAACGCCGGCTCAGTCATCGCGAGCAACGGCAGAAATGGCAGCGGCACGACCCAGACAGAGCAATCTCACCTCAACGTAGGGAGATTGGGCACATTTGCGAGCAATCGGAACGCCAGCTCGTCAGCCGTTCGGAGCCAACAGAGGCTTGCGCAAAGCCGGCGCCACGCCGCACGATCAAATCATGGCCACCACCACCCAAGACACGCCGCTGCAGATCGGCAGCAGATGTTTCAACAGCCGGCTGATGACCGGCACCGGCAAATACCCCGACATTCCCTCGTTGCAGCAGAGCATTGAGGCCAGCGGCTGCGAGATCGTCACGGTGGCTGTGCGCCGTGTGCAGAGCGGCGCTCCAGGCCATGGCGGCCTAATGGAAGCCATTGACTGGACCAAGATTTGGATGCTGCCCAACACCGCCGGTTGCACCACCGCAGAAGACGCGGTGCGTGTGGCACGCCTAGGCCGTGAACTGGCGGCTTTGGCTGGCCAAAGCGACAACACCTTCGTGAAGTTGGAGGTGATCCCGGAAGGCTCGTATCTGCTGCCCGATCCGATTGGAACCCTGGAAGCCGCCGAGCAACTGGTGGCTGAGGGATTCACCGTGCTGCCTTACATCAATGCCGATCCCCTGTTGGCGCGCCGACTAGAGGCCGTGGGTTGCGCCACGGTGATGCCCCTGGCCTCCCCCATTGGCAGCGGCCAAGGATTAGCCAATTTGGCCAACATCAAGCTGATCATCGAGGCAGCAAGCGTTCCAGTGGTGGTGGATGCCGGTATTGGCGTCCCAAGCGATGCCGCCCTAGCCATGGAGATCGGTGCGGACGCCCTGCTGATCAACAGCGCCATTGCCCTCAGCGGCCATCCACCCACCACAGCGCGAGCCATGGCCTTAGCCGCTGAAGCCGGGCGCCTGAGCCACCTCAGTGGGGCCATGCCCAAACGGGCCCAAGCCAGTGCCAGCTCACCGCAACAGGGCCGGATCACATAAAGCCTTTTTAAGACTGTGAGCTGAAATGCCTACTGCTCCATAGGGTCTGCTTCAACTGGCTTTAACCCCATGGCAGTCACCGAGGAAGACGGCGGACGGCTCAATCTCTTCGCGTCAGAACCGCGGATGACCTACGCAGAGCCCGCCACCGCTGGCTCCAATTCCAAACGCCTGATGATGATCGGCATGGGTGGGGCGGTTGTGCTGGCAATGATGGCGGTGGCCGTCCGCATCAGCTGAAGCTCCGGAAGCCTGTAGTAGCTTGCCTCGATGGGAGCTCGGCTCCGTTCGTCAGGAGACAGTCGTGAAGGTCCTGGTCCTTGGTGGTGACGGCTTTTGCGGCTGGCCATGCGCCGTGAATTTGGCCGATCAGGGCCACGACGTTCTGATCGTTGACAACCTCAGCCGCCGCAAGATCGACATCGATCTGGAGGTGGAATCCCTCACCCCAATCACCAACATTGGTGAGCGCCTCAAGGCCTGGAGTGAGATCGGCGGCAAGCCGATGCGCTTTGTCCACATGGACATCGCCCATGAGTACCAGCGGCTCCTGGATCTGCTTCTCGAGGAGAAGCCCGACTCGGTGGTGCATTTCGCCGAGCAGCGCGCTGCCCCCTATTCGATGAAGAGCAGCGCCACCAAGCGCTACACCGTTGATAACAACGTCAACGGGACCCACAACCTGCTGGCCGCCATCGTTGAAAGCGGCCTCGATATTCACGTGGTGCACCTCGGCACCATGGGGGTCTACGGCTATGGCTCCCACCGCGGCGCCACCATCCCTGAGGGCTACCTGAAGGTGGAAGTGCCCCAGCCCGATGGCAGCCGTTTCGAGGAGGAGATCCTCCACCCCGCCAGCCCTGGCAGCGTCTATCACATGACCAAGACGCTGGATCAGCTGCTCTTCCTCTACTACAACAAAAACGATCAGGTCCGCATTACCGACCTGCACCAGGGCATCGTTTGGGGCACCAACACTGAAGCCACCGACCGCGATCCACGCCTGACCAATCGCTTTGATTACGACGGCGACTACGGCACGGTCTTGAACCGCTTCTTGATGCAGGCGGCCATTGGCTACCCGCTGACCGTGCATGGCACCGGCGGCCAGACCCGCGCCTTCATCCACATCCGCGACTCGGTGCGCTGCGTGCAGCTGGCCTTGGACAACCCTCCGGTCAAAGGCGAGCGGGTCAAGATCTTCAACCAGATGACCGAAAGCCATCAGGTGGGAGAACTGGCCAAAAAGGTGGCGGCGCTGACTGGCGCTCAGGTCAACAACCTGCCGAATCCCCGCAACGAAGCGGTGGAAAACGATCTGATCGTGGACAACCGCTGCTTCATCGAGCTGGGCCTCAATCCCACAACCCTCGATGATGGGTTGCTGAAGGAAGTGGTGGAGATCGCCACCCGTTATGCCGACCGCTGCGACCGCAACCGAATCCTCTGCACGTCTGCCTGGACCAAGACCCAAGAGCAGGCCATTGCCCGCTAACGCCCCGTGAAGATCGCCTTCTTCACAGAAACTTTCCTGCCCAAGGTGGACGGGATCGTTACCCGTCTCACCAAAACCGTGCGCCACCTGGTGGAAGCCGGCGATGAAGTGGTGGTGTTCTGCCCAGAAGGAGCGCCAAGCCACTACATGGGCGCCAAGGTGGTGGGCGTCCCAGCGATGCCCCTACCGCTATACCCCGAGCTGAAGCTGGCCTTGCCCCGACCAGCCGTCTCCGAAGCCATTGATGCCTTCCAGCCCGACCTGGTGCATGTGGTGAATCCTGCAGTGCTCGGCCTGGGCGGCATCTGGCTGGCCAAGAGCAAAGGCATTCCGCTGATTGCCAGCTACCACACCCACCTGCCCAAGTATTTGGAGCACTACGGCATGGGGATGCTGGAGCCCCTGCTGTGGGAATTGCTCAAAGCTGCCCACAATCAAGCGGTGCTCAACCTCTGCACCTCCACCGCGATGGTTCAAGAGCTGAGCGACAAAGGAATTCAACACACCGCCCTGTGGCAGCGCGGTGTCGACACCGATCTGTTCCGCCCCGAACTGCGCAACGACGCCATGCGCAAGCGCCTGCTGGGAGAACACGACGACCGCGGCGCTCTGCTCGTGTATGTGGGGCGGCTCTCCGCTGAAAAACAAATCGAGCGGATTAAACCCGTTCTGAACGCCCTGCCCGACGCGCGCCTGGCTCTGGTGGGTGATGGGCCCCACCGCCAGCAGCTAGAGAAGCACTTTGAAGGCACCGCCACCACCTTCGTGGGTTATTTGGCTGGTGAAGAACTGGCTAGCGCATACGCCAGCGGTGATGCCTTCTTGTTCCCGTCCAGCACTGAAACCCTCGGCCTGGTGTTGCTTGAAGCCATGGCCGCCGGCTGCCCGGTGGTAGGCGCCAACCGCGGCGGCATCCCCGACATCATTAGCGATGGCACCAACGGGTGCCTCTATGAGCCCGATGGGGCCGACGGTGGTGCCGCCAGCCTGGTCGAAGCCACGCGCAAACTGCTGGGCAACGACATTGAGCGCCAAGGCCTACGCAATGCTGCCCGCAGCGAAGCCGAGCGTTGGGGTTGGGCCGGTGCAACCGAACAACTGCGCGGTTACTACCGCCAAGTCTTGGAAACCAATCTCACCACGGCAGCCTGAAGCCTGCGCGTTAATCAGCTTTCTGCGCATGCCAGGCCAAAAGCACCTTTTTGGCCATCGGCAGGGCATGCACTGATCCACCACCTGGGGTGTTCTGCGCAAAGGCGGCCACCACGATTTCAGGGTTGTCGTAGGGAGAGAAACAGCCAAACCAGGCATGGTCCGGACCGCCCCGTTGGCTGTCTTCTGCTGTTCCTGTTTTCCCAGCCCCAGGGGGGAGTGCAGGATCATTGAGGCCATACCCCGTGCCATCGGCCACCACTTTGCGCAGGCCAGCGCGAATGGTCTCCAGGGTGCTGGGCTTCATGTCCACCTTGGTGCGCAGCGGCGGAGCCGTCCAATCCTGTCCTTGATCAGCCAGGTGGGGCGTCACCAAGTAACCACCATTGGCAAACACGCTGTAGGCGCGGGCCAATTGCAATGGCGTGATCTCAACAATCGACTGGCCAATGGAGGCTGAAGCCATGTCTTCTGGAATCCAAGGGGTGGTTCCAGGTTCCGCCCAACCACGACCTTCGTTGGCCCAATCTTCATTGCCCACCAAACCAGGGCTCTCCTCGTAGCCGATCTCAATCCCGCTGGGAGCGTCAAAACCCAAGAGCTTGGCTGATTTGTAGAGCTCACGGGAACCCACACCAACACCCACTTGATAGAAGAAGGTGTTGCTGGAGAAGCGCAGCGCATCTTCGTAGCCGATGGTGCCAAAACCGGCGCCGTTGTGATCCGGGAAGCAGTGGCCGCCATAGGTGATGCAGCCCATGGTCTGAAGCTTGGTGCCAGCAGGGAACTTGCCCGATTCCATACCCGCCATACCAGTCACCACTTTCCAAGTGCTGCCTGGGTTGTAGGCATTCATCGCCCGGCTAAAGAGCGGCTTATTCGGCGACTTAAAGAGGGCGTCGTATTCCTGCTGGGTGGTGATCAGCTTGGAGAAAAAGTTGGGATCGAAATTGGGCTTGCTGGCCATCGCCAGAATCGCCCCGGTGGTGGGGTTCATGGCCACGATGGCGCCACCACGCTTGTCGGCGAGGGCCTTCTCTGCAGCCCTTTGCAGATCCAAATCGATCGTGAGTATGAGGTCTTTTCCGGCCTTGGAGGGGCGATCACCCAGATAGCGCTGCACCTCACCGTTCGCGTTCACCTCCAACATCTGACCGCCCCATTTGCCGCGCAGATGGCTTTCGTAGGCCGCTTCCACGCCGATACGGCCAATCCGATCGCGGATCTTGTAGCCCTTATCAATCAAGACGTCGTATTCGTCCTCAGTGATCGGCTGGGTATAGCCCAACGTGTGGGACGCCAACATCCCGTGGGGGTAGTACCGCAGGATGTCCATATCCACGCTGGCGCCAGGCAGATCGAGGTTCTGCTCTTGAAAACGCAGCACCTGCTCGGGCTGCAGTCCATTCACCAACGGGATCCGATAACCGTCTTTGCCGGTGCCGCGCTCGCGCGCTTGATCGAGGCCATTGGGATCCAGCTGCAGTAAAGCCGCCAAGCGATCCCGCAAGGCCGGCCATTGCTCATCAGTGACCAGCCGAGGCTCAATGAAAAGTGTGTAAGTGAGTTTGCTGCTTGCCAGCACACGTCCCTTGCGGTCGAGCAACCGACCGCGGATGGGCGAGCGGGGCATCAAACGGATGCGGTTCTCATCAGCAGCAACGCGATTCTCAGCGCCGTGGAGCAATTGCATCCACACCAGCCGCATGCCGATGGCGCTGAAAAACATCAACAGCACCAGCAGGATCACGCCGGGCTGCTGTCCCATGCCACAGAAGCGGGCATCACGGCGGGAGAAACCGAGGCTCATGGCAGCAGCTTGGCCTCCAGTTGCTGCAACCGCGCCGCGATGGCCGTCAGGCGCTCTTGCAGTGCCTCGACACTGGCCGGCTCATCAGGGTCTTCCACCGTCACCTCAACAGGCACCACCGGCTCCGCAGGCGTCGCCAACTTCTGGCGCGCAACGTCCATGAGCTGCATGCCAAGACTGAGCCAGGGATTGGTGGAAGGTTCAGCCATCAGCGAGAGGAATTAGATCCAGGCTGCCACGCTCTGGCGGTTTTAGCGGCTTCTTTGAACCCCAGGTTGAAGAATCAACTCACGGCAAAACTGCTGGGAACCCAGATGCCAACCAAGAAAACCGGCGGTGAGGATGAGCCCGGTCAACGGCAGTAAGGCGCGTCCGGTGGTGGGATCGGCTAACCACTCCCGCCACTCGCGAACCCAGCGCTGGCGGCTGAAACGCCGCTTCTCAGCCTTTTCCTCCTGGCTGCGGCGACGTAGGGACTTGCCCACCCAATGCTCGAAGGCCTTCTTCTTGGTGACCGCCATCTTGCGCTCCAGCTCAAGCAGCTGGCCGGCTGTCAGCTCCGGGTTGAAGGTGCTGATCAGCTCAAGGCTCTTGAGGAACATCTCCACAGAGCCATCTTTGACGGCACGCTCCTCATCACTGAGGCTGTCCCACACCAGCTCCGGGTAGAAACGCACGCGATTCGTACTGATCTGGTCCTCATTGAGTTGACCGGGCTCGCGCAGCCAACGGTCGGTATTGGCATCGAAACGCCGCCAATACAGGAAAGGGTTGAGATAGATCGTCTTGCCGGCGAGCTCAATGCTGTCCTGTTGCAACCGCCGTTGCAGCTGCGGGTTTTGCTGGAGGGGCGCTGAGCTGGCCACAACACATCGGCTGGTGCCCGATGGTATCGGTGCTGGCAAGGCGTTTCCAGGCTTGACAAGCGCCGCACTCTCTAGGTGGGCCACCCGAGCTGTCGCGCCACGCGCCACCGCTAAGTCCCGGTGATCACGACCACCGGGCAAACAAGTGAGATTTGACGAAATAAGAGATCTCCCTTAGCCCAAACTAATGTTTTGCTCTTAATTTGCTACAAAAATATGAATTGACGGTACAATGAATGCAGTTGTGGACATCTAAACTTCAGAGAAAACTATCAAAACACTGTCCAAAACATTTGAATTTTTTAAATTTTCTATCCCATACTTTGCAAGCAATGAACTATCGATAAAAAACAGGCTTAATTCTTTTGCACGAATCCTGCAACTATAATTTTCTTTGGCTACTAGAGTAAAAAATTTACTTAGGGTGGACAGGAGAATTGGAGACCCATTGCTGCCCATTGAAGGGGTGACAATGGGCTAACAGACGATTACTACTGACTCCCGCATGAATTTAATGATGTGGGGCTTAAACTCCATCTCTTGGAGGAAAGAGATTACTTTGCGGATATTCGGTCTAATCTAGGGTCCTACTCTTTATTGGTCAATGGAATTTATAGCGCAAACAGCCTTGCCGTTGAGACTGCTCCAAGAGCCTTTAAAAAGTCTAATCAAAACATTAAAGTCAATAATATTGACCACAGAATAAGTGCAAAATGCAGTGCTTTGACCGATACATCCAACGG
The DNA here is from genome assembly GCF_014279855.1 of Synechococcus sp. Minos11. Taxonomy (NCBI): domain Bacteria; kingdom Bacillati; phylum Cyanobacteriota; class Cyanophyceae; order Synechococcales; family Synechococcaceae; genus Synechococcus; species Synechococcus sp. Minos11. The sequence continues at coordinate 48,471 of NZ_CP047953.1, read as the reverse complement.
CCTAGAGCAGAAAAACTTAGATTTTTAAATGATAAAGAATGCAAGAATTCATTTGCAAGTGATTCTACAGGTCATAAAGCATACAAGCAAATGTCTAAACATTGGACGATGATTGCAAGGAAATCTTCCCAGGGACTTTAACAATTGACGTGGAAAGATTTAAAGAGGATGTTTTAAAAAGGAGCAACACAACGCCAGAAAGCCGAAATCTGTTTGGTGTAACAAAAGAAGGGCAGACACAAACAATGAGTAACTTTTTCAAGCCAAGATATTCTACTGATGTCAATTATTAATCACTAAGCAAAGGCAATAGACTGCATTCTGGATTTACAGCAAATTATATACAGAAAAAGGCAAAAAATAAATGGGATAAACAGGCTCAGCCGTACAAAAAATAACCATATACATTGATTTATTTTAACATTATTTAGCAGTATTTGAGGATTTAAGGAGAGGCTTTTATATCCTAGAAAAGCAAATTTTTAGATTTACTCACTCACTTAAAATGGAATAAATCTTTTGGGAAATCCTTTCATTTCCCTCTGGTGTTATGTGATGGTCATCAATAAATACATGATCATGGCCTAGAAGCCATTTATCACCGAAATGTATTGATTTGCAGAAGGCTGACGCAACAGAACAATTAGTCTTGACTGTAGACTTGAATAGATCATATAAAAATACAATTTGTAAGCGCGCAGTCTCAGAATATTCAGGGTGCTCAATTAATTGAGCAAGGCTTGATGATGTACTGTACAAAGTTGGCTGGAGGATAAAGATTGCTTCAGACCCAACAGATTTAGCAAGAATATATGCTGTTAACCAATTTTGATACCAGTTATCAACGATTGCCTGTGCCTTTTGACTGTTAATATGACAATCATAGGGAATATAAGCAGAGTTTAAAAAAGAATTAAATTGTTGCGCAAATTGTTTATAGGGCCTAAGAAAAATATATTCAAACAAAAACTCATAGGTTATTTTGGCTTGATTGTGTCTTCCATGGGTAAAAATCAAATAGCTGGCTCTTCCATGGGAAGGGACAATACTGTGCTCTGTTCTACATGGATGCATAACATCATTTACACCATCATAGAACACTATTTTTCTGGGAAAGTTAGATGAACTGATTAGCGTAATAAATTCGTTTAAAGATTGCCTTGAACTCCAACCTGATTGGCCAAAGTTTGCAGACTCATCCCCTGAAAACTGCTGGTAGTAAGATGGAATTGTACTTGAATCTGAGACCAAGTGGCCAAAAATTGTTGAGCCACCAAAAAACCATATTTTCTGGGAACCAATATCAACAGGCTTATTATTTGTATATCTTGACCTAAAAACTGGATCAATATTTAAAACCTCACTTCTTACTGGCAGTGGCTTCCAACCAACATACGAAACATAATCAAATCTAAGAGGTGGCATATTTCCAACTATTCCAGGATATTTTCCAGAAGCTGATGATCGCAGGGCCTTAGGATTATTATTCAATATTTCTACGGCGATTAATATAAGACCAGGCGTTATAAGCAAGGTCAAAATAACTAAGCAATTAATCGCTAGCAATTTAATTGGCTTGCGATACTTAATCATACTTTATACTATGGTTATTAGTGAGACATGAAAATAAGAAATAAAAGAGCTATTGCTGACACCATCTTGAATAGATTGATATGACCAATGCATAAATATTCAATCAATTCTAAATGTAATTTTTATTGTCTACTCCCACTCAATACATGTCTTAACAATTATTTTAGTATTAATCAGGGGGTTTATGTAACAACTTTGCCACGTGAAATGTCATTTTTGCAAGAGCAACTGAGGTTTGTATCCCAGAACTATTCCCACTCGATGGTTCCGGGCGGCTTGCTTGTGATGTCGTAGACAACGCGGTTAACTCCATTCACCTCATTGACGATTCGATTGGAGATGCGCTCCATCAAGTCGTAGGGCAAGCGCGACCAATCCGCGGTCATGCCATCTTCACTGCCCACGCAACGCAACACGATTGGGTAGGCGTAGGTGCGCTTGTCGCCCATCACGCCAACGCTGCGCACCGGCAACAGCACAGCAAACGCCTGCCAAATGTCGTGATAGAGGCCCGCATCGCGCACCTCTTCACGCACGATCAGATCGGCATCGCGCAAGATGTCGAGCTTCTCTTCGCTCACCTCGCCAAGAATCCTGATCGCTAGGCCCGGCCCAGGAAAGGGATGCCGCCGGACGATCTCCTCTGGCAAGCCAAGGCTGCGGCCCACTTTGCGCACCTCGTCTTTAAACAGACGCCGCAGGGGCTCCACCAACTTGAACTGAAGGTCCTTGGGTAAACCACCCACGTTGTGGTGGCTCTTGATCTTCACCGCCACGCGCTCGCCGGTTTTGGGGTCGACGTTGGTGCCAGCGCTCTCAATCACATCGGGATAGAGCGTGCCCTGGGCGAGGTAATCAAAAGGGCCAAGCCGCTTGCTCTCCTCTTCAAATACGCGAATGAATTCGGTGCCGATGATGCGGCGCTTTTCCTCGGGGTCGGTAATGCCAGCGAGCTTGTTGATGAAGCGCTCCCGGGCATTGATGTACTCCACATTGATGTGGAAGCGCTTATCGAAAAACTCGACCAAAAACTCGGGCTCGCCTTTACGCATGAAGCCCTGGTCGATGAACATGCAGGTGAGCTGATCACCGATGGCCTTGTGCAGCAAAAAGGCCAAGGTTGAGGAGTCCACGCCACCGGAGAGGGCCAGCAGCACGCGTTTGCTCCCCACCCGGGCGCGCACATCGGCAATCGCCTCATCAATGAAGGCCTCGGTGGTCCAATCGGGCTCACAACCACACACGTGGTAGATGAAATTGCGGACCAGGGCCATGCCGCAGGTGGAGTGCACCACCTCCGGATGGAACTGAACGCCATAGAGCTTGCGGCCGTGGTGGGCAATCGCCGCTTCTGGGGTGTTGTCGGTGTGGGCCAGGCGCGTGAAGCCATCGGGGAGGGCTTGCACCGAATCCCCATGGCTCATCCACATCGTCGAACCGTCGTCGACGTTGGTGAGCAGATCGGTGGGATCGTCAACAAACAGCGGAGCCTTGCCGTATTCACCCCGTTCTGATGCTTCAACGGAACCGCCCAGCTGCTGCACCATCAGCTGCATGCCATAGCAAACCCCCAGCACCGGGATCCCCAGATCCCAGATGCCTGGATCGCACAACGGAGCTCCAGCGGCATACACCGAGCTGGGCCCGCCGCTGAGGATGATTCCGCGCGGTCCCAGGGCCTTCAACTGCTCGAGGGTGGTGGTGTGGCTGACCACCAAGGAATAGACCTCGGTCTCCCGCACACGCCGGGCAATCAGCTCGGAGTACTGCGAGCCGAAATCAAGGATGACGATCGCTGGGCGGCGCCCATCTGCTCCCTCCAGGCCAGCTAGAGCAGCGGACATCGGCACGTAAGGCAATCGAAAGAGCCTAAAACGCAGCCTCAGCGAACCAGGACTGACCCCGCGGTCCAACCGCCCACAACTGACGGGAGCGATCAAATAGCGCGACCCCTGGCTCGAGGGTCAAACCGGTGGTGGCCTGAATACTGGCCGCTGCGCGCTCTTCGATGGCCGCTGTGATGCGCTGCCGCAACCGCTGCTCCAGCTCGGGTTCCCGCTGCCGCAGCAGCTGCAACGCGGCTTCGGTGGTGGCGCTGCTGTGCAGCTCACGAAGCAACTCGCCCTGCACCCCCTCCAAAGCCGCTAATGCGGTGAGCACCTCGGCGCGACCATCGGCCAAGTGGTGGTGGGTGTGAAAGATGCCGCCCGCCAGCTTGAGCAATTTGCCGTGGTAGCCAAACAACAGCAGCCGCTGCACCCCCTGCTCCGCTGCCGCGGCCAGCAGCGGACCAATCCAATTGCCGCTTTTCAGGAGCACTTCAGCTGGCAAGCCCAAGCGAGGGGCCAAATCCAAACCGTTTTCCCCCACCACCAACACCAACTCAGGGCAACCCTGCGGCCGCTCTGCGCGCCGACGCAACTCATCCAAAGCGCCCTGCAACTGATCCGGCGCCGCACTGCGCTGCACCTCCGCTTGGGTGCCGATCAAGGCCAATCCCTCCACAACCCCAAAGGCGGCATTGGAGGTGCGCAGGGCCCTTTCGCGCCCTTGCGGCATCACCACCTCCAGCGCCACCGAACGATCAGACGGCACCAAGGCAGCCAAGTTGTGCTGCAGCAGGTCGCGGGCAAAGCCCGAGAGGCACACCTCACCTCCCTCCGCGAGGCGACCCACACCAACACCAGCTTGCAACTGAAAACAAGACCCCGCGAGCGGCTCAGCCCAGCGGGCCCGCACCCACACCGCCAACCCCCGGGTGAGATCCATGCCAGGGCCTGGATCACAGCGGCTGATGGCCAAGGCACTGCCATCGGCGAAGGGAGCTACCGCCTCAATCGGCAGCTCCCGTTGCCCTGCCGGCTGCAGCAGCTCAAGGCCAACCCGCTCGGCCGATGGATCCCCGCGGAGTTGCCGCACGGCGGCCACCGCGGCCACCGCCACCCAGACCGGAAGGGTGTAGCCGGAGTCGAGGGCGGACGAGGCGGACAAAGGGGATAACCGGCTGCTTTTTAAGGTGAATGATCCACCAGCCGGATTCCGGCCCCCCACCCAGCGGCATGAAGGACAAGCTTCAACTGATGATCCCCGGCCCCACTCCGGTGCCGGAACGGGTGCTCCTGGCGATGGCACGCCATCCCATCGGCCACCGCAGCGGGGAGTTCCAACAAATCGTGGCCCGCACCACCGAGCAGCTGCAATGGCTGCACCAAACCAAGGGCGATGTGCTGGTGCTCGCTGGCAGCGGCACGGCGGCCATGGAAGCCGGAATCATCAACGTGCTCAGCCGCGGCGACAAGGTGATCTGCGGCGACAACGGCAAATTCGGCGAGCGCTGGGTGAAGGTGGCCAAGGCCTATGGCCTTGAAGTGGAGGTGATCAAAGCGGAATGGGGCCAGCCCTTGGATCCCGAAGCCTTCCGCAACGCTTTGGAAGCCGACACCGCCAAAGCGATTAAGGCAGTGATCCTCACCCACTCGGAAACCTCCACCGGCGTCATCAACGACCTCGAGACCATCAACCGCCACGTCAAAGCCCATGGGGAGGCCTTGATCGTGGTGGATGCGGTCACCAGCCTCGGCGCCTGCTCGGTGCCAGTGGATGCCTGGGGGCTGGATGTGGTCTGCTCGGGCTCACAGAAGGGCTACATGATTCCGCCAGGCCTGGGCTTTGTGGCCATGGGCGAGCGGGCCTGGGCCGCTCAAAAGCAATCCGATTTGCCGAAGTTTTATCTGGATCTCGAGCGCTACCGCAAAGCAGCGGCGGGCAATAGCAACCCCTTCACCCCCCCGGTCAACCTCTACTTCGCTCTGGAGGCTGCCCTGGATCTGATGCAAGACGAAGGTCTGGAGGCGATTTTTGCCCGCCATGACCGGCACCGCCGCGCCAGTCAAGCCGCCATGCGCGCCCTTGGCTTGCCCCTGTTCGCCGCCGATGGTTACGGAAGCCCTGCCATCACCGCCGTGGCACCAGCTGGCCTGGATGCTGAGGCCCTGCGCAAAGCCGTCAAAGGCCGCTACGACATCCTGCTGGCGGGGGGCCAAGATCACCTCAAAGGGAAGGTGTTCCGCATCGGCCACCTGGGCTTTGTGTGCGATCGCGACCTACTCACCGCCGTGGCCGCCATCGAAGGTGCGCTGGCGGATCTCGGCGCGGCTTCAGCCCAACCGGGGGCCGGTGTTGCTGCCGCCGCTGCGGTGCTTCAGGGCTAAAACCTGGGGCAGGTCACCACAGGGGTGGCTACCACTTGAGGTGAGCAACCCCTCACCCGATGCGTCGTCCTGCCTTGCTGCTGGGATCTGCCCTGGTAGCCCTTGCACTGGCTGCCTGCCAAAGCAAACCAACGCCTCAGCAAAGCGAGCAAAAGGCTGAATCAGCGGTGTGCGCCAACCTGGCCGCTGTCGGCAAGGCCCTCGAAGCGGTTGGCGAGCTCGGCCCCACCTCCACCGTTGGTGATGCCGAACAAGCCCGCAACAACCTGGCCAAAGCCGTGGCCAAGCTCCAGGACTCCGAAGCCGCCCTGGAAAAACTGCGGATTCAGGAACTGCAAAAACAAGTGATGGCCTTCAACAAGGAGGCGAAGACAATCACCGCCAACAAGAGCACCACCCTGGAAGAGGCTGCCAACGAACTGCAAGGCAAGCTGGAACCAGTGCTGGCCGCACGCCAGGCTGCCGTGGCTGATGTGAACTGCGATGCAGGTGGCGCCAACTGATGGTTGGTCGCTACTGAGCCACCAAGCAAAGGCTCCGTTGATGCCATCTTTCACCAACGGAGCCTTTGCTAAGTTGAAAGAATGCGGGTGTAATTCAGTGGTAGAATGTCAGCTTCCCAAGCTGAACGTCGCCGGTTCGAGTCCGGTCACCCGCTTGCTTAATTTCTGATTTCAACCGCGTTTGCGGATCAGGCCCAAAACCTGTGGCCCCTTGGCTTTTGCGCGCCGTTCACAATCCAAACCCTTCAGGATCAAAAGCCCTGCTTCGCTGACCTCTCCAGCCTCTGCTTTCACTTTCGCGGCGTCGTAAAACCCCTGGGCTTGCTGCTTGAGTTGATCCCTCTCTTGATCAATCGAACCATTTCTTTGTGATGTCTCTCTCACATCACTTGAACGTATTTGTGTAAGCATTTCTCAGCGAACGACTTACTGCCTGTCAATCTCTCCTAACCCTGCCAAATGATGGGTCAAAAAGCAATGGCAATAATGACTGGTTGAAGTGGAAAGGAATGGATCAGGTACCCGGCTCTTCGCGGTTGTCACCGAGATCAGCAATGCGTTGACGCAACTCATGAATGCGCTGCTGATCCCCGCGGCCAACGGCAACAGCGAGGGCAAATTCCAACTTTTCGATCTGGTGTCCGCTGTCAACAAATCCGCGACGATTGCTAAGCGGTGTGTAAGGACAGGACTGCGGGTGAACGGAGGCGAGAGAGGCCATGGTTCGCTTTCTTTTTATTCTGCCACCCCTGGCCAGGGGCCATGGCACACCGCAGGCCCCAGAGCGTGTGGATTTCAAAATTTTTTCGCATTTATTCATGGGCAGACACCATGGGCAGATCGGCCTTGCTGGTGGTGAAGTGGGCGGACAAGTGCTGACGCCGCATGCACCAATCCGGCTCCACCCCAACGGCAGCCCACTGCACGGTGCCCGTTCCAAAGCGCTGGTTCAGCCCATCAACGGCCTGCAACAAACGGCTGCGGCGCCGTAGCTGCTGAGGAGAACACGGCACCAACAGGTGGTGCTGCAAATGCTCCTGCGGCTGCAACTGCCCCAGCAGCACGCCGGCTTTTTGAAAGGCATACCCATGGCGAAACAACTGATCCACCAGTGGCAGAGCCCGCTGCAGCAACACGGCGGTGTCCGCTGTCGCCAAAGGCAAGCTCACGCTGATGCTGTTGGCATAAAAACCAGCTGCAAACGGACTCGTGCGCACAAACACCGTCAGCCGGCCCGCCCGTTGACCCTGACGGCGCAGTTTTTCCGCGCCCCGCACCACGTGCGCTGCCACCGCCTCCCGCAGGCTGAGACGGTCCAACACCGCTGTGCCAAAACTGCGGCTCACGCAGGTTTCCTGCTTGGCCGCGGGCTCACTCTCCAAGGCCAGACAGCTGATCCCGCGCAACTCCTGCTGCAGGCGCAGCCCCACCACCCCCCAGCCCTGGCGAATCAACGCGGAATCAGCCTGCGCCAGATCCAGTGCTGTCGCCAAGCCGCGTAAACGGCACCAGCGCGCCAAGCGGCGACCAACACCCCAGAGATCCTCAACGGCCACCTCCGCCAAACGATCGGGCAGCTGCGGCTCCAGCAGCAGATTGCAAACCCCCGTCCGCGCGGGATCCCGCTTGGCCAAACGATTGGCCAACTTGGCCAACACCTTCGAGGGGGCCATGCCAAGGGCAATGGGCAAGCCCAACTGCTGACGCACCAGCACCCGCAGCTCCGCAGCCCAGCTGCTCAGCTCATGGGCGGGCAGGGCGGGCAAACGCGCGAAGGCTTCATCGATGGAATACACCTCCAACTCCGGCACCCGCTGCTTCAAGAGCGCCATCACCCGCTGGCTCATGTCGCCATAGAGGGCGTAGTTGGAACTGCGCACCACCACCTGCTGATCGCGCAGCCGATCCGCCACCTGGAAATAGGGCGTGCCCATGGCAATCCCCAGCTGCCTGGCCTCACGGCTGCGGGCGACGATGCAGCCATCGTTATTGGAGAGCACCACCACCGGCCGTCCCTGCAGCGCTGGATCAAACAGCTGCTCGCAAGAGGCATAGAAGTTGTTGCAATCAATCAGGGCCAGCGCTGCTGCCATGGGGGCTCACAGGGGATGGATCACATGGGTGGCCACACCCCAGATCTGAACCGCAATGCAAGCGTCCAATTCCAAGGGGGGGTAACCGGGATGGGCCGCCTGTAAACGCAAGCGGCCGCCATGGCACTCCAACCGTTTAAGCGTGAAGGCGCCATCGAGCACCGCCACCACCACCCGACCCGGCTGGGGCTGCAAGCTGCGATCCACCAGGAGCAAGTCGCCGTGGTGAATGCCATCGGCCAGCATCGAATCACCACTCACCTGCAACAAAAACGTGCTGAGGGGGCGAGCAATGAGCTGGCGATTGAGATCAACCCCCGCTTCGAGGTAGTCATCGGCAGGACTGGGGAAGCCCGCCGCAACGACCGCCATGCAATCAGTACAGATGTACTAATTCTAAGCCGCTTGGTCCATTTCGGGAGCCGATGTGGCCAGGAGCTCGCGGCAATCGGCCAGCAAGCTATCCACCGATTGCAAAGCTTCGAGCTCCTGCGGATGGGGAGCCATCTGGTTTTGCAGCTGAAGCTCCATGGCCGCCAAGCGCTGCTCCAGCTTGATCAGGCGATGGGACAAGGTGGCCAAGGTTTCGGCCAACCCCTCAGTGCTGCGCGTGATGCGGAAGGACAGCGGTTCCACAAGCTGAACCCAGACGTCATGCGGATGACAACACAGAGACGGCCTTTGCTCAAGGGACGCCGGCTCAACCGCTCTGGACAGACGGGAAGGGATCGATACCTTTGGCCCAGTTCATCAAGCTGGGGAAAGGTATGGCTGCTACGCGCTACCAACTCATGGCATTGGCCCTAGGGCTGAGCTGCATGGGCAGCCTGCCGGCTGAAGCCAATGAAGCCGGGGATAAAGGAGCCGAGATCTATTGCTTCATGCGCAAGACGGGCAATTCCCACAACGTCAGCTGGAAAGCGGCCTACGAGCGCATCAAGCGTCAGAGCACTGGCCTGTTCAAGACCTCGCCGAAGCACGCAGCCGTGATGGTCACAGAAAGCGTGGTAGCCAAGCAGGACAAGTACCAAGACTGCGGCAAGTACCTGGGAGCCCTCTATTCAGGCAGCGAAACTGCAGGCAAGGATTTTGATGCCGGCCTGAGCAACGAGAGCAGCACCACCGACGACGACCGCTACAGCTACTGACGCGTCATGGGCAAGGGTCAGCTGACCAAAGCCATCGGTGTGGGGATGGGGTTGGTGATCTTGGGTGCTTGCCGCTCCAGCCATTTGGAGGCGGACAGTTGCTTAGCCGATGTGGAAGCCAATGCTTTGGACCGGGCCTTGCAGCGCTGCAATCGGGTGGTGAAAGCCCATCCCCAGGATCCGCGGCCCCGCAACGATCGCTTTCTTCTGCACACCTTGCTGCAGAACAAGGACGCCGCCTGCCAAGACATCGACCAAGCCGCCGCTCTGCTCCAAGCCAGCGGAGCGAAGAGCCACAACGACCTACGCGCCGAAATTTTGGTGCGGGCCGATAGCTGCCGCTAGTTCTGCAGCAATTCATCGAGCATGCGCGCCAAACCTTGGCGGCGCAGCTGCCGCCGCTGACGACCAAGCACCACTTCAATGCGCTCGGATTTGCTGAGGATCAAGCCATCCACCAAAGCGTCAGCACCGCCGAGCTGAAGCCAATGGCATTCCACGGTGCGGCGGGTGCCAAAACGGTGGCAACGATCCTCCGCCTGCTCAGCATCACCGGGCGTCCAAGGACGCTCAAGCAAGATCACCTGAGAAGCCCGCTGCAAACCGAGACCCAAACCAGCAACGCCATAGGTGGCCAGCAGCAAATTGGAATCGCCCTGTTGAAATCGCTGCAGCCGCTGCAGCCGCTCGGTGGGATCCACCAGGCCGGTAAGCAGCTCACCGCCGCGCAAGCGATGCAGCTGCAGCAGCGGCCCGCGAAAACCGCTGAACACCACCACCGGATCACCCGAGGCTTGCAGCTGATCAAGCAGCTGCTGCAGGGCAGTCAGCTTATGAAAGGAGCTCAGTTGTCTCAGCGCCGTGAGCAGGGCCAAACGCTCCGCATCGGAGCGCACCAAGCCGGCAGCTGCGCGCTTGCGGTAGGCGTCTAAACGCTGCTGCAGGGCCCGATCAAACTGATGCTGTGCCTCAGGCTTGAGCACCACCGCATGGAAGCGGCGCAGCTTCGGGGGCAAATCCAAGCAATCGCGTTTGCGGCGATGCAGCAACTGGGGCCGCAGCAGACGCTGGAGCTCATCAAGCCGGCTGGCCCCTTGGCAGTCCCACACCATGCGCGGGCCGCTTTGACGCCAATGCCCGTTGCAAAACAGGGTTTCGTAGGCAAGCCGATCCCGGGCTAAGGGGTGGCCGATGGCCATGAGCAACGGCAGCAGTTGAACGGGCCGGCCGTTTTTTAAGGGCGTGCCCGTCAACAGCCACACCGCCCGCATGCGTGGATGGCGCGCCAAACGCAACAGCGCCTGAGTTCGCTTGGCCTGACTGTTCTGGGCGAAATGGGCTTCATCCACCACCAACACACAGCCACCATCGGGCGGCTCCTGCGGCAGCCGAGCCCAACTCAGCAATTCGGGGCTGAGCTGCAACCCCAGCGCCTCGCGGCGCCAATGGTCGTGGAGCCCCACAGGGGCCACCACCAGCAAACGGGTGGCACTGCAGCGCAGCAAGGCCCGCGCGGCAGCCAACGCAGTCAGGGTTTTGCCCAGGCCCATTTCATCGGCCAACACCGCCCCGCGGCGTGCCAGTAACCAACGCACCCCAGCCCGTTGATGGGCCAGCAGCTGGCGGCCATCGGAGAGGGGCTGCTGCAAATCAGCCGCAGCAATCAGCTCACGGTGAGCTGGCAAAGGCGGCAATGGGCAGCGCACCTGGTCGAGCCACTGCTGCAGCGCCGGATCAATGGGAAAACGCTCACCGAAGTGATGCGTCAGCTGCCAGGCAGCCTCAAAAGGGAAGACCCAACCGCCTTGGCGTTGCTGCCAGCGGCCGCGCGGTCTGATCCGCCGAATCTGGGCTTGGCTAACAGGATCTGGCGGGCAACGAAATAAGACGTCCCCGGCAGCTGTGAGAGAAAGCCCGATGCTCACAATCTGCTTGGCCATTCATAAATTTAAGCCGCATCAGCCGGAAAACAAGAGCGCCTAACCCGCTGGCCAAAGTGCAATCTGCAGCACATTGACAGCCGAACAATCATCCGCAGACTTGGGCCAAATCCGGGAGATTCGGATGCATCAGAGCGATGCGGTGTTCCTCGAGGAACTCTGTCCCAAGCTCCGCGTCCGACGGTGGCGTCAATCTCTCCACGAATACACCGGGCATACCTGCATCTACTGCGGCAAGCCATCGGAATCAATCGATCATGTCTGGCCCCGCAGCCGCGGTGGCCTCAGCGTGACTGAGAACTGTGTGCCGTCTTGCCTCTCCTGCAACGGGCACAAAAGTGACTCCGATGCCTTCCAGTGGTATCGCCGTCAACGCTTTTACGATCCCCGCCGCGCCATGGCCATCCGCGCCTGGCTCGACGGTGATTTAAGGCTGGCCGTTCGCCTCCTGCAATGGGCAACGCCCAGCGAGTCATCCAACACGCAAGAGACCAGCGGCAATGGTGTGGTGCCGCTTCAGACGCCAACTAACTACCAAGCCGCGTAAGGGACTCACCAGACCTGACAGGCCTTAACGCTGCTGGTGCGCTGGCACAGCTCCGCCTGCAGTTGGGGCTCTTCGGGCAGCAACAAACCAGCCGCTGCAATGGCTGCAGCCAGCACCACGGGGCTTAACCAAGCACGCCTGGGCTGAGCAGCAGGGATGATGGTGGAGCAGGTCATGGAACAGGTGTATTAGTGAGTGATACAGGTGTACTCACTTCTTTAGGAGCTGTCAACCCGCTGGATCCTGGCCAGCGTCTGCTGGTGGTTGGCGGCGGTTACACGGGCCAACGCTTTGCTGAGCGACTACGCCAGCTAGGCGCCGATGTGGTGGTGACCCACCGCCGGGCACCCGCCGCCGCTGGGGAATTGCCGTTCGATAGCAGCACAGGCCTGCTACCCAGTGCATCGGAGCTCCAAGGAATCAGCCATCTGCTGGTCACAGCCCCTCCTGATCGCCAAGGGCAGGACCCTTGCTTGAGCAGCCTGAAACCACTGCTCGATGGACTGCCTTTGCAATGGACGGGCTACCTCTCCACCACCGGCGTCTACGGCAACCAACGCGGCGAATGGGTGGATGAATCCACGCCTCCAGCGGCAGATCTGCTGCCCCGCAGCCAGGCCCGGCTGCAGTGCGAACAGGCCTGGCTCAACAGTGGCTGGCCGGTGCAAGTGTTCCGCCTGCCAGGCATTTATGGGCCCAGGCGCAACAACTTGTTGGCGCTGCAGCGGGGAGACGCCCGCCATGTGCACAAACCAGGGCAGGTGTTCTGCCGCGTGCATGTCGACGACATCGTTGGCGCCCTGCTGCACTGCCTGCGGCTACCGGCCACGCAACGGCCCAGCATCGTCAACGTCTGCGACAACCGCCCAGCCCCAAGCAGTGAACTGCTGGGCTACTCAGCCCACCTGCTGGGCTGCCCTCTGCCGGAACTGCAATGGTTTGAAGCGGTTGAAGGCAACATGAGCCCGATGGCCCTGAGCTTCTGGCGCGACAACCGGCGCGTCAGTAACCGCAAGCTGACCCAAGCACTGGGCTATGCGTTGACCTATCCCAGCTACCGGGAGGGACTGCAGGCCTGCCTCAAGGCTGAGGCTCTCGATTGACATACGTCTCCAAATCCTGACCCAGCCGATCCCAGCGCACCTCAAGCCAACCGCGCTGCAGCCCGGTTCCAAGGCCTAAAAGCAACAGGGCGAGGAGCAACAAACGCAACATGGTTTATGACGAACAGTGGAACCAGGTGAAAAAGCGAACAATCCTTTAGTGCGTCCTTAATAAGGACTGCCTTGAATTTCCGCAAATTGGTTGAGCCCATGGCCCGATTTGAGTGCTTCAGCCGAACCCAGCGTCCAGATATGGATCTGCTGCCGATCGCTACCGAAGCACTTCAAAGCCAGGGTTTCAAGGTCCGTTCAGCCATTGGTGAGTCCATCAGCCTGGTGGATAGCCAACCGGTCAAACGTCTACGCGATCGAGCAGTGGTGCTCCTCGATCAGCACACCAACCCAGATGGGCGGCGTGAACTGCAGTGTGTGATTAGCAACGACTCGATCAGCAGCAGCCCCGATTGCCGCTGCCATGGCGTGTTTCGCCAGCTGCTGGGCCAGTTCGAATCCATGCCTGATGTAGTGGTGGAAGCTGCTGCTGCTTAAGGCTTGACGCGCCTAGCCATTGCTCTTGGCGACCCCGCTGGCATCGGAGCTGAGGTGGTCCTAAAGGCTTTAGCCCATCGCCCCAGCCTCAATCCCCTGTTGGTGGGTTGCCGCCAGTGGCTGCAAGCCAGCTACGAGCAGCTCCTGCCCTGCTGCCATGAGCCGCTGGCTGATCCGAGCCAGCTGGAGATGGTTGATGAGCCGCTCACAGAAGCCATCACGCCGGGAAGCATCAGCGCCGCTGCTGGAGCCGCTTCATTCGGCTGGCTCACCCGAGCAACGGAGGCCGTGCTCGATGGCCGCGCTCAGGCCTTGGTCACCGCCCCGATCGCCAAGACCGCCTGGCACCAGGCCGGCCACCACTACCCCGGGCAAACCGAGCGGCTGGCTGAACTCTGCGGCTGTGAGGACGCGGCCATGCTGTTCACAGCCCGCTCACCCCAGAGCGGCTGGCGTTTCAACACGCTGCTGGCCACCACCCACATTCCGCTCAGCAGCGTCCCCGCAGCGTTGACGCCAGAGCGACTGGAACGACGCCTGGGCCAGCTCGAGGACTTTTGCCGGCGCTTTCGTCAGCGTCCCCGCCTCAGGGTGGCCGGACTCAACCCCCATGCCGGCGAAGCCGGTCAACTGGGAACCGAAGAGCAGCGCTGGATCACCGCTTGCTTGCAGGCTTATCAACAGCGCCACAACAACCTCCAGCTGGAAGGTCCCGTGCCACCGGACACCTGCTGGCTCGGCGCAGCCCAAGCCTGGAATGATTCCCAACACGTGGAGGAGGGATGTGATGGCTACCTGGCGCTGTATCACGACCAAGGCCTGATCCCAGTCAAAGTGCTGGCCTTTGATCAGGCCGTGAACACCACGCTGGGGTTGCCGTTCCTGCGCACCTCACCGGATCACGGCACAGGGTTTGATCGAGCCGGCCAAGGCAGCGCACGCGGCGCCAGCATGCTGGCGGCCATTGATACGGCGGTGGAGCTGGGCTAGCTGGGGCGCACCAGCATCAGCACCTGGTTGTACTCAACCGGAGTGCCGTTTTCCACAAGGATTTCCACCACTTCGCCAGAGATCTCAGCCTCGAGTTCGTTCATCAACTTCATCGCCTCCAAGATGCAAACGGCTTGGCCGTTGCTGATCTTCGAGCCCACTTCCACAAAGGGAGCCTCACCCGGAGCCGGGGACCGGTAGAAGGTGCCCACCATCGGCGCTTTGACCTCCACCAAATCACCACGGCTGGCCGCAGCGGCTGGCGGTGGTGATGCCGCGGCAGCAGGGGCGGCGGCTGCAACCTCAGCAACCATTGGCGCAGCTGGAGCAGGCAGCATCACCGCCTGGGGCGCTGGCATGTTGCGCCTGACTTCCAAGCGGAAGTCATCACCTTCGAGCTTGAGCTCTTGAATATCGCTGCTTGACAGAAATTCGAGCAGCTCGCGCAGGGCCTGTTGGTCCATTTGCATGATCCTCAGGACTCCCGGCCCAGATAGCTGTCAGAGCGGGTGTCGATCTTGATCTTCTCGCCAATGGAGATGAACAAGGGCACCATCACTTGCGCGCCAGTCTCAACGATGGCTGGCTTGGTGCCACCAGTGGCTGTATCACCTTTCACACCGGGATCGGTTTCGGTGACTTCCAAGACCACGGAATTCGGCAGCTCGACCTCGATGGGGTTGTCCTTCCAGGACACCACGTTCACCTCCATGCCTTCTTTGAGGTATTTGCGGCCTTCACCAATCTGCTTCGCCGTCAGGCGAGTTTCCTCATAGGAGGCCATATCCATAAAGACAAAGTCCTCGCCCTCCATGTAGGTGTGCTGCAGGGTGGACTTCTCCAGCAGCGCTGAGGCAACCATCTCGCCTGCGCGGAAGGTTTTTTCAACAACGTTGCCGCTCTGGGCTGATTTCAGCTTGGTTCTGACAAAGGCCGAGCCCTTGCCTGGCTTCACGTGGAGAAACTCGACCACACGCCACACCTGACCATCCAGCTCGATCGTGGTGCCAGTGCGGAAGTCGTTGCTGGAGATCATTCCCGGCGAATGGATTGAGGCGGATTGTACGGTGGTCGCCGCTACTGAACGGGCAGCCGTGGCTCGCGCTCTGATCCCGCAGTTGCTGGCTTTGATCCTGAGCTTTGGACTGGCTCTGTTGTCGCCAGCAACCGCTTTGGCCGCCTTGCCCCCGGGGAATGCGGTCACTGATCCAGCGGCCATCCTGCGCGACTCCCTGCCCGTTGATCAGGCCGATCTCAGGGACCTTCAGCACCGGTTGGAAGGCACCAGCGATGACCTCCGGGCCCGGCGCTGGAACAGCATCAAAACCAGCTGCGAACGCACCCAGCGCCAGTTCAGCCTCAAACGCGGCGCCATCCTCGAAGCCGTTCCGAGCGAGCTGCAGCCCCAAGCCGAGCAACTGCTCAGCCAACTCGACACCAATCTTGAGGAGCTCTGTGCCAGCAGCGAGCTGCAAGAGCGAGATGGATTCCTCGAGCAGCGCCGCCTGACCCTGGCCGATATTGGCGCCTTGGAGGAGTTGTTTATTGGGGACTTCCCCTACGCCATCCCCTCGGAATTCGATGACCTCCCCAGGCTGTTGGGGCGCGCCACGGTGGAGATTCGCACCAGCCAAGGCGATCTCACCGCCGTCATCGACGGCTACAGCGCACCACTGACCGGTGGAGCCTTCGTGGATCTGGTGCAACGGGGCTTCTATGACGGGCTGCCCTTCTCACGGGCCGAAGACTTCTACGTGCTGCAAAGCGGCAATCCCAAGGGAGACGCCGAGGGCTTCATCGATCCGAAAACCAAGCAAGAACGCCACGTTCCCCTCGAGATTCTGGTGCCAGGGGATGCCTCACCGATCTACAACATGACCTTTGAGGATCTCGGCCTGTTCAAAGCCACGCCGGTGCTGCCCTTTGCCACCTTGGGCACCCTGGGCTGGGCCCACTCCGACAAGGCCTTGGACGATGGTTCGTCTCAGTTTTTCTTCTTCTTGTATGAAGCCGAGCTCACCCCAGCTGGTCTGAACCTGGTGGACGGCCGCAATGCAGCCTTTGGCTATGTGGTTGAGGGGTCCGAGGTACTCAAGGAGATGACCATGGACGACACAATCATCAGCGCCAAGGTGATCAGCGGAGCTGACAACCTCAAGAGCCATGCCTGAGGGGCTAACCCTCAGCCAAATCGGTGAACAGGAGCTGATCAGGCGGTTAGCGGCCTTCGCCAGAGCCGATCAGTGGAACGACGATGCCGCCCTACTGCCTGAGATCAGCCCAGAGCGCTGGGTGATCAGCAGCGACACCCTGGTGGAGGGGGTGCACTTCTCGGCCAAGACCACACCGGCATCAGCCGCAGGGTGGCGCGCTGCTGCGGCCAACCTCTCCGATTTGGCGGCGATGGGATGCCGCCGCTGTGAAGGAATCACCGTGGCACTCAGTGCACCTGGAGACACTCAGGTGCACTGGCTTGAGCAGGCCTATGGGGGCATGCAGGAGTTGCTGCTGCGCCACAAAGGCCATCTGCTGGGAGGTGATTGCAGCAGCGGTGAACAACTGGTGCTGGCGATCACAGCCCTGGGGCCGGTTCATCCTGATCAGCTGATCCAGCGGGGAGCCGGCAAGCCTGGAGATTGGCTGGTTAGCACCGGTGCCCACGGCCGCAGTGCCCTAGGCCTGCAGCTGCTACTCGGTCAAGCCGCCTGGGCCGAGAGCCTGCCCAGCGAGCAGCGGCAAACGGCGATCCGCTGCCATCAACGCCCGCAACCGCGCTTTGATGCCGTTGCGGCGTTGCATGCCAGCCGGCCCGACGGACAACCGTGGCGTGTAGGCGGCACCGACAGCAGCGATGGCCTACGCCGCAGCCTGGAACTCCTAGGCGGCGCCAGCGGCTGCCAGCCTGAGCTCAACCGCCACGCTCTGCCGGAACCCAGCGATCCGTTCTGGAGCCTCTGCCTTGATGGCGGCGAAGACTTTGAGCTGGTGCTGGCCTTAGAGCCGAGCTGGGCTCAAGCCCTGTTGCGCCAGCTTCCGGGCAGCCAACACCTCGGCCAACTCGGTGAAGCTGCTGGCCATCCCTGTTGGGCTGACAACAAAAACCCCCTGCCCGAGGGCAGAGGGTTTGAACACTTCAACTGAGTTGGAAGGCTTGGATCAGGCAGCCCAACGCTGGGCAACGATCTCAGCGAGGTCAACCACACGCTGGCTGTAGCCCCACTCGTTGTCGTACCAGGAGAGGATCTTCACCTGGTCGCCGCCCATCACCTTGGTGAGCTCGGCATCAACAATGGTGGAGTCGTCAGTACCGGCCAGGTCGGAAGACACAAGGGGCAAGGTGGAGTACTTGATGATGCCCTTGTAGGCGCCCTCAGAAGCAGCCTTCAGAACAGCATTGACCTCTTCGCGGGAGGTGTCCTTGCTGACGTTGAACACCATGTCCACCAACGAGACGTTGGGGGTGGGAACGCGCAGAGCCAAACCATCGAGCTTGCCCTTCACCTCGGGGTAAACCAAAGCCACAGCCTTGGCAGCACCGGTGGTGGTGGGAACGATGTTCATGGCTGCGGCGCGGGCGCGGCGCAGGTCGCGGTGGCTGGCATCAAGGATGCGCTGGTCACCGGTGTAGCTGTGCACCGTGGTCATCGAGCCCTTAACGATGCCGAACTCCTGGTCGATCACCTTGACGATCGGAGCCATGCAGTTGGTGGTGCAACTGGCGTTGGAGAGGATGTCGAAATCTTCGTGGCGGTATTGATCCGCGTTCACGCCAACCACGAAGGTGCCCACGCCATCACCTTTGCCAGGGGCGGTCAGGATGACCTTCTTGGCACCAGCCTGGATGTGCATGCTGGCCTTCTCGTCGGTGTTGAACACACCGGTCGACTCGATCACCAGGTCGATGCCCCACTCCTTCCAAGGGAGGTTCAGGGGGTTGCGGTCCGAGAAGCACTTGATCTCATGGCCATTGGCAATGATGGTGTTCTCGGTGTGGCTGATCTCTGCATCCCTGATGCGGCCCAGCATCGTGTCGTAGGTCAGCAGGTGGGAGTTGGTGGCCGGATCGGAGGTGTCGTTCAGGCCCACCACTTCGATACCCGTGTTGGCACCGCGGCTCAGCCAGCAGCGCATGAAGTTGCGCCCGATGCGGCCGAAACCATTAATGGCAACACGAAGGGTCATAGCAATTCGGGATAAATCCCGACTATTGGGGAATTTGGCTGCCGATCATACAGACTCCGAATCGAAGTTTTCGCTGCAATCTGGAGTCTTTTTAGTCCAGGCAGGGAGAACGGTTTTATGGTCTTCGCAGGCCCCTGTTTGCCTTGTCCCAGCCCCTCTCACTGACGGCAGAGCAGCCGGTTCATTTCATCGGGGTGGGTGGCATTGGCATGTCAGCCATCGCCGGGATCCTGGCGGAGCGCAGCTACAACGTCACCGGCTCTGATCCCAAGCAATCGGCGCAATCGCAGTTGCTGCGCCAACAGGGAGCCCGGGTTTTTCAACAGCAGAACGCAGCCACCATCGACGCCATCTGCTCTGGCGTCGACCGCGCGCCCTTGGTTGTTGTCAGCAGCGCTATCCCCGAAACCAATCCCGAGCTGGAAGCGGCTCGTGGGGCAGGTCTGCGGGTGGTGCATCGCTCAGAACTGCTGGCCTGGCTGATCAATGCGCAGCACAGCATCGCGGTTGCTGGCAGTCACGGCAAAACAACCACCAGCAGCTTGATCGCCAGCCTGCTCCACAGCGCTGGACTGGATCCCACGGCGATCATCGGCGGGGTGGTGCCCGCCTTCGGCAGCAATGCCCGCAATGGAGCCGGTGAGTGGCTCGTGGCTGAAGCCGACGAATCCGATGGCTCCCTGGTCCGATTCCATCCCCAACTCGGGCTGATCACCAACCTCGAGCTCGACCACACCGACCACTACCCCAATCTCGACGCCCTGATCGCCACGATGCGCCGTTTCAGCGGGAACTGCAGCAGCGTCTTGGCCAATCGGGACTGTCCGGTCTTGAGCGCCGAGCTGAGCGCCGATCACTGGTGGAGCCTCCAGGAAAACAGCTCGGCGCATTTCCGCGCTGTGCCCCTCAGCCTCGATGGGGCTGGATGCCGGGCCGACTATCTCGAAGACGGCAGGCGGCTCGGTGAGCTGGCCTTGCCCATGCCAGGAATCCACAACCTCAGCAATGCCCTGGCTGCGGTGGCTGCCTGCCGTTTGGCCGGTGCCTCGTTTGCTGATCTGCAGGCGGCACTCACTGAGCTAGTGCCTCCAGGCCGGCGCTTTGACCTGCGCGGCGAATGGCAAGGGCGGCTGATCGTCGATGACTACGCCCACCACCCCAGCGAGGTGGACGCCACCTTGACCATGGCCCAGCTGATGGTGAGCAGCGGCAAGAGCACCCTGCCATGGGTTCCCAAGCGTGTGGTGGCTGTGTTTCAGCCCCATCGCTACAGCCGTACAGCTCAGTTCATGGAGCGTTTCGCCGAAGCCCTGGGCTCCGCCGATGAGGTGCTGGTGGCTCCGCTCTACAGCGCTGGGGAATCCGCGATTGAAGGGATCAGCAGCGCCGCCCTCGCCGAGAAAGTTCAACAAGCGGGCCACTCCGCCAGGGCCTTGGCAGACATGGACAGCCTGGTGGACGCCGTTCAGCAATGCAGCAGCGCAGGCGATCTGGTGCTGGTGATGGGGGCTGGAGATGTCAATCAGCTCTGGAGCCGCCTGCAATCCAGCGCCGATCAACAAGGATTGGCAACGGCCGCCTGAACCATGGAGATCCCCGCCGATCTCAACCTGCGCAAAGACGTGCCCCTGGGGGACTTCACCACCTGGAAGGTGGGCGGAGCTGCCGACTTTTTCGCGGAACCCGACAGCAGCGATCACCTCGAAGCCCTGGTGCATTGGGGCAGGGGGCAGCAGCTGCCGATGCGCTTCATCGGAGCTGGCTCCAACCTGCTGATCAGCGACGAGGGCCTTGCTGGCCTGGTGATCTGCAGCCGCCGATTGCAGGGATCACAGCTGGAGCCCACCACCGGACTCATCGAAGCCCAGGCCGGTGAACCATTGCCAACGCTGGCCCGGCGGGCTGCGAAGGCCGGCTTGAGCGGACTGGAGTGGTCGGTTGGAATCCCCGGAACCGTAGGCGGCGCGGTCGTGATGAACGCTGGAGCCCAAGGGGGTTGCATCGCCGAAAGCCTTATCGATGCCACCGTGCTGGATCCCAGCAGCGGCCAAACCCGGCGCATGAGCTGCAACGAGCTGGATTACGACTACCGCCACAGCGCCCTGCAAAGCGAGCCTCTGGTGGTGCTCTCAGCCCGTTTCAGGCTTCAAGCGGGCGGCGACCCCAGCGAACTCAGCGCTCGCACCAGCAGCAATCTCCACAAACGCACCAGCACCCAGCCCTATCAACTTCCCAGCTGCGGCAGTGTGTTTCGCAACCCCGAGCCTCAAAAAGCAGGGCGGCTGATCGAGGGCCTGGGTTTAAAGGGTCACCGCATTGGTGGCGCGGAAGTCTCCACCCTGCACGCCAATTTCATCGTCAACACCGGCAACGCCCAAGCCGCCGACATGGATGCGCTGATTCGCCATGTTCAGGCGGTGGTAGAGCAGGCCCATGGGCTGCAGTTGCATCCTGAGGTGATGCGGCTGGGTTGCTTCGCCAATTCCCAGGCAGCTGCGGCCTAACCTGGCGGGCCCTTCTTTTTTGGCATGGCTGGATTCGGTCTCCCCAACTTCGGTCAGCTGACAGAAGCGTTCAAAAAAGCTCAGCAAATCCAGCAAGACGCTCAAAAACTGCAAGAAGAGCTCGATGCCATGGAGATCGAGGGCAGCAGCGTCGACGGGAAGGCCAGCATTTGGCTATCCGGCAACCAACAGCCCCTGCGGGTGCGCCTGGCTCCCGAGCTGTTGGCCAGCGGCCAAGAAGCCACCGAAGCAGCCACCCTCGAAGCACTCCAGAACGCCTATGCCCAATCCACCGCGACCATGAAAGAGCGGATGGAAGAACTCACTGGCGGACTGAACCTCCCAGGGCTGGGGGGCTGAATCAGCCCATCAGCTCCACGTAGCTGGGGTAGCGCTCCCATTGCCGCTGCAAGCCGCAACCAGGCTCCTGCAGGTGACGGCAGTTGCGAAATCGGCAGCGCACGCCGGCCTCCAGCTGCTGGCGGATTTCAGGGAAGAGTTGCGCCACAAGCTCAGGATCGGCAGGCAACTCCGGTCGATTGAACCCAGGGGTGTCCGCCAAGAGTCCGCCCGCTGGTAGATCATGCAGTTCCACATGGCGGGTGGTGTGGCGACCGCGCTGCAACTTGCCGGAGACAGCTGCGGTGCGGAGCTGCAATTCAGGAACCAAGGCATTGAGCAGGCTGCTTTTGCCCACACCGCTGGGACCACACAACACAGCCACCCCACGACTCAACCGATCCTCGAGAGCCGCTAAGCCAGCAGGGTCATGGCGGCTGATCGCCAGGGCCTGATACCCCCAGCCCACCAGACGATCCAACCACTGCTGCTGATCGGACACCAAATCCGCCTTACTTAACACCGGGATCACCTCGGCGCCGGCGGTTTCAGCGCTCAGTAAAAAGCGGCTGAGGCTCTCAGGATCGATGGCTGGCTGCGCCAAAGCCATGACCACCAGCACCTGATCCACATTGGCCAAAGCCGGGCGCTGCAATTGATTGCGGCGGGGCTCCAAGGACCCCACTGCCGCGCGGCCTTCAACCCAATCGCAACCCTCGACGCCAACCCGGTCGCCCACCATCACCTTCAAGCCGCCATGGGCCAAGCGAGCCCTGCGCGTGCAAAGCAACAACCGTCGCCCATCGGGGCCGGGATGATCGAGGCGCACCCGCAGGTAGTTGGCCTCCAAGGCCATCACCTGGGCAGCGAAGGGTTCAAGCACGGATGATCAACAACCGCACCGAGCCATCACTCTGTTGTTGCCGCTGCATCTCCTGCACGAGCGCCGCGGCCGCACCATCTCCCTGTAGGGCCGCAGACACCAACGCGTCGGGTTCACCGGCATCCAGGAGCACCTCAAGCTGCTCACCGCTGGCCAACTTCTCAAGGGCCAGCTGCGTGCGGATGAAATTCAACGGGCAAGGGGTGCCCCGTAAGTCCATCTAGCTGAACAGGCCGCCAAACAAACCACCTTTGCCCTTGGGATGGGAGGTGGAGATTGAGGCCAGTTCCTGCAATAGCTCGCGCTCACGGGGTTCGAGCTTGCCGGGCAACTGCACGTTGATGGTGAACAGGTGATTACCCCGCGCCACTGGGTTGCCCAACCGGGGCACGCCGTGATCTTTCAACGTCAGCACCGCACCGGGCTGCGTGCCGGCAGGAATGGGCAACTCCACAGGGCCATCCACCGTGTCGACCTGCACCTTGTCGCCAAGGATTCCTTGCAGGTAACTGATCTTCAGCTCGGAGTGGATGTTGATGCCATCGCGGCGCAGCTTGGAATCGCTCTGGACATACAGCACCACATACAAATCACCCGCCGGAGCTCCCCGCTGGCCGGCATTGCCCTCGCCGCTCACCCGCAGCCGCGTACCGGAATCAACGCCCGCCGGGATGTTGACCCGTAGACGCTTGCGCACCTGCTGCACACCTTGGCCGCTGCAATCGGGGCAAGGATCAGCAATCACCTGACCGGTGCCTTCACAAGCGGGGCAGGGGGCCACTTGGGTGAAGGTGCCAAACGGCGTGCGCGTGGCCCGGCGCACCTGGCCAGCACCACCGCAGGTGCTGCAGGTCACAGGGCCTGAACCCTTCTTGGCGCCGCTGCCATTGCAGGTGCCGCAGGTTTCCAGATGGCGGATCTGAATCTCCTTCTCGCCGCCAAAGACCGCATCGCGGAAGCTGATGTTGAGGTCAAAGCGCAGGTCGTCGCCTTGCCGCGGGCCCCGTTGCCGTTGGGGGCCACCAGCTGAGCCGCCAAAGCCGCTGAAGAACGTTTCAAACAGGTCGGCAAAGCCGCCCATATCGCCCATGTCGGGCATGCCGCCGGCCGCCCCAGACACGCCGGCTTCACCGAACTGGTCGTAACGGGCGCGGGTTTGGGGATCCCCCAGCACCTCATAGGCGCGGCCAATCTCCTTGAACTTCTCCTCAGCGCCAGGATCCTTGTTGACATCCGGGTGGTACTGACGCGCCATGCGCCGGTAGGCGCGCTTCAGCGTGTCGGCATCAGCATCACGATCAACACCCAGCAGCTGGTAGTAATCCGCCATCAGTTGCCCTCAGCCGGAGCTGACTCCGGGGCCGCTGCCGGACCTGGACCCATCGACACCTTGACCATGGCGTGGCGCAGCACGCGGCCATCGAGGTGGTAGCCCCGCTGCAGCTCTTCCATCACCACATCTTCGGAATGGGCATCGCTGGGCTCCCGCAGCACGGCCTCATGCAGGGTGGGATCAAAGGGTTCACCTTCCACGCGCATGGGCGAGACACCCAGCTGCTTCAGCACATCCACCAGCTGCTTGTAGAGCCCCTGATAACTGCGGTGCAGGGCTTGAGCCTCTTCACCCTCAGGATTCAACTGCTGACGGGCCCGCTCAAAGTTGTCGACCACAGGCAAGATCTCACCAAGGGTGCTGCAGGTGAGCTGCAGCTTGAGATCTTCGGCGTCCCGCTGCTGTCGCTTGCGGAAGTTGTCGAAATCAGCGGCGATGCGCATGTATTGACTGCGCACGGTCTCGTGTTCCTGGCGCAGAGCCGTGAGCTCAGCCTCCAAAGCAGCCGCGCGATCACCGCTCTCAGCCGGGGCTTCAGGGGCCTCAGCAGTGGTCTCTGGCTCCGCTGCAGCAGCGTCAGCGGCAGGCTGCTCGACTTGAGCCTCAGCTATGGGTTGTTGCTGATCCTCCACGCTGACTTCAGCCTCGGAGGGAGAGGGGGAAGTAGGAGGCTCGGCGGTCATCGGGGCAACGCGTGCAGTCCTGCCATGTTGCTGGGAGGCCGACCCCTGGATCAAGGTCGGAAAACCCAGCCATCCTGAAAGCAGAGACAGTCCGAGGAGCAGCGTTGGAACGCTTCGAACTCGACGAGAGCTTTGAAAGCTTCGCGCCGCCGCCGCCGCCGGATGGGCCGGACCTGGTGGAGAGCGCCAACGATCGCGACACCTCGCCGGTGATTCAGCTGGCGGATCGCATCTTGGTGCAAGCCCTCAGCCGCCAGGCCAGCGACATCCATATCGAACCGCAGGAGGACGGACTGCATGTGCGGCTGCGGCTTGATGGCGTGCTGCAGAACGCTTTTGAAACCCTGCCGGCCAAGGTGATTCCGGCACTCACCAGCCGCTTCAAAATCATGGCGGACCTGGACATCGCCGAGCGCCGCCAACCCCAAGACGGCCGCATTCGCCGGCGGTATCAAGGCAACACCGTTGATTTCCGCGTCAGCGTGCTGCCGAGCCGCTTCGGCGAAAAAATTGTGCTGCGGCTGCTGGATTCCAGTGCCACCGAACTGGGGCTTGATCTACTGATCACCGACTCCCACGCCTTGGCCGAGGTGCGGGACATGGGCAGCAAGCCCTACGGAATCCTGCTCGTCACAGGGCCAACCGGCTCAGGAAAATCCACCACCCTCTACTCGCTGCTGGCCGAGCGCAACGATCCCGGGCTCAACATCTCCACGGTGGAAGACCCGATCGAATACACCCTGGCTGGGATCACGCAAACCCAGGTCAACCGCGAAAAGGGGGTGGACTTCGCCAAGGCCCTAAGGGCCTTCATGCGCCAAGACCCCGATGTTTTGCTGGTTGGGGAAACGCGCGATCTGGAGACGGCCAAAACCGCGCTGGAGGCCGCGCTCACCGGCCACCTGGTGCTCACAACGTTGCACTGCAACGACGCGCCCAGTGCTGTAGCCCGGCTTGAGGAGATGGGGGTGGAGACCTACCTGCTGAGCGCCTCACTGATCGGCGTGCTCTCCCAGCGTTTGCTGCGCAAGCTCTGCACCCACTGCCGCCAGCCCTACCAACCAAAAGAAGCCACCCTGGCCCGCTTTGGTTTGGAGGCCAGCCAAAACAGCTCCATCAGCTTCTATCAGCCTCCGGCCAACAACACCTGCAGCCATTGCCATGGCCTGGGTTACAAGGGCCGCATCGGCGTGTACGAGGTGATGCGCGTCAATGAGGTGATGGCGGAGGCCATCGGCCAAGGCGCCGGCACCGACCAGCTGCGCCACCTGGCCCTCAGCAATGGCATGAAAACGCTGCTGGGCTACGGGCTGGAACTGGCCCGCCAAGGCCACACCAGCCTGGAGGAGGTGGAGCGGGTGCTGCTGACGGACTCAGGACTCGAGCAGGAGATCAGGGCCCGCAACCTCAGCACCGCCACCTGCGTGGGCTGCGGGGCCGGACTGCGCGATGAATGGCTGGATTGCCCCTATTGCCTAACTCCCAGGGGCACACTGCAGAGATAGGGGCACCAGAGCGAGCCATGGAGCTGCAGATCGAAACCCTGATGGAGCAATTGGTGGAGAAAGGGGGCAGCGATCTGCACCTCTCCGCCGGATTGCCGCCTTATGGCCGCTTCAGTGGTGCCTTGAAGCCCATGCATGAAGCGCCGCTGGCCGAGGAAAGCTGCAACCGCTTGATCTTCAGCCTGCTCAACAACAACCAGCGCAAGCAGCTGGAGCAGAACTGGGAGCTGGACTGCTCCTACGGGCTCAAAGGCGTGGCCCGCTTTCGGGTCAACGTCTACCGGGAAAAGGGTTGCTATGCCGCCTGCCTGCGGGCCCTGGGCAGCAGCATCCCCAGCCTTCAGCAACTCGGCCTGCCTGATGTCGTGCGCGAGATCAGCGAGCGGCCGCGGGGGTTGGTGCTGGTGACCGGGCCCACGGGCTCAGGCAAAACCACCACCCTGGCGGCGCTGCTAAACCACATCAACCAACAGCGGGCCGAACACATCCTCACGGTGGAAGACCCGATTGAGTTTGTGTACAAGTCAGAGCGCAGCGTGATTCACCAGCGTGAGCTCGGTGAAGACACCCGCAGCTTTGCCAATGCCCTCAAGGCCGCCCTGCGGGAAGACCCCGACGTGATCCTGGTGGGGGAACTGCGTGATCTGGAAACCATCCAGCTCGCCATCACCGCCGCAGAAACAGGCCATTTGGTGTTTGGCACCCTGCACACCAGCTCAGCAGCGCAAACGGTGGATCGCATGGTGGATGTGTTTCCACCGGAGCAACAAACCCAGATCCGCGTGCAACTCAGCGGCAGCCTGGTGGCCGTGTTTGCTCAAACCCTCTGCCGCCGGCTCAATCCACCTCCCGGCGCCTTTGGCCGCGTGATGGCCCAAGAAATCATGGTCAACACCCCGGCCCTGGCGAACTTGATTCGCGAAGGCAAAACGGCCCAGATCTATTCGCAGCTGCAAACCGGCGGCCAATACGGCATGCAAACCCTCGAGCGCGCCCTGGCCAACCTGGTGGATGGCGGCCAAGTGGAGCGGGGTGAAGCCTTGAGCAAAGCCAGCAAACCCGATGAACTAATGCGGTTGCTCGGTGAGGCGTGATGGCAGTCCAAGCCTTCATCGCCACCTACAAAGACCGGCGCGGCAAAGAGAAAAGCCTCAAGCTCAAAGCCGCTGATCTAGCCAGCGCCAAGCGCAACCTGCGCAAGCGCGGCATCTTGGCCCTCAGCCTCAAAGCCGATAGCGGCAGCAGCGAGAAGGTCCAGCGCGGCCTCAGCTTGTCGCTGGAGAAAGCACCAGGGGTCAAAGAAAAAGCGGTGTTTGCCAGTCAGATGGCAGCACTGGTGAGCGCCGGGGTGCCGATCGTGCGCAGCCTGGAAATCCTGGCGGAGCAGCAAAAGCTGCCGATGTTCAAGCGGGCGCTGCAGCGCCTGTCGCTGGATGTGAACCAAGGCTCCTCACTGGGGTCGGCCCTACGCCGCTGGCCCCAGGTGTTCGATGCCCTCAGTGTGGCGATGGTGGAAGCCGGGGAAGCCGGCGGCGTGCTGGAGGAGGTGCTCAAACGCCTAGCCAAGCTGCTGGAAGACAACGCCAAGCTGCAGAACCAGATCCGCGGGGCCCTGGGCTATCCGGTGACGGTGCTGGTAATTGCCATCGCCGTGTTCCTCGGCATGACGATTTTCCTGATCCCCACCTTTGCGGGGATCTTTGAAGACCTCGGCGCTGAACTGCCCGCCTTCACCCAGTTGATGGTGAACCTCAGCGCCCTGCTGCGCTCAAGCTTTTCGCTGTATTTGGCCGGCGGACTGCTGCTGCTGCTGTTTGTGTTGAAGCGGGCCTACGGCACCAAGGTTGGCCGCCGGCGCATGGATGGCCTGATGCTCCGGGTGCCCCTGTTTGGGGATCTGATTCGCAAAACCGCAACAGCCCAGTTCTGCCGCACCTTCAGCTCCCTAACGCGAGCAGGGGTGCCGATTTTGATGGCCCTCGACATCGTGCGTGACACCGTCGGCAACCGGGTGCTGGCCGAAGCCATCGAAAGCGCCAAGGTTGAGGTGCAAGAAGGCGGCACCTTGAGCCTGGCCTTAGCTCGCCGCAAGGTGTTCCCTTCGATGGCCATGAGCATGCTGCTGATCGGCGAAGAAAGCGGCGAAGTGGACGCCATGCTCTCGAAGGTGGCGGACTTCTACGAGGACGAAATTGCTGCCACCGTCAAAGCCATGACGGCCATGTTGGAGCCGGCCATGATTGTGGTGGTGGGGGGAATCGTGGGATCGATCCTGCTGGCCATGTATCTGCCGATGTTCAGCGTGTTCGAGAACATCAAGTGAGGCCCATAGCAATCGCCTGACCAGCGATCCAGCCACTGCTCCAACAGTGCTGGAAGTTGAAACCACCGGTAACGCCATCAATGTCCAGCAGTTCACCAGCGAAATAGAGGCCGCCCACCAAGCGGCTCTCCATCGACGACAAATTCACTTCCCCGAGCTCCACACCACCAGCGGTGACAAATTCCTCGCCAAACGGACCCCGGCCCGTGACTGGCAAGCGGCATCGCACCAGCAATTCCAGCAACGCCTGCTCACCGCGGCGCGGCAGTTCCGCCCAGCTCAGCGCTGGATCCAAACCAGCCTGCTGAAGCAACGCCAGCCACAGCCGCCGCCGCAGCGGCATCAACAGTTCCGGGCGGCCATTGGCCAATTGCTTTTTAGCCAGACCCTGACGGGCCTGGCTCAACTGATCGCGCACAACCGATACGTTCACCCCACCGCACCAATTCAGCCGCAACTCAGCCAGGTAACGCTGCTGCTGCAAAGCCCGTGCTGCAAAGGCCGTGAGCCGCAACACCCCTGGGCCACTCAAGCCCCAATGGGTGAGTAGCACGATGCCCTGCTGGCGGAAGCGCTCCTCCCCCACGCTGAGTTCCATAGCCACCGGGCTTTGGCTCAAACCAGCCAAGGCGTTCAACCACGGGGCCTGCACCCGCAAGGTGAACAGCGAGGGCACTGGAGCCACCACCTGATGGCCCAACGCCTGAGCCAATTGCCGCCCGCTGGGGTGGCCGCCTGTGGCCAGCAGCAACCGTTGCGCCACCACTGAGGTGGAATCGCCGCGGGCTTGCAACGCAAATCCACCTCCCTCTATCGGCCGAACCCCCTGCAAGGCGCGCTTGGGCAGCAGCTGCACACCTGCGCTGCGAGCTGCTTGGCGCAACGCCTCAATCACGCTGCTGGAGCGGTTGCTGGCCGGAAACATCCGCCCATCGGCCTCTTCCACCAACTCAACGCCGCGATCGGCAAACCAGGCGACCGCATCACCGGCGGCAAAACGGCTGAATGGACCGCGCAGGGGCCGGCTGCCGCGGGGGTAATGGCCCACCAACTCCCGAGGGTCCCAACAAGCATGGGTGACATTGCAGCGGCCACCGCCACTGATGCGCACCTTGCTCAACGGCTCAGCAGTGGCTTCCCACAGCTGCACCTGGGGCACACCAGCCTCAGCAGCAGTGATCGCGGCCATGAAGCCAGCAGCCCCACCACCGGCCACCACCAAGGGCACTGGCGAGCCCGCCTCAGGCATCCGGCACAAAGGCCAAGGCCACCCCGTTGTTGCAGTAGCGCTGACCGGTGGGGCGCGGTCCGTCATTGAAGACGTGGCCCTGGTGACCACCGCAGCGGCGGCAGTGGTATTCGGTGCGGGGAATGATCAGGCGGAAGTCGACCTGGGTGTCGATCGCATCAGGCAGGGGCTGCCAAAAACTGGGCCAACCGGTGCCGCTATCGAACTTGGTGCTGCTGGCAAACAGGGGCTGCTGACAACCAGCACAAACGAAGGTGCCTGGGCGCTTTTCGTTATTCAACGGGCTACTGAAGGGCGGCTCGGTGCCCTCCTGACGCAGGACCCGAAAGGCCTCTGGGCTCAACCGCTCACGCCATTGCTTATCGCTCAATTGCCAGGCTGGATCAGCAGCGCTGGCTGCCAGGGCCGCTTTAGGGCGAAACAAAGATCCGAAGACAGCAGCAGCTGCCTGCAACAGCGATCGGCGGGGCCACTGAGCCATGGGGCGGGGGAGGTCTGACTGCAGCATGGGGGAGTGAGCAGCACCAGCGCCAGCCCCCAACCGCATCCGGCCTATCGCTTCAGCGTGGCGCCGATGATGGATTACACCGATCGCCACTTCCGGGTGGTGATGCGGCAGGTGAGCCGCCATGCGCTGCTCTACACCGAAATGGTGGTGGCTCAGGCCCTGCATCACGGCCGCCAGGACACCCTGCTGGGCTTTGATCCGCTGGAAAAGCCCATTGCCTTGCAGCTCGGTGGTGATGATCCGGCGCTACTGGCGGAAGCCGCTGAACTGGCTGAACGCTGGGGCTACGACGAAATCAATCTGAATGTGGGCTGCCCCAGCCCCAAGGTGAAAAAGGGGCGATTCGGCGCCTGCCTGATGGCTGAGCCGCAGCAGGTGGCCCGCTGCGTTGAAGCCATGGGCGCAGCCTGCCGGCTACCGGTGACGGTGAAACACCGCATCGGCATTGATGAGCGCGATAGCTACGACGAATTGCTGGACTTCGTCGACACGGTGGCCGCGGCCGGTTGCCAGCGGTTTGCCGTGCACGCCCGTAAAGCCTGGCTTGAGGGACTCGATCCCAAGCAGAACCGCACCGTGCCGCCGTTGCGCTACGACCTGGTGCATGCCCTCAAGCGCGATAGACCCGCGTTGATTGTTGAACTCAATGGCGGCCTCGAAAGCCTGAGCGCCTGCCAAGAGCAACTCCATGCCGTTGATGGAGTGATGGTGGGCCGGGCCGCCTACGCCCACCCTCTGCAATGGAATCGGGTGGATCAGGAGATCTTTGGCGACAGCAACGCCACACCCATCAAGGCATCAGAGGTGTTGCAAGGGGTTCTTCCCCATGCCGAACGCTGGTGCAGCAGCGGCGGCCGGCTCTGGCCCATCGCTCGCCATCTGGTGCACCTGGTCGAAGGCGTCAGCGGCGCTCGCTATTGGCGCCGTCAACTCAGTGTTGAAGCCAGTGATCGCTCGGCTCGCCCCGATGTGCTGGAACGAGCGATGCGGCAACTACAAGAACGCGGGCTCTAAGGCTCAGCCCTCAGCGCCGCCGTAATCGCCCCAGTCTCCCCCGGAGGATTCACCACCGCCACCGCCACCACGGCGACGACGGCTGCGGCCCTCATCAAAGCTGTCGCGGCTGGGCTCACCGCCGCCGCCACCGCCGCCATAGCTGCGATCTTCCCAACCACGGGCACCGGAAGCGCGCTCACCGCCGCCGTAGCCGCCGCCGCCGCCGCCACGGGATCCGCGGGGTTCTGCTTTGTTGATGCGCAGGGGCCGGCCCATCAGCTCAGTGCCCTGCAGTCCTTCAATGGCACGCTCTTCGGTGGCCTCATCAGCCATCTCGACGAAAGCGAAACCACGCTTACGGCCGGTGTCACGCTCCAAAGGAAGCGAACAGTTCGCCACCTCACCGAATGAGGCGAACAACTCAATGATGTCCTCCTGTTCCGCACGGAAGGGGAGGTTGCCGACAAAAATGCTCACTGGCCGTAGGGACCGATTGGACCGCTGAAACAGGGGGGGGTATTCCCGCAAAGGGGAAACATTGGAAATCTAGACCCGCAACCCCCTAACGACCGATGTCATCGTGACGACATCAAGCCAAAACAGGGCGCCAGCGTTGGAGCTGCTTCTCCACCTGGGCAAATCCAGTACCGCCTTCACTGAGCCGAGCAGCCACCACCTGCCGGGGAGCAATGGCGTCATAAATGTCTTGCTCAAAACCTGGATGCAGTTGCTGCCAGCGGTTGAGCGGTAAGTCCCTGAGCAGGATTCCCTCCTCCAAGCACAACTTCACCAAGCGACCCACCAGTTGATAAGCCTCCCGGAACGGCACATCACGGGCCACCAGGTAATCAGCCACATCGGTGGCATTGGAGAAGTCGCTGGCCACAGCCTGCTCAAGCCGTTCAGGGCGGAAACGAATGCCCTCTTCCAGCAAGATCGCCATGGCCTCCAAGCAATCCAAGCTGGTGCGCACGACATCGAACAGGGCTTCTTTGTCTTCTTGAAAATCCTTGTTGTAAGCCAGCGGCAAGCCCTTGATCATCGTCAGCAGCCCCTGCAGATGTCCAAAGACGCGGCCGGTTTTACCGCGCACCAACTCAGGCACATCCGGATTCTTTTTCTGCGGCATCAAGCTGCTGCCCGTGGCGCAGCGATCGGTGAGCCGAACAAAAGCGAACTCCTCACTGGCCCAAAAAATCACCTCTTCACTGAGGCGACTGAGGTGCACCATCACCAACGAAGCCGCCGCACTGAACTCAACGGCGAAGTCGCGGTCACTGACGGCATCCAAGCTGTTGGCGTAGAGGCCTTCAAAGCCCAAGTCGTCCGCCGTCTGTTGGCGGTTGATCGGTAGGGGCGTACCAGCCAAAGCCGCCGCTCCCAAAGGACAACAATTGACCCGCCGGCGCACATCCTGCAGGCGTTGACGATCACGCCCAGCCATCTCGACATAGGCCAGCAGATGGTGGGCCAGGGACAACGGCTGGGCCCGCTGCAAATGGGTGTAACCGGGAATCAGGGTGTGAAGGTGCTCCTCGGCATGGCGAAAGAGCGCGCGTTGAAACCGCAACAGAGCGGCATCGATGGCATCGATTTGCTGGCGCAACCAGAGCCGCAGATCCGTTCCAACTTGGTCATTGCGGCTGCGGCCGGTGTGCAGCTTTTTGCCGAGCGGCCCCAGCAATTCGATCAGGCGGCGCTCAACTGCGAAATGAACGTCCTCGGCTTCCAGGCCTGGGTTGAAATCACCCGCAGCAGCTTCTTGCCGAATGGTTTCAAGGCCTTCGATCAGCTGCTCACTCTCCTGGGGGCTAATCAAGTCGCAACGGCCCAGCATTCGGGCGTGGGCCACCGAGCCATCGAGGTCCTGCTGCAGCAGGGTGATGTCAAAGCCAATCGAGGCGTTGAACCGCTCAATGCTGGGGTGCAAGCCCTCCTCAAAGCGATCGCTCCAGCCCGAGCCAGAACCGCCTGTAACCCCGTCGCTCACGGTCATCGGCACACCTTAAAGGGTGGGTAAAACCACCTCATCACGGACTTTCAAGACCACCATCGAGGCATCGTCCTCCAGCTGCCGGCCGGGCCCGACGAAGCGATCCAATCGCGCAAACAACTGATCAAGAATTCCCTGGGCATCAGGAACGGTTTTGCAGATGGCAAGCAAGGCCCGCATCAACCGTTCCTCATCAAAGCGCTCTCCACCAACGCCGCTGGCTTCAGTGACGCCATCGGTGTAATAAAGCAGCACATCACCAGGCTCCAACTGCACCTGTTCGCAGCCGTAGTCGGCATCAGGCTGCAGGCCAATCAGCAATCCAGGAGCATCCAAGCGCTCAACGCTGTGGCGCTGGCGGCGCCAAATCAGCGGCGGGTTGTGGGCGGCATTGCTGAAACGCAGCACCCGCGTGACTGGATCCAACTCGGAATAAAAGAGCGTCACAAAGCGGTTGGACTGCGCCAAATCCTCCTGAGCCAGTTCATTGAGGTCATGCAGGATTCGATCGGGCGGCAGGCCGGTGAGCACCTCAGCGCGCAACATGCCCCGCAGCAGGGTCATCAACAGACCTGCTGGGATGCCCTTGCCCATCACATCACCCATCACCAAGGCCCAGCGACCCTGCTCACGGCGCTTGCCCAGCAGCTGAGGACGGGTCGGGATGAAGTCGAAGTAGTCGCCACCGACTTGAAACGCCGGCCGGCAGCGGGCAGCCAACTCGACCCCTTCAATCACCGGGCAGCGGCTGGGCAGCAGCTGGGACTGAATCTCACCGCCGATGCTCAGCTGCTGATCGAGGCGCTCATGGCGCCGCATCTCCTCCAGCAGCAATTCGTTCTCGATCGCCACAGCGGTTTGATCAGCCACCAACTGCACATGACGGCGGCGCACTTCACTCCAGGAGAACTGGGGATCGCCACTGAAGACATACAACCGCCCGCGTTGCCGGTTCTTGGCCACCACGGAGGTGCCAAACAACTGCACATCGCCCAGCTGGCGGCGCACCAACTGATCCAGGCGGGTGGCCATGGCTTCATCGCCGGCATCGCGATCGAGGTCGCTGTCTTGCAACCCCGCCAACTGCCGCAACAACTCGCCGCACCGGGACTGGGACGAGCAATGCAGCTGCTCGCGCCAAAGACCACCATCACTGCGGAAGGTGAGCAACACAGCACCTTCGGCTTCCACCAAGCGCGCCGTTAGCAACGGCACCAACTCGAGAAAACGGCTGAGGTTGGTGAAGCTGCGCAGGGCAAACCCCAACGAAGCCAACAGCTCCTGATTGCGCCGCTGTTCACGGTTGAGGCTGTCGATCAGCTGGCGCAGCGAAGCTGCCGGCGTGATCGCCGCAGGAGAGCGATGGGCAGGCGGCGTACCGCCCATGGGGCTGCCGCAGGGGAGCTCAAGCTAGCGAGGGCCTAGCAATTAAGCCCGTGCCAGCAGGGCCTCCACAAATTCAAAGCTGTTGAAGGGCCGCAGATCGCGCAGTCCTTCGCCCGCTCCGATGAAGCGGATCGGCAGGTTGCTCTCGGAGGCCACAGCAAACGCCACACCACCGCGGGCGGTGCCATCGAGCTTGGTGAGCACAACACCGGTGAGGCCAGCGGCCTTGGCGAAAGCCATTGCCTGACGCAGACCGTTCTGACCCTGGCTGGCATCCAGCACCAACAGCGATTCGACAGCGGCATCGGGAGCCAAACGGTCGACAATCCGCCGCACCTTGGCCAGCTCTTCCATCAAGTTGTTTTTGGTCTGCAAGCGACCCGCGGTGTCCACCAACAGCAGTTCAATGTCTTTGGACTGGGCCGCGCCGATGGCGTCAAACACCACAGCAGCGGGATCAGCATTCGCCGAAGGGTTGGCCACCAACGGCACGCCACTGCGATCGGCCCACACCTGCAACTGCTGAACAGCTGCAGCACGGAAGGTGTCGCCAGCAGCCACCAAACAGCTGTAACCACTGCGAACAGCCAAGTTGGCGAGCTTGCCCAACGTGGTGGTCTTACCGACGCCATTGACGCCAACCATCAACCAAATGTTCAAACGGCCCTTCTGGGGTGCCAGTAAAGGGTTGGCGCCCATGGATTTGATCGGCGCATCCAGCAGATTGCGCAGTTGATCCTTGAGCAAGTTGATGGCTTCACTGCCATCCACCACCGCTTCATTCATGCGGCGGCGCAACAGATCCAGCACCTGGTCGGTGGCTTCCACTCCCACATCGGCCTGCAGCAGCAGGGTTTCGATGTCATCGAGAGAGGCCTCCGAGAGCGGGTCATCACCAAGGTTTTCCAGCAGGGTGGTGACGAAGTTCTGGCGGGTCTTCTCCATGCCGCGCCGCAGGCGGCCCAGCCAATCGATCTCTTCCAGCGAAATCTGATCAGCCTGGCGTCCCTGAGCGGCCAGCACCTCCGCAGACCACAGGAAATCCTCATCAAGCTGGCCCAACTTGGGTTCGGCCTCAGGCTCACTGACCTGGACCAACTCGGGTTCAGGTTCCGCTGATGGTTCTTCCTCCACCAACTGCTCAAGACGTTCTTGGCGGCGTGCCGCCGCGGCCTCCAGCCAAGACGAAGCTGATGGAACAGCAGGCTCGGGCTCAGGTTGCGGCGCAGGCTCTGGAACCGCTGCCACGGGTTCGGGTTCCGGTTCAGCCGCCACTGAAGAGTCGGGAACCGCAGCTGCGGCTTCCGGCTGCTCAGGTGCGGCCTCTGGCTCAGACACTGGAGCGGGTTCCGGTGCTGGTTCAGCTGAAGGAGCTGCGGCAGCTGAGTTCTCAGCTTCCTGCTGGGCCTTCAGGCGGGCATAGGCCTGCTTGGCCCAATCGAGGGCATCGTCGGGCTGCTGCGCATCGGAGGACTCGGAGGCGTCCTGCCGCTGAAACCAATCGAACTCAGCCATGGGCTAGTGGGCCGCGGCCGTGGTGTAGCGCCGCAAGACCCCATTGATCATGCGGCGACCGGCTTCATCGCTATAGCGATGGGCGAGTTCCACAGCTTCATTGCAGACCACAGCCGCTGGGGTTTGGAACTCATCAATTTCCACCACAGCCAAGCGCAGGATGTCTTGATCAATCCTCGGCAACCGGGTCAAGCGCCAGCCTTCCATCACCGCATCGATGCCTTGATCCAGCTGCGGTTGAGCCTCAGCCACAGCCTTGGCCCGCAACAACGCCCAATGCCGCAAATCCTGCTGATCAGCCAGCTGCAACAGGCGCGGGTATTCCAGGCTTGAAGAGAGGCGGTTGAGGACCTGTTCTGAGCGCTCCAGCCCCTGGCGCAAATGCTCCCTGACTTGGGGCAATTGGCCTTCGGCCAATTCACTGTCCAGCAGCGCTTGTTGGGCTTGCTGCAGCTCTTCAGCCGCTTGATCCAAGCTCTCGCGCAGATGGCTGTTCAATGACGCCATGGCCTGGGCCAAGAGCTGTTCAGTTGTCGTGGCCTCGGGAGCATGGCGGTCCTGAAGCTGCCCCAGGATCAAGAGGGCAAGCTCCCGGGCAATCGTGCGGTTCTGCATGGGTCAGGCTTTGGGAGGAGCCGAAAGAGGTGTGGGCCGCAGTTGAGCGAGCAGGCTCGAGAAGCTGCGATTGCTGGGGCTGGGCTGCTCGTCGGGGTTGACGATGCCAGCGGAAATAATTGTGCGGAAGGCCTCTTCCACGCTCATGTCCAGGTCCTTCACGGACGCCTCTGGAACGATGCTGTACCAACCAGTGGTGGGGTTCGGAGCTGTGGGGATAAAGACGCTGATCATCGGTTGGGGGAACCCAGCCTGCATGCCGGCGCTGAGCATGCCGGTGACAAAGCCAAGGGCATAAATCCCGTCGCGGGGATACTCGATCAAGACAACGCGCCGAAACCGTGTGCTGTTGTCGCGCAGCACAGTTTCCAGAATCTGCTTGAGGGTCTTGTAAACCGATCCAGCCAAGGGAATTCGGGCGAGGGTGCCCTCACCGAAATCCAACAACCAACGGCCAACGATGTTGCGGGCCATCAAGCCGATCAACAGGATTCCCAGCAGGGGGACCAGCAGCCCCACCGACAGGTTGATCAACTCCTGCAACAGCGGGTTGAGGGTGTTGAACGGGTTGAACTGCTTCGGAACCGAGGTCAGAAAACTGACCACGAAACGGGTGACCAAGGTGGCCAACCAGATGGTGGTGGCCAATGGAATGACCACCAGCAAGCCGGCGATCAGATCGTTTTTCAGATCCTGCTGCAACCGCACGTTGACCGGCGGTTCAGATCGAGAACGGGACTGAACCAAGGCTGGCCGGTCGAAGGATGTCGCTTATGCAACTTAGCGACGGGACAGTCGCTTCAGAGCACAGCGGCCAAAGCCACCGCCAAGCTGGCCAGGGCCAACAACAGAGCCACGGCCGTTCCGCCCCAGCGGCGCTGGCCCAAGGTGAGGTCGCGGGTGCGCTCGGCTTGCACCTGCTGCTGCTTGAGCTGATCGAGGCGCTGATCAATCAGCGCTTGCACCTGCGCTTTTTTGTCTTCCGGCTTGGCCTCAGCAGAGACCTGCCCGGCCTGCTCGAGCTGGGCCTGCAGCATCTCCATCAGCTTGGGATCCTGGCTCTCCTGCTGCGCTTGCTCGAATTCCGAGCGCTTTTGATCAACAGAACGATTCGCCTCCAACTGGATCAGTTGGTTGCCCCCCACCTGAACAGGGATCGCCACGAACAGCGCCAGGGACATCAAGGCCCCCACCACCAAAACGGTCCACCGCAGTGGGCTGCGGCCCTGGGCAGGGAAATCAAGCCGAGAGCCCACCAACATCAGCAACAAGCCCACCAGGGCCATCGGTGCATGGGCGAGCAGCGTGTCCACCAACAACTGATGAAACGCCTCCTCACCCCAGGCGTTGGCCATGAGCACCGCCAGGAGCTCAAAGCCCAGCAGGATGACCAGAACCCCACCGATCCAGCGCAACAGGCCGGAGAGACGGGAGGTGGTGAGTTCCGACACAGGAGAATGCTTCAGCGGCGCAACTGTACGGGTGCCTGCTGATCTGGCCGATGCCCTCAAACAGCAGGCCTTGGAGCAGGGCTTTGCCCTCGCGGGCATCGCTGCGGTGCCAAGCGGTGAGCGAATCGCCATGCGTACCGCAGCGCTGCAGCGGTGGTTAGCCGCAGGCCACCAGGCGGACATGGCCTGGATGCAAGACCCGCGCCGACAGGCGATTGAGCTGCTGCTGCCAGGGGTTCAAAGCGTCCTGGCAGTGGCACTGAACTACTACGTCGATCAGCAGCAAACGCCAGCAAGCCCAAAAATCGCGCGTTACGGCTGGGGCCGGGATTACCACCGGGTGATGGATCAACGGCTCAGGCGACTGGGCCGCTGGCTGGAAGAGCAACAGCCCAGCTGCCGCTGGCGCGCCTGCGTCGATAGCGCGCCGCTGATGGACAAGGTCTGGGCTGAGGAAGCCGGTTTGGGCTGGATTGGCAAAAACGGCAATCTGATCAGCCCAAGCCATGGCTCCTGGTTGCTGCTGGGCCACCTGCTCACCACCGCCAGCCTTCCAGCCGATCAACCAGCCCGCTCCCTCTGCGGCCATTGCCAGCGCTGCCTCCCGGCCTGTCCCACGGCGGCGATTACGGAACCCTTTGTGGTGGATAGCCGCCGCTGCATCGCCTTCCACACCATCGAGAACCGCGATGAGCAAGTGCCCCTGCCATTGCATGGCTGGGTGGCTGGTTGTGATGTCTGTCAGGAGGTTTGCCCCTGGAATCAGCATCACGCCCAAAGCAGTGCTGATCCAGCCGTACAACCCAGGGAGTGGATCTTGAGCAGCACAGCCAACGAAATGGCGAGCTGGAGTGATGACATTTGGAGTGAACGCTTACAGGCCTCAGCCCTGCGGCGCATCAAACCCTGGATGTGGCGACGCAATCTGGCAGACCTAGGCTGAGCCCTCTTTGGGACTCAGGAATGCGTCGTTGGCTGCCCGCTCTCTGCGCCGCGGCGTTGCTCTCCCCCGCGCTGCCAGCACGGGCCCTGGTTCCCTACGTCTATGTGCCCACGAGTGAAGAGCTCAACGATGCGGGGGTGAACATTGCTGGAGCCGCGGCCGGGCTGTTGAGGATCGGCCAGATCGCGGAAGCCCGGCGCTTGGGCCGTTTGGCTGTGCAACTGCTTCCAGATGATCCAAGGGCTTGGCTGGTCTTAGCGGAAGCCGAACTACGCAGCTCCGATGGGAACAACCGCAGCGAACAGACGGCCAAAGCAGAAGCAGCCCTGGCTCGCGCCAAAGAACTCGACCCCAAAAACGCGGGGGTTTGGTTTGCCGAAGGTTCCCTAAACCTGCGCAATGACCGGCCAGCCGCTGCCGAACAACTGCTGAAAGAAGGTCTGCGCTTAGACCCTAAAAACCCTGGCGCATATTTCGATCTGGGCAACGCCCAGATCAAGCAGGGCAACTTGGGCGCGGCCTTGAAATCCTTTGAAAAAGCATCGGGACTGCGTCAGAACTTTTGGGAAGCCGTCAACAACCAAGGCATCGTTTTATTTGAAGAGGACCGGCGTGACGATGCCATCGATCGCTGGCGCCAAGCGGTGGAAATGAGTGACGGCGAAGCCGAGCCAATGCTGGCGCTCGCCGCTGCTCTCTATGCCAACGGCGATGACTCAGCCGACACGCTGGGGCTAGCGGTTCAAGCCCTGATCAAGCAGCCCGATTACGTTCTGGCCGCCTTTCAAGAGGATCAGCTGTGGGGGACAAAACTCGTTGCAGCCACCCAAGAGCTCTTTGAAAATGAGCAAGTCAAAGGTGCTGTGCAGCGTGCCAAGGGGTTGGCGACCTTCCAAAGCAACTAGACGCCATCTGTAGGCTGAGCGCCACTCTTAGCCCCTGAACTCACGCCGCATGGCGGACGAGCGCATCGTTTCGATCTCCCTGCATCAGGAGATGCAGCGCTCGTATCTCGAGTACGCGATGAGCGTGATCGTGGGGCGGGCGCTGCCGGATGTTCGCGACGGCCTCAAGCCAGTTCAGCGGCGGATTCTGTTTGCGATGCACGAGCTGGGGCTGACCCCAGATCGCCCTTACCGCAAGTGCGCCCGTGTGGTGGGCGACGTGCTTGGCAAGTACCACCCCCATGGTGATCAGGCGGTCTACGACGCCTTGGTGCGTCTGGTGCAGACATTCGGCTGCCGCAATCCGCTGCTGGATGGTCATGGCAACTTCGGCTCGGTGGATGACGATCCACCGGCCGCAATGCGGTACACCGAAACCCGCTTAGCGCCGGTCTCCCATCAAGCCCTGCTGGAAGAGATCGGCAGCGACACCGTTGACTTCGCCCCCAACTTCGACGGCTCCCAACAGGAACCCACGGTGCTGCCGGCGCAGCTGCCCTTCCTGCTCCTGAATGGCTGCACGGGCATCGCTGTGGGCATGGCCACCAGCATTCCTCCCCACAACCTCGGCGAAATCGTGGATGCCTTGGTGGCCCTGATCCGCAACCCCAACCTCAGCGATGAGAAGTTGCTGCAGCTGGTGCCTGGGCCTGATTTCCCCACCGGTGGAGTGGTGCTCACCGGCAGTGGATTGCGCGACACCTACCTCCATGGCCGCGGCAGCATCCCGATGCGGGGGGTGGCCCATATCGAGGAGGTGCAACCCGGTAAAGGACGCCACAAGCGCAATGCGGTGGTGATCACCGAGCTGCCCTATCAACTCAGCAAGGCCGGCTGGATTGAGAAACTGGCGGAACAGGTCAACGACGGCAAAGTCGCTGGCATCGCCGACATCCGCGATGAAAGTGATCGCGACGGCATGCGGGTGGTCGTGGAACTCCGCCGCGATGCCAACCCTGAACAAGTGCTGGCGCAGCTGCACAAACGCACAGCCCTGCAAAACAATTTCGGCGCCATCTTGCTGGCGCTAGTCAATGGCCAACCCATCCAGCTGAGCCTGCGCCAGATGCTCCAGCAGTTCCTGGAGTACCGCGAACTCACGATGATGCGGCGCACCCGTTATGCCCTGCGCCGCTGCGAAGAACGCCTGGAAGTGGTGGAGGGTCTGATCAAAGCCCTCGATGACCTGGCCAAGGTGATCCAGATGATTCAGGACGCCCGCGATGCCGCCAGCGCCAAAGCCAGCCTGCAGGTGCACCTCGACATCAGCGAGCGGCAAGCCGACGCCGTTCTCGCCATGCCCCTGCGCCGCCTCACTGGCCTCGAGCAGGAGAGCCTGCGCCAGGAATTGGAGGAATTACGTCAAGAGCAGAGCCGCCTGCGTCACCTGCTCGATGACCGCAAATCGCTGCTCGACACGCTGGTCAGTGAGCTGAAGCACTTGCGCAAGCGCTATGCCACCCCACGGCGGACAGCGCTGCAAGAAGGGGGGGATGAGCTGGTGGCGCAGCGCACCGCAGCCCAGCGGCCCAACACTGAAATGCTGCGCAAGCAAGCGCTGGCCAACGTCAGCAACGATCAACAGCTGCTGTGGCAAAGCGACGGCATCCTGCGACTGGTAACTCCCCAAGTGCTGGGCCGGCTGCACCTGCTCGACGACCTGGACTTTGGCGATCACGGCTGCAGCGCCAAGTTGCTGCTGCCGGTGCAACCGGAACCACAACTGCTGGCCTTCACCAGCGGTGGCCGTGTTGCGGCGCTGCGTTGGGAATTTGCGGCCCAGCAGCCCGGCCCCTTGGAACGCTTCTTGCCTGACAGCGTCGATGGCCAAGCTGAACAGGTGGTGGATGTGCTGGTGGTGCCCCCAGCCGATCAAGACTTCAGCGTTGGTTTGTTGAGCAGCGATGGCCGCTTCAAGCGCCTCGCTGGCCAAGACCTCCGGGAGCTATCCGGACGCGCCACCACCGTGCTCAAGCTCAAGGACGGCGTGCAGCTGCAGCGGGTTGTGATGTGCCGGCCTGGCGATGATCTAGCGGTGGCCAGCAGCACGGGCCGCATGCTGCGCCTGCCCGTTGATGACAGCACCATCCCGGTGATGGGACGCACGGCCCAGGGTCCGGTGTTGATGCGCTTGCTGCCAGGCGAATCGATTGTGGGAGCCGCGGCTGTGGCCGCCGGAGGCGATGTGCTGCTGATCAGCCAGCTGGGCCAGCTCAAACGGCTCGGAATCGACCATCTACGCCGCTGCCAGCGGGGCGCCATTGGTGAAATCGGTCTGCGCTTTGAGCAGCGCAACGACGCCCTCACCGATCTGCGCAGCACCACAGCGCGGCTCAGCGTGGAAACCCAAGCCGGCAGCCTGCGTTTGGCCAGCGACTCACTGCCTGTGGAAGATGGCCGCGGCACTGGTCAACAGCTCAAGCTGCCCAAAGGCCAAACCGTGCAACGGCTGTTGCCCCTGATCGACGGCTAACGCAACGACCTAGGACTTCAGACCCGCCGCAACCCCCGCTGGCTCCAGCATCAACTTGCTCTTGCGCATGCCGTCTTCCACAGGAATCGGGTAGTTGCCGTCAAAACAAGCCGAGCAGAAATTCTCGCTTTGCTCTTGGGCGCAATGGAGCATGCCTTCACGGCTGAGATAAGCCAGCGAATCCACGCCGAGATGGGCTTCAATCTCCTCGAGCTCCAGGCGCGCAGCAATCAACTGATCTTGGGTATCGGTGTCGATTCCGTAGAAGCATGGATGGGTCACGGGCGGTGAACTGATGCGCATGTGCACTTCACTGGCACCGGCATCACGGAAAGCCTGCACCAACTTGCGGCTGGTGGTGCCCCGCACGATCGAGTCATCGATCACAACAATGCGCTGCCCCTCGAGAACATCGGGCAAGGGGTTGAGCTTGACGCGAATGCCCGCCTCACGCATCGCCTTGGTGGGCTGAATGAAGGTGCGGCCCACATAGCGGTTTTTGATCAAGCCATCGCCAAAGGGAATGCCACTGGCTTGGGAGTAACCAATGGCCGCGGGGATCCCGGAATCGGGCACACCAATCACGAGATCAGCTTCCACCGGAGACTCCTGGGCCAACCGCTGGCCGATGCGCTTGCGGTAGCTGTAGAGGGATTCGCCAAAAAAGCGGCTGTCGGGGCGCGCGAAGTAGATCAGCTCAAAGACACAGAGCTTGGGGGTTTCTTCAATCCAGCGGCTGCGGAACGGTTGGGCTTCACCGCTGTGGAAACGCACCAATTCGCCGGCGGCCACATCGTCGTGGAAGCGGGCCCCAACAATGTCGAGGCCGCAGGATTCGCTGCTGAGCACCCATGAGGCCACCTCAGCCTCGGGCAGGGAACCAAACACCAAGGGCCGCAAGCCATGGCCATCACGCAGGCCATAGAGCGCATCAGGCGTTCCGATCACGAGGCTGAAGGCCCCTTGGCACTGACGGGCTGCCGCTTTGATCGCTTCATCCCAATCGAGACCGGCCTCCACCTGGGCCTGCACAGCAAACGCAATCAGCTCGCTATCGGTGGTGCCGGTGGCCTGACAACCCTGCTGTTGCAGCTGATCGCGCAGCTGCATGGCATTGACCAAATTGCCGTTGTGGGCCAAGGCAAAGGGACCCAACCGGGTCATCAACACCAGGGGCTGGGCGTTGCAAACCCGGGAACTTCCGGTTGTGGAATAACGGGTATGTCCGACAGCTAAATCGCCGGGCATGCGCTCCAGCACGTCTTGATCAAACACCTGGCTCACCAGGCCCATGTCTTTGTGAAGACGAACCCGATCGCCCTCAAACACAGCAATCCCAGCGGCTTCCTGGCCGCGGTGCTGCAGGGCATAAAGCCCGAAATAACAAAGGCTTGAGACCTGCTGGCCAGAGGCCAACACGCCAAAGACCCCACAGGCCTCTTCCATCCGATCCGGTGCCCCACCGGATTGTTCGGGCCACTGAATGGTCACAGCAGCTGAGGCCTTCATGGTTGGTTAACCATTGTGCCCGAGTGCCGGCTGCTCCAAAC
Organism: Synechococcus sp. Minos11; assembly: GCF_014279855.1. Classification (NCBI taxonomy): domain Bacteria; kingdom Bacillati; phylum Cyanobacteriota; class Cyanophyceae; order Synechococcales; family Synechococcaceae; genus Synechococcus; species Synechococcus sp. Minos11. The sequence goes on along the minus strand of NZ_CP047953.1, from coordinate 4,419 downwards.
GCCGCGGCAAGCCCTGTTGGTGGGCATGGGCCAAGGCATCGATCGCCACGTCCAGCAGGTCTTGATCCCCAATGCGCAGCTGCAATTGAGGATCAGCCTGAACACGCCCCAAGGCCTGCAGCGGACATCCCGCTTGCTGCAGCGCCGCTTGCAGCGCAGGCCACGAGGCCTCAGGAACGCTGACCACGACGCGGGCCCCTCCTTCGGCAAACAGCAACCGCTCCAAGCGTCCCGCACTTGGGACACTCAGTTGAACGCCGCAACCGGCAGCGATCGCCATTTCAGCCACAGCCACCAACAAACCCCCATCCGATACATCGTGGGCCGCAGTGATCTGACCAGCACGAATCCCTGAGCGCACGGCCTTCTGCACCCGCTGCTCCAGCGCGAGATCCGTCTGGGGTGGCCGTCCGGTGCACAGCCCATGGCAGACCTGCAGAAAACTGCTTCCCGCCAAACCCAGCCGTTCATCGTCCTGGGGTGTGTCCAGGGGCAAGCCCAAGAGCACCAGGTGATCCCCGGCAACACCCGGTGCTGGTTGGGGCCAAGCCAAGCCAACCAAGGTGTTGATGTTGTCCACCAGGCCAACCATGCCCACCACCGGTGTGGGCTGGATTGGTTGGATGCTGCCATCGGGCAGGCGGGTGTCGTTGTAGAGGGAGACATTGCCTCCCGTCACCGGGGTTTGCAGCACCCGGCAGGCTTCCGAGAGGCCGCGGCAGGCCATAGCCAACTGCCAATAGCCCGTGGGCGTTTCCGGCGAAGGGAAGTTGAGGTTGTCAGTGACTGCAATCGGTTCTGCGCCAACGCAGCTGAGATTGCGGGCCGCTTCAGCCACAGCAGCCATGCCACCGCGCTCTGGATCGAGGGCGACCCAACGGTTGGGGCAATCCACGGTGGCCGCCACACCCCGCTGGTTCGACGACAGCGGGTCATGCTCCTGCTGGGAGCGCAACCGCAACACCGCAGCATCAGCGCCACCCGGTCTCACCACCGTGTTGGCCTGCACTTGATGGTCGTACTGACGCCACACCCAGCGCTTGCTGGCAATGGTTGGATCATCCAAAAGCTGCAGCAGGGTGGGCTCCACAGCCTCTGCAGCCAGCGCCGGCAATGAAGTCTCCTGCCACTGCCAGTGCTGTTGCACCACAGCGGGAGGTTCGCTGAGCAGTTCACGGCGATTAATCGGCGTGTCTTCAGCCAGGGCCCGGGAGGGAACCTCCGCAGCCACCGCGCCGTTCTGGAGCACGCGCACCACCGGTTCTTCCAACACCCGGCCGACCACAGCAGCCTGCAACCCCCAGCGCCGGAAGCGCTGCATCAGAGGTTCTTCGCGGCCTGCTTGCACCACAAACAGCATCCGCTCCTGGGATTCCGAGAGCAGGAATTCGTAGGCCGTCATCCCGGTTTCCCGGGCTGGAACCCGGTCGAGATCGAGCTCAATGCCGAGATCGCCCTTGGCGGCCATCTCCGCGCAACTGCAGGTCAGCCCGGCGGCACCCATGTCTTGGGCAGCCACCACATCACCACTTTGGAAAGCCTCGAGGCAGGCCTCGATCAAGCCCTTCTCCAAAAAGGGATCACCCACCTGCACGGCCGGGCGGTCGTCGAGGCTGTCCTCACTGAGCTCAGCGCTCGCAAAGCTGGCGCCCCCCATGCCGTCGCGGCCGGTGGTGCTGCCCACATACACCACAGGATTTCCCACACCGGAGGCCCCCGATCGCACGATCGTTTCGGTCTCCATCAAGCCCAAGGCCATGGCATTGACCAAGGGGTTGCCGCTGTAGCTGGGGTCAAAGGCCACTTCACCAGCAACGGTGGGCACACCCACGCAATTGCCGTAGTGGGCGATGCCAGCCACCACGCCCTCCATCAAGCCGGCATTACGGGACTCCTCGAGAGGCCCAAACCGCAAAGCGTTGAGCAGGGCCATGGGGCGAGCACCCATGGTGAAAATGTCGCGCAGGATCCCGCCCACGCCGGTGGCCGCCCCTTGAAAGGGCTCCACCGCTGAGGGGTGGTTGTGGCTTTCGATCTTGAAGGCCAAACGATGGCCTTCACCCAGATCAACAACACCAGCGTTCTCCCCTGGACCCACCAAGATTCGTGGTCCCTCGGTGGGGAATTGCCCCAGCAGCGGGCGGGAGTTGCGGTAACAGCAATGCTCCGACCACATCACCCCGAACATGCCCAGCTCTGCTCGGTTGGGGTGACGCCCCAGACGCCGCACGATCTCGTTGTAATCCTCTGGTGTCAGACCCTCTTGTTTGACCTGCGCAGCAATGGCTGGCGGCGCTTGATCAAAGGCTGGGGCACCGGAAGCAGGGGTGGAAGCCAAGGCGCTGAGCCATCTAGACAGCCTCCAGTCTGAATGAGCTCAGATCCAAGGATCCTCGCCATCGTCGGGATCATCCCAATCGCGGCTACGCGGACGGCTGCGGCGCTCATCAACGGGCGGTTCCTCATCGCGCCAACGCTCGATTAGATCCTCACCGCCATCCCAGAGGCGCTGGCCAAAGGAACGCAAGCGCCCCTCGAAGTCATCAAAAGAGTCGGGAACTTGATCGCGAATTTGACGGCTACGGCGCAGCATCTGCTGACGGATGCTGGCGCGATCCAAGGGGAGATCATCGAGCTCCTGCAAGGCAGCCTGCACTTGCCCCGGCTGTTGATCGATCAAGCGATCGGGTTCCAACCGCCACCGGCTACTGCCAGGCAAACGGGGATCACTTCGGGCCACCAGGTAGTGATTGATGCGTCCGCTCTGCACATCAACCACCGCATCCACCAGACGGCCTAGGGGCTGCTGCTGCTGACCCAGCAGGGTGGCCTCCATCAAGGTGGGCAGCAAATCCAAGGTGGGCTGTTCGGTGTCGGCGGGCTCTCCCTCCACCTCCACTTGCCCCTCCAACCAATCCACCAGTTGATCGAGACGCCACACCGAGCGCCGCGGGCCAAAGGCCGACGGACGCGAACTCCAGCCCAGCAAGCGATGGCACGGGGGATGCATCCAGACCTGATGACCAACACCCAGGTCTTGCCCCAACTCATCCCGCAAGCGTGAGCGCAACAGCTCACTGATCAAGATCTGGCGGGGAAGCGGCATTCAGCTCCGGATCTGAACGGGCATCACCAGATACGTGAAACCGGCCTCGCCATCTTCATCAGCGGACAGCACAGCCGGACTGGTGGGGCTGTTGAGGTTGAGGCGCACGGTTGCATCGGCCATGGCTTTAAGCCCTTCCAGCAGGTAACGCACGTTGAAGGCCATGGCGATCTCCTCGCCATTGATTTGAGCCGCCAGGGATTCCGAACCACTGCCCACATCCAACGCATCAGCACTGAGCTGCAGCTGACCAGTGGCTGGATCAGCGGTGAGTTTGACCACGTTGTTGTGTTGATCAGCCAGCACCGCAATGCGTTCCAGGGCGGCAATGAACGGCTTGCGCTCCAGGCCGATGGTGCGAGCAAAGCTCTCAGGGATCAGCTGGCCGTAATTGGGGTAAGTGCCCTCCAGGGTGCGACTGGTGAGCACTTGATCAGCCCACAAAAACACCACCTGGCCGCGATCACAGAACAGGCTGATTGATTCTTCCGAGGGGCGGGCAGACAGCAGCCGCTCCAACTCACGCAACGACCGTGCCGGCACGGTGACGGCAAAGGATTCAGCACCCTCTTGACCGCCAGCCCCATTGCGGCGCACGGCCAAACGGTGACCATCGGTTGCCGCAAACTCCAAACCACCGTCTTCCACCTTCAGATGAATGCCGGTGAGGATTTGCTTGGACTCATCACCACTGCTGGCGAACAAGGTGCTGCGTAGGCCTTCGGCGAAGGCTTCTCCACTGAGCAGCAGGGGCTGCCCGTTTTGAGCCAAAGGCAAATCGGGGAAATCCTCCGCCGATAAGCCACGCATTTGATAGCTGCCGGTGAGAGCCGAAAGCTCGGTCTGCTCCTCACCTTCGGGGCAAGCCAGGGTCAGCGGACCATCGGCTGGTAGGCGGCTGACGATATCGGTGAACAGCTTGGCGGGCAGGGTGATGGCGCCACTGGATTCGACAACAGCGGCAAAGCTCGTCTGAATCCCCAGGCTCAAATCAAAGCCCGTGAGGCTGATGCGGCCAGCAGCGGCATCCGCGGTGACCAACACGTTGGCCAACACCGGGTGAGTGGGGCGCCCTGCAATGGCGCGACTGACCAACTGCAGGCTGCCGTTGAGCTCCGCTTGGCTGCAAACCAATTTCATCCGATGCCGCCTCGAGCGATACCAAGCTTCCACACGGTGCCTGAATCTGCAACGCGTTCCACCTTCTCTTCTAGTGAATTGGTTTTGTTCTTAGAAAAGAACTAATAAAACAGCCGTAATAGGGCCTGGGGAAGCCGGGGAAAACGTTCTAATCCTTGGCCCAGCCTGGAATC